>DCMZ01000016.1:31941-202663 GCA_002321895.1 Bdellovibrionaceae bacterium UBA1609 | reverse complement strand
TATTAACTAAGAAGAAGATTTACGGTGTTTGTGTGGAGTATTCCTCGAAGCCACGACGCCCCCTCCCGTTGGTGCTGCGTATCTGAACCTGCAGCAGCCGAAGCTGATGCAGGGTTAGAGACGAAGCGCGAACAAAAGGGCTGGAAGGAGAGGCTTTGAGGAAAACTCCACAAGAACAGAGCTAAACTGCCTCAAACCAAAAACATTTCGTTGGGGCAGTTCATATCAATTAATATGTTTTTGAACGAGATCTTCTACTTTTTGAACCACTTGGTCTAAAGTGAGCTCACTGGTATCGATCACATGGGCGCCCTCGGGCACCTGCATTGGCGCCGCTTTTCGACTGGCGTCCTGTTGGTCTCGTTGCTTTTGCGCTTCGATCGTCGATTCTAAATCTTTACCCTGCTCTTCTGCTCGTCGCTGGGCACGGCTTTCACTACGGGCCGTTAAATAAACTTTCAACGGAGCCGTTGGAAAAACAACACTACCACAGTCTCTACCCTCGGCGACTAAATTGTAATCTTCGCTGGCAAGTGCTCTTTGCGCTTCCAACAACGCTTCTCTTACTTTGGGATAACCACTCACTTGGCTCGCAAGAGTTCCCACCTCTTCTTGAAAAATAAATTCCGTCACATCTTGGTCATTAAAAATAAAATTCGTGTTTTCATCGTTCATCTGGACAGACCAGTTATCACTCTTTACCAAAGCCACGAGCTCGTCTTCATTTTTTATATCTACTTGAGTTTGTTGAGCCATATAGCCAAGTCCACGATAGAAGGCTCCCGTTGAGACCCATTTCCAACCCAATTTTTGTGCTAAACCCCGGCTGACAGAAGTTTTCCCCGACGCCGCTGGCCCATCAATTGTTACCACTATACACCCCACTTCATTCACCTCTAACGATCCATTTGTTCCACCAAGCTAATCCAAACCAAATAGGTGATCAATATGGAAGACCTAAGAACTCCTATTTTGCTTAAAATTACCTCATTGCCATGCCGAGCCAATCACTCCAAAACCTGGCGGATGGCGGCAATGGCCAATTCGTTCTCCTCGGGCAGACCCACACTCATCCGCAGAGCATTAGGCAATCCATACCCTGCTACGGGTCGCAGGATAACACCTTTCTTAAGAAGGGCCTCATACACCTCCCCCGCTGGCTGCCCACAATCAAACAATACAAAATTGGCCTGAGACTCCCAAAACGGAATTCCTAACTCACCAAGCTGCTTGTAAAAGTAATCTAACCCTTCGCCATTCAGCCGTCGTGCCGAATCCAAGTAGGCCTTATCTTGCATAACCGCAATAGCTGCCACTTGTGCCAAACTATTTACGTTAAATGGGTTACGAATGCGATTTACAAAATCCACTGTTTCTTCATCTGCGACAAGTGCCCCCAATCGCAATCCAGCCAAACCAAAAATTTTGCTGAAAGTACGAATCACCAAAACATTTTTATACTTTTTAAAATAGTCGATACTATTTCCATAGTCTTCGGCTCTAACATATTCATTGTAGGCCTCATCTATTACTATTTTCACATCTGACTCAGAGGACATTTTATCTAAGAACGAGGTGATCTTTTCCGAGGAAAGATAAGTCCCCGTGGGGTTATTCGGGTTGGGTAAAAATATTAAGCTGGGCTTATGCTTTTGATAGTCAGCATAAATTTGATCTAAATCCATTCTAAGATTTTCATCCAACGGCGATTCAATGGTTTGTGCACCAGCTGCTTGAGCACAAATCTTATAAGCGATAAATGCACTTCTTGAGGTGAGTATTTTTGGATTCTCAATGGCATAGACTCGGATCAACAAATCGATGAGTTCATTGGAGCCATTACCAAAAGTTAGAAATTGACTATCAATAGAATAATAATCTGAAAAGGACTTCTTCAAATTATAAAAAGAGGCATCCGGATATCTATGAAGTTCGTGAATCCCCTTTTCCAGTGCCGCTACAACTTGAGGACTGACTCCTACGGGTGATTCGTTGCTCGCCAATTTGCAAACATGCTCTAAACCATATTCACGCTGAGTTTCCTCAATGGGTTTTCCTGGCTGATAGGGCTTTAAACTTTTAATGTACTCTGGAACCTGCATGAAATGCTCCTCACTGAATTTTTAAGGCCCCATTCTCTATCACAATGGAATAAGATTTTACACATGATAGCCCGTGTCGGAGGTATATTCCCTATTACACCCCATCAGAAATCATTTAAAATCTCCTTTCATCATAGAGGGGGAAATCGTGAGAGCTATCATCGCTTTTTTGGGGCTATTTTTTATTTTGAGTTGTGCAACCACTAAGAAGGCTCCACCTTTAGGGCCCAAGCAAGGTGAGCTCTCTCACCTGCGAAGTATTCTCTCCTTAGAGGAGGCTCAACTTAGAAAAAAACAGCTGAGCAATGTAAGTTATGAACAATACTTTGAACTGCACAAAGGTAATACTTTTTCCGGCAAAACAACCCTAACCTTTGACTTCATTCCTGTGGGTGATTTTTTAAGAGTCGACTTAATGACCTTAGACTTAACCTCAGTTGAAATGGATGGAGAACCTGTTGCCTACAAAGCCGATGGCGGAGCTGTTTACATCCCTGTTTCATCCATTCCACCTGGAACCCATAGACTCACCATTGCCTACAGCAAAACCTATTCAAAAACAGGCAGTGGCCTCTATCGATTCGAAGACCCTAAAGATGGTCGCATCTATTTGTACACGGATTTAGAACCCTTTGATGCCAACCAAGTTTTCCCTTGTTTTGATCAGCCAGATATAAAAGCAAAATACACAATGACTGTGGACGCTCCAAGAAATTGGAAAGTCATCACCCACTCCCATCATACCAAGTTAAAAAATATTTCGCGCACCCATAGAAGATGGACTTTCCCTACTAGCGAGAAGTTTAGCACCTACATATGGTCCCTTCATGCCGGCCCTTACTACAAGTGGACCGATCGTGCCGGCGATATAGAACTAGGCCTCTATGCCCGGCAATCACTGGCGAAACATGTGCGCCCTAAGCATTGGTTTTCTGATACCAAAGCTGGGTTCAAGTTTTTCACCGAGTATTTTGACTACCCTTACCCTTACGGTAAAAAGTATGACCAAATCCTGGCTCCAGACTTCAATGCGGGGGCTATGGAAAACGTCGCCGCGGTTACATTTTCCGAATGGTTTGTAGCAAAAGGCCCAAAATCTGAACGACTTCGTTTTTCACTGAGAAATGTTATTTTACATGAGATGGCCCATATGTGGTTTGGCAACCTAGTTACCATGAAATGGTGGGACGACCTTTGGTTAAATGAAAGCTTTGCCACTTACATGGCAAACCTGGCGGCCTATGACATCACTCAAAACATAAAGCATTGGCGCTCGTTTGATTCCAGACAAAAATTCCGAACCTATGTGAAAGATCAATTGCGAACCACTCACCCTATCCAAGCTGATATTCCGGACACCCAAGCTGCTTCAGCTAATTTTGATGCCATCACCTACGGCAAAGGAGCTTCATTTTTAAAAATGTTGGTGTTCTACATTGGTGAGGAGCAGTTCAAACAGGGAATGCGGGAATATTTTAAACTCCATGCAGAACGAAATACCGTATTGCAAGATTTTGTAAATGCCCTGTCTAAATCCACAGGCCAAGATCTAGCTCCTTGGTTTAAAACATGGCTAGAAACCTCGGGCCTCAATAATATCGTGGCCGAATGGACCTGCTCTCCAGAAAATAAAATCGACGGATTTAACATTAAACAAACCGCTCCCAAAGAAAATCCTGTTTTACGTCGGCAGAAAACTCGTATTGGCCTCTATCAAAAAGTCGACAGCCAAGTAAGACTCACCGAGACACATGATGTGATATTTGAGGGATCCAAAACAAAAGTGGCATCTCTTTATGGAAAAGATTGTCCCGACTTTGTTTTCCCTAACTATGAAGAGATGGCCTATGCAGAAGTGGAGCTTGATCAGAAAAGTTTAGATGTTGCGCTCAAAGGTTTAGACCAGTTCAGCGACATTCGAATTCGTGAGCAAATATCAAATTCTCTTTGGGAAATGGTTCGTGATGGCAATCTTTCGGCCTATCAATACACCAAGCTAGCCATGAAGCAGATCCAAGTAGAAACGGACCCGGAGATCCTGATGGCATTGCTTACCCATTTACATGGCTACTATTCCCTATCCCACTCGGTGGCGCGGTACTTCCCTAAATCCACAGAACAAGAGAAAAAGGCTTATCAAGACTTTATTGCTAGCTTAGAGAGTCTAATCTGGAAAAAACTGCAGTCCGCACCCGGTGGCAGCGAACTTCAAAAGAAATTGATTTATTCTTTGAATGCCAGTGCTGAAACTGAAATTGGACTAAAAAATGTAAAATCCATTTTAGATAATCCGAGCCAATTGCCTGGTTTAAAATTAGCAAGTAATGAAAAGTGGCACGCCATCCGAACCCTTTGTTCAGCCAACTATGGCAACCCCATGAAGCTAGCCAATGCGGAACTAGAAAGAGAAAACTCACATGACTCCAAACTAGGGGTTCTCTCTTGTCGAGCCAGAATTCCCAATTCCGACACAAAAAAGGAGCTCTACGCCAAACTCCTCGACCCCGCAAACGAAGATCCTATGATTAACAAGAAAATGATTCTTTGGAATCTTTATGACCGAACTCAACAGAAGCTATGGATGGATTTATCAAAAAACTTTGTTGAAGATGTTAAGGTTCGCGCAGCAAAACTACAGCCTAGCTTAGTGGATCACCTGGGCGACCTCGCTCCGGACGGATGTTTGGAGAGTAATCGTGAAAAAGTACAAGGCTTACTAGAGGACCAAGTGAACCTCACTCCAAAATTGAAAAAAAGTCTTATTGAGTACATTCAATACGGTGAAATTTGTGAAACTGTCAGAGACGATTTAAAAAAGCAGATCCGTAGAAAGAACTCCCTTATAGAAATCACTCAAAATACAGGCCGCTTTTAGTGAGAAGAGTTAAAAGGATGTTTAACACCTCTATATGAGGTGAGCACCAGTAGCTTTGATGGCCGACTTGATCTCTTTAAGATGATCATGGTCGCGGCTTTCAATGACAAATTCCATGATGGCCTGCTTAGGCTCGATATTTTCCCCATGGCGATCATGGTGAACCTCAAGAACATTGGCATTCAAGTCGGAAAATACTTTTGTCAAAAGATGCAATTGCCCGGGCCGATCCGAGACCTTCACTCGGATTCGAGACAATCGACCATTACGCATCAAACCTCGTTCGATGATTTGAGCCACTAGATTCAAATCAATATTGCCACCGCTTAAAATCAAACATGTTTTTTTACCAAGGTCCCAATTGGCTTTATGTGCACCTGCCAACACGGCGGCAGAACAGGCTTCCACGACGGTCTTAGATCTTTCCATCAACCATACCAGAGATTCACACATTTCATCATCATTGACCTGAACAATATCATCCACTAACGGCTTAATATAATTATCACAAATAAAATCGTTGGCCTCTCGAACAGCAATTCCATCAGCAATAGTATCCCCAGAAATAAAAGGATACTTCTCTGGCTCACCTTTAAACTTACCCAACATGTTTGGAGCCTTTGCGGCCACAACACCATAAACCTTAATTTTGGGATTGATGTGTTTAACCATTGTGGCTAATCCCGCAATGAGACCGCCACCTCCGACAGAAACAACTATAGAGTCTAAGTCTTTTACCTGCTGTAATATCTCGATCCCGACAGTTCCCTGCCCAGCAATCACCCAAGGATCATTGAACGGATGTACAAATGTATAACCCTTTTCCTTTTCCAACTGACGAGCGAACTCGTAGGCCTGATCATAAACATCCCCATGATGAATCACCGTTGCTCCGTAATGTTGAGTGGCTTTGGCTTTAATGAGGGGGCTGTGCTTAGGCATAACAATGGTCGCAGGAACGTTCACTTGATGAGCTGAGAAGGCCACTCCCTGTGCGTGATTGCCAGCCGAACTGGCAATGATTCCTCGAGCCTTTTCATCTGGATCTAGGTGACCCACTTTATTGAGAGCTCCGCGAACCTTAAAACTACCAGTTCGCTGCTCGTTTTCGTGCTTTAAAAAAACTTCGGTTCCCAGCCACTGACTGGTATTGCCAGAGTAGCTCAATTGAGTCTGTAGAACATGAGGCTTAATAAACTGATAAGCCTCTTCTATATCTTTATATGTAACGACGGAGTCAGAATTAAACTTCTTCATTCCTTCCCATCTAAAAGTTTTCCCAGTAGGCGGTCAAGCCGTATATGGGAGTGTATTCATTTTGTAGCTTCGGAGGTCGCAAGGTATGTTCGCTGAGAACTGCTGTAAACCGATCATTAAAATAATAAAACCGTGCAATTGGTTTACTACAATGATCGCAGTGCTCAACCCTAGCTCCCTCTTTTTTAGTCACATGCCCACAGTGGTGGCAGCGACTGAAGTGAACAGAGTGATGCCTCATGTTCGTCTCCTCTCTTAAAGGTTAACGACTGAGTACCCACAAAATTTTCTAGCCCTTTACATCTACAAAGCTATCAGACTCTTTGTTTTTTTGCGACAAGGACTAGCTGCGTAAATAGGTGTAATTATTTAGAAAACTGTCAATTAACTTTACGCGTTATAGAAATAACCCAATGGTTTCTATAGGTTCACGAGCATTTTATGATTCAAAGATTTTACTCTTGAAAAATGAACTGTGGCCACACTGTTGTGGCCGAGAAAAGGTACGGACCTATTAGATAGAGTTTTTGTAAATATCAACGAAAGACTGAGGATCCAAAGAGGCTCCCCCAACAAGGAAGCCATCAATATTGGGCTTCTCACCTAGCTCACTAGCATTTCCTGGTTTAACACTACCACCATATAAAATGGGTGTACGCTCAGCGGTATCTCCACCAATTTCTTTTAATACTTTTCTTAAATGGGCATGAGCCTCTTCCGCAATTTCTGGTGTGGCCACTTTCCCGGTACCAATAGCCCAAACAGGCTCATAAGCCAAAGACAGAGGCTTACCCCACTGAACATGCTCCAGCCCTTGCTTGAGCTGACTTTCAATGACCTGCATGGTTTGCCCGGCCTCACGCTGCTCTAAGGTTTCACCCACACATAACATGGGCTCAATACTATTATTTTGCAGACACAAAACCTTTTTAGCCAATTGATCATCCGTCTCGTTGAAAACCTGTCTGCGCTCACTATGCCCAACAAGGCAATGAGTACACCCTAACTCACTCAAAACCTTCGCTGAATTTTCACCCGTAAAGGCGCCCTCTTCTTCGAAGTAAACATTCTGAGCTCCCCAATGGATCGCTAAATTCTTAATTTGGTGAGCCACAGCACCCAACGTTAAAGCCGGAAGGAACAACATAAACTTCTTTTGATCCGTATCCGCCACCTGCGATTGAAACTGCTGAAGAAATTCAGCAGCCTCTTTTGGCCCTTTATTGAGTTTCCAATTTCCAGCGACATATTGAATAGACATAGTGTGCAGTTTCCTATTTTACGATGTGATCTTTAAATTTCCCCTGAAGAGCTAATAGCCCAGGCATGGGAACACCTTGAAGGTACTCTAAACTCGCTCCGCCACCAGTTGAGATATGAGTAAAATCTTTAGAAAAACCAGACTCTCGAGCTGCCGATGCAGAATCTCCACCGCCAACAATACTTACAGCTTCTGATTTGGCAATGGCTTCGGCCACAGCAAACGTGCCTTTGTTAAATAATTCATTTTCAAACACACCCATTGGGCCATTCCAAAAAATAGTCTTCGCTTGCCCCAAATATTCAGCATAGGTTTTTATCGTCTGTGGACCAATATCCAAACCCATAAAGCCCTCTGGAACCACCACTGAATCGGTGGTCTTAACTTCATCAGCAACAGCATCAAATCGAGGAGCCACAACGTGATCCACTGGTAACAAAAGCTTTTTCTCTCGGGCTTCCATACCTTCAATCATTTTTTTTGCAAACTGAATTTGCTCCTTCTCCACCAAACTCGTACCCACGTTATTTCCTTGGGCCTTAAGAAAAGTGTAAGCCATAGCTCCACCAATTATGAAACCATCCACCTTGTTCATCAAATCTTTAATGATTGTGATTTTATCACTGACCTTCGCCCCTCCGAGCACAGCTACATAGGGGCTTTCCGCGCCACTCAAAATTCCATTCAGCGCCTCTAACTCTTTCTTCATCAAAAAGCCCATGGCTTTCTGTGAAACCGTCGCTGGCAATCCAACTATACTAGAGTGCGCCCTATGGCTGGCACCAAAGGCGTCGTTAATATAGACATCGGTGTAAGCGCTGATCGCCTCCACCAAACCTTTTTCATTTTTAGTTTCACCTGCAAAAAATCGCAAATTCTCTAACATTAAAACTTGGTGTTCTCGAAGAGTTTTTAAAAGCGCTTTTGGCGCTTCACTTAGAGGCTCTTCCACCAATACCACTTCACAATCCAAAAGCTCCTGTAGTCTTTGTGCTACAGGCTCTAAACTCAACTTTTTGCGATCTTCTTCTGTCTTAGGTCGACCAAAATGAGATCCTAAAATCACTTTGGCTCCCTGATCTCGAACGTATCTAATGGTTTCCAAGGCTCCTTGAATCCTAGAATCATCGGTGATCTGTCCATCAACAATGGGAACATTAAAATCCACTCGAATAAATACATTCTTACCCTTAAGGGCGAGTGATTCAACAAAAGGGATATCACTAAGTTTTACAGCCACGGATTAAAGACCTTTCTCATTCATGAACTTAGCAAGATCAATCATTCTGTGAGAGAAGCCCGCTTCGTTATCGTACCAAGAAAAAACTTTGGCCATGCGGTCGCCCATAACCATAGTGTTTGGAATATCAACGATGCTGGAGTTTGGGTTACCCATATAATCAACACTCACTAGCGGCTCATCTTCCACTGCTAGAACGCCCTTTAAAGAGCCTTCAGCCGCTTTTCGAAGTGCCGTATTAATGGAGTCTACAGATACGTCTTTTGTACTTTCAAAAACAAAATCCACAACACTCACATTGGGGGTTGGCACACGAACTGCCATACCATCAATTTTACCGTTAAGATCAGGTAACACCTTACCCACGGCTTTTGCAGCACCCGTTGTGGTTGGAATCATACTTACTCCCGCAGCTCGTGCCCGGCGCAAGTCACTGTGATTGGTATCCAAAACACGTTGATCATTTGTGTAAGAGTGAATGGTTGTCATCATTCCCTTTTCAATCCCAAACTCTTCATGCAATGTCTTAGCAACAGGTGCTAAGCAGTTTGTAGTACAGCTTGCATTAGAAAGAACATGGTGACTACTTGGATCGTAATCTTCATGGTTTACACCATAAACCACTGTCATATCAGCGCCCGGAGCCGGTGCAGATACAATCACTCGCTTGGCTCCCGCTTTGATATGCTTTTCGAAATCAGATTTTTCCTTGAAAACACCCGTACACTCCATGACCAAGTTCACTTCCCATTGTTTCCAAGGAATCTTTTCTGGATCTTTTTCATGAGACACCGGGATTTTAGTTCCGTTAACTATGATGTTAGATTCATCGTAAGTCACATCACCAGGAAATCGGCCATGAGTGGAATCATACTTCAGTAGGTGTGCCACTTGCTTGATGTCACCAATATTGTTAATACCGGCAACTTCAATTTCACCTAAGCTGGCTCGATATAAAATTCTTCCAATACGTCCAAAACCATTAATGCCAACTCTTAATGCACTCACGTTTGCTCCTTTTTGTAGATCAAAAATCAATTGGCCTTAGGTATCCTCCATATACATAGAAAGTTCAAGCCTGGACCGAGCCAAAATGACTACTGATTGAGACCGACTTGACGCACGTTTTATTTGCTTCAAGGGCATGCTATAGGTACAAGAGAAAACGGCCGAAGCCGCTGAGGTCAAACACTTCATTACAAGGAGCTAACATGTCCGACTCAAATGCCTTTCAACAAGCCAGTGAAGATGTAAAAAATCTAAAGCAACGCCCTGGAAATGATGACCTTCTGTCGCTCTATGCCCTTTTCAAGCAAGCCACAGATGGAGATGTGGCTGGTAAACGCCCAGGCATGCTCGACATAAAAGGCCGTGCAAAATATGATGCATGGGCCAAATTAAAAGGCAAAAACCCCTCTGACAGCCAAGCGGAATACATCCAATTGGTGGAGAGCTTAAAAGGTAAATACGGGTTTTAACTGGACTATTCGCGAGAAAATAAACCCGAAATTAATCCAAATGAACTCGGATAGTGTCTTATCTTAGAGCAGGATGCTCAGGAGAAAGACATGCTTAGAGAAATCATCATAATACAAACCACAATGGTTTTACTTGCAGCATTGACCTATGGAAGTATTCAGTGGATCGCGAACCATAGCCTCATTGAAACAGATGAAGCTCCTAAATACGCCTACACTATAAAGTAGGCTTTTCGTCTAATTCCACTGAATTTTTGTAAACAAATTTTGAGCGTTTTGCTGTGTTTGCTCTTGCAGCTGCTCTAAAGAAATCCCTTTTAACTCAGCCACTTTCTCAGCGGTGTTAATCACGAAGCTGGGTTGGTTCTTTTTACCACGATGGGGAACTGGAGCTAAAAATGGAGCATCGGTCTCCACATGCAATCGATCCAAAGGAACACTTCTAACCGTTTCTCGAAGAGCTTCAGCATTTTTGAAAGTAACTACACCTGAAATAGAAATATTGTAGCCTAAATCCAAACACCGATGTGCCAATTCTTGGGTGCCCGTAAAGCAATGAATTATACCTTTCACTTGCCCTTCAAATTCTTTAAGAATTTCCACGGTATCGTCATCCGCATCCCTGGTATGAATTTGAACGGGAAGCGATACTTCTTTTGCCATCTGAAGCATTTTTCTAAAAACCGACTTTTGTAATTCGCGCGGTGAATTATCGTAATAATAGTCCAGTCCAATCTCACCCACACCTACCACTTCTTTTTCCTGATAAAGTGGCTTTAACTCGTCCAATAGTTTTTCATCCCAATCTTTGGCATCGTGAGGATGCATTCCTAAACAACAATGCACCGTTGGAAAATTTCTTCGCGCAATATCGAGCGCCAATGGATTGTCGTCAGGACAGGTACCTATAGTGATTATTCTATCCACGCCGGCCTCTTTCGCCGTCTTTAGACATTCCTCTTCGCTCACCTCAAGCATATTTATATGCGCATGCATATCAAGCCAACCCATGCGGACTCCCATTTACAGAGCCTAGCTCTGATTGAAAATGTATTACGAGGTCTTCCATAGCAAGTTTGCGATCTCTATGAGCCAGCAAATCTCTTTCTAAAACAATTAACTTCTGAAAGATCTCATCCCATCGACGGGAAGAAATAGCATCCTTGTCTTGACCGGCATCTCCATGAATCAGAGGCTCTAGCGAGTGATCTCTATAAAGGTGATCTCGTACAAGCTGTTGCATCACCCTAACAAATTTAAAAATAGACTCTTTATCGTCCCAAATGGGCTTCTCTAAATTCAATTGCATTAGATTTTTTTGCTCAGCAAGATTCTTAATCCATCTCTGCGCCTCTTCTCGCAATTCGGTAAAATCATCATCTTCCAGTTTAAGTAACCGAGCTACGCTCCCCTGAGCTGATCGAATTTTCCAATCTTCAGCATGAGGTACAATCGCTTTAAGATCTTGATCCGACAGTCCTCCAAATTGGACGGTTTGCGATCGAGAACGAATGGTTGCCAACAGGCCCGAGGCCAAAGAAGAGACTAAAATAAAATGTACACCCTCTGGTGGTTCCTCTAAAGATTTTAACAATGCATTGCTGGTTTGAGAATTCATCAAATGAGCCTCGTCTATAACTACAAATCGCAGACCTTGCTCGGTTCGCAACCGAATAAAACTCAAAATTTGTTGAGCCTGTTCCACTTTGATCTGCGTTCCAGAGGGAGAAACTAAAAGTAAACGCTCATGCTGCTGCTGAGCCACACGTTGGCAATGCCCACACTCACCGCAGGCGGAAACCTCAGAGCAAAACATCCGCTGAACCCAAGCCAAAGCCGCACGTTTTTTACCAACCCCTTCTGGGCCCGCAAAAATTAATGTGGGCGGGATGCGATCCCGATCCTGTAGCTCAATCAACTTTTTAAGTGGCCCCTGATGCCCAACGATTTGAAGTTTTATGACAGCCAACCTTTCTCTTTCAAGGTAGATAACAATTGGGCAAGAACCTGAGCCGGCGGATGAGAAGCATCGATCACCAACCATTTTTCTGGTTCAGAACTCGCCTGTTTTAAATAATGGTTCCTCACAGACTGATGGAACTCGAAACGTTCTCGTTCAAAGCGATCCGCATCCAGCCCACCACTGTCCGTTCTGTGCTGGCGACGCTTTTCACTCTCCTCCACAGTGAGGTCCAAAAGAACCCACAAATCGGGACTTAACCCATCTGTGGCATAATCATTGAGTTGACGAATCTTTTCTTCATTTAATTTTCGACCACCTGCCTGAAAAGCCAATGAACTTGAAGTGAAGCGGTCACACAATACCCAATCTCCCGATTCGAGATGAGGACGTATTACATTTTCTACATGCTGAGCCCGTGAGGCCTGATAAAGTAACAATTCTGTTCTTGGATGTGGCACTTCGTCTTCAATTCGAAGCAATAGAGATCGAATCTCCTCGGCCAGAGGAGTTCCTCCCGGTTCACGGGTGGTTTTGAATGGAATATTTTGCTGAACTAAGGTCTCGCAAAGCCCTTGGATCAGTGTGGATTTTCCCGAACCGTCTATACCTTCAAATACAATAAAAGCCATAGGTAGATGGATACCCCTAACCCAGTGAAAGTGACACCATTTTACAGCCTATAAGCAGGGCGTTAACTGGGTTCGACCAAAGGCGAGGTCGAGTCAACCTTTTCACAATAGAATCCGATACCTATTAAGATGAGCAAGGAAAATGTGAAGCTATTGGTTGTTGATCATGATTGGCAACTAAGTCGACAGCTAGAAAATTATTTAGAAAATCACGGATTTGAAGTGCGCTCCACCAGCTCGCTCAAACAGGGCCGTGAAGCGCTCATTGAGTGGGGACCCAAACTCATTTTGTGTGATTTAATCCTTCCCGACGGTAGCGGATTAGATCTCCTACGTATCATTAACGAGAATCCCGGATTAAAAGATAATCAACCGCATTTTATTGTGATGTCTGCTCACAACCAGGTGGAAAATATCAAAGTGGCTATTGATCAGGGTGTGAACGACTACATAGTTAAGCCTTTTGATAAAGAACAGCTGGTTCAAAGACTCTTATTTCACTGCCAGAGTCTGAAAACCCTTCCTGAATTAGAAGCTAACAACTTAGCCTTTGTTCCCGATGACACTAAAACACTTCACCTCATTCATCTGCTTTTAAAGCAAGCTTTGCATGTGGATAGTGGCATTAGCGAAACCCTATTCAAAATTTGCCAGATGCTGAGTTTAAAATCCAAGTGCGTGCGCTGTAATGTGGTTGAAGTCTTTGATGAGCAAACTGGAATCGTACGTACTTCCCACGATGATAGGAATTTTACAGATTTCGAGCTAGATTTGAGTAAGTACCCTGAAATTCTTCAGGTGAAGCACAACCCCAGAATCATTGCCATTGAAAACATTGAGAACGATGCCAACCTGAACTTTATCAAAAAGCATTTTAAGAACATAAACTTCAACTCCATGATCGTTTGCCCTCTGTTTAAAAACAGTGAATTCTACGGCGTGCTGACATTGAAGTTCCCCAACACCAAATCCACCTTCAAAGAAAGCGAAATTCGCTTTGTGGAAATCGCCTCTCAGGTCATTAGCTTGGCGCTCAGCCATAGCAATCATCAACAATTACATGTAGTTAAGTCCTCGGCCGCCTAAAGCTGCGGCTAGAAAAACCATTAGACATGGCGGGCCACATCCCCTATACTGCGTCGTCTCTGAGGAGGACCAAACAAAATGGCCATTACTTTTTTATCTATTCTACATATCGTTTTTGTTGTCGCATTGATCGGACTCGTCTTGCTACAGGACTCCAAAGGTGGAGCCATGGGCATGTTTGGCGGCGGCGGTGGCTCCAGTAACGTTTTTGGTGGCTCCGGTGGTGGAAACTTTCTAATTACAGCAACTAAATGGGTGGCTATTTGTTTTGCTTGTAGTTGTTTAGCCTTAGTTTGGATCACAAGTAAGAAGTCGGACAGTGTTATGGATAATTATATCCCCACTCAAACGACCGAATCCGCTCCGGCTGAAAACCCTGCAAACTTAGGAACTTCGGAAGCTCCTCAAGAGGGCGCTACTGAGCCCACTCCTGCTGGAAACTAAATTCCAATATGCGTGGCAGCTCTATCGTAGGAGTAACCTGTTCCATCATTGCAATAGCCATTGCGGGTTACTCCATATTTAAACCCGGCCCGACGCCCCCTGAAGAAATTTATTCTGCCCTACATCCAAGTTCAAAGCTTCCATTAGCCAAGGTGGTATCTATTCAAGGGCGATGGTTAAGGCAACACAGTCAGGTGGGAGAACCAAAAGCCCTATTTACCGGAGATCAATTATTCCACCTCGATAGCGTTTCCAATGATATGAAGGGTCAGCTTGAATTGGAGTTTTTAAATTCTGGTACTCAAGCCACCTTAAGTTCCAATAGCCGATTTTTTTTAGAGCTCTGGGATGTCAATAAATCCACAAGCCCAATTTTCTTTCACCTAGAGTCTGGACAGGTGGCCTCTGCAAAAGACGTAAGAAAGGGCCAGCTCTTTTTAATTCAAAATGGTCAATTACAAACTTTTTCGATCACACAACAAGAGGGTATGGCCTTAATTGATCCACAATCGCCCAGAAAAGCCTTAGGAATTGTGGTTAAACCTGCCAATCTCTTACAGGACAATGAAAACAACTCCTCTGCCTCACAGCCCAACATAAAGAAAATCACCGAGGAGACCATTGATCAATACCTCGATCAATCCATGCAAGAAATGAGTACTGACTTTGCTCGATGCCAAGCCAATCGAATTAAGGATGTTGGCCCTCTTTCCGGTCAAATTCTTGTAGGCATAAAAGTAGTTCCTGAGGGCGAAGTAAAAGAAATCAAAATTATAAAGAGTGAAATTAGTGATGTCGCATTGGTCAGCTGTGTAAAGTCGGTATTGGCCCGATTAAAAATCCAATCTTTTGAAGGCAGACCCGTATATCGCTCCTACCCCATAGACTTTGAGTGAAACCAGATCGGCTTCCCACAGCCATTTATCGATAATCGTGTGTGTAATCTATAAGTTCTGGAACCCAAGGCTCGAAAGTACCTTCCAACTCATAGACCCTTCCACCCACCTGAGTCACCGCCGCCTTGGGAATCATAGATAAACTAAAGAGCTCATGAATCATCCCATGTTCTTTTAACTTAGGAAGTATCGCTTCAACTGTTTCGAAAGATAGAATCTTCCGTCGAACCAAATCATCAATACTCCACTCCAGTTCATCTCGAGTGAACTCAAAATTGGTCAAAAGATCTTGGGCGACCGACAACAGTTGATCAAAACCAAGGCGACGATCTTGATGTAGATCCAATGCCGTTTGAAAACTATTAAAACTCGGCATAAGACGTCGGCCAAACTTTAGGTAATACTCTGAATCCGTATCATCAGCTAAATTAATATAGATTTTCTCTACAGGGTCATCCGCGGGAATTTGCTCTTGTAGTGAAAAAATTGTGTCCATTTGGCTGCCCACCACATGGAAGTGCCGCAAAATCGCCTTCAATTCATCTTTTGATCGCCTTCGAGCACATATATCTGAATAAAGTGAGTAGATCACGGCATCCGACTCGGAGTCATCGCCCCATAAAATTTGACGAACATTATCTTTTAGGCGAATCCGCATCTGCATGAGAGCTTGCAACTTATAGCCCACTTGTTTTGTTAAACGCCACAGACGCTTTGGCCTCAAGTTCTGCATATTATCTTTGCAAAAGATTCCGTAGGGTTCCACCCCATCCAATTGAACTTTTTCATGAATTTTAGACTCAAGTTGCGGAGGAGACGCCGTAATAAAATAGATTGCTAGCCCTTTATTATCTTTGTACTTTTCCTCGACATAATCTTTTAAAGCAAGTGCTAGAGAGGCTGTGCCCGGTACGTTCTTCTTTTGAAACGCCTTTTCCATGGCTGTTCTAATCAGCCCTTTCACGGTCTCGAATTTTGTATCCAGGTAGGTTTTATCTAAATCCCAAACGAAAACTTCTTCGGATTGTAACTCAATTTTAGGCTTATTATAGGAAAAGAAGACGACGTCCCCCATTACCTCTGCTCTATCTCGCCAATCCGACATACTTTCCTCTACAGTGCTAAAATCAAAAATACGGCCAAACTACCGATGAACGCAAGAGAAGTCGTTAATGATTTCTTTTCTTCAATTTCTCGTTCCCTGGGAGGCAATCCCTCTTTCGTAGAATGCGCACTTACAGTAGGCAGATCACTGGTTTCACCCTCAAAAATATCTCTGAGTCTCTGATACTCTTTTGGAAATTTTGCAAGTGTACCTGTTTCTAATTTAGAAGTTCCAATCACTTTAGATATCTCAACAGTCACAACTTCATTATCCACGTAAACCACTTTCCCTACCCCCACCAAGCTCTCCTTCACTCCTCCATCGAAAAGTGGTCTTAGGCTTGTAGCTTTTAGGGATATAAAATCCACGGGATCGCCAGGTAACATTTCGGAACTCAACCCCACTTGAACTTTAACTAAACTTTTATCACCCTCTTGATAAACGGTTTGGCCTATAAACCGATCTTCAAAAACAAACCCCTGGTAAGGCCAAATGGAAACAAAATCCTGAATAAGCAGTTTGGACAGTTTAGGCAGCTGCTCGGAAGCTGGAATTGAGGGATGAAGTTTTCTTTCTCCCTGCCAAACCACCTGCCCATACTCTCCCTCATAGGCCCTAAACTTTAAAACTCTATGGTCTAATTCAATACTCACTAAAACATGGGCATCTAGCAATCGCCCTAAAATAATCACATCCGAAGGAGACAATTCTCCTCTGGGCTGAAAGGCATCTTTTTTACTCAAAAAAGACTTCGTAGCTACTAGAAACCGCTTATCCTTAGTCAATTCACCTCGAACTTCCCACCACGCCTTCTCGGCAACTTCAAAAAGCTCCGACTCCACTTTTAACGGAAACACGGTGACCCTACGGAAAAGCTGTATATCCCTTGCCCAAGAAAGACAGCTTAGAGTTTGAATGAAGACAAAAACGAAAAGAAACTTCATGGGGTTATTATTCACCCTGGCACCACTTCCAATCAATCTTCTTTGCTGGAAACTCTACCCACCCTTCGGATTTAGGATAACCCTTTGGCTTTGCCTCACACTGCTTCACAGACTTAAGTATTGCGGTGAAAGCACATATGAACGCATCAAAGCAGTGACTGTCTGAAACCATCAATCGAACATCTTGGCTATAGAGGAATGCCACGTTCTTTTCTGAAAGTTTCTCTAAGATGGCTCTACGTATGGTTTCCCCTTCTACGGAGTGCTTATGACTTCTCAGATAGGACTTCTGAATCCCTAAAGATCTCCCAATACGCCATAAACTGAGGCGAGGATAAACCTCCATGGTCTTTAACTTGAGTCGACGCTGGATGAACTGACCTCTCGCAAAAACTGGCGCTAAATTAGCTCCAAGAGCATGTGAGGGATGAAACGCCTCTTCTAAAGAGCTAGAAATATAGGTTTCAGTACATCTCTCTGTATAGGGAGTAAAAAGCTTTTTGGGGCGTTTCTGCTTATTCCTTTTATTATAAGAATCCCACAACCATGAAATTTCAGGCTCGGAACAAAGTTCATACCCTGGACATTTTAATCTGCACCTTAAACACTTAGGTAAAGTTAACGGGACATCAAAGGCCACCTGGTTCAATGGCTGAAAATCCTGAGTCAGATGTTGATGTATCTTCAAATCCCCTGAGATCTTTTCATCGCTTTTAATTTTATCAATTAAATGGCTAAGAAACACCTTCCGGTGCTTTGGGTAATACTCCATGATGGCAATGGCAGCTTTGTCCGTTTTACCTCCGGCTAATGAGATACCCGCAAATCTTTTAACATCTAAGTCGTCTTTCAACTTGTTAGAAACTGAATCTCTAGTGGTTGAAAGTTTTCGTTTTGACATGATTCCATTACCCTCTGTCTGGTATTCGGCTCTGTCATTACCAGAACACATCCTCCGCCACCGGCTCCACATATTTTAACGGATAAAGCCCCTGAGTTCATAGTGATCTCTCTTAATTTTTCAATTTCCGGGCTGGAAAAACACTTTGCTAGCTGAATTCGGGCTTCATATTCTTGATTAAAAAGCTCTGGCAAAGCATCATACTGCTTTTCCTTTAACACTCCATAAAGCATATGTGTTATGCGATTGATCTCATTGAGAGCGGCAATGACCTTTTGATCGCCTTCGATGACAGATTTAAAAACACTCCAATTGTTGATTCCCGAGTGATGAGCCTTACCTGTATCCACCAAGAAAAAGCTTTTGTTAAAAAATGTGGAATCAAAGTCAATGTTTTCCACTTCAGGCCCTAAAGCGCCAAACCGAATGCAGTTTAATCCCACATTTGCCGCTGGGAAATGATCCTGCATACCTGTTGGTGTTTTCAAAACCTTCGCTTCCAAATTAGCCGCTAATGTCGCCAACTCTACAAGCTCTAAAGTTTTACCTGTCTTTTGCAAGTAAGCCTGAATGATAGCGACACACAAACTTGAGCTTCCACCCAATCCACCACCGACCGGGGACTGAGAATGAGTACGAATTGAGTATCCTCCAACATCTCCGAAGTACTCTGCTACCACTTGAACCAATAGAACTTCTGGATCTTTAGATTTAACAAAGTCGTCATGATTACTATAGGTCTTTTCAAAATTAAGGTTCTCTATCTTGCAATGGATTTCCCCATCTTCTCTTGAACTCAGTTTCACATTAGAAAATATGCTGATAGAGCAATTGATGGTCATCGCTTTATCAATCAACAAATAGATCGGCCAAAAATCTAAGGTTCCCCCGGCTAAATCCACACGAGTGGGAGTCTGCTTCTGAATTTCCATAACATCTATTCCTTCAACGACTTTACAAAGTCCTCACGTGACCACTTCATCTTATCAAATTGCTCTCTATCCACAATAAAAACTATTGGACGATCATCGCGGAACAAAAACACTTCTTCATCAACCTGTTTGTACTTCAATTGCAGAACCTGCCCCTCCGACAACTCTATCCTGGCAAACACAAAGGTATCTTGATCTGGCTCTACTCTTTGAGTCTTTTTCGCCTTCAGATCTCTAAGTCCGGAAATATATTTATTCACCTGTCCGGTTTTAGCGACAACACCATGCGAATCGACCCAACCTTCTCCTCTTTTTTCTATCAAGAAAGTATTTTCCCCAAACCTAAAGTCAATAGACTGAATTTCCATAATTTCTTGACCGAACACAAAATCATCGGCCCATTCCTCTGGTCTAATGGGAATGACCGTAGACCAAGTTGAATTCACCACCGCATAGCGACCATCACCCAACATAACAAAATTCTTTCCACCCACGGCCTGTTGGGTTGCAACAGTCACTTCAATTAAATCATCCCAATTCATCTTAAGGGTGTATTTACTAAAACTGACAGTGGGGTCAGACTCCAACCAAGTTAATACTGAGTCTCGGCTCAATAGATTTTCGAGCAATGTGAGTTCAGCATAGGAGGCCTTGTCAGAAAAAGGCTCTTGCATTCTCCATAACCCAGAAACCTTTGCGAACTTGATATATTGACCATTTGGAAATTGAATTTCGATTTTCTCGGCAGTGTCCAATTTGCATTCGAAGCATAGTACTTTTTGAGACCTATCTTTCCGGTCCTGTTCAGAGGCATCTATAACAACCCAAGTAATAGCAAGAATAGCCACTAAGGCTTGAATCACTAATTTCTTTTTCAACTTACTTTCGCCCTTTTACCCACGCTATAACGGTGGCCAAAAATAGTAAAACGGGAAACATCAATGATAGACCAAAAAACCCCGCAGTCTGCATCCTGGCCAAAAATATAGGCTCATTTTGGACCTGCTTGGAGGGAATCACAGTAAGAGATTGATCACCAAAAAGATTCGACAAAACACTTATAAGAAAGTTTTTATTGTAAAATACCGGCAAATAGGAGTCGGTTAACCAATCCGAATCACCTACCAAGACAATCTGCCCTCCCGCACTGCCACTACTGGTGGTGGCTACAACATGACTCTTAAACTCGGGCTCAAAATTCATATTCTGAATTTTCTCTACAGCAAAAGACTGCTCACCGGAGTAAACTAAATGATCGACGCTCCAACTTTTTTCACCTGGAGTTTCCGTCAATGAAGTGGCTAATTCAAATAACAATGTTCCTCCAGTTAGAGATTTTACTATGCTATTTTGAGAGTTAAATTGGCTCGTCGCCAAAAATGTATCTCCCTGATTGCCCTTTATTTTTAAAATGTAATTACCCGTAATTGCGAGAGAATATTTGTTCAATAACTCCCCTAGATTCGTTTTTTTATCGGGATCTAAAGCCACGATAAGCTTTCCACCACCATCTAAAAACTGCTCCAGTAAATCTAACTCGGCCTTTAAAAAGGGAGTTCTTGGCCCAGCAATTAGAAGAGCTTCGATGCCTTCTAGACTCTGCTGCTGGAGTAAACTCACTTCTATGGTTTCTATTTTCAAACCTTGCATTTGTTGACTCAGAAATACCAATTCACCGGAGTTGGTTGCCCTCCACTCGCCATGATTAATAACCAGACCCAATCTTTTACTCTGCCTCGAAAAACATCCATTAATAGCTTGAGCAAATTCCACTTCACTATGAGGGTGAGAGATTTCATGCCTTTCACCATTACAGGAAATATAAGCCAATACATTATTCACTGATCGCTGCTTCGAAGACTCTATTATTTCCTGAACCACCGTTACGTCGGTATACATGTTAAACAGCCTAAACTCTCCGGCCATGGCAGATTTTTGTTTTGCCAAAGAAAATAGTCTTTTTAAGCTATTCACTTTAAGTTTATCTCGATCCCCTCTATGCAATACAAGTACATCAAAATGACTTCGCACTTTTTCAATGAGCTCTACCGACTGCGGGGATAGACCTAAAATCCGACTACGAGTTAAATCCATAACCAGAGGATTCTTGACAACCAAATAATTTGCTAAAACTAATCCTGCAATCAAAATCAAAAATTGTACGCTTGTACTTAAACTATTCTTAGTATTTCTATGCCTAAAAAATGACATAGTGGTTTGTCGATAATAATAGAACAGAAATCCTAATATAATGAAGCTCAGTCCCAGGGGAATAAACATAAAAGGCATCCAAGAGCCCATCACATATCTGACACCTATAGTGGTCAGAAAAAGTAGTCCAGCTATAACAAGAGCCATCCAAGTGAGTCGTTTTTGTCTCATTGCCACCTCTCCGCCTGAATCATTCTCTCACTTAAAAATAGAAAAATAACCACCACTGAGAAAAGACCAAAAATGGAAGACAAATGAAACTCACCCATAAATAGGTAGTTCACCTTAGTCATTACATCTACTTGCTGAAGAAGGTCTGCTATCAATGCTGATGTGGCATCCCAACTAAAACCGGCAATCAAAAATAGACTTAAATTCAAAAGAAACCCAAGACCAACAGCAACCATGGGCGAATGCGTGAGGCTAGACGCAAATAGACTCATAGAAACGTAAACGGCGACCAAAAGAGAAAATCCTAAAAATGATGAGAGCATAGCCATAACGTCCATATCTACATAGAAACTGAGGACCATCGGAAAAAAGAAAGCACAAGCCAGAAGAAGTAAACCCAAACCCCATCCAGCAAAGAATTTTCCGACAATGATCTGATAGGGATGAATTGGAGCTGTCATCAATAATTCAAAAGTATGAGACTTCCTCTCCCCCGAAATAAAACCCATGATCAAAATGGGAATCACTAAAATTAACAAAATAACGATCCAACTAAAATAAGACATCATCAGTTGGCTATGAATATTTAACAGACCTGTTTGCCCTGGCTGACTCGCTAAAATTGAGCTTTGCTGATAAGTTAATGTTAGATTTATAAAGATCACTGACCAAAACAAGGCACAGAGAGAAAGAATAACCAACAGCCTGGGGCTTTTTAAGCGGCTAAAAAAATCGCGTTTAAAGATGACTTTAACGGGTTTCATTGGCTTGCTCCGATGTCATTTGAACGAAAATTTCTTCGAGCGAACTATCATCCACTCGCATAGACGATATTCCACCGAAAATTTCGATCATTGACTGCGATAGTTTAGAATTCTCTAAATCGTCTTTAACCTCAAAGCTCACCTCATTTCCATTCACTTTGACTCTTTCGCCAAATTTCCGAAATAGAAGATCGAATTGATCTTGAGAAGGCTTTGTTGAAACCGTAAAATAGACCCTTTTATTATTCTTCCATTTTGACAAATGTCCAATAGACTCTCGCGCTATAATCTGACCTTTATTTATTATTATCACCTGATCACAAGTCTTTTCCACTTCCGTCAAAATATGCGTGGAAATAAAAATGGTATGATCCTTCTTTAGCTCCAATATCAAATCTCGTATCTCAATCATTTGAACCGGATCCAAACCGATGGTCGGCTCATCTAAAATTAAAACATCTGGATTGTGAACCATCGCCTGAGCGATTCCCACTCTTTGCTTAAAACCTTTCGAAAGATGTAAGATACGCTTATGAACCACTTCAGCTAGTCCTAACCTATCCACCACAAAGGAAATACGCTCAGCACTCGAATGATCCAACCGGAGATCCGCACAAAACT
Organism: Bdellovibrionaceae bacterium UBA1609; assembly: GCA_002321895.1. Lineage (GTDB taxonomy): Bacteria > Bdellovibrionota > Bdellovibrionia > Bdellovibrionales > UBA1609 > UBA1609. The sequence continues at coordinate 179,783 of DCMZ01000016.1, read as the reverse complement.
TTAAATAATCATAAACCCGCATGGACTCATAAAGAGGAGGATTCTCTGGCAAATAGCCTATTTTTTGTTTTGCCGGAACTGGGTTCTCCCAAATATCTATATCTGCGATTTTTACTTGCCCTTGAGTGGGCGGTAAAAACCCGGTCATAATTTTCATTATGGTGGATTTCCCGGCACCGTTGGGCCCAAGAAGACCAATGACATGCCCCTTACCCAGATCGAAGCTCACTCCTTTTAGGGCTTCAACAGGACCATAGTTTTTATAGACATTTTTGACCTCAATCATTTCACAACTCCAATTACTATTGTGCACAAAATCGGTCTTTCTAGTGATATGCAATGCGCAAAACTAGGTGATTCCCACTCGCATCACTTGTTCACTTTGATAGTTCACCCGACCAGCCTTATCTCCTTTGATGGGACGTACAAATCGTACTTCAGTGTAAATGATGTCGAACTTGTCACCTCGAGCCTTTTCCAACTTACTTCTAAACTGAAACCCCACCAATTCCTGGCCTGCCCGAAATAGAAGCGCCTCTGAAATCTTATGTTTCTTTGGCCTTTCAATCACTCCGTGCACACCAGGGTAATCACGAAGATGTAACCATATATGCCAAGGCTTGGCAGCTCTTATCAATGCTAAATTCTCTTTTGCGGATCGACCCAGATTTAAAACCACACCTTGCTTTTCATCCAACCAGACTCTACGCCCCCTCGCTCCCGAGTGGTCCATAAGGTTCTTTTTCGCCTGATTGTCACGAACTTTAAAATCGATTTCTCCAGATTCCAGTCGTAGCAATTGAGCCTCTAACTCTTTTAAGCGATTCTTAGCCCCATCTACTTTGCCGAGTGCATGCTTATGCTTCTCATAGGCTCTGGTGATGTTTTCTCCTAAAGATAATTCTTTATCTATAAGCACTTCCCACTTTTCGGGCACTTCTAGAGACTGATTCCCTTTGAGCCATTCTCCCAACTCTAACCACTTTCCGTCCAAGTTTAATCCAGCTGTTACTTTTTCCATCGCCTTTTTAATTTTGTTTATTTGCTTCTTCTTATCCTGACTGTTTTGGCTGGCCTTTTGCTCTTTTGCCCCGCCTAGCCATTCTTTACGGATGACGTTATTGTCCCTGGCTTCAACCTTTGCGTAAGAAGAGGCTCTCTTCTCCAATGGCAGAACCTTGTTCACACTCACGCTTTTACCCTCAGAATTCTGAGCTATAATATTTTTACCCTGATTAAATAGTCGAATCTGAAGCGAGCAAACCAGCCCCTCCGAGTTTTCGAAATCCAATTCCACCACTCGACCGTAAGACTCCAGCCTACGGAAAGTGGATAGCCGGCAACCCACAAAGTACTTTTTAACAAACAGCTGAATGGGTTTTTGTTGCTTTTTAACGGGTGGCTTTTTCCCAGACCATAGAATCATCAACAGAGACCGGTGCCTAAGGTCCATAGCTATCCAACTCATAGCCCCTTCAACATAAAAACCGAGGAAGTATTGATCTTGACCCACAATTACATCGGTGAGGCGGTGCCCAACCAATGGCCTCATTTCATCCAGCAAATTGTCTAATTCTGATTCGTTTACAGACTTCATACCCTAGGACTCGCGTGGGGTTTTTAATAAATCGTATGCAAATCTATTAAAGCATAAAAAAATTCTCCGATAAATAATGCAGTTAGGGATATAGACAATGAAAGTAGAAATTCAAGATCAACTATTTTGCTTATTCAAAGAATCCTTGGAGATTTCGGGCGTACTCTATGAGACCGAAGAGGAATTTGTTTCATTTGTTGTGGAAAGATATATTGAATCTACAAACCTCCTAGATCGGGTTCCCCTGGCGTTTATAGACGACTTCAAAGAAGACCTGGCCAACGATGTTTATGACATGCTCCTCAAAACCACCTACGGCCATTTCAGCCTCAAAGAGTATAGAAAAAGCAAATCAAAATCTACCTAGACTTACGGCCAGACCTTCGCTATTCCAGGGGGATGAAATACTTATCCCCAATGACTCGAAGAGAATTTATTATTTTTATGGGTGCATCCGCTGCCAGCCACAGCTTTTTATCAGGCTGTCAATCCTCGGCCAAAAATCAGTGGGTCTTCCAACCCATCCCGGCTTCAGACAAAGATGATTTGATTCTCGCTGAAGGCTTCACAAAGCAAATTCTAATAAGTGAAATGGATCCGCTTAAAAATGATGAATTGTTTGGCACAAATAACGATTACACCTCTTTTATGCCATTAGACTCGAGTGGAACCGAAGCTTTGCTTTGGGTGAATCATGAGTATTTCAACCCTCTGTTTGTGACGGGCTTCCATCCTTCAAATAAAAACTTTAAGAGGACCAAAGAGCAAGTGGATAAAGAACAAAGCCTAATGGGCGGATCGGTTCTTCATATTCGTAAGACGAAGGGTCAATGGGTGGTGGACACTCAATCGTCTTACACTCAAAGATATTCCGCTCAGCGTTCTTTTGAACTCATAGCACCAAGAAAAATTCAGGGTACCAATAAAGCTGTGGGAATGGTGGCTAATTGCGCCGGTGGACAAACTCCATGGGGTACATTTCTTTCCTGCGAAGAGAATTTTGATAACTTTTACGGGAATGTAGTGTTTAAAGATGGACAACGTCAGGTGGTTCGCAAAAGAAAGAAAGAATCCATGTGGCTCGACTTTTACAATCACCCTTCCGAGCATTATGGTTGGGTCTGTGAAATTGACCCTAAAAAGAAAACAGCAAAAAAACTGACTGCACTTGGTCGTTTCGCCCACGAAAGTGCCACCGTTCACCCCCTTCCGGATGGTCGTGTTGTGGTTTACAGTGGCGACGATAAGGCCGACCAATGCCTTTACCGGTTCATTAGCGAAAAACCGAATTCCCTTGAAACGGGCGAACTCTTTGTAGCTGATATTGAAAACGGTAAATGGATTAGCCTCGATCGCGAAAGCCAGCCACGTCTACAAAAGGCTTTTACCGATCAAACGGAACTCCTCATCCGATGCCGGGAAGCTGCCAAAATAGTCGGCGGAACTCCATTGGATCGACCCGAAGATGTTGAAATACATCCTAAATCTGGCGAGGTGTTTGTTGCTCTCACCAATAATAAAAAGCGTGGTAACCTTCATGGGTCCATTTTAAAGATTGCTCCAAAAGACGGCGACCACACTGCCGAGCACTTTTCCGCATCGACGTTTATTGCTGGTGGAGAAGAAACCGGTTTCTCTTGTCCTGATAACTTGGCGTTCGACAAAAAAGGAAACCTCTGGATTTGCTGTGATGTTTCCACAGGCTCTATGAACAAGGGCGAATATGCCCCTTTCAAAAACAATGGACTTTTCTATGTTCCTTTGACGGGCCCCCATGCCGGAAAAGCTCATAGGGTAGCCTCCGGACCGACAGATTCGGAGCTCACAGGGCTTTCTTTTGCCGACGATGGGGAAACTCTTTTTCTCTCGGTACAGCACCCCGGCGAATCTTCCAAAAGTCTCAACCAATTGACCAGTGGTTGGCCTGAGTTCAACGGCAAGCCTCCCAAGTCTTCGGTTGTGGTACTTAGTGGTCCAACGCTTAAACAACTTCTGGCTTAACCTAGAGACTGTCTGCGTTTTGGGCAGTCCTTGTATTCCTTTCAACACAAGCCATTTTTTTTCCATTGAAATTTTTAATTTTGATTTGAAATACCATTCATTTTCGTTTCACATCTGGGACACTCCAAACTCCCACTGAACCAAGTCTAAGATTTGGCAAGAGTGTTGCTTAAGTGTTCCTTGAGGTGAATGGTATGAGTTCTTTTGTGGGTACAGTTACAATCTGTCTATTTGTTCTATCTAGTGTGATCTATCAACCTAGCTTTGCTGAAGGCCAAAATCAAAATGGCAGCACTGTCGAGACTGAGGCTGAAACATCCGATAACAGTGGCGGCTGGACATGGAGATCCCTTTTTGTATGGCTGGGATCAGACGACCAAAAAAATGATGAGGCCGAAGAGCCTGAACAAAGTGAAAGCTCTAAAGGAGATCAAGATAACTCCACAGCGATAGCCACAACCACAGAAGAAGCCACACCTTCCGCAGAAAACCCAACAGGCTCTTCGGATGCGATGGAGGATGAATGGGTTTATAATTCCCCTTACTTACCCACTCGCCTAGATGATCTCTTCGAACAACTTTCAGAAGGCACGGTGATTCCTTATGAGATTCCAAACATAAATGTTTCGGATATTGACGACGAGAGAAACTCTCCCCCTTCTTTTACTATTTTCAATCAGGAATTCTCAGCCGACCAAGAAGAACCCGGCCCGGAGTATGCAGACGAACTGCTCAACTTCATGAGTCAAAGAAGACCATTAACGGGTGATTCCAGGAAAATAAACCGTTATTCCTCTTACTCGACCACTTTCTCATTTCCTGAAAAGATGCACTTGAGTCTCGCCCCAGAAACCAGAGTGATAGGACCCCATAAGCAAAAAGACTCTCTTCGCAATCAAATCGACTACTATCCGACCATCTTTAGGTACATTCTATTTGCCGCAGATGAAGCCGCACGAGGGTTTACAGATGACCCTGAATCTAATCCCTATCTTAGAACCGACCCCAATATGAATTTCACTTATTACACTTGGCTCGTAGCTGCGCTAGCAACCCCCCATCACGAGAGCCGACTCCACCATTTCATAAAAGGTTCTGGGGAAGTATGTAACCCTGATCTCAATGGACTCAAAGTTTATGATCCAGGAGGCAGATACCAAAAGGTTATGAATCAAGCTTATAAAGATCCATATAATGTTCTAGCTCCGGATTGCGAATTCATTAAAAATGAACCCATTTTAAATAAAATTTTGACGAGTGGTGACTACTCTGACTTTGGGTTTATGCAGTTGAACATTTATCATCAACGAAAGTTTATTGATCCAAACTATGCATTCCACCTCAAGCGCACAATAATGGCTGGGATTAAATATCTATGGGACAGCAATGGTTCCGGTGGATATGTAGGTTTCAGAGAAAACTTTAAAGACTACAATTGTGCCGCCTATAATCCCACTTTTGATTTCTACAGTGACCCTTTTTATGAAGACATCGTGAGTGAAAGTACTGGCGAAACAAAACGAAGATATCAACCCAACACTTTATCACAAGTTTACTTTAACTTGATTCGTGCCGGCTGGGCTGCCTACAACCAAGGAAATATTCTAGAGAAGTCGGTTTGCCGAATTGCTAATAGTAATGCCTGGGACACTCCCTTTCTTCATACTTTAAACTCAATTGTAAAGTACAACACCAGTGTCTATCATAAGGGTCTGCACCCAGATACCGACGAATATAAAGCCTTCCTTGAAATCGTCTATAACTTTAGAAGAATTTTTCTAACGAAAAAGCTTCGAGACTCCATGCCTGAGAAAGACTACTACATCAATAAAGTTCTAGCCAAAGAACGAAATCATTCGGTAATGCTTGATGATCCAGTCACTCATCTTGGATTTGAAGCCAATTACCTACTGACGACAAACTCCACCACACTACATAACTCCCCGTCGAAGTTGGACAGTAATGGTGCGACCACTCAATGTGGAATTTTAGAGCGTCCTAAAAAAATGAGTCTTGTGAAACTGCAGGTTATGGAATCAACCATCAACGAAAACACGGGTGTTCCTTATGCCAAAATAAAACTTCCCAAGTATGACCTTATGGCACGAAAGATAGATCCTAGCTACATCACTTTAAAAGAAGGTAAATCAGCAATTAACGTAAGAACGTCTCCGGAAACCATAGGTACCACATGTCGGCCCGAATACTTAGCTCAGTATCCCAATGCGAAACACAACTGCGCCGGCCGGTGGGACTCCGAGGAATCCACTGCAAAGGAGCATGCTTCAGAAAGCAGGGAAGACCCAACTGTAGAAGCTATAGAATATCCCAACGAAATTCCATTTTTTAAATTCAAAGGCTCTTACCCTGTGGTGGATTACACAAAAGACAAAAAGTGGATTAAATTCCGCATCGGCAACTCGGGAAGATCCGACAAAGATTTTGCATGGATCTACCGTCCCCTCGTAGATGAGAAAATCGATGAAGACGGTTCAAGTAGAGCACACCTCTGCAACACAGATACCTTTTACATTGATGCGCGTAACATCGCCAAGATGTATGAGAAACCTCTCCTCGCCCGACTAAAAAGCGGTGTCAATCGATCGAATATCTACTTACTCCATTCTACCCGTTCAAGAGTTATCGATACACTTTACTCAATTGATTGGCGGCCGAATGAGCAAAAGTATGTCATAGTCTTGAGTGAGATCTCAGACAACGAAGGCATACTGTGGTACAAGGTGCAAAATATGAATGGCGACATTGGCTTTATGAAGTATGATGATTTGGAAACTTCTCCAGCTGATGTGAGCAGTGAAACTTTTGACTTGGATACTGTGATTGGAGACTCCTTTGAAGGATAATCTTAAACTCATTTTAATTACTCTAGTAGGATTGGGACTGGCCATTGCCAACAGTCACCTTAGCCCAGCTCCAGACCTTGAATCTTCTAAGGAGCATGCCACTCCTGTCGAAGAGGGCAAAAAAAATGAGCCCTTTATAAAAGCAAAAAAACGATTAGAGAAATCTTTGAAAAAAGATCCTGAAGCAGCACTTCAGCAATTACAGGCGCGGCCTGGTACAATAATCAATACGGCTCTTTTTGAACTTGTAAAAGAAAGTACCACTATATCCGGAGGGATTATCGAACCTATATTTGATAGCCATGCCTTTATTGAGTCTTCCTCAGAGGAACCAGATCATCTTATGCAAGACGCCCAATTGGCTGTTAACACCCTCACCGATTGCCTAAGCGATCAAGTTTGTGGCTTTGAGAGTCTCCTTAGAAACAATGAGCGGGGATTTTTTGATCGTTATAATACGCCCGTACATGACACTCTAGACAACGCTCTTGCGATCATAGATCGCCTCGATGAATTAGGTCTATCGGATACTCCTGATATGACAACCCTCCTCAATGCCATGAGTGTGCAGCATGGACGCATACCTTTGACCGCTCTTAAAATAGCTTTGGCTCGCCATCCAAGCCAAATCCCATTTGATCAAGTCTTTCAAAAAGGCCATGAACTCAAAGGTCAAACTAAAGGTCGGTTTTTTGGTGAACTCGCTAAAGCACGATTGGATGCTATTGCTCCTGATGTCTATACGGAATTTAAAGTGGAACTGGAAAGAGTTTTGAAAGATTCAACGGATCGACAAGCCACACTTGTTGCCCGTATGCATATTAAGGATATGAAGTTAAATAATAGTGAATTTTTAGCTTTGCATAGAGCTTCTTGCCATTATTTGCTAAATGCTGGTGATGAGTCTACGGCTCGATATTTTCTGAGGGAATTTGATCGCCAATCTTCTGGTAGAAATCTCCATGTGAACTCCAGCCAGTTGTGCCAATAAATCTGGTAATTAATAAATCAGAGTCCATAGATCCAACCCAAATGGACCATCTCAACATCAACATAAATGCTTAACGACAGTTAGGAAAAGACAACATGAAACACATACTTTGGATTCAATTACTTTTTGTGGTGGGTTGCAGCTCATTAGGTCATGAAAACTTGAAAAATGAATCGCTGTCTTTATCGAAGGACAAATACACAGCTAACTGCCGCGTATTAAATGTTGAGAAACAAGCCCTGCATAACCTAAAGCCTATCGAGAACACTCAATCCTTTGAAGCCACTATCGAAGGTGTGAGGATTGGAGTTTCTATGGAAGATCCTTTTATAGTCTCTCATTCTTCAAAGAACATTATTTTAAGATGGAATTACTACTTTCTAACATCTAACGCTAAATTCACTTCCTACAGGCAAGAACGGCACCTGCAAAAGGGACAAGCCGGATATGGAGAGTTCCTTGTAGCTTTCTCCCACCTTAGTGAACCCAACTATGAGCAGCATATTGCTTCTTTTCAAAACAAAGATGGCAAAGAACTCAAATTGTATTGCATGACTACGGTCACCGAAGGTGATGCTAGAAAAAAGATCATTCTAAAAAAGAGAGCTGGAAAATTCTATCGAGATGTAGTGGCTAACTAATACTGAGGAAGGATAACTATTCTTCCTCACCATCGCCATCATCATCACCTAAACTGCCCAAACCGTATTTTTCCACGCGATATCGCATAGATCTAAAAGAGATGTTAAGAAGTTTAGCCGCCTTCTTCTTCACTCCGCCAGAGGTATGAATGGCCTTGATAAGTAGTTCTTTTTCAATTTGGCCCATCACTTTATCAAGCTCTATACCTTCGTCGGTCACTTCAATTTCATTGCTGGAAGCCATCTTTCTCCCTGAAGGAGTATTTACAAATGGCGGCAATGATTCCGGCAAAATGGTACTTCCGCCTTCGAGGGCAACAGTGCGCTCAATGATATTTTCAAGCTCCCGAACATTACCTTTGTAATCATATTTTTTCAGAAGCTCCATAGCTTCAGCACTGATCCCACTGATTTTTCTTGTCATAGCATCATTGTATTTCTTTAAAAAATGATTCGCTAAAATGGGGATATCATCTTTGCGATCTCGAAGAGGAGGCGTTTCAATTTTAATTACATTCAATCGGTAATAGAGATCTTCGCGAAATGTTCCTTGCTTAATCATCTCTTCTAGATTTCTATTCGTTGCAGCAATAATTCTTACATCAATTTTAGTATCTTCAGTTGCACCGACTCGCCTAATGACCTTCTCTTGAAGTGCTCTTAATAACTTAACCTGAATATTCAGAGGTAATTCACCGACCTCATCTAGAAACAAGATTCCCGTATCGGCCACCTCAAACATACCACTCTTATCCGCCACGGCTCCGGTAAATGAACCTTTCTTATGTCCGAACATTTCAGATTCCATAAGGTTCTCAGGAATAGCTCCACAGTTAACCGTAACAAAAGGTCTTTCTTTTATTGGGCTATTATAATGAATAGCTTTTGCCACCATCTCCTTACCTGTACCACTTTCCCCTACAATAAGAATATTGGTGGGTGCTTGTGCCACTCTTTTGATGAGATCAAATATCCTATGCATCGTATCTGAGTTTCCAATAAAATTTTGAAAACTGTATTCTTTGTTAAGCTGCTTCTTTAAAGTCCGGTTTTCAACTTCTAAATTCTGAGCTCTTAACGCATTTTTAATATTTAATCGCACTTCATCAATTTTAAATGGCTTAGTGATGTAGTCATATGCGCCCAACTTCATTGCCTCGACGGCTGACTCAGTAGTGCCAAAAGCGGTTATGAGCATAAATAGAATATCTGGGAATTGAGTCTTTACCTCTTTTAAAAGTTCAACTCCATTTAGATTTGGCATCTGCAAATCTGATATGACCATATCAAAAGATCGATTTTTAAGAACACCAAGTGCCTGCTGCCCATCCTCGGCCAGCGAAACCTCATACCCTTCTTTTTTCAACATAATATCGAGAAACTCTCTAATTGATTCCTCGTCATCCACAACTAGGATTCTTGGCTTCATATCAACCCCTTGAATATACTTTTTATTTTCGAATTAAAACGACCAAAGTTCAATTTCATTTCACTGAAATCAATACCTTGCTCTATGAGACTTGTGAGATTTTTGCTTCATTGCCCGGGTTATCATCATCAGCCAACTGAAACTTGATGATAAATGTGGTTCCTTCGCCAACAGCACTTTCCACAAAAACATTGGCTTGATGGTTTTCTAAAATTTTATGAGTAATAGCTAGCCCTAAGCCCGTACCCTTGGATTTCGTGGTATGAAATGGCTCAAACAATCTTCGAATATTGTTTTCATCCATACCCATTCCTTTGTCCTGTATTTTTAAAACGAACTCTCCCGAGGACTCTGAACAATCCACCTTAAGTTCTTTTTCTTCCACCTGCTCCATAGCCTGATAACCATTAATGACTATATTTAACAGAGCCTGCTTAAGCTTGTCTTCATCTCCGAGAATTCTTCTATCTGTAGATCGCGTGAAGGTTTGTTTTACGTCCTGAGGTAACTTTTGATTTAATTTTACCATTTCCAAAATCTCTTGCATTAAACCGACTAAGTTAAGAGGCTCTTCTTTCATTTTGTCTGGTCTTACAAATTCTAAAAAGTCATTTATCAAATTGTTCAGTCTATCGATTTCTCTCACTACAATTCTCATCAATCTTTGACTTTCATCCTCTGAGAAGTCTGGAGTTGATAGCATCTGGATACTTCCACTTATACTCGCTAGTGGATTTCGAATTTCATGGGCAATACCTGCCGCCAACTGCCCAACGGCTGCCATCTTCTCCTGCTGACGCATATTAAACTCGAGACGCTTAAATTCAGTGAGATCCTGAAACATCACAACATACCCTAAAGAGTTCTGCTCCGAGTCCTCCAACAAGGACACAATACTTTCTATGATAAGCTGCTCTTCTCTATAGTTCTTATACCTTTCTTCGAAGCGAATAGGTTCATCTACCTCGCCAAGACTCACTATCCTTTTATGTAAAGAAGGGAATATCTCCTTAAGGTGCTTCCCGACCAACATGTGATCATCGAGAATTCGAGTAGCTGAGTTATTACAATGAGAGATCAGAAAATCAGGATCAACCGTCAAAAACCCTGAACCCACATTTTCAACAATGAGTTGATTAAAATCCTTCAGCGAAGCAAGCTCTCGCCCTCTTTCTTTCAACTCCACACCAATGAAGTCAAATTGCTCTGAGAGAATGCCACTTAGTACTGCCACTGATAGAAACGCTAAATTATTAATCGCAATGGCAAAATAGAGACTCCGACCTTCTAAGCTAGGACCAAGAACCATCAATATACTAAACAATGAAGAGGTCCAAAGAGCCATGATTATGGCTCCCTTCCTCCGGTAGGCCAGTCCACACAGCACGATGTAAACCAAATACATGAACAAAAACACCGACTGACTAATGCCTGTGAAGTAAATCAAGCTGGTGATAACAACTGCATCATAACCAAATGCGATCGAGTTAGCGATCCAATGGTGGGTTAGATTTTTAAATGCATACAGAAAGAGACCATTTAGAAGAAAAGAAATACCTAAAATGACGTAGATCGGAACCCATACTTCAGGATTAAGAAACTCCGGCTGAATGGATTGAAAAACAATTGTTAGAAATAGAATTGCAGCCAAAAAGAAAATGCGAATACCTTGAATGATGGTCATCCGCTCTTCAAAAGCCGCTAAGGAAAAATCATCCGGTTCTTCATTTTTGAAAATGTACTCAGCGGCTTTCATGCTAAACTTTCCATCCGTGATTCTAGCCTAATTTGCTCAATTCTTTATTTGGAACGATTAAACGCCACCGACAGCCCCAGCCATATCGAAGATTGGCAAATACATGGCGATAACTAATACAGCAATAATTCCACCAAGGACAATCATAAGTAAAGGTTCCATCATACTCGTAAGCGCATCGGCTGCGGTTTCAACTTCATCTTCAAAGAAATCCGCAATTTTTTCCAACATAGTATCCAAATTACCTGTTTGTTCACCAATAGAAATCATTTGCACAACCATTGTTGGAATGTATTTTTCTTTCCTCAAGGGCTCAACAATAGTTCGCCCTTTGGTGATCGAATCTTTGCTCTTAAGGAGCGCCTTCTCAATTACTGAGCTAGAAACAGTTGCCGATGCAATATCCAAACAATCCGAAACCCGAACACCCGCCTTTAACAGCGTAGACAGAGTTCTAGAAAATACAGCGATAGAGCCTTTTTGAATCACGGCCCCCAATACTGGGGTAGCGATTAAATATTTATCCATGGTTTCTTTTCCATTTTTAGTGCCGTAATAGGTTTTTACCCCAAAGAAAAAGGCAACCACACCACCGATGATTAAATACCAATAGGTGGCAAAGGTTTCACTCAAATCAATCACAAATACAGTTAAACCGGGTAGTTCCTGACCATTCTGCTCAAACATTTCTTGGAAACTTGGGATCACGAAAATCATAATGGCAGTGATAACAATAAAAGCCACACCAATGATTGCTGCCGGATAGGCCATGGCGCCTTTAATCTTACCTTTAATCTTCACACTTTTCTCAATGTGGTCTGCCAAGCGATGTAAGATTTCCTCGAGAACCCCACCCTCTTCTCCAGCTTTCACTAGGTTAATGTACATTCTATCAAAAACCACAGGATGGTTTGCCATGGCTTCGTATAGGCGCTTACCTTTATTAAGCCCCTCACCAATATCTTTTAGCGTAGCAACCATGGCAGGAGATTTTGCGCCTTGAGACATAGAATCAATACTCTGCATAATGGGAACACCAGATGAAATTAGCACTGAAAACTGTCGAGTAAAAATCTGTAACTCTTTGGCGCTCACTTTACCAAGACCTTTTGCGGCCTTAGCTTTTCCAGACCTCACTTTAACCTTGATAGGAACCAGTTTCTGCGCGCGCAGCTTTACACGGGCTTCCTGCTCAGTCTCAGCCTCCACTTCACCGCGGATCTGCCGACCATTGAGAGATTTTGCTATGAACTGATAAGCTGCCATTTCTATATCTTACCTTGTTTTCCTAAACTCCGGCCTTACTTAATAATACATCTAATTCTTCTGGATCCGGGGAATTAGCAAATGCGGATCTCACATCGATACGCCGTTTTAAAACCAATTTCATTAGAGATTGATTCATTGTCACCATTCCCGTTTTATCTTGCCCCAGCTGCATAATTCCATAAATTTGATGCAACTTATTCTCACGAATAAGGTTTCTTACATTGGGAGTAAATGCTAAAAACTCCACCGCACAGGCCATCCCACCGTCACGAGTAGGGATAAGGCGCTGACTGACAATGCCGTTGAGTACCATACTCAACTGCATTCTCACCTTGTTCTGCATTTCCGCGGGAAACACCCCTATAATTCTATTGATGGTTTGAATTGAACTATTTGTATGTAAAGTCGCAAAGACAAGGTGTCCCGTTTCTGCCACAGTAAGAACGGCCTCGATGGTCTCGCGATCTCGCATTTCTCCCATCAAACAAACATCTGGATCCTGACGAAGGACATACTTCAGTGCTAATGAAAAAGACTCAGTATCATGGCCAACCTCTCTTTGATTCACAATGCAGTTTTTATGATGGTGAATGTACTCGATAGGATCTTCGATTGTTATAATATGACCACGTTTAGTTCTATTGATCTTATCAATCATTGAAGCAATTGTCGTCGACTTACCGGAGCCAGTGGGACCAGTCACTAAAACCAAACCAGTAGGCATATTAACAAGTTCTTCCGCTGCTTTCGGCAATCCCAATGTGGCTAATTCAGGAACATTAATTGGAATTCTTCGAAAAACACCAGATACAGATCCTCGCTGAAAGAACATATTGGCTCTAAATCGAGCTAAATTTCTTATTCCGAAACTAAAATCCATTTCCTTATGTTCTTCAAAACGACTTTTCTGAGCATCTGTCAAAATAGAATAACAAAGGCGACGAGTATCATCCCCAGTAAGGTTCTTCGATTTCACACGCACTACGCGACCTTTAATCCGCATTACTGGTGGGGATCCAACGACAAGATGTATATCCGAAGCGCCCTGCTTAACTGCTGCTTTTAACAACTGATGTAGTGTAATCATATATCGTCTGCTAACGTCGATGCCATTACCTGCTCAACCGACACTTCTCCTCTTCTTAGTTTTTCTAATGCTGCCATTCTTAAACTCATCATGCCAGACTTAATAGCATTTCTTTTAATCTCTAAAGGACTTGCACTTGCAAATATAGCGGCTTTAACTTCAGAGGTCATCTGTAGAACTTCATGGACAGCCACCCGACCAGATGTTCCCGAACCGTCGCATTGCTGACACCCCTCACCCTTCTTAAGCTTATCGAACTCGGGAAGCCGTTCCTCAGGAACGCCTAAGCCAATAAGTACATCCGGTGGGACTTTTACAGGAACAGAGCAGTTGGAACAATTTTTACGCATGAGTCTTTGCGCCTGAACCAAAGAAGTGGCTTCAGCAACCATAAAATGTGGAATTCCCATATCCAATAGTCGAGACACTGTAGCTGCTGCATCATTCGTGTGCAATGTGCTGATAACCAAGTGACCCGTCGAAGCGGCCTTATAGCCCACATTCGCAGTCTCCAAATCTCGAATTTCCCCCACCATCACAATATCCGGATCCTGCCGTAGAAAAGATCTGAGTGCATCCGCAAAATTAAATTCAATGGCAGCATTAATTTGCACTTGGTTGATGCCATCCAGGTTAAATTCCACCGGATCTTCTGCTGTAGAAATATTCACGTCCGGATTATTTAACTCCGCCAAACAAGAGTATACCGTCGTTGTTTTACCACTACCGGTTGGCCCCGTTATGAGCACCATCCCTTGGGGTTTATGAATAGCATCAGCCAATAACTCCAACTGGGGTCCTTCAAACCCGAGCTTCAACATATCCACTTGCAGGTTACTTTTATCCAAAAGACGCATAACAATTTTTTCGCCAAACATAGTTGGACAGACGCTCACACGAAAATCCACATCTGCAGCTCCTCGTCGCTTCACTTTCAAGCGCCCATCTTGAGGGCGACGTCTCTCGGCAATATCCAGATTACTCATAATTTTAATTCTACTAGTAATTGCCCCGGCAGCTCCCTGCGGAGGTTGAGTTTTCTCAATCAAACGACCATCCACCCTAAATCGAATTCTAAATCTTTTCTCGTAGGGTTCGATATGAATATCCGAAGCTTTAACTTTGATCGCCTCGTGCAACATGGCCCGAACAAACTTTACAATAGGGCCAGACTCAATATCAGCTTCGTCATCTTGATTGGCTAACGCTTCATCAGCATCTGCTATTTGGAAATCTTCTTCGTCTTCCATCTCTGAAAGAATTGAATCCACTTTGCTAGACTCAGCACCATAGTATTTATCAATAGCCTGATTAATAGCCACTTCTGAGGCCACAACAACTTCGATTTTACTTCGGGTAAGAAGAGCCAAATCATCTTTGACGTAGATATTTGAAGGATCAGAAAAAGCTACCACCAACGTCTTTCCCGCTTTCGAAACAGGAATCACATTATGCTTATCACAAATTTTACGAGGCAACATAGAAATTGCTTCTGGAGAACATTCAAAAGCACTTAGATCAATCGTAGGCAACTGATACTGCTGCCCCATGAACTCAGCAAGATCCTTCTCGTTAACATAACCCAATCCAATCAAAGCAGAAGTCAATCTTCCACCATGTTGCTTTTGCACACGTCTCGCTTGTTCTAGCTGCTTTACATCTATTAGATTTTGCCGGACTAGCAATTCACCAATGGCTTTTTTCGCCGCCACTTCGCCTCCCTTTTAGGAACCTACAATTACCCAATAAATAGGTTACCTCAGGGTCCCACGATGTGTAACTAGACCTAGGTAGTATGTTTTAAAAAAAACTACAGAATTCATCTCTTTAAGAGAGATTGTCGACAGAAGTCTCGGGATTTTGGTTCTGAATCTGCTCAAGCAAATAGCTGGTATAGTCCTCAATCTGGATTTTTTTTCCAGAAAGCTCCTGCATCCACAAAGCATCTGCAGCGGACATAAATTCATATCCAGGAATAATGTTGGCCCCAACCGATATCGCCTCCGTAAGCAATAGGGAATCTAGAGGGACCAAATTGGCATCGATAACCAATCCACTTTTTTGTAAAAAATTAAAATAAGATAGATCCTCAATCATTTCACTATTTTTATCAATAGGAGTGGTGTTAACCATTATCCCATGAACCCCTGGCAGCGTAACCAGACGACTTTGCGGAACATAGCTTAACTTAACATCGAAAAAAAACTGTTTCGAACTTTCAACAAACTCTTGAGCTGCTTCATCCATGGTTGACGAGATATTAATTTTTTTAAAGCCCAGCTTCACAAAGCCCACAAGAAAAGCCTTTGCAACAGCTCCCGTCCCAATAATCAAAACTTCAGAATTTAAATTTATTTTACTTCCTTGTTTTGAAATGACCCCATGAAATGCTTTGAAATAGAAGTTTCTAGGCCACCATTTCTTCTTGTCTGCCCTAATCCATGCATCCATTGCACCAACGGTCATCATTTCAGAAGGAATCCCAGCAAATAAGTGCAGAGAGTCTATTCCAAAATTGGGATGAACCCGAATATAATCAAATTTATTTTGGGCCTCCAGAGTGGCCTCTTTCAGGTTGGATAAGGGAGTTTCGATGTACTCAAGACTATTTTCAATGCCGGATTTTTCTAAGTACTTCTGCACAAAATCATTACGTAACTTATCTGATTTATCAGAAATTTCCGCCCAACTGATCAACCTCACTCCATTCGAAAAAACTTTAGCGCTTCCTGACGATCCAATTCAATTTGCTTCACCAGCTCATCCGCACCACTAAATTTTCTCTCCGATCGGAGGTAATGTAAAAAACTAATTCTAATAATAGTACCTTGATCTATATGTAAAGCCTGTAACGCGTGAGATTCTATAGAAATCGGAACAGATCCATTAGTAAATGTGGGGCGAGTCCCAACATTAGTGATGGCCGCATACTTTACACCATTATAAATCAATTGTGTCGCATAGACTCCTGGATTCACTATAAACTTTTTCTCATCAGGGTAAATATTAACCGTTGGAAAACCAATAGTCCTCCCCCGACCGTCTCCTGCCCGAACTTCACCTTCAACATAAAAGGCACGACCTAACATCTGATTGGCTTTCTCCAAATGACTAGAGAGTAAATACTCTCTAATTCTAGAGCTAGAAACCACTTCACCTTGAAGTTCGAGTTTCTCGGGAACTTCCATTTGTATACCATGCTTTTTAGACCAGCTCTCTAACAGTGAAACGTTCCCAGCTCTCCCTTTCCCATATCTAAAATCAGCCCCAACTAATATTAGTTTCGGATTTAGCGAGAGTAAATATTGACTCAGGAACACTTCTGACTCCAACTCAGCCAACTCTTCACCGAACTCAAGGAGAAAGAGTTCGTCGACCCCAACTAACTCCAACTGTTCAATGAGATCCTCTTTCATAAATAGATACTTATGATCTCTTCCAAAAAATTCCGAGGGATGGGGATGGAAAGTGACTACTGAAACTTTTTCATTGTTGCCACTTCGTTGTCGCTTAAGCTCTTCAATCAATGATCGATGTCCCAGATGCAAACCATCAAAATTACCAATGGTTATCAGCCTCTTCATAGAGTCAGTACCTTTACTGCCCTCTATCGATGTATATATATCCATTCTTTGCCCACTAGATTTGAATTGAGCTAAAAATTTGAGCCCGAGTTGGGCGATATTTAACACACCCAATTGGCTGAGACAAAGCCTCCTCCGAAGGCTCTGCTCCATTGATTTTATCCAGCCCATGGGGCTCAACAAAAAGTAGCTAGATATTTGAATTCACTTGTTTTTTGCAATATATAAGTGGACAAATAATCACATTTTTGATACATAGCGTTATATGGATAAATCAACCCACTCCTGGGCAAGAAAACTTAAGACCCTCCTACTTCTGCTTTGGCGACAAAGAGGTGTATGGCTACGTGGACTTTTCTGTCTGGCCGTGGGCCTATCTTTTCTAACCCTCGACAACCAGGGTCTTTTTGATGAACGTTTTAAGGTAAGAGGTACCCAACCCATAGATCCTTCCATCGTTCTCGTCCAGGTCACCCCTACAGGATGGAACCAACTCACCAATGATTTTTTCGAAGATCAACAATCGCTCTATTCCAATTTAACAGATAACTATTACTGGGATGAATTCCTGTGGTGGCAATTTCTAGATAAAATCCTAAAAGATCAACCCACTAATATTGCTGTCACATTTCTATTTGATGGGCCCAGTGACCTCACCAATATCGATCAAAAGTTTTTGGATATGTTTGCCCATCCAAAAATCACCTGGGCTGCTAGTTTAGATAAAGAGAAAAGACCTCAGCTTCCATCTTTTGTTAACCCTGTGAACCAAAACCCAGCCCTCATCCTTTACAACATATATGACGATGGTATCACTCGCAGCTATCCTCACAGCTTGTTTCCAATTCCACATATAGCAGAAGTCCTCGCTCAAACACTTAACCCTGATTATAAAGATCACTTCAAAGAGAACTTTGGAAACAACTTAACAGTAAATTACAAAGGGCCTCCGGGCACCTATCCCACTATAGATTTTAAACAAGTGATTGATGGAAAAGTTCCTCTTGGATTCTTCAAGGACAAAGTCGTTATTGTTGGACATCAAAGCGATAGAAACCATCAGTTTTACACTCCGGTAGGATATATGTCTCGCTCGGAGCTGGTCGCCAACTCCCTTGATAATTTAGCCCATGGTGATCTAATCACTTACCTCCCTATTGCTGTCTATATTTTTGGACTTATACTTATTCTCCTTTGCACAATCTGGATTATGCTTGTCTATCCACAGGCTATTTCGATTGTTCTGATAGCGGGAGTAGGATTGGGAGTTACAACACTCTCACTATGGCTTTTTGATTCACATTGTATATGGTGGCCCATTCTAGCCCCTATAGTTCAAATACTTACGACTTTTGTGGTTTTCACTACTCGACAATTAAGCCTAAAAGAAAACCTCAATTGGCGACTGGAAGAAGAAAAAAGAGTTCTTACAGAAGTTAGGCACCTAAAAGACAATTTTGTAAGCTTGATTAGTCACGACTTAAAAACTCCCATTGCTAAGATTCAGGCCATTGTTGATAGAACCCTCACTCAAGAAAATATTGATGAAGATATAAGAACAGATTTGATGTCACTTAGAAACGAAAGCCAGGAGCTCAATCGCTATATCCAAAGTATATTGAAAGTTCTCCGAGTTGAGTCCAGTGACTTTCAATTAAATCATGAGCCTACGGATTTGAACAAAGTCATCTCCGATGTGATTCGCCAGGTGAATCCGCTGGCACTGAATAAGAAAATTGAAATTGAGAATGCTTTGGATCCCCTCTTTCTAATTGATATGGATCGAATTTTAATCCATGAGGTAATTTTAAATCTTATTGAAAATGCCATTAAATACACTCCCCAAGGCGGCCACATCAAAGTATCCTCAACGGAAATTGACGAACAAGTTGTTGTAGTTGTAGAAGATAGTGGTGATGGAATTGATAAAAGTGAAATTGTGAAAGTTTTTGATAAGTTTCACCGAGGTAAAGATCACAGTATGAAAACTAAAGGCTCAGGCCTTGGTTTGTATCTAGTTAAGTATTTTATTGAGCTACATGGTGGCGAGGTATTTTTGGAAAGCGAACGAGGCAAAGGCACAACCGTTGGATTTACTTTGCCCATTGAATAGGAAAGGTTTTAACCGTGGCGAATCAAATTGTAAAAGCACTGATAGTGGATGATGAAGTGGAACTTAGAAAGTCAGTGATTTCTATCCTGCAGTCCACTGTACCTAATATCACCTTCGAAATAGATGAAGCTGAGAATGGAAAAGATGCTTTAGAAAAAGTGAAAACTGGCAATGTAGACCTAGTTCTCATGGATGTTAGAATGCCAGAGATGGATGGCCTAGAAGCCTTACAAGAGATTAAAAAATTAGATTCAAGGACCTTTGTCGTTATCATGACAGCTCACAGTAATTTACAGGATGCCGTACAAGCTATCAAATATGGAGCCTATGACTACCTAGAGAAACCTTTGCAACCCGAGAGGCTGACAGAAATAGTTTCACGAGTGATCGAAACTCGAGACATCGTTCAGGAACTAGCATTAGCCAACCCTATTTTTGATGATGATATTGATTCCGAATTAGTGGGTCGCTCTGAAAAAATGCGAGGAGTCTATGACCTTATATATAAACTCTCTCATGTTGACACAACAGTATTGATTCGCGGAGAAAATGGTACAGGAAAAGAGCTCGTAGCAAGAGCCATTCATTCCAACTCTCCTAGAAAACATGGCGAGTTTATCGCAATCAACTGTGGAGCGATACCCGAAAACCTTATGGAAAGTGAGATTTTTGGCCATGAAAAAGGGGCCTTCACAGGTGCTATAGGCCGAAAGATTGGTAAATTCCAAATGGCCAACGATGGAACTATTTTTCTCGATGAAATTGGAGAACTCAAGCCCGAGCTGCAAGTAAAGCTATTGCGAGTCCTTCAAGAAAGAAAATTCATTCCCGTAGGCGGACACAGAGAGATTAAAACAAATGCTCGCGTCATAGCTGCCACAAATAGAAATTTAGAAATGATGATCGAACAATCAGAATTTCGAGAAGATCTTTTTTATAGACTTAATGTCATGCCCATCTATTTGCCGCCACTAAGAGATAGAATTGATGATATAGAAGACTTATCAAAGTTCTTTATTAAAAAATTCAATATTAAACAAAATAAGAATATCGAATCTTTAGATCCAGCTGTTATTGATCGGTTAAAAGCCTATCACTGGCCGGGCAATATTCGTGAACTTGAAAACACTATTGAAAGATGCTTTATCATTGAGTCTGGAGATACGATCACCACAAACTCTCTTCCTGACAACATTAAAGCTCAAGAAGAAACGAGCATAAACCTTTCGCAAACTGGACAGTATTCAGGACCATTAGATTTTGATAAATTTAAAGAGGAGTCTGAAAAGGAATTTATTATCAAGGCCTTACAAACTAACAAAGGTAAAATTAATAAAACCGTCGCACATGCGAACATTCCTAAAAACACTCTATTGAGAAAGATTAAAAAATACGGAATCAATGTTAAAGACTACACTGAAAACTAAAGTCTATTTTTACTAGCGACTCAACAGCTTTTCAGCGTTGATCAAAACATTGGTTGCATTAACATTTTTCATGCATTCGTGGGTTCCGATAGGGCATTTATCGGAACCATGCAAACCACAGGGTCTACATTTCAATTCCACTTGGTTCACTATTACGTTGTTATTCCAGGGGCGATAACCCAGCCCCAATACTGTTGGTCCAAATATAGATATGGTTTTAAGTCCCACAAGTGAAGCTATGTGAGCCGCGCCACTGTCGTTTGAAACCAATAAGGCAGATCTCCGCATTAACTCCAAGCTCTCAGAAAGGGACGTCTCTCCACAAAGATTTACGGCGTTCGGCACAGCCTTTGCCAAAGCGTCGCAATCTCCTCTTTCAGCATTCGATCCAATAACAGCAATCTGATAACCGCTTTCTTGCAATTTCTTAGCTAATTCAGAAAAACCGGACATAGTCCATTTTTTCGTAGCCCAAACACTTCCCGGTGCGAACAAGATGAGTCTGTATGTTTGAATATTAAAATCTTTTACCAATTTATCAATCACTGTCTCTTCGGCGTCTAACTTCAGATTTTTGATCAAAGGTGAAACCAACTCAGGAATTTTCACTTCTCTCGTAAAATTTACTGTCGTTTGACTATCAGAATTTAGAAATTGGTTTCCCTCTTGAAGGCTCTCAAAAAAGCTTCTTACTTCATCGTCAATAGGTGAAAGCAAAGACATCAATCGCAGTGATTCAGGATATTGCATGGGCCGATCAACTGTTTGATCAAAAATAAAAAAGTTCCACCACTTTTTGTAGCCAATTTTTATTTTACTCTGAAGCTTTCTCACAAGCATTTCACTTCGAAAACTTTGGTGTGGCGATAAAATCAGATCAAAGGAAGATTGACTCAATTGACTCTGAATAGTTCCCCAATCTGAAGTTTTGGATTTATCAAACTCAACAATGGAATCTACTAGCTTTAGACGTACAAAGATATTTCCCACTCCCTTTCGACATAAGAGAGTCAACTTTGAGTCTGGATAAAGAGCTCTAACTCTTTTTAACAAGGGAACGGTTAGTAGGGCATCTCCAATAAAGGCGGTTTGGATGATGAGTACTTGTTTTGCGTCCACTTTATGCCTTCCTTTATTCCTTCAATTGCGTCTTCGATGATGACTTGATCATAACACATTACAGCTTTGTTACATTCTCTTTTCCAACAGGGTGAACAACTTGCCATTGAAAGAACTTTGCGACCTCTACCAAATAATTCAATCTCGTGAGCACATGTAGGCCCGAACCACGGCACTACCCACTTTTTCATTCCGATGGCCATGTGCATTCCTAAACTGTCGCCAGAGAAAACAATATCACAAGCTGCCACACTACACATTCCATCTCGTGTACCGGCAGTTACAGGAGAGGAAACTACATCTAAGCCGTAGGCTATTTGCTCATTTCTAGTTTTGTCTCCAGGACCACCCAAAAGAACGATTCGAGCATCCGTATATTTTAACAACTCTATAATTAACTTTCGCTGTAGCTCCACTGGCATTCTTTTGTAACGGATTACGTCCGCGCAACCCGTGTTAATTCCGACGATAGGTCGATGAGGAGCGCCCCATTGATCTCGCCTCGATTCTATAACTGCCTTTTCAGGACCTGAAAAATCCACTATATATTCATCATTTTGATAAGACCCCAACTCTAGTGCAGTATGAACCAACCGATTTTCAGAGTCTCTATTTTCGAAGAATTTCTTATTGTTGTTCAAACCTAGCTCCCAAAGGCGCGTTGCTGCCTCAGTGGCTGGAATGATACCTCCATTTATAGGGTTCATTTTAAAACCGAACCATTGTCCAGGATTCAAGGAATGAGCAATTCCTATGGCCTCACGAGATTTATCAATAACCAAAGCCACATCAAAATCGATCCCATTTATGGAATCAAGATCTTCCCTGTTGGTTGTAATGACTTCGTCAATCATGGAAACGTTCGAAAGCAGCGGCTTACAATGAGGCTTTGTAACCCATGTAATATGGGCTTTTGCATATTTTCTGCGGATTGCCGGCAACAAACTTGTGGATCGCAGTACTGCACCCATAGCTCCTAAATGAACAAGAAGAATCCGACAACCTGCTACTTCAAAGTGAGGGCAGTTTTCGGAACAGTCCTCACTTTTCGAGCACGGTTTATAACCATCAAAATGTCTACAGTTTATAGCGTACATTGATAAAAGTTTATCACAGCACGAATCGTAGGAAGGGTCGAGAAATGTGCCTTAAAGGACCAAAGTCCCAGTTGCTACTGCTATTTAACGCGAATGGCTTCTCCGACAATACTGCCAATCTTGATTTTAGCCCTGACTTTCACCAGTCTCTTGTTGTCATCATCAGTGAAATACAAAAACACATCACCAATTTGTTTAAAAGTTCCGTCCACTTCATACTGGATCTTCATAACAGAGGTCTTAAACTCACCAGCTGGAATAGAAATAGTTTCTTTACCTACAACTGTTCCCTTTATGAGGTTCTGTTTCCCAGCATCCGCAACATTAAACGTAATGGTCTTACCCTCGGTCAGAGTAAACGTTCGAATATAAAATAGACCCGAAATTAAATTTTGGGAATAAGGCACCAAATCCCACTGCTTATGCTTCTTACGCTCTCCTTTGCGGGTTACCTTTTTCTCCCAATATTTACCTTGTAACGTATCCCAATCGAAAAAACTTCGAGTCTCTTTAACTTGCTTAGATTCCTTAATATGCACTTCATGACTAAAGGGCCGAAGAGAATCAAAATCTAAAAATGTCTCGGCGTCATTATTAATTCTATAAAACATGGAGAACCCATCAGAACTCTTCATTTTGATAGAAAAATGATAGGCCTTTTTCCCGTTCACCTCAACAAAAGGGAGTGTTTCAAAAACCAGAGTACCCGCAGTCATTCCCAAATAAGAGAGTTCCAGTTCCGTCACCTCACCCGGCTCATAAGGGTCCACCACAGGCCGTCTACCTACGAAACCTTCAGAATCTTCTAGCTCAGGTAAGCGAACCTGTTTATCGACCTTTGCTTTCGATTTTATCACTGGCTTAACCTCAATCTGAGACTTCCCCTTTTTCCTAGGGCTCTTTTTATCAGGCTTCACCTTTTCCTGCTTTTCTTTTGTTGGAGATTTTTCTTTTTCCTTTTGCACGGACATCTTAGCCTCTGATTTTTCAACAGGCTTAATTTCAGGCTCTATTTGCTTAATTGTTACGAGCTCACTGTATTCTTCATGAGTTTGAAGGTTCTCTATGACTTCATCATCTGTTTTCAATGCGGACATACACCCCACTCCTAAAACTGAAAACCCAGCAAGAAACAAGACTAGAGGCCTAAACATTCACAACTCCATGTCGTTTTTTCTGTGAAGCCCCCCTAAAAGGCTTCCAACGTTTGTGGACCCACATCCATTGCTTGGGATCCTCTTTCACACACGACTCAATGAAATTAGTATACACTTGAGTCATATGCTGAACAGTATCTTCCTTAGTTTCTTTTTCCTCCATAGGAATCACAGGTAGGAACCGCATAACATGCCGATCTCCATCCTCTCTATATTGAAAAAGAGGTACCACTTGAGCACCCGTCCTTCTTGCAAGCATAGCCAAGCCCATTGCTGAACCGGTCTCTTTACCAAAGAAGTTCACTCGGCAACCGATGGGAGGTCCCATAAACTGATCTTGTACAAATATCACTATTTCATTCGCTCTTAGAGCCTTTAAGATATGGCCAGTACTGTTTCTCGGCTCAATAAACCTTGTTCCAAACTGAGCTCTCAAGCCAAACCAAAGTTCATTGAGCCATTTGAGTTTGAAATGTTTGGATATTAATAGGGTTTTATATCCCCTTAGAGCTAATCCAGCCAAACAAAAGTCACCATTACCGAAGTGTCCCCCCATCAGGCAAACACCCTTTCCTTCTTTGAGCGCACTATCTAAATGCTCTAAGCCTTCAAAACGAATCCATTTTTCATAATTTTTTTCATTAAGGAATGGGAATTTAAAATACTCCATTAACCCTCGCCCCAAATTCTGAATGGATTGTCGGCCAATTTTCCTCTTTTCGCGATCACTGAGTTCTGGAAATGCAATATTTAAGTTAGACAAAACCACATCACGACGTACACGCAAAATATCCCACCAGAGAATGGCAAAAGCATCCCCCAATGCCATCTGAACTCCAGAAGGCAAGCACCAAATCAGGGCGGAAATTGATTTACCTAAAAAGCCGACTAAGAGTTTCATCAAATTCCTTTAAAGTTCCAGTCTTAAAATCTTTTAACTCACTAGTGATCTCTACAGACCAAACATTATCCCATTCTATCCCATCAAGCTTTTTTAATTTAACAGCATCTTTTGAGGTTACCACCAAAGACCGGCCCTCAGCGGACCGAAAGACGTCTCGCAAATCTTCTAATGTAAAATTATGATGATCTTTAAAGCTCCAATGCTTTTCCACATTAAAGCCCGCCCCCACCATCAGTTGCTCAAATCCGTGGGGATTTCCCAGGCCAGAAACTAGGCCAATATTCTGATCCGCCAAATTTGAGACTAGCTCACCCGTCTTTAGCGATCGATACCCATCAATTACAAAATCGCCGAATAAAACAATAGCTTTTGGGGCAAACTTGTTTATCCGAGCCTCAATCCAGTCCACTCTAGATTGAAGTAGTTCTTCATCAAACATCATATTTCGTTTATTTAAAACCACCACATCTGCTCGCGACAACCCTGAGATATTTTCCCTAAGTTTTCCGGAGGGAAGTATTTTATAATCCGAAACAGGAACAGTGAGATCAAACAACACGATGTTGAGGTCACGATATAGACTCCTGTGTTGAAAGGCATCGTCGGCAATAAGTACATTTGAGGAATAGTTATTTAATAGGGCAAGTCCCGCCTCGTAACGCTTCTTAGAAAGAAAGATGGGTACCTTAGGCCACTTTTCCTTAAGCATAACAGGTTCGTCTCCGAAGGCCTGTACGCTATCCGGATCCTCTAAGAGAACTTCAACCGATCCGACATACTTTCCGCGATAGCCTCGTGAAACCACTCCTGGCTCATAACTCATCTTTATCAATTTAGAGATCAAGTAATCCACCATCGGGGTTTTACCAGTTCCACCCACGGTCAAATTTCCCACACCAATCACGGGGACTGGAAGATGCTCTACCTTTAAGATTTCACTTGAGTATAATTTATTTCTAAATTTTGTAAGAGCCCCAAAAACTGTCGAGAGCATCAATGCTCCTCCAAATAGGGCTTAATGGCTTCGACCACACGTTCGGTGGCTCCAGCATTACCCAACTTAACATTAAGTTGTTTTAGCCTCTCTTGTTGTGACTTTCGCAAATTATCATCTAGTAAGTTCTGAATTTCACTAGCCATATTTTCGGGCGTTGCCTTCTCTTGAAACAACTCTTTGGCCACCTCGTCTTCTAATACTAAATTGACCATACCAAAATACTTTGGACCTTTTACGAGCTTCCTGGCTATCCAAGCCGTTAGCTTTTTCATCCTATACATTACAACCATCGCTGTATGCATAAGACCTACCATCACAGTTGCTGTTCCACTTGCCGTAAGTACAACATCGCACATACGGATCATTTCAAACGGATCTCTCTTAACTAGAACCAAAGGAAAATTCAAATTCTCAGGCAACCACTCTTGTATTTCTGACAGATCAAATGAAGGAGCTATGGCCAACATGATCTTGATATTTGGATTCTTTTGATGAACTCTTTCCGCAGCTTCGATCTGCACCATTAAATTCAATTTTAATTCAGACCGACGACTCCCTGGCATCAATCCAAATACAATATCATCATCAACAAATCCATAGCGATTTCGCCATTCTTTACGTCCTTCTTCTCCGTACAGATCTTCACTCAACTCATCTAATAAAGGATGACCAACGAACTCACAATCTACGTTATGTTCATCGTAAAAAGGCTTTTCAAAGGGAAACACCACAAGCATTTTATCAATATATTTTTGAATAATTTTAATTCGGCCGGTCCGCCATGCCCACAGTTGGGGAGAAATGTAGTAGACCACAGGGATCCCAAGAGGCTTCAACTTTTTAGCTAATCTTAAATTAAAGTCGGGATAATCAAGAAGCAAAATAACTTTCGGCTTTCTCTTTCGAGCCTGCTCGATAAGTTCATTAAATACTTTTTTGATATCCGAATAGTGAGCTAAAACCTCTTGTAAACCGACTACAGCCATATCTTCAGATCGACCAATGCAATCGAAGCCTTCTTTTTCCATTTCACGAGAACCCACCCCAAAACATTTAATATTAGGATGAGTCTTTTTTAAAGACTGCAAGAATCTCAAAGCATAAAGACTGCTGGATGCCTCACCGGCAACTATAAGAATATTACCTTCTTCTTGACTCATTGGCCGCTATAATCGTTTCAGCTAGTTGAAGAGCTTGTAATCCATCTTTTCCAGTCACCACGCATGGCTCATCATTGATAATGGACTGTAAAAAAGATCGAGTTTCATCAAGTAAGGCGTCGCCTTTTTCTAAATTCCAGTTTTCAATATCTAAAGGCACAGGATCTATACCTTCTCCCGTTTTCGTAATCACTGAAACTCCACCGGCACCAAAGTCTACAGACATATAGGTGTCTTTTTGAAAAACTCTAAATTTACGCTGACCCTCTTTCGATACCCGACTGGCCGTTACGTTGGCAACACAACCATTTTCGAACTCTATTCGAGCATTACAAATATCATCCGTACCTGTAATTACCGGCGTCCCAACACTTTGAACGGAGGACACGGGGCTGTTCACCATAGACAAAATGACATCAAGATCATGAATCATCAAATCTAGGACCACACTTACATCCACACCTCTGGGTTTAAACTCAGCCAATCGACTCACTTCTATAAATAGAGGATCTCTAATTTTATCTTGAGCTGCGATGAGTGCCGGATTAAATCGCTCAATATGACCCACTTGCAACTTTACATTGTGTTTCTCTGCTAACTGACAAAGCTCTTCGGCCTCTTGACTGGTCACCGTCATTGGCTTTTCAACATTTACGTGAATTCCATTTTCGATGAAAAACTTTGAAATTTCAAAATGAGTAGAGGTCGTGGAAGCCACTGTTACCGCGTCCACCTTTCCGGCTAAACTCCGGTAATCGGCCACAGCCTCAACTCCTAATTCCTCTGCCACTTGTTTGGCCCGATCAGAACTGGCATCTACCACAGCTTGCAACTCACAGAGCTCGGCAAGAGCTTTGTGTTTTTGAGCGTGAAAACGCCCGAGGTAACCCACTCCGATCACTGCTGTTTTCAAAAGCTTTGTAGAAGACATTTATCTCGCCAATCCCTTTTTTGAGTTTTCTATAAAATGAATCAAATAATCTATATTATCAGAGGGGGTACATTCTGCGCGTATGGTTTCCACAGCTTCTTCGATAGTACGACCACCTTTAATCACCATACGAATGGCTTTATGGATGTTGGACACCTCATCCTTTTCGAACCCCGCTCGAGTGAGACCTACTTTATTGGTGGCACGAACAACAGCCCAAGTGCCTTCGGCAATGGAAAACGGCAATACATCCTTATTAATATTGGAACTACCACCAATATAACAAAACTTACCCAACTTCACGAATTGAGATATCCCAACGCAACCGCCGATAACAGCGTGATCTTCAATTTCAACATGACCAGCGAGCTGCCCAGAGTTCGCTATTACAATTTTATTATGAAGGACACAATCATGGGCCACATGAACATAGGCCATCAAAAGATTGTCATTTCCAATAACAGTCTCACCCTTATCTTTTGTTGTACCAAGATTAAGAGTGACGAACTCACGGATGTTATTGCTATTTCCAACGATAAGTTTGGTCTTCTCATTTTTATAGGCCAAATCTTGTGGCGGACCACCCACAACAGCGCCTTGATGGATAATATTATCTTTCCCAATCTCTACAATTCCATATTCATGGCCAATAGAGACATGAGAATCAATCTTTGTACCCGAATCAATTTTTACAGCGCCTTTAATCACACTGTAAGGACCTATTTCTACATCTGGAGATATTTCAGCACGAGAATCAACTATTGCTGTATTATGTATTGCCATTCTATCACTCACTCGTTTGGGCACTAGATGCCATGATTTCCGCTTCAGAGACCACCTCTCCGTCTACCATAGCTATGCAGTGGAAGATCGCAATCTTGCTTCTATAACGGATAATGGTAGCTTCAATTTTCAAAATATCACCCGGGACAACAGGGCGACGAAATCGAGCCTTGTTGATTCCAGTAATCACCATCTCTTGCCCTTCATTTTTTCCTGTATAACTGCAAACAGCACAGGCTTGAGCCATCCCCTCCACCTGCATCACACCTGGTAAAAGTGGATAATCAGGAAAGTGACCATTGAAATAGGGTTCATTCACAGATACGTTTTTTTGAATCACTACCTTTCGACCTGTGAAGCCGTCTTGGGATGCTGAAGGAACCACTTCGATCACTCTATCCACCATTAAAAAGGGGTAGCGTTGTGGTAACATCTTTTTTACTTGATTCACTGAAAGTGGAACTTTCAGATCTACCGGTTTAGTCATGACTTACTCTCATTGGACGTAACAATGCCGCCATAAAATATAAGGCGGCATCGAAATGTTTATTTAAAAAATTACTTCTTATTTATTTTTTCAAACTCTTTAACCACTTCATCAGTGATATCATTCGACTTGGAAACATAAAGCACTTTGTCCTCTGCGCCTTCCAAAATCATTGTGTATTTACCGCGTTCTGCCACTTTTGAAATGGAAGCACGAAGCGTATCTATAATTGGCTTCTTCAAAGACAACTCTTTTCGCTGAAGTTCCTGCTGATTTTTATACATTTCTTCTTGGATCTTCATGCCTTCTCTTTGAAGCTCACCGGCTTTCTGCGCCTTTAAGTCGTCAGACCATGCGATGCTTTTCTTTTGAAAATCCTTTTGCATAGTCTCAAAATCGGACCGCATTTTATCGATTTTCTTTTTTCTCTTATCAATTTCGCTTTTCATAGTGGCTTGTGCGGATTTACCTGCTTTTGTTGCTAAAATCGCTTTTTGCATATCCACCACACCAAATTTAGGTTCAGCAGCTACAACCGATAATCCAGCAAACAGAATGGCCGCAAATAGTGTTAATAATTTCATGAACATCTCCTTGTTAATTAAATACTTCGTTTAAAATGGTGTACCCACGGCAAACTGGAAGAATATATCATCTTCACCGTAGTCTTTGTCTGGATCGATCGGCACACCCCACTCAAATCGCAAAGGACCAATGGGGGAAAACCATCGAAAACCAAAACCAAAGTTACTTTTAAAATCTTCTAATCGCAATACATCGTCGGCATATCCAATATCGTAAAACACCACGCCCTTAATGCCGGCTTCATCCACCAGTGGGAACTGAAATTCCAAATTGTAAAACAACTGCTGACGACCCCCAAAAGGAACGCGAGAGAGTTTATCCTGCTCCTCAGCGGTTAAGCCTGGTGTAGTCACAGCAATATCGGCAGCCTTTTCTGGAGAGTATTTCCGTTTACCCACAGTAAAAAACTGATACCCACGAAGAGTGTTGGCACCACCCAATAAAAACAATTCGTTAAAAGGCACATCATCGCCACTCTGGTTAGGTGCTACAAAGCCATAAGATAGGTTATTCCGCCAAACCAGTTCCCAAAACACCTTTTGGTAATAGCGAAAAGTGGCCGTTCCTTTAGTATAGTCTTTATCTCCACCCAGACCAGCGTACTCCAAAGACAGCTGAGTAAAAATTCCCTTAGACGGCGCGAACCGATCGTTTCGCTTATCGTATTGAGCCGTGAGAGTAATAGAACTGGTGATCCCGTTCACAGTATCCACATCAAAAAGACTAGAGTCAGAATCATCATCCAAGGCAATATCACTGATATCATACTTATATCTAATATATCCGTAGAGATAAGGAGCTAAAGGATAACCCACTCGCAGTGCGCCCCCCTTTTTCTCCTGCTCGTACTCCGTCCGGGATTGGCTCAGCTGATAAACATCAAATCCAAATGACCATTTGGTGTCGCGAAAATAAGGGTCCGTCCAGTTTAAATTATAGTTGGATTCTTTTTCACTGAAGTTAATGGAGGCTCCGAGCTTTTGCCCCAAACCAAACAAGTTCATTTGATTCACTTGTCCATTCACTACAAACTTAGAATAACTGCTATATCCAGCACCTAACTGAATGGTTCCCGTGTTACGTTCTTTGACGTTGATATCAATGTCGATCACATCCGGCTTACCATCCGGACTGCTCGTATTAAAGGATACGGTCTCAAAGAATCCTAGACGCTGAACACTCTCTTCGGACTCCCGCTTTCGAGTTTCATGATAAAGCTCACCTTCAACAATTTTCAATTCTCGTCGTACCACTTTATCACGTGTGCGACTGTTTCCCGTTACATTGATATTTCCAATGTAAACTTTCTGACCCTTGTCGATTTCATAAGTGATATCCACCAGACGATCTTTTTCTTTCACTCGAGTTCGAGGAATCACGTTGGCGAAGGCATAACCCAAGTCGCCATACTTGGCCTGTAATGTTCGAAGGTCTCTTTGTAAACTCTCGGATACAAATAATTCACCTGTTTTTAAAGTGGTGCCTTCTTCTAGTTCGCTGGTATCGAATAACAAGTCACCGGCGAAGTCGATCTCACCCACATTAAACTGTTGTCCTTCTTCAATTCGGATAGTGATGTAAATACTCTTTTTATCCGGAGTCACCGCCACTTGAGGTCGGTCAATTTTTACCTGGACATAACCTTCGTTGAAATAGAGAAAACTCAATAGACGAACATCTTGATCAAACACATCCTGTTGATAAGCACCATCAGAGCCAATAAAGCTAAAGAATCCACCTTCTTGGGTTCGCATTAACGACTTTAACTTGTCGTCGGCAAGATTGTGATTGCCCAGAATGCGAATTTGCTTAACTTGTACTTTCTCGCTTTCGTTGATTTTGAAACGTAGACGAACTCCACCACTCTCATTGATGGGCTCAACATTGTAACTCACTCGAGCTAGGAAAAAGCCTTGCTCTTCGTACAACTTTTGAATTTTTTCAACGGAATCATTGATACGACCCACGTCTAATATTTCGTAAACTTTTAGCCCTGTGGTCTCAGCAAGCTCATCATCGTCGATCTCTGAGTTCCCATCATAAAAAATTTCTAGGATCGAAGGTTTCTCTTCGACGGTGTAAACCAACTCGTAGCCACCCGCCACGGATTTTCGATCCACAACCACGTTGTAAAAGTAGTCTGTTGCAAACAGGGAGCGAACGTCTTCTTTAATTTTACTTCCGGCGTAGGCCTCGCCTTCTTTTGAAATTAATTTCTCAAGTATGGCTGGTGTCTCAATTTTTTTATTGCCCTGAATGGTTACTTTTTTAACCACGCCAGAAGATTGGGCCAAAGCACCAGGAGTTGATGGAAAAATGCAGAATCCGCAAACAATCAAGGATAGTGTTAAGAACTTAATGAAGTGAACGCTCAATGGTGAAATTCCTTAATATTTTAAAGCACTTAAATTCAAAGAATGTAGGGTAATCCGAATCTAGACCTTTGTAAAGAAAATGACCCGTTATAAAGAGCACTAAAAAAGACTTTAACCTGCTGATTTTGCCTTCAATTTAGCGCCCTGCTTCACTTTGTAAGTTATTGAATTCTATAACAATTCGATAAGCTTAAAAAACCAAACTCGGGAGAGATCAAAGCATATATGCGTTATTATACCCAATGACCATCTTCCATCCGCAAAGTTCTGGTGAAACTTTGAGCAAAATGTGTGTCGTGAGTCACAGCCACCAATGTCAGTGAAAACTCCTCTTTGAGTTGAAAAAAGAGATCCTGAATCATACTAGAGGTTTTGGAATCCAAGTTACCAGTAGGCTCATCAGCAAATAGAACATCGGGATTATTCATAAGGGCTCTGGCTATGGCCACTCGCTGCTGCTCCCCACCGCTAAGCTCTGAAGGATAATGATGCGATCGATGTGATAGACTCATTTTATCCAACAAAGTGAGGGCTTTTTCTTTAGCCTTTCCAATGGAATCGTTACCTATCCGCGCCGGCATCATTACGTTTTCCAGAGCGGTAAATTCACTGAGAAGGTGATGAAATTGAAAGACAAAGCCCATGTTTCGATTTCTAAATTCGGACAATTGATCTTCGTTCTTTTGAAACAAGTTTTGACCTCTAAATAATACATCTCCAGAAGTCGGACGATCCAATGTCCCGAGTAAATGCATCAAAGTACTTTTACCAGCGCCGGAGGCTCCCACAATGCATAGATCCTCTCCTTCGCCGACTTCCAAATCAATTCCCTTAAGGATTTCTAGCTGAGTCGACCCTTGCATATAGTTTTTTGTGATATTTCGCGCCTGTAAAATCACACTATTCATAACGTAGACCTTCCACCGGATTGAGACGAGCCCCACGCAATGCGGGAAATAACGTCGCAAAAAAACAAATAATCATACTGGACCCAACTATCAGGCATATATCTTCCCACCGAAAATCAACAGAAATAAAAGACACTCTATAGGTTTCACTTGGAATCAATGGAAACCAAGTCTGGAGAAGCAGAAATAAGCTACATAGAATAAGTCCCAAAATCAACCCGGCTATGGAGCCAATAAAACCAATCAGAAGCCCCTGCAAAGAAAACAGGTATGTCACCTGTCTGCCACTAAAACCCATAGATTTAAAAATACTTATATCGGCATATCGTCGAAATACGCTCACATAAAGAGTACTCGAAATATTAAAGCAGGCCGCTATAACCATTATAAAGATCACTAAGAAAATTACGAATTTCTCTAATTGAACGGCACGAAAAATATTTCGCTCATGATCCCTCCAGGATTTAGCCCAATACGGGTAACCCAAATGCGTATTTATATTTTGTTTATAGGCATCAGCATTGTCTTCATTCTGCAAAGCCACCCTTACACCGGAGATGCGCTCAGGATTTTCCAAAAGAGATTTGGCCACACTCATTTCTGTCATGATGTACCGTTGGTTATACTCATGTCGCCCGAGTTCCAACACTCCGGTCACTTGGAATGTTTTAATTTTACGCTGAAAGCTTCCCGTTTGTAATTCCGCAGCGAAGGGAATCACGACTTTAAACTCATCCCCCACTGACAATTTAAATCTTTGAGCAAGCCCCTTTCCAATAATAGCTCCAGGAACACTCCCCTGTGTCTCTAAATTAAAAGCTCCCTCAACAATTCTATGTTCTATATTCAAAACTTTGTTGAGTTCCTCATGTACGGCGCCCTCTAAAAAGATCCCAGTTAAGGCTCCTCCATGGGCTATGAGTCCCTCCAACCAAATGTATGGCGACAACTCAAAAGGCTCTTTGATCTGACCACCCAGTTCTTCCCTAATCAATTCCATATCTTGAGATTCAGCTCGACGTTTAATCACAAGCAAATGACCAGAGACATCTATGATATTTTGTTTCAAGGTGGTTTCGTAGCCACTCACCACGGCCATAGAAACGAATAAACTTGCCACACCAATGGACAACCCAATCACTCCGAGACTCGAAGTTAAGCTAAATCGATTTTGCCTGGAGGTTAAATAGCGCCAAGCCAACCAAAGTTTAAACACTAGTTGGCCTCCCCACCGCCAGCTTGTTCCTTCAAAAAGGATTCGACAAATTTTGAAAGATCACCATCTAAAACATTTTGGGGATTACCTGATTCAAAGTTGGTTCTATGGTCTTTTACCATTTGATAGGGATGCAGCACATAGGAGCGTATTTGCGAGCCCCACTCGTTGGCTTTCTTTTGCGACTCTGTCGCCTCTTTCTCAGCCTGCCTACGCTCCATTTCTTTTTCAAAAAGAGCCGCTTTCAACATCTTCATACATTTTTCACGGTTTTGAATTTGGCTTCTCTCACTCTGGCACTGCACCACAATCCCACTGGGTTCATGAGTCATCCGCACTGCCGAATCCGTCTTGTTAACATGCTGTCCACCCTTACCGCTGGCACGGTAGGTATCAATGCGTAGATCTTCGTTTTTCACCTCTACATCTACATCATCATCCACTTCTGGCCATGCATGAACGGCTGCAAAACTTGTATGTCGTCGAGCATTGGAATCGAATGGGGAAATACGCACCAGCCGATGAACGCCATTTTCTGCCTTTAGCAAGCCATAAGCATAAGGGCCTTCAATATGCAAAGTCACCGATTTGATCCCCGCCTCGTCTCCGTCGGTCATCTCAACAACGCCAACCTTCCAACCACTTTTTTCAGCGAACCGAGAATACATTCTCATAATCATCCCGGCCCAATCACAGGCCTCTGTACCACCGGCACCTGAGTTCACAGTGAGGTAAGCGCTGCTACTGTCCATCTCTCCATTGAGCAGACTCTGGGTTTCCAATTCACCGATGGCGTTCTCTACACCTGGATACTCTCGCTCCAATTCACCAAAGGATTCCTCGTCTCCGGCCTCTGACATTTCCACAAGAACGTCGAAATCACCCAACTGGCCTTCAATCTTTTCCCAGTCTCCAACTACCTTAGCTAGCGTGGACTTTTCCTTTTCGATTTTCTGCATTTCTTTGGGATTGTTCCAAATATCGGGGTTTTGTGAAGCTCTATCGAGCTCTTCGAGACGCTTTAGCTTGGCGTCGATGTCAAAGATACCCCCGAAGTTCAAGGTTCTTCGTTTTCAGGCTTTGTATTTTAGATTTATATTCTGGTAACTGCGCAGCAATAGACACGACAAACTCCTTGTAGCCCTTTTATACCCAAAGACACTGAGCGGTACAATGGATTGACCACTGTCTGATGCGTCATAAATCAATAAAATTCCTAAACCCTAACCGGCACATCTGTCGGACGGATTTTATTGAGCGAGTTCCCGATAAACTAAGTTAGCTATTTTGTCGTCTTTAAGCAGGTTCAACACCAAAGTCACTTCCGCTGGTGGATCAAACTTTATAACTTCATTATAGATTTTTTCGACTCGTACCTGTTGTGAATAGGATCCGACTTCCAGAATTTTCAAGAAACTTTCTTTTAAATTTTTATCTGACTTAATGGCCAAGATAGCTTCAGCTAATTCTTCATAAATATCCATAATGAAATGGAATCATGGATTCAGAGATATAACTAGCATTATTTTACTGTCTACTTGGTTAATCGAGAAAGCTTTGAAAAATGCGATCCTGTAACCGAAACATTCTTTTGGCATCATTCTCATTACTCTCATGTTCATATCCAAGCAGGTGTAAAACGCCATGAAAAATCAGGTAGACAGCTTCATCTCGAAATGAAAATCCATGTTCTTTGGACTGCCGCTGAATCACTTCTGGACATAACACCAACTCCCCCAAAGACCCTGGAAAGCCTTCGAAACTCAAAACGTCCGTGGCGTAATCCTTGCCACGACTTTCTCTATTGAGTTTTTTTGCTGTCCGCTGATCAATAAAAACAATGGAAAGTTCCTGGCTCAGTTCCTTCTTATGCTTTGCCGGTGAGTTTTTAATGAAAAACTCAATGGCCCCTTCTATGTATTTTCGAGGAATTCTCATTTGAGATTGATTAACTATTGAAAGATCCATCGAGTGTACGCCTATCTAACGCCTTTAAGCTTACTCTCGGAATTAGAGTTTTGCCCCGGGTACTCAACCCGCTGATGGTACATGGCTAAGATCACATGCTCAAAAGCCTCTTCGATGATCGAAAGATCTTGTAACGTTAAATCGCAATCCGACAACTGCCCATCTAAGAACTTACCCTGAATGATACTTTGAACAATATTTTGTAATCTGGCCGGAGTAGGATCCTCTAAGGACCTAGCTGCCGCCTCAATACTATCTGCTAACATCACCAAGGCCGCTTCTTTAAACTGAGGCTTAGGACCTGGGTATCGAAAATCACTTTCTTCCACGTAATCGTGATCTTCATCGGACTCTTCCATGGCTTTGTTATAAAAATAGGATATCAATGTGGTACCGTGGTGTTGTAAAATTCCGTCAATAATAGGACGACCCAACTTATGCCGGATACCCAGTTCGGCCCCATCTTTAACATGGGCCACCAAAATGGTTTTACTCATGTAGGGAGAAATATGATCATGTGGATTTTGCCCAGGTCGCTGATTCTCAATAAAGTACTGCGCATGATCCATTTTCCCAATATCATGATAATAGGCCATCACTTTTGCCAACAGGGCATTTGCTCCTATCTCTTTGGCTCCCGCTTCACACATGGACCCAACAACAAGTGAATGGTGATAGGTACCTGGTGCTTTTACCACCATCTCCTGCATCAAAGGATGACTTAAATTTGATAGCTCCAATAATTTAAGATCCGTAGTGTAATTAAAAATAGACTCCAACAATGGAATGATAATCATCACGATAAAGGCCGAAAGTATCCCACCAGCAAATCCAGCCAAAGCGTTGGAAAAGATCTCGTTATAGATGCCCGCTGTGCCTACTTTTGTAAGTGAGGTCAGGAGCATCACTACGAGTGCATTCACAACCCCTGTTCTCAAGCCCGCCCAGTAAATATCGTTACGCTTTTCACAGTTATGAATCCCCCGTACAGCAGCGACCCCGCCCACACAGGACATAATAAACATGGAGAAATTCATATCCACCATAATGGCAAAAACAATGGAAACAAAAACGGTGAAGAGCCAAACCAATTCCCCACTCACAACCAACATACCTACAATCATAGGTGCTGCTGCTACAGGCGCTGCATACATAAATACCGTAGGTGAAAGTCCAAATTTAGATACAAAAGCGGACTCCATTACAAACATAAAGAATTTGTTAATGATGACCATGGCAAGCACAACCACACCCATAGCAGTGAGATCCCGCTCGTCCACTCGAATCCGATTCAAAGTAAATCTTCGCGTGTAAGAGAAGAACACCAAAACCGCACAGGCAAAAAACATGGCCGCCACAAGAGATATGAAATCCACTCGTCGTACCGACTTACGCTTTTTAATCTCATTAAAAATAGTAACGTGAATGGGCTGAATCACACTTCCACGCGTTACAATGGACTGATTCTTTTTAATTGAAATTTGTACAGGAAGAACTTCTTCTCGAGCCTTCTCCCTGCGAACAGAGGTTTCACTCTTATTATAGGTGACATTAGCAAATAGCAAAGATTTGGTCAGAGCCAATGTATTGCGCCGATCTCTGCTGTTAAGACGGTTAGATCCCCTAATGTCTTTGACCGAAAAATCGTCTGCATTCTGGATATCTTTCATGTCTCGATAGAAAGCCTGTATCTCTGTAGACAACTCTTCTTCTTTATTATCCACTACCTTCAATAAAAGTGGGCGACTCTTATCCTGAATCACATTAACGGGTGCATCGATAATCTTGTAACTGGTCCACTCTTCAAGAGCGTTCTTCACTACATTCTCGATGCGCACACTAAATTGACGTTCAACTAGCCATTCAAACAAACGGTTTGTGACTTTGCGCTCTAATAATTCTTCAAAGCGAGGCTTATTGGTTAAAAAGTCTTTAACCTGCTCTTCTCGCTGAATATCATTTTTTGGCCACCTTACTTTCTTAACTTCAGACCGAAGTTCTCTAAAAGCAATATATACAGGACCAGTTACATCCCTAAACGCATCTGGATCATAGTCAAAAATCGGAGGCACAGCAGATTCAGCTTCTTCTCGTTTTTTCTGAGTGGACACCTCGTCCACCATAGTAAACGTAATGGGCGACTTGTAATCGGTTTTAGCAATTTGCCCCACTTGAGCGGTTTGTTGAAATTCGAAATCAGCAAAAATGAAAAAGGCTAGCAAGAGACAATAAAGAAACAACAACCCTGATTTTCGAATATGAAATCTCTTCTCTAAATTGAGCGTAACTCGGCCTAGAAAAGTTTGCTCGAAACCTAAATCATCCACCCATTCTCTAAATCTCTGTGAGTGATCCTGATATTTTGAGCGAAACTTCACTGGTCCCGAACTCTTATTTTTTTTGCTCTTTTTAGCCATTATTGAGTCTCATTTATTGCCAGTCGCTTCTACAGTTGTATATATAAGTAATATCGGTAAATTACAGCCTCGATACAAGCAGAACCCCTGGAAATGACTCCGTAATTGATAAATTACAAAAAAAGGATAGGAAAAATGGTTCAGCCACCCAAAGATCTCACTCAGTTTAGTTCTTTTGTCCAGATCGTCCAAGCTCTCCGCGGCCCAGAGGGTTGCCCTTGGGATAAGGAGCAAACCCACAAAAGTCTAGCAAAATATGCTATTGAGGAGGCTCATGAATATGCAGAAGCCGTGGATCTCGACGACGTTGAACTCATGAAGGAGGAATTGGGTGATATCTTGTTGCAGGTCGTCCTAAACAGCATTGTTGGAGAACAGGAAAGTAAATTTGAACTATCCCAGGTCATTGAATCCATCAGTGAAAAAATGGTACGGCGCCACCCGCATGTTTTCAGTAGTGACACAGCCGATTCCACACAAACCGTTAAAGACAATTGGGAGGCGATCAAGGCCAAAGAGAAACCAAAAAAGCCCGGATTTAATTTGCCTCCTAGCCTGCCAGCTCTAGCTGGCTCTTTAAAAATTGGAGAAAAAACCAAAAAAGTAGGATTTGATTGGTCGCACACAGATGATGTCTTTGGAAAATTAGATGAAGAAATTGCTGAGCTTCAAGAAGCCATAACTTCAGAAAAAACAGAAGACATTGAAGCCGAATTGGGCGATTGCCTTTTTACCCTCGCCCAAATTGGACGACATTTAGGCATTGATCCGGAACAGGCTCTCAGAAAAACCAATCAACGATTTGAAAAAAGATATGTCTATATGACTGATCAATTGTCAGGCACAGATAAGACACTGGGTGATCTTTCCATGAGCGAAAAGGAACTTTTGTGGAACAAGGCAAAACTCAATACAAAGTAGCATACCGGTTACAAATAAACTGACACCAGACTTTCATATGCATTGAGATCAATTTGGCCCCAAACACCGGCCTCCCCCTTCCTGATTGGATTTCAGAAGTTGGCACGGTCCCTGCTCTACCCAAGATTGTTAGTTTTCAGAAATCTTAGAGGGGGGAAATATGAAGACAAAAACTATTATAGTTGCAGCATTGGCGATGATCATGGGTGCCGCTTTACCATCAATGGGTGAAATTCGGGGAATCAACAGTGGAATCATCGACAGTTCATTAGAAGGAATTGGATCTGGGTTTATAAACCCTGGACGAGGCCACCAACAGAATTTGCAAAGAGTGCGGATTCCTTTGAATCAACATTTACAGGGATACAATACTCTGCACCTTAAGCAATTGGTTCGGCGGCAGACCGGCATGAACTTGCAACACTTCGATCTCGTTCGAGTGAATTTGGTCGCTAAATCAAGACATGGACAAGCCCAAGCTAAACTTTTTGTAGGCCATCAACTTCATGATCAAGTTACTGTTCAGTCCAGCCGTAACTTCTATAACGACCGACCTGCTTCCTTCAACCCACATGTGTTAATTGCACGTGACGGCCGAAGAGGGAATCGCCGCAATAACCAAACTTGGCAGTTAGACCTACAGGGTAACGTTAAAGTTAAAAACCTCATCGTTGTTGTAGAACGCAAACAGATGGGACCTGGCGGCAACCTTCGTCTCCAATTATCAATGAACACCATCATCAGAGGTGGACAAAATATTGGGTTAAAGCGAGAATTGAGACAACAACATAATATCAATCTCAATAATTACAAACTTGTAAGAGTGAATGTAAAAGCAAAATCAAGACAGGGACATGCCACAGCTGAACTTTTTGTTGCTGGCCAATCTCAAGATATGTCTCGAATCGCAGCTTCCAGTGGAAACTTTCAAAGCCCAGGTGGTTTCGACAACGTCATTCTACGCAATCATGATCGATACAGACAACAAGGCGCTTGGAAACTATCTATCAATGGCCGTGTGAATTTAAATAAGATAACTGTGGTGCTACAGCCTCTTCACTAGAAAAGGTTTACACCCATCCATCATTGATCTCAGGGGAGCTTTTAGCTCCCCTTTTTACTTTTAAACATTGCTATAATAGAATTTTGCTCGAGGAGCTGGACTTGTTCTTCTATTAAATATCTAAATATAATGTATCCATGGACCACAATAAGAAAAATGAAAATGTCTTAGACGAAGATTTTGAAGTCGAATTGGAATCAGAAACTGAAGTAAAAACCCATCCAGAACATCCTGTCGTAATTTTAAATTTAAATGATCTAAAATTAAGTGAGCAGGCCTTGAAGGGAAAATGTGATGATCACAACCTCTTTGAAAACCTAACGCTTTCAGATCCAACCACAACAGAACCGACTCTAACCGCTGACTCAGAAAAAGCATCGCCAGGTAAAGTCGAAAATGCCGACCCCTTTTTTGAATTATTAAAAAAAGACTTAGATCAAACCCAAGCCCTCTTCAATTTTGAAGGACTGATGACCAATAAAAATGAAAACAGGGTACATAAAAGAGTACCGCTAGAATCTAAAGTTCTTATAAAAGATGAGAACGGAAAGAAACTCACGTCAGCAGTCAGTGTGAATATCTCCCAGAATGGCTTGGCTCTATTTACAAAAATGGGATTCGTAAGAGATGGACAAATCATAAATATTGAATTTATTGGTGACGGAAATA
Organism: Bdellovibrionaceae bacterium UBA1609; assembly: GCA_002321895.1. Taxonomy (GTDB): domain Bacteria; phylum Bdellovibrionota; class Bdellovibrionia; order Bdellovibrionales; family UBA1609; genus UBA1609. The sequence continues at coordinate 138,267 of DCMZ01000016.1, read as the reverse complement.
TGCAACCCATCGTTGTTAACTGTGAAGTTGTCCGAGCAGATGGCCAAGGTACGCACAACACCATTGGTTTGAAAATCATCAATCGATCCAAACACGCCGATCATCAAATCACTGAATATATAGCCGAAAAAGCGGGTATTACCAAAAAAACAGAATAGATAACTGCGTACAAAGACCCTTCCCTGTTAAGCCGCAAATGCATTTAATTTATTGGGTCAAAATTCTTTCTTTGAAACAGAAGTGGCAGTAAAACTAGAAAAAAGCAAACAACGTAAATCCAGCCCATCCACAGATAAGCTTTTTGGTAACTGCCATTGTCCACGACATACCCAAATACGGGTCCTATAACTCCAAAGACTAATCTCATCCCTGCTCCGGCTAATGAATTCGCCGTGGCTCGCATATCTCCCGAGACTCTTTTGTTGATCCCATCTCGAATAACTACGGCATTGATGGCCCGACCCGACTGTAAGAAATAGCAAAGTCCAACTACAAGAAAGATATTTGAAAAATAGCTCAATCCTAAAAATCCAATTGCCGGCACCATTCCATAGTAGATAAGCGCTCCGGAGCTACCCAATCTCTTTTCAATCTTATGGGCATTCTTCCCCATAAAAGCCACTATAAGACTGTTGAAAGCCCATAAATAACCGAAATATTCTAAGGGAATCCCCACTTCCTCCCAACGTCCCTGATAAGACCAAATGGCCGTAATGGTGGCCACTGAATAGAAAATAAAATTCAGAAATAGTAGATTTAACAAAGAGGAATGTCCAAATAGCGATTTGAAAATGTATTTAAAATTATCGATATGCTTAGTTTTGGATAATTTCTCACGCTTGGGCTCAACTAGGGAAAGGGCCACTATCAAAGGCAACCAACTCACAATTGCGTTAGAAACCACATTGGCCTCTAAGCTCCAGTAAACAATCCATCCTCCCACTAGTGCACCAGCAAACTCCCCTATTTGACGATAAAACATTAATCGACCAATAAGCTTAATTTTAGCTTTTTTAGGGTCAATCGCATTCATAGTGTCATAAATGAGAGATGTATCGGTACCGCTAAACAAACTAACACCTACACCCAAAAATATTTCAGCGACCACCAACGTTGCAAAATCACTAGTGAATGGAAAAATAGAAAATCCGATGCCGTGAAACACACTTGCAATGATCAAAGCCCCTTTTCTGCCAAAAAGGTCACAAATATAACCGGAGGGAAGTTCACAAACGATCATTGTGGCGGCAAAAACACTTTGTAACCAATAGATGTCTGTCAATGGGAGACCACGATCTTTGAAGAAAAGCACAATGATCGGCATTATGATCATAAACATCCATAAAAAACTAAATAGATAAAGCTTTCCAGGATTCCTTTTTAAAGCTTCCCGCTCTAAATCACTCACTGCCGTTCACCTTTTGGAAAATAGATTCGGCACAGACAAATGCTGAGGACCAAGCCCATTGAAAATTGTATCCACCTAGCCATCCGGTGACATCTAGGACTTCTCCTATAAAAAACAGGCCCCGCTGTTTCTTGGACTCAAAAGTCTTTGAAGACACTTCATTGACATTGACTCCACCGCGAGTCACTTCGGCTTTTACATACCCTTCCGTGCTCGTTGGAACCACTTTCATTCTATGCACAGCTTCCTCTAAAATTCGCTCTGATGATTTAGAAACTTCAGCGACCTTTTTGTCCAATGGCAGCCCCAGGTATTTTTCAAAATACTCTTCCACCAATCTGTCTGGAAAATAGGACTTTAAAAAATTAGACCAATGAGTTTTAGGAGACTCATTCCGGCCCTTTTTCATCAGTTCAGAGATTTTCATTTCAGGAAGTAAATCCAATTCTATTGTTTCTTGCTTATGCCAATGCAAACTGGCTTGTAATATAGCGGGACCACTTAATCCTTTATGAGTGAACAAGATATTCTCTCTAAACTTTCTACCGCCGGACTGAGCTATACAATCCACACTCACTCCGGATAGAGCCACGCAAGTAGGCAAAAACTCACTGGTTACTTTTACTCCAACGAGGGCAGGATCTAACTCCTCAATGGTATGCCCAAATTGTTTCGCTATATTATAACCAAATCCATTGGAACCAAATTTAGGAATCGAAAGACCACCAGTCGCAACAACTAGATTAGAGCTAGAAAATTCGAGTTTTGAATTACCCGTACTGCTGACTGTAAAAATACCGGAAGAATCCACAGTGACAGTTTTAACTTTTTGGTCACATAGAAGCTGAACATTCCCTTTGGAGCATTCATCCAAGAGCATGTTAATAATACCTTGAGACCTTTCTTCACAAAACAACTGGCCCAGTTTTTTCTCATTAAATCCAATCCCATGTTGTTCAACTAATGCAATAAAATCTTGCGAGGTATACCGGCTTAATGCAGACTTCATAAAGTGAATATTTTGAGAAACGAAGTTTTCGGAAGTCACATTTCTATTGGTGAAATTACAGCGCCCTCCACCTGAGATAAATATTTTTCGTCCTACTTTTTTGTTCTGCTCCAATAGGAGAACACTAAGCCCCTTTTGGCCTGCCTGAGCAGCGGCAAACAAACCAGCAGCACCGGCGCCAATTACAATGACGTCAAAAGAGTTATTAGTCATAGGATAAATTATTTCCTCAAAAGCTTGCGACGGAACAATGTTACAATTTGAACAACTTCTTCACTCTTGAATACATAGGCCATAGCGCTATAGGCAAGCACAGATAGCCCCCCACCAATTATTACAATGATGAAAGCAGATAAAAACCTTAATTCCACCTGAAGAAGATTCACAAAATGTAAAATTCCTAGCAAAACCCCGACCATCACCACGCTGGGAACAATGAGCTTAAGCCAATAAGTGATTAAATCAAAAATAGGAAACTTTCCGATGAATCGAAAATAGCCAGCCAAAAGCAATGAGGCATTAACAAATCCAGTTACAACCAGGGAGTAGACGATACCTTGCAGGCCCCACTGATCGACCCATTGAGAGGCGAGAACCATATGAACCAGCACACAAATGGCTGAAACCAGTGCCGGATACCACGTGTTCTTAATGGCATAAAAACTAGGAGCAAGAACTCGGACCATACTGGAAGCTAACAACATATAGCTATAGATCTGTATCACCCGCATGGTCTGTTCAACATCTGTACTGTTGAATTCTCCCCTTTTAAACAACATGACTACAATGGGTTCCGCCAGCAGATACATACCAATTGCACAAGGTATGGAAAGAAAGAACAGTAACTTCATTTGCGACAAGGCTGTGAAATGCATCTGCTGCACATCTCCCCTTGCCCATTGCGCCGAAAGTTGGGGCAAAAGTGCCGCTCCGAGACTGATGGCTATCAATGACATAGGGAGCTCTAAAATGCGATCCGCAAAGTAAATATAGGTATGCGACCCCTGCTCTAGCTGACTGGCGAAAATTACATTTATAATTCCGATAAATTGAATCACTCCCAAGCCCGCCATGCCTGGCAACATATTGATGAGTACTTTTTTGAGTCCTGGAGTTTTTAAATTCAAATGAGGCCGTGGTAACTTTTTAATTTTTCTCAATTGCCAAATCACTATGGCGGCCTGAACTCCCCCGCCAAACACGACTCCCAATGCTAATTGAAGCCCTTGAGTCCCTACAATTTCATTCGGCACAACAGCAAACAGAATCACCATCAAGTTAAAAAATGCCGGGGCTAAAGCTGGTAAAAAGAATTTTTTATGACTCTGACAAATTGCCATTAGAAAAGCGTAGGAAGTGACCAAAAATAAATAGAGAAACATGACCCTGGCCAACAAAATGGTCAGATCTACTTTTCCGACTATGGCCTGATACTGCTTGCCCGGTACAAGTAATTCGATAATTTGTGGCATGAACAGGATACCCAAGACGCTCAAAATGGAGGTTACCATCATTAAAATGCACCAAATGGCACCAGCTAAGGCTTGCCCTGACTCGATCCCAGAGGTCTCATTTTGATCTACATAAACAGGGATAAAACTCACTGAAAGGGATCCCTCCCCGAGCAGTCTGCGAAAAAGATTAGGTAGACGAAATGCCACCACAAAAGCATCTTTTACAAAGTTGGGAAATAAGGCCGCCAGAACGATATCTCTGACCAAACCCAGAATTCGGCTACCCAAAGTACCCACAGCCATAGCCCCCGCACTTCTTCTAACCTCTTGATTTTCCTTGTTATTTCCCAATGGAGCTATCCTGTCACAGATGAATAAAAGGAGGACATTTATTGAATACAGTCTTGCCTTGCTCGGCCCACTGTGCTAACTCCTCCCTTTACGCATTTAAACACTGGAGGACAAACCTTGGCAAATCATAAGTCAGCAGCAAAACGTGCTCGCCAGGAAATTCGAAGAACCGCTCGAAACAGCAACACTAAGAGTGCTGTACGTACTGCGGAAAAGAAGCTGAGATTGGCATTAAAAGAAAACAAAGCCGACGAAGCGAAAACTCTACTAGTTGCATACACAAGCAGCATGGGTAAAGCCGCTCAAAAAGGTATTTATCACGCTAAAACGGCCGCTCGAAAAATCAGCCGTCTTGCTTCTCAAGTTCACGCTACTAAGTAAGTTTTAATTACGACTTCAGATTGAGTTACCCTACGCCAGCCAGCGTGGGGTTTTCTTTTCCTATTGGTTGTCGATCAGAGGCAACGTAGTAGCGAATATATCGCTTAGAATCGAAGTCAATATTTTCAAATTCAACTCCATACTTCATGTTTCCTGGCTGTTCTTCATCCTCAACAGCATAACGGATAACGGCTCGAGCAATGGCATGTTGATAACCAGGGATATGAAAGCTCACCACAAGCATTTGACCCTTTTGAAAAACATCTGAGGAGGCAAAGAGCATCCCTCCTTCACCGATTTGCAATGCATCGGCAAACAGGTAGGTTCCACTATATAAAACCCCGATTCTCTTTTGATAATCCCGTCGCGGTACCCGTCGACGCTTTCCAATCATTTCAGACATAAAACTCCACCGAAATACTTTTCGGTAATATCTTTTTGAGACTTTACAGGTCTAAAGTGGAGACTTGGGATAAAAAATATTTCTCTATATCGATAAGATAAGGTTCTCTAGGAACAGCTGACCTCTTAAGCTAGAAGACTTCAAGTTCCCATCGACCTCATACAAATGAGACGTGGCCTGATCCAAACGACCCTGGCTCCATTTTTGCGATTGCTGAATATACTTCGAAACAAAGAACTTATGCACACCCAACTCTTTGGCCAGCTGATCGGCCCCCAGACCTTTTCCTTTGAGTGACAAAGTCTTTCTCAACATTCTAAAGTGGCGAGCCACCATATGCACAATACCCACTTCATTCTGCCCCTGATCTATCAGTTTATTTAAAGCCTGTAAGGCTTCACCTTTCTGATTAGACGCAATGGCATCGGTTAACTCGAAAACTGACTGAGTTTTAGTCGCTGAAACCACTCGACGTAAATCTTCATCTGAAACTATGGTTTCCTCACCGATAAATTGCTTGAGCTTTAAAAGCTCGTTTTTAATATCCACTAAACGCTGTCCAACACATTGCTGAACCCATTGAACCTGGCCATGACTGAGTTTCAAATCCAGTTCAGATGAAATGTACTGAATCCATTGAGGAATCTGATTATCATATGGCGGCTTTAGTTCTACCCATTGAATACTTTTACCTAAATTCTTAACCCACTTTTTTCGTCGATCGATTTTTTCCATTTCGATAACGAAAAGACAACTCTCTTGAGGTGTCTCTAAAACAGAGGCCAATTTGGACCAATCAGACTCTTTCCAAGACTGCGCTCCCCTCACCAAAACCATTCGTTGATCGGCCATCATGGGTAACGTGTCCACCAAATCAGCAACACTTTCACCCTTCACATCATGGGCGTAAACTTGGTCAAAATTAAAATCAATCGTAGGTACGTGCTCAATAAACTTCTCTTTGAGAACGCGAAGAGATTCATCCACTAAATAAGTTTCCTCTCCAACAACAAAAAAAACACCCTTAGGCCTATTTTTAGAAATATAAATTTGTAACTGCCGTAGGTCCCAGGCCTGAGCTGCACGTTTAGCCATTAAAACGTCTCCGTCATTCTATCGTGTGCTTCACTCATCATCGAAACCGCTAACTCTGCAATGTTAATCTGTCGCGCCGAGTGATTATAGAGAGCATTGGCTGAATTGATTAAGCCCGATTCTAACTGTGGGGCTGCATAAATTCGCTCATCTTTAAAATTTCCATGCCATAGTATTTTCCGGTCCGAGACTCTGACTAATTTCAAATGTATTGTCACATATATTCGATAGTTCGTGGCCAACACGGCTCCAGTCGGCAACTCAGAAAGAGCCTCATTGGCGCCACCCACTCTTTTGCCCTCGGGAAGGTACTCCACCTTAACAATTGTACCTTCTACTTTGACGGGAGCTTGTGAGTCGGTCACCACCCGGGCCACCTGAGACCGAGAAAACTCTTCAACCAGTGCATTGGTGAATGACGTCTCGATACTCACCACCTGAGATTCATTTTTGAACATAGGTACACTCACTTCAGTGTATCCACCGGCCAATTTTCTTTCTTTAAACCCCCACTTATAACTACAACTTGTCATAAAAAGGAATAATAGGGATGTTAGAAGCGCACTTATACATTTGATCTTGGACATATTGGGCATACTGCATTATTCATAGATCAATGGCAATGAAGAGGTGTTGAATGCTACCCATTCCCGAAAAGAAATATCGTTTAATGGCACCAGGCCCCGTTATGATGCCTCCTGGGGTTTACGAAGCCCTTGCGTCTCCTATGGTGCATCATAGAACCCCCTTATTTGAAGACCGACTCCAGTTTGTATTGGATGAGCTACCCCATGTTTTTGGAACCCGCCAACCAGTCATGATGCTTAGCTCCACCGGAACGGGAGGCATGGAAGCGGCCTTAGTGAATACACTCTCCCCTGGTGAACGTATTCTCTCTATTGTTTCAGGTAAGTTTGGTCAACGCTGGTCAAAAATGGCTAAGGCCTACGGGATTGAGTCGGAAGAAATTGAAGTTCCATGGGGAGAAGCCGTATCAATGGAACAGCTAAAATCTAAATTAGAAAATGGAAACTATGCAGCTGTTATAACTCAAGCCACGGAAACCAGCACCGCTACGTGGCATCCCATTGAAGATATGGGATCAACCATCAAAGCTGTATCCCCGGAAACTCTGCTCATTGTAGATGGAATCACTGCTGTCGCAGCAAGTCCTTTAAAAATGGATACTTGGAATATAGATGTGCTTGTTGCCGGATCTCAAAAGGCTTTTATGATTCCCACAGGCTTGGCCTTTGTTTCCCTTTCCGAAAAAGCCTGGGAAAAATCCCAAACCAGCAAGTGCCCCAAGTTTTATTTTGATCTCAAAGGAGAGCTCAATGCCAATAAAAAAGGTCAAACTCTTTTTAGCTCCAACGTCGCTTTGATCACTGCGCTCTATAGCGTCTTGCAGGGATGGAAAGGCGACGGGCTCGACCGTCAGCTCTCCTGGTATAGAACTCAACATGAATCCATCGTCGCTGCGCTTAAAAAGCTCAATTTAGAAATCTTCTCCTCTTCGCCAAGTTCAACGGTCACAGCTTTTAAAGTTCCAAATAACATTAATGGCAATCAGCTTAGAAAATATTTGGAGGAAGAGTTCCAACTGACCCTCATGGGTGGACAGGATCACCTTAAGGGAAAAATCATACGAATTGGACATATGGGTCACGTAGAACCCGAGGATGTATACGCTTGCATATTCTATATTGCGGCTGCACTAAAACATTTCAACTATAACCTCACTGAGGAAATTGAAAACCAGGTGTTAAAACAGTTGAGAGAGAACTTAGGACTATGAATCTCTTTATTTCAGATGAGTACTCCCCTTCAGCGAAGGCTATTCTTAAAAGCCAATTGGCCGACGCCAACATAGTTGAGTTTAACCCAAAAACGGTAAAGAGTGCAGACCTAGAATCAGCAGAAGGGCTGCTGATTCGATCCAGTTTCTCTATTCATAAATCTTTGCTGGATCAATTGCCTCATTTAAAATGGGTCGTCACATCCACAAGCGGTTTTGATCACATCGATTTAACGGAATGTTCAAAACGCGATATCAAAGTCTCCTTTACTCCCGAAGGGAATATTCAAAGCGTTCTCGAGCTAACACTTTGGTTTCTTATTGAGGGACAAAGACGAGTGACTGCCTTCCGCCAACTGGTTGAAAAAAGAAAGTGGAAACGAGACGGGGCCGCTGCACAGGAATGCCGAGGTAAGACGCTAGGGATTATAGGTTATGGTCGGATAGGCTCTCGAGTCGCTGACCTGGCTCAAAGCTTGGGAATGCAAGTCGTTGTACACGACCCCTATATCAATCCGAAAATTCTTGAAGACAAAGATATTGAATCCCTTGGAGTAAGTGAGATTTTTAGAATGTCAGATATACTGACTCTCCATGTGCCTTTCACTTCTACTACTCGCGAAATGGTTAATGAAAAGACACTGGAATTAATGCCAAGTCATAGCTTTCTCATAAACACTTCTCGCGGTTCTATAGTAAAAGAAGTGGCCCTCATCGAAGCGCTTAAATCTCAACAAATCGGTGGTGCGGCGTTAGACGTATTTGCCTCGGAACCTCTTCCTAGCGATAGCGCATTAAGAAATCTACCCAATTTGGTAATGACTCCCCACATAGGAGCCTATACGGAACAAGCCTTTGCCGCTGTCAGCCGCCAGGCCGTGGAGCAAACCATCGCATTTTTTAAGCACGAGCAGCATCATAATCCTCTCCCCCCAAGCTCTGCTTGGTTTACAGCGGAAATGGACAGTTAAGGCTTGCTCTACCCCTTTTAGACAGTAAAATAGGTCGTTTCAAAACATAAAGGAGTCCAATTGTCTGGAATAATCGTAGTCGGTTCTCAATGGGGAGACGAGGGAAAAGGTAAAGTCGTTGATGTATTCTCTGCTCAATCTGACTTAGTGGTTCGCTATCAAGGTGGCGCCAATGCAGGCCATACCCTCATCGTAGACGGCAAAAAGACAGTCCTTCACTTGGTCCCCTCGGGTGTACTTCATCCTAACACCACCTGTGTGATTGGCCCTGGTGTGGTTTTAGATATTGAAACTGTCTATAACGAAATTAAAGCTCTCCAAGAAGCCGGTCACCTCAAGGATTCCTCACAATTGATGATCAGTGATCTATGCACCGTAATCATGCCCTATCACCGTCAATTGGATGTGGCTCGCGAAAAAGCCGCCGGCTTGGATAAAATAGGTACAACCGGCAAAGGCATTGGCCCCGCCTATGAGGACCGGGCCTCACGTCGAGCCATTTTATTTGCAGACCTTTTCCATAAAGGAACACTGGAAAAGAAAGTGGAGAAATCTTTAAAAGAAAAAAACCTACTCTTTGAAATGTATGGCTTAGAAAAAGTGGACGTTGGAGAAACTGTTCAGCAACTGCATAAGTTATCTGAGTTGTTAGAGCCTTACCGATGCAAAGACACCTCTTTACTTGTTTCAGAAGCTATTGGATCCGACAAAAAAGTTTTATTCGAAGGCGCACAAGGGTCGTTGCTCGATCTATTACATGGGACTTATCCCTTTGTAACTAGTTCTTCCACCATTGCTGGCTCGGCTTGCATTGGGTCTGGAGTGGGGCCTGGGCAAATACAAAAAGTGGTTGGCATTACAAAGGCCTACACCACTCGAGTGGGGGCAGGGCCGTTCCCTACTGAACAGAGCAATGATCTCGGCCAAAAATTAAGAGATGTGGGAAAAGAATACGGCGCAACCACCGGCCGCGAGCGTCGATGTGGATGGCTAGATCTTGTAGCACTCAAATATGCGATACGAGTCAATGGAATTACAAACATAGCCCTGATGAAAATTGATGTTCTTAGTGGCATTGAGGACATTAAGGTCTGCACTCACTATGAAGTGAATGGCAATAAAACCGAGCATTTCCCAATCACCATTGATGACTTAGAGAATTCGAAACCCATTTACGAAACGCTTCCCGGATGGACAGAAGACCTATCTTCCATGGATGACATTAGTGCTTTACCGGACACATGCCGAAGCTACATCCGCTATATAGAGGATTTTCTTAAAGTGCCCGTGGATGTGGTCTCTGTAGGTCCCGGCCGAAATCAGACCTTATGGTTTAACCCTTTATTTTGAGGCCGTGATGAGTGATCTACCCAAAGAAGCTTTTGAGATTTTAAAACAAGTGAATGCGAAAGCCTACGCACCTTACTCCGGCTTTAAAGTGTCTGCGGTAGTAAAAGTAAAAGGCGATGACACACTTTATTCCGGTAACAATGTAGAAAACGCTGTAAACGGAGCCTCTGTGTGCGCCGAGCGCAGTGCCATCTCCCATATGGTTAGCCAGACAGGAGCAAAACCATTGGAATGGGTGGCCGTTCTTGGCGGGAAAAGCGGTGAGAAAGTGGCTCCTTGTGGAGTTTGCAGACAGGTGATTTTCGAATTCTGTGAAGATATCGACGTTCCAGTATACATGTTCGCCGATGATGGCAGCTTTGAAAAAACGACCATCGGCGATCTTTTACCGATGGCCTATAAAGGCAAAGATTTCTTAAAAAACTACTGACTCTGCCAGCTGCGACCTTAACTATCCTTATGAAAAACCATTGCTGGGATATCAGCCTGCCGAACCACTTGTCGGGCAATGCTCCCAATCAAAGCCGCCTCTAGCGCTGAGGCAAAGGATCCGACCACAACCATGTCGGCTTTTGTTTTTTTGCATGTTTCTTCTATCGAATCAGAAACATCACCTAACTCTTCGTCGACCTCTATGGTGGCTTTTACCCCCAGTCCTTCAGCGGCATTCACCCAGTCTTGAGCCAACTCCTCTCGCCGCTGAGCTTCTTGAGTAAGATACTCTTCCGGCGCAATCCAGGAACCACCCATAGCCGTAATGCTAGATTCAGCAAAAGCATTGATAGGCCGTAAAATTTTATTGTGAATCACGACTTCTTTAACGATACCGCTATATTGCTCTAAGAAAGACCGAAACACATCAAAAGACTCTGCTGAAAAATTTGTTGGAAAAACCACTTTATTCAAACTCTCAATGGCATGACTGTTTGGCGTTACAAATAAAACAGGAATATTGGACTTTAATGCGAGTGTCTCTGCAAATGATCCCATGAAGAATCTCTTCACACCCTCACGAGCATGAGTGTTTATTAGTAAAACATCGGCTCCCGTGGATTTTGCATGGGATAAAAGTAAGTCGATATCCGCTTTTCTTGAGTTCTCCCCATTTTCTAAAATCACACTAGGCAGTAAATCCATTTCAAGCTGTTTAATTCTTGAGTCCATTGCTTTCTGAACATAGGGCTTTATTTTGGCCAATTGCGGTGCTTCAAGATGCCCGACCCAATCCAACTGATCGGCCCCCATCACATACACGGGCTCCACTTGAACCCCTTCGCCTTTTTGCAATGCTGTAACCGCTTCTTTTGATCGCTTCCATGTTTCACTAATGTCAGTGTAGGGATCAAACGCCCATAACACTCTTTTGATTGGCTGGCTCACTAGGTTCCTCCTTTGATATAAAGATTAATTGCAACCTACAAGCCACCTGAAAGTCAACCGAGTGCAATTCAGGCTCAATAGCAGACAAATTGCATCTGAGACGTGACTTTTTTACCCAGAACCAAACTCTATTGACTCCAGATCTTTTAGGGGTAAGTTGCTCCTCATCTAAGGAGAAAAAAATGATCAAATTTATGCTTGTTGCAGCTAGCTTGCTTGCGACTCATGTTGTTTTTGCCCAGCAAGATTCCACCTTAAAAGAAGATCTTCAATCTGTGAAATCCACTCCCTCTCGATGGTCCTCTTTTTATCAACACCAATTCAGAGTTTTAAAGAATGAAGATGCTTCTTTAACTTCCGATATGGTGCCTAAAACCCTGAATCTACGCACACACTTGATGGCCGTGCAATATCGGATTGAAAACGATTGGAACTTTGAAGCTGGAATCCAGTACCTAGATATGGATATTAACCTCTTAGGTAACAATCTCGACATCAATGCGGGATCCAGAGGCTTAAGTGATTTAGAAGTGGGTATGGTCAAAGAGATTAAAGAAGATACCATTAAATCTAAGTTCCGTATCGCAATGAGCCTTCCAACAGGCTCCATCCGCCAAAAAGACAGTGCCACTGTAAACATGGGTCCCGGTGGGCCGCAAAAGGTTGAGCGCATTCTACCCTACCAAGGACAGTTAGGATCAGGAACCTATGACCTTCAATTGGAGTACGACCAAAGTAACTATTTTCTTCCAATGGTTTATTGGAGAAATAAATTTAAATTGGAAAAAAGAAACGGACGCAATGATTTAGGTTACCGGCTTGGCGATGAAGCAAAAATCATCAGTGAAGTGAATTTCCCAATCATTAGTAAGTATGTCACCGGTATGGTGGGCGGCACTTACAAGACGTGGTCGCAAGTCGTTGGCCCAAACCCAGTATTAGAAGAGGTTAAAGCCAACATGCCTTTTCCGATTGAGTTGGAAGATCTCTATGCGAAACCAGGCGAAAGGTTTGAAACCTATTATGCATTGAAAACCGGAATGCCTATTGGCACCGTTGGATTCGCCTCTTTAGAACTTGGGCGCCCCATCCAATCTAACGTAACTGGAAACTCCACTGAATTGAAAACCGATTGGTATGGTTATCTAAATATTGCAGCGGAGCTTTAATATTTTGCAGGCGGGTTTAGTAACCCGCCATGGCTCTTAATCTATTTAAGTGGTTCTTTTCAGCTGCGGGAATAAATGTGCCAGCACTTCCAGTAAAACCCAAAGTGATTTCTTGCTCCACTTCCTTAAAACACTTCTTCGCAATGGCTGATTTTTGCTTTTCCTTAATACAAGCCTCGTAATAAACCAGTGGAACATCCCAAAATCCAGCGTCTTTAAGCACTTCATAGACCTGACCCAATTTAAAATACTTTTCAGCCCGTTCTTCAGCATTTTTACTTCTAGAAATATCCCCATGAAGTCTACTGCTTATTCTTAAATACTCCACAAAAGCAGCATCATAACCACTATCGTTGGCTAATTTTTTGGCCGTAGCCATCTGCTGATCGATCCCAGATTGATTTTTTGCAGCATCTTCTACCAACCATTTTTTCAATGATTTTTTCCAGTGGCTCATTGAGCTTAAGATATACTTAGGAGTTGTTTTTAAATCAGAAAAATACTCAAGCCGATTTAATGCCGTTTTAGGATCATTTTGCACTCGAATATAGGCAATCATCATTTTCTTAATGGCTTCTTCTTTTTCAAAGGGCTGCTGATTATAGGTTTCAGGAGCTTTGACCATCACTCGCTCTAAAGCCTTGTTCGCTTCATCAAACTGCCGAGTGGCAATAAACAACTCAGCCTTTTCTGTAGCAGGAATCTTTAGCTGTCCAATATCCAAATCCCAATGATCGTACTTTACCCCTTGGCCCGTTCTAGTGTGACACTGAAAACATTGGAAAACCACATTCTTTATTGAAGCTCTTGCATACTTATAGTTCTTGTATTTGAAGCTTTGAATAGCTCCCTGTGTATCTCGCTGAATGTTTTGAACTACGTGATGAATGATGGGATCCTTGCCCAACAATGCTTCTAACTTATCTTCAGGTAATGTGTGTGAAAAACGATCCAACTCACGAAGATGGGATTTAATGAGATCATCATTTTCAGGTTTCTTAAACTCCTCTGGAGAAAATACATAAGGAATCAATTTTTTTACCTTATGAGCAACAATACTCATTTCAGCATTTACGTAACCAGGTTTAGTGCTTTCTTGCGTCGAACAAGCCGCTACAACTGATAACATGGACAAAATCGCCACCACTCTTTTCATTGCTCTTCTCCCTGTTGCGTGATCTGTTTTATAGGTAACTTAACGATAAAACATGTATTGCTATTATTCTGATCGTAGGTGAATTCTCCCCCATGAGAGGATATAATTGTATTCGAAATACTTAATCCTAGACCAGTACCTTGCCCGACGGGCTTAGTTGTAAAAAATGGATCTAACATTTTTTTAACAGTATCTTCATCAATTCCATTTCCACTGTCTGTAACTTTAATCTCTACCTGTCCTAAATCAACTTTCGATTCTTCAATATCAATTCGAATCCATCGTTGATCCAAGTTCTTAACGGCATCCATAGCATTATTTAAAAGATTCACTAAAACTTGACCCACTTCCGTCTCACGCCCCTCCACATGAAGATGCATGTTCGGACAGTTAACTTCCAAGGCAATATCCATTGTCCGACACTTTGCCTTAGAGAGTTCAGTAATATCTGAAACCAATCCATATAAATTTATATTGCTAAATGGATCTTTAGATCCATCACGAGCATAAGCTCTTAAGCCTCGAATGATCTTATTCATACGATCCGAAAGTGCGAGTAGCTTCTCTGCCGTTAATTCCACCTTTTCAGCATCCACGTTTCCAGCTCTAGCTTGATCTCTCAACATCTCAGCCCTACCCCGTAAAGCTCCTAAGGGATTCCCCAGCTCATGCGCAATTCCGGATGCCATGATTCCCAAGCTCGCCATCTTCTCTGCATGAACAGCTCTGGCACGCTCATCTGTTAACTCGTCTTGAACTTGTTTTTTAGCCGTAATATCAAATCGAATAGCAATGTACTGCTCGGGCTTTCCATCGGGACCCACCATTGGCACTATCGTGGTATCAACCCAATAGAGATGACCACTTTTCCCTCTATTTTGAATTTCACCATTCCAAACTTTCCCCGATGAAATCGTCGCCCATAGGTCTTTAAAAAACTTACCGCTATGTCGACCTGAGTTGATCATGCGATGATCATTGCCCAATAGCTCGCTAGAAGAATATCCACTAATTTCTTCGAACTTTTTGTTAACGTAAATGATTCTGCCCTTAGGGTCAGTGATCGCAACAATTGCAGATTGATCAATGGCATATTTTTGATCTTCAATAAACTGTTTGGTATCGTCGATCGTTCCCAATGCTGCCGTCCTTCTTAGAGGGATCAGTGTCGCAAAGAATTTCCATCATCTTTAGTTTCATGGTCGTTTCTTGCAGACTCTTTGCTTTCCTGTCCACTATACTCAAGCTCTTTACGATACAGCGTCCGCCTATTGATGCCAAGTATCTGAGAAGCCTTTTCCTTCCGACCTCCCACCTTTTCTAAAACAGCTAAAATATAACGCTTCTCAAGCTCAGCTAAAGACGGCCAGTCATTGACCGCTGTGGCCAAAACAGACTCTCCACCCTCTAAGCTTCCCAGCATAACTTCAGACTCTTCAATCCACTCATTGGTGCTCAATACCACTAAACGCTCAACATAATTCTCTAGCTCTCGCACGTTTCCTTCCCAAGAGTTTTGCAACATCTTCTGCATCGCTCTAGGAGAAAACCCTTTAACGGGAGAGTTATTAATAACTGCATATTTTTTAACAAAGTGATTCACTAATAGGGGAATATCCTCTCGCCTCTCTTTCAGAGAGGGGATCTCAACGGGAATCACACAAAGACGATAAAAAAGATCCTCTCGAAAAGTTTCGTCTTTAATGGCCTTTTTTAAATCCTTATGTGTGGCAGCAATAATTCTGACATCCACCTGTTTGGTCTTATTTGAACCGACGGGCTTGATGGTCTTCTCTTGCAGGACTCTTAAAAGCTTAGCTTGAAGGTTTAAATCTAGGTCTCCTATCTCATCGAGAAATAAAGTCCCACCATTTGCTTCTTCAAAAAGACCTATCTTGTCCGAAATGGCTCCCGTAAATGACCCCTTAACATGTCCAAACAATTCTGATTCCAACAAATTATCAGGGATAGCCGTACAATTGATCGCCACAAAAGGCTTTTTGCTTCGAGCTCCTAACTCATGAATGGCATTTGCCACCATCTCCTTTCCAGTACCGCTATCTCCCGTTACCAAAATATTTGCAGAGGCGTTGGCCACCCTTTTGATCAAATCAAAAACCTGCCGCATGGCCTTACTTTTTCCTATGATTTTATGGAATGAGTGGTCTTGAGCCACCTCTCCCCGGAGAAGAATGTTTTCCCTTTGCAGTCGATTGTGAGTGAGGGCTTGTCGAAGCGTCACTTCAAATTCATTCAACTTAAAAGGCTTTACCACATAGGCATAAGCTCCTGCCTTTGTAGACTCAATTGCAGATTCAATAGTACCGAAAGCAGTCACAAGAATCATTGGCACACCAGGCAACCTTTTTTTAGATCTTTGGATGAACTCCAAGCCATCCATTTCAGGCATTGCTAAATCTGTTATGATTAGATCCGCTTCATTCACAGAAAATTTGACCAAACTATCGTTGACCATGGCTTCGAAAGCTTCTGTCGCCAGCGGAAAAGAAACCACGGTATGCCCCTGAGAGCTCAAAAAATCGAACAACATCTCCCGCATTTCAGTATCATCATCAACCAATATAATTTTTGCCGGATAGTGAGTCATTTTTACCCATTCCTTGTGAAATAAATGTGACAAATTAGCCCATTTGAGCGCCAAATGCAGCTGACTTCTAACTGACAATAGAAATAGCGAGAATCATACCAAAAAAAAAGGGGGCCAATGAGCCCCCTTGATATTCGATAAAACTTAAAAGATTAGAGATTTTCGATGAGATTTACAGCCTGCCCATTCAAAGATCTAATATGAACAAGAACCCTTCCTGTGCCCGCATTCTCTAAGCTAACCGCATGAGTGAATGGATAGTCACCCAATTGAGCTTCACAATCTGCAGCATCTAAAAGCTTAGCCTGTGGAAGCACTTCAATCACATTGTTGTTAGGAGCTGCTGGCCTGCGAGTAATTACATTTTCTAAACGCAAACAGGAATTCGAAAAGTTACCCTTTAAAGATAATACCTTATCCGCCTTATTATAAGTGGCCGATTGAACTGGAGCATAGAGAACATCATCAGCACTATCGGTTCTAGCCGGATTAATGTTCATAACTCCCATCTCTCTGTTAGGCCCATTTGAACTTGCAAACTCCACTTTATAATTGCCCTCTTCAACTACGCCTAAGTTCAATTCCTTTTTATAATGCATAATGACCATTAGACACATTTGATTGGAATAAAATTGAACCTTGTTTTCTACAGTGATTGTTTTTGTGTTGTCGTTAACAAAATAGTTTGTCACGCCAGTTCTGTAGCATGAGTTTGTAAACTCACCTTCAAAAACCAACTGGGCATTATCGTTGTTATCAAAACCAGATGGTATATAGATATGTTTCGGAACTTCATTTATGATTTCTGGCTCACCTGCAGCCCATCCTAATTGTGATAATGCAATAATAGCCAACGTAAAAGCGAATGCTTTCATATATCCCCCTCATTGATGCTTTCAAAAAGCTGTATATTCCTTTAATTATCCCTCTGTCCCCCATAACCACCTATTGATCACGGAAGTAAAATCCCTTTTAACTGCTTTTTGAGACGCTAATCTTCCTTAAACTTAACGTCCCAGTCAAAGAAAGCTTTCACAAAGTCAGCCTCCGTTATAATTCCAACCAATTTGCCATCTTGCACAACTGGCAAACATCCAAATCGATGCTCATGGAGAAGCTGAGCCGCCTCAGCAACAGGCAGTGATGGCGGTGCCGCCAAAACATCTTTCTGCATAATGTCTTTTACTTGTATAGTACTGTAGACCTTTTCTAATTCCCCTGGCTTTAGATCCGCCAACCGCGACACGGCGACCTTTAGAAAGTCTCTATGGGTGACTAACCCTACCAGGTCACCGAACTCATTAACGACGGGCACATGCCGAATTCGCCGCCATTTCATTAGAGAATCTACCATATTGAAAGTGTCCGTTTCATTTAACGAGAACACCTCGGGCGTCATTAAATCTTTAACTGTGGGTAGGTATTCCATACCGGAATTGTTTGATTTAAATTCTTTTGCTTCCATAACATGCACCTCTTTCTAGTGACGAGCCTTCACCATTTTATCTTTAAGGTCGCTAATTTGACGTAGGATTTTAGATTTAGCCTGATTCAGACAAACGTGAAAATCTTCATTTTTTGCATCCGACACGACATCTTGATGAAAAACATGAGTCAAAAATTTTACGTGATAAGAACGATCCGAATCCTTAGAGAGGTAAACCTTAATTGTCGCCGGGTCGGACATGTGACTATTAATAGCCTCAACTCGCTCATGAATTTCAGATTTTATAGCATCGGTTAACTTAAAGTCTTCACTCGCAATAATTTCCATATCATTCTCCTTTTTTATATCCCATCTACGGCGGCCTGATTGGCCATATTTCCTAATTTTTTAAACGCCTCCACCACACTCACAAACCCTGTCGTTTCTCCTGCGACTCCTTGGATCAAAATAAAAGAAGAACCTTGCTGACCTGCCAGCGCCAGAGCTTCCTCAATACTGGTATTGGATGTTACTTTGGTCATAGTTTTTTGCATGATTTCATAGACATCAATATTTGCCATCCCCATCACAGCAGTTACAGCTTCAACACTTTCACTGGATATGTAACCAATAATAGAATCCCCTTCAAATACAGGGGCTGCTGGCAATCGATGAGCCTTCAACTCGCGCCATGCACTCCAAAGTTTTATTTCTGGAGTCAGTCTAAACCTAAGTGGCTGGGATAAAATCGATATGGGGTCTTGTAAAAGCTCTTTCCAATTCATAAGGATAGACAGAGCAATGGGTGTACCAACTTCAAATGGAAGGAGTTGAGCCTGATCCTTAGAGTTGGGAGATTAATTCCAGGGGCTGAGCCAAAACGTCCCGCAAAGACTTAAGGTTTGGGTTAAAGTGATTTAGAGCCAAAAGTTTGATCACAGAGACTAAAAACCCGTCGGATCCTCTTATTTAATAAGTATTTTTTCTCCGACTTAACCTCTTTTGAATCCGAATCTCGAATTAAAAGAGCTGTGTTACTTTTCAACTCCAATTGGAAATGATTAAAAATAAAATTCTTTGAGCCAAAGTTTTTTATCACCGGCAAATTTGCAAATGGAACGCGGATTTCCTCGGGCACTAAAAATTCACTGACGAGAGATTTTGTGAATTGCATACTTCTCTCTTCCAAGTCTTTTTCAAATTGACCTCGATCCATCCGTGTCATCATCAACCGCCGAAAGGCCTCAATATATTCCATGTCCTCGAGCTCAAAAAACGCAGGCCCTTCGTTCACTCGAATGAGTTGAGGATGCTTAAGTGTCCTTTCACAATAGAGCGGACTTATGGGTATGCAACTCAAAATTACGTTACGCAAATTACTGTCTTCAGTCACACACTGAACCGCCATGGTGTTTCGCTTATCCCCTTGTTGCACATAGGATAGAACCTGCA
Source organism: Bdellovibrionaceae bacterium UBA1609 (assembly GCA_002321895.1). Taxonomy (GTDB): domain Bacteria; phylum Bdellovibrionota; class Bdellovibrionia; order Bdellovibrionales; family UBA1609; genus UBA1609. The sequence goes on along the minus strand of DCMZ01000016.1, from coordinate 118,856 downwards.
GCTCTCCGGGAGTTTCCTGGATGGCAACGAACACTCGATTCAATTTCTGATAATTGCCTGACACAGACTTTACGGTTTTAGTCTCATTGGTGGATCGAACCACCTGAGTGTTCCCCCCATTCTCATTAGGCTTGTCACTTACTGTGTAGTAATCGAAGGCACCATTGGCCGAATTAAGCTCTACGAGATACTTACCATAGTCGTTGATAGTACCGTCGGCTTTTAAATTATAAGGAGCCAGAAAACTATTAATGTCCGCATGGGAATTCACACTCAACAAAGTCACTAATATAAACAATTTGTACATAGTAACTCTATTATAAAACAAGGTTTTAAATTTTCCAACTGGACGGCACACCAATCCCATAATAGTGTTCTAGTCAGAGACTTAAAGGAGAAATACATCATGAAGAACTTCACTTTTTTACTACTTATCTCGTTATTTACTTTTGGCTGCATGAATATGGAAAAAGTGGATTCCAGTCGCGTCTTTTTTGCCAACTTAAAAGATGGGCAGACAGTTAAAAGCCCATTAAAAATACAGTTTGGCATTGAAGGAATGAAAGTGATTCCGGCCGGTAAATTAGAAAAAGGAACGGGCCACCACCACCTAATCATTGATGGTAAACCTGTTGCAACTGGAAAGGTTGTACCAGCGGATAAAACTCATATCCACTATGGAAAAGGGCAAACCGAGGACACCGTGGAACTCAGCAAAGGAAAACACACACTAACTCTTCAGTTCGCAGATGGAGCTCATAGATCCTACGGCGAAAAGCTTCGGGCCGTAATTACAGTTACTGTTGAGTAACCCGACTTTTGTCATATTAAATCATCGGCGCATGACCCCCTCTTGAAGAACTGATTGAATGGGTTATGCGCTTACTTTTTCAACTATCGCTAATTTTATTTTTAGCACTTCCCGCCCACTCCAATGAAATCTGTGAATGGACTTTTAGTTCAACTAGAAACACCGACATCTCCACAGGACAGTTTTCCAACGGTACCTGCTTTATTTCTATAAAACCTCGGAACGTTGAAAACCTAACCTATCGAAGTCATCTATTTACTACAGATGGGCAATGGCTCATCTTTAACTCCTTTGGAGCTGGAAATATTGCAGACACTACAGGAAGTCGAGTTTTGTTTTTCCCACCAAGTGAGCCTGAGAATTCATTAGCTATGTCTATCGAGGGAAATCATCTTAATATCTCCCTTGTAAACGGCGAAACCTTTCAATTTGATTTAGAGAAAACCAGGCCCGTCCACTACAGCGACGGCGACTTTCTATTTGATGATAATATCCACGCGGGAAATGCCGGTGGCTTGATCTATATCTATCCCCAAAGTGGGATATTTGACATGGGGTTTTCTATGGGAGGGGTTGCGTTCAATGACCCCAATTCAAAAAGCCTTTGGCTGACTCAAGAACATCAGTGCGAAATTCCAAATTTAGATCTGTTTGATTACTCCGATCCAGATGAGCCGGATTGGATCCTATCCCATCCAAATGACCTAGAAAACATTTTGAATCAATATCTTTGTGAATACTAAAAAACTATTTATCAAAAATAAGCCCGAAAACCCCAGCTTAGAGATTCGCTCTCTTCAGCATCTTGGTCGCCAACTATCGAGTACAGCTTCTCGTAAGACAAACTTAAAGCCGTTTTATCCCCTAAAGGGTAGTTGAGGCCAACTGCCGTTGTGGCATAGAGCCCATCCTCACCATCAGCCAATTCTCCCGAATAGTTTTTATATAAAATAGTTTGAGAAATAAAGGGCACAAATCGCTCTGAAAAATTTAAGTAGTAGGTGGCAGAAGGACCAATACCCAATTCCTCAGCATCGTCGTTTTTGTTGTAATCAATAGTAAGACCCAATGCCAAATTATCGATTAAAAAGTATTGAATCCGTGGGGAAAATTGAATCTGCGTCCCGGAAGTACTCGTATTAGTGATACCTACTGCGCCACCCACTTCCATGGATCCCTGATCATAGCTACCAGCCAAAGCATAAATTGGCATAAAAAGCGCTAGTAGAAAAAGCCTCATACTCTACTCCTATTTCCTATAAATATCCGGTTTGTATTTCCATACGTGATCTCTAATCATTGCAGGAGTCAATGCTGTAATCATTCGTGAGAGCCTTCTCGTGGCTACGAAACTTTTCATCCCAAAGGGATAATGCTTTAACAAAACCTCTTGATCGAGGATCTCGAAAAAATAATCCAATATAATTGCGATGATAACTAGATCATCTAACAATCCGATTATTGGAATCCAGTCTGGAATTAAATCAATAGGCGATACCACGAGAACAATCATTGCCAACAACACCTTCTTGTCTCTAGAAGGAATTACTGGATCATTGGCAACATCTTTTAAGAATTGAATGAACTTTTTAATTGTTTCCAACACACCCTACTTTAAAAGAGATTTCCACTCGTCTTCTTTAAACCCAACAAGTCCCTCTTTACCAGATAGTAAAAATGGCCGTTTCACAAGCTTACCGTTAGAACTTAGCATATCTATGCATTGCTCGTCGGTCATCTTTGGAAGCTTATCTTTAATTTTGAGCTCACGATATTGAACCCCTGAAGTGTTAAATAGCTTTTTTATGTTACCTTCATAGTTTTTCAACATGGTTTTTAATTCTGACTTACTTGGAGGGGTTTCCGTTATATCTAGGGATTTAAATTTAACTCCCTTTTTCTCTAAAAACTTAACGGCCTTTACACAGGTACTACATCTTTTATATTGATAGACTTTCACCATTATTAGCACTCCTTTATAGGGGAAATATAAAAGAGTTCCGGTTGGAAGCCAAGTCCTCTCACAACATCAAGAGTTGGCAGCTGCGTCGTAAGTAACGTCCTTTTCGGGAGAGACTTCCCTTAAAAGCCACTCTGCTGCTGTTCGATCGAAGAAGGGACCTAAAACAGTACGTGGCCATCGTTTCCCCTTTAATTTGACTTTCACCGCATAGATGACAGCCTTTCCATTGGATCGCATAACCTCACTCACTAATACCTTTTCAATATCACCCCATCCAAAAAAGGTCTGATTCCTGATTCCAAATAAAGTGCTTGTACGGACAATCCCCTCTGGAAATAGCGTCACCTTTTTGTTAGCCAGTAGTTGATAGATCGTATGCCCAAACAGGGTCGTAGCTGCGACTCCCATTGAAGTTCCGACTAAGGCAAAGGGAATGGAGAACACTAAGAAAAAAGCACCGAGCAGAGAAAACATCTTATCCTGCCCCGCCATATGATTGATTTGATAGACCGCAAAACCACAAGCCGTTGTAAATAGAAAAAGAACTAGAACAATACCAAAGTTAACCGCTAAAAATTTACCAGGCTTAGAAATATGATGAATAAACTGTCTGTGCCCCTGTACAGTTTGTGTTTCTTTTAGCTCTTCAATCTTAGACTTATCAATTTGATTTAGTTTTGCTGAATATTTGGAACTAGAACGTTCTTGAATCACCTTCTCTTCTTCCTGTAAATCGGAGGTGAACACTGGCACATGAAAATACTCAAGATAATCTAACCCCTCTACATCGGCATGAATATAGACTTCCCAACGTATTTGATCATTCCCGTCCACCACATCCGTTGGTTTACAATCCGATGGAATAAGAAATTCAATAGGAAAAATTGCTCCTTTGTTTGCTGACTGTGGCCGCACCTCTTGCTCTTGAGACCATAGTTCACGGCGAACTGTAGTTCTATTTTTTCCGCTCCCCGACGAATACTGATGAGCGCACACTAGGCGGGCCTTTACTTTTTCTCGCCCGTAAAACTTTTCTTCAACATAGATATCCGCCTCAAATCGCCCTCCCACTAAACCGGGTAAAGAGCGCAAACGACAAACCGTCTTTCCATACTTTCTCACACGTAACCACAACACTAAAGAGTAAACCGCAAAGATAATTCCCATTGCCGGAGCCATGATCACAAAAACGTGAGGCGAACTCAGCTCCATGACTTTGTCCCAATTTTTCTCCATGAGAGGATAGGAGATCCCTCCTAAGGCAATCGCAATGACCGAATACACCCAGGGCATAAAACTGGTCATAGACTCGCCCTGACCTTTTGCCCACTCGGGACGCCACATCCATGGCTGTTCTGGATATTTCTTTTTGAGCTCATCGTATTCGGAAATCCGGGTCTTTAAGTAGATGACAAAAAGCCAACCCAATAGCCCGAACACAACAAAAATGCAGCCGGCAATGAAAGGCTCATTCCAACCCGACTTTTGCATTCCTTTGACCATGGACGCGATGCCAGTCATTAGGAAGATTGAAAAAAACACTCCCAAAAACTTTACGACCACTAAAGATGATTTTTTGTTTGATTCCCGCATCTTACTGGGATTATCGGCATTCAAAGAGGGCGCAATGAGAAAAGCCATCCCAAAGCCCTTAGTTAAAACAATATCTAGACCTTAGAGAGAGAGTGATTTTAGAATCAAAATTGGAGTAAATCTTTTGGGGGATAAAGATGGATCTTTATTTAAGGTTTTGGTTTGTTTTGCTTGCCGTTGGTCTAGTGGGAGCACCCAGTTTTGCGAGAGAACTTATCGTAATGGAAAAGAGTATTGAAATTCAACGATCCATTGAGGATGTTTATGAATTTGCGGGCAATGCACTTAATGATGGTTCATGGCGTAAAGAAGTGAATGAAATTCGAATGGATGGGCCATTTAATGTGGGCACCATTTTTTACGAAGATGCAAAACTTGGTAGCCATGATCATTTTATTACCTATACAGAGATCACTGAGATGAACGAACATGAAGTGATTTATGAGACCACTTTGGATAATCCCAGCTATTTGAAAAGTCATCGCATCTTTGAAGCCATCGACTCAGAGACCACACGGTTTACCTACCATGTCGAAGTGGAAGAAAAGATGTTCAAAGATATCCTCAAACTCCCCGTCCCAAAATTCTTAGCCAAGTGGGCCTATAAACGTAGAATGAAAAAGTACCTCAAAAGCCTTAGAGATCAGTTGGAAGTTCATTTATAGGTACATAGTTTGCAGCCAGATCCTCCATAGCAAATACATTTGAGAGGACCCGCAAAATGGATCGAATTCATGTCATTTTTGTATACCTAATTTGTGCTTTTTTCTTTCCAGCTCATGCCGAAGAAATCATCGTCGGAAAAGTGACGGCCGAAGAAGTACACCGTGTTTTTTCCTACAACGCAAATAATGCAGGTGCTCGGGACGTAGATGATGAATTTTTCATCTATGCGAACGACCTTTCTGATGGATTGCGTGACGGATCTGTGGCCGCCTCCAGGACAACTATGAATCGAGTTTGTTTGGAGTACGTTAAGTATGTGAACATCGAAGATTCACTGACCGCCGATGTGATTGAGACCCTACTTTTTCCAAAATTAAAAAGACAAATGAACCCGCTCAGTGGATTCACCTACTACCACAAATGCAAAAACTTATTGGAAGGCATCCGATAGTTTATGTCCTGCTTTAATCTGGCCACTTTAGGTGTGATTTTATTTTTTACATCCACCTCAATGGCATTTGATCAGTTTAGCCAAAACTACCATCCAGAAAGTCCATTGGCTTTAGGAAAAGGTGCTAGTCGCGCCTACCCTTTGCGTGACTATCGTCGTTGTCTCAAAAACAGCAAAGCGAAACCCCTGGATGGCCTGGGGTCGGTGACTGCCAAAATCGAAACCTTTCGTGTCACGAGCCATCAAGAGTTGAGTCGACATACGAGTATTTCGTTGGGAGTTTCGGCTCGCCTCAAATTTTTAAAAGGCATTGAACCGGGCGTGAATGGCAAAGTGGGCCAAGGAGTCACGTTTAGCCAAGACTCTGCTGTTTTCGTTGTTAAAGCACATGCCAATTACGGTCGCTATGAATTGGATAACTACGACTTAGACCCTCGTTTTCAAAAGTTTTTAGATAGTGGCTATGAGAAAAACTTTTTGGAGATGTGTGGCACTCATATTGTCATCAGAGAAACTCGTGAAGCCATGGCGATGGCCATCATTGAAATTTCTGGACTCTCGGAAGCTCACAAACGCACGCTATCGGCAGGCCTTAGTGTCAGCGCACCGGTAGGTCCGGCGACTGTAAACGTTAAAACTTCAGTGGATCAAATTCTTTCAGCAAAGCAACAAACTGGTGAAATAAAAGTGCGGTTTTATGCTCGTGGTGGTGCCGGCTTAAGCGCACTCACTGGACTTTCCACCGCGGCCTCCATCGATGAGTTTGAAGAAGGTCTACGGCAATACTTAAGCTCTGTAACCCTAGATACAACGGTTCCCTCTAAGTACACTTTGGCATCCATAGACTTTGTTGGCGGCCCTCGCCCCGACGAACTTCCTCAGATCGAAAAAGATGTGGAGGAATTTTACTTTGATTACATGAACGCCATCGATCTTGCCGAACAAGTGAGAGTTCACATGGAACAAAACGTGGGTTTGATGGATGCCCACTACATGCAGAGCTTGATAGAAGTTTATAAGCAGTTAGATGACCGAGCTGAAATGGTACACGACCACATTGTCGATCTCCTTGAATTTAAAAACCCGCAAAAGTTAGTTCTAAACCCTCTGCCTGAAGTGAATTTTAGAACTTTCCTCCCGGACATTCAGATGAAGTCCTTTCAGTTGAATTGTTTGAAACCTGATTTTTTTGCTTTGGATTGTGGACGATCTATGGGGTGGCTTTCTGGAATGACTTATTGGCGATCAGAACTTGCTATTAACTTAGATATGACTCGCCCTTACTTTATAAAACGTATTCGTATGGCCATGACAGATCCAATGGAAGGCGAATTTATACTCGGTGAAATTACATTCAACCGGGAACAAATGGATGACCTTAAAAACCGTGTGGAAGCACAAATTGAGCAGGCTCTCAATGAGCAAGAAGCGGCGAAACTGCAAAACCAACCTTATGATATGGGTAATCGCTCTTTGAATGAATTTAGCGATGATCATCAGCAGGAATTGTATAAAAAAGTGCGACGTTCGCGAAATCGATTTATGTTGTATGTGGAGCTGGTGAACGATTTAGAATACACGGTTCCTTTGCAAAAGCCCGTCCTCAGCGGCGACCATGTGGACCTGACCTTTGAAGGAACCTTTTGATTTTAGGTAGTTAGAGTGATTTGCCGCCTTCATCTGCCCAGAAATTCAACAAGATAGACTGAAGTTTCTCCAATATAATCAATGTATTAAAAGGGTTTTAAAAAGCTAAAATCCCAGTTGACTCTGGGGCAAGATCGTTTAGATTAGCGAGCTCAGGTTTTCTGTGATCCGTTAGCTCAGTCGGTAGAGCATCTCCCTTTTAAGGAGAGGGTCCATGGTTCGAGCCCATGACGGATCACCATTTTTAACTAATCTGTTCTGCGTTCCCTTCGTCTAGAGGCCCAGGACATCGCCCTTTCACGGCGAAGACACGGGTTCGACTCCCGTAGGGAACGCCAAATTAATGAAGCCAGCGTAAGCTGGCTTTTTTAATTTGGCCTTTTCCAATGAAAGTCGTGCCTAATGTGTACGGGTGAGACTCCCAATCCCCCGAGCCTCTGACGACCACAGGGAGGCAGGCGGGACACGCTAGTGTTCCGGGGAGGGGGTAACGATTGTTGGAGACGCCCAGCTTTTCGGAATGCGCCGAAGGCGCTGGCTTCGAAAAGCTAAAATCAGTTCGTGTATCAGAAACCAAATACAATCGTATTTGGTTGAGATACCGAGATGATTTTAAAACGCAAAAAGCATGCAGCGAGTCCCAAAAGTCGGTCCGCACCTATCTCCAAGTAAAATCTATTAGGAAGGACCCGCAAGCGCATTCTATGTCCTCCTTAGAAAACTAGCCTTCAGATTGACACAATTCGAAGAATACTAAGACCTACGCCTTAAATAATTAACTTAAACTAATTTAAATTAATTTATTCATTCATAATATAGGCAACAAGGGATTAAATATGAGCATCGATACCTACTTATTAAAGAAACACATTCGAAGAAATGATTTCGAAAAAGATGCAGACTCAAATGAAGTGAGAAATCAGATCATACTCGACGCATTATCCATTCTTGATAGCAGCTCATTTCTTGCTTTTTACAAGCCGACGAGTTTGAAATCGAGGTGCGTTTATTCAACCACAAACATAGGAGCTAAGGTTGTAGAGCGGGCTCTAATATCAGAAATTAACAAGCGATCAAAAATAAAAATGTCCAACAGGGAAAGAATTTCGAGGCAATTAGCAACTGTGTTGTGTTTTGAAATGCTAGAATTTAAACTTTACAAACTAGACATAAAAAATTTTTTCGACACAGTCCCTAAAAATGAAATAGTAAGTTTACTCAGTGGCATAGGGATGCCTGATATATATACCCAACTAATTAACAAAACAATTAGTATAAAGCCGGGACCAACTGGTCTCCCTCAAGGATTGCCAATAAGTTCATTTCTCGCTGAACTATATCTAAAAGAATTTGACAGAACCATGCTCAAGCAAAAGAACAATCTATTTTACTCTCGGTTCGTCGATGATATTATCCTTTTAACAACGGGCCAGGAAACTTTCGATGAACAGTACGATTTTGTAAAGAGTGTTCTCCCACGAGAAATTGTGCTGAATGATTCAAAAACCTATTACTTCAACTCTAATAATTTTCGAAGAAAAAAGGAAATGTCATTTGAATACCTCGGTTACCGTTACAATATGGTGGCAAGGAGGAAAAAAAGATCATTCTCAATAGACTTAGGTGCGAAAAAAGAAAATAAAATCAAGCAACGAATTTATCTATCATTAGCTCAATTTGAAAAAACTCTTTCATCGCCCCTTGATAAGGAAAGGGTCGAAGGTGGATTTAAAGACCTTCGGGATAGAATCAACTACATTACGGGGAATGTCGAAATAGATGATTTTAAAAAACAAAAAAGAATTAAAACAGGTCTTTCTTATAGCCATAGATTGATTGACGGGAGCAACTCTCCTAGCCTTTCTCGCCTAGACAGATTCATCTACGGGCAGATTACCAGAATCCTAAATGACAAATCTAAAATGGAGGAATTGCGGACGCAACTGCCGTCCGTACACAACGATCTTACTTCCTTACTTAAGGTGTCAATAAAAACTCGGTTTAATAAGAAGTATTTCATCAGTTTTTCAAATAATCGATTAAATGAAATTAAGCAGGCCTGGAAGTATGAGTAAAAAGAAAGTAAAAAGTAAATTATCTCTTGGGGATGAATTTCGAGCTCTTCTAACTGAAACTCTGCCCGATGAAATCCCAATAATTTTTAACAATCAACTTTTTTATAACCATTTGAATAATCAAAAACGAATACCCAAAAGACCAAAACCACTTTTACTCACCTTAATAGACCAGGTAGAAGGCAAGAGGTCCACTAAACCATATAAATTTGTGGTTTCACGGGGTGGGAGTGGTACCTTCAGAGAACTTTTCTTTCTTCACCCTTCAGCTCAAAAAAGAGTATGTCACTTTTATTCATCCTATGACGACTTCATTTGTTACCTTACTACAAAAAGCCCAATCAGCATAAGGCACCCCAGGAAAATTACCTTATCGGTTAGCTACTATGAAGGTCCAAGTGTATTTGATAAATATAAAAGAGCTGGAATCTCCACAATCAAGACAGATTTAAAATGGAGGCATCTAACTTCATACTTTTCCTATGGAGGGTTTCCGAGACCGCACAGGTTTACAAATTCAATTACATTCTTAAATTTAGAACAGAAATTTCATCACTTATACAAAGTCGATATTAAAAAATGCTTTTCTAATATTTACACTCATTCAATTAGCTGGGCAATCTATGGAAAATCAATTGCCAAAAAGAGATCGCAAGGAAAGAGGCTCTCTGGTTTTGGAGAAGCGTTTGATGACCTAATGATGGCAATAAATGACAGAGAAACTAATGGAATAGCGGTTGGCCCCGAAGTCTCCAGAATATTTTCGGAAATTATTTTGCAAAAAATTGACCTTTCAATCGGCGATAGACTCCTAAATAGCGATACCCTCAAAGGTGAATTTGAAATTAAGAGGTACGTAGATGACTTTTATATTTTTGCAGAACATGAAAGTGATGCCGAGAGAATAGTTGAATATATCGAAATTGAGTTGATGAAGTATAATCTTCAAATTAACGAAGGCAAATCAAGTAAAACCTCTAGGCCCTTTAAGGATTTGAAATCTGTAGGAGTATTTTCAGTTAAAAAAATCATCAAGAATCTTTTTGATGAAATATTCACCATAGATAGAAGTTCATATGAGTTTACTCATCCGTTAAGGCCAAAAAGCAACCTTAAGACGTCACACTTACGGTTAGCCTTCGCAGAAAATATTAGTGATATTTTAAAAAGTTCAAACCTCTCGTATTCCGATATTTCATCATATGTCATAAATTCATTCAGCAACAAACTTAAGAGTTTTTTAGAAGTTAGTGAAAAGTGTCACCGCATCATAGTTGACCATCAAGAACCTGAGGTCATCAGAACTTTAAAAATTTTCTTTGATATAATTTTTGATCTTTACTCCTATTCGCCTAGCGAGCATTCCTCATACAAAGTATCTGAAGCCATAATTCTCATTTTACGTTACAATGAAAAATATTTTAAGAACTCGAAATTCAGACTACCTGACTATATTTTTGAAAGAGCAAATGAATTTCTCAAAAATCGAAAAGTACGAAATAGAGGGGTTTATAAGTCTGATGTATTAGATGTTCAATCTTTAAACATCATCCTAAGCTTAACTGAAATTAAAGCCAGAAGCAGTGTAGGAAATGGCCTTCTGTTAGAGTTAGTTCGGATGAATAACTCCCCTAGCTACTTCACCTATATTTCTTTACTATACTATTGCGGGGGCGAAAGCGAACAAATACCTGTAATACAAGAAATTGAAGAAAAACTAATTGCATATTTCGAATCCTCTGAGGACGTCAACATTTGCAATGCAAACTATTTTTGCCTGGCACTTGATTCAATAACCTGTCCATTTGTTAGTATTGATTTTAAGGAAACCGCCCTTAAACTACTATTGAAAAAAGCAAAAATGGGTTTTAATGATAAAGATATAGATCGGCATTTAAGATGTCTTGAGACTACTGGGGCATTTGTTGACTGGAACTCCAGCATCGACCTGCTTAACTCTCTTGAAAAAAAGCTGGTCGGAAAAGTATATTAAAATTTTTTAGAGAAGGGGGAATAGAGCTCTAAGTGGTAACTTCCGTTACATGCTGCAACTAAGGAGTTGAGCAGTCGCTTAAATTAGCTGCGGTAGCATTTGCTACACACAGATTAGAGTGCCCCTTTCTCTTTTTTAATTTTTATCGAAAAATTTGCATTAGTATTGTCCGGCTATTTTCGGGCTCCAGAAGTTTTGACGTCTTTAATTAGATTGTTTCCAATACTTACCATTCCCCATACAATTCCAGATTGTTCGGACAAACTCCATGGTACTGGGCAAACCAACCTAACTATCAGTAAACACTAGAGAAACAGAAAAAGCTCAAGACTTACAGTGGTTTATAAAATATTGCTTTTTTACTCTTTCATGGCGAAGACACGGGCTAGACTCCCGTAGGGAACGCCAAATTAAAAATGCCACCCAAAAGGTGGCTTTTTTATTTTGAGGCTTCTGTGGCGACGAACCCGTAGGGTGATACACCCCGCTTTCCGGTATGCAACGAGTCCCAAAAGCAGGTCCGCACCTATCCAAATGACGAACCCAACTAAAGTTCATCACTATTGATATTTACATGTACCGGGTTTTCCTTCTCATGCTACTGTGCAAGCACTAGAAAATATGCGAGTAGAATGGAAAACTTATTATAGGCAGTAATTAGTGAGTAAATCGAAAAAAAGACCCCATGATTTTGTGGGAAGAAACATTGCCAAGTTGAGACGTAACCTAGATCTCACTCAAGAAGATCTTGCTGAAAAAGCTGATATTAGCATTAGTATGACAAAAGACATTGAACGTGGGGTTGCAGAAGGTGGTATCGGCACCCGTGAGAAGATAGCCGCAGCTCTAGGCTGTGAAATAATGGATTTATATAGAACAAACTCAAGCAATGAAGACCAATCCCCCAAAGAATCCGCAGCGGACAGAGAGTGGGAAAAACTCATTAACGAGAATGCTCGTCTCAAGGCAGAGATTGAAAGCTTAAAGAATGAAAAATGTGCTATACCAATAGAGCTTCAAAAGTCCGTACTTCTAGAACTTTACAATGCCACAAATTACATCCAGGCACTCCCTTTTCTCGAGATTGCTGAAAAGACCCTGAATACCAAAGACTATGAGCTCTACAAAAAGTTATGCGAAATTGCTGGTGTTAAGCCTGATAGTAAAGAGAAATTCAACAAAGCCATTGATAGCTCTGAACAAGCTAGAAAAAGATTAATTGAATTAGCTAGATCTTTAGAAGAGTATCTATAGTTTTCTAAAAATAAAACTAAGATCATCCATCAAAAGTATACAGTGGGCAAACATACCCACTGCATTTCTAAAGTTTCCTTCGAATTCTAAAACCGACTACTGGTTATAGAGATTATCTAAACATCGATCGAGAGAGCCATAAAGTGTGCTGCCAACATCCTCTCCTGTTCGGATGCTATAAGGCGACCAATAGGTTTGCCCGTTTTGAACATAGGTGGAACAAAAGTAACCGCGTCGAGAGTATCGAACCGCATCTTGGCAATCCTGAAAGTTGGTGATTGTCGCTCTACCCAAATCTTTATTGTCGTGAATTCTGTAAACAGAATGACGAACATCACCATTATTAGAATACTTCGCACACACAATTCCAGTGCGGGCTCGATTCGCTACACGAGCAGCATCCCGACACTCGTACTCACTCCGAAATACTGCATTGCCAATGTCATCGTAATCTCTGGATCTATAGATAGAAAAACCGGTGGTATTGGAATCACCATAGTAATCACAATACACGAGTCCTCGACGATCCGGCCGAGGCTCTGGTCTTCGATGGGCATCACGATCCCCTTTTCTTGAAAGGGTTTGAACATCTATACTCAACTCACCGGATTTTTCGTCGGCCGCCAATGCCTTCTCTCCATAAGTGTCATTGTGGGCCCCCTCTTTAACCAATTCGTTCGCAAACAATGGACTTCCGACCAGGCAAACCAACAACATTGTTACTATTTTCATCTCGCACCTCCGTGTTAAAAAAATGAAAAGGTCATAATGACCCTGATTTTTGTAGATACTTTCCTTTTTTGCAAGCTCTACGCCAGCCCACAAAAAGCCATCCACTTTAATTGTTATGTTACATGCTCAAACCCCTTGTCATTAAAACTATCGCGAGACCATAACCTTAGAAATCCGTAGACATCGATGCTCGTGAGTTTTATTTTTCTTTTCTTACGATTAAGGACACTCCCTTTGAAATCCATTTTAAAATTTTTAGTTTCCACTTTCGCAATGATCACATTTAACCTTCCTGTATTGGCTAAAGAGATCGTCACGTTTAACAATGGTTCATTAGAATTAAAGGGTGAACTTTTTAAGCCGGAAGGAAAGGGCCCCTTTCCCGTGCTTCTGATCAATCACGGTAGTGCCCCTGGAATGTTAAACAGTCAGGCCAGCGCGGCTATCGCTGCCCCATTTGTTAAAAGAGGTTGGGTGGTTTTTATGCCTTACAGAAGAGGCCAGGGACTCAGTCACGAGAGTGGCCCCTACATCATGGACGAAATTAAAAAATCCATCAACGAAGGTGGACTCCCATCGGGAGTGAAAACTTTAGTACGGCTGAATCAAACCGATCATCTCAGCGATCAAAGGGCCGCTTTAAAATGGATTCAAACTCAAAGCTATATAAAGATAGATCAGATCGCTGCTTTTGGTAATTCCTTTGGAGGCATTCAAACCATGCTTGGAGTGACTAATGGTGGTTATTGTGCTGGAGTGAATGCTGCGGGCGGTGCTAAGAGCTGGAGCAAAGCCAAACCTCTACAGGAACTTATGAAAGAGGCCGCGCGATCCACGAAAGTACCCGTCATGTTTTTTCAAGCAGAGAACGATTTTGACCTGTCCCCCAGTAAAACACTCTATCAGCTGATGAAAGACTTAAACAAAGATGCTGTTTTTAAAATCTATCCCCCTTTTGGCAAAACAGCCAAAGAGGGTCATAGCTTTCCCTATGAGGGCGTAGACACTTGGTTTGAAGATGTGTTTTCTTTTATCTCCGAAAGGTGCCTGGCACCCCACTAAGAATTATTGCTCTTTAAAGTTAGGTGTTCCACGGTTTGACTCCAGTAGTGAGCAACTTGCAGTTAGCTTTACCATGTAAGTTAAACCTTCATCAGATTTGAACGTGGCTACATATTTATAATCAGTTTCAATTGAATTCCCTGCGCTTGTAAGTTCGAAATAGACTGATTCAGTGCTTTCATTCCCGCTATCATCGGCAATATTGAATTTTAACTCCCGACAAGAATAAGCTGAAGCTGCATTGGGGCCCGCAAACATAGCATAGCTGCTCATAAGATCAGAAACTGTTTGTTCCTCCAAACTCATAGAGTTCGCTACATAATTAAAACCCTCAAATGAACTTTCAATATAACTTACTAGCTCAGGCTGAATGGCTTTCAAAACTTGAGAGGTATTGATTTTTTCAAGCTTCATCATCCAATGGCCAAAGCTATCTATTCTTTCAGCATATGTATTTAAAGAAAAAAACAACAATACTAATGCTAGGCTCTCTTTGATTTTCATGTCTATATCCTTTCCCTATGCCAAATTTTGGCAACATGACTTCTCAAATCGATTCCTGGGCGATTTGAGAAACATGTGTTCGGCTTTAAGAAGAACTTTGCACAAATTATACCGAGGCGCCCATCTAGGAATGATAGGTTAAGGCTTCGATATGAAAATAGCGGCTAACCCACTAAGACACATCACTTAAAAGGATTCCGTTGTATTCGGATTTTAGAACATGCTTTTGGCTTTTAATTTTTGGGTATTTTCCGGACTTCTTTTTCTTCCATCGCAACCAAGCATGAAAGTGCTCATGCTTATACCGATCCATCAAGCAAAGGTTGGAAATGCGATTGTCCGCCCGCTTTCCATTGATGTGATGAACCACCTCATTCTTAGATAACGCGCGTCCGACGACTTGCTTGGCCAGGTACCGATGTTCCAGCTCACGAGTTGCCCCGAGAACAACATATCCTCCGGCATTGATATACTTGCTTTTTCTAAACAGTCGGTGAAGCAGCCAAGCCACAAGTCGAAAAGGAAGCCACAGGGACCACATTAGAATCCGCAATAACGTCCTCGGCTTCTTTCTCCTATGTTTTTTCTTACTGCGTCCCATACTTTAGTATCGGGTCTAGGTGAAGAAGGCCTTATAGCGGCCGACGCTTATCTCATTCTAAGACACAAACTGTCCTTAATTGAATTTAAGCCGTCTGATCTGACTTTACCGAGATCTCACAGGGATAGGAACGAGCTCACCGTCACCGAAGTCGAACTCGGGGGTGTCCTTGTTTTTTTGCCGAGTTCCGCCGCCACCACCGCTGCCGCCACCAGGATCGATATCACCGAAGGTCTTTAAAACATATACCGCCCATATACCTATCTGCCTCGCTTCCTCATGGGTGGAGGTCTCTAGCTCCGCAAGGCCCTCAATGGCTTTGTACGTGGACCGCAATTGCAGCTGCTTTACAACAGCCCGCTTTAACTTATTTCTACGGGACTTTTCAGCTAAGCCCTTTGGCATCCAAAATGGAATTTTATTGCCACCAAAAACATGATTCAAAGAGTAAGAGCTCTGCTGTGAGACCAATTTATCCATGGTAAAAATTCGTACTTTAATTTCTAACCTAAAAAAATCATAGGGATTTATATTTGCTTCTTCTAATGCTCGCGCCTCATCAATCCTATACTTAATTCGGTCATACACAGTGTTCTGGAAGTCTTCAAAAATTTGCTGTCGAGTGTTTGGATTTTCAACAAGGCCATTGAGATACCCAAAAGTCTCAACCGTCTGCACGCCATTGAGCGCATTCATAACTAACAAGTCGATCATCGTTCGAACTAGATCCACTTTAGATTCAACTCCCTGGGTGAAGTTTCTTTTAAAACTCTGATACCCGAGCAGTCCATTGAGGTTTTCTCGCAAACTCAACTGCACCGCTTCGGCAGCCTCATTTTCACGGCTGAGATATCTAAATTGGCTCATCAGAGCCGCCGCTCCTACGTATTCATCCCAACTTCTGGTTTGATTTAGAGTTTCTAACAAATGTCCTTCAGGCATCTTTGCTTCGGCATAGAGGGTAAAGTCCCGATCTACCTTTTTGCTACTAGGAATGTCATCAGGAGATCGAACTATGTGTCGCCCCCATTGGCTTAAAGAGGATTCATTGGCATGGCTCTCAAACAACGAAAAACACGTCGAGGCCATAGATTGACAGGGACTGATCATCAAATAAACAGTCAGATACCCTAAAATGGCTCTACACCTAATAAGCGATTCCATAAGAAGGGTATTTTGCAATTCCTTCGCCAACGCATTAGTTTTCGCTCGGTTCGGACTTCCTCTCGTCAGCCATTTCCAGAATCCATGAAAGATCTAAGTAAAACAACATAACAGACATTTTACCCTCCATTTGACAGTAGTAGATGCTTGCTGATCACTTCTGCTAATGCATCTCCATCTACAGGTTTAGTTACAAAGTCATTCATTCCCACATCGAAGCATTCTTCTTTTGTTTTTTTAAAGGCGTTAGCAGTCATTGCTATTATTGGAAGATTGGGGTGTGATTGCCGAATCGCCTTAGTGGCCTCAAAGCCATCCATCACCGGCATCTGACAGTCCATCAAAATGAGCGAATACCCTCCACCCTGCATCATCTCTACAGCCTCTTTTCCATTACCCGCGATATCTGCTTTAAAACCGTTGGCTTCTAGCATAGCTATAGCGACCATTTGATTGATCTGGTTGTCTTCCACTAAAAGTAATTTAGAATCGCCAAATGAATGTTCTACTTTTCCTTGGTCCTCATCTTGAATAGGAGAACGATCGTTGAGAAGAGCCTCCTCTAATTCAGCTCGGCGGACTGGTTTTAATAAAAATACTGTTGTCGGCGAAGAGAACTTCTCTGAGCAGACTTCAAACTCACAAGGAGTGTGAAGTACAACAGCCCTATTTCCCTCTTTTCCTATGAAGTCTCGAAACTGATCAGCAATAGCATCATCTTTTAGACATTTGTAGTCCACGACCAACTTATGATTTTGATAGTACCCAAGATCTAAATTCGCTGTTTTCAACGCAACAGGTGTCCCACCCATTTTTTCAACTCTTTGGCAAATATTTGCAGTGATGGAGCTACTTAACGAAAGAACAGCCACTGGTATGGGTTTTTCAAAAACCATCACTCCCCTATCGTCGTCATGAAGCGAGGTGAGTGGAATCTCAAAAATAAATTCAGAGCCCTTTGTTTCTTCACTTTCCACCCATATTTTTCCACCCATGACCTGGACGATCTCTCGACTAATCGTTAAACCGAGACCCGTTCCACCATATTTCCTTGTATCGCTTACATCGGCTTGTTCAAAAGAATTAAAAATGGTCGTCAATTTGTCTTTTGCTACCCCCACTCCGGTATCGGAAACCGTAAAACGAACATTCCCATCATCGGCGGACTCCACCCGCACTCTAATTTCTCCAGTGGGAGTAAACTTAATTGCATTTCCAATTAAATTAACAAGAAGTTGCCTGATTCTAGATTCATCTCCTATAAAGTTTGAGGATAGGTTTCTATCAATAAAGTAAGAAAACTCTAACCCTCTATCAAAAACCTGAGTCGAAAGCACTCCAACGATGTCTTCAATGCATGTCTCTAAATGAAATTCTCTATTTTCAATTTCGATCTTACCGGCTTCAATTTTTGAGAATTCAAGAATATCGTTGATTATGCTCAACAATAGCTGCCCAGATTGAGAAACTGTACGAAGTTGTTGTTTTTGGACATCACTCATTTCCGACTTCAATAACAATGAGATGAAACCCAACATTCCATTGAGTGGTGTGCGAATCTCATGACTCATATTTGCTAGAAATTGACTTTTCGCTTTACTGGCAATAATCGCTTCGTCTCTCGCCGCCTCAAATTCAGCGGTCCTCTCGATCACGCGAGCTTCGAGGGCTTGATTCAGATCAAAAAGTTCTCGACTCTTTTCTTCCAACAACTTTTCGGTCTCTTCCTGAGCCTTCTGTATCCGTTCAATTTTCTTTCTTAAAAAGTCTTCCTTACCCATTGCCTACCCCTTTTTTAGAAAAAAAGTTCTTTCTCGCAATCCATTAGGGCCAATATCACTCACCTTCACATCAATTTTCTCGCCATAATGTTTAATCACTCCAGCTATTAGACCTCCCGCTAGATCCGCAAATGGCCTGTTTGAGTAATAATGCAATTCGAAGCTACCATCTCCACCATTTTTACAACTGATTGCTGGCAGCTCCGCCTCTGGGTATAGTTTCCTCACTTCAACATGAATATAGGAGTGAACGGATTCTAAAAATGAATAGGTGTCGGGTTTACTGAAGAAGTCTCCATGGGCCTTCTTAAAAACACCCACCATATGTTCCCCAAAAGCATGAACTAATTCTGACGCTTCTTTTCCTGTTTTTTCAGAAAGTACTGTAACAAGACTTAGGATCTCACTATGGTCATATGTTCCCACTCCAGAATAGGATCCACCACTATCAAGGTTCGCCTCTTCAATGATATCTTCTGTGAGCTCTTCTCCAACAACTTGTTCCATCAAGGCAATCAGTTCTTTAAATACTATCCCCTTCATAAGTACTCTCCTATTTTAGTCTTCATTTTTCTTAGCTTGTTCTTGTCTGTAAATCTCACGACATAAAAAACGGATATTTTTTCGTATTGGCTCATTGATACCAATAAAGTTTCCTTTAACTTCAAAAAGTTCATCTAACTTTTTTACAGCAGTAACCCGGACCTGAACTTCAGAAACTTCTTCTCCAAAAATCAGACTAGAGACACTCATTACGTCATCGACTTTAAATTCTTTGCCACAGACAACTCTCAGTCCTATTTCATTTATATGTGTTACTTTAATATCTACGCCTAGCTTGGCTTTGGATGCGAGACTCTCTGGATCAATTTCGTATTCAGTCCAGTCTTCAGCTCGTCCTACAATTCGCTTAAATTTCTCCTGAAAGACCATGCCATCCATCGGCTTTAGTAGATACTCACAAGCACCAGCCTGCATTGCCAGGCGAACATCGGAGGAGTCCTTTCTTGCGCTGAACACCATTATGGGAGTTTCACTATAGCTGCTCACCCTTCTGATTCTACGAATTAACTCTATGCCTCCCATTCTTGGCATCTGTAGATCAATCATAAACAATGCAATTTCAAACTCTTCAAATTTATCAATAGCCTCATAGCCATCATTTGCAACGACCGGCATGTATCCTTCCGCTTCCACTCGAGCAGACGCAACAACTTGATCGCTAGGATTATCTTCAACTATGAGTACGCATTTTTGCTTTTCCATAGTTCCTCTTTTTGCTCAATCAGATACTTTATCAGCTCACCATGTAGTCCCTCACTCAAAGGTTTCTCCAACACAGCCTTTGCTCCAAAAAACTTAAACATTCTTTCAAGATCTAAATCCAAGTGACCCGTTATTACGACGATAGGAATTTCATTTACATTGGGAATGGAATTGAAACCAATGAGAAGTTGAAGACCATCGATTTCAGGCAACCGGTAATCAAGCAGCACAAGATCAAAGTGAATCCCCTTTAGCAGAGAAACAGCTTCGTCCACATGGCTTGCAACGGTACAACTCATACCTAAGGCTTCAGTGAATGCTTTTTGGTAGACTTGGTCTATTGAGTTGTCATCGATCAATAAAACTTCTTTCATTATCATCCCCTTTGATAATAGAATAAACTTAACTCATTGATTGGTTGTGGTATCTCGATCCAGATTTCTGGAAAACTTTGTTTCATTTTGAGTGAATCAGAAGGTGAAAATGGAAAAAAGTATTTTGCTCATAGAAGATTCTCAGGAATATCGCCTCATAATTGAGTCCTCTTTGAGCGGCCAATATAGTCTTCAAACAGCTTCTACAGGCCAGGAAGCATTAGATATACTTAATAAATCTCAATTTGATCTTGTCATACTTGATTTGACATTGCCTGACCTAGATGGACTTCAAATTTGTAATTTTATGAAGACGTCCTCAGTGCATCTTGGCACCCCCATTATCATTGTATCTGGACGAGATGCCGTCGAAGATAAAGTAAAAGGCCTCGACATGGGGGCCAACGACTACCTTACAAAGCCATTTAATTCTAAGGAGCTTCTCGCTAGAATTCGAACTCATTTAAGGGTCTCTGACGAAAAAAACTCGAATGTCATTTTTGGAAAAGTAAGGATTGATCTCGAACGACACCGAACCTTCAATCACTTAACCGGTGAAGAAATTGAACTCACAGGTAAAGAATTTGCCCTTTTAACCTATTTATCGAGCCGTGTTGACTATGTTATTTCTCGTGAAAAACTCATTGAGGAAGTTTGGCCTAATAATATTTCCATTTCGGACAGAACTGTCGATTCGCATATAAGTAATTTAAGAAAAAAAGTCTCCGGACTAGATCTGGAAATTCAGTCCGTCCAAGGTTCTGGTTACCGACTAGTAATTTCAAAAAACTAAAGGTTTGTTAACTCATCTAGGCATTGAGGTAGGTCCTTTTCAATTTCTAAAATCAGAGACTTGATTTGTTCAGGGTCTAGCTCGTTTTTTAAAATACCAATCTCAATTTTTTTAGACACCTCTCTTATTACCGAGACTCCTAAATTCGCACTGCTAGATTTTAAACTATGAGCCTCCCTGCCCAAAGATTCAAAATCCTTTGATTCAAGCAAATTACGCATACTCTCTATGGACTGAGGTACGGAGTTTCTGTACATTTCTATAAGAACTCCAACTAAATCCTTACCTGTTTTAGCACCAATTTCTTTTAAATTGTCTATAGCCTTCATCTCGATGAGTCCCAAATCAATCCTCCTGGTAGGAAAAGAAAGCCGCAACACGCTTTTCCCAACTCGACCTTCTATATTCTTTATGCCAGTAGTCTATAATATAAAGATTTTCTGTATGAGGAACGCTTACAATGTCTGGGTCCTGACCCGTATATATTATGTAAGGTATCCGTCTATCGAAATTACTTACAACAGCATCCATGAGCTGCAAAGTTTTTGCTCCATCACGGATAGGCATTTGCCAATCCACTAAAACTAAGTCGTAACGTTCCTTAGCTACAGCTTCCACCGCATCATACCCATTTGCAACAGTGTCCGCATGGGCCCCCATTGCAAAAAATATTTGTCTCGCCACTAATGAGCAGGCCTGATTGTCGTCAATAATCAAGACCCTTTTTGTTCTGCCAACTCCAACAGCAGTCTGCCAACTGAGTTCCATACTAATCCTCCCTAATCACAACTTATCATCTCAGGATTGATTCCGTTTGGAGCAAGGATTGAGATTTCTGGAAGAAATTGGCTAAGATTGAGACGATTCATGATCCCATATGAAACAACAATACAGCTACATTCAAAACGACTTGGCCCCTCTGACTATATTGTTTCCACTTTTGTATCCATTAGGCTAATTTTTCACACCTCTCTCAACCTTTCCATAAAGATGATACTATAGCTGGATCTATTTAATTTTATGATTGGGAGAGCACTCACAATGAAACTCATGGGAATTCTTATTTTTGGTGTGGCTATTCTTATGAATACCATTAATTCCTATGGGGCGTTCATTGATGATTTTTCTCCAAAAGGTCCCTCCATAGCCGTAGTCTCGGTGGGAACATTTGGCCCTATCACTCTGAGACATGAAGAAATCTTTGAATCGATGCTCAAAGAGATGAAGGAAACCTATCCAGGATTTGAAATCGCAATATTTGTGATCGCCAACGATATGACAGTACATAAGCGAGGGCAAAAGAAGCCTCTTGATCTTCACCACAGGGTAAACCTACTTGCCGAACGCTATGGTGAACACCCAAATATTTACGTATTGGACCGCCCTCGCAGTGGTGCCTTTGCGCAGATCACAAAATGGATCCGCAATCAATCGGCGACCACACGGATATTTGGCCACGTTGGGGCAGACAGCTTTGTGGGTCTGAAAAACCGACTGGGAGCCCTGATAATGAAATGGGTGTCTCCTTCTAATGCCAAGGTCGAAAAGTGGATCGTGACTCACGCCACCCCAGAAGAGAAGGAGCATATTGACTCACAGGCCAACCCTAGATTTGCTGGAAAGCCCTCTCAGTTAGTAAGCACTCCCACCCAATTGGATTTTGATATTCATGCCACTGATGTGAGAGAGAAGTATTGGTTGCTTAACAAGAATATTCCATTACCGGCTTATCTAGATGTGCCCTTAGTGTCCGATCTGGTAGAGCAGTACATTTTAGAAAACAAGTTGTTAACTCAAGCTCGTTTTAAACCTAAAGCTTCGCTCTGCTCTTTTCTTTTTAAATAGGTCTGATTTGATTTTGATGATTATTACATGCCCTAGGCGGCAGGCGTTGACCCCTACCTGGTATTGGAGTTAACTTCGCCTTTGATCGGACAACTAACCCCATGAATTTAAGACCCCCTGAAAAATTAAACCAAATTGAGTTTGTAGCACTCATGGCCTCTCTCACTTCGGTCATCGCCTTTGCTATTGATGGAATACTTCCTGGCATTTCCGAATTGGCGGCTGACCTGAAGGCTTCGGGCCCAGGCCAAACCCAATACATCGTCTCCGTATTGTTTCTAGGTTTTGGATTTGGTCAGCTCCTGTTTGGCCCTATATCTGATCAATTTGGCAGAAGACTTCCAATATTTTTGGGTCTCGGACTCTATCTAATAGGAGCTTTGATATCATGGGCTTCACAAAGTTTTTGGGTCATGCTCATTGGCCGACTGTTTCAAGGTCTCGGCGGAGCCGGACCCAGAATCGTTTCCATCGCTTTGATTAGAGATCGATTTAGTGGAGATGTTATGGCTAAAATTTCATCTCTTGTTATGACTGTATTTATTCTAATACCAGCTGTAGCACCCAGTGTAGGTCAATTTATAATGAAGTCCTTCGGAGGATGGCGTTCGTTTTTTATCGCCCTAGTTGTGTTTTCCGGCCTTATTTTGATCTGGTTTTTCTTACGTCAAAAAGAAACCCTAGAGAAAGGGAAACGACAAAAGATTTCATTCAAACAAATGCTTTTTGGAATAAAAGAAGCCTTTATATACAGGCAAAGCCGTATTGGATTTATTATTTCTGGCTTAATAATGGGTGTTCTCATTGGTTATCTTGGTGGTATTCAGGAAATATTCACTGTGATCTATGACGTCGGAGACCAATTCCCATTGTACTTTGCCGCTTGTGCATTATCAGTGGGTGGCGCTTCATTTTTCAACTCGCAATTGGTTCTTCGAATGGGCTCTATTCGCTTAGTCCGTAGAGCTCTATTTGTAATGGTCTTTACCTCATTAACTCTGTTCGCCTATCTAGGATTCACCGGTCAAACGAACCCTCCCCTCTATGGCTTTATGGCCTTCATGATACCCACTTTTTTTGCTGTGGGCTTTCTATTTGGAAACCTGAACGCCATCGCAATGGAGCCACTAGGACATATTGCGGGTCTAGGTTCAGCTATTCTCGGCTTCCTACAGAGCTTTATAGGAGTATTATTTGGAAGCTCATTGGGATACTTTCTCCATGGAACCATAGTACCTCTTGCGGTGGGCTTCTTGACTGTCGCTGTAGTAGGGCTTTTCATGCTCAACAAGCCCATTGCCTCAAATTAAGTCGATCGCATAATTTTATGAAGAGTTCCTGAACCACTTCTTAACTCGGCATTAAGACTAAAACCTAAATTATGAAAATATATTCAAACACTTATAGGCTCGTTCACAAATACCGAAAAGATTAATGTGGAACGTAAGCAGGAGACGAATAATGAATATATTGATTGTAGATGATGAATTGGGTTTAAGAGAAATCCTGAAGGACATTATAGAGCTTCAGATGGATTGCAATGTCCATACAGCATCTAATGGTCAAGAGGCACTCAACATAGTTGCAAAAGAATGGATCGATTTTGTTATTGTGGATTTTAGAATGCCAATCATGAACGGATTTGAATTTATAAACCAGTTTTCTGCCAGCAATCCCAAAAATTGCGAAGCACAAATAATGCTGCTCTCTGGATTTCTTGAAGAAGTCATTCCGCATCTTAAGAATTTCCCCAATGTGAGCCCAAGAACCAAACCCATCGACCCAGATGAAATCCTTGAATTTGTCAGTCAGAAACAAGAATATGTAGTTTAACGAGAAGTGTATGAAAGAGACGGCCACAATTGAAGACAAGGTTTTTCGACTAAAGATCGAAGCGCTGAACCTTAGTTTCAAACAAGCTATTTTATCTTCGCTGGTTCTCCCAGCTTTCACCTATGTGGGGTTTTTAAATACTCCCGTTTTAGTTTGGATGTTGTGCTATTACGCTAACTCTTCGTTTGCACTTTTAAACAATCATTTTGCTATCAAAAAATTTGATCCAGACAATAAATCCACACAAATCAATTGCCTTAGTGCATGGAAATATCAAGCGCTTTCTTTTGCTTTTTTCTGGGCCATCCTACCCTGGTTGATTGACTTTCATAAAGGTACTGAGATAGCTGTAGCCATAATGGTTATGGCTGGCGTTACTAGTGGAACTACAATTATTTTTTCTCATTTTCCTAAAATTGCCCGAGCCTATTATACAATAGTTCTTAGTTCTCTCATAACGGCGTGGGCTGTTGTCGCTTTTCAAGAGTTCAGCCATGGATTACTCGCTCTAGGGATGATGACCGTAATTTATTATGTGTTCCTCACCCGCATGCAGGCCAGTGTCGTGCACGTTTCAGAGCAGACCATTCAAAATCTTGTTAGTCTGGACAAAGCCAACACCGTTATTAATAAATATAAAGAAGCGTCTATCTCTAGTTCCAAATGGCATGCCCGGGCTGAAATGTCGGCGATTCTGGCCCACGAAATCAACAACCCACTCGCCGAAGTAATGTTAAAAGTGAACCTTATTTCCAAGCTCCTAGATGCTCCCAATATAGATCTCGAAAAGATACGGAAAACCAGTGAGAGCGTCGCCGGGACTTGTAAGCGTATTTCCAGTATCGTAAAGTCCACAAAAAAAATCTTACACAATTCACAAAGTAGTATTGAGGAAGAGTTCACAAAGATAGACATCTCCAGACTCTTTGGAGAAATTAGAGACATCTATGTCGAAAAATGCGGACGACAAGGCATTGCTTTTAAAATTGAATCCTCAGATCAATTTATTGCTTTTGGTAACGAAACTTACATTATGCAAATCCTCACAAACCTATTGGAAAACTCAATAGATGCGTTGCAGGATTCCGATGAAAAATCTATCGAAGTTTTTGTCGATACAACCGGCGAAGACTATGTGAACCTGTTTGTGAGAGACTCAGGATCTCCCATCTCTGATGAAATCGCAGATAAAATATTCGAACCTTATTTTACCACAAAAGGGAAAGGTCTTGGTATTGGAGTAGGACTGAATCTGTGCCTTAAACTGGCAGACGAAATGAATGGAACTTTAAAACTTCACTCTAAAGTTCCTACCACTTTTTCACTCACCTTACCCACTCGTTACATCCGAAAATTAGAGCCTACTGGCTAAGACTACTAAAGCCTATTTTGAAAAGTTATCCACCAAACCCGTTCTCTGATGTCTGCCTATCACATAAGAAACTCCTCAATTTTTCTTTGATCTTCTTGGGTCAGCTCAAAACCCATCGGGGGCATAAGTTTGCTCTCCAGCATAAAGCGAATAGTGAAAAGGTTTTGCTTCGTGAGCTCCCCTCTGCCAAATGTGTCCTGTGAATTATGACAACGTGTGCAAGCTTTTACCTGTAGAACTCTATTAGCTACAGGATGGGTGTATCGAAAAGGCTTTTTGCTTGGCACCGGAGCCGTTGAAGCCATAGGCCCATAGCTTTTTATCCTTAAGTTCCATAACTGAATGCGCGCCTGATCCCATAGGGAAACTTGAACTTTCGAAGACTTTAGGTTGGGTCGAATGGCACGAGGCCCATTGCTATGGCACATAAAACAAGTGGCTCTTAAACCAATTTGTTTTTGGTGGTGTGATATGACCTCGTCACCTGGTTTGTACTGATAGAATTCAGCAATTCTTTTTTTTGGTTCAAGATTCACATTAATACCTATTTTATCCCACTGGGATAATGGAGCTTTAACGCCGTCATGACTTTGCTCCATCAGCCAAACATCTTTGTTCGTTTCTGTATGAAATCGAATTCTGTTGAATACCGGTTGACCAGAATTGGTTTTAGATTCCAGCGATTCAAAAAGTATAGGCGAAGCATCCACCCAAAGCAGAAAAAGAAGCCCTACCACAGGTAGGGCCAGAAGAATCGACATTCTAAAGATCTTGGCAATCCAACGCATTGGAGACTCCATTAAGTGTCAGATATCCTTTGAAGGTGCTTGACCATTGATAATCACAAGTTGCACGCCCGCCAGGCACACAGCCGGGCTGAGACACCCAGTGGGAGAACTCGCTGATGGAAAGCCAAACATCATTAACAGGTAGCGCATAGGAATAGCTGACTCCCGCTCGTGTTTGCATCGCTGATACCAGGCTAGTCATTTGAATTTCATCCCCAGTTGAGGTTGTAATCTTAACCAAGGCCGGCTCTTCAGAAAGTCCAAATGGATTCGAAGTATGCTCAGCGACCACAACGAGTCCGACTTCCTCAGATTCACATTGGAACCCCGCCTGAGCTGCTCCATGGGCTAAAATTGATAATACCAGTATTGCTATTTTTAGTTTCATTTTCCCCTCCTCTTAAAAGGTGTTTGTTACATTTGAAAAATAGGAGGTTTTACAAAATAAATGAAATTAATAGATTTAATTTAGTTATTAGTTTAACTGATTTATGTATGAGCCTTTCTTCGCTGTATTTAGATGCCTTTTACGCCTGTGCCAAAGCCGGTCACTTCACCCAAGCGGCCAACTTGATTCATATCACCCAGTCCGCTCTATCCCAAAGAATCGCTAAACTCGAAGATGAGTTGGGAACGACTCTATTTGTTAGACTCTCCTCAGGCATAAAGCTCACACCGGCGGGAGAAGAGCTACTGCGATACTGCAAATCCCGAGAGGCCCTTGAAAGAGATTGCTTAGGCAAGATAAGAGGGAATCATAATAAACAACTCCAAGGAGTTATTCGCATCGGAGGTTTTTCCAGCATCATGCGATCCGCTGTTTTGCCGGCCTTAACTCCGCTATTAAAAAAGAACCCACACCTAAAACTACAAATGCTGAGTAAAGAGATGGATGAACTTCCCACTTTACTTCGGCGTGGTGAGATCGATTACATGATTCATTACAATGAATGGGTTAAAGATGATATCGAAACCCGACTCCTAGGAAACGAACGAAACATTTGTGTGGAACGTTCTGGATATAGAGGGCCTGAGGTGTTCTTGGATCATGACGAAAATGACCAAACCACTGCGAAGTATTTAAAAATGATCAAAAGTAAAAAGAGCTATGAACGCCGCTATTTGGACGACGTATATGGCCTTATCGATGGCGTGAAAAACGGAATCGGTCGAGCGATAGTGCCAGAACACCTAATTCAATCGGAACGGAAAATTAGAATCGTGGATGATAAAAATGTTCTACATTTTCCTGTGATCATGCATTTCTACAAACAACCCTACTACACCGAACTCCACACACATATCATTCAGCATCTGGAGCTCGGTGTTCCGAAAATTTTGGGAACGAACTAGTTCCCCCCAAGGAACCCCCACCTAAACTTTATTGGCCTTTACGAACCAAAGTGATTTTATACCCTTTATCTTCGTAGCTTGAACCAGCTTTTAATTGTGTCTTTTTTGAATTTCTATTATTGAGAGCAATCACTATGCCGCTTGAGATTTGATTTTGTTTGGCAATTTCTTTATCCAGATCCAAGGCTAGAACCTGAACGGGTGAACTGAGTAAAAGAGCTAGAGTTAACGCACGAGTAGTAGCACTTTTCATATTTTCCTCCATCAACGTACCGCTATTGCATCCCAACTTTAAACAGATCATGTCTGTCATTGATGCATACGTATCTTTTCGGCACACTGGACGAAAGCTTGAGTGCTTTATTTCTAATTTTAAAACATCCAAGACATATCAATAACTTATACGTTTTTTCAGAATCTCATACTGAGACAAAAAGGTGCCTGGCACCTTTTGGAGCCGCAGCTCGTTAAAAAAAGAACGGCAGGGATTGGCCTGCCGTTCGAGGTGCTTGGAAAGGTTGTGCATTGAGACCCATTAATCCTCCACAACCTCCCCATTTGGAATGATTTCCTGTTCAGAAGCAAAGCCTCCAGATACAGAGTTAACATCATCCCTTAAATCTGCGGCAAGAGTGTACCACTTGTCTTTTTTGGCATGGGAGGTGAACGAGTATTGCTTTAAAAGGTTATTATCTACAATCAAGCTAGTGTACATAGATGCAATGGATAGACCCACGGATTGAATTTCGTTACACGGATTAGCTAGATATTCCTCAATTTCTAATTTCGCTTCCAACAGACCCTTGCCTGAAACATCATCACCGATATCATCAGCATCAGTGATACCCTCAATCTGTGAAGGCGCATTTACCAAACTTACACCTTCTTCCAGAACGGCTCCGTCTTCGTCAGAAAAGGTATAGGTAAGGAATTCAAGGACTTTATTCGAAACCGATGGAAGGCGGCTGTTGGGATTGAAGTTGGGTAAAATCCTTCTCGACATGGCAAACCTCAAATCATCCAATGCATATAGCTCTTTTTTAATCTGCAGGCAGCGCTCGCTAGCCCAACTTTCCTCCGCATCACAAACTGCGGACAAAGGACTTCTCACTTGAATAGGACCACTTTCCACTTCTCTACGCGTGTGAATGATGAAACCTAGAGTGAAATCTATATCTCTCCAAATTTGACCATAACGACTATCCGGGTGACCCACTAACTTCTCAGCAATGGCATCAAAATAGGGGCGCATTTCGGGCAACTGTGTTTGAGACTTCATATCGGCAAGAAATTCATTCGCCATTTCAGCTTTCTTTGCATCAACAACATCTACATCAGGCTGTTGCCGACATTCTGGGGCGGACTTTAACAACTCAGTAATAGATTTCGTGAACTCCCCTTCTCCACATTGCTCCCACAAAAGTCCTCCAGAGGATCTTGCAATGGCTGATAAATGGGGTGCAGACATATAAGCCGGCAATAACTCCTCTTGGCATTTTCTTTGAGATTCTTCTTCTTCCGTTGCGAATACAGAAAAAGGAAGTGCTATTAGTAAACTTAAAAATAAAAGATTTTTCATGATCAATTCTCCTAAAAAATATTATTAATTCGCTTCCGGAATTTTATGGGTAATAGAACAATTCGTACTTTTGAATTCTTTAAGTTGGTATCCATCCTGTTGGGAATCTAGTGTTTCGTCCCATAAAGAGGCCCAGAACTCAGGTGATCGATCGTTGACAGGAAGAAGTTCGCCTTCGCTCACTAAGTTGTAATAGTCATCTGTCGCGCCACGAAGTTTAAACTCCACTTTTGGGAACTTTCCGTCCTCGCCTTTATCTCCGGAACTCATATAACCGGTGTGGTCGCTAATTATGGCCTGACCCTTACTGTAAACGGTAAAGTAAACATAAAACGTCGCACTCTCTTTACCTTGATATTCTGATATACTGGATCTCACTGACAACACGGCATACTGTCCAGCATTTTTAAATGAATTTATACTACCAATGAGAATCATTTGGCTTAACTGACCTTCACCCTCCACTTCCGGCATAGGTAATGTAAATCCATAAGGAGATTCGTAGACGCGTTGATCGCCAAACATTTCATTGTATGTTTCTTCGTTATAATAGAAGTCTTCGGATAACATATCCTCAAGAGTTAACATGACATTCTGGTCATTCACTCGGATGCGTTTTCCCTCAAAATCAACAGAGCGGGCTTCAAAAACCCTTCCTGTAGCAATCCCTAAAGGTGCCGGATTAGGCACTTGTATACTGAATTCGTCACAAAAAAGACGAAATCTCTCCTGCTCGACAGCATTTGCGTTTAGGCTTAAAGCCAATAGTACAAATGAAATTAATTTTTTCATAAATGGGCCTCCTGATATATTTTTTAATGAGCCCACATTAACTCCTGACGCGAGTTTCCAATAATCACCAACACTTCGTTAGAAGGGAAAAATCTACAATCCTGTCTATGTTCAAGACAGTTGGGTAATTCTTTCCTCCAAAGTATTTGAAACCCTTAAATCCTACCCAATCATGGTAAACTGCGATGATTTTTCTTATCTAAGAAAACTAAAATAAAGGAATCGAGATGAATGTTTTGTCTCCATGGAACAACCTGTTTAATAGCTCTGTACAAGAGTTGATTGCATTTATCGATACTCAAAAAGGGAGTGATCAACAGAATTGGTATGCTCAAGTTCTGGTTTGTTTTTTTATGGGGGAATGTCTAGAGCTCACTTACCTTATAAGAAAATACCCGCAATCAGGGGATCCACTTCAAGATCGAATCCTACTCAACTTAGCTCGATGCCGCCTTAATATTCGCCGAAACACCTATTTGAGAATCTCAGAACAAGAGCTCTTAAAAGACACTTCAGATCATTCTGTATTTCGCCCCGAAGCTTTTGCGGTGGCTGGTATGCAGGCCGAGTACTTAGGTGACTTCCATAAAGCCAATGAGCATTACCTCAAGTCCTATTTGGGATTCAAAACCTTAGGTTTAACCAACCGGTCCGCACTGATGCAAAACGCCTGGCTCAATTCAGAAGTGCATAACAATCCCGAAGAGCGGTTTTTACCCCGCATGATAGAGATTTTAAAAAGCCATCAAGACAATGGGGCGCTTCAAGCGGCGGGGTCTCTCGCATTAAATATCTCCTATGAATTTGAATATATTGGATCCCTAAGAACGGCCTACCGCTATGCCTTAATGGCTGAAAACTCACTTTACGGATTTCGTGGCACCAAACAATACGATCTGTCAGTAGCTCAATTAGCTCATCTCTCTTTTCAATTGGGCAACACACCCATGGCCCAGAAATTGATGGAAAGACTGGACAACTCTAAAGTCGCTCCAGCAAGGGCCGCCTCACAAATTTTAAAAAAATGGTATATTGACGAAAACATAAAATTGACCGAGCCCCCATCTGCCGCTTGGAAAAATAAAATGAAACTCAAAGACCAATCTGTAGTTCGTCTCACTGAACTAGAAGACAACATTGTAAACTTAACCAGCCAGGGAATCGTAAGCAAAGCGGACTTGTTAATTCATTTATACCCTGATGAAAAAGCCCGCACATCGGATTTACGTCGTCGAATCGATTCTGCAATCTATAAGTTGAGAAAAAAAGTTCCAGAAATAGTCATAAATGACCAAGGTAATTACAGTATGGGAGCGGAGGCCCAAGGTGTTGTTTAGATGGTTCTTCATCCTCCTTTTCCCTTTGAGCCTTTGGGCTGATCCATTTTCGGATTGGAAGCTCGGACATATTTCCGAAACGGAATTCTATGGTAAGGCCCCCTTCTACTATGCACCACTAGACACAACCCAGAATCCACACTCATTGTTGCCGGTAACATCCCTAATTAATGAGAAGCCCTACAGCGGTTCAGGATTTGTTGTATTAGCCAACGGTCATAAATTCTTAGTTACAAATAGTCATTTATTGGTAGGGATTAATCATCCAAAAGGATTGGCTCGAACTTGTTTGGGTGAAGAATGCCATGCCGTAACTAACGAGAACACCTTACACTGTGTTGCGGATGATATTTCTGTGATTGATTTAAGCTCTAGTCCTTTTAAACCCAAACCTTTTGCCCAATTGGAAGGTAATCAACTTGTTGTCAGAGGTGCTAACAACTCTCCGAGAGCATATACAGAAGGTCTTCGCACTCAATACAATGTTAAAGGTTTTACTAACCTGAACCCCCGACCTCTTTTTTCGCTCTTTAATGCTTCTCTTGAAACTGAGGAAACCTTTCAATTTTTACAGGCAGCAGATATGATGGATAGATCATGTAACTGGGCACCGAGTCGTCCTGAGCCGTATAAAGGTACCGCCCACCTCATACCCATGTTGCCCCATTTTAAAGGCCTCGAAGAAGCCCACGAAGTGGCTTATCTTCAGAAGCTAAACAGAAACATGTTTAACGAATCCCAATTGGATTTTATTCGTTCGGGACTAGGCCGATGTGTTGACGATAAAACCCAACCCGACTTGCGGGATCGACCCATGTGGTCCCAACTCACTAGAAGCCTCTACTTACCAACAAAGGCTATTCCTGGCTTGAGTGGATCTCCTCTGGTTTGTTCTGAGGACACTTCAAACCCGGACAATTATAGAGTTTGTGGTGTGGTAAGGAGCCATGACTACCAATTCCACTGGTCTCGTTTCGCAGCCCCAGATGCAATAGCCCAATGCCTTCACGCTGCCGTCAATGGCCAGAGAGGTCAGCGGGACAAACTTGTTTCCATTGATTTTGATTCAGATCTATTCACTACGATATGGAGCGTGGGGAACTTTTATGAGCCGGCGAGCTGCTCGCCTGCCAGCTTCGATCACAGACCTTCTGGCGGCGGCGGAGATGGCCCGGACACCGGCGGTGGTGGCGATGGCCCAGACACCGGAGGAGGCGGAGATGGTCCCGACACTGGTGGTGGTGGCGACGGACCAGACACCGGAGGAGGCGGAGATGGTCCCGACACTGGTGGTGGTGGCGACGGACCAGATACTGGTGACCCGTCTGACAAATGTGAAGGCAAAATCACAACCCCAGGATTGAAAACAAACGGTGGAGATTCCATCATTGGCTTTGATTGCAATGAGGATTCCAACCCCGTTAGCTATTTTGCACACCCAAGTAACCTCATAGCACTGGATCGATCTGGGATGGAATGTCAGCCCATTCCATTGGATAAAATGAACATCGCTTTACTATTTCAGAAGCGTTCGGGCATTGGCCTAAAACGACAGGATGAATGCATTAAAACAACCACCGGAAAGGTCTGCGTAGAACTGACTTGGCATTCTCAAGAGCTATCTATTGAAGTGAATCACAATGGACTTTCAAATACATTTGTATTGAATCATCAAGGTCGAATTATTGACCAGAAGGACATAGTATCTTTTGTTCCTCGTCTATCTTATTCGCTAGGGGAAAACTCTTTTGTTCTCGATATCCGAGAGCTATTTTTCACTGACCTACGCTGGCAATTTCAAAGTGAAGTTTCCCATCTTCCTAAAATTCGATGGGCACAAACCAATAATCCGACCCACCGGAGAGTCTATGAAATTAATTTTAGATAATCCTGTAGCAATGGATCTGAGATTGGAAAATGCTTTGAACCAAGGTGATTTGGATACCTTCAATGAGACATTTAAAGACCTTAAAAACTACTATATTAGTAAGAATCAAATGAACAATCTGGCTCAATTAGAACGAAAATATGGTCAATCAGGACTTACGCAAAATGAAAAAGAAGGTGAAACTCTTTTAGAAAAACAATTCCTTAAGCTGTTTCAGTCTGGAATTAGAAAAAAGGTAGACCTCATGGATTACCTGTTCGCAAACACTCCCGTACAGCTCGCCGAGCAAAGGCTTAATTCACTGCTTCATCGCATGCGAAAGAGAGGCTTTCCCTACCGAATTAAAAACCAACTGGTTATTAATCTCGAGAACCCGGAAGAGTCTTCATGGCTGGGCCATCCAAACAAAGTGGAATCTTAGAAATTACTTGTTTTCTCTTCTCTTCACAATGATCTTCATATTTGGCACTTCTAAATGCCCAACCTAAAATGGGTACGCCAATTCCATTGTCTCTTTCACCCGAAATATCGTAAGTATTGGAGTCCAGAAGATAAGATACGTAGGTTGTTTGTCCATCTTTATTCAATTCAAAATGAAAACTACATCCCCGAGAGTGATCCTCCTGTTGGGTTGGGACTGTATTCAAACAAGAATTAGAAAATGGATCTATTGGAAAACGCTCAAGTTCTAAAAGTAACTCTTCTTTTCTTCGGTCCAGCATTAAAACACGAGGGGCCCTATGATCATCTAGCATTAACATTTGCCTGTCGAATGGGTTTGATATGGCTTCAAAATCAGAAAAGAATTCCGCAAGCTCGTCCTTAATGGAGTTTAACTCTTCACTTTCCTCCACCGTATAGAACTCACCTTTGGAATAATCAAAGTCAGGCAATTCCGACTCTTCAGGAGGATCTCCATGGGTCAATCGCAGATAGGAAATAGCCACCATCTCAAAAGCGTCTTCCCACTCCAAAGTCTTTACTCTTCGCCTTTGATCTCTACTTAGTTTAAGATAATCTCTATGCTTTACAGGCTGTCCCTTATACAAACAAAACTCACCATAGACATAATAGTCTTTTATTACAGCCCTCAAAAAATCAGGTCGACGCTTCATTCGTCCATCGTTTTCAGAAAAACTTCGTCCTTGGATATTTTGACCATAGTAATGAATTTGGCTAAAAGTCTTTTCGTCCATGCTATATTCATCTTCCCATTTATAATTGAGAAGCATATTTTTAATTTCATCTGACTGTTTATCAAAACAGGTGTAAGGCTTTTTTCTTGGCAACTCTTCCCTAGAAATCTCCAGCGAGTAAACATCTTTTGCATATCTTAGTGAAAACTCTAAAAGAAATTCTTCGTAAGACGGCATTTCAATGGATAACTCTCTATTCTCAGACAGATACCGCGCCAGATCTGAATCTTTGGTTGGCCTATATTCCCCCTGTTGCTTAGTGCGACAGAAAAAACCTTCCTCATACAAGTCATCAAGAATTTTGCGTGTGGCTGGTAAACTTTCGATGGGGTCTAAAGCCGTTGGGTCATAGGGCGGCAATCCCACTCGAATAAAGTGATTTACATCTGGAAACAATTCCCACATGGTTTTTATTGAGAAATTTAATATCTCGACAATGGTTTCAGGCTTATATTTTTCTCTTTTACTATCCACACTTTCCGCTCCGAATACGGAGCCTAGCAGCCCTACTGCTACAGCCCCAAAAGGCCCACCTAACAACCCTATACCCATGGCACCGGCTTGGCCTTTTTTCCAATTGCTTTCACTGGAATCAAAATTTTCAATCTGTTGCTTGTACAGTTCTAAACATTGTCTATCGGCTAAAGCCTTTCCTGAAAATCCTAGTACAAGTAAAATTATAATTACTACTCTTCTCACTGATTCACCTCGAGTGCAGCTAATGCTTCATGGGTCCAAAAATGACGATCGATAAAATACTGTCGCATACTCTTCTTCGCTTCACTCCAGCCCTGCGGAATGGGAACTCTGAACTCTTCGTAGTATCCTCCATTGAGAGATATTTTTGCGCTGTAGGGATCAAACCCTTCTTTAATAAGCCGTTGCAGCTCTAAAACACCCTCGACAGTGAGAGACTCTTCTATTTTCAATTTCTGGCAAATGTATTCATGTATAAAAGGCAAATGCTCAGCAAATGTGGTTTTATCAATAGCAACCACCTTACTCACATACTGATAGGCCTCTGATATCCGATCCTTATTTTTTTCAGAATTGGAATCCAGGAACTCCATTGTCTTTCGCTTTGAGCTTTGCTGCATGGATCGATGAAGAGCAAATGTCCAGTCACTGAAAGCTATTTCTAAAATCTCACCTGAGATCGCCATTAAAAATGTGGTTCCCACAGCTCCTTCTGTAGAACCATGTAGATCCTGGCTCAATTGAGTTGTGAAAAGAACTTTTTGAGTGGTGGCCCAATCGTAGTCATTCTCGATGAAGATTTCTGCCGCCTGAATACACGTCAACTGTTCGGCATGACCGTATAGATGAGGCCAGCTTACCGTCAAAAAAATAGTCAGTACGACCAATAAGAGCGATCGAAACACAACTCTCCTTATTTAGAAAATCCTATTCCTAGAGAGAGCAATATAAATGCCACTGAAACAGATTTCATCCCTCATATTGAAGGGTTATTGCCAATCTGAATGAACTCACTCATAGGGATCATTAGCCTCTAAACAAGAGCAATTACAATCCCCCCTAGAATAAGTTCATGCTTGTTCCTTGTAGTGGAAATACTATACCTATTTGGACTATATTACCTCTAAACCCCAATCCAAGAGGCAAATTATGACTCTAAAAACTTATTCTCTCTCTTTTGCGCTAGTACTTTCCATGTTGGCTAATGCTCAAGCTGAAATGCCGGTAGCCCAGGAACTGGAGTTCCTCCCCCTAGTTGCCAATACAAGTCAGGACCGAGTTCTAGCAACTGTGTGTATGAAATCCGATGTTATGGACCCGGTGGACCTTGAATTTGAAAATGGTGCCATTTTTCAGGTTCCCAACTGTGCTAAGGGTGTCCACTTGGTCGAAGGATTTGTAGACAAAGTTGATGGCCAAGAAGAAAGCACTTGGTTTTATAAAAATGTGTACTCGGATACAGTGGGATCCACCTATCGCAATAACGAAAGTGCGATCAATGATGTCGTCGAGGCCTACAAAATGATTTCTGGAGTTTTTGATGACGCCGAAGGTGTAGATCTAGACGATGAGTTGGAAGACTCCTACTACATGGTTATTAGTCCTCCTGTGCTCGGTTATGTTTTAGGCTCCTCTCTCACTGGTGGATGTAGTGATCCCAACGCCATTGGACCTTCTTGTTCTCAGGACAATGTTGGCAACAAAGCATCAGGAGCTGTCGGGAGTGTAGTGAGTACTGTAGTTCTTGAGATTCCCGCAATTATCGGTGCGATCCTAAATGTACCTTATTCTTTTGTAAAAAGTGCTGTAGCCTACTTCGAAGAAGGACATGAGGAAAAGGTAGAAGCCGGCATAAAAAGTGCCTCCACAGAAAACAGTGTTGAAGTTGAAACCTTCCAAATCTCTAGTAAGAAGTTTGAGAAGGTACTGTCTCACTTAAAAGACCAGTAATTTAAACCAACTAAGTCCTCACTTCGATGAGCTAGAACTAATGAATTTTTACACAAATATCATTTCAACCATTTGTATTTGATATATTTGTTCAAAATTCTTAGTTCACCCATCGAAGGAGCGATATATGCGATCCCTTTTAATCTTCGCAATGCTTTTTGGCCTAAACGCCATTTCATTGGCGAATCCCATTGACGAAATAGTCCTGCCCGAGAACATTCGATTTACGGAGCAGGTCAAACCACTTCTCGATCGCAGGTGTGCCGTTTGCCACGGATGTTACAACGCCCCCTGCCAACTCAAACTCACCTCCTATGAAGGCCTGCAACGAGGTCTGATTCAAGATCATATTGTCTATGATACCAAGAGAAGAAAATCCATAGAACCCACTCGCTTGGGCTTCGATGCCTTTGGCTCTGGCTGGCACAAAGCCCATGCATTCGGGGAAGATAAGCAGTTCACCCCTATATATGATGAGAAAACGGACTCACCTGTAGATCGTCTTGAAAATAGCTTTATAGTGAAACTCGTCGATAACAGAAGAGAAAACCCCGGGCCCCTTAATGATCAGGGAGCAGATCTGTATGATTCTTTCCAAGCTGAAAAAAGCAGAGTATGCCCGACCACTCCGCAGGATTTAAACCGCCATCTAATTGATCGGTTAGCGGAAGGGCAACCTTCGGGGATGCCCTATGGCTTACCAGCTCTCGACGATGAACAAGTAAGAACGCTAAAAATCTGGGTAGCCCAAGGCTCTCAGGGACCGGAATCGATAAAACCGGTACAATCTTCCGCCACCGCCGGCGGCCCGAGCGATAAAGAGGTTCTGTCAGCTTTAGAACAGTATTTTAATGGCCCTTCCGATATCAAGAA
The DNA here is from genome assembly GCA_002321895.1 of Bdellovibrionaceae bacterium UBA1609. Lineage (GTDB taxonomy): Bacteria > Bdellovibrionota > Bdellovibrionia > Bdellovibrionales > UBA1609 > UBA1609. The sequence goes on along the minus strand of DCMZ01000016.1, from coordinate 80,843 downwards.
ATCAAAAAGACGCCTCGTAAACCGCTATATCTACGAACATTTATTTTTAGCACATCTCTATTTTAGTGAAGACGAAGCGGACTATAGAACCAATTTGCCCCTAGCTCAGCGTCGTGATTTCTACGAAATGATTCGAAAGGTAGGATCTTGTGATGCCGATGCGGAAGTCATCGCAACTCGAAAACCTTGGCAACTACCTGAAGGAGTCAAAGAGAAGAATGTAAAATACTGTTTCCGCAGAATTGATTCCACCATTGTTCACAAGACACATATCACTTATTTGATGAACCCTAAGCGCCTGGATCGCTATAATGAACTTTTCTATAGCCAGCCATGGGAAGTGAAAGATCCGAAGCATAAATGGAAAAAAGGTATGTATCCGGCCACTCAATTCGGTGTACGTGCTTTTAAAGCAATGGGTTATAATTCAAGAAAAGACAACTATGCCTCTAATCCATTTTTAACCTTCCAATCCATTCCAGCTAAAGCTCGATATCAGTTTCTATTGGATGATGCCACATTCTTTGTGCGGACATTTATCAGAGGACCTGTTTGCAAAGGTAATACTGCCGTCGACTCCATTGACGAGCAGTTTTTCACCCTTTTCATCGACCCAGATTCGGACCTTTTGGTAAATAGTCCCGATTATGAAGACGATATTATTGAAGAGCTGGCCTTGCCCGCTGCTTTTGGTTCCGACTCAGGAGTAATTTCTGGTCTCGTTCGGGTGAAGTTTCTTCTTCGAAAAAGGAAGGCTGTTCACGAGAAGACCTGGAAACATTTTGAAACTTATTTTGCGCAAAATGGAAACCAAGCCTTTGGAGTTGAAGATGTTTGGAATGGAGACTCAGGGACATTTAGGCCAAAGAATCCAGATGCCGCACAAACCATTTTCAGGCACTACGATTCTGCAACTGTTGTAAATGGACATGTTGGTCCTTTGGCAAAAACTATGTACGTGATGGGCTATTTAGACCTGGAGAGATTCTACTATAGTCTTGTAGCTGGTTATGATGTGTTCTCAGATTTAGCTCACCAACTTTTCACGCGGAGCTATATGAATTCACTCAGACAGGATTCAGAAGAGGGAACCCTACTGTTTATGCCACCAAATATCAGAGAAGACATCCGTAAATTCTGGTACTCCACCAGCCCGGAAGAGGGAAAAATAGGCGTAGGCCGTATTGAATCCCTTCTTCTTTATGGCGAAAGAAATGGAAGTTCCTATGATCGGCTTTCGGATGCCTTCCCAGTCCCTGCTTTTGCGGATAGAAAAAGGTCAGCCTATGGAAATCTTTCGATCGAGGAAAGGCAGTCTTTACTCACCCAATTGACATCGAACGAAAATGATCTTGGGGTTTCTGGAGATCTACCAGCGCCTTCAAAAAGAGCTGAAATAGGACTCCACATTGCTGATTTTCTAAAAGGGGTTTATCAGAACCGATTACAACATGTTGACTCAGATGTATTCCCAACCACTCAGACTTTAAATCCTGGATATCGTTCGGAGAGCGTTCTTGAGCTGCACATTGGTTCGATCGAATCTCTAGCTGACTTTGAAAAAGAGCTTTCCAAAGTGACTGGCCGCTATGCTGTCAACAATCCCTGGGTCACTTTTATGCCCAATATCACTCACCTTCTCATCGGTGGACAGCTTTATAGCTTGGTAAGAAATAAAGAACATTACAATGTGCTGCTCATTTCCACCGAGGGTGACCGAAGATGGAAGCAAAGAGATAGCCTGATTGCCTATAAAGGGATTCTTGGCAGCTACCCAAATATGATCTTCAACATTCCGTTGGACAGAGCTCAGGAATTTTTGAAAAATCTGGTTAGTGTTCATACTTCAGAAAGCTACGAGATTCTTCTAAGTCAATTTGGAAACTTAAGAACAAGTGAGAAATTTTGGGATAATTTTGACGCTCTTTCTGATGCATTCATTGCTGCCGAACCCATTAATGCCGGCCTTTTAGACCTCAACAGGTACGATGTGCGCAGAGATAAAGCTGATGGATTCAAATCTCAAGACATTGAAGTTTTTAACGAATAATGAATAGATCAAAACCCTGCTCTGCCTTGACTAAGCTAGAGCAGGTGTCCTTAAGACTTCGAAGACTTCAGCATATTCTCCAGCCCCTTGCATAGCCGCTCGATAGGATGCTAATCCGCGAACGGCTTTTACATAGTCCATATCCTGCAGTTGAGACTTGTGGCACTGTAATGCTCTCACTTTTGTCTCAAAAAATGGAGTGACGTCAACGGACAACTGCCAATCGTTGAGAGGATGCCAAACCTCATACCCATAAATGGCCTCCACCTTATGGGGATCTCCTACTGCCTCTTGATACCATGGCCCAGCGGCTATTCTTATTGCACCCATAGACAGTTCGTAAACCAATTTATGATCTGGAAAATGATCGGAACTGGAATGAGTAAAAATAATTTGGGGCTTTAATTTACGAATAACATTAATCACTTCGATTTTATCATTTTTTGTAAAAGCGGTTAACCCGTCCTCTAACTCTAAAAACTCAATAGAACTCAACCCTATTACCTGCGCCGCTGATGAGGCTTCATTTTGTCGAATTTCGGCCAACTCTGACTTACCCATTGAATTAGAGCCCGCATTTCCACTCGTCACCACAAGAGCCGACACGCTATGCCCTTCTTTGACATACTTTGCTAGCGTTCCTCCGCAGCCTATTTCAACGTCATCGGGGTGAGCCCCTATAGCCAACACATTCATCTTTTACCTCTTTAAAGAGAATAGACATTTATAACCATTAATGGAACCATAAAATCGTTTAGACTTGGCCAATGAGGTAGGAACAAAATGAAACAATTCGATTTAGTTATTGTTGGAGCTGGACTTTCAGGAATTGGAACAGCTGTTCATGTTAAAAATAAACTACCAGAAAGCCGAGTCCTGATTTTAGAAAGCCGCAGTCAGCTCGGCGGAACTTGGGACCTGTTTAGATATCCAGGTATACGGTCCGACAGCGATATGTCCACCATGAGTTATGATTTTAGACCCTGGAGAGAGACTGATTTTGTCGCCTCTGGAAAGCGAATATTAGATTACATAAATGAAGTGGCAAAAGACTATAAAATTGACTCACTCATTCGTTATAATCACAAACTTATCGAAGCTCATTGGAGTACCCATAATAAATCATGGGAACTCATTGTTAAAACTCCTTCTGGCTACTCCAAATACTACACACAATGCCTAGACTACTGCGGTGGCTATTACAAATATGATTCCCCTTTTGTACCCGAAATACCAGGTATAGAAAAATTTAAATCACCTCTATTTCATGCCCAACAATGGCCCGTTGATTTTGACGAAACCAATAAAGAGATTACAGTCATAGGCAGTGGAGCCACAGCAATGACTCTAGTTCCAGCACTTTCTAAAAAAGCAAAAAAGGTCACTATGCTACAACGGTCACCTTCATATGTGATCTCTTTGCCATCCAGTGATCCTGTTGCAGAGCTACTCACTAAACTTCTTCCAAACCAAACCGCACAGAGATGGATAAAGAAAAAAAATATATTTCTCACTTATTGGATGTATAAACTCTGTCAGAGGTTCCCCACACTTCTACGCTGGACACTTACCAGGCTTGTGAAATCAAACCTAAAAGATCTTGATCAGAACCTTAAGCATTTTGCGCCTTACTATAATCCGTGGGATCAAAGGCTCTGCCTCATCCCTGACGGAGATCTTTTTGCAGCCATAAATTCGAAAAAGGCTTACATTATTACTGATCAAATTGATTCATTTTCAGAAGAAAGTATAAATCTTAACTCTGGTAAAAAAATTAGCCCAGACGCTGTTGTTTTTGCAACTGGCCTAAAACTATCGGTAATGGACGAACTCAAACTCACCAAAGACGGACAACCACTGAATCTGGCAGATCATATAACTTACAAGGGTATGATGTATTCAGACATTCCAAACTTCATCCATACATTTGGATACATCAATTCCAGCTGGACCCTTAGAGTTGACCTAATCGCTGACTGGGTAGCAAGACTAATTTATCACATGAAAGAGAATAACCTTTTAGCTTGTACACCTCACATAAGTCCCTCGGAAAGGAAAATGAAGTTGCGTCCTTTTATTGAAAACTTTAGTTCCAATTATATTCAACGGGATATTCACCGCTTTCCCAAGCAAGGGGAACACTGGCCATGGATAAACCCTCAAAACTATCAATTTGAATTGAAACGAATTAAGGATCAAGCCATAGAGGATGAACACTTGAGATTCGATGATGGCTCTTCCCTCTCTTTATAGGGAAAACTTAGGAAGCTTGCTCAATCTTGGAAACATCAGCTGGAAACTGAAGCTTTACTGTCACACCTTTTTCGTCAGCATTGTTGGTTAAGAACAGTCCACCTTTATTACCAGCCACTCCACTGCAGGCTAGGGTCAGCCCCATCCCAGTCGCACTCGCACTTTCCTTTGTAGTAAAAAAGGGTGCCGTCACCTTGTGTAAATGCTCTTCAAGTACACCGCACCCATTATCTATGATAGCAACCTCAACATTTTCCTCATCCTGCGACTTCAAAATCACTTTTATCGTTGGATCATCCACACCCTCAACAGCGTCAATGGCATTGTCTATGATCCCAATGAGCGCTTGCCCTAGTTGAACCTTACTAGCATTCACTTCCAATTTTTCAGGTAAATCCTCAATAAATTTTATATTTCTACTTTTAGGTTTATCTTTATATATCGCTAATTGGTTATGAACCAACTCCGCCATGTCAAATGGCTTAACTGCAAGCGCACCACCTGTGTGCGTGTAGCTCACCAGCGATTTAATGATATTGGAAATACGATCAATCCCTTCTTCGCAATGCTTGGCCAGATCGCTGACATAGCCCTCTTCAAGACGTCCCTTTTTAGCTGCCATCTTTAATCTAAACATTAAGCCTTTAATAATTGCCAACGGGTTATTAATTTCATGTGCTATCCCACCGGCCATTTGCCCCATACTGGAAAACTTTAAAGTTCTTACCAATTGCTTTTGCAATTTCGAAATAGTCACCTCTTGCTGATCTATTTCCTCCTGGTAATGCGACAATTTCATAAGCTGACGAGACAAATCTAGTTGAGCCATCACTTGCTCGCCAAGAACCATTAAACCCTGCTTCTCCTTGGAGGAAAGTTTTTTAGGCTTATCATCCCACAAACAAAGAAATCCAATTCTATGACCATCTTCAGAATCTAAGGGTACTGCCGCAAAAAAATGGATATCACGGCCCAATGCTAGGAAAGATGCATTGGCAAATCGAGAGTCAGTTGAAACATCTTCGACTTCAATATATTCACTTTCGGAAAATTCTTGCTCAGCAAACAGAGCTTGACGAGGAATTTCCACGTCCTGCAAACCAATGGTGGCTTCTAGCTTTACTTTGTCCTTTCCAACAAAAGCTAATGCAGCCATAGATGTGCCACATATATCAGAAGCCAATTGAACCATTCCGCCGCACTTTTTTATTGTGTCCGGCTTAAATGAGAGATAGGTCTCAAACTCTTCAATTCGATCTATTTCATTTTTAGTATCGACTACTAACTTCATAACCTTCTCTTAAGCAGATTTTAAATTTAAATTTTCTTTTACGGGAATATGAACTACAAACTGTGTGTTTTCTGATTCTGGGTTGTAAAATATTTTGCCGCCATGATCTTTCTCAATGATGCCTTTGCAAATATCTAGTCCCAAACCAGTTCCATCCTGTTCCCCTTTTGTCGTAAACAGAGGTTCAAACAAACGATCTTGTATATCTTTTGGAATGCCTCTTCCACAATCGGTCAAAGTTAATGTGAAAAAGGATTCATTGGCAGTAAACTCTGCATTGATCCATTTATCTCTTTGATCAGAGATAGCCTGACATGCATTTCTAAATAAGTTCTCAAAAACCTGCTGTATTGCTGCTGAATTACAGTAAAGGACTCCTTCAACTCTATCCGAAAGGGTAAAATCCACATCACTGGAACTGTATTCAATGGCAAACTCTTCAAATCGATTCACTAAGGTCTTTGCTTCAACTTCTTCGTAGTTTAAAGCATCACCACGCACCACTTTCCTTACATTATCTATGGTTGTTTGGCATTTCTCAGCCAGCTCCATGATTCTCTGAGCCTTTTCAACCACAACTGATTCTTTCGACTTCCTCACGAGAGAACGACTATAACCTCTCATTGCCATGATACTGTTTTGCAATTCATGAGTGATTGCAGAGTTCACACGTCCCGCCAATACAAATCCTTCATTCTTTGCATTGATTTCTTTCTCATGAATTGCTGAATTAAAATACTCTTCAATTTTTCGTGTCATGGGAGAGAAGATAAACTTAGCCTCCAGAACAAGTACAAAAATAGCTACGAAATATAGTATCCATTCGGCCACACTCATAATTTCTGCGTTTCTTCTCGACTCGGCTTCATAGAGATTCACTATCTCGTGCATTCTGCCTAGAAACTCGTTCGATGCTAAATTCACTTGCTGAGAAGAGGTCGTTTCACATTCCTCCATATTGTAACAACTCGTTATCCTATCCAGCTTTCTATAAGCGGCTTCTAACTCGGGCACTTTCTCCAAAATTTCAGAACTATTGAGTTGTGACATAGAATCTCTTTTTGAATCATCAAAAAGTCTCGCATGAGCCGTATTAAATTCATTTTTAGCTTTCCCCATCTCTAGAATGTATTGGTCATTGCGCTCTGGTGAATACTTTAACAAGAAGTAAAGCTTCGTGATTTTCTGAGACAGCATCCTTTGACGTCCAGCCAAGTTAATGATCCCCGAGTCAGACTCCAATCGAGACAACTCGTATTGCACATAACCTTGCGCTAAGGTCACAAGAACAAATATAGCTCCAAGAGCTAGAAAGTATCTTCTTTTAAATGTTTGCTTTAAACGAGACGCATTCATAACATTCCCCAAATCCTATTCACCAGCACCTGATATTTATCGGAATATGTGAGTCATTTATGAATAAGAAGTCGTGAATTATGAGGAAATTTTAACGTTATTTTAAGAAATTAAAGAGCCATTATTTAAAACTATGGAAGGAGTATTTAAAATATGTGAAGTTCACTATGTTGAGCTAAAGTTTTAACTGTTGCCCATTTATAAACAGGATATTTCTTCCCACAAAGGTTTTCTGATCCCCATTGATAACTAATCCGCCACCATCTTCACTCGCAACGATAGGGCGACCGGTTCGAGTGGAATATCTCTTTAAGGCTCCATTGAGACGAGAATAGTTTCTATAATGGGGAAAGAATTCAAAATCCACCAGACCTAAAGAACCTAAACGCTTCAAGCCCACTTCGTTTTCATCACAATCGAAACTGGGATATCCAGCCAATTCAATATTTGGCGTCATTAAAATTCCACCAGCACTCAATCCAGCAAGGATTCCACCGGCTTGAGCATATTGCTTTAGGAGAGAAAGCATGCCACTTTTCCTCAGATGCTTCAGAAAGTAGAAGGTGTTTCCACCCGCCAAATAGATCACATCAGAGTTTATGGCTTTCTGAATATCCGCCTCCGGAATGGTAGGTTGATCCACGCGAAGGCAGTGAAAGTCGGTAAACCCAAAAGGTCGGTAGCGCCTCACACTACGACGATAGTAATACTCCGACTCCTCACTCATAAAGGGAATATAGGTAAAGCTTTTTCGGGGCTTAGGACCAACAAGATCTGATAGCGCCTGATGCAGCCTGTGGTTGGCCTTCAGACGGCCTCCCGAATAGATCACAGCTCTCATATTTGACCTTGCCAACATTCCACTCCCAATTCCTACACAACTAGAAAAAGAATGCAGAATTCGTACCTAAAGGTATCTGGACTTCAGATGATCGATAAAGGGCCGAGAGCTCAATTTTGCTCCAGTAGCCACTGTCATCAATTCGTCAACTGTGTAAAAACTCCCCTTAGACCATACATTTTCTCTCAACCATGTATTCAACAGACTCGTATCACCCTGAGACAATTTCTCTGGTATTTCCGGATGATCTAACAGAGCCTTCTCGTACAATTGTGCTGCCGTCATGGCTCCCAATGTATAGCTAGGAAAGTAGCCAAATGCCCCCTCTGGCCAATGGACATCTTGCATACATCCGTTTCTAAAGTCACCCTTCGTTGACAGACCCAAGTACGCTTGCATCTTGCTATCCCAAGCTTCGGGGATATCCCGAACTTCAAGAGATCCTGAAATGATTTGCTGCTCGAGCTCAAAACGTAAGATCACGTGCATTGGGTAGGTGACCTCATCTGCCGAAGTTCTTATAAAACTCTTTTCCACCCGATTTACGATTGGGGTGAGTGATCCGGCAGACCAATCAAATTCACTACTGCTTCCAAAGGTATCAGCCATCTTAGGAGCTAAAAAGGAAAGAAATTCCGGACTATGCCCCACCATATTTTCAAATAGTAAGCTCTGCCCTTCGTGTACTCCCATCCCACGGGCCTTCCCCACCGGCTGATCCAACCACTCATCTGGGAGATTTTGCTCGTACCGAGCATGTCCCGTCTCATGAATGACTCCCATCAAACTCTCAATAAAGTTTTCTTCATCGTATCGAGTGGTTATCCGGACATCTTTTGGAACTCCACCACAAAATGGGTGGTGACTTACATCCAACCGGCCATGATTAAAGTCAAACCCAAGGTGCCGCATAGCCACTTCGCCCAACTGCTTCTGAAGCTCCTTAGGAAAGGGTCCTTTTGGTAAACTGACTCTACCCGACTTTTCAACAGCAGCTTCAATGATGACTGGTAACTGTTCTTTTAACTGAGCAAAGGTGGCAGCAATTGAACTTTGCGTTTGCCCGGGCTCAAACTGATCGATCAAGGCATCGTAGGGGTCACATCCTAATCCGTCCCCCAATGCTTGAGCCTGCTGTCTTACAAGAGATATTAGGGGCTCAAAAAGAGGGAGAAATCCTTCCCAATCATTGGCCGGCCTCAAGCTACGCCATGCATGACCACACTTTGCACGAGCGACCGCCGTTGCTTCCACAAGATCAGAGGGGATACTAGTTTTATGCCTCCACTGGGACTCAATCTCTCTTAAATTAGAAGATTCCCATTCACTCAAGTTTTCGGCCTTAGCCTTTTCGATCCACTCGCCAACATTGGGATCTGTAATGAGTTCGTGGGCCAGCACTCCCACTTGTGCCATGGCCTGTCCACGAGATTCAGCGCCACCGTCAGGCATCATAGTAGCTTCATCCCAATGCGCTACGCTCATCAGATGTTCTATTGAATCAATTTTCTTAAATCGATCAGCCAGTAATTTATATCCCATCTTGCCCCCTAATAAGTACGAATGATCGTATTAAATTAATACACCCCCCTTACTTTAGTAAAGGTATTTACCGATAGAATTCTATGGCAGAATATCAAACACTTCATAAATTTGTGCCAAGAGCCACTCGGTTTGTTTTGCGCCCTGAGGACAATCGACTTCTATTATATAAACCTCAACCAAGACTTGCTCCGACCCACTCAACAGAAATACTAAACATTTCAGCTACTGGAGTGGCGTTTGTCACTGAGAGAGACATTGCTCCAAAACTTGGCGAAATCATCAAAATGGAATTTACTATTCCCGGAGGAGAGAAAATTGCCTGGTTCGGTCGTGTGGTTCGCACTGAAGAATTTGAAGCCCGAACATGGATGCGCACTTCATTTGGACATCCCTCTCTGGACCAAATAATAATTGGGATTCATTTCGAAAATATGCCTGAAACCCAAAAAGACAAGTTGAGTAAAGGCATCAGCAAACGCATTCATCAACTGCAAAGCAACAATAGAAAACGCCACCTTGCGCATTTTCTGAAATTTGCAAAAACCTATGCCCTTCAAGCTCTTGTGTATTTAGCTTGCACTATAACCTGCTTTGGGCTTCTTTGGTGGATGTCGAGACCTACAGATAATTACAGTGCCGAGAGAGGATCGCCTTGGGGCCAGCGTTTTAAATCTTTAAACTGGCAGCATTTTATGCAAGGCAATCCTGACAATCAATTGCCATTTAATGAACAGAATAAAAAAACTAAAAAGTCAGACTAATGCTCTTCTTTTGAGTCTCCGCAACGAGTTTTAAAAAATCGTTGCGAGAAATACTTTCGCCACCAAAGCTCTCGGTTATGGGTGTGACCATTTGTATATCTAGCCACTCAACACCGTTTTCTCGCAATTTTTCAATTAGATGTAAAAAACAGGCTTTAGAAGCATCGGTCTCTTTAAAAAACATACTTTCACCACTAAAAACCCCACCCACAGAAACTCCGTATATCCCCCCAACCAATCGGCCCTCTTGCCAGCACTCAACACTATGGGCATACCCCATTTTATGAAAGGCTTTATAGGCATCCAAAAGTTCCGAGGTGATCCAAGTACCGGACTCATGCTTACGGGGGATTTTTGCACACTCATCAATGACCTGATCAAAAGCCTGATTCACAGTAAATGACCAAGTTTTACTTTTCAAAGACCGACGAAGCCGTTGAGGAATATGAAGTTTATCAAAAAATAACACTCCCCTTTCATCGGGGCAGAACCAAAGCACCTCTCCCTCCTGTTGCGGCCACGGGAAGATTCCAAAACTGTAGGCTTCAAATAACATCTCCGGACTACAGGTATGGCTTACAGCAAGCACACCTTGAAAAAGGCATTCCGAGTTGGGATTTGGGAAGATCTGGCGATTTTCAGCACAATACCCGAACACCATTCGCTCCTATTATAACTTTATCAACTTTGGATTATTTGGGAGTGACTTCAATTTTTTAAAGGCTCTCATTAGCTTTTCAAAACTCTTCTTGTCTTGGGTATTTATCCAAAACAAATACCCACTATCTCTAGGATAAATCGCCCAAAATTCTTGATCTTTTGACTCTTTAGATAAAATTTTGTTTCCTTGATACAGCTTAGAAATTGTAGACTCTGCATTTTTCCAATCGGATGATATCACGATCGCCGTTTTCAAAGGATTTGCTTTTGTTTCCTCTATATCCCTATCACGTATGGGTGCCATGGCATTCCACGATTGAATTCGAAAATTTCTTTTTAGAACGGACTTAAATGGCCTGGAACTACCCACTTTATGATCTATTAAAAGCTGGACTGCCATGAACTGAGGTCCTATTTCTTTTGGCCCATTTGGAAAAGTCTTTTTGGCAATATTCAAAGTTTCTCGATAGAAAGCTTTGTCCATGGCCCTACCATCGCCAACATACTTTTTAATCAGTGGTAAGAAGGCTCGCCCCAACTTATCTACATAGTCCACCGAATACCAGCTCCTAGGGTTCAACTTTCCATCGAGTTTTTCTCGGTACCATCCATTACCCCAAGCTGTAGCCAGTGCTTCATTCAAATAGCGATACACAAACAAAGCATGTGAATGAGTGCTGGTCAGATAAAACTGATCAATCTCTTTCATTTTGTCTTTAGATTGCCCCTCGTAAAGAGCATGACAAAACTCATGAAAGATCACATCCAAGTTACGCTTCAATCCTCGAGATTCCAAATAGGGTACAATCTGGATATCTCGTAAATTAGTGGCCAAGGTATGTCCTGACTTTAACCCTTTATCTGGAATAGGAATAAGCCCAACTTTAAAAGACACCTCTTCCGGATACTCCGACCCATAAAAGGCTTTTGCCTTCTTCAACCAATCGGAAAACTGCGAAGTTTCCATAAACTTAAGAGTTTCCGCAATCTGCTGTGGATGATTTTTAAGACTCACGTCCCAAACAGTTTTTTTAAAAATAGGGTAAATGACTTTTTTCACTCGATAGTAAGCCGAAATTCCCCTGTAGGGCATCAATATCGAAAGTTGCTTCTCAAAGTCTTCCATGGAATCCGAGTTTACTGCTAGGATTAAAAAAGCGTCTTCCGCCCAAAACCCTTCTGGCCTATTTTGAACTTCATCATCAAAGTTGTATCCATGCCTCAAAAACGATTGAAACACCTCAACATCAATTTTCAACTTTTTGGATCGAAACGCTTTGCCGGCTACTTTCTCAGCCAACTCCTGCATGGTTCTGGATGTAAATGGTTCCTTTAATCCGGAAAATAAAAAGTGTAAATAAGACGAGGCTTCCGAATGCTTGACCTCAACGGAAAGAGCCATTGCCTTAGATGACATCAAGCTAAAAAACAAAATTCCTATTATAAGTTTCATGGAAGCTCCTTTTCAAACACTCCAAAATAGTCGTAAATAAACTGCTTCCGTGAAGCATCATCTTCTAGCTGAGCGTAATTCACCAATGTCAGAAGTTTTTCATTCTGGCGTTTTAATCTCTTGTCATATATCTGTTGATTTAAAAATTCCTCTGGCGGCGGCATAACTGTGATGATTTCTTGAGGCTTATGTTTTGGGCGAGTGATACAGTCCCATCTTTCTAAAAGATTCACTGTGGTTTCCACTCTAAAATCCCGACGGTTATAGAAATTCATCTTTTCCCTTAAAAAATCCAAGCCTTCATGCCAAACCCGCTCTTGATAGTCTTCGAGAAGATTATAAACATGCTTTATGAATCCCGGATCCGGATTAGCCCACTTTATAAAATCCATCTGAATACTGACATCGTCTTGATCATACAACAAAGTACAAATCGACTTTTCACCATCTCGCCCTGCGCGCCCCACTTCTTGGTAATAGGCTTCAACGCTTCCTGGAATTTCCGCATGAATGACCTGACGAATATTGGGCTTATCCACCCCAAGGCCAAAAGCAGGAGTGGCTAGAATGAGTGAACTCTTGTCTGAAATAAAGTCTTCTTGATTTTGTTTTCGGTAACGATCGGGCAATTGCCCATGATATACCAAATGTTCCATATTCAACTGATCCAACCCTCTAGAGAATTTTTTTAGAGTGTCTATCAGAGAGAAATAAATAATGGCCGATCCCGGCGTTTGGTTGAGCAACATGACAGCCGCTTGAATCTTCTGATCTATTCCATAGATATCCATTTGATCCAGTTCAAGATTCTCCCGTTCAAACCCAAAGATAAATGGTTTTACGTCCTCTTTAGGCAGATGGAGTTGCTTTATTATATCTTCCTGTACTTCTGGCGTTGCTGTAGCGGTAACGGCTAAGGTGGTCGGGTTTCCCATAAGTTCACGAAACTCGCCCACTCGAGTGTAATCCGGCCGGAAATCATGTCCCCATTCACTAATACAATGGGCTTCATCAATAGCTAATAGACTGACGGTATTCTTAGAAAGTGCTTCTCGAAATTCAGCAAGTCGAAATCGCTCGGGAGTGACATAAAGAAGTTTAATCTTCCCTTTACTCAATCGAGCATAGGCTTCTCTCTTTTGCCCACCACTTAAGGACGAGTTAATGAAAGCCGCATTGAGGCCCTTTTTTTGTGCCGCATCCACTTGATCCTTCATGAGAGCAATCAACGGTGAAATAACGAGAGTCATCCCAGGCAACATAATGCTGGGCAGCTGATAGGTCAGACTTTTCCCCATCCCCGTTGGCATTACGACCAAAGCACTTTTTTGGGAAAGCACTGTTCTTATAATTTGCTCTTGGGGACCCCTAAAACTTTTTAATCCAAATTGCTGATGTAAAATTTCATGGAGATTTTGGGTCAATCAATTTTCCTCTTTTAATTCATAAAATTACCGACATTTAATCCACATCGCAATGAGATAGTCCTATCGATCCCAGGGAACAAGAAATTTATAAAACATTCGTTTGAAACGCAAATAGTTGACGGATCTCAAATAATTATCCAATATCGCACCATGAACTTCACAGACCGGGAACACAAGCTCTACTCCATTCTCCACGATATAAACAACCAAATTTCGGTGGGTTATTTAGCGTTGCAAAAATTCCTCAAAGATAACCCTCAGGCATCTTCAGACCACGCCATCAGTAGATCTGAAAATGCGTTTGCAAGAGCCAGTGAGTTAGGCAGGGATTCAGCGCGTATAATGCGACAATCCTCCAAAATCGATCCCATGGAAGGACTAATACCATTCAATCAAGCTTCATCTACTTTCGAAGATCGATATAAGGAGATCTGCCGTCGAGTGGACATAACTCACACCTTAAAGATCGATTCTTTTTCGCAGAATCAATGCATCCTTTTCGATGAAGGAAAGACATTTCGTGCTGATGAGAACATGATCACTAATGCAAAAGCGGCCAACGCCACTCATGTCGACTTAAAGTTCTCCAACCATGGCGATTATCTCCATTACTCTTTAAAGGATAATGGGGACGGAATGGACTCTCAAACATTAAATCGGGTGCTTTTGGGAAGCCATTCCAATAAAAAAAATGGAGGCTATGGCCTTCGCAGCACCAAGGAGATCATCGAGAAAATGGGCGGCTATTTTAGTATCGATTCTGTGGAAGGGGAATGGACGGAAATATCCATCTTAATTCCCATCGTACAAAACAATAAATAGTTAATATATTTAAGTTTTTAGCTTTTTTTCTTTGAGTTCACCGAGAGAATTACACCCTCTTACCCCATGGGCCTTCCTCAGACCGTTGATTTCTTTAGTGCCCCTTGTAATTACGCCCCGAATCATGTTACATATTTGGCTTCATTAACAGGCGCTATATGCAATATAAACCCTTGTTATATTTGTTAAATTAAATCCTAAAATCAGATACGAGAGGAAGCTGAAAAATGGCTAAAGAATGGGACCTCGATAAGGTACGAAATATCGGAATCTCTGCTCACATTGACTCCGGTAAAACAACTCTAACAGAACGTATTTTGTTCTACACTGGGCGTATTCACGCTATCCATGATGTACGCGGAAAAGACGGCGTAGGCGCGAAGATGGACTCCATGGAACTCGAGCGTGAGCGTGGAATCACCATTCAATCAGCCGCCACTAACGTGACTTGGAAAGACACTACGATCAATATCATTGATACTCCCGGACACGTTGACTTTACTATTGAGGTGGAACGAGCCCTACGCGTTCTCGATGGTGCGGTTCTAGTTCTTTGTGGTGTTGCTGGTGTGCAATCACAGTCCATCACTGTGGATCGTCAGATGAAGCGCTACAACGTGCCTCGTATTGCTTTTGTTAACAAATTAGATCGCTCTGGAGCGAACCCTTTCCGTGTGGCTGGTATGCTTGAGGAAAAGCTTCATCACAACACTGTAATGATGCAAGTACCGATCGGCTTGGAAGACAAGCTCGAAGGTTGCGTAGACCTAGTAACTATGAAAGCTTGGTATTACTCTGGTGACAATGGTGAGAACATCGAAATTAAAGATGTGCCTGCCGACATGTTAGAAGAATGTCAAAAGTACCGCGCTGAGCTTATCGCTAAAGCCGCCGATTTCGATGATGTCGTTGGTGAAAAATTCTTAATGGAAGAAACTCCTGAAGAAGAAGAAATCAAACAAGCTATCCGTAAAGGTTGCTTAAGCATGGATTTGACTCCTGTTTTCTGTGGATCTGCCTATAAAAACAAGGGTGTTCAGCAGCTTCTTGATGCGGTTCAATACTACCTTCCTAATCCAAAAGAGATTGCTAACGAAGGTTTAGACCTAGCTAAAAACGAAGAAAAGATCATGATGAAAACAGATCCCGATCTACCTCTTGTTGCTCTAGCGTTTAAATTGGAAGAAGGTCGATATGGTCAGCTCACTTATTTCCGGATCTATCAAGGATCTATGAAAAAGGGTGAGTTTATTCACAACATGTCAGACAAGAAAAAGGTAAAAGTACCTCGCCTAGTGTATATGCACTCGGATGATATGGAAGATGTGGAAGTCGCTAAAGCCGGTGATATTGTTGCCTTATTTGGTGTAGACTGTGCTTCTGGTGATACTTTTACAGATGGATCCGTAGAAATCGCTATGACTTCTATGTTTGTTCCTGAGGCTGTGATCTCCCTAGCGGTTGAGCCGAAAGAAAAGGCCAAAGCGGCTAACTTTTCAAAAGCTCTGCAAAAGTTCCGCAAAGAAGATCCTACCTTCCGTGTTCACAGAGACGAAGAGTCCAATGAAACCATCATCTCTGGTATGGGTGAGCTGCACTTGGAAGTTTACATTGAACGTATGGCTCGTGAATTTGGTGTGGAAGTTCAAGCGGGCGCGCCACAGGTGGCCTATCGTGAAACGATTGGTGCCGCTGCTCCTTATGATTACACACACAAGAAACAAACCGGTGGTTCTGGTCAATTTGCGAAAGCAGTGGGTACAATGACACCATTCACTGCCACTGAAGACGACGAAGATAAGAACTACAAGTTCAACAACAAAATTGTTGGTGGACGGATTCCAAAAGAATACATCCCTGCTGTGGATAAAGGTTTCCAAGAAGCTATGTCCAAAGGGACACTTATTGGAGCTCCTATTGTCGGGGTTCAAATGGATCTGGAAGATGGTGCCTACCATGATGTGGATTCTAGTGAGATGGCGTTTAGAATTTGTGCTATTGCTGCCTTTAGACAAGCATACGAAAAAGCCAGCCCAACAGCTCTTGAGCCTCTTATGGCATTGGAAGTTTCAGCTCCCGAAGAATTCCAAGGTAACGTTATGGGACAGATCAACCAGCGTCGTGGAATCATCTCAGGTACTACCACTCAAGAAGGTTTCGTAACTGTTAACGCTGAAGTTCCTCTTTCTGAGATGTTTGGATACTCAGGTGATCTTCGCTCTGCCACTCAAGGTAAAGGTGAGTTCACTATGGAATTTTCTCGTTACAACGCTTGTCCTCGCAACGTTCAAGAAGAGTTGGTCAAGGAATACCAAAAGCAAAAAGCTGAAGAAGCGAAGTAAAAAAAAGGTGCCAGGCACCTTTTGGAGCCGTACCGAGTCATTTTATGTAGATTTAACCCGAGCCTATTGTGCTCGGGTTTTTTTATGGCAAGTCGTAATCGTACCGGTTTACGGCGTCACCGAGACCCTCGCCAAGAGTTTCAACAAACTCAAAGGGTGACTTCTCCTGGATATTCCGATTGGAAGGAACATTCTCAACAAGTGCATATCGGCTGAACTTAGTTATCCCAAAAGTACTACGAACAAAGTTCATCGCTGGAGCATCTAACTCACTGGCGAATCCTCGATTTCGAAACTTTGGGACAATCATTCTTGAAAGTGAAACTCTTTCCTCTTCAACAATAAGACGAAGTCTAAAGACTCCAGCAAACTCCCCAGTGGCTTTATCAAATACCCCCAGTCCCAATGGAACACCACTTTTGAATGTGTTTATCCCACCAGCAGATCCTATAGTTGATGTCATTGTGAAGGCGCTAACAAATCGTTCTTGATCATTTCGCGATGAACTTCGAATTGAAGAAAAGAGTGCGAATCCTGGTTGATCCTTCAATGATTCCACCAGATGAGCTTCCGATTGATTTAATTGACGAAGAATTAATGATGGTGTCTCAAATACAATTGCAGGTCGCACAAAAACATGTCGACAGGAGTCCGCCAGAACAGAAGACGAACTAAAACTCATTGAGGAAAAAGATATAAACAGAATAGAAATACACTTTGTTTTAAAAAAGTTCAGAATCATTCCCCCACCTTAAGCGTGTAGTCGTATCGATTCAGCAGAACTTCCTGCTCGCCCACCATATAAGTTTCTACAAATTTAAATGGAGATTTTTTTTCAACCCTACTTTTTGAAGCCACATTGTTATCAAGAACATAAACAGAAAATTTATTCTTACCGTAAGCACCATACAAGAAGTTCATCGCGGGCATATCCAATTCGCCAGCAAAACCTCGTCTTCTGTTCTCATGCATAATCATTCGACCCATCGAGATTCGATCTTCCAACTTGTTGTAACGATACCTCAAGACACCAACAAATTTCCCAGTGTCTTTTTCAAAAACCCCAAATCCTTGATTAATACCGGCTTTTAGCGAATCCCAAGAGCTAGCTCCCTTATTTTTACCACTACTAATCATAGAGTATTTAAACAATAGCTTATCTTTTAATGACATACTTCCGGTTACAGACAGCAGTTCAAAACCAGGACTTTCGATCAAACTGTCAAGCAAGCCTATCTCATTTTTATCCAGCAACCTAAGTAATAGCCGGTCCGTCTGAAACGCAATCTGTGGCCGAACAAACAAGTGCCTGCAGGAATTGGCTTCCACCAAACCAGTTTGAATGGAGTACACAGCTATTGTACTCAACAGAACTTTAAAAAAAATGCCTCTCATAAAAGGCCCAAATATGGTCGCAATCATCCACTCATATGAAAAGCAAGTACGATACCACTGTAACTCCTTGAATTTACGAGAAGCCTGGATAAAAAAGTTGGACAACCAGCGCAAATTGGCGACCCAAATGTGCACCTCAGAGGTCGGCGAGCTGCTTGGCGAGATGGGCCTCAAGGTCATCTAATAACCCCGGCTTCATATTCATTTGGCGATAACTAATACCACTCAGATTAAAAATCTTTTTAGCGATCTTGTTTCCCTCTTTAGTGCAATGCTTGTCAGAGAGATAGATCACTTCTTTGACCTTAACCGACGCCAGTAGTTTCGCGCATTCTTCACAGGGAAAAAGTGTCACGTAAACACGGGCATCTTTGAGTTCTCGTGGCGAATGAAGAATGGCATTGGCCTCAGCGTGAACCACGTACGCATACTTCTGATGCTCATAAGGAGCTTCATTATCCTTACCCCAAGGCAGTTGGGTTTCATCCACTCCCGCCACAAAACCATTGTAACCCATAGTGATCTGGTGGTTGGAGCCATCCACAAATACGGCCCCCACTTTTGTGGCCGGATCTTTGGACTTAAAACTCGCCAGCATGGCCTGCAACATAAAGTATTCATCCCAACTCACAGCACTGGCTGGCTTAATATAATTCACCTTACATTTATCAATTTCCACGATCATCCATCTCCTAGGGCTTAGGTCGTATACCAGATGGACACCCCCCATTTCAACGTTAAGTCCATGAATTCATTTACCATTCCCACCCTCCCAGTCATTTCAACGACTTAGCTACCAACCCCCTCTTATTTTTCGTCAAATCAGCTACATTGACTTTGAGATAGGAGATCCTACAATTTCTACCGATTTTCCTTTCAGAATGACCTCAACATCTAGTAAAATAGAGACAGAGTTTCAGAAAGGACTGCATCCAACAATATGGACGATCCCAGTAGGCGAATAAACGCCGCATTCAAAAACAAATACCATTTTCTATTCAACTACATTTTTCATTCTAGCGAGAGGTTGTAAACCCTATGGGCTTACTCGTATTTTATTTCCTTCTCACTATTTTGATTTCGTTCACTTGCTCTTTATTAGAGTCGAGCATTCTTTCGGTCACACCTACGTTTATAGAAATTAAGCGTAAAGAAAAACGGAGAAGTGCAAAGCTCCTTGCTCAATATACAGAGAAGATTGACCAGCCTCTAACTGCTATTTTAACTATAAATACATCTGCAAACATGATTGGTGCTGCAGGGGTTGGAGCTCAAACTTTCAATTTGTTTGGAAGCGCTTGGATGGCCGGCGCCAGTGCCATTTTAACCGTGGCCGTATTAGCCCTTGGGGAAATTTTACCTAAAACATTGGGTGCGACGCGATGGAAGGCCATTGCCCCCGCCGCTGTATACCTAATTCGATTTATGATTGTTATCACCTATCCAGTGGTTGTGTTGACGGAGTGGGTAAATAAAAAACTCGGCATTCAACGCAAGCACGTCATCACTCGAGAAGAGATTCTTGTCTCAGCCGAAATGAGTGAATCCCATGGTGCTATCCGCCCTAAAGAAAGCGCTGTGATTCGTAACGTTTTAAAGCTCGAAGAAATTCTAGTTAAAGACATCATGACTCCTAGATCTGTGGTGATGGCCCTAGATTCCAAACAATCAGTGCAAGGTGTATTGAGGAAAAATAAATCCATCCATTTTTCTAGAATTCCTGTGTTCGAAGGAAACTTTGATCACGTGGTGGGCCTTATCTATAAATATAAATTAATGGAAGCCGCCTCTCAGGATTTGGATGACTTACCCATTGAGAAATTCATAGTCCCTATCCATAAGGTACCGGAAGATATTTCCGTTGCGGCCGCATTAGATCAGTTCATCAAAAGAAAAGAGCATCTATTTTTGGCTGTAGATTCATATGGTGTACCTGTGGGACTGGTTACCTTGGAAGACGCTATCGAGACTCTTCTCGGTGTGGAAATTGTCGATGAGTCCGATAATGTGGTCGATATGCGAGAACATGCTATGGAACAATGGAAGTTAAAAAAAAAACAACTTGGACCGATGACACCTGAGCTCAAATGAATGAACTCTCCCTCATTTACAGTACATGGCCCAACACTCAAACTGCAGAAAATATGGCCAGCAAATTACTGGAGAAGAAACAGATTGCCTGTGCAAATATTCTCCCTTCCATGACCTCGCTTTATGAATGGCAAGGCCAGATAGAGAAATCCGCCGAAGTGGTGATGCTAATCAAAACTGTCACTACAAATGTAGAATCTGTTAAAAAAATGATCGTCGAAGATCATGAATACGAGTGCCCCTGTGTGGTTGCATGGGTGTTAGATTCTGCCCACAATGAGTTTGCTCAGTGGGTCAGTGAGCAAACCCGCTAAACATGCAAACGTATTACCGCTGCTGTAACTACAAGCATAAAAAATGTGAGACTCAATAATATTACATATACTTTTTTAGTATTCATCGCTCCCCCTGTCCGTGGCAGAGGACTGTTGTTCGTTCCAACTTAAATAAGTAGCAAAAATCTAGCCAAATCAAACCTGTTACATATGTATGGTAATACAAACTTTATGAACATTGACTGGTGCCTAGATGGCTGCTTTAACTAGGGCACATTGACCTTTGGGGGCAAAATGAACCGAATCGACCTATGTAAAAAAATGTTTGAAGCTTCTCACCTTACTGGATCTTTTAAGCTCAGAAGTGGAACCGTATCTAATGAGTACTTTGACAAATATAGGTTCGAGGCGCTTCCAGAAATTTTGAAACCAATGGTTGAGCACATGAAAGACCTTATACCCGAAGGCACTGAAGTATTGGCTGGACTTGAAATGGGAGGCATCCCTATTGCTACCGCCTTGTCATTGGAAACAGGAATACCAGCCGCTTTTGTTAGAAAAGAAGCTAAGACATACGGAACCTGCCAATTGGCCGAAGGTACTTCCATAGAGGGTAAAAAAGTTTTGGTTGTAGAGGATGTCATTACTACCGGCGGCCAAGTGATCGAAAGCACAAATCAACTTAGACAGTTCGGCGCAACAGTAGAAAACGTTTTATGCGCAATCTATCGAGGCACAGGAGAGCCCCAGTCTCTCAATGAGATTGGACTCCAAGTCACTCCTTTATTTACTATGGAGGAGCTTAAAAACTCTGTTCAGTGAAATGAATTTGATATTGTTGAAACCCGACCTCCAGCAAGAAAAGCCACTGGCTATTGAAGACCCTACAACGATCAACCATGTTCAACACATCCTTAGAAAACAACCCGGGGATCTGTTGGAAGTGGGGTTATTAGATGGCCCTAGTGGGTGGGCAAAGATCACTCAAATAAATTCCAATGCTATCTATCTTGATGCCATTCAACCATCACCCAGCAGTGTAAAACCCCTTCCAATAAAGCTGTTTATCGCATTGCAGAGACCTAAGATGATGAAGCGTATATTCAGGTCTGCTGCCATGCTCGGCTATAAGCAAATTCATGTGTTTAATGCTTATAAAGTGGAAAAGTCCTATTGGCTGAGTCGCTTTGTCCAGGAAGGTCATTGGAAAACCCCATTGGTCGATGGACTGCAGCAGAGTCGAGACACTCTCATGCCTGAGGTTTTCTGGTACGACCGATTCAAGCCCTTCGTAGAAGATCACTTTAAATTCCTTCTAGAGGATAGTCCGGCTTACTTAGCTCACCCCTATGCTCAGTCCCCTTTTCCAAACTCAATAGAGTCCCCAGCCTCAGTAATCATTGGTCCTGAAGGTGGATTTATAGAGTTTGAAATTGATAAATTTGTTGAGCAAGGAGCTCATCCCGTTTCCTTGAGTGCCCGGACATTACGAACAGAAGACACACTTGCTGCCATAGCATCAAGACACATTGATTTTTAGTTGGATTCTTCTTCTACCAAATCGTCCGAAATATATTCTTCAGAGGGAACATCTTCTTCAAGAACATCTTCTTCAAGACCTTCTTCCTCTACAGATTCTTCTACAGGCTCTCCATCAGGACTCAATGGGTCAGCCTCTTGATCTAAGTCAGACTCGGCGTCGCTAGCCAAATCTTCATTGGCATCAAGTTCAGTATCTTCTATTTCGGGTGCCTTCTCTTCCCCGTCATCTCCAGGAACAGCTGAGAACATCTCTATGTCCTCATTATCTCCTTGCCCGCCTACGGCCCTATCAGCTCCTAAGGATCGCAATATGAACTGATTTGCGGGAGAACCATTGGGCTCATAAATCAGCGGTTCTCCAAAAGCATCTGTCAAATTTTGCATTATATTTGACCGAGGCTTCCAACCGGGACAGGCTTTAGAACCTTTGCCTAAAACCTCAAGACCTTCTTCAGCGGATGGATAAAAACCACACACTCTATTGTATTCGTCCAAACGTCGGTAAAGGTTATTCATGATTTTAAATGTAAAGTTCCGGCTCACCTCTGCATATTCAGATTCTTCCAGATAGTAAGTCGCACAATGGGTAAAAGGTGCAACCAACAAAACCATTGTCACGGAAGTAATAAAAAACTGCTTTGTAGATCGAAATGAAAAAGCCACGACCAAAGTAATAATAAACGCGACCAAAGAGGAGTTTGAAGCCGCGTCCGTACAAACATGATCCAGTTCAGCTTCGCACAAAAAAAGCACCGAAACCGCGTAATACCCGCCAATAACCAGGCCGGATACCACTAATCTTGCGATATTTTTGGTTAAACGAGACTCCATAAATTCATTATTGAATAATTTCTGATGGAGGGAAAGCCTTTATTTTAAACCTACGATGTAAGCCACCCAAGATTCGCAATCTTCACCCTTAGTCACACGGGTGAACTCGCCATCGCCTTCTCCATCTTCGTCTGTGCCTTCCCAATAAACGGCGGTGTCTTTGAAGCCAGCCTCAAGCATAATTTCACGCACTTCAGGAATACTCCACATTCGCCAATCGTAGCTAAACACCTTCTCACGCTTCTTCTCACCTTTACGCTTAAAATGGATATAAAACTGAGCTTCATTGGTCACTGGATCAAAACTGTCTTGATCCCAAAAATAAGAATACCCCTTGTGCTCCGTTTCCTCTTCATTAGGCTCAAAGCACTGTGAACCACCGAAACAATCCACAACAAATATTCCGTCGGATTTAAGGCCCTTTAATGCATTTTTATAATAGTCGCGAAGCTCTTCTCTCTTTTTAAAAATAAAGTAAGAAAAGTTTTGAGCTTGAACAATATCCGCCTTAGGAAGCTTGGGGTCCAAGACATTCGCAGTCAAAATCTCCACTCGACCTTTTTGCTCATCAGTCAGTTGTGAAAAATAATGTTCTTTCCCGTAGCTGATAGGCTCTTCATCTAGATCAACACCTATGGCTTTATGATCTTTTTTTAACTTTACCCATTCACAACTCAAAGCGAATGTACCACAAAAATCTTCTCGCATGGTCTCTGGCTTTTTATCTCTAAGCTCCTTATATACCCGTCTTAAAAACTTAACGTCAGTTTCCGGAGACTGAACAGAATTTATGTAGAGCTCGTATTTATCAAACTCTTTATCTTTGTTTTTTTTCATTTTTGATTTACCAGTTTTTTGCTTTGTATTTACTTGTAACATTATGGGGTCTCCGCCAAAAGTTCTCGCAATTCCGCTTCCACTCGTGGTGGTTGAGGAACCGTATTGTCTTCTAAATTAGGATGTAATCCAATTCCAGGAACGTTCTTTGCTGCAACAACTCGAGGTCGAGCCATAAGTTCGTAAAACAACTCCTGGGTGGTTCTATAAGCTAGGTGTTCAGCGAAGTTAGTCACTTCAGTATCTTCATTTACAAACATAACTCGCCCTGTTTTTCGAATCGAAGATTTAATGAGCTGCCAGTCATAGGGATACACTGAACGTAAATCTATAACTTCGACATCAATGCCTTCGGCTTTCAATTTGTCGGCCACCTGGTTGCATACTATAAGTGTACGTCCGTAAGAAACCATTGTGGCCCGCGTCCCTTCACGAGTGACTTTACCCTTACCAATGGGAACTCTATAGTCTTCCAATTTTGGCCACTTTGGCTTCCACTTAGACCGATCTCCAATCGGAGCATCAATCATAGACTTGAGTTCTTTTTCATCTGCTGGCTCACCAGGAATCAGCTCTTCCCCTCGCACTCTCATAAGAGCTTTGGGGTTCAAGTACATCACGGGATTAGGATCTTCAATTGCTGAAAGCATTAACCCATAAGCATCTAATGGTGTCGAAGGAACTACGATTTTCCAACCCGGCATGCGAGACGCATGAGCATCGAAGCTATGAGAATGATAAAGACTCCCACGGATTCCAGCTCCATTGGGCGTCATTACAACCATAGGGAGTTCTTGCTTCCCATTAGTGGCCCACAAAGTATTACCCGCCATTTTCAATAAATCGATCGTATTAAAAATATAGTCGGCAAACTGGATCTCAGCCACACATCGGTCCCCAGCCATGGCAACACCCATCGCACAACCAATGATTCCGCGCTCATCCAGAGGTGTATTCCAAGCACTTTTAATACCTTGAGTGGCCGTAAAAACTCCTCCTAGCGGTGCGCCTACGTCCTCTCCAAACACATCTTTTAATTCTAAATTCTCTTCAGCGAAGTGAAGTGCCATTCGAATGGCTTGAGCCATATTTGCCATTAGAATTTCCTCCAATCGCCGTTCTCATTGTCGACGTATACGTTATCCCAAATGCTATCAGCCTCGGGATCCGGTTCGTTTCTCGCGGCTTCCATTTCAGCTCGGGCTTCCGCATCGTAGGCTTTTTTAATATCATCACACTCTTTTCTTGTGATTAAACCCCATTCAATCAATCTCTTTTCAAATAGCTCTATACAGCAAGGCTCATCCCTACGGTTGGCTCCATCGGCAGAAGAATGTCCGTACAACCGCGACAACTGCGCTTCCAATACGACGGGCTTCTTCTCCTGTCTGATGTACTCCATAACTTCTTTGAGTTTAAGATAACTCTCAATTGGATCATTTCCATTGATAACTTCAGTGCGAATATTAAATGCTTTTCCTCGATCAGAAGTATGCTTCTCACCATGTTGAGAATCATAATTGGTTGAGATCCCCCATTTATTATTCTGAACCGTAATCAAAAGCGGTAACTCATTACCAGGACGACTCGCCCAAATCAGGCAAGATGCAAAATCTCCTTCAGCCGTACCTGCGTCACCACCTGTTACGACTGAAATCCCTTTACCTCCAGCTCGTCGCTGGGCCCAAGCTGTTCCAATGGCAGTAGAGTATTGTACTTCAATAGGTGAAGTCACGGGTGCTACATTCCACTCAGGATAGCTGTAATGGTTAGCAAAATTTCGACCACCAGTACTTACATCGGTGGCTTTATTCATTATCAAACGAATGGAGTCTCCCATAGGCATTCCCATGGCAATCAAAGTGGGGGTACATCGATAATGCAGATGCATCCAATCGTGGTCATGCCCTTTACCTTTATCAGCTAACATTCCAAGAGTAACACCGAAGGCCTCTTCACCAGGTCCACCAATCCAAAAGAAGGCATCACCCGCTTTATATATTTTGATAAGTCTTTCCTCTAAAGATCGAGCCTTCACCATCAAGTTATGAATCTGTAGAAGCTTTTCTTTTGGCAGAGGTAAATCTTTACTACCTTTTTGTTTTGGAGCCGTCTTGGTCTTACTTTCAATGTTAGGCATAGATTCCATGACCTTCTCTTTCCCCTAAAAATTTATACGGGTTTTATCAACAAAATTGAGCTATTAGAGGTACTTGGTTGGAGTCGAGAAGTCAAAAACACATCAGATTGACCAATTGAATTGAAGTCCTACGACGCAAATAATGCGTCGCAACACTAGAGTGCTAATAGAATAGAGGGCTAGGCAGAAATCACTGCCCTAAACGAGCTTCTTTCTTAGGCTCACCGGTTGTAGCCATAGAGTTCAAAGTAACCATTTCTACGAAATCGGCAGCAACATTGATCGCCTCTTGGATATCCGCTCGCTCAAGATACTTTTTAAGCTTTTCCTCTTTTGTCAGCGTATAATCCTCATCGTCTTTGTGGTCTTTGTCCTTTTTATCATCATCTTTTTCTTCTTCAAAAAGTTCAGATACTTTTATCACTTTGCCGCGATCTTTAGCTTTCTTAATATCTTTCTTAATTTTAGTGAACTCTTCGTTTTTCTTAATACGGGCCTGGCTTTTAGCATTCAAATCCTTAATTAAACCCTTATTAACTACAGACCAAGCTTCTGAACCGTTCCGAACATAGGCATCCTTCGACAAAAATCGCTTCACTCTTTTAGGCGGCAAAGAATAATCTAAATTCTTCTCGCCAATCTCATCTGTAGAAAGCGTGCTCGGGAAAACTATATCAGCATCCACTCCTCTATGTTGAGTTGAAGCACCACCCGCAGTAAAGAACATACCCACTGTGGTTTTTAGGGCTCCTAAGTTACGTGGAAGGTTTGAAACCGATTGAACACTGCCTTTACCAAAGGTGTGATCACCGCCCACAACAATCGCTCGCTTATAATCTTTGAGGGTTCCAGCAACAATTTCAGAAGCACTGGCACTAATGCGACTCGTGAGTACAACCAATGGCCCACTATAGTCCACAGCTGGATCTAAATCAGCAAGTACAATGGGAGAACCGGTTGGGCTCTTTTGAGATTGCTTTACCACATTTCCAGTTTTAAAAAACAAACCCGCTATTTTCACTGCATCATCAAGGGATCCGCCACCATTGGTAGAGAAATCCAAAACGACAGCATCAACTTTCTTCTTTCTCGCTTCCGCTAAAAGCTTTTTCATATCCTTTGCTGCACTTCGACCGTCTTGAGATCGGTTGTCTGCATAGAACGAAGGAAGGTTTATAAGACCAACGGTCTTCTTCTGCCCTTTTATGGTTTTTTCTATGTAATGAATTTGAGCGGCTTCGTCTTCTAATTTGATTTTGTCTCTCACCAAAACCACATCGAATTTCTTATTCTCCTTACCCTCTTTCCTAAGAATAGATAATTTTACCTTTGTACCTTTTTTTCCACGAATCTTGCGGACAACATCCCGTAAATCCATATCAATAACATTGTCAGCAGGCTTAAATTTCTTGTCATCCTCTTGAGCCACAGCAACAATCTTATCTTTGGGCTTCAATTTTCCCGACTGAGCAGCAGCTCCACCTGCTATCAATTGCTCAATGGTAGTAAATCCATCTTTAGAACTTAAAGTGGCCCCAATACCTTCCAAAGACAAACTCATTTGAATTTGAAAATCCTCAACGGCATCCCATGAAAAGAAACTTGAATGAGGATCTAAAGCTCTGGCAAACGCATCAAGAAACGTGGCATAAATATCCTCTAGATCATCTTCACCAATCCTTTTCTGGATTCGTTCATAATTCTTTTTAATTTTTTCCCTGGCTTCATCAGGCTTCATATCAGAGGTGATATAATTGGCCATTTGAAAATGAAGATACTTAGTATGAAAACGATTCTGTTCCGCAACCGTACGTGGGTACTTACGCTCATCTGGGTCGGTTTTTAACTCAACCGTTTTATCCAACTTAAACTTGTCCGTAAGGGTTTTATTTACGAAGGCGACACGCTCCGCCACTCTCTTCTTAAAAATTTCATGGGCCTGCTGAATCGGCTCACAGTTTCGGCTACGGGTCTTTTTATAAATCCCCTTCATCTTCGCTTTAATTTCCTTAATATCACTATCACGCAGATACATTTTCCCGCGATCTAATGATTTCACATACTGCTCAATCAACCGGTTTTCTAAATTTCGATTGAATTTAGAATGGGTGATGTGATTTTCAAGATACTGAGATTGAATAAAGTTTAAGTGTTCACAGCTCAGCTTTAACCGAGACCCTCTCAAAGCTTCTGACTGAGGAAGCGGCCACACCGAGAAAAAGGCGAAGGTGAGAAGTGGAACTATTGCTAATGGAAAAAAGCGTTTCATGCTTAACCTTTCAAGTTGGATTGTACTGATTCTTATCGGACAAAAATCATGCACAATTTCAATTATTTGTGACTTTTTGATAACTGTCTATGGACGAAGCAAAAACCCGTCATTTTGAGTGGCTGAAAGGGTACTTTTTACCCGGGCCCTCGACTTAGGTGTCGATTTTAATGTTATAAAAGTGACAACTGTTCGGCTCGGTCTGGAATCACCGAGTCAATTGTATGATCAGAAAATATTTCTCGTTTAACCATGGATCCACCATGAGTAGAGATCACGAAAAAAGAATTTTGTGGTAACTCCTTTTTTAAAGAAGCCATTTCCTCAATTATGAGTTCTAAGTTCTGCGGGTCATCATCACTCATACCAAACCTGTGGTAGGGATTTTCTCCATACTTCTCAAAAGCCTGCTCAACAGATTTTCGGATGGCCAACTGCTTGAGTCGAGCCACATCAACACCTTCTTCATAACTACCCGTCAAACTCATTTGAGTTTCCTCATTACTGACAGGAAATAGACTGAGGTAATTAGGAGTGTTGGGCAGAAAACCATGGTCTACAAATCTCTGGACCCCACGAACAATTGTCGAAGGACGATGCCCTCGGGCGGTAATCAATGAAATGGGTCTTTTATTAAATACTGCGTGATAGAAGCAGTTCCATGAAGGCCCCTTCCAGTCGAAGTCTGGGTAAGAGAGCGCATTCTCAATGTCTTTTTCGAAGTCTTCAGTTTCACCAAAGAGGCGCTTATAAAATCGAATATTCTTGTCCCGAAAGCTTTGGAAGCTTCCATCCGGTCCGTAAATAAACTCATAGTTTGCGTATTTACCGTACTCTCCAATTGAGTTTTTGAATTGGGCGTATTCGCCAGAACTCAGCGCTAAAGGCTCACCTGTTTTTTTATGAAAGACAAAAATGGGAGTGGAAAGAAAGGCAATATTGTCATCAAAATCAAAAAAATAAAAACTTCGACCGCCTCGATCAAAATTTCTATCCGGCTCTCTTTTGCGCCCCATACCCAATTCCAATTGGGTGTTTTTCTGCGCCTTCTTTTTAAAAATCAACCGTTTCAAGAAGCCCTCCGGCTCACCAGCAGCCTATTTTTATAGCACCTTGCCTTGAAAAGCTCAATCCCCTCAGGTGGACTTAACCTACAGGGATCAATGGCCTTCAATGATTTCAGCCACTTAGAGCAAGCTACTCAGAGGCTTTCCGCGCCGTCTTACTTTTTTTCTTGGTCTTCTTCTTAGCCACCTTAGATTTTTTAGCCGTCTTTTTCTTAGCTGATTTTGCTTTCTTGGTGACTGTCTTGGCTTTTTTCTTAGCCTTCTTCTTTTTAGGCGCCTTCTTCTTTTTGGTCTTTTTCTTACCAGCTTTACTAGAGGCTAACTTTTGCTCCAACAGCTCCATAACTTGTTCTTTTGTCGCCTCTTCGGGCTTAATCGACTCCGGCAATGAAACATTTGTTTTTCCACATTTCACATAGGGACCATATTTACCAGTCAGAACTTGCATTTCATCACCGGTTTCAGGGTGTGGTCCAAGTTCTTTCAATGGGGCCGCTCGCCCTCTCCCCTTTTTAGGCTGACTCAAAAGCTCCATTGCCCGAGCATAGGTGACATCAAAAACACTTTCTGTTTTCGGGATACTCCTAAAGTCTCCATCATGAACAATATAAGGTCCAAACCGCCCAATTCCAGCTCGGACTGGCTTACCCGAATCTGGGTGCTCTCCAAGATCCTTCGGTAGGCTTAACAAAAATAAAGCCTTTTCTTCGTCAACGTCTTCTGGTTCAAGATTTGGTGGCAATGCCATACGCTTCGGTTTTTCTCCTTCTTCGGCAGCATCTCCTCTTTGCACGTAAGGACCATAACGACCAGTTAACACATAAATGGGCTTTCCGGTTTCTGGATCTTGAGTCAGAGCATCATGACCAGCTATTTTTCGGTCTATGATTTTATCTGCCATTTCTGCTGTCATCTCACCGGGTGCATTTTCATCAGGAATCGAAGCACACACTTCTTCTCCGGTCTCTTTATCCACCCGACAAACATAGGCTCCGTACCTTCCGACTCGAAAACTAAAACCATCTAGCCCTTCTAAATTTATTTCTCGAGACTCATCATTTGGGATCGCTTCCTCTTGAGTTTCAACACGAACTTTTAACCCCGTATCTCCGTGATAAATACTTTTTAAATAATTTATCTGATCCAGATCTCCCTGAGCAATATCATCAAGCTTCTGCTCCATTTCTGAAGTGAATCCTAGATCCACATATTCTGGAAGGTAACTACTTAATAATTTACTGACCACCAACGCTGTAAAAGTCGGAACTAGTGTGTTTCCCACTTTCTTGGCGTATCCTCTATCTTGAATAGTTCCAATAATAGTCGCATAAGTCGAAGGACGCCCAATGCCTTCCTTCTCCATTTTCTGAACCAAACCCGCTTCAGTATATCGAGCTGGTGGCTTAGTTTCATGACTGGTTGGCTGGATAGCCTTGCATGTAACAGACTCCCCCTTTTTCATTTTGGGAAGGCGTACTTCTTTATCATCTAATGCCGCTTCAGGATCATCCTTTCCCTCTACATAGGCTTTCAAAAACCCTGGAAATTCAATGGTCATTCCACTCGCTGAAAAAATGGCATCTCCCACTGAAAACCTCAGACTCACCTGTTTCTGCTGTGAGTTCACCATCTGACTAGCTACCGTTCGTTTCCAAATCAGATCATAAAGAGCTAATTGAGTTCCTTTTAAACTGGTATCAGCAGGCTTAGGAAAGTCCGTACCAGCCGGACGGATAGCTTCGTGAGCCTCTTGTGCTCCTTTTGATTTCTTCTTTGAATAATCTCGAGGATTTTCGGGCAAATACTCTTTCCCATAGAGGTCTTTCACACATGCTCGGGCCGCTTTAATGGCTTGCTCGGACAAATTTGTGGAATCCGTTCTCATGTAAGTGATAAAACCACGTTCATACAGTTTTTGAGCAATCGACATGGTTTCTCTAGAGGTGAGTCCAAGCTTTCGGTTGGCATCCTGCTGCAATGTAGAAGTAATAAAGGGAGCCGCAGGCTTTCTTGAAACCGGCTTCTCCTCCACTTCAGAAACAGTCCAAGGCTCACCCGTTAAGTCATCAACGACTTTCTTAGCCTTTTGTTCATTTAAATGAACAAAACTATTCTTTTTATCTGCCGCCATCTGCCCCGTTGTACCGTCAAAATCCTTACCGACGGCAACACGCTTTCCATCCACAGAAATCAATCGAGCATCGAAGCCAGACTTATCTTTCTCACACTGGGAAACCACACCCCAGTACTCACTCTTTTTAAATCGAATACGTTCATGCTCTCGCTCCGCAATCAATCGAACTGCCACCGACTGTACTCGACCAGCAGACAATCCATAGGCCACTTTTTTCCAGATCAAAGGAGATATGGTGTAACCTACCAATCGATCCAATACTCGTCGTGCTTCCTGAGCCTTAACCAAATCTGTATCTACATCACGTGTTTCTTTTAAGGCCTGTTGAATTGCTGATTTGGTAATTTCATGGAACACCATGCGCTTCACTGGAACCTTTGGTTTTAACAACTCTAAAAGGTGCCAACTAATACTCTCCCCTTCACGGTCTTCATCCGTCGCGAGAATAAGCTGATCAGCGTCTTTTAATTTGTCTTTTAGTTCTTTAACAATTTTGGTCTTATTTTTTGGAATGCAGTAAATAGGCTCGAAATTCTTCTCGACATTTACACCCAGGTTAGCCCATGGGAGTTTTTTAAATTTCTCGGGTATATCTTTTGCGGACTGTGGCAAGTCCCGTACATGGCCCATGCAGGATTCCACAACGTACTCTTTTCCGAGAAATTTCTTAATCGTTCTCGCTTTCGTCGGTGACTCAACAACTACTAGGGCTTTTGCCGCCATTTTCAACTCCACAGCTTTGACTATATATATAGGGTGAATTAAGGGTCTTTAGAGACCATACATGTAATACAAGGTGCAAGGAGAATTGAATTTAATCAACAATCGCAATCAGCGTAATGCGTCAAACCTCGCCGAAGGCACTGCCTAATAATTCGATTCTTAATTAAGATAGCATCAATTTTTTACCAAGGTGATCTCTTTGAAAAACTTAAAAGAACTAACTACCCATTCAATTTCACTCATTTTTTGCGATATAGATGACACCATTTCTCACAATGGAAAAATTCACGCCAACGCATACAACGCTCTATGGAAACTTTTTGAATCCGGCTTTACTTTGGTCCCGGTCACCGGACGTCCTGCTGGATGGTGTGAATTGATTGCACGGTTTTGGCCAGTTCATGGCGTCATCGGCGAAAATGGCGGATTCTATTTTCGACACGCAAGTGGGACCATGAAGAGATTCTATTTTCAATCGGTAGAAGAACGGGAATCCAACCAAAAAAAACTAGCAGAGGTTCGTGATAAAATTCTAATGGACGTTCCAGGCGCAGCGGTGGCATCTGATCAGTTTTGTCGACAACTGGATCTAGCTATCGACTTCTGTGAGGATGTGGATCCTTTACCCGCAAGTGACATAGACAAAATTGTGGATCATTTTCATTCAGCTGGAGCTATTGCAAAAGTAAGTTCCATACATGTTAATGGATGGTTTGGCGACCACGATAAATTCAAAATGGTAAAAACCTATTGTGAAAATGAGCTTAGCTTAACCTGGGAAAATGCAAATTCGAAAGCCGTTTTCATCGGTGATTCACCCAATGACGAACCCATGTTTGAAAACTTCAAGCTAAGCGTAGCCGTTGAGAATATTTCCGAATTTAAAGAGAGACTCACTCATTTACCCAAATACATTTGTAATGAAAAGGGTGGTGATGGCTTTACCGAATTTGCCAACACACTCATAGCATCTAAAAAAGAAAACTAATTTTCAGCGATTTATAAAAACTGGAAACTTCAACTCCCATGAGAGGAAACTGGTGACTTTAGTTGTCGTCACCAGATTTCAACTGAGCTGCCAAGTCAGCAAATGGATTTTGTGAAAATGCTGGTCTTTTAGGAGCACGCGGGCTTCCGCCTTTTTTAGGAGGCCGTTTACCCTGAGGCCGTTTACCTTTCGCGCCAGTTTGACCTTTTTTACCTTTACCACTCCCCGGTCGCGCCGATTTTTTATTCCCCGGTCGTTGAGTTTGAGGTTGTTTTCCATCAACCAATAGAGAAAGGGAGATTTGTTTCTTCTCCACGTCCACACCAAGCACTTTTACTTGTACCTGATCTCCTGGGCTAACCACTTTCTTAGGATCATCAATAAAAGAGTTCGATAACTCAGAAATATGAACTAAGCCATCTTGATGAACGCCAATATCAACAAACGCTCCAAAGTTGGTTACATTCGTAACGATACCGGGACACAACATCTCTTTAGCTAGGTCCTTAACCTCATGAATATCATCTCTAAATTTAAAAATCTTATAGGGATCACGTGGATCTCTACCGGGCTCATCCAGTTCTTTAACGATATCATTAAAGGTGAATCCTCCCACTAACTCTGCCCACTTAGATCGATCCAGGGTCTTAGAAGCTTTTCCCATAAGCTCTTTAGCCGTCATTCCGGCTTCTTTCGCCATATCATTTACGGCTTGATAGCGCTCCGGATGAACTCCTGTTGCATCAAGAGGAGAGTCCCCATCAACAATTCTTAGGAAACCAGCACTTTGCTCAAATGTTTTAGAAGAGAATCTAGAAACATCCTGGAGCTGCTGTCTCGACTTAAACAGACCTTTTTCTTGCCGATGCGTAACTATATTCTTGGCCACCGCCGGACCAATTCCAGCAACATACTGCAAGAGTGACTCTGAAGCCGTATTGAGGTTCACACCCACATGGTTCACACAATCCTCTACTACATTATGCAGACTTTTCTTAAGCTGAGTTTGGTTAACATCATGCTGATATTGACCTACGCCGATGGACTTAGGCTCAATCTTAACAAGCTCTGCCAAAGGATCTTGCAGCCTTCTTGCGATCGAAATAGCTCCACGAATAGTAAGGTCAAGTTCTGGAAACTCTTCTCTCGCAACATCAGAAGCAGAGTAAATACTAGCTCCCGACTCATTAACTAAAACTACAGGAATTTCTAATTTTAATTCTTTAAAAATATCTGAAATAAACTTTTCAGTTTCTCGACCATGAGTTCCATTTCCTACGGCAACGGCTTCGATGGTGATTTGCTGAGCCACTTCTCCAAATAATTTTTTAGCTTTTTCTTTCGCGCCTTCACCTTCAGTGTGCAAAACAGTATCGGTTACAAACGTACCGCTCTTATCCACTAAGGCAATTTTACATCCTGTGCGAATCCCAGGATCTACACCCAAAACAACCTTTGAACCAAACGGACTTCCCATCAAAACTTTTTTAACATTTTGAGCAAACACAGTGATCGCATGAGTGTCTGCCAACTCTTTTAACTGTCGATGGATCTCATTCACAATTGATGGAACTACATGAACATTGAGAGCTGTTTTTGCACATCCCTTTAAAAATGAGCTGGCAACAACGTCAGGCTTAGACAATGCTGCCGATTCAAAAATGGAAAGCAGCTGCTCGTCATTGGACTCCATACGAACTTTAAGCTCACCTTCTTGCCACCCTCTACGAATCGCAAGATATCTATGTGAAGTTTTAGGAGTCTGAAGCTTTACAACAGACTCAGAATACTCTTTATAAGTCTCATACTTAGAGTGCACTTTGTATTTTTGACCTTTTTCAGAGATTATTTTTGCATTCTTTTGATAATCTTCTTTAACTTTAGATCGTAGTTCAGAATCATTCGCCAATCGCTCAACAATAATATGCTGTGCCCCTCGGAGAATTTCTTCATATGTGACGTAGCCTTTTTCCTGATTAATGAACTCTTTCGCTTTCACCTCTAGAGTCACTCCAGCAGGATCTACTTCCCCATGGCCAATGCCCCAAATCCAATCTGCCAGCGGTTCGATGCCAGCATCTCTCGCCAATGTGGCCTTGGTTTTCTTTTTTCTCTTATAGGGTCGATATATCTCTTCCAGCTCACCAAGCTCATCACAATCCGTGATTTGCTTTTTCAGTTCAGGAGTTAGATTTCCTTGTTTCTCGATTTCATCGAGTACAAATTCTTTTCGTTTAACTAACTGGTCGAATGTTTCATTCACATCGATAATGGATCGAATTTGAACTTCATCCAAATTACCCGTCTTTTCTTTTCTGTATCGGGCAATAAAGGGAACCGTCGCCCCTTCTTCGACAAGAGCTAAAACACTTAGAATCCCTTTTTCAGGAATACCTTTGAGAAACTTTTTAAAATGATTTTGTTTTTGAGGATTAAGATTCATAGCTTTGGGTAACTTAAGGGTTGCTATTTGTGTCTGTACATAATGAGGCCATGAGTTGGATCGTATGGAGAAACTCCAACTGTCACACGATCTCCCACAACCACTCGAATATTAAATCGTCTCATTTTCCCGCAAAGCTTAGCCTGTATTTCCACTTCGTTTTCCAACTTGATTTTGTACAAGCCGCCAGCTCCTGCGTCGATCACTTTTCCTTCGAGCTGTGCTAAATCATCCTTTGCCATATATATGAGACCCTTTGAAATTACTTATAATTTGAGATTAAGGTTTTAATACCTGATTCAAATAAAACTTCCAAGCGATCATTAACATTTTTCAATACAAAGCCCCATCCTAAGTGCTTATGATCGATGGGAGCCCTTTCTGTATACTCTTCACGCATATTATAGGGCTTTGGCTCTGTTTTCCCGTGGCGTTTGTGAAGATTGTCCCATTTCTTTACGAGCTCCATCTCCTTGGAGGACAGTTTTGATCGATCCACTAATGAAGATCTCTCTGGCTTTGACGCGGAGGTCTTGCCCTTTCTCACTGGCTTAGAGGCCTCTGGGGTCGCTTTTTTAGCAGATTTTTTGCGCGTTTTTTTAGCCGCCTTAGCCACAGCAGCCCTTTTACCAACCTTACTTGTGGACGATTTTTTCACCGACTTCTTTTTCGCGACTTTCTTTTTAGCCGTTTTACTTACTTTTGCTTTCTTTTTAGTAGCTTTCTTCTTGGCCATGCGTTCACCTTTGTCTTATGCAGAACCCACGATGTCGTTGGTGGTCGCCTCAACGTTTTCTTAACGTTTACCTTCTAAATTTCGTTGCTTTAAATTGTCAAACCTGGAGCTACAAATAGAGTGAAATTATTGATAATACTAGGAAATAACGCTTAGCATCCGTGCGATTTAAGCCCCTTTACCGTTTCCAAGGCTTCTGAATACGTTTCCATTGCGTCACATAGACACAATAAGTAGTTTAAAGGTCGCTTAAGACATTTTTCGAAGCCGAACAGCTCTATTTAAGAGGTCACTATGAAAGCATCTGAACTCATTGATAAATATCAACAGTGGATTTCATATATCCAGGGAAACCAGGATCTGGAAGTTACCGGAACAGATCACGCAGGTACCGATCGACCCAATTCTTTAGTATTTGCCAGCGATGAAAAGGATTTGGATAGAGCATTAAAAGGTACCGCAACCCTCATCGTAGTTCCTGAAAAGTTATCATCATTGGCAGAACAAAAGATCTCCGCCGACTCTCAATGCTTGGCGGCTTCAAAAAATGTTCGTTTGGCAATGGCTCGGATTAACGATGCTCAATTTAAGTACAAGCTCGAGAATCACGAGTGGGGGGAAGAAAACATTCACCCTAGCAGTTACGTGCATCCTACGGCTCAAATAGGAAATTTGGTTCGGATAGGCCCTAATTCAAGCATTGGGGCTCATGTCACCATTGGAGCTCATACGACGGTAGGAGCCAACACAACTATTGGAGCACACTCATCCATAGGCGAGGAATGTGAAATACATTCCCAGGTGTACATTAGTCACCACTGCGAAATTGGAAATCGCTGTGAAGTTCATCCTCAATCATCCGTTGGCACCGAGGGGTTTGGTTATGCTGACGATAAAAATTTTGACCACTATCGGGTACCCCATTTCGGAAAATCCATATTACAAGATGATGTACATATTGGGTCGGGCGTGAACTTAGATCGAGGCACATTTAAAGATAGTATCATTCGCCGGGGGACCAAAGTGGACAACCACTGTCATTTCGGTCACAACCATGACATTGGAGAGAACTGCCTGATCACAGCCGGATTTATTCTCGCTGGCTCTACGACCATTGGAAATAATTTTGTATGCGGTGGGCGAACTAGCGTTGCGGGTCATATTCACGTCACGGATAATGTTCAAATTTCTGCCTTAACTGCAATTACAAAATCACTTGATGAAAGTGGTGCTTTTGGAGGATATCCGATCCTTAAACATCGGGACGCAATTAGGGCCTACTCCACGCTGCCGCACTTACCTGAAATGCGTAAAATGCTTAAAAAAATCATGAAAAAATTAGAGCTGTAAAGGACGAGGCTCATTTTTAAAAGTTCCCTTTAGAAGCAATGATATCTGCTTCCACGTAGCCCCTTCAGGTGACATTAAAATATAGCGACACTCTCTATGAGTGGTAAATTTTGACTTATAGTGAAGTAAGCTTCTGTTAGGGTAAAACCAGTCTGTTTTGGACTTTAACCAAAGTGCTGTTGATATTGGCCCTTTAATTGTCACAGCATTGAAGGCACTAAATCCAAAGCTCAGTTGCCTTACCCCTTCGGCTTCAAAATGCTCAATGGCATGCAAAATTAAATTGTCCATAACAAATTTGTTGGTCGTCGGGTGACGAACAAATTGATCCAAGTAATAACACTTCTGCGAACTGTAGGGACAGCAAATCAGATAGCCTTTCAATTCGTCATTCTCATCAACAGCGACAAATACCTTGTCGTTCTCCTTAACGACAGGTGGGCCCAACAAAAACCTTATCACTGGCCCTGGCTTGGAACCCAACCATATTCCATACAGTTGATTGATTCTCTTTTTATAATTTTTGAGACGTTTACCTTCTAAAAGGGAAAACTTAACATTCAACTTAGGACAATGATTCTTAGCTCTTCTTAAATCTCTAGCTCGATGGCCTTTGAGACTAAAAGTTTCCATATCCAAGATTTCCGAGGTACCCGCTTTAAAAGTTCTCCAGCACGATTCCTGTGCCACTTTTTTGGAAAAATAGTACCCTGTGATAGCACTCTTAGGGTGATCCTCTTTTAACTCTTTGAAGAATGAGGAATAACAAGCCCCTGACTTTAAAACAGGATCCCCTCCTAAAATCAGTCCTTCATTAAATTTCCGACAGGCAATATATCCATGTGCATTTTCATAAACAGTACTAAACCTCCGTTCCCATACAGAATGGGGCGGGAAATCACTCTTCGAAAAGAGTGGCTCTAACTGTTGAAGATCCGACGAATAGCCCATTTTTCACCAAAAAAAGGGCCCAGCAATCAAATGACTGGGCCCAATGAACAAATAAAATAAACTACCAATTATAAAATTGGAGCAATCACGAGAGCCACAACTGACATCAACTTAATGAGAATGTTCATAGCTGGGCCAGTTGTGTCCTTGAAGGGATCGCCAACAGTATCACCAATAACGGCAGCACTGTGAGCATCAGTTCCCTTTTTCTCACCTTCAACGTCTCCACTTTCGATGTACTTCTTGGCATTATCCCAAGCTCCACCAGCATTAGACATAAATAGAGCAACAACAACACCAACAAGTAACCCACCCGCAAGCATTCCACCAAGAGCTTGAGCTCCTAAAACGAGTCCAACTATCACTGGTGAAATCACAGCAATTAGACCAGGAAGGATCATCTCTTTTAGCGCCGCATTGGTTGAGATCTCTACGCAACGAGCTGTATCGGGTTTACCAGTTCCCTGAAGAAGACCTGGGATTTCTCTAAACTGACGACGAATCTCATCCACCATTTCTGCAGCAGCTTTACCCACAGACGTCATAGTCATAGAAGCCGCTAAAACAACAACAAGTCCACCTAAAAACAAACCCATCACAACACTTGGGTTTGTAATATCCATAACAACATCTGCACCAGTAGAAATTTTTACTGTTTGTTTAAAGGATACGAATAAAGCCAATGCTGTCAAAGCCGCAGATCCGATGGCAAAACCTTTACCAATCGCAGCCGTGGTGTTTCCAATGGCATCCAAACCGTCAGTGATCTTACGAACTTCAGGTCCAAGCTCAGACATTTCTGAAATCCCACCAGCGTTATCAGCTACCGGCCCATAGGCATCAATAGTCATCGTTACACCAACAGTCGCAAGCATACCCACAGCCGCCATAGCGATACCGTAGAGACCAGCAAAATGGAAAGAAGTGAAGATAGCTACAACAATTAAAAACAATGGAGCAGCACATGATTCAAGACCAACAGCCATACCAGCAATGATGTTTGTTGCGGGGCCAGTTTTAGATGCCGCCGCAACCTTAAAGACAGGCTTAGCAGCAGTGTAGTATTCTGTTGCCTTACCGATTAATAATCCGGCTGCAGCACCAGAAAGAACCGCCCAGAATATGTTCATATTGGCACCAAACTGATTAAGAAGAACTACAACAATACCTAAGAAAATAGCAAATGCAGTGTATTCCGACCCGTTCAAAGCTTTAGAAGGGTTCATGTTTTTGAAAAGGTTCATTCCAAAAATACCAATAATAGAAGCGCCTAGACCAGCAACCGCCATGTATAAAGGTAGTCCCATAAGAAATCCCTGCTCAATGTTTCCAAGAGCCAAAATTTCATCGCTAGTCATTGTCGCTGCAATCGTAATCGCCGCAACCATCGCGCCCACATAGGATTCAAAAATATCGGCACCCATACCAGCAACATCACCAACGTTGTCACCAACGTTATCGGCGATAACACCTGGGTTTCTTGGATCATCCTCTGGGATTCCAGCTTCCACTTTACCCACAAGATCCGCACCAACGTCAGCCGCTTTTGTAAAAATACCGCCACCGATTCGAGCAAATAGTGCAATCGAAGACGCACCCATTGAGAATCCAGTAATAACTCCCACCTGATCCACAGTACCAAATTTGATGTAAAGAAGACCTAAACCAAGAAGACCCAAACAGGCCACCGACAAGCCCATTACTGCACCAGAATTGAACGCTACAAGTAATGCAGCACCCTCACCTTTGTCTTTCGCTGCGGCCGCAGTACGAACATTTCCTTTGGTCGCCGACTTCATTCCAATGAATCCAGCTAAACCGGAAGCAAATGC
This sequence comes from Bdellovibrionaceae bacterium UBA1609, assembly GCA_002321895.1. Lineage (GTDB taxonomy): Bacteria > Bdellovibrionota > Bdellovibrionia > Bdellovibrionales > UBA1609 > UBA1609. The sequence goes on along the minus strand of DCMZ01000016.1, from coordinate 40,438 downwards.
TCCAAAAACAAAGGCACCTGCAGTTTCAATATTAAATTTCCAAACGAGTAAACCAGCAACCACAATAACGAAAACGAAAAGCTTCATATATTGCGCTTTTAGAAAGGTCATCGCTCCAAGATGAATCTCTTCACCAATAGCTGTCATTTTTTCATTTCCTGTAGACTGACGCGATACGTTGGCATAGATGATCGCGCATATAACCAGCCCGACAACACCAGCAATTGGCGCTAGAAGTGTATTCATTCCCTAATCTCCTTTATTTATGGGCTCAAACTCGTCGAGCTCGCCCCCCTAATTATTGGGTTTAATTAACTTTAAATGAGCGTTTTTAAATATCTTCTACCCACATTCTTAGCAAAGGTTTTTTGATTTTTTTTGATTATAGGAGTGACCCTAATGCCTTACGAAGCTATAAGCGGTAATATCCCCAAAAAGTTGATTTTTTCAACTATTACAACATAGACCCGGTGACCCCATCCTGGAGAGTATGAATGCCTTACGAATTTTATAAAGTGCTACACATCATTTCAGTTTTAATGATTTTTACGTCTCTCGGTGGAGCCATATGGGCCCAATGGAACAAACCAGGCGTTAGAGACTATAAAGGACGAAAAGCCCTTTTTATTATTCACGGCGTCGGCATGGCCCTGGCCTTTGTCGCTGGCTTTGGCCTACTGGCACGTCTTCAAGTCCCTTTTTCCACAAGTTGGGTTTTGGGGAAATTTGTTATTTGGCTGATTTTAGGCGGAATTATTTCTTTGATTCACCGTAAAGCCGATTTAGTTAAAATTTGGCTGCCAATTATTATCCTACTTGGACTGACCGCCGCAACTCTAGCTATTTATAAAATCTAGAGGAAAAGCTTGAGCACTCAAACCAAAATCAGAAATGCCGAAGAACAGGATATTCCTGTCATCCTAAATTTCATTCGTCAGTTAGCTGAGTACGAAAAGCTCTCCCACGAAGTGGTGGTCAACGAAGAGCTGATTAAGAAATCTCTTTTTTTATCTGATCACAAAGCGGCGTATTGCATATTAGCTTTCTCGGACAACCAGCCCGCTGGTTTTGCGCTCTATTTTAAAAATTTTTCTACATTCAAAGGACGGCCTGGCATTTACTTAGAAGACCTTTTTGTAGATCCAAAATATCGGGGCAAAGGCATTGGAAAGAAACTTCTCCAGGAATTAGCCCGCCGCGCTTTAGAAAGTAATTTCGCCCGACTGGAGTGGTCTGTATTGGATTGGAATACCCCCGCCATTCAATTTTATGAATCTATTGGAGCAAAAAAAATGGAAGAATGGTTTACTTTTCGAATGACCGAAGAAGCTATGACCCAGTTTATAGATCAATAGATTTTATAAACTAAAAACTTACAATCCAGATCGCCATTTTTAAATGAAAACTTTTTCTCAGCTTTCATCCCAAATTGCTTTGAAAATTCCGCATCAGGCGAAATCACACCTAGCGTCCACCCCTTAAATTCACTTTTCAAATGCTGTGCCCATTGAGCCATTAGCTTATATACTTGCTCAGGATTTTTTAATCGATGTCCATAGGGAGGGTTCGTTACAATGTATCCAGACTCTCGAGGTGCTTTAATCTCTAATGCATTCTTAGCGCTCCATTTGACACCATTCACCTTAGCTGCCTGACTATTTAATCGAGCCGCAGAGAGTGACTCTCTAGAAATGTCGGAACCATATATATCAATTTGATCAGAAGCCCCTTCTTGGATGAACCAATTAGGGTCTACATCTTTTGAATTAAAAGTCTTCCAATAGGAAAATGCAAAGTTCGATTTCATAGGATGCACCCATTTTTGGCGACTCATCAAACTAGCTTCTAAAGGAATTGTTCCTGAACCACAAAAACAATCTAATAGCGTGTCGCCGGGCTGCCATCCAGAAAACTGCAAAATTCCACTGGCAATATGCTCTCGCAAGGGTGCTTGAATGGTTTGCTCCCGATATCCACGATTCGACAAACTGGAGCCCACTAAATCTATACTCACACTGACCTTTTCATCCAGCAAACGAATCATGATCGGCAAATCTGGCTGTGATTTATCTACCGACGGTCTACAATCAAACTTATCTCTAAATTGATCAACCACAGCATCCTTACATACCAAACTGCTCGTCCTAGAATCCTTAAAGATTTTACTCGTACCGTGAGTATCTACCCTCAAAGTCTGATTCGGCTCTATGTACTTAGTAAAATCATGCTTTTTAACATGATTATAAATATCGTCTTTATTGTAGGCTGAAAAATCGAGAATTGGCTTTAAAACTCTTGTTGCTATTCTTGAGTGGTAAACCACGTAATAGGCTAGTTTCCAACTGCCTTCAAACTTAACTCCACCACCGATAGTAGATTTCCGCTTTACTCCAAACTGAGTGAGCTCTTCGAATAATAATTCTTCCAGTCCTCGAGACGTAATGGCAATAAACTGTGCCATATCTAATTCGCTTCGGTCGCTGAACTAGAATCCTCGCCCTCAACCTTTTCTTCCTCGAGAGACTTAAGAACATTCTCGTAGACTTCTTGCTGAATTTGCCTCACATTTACTACGCTATAGGGTGCGTTGAACTCCTCAATCACCTGAAGATCTTCCTCATCTTGCCCACCTGCATAGGCTTTTTTCTTAGCCCGATCGTGAATATCCGCTTCACTGACCCCGCCATCCAAAAAACTTTGAGCGTTTGCAATTTGAAAACACAATACAACAATTAAAACCAACAAGCTTTTCATGAAAAATCCTTCAGTGGAATTTTGACTTTCCTATGGTCGCACACAGGGATAGAGTTTTGAACCTTTTTGATGGAGTCTTTACTTAATTCCATAACCTTAACCACGTTCACTTCTTCTTTAAGATCCGCCATCACTTCTCCCCATGGCGAGATGACAAGAGAATGTCCATAAGAGTACCGCTTCCGCTCCCCATCCTCACTTAGATGCATCCCCACCTGAGCTGGCGCAACAACGAAACATTGCCCTTCAATAGCTCGTGATCGAACCAATGTTTCCCAATGGGCTTTACCCGTTTCCACTAAAAATGCGGCAGGTATGAGTATAAGATCCACTTTTTCACGATAATAGAGTTCAAAAAGATTTGAAAATCTAAGGTCATAACATATCGTCAGACCCAATCTCCAGCCTTCTACTTCAATAATTGAAGCATTTTCCCCTGCCGTAAAAGTGTCTGACTCTCGAATAGAAACATCTCCCACATCAACATCAAACATATGAATTTTTCGATAAACAATCTGAGGTTCAGAATTCGGCCGAATGCAAATGGTAGCATTTACAAGCAGCTCCCCCTCTTTCAAGGGAACCCCCCCAAGGATCACCGTCACTCCTTTGGAGGATGCCAGTTCGGAAAGTTCATAAAATATAGGGTCACCTATTTCAACGCTTCCAAAATACTTCTCATTCGAACTCACGCGAATATAGGTTGAGTTTTCAGGAAAAACGACAACATCACAGTCATCACCAGATTGTTGAATCAATTGCTTAAGTATTTGAAAGTTTCTGGATTTATTTTCACTGCACTGAATCTGGCAAACACCCAAACGAAGGGTAGATTTACTCATTCTGTCGTCACTTTTGGGGAATCTATGATGAATTTACTGACCTCTGAGCAATTCCAGCTGGCAGCTTCTAGGTTTCCACGAATATTATCAATTACGTTAAAACATGAATTCATATTTCTTGCGGTCCCTACCTGCCGATCAATACCTGCTTTTGTATAAATGGTTTCGCACTCTCCAGAAGAGTTTTTGAATACATGGATTGTTCTTCTAATCTTTTGATTCTTACACATGACTAGCTTCGGCAGCACTTCAGCCTGAACAGGAACAAGGAATCCAAAAATCACTAAAAAACTTAATATTACGTTAGTCATCAATATTACTTTAGCAAATGGATTTCTAGTGTTCAATTTCGCCCCCTTGATGCCCCAACAATGGTCTTGATACTTTTAAATACTAAAATGGCCGCACTTTCAGGCGGCCATTCCAGAAAATACAATTTCAAAATCAATTACTTAGATTTTGAAGCTGCCTTTTTCTTAGCTTTTTTAGCAGCAGTGGCCGCAGATACAAATTTAACGTTTGAGTAGTCAATAAAGCTCTCTAGCTGCTTAAGACCTTCTTGCTCATCAAAATGAGTTTTTACAGCTACGCCTTGAACTTTTATCTTTAGTTTCTTCTTATCCAAAGAAAGGACTGCGCCTTTTTTTCCTTTGTCCGCTCCAGCAATAATCTGAACCGTATCGCCTTTTTTAACTTTCAACTTCATGCTCATGGCTTCACCTTACCTTAGATTCAATTTTCTACGAATTTGGTTTTTAACCTTACGAGCGCGATCAGACAAAATTTTATCGTCTTGTTTGAGAATATAGGAGTCTAATCCACCTCTATGCTCAATGTTTCTAATCGTGCTTGTCGCAAGTTTTAAACTTACGTTCTTCCCCAATGACTGACTCCACATTTGCTTTTGCTGAATGTTGGGGTGTGCAATGGATTTTGTCTTGATGTTGGAGTGACTCACAAGGTTTTTTACAACCGGTCCTTTTCCTGAAAGTTCACATCGAGCCATTTTATACCGTCCTTATAACCGTTAACTCATTTCTAAATATTATTCCGTTGTGTGAAGCTCTCTTAAACCATTAAAAACACTATAGATGTTTTAATTGGCCGGATTTTACCTAGCCAATATACGGCTAAGCTCCAGGAGATCCACTCTGGGAAAGCTCAAGATATAGGGATCAGCAGCTTATTTGTCTACTGAAAAATCCATTTTTTATAGTTTTTAGATGGACAAGTGGGTGAATTCATTGGTATCCCTACCTCCTCGTATGACAGCCTAGAAAGAATTTATACTTTTCAGGCGTAATTTAGACCGCATTGCTTAGTAGTTACAGATACTTAGCCGAAACCAGAAGGTGGATCGAGATGCTTAAAAAAGGTAGAAGATCAAAATTTAGACCGGAATATCCCGCAGACTTCAAGTTCGATTACAAAGACCCTGCGACTCTATACCGCTTTATTATGGAAGGTGGAAAAATCATTCCTTCTAGAATCAGTAAAGTCAGCAACTCTCAGCAGAGACACGTAGCTGCTCAAGTTAAGGTAGCAAGAAATTTGGCCCTATTGCCATCAGGCACAGACGCCTACGATACTTTTCGTCGTCCTGAGCCTATTTCTCCAAAACCTTTTGAAATTTAATTTATATTACAATTCTTTGATTAGCCCTCGGAGCTTTCTTCGAGGGCTTTTTTTGTTCCTTTGTTTAGGAACAGTAAAACCATCTCCAGCCCGGTCATTAACACCATAAAACTGAAGAAGTAGCTCGAAGCGCTATGCATCACAGAGCCTGGCACACCTAATATGGAAATTTCTGAAAAGGGAATGTTGGGCGGATATATCATTCGACCCAAAAATATAGGCAAAGCAAATAGAATCAGAAAACCCCAGCTGGACCAGAACACTGGCGACCGAGTCACTCTGGGTTGAAACTTAAAGCAAATGGCAAGAACCAGTGAAGTGGATAAAATAAAATACATACTCGCAACCGCAGAGGCAAAAAACCGAATCTCTATAAGTTTAAATGAGAAAATGGCGACAGGTACCGCAATAATTTGCACCAATATAATTAAAATATATTTAGATAAAGTCATAAGTAGGTCTCACATTTAGTGGATAGTAATATTACGTTCCAGGCATTCTCCCTGGAGAGCTCATTGACCCCAGGCACGGATTTCAACATTTTCTCTCGAAAGGCATTCCATGCAGATTCTCCATAAAAGTCATAGGCTATCCTTTTTAAATCACAGAAGAGCTTCATATCCGCACCACTAAACCAATTGAGTTTCGCGTAGTAATTAACAGGTGGCCGTTCACCCCAGGCCAGAAGGGTCATCAACTCCAAATTACTGAACACAGCACTTCGGACCGGACCCAATGAGGCTATATCTGGCTTACAGCGACTGTCCAAAAAATCCAATTCCTTAACCAATATTTTCAAGCTTGAGAACAACTCGTAACAGGCCCCAGGACTATTCCTTACCTTACAGAAGTCGGACTCTCTTTTAAGTCGGGTTTGTCTGACCTGGCCTGCCAACCTCTTGGGATCTGGAAATAAAAAACCAATCTGCTTTTCCTTAAATTGATTCACCTGAGAGTCACAGATAGAACGAGGAGGATCCCGTAGAACTATAAAAAGAATCCCTCCGCCAATGGCGAGTAAAGCTAAAGTTCCTTTGGATAATTGACTAATAAAATTATTCATTAATATCTAACAACACGACCGCACTCACCATACTTTTTAGGATGAATGGGGTTTTTGGGCCCACTACTCTTTTGCAGCCAAACACTTTTGTCTAAATGGCAAAAGTAAATACGATAGCGATCTAATTTGTAGACCTGTGCAATCTGCACCAATTGCCTAAAAGTTTCACGTAATGGCTCTTGCCGAGACTCACCACTTGTCATTCGGGTAAGCTCCAGATTCGCCTTTGCCGCCTCCAACATTTTTTCCAAATGAGGCTGTTGAGAACTCGCCATTCCTGAACGACTCTGTGCCCGATCTATAAAGGCCATAAGGCCTTTAATCTTTGCCGCTATCTTAGGCTCATCTTGTTCATAAAAAGCGGTATGGAGTTCATCTGTGGCCTTTAAAACGTTATTAAGCTCAGTCGCCAGCGCGCCCTTAACAGCAATAGGTTTTCTGGCTTGCGCTAAAGATGCAAATCCAAGCAGGAAAATGAAAACTAGGGATTTGTGTAAAATCATATAAGACCTCTGTATCCCTATTTTTATCATTTATTCACTTAAAATCAATTCTATTACCCGCCCTACAAAAAAGGGCCAGCATCCTGCCGGCCCTCTTTGCAATTCAAATGTTGAATTGATTTAGAACTTAAACTTACCTTCTAAGAAGACATGAGTTTGAGCATCAGAGCTACCCACAGTGTCTTCAACTGGTGAGAACATACCTAGACGAGCAGTCACCGCTAGGTTGTCGCTGTACTTTTTAGTGGCATAAAGATCGATCTCAGAACCGATGTTAGTTTCACCAGCAGCACCGTGACGAGTGTCATCTTCTTCAGTTTTGCTAAACATGTAGTAGTCTAGACCAGCAGTAGTCTTCTCCATAGCGTCGAAGTGCCAACCCAATTTGAAATAAGTCAGGTTACCCCATCTGTATAGATCCATACGACCTGCATTTTCGTGAAGGTTGTAATAGTTAGGAAGGTCATCCCAGCTAGTTACGTCACCAGAACCATCATCACCAGAATCTTGGTGAAATGCTAATTCAAAGTGAGAGTTCATGAAGCTAGCAAGAGAGTAGCCTACTGAACCATCTAACATGTTAGCAGAGATATCCGCACCACCAGCTTCGCCAGTTGCAGTTGAATAAGTCAAACGATAGTCAACCATTCCAGAAGCACCCTGTAGAGTAAGACCGAACTGCTGTACGTCAGCAGCAACAGTTACTGGAGCACTAGCAAATGAAGTGGCATTAACAGCGTGCTTAACGATATGCACGTTTAGCATTTTCAAGAACTCAGGCATGTTCTTAACATCAACGCTAAATACATACATGTTGTGCTCACGGTCACGAGTTCCACCATCTGAAGTGTTACCAGCATCATAAATTTGAACTCCCCAGAAGTTGATTCCAGCAAATTCAGTGTCATAAGCGATTCCAACACCCTCGAAAGAGTAAGGCTCATGTTCCCAATCGTTCTGATGAAAGATAGTACCGTCACCAAAAGCAATTGGCTGGCGACCAATTACGACACTCATGTCGTCAGAAGTCATCCAAGTCGCATAGGCTTGGTTTACATCTAGGAAACGATCTTCTGTAGTGTCAGTTGTAGCGATACCAACGTCCGCAGGATCCGCACCCCAGTTAGAGTTGTGTAGCAATGACACAGTAGCAGAAAGCTTCTCGCCAGCTCTCCAAGTCATACCTAGCTTGAATCTCTGCTCCCAAGCTGACTGGTTGTTGTCTTTGGTAAAACTCTCATTTTGCATAAGGTTGTACCGTACTTTGTATTCCGCGTTGGTAGCCATGTCAGAAGCAGCAACAGAAACTGTTGGAGCCAAAGCCATCGCTAGAATTGCGATTAGTTTGTTTCTCATGGATTTCTCCTTGTTGTTATTTTCTATGTTGTTTTAACTCTTAAAATCCAAACCTAAGTCAAACTTTGCACACTCTTATGGTGTAAAAAGAATTCTTAGAAATTCCCTACACTTATCTAGTAAGTTTTCCTTAATGCTAAAGACCAACACCCCCCGCGGGCAAAGAAATTCAGCCCATTTAATGCATAGCAATATAACTTATGTCTGTGAAACCTTTAAAAAAATCAAAAAACCCATTGCCTTTGGTCCAGTTCATCCGTATTCACTTGGGTTCCACGTTTGTACCAAGGCACTTTCGTGGCAACCGATTCGTCGGGGAGTGGCGCAGCCTGGTAGCGCATCTG
>DCMZ01000016.1:19860-31616 GCA_002321895.1 Bdellovibrionaceae bacterium UBA1609 | reverse complement strand
GGTTTGGGACCAGAGGGTCGCAGGTTCGAATCCTGTCTCCCCGACCATCTAAAAAAAGCTAGTACCGTAGGTGCTGGCTTTTTTTATTTGTTGATGAGGCTGGAATGGAACAGAGCTGGTTCGACAAAAATAGCAGGAGGCTATTTTTGAGGCGAGCGAAGCGAGTTGCGAGGGCAGGAGCCCGAGCCCCATCCCGTCTCCCAGACCAATTTTTCTCAATAATCATTTTGGATTTCTTTAATAATTTAAGGTGCAAGTGCCAGGTGTATTTCTCGGAGGCACTGCATCCGAAAAATACACCTGGCACTTAACTCCGCTCAACTAAATCCTGACGGATGGAATCACCCTTACTCTTCTTCTTTAAATTCAATCGTAAATGAGGCCACATCACCACGTCGATCGAATGTCTTGTAGATATAGAGCTTTTCATCAAGAGACTTGAACACCTCACCTCGATATCTGTCCCCAGTATGATTGAAGTCTCTAGCCACAGAAGGAGCGTCGAACTGATCGTTGATGCCAACATGCAACCAACGGCTTTCTGTATTCACAATCGCTTGAGAACTTGGGAACACCTTTAATGTGCACGAAACCAAATCTGGATTCAGTTGAGAAGACGTGCAAAGCAAACTGAAAACATCCTCTGCTTGCATAGTTCGATGAACAAGCTCTTTTTGTAGCCGGTTGCCGTCCTCAACTGGTGTGACCTTCATTGCGTCATATAAATTTTTAGCGTCAGTATCTTGTCCCTGAATGATGACGACAGCTTGCTGGCTTGAAAACATACCTATTGTTTCCGCGAAGCTGTTCAAACTAAATAACACTGCTACCAAAATACCGAGTATTTTCATCAATCCCTCCCCAAAAAGAACTCCGAAATTATTTGAGGTTAAATGCCTTTAAGCAAGATCAACTTCGGATTGCTGCATGGCGAGGCACCCACCAAGTAGTCGAGCTTCCAATAAATCTCCATTCAACTCATGACAACTCAAAAACCTCCTAGGCTTTTAATATGATCGAATTCTACCAACTACATAGGCCTGTATATACAAACCAATCAAGACTAAAGTAGCGATCCTATCGATATCTAGTAGTCACACTAATTACTTCTGATAACCTCTTAATAAATAAATTTTATAGTTCTTTAATTCTGAACTCTAAATAGAAAATTATTCCATTGGGAGCCAACATGTCTTCAAAAAAGAGAGTACTTATAGTGGGTGGCGGCACCGCAGGCCTTTCCGTCATGCGGAATCTTCACCGGAAAAGAACTGATCTTGAACTTACAATTATTGAACCCAGTGAGAAACATTACTATCAGCCACTTTGGACCCTAGTGAGTGGGGGCATATTTCCTTTTAGTAGAAGTGAACGAAACTTTGCTGATTTTGTCCCAAGTGATGTCAATTGGATCAAAGATACGGTGAACACATTTGAACCGGAGCAGAACCAAGTCACTTTATCGAATGGAAAAACCATTGATTATGACTTCATGGTAGTAGCTCCTGGCATCCAAATTGATTGGAGCAAAATTGAAGGCCTTACTGAAACATTAGGAAAGAATGGCGTATGCTCAAACTACTCTAAAGAGCATGTCCCATACAGCTGGGAAACCATGAAGTACCTAAAAAATGGCAGAGCCCTATTCACCTTCCCAAGCACCCCGATAAAATGCGCTGGTGCGCCTCAGAAGGTCATGTACTTAGCCGAGGAGACCTTTAGGTTAAATGGTGTCCGAAATGAAATCGAAGTAAAGTTCGTATCTGCAGGCCAGGCTATTTTTGGAGTGCAAAAGTATAGAGATGCTTTGGAAAAGATAATCGATGAAAGAAAAATCAATACTCTGTTTCGCAACGACCTCATAAAAGTCGACGGCCCTTCCCAAACCGCTTACTTTAAAAACCTTGATAGCGGCGAAGTGACTGAGGAGAAATTTGACATGCTCCACGTCTCTCCACCAATGTCTGCACCGGATTTTATAAAAAAGAGTCCCTTAGCCAATGAAGCCGGCTGGGTGGACGTGGATAAATTCACCACAAAGCACAACAAATATCCAAATGTGTTTTCCTTGGGTGATGCTAGCAGCCTTCCCAACTCTAAGACCGGTGCTGCTGTGAGGAAGCAGGGCCCCGTTCTTGTGGAGCACCTTCTTGCCGCCATCGACGGCAACCAAGGCCATGGAAAGTACAATGGCTATGCCTCTTGCCCTCTTGTCACCGGCAGATCTACATGCATACTCGCTGAGTTTGACTACGACGGTCAGCCCGATGAAACCTTCCCTTTTGATCAGGGTAAAGAGCGACTTAGTATGTTGATTTTGAAAAAGCATATCATTCCATTTATGTACTGGAATGCCATGATGAGAGGCTACTTCTAGGATCTTGATTTTCTAGATTGTATTTCGCAGTAGAATTGTTTTCTCGGCTCTCATATACGATGATAGGAAAACTCCAAGGGAGGCTTTATCCTCCCTTTTTTTTTAAAGGAATTTATTTTGAAAAAATTAACTTTTTTAGCCCTTCTACTGTTCTGCCCACATGGAAACAGCTCTCCCGTGAACGGAGAAATTACGAATGAAATCGAACGCATTCACTCTTTAAGAGAAACTTTAGTCACAGGTGTTCAGGGAAAAGTGACCAAAGAAACCTTCCAAGCTGTTTGCAAACCCGTTGGAATGGAATTGCAAAAGTTAGCAAAATCAAAAGGAATAATGATCAAGCAAGCATCCACTAAATATAGAAATCCTAAAAACAAACCGACATCAATGGAGTTAGATATTTTTAACAGGATGTCTAATGATGCAAATCTTGTTTCTTTGTGGACGAAATCTGGCGAAGGCCATCACTACTTTCGGAGAATCGATGTTCAAAAAGCATGTTTAAACTGTCATGGAGCTAAAAGTAATCGTCCTGAATTTATTAAGTCGAAATATAAAAATGATAAAGCCTTTGGCTTCAAAGCGGGTGATCTCAGGGCTATTTATTCCGTCTTCATCCCCAACTGAAGGATTCCAAATCTGCTTTGCAATACTGTTACTTTCCTTCTCAACATGGTGTTAAAAAGCACACTCATCTTCAAAAAAACCCAGTTATTGTGCGTTCTTTTTAGGCAGATGGCGATTTCCCATATTAGAACTTGATGTTTAAACCTTTAGAAATTAGTAAGAATTTCAAAAAGGGAGCTCCTCATCGAAATTTTAGGCGTCGTTCTTTCACTCTTTGGTCTTATGTATTTTGCCTATCGCGGTATTAACGTTCTCGTGTTGGCTCCCATTATGGCTGCATTCGCCATTCTTTGGCATGTCGATACACCTATGTTTGCCAGTTACACCCAGGTGTTTATGCCCGCCTTAGGAAACTATCTTCTTAAATATTTTCCTATCTTTATGTTGGGAGCCATATTCGGTCGACTCATGAATGATAGCGGGGCCGCTTTAGTCATCGGCCGCTTTATAGCCGGGAAAATTGGAGCTGACAGGGCCATACTCGCAACCGTTTTGGCATGCGCTATTTTAACTTATGGTGGAGTATCACTTTTCGTCGTCGCTTTTTGTATTTTCCCCATTGCAACAAGTCTTTTTCGAGAGGCGCAAATTCCAAAACGATTTATCCCAGCCTCCATTGCATTGGGATCTTTTACGTTTACCATGACAGCACTGCCGGGAACTCCAGCCATTCAAAACGCCATTCCCATGCCTTTCTTTGGTACGACTACATTTGCAGCTCCATGGTTTGGACTGTACGCCACTTTGGTTATGTTCGTCGGCGGTATCTATTGGCTGAATCGAAGAGCGCAAAAAGCGAAAGATGCGGGTGAGGGCTATTTACCCCTGAATGAACAAGATGCCCATGAGGAAGCCGTTTTAGAGGATAGGCCATTAGGGAATATTTGGTTTGCGTTTCTTCCTTTGATTCTGGTCTTAGCCTTAAATTACCTTTTCAGTGAATTAGTATTTCCACAATTTGATTTTAGCTACTTAGCTGAAGAGCCCTATGGACCAACGACACCACAAAAAGTCATTGGTCTTTGGTCATTGATTGGTGCCCTTGGACTTTCCATATTGCTGCTTATAGGACTTCAATTTAAGAGGCTCTCCAACCCTCTAGCCTCAGTTAACAAAGGGACCATGGAAAGCATGCTTCCTATTTTTAACACGGCCTCAGAAGTCGGTTACGGTGCGACCATTGCTTCTCTTACCTCTTTTACATTGATTAAAAATGGAATTCTGGGGATTGCACCTCAATACCCGTTAATTTCTGAAGCCATTTCTATAAATGTCCTGGCTGGCATTACGGGGTCGGCATCAGGAGGGCTTAGCATCGCCTTACAAGCTCTCGCCGAAAACTATATGTCCATGGCAGCTCAAGCTGGAATTTCCCCAGAAATACTTCATAAAGTGGCCACACTTTCGTGCGGGGGCTTTGATAGCTTACCCCATAACGGAGCTGTTATTACACTTTTGGGAATTTGCGGACTGACTCATAAAAAGTCTTACTACGATATTTTCATCGTTGCTGTGATCATTCCTTTTGCAACCACTATTAGCGTAGTTGCAATGGCCAGTTTCTAAGTTTTACCAATGGGTCATTACAAACTCTAATGGCCCATACCCCAACCACCAGAAACACTATAGGATTCTCCTGTAATTGTTGATGCAGAATCTGTCGTCAAAAAGTAGGTAAGATCTGCAATCTGTTCAGGAGACGTCAGCTTTTTGATATCTTGAGCCTTAAGAAAAATCTTTTCCAAAACCTCTTCTTCACTCATTGAGTTGAGTTCCATTTGTTTTTTAACTTGATTACGCATAAGCGGGGTATCCACAAAACCGGGACAAATGTTATTCACTGTAATGCCATGCTCAGCACCTTCGACGGCCATCACTTTGCTGAGCCCATGAACTCCGTGTTTGGCCGAAACATATGCCGCCTTAAATGGACTAGCTACTTTGCCATGAATAGAACTGATATTAACAATTCTTCCCGACTTCTGAGACTTCATATCTGAAAATACTGTTTTGGAACAAAGAAAAGTTCCCGTTAATAAAACTCCGATGAGCTGATTCCATTTTTCGATGGGAAACTCTTCAAGAGGTGCCATAAACTGAAGTCCGCAGTTGTTCACCAACACATCTGCGGGTCCAGACTTTTGCTTTACAACATTATAAGCTTCAACCACTGCACTTTCTTTACTTACATCGCAGTGTACGAATTCTATTTCATGCTCAGCCTCTGGTGACTGAATATCCCAGCAAAAAGTAGCATATCCTTCTTGCTTAAACTTTTTCGCTATCGCTAAGCCAATTCCGCTGGCTGCTCCAGTTACAATCGCTGTTTTACTCATTTTTCACTCCAATTATAAATAAAGATTCAATTTTTAAAACGTCATGGATTTACAGGACTCTGACTCACCTTTTGTATCTGCCTATATAAATATCCCGCAAAACTATAGGAACTTTTTTGTATATATTCAACGCTTTGAACACTTAGAAGACTCCTAAATCTACAATTGTAAATAGATGCCCTGCGACGAACTCTATTCTATTGAGAACCAACACTCATCAACTCATAGTTTTATGGCTCAAAGTGAGTTAATACACATTAACAACAATGGGAAAAGTCCTCTTTATGAACCCCCCTGAACTTGAAATTCTGCACGAAACTGACCACTATTGCGTTCTGAACAAACCCTCAGGATACGTAGTACATCGTACGGCTGGGGCCGAGTCGGCCCCTGTTGTGCTTCAAACTTTGCGGGACCAATTGGGCAAAAAAGTCTTTCCTGTTCATCGACTAGATCGTTCCACCTCGGGCAATTTAATCATGGCATTCAACTCATTGATCACTGCCAAACTACAGTCGGCCATTTCGGAAAAAAGTGCTTTAAAAAAATATTTACTTCTATGTCGCGGACACCTTAATCCAACGGAGGGTCAGTTCGACCGACCACTTTCGGACGAAAAGAAAATTAAACGAAATGCTCTCACTCGGTACAAAGTTCTAAGGCCTTTCAAGGAAGTCAGTTGGGTAGAAGCCTGTATCGAAACTGGAAGGCGACACCAAATAAGACGACACTTCGAGTATGAAATGCACCACCTTGTGGGAGACGTAAATTATGGAAAAGGTTGGTTAAACAAAAAGTTTAAAGATAATTTTGACTTGCATAGAATTTTTTTACACTGCTCCGCACTTCAATTTGTCTGTCCTGTAGAAAACAAAATGATCCATGTTCATTGTGAACTGCCTGATGAACTTATGTCCGTTATCGAGCAACTGGAGTCTACGGAGCTGCCAACTCCATAGACCTTGTTTTACTAAACCAACTTAATGGTATGGTAAGCTAGAAGCGTACCGTCTTCATTTTGTTCAGTGCTTAGAACAAAGTCTTCATAATCTGAAGGGAAAACATTATCTCTGGCCAATGGAGTATCTTGTACGCCTCGGCCGCTATATAGGCCATGGTTCGTGCAGATATAATCCGCAAAATCATCGGTAAAGCAAAGTTGAGATATAAGCTGTCGGTTATTATAACTATCTACCACTGCAAAATGAATATGGATCGTCCGGCCACTATACCATCCGGGAAAGTGAGTCTTAAAGTTAACACGACCATTTGAATCTGTACTCAATAGCCCTCTATACCAAGTGCTATTTTCAGCTGCTGAGTCGCCACCCGTACAAAAGTTACCAGCGAAAGAGCTTGCATCCGAAGATTCACTAGTATCTCCTGAATATACACCTCTGATATCGCTATGCCAGATCTCAATTTTATACCCAGTTAAAGGGTTACAGTTAGAATCAACAAGCCTAAGACACAATTGCATAGGTAAACCGGAAAGACCCAATGAAATATCTTCTCCAGTGCTATCGGCAAAATAGCAGGGTCCCAAAGTCGTTTGCTGGGTCACTGCTAGTGAGCAGGAATTTGATTGCTCAAAAATAGAATCATCAGGATAATCCACAGAAATTAATTCAGTAGTGCCTGCTGCCCAGCCATCGTATGTGGTACCAATCTCCGAGTAATCTCCAGAATTGTTTCCAGTTTCCTCGTCAAAAGCATTACCACTACTTGTCGGCGCTTGCAGTTGATTGTCCCCACAGCCCACAAAAAGCTGACTAAGTCCAGCGACAGCCCCCACAGTGGCGACTTTCCCGCCGAGCTTTAAAAGTTCTCTTCTTTTCAAATTCGTTCTATTTTTCGACATCTGGACTCTCCCTCCATACAACTAAATTTAACAGCTAAATGTTGTCCAATTGTGGAATTCAAATGAATTAAATGTCTTTTTATTGAAAGCGGCAGGTTGCGAACAAATATATTTTATTTATAGGGGCGGCCGGAAACAGACCGACAGGAAGATAAGATTTAAAATATTTTCTACTCTCTTGATATGAGCTTCTTAGATTCCTCCGAGAGCGCCCCTCCGTTAAATCTCGAAAACCGAGTTAATTCCCTCAGGAGCGGCTTTGCGATAGACTTTTGATCCACACCTTTTTCATAGTGAAGAGATTTAATTTCAAATTCCTTTTCTTTCCTATGAGCTTTGCAATCGACTCTCCCCAAAGCCTGGGCCCCTTTAAAAATCGGCAAGCAAAAATAACCAAATTTACGCTTCTGTTCAGGCACATAACATTCGATTTGATAGTCAAAGTTAAAAAGATTCTGCAGTTTACTCCGCTGGATGGAAAAGTTATCAAAGGGAGAAATGATTTTTATCTTAGAACCGATCCTTGGCTTAACATTGAGAGTTTTTGGATAACAAAAATAGTCATCCATCAAATCGGTGACCTTTATTTTTACAACTTCACCGGCTAAAACCATCTCCTCCAGTTCTGTTTGAATCTGGTCTTTTATCTTTTTCTTCTGTAGATAGCCAATTTCAGTCGCACTGGCTATCCCATGAGAACCTAACGTCCTGCGAATCAGATACCTTAAATACTCTTGCTGAGTGGGCGTCGAAAGGTCCGTCGAAACCGGCAGCACCCTCTCTGGCAGATCATATACCTTATGAAATCCTTCCCGTTTAGAAACCTCTAATTGACCTTCCAAGAACAATCGCTCTAAAGCTTTTTTAGCTGGCTTCCAATCCCACCATCCAGATCCCTTTCGACCACTATCTTGTTTAAAGTCTGAAGACTTCAATGGACCATCTATCTCAATTCGTTTCAAAATCTCTCTCATCATTTTTGCATCTCGAGGAAACCAAGCACTTGTACGACTGGCAAATTCACTCTTACGAATGAGGGAATACTTGTAGTCTTGCATAGGCAGATAAGAAGCCGCATGACTCCAATACTCAAAAACTTTTCGTTTTTCGACCAATCGATCCAACTCTATGGGTTGATATTCATTATTTCTAACCCAAAAGACATGATGATGAGCCCGCTCCACTACAGAAATCGTATCAATCTGCACATACCCGAGATGCCGGATCACCCTTAAAGGAGTGGCATCCATCCCCTCCATAAAAAGATTTGAATAAACTATGTCTCGTACTTTTTTCCGACTTAAAGTCTCTATTCTCATATCTACTACTTAAGACAACTGAACCCGAGGCGCAAACTCCTTTGTTCGCTATCCCATAGACAGGAAATTGTGATTATCTCATGAGCACTTTGATCCGAGACTCACTCGACCCCACCCATCCAGCCTTACTGTTATAAAGTGGATTATTGCGCAGCGCCACAATTGGGTCCTAGGCCAATTTACGGTATCATTTCCATACAAACAGGAAGGATATCATCATGAAAACATTGGCCATTGCCATAATAGCTTTACTTGTAGTCGCTTGTTCACCAGCATCCAAAAAAGAGAGTTCTGAAGACACAACAGCTCCAGCCAAGGCTGCCGAAAACGTAAAAAAAGCCCCCCAGAGCAACACTAATGGTGGCACCACCTGCACTGTAGATAGTGACACAAGAACCATCGAAGTAAAATCTATCAACTCAGGATGTGAAGTTTCCTACACTAAGCAAGGAAAAACTTCTGCCGTTGCTAGTTCAACGAATGGTACTTCACACTGTGAAAATGTAAAAACCCGAATGGTTAATAATTTAACTAGTGCTGGCTTTACTTGTAAGTAAAACCCAAGGGTACTTTAATGAAAACGCGTTGCCCCTGGTTAAAACTCACTAACCCGAAATACGTAAAATATCATGATTACGAATGGGGACGCCCCATTCGTAGCGATAGAAAACATTTTGAATATTTAACTCTTGAAGGAGCTCAGGCTGGATTAAGCTGGGAAACTATCCTTAACAAACGAGAAAACTATCGAATCGCTTTTGATCAATTTCAGTTTGAGAAAATTGCTAAGTACAATAATCGGAAAGTAGAGAGTCTGTTAAAAAATCCTGGTATTGTAAGAAATCGTCTAAAAGTAGAATCTACAATTACAAATGCCAAAGCTTTTATTCGAGTACGAAAAGAGTTTGGGAGCTTTAATAAATTTATTTGGCGTTACGTCGATAATTCGCCCATTCAGAATAATTATAAGCTTCTAAAGGATTATCCTTCCAAAACAGAGCTTAGTGATACTATCTCCAAGGATTTAAAAGCTAGAGGATTTAAGTTCGTTGGCTCTACTATTGTCTATTCTTACCTGCAGGCCGCGGGACTTGTGAACGATCATAGTCGAAAATGCTTCCTACACCCTGCTAACAATTGAAATAATAATCTCAGTTTTAGATATGAATTAAATCACTAATTGGTGTAGTGTGTGATTTGAATGACAACTCGGTAGGATTTATGAAGATTGATAAAATTCTGGAAAACAACAAAGAATGGATTCAAAGTCGATTATCCAATGACAAAGATTATTTTAAGAATCTTAGCAAGGGACAAAAACCCAAAGTATTATACATTGGATGTTCTGACAGCAGAGTAACAGCAGAAGAACTTATGGGGGCGGAACCCGGAGAGGTTTTTGTCCATCGGAACATAGCCAACATGATTAGCAGCATTGATTTGAGTGCTATGAGCGTCATTGAATACGCGGTCACACATTTAGAAGTGGATCACCTAATAGTCTGTGGCCACTATGGGTGCGGTGGAGTCAAAGCAGCCATGGAAAGTAAAGACCTTGGAATTTTAAATCCCTGGTTAAGAAATATTAGAGATGTATACAGACTACACTCTACTGAGTTAAATAAAATTGAAAATGAAAGTGAAAGATATAAAAGGCTTGTCGAACTCAACGTACAAGAGCAGTGTATAAACGTTATTAAAACGGCAGCTGTACAGAAAGCTTATCGAAATAGAGGTCTAAAGGTTTATGGCTGGGTGTTCGATATTAATACCGGGAAACTAATAGACTTAAAAATAGATTTTGAAAAAATCATCAATAACATCATGGAGATTTATCATTTAGATTAAAAATCTACCATGATAATACTTCGCCATTTGTATGAAAAAATTGACCTGAATGATCCATTGTAGAGCCATCAATGATCTCGAGCATTCCACTGACGGATTCATTGGTATCTATTAGGCCATTATGATTCGTCATATCTGTTCTTACCCAGCCAGGATGTAAAATTAAAACGGTAACTCCATCTTTTTTTAAATCTATCGCCAAAGACTTTCCAGCGCTATTCAGGGCTGACTTCGACATACGGTACCCGTACATCCCTCCTGAATCATTGTCCTGAATAGATCCCATTCTACTCGTGAGAAGTGAAACTTTGGCGTCGTTTTTCATGAATGAACGAAAAGCGGAAACCACTTTTAGTGGTCCTAATGAATTCACTTCGAACTGAGTACGAATCCTGTCAAAATCTAAATCATCCAGACTTTCACTGGTGTAGATTCCCGAAACATGAATCAATTGATCAAAATCTTTCCCAGTAGATTCTATCAATGTTTTTAGATTCCAAACGTCACTTAAAACGTCAAAACCCTCAATGACTTGAAGACTTAAACTCTCCAATTCAGCATTAGAGGTTCTGCAAAAGGCGATAACATCATCACCTCTTTCAGATAATTGCCTACAAAACTCCAACCCAATCCCACGATTCGCGCCAACTACAGCAACAGTCAAAACTCACCTCACCTCTTTAAGATATACGCCCAGCTACAATGTCCTCGACAGCTTCCGGATTTAAAAGTGTACTCGTATCCCCAAAATTATCCAATTCATTGGCAGCCACTTTTCTAAGAATTCTTCTCATTATTTTACCTGATCGTGTTTTTGGCAACGCTTGAACAATTTGAATTTTTTCTGGTTTAGAAAATGAACCAATTTCCTTTGAAACAAAGTCTTGTAATTCTTTAACTAACTTATCTATATCATCCACTTCGTGAGGGCAGACAATATATGCATATATACCTTGCCCTTTGATATCGTGGGGATAGCCAACAACAGCTGATTCGACAACTTTCAAATGTTGATTTAATGCATCTTCGACTTCGGCTGTGCCAATTCTATGTCCAGAAACATTAATTACATCATCAACTCTTCCTATAATTCGATAGTCGCCCTCAATGTCTCTCTTTGCCCCATCCCCAGTAAAATATCTCCCTGGATAAGCGGAGAAATAGGTAGTTTTATATCTTTCTGGGTCTCCGTATACAGTCCTAGCTATACTTGGCCAAGGCCTCTTAACGACTAAATTACCTTCCACGCCATTACCATCGATTTCGTTGTTATCAGGATCCATTAAAGCGAGCTCAATACCTGGCAGAGGGTTTGTTGCAAAACAGGGCTTCATTTTCGTTATATGCGCTAGAGGTGAAACCATTATTCCACCTGTTTCAGTTTGCCA
>DCMZ01000016.1:0-19544 GCA_002321895.1 Bdellovibrionaceae bacterium UBA1609 | reverse complement strand
GTTTGCCACCAAGTATCCACAATGGGGCACTTACCATTTCCGACGTTATCATTATACCACTGCCAAGCCTCTTCATTTATCGGCTCTCCAACGCTACCCAAAACTTTTAACGAATCCAAGTTCGCGCTCTGCACAAAGCTTAAATCACAAGCCTCCAAAGCCCGAATAGCCGTTGGGGCAGTATAAAAATGAGTGACTTTGTGTTTGTCTATGGCCTGCCAAAACCGTCCTGGATCCGGATATGTCGGGATTCCTTCAAACATCACCTGAGTCACACCAGCCAATAGGGGCCCATAAGTCATATAGGTGTGTCCCGTGATCCACCCTATATCTGCGCTACACCAAAAAACATCTTCTTCTTTTTGCATTTGAAAGACATTTTCAAAACTGTATTGAGCATAAACCATATAGCCTGCACAAGTATGAACAAGGCCTTTTGGACTACCTGTCGAACCAGAAGTATAAAGAATAAATAGAGGGTCCTCCGAATCCATAGCTTCTGCCTCTGCAGAATCCGATTGTCCTGAAATAAAATCATTCCAATCAAGATCTATATCACCCCAACTTATTTTATTGTTCTTTCTCTTGTGAACGATCACTTTCTCAACAGTATTAGAAGTTTTTAAAGCCTCATCACAAATTTCTTTTAATGGGATAAGCTTTTCTCCTCTAGCTCCCCCGTCGTTGGTCACTAAAATTTTGGCAGAACAATCGTTCAGCCTATCACTTAGAGCTTTCGCAGAAAATCCACCAAAGATTACTGAGTGAATAGCTCCAATCCTAGCACAGGCCAAAATGCCAATTAGAAGTTCAGGGACCATTGACATGTAAAAACATATTCTATCGCCTTTTTTAACTCCTAAAGATCTAAACCCATTGGCCACTTGGTTCACTCTTTGGGAAAGCTCCCCATAAGTGATCTTGATCGACTCTTCACTGGGGTTATTTGGCTCATAAATTATAGCTACTTTTTCTGATTTATCTGCAAGATGGCGATCCAGACAGTTCTCTGTAATATTAACTTTTCCACCTACAAACCACTTCACATCCTGTTGAGAAAACGATCCTTGTTGGACCACCTCCCAGGGCTTCTTCCACTTGAATTCACTAGCCACCTGACTCCAGAATCCATCAGAGTCTTCTTTGGCAAGTTGATAATATTTTAGATAGTCTTCTTGATTTCTAATTCGAATCATACGGCCTCCAGCCTTTAAACAGTACTTATAAGCTTAGTTCTGTGAAGTTGTTCAGGCAAGAAAGACCGCCTAATGGCAGACGACACAAAGCAACACTTTACACTTTGCTGGTAATACAATAATTTAGTGCCAAGTCCACAGGTAAAAACAGGAGACCACATGGATAAAAATTCTTTTCACGCGGAAATTCAGAATGGAATTGGCTTAACTTTACCACCTCTCCAGTCCAGATCAAATGATGTAAGCCATGCCCCCGTTCGAAAGCAAATACTTACTAAAGAAGAAAAAGTACTCGCGCTAAAAAACGCACTTAGATATTTTGATGAGTCTTTACATAATACTCTAGCACCTGAATTTCTAGAAGAGCTTAATCAATTCGGTCGTATCTACATGTATCGCTACAAACCAAGTTACGATATTAAATCTAGGCATGTTGATGAGTTTCCTCATAAATCTAAACAAGCAGCAGCCATAATGCTCATGCTTTCCAACAACTTAGATAAAGCCGTAGCTCAACACCCTGACGAACTCATTACCTATGGAGGTAACGGTGCCGTATTTCAAAACTGGGCCCAGTACAGACTGACCATGAAATACCTCTCCGAAATGGACGATGAACAAACATTAGTTTTGTATTCTGGACACCCTATGGGACTTTTTCCATCACATAAGGACGCCCCACGAGTTGTCGTTACCAATGGAATGATGATTCCTAATTATTCTAAACAAGATGATTGGGAGAAATTCAATGCATTAGGTGTAACTCAATACGGTCAGATGACAGCGGGTTCATTCATGTACATTGGTCCACAAGGAATTGTTCACGGCACCACTATCACTGTTTTAAATGCTGGCAGAAGACTGGCAAAGGAAGGAAATTCCTCCGACTTGACTGGACGAATTTTTATTACTTCAGGTCTCGGCGGAATGTCAGGCGCTCAAGCTAAAGCCAGCGTAATTGCTGGTGCCATTGGCATTGTGGCTGAAGTAAACCCACTGGCTACAGATAAAAGACATTCTCAGGGATGGGTCGATGAAGTTTATTCTGACTTCGACAAACTCTTCTCACGAGTTGAGAAAGCTCAAAAAAACAGAGAAGCCCTTTCCATTGCATACCAAGGCAACGTGGTAGACCTTTGGGAAGAATGCATAAAAAGAAATATCAAAGTAGACCTAGGCTCCGATCAAACTTCTCTGCATAACCCCTGGGCTGGAGGATACTATCCAGCAGGAATGACATTCGATGAGTCTCAAAAATTAATGGCTGAAGATCCTGATAAATTTAAGGTCGCAGTTCAAAAAAGCTTAGTTCGCCATGTTGAGGCCATTAATACATTAGCTGAAAGAGGGATGTACTTTTTCGATTATGGAAATGCCTTTTTATTAGAGTCTAAACGAGCAGGCGCTGCAATTACAGATTCAACAGGTCAATTTAAATACCCAAGCTATGTCCAAGATATTATGGGCCCAATGTGTTTCGATTTTGGCTTCGGACCTTTCCGGTGGGTTTGCGCGAGCAATTTACCCGAAGACCTTAGCACTACAGACAAATTAGCGGCAGAAGTATTAAGAAGCATGGCCGACGAAGCCCCTAAAGAGATTCGCCAGCAAATTTTGGACAATCTTAGATGGATCGAAACTGCGGAAGAAAATCAACTCGTGGTGGGATCGCAAGCCCGAATATTATATGCCGATGGTGAAGGACGAGTAAGAATTGCGAAGCGTTTCAATGAAGCTATCCGGTCCGGAGAACTGAAAGGACCAATTATACTAGGTCGGGATCACCATGACGTGTCCGGGACAGACTCACCCTATAGAGAAACATCCAACATTTACGATGGATCTCAGTTTACTGCAGACATGTCTGTTCATAATTTCGTGGGAGATGCGTTTCGTGGTGCCACATGGGTTTCATTACATAACGGAGGCGGAGTGGGTTGGGGTGAAGTCTCCAATGGTGGCTTTGGAATGGTATTAGACGGCTCCGATGACTGCGATAGACGCATTCAACAAATGTTGTTTTGGGATGTAAACAATGGAATTGCTAGAAGGTCATGGGCTCGGAACAAAGAGGCCGTTTTTGCGATAAAGCGAGCCATGGATTCAGAACCAAAACTATCAGTAACTCTCCCCCACTTTGCGAACGATGAGTTGTTAAATGGCCTTGTCTAATATGTTGCTACATTTTAGTGAGATTTTTATAAGTAATTTTTAAAAAACTCGGAATTCCGGCAAATTTCAAGTATATATTTAAGTATGTATGCTGCTATCGATATAGGATCTAACGCTGTTAGGCTCGCAATTTTACAAGATCAATCTGTTGAAGCCACGGTCATTAGAACTCCCATTCGCCTGGGTTCTGATTGCTTCTCCCAAGGATCTATTTCAGAGAAGACCACTAAAAAACTTTATCAAGCATTGCAGCACTACAAATCTATAATTGATGATAACGGTGTTGAAGACTATCGGGCTGTAGCTACAAGCGCCTTAAGAGAAGCTAGTAATTCGGAAGAAGTACTTCGAGTTGTCGAAGAGCAATCTGGTATCAAAATACATTTGATTGATGGAATTACAGAAGGAAAACTCATACAAAAGGCCGTACTCACCGAGATGGATATTTGGCGCAAACCCCATTTAATTATGGACATTGGTGGCGGTAGTGTGGAGTTTATAACAGCCAGTGATGGACAAATTCATAATGTGGCGTCTCTCAAAATTGGTACGGTTCGATTACTTCAAAAATTTGACTGTAACAAAAATCATCCAGAGATGGATTCTATACTTAAATATTGTGTTTCCGAAATGTCTCAGATGGAAGAGGTAAAAAAGTTTTGCTTTCGCCAATACAAAAATCTTGTTTTCATAGGAACGGGTGGAAACTTCAGAAGAATCCGAAAGCTCAATGAATCGACAAATCTCAATGAACCAGGCTCCCCTATTGCTGCAGAAGACATTTATTCGATTTCAGATTTACTAATTTCCCTTAACTTTAAGCAAAGAATAGAACGTCTTGGTTTACGTAAAGATCGAGCCGACGTTATTATTCCGGCAATTTCCTTAGTATTGTCTGCCATTGAAACTTTTGATCTATCAGAAATACATATTCCACAAGTAGGACTTAAAGACGGAGTTATCCAGGCTTTAAAAGAAGCAGATGCTCTACCTAGAAGTCTCCAATTATTGCCAGACGATTTCGGGCCTCAATCATAAGTTGATCATGACTGCCAATACAATCCGGCCCACCATCCCTTTGTTTATAATTTCCATTTGCATCCATATCCCAAGCCAACCTTTGATCTTCAAGTAAAGTCTCCAAAACCTTAATGATGCGCTGTTTGAGAGGGTCCTCTAAAATAGGAGTGGCCACTTCCACACGACCAACCAGGTTTCGCTTCATCCAATCTGCAGAACCTATATATAGCTCTCCATTCATCCTATCTTCCTGACCATTTCTAAAATAATAGACTCTTGAGTGTTCTAAAAATGGTCCTATTACAGAAATGACTTTTATATTCTCGCTCCATCCTTTTTTGCCGGGCACCAGTAAAGAAAACCCTCGAATAATCATTTGAACCTGGACACCAGCCTGAGAGGCTTCATACAGAGCAGCAATAACATCCTTTTCATCAAGCGAGTTAATTTTAACAATTATTTCTGCAGGCAACCCTTTTTCCGCATTGTCCGTTTCTTGCTTAATTGAAGCAATCACCTTTTTTTTCAAGTTTATTGGTGCAACTAGTATTTTTTTGTAGTCGTCTTTAAGAGATCTCCCAGTAAGGAAGTGAAATAGCTCGATAACTTCATTTACGATTTTCTTATTTGCTGTAAATAGCCCAAAATCAGTATATAGTTTTGCTGTTTGAGGATGATAGTTTCCAGTTCCAATGTGAGCATAGGTTCTAATCTTATCACCCTCTCGCCGAACAACCATAGTTGTCTTGCAATGAGTTTTTAAACCTATCACTCCGTAAACAACATGAACCCCTGCTCTTTCTAGCTCTCTAGCCCAATAGATATTACGTTCCTCATCCAGTCTTGCCTTTAGCTCTATCAAGCAAACCACTTGCTTTCCCTTTTCTGCCGCACGCATGAGCGCTTTAACTATTGGACTATTTGCTCCCGTTCGATAGAGAGTCATTTTAATGGCAAGAACCGAAGGATCATCAGCTGCACCAACAACAAATCTTTCCACCGAGGTAGCAAAACTATCATATGGATGATGTACTAAAATATCATTCTGACGAATCACGGAAAACATATTAGCTGATTCATCTGCAAGCGCCCCTGTAGTTACAGGCTGCCAAGGCTGATACTTTAAATCGGCTCGATCGACACTTGAGAAAATCGCCATTAACTCTTTAAATTCTAGCGCATAAGGAAACTCGTAGATATCTGTTTCATTTAAATCTAATTCCTGCCGCAAAAACCTTAACAACCACTTGTCCGGTTTAGGACCATGTTCAAGACTCACTACTTGTGCAAACTTCCTTCTCTGTTTTACTTCTTCGGAAATCGTATCCAATAGATCTTCAACGTCCTCGTCCGACCCTTCTCCGGCTTCGATATCAATATTTCTTATGAGTCGAAAAGTCATAAAACCGGCAATTTCCATTTTAGGAAAAAGATCTTCAAGGTGGTTTCTGATCAAGTCGATCATACTAATGAAACGAACAGTATTACTTGACGTGGTCACTGGAACGCGAATCCACATTGGGAAACTCGCAGGAACTTTAATCCTAGCGAACAACTTTTCTCGATCATCTTGGTGCCTTAATGCAACGGCGATGGACGTAGACAAAGTAGATATCAAAGGAAAGGGATGTCCTTGATCCACCGCCATTGGAGTTAGCACAGGGAATAGATTCCTTTTAAAATAGTCGGAACACCACGCTTTGGCCTCTTGATCCAAGCGGCTAAATTTTGTCATATTTATCGACTCGGATTTCAAAGAGGGCTTCAATTCATCCCTAAGCAAAGATTCAATTTTACCATGCTGCTCAATGACTATATTTCGAATCTGATCCATCTGCTCTTTTGGACTGAGAGCACCCTTGGCGGCATCGGCATATTTGACAATATGCTGTCTTTTCAACCCCCCAACCCTTTTCATATAAAACTCATCTAAATTGGAATGGAATATGTGAAGAAATTTAACCCTTTCCAATAATGGTGTTCTCACGTCCTGCGCTTGATGTAGAACCCTATCATTAAACTTAAGCCATTCTAACTCCCTGTTAAGCAGGGGCATCTCCGATTTCTCCATCAGATCTCGATTCCTTATCAGTAGCTATATCGGCCTAACGCTGCGCCGTTTAATTTGGAAAACTACCGTAAATCTGACCCTCTCGCAACCGTATAAAAAGGTTGTCCCCCCCTCCGATCTATGAAAAAACCAAACCCTAACAGTACGGGGAAAAAATGGATCTGACTTATTCCGAATATTTGCAGCTCGACAAGGTTCTGAAAGCCCAGAAACCACTTGCTGAAAACGAGCATGATGAAATGCTCTTTATCGTTATTCATCAATCTTATGAGTTGTGGTTTAAGCAAATGATTCATGAAGCGCAATTTTTACAGCATCGACTCGAAGATAAGGATTATCATGGCGCACTTTCTACAATACAAAGAATTCTTACCATATTAAAAACAGCCGTTTCCCAAGTTGATATTTTGGAGACGATGACTCCAATATCATTTGCGAGTTTTCGAGATCGACTTGCTTCTTCCAGCGGACTTCAATCATGGCAGTTTCGGATCTTTGAGTTTATCCTTGGGCACAAACAGGTTCGAATGATTGAATTCCACAAACATGATCCGGAAGTTTATTCGATTCTATTGGACCAACTGCAAAAACCCACTTTGTATGATCACCTATTTCGCTACATAACCTCTATGTACGGCCTGCAACTGAGTGACTCTGTTCTTAGCAGGGATTTTTCTAAACCCTATGAGCGCTGCGATGAGGTTTTTGAACTTTTTAAAAATGTCTACCACTATCACCCCGACTTACGAATTCTCCTAGAAAAGTTTGTAGATTTAGATGAAGGACTTCAGGAATGGAGATATCGACACGTTAAGATGGTTGAAAGAACTATCGGTCACAAAAAGGGAACAGGCGGTTCCCCCGGAGTGGATTTCTTAAAGAACACTCTTTTTCGCCCACTTTTTCCTGAGCTATGGGAAGTGAGAAGTGAGTTCTAGTTACCCACTGACGCTTCCAGGCGCTTTAGTTCACCGTCCATAAAGTCTACGGAACGGGTGGCTTTGCTCTGGACATATTTTATAGTCTCTATGGCTTTTTTAACATCACCAGTTTTAATCAAAAGTTTAATATATTTTTCATATACTGTAATTTGCAATACATCTGGTTTTTGACGAAGAGCAATCTCGTAGATAGACCTGGCTTTTTCGGGATCATCTATTTTCTCTAAACTGATAGCATATTCATAAAGCGCACTAGAATCTCTTCCTCCATGCACAAAGTAAGTTCGATAGGACTCAACAGCATCATCGTAATTTTTAGTGAGATACTTAATGTGCCCCAGTCTTTCCAAACTTAAAAGGTGCCCCGGTTGTTTTAACTGGATCTCTTGAGTCAACTTAGAGATACAATCCACCTTTTGCTGGTCTTCACAAACGCTTTGAAGTTTTTCAAAATCATCCACTTCAGCCAATCCCACTAGCGATTTTAGCTGTAGCGGAAAGACCGAAGCGGCCTCCCCTTGCCAATGACGCATGTAAAAGAATAGCACTAAAATGGCTGCACAAATCGAAGCGAGAGACCAGAAAAAGTTCCAATACTGCTTCTTCTCTTCAACCTTTTCGGCATCGTTAACAACCGTGCCACACTCTTGACAGACGACCACAGGGTCGGACAAGCGTTTTCGGTCGATGACGGCACCACATTTTGGGCAAGATTCCATTCAACTATCTCTCTAAAAATGCAAATCTGTTACTTATTGGAATTCAATGCCTAGAATATCATTGGTTACGGTTACACGCATCAATCCCCCATATTCTATTCCTTTTATTCTCGACCTTGGGTTAGGCTCAATTATTAAATCAAGGGGGGATTTATGCGAATATTTATATTAATGATTATTACTTTATGCTCACTACATTCCATGGCGGACACCAGCCCACAAGGATTGATTGAAACAGCAAGAGAAACAGCGCGATTAACTAGAGAATATGCGAATGATCTAAATGTAAGGGAACGGCGATTAGCAGAGAGAAAATTTCTGGAGATTCAAAATATAATTTTAGGTGGTTCACCTGTGCCGGACCAATGTCCTCCTAGTACTTATGCAAGAGCTTTCGATTGGGCACGATCAAAGGGCTGGTTTACAAATGACTCTACTGAATTTGCGGATTTAGTTATGGAGCAGCCTCAATGTGAAAGATATCTTGATACTTATATCTTGGCCTTTGATTGGGCACGATCAAAGGGTTGGTTCACAAATGATTCTAAACAACACGCAATTTCTATCGCTCCACATGGTGTACGTACACATAATTGTTATGTAGAAGCCTTTGATTGGGCACGTTCACAGGGGTGGTTTACAGATCGATCCAAAGATCACGCACAACGCTTATGTTTGTAATTTTACGACGGGGCAAGGTATACTTGCCCCATGAAATCAGTACTTCTTGATCGCTCTACAATAAGTTTACCTGACAATGAAATTGAAGCTCTTTGGTCAGGTTTAGACCAACATACCTCTTATGAGACCACTGATCATGATCAAATTTTGCAAAGATGCTATGAGGCTGATGTTGTTTTCACAAACAAAGTTGTTTTTGATAAAAAATGTCTTTCACAATTGCCCCACTTAAAATTCATCGGAATACTCGCCACGGGGACAAATAATGTTGACCTAGACGCAGCTAAGGAACTGGATATAACGGTTAAGAATGTTTCAGGCTACTCCACTCAATCTGTGGCTCAACATGTAATTGGGTCGATGATTGCTCTCGCTCAAGGCCATCACTTTTATAAATCCGATGAACAGCATTGGCCAAACAGCCCAACCTTTTGTAGACATTCCTATGATGGATTTCAAATTGCAGGAAAAACGCTAGGACTCATTGGATACGGAAGCATCGGAAAAGAAGTTGCTACTTTGGCGAAAGCATTTCAAATGAAAATTCTTATTGCCGAATCTTTTATTGCTCCTTCTTCGGAAAAACAAAGAGTCCCTCTCCCCGAAGTCCTTTCACAATCCGATTTTGTCACCCTACACTGTCCACTATCAGATTTCACAAAAAACCTGGTAAACACAGCATTTCTCAGGCAAATGAAGTCCACAGCCTTTTTGATCAACACAGCTCGAGGGCCCATAGTCAACGAACTCGATCTAGCAGTCGCCTTAAAAAATAATATCATTGCTGGTGCTGCACTCGATGTCCTAAATCAAGAGCCTCCCTCGAAAGACAACCCCCTACTAAACTTAAACCACAAAAAACTACTTATTACGCCTCATATAGCTTGGGCCAGCTTAGAATCGCAAAAGAAGCTTATCGAATTAGCTCGTTTAAATGTGGATGATTTTTTGAAGAATCACTCGTAGGTGATTTTAAAAATTCTAGCATCCTCAGAAGGCTCAATCTTTGTAACAAAAA
This sequence comes from Bdellovibrionaceae bacterium UBA1609, assembly GCA_002321895.1. GTDB lineage: Bacteria > Bdellovibrionota > Bdellovibrionia > Bdellovibrionales > UBA1609 > UBA1609. The sequence goes on along the minus strand of DCMZ01000016.1, from coordinate 9,726 downwards.
ATGAACTGCGCCCTATCTCTCTTCCATCATCTGTCTCAACTTTTAGAATATAACTTCCACTTGAATAGTTCGATTTAAAAGTAAAAGCCCTAAAACCCTCTTCTCTTCCTCCTCGAATTAGTACAGGAATTCGATCTATTGTAACCCAGTTGCCTTTTTTATCTTTCTTTCTCCAATGGAAAAATACTTTATCATCAAATCCCACTGGAGAGAATATTCGCGCATACCCATAAAGCTTATCTCCTGGTGCAGATTTGAAGTCTTGGTCAGAATGTAACCAAAACTTCCACCAAGGTCTTTGATGGTAGAGCAAATACTGACCATCCTTTTTTTCGACGTTATGGTAGATACCAATATGTTGAATTGAGATAGGAATGGGCGGAGTCCAATTCATCAAATTACAAAACATTATAAATGCCAACACAACTCCGCTTGGCATTCCAATCAATTTAATAATTTTATCCTTTTGAGCTCCTAATCGGATCAATCCTAGTATGATGGCTCCGATCACAAGAACATATATTAATCCAGTCAGCATAGTGATCCAGAAACCAACAGCCCCAACAACCATAGGTACGGAATAAGAAAGAAAACTTAAAATACAGAGACTTATCAAGCCCCATTTTATTTCAAAATTCACTTTGTTGGATTGATTGGCAGATTTTTCATTGAAAATCAAAACCGCAAAAAGAATAAATATAAAAATGAATGACGCAAATGAAGAGGCCGACTTCACATAAAATAGTGTAAAGGCACTTAATAGTGAGCCTATTAAAAAATGTAGGGCTTCATTGTTATACTCCATGGCTTTTTTAACCAAACGATGACTACCCGATTCGGCAGCTCCAATATTTAACAAGCCTAGATAGGTGATGAATACACACACGAAAATAAAAAATATTTGCTGAACAATATTGAACCAACTGTCCACTCTGCCTAACGTAAACACGTCATAAAGAAAACCGGCCACAAAAAACAGGGCCGGTAAAAAAGGCTTCACAGGATCGAGCTTCTCTTTTTTTACTGCTTGGATTTTACTTTTAAACTTCTCCATTAAAATCCATTTGAGCTCATCCATTGGTCATCTAAAAATTTAGTCATATAATTTCTGATACCATCAGGAAGAACAACTACGCAATTCTGTCCCTTTTTCAGCTGAGGAGCTACTTGCATTGCAGCCCAAAGCGCTGTGCCACTAGAACCCCCACACAACAGGCCCTCTTCTTTAATTATTCTTCTAGCGATATGGAAACTATCTTTATCATTGGTCTTTACCCAATGATCCACACAATCTAAATCCAACACATCTGGAACAAAGTCATACCCTATCCCTTCTACATGGTAAGTACCCACTTCTTCAATGTCCTGACCCGGCTCAATACCTCGTCCGACTTCATCAAATTGATAGGTCTTAGCTCCTTTAGCGCCTGCTAGAATAGATCCTTCTGGATCAGCTCCAACAATTTGAATCTTAGAGTTTTTTTCTTTAAGGTAACGAGCTACACCGGTAATGGTTCCGCCAGTACCTGCACCCATTACCACCATATCCACTTCCCCCTTTAAATCCTCCCAGATCTCGGGGCCAGTTGTATGATAATGGGCATCTGGATTATTAATATTTCCATATTGATTGAGTATAATCGCATTGGGGATTTCTTTTTCTAGCTTCTTAGCCACTCCAATGTGGCTCGAAGGATCGTCCCAGGAAGCTTCAGTGGGAGTCCGAACGATCTCAGCTCCTAACGCCGCTAATGTGACATGTTTCTCATGGCTCATTTTCTCTGGCATTGTGATAATCACACGGTAACCTAGAGCCGCACCGGCCAATGCTATACCAATACCCGCATTTCCACTAGTAGCCTCTATCAGAGTATCCCCTGGCTTGATACGCCCTTCTTTTTCAGCCTGCTGAACCATTCTGTAAGCAATTCGATCTTTTACAGAGCCTCCTGGGTTCATAAACTCACATTTAGCATAAATATCACATTCAAACTCTTCACTCAGCTTCTTGATTTTGACCATTGGCGTATTTCCGATGGCATCTAGAATAGAATTCACTAGCATTTTCGCACCTCATTAAAGGCCTAATTTATCCAAAAAATAGGGACCGAGTCATCCTTTTCGAGCAGTCTTTTGGGGAGGGCGTTAAATCACCACTTGAGCCCCAAATTAAGGATTTTCTTTAATAACTGGGGGTAATCCATGCCCACGTGTTCGGCACTGTCAGCAAATTCTTCTCCATATCCAATATCAGGATTGGGATTTGCCTCTATAATATGAAAACCATCATCCTCATCCCAGCGCAGATCCATCCGGGCATAACCACTCAATTCCAATGATTTATAGGTCCTTCGGCAAATTCTCTGAATCTCTCTAATGTGCTCGCTCTCCAATTCACTGGCAGGTCCAGTACGAATCCCCATTTTTTCTCGATATTTGAGATCCCACTTAACTGTTCTAGTCGCGATGCGAGGATTATGATCCGGCACATTATCAAAAAATAGTTCCCACGGAGGTAATACCTTAATCGATGAATTCCCATATATACCTACATAAAACTCTCGACCTTTCACAAAAGTCTCAGCAATAACGTCGGTACCAAAATTTTCGAATAAGTATTCAATTCGCTTCTTTAGCTGCTCTTTATTAGAAACAATCGATTCCTGAGAAATCCCAAGTGAAGCTTCCTCATTTAATGTTTTGACGAAAAGTGGAAACTGCAGGCGAGATGGAATTCTAATGGATTGATGACGTCTAAAAACCAAAAAATCAGGAGTTTTAATACGGTGATATTTCATAATTTTCTTAGAAAGTGCTTTATCACGAGCTAGCATCAGCCCCCGTGGATTACAACCGGTGTACTTAATTCTCAACATTTCTAAATAGCTAACAATGTAATGATCGAAATTAGCTTCGCCATCAAATTCTTCAAGGAGGTTAAAAACCAGATTCGGCTTAAATTCTTCGATAGCTGTTCTTAAAATTGATAGATCATCTGTTAAACCAACGGGCTGCACTTCATGATTCAGCTCTCTCAAAGTAGAAATCACGTAATATTCCGTGGACCATGGTTGTCCAATGATTGAATCTTCGTCCAAATTTTCTGAGGGTGGAACTAATGATGCATGAACTAAGACAATGATTCTCACATAATAACCTTGGTGTAGTCTCTCTGACTCAATTGTAGCGAGAACTTAGCAACAAAATCTAGAACTTCTTTTGGATTTTTTGCCTCACTAGGATTCATGCGTAATCTCCATTTATCAGTCAACTGCTGAATGGTTTTTAGTGATTGCCTCTGATTGTATCCGCCATTACTGATTTGCTTGCCCAGTTTCTTTTCTAACCACTTAGAATTATCCCGGATCCAGTCCTTTGCTGTTGGCCCCTCTGATCCCAAAGAAAAAACACGTTGAAGATGATGTTTCGAAATTCTCATGTGCGGATGATAATGATTGAATCGAATTCTAAAATATTCGAGTAGTGTCATATTCATTTTTTTGTAATGGAATGATTCTCTGACTCTAGTTTTTACTGGAGCCATTTCGGACACGTCAGTCATTAACATCTCCATCACCTTCAGCTTATCTAAAGCAGGCCATTTCTTATATTTTTCTCTCCACTTTGTTTTCGGAGTTAACCATACTGCAAAAGTTTCAGCAAAATCTTCATCAGGATGAGCCTGAGCATAATGATCTGGTAAATGCCTTACAAAATCTTTACTTCTTTTATCGGGCTTATAATCACTAGGATACTCTTCATCGGTGCTTCCAAAGACTAACTCTCTTAGTGGATGACGGTCGATACCAAATGCGGTTTCAATAGCGTGCCCAACTTCATGACGTATCAATTTCATAAAGTGATCAGAGGACTTGCCTTCATTAAAACCCACATATTGATTTTCGAGTCGAATAAGCCGAGGATGAGATAGGCAGAAAGGGATACTTACTCCTGGAGACCCCTCGGGACTACACCATTCATCACCCAACCAAAATCTCACTGGGAAATCTACGCCTCGAGCTCTCAACTCTTTCATAAGTTTTTGGATATGTATCTGAATAAATGGAGTATCAATATTCAGATCCAAATCTCTAACTTTTGTGTTTAATAACTCTATATCGGATAGATATTTGAGGTTCATGTGTCTATTCCCATTCCTTTAACAACAATTTACGCCAACACATGACTAAAAATTTTTCAGGAAACATAGTTCCCTACCATTGATTCAGTCCCTGCTGGCAATCTCCCTAATCTTAGTTGCAAGTATAGAGCCGATTCAATAGAAAGAATTATGAATTCTCGACCATATAGATTTCCAGATATTGAAGATCACCGCTGGCAACACTGGCCCGATCCAGTAAATTTCCTGATGAATGATCTTGATTTAGAACTCGGATGTGGGAATGGCAGGCACAGTCTTCAATATTGTAGATCTCATCCTGATCGCAACCTCGTTGCCATTGAGAGAACTCGATTGAAATTCGACAAATTTCTAACAAAAGCTAAAAAGATAAAACCAGAAAACTTATTAGCTGTACATGCTGATGGCACTCATTGGGTGGCAAAAAATTTAGGTCCTGAAACGATACAGCGCTGTTTTATTCTCTACCCAAATCCCTATCCCAAAGCCAAGCAAGCCAATCTTAGGTGGCATAATATGCCTTTCTTTCTCAACCTCCTGGATAAGATAAAGATAGGAGGGACAATTCATTATTGTAGCAATCTTAAATGGTACATTGAGGAGGCGGAGTTAAAGTTCCTCAAGCTCAAAGGCTGGAGAACCTTGCCAATTCAAGAGATCAAATATGATCCAAAAGATTATCGGACCGACTTTGAGGAGAAGTATCAGGCTCGTGGCGAACTTTGCTACCAGCTTACTCTTACCAAATCTAAATAGTTTAAAGAATACTGTACAATAGTTTTTCGTATCAAATTGGGACGATAAAATCTTTAAAGCTAGACTTTCATCTCGTCGATGAGACTTGTATGCAAGAGACAGGTATTAAAGTAATCATCTATTCACTCGACAATAGCTTTTTAGCTGAGCAGGTTCAGTTTTTAAAAAAGCAGTTTATAGTTCAACGAGCTCATAATTTGGAAGTTTTGGAATTTCTAACCAAAGAGTGGGAACCACAGTACTTTTTTATAGATAGTAAGTACTTATCTCCAGGAGAGTTGTTGCTGGTATCTCAGAGACCATTGCGCTCATGCTACATCGTATTCCATGAAAACGGTAACCAGCAGGAATTTGAAAAATACCTAAAATCAGGATGTGATCATTGGATTCGGAAGGGAACGGCTGCAACTAATTTATCTCAACTGATTGTGAATCATTTCTCAAAGTGGTATTCGCAAAGTGAGGCTCAATCCTCTAACAGATCGAATAGTTTTGCGAGCGATACCGGCTACATAGAGTTTGATGAGTTAAAAGTCTTCCCGGAGGAATATCTAGTAAAAATTGGTGAGCAGGTTATAAATACCTCCCCAATCCAGTTTCGACTTCTATTATCTTTCATTAATAATCATGATCAACTGCTCACTCGTAAGTGGCTACAAGAGTATGTTTGGGATGGCGCAAAGATCTCTCCGAGATCTATAGACGCACAAATCTCAAAGCTAAAAAAGCTTATTCCATTGATCGAAACCTATATGATTAATGTTTATGGTAAGGGATACATTCTCTCAAGCTCTAAAAAACATGTCGCGTAGAAGAGCCGATGTAATGATGGCTTTCAAAGCCAGCCTCTAGTTTGAGGATCGCCACAACCATTCCAACCTTAATGGCCACTACAGTTCATCTCAATTATAGAGATTGTAACAACTCAACCAAACCTTGAAGGCTACCACAACCATTCCGGATCTTGAAGACCGCCAAAACTCATCTCTCCATGATGAGTCCAAATCCCATACCTTATTAATAGTTATAAATATAACTCTCAGTAATAATTCAATTTAATGGGACTTCCCCTTAAAGAATAGTTGGACACCAAAACCTGACAATTTAGGGCACTCAAAAACCAGCTATCAAAGAATTGTACAGGTTTGATACAAATTTCACTCTAGAATATTCTAAAAATAATAAGTGATTACAGTAGGTTAAGCTATATGGGGCCTGTGGCACATATCTTGGACTATATTGAGACAGTTCGAGGTGTATTCAGATGATGAAGCGATATATGAAAATCGGAATGATCAGTATCAGCCTAGCGGTTCTTAATTTATTAGGGTGCTCTGACGTTAAATTCCGATCCACTCCACAAAATGAATTAATAGCCAACTGTACAGCAAATGATGTTAGTGCAACAGTAGGTAACCGCTGTGTATTAGGTAATGACTTACGAATTGGCTCTGTTGATATTCTATTTATTAATGATAACTCTGGATCTATGTCTTTTGAGCAAAAGAGAATGTCTGAGAGTTTTAACAGTCTTATCTCAACTCTTGATGGGCAAAATATTGATTATAATATTGCAGTTACCACCACTGATATCAGCACAACAAACAATCCAGCAGATGATGAGAATGGTAATGGGGCTTTACAGGATGGAAAGTTTATTCAATTCCCAAATGGAGAGTATATATTAAGAAAGTCTAACACCACCTCATCTCAACGGGTTCAATATTTTGGCTCCGTGATTGAGCGGGAAGAGACAAAGACATGTGAAGACTCTGGATTCACTACTTGTCCTTCTGGTGATGAGCGAGGAATTTATGCTTTAAATAAGGTGCTCGACAGAGCCGATTCCTCTTTTTTCCAATCTAACTTGTTTGCGGTAGTTATTCTATCCGATGAGGACGAGCGATCCGACGGAGGTCGATCTAATTCTGTTGCAAGGCAACTCGAAGAAATGGATCAACCTGAATCCGTAGTCAGTCGTTTAGGAACATCTCTAGGCTTAGATAAATCAATGACAGTATATTCATTTATAGTTCAGCCAGGAGATTATACATGTAAATCTCAACAAGATGCTCAAGGTGTAGCTCTTGGTAATAACTCGATTGAAGGAAACTACGGTGTTCAATATGGGTTACTCTCTAACCCTTCTGATGAACTCAAATCATTAGGAAATATCATCGAAGGAAAAACAATAAGTATTTGCGGTGACAATAGTTCTTCTACACCAGATTTTGGTTCTGAACTCGATGATATCGGGCGAAGAATATCTGTTGATTCTCTAAATGTGCAACTTCCTTGCGAGCCAGAACTCCCCGAAGTTGGATTAGAGGAAGGATTTGACCCAATAGAAATTTTAGTAACAACACCCGGCGGCGTGGAACTAACGGATTTAGGCTACACAGTCGATGAAAATAATATTCTAAGATTTACCGACATTATTGAGGCTGGTTCTGAAATTCAGTACAGCATTGTATGCAAAAGAATCACTAGTTTATAAGAGAAAGAATATGAGAGCTTTAAGAAAAATCACGGCTAAAAACATTCCTCTTCGGGAGGGAGCTATCCTTTTTGGAACTCACGAGATTTTTTTCTTCAAAAAGAAAAAACAATTAGGCCTCAGAACAAAGTTGTCTATGGTTAAGTTGGATAAAAGAAATAGTACAAGTCACCCTGAGACGGGTATTGTTCGACTTAAGAATATTTTTTAGTAGGATTCACTCTCAATCAGTGGTTTCCGGTCAGTTTTTCAAAAGCGTCTTCTGATCCTTTTATATAAACAGTCCTTATTTTCTCCCAAAGAAGTTCGCCAGTTTTTGGATCATAGATAGAATACTCAATATTAGCAGCAATAACTCCCCGATCCTCCCAAGTCATAATAACTATTTCCAATAGATTGTTTTGATCAGGAAATACTTCAACCGGAGCTACTAAATATGGTTCCCAAGTTTTAACAAGGTTAGATCGATTTACGACTTTTACTTCACCTACGGTGAGTAAAATGTCGCTATTTTCAGACTCCACAATCTCCATATCTGACTGCCAGGCCACCTGAAAAGAATTTCCCAATTCATCCAAATGGGGGGAAGGCTCTAAACCTCCAATTAAGCTATTAAAATCGGATCCAGCAAGAACGACAGCCCATAAACCAATAGATAAGATTACTAATTGTAAGGTTCTTTCAATGACTTTTCTAAAAGGCCGCTTCATAACAATTGCCACTTTTCCTAAAATGCATAACCTAACTGGAGACCAAATCCGGTTCCCGTCTTAAGATAGCTTTCTCCTTCAGAAAATATCTCAGCAATTGGTTCAAGATCCTCTTGGGAAATAAGAGTGGCATACAAATATGCCGTAAATGCTAAGTGACCAACTAAAGATTGATAACCAAAATCCAAATAACCATAAGGAAAAGTATCTGACTCATCTTCTAATAATGCGAGTGCAGTTGCATCAGAATCAGCTTTCACAGTAGCATAATCGTCGGACACCGAAACATTGGCTTGCAAAAGACCGCCTCTAATACGAGTAAATATTCCGTTATTAATTGCCCCGCTAAAACCATAGGTTAGCGACAAACCAGCACCAATCAGGTCGATTTGGGCTGAACCTTTTGTTCCTGACTCCTCAACATCCTCCGCCAAAGCCTGATATTCTGCATAGATCCCTAAAGCAAAGCTGTTCGTTATTCTGAAGTCAAAATGAAAATCACCTGCATCAATAAATAGGGGCAACGGCTTAATTAAAAACCTCATGTTCTGATCAAGGAAATAGTTAATTCTCTTTACCTTATCCGCTTCTGATATCGCCGAGACAAACTCCTCAGGATCTTCAAACTGAATTCCCTGGAAATAATCCCCTCTGTTCACTTGTCCGGACAAAACTTTTGCTTCGAAAGCACTTCCCCGACTGTTGATGATTTGGATTCTACCTCTTAACCCACCATCAATACCTTGGACTTCAAAAATCTCACCGATAGGCAGTCTTTCATTCTGATCATATTTAATAAATACTCTGGTCCCATCTACTCTGATGACCTCGGCACTCGTTGCAAAGACAGAATAGAGACTTGAAAACAGAATTAAGGAAACAATATTAATCCATCTAATCATCAAAATCCCCAAATGTTTTAATGGGTTACAATTAACAATATATCTGAATTTAAAGGTTATGACCCCACATACACAACTTTATCTAGACTAAAGGTGAACGTGATTTAAAGATTTAGGCAAAAAAAAGGGTGAATCCAAAGGATTCACCCAAAAAATGAAACTGGCATCGTGCTACTTTCCCACAGGTAGCCTGCAATATCATCGCCGCTGGAGGGCTTAACTGCTGAGTTCGGGATGGGATCAGGTGTTTCTCCTCCGCTATCGACACCAGCAAATCTAAATTAAAAAACAATTCGTTCTTTTGATCTGCATGAGATCGTTAGTCGTCTGACTAACTCAATTGAATATTGATAAATAAAACCGATGCTAAATTGAACTCAAGTCATTCTTAGCAAGATGAACAAAATAATAAAAAGCCTCACGACTATTAGTACAGGTCAGCTGAATGTGTTGCCACACTTACACCTCCTGCCTATCAACCTCGTAGTCTACAAGGAGTCTTTAGGATCCGAAGATCAGGGAAAACTTATCTTGAGGTCTGCTTCCCGCTTAGATGCTTTCAGCGGTTATCAGTTCCAAACATAGCTACCCAGCAATGCCGTTGGCACGACAACTGGAACACCAGAGGTTTGTCCATCCCGGTCCTCTCGTACTAAGGACAGCTCCTCTCAATTTTCCTACGCCCACGGAAGATAAGGACCAAACTGTCTCACGACGTTC
>DCMZ01000012.1 GCA_002321895.1 Bdellovibrionaceae bacterium UBA1609 | reverse complement strand
GTCAAGCAATTCTCCTTCAATCACTGTTGATAATACAGCACCAACAGTCTCTGTGGGAGCCGCTTCTCCTTCCTCAGGAAATAGCTCTACGAGTTTTGTCTTCCCTGTCACTGTTTCCGGTGCTTCTACCATTAATTTAACTGGCGGCGATATCACCGTTAACAACTCTGGTGGTGGACCTTGTAATAATCCTTCGGTCACTAACGGTACAACGGCCACCCCTTCGGTCACTCTTACTAATTGTACGGGCGACGGGACCATCACAATTTCTGTTGGATCCAATATTGCCACCGATGCGGTCGGGAACTCTAGTGCCGCGTCAAGCAATTCTCCTTCAATCACGGTTTACAATACAGCGCCAACGGTATCGGTGAGCTCTGTCACTCCATCTGTAGGTAACAGCTCCACAAGCTTTGTGTTTTCCGTAACCATCTCAGACGCGACCTCAATCGATGTTCAAAGTGGAGATATCACGGTTAACGACTCCGGTGGTGGTTCCTGTAATTCACCTGTGGTCACTAACGGTACGACGGCCACTCCTTCGGTTACATTGTCCAACTGCGCGGGCAATGGCGATATCTCAATCACTGTGGGCGCTGGCGTAGCCAATAATCTTTCGGGCAGTCCAAGTGCTGCTTCTTCAGCCTCATCCGCAGTCACTGTTGACAACATCGCACCGACGGTTGTTGTGGGCACACCATCACCAACAAGTGGTGACAATAGTAGCGATTATGACTTCGCCGTCACGGTGAGTGGAGCTACCTCCATCAACGTATTGGCTACCGACATTACAGTCACTGACTCTGGAGGAGGTCCTTGTGATACGCCAGTCGTAAATGACGGTACCACAGCTGCACCTACAGTTAGACTAAGCAACTGCACTGGAAATGGAGATGTGTCAATCTCTGTAAATGCCGACGTTGCGACTGATGCTGCCGGAAATTCTTCTTCCGCCTCAGCTAGTTCGACGAGCTTCACGGTAGTTAAACCGTGTCCAACAGGTTATGTCGAAGTGAAAGAGAACGCTGGTTACGGGCTATCTCGATTTTGCGTAATGAAATACGAAGCCAAAGCTCAACGTGACTCTGACGATGTCATTCATCCCTATGGCTGCGATGACGATACAAATAGTGCGACGGGATTTAATGACTGTTCCGGAGCGGCAAACAATTGGGTTCAAAATACAGCGCAACCACACACTCCGGTATCTGTGGCTGAAGGATTGCCTTGGCGTTTGATTGACCAAGATGAAGCTGAAGCTGAATGCCGTAGCCTCAATACAGAATCCGGCGACACAGATATTGATAGTGACGCAAATAACGATGGTACCTATGATCTTATTACCAATGATCAATGGCAGGTCCTTGCTAGAGAGGCTGCGATTTTCCCTCTCAATTGGGATGAATCGGTTTCCGGTGGAGTTTCCACAGGGAACGGAGGAACAGACAGCAATCTCATCAGTCATGGGCATGCGGACAATAGCCCCGCCTACCCTCTTGCCGCAAGCTCATCAGATGGCGATGCCTGCATAGGTACGGGGCAAGAAGTTAACCCTGGCGTGAACGACTCCTGTCCAGGTCCTGGATTAGGGGGATGGGATTTGGAGAAACGAACGCTCCGTCTGTTTAGTGGAGATTATGTTTGGGATGTTGCTGGGAATGTAATGGAGTGGATTAAATACCCTTATGTGGGTAACTTTGGTAGCTCTAGCTATATCTCTTCGGTTACTTTTTCTCACAACAGCTCCGTATCATTTAATGGCGTATCGAAAACGGCTTATCTTCAGGTCGGAATGATTGGAGATTACTCTTCTCTTTCTAGTGCTCCCTATGGCGGATTGGGCTACCTTGATAGTGTTGATACAAATCAATCGCTCGTGCGCGGAGGATCTTACAATTATGGTGACAATTCAGGAGTCTTTACTGCCACGGCGGGGGAACTAAACACCTACTCCTCTCAAGACTTAGGTTTTCGATGTGCATACTCTTTCTAAAATAGAACCAAGGCCAAGGTTAGAATAGGACAGAAAAGATGGGGCTCTGCCCCTACAAACCAGGAACCCTATTCAACTTGTCCATTACTAGTCCGTTCCAATGACCTGACTGGAGCACACCCAGAACTTCAACTTTCCCGGCACGTCTTGAGAGCACCAGAGCATCTCCCTCGAGAACATCTTGATTATATAACAATCGAATATGCCCCAGGTGTCCCACCAAAATATTATTTGAGGTCTTAGGAACAAGCCCATTTATGAGGGATTCCAAATTAGCTCTCAATTTCTCTTTATCCCGCGTGGAATGAAAGACTTTGCTCACCTTATAATGACCCACCAAGTTCTTGGCCGTATCTATGGTTCGACACATCTGGCTGGTCCAAACCTCATTGATTGGAATTTCAAGAAACTGAAGACTAAGGCCAATTTCCTTAGCTGAAGCCACTCCAGCGGCTGAAAGATTTCTTTGAGATTGGCAATCCTTGAAAGATAGCTTTGCCGTTCTCTTAAAAAAACCATCCGTTCTTTCGTGCCGAAAAAACAGCAAGTTGCCACCTCGCCGAAGAGTTTTAACTAATTCAATTTGCTCTGTTTTAGAATGAGGATCTTCGGCCGTTTTGGTAGTGGCCAAACAAACACTACCAGAAAAAGCAATAGCCACTATCAGGATAACTAAACCGTAGGACCAAATAGAACCCCTCATTTCCGTCGAGTGAACTAAATTTAGTTTCTCAACCCCAATCCTAATGAGTTTCTTCATGCGCCTCTCTCGTAAATTTAATAATATCATGTTCATGTTGCGGAAACATATCTAGCATCTGACTCCGCGAACCCACTTCAAAATCTTCAAATTCAAACCCAGGAGCCACTGTCGTTCCCAATAGAGCCCAGCTTTCACCGTCAACTAATTTGAGTGCTTGCCAATCATTTCTTGGGACAATGACCTGAGGATGCTCCCCCTCCAAAACATTACTACCCATCTTGGTTAAACTCTTATTTCCTTTACTGTCTATCTGGAACATTTCAACAGGATCACCGGCATAAAAATGAAAGATCTCATCGGCTTTGATTCTATGGATAGCAGAAAAACTTTTTGTATGTATGAGGTAGTATATAGCGGTACACAAATCCCTCTGAGTATCGGCATCCACCCCAAACGTTCTTGCTGGATTGGCTCCATAGTCACTGCGATAAGTTTCTCTGTAAAAACCACCTTCTTCAGGCAATGGTTTCAAACCCATTGCTTCGATAATGTCCTTCGCTGCTACCATAATTCTACCTCCCTACTGTTTATCTGAATGTCCCAGCGGCTGCTTCATTGGATGCTTCACTCACATTATTCGCCATCGAATTTACAATTAGTCTAAAGGAATGGGTTTCTGAAAAGTACCATCTGAGTTTCTCACTGCAGAATATATTTTAATCTGCTGCACATCACTATCCGGATTTGAACTGGCAAAATATAATATATCTTCAGAGTAAGGCATAGAAGCCTCGCCAACGTACTTCAAACCCAAATCCACGTATACAGGAGTGGAGAAATTAGATCCATCCCAGAAACTCTCAAAAATTTGCGACCCCCTATTAAACAATACTCTTTTGGGCAAGCCAGGGTTATCAGAAATCCAGAATTGGTCTTCATCCTTATCCGTATTAATTGGACTGCCGATATTGACTGGTGACTGCCAAACGCCATCCACTTTATGTGAAAACCAAATGTCCTTTCCCCCTTGGCCACCATCTCTGCTGGAGGTGAACCACATGGCATCATCGGATTCCGTGACATGTGGATTGTCTTCATTTGTGTCGGACACTAACTCTTCGATCAAAACCAATGCACCCAAGGGATTCCCGGACCCATCCAGGTCTCTGTAATAAAGGTCCGTACCTGTTCCAGAATTCTCTTTGGTGTAGTAGATCCTTGACATGCTATTCACGAAGATATGACAACAATCCCCTTTTTCATCATTTAACCCCAAGTTCACGGGCTTTGACCAACCGGATTCCGACTTTTCCGACACGTAGATATCGGAATCCCAAAATGGGTTTCCCGTGTCCGGATCTACAGCGTGATGCCCCTCCCTGAGAGGCCCCTCTAGTCGTGGTGATCCCGGAATCAATTCAAATATTGGGAAGAAGTTGTACTGAGAATACATAAAAAACATCTTATTTCCATCTCGAGAAATCCATGGAGAATCCACCCAACCCTTCGTATTGATCTTTGAGGTGTCTGTAGGCAGCTCACCAGTTTTATTTACTGATGAACCATCTCCAAAACAACCGCACATTAAAAAAGCGATCAAAAGTAAAAAAACATTGCTGCTAAGATAATGAATTGTCCATTGCCCCCGGTGAAACACCGCCTTGCGGCGGTATAGCTTAAGATTTTCAAGAATAGTTTATCACAGGATTTGAAAAAGAACTGTGACTTTTCATCTCAAAAGGACTTATCTCGCTTCCTGGACTTTCATCTGAAAGCATCTATGATACCATCATTTTAAAAAGGGAAGTCATCAGATATGCCTTTAATTGTAAATCTACTTACAACCTCTCTCATCAGTCTATTAGCTTTCAACTTGGAGTTAAACGCCGTGCAAGTATCACCTCCAGAGAAAATGGAATTCTCTTCTAAAAACAATCAAATTAATATGACCATATCTAATCAAGGCTCAGCCGTCGTCCAAGCGAAGGAAACCACCTACAATTGGTCCGAACCCGTTCGACTCCCTTCTGCCGTTGTAATAAGTGAATCCAAAAATTCCATCTTTCTGCTTGGCGGCTATGGAGACTCCGGAAGCACCCTGGGGCTTGTCGACATCTACCAATTGGATGGAAAATCCGTAGCAAAAATAGATCTTAATGATTCACTTCCTGACTTAAAAACGATGTCCTCAAATAGCTCGCCAATGACCAACTACCCGTGGCTGAGTTCCTATCAGCTTTCTGAGGAAGAAGATCAACTCCATCTTCGGATTTGTGATCAACTGGACCTCGCGATCTCTATCACAGGAAAGATACAAAAAAAATAAGTTAACTGTTCACCACCTCTAGACGTTCATCGATTTTGATAGGGGTGCCATTCATATCATAGCTCCATATGGACTATAATATTGAAATGAATCCCCTTGAGAAAATCATTACCGCGACACTTCTATTGAGTTCCCTTCTCTACTGGGAACTGTCTTATGGTGGAATCAAAAAAGTAAGCAATAGAACACAAGTCGGTGTTGAACAAAGTATCGTTGAAGACCTTCAAACTATTAACACACGCCTAGAAGTTTTAAATAAGGAATGTGAAGGCAAAGCCGATACCTGTATAGGCATGGCTCGCACACTCTACGATCAATCTATCCGCATTAAAGAAGAAGTGAGAGCTCTACCAAATTTAGAGGAACGCAATAGTATCATAGGGACCCTCTCCTCCATTGAATCTTCCTCCAAACGGATCTTAAACACTGCCAGCCTAAGTACATTTTCAAAAGAAATAGAAAATGAAATCCGCGATATACTTATAGACCGCAATGAAAATAAAAAAGACTTATGGATGCTCAGAACAGCTGCAAAATGCTTGGACAGTGATAATAATGTAAACTACATCAACGGATTCCTGTCGGATCTGTTTGAGCATATTTTTGAGAAATATTCCACGCTAGATCAATTGACCCAAGATGACTGTACGGTTTTAAAAAAGGCCTACTCCCTTTGGGCCTCCAATTATGAGTTCCACAATCGCAAAATGGAAGAGAAACAAAATCAACCTGATATTCCGCTCTACAATGTGAATGCCCACAATGATTCATTCGCTTTTTGGGTAAAGGAAATGAAATCGGGAAATATTGCAAAAGAGGGCATCCCGTTAATTCACGCAGACACCCATACTGATATGGGGCATGTTCATAATCATATTATGGGCTCCACCTGGCATTCCGGCCTTAATTTTAAGGAACTCGGTGAAGCTCTCAAAGTCACTGATGACCAACAATTCAAATTGCACATTCAACAACTCATCCAAAGTAATAACTTATACGGCTCAGCCATTAAGCAGGAAATGAGTGAACTCATTAGTAGTCTTTCCTCTCAAGAGTTAAGACACCAACTAGAAGATTCGGCCCGCCGAAGAGTCCACAAAATTTCCCAACCGGTAACGGGCGCTGCCGCCATCGGAATAACGAATAAAGTTGTCATGTGCCTTCCTCCCTGGTCTCCGAGACTGAAAATAAACACAAAAGATCAACCCATTACTGATGCAAAGGTAAATCTCCATCGCAATCAAATCGGATTTTGCACCAGAGATCGACAAGTAGCTCGACATCGAGGTTCTCCGATAAGGTATTGCCTCGAAGACGAAAGAGTCCTCGCAGAGGTGGGCATTGGCGTGATGGAATGTAACGATGAAGCCAAGGAAGAGAGTGGCTTTATTTCCAACAGAACTCCTTCCGCGATGAAAGACATCCCAAGGTTTGTAGACTTCTTAGAGGGAAGCCCTCCAGAGCAGGGATTTATTTTAGATATTGATCTGGATGTTTTTGCAAGTAATGGTGTTGGCACTGGAGATTATGTCGAGCCCATCTCCTATGCGCGAAGCGGAGAACACTTAAAACAATTTGGAGAACATGAACCCCATGACCAAAGCAACGAAACCGACCCCCAAGTGCAAGTGCTCGCCACCGAACTTAATTTAGTCGATAAAAGAATCGACTACTTATTTGAAAACTTAAAAGAAGCCAAAGAAAAGGGGTATTTACCAAAAGTGGTTACTATTGCCGATTCTACATTGCTAGCTCGGGCCGCCGAATCCTCCGTAGATAGTAATAACGGTGGTAATTTCACACCGGCCTGCCTGTCCTTTTTGCTTAACTATAAAGTCCGGCAAAAATTAAATGACCTCTACAATATCAGAACCATAGAAAACTAGTCTCTAAAAAGGCATGGGTCTGTTGATTGAACGGGGTAAAATGCGTGGGATGGGACCTGAAATGACAAATATATCTTGAGGCGCTATCGGACGTTGATAGTCCAAATAGTCCTGGTAAAACTTTGATCTTTCGGAAGGTAGCAGCCTATAGAGCAATGTACCCTGATTTGTTAAAGGTATCGTTCTGAAGTTTTGCTTGGGTATTTGACTAAATTCAGAAAAACTAATCTCTTGTCCATTATGCATCAAAGTAAAATGATTCTTTAAGTTGTAGATGGCCAGTTTGTAGAATTGGTACTCCAATTCGGAACCAAACAATTCCCTGGGAATTTCAGCTTCAATAAAAGTGATGGGTTGAGAGAGTTCAGCAAGCTCTATTTTACCACGTCCCTTAATAACAAATTTCCCACCGGAGTCCCCTAACGCGAAGGCGGCCAACTTTAGTAGCTCATTTTTATTCACATCAATACGAAAGTAGTTGCTGTACCAGAGAATGGGTGACTCATAATAAAATTCACTGTCAATCGTTGCAAAAAATCGAATCAAAAGATTTAAATCCGCCCGATTAGTGAAAGCGGTATGGTAAAAATAAGTAAATAGTTCCGGGCTTACAATCTCTTCCGCCTCAGGTAGAGTCACCGTGAGCGGACTACCATTCTCTTCAAAAGTAATATTTTCAAGAGGCTCCTCAACGGCGGGGCAACTCCAGTAAAACGATCCTTCCCTGTAGTACTGCTTCTTCTTCGTCGCGCAGTATTCTAGAAACGCAGAGGGACCTATGCCCGGCTCCACAGTGGGAGGATTTACATTCAAAGACTCTTCTGTTTCTGGAATGTTGATTATCGCACTCTCCCCAAATCTTTTGGCAATGGGATCCATAACTATAACAAACTCATCTGAAAGAAGTAGATTCTGAATGTGGGGGGAGAAGAACCCCTCGCCAAAAACAAACTCTTTATCAATTTCATGATAGTAAGCACCCAGCTCATTAAAATAATCTCTGATAAGTGAGCTCTTAACCATGAAATGCTTTAGCAGATCTCCCCTTGAGTGGAATAATAACTGTTTAAACTCCCTATCGGATGCAAACAGCCAACCCGTATTACTTAAACCATTCACAAGTACGCTTGTGTTTACGGTATCAGCACTGGCAGGCTTGGTTTCTTTAATGAATCCATTCGTACTTCTTGTCACCCAAACTGGGCTTCCCTTAAAAGCACGCAGTAATTGCCTATTGTTTTTGGAATCCTGCCACAGTCGAGCGATGGCTTCGATGGCCTTTTGCACAGACGCTGCGGCTTCACGGCTAAACCCAAATGCTAAGTCCAACTGCTTCGTCGCCATGGGCGAAAACTGCGTAAAATGCTCGTGGGCCCATATCACATCCTCAATACCAACTTGCTTTTCACTTAAGGTATTAAAAAGATCTGGTGGCAATTCAGTGAAATCCTTCGCCAACCCATCATACAGTTCTATGATGTCCTGGTTGGTGATCTCTATTAGCCTTTTAACAAGATCTGGAAAGGCCCACTTTTTAGAGGTAAGCTCTTCTTTATACTTTTCCGGTATCAAATGTTTTTGAGGGGAAAAAGTAATATGCGAATCTCTTATTCTTTCATAAAGGGGGAATCCAGGACCTTTAGGAACCTTCCAGCTTAAACTCAAAATAGGGCATTGTTTTCCATACCTCTCTCCGAAGGCTCCCACTGGAACCGGCTCTGAAAGGATCTTTTCAAAGTTTTGTCTGTCTTCTTCAATAACTAAATCCCATATTATTGAATCTCGAGTATGGCTCCAAGAGCACGAATAATTTTTGACGTCTTTAGTTTTATCTTCTTTTATACTGTCTGATTTTTGGGATGGCTGAGTTAGCGATCCATTTAAATTTAACTGAGATCGTTCTGAGGGAAATTCCTTATTATACACAAGAGTGTCATCAAAAAACTCAAAAGCAAATAGATCCCCATTTCCCAAACCATTTTCACGAACCCTTTGAGAGTGACCGGATACCTGGTTTCGGATTTCTTCTTTGATGTTCGGCCTTGGCTTTAAAGGCTTTTTACTAGGTCCTGAATCTAGCCCTACGACTTTAAAAAACCAATCCTTTAGAGACGATGATTCGTTCTCGCCCACCGCAGGAGTGGGTTCTACTTTTCCAAAGGTCCTAGCCTGCTCGTTGATTTGTATGAGCTGATCGTCGGAAAGATAGGTGTAATGTTTTAGCATAAAGCCTGACATCATCTGCGCCTTACTGAGTACTTCAGGCTGCTTGTCGGACACCGGATCAAAAGTAGCATAGACTAAGTCTATTATTTTTTGAGAGGCTTTATCCAAAATCACCGGACGAACATGATCTGCAAATATCTGAAAGCCAAACTCTAAACTCTTTGGAACTTGAATCCCAAGATCGGTAATTAAACTCAAATACAAATAAGTTTGCCCTTGGCAGTTTGTACAAGTGTCCTCAAAAAAATTGAGCATACTCGTGTTGTCTCTACAGTAGTTTGCTAAGCCATAGGATATCAGTGCTTGGCGTACTTCATCGAGAGCCTGCAAGCCACTTAACTCTTTTGTTGCGATGGACTCTTTCAGGTAGGACAAAAGCTGTCGATACTTTGTGGCCACGGCTTCCTCAGGATAGGACTTTTGCCGTTTGGAATAAGCCAAAGCCTCTAAACCGATTAATATTTCACCGAAGGACTTTTCAGATTTGCCTGAACTATAGAAAGTCCATGCCTGTTGAACCCGATTAAAATCAGCCACAATCGACTTCTTCAAACTCACTAGAAACTCACAAGTCCATCGCTTTTTCACAGCCTCTTTATTCCCCATAGGGAAGATGAGAAGCTCCTTTGCCTGGAGTTTAGCAACCTCTCCCCCTTCTACGACGTCTTTCCCAGACTCCTGAACTTGGGACTTCTCTTCTTGAGGAACTTTTTGAAAGGAATCCGTTAAGGTCAGCAGATAGATATTGCCGTTGTCCGTAGAAACATAGTGAAAGCTGTTGTCCTCCTGCAGGTCAGAGGAAATGGGCTCTTTCACCGAGCGGGGCCAGGTACTGAAATCCGACCTCAGCAGTTGGGCAGGAATCTCTGCTGATCCCTTGGCCGTGGGAACCGTCATGGAGAGCGTGCGGTAGTCTGAAAGGCTAAACTGGGAGGAAAGCACCCGGCATTGCTCTGCCGAAGCGTAACCAGAATACAACACAGCGAAAATTGTCAGGCATCTGCACCAAAGGGTGACAGCCAAACCACTGTAATTTGCATCTAAAGTCGGCTTTCTGTTCATAGAATTCATAAGAATCAATATATGTGCCATTCCCTGGAGTTTCAGAGGGAAAATCCTAAGTCCATGCGGCCCGTAGAATAAATCTCATCCCATAAAGGGGTTGGCTTGAATGAGTCTTCGACCTTAGTCTGCGGCCCAACGGAAAAAGGGACTTGGTACCTTTTGTATGATATTTTTTTTGAGTTATGAATCTAATTAAAAGCCACTCCGAAGAGCAATGGATTCAACATATCAATGATGAATTGGCCGCTAAAACCAAAGCATTGAAATCCCCCATTATTTACTTACCCGCAGGCAATACACCCAAAGCTCTTTATAAGAATTGGCGGGAAACCAAACCACAGTTTTTGCAAGAATCCCGCTTCCTGCAAATTGATGAAGTGAATGATGGATCTAAAATTTTTGAAAATTTCTTTTCGCAAGAACTGGGATCTACAATTCCCGTGGAACCCTTCTCGGATGGAACCACTCAAGCGGACATCGCCCTGTTAGGTATTGGACTCAATGGCCATGTGGGATTCCACGAGCCAGACATTCCCATTTCCTTTTACTCCGGCTGTGTTCCACTCAGCGCAAAGTCCTGCCACTCCCTTGAGCTCGAGAAAGGCACGTGGGGATGCACCTACGGTGTGGGCGCTTTTGTAAAATGTAAGTCGATACTTTTACTCGCCCACGGTCCATCAAAAATTAATATAGTCAATGAGATCTCAAAGGAAGATTGCCTTCTGCCCGCAGCCATTATTGCTCACTTGCCGCAAACCCAACTCATTCAGTACTTGGAAAAATAAGAAACTAAAAATTAATTGTGGTTGATCGGCTCGCAGGTCTTAATCAAATGCACTAAATCGGACAGCGCCAATCGGAAGGGATCCATTTCTTCACCCAGAACGCGCGCTCTTAAGGCTTGCATTTCCAAAACTCTAAAGTCTGTAGGTTCCGAGTACCAAAGCTGATCCGGACGCTTTTTTGCCGGAGTTCGCCAAGAGGATTCCATCACTTCATCACCTTGATAGATAATAAAATACTTCATCGGAATAATGCGAATGTACTTCGTTGGGTCTTCGGGATGATTAAAAGGCGCATTGTCGCGAACATAAACATCCGTATTAAAAGCCACAAACTTTATATCTCCATTCAGCTTCCACTGTTTCTCTCGAAAAAACTTTACACCCACAAATCGCATAAACTCATAGTAAAACTCCATGGCATTGTTTTGCTTAAGAGCTGCATTAATAAGTGCCCTCTCTTTACTTTGTACTCTCGTGTGCCGGCGGGCCACTTTTCGAAGCTCTCTTTTATGTGATTTTATGTACTGCCTCAACGCAATCTTACTGGCCTCACGCTCCTCAATAATTTTCTGCGTGCGCTGGGCTAGGTAATCCTCATCATAATCCTCGCCCGCCTGTATCTTCTCCTCTATAGCCTGATAGCGTGGAGCTTCCTGCAAAGTCACTTTGCGAACTTCCGATTGAATGTGCTGTAAATGTTTAAACGCTGAGGCCTCACTGGAGGCCGTGACCTGCATCAAAGGAATTCTCAGTACGTAGCCTTGATCTAAGATCTGCTTTAAAGAAAGATTAAAAGACTCTGATTCCGCTTTGAATGCCGCCACATTGTTAACGGAGGCATCTGCCTTCTCTTCTACAATAAATCCTCTGTCCGTCTCCAGCTGATTAAAAATAAACTCATGCATCTTATGAGGATGAACGTCATCAAAACCGGTGATCTCACGAGCCCGCGGATCCAACCGTTCCTCAGTGACCCCGCCCAGATAAACGGAAGGCGCACTGTGATCGGAAAATGCGGTGAACAGTTCCTTGAGCTCCCCTTGTGAGAACTCAATACCATTGCAATCAATGGCGTCTTGAGCCATCACCATTTGATGAATCTTCGGATCCAAGGAAGAACGACTCCGGTCATCGCAGAAGCCATGCCAGAACTTGATCTTCCACCCCAACTGCCAAAGTGGACGGGTGTAATTGTATTCAATGTAGGGAGCCATGGGCTTGGCTTTTAGCGCAGTCTTTGCGGCCAAATCAAAACGCTCTATTAGGGACCGGTGCCCCTGGGCGGAATCCTCTTGAGCGATAGCCCCTTTCCACTGGGCAAGGAAAGATGCGGAATGGGGCAAAAAGGACAACTCCGCACTACGTACCTCTGCCGAGGCTAAGTTAAAAACCAGTAGTTGGCCAACCAACAAGGACACTGCAAACTTCATAGCCAATAACTATGCAATGGAAGTACCTATTTTGGACATAAAAAAAGCCCTCAGATAGGACTGAGAGCTTTTTGATATTTCCATAGTGAAATATGGTAAAACAATTACCAGATTATTTGCACTGCTTAGGCTTTTTACCGCTAGCGATACAACGGTCATAATCACGCTGCTCGATAGTTTCTTCGATTAATACAGAAGTTTCAGCTTTAGCCGCTTGGATTTTCTCAAGAGCTGTAGACTTAGTGTCGTAAGCTAATGAAGAAAACTTAACAGATGCTTCTTCCAACTTAGCTTTAACAGCGTCAGCAAGAGCAGCACACTCAGCAGCATGAGAAGCCGCAATGTCAGAAAGAGCATCTAAACCCATGAAAGCCACACCATCAACGGCATCCACTTCTTCAGGTGTCTTAGCATTAAGGGCTGCAAAAAGAATTGTTTTCTCTAGTTCAGCCATAGTTGCAATGATTAATGGCTGCGCATCTTCAACAGTCACCATTTCAGTGGTGTCGATCTTGTCACGGTAAGTTTGAACAGCTGGTCCACCAACGGTTGTGATTTCGTCAAGAAACTGACTTACACGCTCTTCACAACGTGGAGATGCAAGAGAAACGTTCGCAGATGCGATCACTGCAGCAAGGGTCATAACTAGTAACTTCATAAGGTACTCCTTATATTATTGGGTTAGGGGTCTTGGGTTTAATGGACGTGTTGTACCATTAGGGTAGAACAGCACCAAATTAACAAGTGAGTCCCGGCCTCGGACTGAAAAGTTTTTAAATTAGTTTATAAAATCCCTATTGGATGAGGTGCGAAAGCTCATCCAGATCCAACACAACCCCTATGGGACGTCCTACCGCAAAGAGGTCCTACTTGGGCAAGGTTTCAAAAACTATACATTTTTTCCTACGAGAGGCTCGAGAACCCGCTACGGACTTGCCTAATACTTTATCGGCTTACGGTTCTGCTTGGTTTCTGAATGACGTTTTTTATTTTTTAATCGCTTTTCTACAGCCGATCGTTTGGGTTTGGTCTTTTTCCGAGCTTTAGGTGGACGCCAAACCGAGGTCACCATCTCATTTAATAAACGATGAGCCGCTTCCTTGTTACGGTTTTGGGAACGGTATTTATCGCATTGAAGGACGACTTCACTCCCCTGATTCACCCGATTCGCAAATTTTTGAACAAACCTGTGCTTCACATCATCAGGAACTGACTTCGTCACTGAAATATCCCAACGCAAAGTGACCTTTGTGTTCACTTTATTCACGTTCTGCCCGCCCGGGCCAGAACTTCGATCAAACTGAAAGGAGATTTCCTCCAATGGAATGCGTTTCATAAATTGATTTTAACAAGTTCCCATGGATTGTCTATTGCCCCCAAATTCCTAGCATGCCCCCTAAATTTGAAAACTGTTAGCTAATGCCTAGACTATTAGCTAGTTCCCAAATGATCAGTACAGTCTAAACTCAAATCGTTTGAGAATTTCCCTATGAAATACTTTATTGCGCTATCCACCCTACTCGTCGCCTTTACTATGAACGCTCAAGCCACAGAATGTGTTGCCCACCGAGGTAACAATGTGGAGGAGCTTGAAAACTCGATGGCCTCCATTGAATCCGCCTACCAAATTGGTGCCAAAATCATAGAATTTGATGTTCATCACACCAGCGACAAAGAACCCATCCTAATGCACGATAGCACTCTCAAAAAAACGGCCACTCATCGCGCCGGGGCCACATGCCCGCTCCGCACCAAAATCTCTGATCTCACTTGGGAAGAGATTCAAAGTCAGTGCATTTTAAAAAATGGAGAAGAAATCCCTCACCTGTTGGATGTTTTTGAGCGCTACCATCAACTCAATGTTCGCTTCTTTTTTGAACTTAAGGACAAACCTTCGAGAACGACTATGGAAATCATCGAACGCTATTACAGCGATCACCCAGAGAGACTTACATTTATATCTTTCAAAAAAAGTGCCCTTAAAAAAATTGTAGAAAGCTCCATTGTCGGGCCTATTGTTGAAGGTGGGGCAAAGGTTCTGCATTTGGCCTCCTCCAGCTTGTTTGCCAAAAAGTGCTATGATGGTGTGGGCTTGAGTAAACCCAGTATCCGAACTGTAAATAGACTTATGAATCGCGGATTAGAGGTCGCCGCCTTCACCATCAATGATTCCCATAAAATGATGGATTACATTGATACAGGTTTGACCTACCTTATTTCTGATGACCCGGCCACTTGCATCGAGCTCAACCAGAACACTTCCCGCATCAATCAACAGCTGGCAAAAAACTAAAATCTCAATTTAACACGTCTCCACGCTCAGCATTTACCGCCAAAAGTCCGATAGGACTTTGTTATGAAGATGTGGAACGTATTGACTCTATTTATAGTGGCCGCCAGCTTTTTAAATTCTGGCTGTACGCGCGAAGGCAAAGCCAATGGCGCCAAAGTTACCATAACCAGTGATGCCATTCAGTCCTTTGCCAGCAATCCTATCCCAGCAGGTTATAAAGCCTGTTACGCACTCAATGTGAAAGCTCCTGATCTCGATGGCCTTGGTTCGACTTGCCATCCAAAGCTGGGGATATTTGATGGGTTCTACAATTTAGGTCAGGCGGTAGATGGGCAAAACGCCATGGAAATCATCGTACCTTTTGGCGAGCAAAGAGAGGTCGAACTTTTAGTTTACCTCATAGATGAAACCAGCACTGAGCTTTGTCCGTTCTGGGATCCATTAGGAGTGAATTACAGTAATGTCTATCGGGTAGCCTCTCAAAGCGGCTTAAAAATGATAGATCCGGAAATGGAAATCACACTCAATTTAGATTTTCCAGGTATGACCAGTGACATCTCTACCACTGATGGCCTCAGCGCAGATTGCTCCTCGACGACAGTCCCAGGGGACACTCCTCCTAGTGATTTAAATTATTTTGAAGAAGTGCTGTATGGTTTTTCAGGTCAACCCTTTAATGCCTTTCCAAGCTATATTGGTGACGGCACGCCTGTTTTCTCTATATCACCAGCAAGCTTACCTACGGGCCTTACTTTTGATCCCAGCACTGGAGGAATTTCGGGGACACCCACCGCGGTCACCGCTCTATCGAGCTACACCGTCACTATGACCACCGAATATGGGACCACTAGCGGCAGCTTGAATATTGAAATCCCAAATTTTTTCAATGTCGATATTTTGACCGATGACTCAGACAGCTCTCCGGGGGATGGCTTCTGTGATAATGGTGGTGGAGCATGCTCACTGAGAGCCGCCATTGAGGAGATTGAAGCCGGTGGCTCTGGAAACTATCACATCATGGTGCCGACTGGCTCTATCAACTTTGCCTCTGCTATTTCAATCACCTATTCCGGAGAAATTCATGTTGTGGGCCAAGGAAGTGCAAATACAGAACTCAATGCCCAAGGCACCAACCGTCTTTTTGAACAGTCCGGAACACTCTCCCATTTGTACCTGGTACATTTACGTGCCGTAAACGGAGAATCCGCCGGAGGTTACGGCGGAGCTGTCAATGTGACTGGTGGTGACCTCACAGTTCGCAATTCACTTTTTTCCGGTAACAATGCGAGTTCCGGTGGTGGTGGTGGCGCAATTGCCCTTTCTTCTACTGGTGAGCTCACTATTAAAGACAGTGAATTTAATGGCAATGTGGCCGATATTAATGGCGGTGCGATTGATCTCGGAAACACTGCAGCCTATTTAAATGTGTATTCCTCTCATTTCGAATCGAACAGTTCGACCGGTGGCAGTGGTGGCGCCATAGCTTCGCAAGCACTAATATCCATTATTGAAGGGGTTTCTTTTGAGCTCAACACGGCCACCCAAGGTGGGGCTATTCTAATAACGGCGGGATCGAGCGCTAATCATTATATTAAAAACAACACCATCTACAACAATACCGCAGCTAGTGGTGGTACAGAGATCTACTCTTCACAGGGAGCCTCCGACACCATCTACCTGACTCACAACACGATTTATGGAAATGGATCTCAAGACATGATTTTTAATAGCGGAAGTAGCCCTTTGGAGCTTGTTAATAACATATTTATAAACCCTGGAAACAATGACTGCGCTGGCGGTGGTGGTTTCAACTCGGCAGGTGGAAATGTGATTGAAGATGCAAGCTGCGGAGTCGCAGGCACTAATGATCTACCGGGTGTGGACCCGCTGTTAGATACTCTAGGATATGGTTTTTACGGATATTCAAAAGTTTTCCCTTTACAGTCTACAAGTCAGGCCCTGAACAACGGAATCAGTGGCAGTTGTACACCAAAAGATCAAACGGGATTCCCTCGTTCCTCGACTTGTGACTCTGGTGCCTTTGAATCTTCATTTTAGTTTTAAAATTTTAAAATCCTAGGGGCTAATCCTTCTCCCCTAGGATCAATTCGTTTTATACGTACAAGTGCTCGGGACTCACAAAAATATTTTGCTTAGTCCTTTTACGTTTCCATTTTTCGATCCTCTTCAACATACGCGTCTCGGTCAACTCCAATGACTTATAGACATTTTTGTGGACACTTTCAGACACCATTTGTGAAGAAATAGAAACCACTCGACATGTGGCCACATATTTCTGTTGAAACTTCTCCACCGTCAGAACTATAGAACTGTCTGAAGGTGCCAACCGCTCGATGCGGTCCAAAGCTTCTATGGCGGCTCTGCGGATTTTTTCATTGGGCTCAAAGCCAATGTATTTGATGGGTAATAAGTCCTTCATAAATGAACCTCCTTTATTACGTGTGTGGCTATCGCCAACGGTTTACATAAAGAAGCCCCACAATAACGGGCTTAATATAATTATTTATATTCTTAAAAATTTGTCAAGATGAGGAGATTCAAAATTTTAACCTCCCGAAATTTCCTAGTTATTTTTAAACGAAAGCCCTGCGACCGTTTCAGTTTAAAACATCAACGTTTATTCAATCTAAAGTCCTAACGACTCTCACTTAGTCTCGGCCACAACATTTTTTAAATTTTTTGCCACTACCACAAATACAAGGATCATTGCGACCCACTTTAGGTTGGGCGCGCTCAAAGGTAGTGATTTCCGGATTCTTAGCTTCACTAAAAAACCACTTTCCTTTTTTCTTTAAAAACAAACTACGCTCGTGATGGGATTGAGTTTTACCGGCCTGTTTAAACTGGGCTCTAAACTCCACATATCCCTTTGAATCCTTTGCCTGCCCTAACTCAGTGTCGAGCACTTCTAATCCAACGAATTCGGCTTCGTTAGCCCACTTCGAATTGGCCTCCATATCATTTTCATCACGAGTGGCCGGATCGTGAGTCTCAGCGACAAAGTCCATGTCTTTTAATGTAAAGGCGGTGTACCGAGCGCGCATAAGCTCTTCCGCAGTTTCTGCTGGACGCTCCCCTTTAATGATTGGCAAACAACACTCGGTTAACTGGGGACCCCTACCACAAGCACATACATTTTGTTCCATGTCACACTCCTCAAATATAGAGACGAAACAATAGCATAGAAATTAAAAGATGAAATCCAAAGATGAACGCTCTTCCCTTCCGACCAAACCTTAGGCATCTTGCATTTCTCTTGTATAATTAATAACTTATATCCAATTGACCAATCAGCGAATTAGGATTAGATTGTTGCGTTCTACACAGATGCGCCAGTGCTGAAATTGGTAGACAGGCTAGGTTGAGGGCCTAGTGGGGGCAACCCCGTGGAGGTTCAAGTCCTCTCTGGCGCACCAAAAATAGCAGGCTATTGCCTGCTTTTTTTGTGCCGTCAGCAGAAGAGGATTTGAAGTGAGGAATCACCCTTTCTAGAAAATAAAAATATTTCCACTTCTCGTTTTCCCTTCGGTGAAATTACACCCCTGTGACTATATTGAACTCCCAACCAATTAAAATTTTAGGTCATATTTTAAGGAGAATAATTATGAACAAACTTATTATTGGATCACTATTGCTGACGTCTATTACTGCCTCGGCCGAGTACAAAGAGCTGCCATCAAACTTTTCTGCACTCAGCATGACTTGTGCCACTTGGGAGAACTTCGATAGTGGCTCTAAGGAAGAAGCTATCGAAGATTTTTATATCTCTGCGGAGGACACTTCTGGGGTTAGAGAAGTCGACTTTAAAAATGCAAAGAGATTTTACGAATGTGAAGAGAATGAAACCGGCTTGCTCTGTAAAGGTTCAGCTTATCAGGTGGAAGATGATCAGCTCTTAGCAGACACTACTGAAGCACAAAAATATGACGTATCCATCCAATTGGATTATAGTAAACACCGTGATGATCTCATTGAAGGCGTGGGGTTAGTTCCTGGGTCTAAAAACATCGACCTCTACTGTGGCTTCGACGGGCAAAGTATCTATTAATATTAGAGCCTTCTAACGCATCTAACCCATTCAATAAGGTACCAAGTACCTTGTTGAATGGACATGACTAAGAACCAATTAGATTCCTTGAGCCTTAGATGTAACAATTTGACCATTAAGATCGTACCTATTGATCAACTTTATTCCCTCGCCGTCCCACTCTGAATTGGTAGCAGCTATAACCTGCAGGTATCCAACAACCTCTCCTTCAACATCTAACAAAGGATGCTTGTAGTTGTAAATGTGATCAGTAGAATCGTCCGGCATTACACCCATCTCTACAATGTCCCAGAGTTCCACTTGGCTGGTATCTGCAACGGTATCAAAGTCAGGCTTTGCACTGATGACCGCAGACATATTCTCGCTGTCGTGACAGATTAAAAGACTACCATCACTTTTAATTTCTTTATCTTGGCAAACCTCCTCATAGAGATCACTAAAATAAGAATCTGCATGTAGCTGAGCTGAAAATAGTGTTAGGCTTAATAAAAATAGTAATTTTCGCATAATTTATTCCTCGGGTAAAAGTAGGATCTTTAATGTCCTTTAAGGACTTAAAATCTGCTTATTCATAGCAGAAAAATGAAATTACAAAGTTAGAACACTATGGAATTGTAAAAGAAATAGAGTTTATGAATTCCAACCCACTACTTTTTTTCCTCTTGTATAGATAGGCACAAAAATGACCTTATGTTTTATGGAAATATTGCAAAATAGGGATGAACACCCCAAATGGGAGAGGATCGGCTACGAAAAAGATCATCTGCAACTGTTCTTAAACCACGTTTTCCCTGATGTAATTCAATATGACCTGACTCCCTAATGTCCTTTGTAAATCCGCACGATAAACCACACAAATTCTGTCTTTGAATATAGGCCACTTGCCTGGCAGCTCTTTCAGTGGCCGCTTTAATGAATTGAGTGCCACTCGGCGAGGCAAAACACCCACACCAAGCCCTGATGCTGTCAACTCAGCAATCACCTCCAGGTTTCCACTGGTCACTACTCGCTTGAACCTTAATCCCTTTTTGAATGCGTCTACTCTTAGCTTTTGAACTTGAATTAACTCAGAATCACACACGAGTATAGCCGATCCCTCTTTGAGAGACTGAGTATTGCCAGAATGTTTACTAACCCAAAAGCCCACTTCATCTCGACAGAGTTCTTTAATTACTAAGTCCGGATGCCTAACCGGATTCACAACAATGCCAAAATCAATTTCGTAACTTATTACTCTCTCAGTTATCTTACGCGAAAGATCATGAACAATCTCTATATCAAGATCTTGGTGCTTCACCATTAATTGAGGAAGAAACTGACCCAATGAATACATGGCTACCGAAGGATGGCAGCCAATTCTATATTGGCCGCTGACCGCCGACTCCTTCTTATTGACGTCAGACTTCAATTGTTCCCAGGTCGTAATAAACATACGTCCTCGACCCTGAAGTTCCATTCCAGACTTTGTCAATCGAACTCCAGTGCGACCACGCACAAATAACCTCACCCCTAAAGAGTCCTCTAAACGCTTTAAGGCCGCGCTTAAACTCGGCTGGGTGATACCAAGTCTCTCAGCCGCTCTTGAGATATTGCCTGTCTGCGCAACTTCTAAAAAGTACCTAATGTCGAAGTAATTTGGAGGCATAGACATAGCCTATGGTTAATAGTTTTATTATCTATTGTCGTCAATGCCTAATTTTTAATAAAAATACAAACACTCTTCCTGAGTAGAGGGCAGGAGGAGAAATTGATTCAAATAGGGGGACACAATGAAAAAGAGAATCGGATTAATAGCAATTTTGCTATCAACAATCACAGTATCAAACACAGTCGCTGCTAGCGAATTCCAATCGGCTCGGTGTGAAACAAACAATTTTGGCGTCATTGGGGAATTTATAAAAATTGAACCCACTCCCATGGGGTTGGATGTAGTACTGAAGTACGATGACTTTGCCACGCCCGTAATATTCCCAGAAGTGTTGCAGCACCTAGCAGATACAAACAATATAAATGTCACCGAAATTGAAAGTGTCGAACTTCACTTCAACAGGGACCAATGCGAACAATTGGAGACTAAGAACTGGGTGATACAGTGTATTTCCGATAGACATCCCCTCCCACGTGACACAAAAGTGAGAACTACAGTGACTCTTATCAATCAAATGGTTTTAACTATGGAACTAGAAACAAGAATTTCCATTGAATCCAAACAAATCACAAATGCCATGTTTGGAACCAGCGAAAGACCTATTTTTAAAATGTCCACCTACAGGTCCAGAGATGGACAACCGGGATCCATCGTGACTGCAAATTCCCATCAGGAAAACATATTTGGCTACTGTAGAAATTAAACTAAGTAAGCACACTTGTTCGGTGTTCCGCTCCGGACAGGCGTGCCCTTACCTTTTAGAGGTGAAAGATTCGATCTGAGAAAGATTTCGCCTCGTCGGCGCTATGAGTGACCAATAGTGTGGTCAAACCGGCTTCGGAGATGATCTTTTTTACGTCTTCTCTGAGCTCTAAACGTAACTCTTCATCCAGGCTCGAAAAGGCCTCGTCTAACAGAAGAATTTTAGGTTCTGCGGCCAAACATCGTGCGATAGCAATACGTTGGCACTCCCCTCCAGACAACTCAGAAGGCATACTCTTTCCGCGATCAGCTAAATGAACAAGTTCCAAATATCTATGAATAATGCGTTCACGTTCAGCAGAAGGACTGCGAACCCCAAATCCTACATTTTCTGAAACAGACATATGCGGAAATAAAGCATGATCTTGAAACACCACTCCCACATTTCTTTCTTCCGGAGGTAAAGCTGTCACATCCTCACCACCAATCAATATTTGACCCGACTGCGGATTTAAAAAACCACAAATCAAGTGCAACAATGAGGATTTGCCACTTCCACTGGGCCCAAGCAAGGCTCCCACTTCACCGGCCTTAAGAGACAAATGAAAGTCTTTAAACAAGGAGTTTTCCCCGTAAGAAAAGTTCAATTGAGCGACATCAAGCTGACTCATCACCACTTCCAAATCCTAAGTATCCAATAAACAAAGACAAAGCCCCTAAGGCAATGATCAACATTGCCGGGAACGCCGCCTCTTCCCACTGCCCTTCGGCAGTAAACTGAAACAATCTTGTTGCTAAGGTGTTAACTCCGAAGGGACGTAAAATCAAAGTCAAAGGCAGTTCTTTTATAACTTCTACCACCACTAAAATAGACGCAGCCAATACTGGCCCCCTTAGAAGTTTGAAATGTACCTTAGTAAACAACGGCCATGGCTTCTCCCCAAGGGAACGACCGGCCCAATCCAAAGTGGGCGACATCCTTTGAGAAGACTTTTCTAACATCTGAAAACTCACCGCAAAAAACCGAACAAAGTAGCCCAACAGCAAACAAGCCAGGGCAAACCCTCCAGAAACGCTGACGCCCACCCAGCGGGTCGCATACAGAATCCCAATAGCCACTATAGTGCCCGGCAGGGCATAGCCGATATTCACCAAAGGAGTCCATTTTTTCTGCGTCTGGGACATATGAAAACGATAATAATAGATCAAAAAGACCGAGCCACTCACAAGTAAAAGTGCCGCGAGAAGTCCTAGCCCTAATGTCGTTGCCAGTAGTTCTAGAGAACCGTAAATGGACTGTGAAAGATGGCTTTGAAGAAACCACTGAAAGAGCTGGAGCATTGGAAAGAGAAATACACAACTGAAATAGATGAACAAAAATAAAAACGTAAGCCCTTGTGCTTTTGAAGACAACCGAAACAAGACAATCGGATCTCTATCAAATCGAGAATAGGACGATTGCACTTTGGCCTTTTGAATTAAGAAAAACATAACAATCCCAATGGTCAAGGGGACCAAGGACAGTAAGGCAGCGATTTCAAGAGAAAAAAGACTCAACCAGGATTCATACACAGCCAAAGTAAATGTCTGATAACCAAAAACAGAAACGCCCCCAAAATCACTCAATACCTCGACACTTACAAATATACTGGCCGCATATAACCAAGGCTTAATAAATGGTAAGATCAATCGAAAGTATGTAGATCCTGGGGTATGCCCCAGTGATCGGGCAGCAAAAACCCAGCGAGGATTCACCTGATCGATAGCAGACATAAAAAACACAAAAAAGTAAGGTGATAACCCCAATGCAAAAACAAAGGCTACAAATCCAACTGATCCGGTATTGAAAGATGTGAACAAACCTTCACTCATATTGTTTCTAAGGAAAGTCATCAGAGAGCTACTGTATGAGAAACCCCCATCATAGATAAATGCGAGTACATAAAGCGGGTACATTAGGGGCAAAATAAATCCTACCGAAAGCCACTTGCTCCAACGAAAATCTGTCAGTTTAACAATGGTGGCTTGAACCAAACCAATGATGCCTGCAAGCACAGTGGTTAAGAGTACCAGCAAGACCGTATTCTGTCCTAATGTGAGTAAAATGTCTGATTGAAAAACATACTCTATGGCCTCTTTATTCTTGGGATCGTTAATATCAACCAATTGGCCCAATAGGTTCAATATAGGTATGGCTACGAGAAAAAGTAAAAATGCTAAAAAAAGTTTTCCTCGTAACCGACTGTCCATAACTTGAACTACTTATAATTTACAGATTGCATGAGTAAAACGGCTTTCTTTTGTAAACGCCCTGCTTCTGTCAAATTGAAACTAGAATTGGGCTTAAATGTCCCCCAAGCTGCTGTCTCAGAGGACTGAGGCACGTTCGGGTTCACTGGAAACTCCATATTCACCTGTGCAAAGGTTTTTTGTGCCTCCTGAGCTGAAAGCCATTCTAAGAACTTCTGAGCTTGCTCCTTGTGATGACTGGCCTTAACCACTCCCGCACCGGAGACATTCACGTGAACTCCAAAACTCTTTTGATTGGGCCAAAATAGCTTAAGAGGTAGTTTTTTATTTTTAAGTAAACGCCCCAAGTAATAGGTATTTACAATTCCCACATCACATTGCCCAGCTGCAACAGCTTCCAAAACTTTGGTATCGTTTGAATATATGTAAGCCGCGTTTTTAACCCATCCAGCGACGACTTCTTTGGCCTTCTTCTCTCCCAGCTCATGAATAAGCATGGCCACTAAAGATTGATTATACACTTTTTTGGACGTGCGTAGACAGACTCGCCCTTCCCATTTTTTACTGGCTAAGTCTTCATAGGTGGAAAGATCTTCGGGCTTAACCTTGTCGGTATTATAGGCAATGGTTCGTGCCCGTACGGACAACCCAAACCACCGTCCATTTTTCTCCCTGAGATGGGCCGGAACATTAGTATTAAGAGTTTTGGATGATAAGGGCTCAAGTAGATCCATTTGCGTTGCATGCCAAAGGTTACCTGCATCCACAGTCAACAGTACATCCGCCTTAGTTTTAGATCCTTCAGCTTTTAACGTCTCAATAAGAGCGGCAGCTTTTCCCGATTTCAATTGGATTTCAACTCCAGTCTCCTGAGTGTATTTCTCGAAAATATCTTTAACGAGCTGCTCTTTCCTAGCGCTATACACAACGAGAGTCGACGCCTTATCCCCCTTGGCAGCCTGGACAAATAACGGACTCGCCAATAGTGACAAAATGATCAAAAAATTCAAATTTGGTGACACAATTCCTCCTATTTTGAATAAGAAAGTCATATCCAATGGAGAGCTGATTCGTCAAAGAATGTCGAATTTTACTCCCGCAATGAAAGCGTATTGGTGTGAACTAAGGTCTGGTTATCAAACAATCGGGAAAGGGATGATTTGAAATTTTTTACCTTTGTGGTTTGACGTTTAATCAACGAACCGTCAACGACTGCAATAGAAAGGTATCCACCTTTTGGGTAACTTCATCTCGAAATAACAACATCCCATAGCAAAGGAACCCAAAATGAAATTATCAAAACTTTTTGTCACTCTAGCTGCCCTATCACTTTCTGCACTTGCCCAAGCCACTAGCCTACACCCAGACACCTACAACTCCACTATTTTGACAGGACAATTTGACATGCTATCTCAGCCGGAATTTATGCATCGTCCGGGTGGCTGTGATGTGGGTCAAAAACTTGTACTGACAAACACTGACAGGGTCGGCCCTTTGGCTTTGATCAAAAATCATGTCTATGGATTGTGTGAAGTTTATGCCAACCCAGATGAGCGGTATGTTGAATTACAAATAGGTCAAGCCGGTTGCGGTTCTAAACTCTATACGGGATCACATGCCGGACCTGATGGAACTATCAACATCGAAATCATCGACCATCGTACTAGACTTTGTAGAGATCTCGTTCCCGCGGCTGTTATCATGAATATAACTTACCCCAACCGAGAAGCTGAGACTCTTTACGCTCAATAGTTGATAAATAGGGACTTGCAACTTCTCACCGATGATGTGGGTTTACCTTTAGACTTTCCTGATCGTGGGCGATCCAATTCTTGCTCACGATCATTTAAGAGCTCATAGATTGTCTCTTCGGGAAGCCGAAAGTCCTCCGGAGCAATCATTCTCGCCTGAAGATTATCGGCGATCCCGCTTTCATCAACAAAACTTCTTACAAAGCTTCGCATCGTAAACACTAACTCCTCCAAAATCTCCTTTTGCCGTATCTGCTCTTGCTGTGATAGCAAACGATCATACTTTTCAAAGTTGGGGCGACTGGGATGGGAGGAGCGCCTCAAATAGTCCGCGAGATATAGAAAACTGTCAGCTTTGTTTAAGAACCTAAAATCGGAATCCTCTATCCTTTTAAGAGCAAGATCGTAAACTCTTTCCAAAAATTTCGCTCTGGACTGCCGAACAATGGCCGCCTCTCTCGAATTGAGTCCAAGTATTTCTTCCCATTTTTGGATTGGGAAAGTCATATTACTTTCATAATTAGATTTCAGTTTCTCTGTGTCCAGTTGAGATGCCGGGACACTCTGGAGTTCCCACCAAACATCTCCAATTCGAAACTCCATAAAATCTCCCATACTAGGCTTATAGATTTCGAACTGGAGTTTATGAACAAAGTTCAATAGTTCCACAGAAGCATGGGGATAACGATCTTGTATAACATTTGAGATCTTAAACTTCTCTTCACCTGCGGTATCTACGAAATCATGAAAAAGAAGATCCGTATTCCCAAATGCACAACAGCCAAAGTCTAAATTCTCAATGGCATAGTAGAAACTACGCACGGTCTGCTCAACACCCTCCTTCGAGTAGTCGAAAAACCCTCGCAATTCTAAATCGAGTCCGCCCTCCACAGGCCTTACACCCACAATATGATACTTATGATCTAAATTAGACATACCCTCTTTGCCAGACAACCAATGAGCTATCGACTTTAAATCCTTCGAGCTAAATCGATCTATACTCCAGCTGTCAATTTCATGAGGAATTTCATTATAGGGATAGATATTTCTAGAATAGAAACCCACCTGTGTGGCGGTGGTAAACATGGAGAGGAATTTAACAAAGTCATCTACCTTGTTTTGTTGACGTACTTCTTTTAGTTTAGATTCAGGTATAAAGAAGTGATAGTGGGGGAATGATGTGAACAAAGAATCGGCCACTTTACGATCCAAAGCGAGAATATCGCTAAAGGAACCTGAATTCTCGGGCAACCCACTCCCCTTTATTTCTAAATTTCCACTTTCCTCCATATGCAGATCCGGATGTAGGTGCGGGTATTTAAAAGTATTCGCAGTATATCTAGTTCCCAAAATAATTTGAGATTCGATAGAAAACTCACCAGGAACAATTCCCAACTTTGAAAACTTTCGCTCCACATCCGACTCATCAACGAGGGCTTTTCTTTCTGAAGGGTCCAATGGCCAAAGAAATTCTGCAGGAATGATATCAGCGAACTCTCGTTCAAAAGCATAACTGGCTTTACCATTTGTTCTAAATGGCGCTTCATTTAATATTTTAGGCGAATCAAATACGACACCCACTTCATTCCTATTAAAATACTTTCTTAAAAAGCTTCGAAGCTGCTCTTTCCCAAAGCGTTCATCTCTCCCCAGCTTTTTCCAATAGGAGTTAATACTTTGCCCCTTAGTTCTTCTTGGGGCCATGAACTCCACCTTCTCCCCATTTTCTGCCATTTTTCTAGAAATACCCAAAAGCATTTCCATCAGAACCGTCTCCCTAAGGGTATCTTTCGCCTCCCCCTTGTAGTCGAACAATCGGATCTCCAAAATACGCTTACCATTTTCGAGCTTCTTTAGCTGCCAACTTCTGTACTTCCACATGGCATACTTTATAAACCCTTGTACATCTTCTGGAGGGAACGGCTCTCCATAAGTCATAGGTGGATTCTACATCTCCCACATATAGCGATTCAAACTAATTTGAATTTCTCTTTCTAAAGGAGCGGCCGTCTCGTAAAGTTGATTCACATGGGCCCAGGTGGCATTTTTTTCAGTTACCAGAGAGAGAGATTTAAGAAAATCAAAATGATCGATGATAAGTGGCCTATAATAAATATTCCCAAAGCCTCCTCCTCTTTGAATCTTAAACAGATCAAATAAGGTCGGTCCAAACTGCTCCAATAAAACTATAAAGTTAGAAAATGTAAGAACTTCTATTTTCTCACTATAGTCTCCCGCTGGAGACAGATCGAAATTTTGATGCACCCCCGTGGTCTGATCAGTGTTTTTAGTGTCCGTATAACCAAAAGGATTTTTTGTTAGCTCTAACAGTAGCTGAGTAAAAAATCTTAAATCATCTCTATGCCTAAACGGAGGTGAAACCAACTCCCAACCGG
Source organism: Bdellovibrionaceae bacterium UBA1609 (assembly GCA_002321895.1). Taxonomy (GTDB): domain Bacteria; phylum Bdellovibrionota; class Bdellovibrionia; order Bdellovibrionales; family UBA1609; genus UBA1609. The sequence goes on along the minus strand of DCMZ01000012.1, from coordinate 53,439 downwards.
AGGGAAAATTCTCGTTATGAAAAACGAATTCAGACAAAATATCCCAAGGCTTTCCTCGCCCATCACGGAATCGAAAAAAGTTATCCTCCTCCAGTTCCACTTTTCCCCCGCCCATATGTTTACTCACCAATTGACGGAGCTCTGGAGTTCCTGATGCAAAGTCGAAATAACCATTTAATTTCTTATGGCGGCTCTCCACTTCATAGCCTACAGGAAAGTAATGGTGCATACCCCTCAAGACCACTAACGTTTGAGCTACATAAGTCAACTCTCTCCATTTTTTACGTAGTGTCGCTCCTCGTACGGAAATTTTATCTTCGGGGTGATTGAAGTTATGAACGAGTATTCTATCAATTTCCTGAACTTCAAAATGATTGAGTCGCCCGCTGGCAATACCTAAAGAGTGGGCCAGGTAAAAGACTTTATTATCTGAAAACGGAACGTCCCAGCGGTCCTGTGCAAGCGTAGCGCCGGCAACCAGCTGCACACTGAGAAGTAGTAAAAGAAAAAATGAACGTCCGAATCGAATCAAAAAATCTCCTAAAACAAATATTATTTTTAGGCTGTATTCATGATCACTATACAGATGCTTAATGCGTTGCGCGAATTAAATTAAGCACTAGGGAAAACTCTTCCCAAAAACCGATTTTGCCGTTCAATTGTGGAAACATTATGGAAAGAATGTGGAAACATTATGGAAAGAATGTGGAAACATTATGGAAAGACTATGGATTAAATGGACTCTTCCACGGTGCCGACCACTTGATCTACGGCTTCAAAACCATACCAAATGGGCAGACGAATAAGTCTCTCACTGACTTGATTTACATTTGTTAAATCACCAGCCACACGCCCGTATTTCTTACCTGCAGGAGAACTATGTAAAGGAATGTAATGAAAGGTCGCTCCCATTTCCTTACTCCTAAAATCATCTAGAACTCGATCCCTCACCTTACCCTCATTAAAGGTTACAGAAAAGATATGTCCGTTGTGATTTCCTTGTTCGTTGATCTTCGGCCGAGTTAATACTCCACGTTCCTCGAGGGCTTCAAATCTTTGATAATAATGTTCCCAGATTTTTCTTCTATGCAAAGTCACTTCTTCCAATTTTTGAAGTTGCGCCCACAATACTGCGGCAGTGAGTTCACTGGGCAAAAAAGAAGACCCTTGATCCACCCAGGAATACTTATCCACTTCGCCTCTAAAAAATTGTCTGCGATTGGTGCCCTTCTCCCACAGTATTTCAGCTCGATCCTTAAATTCAGAGGCATTGACCAGCAATGCTCCCCCCTCGCCACAAGTGATGTTTTTGGTCTCATGAAAACTGTAAACGCCAAGATGACCTAAGGATCCCAGCGCTTTCCCCTTATAGGCGCTTCCCAAACCCTGGGCTGCATCTTCCAGCACAATAAGATTGTGCTGCTTCGCCAAAGCAAGAATGTCATCCATCTCACAGGGGTTTCCGGCGTAATGCACCGGAAGCAAAAGTTTGGTTTTGTCGGTGATACCTTTCTCCAAATAGGAGGCGGTCACATTTCTAGAATCAAAATCCACATCTACAAATACGGGAACTCCCCCTTGCCGAACGATCGCAGTGGCACAAGATGAAAATGTGAACGACGGTAAAATCACTTCATCCCCTGGACCAATGTCGGCCAACATCAATGCCATCTCCAAACCGGCGGTAGCCGACTGGGTAAGAAACACCTCTTCAGCGGAAGATTGTTTCTTCAAAAACTCATGGCACTTTTTAGTAAATCCATAGTTGCCACTCATATGGTCCGAATCCAAAACCTGTTTCAGATAGTCCAGTTCGTTTCCAGCTTTATAGGGCTTGTTAAATGGAATAGGCATAAGACATTATCTGCACACACCTAGCTGAGGTGCAATGGGTTAATCAAAAGGATTTCTCCAATCCTCAACCTGACCATTCATCAATATGTTACACAACGGCACAAGGAAGCGCTCAACAAGGTGACAGGTTTTCACGGCCATTGGACAATTGTTCCCATATATCCGCTGTATAGGCCTCTGAGCGCTCTCAACTGGTATCTCCATTGCTCTAGATGATTAACAGGGCAAGATCACATTTTAAAAAGGAGGGCCACTTGAGCGTTTTAGTTAAAGAGAGAATGCAAAAATATCCATTCATTACAGATGCACAGCTGAGCGTCCAACATGCCATAAAACTCATGCAGGACTGTAATATTCGCCATCTCCCTGTCATGTCAGAAGACCAAATTATTGGCATAGTCAGCCACAGAGACCTCTTACAAGGCCTATCCAGCCCAAAGGGAGCCGAAACTCCAGTGGGTCAAGTGATGACCGAAGATGTTTATACAGTGGCCCCAGGAGAGGATTTAGAGGATGTCACTTATCATATGGCCCGCAAAAAAATAGGCTGTGCCATTGTTGCCAACGAGAAGAATCAAGTGATCGGTATTTTTACGGTCACCGATGCACTTTACTTACTTTCCGAACTCCTAAAAGAAGATCATTTTAAACAAAAAATCCTTCCGGTTGAGAATTTCATGTCGCAATTGGAGTATCTAGCGATTTAATTCCGGCAGAGCATAAAAAAAGGCGACCCAAAGGTCGCCTTTAAAAAATCAAAACATTAAATCCAAACTTAGTTACAGTTAGGAATTACGTCAGCAGATGCCAATGGAACCCGCTGGTCTCCTCGGTCTCCACCGCAAACGATTTCTTCGTCCAAACGCGGTTGAGCGTCTGTAGGATCGTTGGCACTGTTTGTAGCCACTGACTTTCTTTCAGCATCAGATAGAACTTCTGAATTTAAAGAGAAGAAAGCATCAGCATCTGTAAGTGTCGCTAACTCAGCAGAGTTAGAAGGTAACTTAAACAACTTACCACCGTTCTCAACATCATAAAGTGTTGGACGAACTGATTTAGGACTGTTCCAGTAAGACACCAACCAACGCTTAAATGTTACAGGGTCCATACCGTAGTTGTTGTGAGCCTTAACAAGCTCCTGTACCCGGTCGGAAGCCAACTCGTCTTCGTCTTCTGGGAACTCATCTTGCCAGTGGTAAAGCACAGCTTTAAGTGCCGCAGATTCGTAAGGGTTTAAACCAAAAGCATAGTTGTCTTCCGTTTCTGCCATAAGGGCTTCAAACAAGGCCTCAGTCGCATCTACATTAGACTGACCGCTTTCATAGGCCGCCAACGCTTCTTCATAAGCCACACGAAGATTACGGTTTTCCCAACGACAACTTCTCCACTGACGAGACGCTCTACGGTAGTTACTGCAATAGTTGTATTCTGGACGGCGAGGCTCTTCCATAGTGGAAGCTTCGATTCCAAGGGCTGCAAGAATTTTTGCATCTAAAGCTGCATCTCTAGGATCTGCCGCTAGGCCACCTTTTGGAGAGATGTAGTTTTGGCTCGCAGAACCAGCTTCTTTAAGGTAGCTATCATAGTGAATGATAGTTCCCACATAAACCATGGCTGGAAGATACTTTTCACCTTCAGGTAAAAGATATTGCTCTACCGCTTCTGCTTCCGCAGCAAACCCATAAGGAGGGATCCAACGACGGCCTGTGGGCTTGGCTCTTTCTGTATCTAAAAGCTCTTTAAGTTTAGCACGGATTTGTTGCTCTTCCGCAACTGGATCCGCTTCACCCGCACCCACTTTCTCTGCAGACTGCTTGTAAAGGTAGGCAAACTGATCAATCAGGTTTCCCACCTCTTCAGTGTAGGCCTCAGCGTCCTCTTCACTGATTGTGTAGCCACTGCCATCTTGCTCAGCGGTTACGGTAGGAATGACACGGCCAGCACGAGTACGGAAGTTGTACATAAATGAATCTTTTTGTTGCTGTAAAGCACCCGCTTTAAACATCGCGTGAGCCACCCAAGTTTGCGGAGTTTTAGCCGCATCTTTATCGGTACCGATCACACGATCAAAAAAGTTCATCATAAGGTTTTGAGCCGTCAACGGCTTAACCGCGAACTTATCAAAACCATAGCTCATACCAGCACCAGTAGCATAGTCGCTGTACTTACCTTCTCCATACATCACATTGGAGTAACCACGATTGCTGTCACCAATGTAGCTAAAAGGATTGTCTTGGCTAGTGAGGCGTTCGTGATCTGATGAAAAGTTGTTCTCAACACAACCAGAACCTAGTGGGCACATTACACCCAAGTTCACGTTAGTGTAGGCATACCATGCACAATACATTTCAGGAATCTCACCATTTGGATCTAGGTATTCCCGCGCAAAACCTTTAAGGTCGATAGGACGACGTACGGACATAGATCCGTAGTCACCGTTAAAACCAAAACGACCGAAAGCCATCGTCGCCCAACGAGCGATTTGCTTACCGTAAGCTTCAACATTTGGAATGATATTTCCAGCAGCATCACGAGCTACGTATCTAAATACGTGAGCGGGAGTTCTCGCAGAACCGTTAAAGGGACGAGCGTAACCCGCAGGGATGTCTGCAGTGGCAATTAAAGTTTTTCCATCTTTTTCCACTTCAACAATAGTTGCAGCATGGGTAGCCCGCCATTGCTGATATGTGTCCATGCTTTCATCTGCATACTCAGGGTGCCAGTAAACAACCACATCACCCTCTTTAACATATTTTAATAGTTCGGGCTGATCTGTACCATCAAATTGAGCAATGATGTTTACATATCCAGGTCCTTCCAAATGTCGGGACTCACTGGCTTGCATCTGCCACATGTATTTAAAAAGGTTATCATTCACCATTATTTTAGAATTCCCTAAAGGGTCTCCAGGATTAGGAATGCTCGCGCTAAAAAATCCTCCACCAGCAACGAAGGCTTCTGGCTCACGGCCTAAGCTTAATGCGGCTTTTTGGTTATCAATGACATACTTTAATTGTTTTTGGCCTGTAGCCACTTCTTTTATGTGTTTAGCTAACTCGGGGGTAGATAACCGCTCTACAGCAAATGCTGGAACTGCCATTGAAACCGCCAAAGTCGCTGTTAATAAATGTCTAGCGAACATTCTGGTATTCCTTTCGTGGGGGATGCCGGGGTACATATGTGTTTTTGTTTAGTCTGGAACTAACACGGTTCGGCATCTGCAACTAGGGAAGAGATTTCAGAAAGGACTATAAAGAATTTAAAAAGGTAAAGGATAGCCCTAGCACAACAGTGTTTTCCGTGTACTCGTAAGACTCTCCCGGTCGGATCACCTTCGCCTGCTGGCTCGGCGTCCAATACCCGCGCTTCAAAGCGACAAAGAATCCCGGTTTAAAGGAGGGAGTTTTATGAAACAATCCGCCTAGATAGAGCCAATCCTCATAGACAGAATGATTACCAAAATTAAGTGGAACATAGCGTTCCCATCGACCAAATAAATTCCAAAAAGGCTTTCCCTGTTTCAGCCAAAAATAGGTGACTCCAGGTCGGACTTTTAAAGTCTGATGATGATTGAAATCATTATACATGTAACGCAACTTAATCTCGCCAACGAGACAATCGGAAAGAAGTATCCTTGGTGTAACATCCAAGCCAAATTGAGTTTCACGTCTATTTTGGGTTTCTCCCCAAAACCAGTCCCCTGAGTCCTCAAGCCAATCATCATCGTGAACAGCACCATATTGCTGGCGAACTAAAACTCCCACTTTAAGGTTCGTATGCAGTCTATAATAAGCAAGAATTTGGGCTGAGTAGATCTCGCGTCCAAAATTGTTTTGATGAGCTTGTACCTCGCCAATATAGGTGAGCAAACCATCCTTCAAAATATATCTTAAATCTAACCCCAGTTGAGGAGACGCGCTGGGGTCACTGTCGTGAGGGGAATGGTCATGCCCCATTCCCACCAAACCGTAAAAACTAATTACTAAAAGAATAATTGCCCTAATCATAATCCTCATCCAAAAGATCCGTATAGGCGGCTTCAATACTCACCGTATTCTCTAAATCTGAATCCGAATCCATATTCCAATTGAGCTTTTTAGTCCACGCTAAGGGTTTAGGATCAGTAGTTTCTTTGCCGGAGGGTATCCCAACTCCCTCACCTTGCTTTACATTCTTAACCGATTTTGTGTTCAAGTTCTCCACTCGAACCACACCTTCATTCACACATAACCAAACGTCATCGCCATTTTCATTGGAACCATAGCTAGTAAAAAACTCTGTTCCTCTGACTCCAGCTACGGCCGTTCTCGTCTTCAGCCGAAATGATTTACCCTTCTCTTTGTTAAACTTCACGAACACACTACCCTGACTCAGATCGACTTCTGCCTCAATCTGGTCTTTCACACTTAAAGTGGTTTGAGCGTTTAACTTAACTCGAGATCCGTTAGTTAATTTCAAGAGGACCAATGACTTCCTACCCGTCCTAAATGTAGCTTGAGTTTTAAAAGTTTGATTTTCTTTTAGACCAACAAACTGTCCGTCTTGATTTTTGTACTTTACATTTCCCTTGAGCGCGATGACCTGAATGGCTAACGTTGGAAACGAAAATAATAATGCAGCTATCCCTATTAAAGATCTCATTGATACTCCCCCCAGATAATATTCACAAACACACATTATGAATCAATCTGGAGTATATGCAATAGCTTTAGATTTGGCTAGAGAGCCGATGCTCCTCTATGGCCGTGTAATTTCTTTGAACGGCGAGATTTATAACTTTGGATCTGATTTCGCATTAGCGGGAATATCACCATGATAGCTAACCCTACCCAAACCAAGGCAAAGCTCACTAGCCTATTGCTATCTAGGGGCTCGTTGAAAGAAACAATAGCCACAAAAAAGTGGATGGTCGGCGTCATAAACTGCAGAAACCCATTGGCACTTAATGGTATTCGCTTGGCCCCTTCTGAAAAAAGCCACAAAGGAATAAAAGTCATAAAGCCAGCCAACGAGAGCAAGAAAGTTAAATGAAGATCTTCACCAAAAACCAATAACCCTTTGTTACCCTGTACATACAAAGCTAACGCTGCTACGGGTAAAACAATGGTCGCCTCCAAGAATACACCCTGGATCGGCCCCACTTTCACCTGTTTTCTAATCAAACCATAAATTCCGAAAGTGATGGCCAAGCCCAATGCTATCCAAGGCAATTCACCAATTAAAACAATCTGGTAGATGACACCCAATGAAGCGAGGAAAAGAGCCACAAATTGGCTCCGGCTGAGTTTCTCGCCAAGAACCAAAAAGCCCAAAGCAATAGAGATCAATGGCAGGATAAAATATCCAAAGCTGCTTTCCAAAGTCTGTCCAGAAGAAATAGCATGTATGAAAATCAACCAGTTGGTCACCATGAGTGAACCCGTCACAAGCATACTTAGAAATACTTTTTTATTGAAGAGTAGTTTCAAAGTGGGGATCAATCGTTTTTGAAACCGCAATATTGCCGCTAAACAGACTACGGACCAAAGAACCCGGTGACTAAGAACCTCTAAAGAAGAAACCTCTTTGACAGCCCAAAAATAGAACGGAACTGTACCCCAAAACAAATAGGAACTTAATGCATACAGCAATCCTGTTTTATCTATTTTTCCCATATCTCAACTCCAATGAGATACAGTTTTAAGGGGTAAACGCCAATTCTCCTAGCGGCCATTTCAGAAGTGAAAACAGTACATAGGTGTTCAATTGTTAGGCTATCAATAGACGTAGCGATCGCAGGAGAGATAGCGAGCTGATGCTCCATCTCCAGAAAATGAGTACTGTTGTGTGAGTTTCTCTAATTTTTCGATTTTTGAAGAATCAATGAGGTTCTCAAATTTGGAATTCAACCACTTCATTTGCTCCAAAAAGGAAAACTGCTCCAAAGGACCAGCTCCTTGGGGCGGTCTGGCTCGAGATAAGACTTCAGCAGCTCCCATTGGGTCATTATCCATGGCCAACTTTCGGCTTAGTTTCAAAGCTAAGAGACGAGGCAGAGGTGATCCTGCAGATATTCTCAACATTAACCCCAACTCATTGTTCAAAAAAGCGAAGTACAATCGCAACCTTTGAATGGCAACCTTTTTCCAACTCACTTGTTGATGGATAAATGCTTTTGGATCCTCAGATTCTAAATAGGCTAGGATATAATCAAATACCTCACCCATAACTTGGTAATCTTTTGAAAGAGCAAGCTCCCTTTCCCTCATTAGAGCTTCCTTATGCTTAGGATCCAGGCAATACGGCTTCACTAGAAGCAAAGTAAAAATGGGAAACTGAATGGCATTCCTTGTGAGTAGTATATTGGTAGAATCTATCATTTCTATGGAATAATAACCCGACTTCAATGCGGTATCCATCAACAAGTCCGAATAAGACATACCGGTAATAATGTACTGAATATTCCTTTTAACTACATAGTCCCTAAATAGAAAAACATGCGATCCAGCATTCACTAACTCTTCGTAATATTCATAGGGATAAAGAATATTACTTCGTCCGTCGATCAATATGGGAGACTCCCCACGAAATGCGAAACCTAAATAACCACCAGCATTGTAGTTATTAAAAATGGGTCCCTTCCAACCATTATTTTTCATCGTTTGCACTATCTCAACTGGAAATTTGTACTTATACTGACTCCTATCAAACTCGCTGGAATGGCTAAAATAGCCATAGAGCCCATACACCATAAGAACTGCATTATAACCAATAAACAGTAAGAATACCCCTAAAATTGAAATGGCTTTTTTGTTTCTCTCTCTCAAAAGGGAAGTCGCCAGATTCTTTTTTGTAAAAAGCCAATCCACCAAAAAAATTGTGTTGAATATCATAAAGTAGGGATAGAGCTTAAATTTCACCACTGTTTGAACCATAATAATGCCGGAAATGAAAAACAAATCTAGACGTTTTCTCACCAATGAGATGACTGGTACTGAAAGCATCACTGTCATACTTACAAAATGCTCTAAGCGGTTTTTCTCTATGCTAAGCGGACGATATTCTGTAATAATTGTGTACCATTTATCTGTAGTTTCCGCCAACCCAAGAGCAGGGTGGGTCATCAATGGATGGATAAACATGACTAAATTAGCCACTATTCCGAAGAACAAAACTTCTTTAAAAATTAAATTATATTTCTTGTTATGAATGCAGAAGATAAACCTCTGCGCCAGTACTCCCGCTATTATTACAAGTCCAAATAAAACACTCGAATGAAAATTCCACCAAACCACTAGGACGGCGATCATTCCCCAAAGCTTTTTTCGCGAAAACTCACTAGCTATTGAAAGATATTGAAAGGTAAAAATGAGGAAAAAAACATAGGATAAATTCTCTGGCCTAAGCATTCTGCGATTGGCAATGGACATTGCCACTAACAAAACCGCTACAAACACAAAACCCCAATCCCATTTTCTTACGCGGCCAAAATAGATCAACAACAGGAGGATAGAACCGAAAATTAAACTTTTAAATATGTACAGCCCTAAAAAAGACCCATCAATTTTATAAAATAGAGCAAGAAAGATTTGAAAGAGCCAAGAGGAATTGGATACCTCTTCTCCTCTAAAATCTATGGACACATGGTCTTTAAAAAGAGAAAGCCCCTTTTCAATGAAATCCAAGCCCATATGCAGGTGCCAATATACATCATAGGAAGATAGATTTGAGAAACAAATGACCATTATAAAAAAGGTTATGATAAAGGAAGACCACTTAAATACGCCTTGAAATTGATTGAGGATCTTCAAAAAGTTCATTCGGTGGACTCGCGATGTGGATATTATTTAAATGCCGCACAAAATAAAATTTTTAATTAATTTCAGTACTTTTTCAAATTGTTTTTATAAATCTGTACTCATAGAAAGTTGACTTTTTTCACGCAAAAAGGTGTAAACAGAGACATGAAATGGATGATTATAATAAGCGTATTTTCGCTCTCCCTCAACGCAGAGGAAATGGGCGACCCTAAACGAGGTAAAACCATGACAGCCACCTGTGCTGCCTGCCATGGGACCAATGGCGTTTCTTCTAACTCGGAATGGCCTAACCTCAAAGGACAACAAATCACTTATATGGTCAATCAGCTCAAAGCTTTCAAGTCTGGAGAACGTAAAAACGTACTTATGAATGGTGTCCTTGACGACTTAAATGAAAAAGACTTTTTGGACATTTCCACCTACTACAACGGCATCCAATGAATTCTACAAAAGTTAAAACTAAAAACTCCGTACTGATTTGGCTGGGATCTGTCTGCGCACTGGTATACTTGATGGTTCTGGTTGGGGGCATCACTCGCCTCACCGACTCGGGGCTTTCAATGGTGGAGTGGCGTCCTATAATGGGGGCCCTCCCCCCAATGAGCGCCGAAGAGTGGGACAGAGTGTTTCAGCTTTACAGAACCTCTTCCGAATACAAACTCGCTAATGCTGGTATGAGCTTAGGAGAGTTTAAACTCATTTTTTTCTGGGAATGGTTTCACCGTGCCCTTGGTCGACTGGTTGGCCTGGTTTACTTTATACCATTGGTTTACTTTCAATTCAGAGGCCGGCTTTCCTCCCGAAGCCTTTCTCTAAAATTATGGATAGGACTTATCTTAGGGGGCAGCCAGGGCGTTTTGGGATGGTATATGGTTCAAAGTGGCTTAGTGGATCGAGTGGACGTCAGTCATTTCAGATTGGCGGCACATCTTTGCCTCGCTCTTGCCATCTTTTGTTACCTTTATTGGATCTTACTAGATCTGATTCGTGGGACTTCAAAATCCACCTCGCCAAGCTCCCTTCTTCCCTACTCTATTTCGTTTTTAGCATTACTCTCCCTTCAAATCGTTTGGGGAGCTTTTACTGCGGGCCTTAAAGCCGGTTATGGACACAACACCTTTCCAGACATGTCTGGTCGATTTTTCCCTGCTGAAGGATTACTTTTGGAACCGACATGGCTTAATTTTTTCCAAACCCATGCTACTGTACAGTTTACTCATAGGACTCTCGGATGGAGTCTGCTCCTATGTGGAATAGTTCTAATAGTTAAGACCATTAAATACTCCAAACAAATGAGTGTTCGTGGTCCAGTCTTGCTCACCCTTTCGCTTCTCTGCTTACAGTTTCTACTGGGTGTGGGAGTTATTGTTTTAAAAGTTCCTCTAGAACTAGCTGTCTTGCACCAATCCGGCGCCTTCTTTTTGCTCTTTGCCACGATCACTCTCACACATCTTCACAGGTATCCTAAATCCGTCTAGATAGGACGACTCCACCTATCAACGCATTCTTTGGGATCCATAAGCATTCCTTTTCACTTTGGGTATAAGTGTAAATCATCCAACCCAATGTTGGCGAAACAAATGCCCCACTGTAGCCTTCTACCCATGAAAAAATCCCCTAGTTTCGTCACAGCGGGACTCCTCCTGATGACACCACCTGCGTTCTCTAATCAATGCAATACATTGTTTAGAGCCAATAATTCAGTGGTATTCACCATGGACACCGAGGACTCTCTCGAACTTTCAATTCCGACCATCAGCTCCAGACTCAAACGATGGATCCGATCTGGGAAAAAGACAGATGACCTCCCCGTCCCAGAAAGACATCGCTACCTACTCTCACTCAGAGCAGAAATTGAACACCGCCAGCATTTTCTAACAAAGCAATGGCTTAAGCTTACTAAGACCACGCCCAATGAGACTAAATGGAGCGCAACAGACCTCTCTCAACTAAAAGCTCATCTAGAGCTCCTATTAAAGGAAATGGAAGACTTTGTTGACGAATTAAAACTCATTGAACCCGTCGAAACCACTCTATCCCTTTTAGACCACTATGCGGAAATATATACGATTCTCGCGTCGTTTAGGGCTGAAGATTTTGATCCTCGTCGATCAGAGGCCCTGAAAACCCTCACAAATAATGATCTGGATAACTTAACTACTTATTCAAGCATCAATCGATTGCATAATTCTCATATCGCCTTGTTTTTTCCCACGACAATCAATCCCTCTAAGGAGCTCTACAATAGAGCTATGGAAGATGGAATCTTCTTAGTCTATACTGAAGTTGGCTTCAACAACTCCCCTCATCAGGTTTCTCGAAGATCCCCAAAAGACAATTATCAACATAGTGAAGTTCTCTGGAACAAATATATCAAATCCTTTGAGGACACACTTTCAGTGGAAGAGGTCGTTCTAAGAAACTCCGATATCCAGAATTTTCTTGTTGAATTCAACAATCAATTCAAATCCCAGCCTGGCAACCAGACAGAGCCTATCCATAAAGCGGCCCACTGGATTCTGTTCAACGCCTATAGACGCCATCACTTTGTCTTCCCTTCGGCCGAAAACACTATTTTAGAGGTCAAAGAGGGAATCATGAGCGCCGAAAACAATTATGGACTCACCCATTTTAAAGAGTCTGAACTGGTTGCCCATTTCGGCTCTGAATATAAATCGATTTTCGATCAAGCCCTATCGGAAATTCTAGATGTAGCTTTCAGATATTTAGAAACAAAAAAAGCCACTCCCTAAGGAATGGCTTTTTCAATCAATGATTGGTGAGGAAGACTATTAAATAGACTTCCAAGCATCATCAACCTCTTCTCCGGCTCTAAAACGCTTTCTCAAACGTTTAATCATAGGAGTTGGTTTAATTTCTAATACGCTTCCAGAGTCCTTGATGGTTCTAAACTGATCTTTGAATGACATATCATACCAATTGTTATTGTCTGACTTAATCACTCGATACATTTTATCTTCGATCATAGTTTCGATATCATCTTCGTCTTCAAGAACAGAAACCACTTTATGTGATTTGTTATACGCTAGATCAAGTAAGCTTTTGAAGTAAAGAATCAATTCTCCGTAGCTCTGCTCACCTTCTGAGCTCTCATTAGCTTGATTTTCTAAATACTTTTCTACTCCGTATTTAGCCATCTCAGCCTGAACGATTTCCCAATCGTTAGCTACGATTTGATTTCTAGACTGTTCTACGAATTTAGGAACCATTAACTTTGGTTCAAACTCAGAAGTACTACGACTTTTTGTATCAGCTGAAGCTATCAACTTTTTTAAGCCCGAAGTGTACTCTGCCACTAACTCAGGAGCATCTTTGATGTACAAAGCGTTATTTGTATCCATCAAATAGCTTCTGTAATCCGCGTTGGCAGATCCAATAATGATGTCATTCTTTCCTAGAACAGTCACCTTAGAGTGAAGAGAACGTTTGAAGAAGTTTTCGTCATTCTCATACTCAAAGTAAGACAATGTGGCCGCTCGAGCTCTCTTTTTACCTGCATTGATTCTATTGTTGTACTGAATCAAAGGTAAGAAGGCATGGCGTGCTACAAGGTTCACCGGAGTTAAGTCCGTAGTATCGAAGGAGTTAGTGATGATAACAAGATCAACGTTTCTGCAGTCCCAAGTACCATCCAACATGTTCGCGAAAGACGATAGAAGGTTGCTTGGTGGAGCAAAATAAGCATTGTGTAAAATCACTTGCTCACGCTCTTTACCATCTCGACTTCTTGCACAGGCACTCTCCATACCGCGCACTAAAGCGTCGTGGATGTATCTAGTAGAAGTGGACTTTTCATTGTCGATGGCAAACAACCATTTAAACGGAGCTGAAATAGCTCTCACAAAAATATTGGACTGTGAACCATCAGTATTTGGCTTAGTGTATTCAGTGAGGCCATAAACTCTTCGTGCCTGAGATGTATCTTCCATATCTTTATCGAAATGAATGTTCTCAAGGTATGCAATTTTAGCCGTCTTTTTGTCATTAGCACTTAGTTTTAGAGTCGATTTATTCTCAGACACTTTCTGCAGAAGACCTTTTTCTTGAGCATAAGCTTCATACTCTTGGGCTAAGGCCAATAGGTCACCCATTGCCATTTCACGTCGCTCGTCCGCAGTATAATCAGCTTGAAGTTGAGTACACGCTTCTGCTTGATAAGCCGCTTTAGCTTCTTTGAATTCAGGAGTTCTTTTTTCTGATCTATAGTCAGCTGATCTCAAGTAATCCGTACGCTGCTCACTGGTCGCGAGCCCCTTAACATCCGATAGGAAGCCTTCAAGACATTTATTCTTAACGATAGCCAAGTTCGCCGCCTGATCGTTAGGAGCATGTTGTGCCACTTCGTTCAACGAAGCCGCCATGGCTCTAAAGTTAAAAATCTTGTCGTAAGAATCTCTCATCGCCTGCGAATCCTGTTTCAAAGTCACCATTACATCGGTGTCCATAAACATATACTTAGAAATGAGGTCTTCGCTAGCTACATGGTAAGAATCTTCAACGTTTCGGCCACCCATGACCCACTTGCTACCATTTTTCATAACAAGCTTGTGGTGAGTGTAATCCGTTAAGTGAGATCGATCTACAGTTACAAAATCCTTAGTCAGACGGTCGCCGTAGGCTTTAGATCCAGACGTTGAAAAAGGCACTACACCTGTTAAACCGTTATAGATTTGGTTAAGCTTCTTAGATTCACCAAACAGTAAAAAAGCCAATCTCAACTGCATGGCAGCCGAAAGGCGAGTAAATGGATTGTCTGCTGTTTTAGCTTTCCAAATTAACTTAAGAAAGGTTTTGAGACCCTCTTTGTCCTCTGCTGTCATAGCTGGTTCATCGCTATCACCACTTTTAAGTTTAGAAAGATCGATTTGCTGACCACCCAAAACCGCTTTAGCCATAATATCTGAATCTTTTGAATAAAGACCACTTAAAAACAAGCCCGATTGAGCGATATTCATATTAGAGATATTGATCGCTTTATCAAGCATCGGCTCGTTGGCTTCAGCCACAGCTGCATCCAACTTTTGAATTTTAATTTTCTTACAAGCCGTTCTGTCGGCATTACTTGTAAGTTCACCGTCACAACCAAGAGTTAAGTAAGCAGCATCTAATATAGTATTTCTTGTCGGTCGATTGTAAAGACGAACCTGAATTAAACCTTTAGAGTTCAACTCCATGGCTTTCAACAGATCTATCTTTGCATAGTTCTGAAAGTAGTCGACCATGAGCTTAACCCGAACACCTCTTTTAGCCGCATCTAATAGCTCTTTAGCTAAAAATGAAGAAGTGGTGTCATTTGCGAATATAAAATATACCAAACGAAGTTCGTCACCTCTTTGGGCACTTCGAATCACTTCGACTTTTTTCCAAAAGGCAATGTCGTTATCCGTAATAACCTGAAGGTCTGCGATCTCGCTGCTGTCCATAGTCGCAGAAGCGTATTGCTTTAATTCTGCGGCTGATAACTCAGACGTGGCCTTGCGAACCAATTCAGCTCGTTGAGATTTAGAGAGTCCAGGCATAGAGCCAGCCATTGCTGGAAGATAACCTAGGACCATTGTTAGCGATAAGAAATACCGCAGAGTCGTAGAAAGGGGGTGGCGATTCATGGGAGAAACTCCTTACATATAAGTCTACCTCGCTCGGCGAGGAGTTGGGTTTATTGGGTCAGGCTTTACATGAGCAATAACGAAGCCAGGTTTGTTAAGGTTATTCGCCCTCTATAATGAACAGATTGGTCCTCAGGTCAATAAATCGGGTGTGTAACAAAGTTGCGATGTATATATTTCACGCATAGGACGATTTTTGCAATTTCCATTCAATCAAAGATCTGTGCAATTGGCCTCAGAAATCCAGGTTTCTGAATAGACCCTATCCTGCAATTTAAAGCTCAAATGCTGCCTGTCTGGCCCAAGTGAATTAAAAGAATAAATCAACTCTACAAGCACTCCTCGATCATCAAAACATCCATGTGCTGCGGTGATGAGTTTATCCGCAGGAGTACCGGTAAGCATTTTTTCAATGGACACCCTTTGCTGTCGAAAAGCGCTAAAGGGGGTTACAAGATAACCACCGTATTTATCGGAGTACTCTCGATGAAATACACCAAAAACTTCTCCAGCTTCGTTAAACATGGGAGCTCCTGAACTTCCTAGACCGAAAGGCTCTCCTTTTTGTGAGTCAGGTGCACATACAAAACTGAGCTGGTGGTCGTTGTCGTTATCATAGATGATCGGAGTGGCAGCAAAACCGGTAACTGTGCAAGACATGGAGCTCGGGCCCTGCCCTCCGGGAAAGCTGACCGATTGCAGTTGATCTCCCACCCGAGGCATCTGGGAATTAATAACCAGAGGGACTTCACCTAAAAAGGTTGTGGGAAACTGGGAGATATCTCTTCCAGAAAGAGATTCAGCCTGGTCAACAGCCACTTCATACTGAGCAGTGTGCCCCTCAGATTTAGAGACAATGTATTTTCCTCCATCGGAAGCTCTCAGCTTTTTATCTTTTTTTACTCTTTTAGGCTGAACAAAAACTTGGAATGAATCATTTGCATCAAACTCATCTACATCTGCAAAACAATGGGCCGCCGAGAATTCATCGATTGTCCCGGACTCTGGATTCTGGGCCACAAAAGAAGTACACCCCATATCTCGATAGTTTGATTTTAACATTACGGATCTATAGAGGAAGTTCGAGACACCATTTTCTATAGCGCCAGAAGCGGAAAAAGTGAATCCAAGGGTGAATAAAACAATCAATGTTCGTAACTTCATAATGTATCTCCATTCTTGGCTACCAATCAGTTGCCATGTCGCTCATCAATAATCCAGGTACAATGGAGCAATACATATTCCAAAAGATTTCCCCTCCTGTAGGGGCTTTCCGAGGATAGGGGGTGTAAGAAAACTTATAAAGTGACAAAATTTGACTCTAAAGTCCGGCACTTCATAAAAAAAAAGGGCCCTCATATAGAGGACCCTTTTAGTTAAGTTTTAATTAAGATTAAATATCTAGTGGTAAACTCACGCCCACCAACAGGGTTTGTAAATCTACATCGTCGTCAGAAGAGGCAATGTATTCCACATTGATCTCTACAAATGGAAGTACTCCTAAACCAACACCAAGTCCAATAGCACCTTCACCCTCATAGTCATCCACTCCCGATACATCGAAAGCAATTTTATTTGTCACCATATACATCAACCAAGCCCGAACCAATGGAAGATCTAATCCCACATCCACTGATGTCATTGTGTAATTAAAATCTGAAGTTAAATTTACAGGCGCACCAATGGAAAACTCACCGCCACCGGTTTTATAATCAAGGGCTACGAAGAGTGAGGCGAAGCCTAAATCCACCACATCCGTACCAAGTCTTAATCCATAATAGAGGTTTGAGGGATTGTCGTCGGATCCTGAAACATCTAGAGTGGTTGCACCATAAGTAAGAATGGGTTCGATCAAAAGAGCGTGAGAGGGTATTGTAACTCCCATTATTCCCACCATAGCCCCTAAGCTAATTATAGATTTTTTTATAAAGTTCATAACCTCTCCCTGTTTTCGGGTTGATTTTTATATAACTACCCTACTAGTGTGGCTTGAATTTAAACAGGTGGCAAGACAGATCAAAGCAACGTACTCCCAGGAAAACTGGATAAAAGACGACCAACGCTTCTTTATTAGCTGTGCACTGGATTTTGAGCCGATTTTAGCTCAGGAAATCCAGTTTTGGCTGAAAAAGCTAGCACCCAAACTGAAGCCCGACTTAAGTCTATGGAGTGGCGGTATAGAGCTCTCTTTGCCGCTTGGGACAGGGTTCTTGCTCAACCATTGCCTGAAAACGGCCAACCGAATTCTTTGGCGCATTGAGCAGTTTAAGTGCACTCATTTTGTCGACTTTGAAAAACGCCTGGTGCAGATACCTTGGAATTATTTTTGCGGGCAAGACACCCCTAAATTCAAAGTGGAAAGTCATGGTTCCCGCCTTTTCCATAAAAAAAATCTAGAACAATCTGCCCTTCAAGCATTTGAACGATATCGTGCGGCTCAACCCGCTCGAAAAAAACTACCCATGCAATCCCCTACTATTTTCATTCGGTTCGATCAGGATCAATGCACCATCAGTGTCGACACATCGGGTGACCATTTACATAAGCGAGGCTATAAAACGCAAACCACAGCAGCTCCTTTAAGAGAAACTCTCGCGGCTGGTCTACTTTTGAAAATGCTGAATTCCTGTAGCCCTTCTCCACAATCTGTTAACCTGGTGGACCCTATGTGTGGTTCCGGCACCTTTCTAGGAGAGGCATATTTTTTATATAAGCCACTTTTTTTCCGACCGTTCGCTTTTGATTCCTTTTTTATATGTAAACAGATACCCAATTTTGGAAAACGCATTTTAAAAGAACTAGAAGTCCCCTTAAGTCCCTTCAAAAACCTAGTTGGGATTGATCTGGACCCGAAATCCATCAAAGCGGCAGAAACCAATTTGGCCTCAATCCCAGAAACCGATTTGTTTAATGAAGATGGTTTGGAATATAAACTCCCCCACACTGAGGAAAACCTCTGGCTGATCACGAATCCGCCCTACAATGCCCGACTTAAACGCTCTCCGCAGACAAAAAATAATGAGCAATTGATCGAAGCATTACGAAAAAACTATCAGCCTTCTCATATGGGATTGATCGTGACTTCTGACTCCTCACAAGGCAAAGGGGTTCTTTCCTTCAAAAACAGTGGAATCCCGGTTGAATTTTTGATGTTTTCGGATAAATAGCCCTATGACCATAGAGAAGGAAAAATTTTGGAGAGCCCACCGATTCCTATCGGGCAGTGCTATACCGGTTGGAGATACAAAACTTTCCTCCAATCAGGTGATCCAAGGTCTCTCTGAGTTCATCACTGAAGAGAGAAAGTCCCGAATTGATGAGGTCCTTAAAGGCCGTACTCGCTCCATTATACCGGTGATGGAGAATATCTATGACCGTGGGAACATCAGTGCAGCCATGCGCTCCGCAGAGGCCTATGGTTTTTTTGAATTCCATATCATCGAGTCGGAGGATGCTCGATTTAAATCAGCAAATCGAGTCACACAAGGAGCCGACAAGTGGTTAGATGTACGAGAATATGGCCGTACTGCTACCTGCATTAAGGACTTAAAGCAGAGAGGATACAAAATCTACGCTACAGATTTAAAATCCTCAGTACCTATCAGTGACATCGACTTTACAGAACCTTCGGCCATTATTTTTGGAAATGAAAAAGAAGGTATCTCCGCTGAGGCCACCGAGTTGGCCGACCAAAACATCATCCTACCTATGACGGGTTTTTCGCAAAGTTTTAATATCTCCGTTGCTGCGGCATTAAGCTTTTACCATATCTGGTTGGCTCGAAATCAAACACAAGGTCATTCCGGTGACTTGTCGACCGAACAATTCGAAGAACTCAAAGCCTACTACTATTACAAGGCCGTTAAAAACCCAGAGCAACTACTCAACACTTTGAAATAGACGGAAGTAAAACCTAAAAATTTATAGTGATTTTCGCAATCGAGTGATCTGCTCTAACTTAGAAGAGCGAAGGGTTTGCAGTTCTTCAAGTCTTCTCTGAAGCGCGGCAATTTCCTGCTGTTGTGTTCGCTGAAGGATTTCCTGCTCCGTAGAAAGAATCTGACTCTCCAACTGTCTAGAATCATTCGATAGCTCTCTTGCTCTTTCCCCTAAGCGGAACGCCTGTTGAAATCGATCAGCAAGGCCTTGCGGGCAAATATCGGTGAAGGGCTCACCTGAGAACCCTAATTCAAAACCATTACTAGAGGTACAAAAGGCAATCAGTCCTGCGGCATGGCCACTATTATAGCGGTTTACATCTGAAATCACTTCGGACTGCTCACAAGCCGGGCGACGTTCAACACCGCTAAAATTGTCCCTATGTCCTAGCAAGCCATCCTGCCGACCCAGTTCGTACCAATCCCTTTGGTCGCAAACGATTTTTTGCTCGCTGGTACAGGCCGAAAAAACCATCAATAAAATTAAAAAACCCAAATACATTGAAAACTGTTTAAACAAGAGAACCTCTATGATGCTGATGAATGGGACATCTGCGGAAGAATACGCCTGGAGGCCATGAAAAGCAAGCCTATCTAGCCTGTTGGCCTGGACACCGCCTTAAGATAGTGATACCCGATGGTCTGCAAAAAAGGATAGGTGACTATGGCAGATGAAAAGCTGTATGGAGAGAAAGCAATTGAAGAAAACCAATTGGAGCGGTTTGAAAACCGAACCCAAGTGAGGCGATATACGGTTTCCTTTAGTTGTCCCGAATTCACCTGTATTTGTCCACGGAGCGGGTTTCCCGATTTTGCCACAATCAATATTAAATATGTTCCAGATAAGTGGTGCGTGGAATTGAAGTCTTTGAAGCTCTATATCAACAAATTTCGAAATGAGAAGGTGTTTCACGAAGACGTGACTAACAACATTCTCGGAGATCTCGTGGACCTCTTGGATCCCCACGAGATTGAAGTCGAAGGTGATTTCAATGTCCGTGGAAACATAAAAACCGTGGTTACGGCAAAGCATACAAAATCCTAGCGCGACGCATAAGCGTTGCCTCGACACCGGTTTTCACTTACCTTCAGTCCTTCCATTAGGATGCAGCCGTAGCTCAATTGGATAGAGCACCTGGCTTCGGACCAGGGGGTTGGGAGTTCGAGTCTTCCCGGCTGCGCCAGATTTTCACTCACCTGTAATAAATTAAATTGAATCTGACTCAGATAAGTACCGATGAGTCAGTATGGGACATAAATCCGCATGGCTGGCGAGCGCCATTTTTACTCTCATCGCCTCCGGGCTATTGCTCTTCCAAAACTGGAGTGATGGTTTTGAAGGAGTCTCGAAGGACCTCTTGAGTAAGTCCTGTAAGATACCAGAGAGTCCTGATCAATATCTTTTAGACTCCTGTTTTTCTCAAGCTGGCAAACAGCTCATCCCCTATATCCCAAAATATTCTCTGTGGACTGATGATGCTTTCAAAATCCGAAATATGTATCTTCCTCCGGGAGAATATGTTGATACCAGTGACCCAAATAACTGGAGGTTCCCTGCGGGAACTATCTTTTACAAAAATTTTAGTCGGGACAATCTAACTGTAGAAACCCGGCAGATGGAAAAAATCAATGACAGTGAATGGCGCTTTTCAACCTACCTTTGGAATGCAGAACAGAATCGAGCTGAACTTGTCACTAACGACGTTTTCAATGCATTAGGAACGGGGCATACCATTCCTGCGACGAGCAAATGCACAGGTTGCCATAACCCCAACGTCGGAGAGGAACCTGTGCTGGGATTCAATCGACTGCAGCTATCTCAATTTGAAGGTGTGGACCGACTTCTAAATAGACTTTACACACAAAAACTTTTTACCCATGAAGTGGACGATCTGGAGATTGTTGGCTCCGAAGCGGCCCAAAAAGCTTTGGGTTATTTACATGTGAATTGCGGAACTTGCCATCGAGACAATGGACAATGTGCCGATCAAACCGACTACCGTTTTAACTACAGTTTTTCCACACCTAATATTGAAAACACAAATGTTATACAAACCGCTGGTACGGATTTACAAAAATCCACTAACTGCTCAGACATAGACAATGCCTCTGCAGTGTATTGCAATGTAGAGACTGGAAATATGCCCTCTTCGATTCTATCCGGAATAGAATTGGTGGACCCTGAGGCTCTCAAACTCTTACGAGACTGGATGACAGAGCTTTAAAACAGTAAGAATGCCTCTCTATTTTGAAGAGGCCTTTTTAGTGGTTCTTTTTTTTGTCGTCTTTTTTCTGTTATTGGAGTTTCGCTTTTTATTATTGCTGTCGGCTATAATGAAATCCGTAGTCATTGGTACATAAACGTCTGCAGCTTCTTTCACCTGATCACTGGTAGTCTCTGGCCAAGACCAAATTTCCACTCGACAACCTCTAGAACGGAGGTACCAAATCAATGGTAGGTAATCTTTGTCCCCTCCCATTAAAATCGCCACGTCCATTCGATCCGCCATGGTCACCGCATCTACTATGAGAAAGCTATCCGCGTTTTTCTCAGGTTGACGAAACTCTCCACCAAGGCCCAACCAAAATGATTCGAAAGTTTTAGAAATATCTTTGTAGGAGGGTTTGTAATAGAGGATTCGAATGACTTCTCTATCTCCAACATGATCGAGAAGCTTTTTATAATCCGTTCGTCCGCCGTGCTTGTTCAACGAAGACATTTCAATATTTTCGGCATCTACAAAAATTCCGACTTTTTGAAATACAAGATGTTTTGGTTCAGCATGAGTACTGGCAGCCATTCTACGCGCCTCCCTTTGGATGCCAAACAGTTTAGCATAGCCCTAGGGTGGGACAACGTAAGGTACAAATACAGACTAAGGTCTAGCTCTACTCCGGCCTTCTAAAACTTGGATATGCAGAGGAGTTGCCTGCAATACGTTGGAAAAATAGACCATGGCTGATTGTTCATAGGTAAAAAAGAAATCGCTGTTGTTGATCTTATCGATGTCGAGCCCCTTAGAATTAAAGGCGGTCTCAAGAGTCACTTCACGAGCATTTTTGGCAACCAACATCTTCACCCAACGCGGCCGATCCCCATAGGTCACCTTGAAAGCTTCTGGACTTATTTGCTCTTTGAGCCGAGAAATTTCGCTCAATACAGGTAAACTCAAGGTACAGGTGAAATGCAAAGTTCCACTTTTACGGACTAACCGATTCCGGCATTTCTCTACATCTTGCTTTGAAAACTGAATTTTCCGCTGCTTTAAATCTAAAGGTGCATGCAACCCCTCGGTGGTTTTAATAAATACGGCCTTTGGGCGCTCCATTTTAATCTGAGATTTCATGGCTAAACTAGGTAGCGCCATAAATGATACCAAAAATAGAAAAAATGCTTTCATAATCCCCCCCAAACCAAGCTCTCCATGAAACTACTGACTTGAGTTGGAAAAATCAACCTTGGATCTATTTATGAAGCCGTCGAAAGGTTTTAGAGAGTCGACTGATTTTATCCACATAGCGGGATAGATTGTGTGAGCCACAGGTTTGATCTGAAGTGATTTTAAAGCGCTGTCGGATCACTCTCTTTGCAACGCCAATCCCACACAAATGGGTCACCGCAGCCACCTTACGAACATTCTCCGAACTAAAATTATACTGAGGAAAACGCCGCACCAAGGATTCTACGGAGCGATGTAAATAGGCGGAAGTCATTTCGATGGCATGTCCTGGCCATACGCGATGATAGAGAAAGTTCCCCCAGCAACTCTTGAAATCGTACCAGGGGCCGTCTTCGAAAACCTGTCCTTTGTGAACACACAGCTTTCTGGCTCTTTGATAGGTGCCTTCCGTGAACTGCATTAATCCCACCGAAGAAGAGGCGGGGGCATAGATTCTGTGAATGGGCCGACGCCAATTAAATACCCACCCAGGACTCACCCAGGGGTTACCTCCACTCTCTACCTGAGCAAATGAAGCCAACAAATAGGGTGAGATATATTGAGTTCTATTTTCCACAAACTCATCGCCATATTTGGACCAAGTGGTACTGGGAGTATAAATAGCATTGCTCGCAACTAGACTTAAGATCTCTGTCGGTTTCAGAGCCACCTGATAGGAGAAATTCCCAGCGAAAATTAAAAACAACAGTGTGAGCCAAATGTTTTTTCTGCCCAATAAAATCAATCGCCAAACTATTGATTTTTTCACTTTTTTTCGTCTTTTCTTTGGCAACGTCCCTCTCCCCAAATCCATTGCAGCACGGGCAGAGCAGAGACTCAATTCAAAGCACAAAAATTGGGCTCAAGGCTGTATAGATGGCATCAATATTGCCATCTATTAGCGTGAATAGCCCAAACCCATTTAACCCGCGGATGAGATACGTGTTTCTAAAAAAAATACATTTGAGTGCAGTGATCCTAACACTCGCGGCACCACTTTTTCTATTTGGAGCACAACAAGAAGATGAGTTCTTGGGTTATCGGGACAAAAATTCTGTCACCGATGTCGCGGCAGGGGTCCCCCTAACGACCGGCAACCCCCTCACCTATTTTGCCCCAACTCCCACAGGAGAGAAAGCTGATGGGTATGCCGAGTTTCTTATTCGTCGAGATGACTCATTCAATCCTAAACCCCATGCGGTCTTCTTTGTACATGGTCTGTTGGGCGCCGAATCCACTTTTGGACACATGGAAAACATTTTAAAACGAGATCTCGGCCCCTATCGTAGTTTGAGATTTAAAAACTTAACTTATCCCACTGTAACAAACGGTCAGAACCCTTGGGACTACCTCACATCTAGAGATCTACACCCCTATCATTTTGCTCAAATCATAAATGCGAAGATCATCAGTTTTTTAGTCGAATCGGGATTGGATGACCTTAAAACTTGCCAAGCCAACCATCCCGAAAAAGAAATCTTAATTCACGATTATAAAAAATGTCTCACCCGAGGAGACTCCGGTCTTTTTACTAAAAACCATATTAGAAAATGTGCGAGTTATTTTGATGACCTGCCCCGATGTGCCACTGACATTACCAATTTAGATACCAGCTACAGCGTTATTGTTCACTCCCAGGGCGGCCTTACAATGGCTTCATTTTTAAACTCTTGCTACAGCAAAGATACGGAAGGCCCAACGGCGTTCTGTAACTATGAAGGCGCGCTGTCGGTATTCGAAGATCGACTGAGTAAAGAACTCACCGTTGAAAATATGCAAAGTGGAAAAGAAGATGCACTTGAAGTGGCTGAAAAATATGAAGCCACGGAACTCTACAAAAACATCCACCTTAAAAAAAATGCTGGTACACCTAAAAACTTTAGTAACTTGATCAGCTTGGGCAGTCCCTTCTGGGGCTCACCCACTGCCAACTATGGACAGGAAATGTTTCTAAAAATGGATGCTGATCCAGAAAATGGAATAGCCACCTCATTAAACTTGCTCCAAGGGGGCCTAGTCTTGGCCAGCTTCGCCGGCCTCAATATTCCATTCCCCATTCGGCAAGTGTATCGGCTAGCCATTGGCAGCTCAGGACTCTCCTGGCAGAGAAATTTAATATTACAACGCAACCGAATGATCGATACCCGTACGGGAGACTTCATTATGGGCCCAGAAGACTGGGGCCCACATGTGAAATTCAACAAACAAGTCCCTGATAATTTGCGCGTCTATAATGTAGCGGGAATCATTAACCAACTCGACGTAGAAAAAGAAGTCCGAAAACAAGCCATCGATGAGAAAAAGCGAATTAACGATGCGGCCAATGCAACGGAGGCCTGGAAATTCCCCCAATTCAATGCCAAATACACACAACGTATCAATGAACTGAATCGAATCATTGAAAGCACTGAACTGAATCAAACGGAAAAGACATCCTCGGACCTTTCAGCTCCCGGCATTTACGAGAATGACGTCATAGTGGGAGCCCCCGAAGCACGTCTAGATTTCATTTATAGTTTAGATAATCCGATCCCAGGTGGTGAGCCACTGGAAGGACTCACAGATCTCACTACAGAATATATTCCTGTGCCCACAGGTCATGTACCCCTTGGCCCCAAAGCCATTGGAATGGCCGATGTAAACTATAACAATCATCAAGACCACCCTGTCTACTTAACCTTGATAAACATTTTTAGAAAAAACCTAGGCATCGATAAAATCGCCAATATTACGAGTACCATCAAAGATAAATTAATTGAGAAGTTGCAAAACTTCACCTCCGAGATAAAGGTCATCTCCCCGATTGGATATCATCGAAGGTTTTTTATAAACCCCGAAAATGTAAAAATAGAACCTGAGAACCCAGATATTTTTGACCAGCGGGTCCTACCCGACAAATTTTATGTTCAAGCTTCAGGTTACAATCAGGCAGACGTCAGAATTTCTGACCACTATCCACAGACATTTTATCATGTGGGAAAATTTAATGATGAAAACTCACTTTACCCCCAAGAAGAAAGTGTTGAAGACTACCAGAGACGACTACCTGGATTGGGACATAAACTGAATTACACCATCGATATATTGGGATTTAAGCAAAAGAAATTTCATCAATATGTTTTGCCGGCGATGAACTCCTACAAAGAAACTTACCTGACTCCCTACCTGCCTTTTCCCGCTAATAAACCTACGGGAAGAAATACCTTTGTAGCCAGAGTTCCGGTTTCTGAAAATGAGTCGAGAGAGTTCTACATCAATACAAATGGTGATTTATCCATCAAGAGTGTCTACGAACCCTCTGAGTTAAATTGTCATATTGGTCTTCTAGGTCAACCTTCACCACCACGCTTTCGCTTCAAATCTATATTTCGCTCTGACTATAGAAACCATCCCAGCCACGTCGCCGCCTTCGAGAACGATAATAGTATTACTGTTAGAAATTTTGAATCGGGGCTATTTAGAAATGAGGCTCGGGAAGCGAATTGGTACTGGTATGCACCTCATAAAAACATCCCATTGATCCACGCAAAGCGATCATCGGCCCCTCATTTTGATCCCCTATTGTTTATTGATTTACAAAACCCTGTTGGAACAGCCTATGAAATCATTGGCCGATACACGGAAGGCTTTGTTGATCCCATACATGGCCATGGCAGGAACTGTACTCAACAAGAGGCCGCCAAAAAACTTCCTGGCTGTAGGAAAAAAAGTTTAGACCTCTACCTTGTTACATCTCCAGATATCCGTGAACAAGACAATGTGTCCATTGAAAATATTGGCTTAGAGAGAACTACGAAAACCGTAGAATCCCACGAGGAATCCTACACTTATAGTCATCTAAAAGGGCTGAGATGGATTCCGGTTAAAGATTTAGATGTGATTCAACCCCATCAAAAACTCGAGGTGAATGTTTCAAGCCTGTTCACCTTTGGTACATCTAAAAAAGCCACCATCCCTGGCAATAAATGCCTGTGGCAGGAATACCCTAGAAAAGAGTACTTTCCTACAGATTACTATTTTGAAAAGTACCACTACCCTTATTCAATAAAATCAAACTAGAGTCTCTGAGTCTATACTCGACGAAGCTCCTGTTCTCTGACTCAATAGCGGCCTACGCGCCGATGGCAGATCTGAACCATAAGCTCTTGGGCAATGACCAGCAAAATTTAGGATCCCATTAACCTAGGTGGGAATTCTTTATGTCGAATAGATGAGCCTTAGGAAGAGGTTCAATATCCAAGGAAGGGTTATGAGCTCGAAGCAGATACTTTTGATAATAGGCCTATTATCTCTCATTACACCTAGCGCGTGGGGACTTAACTTCGATCAAGAGCTCGCAAAGCGAGAAGCTCAATATGAAGAGCTTAAGAAAAAGATCTCTAACGACACCCCTGAAAAAAGAATGTCCGTTGAACCTGATAAAGGACTTAAAATAAACGTCATACAAATCAGTCAAAACCAGATGGGACAAAAATAAAAAAGAGCCACATCGATGTGACTCTTTTTGGTATTTTTAGCAGGGCCCAGGTTTTTAAAACCAGGTATCAATAACTATTCCAATATACGTGCCAGCTCAACTCAAACCTGTTTATATAAAACTGGTAATAACTGTCGACCTCTTATTTAATGACAAAAAGTTGGACCCTATAATTCAAATTTATCCCTATAAGAGACTATTCTTCGCCGTAGCAATTCGGACCAAAACTGTGTCCAAACTGTTCCTCATAGAGAAATTGAATGACAAGGCCTTCAGCTAAATTCGCTATGGAAGCGTTTCTTGACTCAGCAAGACTCTTAATAAATTGCCAAGTGTAACCCAAATCCACGTTTCCGGATTCAGCATCAACGTGAGAGTTGATTACGAATGATTCAACAAGAGCCTTCTTTAGCCAGGCAGAATTTCTACCCTCTGATAAATCACGTTCAACTTTCTGAATGGAACCATTTCCAGTTTCATAAACCATAGTCGCGCATATCTGCCCCATAAAACCAAGATTATAACCAGAAGCCGAAGGCTTCCAATCTAAACGGCAAAGCTCTGCGAGCACTGTACCTGGATATTCATACTCCTCTCCAGGAGAGTAGCAACTTTCAGCCAACGCTGAATTGGAAATCACAAATAGCAGTGTAAAAAGAATAGAAAAATATTTCACCAGAGCCTCCCAACTTGTAGCAGAAAGCTAGCACGAATATTTTTGAAATTGTTAGTGTAATGATTTCTTTTCTGGAATCTTAATAATCACAGGCCTTTACAGTATATCCCTCTGCAGGACATTGAAAAGATTCACTAGCTGGGATTCGAGTCTCCTCTTTCCATTCCCCATTCGCATTACATCTCTTCCGCACGCATGACACCGACGGAAGATCTATTCTGCATTCATTTTGACCCTTAGGGTTTCCACTGCAAGTCCATAGACACTGATTCAATTGTGCCGAAGGTGATTGGCAAACATCTGAGGAGACCATTTTCGGCTTAACTTCTTTTTTGGGCTTCTTTTCAGGAGCATCAAACCGGGCAATACTCATTTCATAGGTGATTTCTTTCACTTGATGATCTGACATCTTATAAACAGGAGTTAAGTAGCCCTTTGCCGCAAACTCTCTCTTTTCAGAATCATCAAACATTGAGTTATCAGCCGTATTAACTACAAAGCTGGCTCTGTGTCCATTGGGAACTGATACCACTTTAGCATCCTCAAACCGACCACTCAGTCCTACCTCACCGGAGAGGGTTGAGATTTTTGTTTCTTGCTTAGTGCCGCTACTAATTTCTACCACGAAATCAGTCCCTCGGACCCCCGCCACCGCAGATTTTGAGCGAACCCGGTAGAAAGACTGTTGTGAGTTTTCATATTTTTGCTTCACCGAACTTCGCAACTTACCCTTCTTGAGATCCAATAGTGCCCGTCTACGCTTTTTCTCTTTAGCCTGAGTGTATTCGGTAATTTGAACCTCTGTATCAGCATGTATAAAAACCCGATTCAAATCGTTAAAGATAAGAACCACTGCACTTTTACTACCCGTTATGATCGTATCTGTTTCGTAGATCTTCATGTCTTTTTGGATGGTCGATTTTTTATTAAGAGCCGATTTTACCCAAGCGGAACCTCTGAACTTTTGCACAGTCGCTACTTCAACATTGGCCTGCGCCATAGTGATTGGTTTTGCTTTTGATTGACTGGCGACTTTTCGCTCGACATCTTTTGCCGCCTCAGCAACACAATGTTCAGGCATGGGATCTAGGGGCACACATACGGGTCGAGCACAGGACTTCGTCTTTGCCCCAGCTTCACATTTTTCAGTATAGAATTTTAAACTCTGCGACATTTCACATGGCCCACAAGTGATTTTCGCGCACTCACAGCTATCAGAAGCCCAAACGGACTCCCACCCTAGCACCAACCCTAGAAGGAGAATTTGACGAAATATCCAAGCCATATCAAACTCCTTTTCGGCCCGACATCCCTTTTCATTAAGGGAAGATTTGTTTAGTTTTTTATTTAGAGGCTAAACTTATCTAATAGTCCCGGAGTTCCCAGTATGATACGTTACCGGACTTTAGAAGTGACTCTATTTGAGGAGATCCAATGAAACACATTTCTCTATTTGTAACATTTGTCAGTTTTTTGTTTTTTGGACTGGCTTCCCAGGCCTATCTTGCCATTCATGAGTCAGGAAAAGTTTTAAATCCGGGCGAATATAAGATCCATCTTTCCCAACAGTTAATCACTGATCCCGGTACTTTTGGGAGTTTGACTGCTGGTGGGTCTCTACCTCTCGATGCAGACTCCGAAATAGGATTTAAACTCGGTACTGGTTTTGCGGATTACCATTTTGTAGGGCAGTACAAATGGATCCCCTACCCGGACTTCGAAGAACAACCTGCCATTGGAGCCATCGGAGGAATTTTGGTCGCGAAACCAGATGGAATCAATGAGACCGGAGTTTTCGCGGGCCCCATTGTCAGCAAAAACTTTAGTACGGAATATGGATCCTTTGATTCTTATATCTCTGTCCCCTTATATGGAGTCAGCTATGATGGGGACCTCCAATTATCTGGGCAACTCATTTTTGGTAGTATTTGGAAGACTTATAATTTTGAAAAACTACAATTCACAGCAGAAATGGGACTGAGAATTAACGACAACTCATTCAGCTATATAAGTATAGGTGCACTACTTTATTTCGGAGATGACGGCATTCGGATCGAATAATCTACCTCCCACATGGCCATCGACCAGCATTCCAAAGCATGAATCAAAAAAAAGGCCCTCCTAGCGGAGAGCCTTTTCCATTAAAACCTGTATTAAAACTTAGTTGGTGTCATTCACGTCTTTAAAGTCCGCGTCGATCACATCTTCCCCACCTTCAGAATTGGATGAAGAGGAATCTGCAGCGCCACCGGCGGCATCTCCACCACCAGATTGGTTCTTGTAAAGTACAGAACTCAACTCATGGCTGGCCGTTGTTAGCTTCTCGCTAGCAGCCTTCATTGCTGCAAGATCATCGGCTTCAATGGCTTTTTTCGCTTCATCTACAGCCGAAGTGATCTTCTCTTTATCGGCATCAGATAGAGAGCTCTCATTCTCTTGAACCATTTTTTCCGTTGCATAAACTAAGTTGTCCAATTCATTCTTAGTAGTAATAGCTTCTTTCTTCTTTTTGTCATCAGCCGCATGCACTTCCGCATCTTTGACCATTTGATCGATTTCTTCCTCTGTCAATCCAGACTTAGAAGTGATCTTAATGGCCTGCTCTTTACCAGAACCCTGATCCTTGGCGGATACATTGATAATGCCGTTGGCATCAATATCAAAAGTAACTTCAATCTGAGGAACACCTCTAGGTGCTGGTGGAATTCCTACCAACTCAAATCGACCCAAAGTCTTATTGTCAGCCGCCATTTCACGCTCACCTTGGCAAACATGTACATCCACACTGGTTTGGTTATCCGCAGCCGTTGAGAAGGTTTGAGACTTCTTAGAAGGGATCGTAGTGTTACGCTCAATCAAGCGAGTCATTACGCCACCCAGAGTTTCAATTCCTAGTGAAAGAGGTGTCACGTCTAGAAGAAGAACATCTTTCACATCACCGGCCAAAACCCCACCTTGAACTGCAGCTCCCAAAGCCACAACTTCATCTGGGTTCACAGACTTGTTCAGCTCTTTACCAAAAAACTTTTTAACCGCTTCCTGGATGGCAGGGATACGAGTCGTACCACCCACAAGTACCACTTCATCAATCTGACTTTCAGAAAGACCAGCATCTTTAATCGCCTTTTTACACGGCTCCAAAGACCGCTGTACAAGATCATCAACCATCTGCTCAAACTTGGCTCGAGAAAGCGTTAAGTTCAAATGCTTAGGACCAGAGGCATCTGCCGTTACGAAAGGAAGGTTAATTTCCGTCCCTTGAGCCGTACTTAACTCGATTTTAGCCTTTTCTGCTGCTTCTTTTAAGCGCTGAAGAGCCATCTTATCGTTGGCTAAATCAATCCCTTGATCTTTCTTAAACTCAGAGATCATCCAATCTAAAATCTTATCATCAAAATCATCACCACCCAGGTGAGTGTCTCCGTTTGTAGCTTTTACTTCTACAACGTTGTCACCCACTTCAAGAATAGAAACGTCAAATGTTCCACCACCAAAGTCAAAGATAGCAATCTTCTCTTCGGCCTTTTTATCTAAACCATAAGCAAGAGCGGCAGCCGTTGGCTCGTTAATGATACGCTTCACTTCTAATCCAGCGATTTTACCCGCATCCTTAGTCGCTTGTCGTTGAGCATCGTTAAAGTAAGCAGGAACCGTAATTACAGCTTCTGTCACTTCGTGACCTAAGTAATCTTCAGCCACTTTTTTAAGCTTACCTAATACCGCTGCAGAAATCTCTTCTGGTGATACTTTGGTGCCTTTGATATCAAAAATACAATCGCCATTACCCTTATCTTCTACAAGATAAGGAACACGCTTTGTCTCATCAGCCACTTCACCATATCTGCGTCCAATAAAACGCTTCGCCGAATACACAGTGTTCTCGGGGTTAGTTACAGCCTGCCTTTTAGCCACTTGCCCGACTAATTTATCGCCATCTTTTGTATAGGCCACGATGGATGGAGTGGTTCTCCCTCCCTCTTCATTTACGATCACTTTAGCTTCTCCGCCTTCCATAACCGCCACACAAGAGTTTGTGGTTCCTAAGTCAATTCCAATAATTTTACCCATTGCTGTTTCTCCTTAAAATAATTCATAAATAAATGGATTAAATTGCTTTTATCTTATCCACACTCTTAACTTGTGATCATAAAATCATCCGTCAAGGTGGGTTTCATGGACTTAGCTAAAAAAGCCTTTCTTTTCAGCCACTTCCTCACCTTTCAACTGGGCGATCTCTCGAAGCAAAGCCTCTTCTTTTTTAGCTAATTTTTTAGGGAATTCTACATGAACCTGGAATATGTGCTCACCTCGCTTGGCTCTCCGCAGGCTGGGTAGCCCTTTTTCAGAAAGCTTCACTAAATCCCCAGGCTCAGTTCCTTTAGGCAAAGAGAGATCTTCTTTCCCTTCAATCCCATCCACCTGAAGATCTGCGCCCAAAAGAGCCTGCAGATAGCTAACATTGATTCGGCTGATCAAGTTTTGGCCCTGGCGTTCAAATCGATCATCCGGACGCACCCTCACTTCAACATAGAGATGACCCGCAGGCCCTCCTAAATAACCGCCTTCGCCTTCGCCTGAAAGTCGCAATTGATTGCCGCTTTCGATGCCAGCCGGAACAGTCACTTCCAATTTCTTATGGGATTTAGTTCTACCCTTCCCATGACAGGTGTCACAGGGATCCTTGATGATGGTGCCTTCGCCACGACACACGGGACATGTGGTGGCCATTTGAAAAAAACCTTGGCGCTGAACCACCTGCCCCGCACCACCACAGTGGCCACAGGTTTCTGGCGTTGTACCTTCTTTTGCTCCGGAACCATTACAGGTGCCACAGTCCACTTCATAATCAAACTCGATGGGCTGCTTATCCCCACTAAGAACAGTTTCTAAATCCACTTCAAGGTAATACCTGAGATCAGCACCTGGCCGTGGTCCACGTCCTTGACGACGCCGTCGACCCGTTGGTCCTCCACCAAACATATCTCCAAAAATATCTCCAAAAGCGTCAAAAATATCCCCTACATCACCAAAACCTTGCCCGCCAAAACCGGCTCCACCAGCATGACCAAAGCGATCGTAATTTTGCCTTTTTGTAGGATTGCCTAAAACTTCGTAGGCCTGCGCAGCTTTTTTAAACTTTTCCTCAGCTTCTTTATCTCCCGGGTTTTTATCGGGGTGGAATTTCATGGCCTGCTTTCTGTAGGCCTTTTTAATTGTGGCTTCATCCGCTGAACGTTCCACACCCAGAATATTGTAAAAATCATCACTCATTTGCACGTCTTTCCCGATCGATAGATATTGGACCCTACAAATATGTGTTCGAGCACCCATCCGTCAAGGTGATGATTCGACTTTTTACAGATCTATAAATCTAATATAATCAGGGGTTTACTGGGTTTTGTTTTGAGTTTTTCTTAAAACTTCTTTAGCCATCTCGAGACGCTCTCTAAATCGCTCAGCATTGATATCCGGATTGTTCTCAAGCACCTCTGTCAGGTACCTCACTGTCAATTCGGCCCGACCGGTTCGCTCATGCAGTTTAGCGGCAAGGGCATACACCCAGTGGGGAGCTCCATTATCTGCTGCCAATTTAAACAGATCTGCTGCCTTAGAGAACTTTCGAGTTTCATACAATGCATGATAGCCCGCATGGTAAGCCAACTGCCAGTTGTTGGGGTGATCTTTCAGAGCCTTATCGTAAAACAACTCTCCACCCACACGATCATCAAGTACAATACTCAAAAACAGACCACCCGTTCGATAAGCTCGATCAAACTTTGGAGATAAATCCGTGATGCGATCCAACATATAATAGACCCAACTCATATGACATTTGGGAGCTTTCCACTTCTCTTCATACAACTCATAGAGCTTTTCACTGTCCGCATCTTTCAAAGATTCATCCAATTCCTCTGACCTTAAATCTTGCCTGAGATACTCTTGTACGCCCGCTTTTCCACTTGGATCACAGGTACTGAAATCTTGAATCAACCGAATCCATAGCGAATCCGCTAAAACATCCTCATAGCCAAAGGTCATGTATTTAATGGATTGAGGTGGTACCAAGTAACTATTTCGCTTTTCATACAAGCTTTTGGTGGATTGAATACTAAAGATCAGAACACATAGGGCGAAGGCGACCAGCCCTAATACAAAATCTTTTTTGGTCCATTTTTTATTCATAGGTTGAGTTTAGACAATTACTGGGATTAAGACAAAAAAAAAGCTCCTCACCAAGGAGGAGCTTTTCTAACTCTAAACTAAGAGTTGATCTTAAAGACCATCTTGAGTGTTAATTAGATCTTTATTCTCGTCTAGTGTCCAGTGATCTAAAGTCGTACCACCAATGTCACCAGAAGAACCGATTACAAAAGCACCGTTATCACCAATACCAGTAGGCGTTGCTGTATTGCCTGGAAGAGTTTGGTTAGGATCTTCACAAGTGGCGTTAAATGGACCTGCAGTACATAAAACAGCTGAGCTAAACATTGCGTTATCAAGTGCAGTCGCTGAAAACCAGTTTCTTGGGTTCGCTAGTGAATCTGCTGCGTTAAAACCCACTGTGTAGAACAGAGTTCCCTCAGGACGGTATCCTGCAGAAACCAAGTCAGACGTAAACTGGTTGTACTGTTGGAAAAACGCTTTTTCTGCTTTCCAAACACCAGACATCATAGACTGTGCTTCTTTTTGACGAGTGGTTCTTTGGAACCTTTGAAAGTTTGGTACCGCAATCGATGCCAAAATACCGATGATCGCAACAACCACCATTAGCTCGATCAACGAGAAACCTTTGTTAGACTTAAGAATGTTCATAGTTTATCCCCCTACGTTCTTATTTTCTTATTTTATTTTTAATGTGACAGCTACATTATTGTCATTGCAGTAAAAAGCTGCAATGGAAATACCAAGTTTTTGAATCATTTCGTTACAAAGTCGCGTCTTAATGAAACACAAAATTCTCAATGTAAAACAACACCTTACCCATTTAGGGCCTCTGTGCAAAAGTTGTCACCCCTAGCCCTGCCGGCAAACCCTTATGCTGCCTGGATTATTAACCCTTCGCCAACAAACGGCATTGGTTTAGATAGCAAAAGTGACCAAATTCGTCAGTTTTTAAGGTTCGTGTCTCACTACGAATCAGCCTAGACCAAAGTTAGATTCCTCCAAAGCTTATTACGTTCATTATGAGTTCTTATTATGTATCAAATCGAATGATTCTTATCCTTAAAGTTAGCTTTTTTGTCTATCAACTCAACACTGTGCGCACTCATTCCGTCGGGTTTTCCTCTTAGCCAAGGCTCGCCGCTAGCCCCATTCAGTTTTCACCTTTACAATAGAGAAAGGTGTCTCATATTAAGTAGGTGGAGGAAATAGACCCATGAGTAGCAAGAACAAACCTCAACTACCCATTATCTTTGGATCCGACAGAGAAGAAGATCAGGGAGGCACAAAGACGCTGACCCGTCCGAAGCAGGAATTGAAAAAACCTTCCATGTATAAGGTGATGCTCCTCAATGACGATTTTACCCCTATGGATTTTGTGGTTCATGTTTTAGTTAAGTTTTTCAAGAAATCAGAACCCAATGCCAATTCGATCATGCTGCAAGTGCATCAAAAAGGGGCAGGCCTTTGTGGCGTCTATCCTCACGAAATTGCGGAGACCAAAGTGTTTCAAGTGAACGAGTATGCTCGAAATCACCGCCACCCACTTAAATGCATCATGGAAGAGGAATCTTAATTTCATAAAAGGAGTTGTTATTGTGTTAGACCCTAAATTGGAAAAAGTACTCAATGATTCAATCGCAATGGCTAAAAAATTTGGCCATGAATTTGTCACCTTAGAGCACATCCTTTTTCAACTCACCGATGATTCTGATGTTCAGGAGATTTTAACTCAGTGTCTTGTTAACATAGAAACTCTAAAAAAGGATTTGGATTCTTACCTAAAAGACACCTATTCAAAATCCCTGGAGGCCCCTCAGGAAGCTAGCTTAAAAGCAGATTACAATCCAGAGCTCACTTTGGCCTTTCAACGCCTGTTACAAAGAGCTGCCATTCAAGTACAGAGTAGTGGTCAAGAAAAAGTGAAGCCAGCCAATGTGCTCATCGCCATTTTTCATGAAGGCGACAGTCACGCCACCTATTTTTTGCGAAAACAAGGACTCGAACAGTTTGACGTGATCAACTATGTATCCCATGGGGTCGGCAAGTTTGGCGCGGAATCCAGCACAGATTCAAACTCTGAGGTTAAAGAAGCACAAGATCCTCTGACTGATCCTGAGAAAGACCCTTTAGAAGCCTTTGCGGAAAACCTCAATGAAAAAGCCAAGAGAGGACTTATTGACCCTCTCATTGGTCGAAATCTTCTTCTTGAAAGAACCATGCAAGTCCTTGCCCGTCGTACAAAAAACAATCCATTACTCGTTGGTGAACCGGGAGTGGGTAAAACAGCCATTGCTGGTGGACTCGCGCAGATGATAGTTGATGGTGAAGTTCCAGATACGCTTAAAAAGGCGGAAGTGTTTGCCTTGGATATGGGCTCACTACTGGCCGGGACCAAGTACCGTGGAGATTTCGAGCAACGCCTCAAAGGCGTTCTCAAATCATTAGAAAGTCGAACCAATGCGATACTCTTCATTGATGAAATTCATACTGTAGTTGGAGCCGGAGCCACTTCCGGAGGCTCAATGGATGCCTCTAATCTATTGAAACCCATGCTCTCCGATGGAAAATTAAGCTGCATAGGTTCTACAACCTACAAAGAATACCGCAATCACTTTGAGAAAGATCCCGCTCTTTCTCGTCGATTTCAGAAAATCGATGTCACTGAACCCACTCGAGACCAAGCCATTGATATTTTGATGGGCCTTAAAAAACATTATGAAAAGCATCATAACGTAAAGTACACTCGTCCCGCACTGGCTGCGGCCGTGGACTTATCCTCCAAATATATTCATGGGCGGCAGCTCCCAGATAAAGCCATCGATGTGATTGACGAAGCTGGAGCCCGCATCCGAATGAAGACTAAAGGCAAAGCTCGTAAAACCATTGGCGTCACTGAAGTGGAAAAGGTGATTGCTTCTATGGCGCAGATCCCGAGCCAAACCGTCAGCTCCTCAGACAAGAATCAGTTAAAGAATCTTAAAGAAGAGCTTTTAAAAGTTGTGTTTGGACAAGATGACGCCGTGGAAAGCCTTGTAGCTTCAATTAAAATGAACCGAACGGGCATCGGCCATGAGGGAAAACCTACGGGCAGCTATCTCTTTGCAGGTCCAACGGGTGTAGGGAAAACCGAGGTTTCTAAGCAGCTGGCTCGCCTCTTAGGAGTGGAGTTCCTACGCTTTGACATGAGTGAGTATATGGAGAAACATTCTGTATCGCGTATGGTAGGAGCTCCTCCGGGATACGTAGGTTACGAAGAAGGTGGACTGCTCACTGACGCCGTAACTAAACACCCCTACTCAGTGGTGTTATTGGACGAAATCGAAAAAGCCCATCCAGATCTGTTAAATCTGCTTCTCCAGGTGATGGATAGCGGTAAACTCACAGATAGCAATGGTAAGATGGCCGATTTCCAAAACGTTATACTCATCATGACCAGTAACGCCGGAGCTTTTGAAGCGGCTCAAAGAAGCGTTGGAATCCATGAGCAATCCTCGAGCAAGAAGTCCATTGAAGCTATTAAAAAATCTTTTCGACCGGAGTTTTTAAATCGCTTGGACTCGATCATCGAGTTCCAAGAATTGCCGAAAACTCAACTTCTGCAAGTGGTCCGTAAATTTGTCGGACTGTTAGGCGATCAGCTAAGTAAAAAGAAGATTGAGCTTGAGGTGTCGGACTCTGCGGTTGAGTGGCTGTTTGAGAAAGGATACGACCCCGCCTACGGCGCTCGTCCTTTTGCTCGCGTCGTCGATGAACACATTAAAAAGAAACTTGTGGATGATATTCTATTCGGGGACCTGAAGAGCGGCGGTACCGTTCATGTGGATACGGAAAAAAATAAATTAAAAGTCACCACAAAAGCTAAGTAAACGCTGGGAGAAAAGTCCGTCGCCTGTGTTGAGCTAAAACAAGACGACCGGATCACTTCTCAGCTTTGGCCGCCACTAACCCTGGCAAATAGAGCTTAAAGTAGTCCACAGCTCCGGAAAGAGTTTGGTAAGCCGTATTTAGAGGCGAATCCTTTTGTGTTCCCTCCGCATCGATCTCAAGTAGCTTTTGCGCCTTCTGATCAGCCGAAACAAAATCTACCAAGTTGCCAAACTGTTTAGAATTCATCCATGGAGTGTAAGGCTTAAACTCCAACCCAATGTCCACTGGCTTTTCCAATGCCATTGGCAGATTTCTCTCTAACTCTAGGCTCGTATCTAAATCCGAAACCTTAATATCAGGCTTCACTCCATCAAACTGAACAGACTCTCCATTGGGAAGATAATAATAACCTACAGTGAGTTTAACTCCCCCACCTATAGACGTACTGTCTGAAATATTTTGGATGGGACCAATTTCCTGAATGGTGCCTTTACCATAGGTTTGCTCTGATCCTACAATCACAGCTCGTCGATAGGTTTTCAGAACCCCTGCAAGGATCTCAGCCGCACTGGCCGAATTCTCATTCACCAACACCACTAGAGGGCCGCGAAAAAGCGAAGTATTATCAGTGTCTTCATAGGTAGAAAGGCCCTGCTTTAAAGTGCCATACTCAAACACAATCGGACCAGAGTCGATAAACAGACCGGCAATATTCACAACTTCACTAAGAACACCGCCACCATTATCGCGAAGATCAATCACAAGCCCCTCGGCACCCTGCTGAACCAAGGTTTTAAGCGCGCCAGAAAAATCGGAATAAGAGCTCTCCACTCCACGATCATCTGTATAGAAATGCTCAAGCTTGATTCTCCCCAGTAGTTTTCCACCCACTGGCTTGAGTTCATATTCAATAGTTGAACTGGCCGTGCGCACTGGCCCACGTGTTAAGTCTAATTCTCGAATACCATCACCATCAAGCACAGTAACATTCACCAATGATCCTGATGGACCGGCAAGAAGCTTTGCCAATACTTCACGACGCTCACCCGCAATCGAAACTTCTTCCACTCGAATGAGAATATCGTTAACTTTTAA
Source organism: Bdellovibrionaceae bacterium UBA1609 (assembly GCA_002321895.1). Lineage (GTDB taxonomy): Bacteria > Bdellovibrionota > Bdellovibrionia > Bdellovibrionales > UBA1609 > UBA1609. The sequence continues at coordinate 14,501 of DCMZ01000012.1, read as the reverse complement.
AAGCCCTTCTTCTGCTGCAGGCCCACCTTCGATTAACTCTAGAACTTTGTAACCACGATCCACTTCAGCAACAACAATTCCAACCCCCACAAAAGTGGACATCAAGGATCGAATCGCTTCCGTATATTCATCATCGGTGAAAAACCGGCTATGCGCATCCATAGTGGCAACCACCGACTTCATTACTACATTTGAAAGTTCCTTCTGAGTTCTTATATGCAGATCTTCAAAACGCCTTAAAAACAATCGTTTGGCTAATCGCCTTTGACCTTCAGGATGAGCTTCGTGCTCTGAAGCTTCTAAAAATGCACTGGCAAACAAAGACTTAAGCAATAAAAGTCTTTGTTGATTGTCCGCCGGCCAAACATCTTTCTGCGTTAGGTAGTTTTCAAAATCCTTAGACAATTTCTCTAAGTTTTTTACAGGTGTTCTGTCTACCACTTCAATCAGTTGTCGACTGAGCTTGTGCAAATTCTTCTGAGCTCGAGCAGTAAATTTGAGATAGTCATCACAAGTGAGTGGACTATCCACCCAATCAAATAATGGGCTTTTAGATAAAGAGGCAAATGATTGTATCTCCGGTTGGGTATAAATCACCCGGAAGGGGTCCACACGATTTAAAAGCTCGTAAAGCCCTCGATCATAGATTTCTGAATAGTAACTTTCAAAGGTTTGGCTGGAGTTCAATGATTCCACATGCCGATCGTATAACTTATGAACAAGCGATCGAACCTCAGCACATTCCAAAGACTCTTCCACAATAGAGTGCTGTTGGTAACTGGAAAACACCAACAACAGAGACACCGCAAAACCAACAACGCAAACTTTTAATCTCAAACGTTCCGCCTAACTCACAATTAATGACAGTGACATTTCAATGGACGTACCATCCCCAAATCGAACGGGATTGAGTACAGCCAAAAATTCACTCTAACCAGTGAATTCTTTCTATGGCTTTGACGTTTTTTGGACGGTTCTAGGTGACTGAATAATTTTCATTGAATCTAGATATTTACAGTGGATCTTAGCAGGGGCCATTGAACCATTACACCCCCGCGGATAATCGCCGAGATAGGCCTACGAAAACCTATCGGCTGAGGCTTGATTTAACAGAAATTGCCATTCGGAAGACAACTGAGCCACCTGTTCAGGATCGATGAGAGCTCCTACATCTAGGCAAGGATAAAGCTTATCTAAAGTTTCCACCAACCCCTGCTCGTTTCTTCTGTAAAGGTCCTGTCGGCGCACTTCCGCCGTGTTTTCTATCCCCATGGCTCCGATCATTTCTGCCAATGCATGAACCGTGTCTGCATGATAACGTGCCACTCGCTCTGCTTTACTGGGAATGTGTAACCCACGAGTAAGCTCAGGATCATTGGTCGTCACTCCTACAGGGCATTTATTTGTGTTACAGGCCAAAGCATGTATGCAGCCTAGGGCTAGCATCATTCCCCTCGCTGAGTTAATAACATCAGCTCCCAAGGAAAGCTTTTTTACCATATGGAAGGCCGTTATAACCTTTCCGGAAGCTATGATTTTTATATCATCTCGTAAATCAAATCCACGAAGACAGTCATGAACAAATGAAAGTCCATCGTTCAAGGGCATTCCCACTGAGTTTATAAACTCTAGAGGAGCAGCTCCTGTTCCACCCTCGGAGCCATCTACCGATATAAAATCGGGTAAGATCTTGGTCTCCTTCATAGCCTTGCACAGTGATAGAAACTCCGATTTCTTACCGATACAAATTTTAAAGCCCACTGGCTTACCACCAGATAGCTCTCGTAACTTGGCAATAAAGTTAAGCAGTCCTCTAGGATCATCAAACTCTGTATGACCAGGAGGAGAAAGAACAGACTTGCCCACTTCCACGCCTCGAATTTCGGCCACTTCTGGTGTCACTTTAGATCCCGGAAGCATCCCTCCCTTTCCAGGCTTTGCTCCTTGAGATATTTTTACCTCAATCATTTTAACTTGAGGCCAATTGGCTTTCTCTTTGAAGGTCTGCGGACAAAAGTTTCCCTCTGGTGTACGACAACCAAAATAAGCAGTACCTAATTGCCAACATAGGTCTCCCCCTTTGAGGTGATAGGGAGAAATCCCACCTTCACCCGTATTGTGACAAAACCCACCTTTGGCGGCACCCAAATTCAAGGCTTCTACAGCTGGAGCACTCAATGAACCATAGCTCATTGCAGAGATATTAAAAACACTACAACTGTAGGGCTTTTTACATTGAGGTCCACCAATATCGACGCGCACATCGTCCAGGGTTATGGTGGTGGGGTTCATGGAATGACTCACCCACTCAGCATCTACATCGTAAAGATCATTTTTTGTTCCAAACGCTCTGGTTTGTAACTGTCCCTTTGCCCTCTGGTAAACAATAGAGCGATACTCTCGATTTATAGGACGTCCATTCGTATCTGATTCCACAAAGTACTGTTGAAGTTCAGGACGAATCATTTCAAATAAATATCTTATGTTACCAACAACCGGAAAATTTCTCCGAACCGCTCTTTTGGTCTGCATAAGATCGACCACACCGACGGAAAACAGCGGAATAAACACCACCAACGTCCAAACAAATGGCAGCCAATAGTAGCTAATGATCGCAACTAGAGAAAATATTAAAAAAGACAATCCAAAGAACGGCCAACGCACTGCAAACCCCTTATATTACAATAGGTTTATTATTCCGAACTCTGTTGCAAATGGGCACCAATATTTTGTAAAGTGACCTTGACGAAGTGGAATATGGACCCATTTTACACCTAAGTCTGCGTCCTGTTAAGGAGGAGAAGTATATGACTTTTTTAAAGAGAGCCTTTTTTCTGATTTTAGTTAACGTTGTGGTTGTTATTACCTTTGGAATCGTTTTTTCCATCCTGGGTGCTTATTTCGGTGTAGATACCTCGAGCTACCAGGGATTGATAATTTGGTGTACACTGCTTGGCTTTGGTGGTTCATTCTTTCAACTATTTGCATCAAAGTGGATGGCTAAAACTTTCCACAGAGTTCAAATTATTGATCGCAACACTCGTGACCCCCGCCTGACCTGGGTCGTGGAAAAGGTGTACGAGCACGCTCGACGGGCAGGCATCAAAGAAATGCCTGAAGTGGGCGTTTATGAATCGCCTGAAATCAATGCTTTTGCGACGGGCCCCAGTAAAAACAACTCTTTAGTCGCTGTATCCAGTGGCATTTTAAATGCGATGGATAAAGATGAACTGGAAGGTGTGATTGCCCACGAAGTGGCTCACGTGGCCAATGGTGATATGGTTACTATGACACTCATTCAAGGCGTTATGAACACCTTGGTTTATCTGGCCGCTCACATTGTAAGTCGAATGATCGCCAGTAACGACGATCGTGGCGGTGGAGCCACCTCATTTCTTGCCTACTACGCCCTCTTGACTGTGTTTGGTCTATTGGGATCCATCGTAGTTAATGCTTTTTCGAGATGGCGTGAATTCCGTGCCGACGCTGGAAGCGCGCGACTCGCTGGACGGGACAAGATGATCGCTGGACTAAGAAAACTGCAACGTACAATGGACTACGTAGATACTAGCGACAAAGCTGTGGCAACACTAAAGATCAGCAACAAACCTGTTGGCTTGTTATCAAAAATATTCTCTACACACCCGCCTTTGGAAGAGCGCATTGCTCGACTGGAGCGAGGCAACTATTAAGAAACAATCTCGTAATTGGGCTTCTGCTTGGCGCCATCTGAGAATTTGGGTCTTGGACTTGTGAAAACTCCTCCCCTCATTATACAATCTAGTAATGAGGGGATGGATAGTTTTAGCATCATTGGCAGCTCTGGCGACGGTTTTCACCGGACGTACGACAATAGATCACATGCCCACGTCGAAGCAGGTGATGCCTCCCCATGCCTTTATACAAAAGTTTGATTTTTCAGATTCCGAGCGCCTTACAAAATGGCTCGAACAACAAAACCTCAGAGATCCCAGTCAAATAAGTAAAGTTTGGTACACGCGTTATAAATTGGCGGAGTTATTGAATGAAACCGACCCGCAAAGGGCTTGCAGCCATTGGGTACAACTCGCTAGAGATCCCCTTTTTCCATTAAACGAACTCAGCTTTCTTCATGCCCACTCCACCTGCCGTCCCTTCTCTGCAGATATCAACTTACTTTCCGAATTACACACATCAGAAGTCAATCCATGGCTTAAGAACAGCAAGCTCAACATCATGCTTAACAATTCGATGATACGAGAAGACGATTTTGATACCATGCGCTTTGCTTTTGAGAAGTCGAAGTTAGCACTCCCAATGCGAGAAAAGGTCAACCTCACCAAGCTGGCTTTAGAAAAGGCTAGAGTTTTACATAATGAAGAAATGGCGAGCTCTATGGAGGCACGTCTCTACAAACTAGCCCCTCGATACACTCCAAAACCAAGTCGGCTTCAGTATTTACGAATAGCCAATGACCTCCGCAGAAGTCGTAACTTTGCCTCCGCCATTGATTACTACGAAAGAATTGTAAGCCATAAAAAGTTTTCGGTGGCCGAGAAAGCACGAGCTATTTATGGCATCGCCAAAACTCATAAACTTATGCGTGACGATGTTAAATACATCGAATCCATGAATCGATATGGACGATTTATTGAAAAGAAATGGTCTCGAAACAAGAAAAACAAATCCTTAACTCAACTGTATCATGACTCCCAAATTAGAGTGGTCCGATCCCTATGGACGAAAGATCAAGCCGGTAAAGCAAGAGCCCTACTCAGTAAGCTCGAACGACAACTTAAAAATTCCTACTCTCTCGCCACAGTGTATTGGCTAAAAGGTCGCATGCGCGAAGAACGTAGACATTTCAATACGGCCATCCGATGGTTCGAACATGCTTTGGACCAACCGGGAATCTCTGAAGAGTTTCGTGAAGACATTCAGTGGCTTCTAGCATGGAACCTCTATAAGACTAAACGCTACAGACAAGTCATTGGCGTTATTGAGGAACTTATCAAGGACACGCCCAGTGATTTTCGAAAATCTCGCTATCGCTTTTGGCTCGCAAAAGCCCTTGAAAATTCAAATCGAATTGAAGACTCCAATGAACAGTTTCGAATTCTATCTGGTGAAGACTCAATGGGGTACTATGGCCTGCTAGCCAAGCGTGCTCTGGGCCACCCGATTCAACTGAAGCAAACTCAAAAATTAGCAAACATGTTTTTTGACGACACCTCAAAATATGGTTTTTTTAACAAAGCTTATATTGAGTGGTTGGTGGCCGTTGATGAAAATGATGTGGGCGGAAGATACCTCAATCATGTTGCCCGCCAACTCAGACAATCAGAAAAAGCCACTAACAATGATTGGCTAGAGCTTTTTTCTTACTACGCCAAAAATGGCGAATACTTAAATCTGTTTAAACAATTGGGTGGCCTGTCGGGAAAAGACAGAGAACGGTTTTTAAACGAATATCCTGAATTGGTGTTCCCACGCCCTCACCTGCAAATGGTAGAAAATGCCAGCCAAAAATTTAATGTTCCTGCGGAATTGATTTATGCCATCATTCGACAAGAATCTGCTTTTAATGAATATGCGAGAAGCCCTGCGGATGCCTTTGGCTTAATGCAGCTCCTGCCCAAAGTGGGCAAGATGATGGCTGCCGAACATGCCATCCCCATGGAAAAGACCAGTGACCTCTACAAGCCTGAAGTCAATATCCCTTTGGGTGCCTCATTCTTAAATCGCTTGCTTAAACGCAACGACTCACAATTCATCCCCTCTGTAGCGGCCTACAATGCTAGTGAGAAAGCCATTCAGGGATGGATGCGAACACGTTACCGTGGCGATTCAATAGAGTTCATAGAAGATATCCCCTACAGTGAAACTCGAAGCTATGTTCGACTGGTTATGCGGAATATGATTTTTTACCAAGCCCTAGGACAACCCTCACAGCCCATTGCCTTTCCACATTGGCCGCTACAATTGAAGGTGGCACAGGTCGAAAAACAGGGCGATTAAGTCCCTGTCTAACTCTTTGACAACTCCCTAACAAGTAACCATACCCGTCTCAAGATAACACACGATTGCATAGTGATTTCAATACCTTATGCTGTTCATGCCATGGCACTCCCCTTGCTCTATTAAGTGTGAAGCGGTAAAGGGGAAAACATGAATTTAAACCGATTATTCAGTGCAATGGCTTTAATGGTAGTTATGTGTGGGCTCGCCCTCATTCATGTGACCTCCAATAGACAATCCGAAATTGTCGCCCACAGCTCACACAGCCAGGTGGAAGATTCAGCCGGAGATTTTGAAATCCGTGTTAATGATGATGGCAACTATGCCAATCGCTCTCAAAACTTTGGAGAACTTGAATCTTCATCTACATCTCGTGAAACCATGGTGTTAATGAATGATCCCAATATCAATCAAAACTGGGGTTTAGCTCAAACAGATGCGGCCAAAGCTTGGAGTGTTACCCAAGGTTCCAAGAAAGTGGTTGTGGCCGTTATCGATACAGGCATCGACGTTAATCACCCGGACATTCGAGCAAACCTTTGGGTGAACCCCGATGAAAGACGAAATGATAAATTTGGATTCCGTGGCGATATTCATGGATGGAATTTTGTAGATAACAATGCTGACCTGACTGATAACCACGGCCATGGAACTCATATTGCGGGCATCATTGGCGCAGTCGGCGGCAATAAAATTGGAATCACTGGGATCGCTCCAAAAGTAAGTCTTATGATTTTAAAGTATTACGATCCAAAATCCACATCGAACAACAACCTAAAAAATACCATTCGGGCCTTTGAGTACGCCATTGATATGGGCGCAGATATAATTAACTACTCAGGTGGAGGACTAGAAAAGAGTCCCCAAGAAGAAGCTGTCATCAAAAAGGCGAAAGAAAAAGGAATCTTAGTTGTTGCCGCCGCCGGCAATGAAAGTTCCAACTCTGACGTGAAGGGCTACTACCCGGCCGATTACGACTTAGATAATATTATTTCAGTGACGGCTATCGATCGTAGAAAAAATGTCCTTTCCTCCAGTAACTTCGGAGTGAAAACGGTAGATATCGCCGCTCCTGGAAATGACATTTACTCAACTCTTCCTAGAGACAAAGGTGGTTACGGCGTTATGACTGGAACCTCGCAGGCCACAGCCTTTGTCAGCGGAGTTGCGGCTCTAATAAAAGCCAACAATGCAGATCTACGAGCTCCGCAAATCATTAAGTACCTTAAACATACTGGCGACGTAGAACCTTCATTGGCGAGCAAAACACGATACAAAAGAAAAATAAATACCTATCGAGCGCTGACCATATTAGATCAAGGCATGGGTGTAACAGGTGTTCGTGCAGAAAATACAGCAAGTATGAAATCCAGCCAATTTTCTTCGGAAAGGCAAGTGGCTGAAACTTCCGTGGGTAATGAGGGATCTATTTCAGGTTTTGGTTCCGCACTACTCAACCATGTACAGAAAACCAATTCACAAAAGCGAATTGCAGAAAAACCAGCTCGAGCGCAAGGTATCTAAGACTTATCTAAAATAATAGCGAAGAGTTAAACTAAAAAACAAAATAGCCATTCCCACGCCCATTAAATTACGTAATGGGTCGATGCCATAGCCCATACCAATCAATGCAATTCCGATGGCTGCTAAAATCGTAGTCCAACGAAAACGTGTTTTTTTGGACGGACGCTTTTGATGGGCCGAAAGACCCGAAGTGGCCAAAGCGACCTCTTCAATCTTTCGCATCATTTTATTGGCGATTTCGTCCCCGGCATGAGCATTTAAAATTCTTCGATACTTGTAGGCAGCAAAATCTAACTGACCTTCCCTTTGGCAACTCTCCACAAATACATCATGAACATCTTCGTCTTCATAGTGGTTCATCACACCATCCCAACTGGCGTTGAGCTTTTGATTGGTGGGATAATTCGGTCTTTGGGCTTCCTCTAAAATTTTAATTTTATCAAAAATGACCCCGCAGGATTTACATTCTTTTTCTCCGCCCTTTCGAGGTGCTTCACATCTTGGGCAATGAAATTGAGGTGTGTGAACCAGCGGATCCTCACGCTCAGGCAGGCTTTCCTCTTCCACCCTGTCTACATTGAGGGCCGATAGGGATTCCGCCGACTGCATAGAAGCATCGAACACATCCACCTCATGATTGCCTGATGCGTCATCAGGCCCCGACATGGACTCCACTTTGAGATGCATCGGGAAGCCAACAATCTCCCCAATGCCCAGACACTCTGGAAACATAAGATAGAATTTATCGCTACATTGATTACATTGATATTGGGGCCGAGGCTCAGATATTTCCTGAGTTTTAACGGAAAACAGCTTTAAACACCCAGGACACCGAACATTAATGTGAGGCTGTCGAGCCACCAAATCATTATGAATGTGCTCCAAGTTTTCAAATTCCCTATCCAAAATTCCCCCTCATCGTCCATCCCTGACGTCATTCAAATCATAAATCCATTTTCATCGATTCGGCAACAGTGATAGGCTTTTTTTATGGCTCAACGACTCAGAACTTTCTTCAGCGACTACAGACTCCCTCTCATATCAGGAATGCTTATTGGAACCAGCTATATTCCTTTTCCTCCATGGGCCGCTTTGTTTGGTTTTGTTCCTTTGTGGATATTCTTAATCGAGCAGAAATCTCCCAAAAAAGCTTTTATTGGCGGCTGGATAACGTCTTTTCTGCTCACTTTGATTGGTTTCTACTGGGTCGCCTATGTGAGCCGAGAACACGGCAACATCCCCTGGGCAGTGGCTTTCCTGGTGATGTTGTTTTTCTGCCTTACTGCCACCTATTACATCCCTGTTTGCAGTTGGATCTGGGTCAAATGGATTCAGCCGAGATGCCCTGCTCCCGGCTGGAAGTGGGTTATGCTCGCCACTTTGTTTGCTGCAGGCGAAAAGCTGTACCTCACGCTCTTTCCATGGAATTTTGGATACACTTGGGCTTGGGTTCAACTGCCCATAGCGCAGACGGCAGAATGGTGGGGCATTGATGGACTCAGTACCATAACCATCTTTTTTTCCGCAGCCTTTGGATGGTGTTGGCAACACCGTAAAACCAACAAACCTTTAGCAAAAAAAGTTCTCTGGGGCTCCCTGGCCATGTTTTTAGGCCTTAATCTTATGGGTGAAGCCATTCGTCCGGATATTTCTAAAGCGGACAAACACCTCAATGTTCTACTCATTCAAGGAAATGTGGGTAATCTGCAGAAAGAGCAAGCACAACGTGGCTATGGCTTTAGAACGGAGATCGTACAGAAATACATGCAATTAACAAAAAAAGCGTTAGTTGAGCATGCGGGGAAACCGATTGATTTTATTGTTTGGCCTGAAACAGCAACACCATTGCGTCTTAGCCAGCACTATCAATCCCGCCCCAATCAAAGGCGACTTCTCAATTTTGTTAAAAGCATGAAGCAAAATCTAGTTACGGGTGCATATCATGAAAACCCTGAAACCGGCGGAGTAAGTAACTCCTTGTTTGTCATTGATAAACTCGGAAGAACCCAAAAGCCTTACCAAAAAACTCATCTTTTGGCTTTCGGTGAATACTTCCCCATCATCTCTCAATTTCCCGAGCTGGAGGACAAGCTCGGCTTAGGCTCTTTCGAAAGAGGCAAAGGGCCCATTTCTATGCCTGTGGGTGGAGTTAAAATTGGTCCACAGATTTGCTATGAAAGCCTGTTTCCATTGTTTTCCCGCGGCTTAACTGAGGCGGGATCCGATGTTTTTGTAAATCTGACCAATGACAGTTGGTTTGGCCCGTTTAGCGAGCCTTTTCAAAATATGATTATGACATTGGCAAGATCTATTGAGTTTCGACGGCCTACGCTTCGTGCAACGAATACAGGATTTACCACTGCTATGGATGCTGCCGGTAACATTTATGAACGCAGCCAATGGTTCACCGAACAAGCCATGTATATTCAATTGCCACTGCTTCCTCGTGAAGGAAAAACATTTTTTCATATTTTCCCTTTTCTTTCAGAAGTTGCTTTAGGCCTACTATTGGTGCTATTTATTTTCAGAATTAGAAAATACCCAGGGAATACCAATGAAGTTTGATGCCATCGATTGGCAGCTCATAAAAAATCAGCTCAAAGAGCTTTGCACCTCTGATATTTCACGAGAGTCTGTGGATAACCTCACTTCCTATTCTAGTGTTTCGGATGTGAAACATGAGTACAATCGCCTGGACACCTTTATCGACTTACTTAAACTTCATCCAAGGCCACGGATGGAGTCTTTGGATCTCTATTACACTTGGGCGACACGCCTTGAGAAAAACGCCCTGCTTAAACCCATAGAGCTCAGAGACCTAAGATCTTTTTGTATTGAGGTGCTCGCCCTTAAGGAAACTCTTCTTGAATTAGATACGCGGGTCACCGGTCAACTTTTAGAAGGGCTGCTAAACCCCGAAGAGCCCCTTTCGGCAATAGATCAAATCGTAAACTCTGATGGGTCTATCCGCTCTGATGCTTCAGAAAAGTTGCATAGCCTTTACAACGAAAAAAACTCACTTAACAAAAACATTTCAAACACTTTAGATAAACTCGTTAAGCGGCACGAACTGGAAAACTTAATCCAAGATAAGTTTGTGACCACTAGAGAAGGCCGTCGAGTTATTCCGGTGAAGTCCAATTTACAGAGCCAAATTAGCGGCATCATTCACGCCTCGTCACATAGTAACAAAACAGTTTACATGGAACCTCAGGAAGTGGTTCCCATGAACAACAGACTTAGGCAGGTCGAATATGAGATTGAGGAGGAGATAGAAACCCTCCTCAAACAATTGAGTGATTACCTTTACGACCTAAGGTCCCCTCTTGAGATAGCTCGAGATGTTATGACCACGTCAGATCTGTTGTACGCCAAAGCTCATTTGGCCCAGTTACTCAACGCCCATCGCTGTGAATTTTCGGAGAACGAAATCGAACTTTTATCTGTAAGACATCCTGGATTGGTTTTACAAAACGAAGATGTGATTCCAAACACGGTGAAACTCAACGATCACCAACGTATTTTACTCCTCACAGGCCCCAATGCCGGCGGGAAAACCATTCTTTTAAAAGCCGTTGGCCTTGCTGCCCTTATGGTAAAGCATGGATTGTACATTTGTGCGGAAGAAAAATCCAAAATGCCACTCATTGATAATTTCCATATCGCCGTTGGGGATCTACAAAGTGTGGATGACAATATGAGTACCTTTGCGGGCCATCTAAAGATTCTCAATGAAGCCCTCGAGGCGAAGGGACCAAAAAGCCTGATACTCGTGGATGAAATTTGCGGTTCTACCGATCCAGAAGAGGGCTCGGCGCTAGCGAGAAGCTTCCTACTCCGATACTTAGAGCAAAACAGTTTTTCCATCATCACCTCTCACCTTTCCCCCTTAAAATTAGGATGGAAGGAAAACAGTGGGTTAATTAATGGAAGTTTAGAATACAATTCCGATACCGGAAAACCCACTTACCAGTTTTTAATGGGTATCCCTGGTGAGTCTTTGGCCATTCAAACCGCACAGCGTGTGGGTGTGGACCAAGAGGTCGTGAATAACGCTCTTGAGTTGCTCACTCCAGAACGTCGCCTGCATCAGAAAAAGATCATGGAAGTGGACAGCCTTAAAGAAGAGCTTCTTAAGATGCACAACAGTTTGAATCAGCAACTTAAAGAGACGGAAAAAGAGCGCAAGAAATATCAAAAAGAGCTCAACACGCTTAAACAAGAAAAAGAGAGCATTTTAAAAAATGAGTTGAAGCGGGCTCAATCCGAAATTGAGGAAATGATTGAGTACGCGAAGGTGGACGAAACCTTTAAGAAGCATGAGTCTTTGCAAAAGATAAAAACCAAACTACCACAAATCATCACCTCCAAAGACACGGAGCCTAAGTCGACCTCTGTCGACTCAGTAGACGACTTTAAAAAGCGCTTTCCCAAGGGCACTAAAGTTTACGTGGAGTCTGTGGGGCGAGACGGGATTGTACAAAGCGAGCCCAATGCTCGTGGTGAGGTGGAAGTGATGTCCCAATCCATGCGCCTGACGGTGGATTGGCAAACCTTAAAGCCCTCCAAGACCGGCCAAAATCAAACCAAAAAAATACTGTCCCAGGCGGGAAAGAATATCAGCTACTCACCGGCCGAATCGGACCGCGTGGTGGATGTTCGCGGACTTTCCGTTGAAGAGGCCATTGAGCAACTAGAACTCCAGCTGGACACCGCTTCCGTCAATGACGAAGATCGAGTGAAGGTGGTTCACGGCCATGGCACGGACACACTGAAACGCTCTCTCCGCCAGTACCTCTCTCGTAGTGTGTACGTGAAAAAATGGCAAGCCGGCAACAAAATCACCGGCGGCGATGGCGTCACTTGGATAGAGATCAATTGATCGACCCACTAAAGTAAACTGTATTATCTCTATTTGATATGAGAGCTACAACACTATGGCAACTCTATAAACTAATTCCATTTATCAATATAAGACACATCCAAACAAAGCGAATATTTTTAGTCACTTACTAAACATGGTTAACTTATAAACATTTAAGCTTTCCCTAGACGTTCCGATAGCTCCCTATCTCCTAAAGCTCAGAACGTTTTCTGAAAGGACTGCTAAAGTGAAACAATTAACCATAATTTTTTTCTTACTTTTTTCCGTAAACCTTTTTGCTCAGGAACAACCCGAGTACGAAGAATATACGATCAGTATAAATCCTTTAGGCTCCTATTTAGATTATGATCTTTCTCAAGACCCTCTTGTCACCGACCCTTCAACTTTTAATTTATCTCCATTATATAGTGATCCTGAAATAAATCTTTCTCCAGGAGATATTATTATCATGGAGGCCTTTGGGGCGTACCAACCTGGACCAGAGGGGCAGGACAATCGCAACTTAGTTCTCGCTGTTTTCAAAGGCTCTGGGGGTTTTCTATCGCCGGGACTGGAAAGCAATGTTGAAGGATATGCATCTGAACCCACTTGCTCTGCCATTCCTGTTGACGTGGATATCCCACAAGATTTCATGTTATATCCAGGAATGGAGTTTCTGGTTCAAGTGCCGCTGGGGGCAAGCTCAATAGAGTTTTCACCCAGAGATTGCTATATTTCGGACAATACCGATCCAAACGGAGACTATGAGGTAACCATCAAGGTAACCGTTATTAGAAACCCCGCAGAAGATGATCCTATCCCCGAAGATACCGGCGATAGCTGCACGGAGTATGGCTATTCCTCCATAAATATGGATACGGTTTCCTATCATGAAACTGTACCCATAGTAGGTACGAGGCTATCTCTACACTATTCCAGCGATCATGTAAGAAAGCCTAAACCAAAAGGACCCAATAGTTACGGCTTGGGCGGCTGGGCTCCGTCAACAGTCCATCAACTGGATATCGAATCGAATAAAGTTTATTATGGTAATGGTCGAATCCGGTCTGTGGAGCCCATTGAATCAGGCGATAATTACTATGTGGCCGAAAATGCCACACTCTCAATGGTGTTTAATTCCTCAGGGCAACATATAGCGAATGTTCAAAATCTAACTGGAATCACAACACAGCAGTTTAACTACAATTCTGAAGATCAAATTGAATCTATAGTTGATTCTTTTGGCAACACCGTGACTTTTGAACACTATGAAACCTCTATGCAGATCACCTCACCATTTGGTCAAGTGACTACATTGGGTACTGATGCAGAGGGGCTTCTTTCATCCATTGGTCATCCTAATGGAGCCTCTAATATCATCTCCTACCACCCTGGAACGGGGCTAGTTCACACATTCTCAAAACCTGGAGGAGAAACCAGCACCGTTGAATACACCGAAGATGGCTTTTTGCTAAGAGACTCCGGACAAGCTGGAGACTATTTAGAACTGGAAAGACTTTTTGATACGGATACGAGCTCACAAACGGTTGTTCGAACCACTGCAATGGGACGGCAACGGCAGTACTTAACTACTTTTGATGGTAGTGAAAACTCAAGGGTTATAACAAATGAATTCGGTGAGGTAACAGAAATCACACCTATGGATAACAACACCACTCACCGGACTAATTCACGAGGAGAGGCTTTTCTTTCGACCGAGTCTCATGACCCAAGGTTTGGAGAAGACGCTTCTTACGTCTCCCGTTCAGAATACACTGTAACGAATTCTCCGATTCATCAAATTGTAGAAACAAATAAAACCATAGTTTTAGAAGATCCTGCAAACCCTTTCAGTCTTGTCAGTGAAACCACTACGACCACGTTGCAAGAAGACCCCAATCGAGTCTATTCCACCACTTACACTCAGGCAGATCGATCTTATCACTCAATCACCCCAGAGGGACGGGAAACCCGCTATACCCTCAATGCAGAAGGGCAAATTGAGAGTTTACAAGTGTCCACACTCAGTCCAACTTCTTTTATCTACAATGCGCGAGGGCAACTTGAGTTAACCACCCAAGGCACCAATCAAGAGCAATACTCCTACAATGAAAAT
>DCMZ01000004.1 GCA_002321895.1 Bdellovibrionaceae bacterium UBA1609 | reverse complement strand
GTCGGTCCGACCATTTTTCCTAACGCCTCCACTCCGACGACACCTAATTTCTTAAAGCGTGTCGTTCAAAGTCCAATCATAATCCGAAAACTCAATATCAAACTTTCCAGATTGCAAAAGCGCTCTTTGTTCCGGTGAATCACTCAAAGCATCACCATTTATTTGTATAAACTTCTTTAAATCAGTGTAGTCGAGCAATCCGCGCTCAAAATCCTTTTCATACCAATCAAAGATCTTAGATATAGTGACGGTCTTGTTCTTCACGTCGACCTTATTCCGGTTACGGTCTTTTAGAAATAGATCCAAAGTACTTTCAAACTGGCTTTCTATTTCGTTCGGTCGAAAGGCCACTGGAGACAATGCCGGGCATCCCTTAGAGGCACAATTCACGGCCACATGAATTCTTGGGTCTTTAAACTCTTTTTGACTTTGCTCAAATCCAGGAAGCTCTCCCCGAATATAACCATGCTCAATTTCGTCTAAACTGTGAGGTCGACCAAACAGAGTAAAGAACTTCTTTTTCCATGGACTTGAAAAAAGACCACCTAGCTCTTTAATAGAATTGGAGTTTTCCTTAATCTCGGAGTAATTCTCTACAATCAACTGTATGGTCAGAATATTATATAAATTAACAAAATAAGCCAATCGCTCCTTGGGAGTGAAGGAAACCATCACTTGGGAATGACTAGGCTGAAGCATTTCCTTCACGATAAGATCTAACTTGGATTTGTCTATCCCAGTGTAGTTAACATAGGTTTTCGTTTTGTCATTAGACGTCTGAACATACTTTCCGAGAAAGTCATTCACATCAGCATAGCTGTGATCAAAATTGACGTAAGGCTTCTGGTTGTTTGCTTTGGTGATCGCCTTTTGCCGTAGCCTTTCTCGCATTGACTCTCTCGCCTCATCGACTCGATTCGGGCTAGACTCCGAAGCTCTAGAACCAGATCCCGAAACCGCTGTAGCTCCCCCGGAACCGCCGGAAGAACTAGATGCATAAAGTACTGGACTGACTCCTAGTAAAAAAAAGATAAACAAACTGTTTTGGATAAGACTCACGACTCCCCTCCCCTTTATTGAATTAAATAGTTAAATTGAATGGATTGATTTTGGTAATCTTCGCCACCAACATAGTTGGTTTCATACTTTTTTTCCGAATACTGCATACTCAAGGTATCAAGAAACTTAAGCTCTAGACTCACGCCACTCTCTTGATCCTTACGCAACCCACTGGTCTCAGGATTATCAAATGGGTCCTGTACAAAATTGGCGTAATCTTTCTGACTTCTGTTTGCATTCAGACTCACTTTCAACTGAGGCAATGCCTGCAGGCTCAAACCCACTTGAGTACTTATGTTCTGGGCATCCAGCGCATTATAGACCTCATCCTCCTCAACGGTAAAATCGGCTCCGGCCTTCAATTCTAAGCCACCAAGATCAATTTTTGCCTTGGCCCCCAAGAATCTATGCAATTCCGAAAGAGTAGGATTGGTTAGATCTATGGATCCTTCAGTATTTCTTGCAGTCTCCGCACTATAAACCCTTCTAGAAATCCCGCTCACCAGTTCAATTTCAGCGGTAGATGTTGGATGTAAATTCAACAGCAGTTGGCCCGCAAGTTCCTCGTAACTCTTTTTCTGCTCATTCAATAGCTCATCGAATTGCCCCTTATTGAATTGCTTCCTTTTGCTAATTACTTTTGCAAAAACAGAATATTGGGATTCATTAAATCCATAGTAAGTGTCCAAATAGAGGTTGTCGTAAGCCACCGTGCGACCGTCGAGATCCACTCCCTCTGCGGTATAGGCAATTTCGTTATTTTGCCCCACAAGTGCGGAAACTGTAGCTCCGACTTCATGGTGAGCATTGAAAAACTGCGTAACACCTAAATCCGCCTGAGCTTGTCGGCTATCCCCCGCATTGGAAACAATTTCTTTTTGAAAACTCTTAACGGCCCCCTGAACATTTAAAATCAAAAAAGTGTCACCGATTTCACTCTCAAACTTCACCCGTGGGCTGACCTGAACAAAGCTGGAACCCACTGCATCAGCCACAGATAGGGGGTTGCTTTCATTTCCACCTGCAATTTGCAGTGAATATTTGGTATCAAAGGAGGTCTTCTCACCCAAAGAGTTTAGAGGTTCAGTGATTGTCTGCGAGTGACCTACATTCTGAGAAATAATACTAAATATGATAATTAAAATACTTTTCTTCATGTCACTCTCCTACAACAAATCTTTTTCGTTTAAGGTCCAGTCATAATTATAGAAAAAGATTTCCCATTTATTGGGATCCAAAATCTCCCGCTTATCAAATTCAATGGCTTCTTGATCTAGATAGTGAACAATAAAAGACCGTACACTATTGAACTGTCCACCTTGGTGATTTTCAAAATCCTCACTGTACCATTCGAAGATTTGCGAGATTTCCATTTCTCCAAACTGCTCTTCCTCGATGTAGTCATAAAGTGAGTAAAATTCATTATTCACAAAAAAAGCTGACATCTCATCCAGTTGGCTATCCAATTCTCCCGCAGTGAAAGCTTCACTCCTTAGCGGAGGACACCCTTTAGATGCGCAATTTACAGCAAAATGAATCCGCGCATCGCCCATGGGGACCAAAATATCTTTTTCAATTTGATTGAGTGTTAAGAACTGACCATTAATTTCCCAAGAAAACGTATCCCATACGGCCGCATCCAGAGGAAGCCCCTCGTCATTAGGTATGTTTCTGATACTTTTTTCAAAACTCCCATTGGACTGCTGCACTTCCGTCTCAATATATTTTTCGATGATAAGACTCACTGTAAATACATTATAGGCATTAATATAGAATGCCATTTGCTCAGAGCGATTCATCGTTTCAGGATTTGAAGCCCCTATGCTTTGAATGATCTTACAGAGACTTTCTTTGTCGGCTTTACTCACAAACAGAGGTAAATATTTAAATTGGCCCGAAAGGCTTCCTAAATCCAATTCGGTGACATATTTTTGAAACAATCTGGTGATTTGAGTCTCGGTGACAACACCATAGGGCTCCACCTCCAAGCTGTCACCCGCGGCGCAAGATGATATTTGCACCTTTTCAACCGGAACATTAGTGATATCAAATCCATATTTATTTCCCTGTTGTTCGGCTTGGCACCCAATGAGAGATAAACTCATCGCCAGGATCAATACCACCACCCTTTTCTTTTTATACACCGAGACACTCCCCCTTAAAATCCGTTGTATTTAGACCCCAAACTCCGTTAAAAAACGTCATGATAGGTTTCGCTAAAGACTACGTATTGACTTTCATTTGGTTACTGACAAATTTGATCTATTTTGTAAATCCGAGTCACCCAGGGGGCCAGTTTGGTCTGTTATTGGGTTTATATGTAACTCAGTTTGGATTGCTCTACTTTATTTATAAAAACAAAAAGCAAAGCCTATTGTTACTTTTTGTGGTCGGTATCATTGCACGCCTGATTCTCATTCCAACCTCTCCCATTTTCGAAGACGATTTCTATCGATATCAATGGGATGGTCGCGTCATTGTTAACAGTGTTAACCCCTACGAATATCCACCCAATTCCCCCGAATTAGATTCTATTCATACCGACTATCGCGAGAAAATCGGTTTTCTGCACCTTAGAACTATCTACCCGCCCTTGGCCGAACACATTTTTGCATTCAACGCATTAGTATTTAATGAATCTCTTGCCGGATTAAAATTTATATTTCTCATCTTTGACTTACTGATCGCATTTATTCTCTATAGATGGCTACAAATGCGGGCCAAAGATCCAAAAATTTTGGTTTTCTATCTACTCAACCCCATGGTCCTAAAGGAAATCGCCAACTCCGCCCACCTAGACCCCATCATGGTGTTCTTTTTTGTAGCTTCAGCTTTTTACTTAGATAAATCTCTATTTAAAAAGCTTCCCTCTATCGAATGGAAATCTTGGACACTGCTGGCCCTTTCCATACTTTCAAAACTCATTCCTATTATTTTTCTTCCTTATTTTTTGAAATTAGGACGACGTCGATGGGTGGGACTGGTCCTATTCAGCCTGGTTCTTTTGGGAGTGTCTCTACCTTACATTAACACACCTTATTTTATGAATGGCTTACAACCTTTTTCAAAATATTGGGTGTTTAACGAGTTTTTATTTTTTCCACTTTCCTGGCTCTCAAATGGTTTACTATCTTTACTGGAACTCGATGCTACGCCCACAATGAAATCAGCAATGATCAATGAAATTCCCGGTAAATTTTTGGGTGCTTTGGTGTTGGGAATCGTCTACCTGTACCGATGGATAAAAATACAGTCGACGGATAGTCTCGCTCGAGATTTTATGTGGATCACTTTTCTCTTGTTGAGTGTATCTCCAGTATTTAACACATGGTATGGACTTTGGTTTCTACCCTTTGCCATCATCACCCATCAATGGGCACTGATCGCTCTCACTGGATTATCTGCTTTATCCTACTCATGGTACTGGGACAAATCCCTTTATCCCTATCTACAATTATTGGAATACAGCTTGTTCCTGGTGCTTTGGTTCTGGATGTACAAGAAATCTATATTTAAAAAGAGTGGTTAGGATTTTATAACCCGCACACAGCGTACCCTTTAGAGTGCCACTAATTTTTGAAACACCAATCCGTTTTCGATATCTCACCGACACTTCAGTGGCTTCAATTTTAGCGAGAGCCGCCTTCACCTGCATCTCCATGGTCCACCCGTAATTGGTGTCCACCATATTGAGTGCCAAATACGCTCTTCGAGTGATGAGTCTAAATGGACCCAAATCGGAAAAACGCACCCCGGTGAGTAAACGCATAAGAAACGTGGCTAAACCATTTCCGAAGACCTGCTGGGGAGTTAAAGATCCCGCTTCGGCTTCACCCAAGTTTCTGGATCCAATCACCAATTCCGCACCAGTGGTCTTATGCCGCTCAATCAATCGATAAATATCTTCTTGATGATCACTAAAATCGGCGTCCATATAGACAATAGTATCAAAATCAAAATGGGCTTCCGCATACTCAAAACCTGAAAGGCAAGCCTGACCATACCCTTGACGAGGCTCAAAAACAGAATGAACACCTAAATCATCGAGAACCTGTTGAGTGTGGTCGGTGCTATTATTATTAACTACAACGGTTTGACTACGAAATTCTTTTGGGAGGTGACCCATCACCAATGGCAATGAGTCCCCTTCGTTATAAGCTGGTATTATGATTGCTATCTTCATGGCACACTACTCTCTTGGAGCTTCGCCGCTAATTCGATTCCAGTTTCGATCTGCACGACGTTCCAAACGACGAATATTTTCAATAAAAGCCGTTCTTGCATCTGCACTTACAAAATAGTGAGCCCGACGCCCATTGATATAGTAAAGATCATTTTGTATATCGATCTTTTGACCCGACGCCATAGCAGTAGCACACCAGCCACCATACGTAGGTTCGTATTTGTCAGGGTCCTCTAGAAAAACATTAAGATTTTCCATGTTGGCGAAGTAGTAAACCACACCTTTGAAATCTAGAAACAGTTCCGGATCCCCTTCTAATGCAACTCCACCACCTTCTGGAAAAATAGACACTGGATCAAACCCTTTCAGTCCGACAGTGTTATCCACCAAATTGTACTGAGCTACGTTTCTCGTTTGCCCATCGTCGGAAGCCCAAGTATTCCATCCGAATATAGACAAGACTATTAACATTGCAGACGCTACTGCTTTCATTTTTCCCCCTCTGGAAAAAGATTGATTGGTTGTTGACCTCAATTACCGGTAGAGAAATTAAAAGTTACAAATTTTTTTATACCGAATTGCGTTAATGAAGTGCCATTTCCCCAGTCCCTTTTTTGTAGGCCATTCATTTTTCAAAATTATTTAAGTTTAAATGAAACTTTTTAATCTTTAGACTATATATCTAATGAAGCTTTCGATGATAGCCGAGTGACAAAAACTATAAGGAGAACTTAGTGCTTAAATTATTAGCCCTCGTAGGTTTTACCCTATCTCTATCTCAATTTTCTTTCTCAGCAGAAAAACTAGTTCTAACGGGTTCAAGCACCGTGGCTCCCTTGCTGGGTGAAATTGCCAAACGTTTTGAAAAATCCCACAACGACGTCCGAGTGGACGTACAAACTGGGGGATCGTCCCGAGGAATTGCTGACACTCGCCAAGGTGTTGCCGATATAGGTATGGTGTCCAGAGCCCTAAAACCTTCAGAAAAAGATTTAACAGCCTTCACCGTGGCCATGGACGGAATTGGAATGATTGTTCATTCCTCAAATCCCATCGAAAAATTAACACAAGAGCAAATCCTAAACATTTATAAAGGAAAAGTGAAATCTTGGAAAAATGTGGGTGGTCCCGACAAATCCGTTACTGTCGTCAACAAGGCTGAAGGGCGATCCACACTGGAACTTTTTTTAAAGCACTTTCAATTGAAACCTTATGAAATAAAGGCCAGCGTGATTATTGGAGACAATGAACAGGGTATAAAAACGGTTGCTGGCAATCCGAACGCTATTGGCTATGTTTCCATTGGTGCCGCTGAATTTAGTATTTCCCAAGGAGTGAATATCAAACTTCTACCGTTAAATGGAATCGTCTCTTCCACCGAAAATGTCCGAAATGGTCGTTTTCCTCTTTCTCGACCTCTTAATTTAGTCGCCAAGGGAGAAGTGAGTGGGCTTAAAAAGCAATTCATAGAATTTGCAAAATCCAGTGAAGTTAGCGATTTAGTACGGGATCAATATTTTGTTTCCGTTGAGCAGTGAAAACCTTTTAGTTGCAAGCTTAAAGTTTTGTGCCGGAGTGTGTTCGGGAATCGTTTTTCTCATCATACTCTTTGTAGCTAATGAAGCTATCCCCAGCTTTACCTCCCCCGGATTCACAGCCTTTTTCACCGATGAGGCCTGGTATCCCACTTATAATCAATTTAATTTAGTACCCATGATCATTGGCACTCTTTGCTTGGCTTCCGGAGCCGTTCTTTTGAGCGCTCCCTTAGGGATTCTATCGGCGCTGTTTTGTCATTTCTATGGAAAAGGTCTCACTTTAAAAATCTACCGACGTATCATTGAGCTTTTGGCTGGAGTTCCTTCGGTGGTTTTTGGTTTTTGGGGCCTCATGGTTTTAGTTCCAATGATAGCAAAAATCGCCCAGCCCGGCGCAAGCCTACTCGCGGGTGTACTGATACTTTTTATAATGATATTGCCTACGATGGCATTAACGGCTGATGTTGCATTGGAGCAAGTGCCGAAATCATTGATACAAGGCTCCTATGCCTTGGGCTACACCAAAACAAGAACTCTACTTTCCGTGGTACTACCCAGCGCAAAGTCAGGACTAGCAGTGGGTTTCATTCTGCAAGTGGGTCGTGCTTTAGGTGAAACTATGGCCGTTCTTATGGTCACAGGAAACGTTGTCCAAATCCCTGAAAGTGTTTTCAACCCCATAAGAGCCCTTACCTCTAATATTGCATTAGAGATGGCCTATGCCGTGGACCATCATCGATCGGCTCTGTTTTTTACAGGTCTTATTTTAATTTTAGTAGTCCTAGCTCTTGTCCTTCTCTCTCACTCATTGCAAAGGACTGCCGATGGGAGATAAATTGTTCTCAATATTGGTTCATCTCTCAGTGCTTGTTATAGCACTTGTGTTTTTTGCTATTGTTGGCGATGTGGCAATAAAAGGATTTACTGCCATCCAATGGGATTTTATTTTTACAGAACCTTCGCGGTCTGGGCGTGAAGGAGGCGTAGGTCCCATTCTTGTGTCTACGTTTTTGTTATTGGGAATCTGTCTTTCCATTGTAATAAGTCTTGGCCTAGGAACAGCTATCTATCTGAATGAATTCACATTCCATAAAAGTAAGTTTTCAAAAATTATTGAACTAAGCTTGGATATTCTTGCGGGTGTTCCTTCCATCGTATTTGGACTCTTTGGAAATGTTCTATTCTGCAAAATCCTTGGATTAGGTTTCTCCATTTTGTCCGGAGGACTGACTTTAGCTTGCATGGCACTGCCATTATTTATCCGAACAGCCCAATCCAGTTTGAGAGGAATACCTTCCGAATATCGCTCTGGCTCTAAAGCTTTAGGTTTCTCGAAGGCCACCACTTTGATCAAAGTCACACTTCCCGTAGCCATTCCGGGAATCATTGCTGGACTTATTTTAAGTATCGGTCGTGCCATGGCTGAAACCGCTGCGCTCATTTTTACCAGCGGCTATGTGGATAGAATGCCTAGCTCATTGTTGGATTCTGGACGTGCGCTATCCGTGCATATATATGACCTATCCATGAACATTTCTGGTGGGGACTTAAATGCCTATCGATCTGCTTTTTTGCTTATTATAGGTCTTTTATTTATAAATTTTAGTGCTTCAACTATCATTAAAAAAACTTTGCGAGTGGAGAATTAATTTTATGCTAACCTCGAAAGAGACCACCTACCCATGGGAAAAATTACCTCCAAAAGAAGATTGCTGTGTCGATAAAAAACTAATTATATCGGTTCGAAACCTAACTGTTCAATACGATAAAAAAGTAGCCCTGGATGGAATCAATCTTGATATCAATCAAGGTTGTATCACTGCTCTAGTGGGCCCTTCGGGATGTGGAAAATCGACATTGCTTCTCACCTTAAATCGTCTCGTCGAAGAGATACCTTCGGCAACAATGCAAGGAGATATTCAGTTTGATGGGAAGTCAGTACTATCTCCAAGTACAAATATTCGTTCCCTACGCAGCGATATTGGACTTATATTTCAAAAGCCCAATCCTTTTCCGTTCTCAATCAAAAAGAATCTAACACTCACCCTGTCCGAACATGGAGTTAAAGATCGCGCGGAACAGGACATCATCGTCGAACAATCCCTACGGAGTGTAGGACTATGGGATGAAGTAAAAGACCGCCTAGAATCTTCCGCATTAAAACTATCCGGGGGCCAGCAGCAAAGACTTTGTATCGCTCGAGCAATAATACTTAAACCAAAAATCTTACTTATGGATGAACCCTGTAGCGCCTTGGATCCCGTGTCTAGCGGCATTGTGGAAGACTTGGTATCTAACATGCGTGGACAATATACCATTATTATAATCACTCATAATCTAGCCCAAGCCCGACGTATCTCTGATGATATGGGTGTATTTTGGGTTAAAAATGATAGAGGCGTGCTTATTGAAAAAGGCTCCACTCAAGACATTTTCAACAACCCTAAATCGGAGATCACCAAAGCTTATATTGGCGGAATTCGAGGTTAAAAAAATACATATACTGCTAAAAATGATTTCAACTGTGAGAACTACTGGATCACTACAAAAAATTTAGTACCCTTGCCCAAGTCGGATACCAAACCTATTTTCCATTCGTGTAAATCGGTAATTTTTTTACAAATAGATAAACCTATCCCACTTCCTTCGAATTCGGCGCTGGAATGAAGGCGTCTGAGTGGCTTGAATATATCATCATAAAATACACCATCTATACCAATTCCATTATCCTCAACCCAAACGGTTAAAACGCCATTTTCTCGAGTAGAATAAATCTTCACTTTTTTGTGCCCATCGGGATGATGATATTTCATAGCATTTTCTATGAGATTCTGAAAAAGCTGGCCGACTAAGGCAATATCTCCCCTTATATCAGGGAGTTCACCGATACGTACCTGTATCGACTTCTGCCTGATTTCAATGTCATGTAAATCAACAATATCTTCGATGACCGATGCTAGAGGGAAAGTTTGCCACTTCAAGTCTCTGGTTCCTGCTTTTGCAAAATTGAGTAGACCTTGAATGAGTTCTCTGATTTTTTGAGCGGACTTCTCAATCTGATTAAAAGTTTTCAATATGGCGTCGTTTTTCACCCCTTTCCTTCCGGCCTGAAGATGGCCAAAAATGTGTCGTACTGGAGCTTGAATATCGTGGGCGACAATATTCACCAGCTGTTCGATTTCTTCACTTTTTGACTCGATCTCTCGGGTGCGTTTTACGCGCTCTGTGATATCTATAACTGTGGCTTGAACTATTTTTTCAGTTCCCTCTCCAAAACTCGCCAGTCCAATTTCTAAAGGGAACTCTCTGCCGGACTGACTGACTCCAAATAACTCTCTCCCTGCACCCATCTCTCGATTTTCTGGGTCAACCATGTATTTATCCCGTAAAGCTTTATGGTGACCCGCGAATCGCTTTGGAATAAGATCCTCAATAGTCATAGAAGAAAACTCAAGAGCTGAATACTCAAACTTTTCTTCGGCTTGATGATTGGCGTAGATAATATTCCCAGCACTGTTCACTAAAAATATTCCATTGGGAGATGTGTCCATGGCCGTTGCCAATTGCCTCTGAATTTTCTTAGATTCCTTTTGAGATCTAGAAAAAGCAATTCCAAAAAACGAAACAACTATCACTAAAAACACACTGACTAATCGATTTATGAAACTTATCCAATCTTCTGAAAAGCTATACCCTTTTAACTGCCACCCTAAATAAATACACACCACCGCAAGTCCAATAATAGGAACAATCTTTTTTGATTCTTTCACCAGAAAAGTCCCTAACAATAGAGGTAAAATATAAACCCCACTGATCACCACATTATGAGGCAAAAGGTAGTCCACAAGGAGAGTGATTCCAAATAACAAAAAAACAATAACTAAATAGAGATTCTCAGCTAAATGTCTGTCTTTCGTCACTCTTCTCTGCTTTCTGTAACACGGCTATGATCTTTGGAAGCAATGGAACCATTAACGCCGCTGTTGTCATCGATGCCACCGCTGTAATCACTTTTATTATTCCCGCTAAATAGTATCTTGCTTGCCAAATATTAACAATCTCCATGAGATGAGTTGTTCCACAAGCTAAAATAAAAATGGCAAAACTTAGAAATACCCAATTAAAAGGGAGCTGGCCCTTTGTCTTGTGTACGACGTAAACGAGTAAAAAGGGAATTGAAAAGTAAGATAAGACTATAATTACGTCTGGTATTACATTGAGCCAAACGATTTCAGGCTTCCACAAATAACAATGGCCATGCGGCATAAAGGTTTCGTTTGACATAAAAAGTCCTTGAGGGAAAATAATCCTAATCACTTTAATTAGAGAAGAATAACTTTTGAAAGTCTAGCGGTAAATTTGTGTCAAAACCTGAAGCAGCAGTAAAAATTTTAGTCGTAGAAGATGAATCTATGGTGAGAGAACTTACTATAGAAATATTGGAAGATCCAAATTTTCAATTTTATGAAGCTGAAAATGGATTAGAGGCTATCCAATGCTTGAATAGTAATGATATTGATCTCATCTTAACAGATATGACCATGCCTAAGATGTCAGGCCAGCAATTAATTGAACATTTGCATAGAGAAAATTTTAAAATTCCAGTTATTGTGATTACCGCCTATAGCTCCTTTGTTGAGGACGAGGCCTTTAAATACGAATTCGTAAAAGGATATTATGGAAAACCTATAAACTTTGAGCTGCTAAAACGGCGTATTCAAGATGTCACTGATCACACAGAGGCCACACAAGAATTTGGAAATGTGGACGGCTTAAAAAACAAGAGAGCCAAACTTGGGTATCTGGAAGATGACGATAACGATTTTAATTTCTTTTATAACTCATTGACTAAGCAAAACTTAGATCAATTCGTCGAAGTTATACGATTTAATACGGGTGAAGAACTCTTGAAGGCCGTCGATGATGGGCAGCAAATGGACATATTTTTATTAGACTACCACCTACCAAAACTTACGGGACTGGAAGTGTTAAAGTCCCTTAAGGAAAATCAAATGGCACAGAATGTACCTAAAATTATGCTTACAGCCTTACATGGTGAAGAAGAGATGCGTCAGTGTTATGCTGCAGGAGCCTCCTCATTTGTTGTAAAGCCTTGGGATCTGGAAGATTGGGATAATATAAACACTTCTCTAAAGAACTTTTGGCTTCCACAAATCGCTGGTTCTATAATGGATTGATGTCGAACCCATCACTCAAAACACTTCAAAAAACACAAATACTTGTATTCGCAATGGCCCTGATTCTCCTTGAGCTCTCAATGATCAGGCTCTTGGACATATACTATAGTGCTTATACATCCTTCATCGCTATTGCTCTTTCCCTCTTCTTAATTGGGATTGGCGGTTTCCTTGGTACAATTCTTTGCCACAGAAGGAAATTTAAGTGGATCCCTCTTCTCTATCCTATTTTGACCCCTCTCTCTTACAACTTTCTCTATTATCAATCAGGCATAAATTTCCTAAGCTTGTTTACTCTGGGCATCCCGATCCTTTTGGGATCCTTTGGTATCGCACAAATTCTTTGGGATAACAGGCAGCAAACAGCCAACTTCTACTTTTTCGACCTCATTGGCGTGGCCTTCGGAGGCCTGATCGTTTTTCTCTTTTTGCCTCTAATGGGTCCGGAAGGCCTTATACTTCTATCCACTTTTGCAGTTCTATTCATCCAAACTATGACCACCTTACAAGCAAAGAGGATGAAAATCCGCATCTTAGCATTAAACTTTTTTGGACTATTGATCTTTCTAGTAGCTTTTATGCAATATGATTCACTCAGGGTCTTACGACCAAAAATTTCAAAATACATGCGCACCGATATTGCAGAAAAACATATTGAGTATCGCTCGTGGAGCCCCATAGTGAGAATCGATGTGGCTGATTTTCAAAGACAATCGAAGGAAGAACCTCTTCGAACCACTTCACAAATTAAGTATCTATTGTTCGACGGCGGAACCATTGGCTCAAATATTTATAATTTTGACGGTGATTATGAAAAGCTTCGAAGAGAATATATAAACAATCCCGAGTCTCATTTTTTAAGATTAGCCAGTGTTGCGAGCCATCACCTTAAAAGAGATACCGGCCACTCCGCATTTCTAATCGGCGTGGGCGCTGGGCAAGAGCTCAAGGCGGCCCTAATGTATAATGCTAAAAAGGTGATTGCTAACGAGCTCATTGGTGATGTCATTGAACTCAGTTTAAACGAATATTCCCAATTTAATGGCAATATCTTCAATGACCCTCGAGTGGAATTATCAGTAGGCGACGGACGAATAGCTTTGGAGAATTCAACTTCAAAGTTCGATGTGATTCAAATTTTTTCTAACTATCTAAGCTCCACCATTGCCCAAGGCAAAGGACTGTTTAATGTGACCTATCTATTCACTAAAGAAGCCTTTGAATTGTATTTTCAAAAGCTAAACACAGATGGCATCTTACAGATTAATCAATACGGATCCGATCAGATTTACGGCATGGCCAAAGCCGCATGGAGTAAAACGGAAAATTCACGGTTTTCAGACCATGCCGTTGTGATCAAAAACCAGGATCCCAATGATATTTTAGACACCTTTCTGATAAAAAAATCTCCTTGGACGGAGAATGAGTTAAATGAATTGGACCAACTCTTTGCCCAACATCCTACTGATAATTTTTTAATTTCCAGATACCCGGGCAAAATATTACCTGAGTTCGCCACAGACTCTCGCCCCTTCTACACTCAATTTTTAAAACCCAATATTCAGACTCGAGTCCTAGGCTTTTCATTTAGAAATTTACTGCTGGCACTAATTACAATCCTATTGTTCTCTTTCATTTTTTTCGTGGTTTATATTCTTAGAAAAGAAAATTTGCAGAGTAAAAGTCATGAAATGCTCTGGCAAGCCACAAGCTTTTTTATCGGAGTTGCATTTGTCTTTTTACAGCTCTCTGTCGAAAAATTTCTTTTGCGATCCATCGATTATCCCAATTGGTCGCAAATCATAGGAATTGTCTGGGTGACACTCTCCTTCGCTGTTGGTTCTCTTATGTTTTCTAAATCGCCCGGTTTCTCAAAAAGAATCTGGATTGTAGGCCCTGTGATTTTATTTCTGGCTTCAGCCATGTTGACGATTATCAATCAATCGCTGGCAACATATCCCCTTTTCTATAGAGTCCTCTGGATACTATTTCCTCTTTTCACCTTAGGACTATCAATGGGTTCATTTTTTCCACAGTCGTTAAAAAATTCCAAATACCCCCATTGGATTTGGCTTTTCAATGGCCTCGGTGCCGGCTCCGGAGCGCTATTCTCCCAGTTTGTGCAAATGAATTGGGGCATCACATTTGGAGTCATCATAGCTGCAGCCATTTACCTTGTCGTTGTCGTGATCCTGATGAAATTAAGTCAGCCCCATCACTCAAGACCATAGGCCAGTTAGACCCAAAGATTTGCCTTTCCTATTTTCACTTCATAAATAGGCTTCCTATAATCCCAGCATGACTTATATAAAATATATTTTGCCTTTATTAACCGTCTTTCTTTCCTTTTACACCTCCGCCTATGAAGCACGTACGGACAGAACCTATGAAGAGGTTCAAAGTTTTTTACAGAGTTTAGAAGAGAGATTTCCAGAGAATGTAGAGCTCTTTGAATTGACTGAGTCCAACTCCGGCACCTCAATCCAAGGGATTATTGTTGGTAGTGGCAGCACCACTCATCTTTTGGTGAGCAATCATCATGGAAACGAATATGGAGCCGCCGAGGTCGCTTTAGGTTTTGCCGAGCAAATTGCAGAATACCCCATTGCTGATGTTCAAGTGGTCATTGTTCCGGTTTTAAATACATGGGGGTACGACAGAAGAAGCCGACGGGAAAAAGGAGCCCTATACACACACGACCCGAATCGAGATTACCCGGGTCCCTGCAAGTCCAATGAGTACTTCCAACTCAATTCCACCAAAGCCCTAGCAGACCTTCTAAGCTCCGAAGGCATTGTTTCAGCCGTAACTCTACATACCTATTGGCCGGCCGTGGTTTACCCTTGGGGCCACTCCACACAAGATAAAGAAACTGGCTACGAGGATATTTTCATCCAACTCGGCGAGTGGAGCACCATCAAAAGTAACTACCAAGTGGGCAATGCTGGAGAAGTGATCTATCCCGCCGACGGCACCTTTGAGGACTATGCTTTTTGGCAGCACGGCACCTGGTCACTGTTATTTGAACTGGGATTTTCACACAGTCCATCATTGGCTGATATTGAAGTCATGGTCCAACATAACACTTATGGCCTGAGAGAGTTCTTTGAAAAGGCACCTCGAGAAGTGGCCGAAAACCATGCCTTTACTGGGGAATGTGATTTTCGCTTGCGAGCCTTAGATTTGGAAATCGAGTAGAACCTGTAAGAGTTTCAAAGATTGTCAAAAGGATCTTCACGATTCGCATATCAGAACTGTACCCTTTGGTTCTATAATCAGAAATTATTATAAAACCCCGTCGAATTAGCTCCCTGCCCTATGGGATTTGCTCATATTGATATAAATTAGTCCCATTGAAAAATTGACCCCAACCCACCCCCTGGAGTTCGTATGAAATCCTTACTGAAAACAGTGAGCACAGCAGCCCTACTAGCTGGTTTTGCTGCCCCTGCTTACGCCGTAGATTTCCTCAACTGTGACTCTCTCAAAACAGCTGGCCATTCCCAGTTTGAATTGGAAGAAGTGACTTTTGCGATCAGTGAAATCGAAGGCGACGAAAACGTATACCTCAACATTCTACCGATTTTTAAAATCGATAGCGACGGCGATGGCAAACTAGAACAGTCCACTGAAAAGTTCACCCATTACCTTCCTGCCAAAGAGGCACAGAAAGTTTTAGCCGGCAAAAAGAAACTCAAATTCGATGTTCAAGGTGTTGATTTAAACACCAATGGCTATGCCATAGAAGTGGACCTTAGTAAGTTAGATACAACTCCAGGAAAAAACCTTCCTTTCATAGGTGGCTTTTTCCCGCATTCTAGAAAACCCACTGTGACAATTTCCAGATATATCACTGACAGTGAAGGCCGATTAGTTAAGGATATGCCATTAAGAGAGACTCTTTCTTGTGAAAAGAAAAACTTTTTTGGCCATGCAAAGTGTGAGATCAATGAAAAAAGCTATGCCTTCGACACATTTGTTTTAGCTGCCTATGAAGAAGATACTAAAGGTGATAGCGACGTACAGGTTAAAGGTTATGTAATGAACCGAAATAGCCAGGTCGTATCCATTTTCGCGGGCCAAACAGATAAGAAAAGTTTAAAATCATTTGGTGATGGTAATTCTGAATCTATCTCGGCTCAAAGAGATTTTGCCGTCGCTGATCTTATTCGGTCCGAAGGTGAATCTGCGGAGCAGAAACCATTCGCGATTCCAGAATCAGTAGAAGTAAAATTTGGTGAGAAAAGAAAAGAGCTTAAAGAAGGTGACCCAGATGTTCGCGACGTGACCATCCAATGGGGTTCCGAAGCCGGACAATCCATATCCGCAACTTGCGCGATTCAACCGGAGGGGAAGTAAAATGAATAAATTCAGTATTAAATCTATAGTTTCTAAAGCGTTAGTTCTTCCATTTGTAATGCAGACGCCAGCCATGGCGATCACTTACGACGGAAGTGAGAAAAAAGATGCTAACCAATATATCGAGCAAAACCTACTCGATGGACTTCCGTTCACTTTCACCATACCGAAAGCGGCTCAGCTGGATCTATCATCTAGCCAAATGAATCGCATTGAAAGTGATAGAGATGCGGCTCTGTTTGAGTTCCGCCATAGCGCTTCTGATAAAACGGGAATGCGTCTCTATATTACAAACAACAAACCCCGAGAAAGATCAGGTATTATCAAATCTCTACAAGAAAAAGGTTTGATCCAATCCGGTGACGTTGTGTTGAAGTTCCATCCGGAATGGGGCTTCACAGGTGGATACCCAACAGTTATGGCCGGTATTTCACACGCGGGTTTCCTCTATGAAGACGGTGGCAAGATCTACAATGCGGATATGCCACTCAACAATAGCTTCAACAGAGACATGTTAAACAGCCGGCGTCCGTCGCAAATGAGTTCATCCGTTTGGATGCAAGAAGCTCATTTCGTACATGTACTTCGCCCTCGCGCTAACAAAATGTCTGAAAGTGAAAGAAGGAATTCTGCCAGATGGGCCACAGAGCTTGTAAACAATATGGGCAACTACTACCCAAGCAAAATTTGCTTTAATAGCAACTATATGGTTCCTGGATATGTATTAAACCCTAATTTTGAAACTCAATTACGCCAAACTAACCCTAACGATCCATATGCGATGGCGTCTCTTGTGACTCCCCATTCAAAAGAATTGGCTTACATCGCAAAAAGTGATCGTAATATTCGCACTTGGGTGAACCCAAAAACCATGAACTCTACAACTTCTAAAGTTTGTATGTTCTGTTCAGATTTTGCATGGTCCATTTCCTCTCTAAGAAAATGTGACTTCAATGGACGTTTAGGCGAGTGTAATCCCGAGCCTATGTTTGCTCCGATTCCCATACTTGGAAACGGTCCGATCGCTTCAGGATCTTACAAGCCAGGCGTGGCTGACCTTTCTTACATCGTACTCAGTCAGATGGGTTTGGATGCTAGAACTGCCGGTCAATTGGTTCAACAAGCGTTTTCTCCATTAAAGCCCATCACTAACATGTCTTCTGGACACAGAACGGCTTCGGCGGGAATCCCATCAAGTCTTTACGGCGGTGTGGTTCAGTACACTCAAGCCTTGTTGGCTGGAAATGTAGATGGCGCCAACCAAGTGCGAGCTGGAATCATGCAAGAAATGGCTAACAATGGTTTAAAAATTCCTGATAACTACTCTCCAAATGCATTCCTTGTGAACTCAGTTTTACCTAAAAACAACCCCCACAAGGCTTATGACTACGTGACTACTATTGCTTTCTTAGATCAACGTAAAGTGGACAAAATTAAACACTTAGCTGAGAGACAAGGATCCAATACATCTTCTTCTGTAGTTGATAGTACTCCTGCGGCCAGCATTGGCTCAGCACGTCAGGTACCTGCGGACTTCCCTGCTCGCTTTGGAAGGAAGTTAAGACGATGCATTGGTACTGTGAACTGGGGTAATGGATATGTAGCTGCTATGGGTCGTTTAGGCTATGGTGACTGCCAAGACGTACGCCAGGCTTTGGGTTCCGACTGGGAACAGTATGTGGACCACAACATCCAAAACAACTAATCTTCAAAAAATTCACTTCTGGAAGATCATCTATTCTTCCGGAAGTGGTATTCTTTCCTCTTCATTAACTACATCTGGAAACTCATTGGAACGCCACATTTGCTTAGCCTGATTCATTGTCTGTGAATCATAAGCGACAAAATTCCACCAAACACTAGGCTTTTTTTCAAAAATTTCGCCACCAAGTAGCATTATCCTTGAATTGGCAGCACCATTGATTTGAATGGATTCACCCGGCTTCATAACTATCATACTTTTAGACCCATAGCTTTGATCCTCAACTTCGATTGTTCCCTCGATGACATAGATGGCGGCTTCAGAATCAGCCGGTACGTCCAATGACAATGGTCCACCGGGTTCAGAATGAGCTTCCATATAAAACAACGAAGAATAAACCGGTAATGGAGAGACCTCCCCAAGTGCACTGCCCGCGATCAGCCTGAGTTGCCAATCCCCTTGTTCAATTAAAGGAAGATCTTGTTCCTTCTGATGCACAAAGCTGGGCTCGACGTTTACACTTCCGGGAGGTAAAGCTACCCATAGCTGAATGCCTTCTAGGGTATGCTTAGCGTCTGGGGCACTTCTTTCAGAGTGAACGATACCTCTTCCTGCCGTCATCCAGTTCACTTCACCGGGCAAAATCGCCTGTTCGTTTCCCAAACTGTCCCGATGAATGATTTCTCCGGTAAAAAGATAAGTGATTGTAGCTAAACCAATGTGTGGATGGGCTCTTACACTCATAAGACGATCTTTATCAATATCGACTGGTCCCATGTGATCCCAAAATACAAACGGACCTACCATTTTCCTACCCACAATGGGCAATGCTCTTTGGACAAAAAATTGATTTCCAATATCTTTAGGTTTCGGCTGAATCACCTGATCAATGGAAGACATACTCACCTCTTAAAGATTTAAGGCCTAGCAATACATTAACAGTTCTTTACCCCTGGTCAAATGAAGGCTAGTATTCTGCTATGTTTGGAGAGATTGGGAAGCGAAGTACTTTTATGGGTGCATTTATCTATATAGCGGCCTCCCTATCACTATTTATTTTTTTTAAAGATCACCTCAGTCCCGACACCACATCTTATATCGAAATTGCAAAACACTATCACGGAGGACTTTGGCAAGAGGCCATCAATGCCTATTGGGGACCGTTATATTCATGGCTTCTTAGCTTACTTTTGCACCTACCTGTAGATCCGCTCTACAGTACAAAAATTTTAAGCCTTTGTATTGGATTGGCCCTCTACATAACCAGTATTTCTTTTGCGAGTCTATTCTCTATACCAAAACATTTTTTTAAATGGGTACACATTGGAGCATTTATTTTTTCGCTCAATATTGGCTTCCTACTCAACACCCCCGATGGGCTTCTGGCACTTTTAGCAATGTGGTTTTACTTCTTTTTATTCGCTCCAAAAGGACGACTGGTCAGTCGATCCCTCGCACTGGGCAGCTTGACGGCACTGCTCTATTATACCAAAGCTTATGGCTTACCTCTCGGAATATTTAGTTTGTGCCTTTGGACCTTATATAGGTATTTAACTCAACAAAGTGCAGGCTTGTGGGTGAGGATCACTTTGTTAAGTACACTTGTAGCTTTAGTTCTAATTGCTCCTTGGGTTACCGCCTTGTCTCAAAAATACGGCAAAGTGTTTCTTACTTCTACCCCCTACTACAGTCGATACATTGTTCACCCTTCTATCAATAGAAACGATCCCATGTTTACCGATGGACTCTTTGAACTGCCTCACCCACAAGCTTTGAGCATCTGGGAGGACCCTACCTATTTCAACCTGAAAGACTGGTCACCTTTTCAAAGTGTCGAATTGTTCAGACATCAATGGGTATTAATATTCAAAAACCTCAATAAAGTATTTCAGACTTATCAATATTTTAGTGCATTCTCTATTTTCATTTTTTTAGCACTGGCCTATCACTCCTATAAAAGACAAAATTCAAACCTGAGCGAAGAGTCGATACGTGCGCTTATTATTTTGATAGCCACTAGTGCCGGATATCTACTAATACTGGTAGTTCGAAGATATATTTTTGTTCACCAGTTCGTACTTTTTTATGCCGGCATTAGCTTACTATCCCACTGGTTCTCCCAAAGCTCTAAGACACCCAAGTTTCAAAGAAATGTCTTAATTCTTTTCTTGGTGAGCTTTCTTTGGAATCCTATACATAAAATGTATAAACAGTCCGGTGGTGGCGCCGAAGTCAGGCGATTGAGTCACTGGTTCGAAGACCAGAATATCAAAGGGGTTTTTGCATCCGATAGCCAATGGCGAAAAACACTTTTTATTAGCTCTCGGACGGGAAACCAATACCTGGGCCAAATAGAACCCGGCAGGACTATCGATACACAATTCGAATTAGAAGCAAAGTCCATCGGAGCCGATTTTCTTCTCATCTGGAATCCTGAAAGCTCCGTTGACAACCTAACCTTAGATTTGGTGGCCGAGGAGCCCATATCCGGCCTAAAAGTTTACCAATTTTACTAGTTCTGCAATGCACAAGAGAGGCCTTTTTAGCTGGGGTTTTGCTAATATCTGAGTCTATTTTGCCGAAAGGATACACATTGAAAGTTCTGCTATTAGCCGGAGGCTTCGGCACTCGATTAAGTGAGGAAACGGAACTCAAGCCAAAACCAATGGTTCAAGTGGGTGGTCGCCCCATCCTTTGGCATATCATGAAACTTTATTCCCATTTTGGTTTTAATGATTTCGTAATCCTGTTGGGCTATAAGGGCTATGTCATCAAAGAGTATTTTGCGAACTATTTTTTACATCAAAGTAATGTCACCATAGATCTTAAAAACAACACCACCGAAATTCACAAAAATACTGCGGAGCCTTGGCGTATCACCCTATTGGATACGGGCAAAGACACCATGACAGGTGGCCGAGTAAAGCGGGCAGCTGATTTTATTGATGAGAATCCATTCATGCTGACCTACGGAGATGGAGTGAGTGACTTAAATATTCAACACTTACTCGACTTCCATAAAAAGCATGGCAAGTTGATGACTATGACATCGGCGCAACCTGAAGGTCGATTTGGGGCTTTACAAATAGGTTCAGATGGTACTGTTGAAAAGTTTCTTGAAAAGCCTAAGGGAGATGGTGGTTGGATTAATGCCGGATTTTTCGTTTGCCAACCCGAAGTCATTCAATACATCAATGATGATTCGACCATACTCGAAAGAACCCCTATGGAGACTCTTGCAAAAGAAGGTCAAATGATGACTTATAAACACACTGGTTTCTGGAAACCTATGGACACTTTAAGGGATAAAAATCAATTAGAGGATCTATGGCAAACCGGCCATGCTCCTTGGAAGATCTGGAGTTAAGATTTGTTTTTAGAAAGCTATCGCGGCAAGCGCATATTTGTTACAGGTCACACCGGATTTAAAGGTTCATGGTTGTGTCTTTGGCTAAAGCATTTAGGTGCCGAGGTGGAGGGCTATGCTCTGAAGCCACGCACTAAAAAAGACAATTACATTGTCTCTGGTTTGCGTCTAGAGATGGGTGATAGTTATCAAGACATTAGAGACTATTCCTCGTTGAAAGAAAGTCTGATTGCATTTTCTCCGGAGCTAATTTTTCACCTTGCTGCCCAACCACTTGTTAGAGAATCCTATGCCTACCCTAGGGAAACTTTTGACGTCAACGTGATGGGAACCATTAATGTTTTAGATATTGCTCGGAATCTCCCTGAACTTAGAGGCATAGTGAACATCACTTCTGACAAATGTTACGAAAACAATGAATCTGGTCATCCATTTAAGGAATCAGATCCCATGGGAGGACATGATCCTTATTCCGCTTCGAAAGGTGCTGCTGAGCTAGCGAGCGCGTCCTATCGTTCCAGTTTTTTTAAAGAAAAAAACATCATGGTGAGCAACGTACGGGCTGGAAATGTTATTGGTGGTGGAGACTGGTGCAAAGACCGTATAGTTACCGATACTATATTGGCCTGTGAAGAAAAACGTCCCGTAGAATTGAGGAACCCCAATGCCATTCGGCCCTGGCAACATGTCTTAGAGCCATTGAGTGGCTATTTGCAAATTGGATCAAAAGCTTTTACACCGGGTGGACTCAATTTTTCGGGAGGATGGAATTTTGGACCCTCTGAGGAAAGCCATGTCAGCGTCCGAACCTTGGTAACAGCATTGCAAAACCACCTGTCATTTGGAGAAATTAGAGACATCTCTGATAAATTCAAAGTGCACGAGGCGCAAACCCTACGACTGGACATTTCCAAAGCTAAAACTGAACTCGGATGGTCTCCCCAACTGGATCTCAATACCTCTGCCCAGTGGACGGCCCAGTGGTATCAGAAACTTATCGATCAACCTGGTACTTTGATGAAGGACTTCACACTACAGCAAATTGAACAGTATCAAGAAAAATTAGAGAACTGAAAATAAGGACAAATTATGGCTAATGCCGAACAATTGAGAAAAGAAATTCTAGAGAAAACTAGAGAATACTATAAAGTCGCCTTCCCAGAAAAAACCTTTTCCCCTGGAGAAACCTACGTTAATTACGGAGGCCGATTTTTTGATCACGAGGAACTTGAGTATCTGGTGGATTCTTCATTGGATTTCTGGCTCACTGCCGGTCGGTATTGTGAATCATTAGAAGAACAACTGCAAAAGTTCTTGAAAACTAAAGCCTGCCTTCTCACCACATCTGGCTCATCCGCTAACCTACTGGCCTTTATGACTTTGACCGCCGAATCTTTGGGCGAAAGAAGAGTTAAGCCTGGTGATGAGGTTATAACGGTTGCCGCAGGATTTCCCACCACCGTAAGCCCAAGCATTCAATATGGAGCGGTGCCCGTATTTGTGGATGTTGAGATTCCCAGTTACAACATCGATATTTCCCAACTGGAAGCCGCTCTCAGTGAAAAGACGAAAGCTGTAATGGTGGCCCATACATTGGGAAATCCTTTTAACTTAAAAGAGGTTCATGCCTTTTGTAAAAAACATAAATTATGGCTTATTGAAGACAATTGCGACGCCCTTGGATCTACATATGATGGTAAGTATACGGGGACTTATGGGGATTTAGCGACTTGTTCTTTTTACCCCGCACACCATATGACCACAGGCGAAGGAGGGGCTGTTTTTGTAAACAACCCCTACCTTAAAAAGATAACACTTTCCCTGAGGGATTGGGGAAGAGATTGTTGGTGTCCCAGCGGAAAAGACAACACTTGCGGAAAGCGTTTTGAATGGGATTTTTCTCAACTACCAAAAGGTTATGATCATAAATATGTTTACAGCCACTTTGGGTACAATCTTAAGATGACAGAAATGCAAGCAGCTGTGGGTTGCGCCCAGATGAAAAAGCTTCCAACGATCATTGAAAGACGTAAACAAAATCATAAATTTATCAAGGAACAGCTACTCAACTATCAGGACGTGCTCACTTTGCCCGAAGCGGAGCCTCTATCTGACCCCAGCTGGTTTGGCTTCCTAATTACAGTTAAAGATAATGCGTCGTTTTCAAAAGCCGATATCGTGAAACACTTAGAGAGAAACTTAATTCAAACCCGTAACCTGTTCGCTGGAAACCTGATCAAACACCCCTGCTTCGATGGACTCAGAAATCGTGGCGAGGGATACCGTGTAGTGGGAGACTTAAAAAACACTGATTCCATTATGAACAATACCTTTTGGATTGGTGTGTATCCCGGACTGGACGAGAGCCGATTAAAATATATGACTGATAAAATTAGTGAGTATATTGAAAATGAAAGTCAGTGAATGCCAAAAGATACCGGGAATTTTTAAGGTGGAAATGTTTCACCATACGGATCTTCGTGGTGAATTCACAAAGAACTGGCATTCTCCTTCTATGAATGAGCTGCCCTTCTCCTTTGACATCAAAGAAGGATTCTACACTTCTTCCAAAAAGGATGTTATCCGAGGCATGCATTTTCAGGTGGGACCTTACGCTCACCATAAAATGGTTATGGTGACTCATGGTCAAATACAAGATGTGGTTTTGGACCTAAGAAAAAACTCTCCCACTTTTGGTCAGAGTCAAAGCTATACTTTGTCCAGCGATGACCCATTGGCTTTGATTATACCCATCGGATTCGCTCATGGATTTGCCTCCCAATCTGATAACTCTATAGTACAATATTTTGTTTCCAAAGAACATAACTCTGAGTTTGACAGAGGCATACTATGGTCTTCATTGGATTTCGATTGGAACATAGATAGCCCCATCGTCAGCGAGCGAGATCAAGGCCACCCACTTCTGAGCGACTTTGACTCGCCTTTTGAATTGAGTTCTCTATGAAGATTTTAGTTACCGGAGCCACTGGATTTATTGGCCAGAAGTGGGTTCAGAGTTTTCCCGACAAAGAAAATTTGGTTTTATTGGTGCGCGATGCTCAAAAACTCAATCTAGATTTTATTAAGACCTGCCAGATTGTTGAAATGGATTCCAGCGATCAATGGCTTGCTGAAATATTCTCTTTAGAGATAAAGGGTTGTGTTCATTTAGCGAGTTTGTTTTTATCTAGCCATAACCGAAATCAAGCCAATGAGTTAGTTAGCTCAAATATTCAGTTTCCTACTCAGGTGATGGAGACCCTCCACTCCCAATTGGATTGGTGGCTAAACATGGGGACGTTCTGGCAACACTATCAAAACCAAAACTACTCCCCGGTAAACCTCTATGCCGCCACTAAGCAATCTTTCCAAGACATCACACAGTTTTATTCAGAGGCCAAAGGATTAAATGTAATGCATTTAAAAATTTCAGACACCTATGGCTCTGGCGATACTCGCAAAAAAATATTTGCACTTTGGAAAGATCAGCTCACTTCCAACGAGCCTTTAGCTATGAGTGCCGGCGAACAAGAAATTAATATTTTGCATGTGGATGATGTCGTGAATGGCATCCATCGATCCATCGACTGGCTCTCTCAGCTTCAAAGAGGTCAAGGCATCAACAAATCCTTTGCCCTATCGAGTAATGAGGTGTTGTCACTCAAAGACTTAGCAAGGGCATTTGAATCTGCCGCGGGGCAACCCCTTAACATTGAATGGGGAGGACGCCCCTATCGCGACAGAGAAGTGATGCAAACATGGCGAAACTTCGAACCTCTCCCCGGTTGGTCACCTACAATCCCTTTAGAAAAAGGTATTCCTCAGTTTCTTAACGAGTAGAATTTGGCACTTTTGA
This sequence comes from Bdellovibrionaceae bacterium UBA1609, assembly GCA_002321895.1. Classification (GTDB taxonomy): domain Bacteria; phylum Bdellovibrionota; class Bdellovibrionia; order Bdellovibrionales; family UBA1609; genus UBA1609. The sequence continues at coordinate 98,888 of DCMZ01000004.1, read as the reverse complement.
TTTTAAAAAAGAGTTGCATTGGTCCTGTTCGACTCATCTCGTTGGTGGTGCGTATCTCGCGCCGTGGGCGACCTTTTGGTCGACAGGGTGCGGGAGACGAACCGCTGCCATAAGAGCGAGGAGAAGAGGTTCAATGAAACTCTTTTTTAAAATCAAAAGTGCGAAATAATAGGAGTTAAAGACACGTAAGGAAATATAGGGAAATACCATTTTTTAGCTTCACTATTTAGATGTAAGATCAAAAGAAGAGGACGCTCTAGATGAAGACGAGGGGGTTTTCTTTTGGGCTTTGTCCAATTCCATTTTCACCTGACCTTCACCCACTTCCGCTCGATAGCGAGTCACGGATCCTTCAAATACAAACTGATAGGCAAACAATCTTGGCCATATTTTAGCGAAAAAAGAATAAACTCCATCTAACAATTTCACAAAACGACTCTGTCCAATGGATTCGAATAGCACCTCAAAAGGAAAGTTCACCGGCTTAATATCTGTGATGGCCATCCCCGACCTTAACAGCATTTGTTTCGCCGAATCCAAAGTGTACAAGTGTACGTGCGAATGTGACAAAGGTCCCTTTGGCCCATAGTTGAGACGACCCAACATCAAAGATACGCGGTAAAACCACATGGCAATATTTGAAATACACACAATCATTCGGCCATCCGGCTTAAGAAACCGCTGAGATTTTTCCAGCAACTCTTGTGATTGCTTTATTTGTTCCAGATTTTCAGCCAACAACACATAGTCATAATCCCGTTCCAAAGGCAACGTATCCATCTGCTGAGGCTGGTCCAAGGGTACTAAAAAATGTTCCTCCACAAATTCCGGATACTTTGGTGACTTCGATCCCACATGGGTGATTCGAACACCCTTTTCACTCAGAGATTTATGAAGCAACCCATGATTAGAACTAAAATCCAACACTCGATCACCGGAGTGAATTCTATTGAGAATCTGTCCATGACTACTATAGGGACTGAGTTTTCGCGTGAAGACCACATCGTAATCCACAAAATATCGAGAGCGACGTAAAACGTGCAATTGGTGCAGTCTGTACTCTAAAACCGCAGCACAAACAGCTAAAGCGTAGCTCACTCCGTTTACGTTACATTCCTCATCTCCATAAAAAGTGTCGATCGGGATTTCATGAATTTTGAGATTGAGAGCTCGACACTGAATGATAATCTGCGTATCAAAGTGCCAATCATTTGTATTCTCATTAAAGGGTATTTTACGAAGAATATCAGAGCCGTACATACGATAGCCCGAATGAAATTCGGTCATACGCGTGCCCAAAATAATATTCTCAAAGGTGGTGAGAACAGTGTTTCCAATCCATTTATAGAGGGGCATGCCCCCTTCAAGAGCCCGGCGTTTATTCAGCATCCTAGAACCATAGACCACATGTTTCTTATCAGTGAAAATAGGCAAAAACATGTCCGGCAAATACTCGGGGGCATATTGCCCATCACCATGAAGCATGACGGTATAATCGATGCCTCTCTTTAAAGCATAATTATATCCCGCTTTCTGATTCCCTCCATATCCCATGTTTTTTGGATTCTGGAATACCTTTACTTTATCTTTCCAGATAGACCCTTCTAAAAACGAAGACACTTTCTCTAAAGTGTTATCTTGGCTGCAATTATCAAAAAGAAAGATCTCTTCAACAAGATCATGCAACTGTTCAGGAATTCTAGAAAGCGTGGATTGGATCTGGTTCTCTGTATTATAGGTGAGAACCAAAATACCGAGTTTAGGAAAAGCCTCTCCCTGCTCAGTTTTAAATGAATTTAATTGGTGAATTTTTTCCTGATCCACAGGAAAGTCCACTTTTTGACCCAATCTATTTTTCATAGGAGGAACTTACACTTTTATACGATAAGAGTGAAACACTGAGTGGCCACATTGGCGCTGATATGCAGCGCAGCTTAACTAGATGCACCGCCAATAAAAAGGGAGCTGGTACGGTTTGCCTGGACCCGTTAATATGGATTTATGTCAGAAAACGCAGAAGCTTTTAAGCATTGGCTCATCTTTACCGATGGAGCTTGTTCAGGAAATCCTGGTCCCGGCGGTTATGGAACCGTCATCGTAGATCCTTCCGGCCACGTGAAGGAACTCGGTGGAAAACGCTCCAACACCACCAACAATCAGATGGAGCTACAAGCCGTCATCGAAGGACTTAAAGAAATCCAAGGCACTCCTGGTGACCTATGGATTTTAACCGATTCCACCTATGTGATTCATGGAATCACCAAGTGGATTTGGGGTTGGAAACGTAAAGGCTGGACAACAGCCGATGGAAAGCCCGTAAATAATCAACCGGAATGGAAAGAGTTGGATCGACTGGTCGCTAACCGTAAGGGCTTAGGAGCCCTCGATTGGAAGTATGTGCGTGGCCATTCGGGAACACCTGGAAACGAAAGATGTGACGGCATTGCGGTGGACTTTACTAAAGGCAAATGGGTGGATCTTTACGATGGCCCTTTACTCAATTATGGATATGCCATTCACGACCTTCCTGAGGACATGTCCGTTCCAGAAATGAAATCTCGAAATGAAAAAAAGAAATCCGCCTATAGCTATCTCAGTTATGCCGGCGGCGAGCTAAAGCGGCACAAGACTTGGAAAGAATGCGAAGCCCAGGTTAAAGGCCGTTCTGGAGCTAAGTTTAAAAAGGCGACTTCAGCTACTGACGAAAAGTCCATTGTGGAAAGCTGGGGACTGTCTCCTGAAAAGCTAGAAAAAGCCTAAAGGTTGTAAAAAACGCGGAGACCCCTATGATCTCCGCGCGCTCTCTTTTTAATTCTCAGACAGTACTACTGCATGTTGTAGCGAAAGGTGATGGCCCCTACGACATCATCCAATTGTTCGTCATCTTTAACTTCGAAACCAACATCGAACTTTTCACCAAATGATCGCCTCACACCCACAGCATGATTTTTAAACTGGCCTTCTTCTGATCCACCAGAAACTTCCACATCTTCCATTTCATAGTAGGCGCTGTATTTTCCATACCCTTTAGTGGCAGCAAAACGAGTGATTTTCTCCGTTTCAGCTCCATAGTTCATTTCCGCAACAGCTGCTGAAATTGTCGCTCTATTGAGAAGAGGAGACCTGGAGATTGCATCCAGATTCAAAGTGGCTTCCACTTCATTTCCATCCAGGTCCATTTCGCTATCTTCCATATAGGAAACCGAAGTGTCGACAAACTCTCCAATCTGACCATTGATTCGAATGGAATGCCCCTTTTCCAATCCGTCTTCTTCATCATCCCAGTAAGAGATCTCAGCGGAAGTCACAAGGTTGTTAAGAAGTGCAGTGATACTTCGACCTTCCATAGAATCTCGAGCAATCATAATTTTCACTGATTCCCTTTCACGAAGGTTTTCCTGCATCGCATCTCTTTCACTGGTTGTCCGATTGATCGACTCCGTTGTCTTTCCACCAAAAGCCAGTTCCTGTTTACCGACACGTAACTCGATTTGTCCTAAATACTTGAGCGAACCCACGTTAACATAAACATAGGCTTGCCGAGTGGTTAGACTGTCTCCGTCTAAATCATCTAAAGCGTTTTGTACCACACCACCTTCATAGACAATTCCAATTCTTTCAGCCACTTTGGCATCCAACTTTAGGAACATATCTCGACCGGTCCAGTCTCCGTCCTCAACATAGTCAACAGCACCGGAAATATCCGCACTGAAATCAACGGACCCTATAGATCCTTCCATCTCTGCATTTGCTGAAAAAGCCGCTAGCAATAAACTCGCTAGAATCATCTTCTGTGCTTTCATATTAATAACTCCTTGGTTAGTTATTCATTTCACCTGGGGTTTGCCGGCACAATCACCAGGTGTGGGTTTATTCATTCCAACATTCATAGAAACTCGTCCCCCAAAACTCGTATCTATTTCTGTCATTCCTGATGGATCCCTATGAGCAGTCTTCATGCCAGCGAAAAGCCGCCTTGCGTCAAGTGCTGGTAATAAGGTTCCATTTTGAAACCAGTTGGCTCAATGTAATTTTTCAGTGATTTCCAGGGTTGACGAGAAAAATAGTTCTATTTCATGCCTTTGCGGTAAAAAAATACATTCCCCCAAAACAGAGCCTTTGCCATTTTCTTTGGGAATCTCAGCGACTTAATATTTTATGAACCTAGGATTTAATCTTCGTGATTGTCCGGATTAAGTGGGTTACCACACACTAAATGGAACAGGTCCCCCCTCTAGATATAGGTTATTTTTTCCGGAAAGGAAGAATTTAATACAGACTGCTTAAGAGAGAGTAATCGCTAGAAACCATTGGGGATTTCCGAACCGCATCACAAATTGCATTGATTGGACCTGAAATTCCTATCCACTGGTGCGTTTTAAATAGTTGTTTGACCTGGTAGTTCTTGTCTCGCTTTTTGGTAAAAAGAGTCTTACTCATTACCTAAATGTTCTAGACGAAGAGTAATGGGGCCGCCAATCCATTCTGCCTTGTCAGTGTGAGCTTCCAACTCATCTTCCTGAACAGGGTGAATCAGTATCGCAATTTCTTTTCTCACTTCATTAAAGTAATCTCTAACTGCATCTAAGTTCTCATCAGTAAAGTGAGTTTCCATATTTGGACAAGGGTGAGGACCTAAGGCAAAAGTTTTAATTTCACCAACATATTCAAACAAAGGATGCTTCAGTAAGTTCTGTCGAAGCTCATCCACTTCATCGATACCAAACAATTCAAAATACACATGAGCGTGATACACATTTCCCCCGCTGTTTCATCCACTTCTACTTTAAATGTGCTTCAATATTTTCTATTCTCTGAACCATTAACTGCAATTTACAAAGAATGCCCTGAACATCTTTTTGGGTATCTACTATGATTTTTGCTTTCATGCCCTGCTTTTTAAGCTTCTTAATGGCCCCTCTTGCTCCTTCGATGGAATATTTATCTCTATAAAGCAGCTTTTTTATAACCAAGACATATTCCACATCTCTACGGGTGAACATACGCTGATTGTTTCGGGACTTCTTAGGCTTAAGGACATCAAACTCGCCTTCCCAATATCGCAAAACATAAGGCTTCACACCGGCCATCTCGGCGACTTCACCGATTTTAAAGGCCATTTTATCGGGAATGGATTCGATTTTCAGTTTTAACTCTTCGTCAATAAGACGCTCTTCACCGATAGGTACGGCTACGAATTCCTTTTTAGTTTCAAGAAGTAGCTCTTGTTGCATGGCCCCCTCCCTGGTGGCTGGTACGGTTCAACAATAACTCGCCTGGCCACAAAAAAAAAGCCCTTTTTAAAAAAGGGCTTTAAAATCGCAATGTTAGCTTAAAACAGTATCAATCTTCTTTGACCTGAGTGGGATCTTCTCCATTGAGCATCGCCTTTAAAACTTGGCTGGGTCGAAAAGTTAAAACTCTACGAGCACTAATAGTGATCTGATCACCAGTCTGTGGATTCCGACCGACTCGAGACTTTTTCTCTCTGACCACAAAGTTTCCAAATCCAGAAATCTTCACTTTATCGCCGTTACAAAGAACATCTTTAAGCTGGGAAAAAACCAATTCCACAAGCTCCGAAGCTTCCTTTTTTGAGAAGCCAATCTTCTCATAAACCTTTTCGACAATATCCGCTTTCGTCATTGTTGATCTTTCCATAGATGGATCAGACATGTGGTTCTCCAAAATAGGTTGTGTTTAGAACTAGGTTTAGGCTACCAAGTCCTTGAAAACTTTCAAGTTTTTTTAGTTTTTGCCCTAATTGCACTGAGCCAAAGGGCCAGAAGTGAAGCCCTCGGCACAATTATGTGCGCCGAGGACTATAAAAATTTAATTTTTTGAAGCACTCAACAGGAATTTTTGTGTGTTTCCGACCCATTCCTCCAAATGATTGCCCGAAACACTCTGGAAACACTGGGCATCAGAATTAGTAGAATCCATAGCACTGGTGATTACCACTTCAATGATGGCCGACGTCGCGCTTTCTTGCTTCATGGTCACACGCACATTTTCAGTGACATAACAGGTTCTATCCGTACAACCAGAACCATCGCCATTATCCTGACAGAAATGTTCGGTAAAAGTATTTGTATCCATAACCGTTCCTGTGTCGCCCTCTATTTGTAGTTCCCCTAGAACATGGCGCCCGTCTGGCTTGTCGGTATCTCTAACTAAAAAGTCACTTGCGGTTTTAGTACCATCAAAACTTGCCACTTCTGTTGCAATGTCGCCAGGACTGGCTCCACTCACAACCGAGTGATTTTGTGTGTAACGAGCCATACAAGAATCGTTGGCTTCACGGACCATATCCGCCTGACACAAAGCTTGGCAATCGGCGTCTGTTAGCGTACCACCACCAAAGTCCCAACTATCCACATTTGTAATATCCGAACATTTAGTCGTCCCTTCCGAAATTGTTGTGCCACAATGACCTTTACTACCATCCCATGCCGGAGCATCTAGAGAACTGGCAGCAGGCAAACTACCACTAAAACTAAAGTCATTGTTCATGTTGCTATCAACAGCCGTCCATCCAGCAGGTAAAACATCATCTAAATTCTCAGTGCTTCCACAAGAACTAAAAGTGGACTGATCCCTCCAAATAGCAAGTCCCCGATGAGTTTCAGAGGCCCCATCTAAGGCTTCGACTTGGTTTAAGTAGATCGGAAACTGGTTGCTACTATTGGCCTCTTCAGGGCAGGTATAGGTGGAATCTGATAAAATACAGGTCATCGTCCAATCACCTGTTGGATCCGCCCAATCACCTGAATTCGTATCACTGGTATTCCCCCCTCGAGAAATGTTGTCGTTATCAACTACAGCAGTCCCTTTATCGGCATCAAAATTTATACTACCAAAATCAATGGTTTCACCACGGCCACCATTGACGGACCCGCTCTGAGCATTGCCGCTACCAGACCCAATCCCTGACTCTCCTGAATCAAAAGAAAAAGTAGCAGCAACAGAGCTATCTGACGCCAAAACAATAAAACAGCCAATGGGAACGGACTCATCATCAGAAACAGAAATGTCTAACGAAAAGGATCCATCAGAACTCACATCCCCTTCACCCGCTTGTGGATCACTGCTTAATGTGACACATCTCACCTTATAGTCTGTCACCGCAAATCCACTAAAATTCATCATTGAAACTTTTGAACTGGCACCACTGGCACCCCCCAATGAACCTGAAATGGTCATTGACGAATCCGAGCTACTACTGGAGCTGCTATCTTCACAGCCCCACATAAACACAGCCAAGCTCATTAATAGGAAAGGTTTAATTATCGTCTGGAATTTCATTATTACCCCCGCATTTTACGTACCTATTGAAGTATGGGGAGCTTATCGGGAAGATTTTGAGAGAAGAACACTTCCAAAACGAGACGATAAAAATAATTAATTTGCCTGCCCCTCAATGAAACAGTCTTTTAAAACCTATTTCAATAGAGGTTGAAGCATTCAATTTGAAACGCAGATTTGCACAAAATTTATGGCCATTTTTTATGAAAAAAGAACCATAAACTCAACTACAAAGAGGCAACATTTAAACATCTGATTAGAGCTCATTCGATGAATCAGTCCTCGAATCATCGTTTGATAGGAATCAATGTCGAATCTGAATACCTAAATCAGATTTTGCACCCGTGATTATTTTATCTTGGAGAGCTTGCAGTTCATTTTCCTCCAATGTCTTTTCACTAGGCTTGAATGTCATCCTGTAAGCCACTGACCGATGTCCCTTTTCTAATTTATCACCCTGATAAACATCAGTAATAATAATGTTAGATAACAAAGGTCCCGCATGTTTACGAATCACTTTTTCCACCTGTTGCGAGGACACCGTTTCAGGGATTACAAATGCCAAATCTCTATCAACGCGTTGTAATCGTGAGAGAGATTTGAATTTTCTATACCGTGGCTGACGCGCCATTAATTTTTCAAAATTAAACTCACCCATGGCTACAGAGGTTCGGATCTTGTTTTTACTCACAAGTTCAGGATGCAATGAACCGAAAACCCCGATGGTCTTTCCTTCCACTTGCAATGCAATACTTTGACTAGGATGCAAATACTTTGGAACTTCATCGGACTTTAACTCCAACCAGCTCCATTGATTGATCTTAAGAGCTTCTAGCATATTGGTTACAGACTGTCGCAATTGATAGACCACTGGCACTTTTTCACCTTGGGACCAATAGTCCACGGGTTGACCCCAAAAACAAAAAGCAAGATGAAAGAGCTCTGCGGCTCCCGAGGAATTCACACGATCACTCTTTACCTTAGCGGACCCTTTCGGATTGAAAACGGAGCCAATTTCAAACAGCCGCCCCCATTCATTTCCATGACGATAATTCTGAGTTAAATTCCTTACCAACCCCGGAATCAGTGAAGTACGCATACAGTTCACGTCTTCATTCAACGGATTCTTAACAGCTACGGGTTGATCCGTGACAGACAACTGAAAAGCTTCGTAAACAGAGCTATTTCCAAGTACCTCTAATTGCTCATTACCATTAATGAAATGGTAATTCATAGATTGCATTAAGCCTTCTGCAAGAAGGATTTTTTCTAATTGTCTTTCCTTTAAATACTGATCGTCATGCTCCGTTGGACGCTCAATTAAAGGCGGCAATATCTCATCGATATTTTCATAACCATGCAACCGCCCATATTCCTCCACCAGATCCACATCTTGAATGAGGTCCCAACGCCATGCCGGAGGCATAACTTTAAAAGTGTCCTCTTTTTTATCCACCTTACAACCTAATCGCTTCATCCAACGACTAAACTCCGCGGATTTCACTTTGTAACCCAATTTACTTTCCACAAAATCCAATTTAATTTTTATGGGTTTGTGCTTTACAGGTGAAGGATAGGCATCCCAGTGATCTTTACTGCACTCTCCCCCGGCCACCATCTGAATCAATTCACACACTCGATCCATAGCAGTAGGAACATTTTCGGGATCAGTCCCTCTCGAGAATCGATAGCAGGAGTCGGTTTCAATCCCAAACCTACGAGATGATTGTCGAACGATCTTTTGAGTAAAATAGGCCGTTTCTATAAAAACATCCGTTGTGGAATCTGAAACTCCAGAGTTAAGACCTCCCACAATACCAGCCAATGCCACTGGACGGTCCCCGTCTCGAATCATCAGCTCTTCCCCGGTCAGGGTAAGTTCAGTTCCATCAAGGGTTGTGAATTTTTCTTTCTTATTAGAGAGGTCAATTCGAATCTCTCCGCCTTGCAGCTCTTTCAAATCAAAGGCATGGATAGGTTGTCCCCATTCCATCATTACATAGTTCGTGGCATCAACGATATTGTTAATGGAGTTCATATCCATAGATTCAATGCGCGATTTTAACCAAGCTGGGGATTCCGCAACTTTCACTCCGCGAATGAGTCTACCGGCATATCGAGGACACTCTTTAGGACGCTTCAGGCTCACCTTCACCGTATCTTTAACTTTATCTTTACCAAATGTAAGTTTTGGCTTTGCAAGTGTTAGTTTTCGATCCAACAAACAGGATAGCTCTCTTGCGAGACCGATATGACTCAAGCAATCGGCCCTATTCGGAGTGACAGAGATTTCAAAAATAACATCATTAAGCTTAAACAATTTAGCTATGGGTTTGCCCGGCTTTAACCCTTTAGATTCGAGAATCATAATCCCTTGAGATTCATCCGACAGCCCTAGTTCCTTTTGGGAACAAAGCATACCTAAACTCACCTCACCTCTAATTTTTGATTTCTTGATGGCAAAATCGCCCGGCAACACAGCTCCCGGCAAAGCCGCGACCACCCAGTCACCCGCTTTATGGTTCTTAGCCCCACATACTATTTGATGTAATTCGTCAGCGCCCACATCCACCTGACAAACAGTCAACTTGTCCGCATTGGAATGCTTCTCTAGTTTTTCAATTTTTCCAACAACAATATTCTTAAATTGCTCAGACTGATTGACGATACCTTCAAGCTCAAGTCCTGCACGAGTTAATATTCGACCTAACTCTTCAGGCTTTTTATAAAAATCTTTGACTTCAATGTAATCGCTTAACCAATTCAATGAAATTTTCATCTATCGTTTCCTATATTCTATTTTCTAAATAAACTGACTCAAAAAGTCTGTGTTGTTTTCATTAAACAATCGTATGTCATCGATACCGTACTTGATCATCGCCATTCTTTCGATACCAAAACCAAAGGCAAACCCTTGCCATTTTTTAGAATCCAATTTGGCATACTCAATAACTTTAGGATGAACCAATCCACTTCCACCAATCTCAATCCATCCGGTATGTGAACACAATCTACAGCCTTCGCCTTTACACTTCGGACATGAACAATCCACTTCGGCCGAAGGTTCAGTAAAAGGGAAAAAACTAGGACGGAAACGGGTTTCGATCTCCGGACCAAAAAAAGATTTCACAAAGTAACTGATAGTGCCTTTAAGATGAGCCATCGAAACTTCTTTATCGATCAACAAACCCTCAATTTGATAAAAGTTCGGTGAATGAGTGACATCAGAATCGCATCGAAAAACTGACCCCGGAGCCAAAATCCGAATGGGAGGTTCTTCTTTCTCCATAGTACGAATCTGGATAGGACTGGTATGTGTTCTGAGCACATGAGTCTCATCAATATAAAAGGTGTCCTGCATATCACGGGCAGGATGATCTTTGGGAATATTTAGGGCCTCAAAATTATACCAATCGGATTCGATTAAAGGACCTGTTCGAACACTAAAACCAATATTTGCCAAAATATCGACAATCTCTTCCATCACCAAAGACAGAGGATGTCGTGAACCCCTCACACGAGTGGGTCCAGATAGAGTGAGGTCCAATCTATCTTTTTCTAGTTTTTCCGCCATCTCTGAACTCTGAAGAGCCTGCTGTTTATCATCCAACATTTCAGTGAGTTGTCTTTTAAGAACATTAATCTCTTTTCCCACAATGGGTCGGTCTTCTTTAGACAATTGACCCAGGTCACGCATAAGAAGGGAAAACTCTCCACTCTTACCGAGGTATTTGACCTTGAGTTCATAGAGGTCTTTAGTTGTGGAAACAGAACCAATTTCTTCACTGGCCCGATCAAAAATTTCTTTCGCTTTTTCTTGAATCATGATCTCTCTGAGCATTAAGCTTAATTATAGGTTTGCTGTGGCAAAACTATAACTTGGGAAGGCATCCGAGTCACTTTTAGCCCTCCCTAATGAAGGACTTGTTCATCAATTTATGCGGCGCAGCTCCAAAGGGTGCCTGGCACCTTTTGCTCATCGAGGAGAATATGAAACATATTTCAAGCGACAAGAACAGCGACTATAAAGATCTCTTAAATCTCCTCGAAGGCTCTCAGGTAAAAAAGCAAAAGCGGACCTTGATATTTGGAGAAAAGATTCTCAATGAGTGGCTTGCCGACCCCAAATACCATTGCCAAATGCTGGTTCACTGGAGTGAGGAAAAGTTAGCCCCTTACTTAAAAACCAATTCAACCATGGCGCTCATCCTAACAAAGGATCTCTATTATGAGTTAGATGCATTCGGCACAGGAACCGCCATTGGCGTATTTAACATCCCAGAAATTCAGTTTAACTCCTTCGAATCTCCACCAAAAGGTTTGGAAGTTATTGCTGCCTGCGGAGACCCAAATAATTTAGGTGCTTTGATTCGAACGGCAACTGGCCTTGGCGTTCGACAGATCATACTTACCGAAGAAGCCTGTCATCCCTTTCACCCCAAGACGATCAGATCTTCAGCTGGCAGCGTTCGGGTGGCACCCCTGCAAAAGGGGCCATCCATTCGATCTCTAAATGCAGAGATTGGTTTTGCATTGGACATGCATGGACAAAATATACACCAGATGAATTGGCCTAACGATGTTCGAATTATCATTGGGGAAGAAGGGCCAGGCGTTCCAGAAGCCCTTAAGAGCAATAGCCTAAGCATTCCTCTTCACCCAGAGGTAGAGTCACTCAATGCGGCCACAGCGGGAGCTCTGGCCATAATGAGCTATATGACAGCTCACAAAAACGGTTAGAGCTAATACTTTTCAATTCTGGTGCACTTTAGATCAAAAATACCTGCTTCAGCGTCTTCATCACCCAAACTCAAGTCCAAACTAAAACTACATATGTCACCACGAACATTAACAAATGAAACTTCGCAAACGGCTTCAACAGAAGAGCCACCTGGAAAAGTTTCCTCCAGCTCCTCAACTGTTTTAACTTCCGCATAGCGAGCATCGAATTTTTTCACATTCCAAAAAGAAACTTCAGAAGATCGATTCCCACAAGGCACACCTGCCTCATCATAGGTTGTCGCCAGCTGACCAAGCTCATAACACTGAACCGCCTTCAGCCCGTAGGTCTTGCAGGTCGTTTCTGCACTAAGTGGTAAGGTAAAACCAAATACAATTAATAAGCCCAATAAACGCATAATTTATCTCCCATTTTAGAGATAAACTAGTGTTGAAGAATGGGCCTATCAACGCAAGAAACAAACCTTGCAAATATTGCACTCACCATTCGAAAATTCACGAGGGAACCTAAATTAATTTTAAAATACAGGAACCAGTTGGAACGCATCCCTCAGCTCTTCAGATGGCTCTGATTCCCATAGACTTACAATAAAACCGCCGTTGCCAGAACCAGTAGGCTTGGCTGCCGCCGCCCCACGCTCAATAAGATCTTCAATGTGTTTGTGAACCGAACCCTTAGTTAAATCCCACTGCTCAAAACAACTTAAACCTAATTCAAATCCCTCTTGTAGAGTTTTAAATCGATGACTGGATTCACTTTCTAGCGCTTCTACCACCTTTGAGACAGCTAAACCCATTTGCTCATCCAGCTTTTGTGCTTTTATGGAATCCCGTTCAAATAATGCCTTCACCTGTTGAACACATTCGGAAGTGGCACCCACCTGGCCGCTATAAGAAATATACAACTCCGGTTGCCAACGCTGTTTTACCTTCACCCAATCTCCACCTCGAGTGAATTGAATGCCCTGCCCTTCAACAGCCGCGGCAATATCTACTCCACTACTTTCACCGTGAAACAAATCTTCAAGATCTCTGCAAAACTCATACAGATCGTTTTTTAAAACAAAACCCAAATGATTCAAAAGAGAACCCACATTGACACACAATGCAGCGGAAGCGCCTAAACCCGTCCCCACTGGAAGATTACCTTCAATAATACAATGGCCCTTTAACTGATCCGGCTGGATCTCCAATCGCTTCACAGCCTGGTCCATCACCCCAGAAAATAGAAGTCGAAAAGAAGAACCTGTTTCGCCTTCATACTGAGATGTCAGCGGTTGATCATTTTTAAAATAATTTAATTTCAAGTGCTTTGAAAACACAGGATAGACCACAGCCGGAACGCCACGCAATACAGCATGCTCTCCTGCCAATATACATTTGCCATAGGTGGTACTTTGAAAATCAGACATATCAAAAACTATTATAAGTAGAATACTCTTGCGAAAATTTTTGATTCAAATCTTTAGCAAGCTCCAATTGATCGGCTCGATAGATCAAATGAACATTGGCTCCCGCATCCATTGTAACGATGGGACCATCATTAAACTCTTCCCATTGTTCCCTTACCTGGTTGAGAACCTGTAAACTCTGAGGAGTCATATAACCAAATGGAGGGGCTGATGTTTCAAACAATCCATGCATGTCCCAAAATTCAGCCCAACAAATTTCAAACGACTCTTTCCAATTTTTTGTTCGCAAAGACTGTTTGAGATCACTTAGGCGTTTTTCAGCTCGCTCGACACGTCCTTCAAAAACCGCACTCGTTAAAACTCTAAGATGGGCCTCTGAACTCGAAACTTTTTTACGGCCATTATGAACTACCACTACTGAATGTAAGAGATTGTTAGGTAAAGCTTCAATAGCCTCTACACTGTCTTCTCGCCACTGACACCATGGAGAAAATAAAGAACGACAAGAGGATCCAGAACCTTTTCTACTTAAATTGGCCAACTCAGAGAGCATATAGTCAGCACTCGCTTTGCTTTTAGCCAATTCATAGCTAGCTAAAGTCAAAGCCGCAAAACTCGAGGCAGAACTCGCTAACCCACAATCCGAGGGAAAGTTATTTCCCGATTCAATAAGGTAAGTGCCTTCGATTCCAAATTCCTTCTTTAAAAAAGAAAAATGATCTAAAAACCTGCGCTTACCTTTTTCAGAAAGCTCAACAGCCTGAATACCCTCTCCAGTTAGGGCACTCCATTGATCTTCGGATCCTTGAAGCTCAGATATTTTAACAGTGGTTAATAAATGACCTAGAGTCAGGGACAAGGAACCATTCGTGGGCAAATTCACCTTAGAATTGGTTTTCCCCATATATTTTATAAGGGCAATATTAGATGGAGCCTTTGCTATCCAAGATTCACTCACCGGATATCCAATCTTTGTTCGTCATTAATAAATTTGGTTTGGATGGCCTGCTGTTGCCGATTAAAAGCATAATCAAATTCCACTTTTAATCCACCACCTAGATCCTGATCACTAGCTACATACTTTAAACCGACAACTGGTGCCATTGACTGCACTCGGTCTACATTTCCTTTTTCACAAAGGACAAGTAAAGTATCAGCACCTAGCGCGCCACAACCCTTAACGCCAATTATATTATCTGAACCCTTCAGATTATTAACCAGACTAACGGTTTCTCGACAAACAAGCTTTTGCTCTTGCAAAAGAGATTGATACTGTTCAATGGACTTAACGAACAACAACTGATCGGAATCGTTCATGGCATTCACAGCCTGTTTGGCTATAGCTTTAAAATTGTCTGTATCCAACTCACCCAAATCCCGTAGATGTTCGTGAGTTTTCACTTTATTTTCAGTTTTTAAAATGACGAAGCTTATATTCTCAAAGTTCCATGTATGCTTCTTAATCCGAAAGGGATCGGGCTCAAATTCTGTAATACCACCCACCATTTGTCCTATTATATCAGCACCGCTTGGAAGCCACTCCTGTTGCGACGTTTCGAACAAAGACCTATAGTCTATCCACATTTTTTGTGGATTAAGTTGCTTAATTCCTTCACCCAATTTTTGTCGAACAAGCTCCGCAAAGACATAGACCATTACAAACTCAGCACTGGATCCGCCCAAACCACCTGCCCCCGCATAGGGATCCTTAAAATCAATGTCCACATCTTCAAAAACATCTAAATTGTGTTGGATCCACTGGCCAGCAGGACTATCGGGATGAATTCGCCCCCATTTACCGCGACCCTTAAGATTAAAATCTGCGGAAAAACGCGGACCGGTGTTGGCCACTAAACTCGGACCGCCAAAAAGGGCCAAGTATTCACCAATTAAAAATGTTTTACTCGGGACAGATAAGGTGAGTTTCATTCAATACCTAGTTCTTCTCTTTAATTAACTTTCAGCGTGCTGACTTATTCCACCGTTGACCTTATTGCCATTCCGATCTCTAAGTTCGCGTAATATATCCACTGCGTTGGAAAGAGTAATACGATTCGTCATAGCGAGCAACTCCTCCAACTTTTTTTGAAGCGCAGGCATTTCTCTTTCGTGCGCACCCGCACTCAAACTCAAATTTTTAATATGCAATCGCATGTGTCCCTCAATGATGCCCACTGTTTTCAGAGCACGAATGGCACCCAAGTTTTGCACCAAACCAACGGCTGCGCATATTCTGGACAACTCCCCAGAGGACTCCACACCCATCATTCTTAAACTCATACGAGACATGGGGTGCAATCTTGTCACTCCCCCAACAACACCCACGATGATCGGAGCTTCAAACACTCCTACAAGCTCATCGCCCTCACGACGCCACTTTGTAATGGATCGATATTGTCCATCTTTTGCTGCATAGGCATGGACACCCGCCTCAACAGCTCTCCAGTCATTTCCGGTTGCCAACAAAATAGGATCAATCCCGTTTAACACACCTTTATTATTGGTGGCCGCGCGATAGGGATCCTCTTCAGCAAATATAGACCCCTCTTGAATTTTATCCATTAACGACGGCTCCACACCGCGTAATCTCACCGTTGCCCGGGTAATTTTTGTATCCACCAAGTTTGAAAGTATGCACATGGTCACTTCTTCATCCGTGAGCTCCTCCACTTCGGGACGCAAGAACTCAACCACCTGATTCACGATATTGGCACCCATGGCATCACAAGGATCCACATAGACATGAATCACAGCCATCACCCCTCCATCAGGACGACTTAATTTACGCAGACTCAATCGGGTGACTCCACCACCACGACGAACTAAGCCTGAAGCCACTTCTGCATTGGCTCTTTCAACCAAAAGAGCTTCATTTTTATTTAATACTTCTTCAAGGTGGTTAAAATCTTTAACCTTTTCAATTTGCATCTGACCGATAACTTCGTTTCCAATAACCTCAGTGGTAATTTCGCCAGCTTCCCTGACCCACTTCGCGGTTTTAGAGGCTGCGGCAATAATAGAGGTTTCCTCAACAGCCATGGGTATTGCATAGGATTTCCCATCAATGACAAAATTAGCCGCCACTCCTATGGGCATTTGGTAATAACCGATCACATTTTCAATGAACTTTTCTGCCAACTGAACATCTTCTTTGGTTTGCGTTTGCAACAATCGAATATCTTCAGGGGTTAGAGCGCCCATCTCTTTCAAGCGCTCAAAACGCTCTTCTCTATTCAGCTTGGAAAAACCTTTAAAAAGTTCTTTATTCTTCTCAAAAACTCTATCTTCGTTTGTCATTCCTCTAAACCCTTAGCTTCTTTAAATCATTGACACTACGACTGCCTGTACAAAATAAGGCCACTTTTAACTCAAACTCTAATGCTTCCATTGTTTTTTCTAAGGCATCCTGAGATTGCACAGCGCTATCTAATAACGGCTTTGCAAAGCCAACACATTCTGCCCCCAAGCTAATACATTTGGCGGCATCGAGGCCCGAACGGATACCTCCTGATGCCCATACTGCGAAATTCTTCTTGTCTAGGCCTCTAGCATTCAAAAGAGATTGATAGGTACTAACACCCCAATTGGCAAATGTTTTAGCGGCCTGATTTTTTAAGGCATCAGCTCCATTCCGCCCACCTTCTATTCTCCCCCAATGAGTGCCACCGAATCCAGCTACATCCACTGCATATATACCCAATTCATTGGCTTGTTGTAATGTGGATGCAGAGAAACCACATCCCGTTTCTTTTAAAATCACTGGCACAGACAAAATTTGGCTAAGCCGAGCCACTGACTCAAAACCACCTTTAAAATACGGAGTTCCCTCAACTTGCAATGCTTCTTGCAGTGGGTTGGTATGAACAAAGAGAGCGATGGCCTTTAGTGAGTCCACCAAATCTTGAATTTTTTCTGGAGGAGTTTGGATCACCTGAGACAAACCAATATTACCCACCATCAAAAGCTCAGAGCCTATGGTTTTACGCAGCTCAACCCACTCTTGATGAGCTTCCTCATCAAACAGCTCCTTACGCTGACTTCCAACCCCCATGATCCAACCTCTGCGAGAAGCCGCCAAGGCCAATCTTTCATTGAGATTTACACTACCATGGTGACCAGCTGTCATTGATGAAATTAAAAACGGAGTTTTTCTAACTGCACCGAGTATTGATGACTCAATACTGATTTCATTCCAGTCTATTTCAGGCATAGCACAATGAGGAAGATGGTACTCATCCAACCCAGAACGTCCGGTGGCTTGATTGTCGGGAAGAAGTGAAAGCTCTATATGCTCTCTTTTTCGAGACTCGAATTGGCCATTTTCTTCAGTCACAATGTCTTTCGACGGTCCGCTGGCCACGAGTTCTCCTTAGAAAAAGCCCTCAACATAAAATCAAGGGCTCGAAATTATAACTTTATTTTAGGCATTCAATTTATCAACGATAGCTTTAAATGCTTGCATGTCATTAACAGCCAAATCAGCCAAGATCTTACGATCGATTTCCATTTCTGACTTGTTAATGGCACCCATTAAACGAGAATATGTAGTTCCACACAATCGGGCTCCAGCATTGATTCTCTGAGTCCATAGCTTTCGAAACTCACGCTTCTTAACTTTACGATCACGGTAGGCGTAAGCCAATGCGCGATCACTCTTCTCAGCAGCTACTGAATAAACTCGGCTATTACCACCTCTAAATCCACTGGCTCTCTTTAAAACTTTATTACGACGACGTCGGGCCTTTGTACCTCTAGCGACTCTCATTTCCGATCTCCTTTACAGTACCAACTGGCGTTTTACTTGATATTCGTTGGCATCATCCACGTAAGTCATCTTGCCAAGCTGTCTCTTTCTCTTAGAAGAGTGCTTAGAAAGAATGTGTCGCATACCTTGCTTTTTTCTTTTGATTTTTCCGCCGGGTTTTACACGGAATCGCTTCTTTGCACCACTATGGGTCTTCTGCTTCATCATATGCCTCTCTCTGACAGGGCGGTTAAGGACAATTCCTTAGCACTTTCGGGCCTTTGCCAGCGTTTATTGAAGGGGTAGTTGTACTGAAAAAGACAAAGGATGGCAAGCGTCATTTGCCATCCTTTTGAACTGCCTAAGTTATTAAAATAACTGGTTTTTAGCTTTCGGCAGAGGCCTCAGCGGGAGAATCCTCTTTTTTTGACTTCTGAGCCTTCTCATAATCTTTAATTTTGACCGGATCTGGCGCCAATAGAATAAAAAGCTGTCGCCCTTCCTTTTTTGGTGGGGCTTCGAGAATAGAGATATGCTCCAGCATCTTTGTGACTTTTTCTAAAAGCTCTACACCCAGTTCCTGGTGGGCCATCTCCCGACCGTGAAAACGTAGGTTTACTTTTACTTTGTCACCTTCAAGCAAAAACTTAGTGGCATGTTTTAGCTTTGTCTGCAAATCATGCTCTTCTGTTCTTGGTCGGATCTGAATCTCTTTTATAGTGATCAGAGTCTGCTTCTTCTTTGCCGCCATGGCTTTCTTTTTATTTTCGTACTTCCATTTACCGTAATCCATTATTTTACAAGTCGGCGGTTTCGCTTGGGGGGCAATTTCTATGAGGTCAAGTCCCCGATCTTCAGCTAAGCGAAGAGCTTCACTAGAAGACATTTCTCCCAGCATCTTTCCATCTTCACCAATGAGTCTAACAACTGGCGCTCTTACGTCAGCATTGACGTTATAGCCATCATTTTTTTTGACAGGGCCTCGGCCCCCTCGTCGTCCTCTTCCTCTGATCTTCTATCTCCTAGTTATTGTTCTAACCATGGGCTGTGAAGCTTACGCATCTGATTTTCTTCACTGGCCTTCTTTAAAAATTCACTAATATCAACGCCATATTTTGTGTCCCCATTTCGAAGACGAACAGAAACGGTATTCGCCTCCACCTCTTTGTCTCCGATGGTTAACATGTAAGGTGTTTTCTCCAATTGAGCCTCTCGAATTTTATAACCCAATTTCTCACTTCTATCATCAAACTCAGCTCTCAAGCCATGCTCTTTGCACTTTTTGAGTAGCTCCAGACAAAACTCATTTTGCCGATCCGTCACATTGAGTATTTTAACTTGAACTGGAGACAGCCAAAACGGCAAGTGTCCCGCCGTATGCTCAAGATACACTCCCATAAATCGCTCCAGCGATCCCAATATAGCTCTATGTAACATCACAGGACGATGCTCACTGTTGTCATCACCCACATATTTCAAATCAAAATTCTCAGGCATATTAAAGTCAGCCTGTAAGGTACCTAACTGCCATGGCCGTTTGATGGCATCCACAAACATAATATCTAGTTTAGGACCATAAAAAGCACCATCCCCCTCATTCACCTCATATGGTAGATCTAAGGCCTGCAAAGCATCTTTTAAAGAGGACTCCGCTTTATCCCAAATCTCATCACTACCCATTCTTTTCTCAGGTCGAGTGGAAAGATAAATCTTATATTCAGGCATTCCTAAGGTACTGTAAACCTCACCTAAAAATTTCATAAACGCCTGAATCTCATTTTGCATTTGCTCGAGCGTACAAAAAATATGTGCATCATCTTGAACAAAAGACCTCACTCGAGTGAGCCCGTGCATAACTCCACTGCGCTCATATCTATGCAGCCGTCCAAAATCGGCAATACGATAAGGAAGTTGCCGGTAGGACTTTCGCTCCGAAGCGTAAATCAAACAGTGCCCCGGACAATTCATCGGTTTTACGGAAAAATCTCGATCATCGATCTTGGTAAAATACATATTTTCACGATAGTTTTCGTAATGCCCGGACTGATGATAAAGATCCACATCGAAGATTTGAGGAGTTATGACTTCTTCATAGCCATACTCTTCATATTTTTCCCGCATCAAATTCTGCAGCTGATTGTATACCAATGCACCCTTAGGTGTGAAAAAAGGCGCTCCTGGTGTCAGGGGATTCATAAAAAATAATTTTAAATCCTTACCCAGTTTTCGGTGATCCCGTTTTTTAGCTTCTTCTAAATTATGTAAATACTCTTGCAGCTCTTTTTTATCGTTAAACGCTGTCGCATAGATGCGCTGAAGCTGCTCTTTAGTTTCGTCACCACGCCAATAAGCACCGGCAACACTCAATAGCTTTACGGCTTTAATTTGACCCGTGTGCTGGATATGCGGTCCCCGACAGAGATCAAACCAATCCCCTTGGGTGTACACTCCGACCACTTCTTCATTAAGGTCTTCAATGATTTCTACTTTAAAATTTTCATTAATGCCCTTAAAGGTTTCTATAGCCTTCTGCTTTGGCCACTCTTCTCGAAGTATAGGAAGTTTTCGTTTAATCACTTCCTTCATTTTCTTTTCAATGACTTTTAAGTCATCCTCATGAAAAGGCTTATCAGAATGAAAATCATAATAGAAACCATTATCGATGACGGGGCCAATAGTGACTTGAATATCGGGCCAAATCTCTTGTACGGCTTGAGCCATAACATGAGCTGCAGAGTGACGAATCACCTCCAAACCCTCTTCTGAATTCTGAGTCACTATACTCAGTTGAGTTCCATCATCCAATGGAGTTCTCAAATCAATGATCTCCTTTGAGCCATTGATCTGACCACCCACTGTATTTTTAGCTAACCCTTCGCCTATACTCTGTGCCACTTCGAGTACTGTAGGCCTATGGTCAAATTCTTTAACTGAATTGTCGGGAAGAACTATTTTAATTTCGGACATGGAGTTATGAAGCCCGAAACCCGGTGGTTGTCGAGGTGGTTGTGATATTTGCTGTGGCACGTGAATCACTCATATCTCAGTTATCCCTGAGATCCCGCACAGGGTCAACCTCTTCGCTAAGAAATGAGGTATTTCCGCTGATTTTGGCCTTTTAGACAAGTTCTCCAGCCCCGTTACAGACGGCGAATCGCATCAAAGCCAATAGTAGAGATAATCCTCTCTGCCTGTGCGGCCCTAACTTTCAATTTATAAATACAGTATCGAAAATTTTACCCACACTCTGACCCGTACCCAGCTTAATGGTCAACCAAATGGTGGATCCTGAGAACTCTATATCATCCGACAAGTGAGTCACGCTACTCGGATATTGGTTAGTGGATTGCGTATAAGTGATCCCCACATCCAGTTTTTTTGACAGAGTCCACTCCATACCGGCGTAAAGGGTTCCTCCGTTATATTCAAACTCTGTATAGTCATTGGTGAAATCGCCCACCCAATATATTCTCGTCTTCCTGATATTATAATTGTAGCCAAAAAAGAACCGACTCAATTTTACGTGAACTCCAATAAATGGCCCGAGATGATTGGACTTCTCAACCTGTTCCGCATTATTGGCGGTATTATTGAGGTCATAATAATCTAATCCCAACCCAAATCCCAAATATCCGGTTTTTTGAAACTTCCAAGCGGGAATATATGCAGCCCCCTGGACAGAGATTCCATCATAAAATGCCTTTGAACCATCCGTATTGGTTAAACTGAAATTGGGATACCCAATAGCCGCCTCAAAACTCACGCCAAAGGCCTGTGCCTCAAATGGTAGTGCATATATCGCTGCAATAAAAAGAAAACTGTGAAGAAGGAGCATGTTCTTCAGCGATTTCATTCATCACCCCCAAAGTTGGCGGGGTAGGTTTTTATATCAGTAATATTTAACACTAGTGGATCTAAAATTAGTGGCGAAGTATTCGCCAAAGTACCAGAGGTATCCATTTCCCAAACTTGGTCATTAGCCGAACTGGCAATTGCCAAATTACCATTAGCCAGTTCTATAATTCCAGTTGGGTTGTTTATTATAGATGTATCTGTCGACCAAATGGACGTAGCATTGGAACCATCTGAATCCGTTCTATAAACTTGATCATCTCCCTGAGTAACCACATAGAGATTCCCATCTGAATGCTCTATAACACCATAGGGATTGTTACCAATGTTGTTCGCGGAAAGACAAGTAACGCTAAACGGATCTGACACATCATAAATTAGGAGCTGATCCGAGCCACCATGATTGGTAACAATCAAACGGTCATCGGAGGTAAGAAAAATCCCTCTCGGGCTACTAAGCACGCAAGATCCTTCAGTGGTACCAATGTAAGGCGTGCCTACTCGCGCTCCGGTCGAATCATATCTCTCGATGTAATTAGATTCTACAACGAACACATCTCCGGCTTCACTGGTGGTCAATTGGTAAATCGCACCACCCAATCCCGAGTTAGCGAACAACTCTTCTGAACCGGCATTCTCTCCCTTCCAATAAACTCGGGAAACTCTATCTGTGTTGTCTAAGGAAACAACCACACTTTCACTATCGAAAGGAGCAATACCCCGAGGCAAACCCAGGTCAGTTCGATAGTCGTAAAGGATTCGATTAAAGGATCCATCTTGGTTGTAAAGTAGGACGCTACGAGTATTACTGTCTCCAGAGGAAATAAGAATTAAATCATTTGAAGAGCCAGAAGTAGATTCAAAAAATGCACCCTCCTTGGAGGAGCACCCCAATACTAAAACAAAAGATAGTGTAAGAAATGAAACTACCAAATCCCGCAAGCTCTTCGCCTCCTTGAGCTATTTATTAGGTTTATACAAAACTATTCGGTTGTTTAAATTTTGTCCCTTAATGAAACACGCGATTACTAGACTAAGATATTCGAATTTTATCCGTCGGAATCAAGCCCTGATAGCGGAGAGCTCGACCTTTGAATTGATAACAAATTGACCTACTTTAGGTATCCTGGACCAAACCTTTTGACAGTTGATGAACCGAGCGATTTTTTGACCTCGGTATAGACCCAAAATTTATTTTTATCCTCCAGGATTTTAAAACGCTTTCCCCAACCATCTCTGATAACAGAAAGAAACACCTGTGAAGGTTCCTTTTCGTCCTTCAGTCGATTCGACCGAGCTTTGTAAAAATCAAATAAGATTTGCCACCGATCCCCTTTTTCGGGAAGCTTTTTATGTCTATCCACGTACAATTGCAGCAGCGCTAACATCTTTTCTCCATAGTATTCCGTCTGGTGTTCTCGCAGCAGCTCATAATAGCTAGATTCTGGGTAAGCCGATAGGCAATGACGATGAGATCTGTATTGGTCAAAGACAAAGCCTTTCGAAGACTTGGCAATCTTAGTTAATTGGGATTCTAATTTATCAACCCTACGCTGAATGCGTTCTCCATTATCTCTCACCGGTAGAACCAACACAGACTCTAAAAATGAGCGCATTTCTTCTCTATGAGGGATAGAATAGAACTTCTTTCTATCTGAAATGATCTGTTGAAAATTCTTATAGTAAGATTCGCCCATAAGAAATTCATAATCATAGACCAAAGTTTTTAGATCCCGTCCATATTCTATAAGAAATTCCGGATGAAAACTCTCCGCCAGCTTTTTAAAATTACTGAGTGTACACGTGCTATTTTCGGGAATGGGGTAAAAAGCTTCATTTAAACGATGAATCGAAAGGTCATTGTTTTTTGTTATATAATGAACATTAAAGAAATCGAGCCTCGCCAAATATTTATTCGTAGCACCCTTTATCCATAAGAACTGTCGACGCGCTTGATTGAGGATTTCCAGTTGGCTCTTTGTCAGCCGCTTTTTCATATCCGGTTTTGATTTAAGTAAGGACTCTTCGGCACGAAATAACAAAACCGCTGGCTCTACCTTTTCTGCTCTAGTTTTTGCATTTTTATAGGCATTGAGAGCCCTAATGAATTGAACATCATCAATCTTCCACCGCTCCACCCAAGAATCCAGCTCCTGGCCCGCAAACAACGGCTCCACTATAAGAATCATAATGAGCAACAATAATTGTTTCAACATACCCAGATTCTAGCACCAATACGTCCTATCGTTGACCGTAAAGATGCAATAAAACGGTAAATGGCCGCCGAGTCCAAGACATACAAAAAAAAGCTAGGACAAAGCCTAGCTTTTTAAATTTCTAAATTTCTTAACTTTAACTAGTAAACCACATGATGGTGATTAGATTCGTGAATTCTTGGATCCTTAATCGGTACAAGCTTATGCTTGCTCAAAAAGCGAGTGGTCGTAAATAGAAATGCTCCAAGAAACCCACCAAAAATAAGAATCTCAGAAATTCCAAATACCAAATGCTCTTCATTAAGACCTGGATAAACCATCCAGTAAATATCTACGAACTGCATAATTAAAATCAAATAACAGATAGGTGTTAAGTAGGCAGGAGTTCTCTTTGCCCAACGTGGAAGTAATGCAAAAAATGGTACGATGAACTTGAACACGATCAATGCCAAAGACACATAGACCCAAGGTTGCTGTGAACGAGTCACGTAGTAAAAACTTTCCTCAGGTAAGTTGGCATACCAAATCAACATATACTGTGAAAAGGCAATGTAAGCCCAAAAAACGGTAAACCCAAAAAGAAACTTACCTAAATCATGAACGTGATCCATGGTCACATATTCCTTTAGATACCCTTTCTTGTGTAAAGCGAAGATAGTTAAGATCATAAAAGCCATAGTCGACTGGAACAATCCGGCGAATGTATACACTCCAAAAATAGTTGAAAACCAATGAGCCTCAATACTCATAAGCGCATCAACACTAAAAAGTGAGTAACTAAGTGCAAAAAATACGAGAGCTCCCACCGCAAGCGAAGCATTTTTGTGGGTTAAGCTTTCATCGCCGGACTCATCTTGCTGCAATGATCTTTTGATCATCTTTCCACCAATTAAAATCCAGCCCACAAAAAACACTACAGTCCGGATGGTATAGAAAAATTGGTTAAGATACCCTTCTTTGTGTTGCAACAGATAATCTTGAGCCACTTCTTCCGCATGCAACCATTCGTATACATAAGGGGCACCGATCATCAATATACCAGCAAAAACGGCGGCCCATGGAAGAAAGGCGATGAATGACTCCATAATTCGTCGAACATTAACGCTCCAACCAGCCTTTGTCGCATGCTGAATGGAGGTGAAAAAGAACCCGCCCATAGCTAAGCTGACAAAGTAGAAGAAACCCACCAAGTAGGCATGCCAAGCCCGCTCAGGGCTATTGTAAACGGTAAACACAAACGTCAAAAAGCCCACAAACATCAAAATCGAATATAAGATTTTAGTCTTTTGCGAAACGACCAATTGACCTGGGTCAGAGAGTTGATGATTTCCTGCCATGTTCGACTCCTAATTGGCTTTCTTCTGTAGATTTTTTATATAATTGATGACCGCCCATCGGTCTTCCTCTTTACGGATCTGCCGAGAGTAACTTCCCATAACTCCCCATCCCAATGTAATGGCATGAAATATTCTACCTTCGGTGTAACCCAAAACCTTACCTTCAATTAGAGAAGGAGGGGGCACTGCCATTTTACTAGCAACAGGTCCTTTGCCCGCACCGTCGGCTCCGTGGCAAACAGCACAATTGATTTCAAAATGTTTTTTCCCTCGAGCCAATACTTCAGCACCAAATTGTCCACTGAGTGGATTGCGCAATTCACGAGAAGCCTTTTCCACTTCACCTAGAGTGTAGGGATAGGGCTTGAATCCGCGAGGAACAGTGTTTTCCGGGGGAACTCTCATAGCTTGAAAATCAGGATCTACATTTGGATTCCAATCCTGTGCTTTCACACTGATTTGATCCATCATATCTTGAATGAGTTCTACATTGGTTCGGTTTTCACCAGCTCCACACCCAAAGGTATAGATCACTGTCAAAAATAAGAGTCCACGAACGACTTTCATACTAAAACTCCGCTTTCTTAACTTCTGAGGCGCCCCACTCTTTAAAGAGTTGCTCCAATTTAGCTTCGTCATAACTGTTTGAATCTTCAGGAACAAAGAGTGCAAACTTTGAACATGTTAAATCTGGATCAATAATAGGAGGATCTACTTTAGGTAAACCTCCGGCAACGATCATTGCTCCCACTGAAGACAAAGCTGCAAACAAAATTGTACATTCAAACATAATAGGAACAAAAGCTGGTAATGACCACATGGGCTTACCACCGATGATAAGTGGGTAATCCACCACCGAAGTCCACCAGGTCAACCAGGTTCCGAATGCCAATC
This sequence comes from Bdellovibrionaceae bacterium UBA1609, assembly GCA_002321895.1. Taxonomy (GTDB): domain Bacteria; phylum Bdellovibrionota; class Bdellovibrionia; order Bdellovibrionales; family UBA1609; genus UBA1609. Next base: position 72,388 of record DCMZ01000004.1, on the reverse strand, counting down.
CTGTCAAACCCATTACAAAAGCCACATAGGGTATAAAAGATCTTGGAATCCCTAAAGCATCGTCTATGTCGTGCATTGGATAAGGACTAATGGCTTCCACCTTATCCAAACCCTGAGCCCTTGCTTTACGGGCAGCTTCCACCAATGTTTTTTCGTCCGTCCAAATTCCAGCGACCACTTTTTTAGTCGGACTTCTCAATAAATCATTAATTATTTCCATAGGATTAGCCATGATGATCTCCCTCTTTCCCAACACCTAAAACAGGCTTCACTTCTGCGATGGATACCGCTGGAAGGACCCGAGTGTAGAGAAGGAATAAAAAGAAAAACATTCCAAAGGAACCGAAAATGGCCCCTAAATCGTAGAAGGTGAGATTAAACATCCCCCATGAACTTGGGAGGAAATCTCTATGGAGCGAGGTCACAGTAATCACAAATCTCTCAAACCACATTCCAATGTTCACAAAAATAGAAACCACAAACATCACTGGAATACTTCGACGAAAACGTTTGAACCAAAACACCTGCGGAATGACCACGTTACAAGTCACCATGATCCAATAAGACCACCAATAAGGTCCAAAAGCTCTGTTTATAAAAACGTACTGCTCGTACTTGCTCCCCGAATACCAAGCGATAAAGAATTCAGAGGCGTAGGCATATCCAACCAACATCCCAGTGGTCATGATAATTTTATTCATGTTCTCCATGTGATTCATGGTGATGTAATCCTTAAAAACCGGCATCACTTCTCTTAAAATCACCATGAGAGTTACCACCATCCCAAATCCTGAGAAGATCGCTCCAGCGACAAAATAAGGTGGGAAAATCGTGGTATGCCATCCCGGCAAATTAGCTACAGCAAAGTCAAAAGATACAATGGAGTGAACCGAAAGTACCAGCGGTGTCGCAAGACCCGCCAACAACATGTAAACCATTTCAAAGTGGTTCCACTGTTTCGCAGTTCCACGCCAACCCAAAGAAAGCGCACCGTAAATCGCTTTACGCACTTTATTCTTGGCACGATCTCTTAACGTAGCTAAATCCGGCACCATACCGATATACCAGAAAACCATTGATACAGTGGCGTAGGTAGATACAGCAAAAACATCCCACAAAAGAGGTGATCTAAAATTCACCCAAAGTGGGCCGCGCTGGTTAGGATATGGCAACAACCAGTAAGCATGCCAAGGGCGCCCCGTATGTAATACTGGAAAAAGCCCCGCAGTCATAACTGCAAAAACCGTCATAGCTTCCGCAGTACGTGCAATCGAGGTTCGCCATTTCTGCCTGAACAAAAACAGAACCGCTGAAATCAACGTACCGGCGTGACCAATACCAATCCAAAATACAAAAGTGATGATATCTGTACCCCAACCCACTGGTGAATTTACACCCATGAGTCCCATACCTGTGGCGACGATCATCCCCATCACACTGAGGTAGAACAGAAATAATATTTTTGCGGAGGCAAAACAGGCCATCCAGGATTTACCTGGAGGACGTTCAACTAAGGCGCAAATATCATCCGTCACCTGCTTCAGTGATTTATTACCTTCAACTAGAGGCTCTCTACGTATCATCAGTGACCCCCTCCATGTCCATTGTCATCCAACTTCAACTCACTCGTATTACGAATTTTAGTTGTGTATTTAACCATTGGCACAGCGTTCAACTCCTCAAGTAAGGAATAGCCATTTTGTTTATTAAAGTGTTGAGACACTTTCGAGTTTGGATCATTGATATCACCAAAAATCAAAGCTCCCGCTCCACAGCTTGCAGCACAAGCGGCCTGCACGTCGCCTTCAGCCAACGGTCTATTTTCCGTTTTGGCTTTCATCTTGGCTTCTTTCACTCGATGGTTACAAAAAGTACATTTTTCCATCACACCACGAGCTCGAACAGTCACTTCTGGATTCATAGCTAAGTGTTGAGGCTCTTTGACCTGCTTCACATAGTTGAACCAGTTAAATCGACGAACCTTATAAGGGCAGTTGTTGGCACAATATCTGGTTCCAACACACCGGTTGTAAATCATGTCGTTGGTTCCTTCGTCACCGTGAACTGTTGCATTCACAGGGCAAACCGTCTCACAAGGAGCGTTTTCGCAATGCTGACACATGACCGGCATATTCACTATTGCCGGATTACTTGGATCACCTGAGTAGTAACGGTCGATTCGAATCCAATGCATGATTCGACCTTCCATTACATATTTCTTACCCACAGTAGGAACGTTGTTTTCAGATTGGCAAGCCACGACACAATCGCCACATCCATTACAAGCATTGAGATCCACTCCCAACGCCCATCTGTGACCTTTGTACTCATGCTTACCCCAAAGGCTGAAAACCTTATGCTTATGGATATTCGCTGCTGGATCTTTTTTGTATTGATCCTGAGTGGCTTGCACAACAATCTGTCGACCTTCCATACGATGGTGACCTTGTGGCGAAGCCAGTGGAATATTTTTCTTTGTCTTTTTCAATTCAACAGAAAGACCTGATGTTTGAAGCTGGCCTTCGAAGTAACTTGCTAGGTGAATACTTCGTTTTCCAATTCCTTCTGCGACCTTACCGCCACCCATACGGCCATACCCAATGGCAATAGCGGCTACGGCATCATGCATTCCCGGTTGAATATGTGCAGGTAGCGCAATGGTCTTTTCTCCCACTTTTGCATCTAGCACATCACCTTCATGAATACCCTTTTCGTGTGCATAGGCCGGAGAGATTGAAATATAGTTATCCCAAACAATTTTAGATACAGGATCAGGTAGTTCTTGTAACCAAGGGATATTAGCTAAGCTTCCATCGCCGAGAGCTACGGAAGGATAAAGCACTAACTCCATCTCTGAAGAAGGCTGAGGAATTATTGTATTCAGTGAAGAACTTCTAAAACTTCTTGAGGAACTGACAGAATCTCTTCGGCGTCCTTCAGAGGTTCGAACCACCCCTGTTTGAAGAACTTCATACCAAAAGTCTTCAAAGGATTTTCCACCACCCACTGCTGGCTGAACTTTTCGACGCCAATAGCTTCTAAGGTAATCGTAATAAGAATCCGCTTTTAATAGACCGGAAGCTCGCCCCGAGGTCTGTACCCATGTGAGTAAGGTGTCTTGGAAAGCTCTTGTCTTATATAAAGGCCGGATCGTAGGCTGCAGAATTCCAATGGTTCCGGTCTGTCCATCCACATCACCCCAGTTCTCCAACTGGTTATGATCGGGAACTAAATATCTACAAATTTGCCCAGTCTCATCGTTGTAGGCTCCGGTATAAGCAGCTAACTTTAATGATTTAATAGCTTTTACTAATCCAGAATCATTAGGCTGAGAGTAAGCCGGATTCACACCATGTATTAACACAGATTCAATACGGCCCGCTTCCACATCACTCACGAAGCGCTCAATATCATTAGTTCCAGCATAGGAGTTGTGTGCAGATCTTTCGTAATCGATGGTTTTCCCATCGTTACCTAATATTGAGTTTAAATAGTTAGTGGCCACTTGCAGATCCAAGCCCAATCCAGTTTGAGTGGGAAGTCCGCCAACCGCTACCACTGATTTTCCTCTATTGGCCCATAGCTCATCTGCCACACGACCAAGAAGACCCGCTTCAAAGGGTTGGAAGCCTTTAAAGCTATTTTTAAATCGATTTACAAGATCACGTGCTGCAGAGTCGCTCACTCGACCTTTATTGATCAATTCGGAAATAATCCCCACGACCACTTTAATCTGCTCTGAAGGTCGAATTCTAAATCGCTCGTCAGCATTTGACCCTGTCATTGAATACAACGATTCGAAAGATACGAGCTTACTCATATCTCCTTCAGGATTACGCGTTTTACTGAACATTTTTTTATGTTCTACAGGAGTTAAGTAAGAACCCAAAAGATCTGTATCGATGGTTAAAACATATTGTGCTTTATCCAAACGATATCTAGGCAGTACTTCTTGCCCATAGGACTTCTTCTGTCCCTCTCTCACTACAGAGTAGTCTAAATCATCAATAACATAATGTTTCGCCCCAGTGACTCGAACAAACTCACTGATCAGCTCACGCGTGGAAGGAGACATAATAGATCTAGTTACTAAACCCAATTTTCCTGCAGCAGTGCTTTGCTTGAAAGCTTTATCTATTTCTTCAAAAGTAGAAGAAACAGTGTCTCTGTTGGATTTCTCTTTATTCAAAAGATTCTGTTTTGGCCCCGTTAACCGATCAGGATCATAAAGCGCTAAAATATAAGCATTCCCTCTGGCAGAAAGACTACCTTCGTTAAATGGGTGATCCGGATTTCCCTCTAATTTAATAGGACGACCTTCTCTGGTTTTAACAACAAGACCGAAGGCTTCGCCTCCCTCGACAAGAGAAGAGGAGTAATAGTTGGCACGGCCAGGTAGAATTTCAGGAGGACGGTTAGCATAGGGAACGATTCTCTGCTCGGGTCTTCGCAAACAACCCGCAGAAGTCATAGCCATGCTAGCACCCATCAATTTAAGAAAGTCTCTACGAGCAAAACCCGATTGACTGTCTTCCGGAGCAAAAGGACTGGATTGAAACTCTTTATCAACCATTTCCTTGAACTCATCGGACTGACGCCATTCTTCGAGGTCTTGCCAATACTGAGGACGGTTTTGGTCTTGTTCATTCATATTTTCATTTCCCATTTCACGCCCTCCTAATAATGACACACGCCACAGTTCACTGAGGCATTGTTTTCAGGTTGACGATGACAGTTCACACACCAGCCCATGGACAAATCAGAATGTTGGTAAACCGTTTCCATGTTTTCCACGGGTCCATGACATTCTTGACATTGTTTGCCAGCAAGTACGTGCGCTTGGTGGTTAAATTTCACGTGATCAGGTAGAAGATGAACCTTTTTCCAGGGCACAGACTTCCCGCTCGTGTAGTACTCTGTGAGCTTTTGAATATGCGGACTACCTGCCTTAACGACCAAGTGACAGTTCATACAGATATTCACACTCGGAACACCTGCGTGCCGCACCTCTTCCGTTCCCACGTGACAATATTGACATGCAATCTTGTTCTCACCAGCGTGCAGCTGATGCGAGAAAGGAATAGGTTGATCGGGCATATACCCTTTGTTGTAACCAATGCTGAGTTTGTTATTTGTCAGACCTTTTATAAAAAGAGGCAGACCAATAAACAAAACCAACCCGACAATCAGACCAACAACTTTTTTAGCCATAAATGCTTACCTACATGATTGGAGGTTGAATCTACAATTTGTGTTTCTTGTAAGTTGTAAATGTTGGTCCGAATCTAGGCAACGAAGATTTTGTCTTTTTTGAAAACGTAAAGAAATTCAAAGTAATACATAGGGTATAAAATGATTTTCTTAACTCTCGACCATCTAAAAAGTAGGAAAGGGAAACTGTTTTCCCGCAGACACCCCTTTCAACTTTTCAATGCCTGCCCGGAAAAGAAGCTGTTTTTGAAGGATTTGCTATAAAGTTAGAAATCCAAAGGCCCTTGGGAAGTAGTTAAGAACTCATCTCAACTGGTAACTGATATTAATTCTCTTTTGCTTCTTGTAATCGGCTCTGACGCACCTTTGCAACAAAAGCCACATAAAGCAACTGTGCCACCACCACACTGGCTACATACTCCACACCTCCAGCACCGAAGCCATAAGAATGCAAACCGGCACCTAAAACGTAGTTCACACCATACCAAGCCATGACCACCAGTGAAAAGGCCGCAACAGAAGCTGCTGCATTACCAAAATCTCGAATCCAGTTGGTTAAACGGGCATGAAGGACGGCTACATATCCAAGAAAGGCAATCAATGCCCAAGTCTCTTTTGGATCCCAACCCCAAAAACGCCCCCATGAATAGTCCGCCCAAACACCACCCAAAATAATTCCTGCAAACAATAGTACTGTACCGATTTGATTGGATCGGTAAATAGCCAGAGCACCATCTTTAATTTGAGTTTTATATTTTTCTTCATCTATGAAGGCTGCAGTTATAACAAAATTGCCGATGGCCCATGATAAAAAGTAGGCCCCATAACTAATGACAATGACCAGCACATGAGTCAGCAACCAAAATGTGGATCTTAAAACCGGCTCCAAAGGCTGCAATGAAGGATCCAATACAGTAGGCGCAAGACTTGCCAATATTAAGCAGAGAATGGCCGCTATGTTTGCTGCAAGTAAAACGATACGTTTGCGATAAACATACTCCAGTATCATCGCAAACAACACTGTTCCCCAAGGTGCCCAGACCACAGTCTCGTACATATTCGATACTGGTGGTCGCTTTACAATATAGACCCGAACTAGAAAACCTATAGTGTGAATCACGAGCGCAACCAGGGCAAAACCCCAACCCGCCAAATACAGCTTTTTATTTTCGTTCAACCAGGAGACGAGTAGGAGCAATGCGGACAGGAGATACAATACCCATGCCCACAAAAACGGTTGAAAATTATGTAGCCATAACTCAGCCTTGATTTCGCTGAAAGGGGCATAGGACTCACCCCTTTGAGCTTTGGTATAGTCAATAAATTCCTTAACCGCGGCCCCAACAGCCTTTTGACCTTCCTTCGAAAAAGACTCCCCTCTCTTTTTAGGAGTGTTTTTGGCCGCAACCAAAAAAATCTGACTGAATTTTTCTTTTGCTTCCCCTTGAAGTTCAGCGGCAGACAACCAACGATCAGTTTTGGCATCACTTGGTGGAGGCAAAACCGCAATAGCACGTTGTGACATAATGGCATTCATTAATGTGAGCTGATTATTCAAACTTTGAACAGCTTTGCTAAATGTATCTAAATTTTCCTTACGACTGACACGACCTTCAAGTTCTCTTACGAGCAATCCAACCCGGGGATTCCTAACCAACTCTGAAAAAGTAAAGTATTTTTGCTCGGGGTCTACTTTGAGAGACTGTTTTAATGCACGATTATCAATGACCAAAACATTTTGCTCAGTCCATACTTCCGGCAGAAACATCATTGTGAAAATCACTTCAGTGGCACTGCGTTTGCCCGTGATTTCTTTTCCCGCTTCATCTTTTTGAATCAGCTTAAAAGTTTGCCTTCCGTAAAGGAGCTGCAAACTCTCCCGCGCAAAGGACTCAAAGGGCTTCACACGCCCCAAATCTTGAACCGGCAAAGATCCGATAGACTTAAAAGCAAAGGACCAGGATGGAAACAACAGTATTAGAAACAACCAACCAAATTTTTTCATTGTGGATTTCTCCTTTGCTTTATTATGCGGTAAGGGTTTTCTTTCTTGTACCCCATTTTTTTAGATAAAATAGCCAAATCGAACCTATAGTAATCAGCAAACTTCCTAAGTACTTGAGAAATCGCCCAGGGTCGTTGTTCACGGAAAGAATAGAGGTTGTGGGCTGTCCTTTTTCATCTTCTTGAAAACTGGCCTGGTAAAAAGTAAAGTTTGCGTATTTTAAGGGTTCATTCATTGAAATGTTCACTTTACTAATATTGGAAAACTCAGGTGGCCCCTCAACATAGCGTGGCTGAATATAATTCACAGCCACATCACTTTCATAAGTGGCCGCTCTATTTGTTCCTTGATACCGACCCACACGAAAATCAAGCATGCGAATTTCCACGTCAATGGGCATATAGGTGTTCCCATAAGTTAAAACAAACATTCGGTCTTCGTCAAAAAAGCGCAGTAGCGAATTACTCCCCGTCCACTGCTCTTTACCATTGTAACGCACTTTTATAGCTTCGTTTGTAAGATCTGATTTATGCTTCATTTCACGATAGGTGACTTTTTCCATAGAGTTTTGAAAATAGTTAATCACCCGAACTTTAAAATCCATAAAGCCGATTTCAAACAAATCCCCCACCTGGGCGGTACCTTCTTTTATCACTCGTTTTAATCTATCAGAATAGACTTTGTAGCCGAGCTTTTTGCTATCTACTGGAAAAAACATCAGTTCGTTTCCCCCACTGAATTTCTCATGCGGGGACTCGGTGAGCGTGATGGTCATGGGCCCAAAAGGCTGCCTAGTAACGGGCATTCGGCGAGTGAGCTGAATCCATTTGGAAACATTTGCTCGCGTACTTTCCAATTGATAGCGAATCGCCGCTCGATCATTGGAGTCACTGGATTCCACCAATTTGGACTCACGAATGGCGTAAGGCAGAAAATCAATCACCTCCATTGTTTTGTCCGAAAACTTCACCTCGTAAGGTGACTTTTCTGTAGGCTTACTGGAGTAAAAATCCACACGATCATAATAGAGTTGTGAGTAGCGTTCGCCATCAAAGGTAGACAACACTTTGATATCTGTACTAGGCATAATTAAGTGACGACTTTTCTCCCCAATTGGAATGGCCATGCTTGCATCAATTCCAAAATACCGGGTAAGAATTGAGCCGTAAATAGTCGCAAGTATACCTAAGTGAGCCAGTATAAACCCTGTATGTCGCATCTTCCATGGCCATCGATCCACCATCACAGCTATAAGCTGCACACTTAACACAAGCAGAACTCCATACATCCACCAACTATGGTAGACCAGCTTTCCCGCAGCCGAAGCATCTGCGTATTTAGACTCGATAAAAGTTCCGATGGCAGACAACAATGCAATAGCTAAAACAATGACCACAGCCAATTTTAACGACTTGAGCACGTTAAATACTTTTTTTCGAGCCACTTTATTGGTTTTAAAAAAGTAGAAGCCTGCACCAAAAATTACACCTGCCAACAAAATATAAATAAGAAGGGGAGATAAAATGACCTCCCAAAATTTAATGATGAGGTCACCCAATGACAGACGACCTCTTTTCCAAGTGAAATAGTGATCATTCATTTCACGTATAGGATGAGCCCAAGACACTAGATCATATCGAATCCCCAAAGCCACAGCCTCAAGGGTCCAATAGACCATTATCATGCCTAATATATAAATCCAGAAAAACGGATTTCTCATCCACGCTATCATCGTATTTTTTAAAGCTTCCAAAACTACTTCCTATATAATTCCAAAGGACTTTTCCCTACCATGGCATACAATTGTGCGGCGGCCAGCTGATACGCTCTCTCAGCTTCAATAAATCCAATGGCTGCGCGCTCGCGCTGCACCTGTAAGGTTAAAATCTGCAAGTTTCCGATAACACCATTTTTAAAATTTCTATCTCCGCCCTTGAAAGCTTTATCAGCAGAACGCTTCCATCTCTGAGCCTGCCCATACAGCTTTTGGGTTGTCTTGAACTGATTGAGAGCATTTCCGACGTCGGTGTAAACCTGACGGCGCACTTTCTCTAAATTCAATTCGGCGGCAAGAATAGCTTTATTATTTGCACGCAGATTATTAACACCAGAAAACCCGGAAAATAATGGTATAGAAATCCCAAGGATCACGGAAGAACTATCGGTTCCACTCTCCCCTAACTGGTCCAACTCTTCCGCTTTATAGCCATAAGTAGCGGAAAGGCTCACGGAGGGTAAATGATCTCCTCCTTCCAATCTACGATTGGCCTGGGCCGCCTCCACAGTTTTTTCGGCTTGAATCAGATCAGGACGATTTTCCAAAGCCATTGTTAACAACTGAGCTTCATTGAGTGGTAATTCTGTACGGATGGTCGGCAAATTCACAGTGGCAATATCTTTTTCTTCCCATTGCAAAACTTCTGAAAGATCTTTTCTGAGCTGATCACGCCGCAATTGAATCTGCGTCAATCGAGTTTCATAACTGTAGAGGTCCGAGAGATTTTGATCGAGTTCGTATCGCTTGGCCGTTCCCCGCTTCACTTTTCTACGAGTCAAATTAACGTAACTTTTTTGTGTTTCGAAAGACTGATTTACGGCTTCATATTCTCGCTGCAACAGAGACCAATTCACAACTTTCTCAACGAAGCTCACTGCCCCCAGATGCAAAGCTAAATTGTATTCCGCCTTGGCAGAGTCTCTTCGCGCCTGACTCAAATGAAGTCCAGCCCAAAGCTTTCCACCTATAAAAATTGGCTGGGTCAAAGCCAATTCAGCCGAATATAAAGTATCTACGAAAAATGAGGAGAAACTCCCACCAAAGCCTCCGCCCGTTGTCACGTCAGCTGAGTTATTTTCCAACTTGCTCAAATTAGCCACAACCGAAGGAAAAAAGGAACCCGAGGCTTCATTCACTCGAAACTCACTTTCCTCCATCCTTGCTTTTGCCGCGCCAATAGCCGGGTCAACTTCGACATAGCGATCCACCCAATCACCAAAAGTCTTAGTTTCCGCCCGGCTCCCAACACTTCCACCGATCAACATCAAAATTAAAAGAGTTTTAATCATCGCTCATCACCTGGCTCAAGCCCGCGTGTACAGCTTCAACAGCTCGGCAAATTCTATTTTGAACTTCGTCAAACTTTTCCGACAGGGGCTGCTTTGTCTCTTCGCTCATATAGATCTTTCGATTGATCTCAATCTGCAAAGTGTGTTGCCCTAATTCAGGGTGACCATACATTTCAGTGATCCTCCCCCCCACATAGGGCCAATTATAAGCCACCTGAAAACCTTGCTTTTTAAATTGTTCAATCACCAAATCCTTAAATTCAGAACTGCAACTGGCCCCGTTGCAGTCACTGATTACAATCTCAGCTCGCTGCTCTCCCGGATCGGGATGTTTTTCAGTTCCGAGAGAGGGCATCGAATGGGCGTCAATATGATAAACGACCCCATCACCAAGCTCTTTTAACTCCGCCAATTGAGCCTTAACCTGTTCATGAAACGGACGATAATACCTATCGACCAGTAACAGATGATTCTCCATGGACATGGGCCCGTCCATTAGAACTTCGCCATGAGTGGTTTGCTCCCAATGCAATCCTGAGGCAAACTTTTTATCCACCGAGCCCTCCGGTGCTCCTTGCACCAATCCAGGATGGATGTCCTTCGGTGTTCTGTTGAGGTCCACTGCATATCTATGCCACTGAGTTACAACATGAGAAAGCTCCAACTTTTCCACAATGGGATGATAAAGTCGGTCCACATACCGATCTACATCTCGCATCAATGTGATTTCGTCGAGCTTATCTAACCAAGGGGCCTCGGCGGGAACCGACTCTCCAGAATGAGGAAATGTGATCAACAAGGGAATCAAAAGCCACTCCAATGTACATTCGCTTTCACTCTAAAGATTTTATGGACAATATGTTCATTACCGTTAAAAATGAGTAAAAAGCGAGTCTGCATGCGAATCTATACTAAAACTGGTGACACGGGTACCTCTTCGCTGTTTAGCGGCAAGAAAGTTTCAAAATCCCACCCTCGACTGAATGCTTACGGCACTTTTGATGAACTGAATGCACATATTGGTGTTTTTTTAAGCAACCTGCAGGCAACGGACCTACCTCGAGCTCAAAGCGATCTTGTTTTACAGCAAGTGGTTCCTATGCAATCCTGGCTTTTTACTATGGGGAGTCATTTGGCCTGCGACAGCGAAAAAACTCGAGAAAAACTACAGGCCGTTGATGCTCAGTGGATCACCAATTTGGAAGAATGGATTGATGAGTTAGAAAAAGATCTTCCTCCATTAAAAAGTTTCATTCTTCCCGGCGGAGGCCTGGCAGGAAGTCAACTACATGTGTGTAGGACCGTTTGTCGACGAGCAGAAAGATATGTGGTCGAACTCATAAATCAAAGTGATGATATACAGCCTGAAATTTTAAAATGTGTGAATCGTATGAGTGATTATTTTTTCGTACTCTCTCGGTGGATAAATAAAATGACGGGTCACGAAGAGACTTTATGGGAAAGTTAGTAGACGATCGACCCGCCCAATTAAGAGTGGCTACAGAAGCGGATTCAGAGGCGCTAAAAAAGTTTTTTGCGAGCCAATCATTACCCGGCTTGCTTCGCTATTCCACAGAGAGACAACATAGTTTTTTTAACAAATACCGATTGTGGTCGAACGATAGCACCACCTATGTTTTGGATGATGGCCAAGAAATATTGGGATGCGCCACTCTAGCTTTTACCTCCGCGATAGTAGATGGCAAAGAAGAAGTCATTGGTTATGCCACCGATTTACGGCTGAAGCGTAAACGAAAAGCACTCGTAAAGTGGTCTGAAAATTTCTTACCGGTAATTGTAGAAGAAAGAAAAAAAAGGAAATGTAGGTATATTTTTTCTTGCGTAGGGAAATCTCATATCCAAGCCTACAATGCATTCATTCGCCCTCGGACCATGCGTGAGAACTTTCCGAGGTATCACCAATACAGAAACTTTGATATTATAAGCATACATGGCAAATACCCGTTTGCAGATGGACCCCTTAACACCATTGAAGTCGTGCCTGCCACCAACAATGATTTAGAGGCCTTGCAAAAGTATATGGCTTCTAGCCAGCAAAAGCGCACTATTTATATGCCTAATAAAAGCGAAAACCTAGTGGATCTGATTGAGCAATGGCCTGGCCTCAGCCTAGATCAATTCTTACTTGCCAAAGACAAAGATAAAAACATCATAGGCTGCGTTGCGCTTTGGGACCCGTCTTCCGTGGAGAGACTCAAACCCATCAAAAAATCCAAACGGGTGATCACATTTGAAAGCACACTTTACTTTCTCTCCTTTCTGAGGATCACTCGCCAACTCATGTTACGCAAAAATCCTTATCTTAATTATTATCAGCTCAATTTTATTAATGCTAACAATCCAGATATTTTTCATGCCCTGGTTCACAAGGCCTATAAGTTAACACCCAGAAGCCATTTCCTCAGTTACATACATTTTGAACATCAGCTGAACTACTTTCCTCCGACGGATTTCATTGCGACAAAAATCCCCTACGGTCTGTATTGCCTACTCAGCCCTGAAGATAAAATTCCAAAATTTCTAACTCCGGCCTTCACAGAGGATCCGCCTGAATTTGAGATGGGATATATATAAAAAAACGGGCTTCAGAAGCCCGTTTTTTTTTCATTTATTTAGTCTTTGATATCCAGCTACCGCACATTGGAGAATTCCCCTAGATCCCTCAATGCCGATCATCATCCTTTCATTGAGCCATTTGAAGATCCGTTTGCCACATGGCTTCGTAAAACCAGCTCAACATAGGATCATCATCGATCGACTCGCAAAATCTCAACTCTTCCATCGCCATCTGACATCGCAGACCCTCAAAATTTGAACCAGGACCCACATTAACAAATTCATGGATTTTGTATTCATCGATAAGGTGTCGAACTATAGCGTTTAAACTCTTATCTTTTACTTCTAACTCCACAAAAGCCGCCGAGCCTTCTTCTAACTCTTTAAAAACGAAGGCCTTTAAGTTTTCAGCCTTCACACCCAATGAGAGTGACGGCTGTAATGAAGTTACATTTCCCACTTGCGCAGCTCTCGAATTGTAAATCATATCAGCAAAAGAAATTTTGCCGGTAGCCACTAGAAGCGCCGAATCTCTAGCCACATCTCCAACCATTGCTTTTGGCTTTTCATTGTTCATTAAATAACGATCCAACAACCCCACTTGAACAATGGCCGCCGCAAGACTTTTAAATTTTATATTCGATAAAAATCGAGCATCATCTGACGACAGAAAATTGATAAAATCAAAATCCGGCAAATCCCCCTTATCCCAAAGTTCTTGAGCTTGGCGAATTCGCGTTATGACTTGCGGTACGCGAATCGCATTTCTTCTTAACTCTTCGAAATCCAGTGCATTGATACCGTGAAACGATATGGCTTTAGACATATTTCCCCCTAATAATTTATTAATTCCCTAAAAATAACGCCCCCCAATATCGGCGTTCTTACCTCTCTATTTAGCAACGGCCATACCAACGTGTACTTGGCCCATATCAAAATTATGAGGGTTACAGGCCGGGTGGTTCAATAATGGGGCTACCCGTTTGTAATCTTTTCTAAAACACCCTGTAATTGACATCCCATCACACAGACCAAATAGTTGCGATTTCCCCTTTAATTTTAATACCTTACACTGACAACTTAAGGGCAATGTGTCCAAACGATTGTTTGAATTTCAATTTTTCCCAATCCCGGACCCATTTTAGCACTGAATTGGGGTTTTCCTCAGCTCTGGGCGGCCAAGGTCCAGTTTTATTTACTATAACTATTGGTAATCATTAATATTTTAACAATTCAACAGGACCCGAGTACACTACCGACTATGGCATTGAAGTTAAAGATTCCTAGCCCCTCTAAAGATATAGGTAGCATCGCTCAAAAACTGGAACCTTTTCACGTTCCTCTCTTGGTGTTCTTGCTCGCCTATACGACGGCTGACTTAGCCATGCTTTCTTTGCGGACAGATATGCTTCCCAAGCAAAGCCCTCCAACAAAAAGTTCTTCCTCCAGGAAGACAAATCAAAAATTTGCTCGAGATTACTTTGTGGTTGAAGATCGCAACATCTTTAATGCTGATGGAAAAATCCCTCCAGCCCTATCCGAAGGCGAAGGACAAAGCGACGAAGATGGTCCTGCTGTGCCTTCCAATTTGCCACTCAAACTTTTAGGTACCATAGTCCATGTAAACACAGACCGATCTGTAGCCAGTGTTGAAAGCCGACGTAGCAATAAAGCGGCGGCCTATTCCAAAGGAGATGACATTGAAGGATTGGCAGAAGTGGTTCGGGTGGAGAGAAGAAAGCTTGTTTTTAGAAACCTTTCCAATCGGCGTCTTGAGTATATTGAGATTCCGAAAGACTTTAAAATTAACTTAGGCATCTCCACCGCTGGCAACTCAGGCAATACTGGCTTTCAAGAAAATGATTTAGTTAAAGAACTCGGACAAAACCGATTTGAGGTGAGACGAGACGATGTTAACCGACTCACTAAAGATATCTCAGGGCTGTTGCGAGAAGCTCGAATGACACAAAATATTGTACCTAACTCCGGAGGGCGCATTGAAGGTTTCCGGTTCACTTGGATAAAGCCCAATAGTGTTTTTGAGAAATTAGGAATGAAAGTGGGCGATGTCATTAAAGGGGTCGAAGGCGAGCCCATCAACGACCCAAGAAAAGCGATGGAGGCTTACAATGCCTTACGATCCGCTGATAATATACGTTTAACGGTTATTCGAAATGGAAGAGAAGAAGAACTCAACTATTCCATTTCCGAGTGATTGCAATAAATAAATAGTTCATTACGAGAAGGATGTTTAAAATGAATTCACTAAAACAAGTCTTAATTGTTTTTGTCGGGGCCTTTATGTTGCACCCCTCGAATTCCAGCGCCCAACTTGGGGCCCCTAGCAATAGCCGACCGGGCAATGCTACTAATCAGGAAGAATCCACTCCTGCCGAATCTGCCAAAGGTCAAAGTGAAGCTTCCGTAAAAGAGCGATTTGCCCAGGCCCAGCCCGAAGACATTACCAATGAAAATTTCCCTGAGATCATTGAGAGCTTTGATTTTCCTAACGCCGACATCAATGATGTGATTAAAGCGATCAGTGAGCTCACCGGACGAAACTTCATTATCGACAGCAACGTTAAAGGGAAGATTACAATTGTAGCTCCCTCTAAAATCACAGTGGCCGAAGCTTATAAAGCCTTCCTTTCAGCACTCGCCTCTTTAGGTAAAACCGTAGTACCTTCAGGGAAATTTTGGAAAATCAAAGATTCCCGAACAGCTCAAAGGGACAGCATCGAAACCTATGCTGGTGATTACTTCCCTAATGCCGATCAGATGATCACTCGAATCGTAAAATTGAGATACATTAATGCCAAAAAAATCGAAACAGACCTGAGAACTCTCCCTTCAAAAGATGGGGAAATGCGCGCCTACGAGGATACCAATTCGCTTATTATTACCGACTATGGCTCTAATATTACCCGAATCATGAACATCATAAATGAACTGGATGTGCCTGGTTTTGAAGAAAAGATGGCCGTGATCTCTATCCGATACGCGAAAGCCAAAGAGATCGCTAATCTTGTGAAACAAATCATTGATGACAAAGGTGGTTCGAGCGGAAGGTTTAGCCGTTCTTCTCGTTTTAACAGAAACAAAAAGAGTGCTGAAGGTGGTGCTGGGGCAGAAAGTTTTGAAACCGTAATTGCCGATGATCGCACCAATTCTATCATTGTTGTGGGTAACGCAGCTGGGATTCAAAAGATTCGTAGCCTTGTGAGAAAACTGGATTTCCGCCTCTCTCCTGACGAAGCCGGCGGCGTGTTCGTTTACTATGTGAGACATGGTGATGCAGAAGCCATTGAGAAAACCATAAATGGAATTGCTAAAGAATCTAAAGCCAATGCGCGAAAGGCCGAATCACAAACAACCACTTCGCGAAGAAGCTCAAGTAGCAGGAACGAAGCCGAGACAGCTCTAGCTCCTCCTGAGCCGGTATTTGGCGGAGATGTTGTGATCACTTCCGACGCCACTACAAATTCACTTATCATCACTGCAGGCAAACAAGACTATGAGGTGGTGAAAAAGCTTTTAGATAAAATCGACATCCCTAGAGATCAAGTCTTCGTAAAAGTTGTCATTATGGAAATGAATGCGGATGACACCTTTGACTATAAGGTGGATTTTGTTCAGCTGGATGAAAACTCCCAAGGAGTTGGGAGAGCCGGTTTCAGATCGGGCCAAGCTCTTACTTCAATCTTAAATCCTGCCAACGATGAAGGAGCTGTACTTGCCTTCGGTGGAGGCAACACCATTAAACTCAGTGATGCCGCTGATGGGTTAGAAGTGGTGGATCTCATTGGCTTCATCAATTTCTTACAACGTAATGTGGGAGCCAATATATTATCGACGCCCCAACTTCTCGCTCTGAACAATGAAGAGGCAGAGATTGAAGTGGGAGCTGATGTCCCCATCGGGCGATCCACCAACACGGCAGCCAACGGTACGCAGACGGATTCAATTGAGCGAACCAATGCAACTATACTTCTAAAAATGACTCCTTTTATCAGTCCTGATTCCGATTTGGTACGATTGCAAATTGAACAACAAATTAAGCGACCCATTGCCTCTATTGTGACGGCTACTGAACTGGCGGAAACGGCCATCTCCATCTCCACACGATCGATCAAAACAATGATCACAGCAGAAAACGGAGACACAGTGGTTCTTGGTGGACTTATGGAAGATCAACACAGTGAAAGAGTCACTAAGGTTCCTCTACTTGGTGATATTCCGATTCTAGGGTGGTTATTCCGCGCCAAAAACACCCAGAAAGTGAAAAACAACCTAGTAATGTTTATCACTCCTAAAATCCTCAGAAGTCAGCAAGATAGCGCTGACCTACTGACTCAGAAAATTAATGAGCGAATTGATTTCATTCAGAGATATATGCGCGGTAATGATCCGCACGGCGCATTTGTAGACTCCCTTCCACGAAAAGCAAGCATGGATAGTGGAATTAACTCTGCTCCAGAAGAACCTGCCGTTGAAACGTTTTAAAAGTATTAGATCTAAATTTTGATTGCTTGATGAGCCTGGAGAGATCCAGGCTTTTTTATATTTAAAAATCGATTTTACCCTAGGAACCGCCTTAGTTTTGGGCTATCCTTTTAAGGTATGGCTGCGACGTTTGAAAAACTTATTGTTAAGGGAACTGGCATCACTCGCGAGCAGTTCGATCGCCTCATGGAAACTCCCAATGCAAAGGGAGAATTGATAGGTGAGCTTGTAGATTCACACAGCCACTCCACCCCCGAAGAAGCCCTCGCCTTTATTTGTAAAAATTTGGACATGCGATTCATCAAAGATATCCCCAGTAATGACATAGCTGTGGATTTAGTGCGCGATATCCCGAGAAAGTACGCCCAGGCTAATGAAGTTTTACCCTTTCAAGAAGAGCAAAATGTTCTTCATGTTCTTGTGTCCAACCCTTTGAATACAAAGAACCTAGAAGATATGAAGGTTTTATTCAGAAAAGAAGTCACTCCCGTAGTGGCTACAAGCTCAAAAATTCAAGACGCCATCAACCGCGTCTATGAAAAGTCCACGTCCGCGTTGGAAGGACTCGATGAAATTGAGGAAGAAGAGTACGACTTAGACGATCCGGTGATTGATCTTTTAGACACAGCTGAAGATGATGCGCCTGTGATTAAACTTGTAAACACATTACTGTTTCGCGCAGTGAAAGAAAAGGCGTCTGATATTCATATCGAACCCTATGAAAAGGATATGGTGGTTCGATTTCGAGTGGATGGCGTACTGTTTGATATATTCAAACCACCTAAAAAATTTCAGAATGCTATCACTTCAAGAATTAAAGTTATGGCGAACTTGAACATTGCGGAAAAACGCTTGCCTCAGGATGGTCGGATCCCCCTTAAATTGGCAGGTAAAGACATCGATGTGCGGGTCAATACAGTCCCCACTTCCCATGGCGAACGCTTGGTTATGCGTCTACAGGATAGAAGTAGCGTTATCCTAGATTTAGAACAGTTGGGGATTAATGATCAAGATCTGGAGCAAATGGATAAAATCATCCACAAACCCTATGGCATTCTCCTGGTTACAGGCCCTACGGGTAGCGGTAAGTCCACCACACTCTATTCTTGCGTTAGCCGAATTAATACTATCGATAAAAATATCATTACGGTTGAGCATCCGGTGGAACAACGGATTCATGGGGTGGGTCAAATACAAGTGAACCATAAAATTGGACTTACTTTTGGATCCGCGCTCCGCGCCATTCTTCGTCAAGACCCCAACGTCATTATGATTGGGGAGATTCGAGACTTGGAAACGGCAGAAATTGCTATCAACGCCTCACTCACGGGTCACTTAGTGCTTTCCACCATTCACACCAACGATTCGGCTGGGGTTTTCCCAAGGCTTATCGATATGGGGTGTGAACCGTTTCTTATCGCCACTTCGCTTCTTGGAGTTTTAGCGCAAAGACTTGTAAGAGTGCTTTGTCCCCACTGCAAGGAGCAATACACTCCGACAGATACAGAATTACAAAGTGTTGATATGAATCGTGAGCAACTTATGGGCGCGACGGTTTATAAGCCTGTTGGATGCAGTGAGTGTAACCAAAAAGGTTATATTGGCCGAACGGTCATTGAAGAATTACTTATGGTCACTGAAGACATTCGAAGTTTAATCATGCAGCAACAAGATGGTGGAACGATTCGCAAGCTGGCCACTCAAAAGGGAATGAAAACCGTGCGTGATCACGGGGTGCAAAAAGTTTTACAAGGCATTACCAGCATTGAAGAAGTTCTAGCCAATACCCAGGTGGAGTAACCCCTAGATGGCCGTTTATCTCTACAAAGGTATCAGACGAGACGGGAAATCTATTTCCGGCACAATAGATGCCGAAACTATGGGTGTTGCTAAGACCCGCCTTAAAAAACAAGGTGTTTACGTCACCACCATTAAAGATAAATCTCGAACTAAAAAATCCGTAAGTAAAGCTGCCAACGCCAAGAAAAAGGCCAGTGTGGACGATCTATCTATGATGACTCGACAGCTGGCGGTACTACTTAAAGCAAATGTCCCATTGGTGGATGCTTTAGGCGCTGTTCAAGAACAGGTCGAAAACGAAACCCTATCTGATATTATTCGGGATGCAAAAAACTTTGTAAACGAAGGGGGTTCATTTAACAAAGCCCTCGCGAAGTACCCCAAGGCGTTTAATAAGATTTACATTTCAATGGTAGAGGCCGGCGAAATTTCGGGAACACTGGATATCATTTTAATAAGGTTGGCTGAATTCACGGAAGCGCAATCCAAATTGCGCAAAAAAATCAGTGGAGCCATGACCTACCCGGTTCTAATGTTCGTTTTTACTGGTCTACTTCTCTTAGGACTTTTTGTTTTTGTGATTCCTAAAATCACCGGAATCTTTGACGCCTTCCCGGAACTCGTACTTCCCTGGTATTCACAAGCGGTCATTTCTACCAGTGATTTCGTTATAGCTTATTGGGTGCCCTTATTGGGTTTATCTGCCGCCATGTACGCCACTTTTAAGTTTTGGAAACGTACAGAGGGCGGAGCCGTTTCATGGGATGCCTTTACATTAAAAATTCCAGTGGTTGGAAAACTGGCACGCATGCTTGCCGTTTCAAGATTCACACGAACCCTTTCTACATTATTAACCGGCGGCGTCCCCATGCTGGACGCCATGACCATTGTTCGAAACGTGGTTAACAACCATATTCTTGCTGCCGCTATCGATGATGCGAGAGATAACATTAGCGAAGGGGAATCCATAGCTGGACCATTGAAAGCGTCGGGACAGTTCCCTCCCCTAGTGATCCACATGATTAATATTGGTGAGAAAACAGGCGAATTAGAAAATATGCTGACGCAGGTCAGCGATGCCTATGACTTTCAGGTAGAAAACCAAGTGGAGTCACTCACCTCTCTATTAGAACCTATCATGCTTATCGTGATGGGTGTTATTATTGCGGTGATAGTTTTTGCCATCATGATTCCAATATTTGAAATTTCTAGTATTGGTAGTTAGTATAGCTCACCAACTGTTACGGAGGTCCCATGTTAAGAAACCAAAAAGGTATGACGCTGTTAGAAATTATGATTGTGCTTGTGATCGTTGGAGGACTTTCATCAGTTCTTGTTGTTGCTGTTCAAGATCGACTTGAAAAAGCCAACTTGCGACAAGCTAAAATTCAACTCAACCAAGTCGGCCAAGCATTAGATATGTATTACACTGACTGTGGGTATTACCCTACATCAGATGAGGGCTTAGATGCTCTAATGAATGCTCCTGGTGATGCCTGTGAAGATTGGGGTCCAGATCCTTATCTTAAGCAACTTCCAAAAGATCCTTGGAAGCGTGAACTTTATTACGAAGAAGTGGATGGCGCTTATATGCTTATTTCCAACGGACCCGACCGAAAAGATGGGACCAAAGACGATATTTGTAGCGGAAGTGCATGTACTTCTTCTGACGACCAGGCCGATAATTAATTCTCACTTACATTTTAATCAATGCAAGGCACCACTTCCATGGAAGTGGTGTTTGCATATTTGGCTATTGCTGAGGATAATGACTGGATGAGTCGTTTACCAAAGAGGAAGGTCCCTCAAGCTCATTCTGCCGGATTCACTCTTCTTGAAGTGATGATTGTTTTAGTTGTGGTCGTAGCTATGAGTGGCTTTATGATCACTAAATTGGCAGACCCCGGCCGAGATGCAAGACGGTTTGTTAACAATTTCTCTCTGGTCACTAAACAAGTTCAATATCAAGCTAAACTCTACAACACCACTTACCGTCTGGTGATTGATTTAGACATCAATAAATTAGATGGTATCGGACAACGCTATTGGGTCGAAAGAAGTGCCGTAAGTGGGATTGTGCTTGAATCTGAACCAGTAGCATCAGCAGATGGTCAAGGCGACGCCACAGTCTACGAGATGGATGATCGTATTTTTAAAGAAATTAAAACCTTTCCAGAAATTGTAAAAGTGGATGAAGTGGAACTCACACGGAGAAAAGAGCCCATTAGAGAAGGTCGTGCCTATATCTATTTCTTACCCCAGGGCATGGTGGATGAAGCAGCCATACACCTCTCCTATAAAGAAGAAAAAAAATGGACCTTGGTTACAAACCCAATGAGCGGACAATCTGACTTGGTCGGGAAAAGAATAACCCTCAAAGAAGTGAGATCCCGATGATCAGAAACCAAAGAGGATTTAGCTTATTGGAAGTGCTCGTTGCTTCTGTGATTTTAACCTTTGCTATGATCACCTTATCCATCGCTTGGTCTGGAAATTTAACTCGAGTTCGAAAGTCAAAACTCAATAACAATGTGGCTTTTTTGTTGGAAAGAAAGATGGCCGAGACCGTCCTAAAATATTCTGGCAAACGAGCGCAACAGCTCCCCGAAGAGGATTCTGGTGATTTCGGTGATGAGTATCCTAACTATAAATGGATATTGGAAAGCAAAGAATTTGTGATGCCTGACTTGAGATCAGCATTTGTAGCTGGAGAGGATGAAGCATCTGTACCAGAAATAGTGCTGACCGTAATCAGTCAAATGCAGGAGTTTTTTAACAAATCCGTAACTGAGGTTAAAGTTACGGTGGTGGTTCAACTACCTAATAAGAAGGAAGTTAAATACTCGGCAGCCACTTATATTGTAGATTACGAACAACAACTCACCCTAACAGGCGGTGGCAGTTGAGCTTACGAAACTCTACAGGCATGACTCTCCTTGAGCTGATGATCTCTATTGCTATTTTGGCCGTTTTGAGTACCTATACAGCCATCGCTATCCAGGAAGGGACGCGCCGTCGAGGCAAAGTGGATAAAGAAATTGCTGCTGGGGCTGTGATTCGAGATGCTTTGCGTGTGGTTGAAGCGGATATAAATCGCGCCTTTAACTACCAGGATTTCCATACGGAACTATTTAATCAGGCTCAAATCGCTCGCAGACAGGCCGCCGAAAAAAAGTTAAACAAAAATCGCAACGCCACCAATCCTACGCAGTCAGCAAACCAACAAGAAGACGCCAGCGCCGATGATCCAGCCAATCCTGATGATCCAGCCACAGCCACACAAACCACCAGCACCGCCCCGGGAACGCAAATTGACCCAAATGATGAACGATTTAAAACCCGACCATTAAGAAAAGATACGGCCTTTTTTATCGGTGAAGCCAATGAAATTCATTTCACTTCGTTAAACAACATTCAGATTAATCCCGAAGAACCCGCAAGTTCATTGGCAGAAATCAGCTACACAATAGAAACTTGCAAAGGACGCCTGAATAAAAAGGAATCCAGTAAATGTTTGCTTCGCCGTGTGTCGAACTATGTGGACGACAAACCAGAAGAAGGTGGCCAAAAAACAGTTCTCTTAGAAAACATTGAGACGTTTGAAATGCGTTTTTATGATAGTGAACGAGATGAATGGCGTGCCAACTGGAATAGTCGAGAGAGCCAAGACGAAAAGATTAAAAATCATTTTCCTGGAGCGGTGGAAGCCAAACTTATTGTCCTGAATCCAAAGGAGAAAGATCAAAAAGGAAATCCTAAGGAGTACGGATTCAACCTTGTCGCAGCCATTCGCTTTCAGAATAACCCTCAAGATAAAAAGGTAGACACTTCAGCACAAACCCAACAGCAGGGCCAATCAACAAGTGGCTCCGATGACGATGAAGAAGGTTCTGGTGATGAAAACTAAAGATCACATCAAACTTCTGTCACGAAGATTTTTGAATCGACTGAAGAGGCCCGTGAGTAACCGCCAAGGCATCGCGCTCATTATGACTCTCGCTGCGCTCAATGTGATTTTACCCTTAGCTCTAGATTTAGCCCAAGTCACCACACTTGAATACAGTGTTTCTACTCAGAGTGTGAATCGAATTCGCGCCTATTATGCGGCCCGAGCTGGGGCGGAACTAGGTTTATTAAGAATACTGCTCTACCAAAAAGCCAAAGCTCAGGTCGGTGATAAACTGGGTGAACAAGGAGAGATTCTTGATCTCATTTGGCAGTTCCCTTTTGAATGGCCTCCCACAATCCCCGATGGGTTGAATGCTGTTGAACGCTCACAGATTGAGAAGAATACCGAAGAATCATTTATGAAATCAAAATTCTTTTTGTCCATTGAAGACGAGGGGCAAAAGATTGATATCAATGCCTTAGGCTCCCCTTCAAAAAGGTTAGCCACAGCGACTCGCAATCAAATCTTACAAATATTCGAAGACAAAATTCAAAATGATGACGGTTTTGAGGAGAGATATGGTTCTACAGACTTTGAAGAGCTCATCGACAACATTACTGACTGGGTTGATGTCGATGACCAAAAAATCTCAGGTGGAGCAGAAAGCACACTCTATTCTGTGATAGAAGATGCAGGCCAAATTCCCCCGAGCGCTCCTTTTCGAACTATGGACGAAATAAAACTGGTCGCGGGCATGAACCCCGAATTCTATCGAATTCTCAAAGATCGAGTGACCATTTATGGAGTGAGTGGCATCAATGTCAATTCGGCAACTAAGGCCGTCCTTATAGCGATTGACGCCCAAATAGACGAAGAAGTTGCCGACCAAATCATAACCAGGCGTAACGACAAAGATGCTGGTGGTACCTTTAAAAATGAAGATGAGTTTCTCGAGTTTTTAGATACTGAAACAAATGTAAACACTGAAGACTTCAATGAAGCTGGTATGCCCCTATTCTTTGGAGAGAAGTACAATTTTCGAATCGTATCAACCGGGCAAGAAAAAAATACCTATCGTGAAATCCAAGCCGTCACCTATGACTTTGATTCCTTAAAAGAGAATCTCGTGACATTGCTTGATGAGCAGGCCAAAGAAGATGGCCAAAATGAAGATGAAGGCCAAGGCGACGACCAAGGTGATGGTGATGGCCAAGGCGACGACCAAGGTGACGGTGATGGCCAAGGCGATTCAGGTTCAGGCACCACAAATACTCCGCAAAAAACCATACAAGGACGTCCACAGGTCGTGCACTGGAGCGAACATTAAAAAGGACCAAGTGCCTTAAGGGATATTTTTGCGGATATGTAAGCGGTCTGAGTAGTTCCACCGAGCGTAATCAGCCTCTTCTTGCAGCCAAGGTGCAATCTCATCCATCGATGGCACATCGGTTCCACATGGCATCACCCAAACTTTCTCAGCTGGTATTTTCTGCTCAAGCAATAGTTGCTGTAATTCCTTGATATCGTCCTGAGTTTTAATCACAAACTTAAAGATCGCATCAGGATAGTCGATAAAAGACCGCAAAACATGGGCCTTGATCCTCAAGTTTTTTGGGATTTTCGAGTTGGATAGCTTTGGGGAAACATTAAAATGGACTGGTAATTTAAAAAATTCCCTAGAAGGATTTTTAGTTCCATTGGTTTCAATTTCTATTTTCAATTGCGGAACTTTAACCTGAAGCTTTTTAAGAAGCTCTAACAATAAAGCCTCTTGCAGGAGTGGTTCACCACCGGTGACCACCAATCGAGGTGTCTCGGAGACCATCTCCAATTGACTGAGTAGTTGATCATTTGTCATATCTTGCTGAAAGTTCTTCTTTTCGAACTTTTTATACCCCGGCAGTGCATCCTTCTCATGCTTAAAAAGTGTCCCCTGCCAGTTCCACGTGAAATCCGTGTCGCACCAATGACAAAACAGATTGCACCCACTCAACCGCAAAAAAACCGCAGGCTGGCCCATAGATGGCCCTTCACCCTGTTCAGTTAAAAAGATCTGTGGTTTACCTTCAAACACGCTAACTATCATAGGCTAAGTGTACCAACCTATATCAAGTGTGCAATGGTGAGTTTTTCATGGGCTCTAGTCCAGTATGGTCCAACAATCTCGAAAGTGGAAATCTGGTTTGTCGAGCGGATGATTGGTTGCCCAATAAGTCAAACCCTCTTTAAACTCAATGACCGCCGTAGGATGAATACTATGTAAATGATTAAACTTAAACTGAGGGTCAAACTCTATCGCTCCAAAGCAGCGCATATGATCACCAAAGTCAAAAAACCGCGAATGTATTTTACGGACAGGATCACTCTTCTCTGGGGCTCTCTCACGATAGCTTAAAAAATAGTAATGATTGTATTGTCCATTTGGGGATACGTTCACTTCAATATAGCTTTCATCTTCCATGCCTAGAAATAACTCGAAACAAGTTCCTTGCCATAACCCATCACTTCGGCTCGGTCCAGATACTGGTCGCGGCAAAACCACCTGCGAACCGGTCGTAATATTAAAAGTAAATTCCAACCGATTGCTTGGTCGCATTGAAACATCTGCGAGCAATCCAGAGTTGGGCCCTAAAGGCGACTGAAAACACGATAACTGAAAATGAAATTGACTCATTAAGCTCTCCCCTGCTTAAAAATCTACTCCATAATTTAAATAAAAACTATAGGACTGAGACATAGGTCCAGAGGCAAATAGGTGAATCATAGTAAACCCCTTATAAGACTGTTTTTTCTCTATCAAAATGCTAAACTTTTCTCAGCGAAAGGCCCTTAATCTATGACTTCCATTGGTATCGATATTGGTTCCCATAGCATAAAAGTGGCAGAGGTGGAGCCGAGCTCTAGCGGCGCAACTTTGGTTAACTACCAAGAGTTTCCACTGTCTGCTCAGCCCAATACTGATGATGATATTATTATCATAGATATTTTACGCAATTATCTAGCTCATATAGATTTAGAGAAGGTCACATTTAATGTGGCTATTAATCAGAACTACGTCACCCATCGTAGAACCTTCTTTCCGTTTAAGGAGCGTCACAGTATTCAAAGGGCCCTGCCCCTTGAAATTGAAGATGATGTTCCCTTTACGCCAGAGAATGCCATTTTTGATGCAAAAGTACTTTCCTATCAATCCGGCACTGGGGCCAATGTTTTGGCTTCTATTACTCCAAGGGAGCAGATTGAAGAATCACTCCAAGCCTGCAAGGACTCCGGCTTTGAACCCTCAATTTTAAGCTGTGAAACTCTCGCCTACTCCAATTTATTTGAAAATTGGAATGACCTGCCTCCCCAGAGAACGGATCTAGTGGACCGAGTCGACACCCTAGCCGAAGATGATGAGGAGGAAAATGAATCCTCTGAAATCCCGTCTCGCCTGGACGCCGGTGCCTTATTGCACATTGGACGAAGTAAAACTTTACTCATGATCTATCAAAACAAAGAGTTACTGACCTGCCGGACACTGGGCTGGGGAGCAAGAAACTTAGCCACTGAAGTTCATAAGAAATACAACATTCCTTTATCTGAGGCATTTAAAGAGCTTGAATCCAAAAGTTTTATCCTCATTTCTACAGAAGGTGCAACGGAAGCCCAAGCTGCTTTTTCTAATACGCTAGAAGAACCATTGGCTCAATTCGGTAAACGCTTAAAGTTGACCTACATGGAAATTGAAAGTGAACTCAATATTTCCATTAACAAGTGTTCGATAACCGGCGGTGGTTCGCAGGTCAAAAACTTGGGGCCATTCCTAACACAAAGAACAGAGGTTTCAACCAACCCACTGGCTCCAGAAATTCCAACGATTAGAAATCGAACCAGCAGCTACAACAGCATCACGGGCGGAGTGGCTTTAGGTTTAGCTATTGAAGGTATTAAAAAACCAAGAAATCCAGCGACTAATTTTCTCAAGGGCGAATTTGCCCGAGGCAGTCACGGATTTGGTAAATTCAAAGAACGTTGGGGAAGTACCATACGTATGGGAGTGGCCGGCTTCTGCATTCTACTGATTCATTCATGTGTAAAATCAAATATGAGTGAAACCAATTACTTTGAAGCTCAAGATAATCTGCGAACTCTTGCTAAAAAAGAAAAGTCTATAAAAAGAGCTTCATCTCGAGCCGTGCAAGAATTTATTAGAAATAAGAAACAATTAAAAACGAAAATGAAAGATTTAGAGAAGATTGAAGAAATCAATTCAGCACTAGATGTAGTGGCCTCTTTGTCGAAAGCTGTTCCCTCTGGACGGAATATTCAAATGGATATCATTCAACTCAAAATCAAAGATGAAGATGTTCAAATCGTTGGCTATCTCAACCAGAGCGATAATTTGCAGGCACTTGAAACAGGCCTAAAAAGTATCGCGCGGAAAAAAGCCATCAGAAAACTTCCCCTAAAAGTGACTCCCAAACCTGGAAAAAAATCATTCGCCTATAGCTTTAAAACTTCCAGACTATCACGAGGTCTTTAATTATGTTGGAAGACTTAAAAGACAACCTACAAACCAAGTTCACTGAATTATGGGAGACCTTGCAAGAGCAAGACTGGTTCCTCACTTTGCGAGAAAAGTTCGAAGTCCAGCCTCAGGCCACTCAAAAAGTCATTATTTTTGGCGGCATTGGCCTAGTCATTTTTTTAATGGCTATGATTCCCATCGGAAACTACATGAATGCCTCCGAGTTCCAGCTCACCTTTGAAGATGAAAGAAATCTCACCCGTGATTTTTTAAAGGCCCAAAGTGAGGGAAACCTACCCAACTTACCCCCAGCGCAAACGGAGGCTGCTATTCGCAGCAAAGTCACAATGGCTTTGAACCGATTCAATTTGAATCCGGATCAATTGGGTGAAATGACGGGAAGTAATGATAAACCTAAGTTTGCTCCCAAATCATCCAAGGTGGCGGGTGTTTCGATCTCACTAAAGACATTGAATGTAAAGCAAGTGAAAGACATCGCTTTTGAATTGCAAAATATGCGAGATGTAAAGCTTACTGGAATGGATCTCAGTGCAACGGCTGAAGACGATCATTATTTTAATGTGACTTATACATTAAAAAACATTTCCCTACCGCCATTACCTAAATCAGATGAGAAAAAGGATTCCAAATCAAATCGACGCAGAAGAACTCGACGTTCCACCAATTGATAGGGCTATTGCATGAGTAAAAAGGCTTTTTTTAAAACCATATTGAAATATTTTTTACTTTATTGTTCAGCACTTATGCTATTTGCAGCACTGCTCTTCCCATTTAGTGATTTAGGAGACCAAGTTTCTTCAAAAATAGCTCAAGCCACCAACAACAAGGTTTTTATAACTTTTGAAAATATGAGTTTAGATCTTTTACCAACCCCTGGAATAGCTGTTGAAAGCTTATCCATAGATTCTCAATCCTTTCCACGCATTGAAGCTAACTCAGCCCGGTTTTCGCCTAGCATTCTCGATTTGTTAAAACTTAAACCCGGTGGAAAAATGCAGGTGGATGGACTGTTTGGCAGTCAGCTTTCAACGAAATTCACTATCGACACGCCCGATGACGAGGGAATTACAGGTCATGAGGTCTCCTTTGAGTTGAACGGCTTAGATCTTAAAGAGATTGCACCCATGGCCCCCATCCCCATAACAGTCACGGGTCGTATCGGAGGCCAAGGAGACTTTGTTGTTGATCAAAGTTTCAAAAATCAACCGGAAGGAGCTTTTAACATTACCTCTTCCCAACCTATTAAGTTTGAGACTTTAAATATTCCTCAGGCCAGCTTAGTACTTACAGACATAGAGTTTTCTCAAGTGACTCTAAAGGGGGAGATGACCGAAGGAGAGATTAAGCTGGATGAAGTGGTTCTGGGTACCCCTAACAACGACATCTACCTTCAAGCCCGAGGCAGTGTTCAAGTGACTTTTGCTGCTGGAAGAAAACCGGGTTCTATCACTCCCCGCTTTCGGCGTATGGATCTACGCATGAAGCTGGCTCGATTGAACCGTCTTAAACAAAAAGACTCATTTATTGCCAATTCTATAGACTTTTTGTTTGATGACTCCAAAGCGAAAATCAACGAGACCGCTAATGCAAAAACCTACCAATTTCGCTTGGAAGGGGTTGGAATGCGCCAGACCCGACTCACTCCTTTGGCTCAATTTTAACTTCCACTGGGTCCGATCCGGATTATGCCCACTTATTCAGCGCGTTAACAACTCTAACCTACTGTATCTTGGTGGAAACCCTTTGTGATATTGCATCTTAGGTCGTTCTACGCAATAACAATGCAATCAAAATTGGGGAGTGAATATGTCTGGAGTGAATAAAGCGATAATTATTGGACGCCTCGGAGCAGATCCGGAAGTGCGACAAATTTCATCGGGAAATACTGTAGCCACTTTAAGTGTTGCTACTAGTGAAACATGGAATGACAAGAACGGACAACGACAAGAGCGCACAGAGTGGCATCGTGTTGTCGTCTGGGGAAAGACGGCAGAGATCTGCGGAAAGTACCTATCGAAAGGTCGCCAAGTTTATCTAGAAGGTCGTTTACAAACACGATCTTGGGAAGATCAACAAGGCCAGAAGCGCTACACCACAGAGATTGTCGCGACTACCGTGCAATTTCTAGGTGGGAACAATGCTAATTCTGGAGCTGGTAACTATAATTCTGATTCTTCTAGCAATAATGTTGAGTTTCAAGATTTTGGCCCAGAGCCTTCTTTCGATGCTGACGAAGAGATCCCTTTTTAAGGCCGACCTTCCATATAGCAGATATCTAAAAGCCACTCTCCGAGTGGCTTTTTATTTGAGATTTTTGGAACTCCATAAAACTTAACGCCAACATCATCTAGACCTACAGCTATAGACATCAAATCTACTTAGCCCTGCATGCCTAATAGGTTAGAATCTATAGTGAAATGCTTAGTAAAAGACACGCACCCTTGCATCTACTTCTCATACTCATTGCCGCATTCGTTTGCGGTTGTACTCTCTATATTTCCGAAGCCCGAGATGTCCTGGAAAAAGAAGCCTTTACCAAAGCTGGAATTTCCACTTCAATGTTCACCTCTTGCTATGTAGAGCCCACCGAAAAATCTATTTTAAAAGAAATTGGACCCCAAGGGTCTTATACCGAAAAAGATATCGTGCTCTATGGAAATGGCTCAGTAAATTATCTTTCCAGACATTTAAAAGCCACAAACGAGTTCGCCTATTGCCAACTCAACCCAAAGTTAAACTGGAACAATGATCTCTTATTTAATGAATCCCTATTAAGTTTTAATCAGCTTGTCGAGGAGCACCTACTATGAAACATCCAGCCACAGCACTCTTAGCCCTAATGGCCTTCTTTATTATTGCACTACCAAATGCACAAGCCGGAAGGATTGTAAAAGTAAAGGGCAACAAAGCATTGGTTAAACTCAGCAAGAGCGATAATTTCAAAAAAGGTCAAACCATTCCCGTCTACACCAAGAAAGGTAAACTTGTTGGAAAGGTTAAAATCGTTTCGGTAAAAAAGGGAAGAGCCGTCGCACAAATCGTTGGTAAGTCGAAACTAAAAAGAGGGTTATTTGTTAGAGCCAAATCAAAGAGCAAGCCCAACAAAGAAAGACCCACAGGCCAAGCCATAATGGTCGGCGGAATTATTGGAATGCAATCTGACACAATGACTGTAGAAAAAGAGGGTGACCCTACCAGAGATCTGGCTGGCAGTGGTTTTTCAGTAAAGGCTTTTGCAGACTTCCCCCTCACCTCTACTTGGAATTTAAGAGCTGGAGTGGGTTTACAGCAACTTTCAACAAAAGATGCCGGAGACTCCACATGTTTGGATTCAGACTCAAACCCTGCCGTCTGCGAAGTCAACATCAACTACTTTTCAGCGGATGGCTTGATTCGCTATATGTTCTCTGAGGGTAGTTTTCGCCCCTACGCCGGTGCCCACTTAGGACTACTTGTACCTACAGGTTCCGATGTTACAGCCATCGATGAAGACAGCGTTGCGAGCACTAGTTTTTATGGCGTATCCTTTGGATTCGATTGGCATTTTGGAAATGGCAACAGTATGATTCCTTTTCAAGTCGACTACGGATTATATCCTCCCTCCGAAGATGTATCAGCATCTAGCTTGATCATTAAAGTGGGCTATGGGTTTCGCTGGTAATTAATTCGACGATTTTCTAACTCGTTCACTCACGACATTTCTGATATTTTTAGAATGGGGGTGCTAGAGCGAGACATTCCTCAACCGTTGTCATAGACTTGCAACACACATCTAAAAATTTTTGCCTAACTATTTACAAACAAACTGATCAGCTAAAATGCACTGTTGAGGAGATAACCAAGGTCTTCTCAACTTGATACGTCCTTTGCCCGATTCATTCCATCTGGGATGGCACACCCACTGCAATTATTATGTAACAAATGCGTGTAGGGGCGAGGGGAGAGCTAAAATGTCGGAGTTAAATACATTCAGAAATGAAACTCGATACCAAATTTTGGATCCGAGACTGTGGTCCATCGAATGCGATGGGAAACGAGTTCCCCCACAATGGATCAATAACCTATCACCCCACGGCTTATGCATTAGCATGGGGGCAAATAGCAGTATCAACGTGGGCGATAACGTAAAGATAAAAATGGTATTTGCCGGGAGAGTCCTATTGAATGTGCGAGCTCATGTAAAATGGGTCCGTAATACTGAAACTATAAATTTAAACAACGTTGGGATTGAGTTTTTACACCCACTAGGCACCATTCCACAAAAGTGGAAAGAGCTTCATTTAGACGATCATCTGCGAAGGGTACAAATCATCTGAGCCAGCATCCAACATTAGGGTTAGCAAAAATAATATCTACGCCGGGAGCATCACCCCGGCGTTTTTTTTATTTACCAGAAGTTCGTCTCGTCGAGTTCTTAATCAAATTGAACTCAAATTATACCCTCATCACAAACCAGAAATTCAAATCTAACATTCTAATTAAGAACCAAGGATTAGGAGTCTTAGCAATGAGGTATTTTACTTTCTATCTATTACTGTTTCTATTCTCGTTCAGCGCAGCAGCAGAAAATTCGATTCAGCTAGAATGTGGAGCCATGAAAAAGAACGCTCTTCCTCACACCTACGAACCAATAGTACTCAATTCTGCCCACCCTACTTTTGTTGATCATGAGTACTTCTCCCCACAATGGGTTAGCTGGTCCATCACTGAAAGCCACTTCCAATTGGGCACAGCCATTACCCTGCAACATCAAGCATTCCCCATACGCTCTGAAATAACTCCCGAACCCCTCTCCCACATTCATATGGTTGATGAAATCACCGACTTTATGATGATTGGCTGTGAAAATAATTTGCCCGAAAACATCTCCACAGCCAGTGCTTACAAAGGGTACTGCCAGGTCACAGAAATTTCGACGAACTCAATGTCCACTTATCGGCGAGTCTTCACTCACCTCTCGCAGGAACAACCAGAAGAGTGGTCCTATGGAAACCGACCTGTAAACGAGAATTTTTTAAGATATGAACTTAAGGTCCGTGGCACTCACTCATCCACCCGAATTCCAGAACTCTTGTTAAGTTTTTCCCATAAAGGAAGATACAACGCCCTAACCATTGCCACTGGGTTTTCCAATCAAGGCACGCGCATTAAGCAACAAACTTACTATCCCTTTTTTGATTTAAGAAGCCTTATTGAGTGTGAGATTCACCCTAGGACTTTGTAAGACGACTAACGCCTAAAACACCTTTAACCTTTTGTAACTCAGCCATGGTTTCAGAAAGATGCTGCGTGTTTCGAACACTGATCTCAAAATGACAGACGACACGTCCGTCAGAACTATTTTTGGTGTTTACGCCGTTAATGTTAACACCGTTACGAGCGAACACTTCCGACATATCCTTCAAGAGCCCTGGGTTGTTATAGCACGCCACTCGCAGCCTAACCTGGCGTACAGGAGTGTTATCACTCCCCGCCCACTCCACATCGATTTGTCGATCTTGATCAAATTCATAGGCCTTGGGACAATCGGATCGGTGAATCACAATCCCTCGACCCAAAGTGATAAAGCCAAGAATCGAATCCCCTGGTATTGGGTTACAGCACTTTGCAAACCGCACCATAACATCACTCATTCCATCCACAGAAATGAGGTTATTGGACTTCTTTTTCTTACGAGCTGCTGACTGAAAAGCCTTTTGCAGAAAGCCCTGCTCTTCTTCCTGGACTCCGGTGTCTGGTATCAAAGTTTCTATTATAAACTTGGGCGTCATTTTCCCGTAGCCCACTTTAACGTACATATCATCAATTGAGGGACAACCCTGGTCCTTTAAAAACTTCTCAAACTCAGGCCCCTTTAGGAGTTTATTTACACTAGTTCCTGCTTTTCGAAGACTTTTTTCAATTAGCTCTTTACCCAACTCAAAGGACCTTTGACGTTGCTCTTGCTTCACATGATGCCTGATCTTCGATCGAGCCCGTGTGGTTACAGAATAGTTGAGCCAATCCTTTGATGGAGTTTGGTTCTTCGAGGTGATGACCTCCACATTATCACCATTTTGCAGCTCATACTTTAGTGGAACAAGTTTTCCGTTCACTCGAGCCGCAACGATCCGATTTCCAACATCCGTGTGTACAGCATAGGCAAAATCGATAGGAGTAGCTCCATCGGGAAATTCCTTCACATCACCCTTGGGGGTGAACACATAAATTTCAGTATCAAAAAGTTCAGTTTTTACGTTTTCTAAAAATTCATCCGAGCTATCGGTCTGTTGGTGCATGCTCACCAGATCACGCAACCAATTGTACTTTTCGATGGCATCTACACCTGCTGCGGACTTATTCCCTTTCGACTCTTCTTTATAAGTCCAATGGGCTGCAATCCCCTTTTCCGCAATCAGATGCATCTCTTTAGTTCGAATCTGTATTTCAATACGTTCAGCGCCAGGGCCAATCACCGTAGTATGCAGAGATTGATAATTATTGGCCTTGGGCATAGCAATAAAGTCTTTAAAACGCCCGGGAATAGGTTTCCACAAAGCATGAACCAAACCTAAAACTTCATAACATTCGGGCAATGTACCGACGATCACTCTAAACGCAAGAATGTCATAAATTTGTTCGTAATCTAAGTTTCTATGAGTGATCTTCTTGTAAATCGAATACAAATGCTTGGGGCGACCATAAATCTCAAACTTAATTTTAGATCGATCTACGATCACTTGATTAAGAATGCGCTTTACATCGTCGATGTACTTTTCACGTTCTTTCTTTTTCTTTGCGACTTTTTGAGCCAACTCGTAATACATGTCCGGATAACCATAGCGAAAGCTCAAATCCTCCAGCTCAATTTTTATAGAGTTGATACCCAGTCGACTGGCCAAAGGAGCGTAAATGTCCAAAGTCTCTTGAGCAATTCTCGCCTGCTTCTGATAGGGCATATGGTTGAGAGTTCTCATGTTATGCAAGCGATCCGCGAGCTTCACTAAAATGACTCGAACATCTTTACCCATGGCTACAATCATTTTTCGAATATTCTCACCCTGCTTTTCATGGGTGTTTCGAAATTTCATTTGAGTGATTTTCGTCACTCCATCTACGAGATGAGCCACGCTTTTACCAAAACGCTCTTCAATATCCTCAATATCTACGTCCGTATCTTCTACAGTGTCATGGAGAAGTCCGGTGCAAATCGTCGACATATCAAGACGTAATTCGGCCAAGATTCCAGCAACACTTAAAGGATGGGAAATATAAGGCTCCCCACTTCGGCGCACTTGCCCGTCGTGAGCCTTTTCACTGAACTCATAGCATTTACGAAGAGTCTCTAGATCATCTTTCGAATAATGACCCTCAAGGGATTCAACAAGCTCATCGATAGTTTGTGGTGTCTTCTCTGATAATGGGATATCAGTTGCGATTTCACTCATTGCGCATTTTCCTCACTCATTATCTATCGGAGTGTACGCTTAAAACTCTAGTCTTTTCGGTCAATTACGAGGAAAACTAACGGTCATTTATGAAGTTATTTATTCAAGTCAGCCACAATCTGCTGCTGAATCGTTTGCTCAGATTCATCAACAGTAAAATAAACCTTATTTGCAGCCACTTCACGAAGTGCAGAAACCACCTGCTTGTTGTTTCCCAAAGGGATCACAGGCTTATCACCTTTCACTAGTTGTTTCGCACGCTTAGCAACGAGTAGGACAAGAGCAAATCGGTTATCTACTTTATCCAGGCAATCTTCTACGGTAATGCGAGCCACTATTATCTCCTTGTAACAAAGCCTGGAAATTACGAGTTTTTTAGGTAATCTTCAATGATTTTCTTGAATTGAGCGTAGGAAGACTCAAATTCACTATTTATAAGCTGCGCGTCAAAGTTATCCGCTAAGCTCATTTCGTGTTTTGCATTCTCCATTCGCACTTCCAACTGCTCGGGAGTGGTGGTGGCTCCATCTCGCTTAATGACTCGCTCACGGAGCGCTTCCATATCTGGAGGCTTAATAAACAGCGTGAAGCTCTCCTCGGGAAATCGCTTCTTAAATGTATGTGCCCCTTGCACATCCACATCCATGATCACGCTCTTCCCCTGCTTCCAAATGTCCTCAATTTGAACATGGGGGGTTCCATAGAGGTTTCCATGAACCTCTGCCCATTCCACAAAATAATCTTCTTTTATAAGTGCTTCAAATTTTTCACGACTGACAAAGTGATAGGGATGACCTTCAGACTCACCAGAGCGCATCCCTCTTGTAGTGAAGGTCACGGTATCTACTAAATAATCCACCTCATCAATGATCTTGTCGACGAAGGAAGACTTTCCTGCGCCACTGGGACCAACGACGATGATCAAAGTTTTTTTCATTCTATATTCTGAACCTGTTCTCGTATGCGCTCTATAATTGATTTTGCCTCAACCACAGCTCCAGTCAATTTAGCCACTTGAGATTTGGACCCAATCGTATTGACCTCACGTAGGAGCTCTTGAGTGTAAAAATCTAACTTTTTCCCAATAGAACCAGACTTACTGGCTAAAGTCTTGAACGCTCTCATATGTTCTTGCAGTCGAGTGAGTTCCTCTTGGATATCCGCTTTA
Organism: Bdellovibrionaceae bacterium UBA1609; assembly: GCA_002321895.1. Lineage (GTDB taxonomy): Bacteria > Bdellovibrionota > Bdellovibrionia > Bdellovibrionales > UBA1609 > UBA1609. Next base: position 36,211 of record DCMZ01000004.1, on the reverse strand, counting down.
TCCACCTGCACGACGATCTCTTGAGCAATGCGCTGAGGATCAGCATCTTCAGGCATTCCTAACTTTTTAAGTCTTTCTTTATAGCGAGTCTCTAAGGATTTTAATGCACTTTCCTTTTGCCGCTTCATATCTTCCACTTGGGCTTGCAACTGTACCAATAAGGCCAGTAACTCTTTTTTCAGAGCCTTGCCTTCACGCGCTCGCTCTTTATCACAGTTTGCAGCTGCACTCTTAACTGTACTCAATAGTAGCTTTTTAATTTCAGCGTTAATCACTGGCTGTTCGTCCACCTTCAAAATATCCGGGAACTGTCTCAAAGCGTGATTTAAGTCTACAGCACTATTCAACTTTAATTGTTTATCAATTTTAACAAATTCTTTTTTCCAGGCTCGGGCCAAACTCCCATTGGACTCGATGGTGATTTTTTTACCACCTTCTTTGTATCGACGATTCACGTAAACATCTACGCTTCCTCGCTGAAACAAACTTTTAATTTCACTTTTAATAGCGGATTCAAACTCTACGAAATCTCTTGGAATATGTGGTTTAAATTCTAGAAAACGACCATTCACTGTCTTAATGCTAATTTCTAAGTCTAATTTTGTATTGGCCGCTTTTGCCGAACCAAATCCAGTCATGCTTTTCAAGTGAGTGACTCCAGGTTGGTTAACCATTCCCTAATAATGGAGTCCACAAGATGCCACTTTTGCTCGGAGGGATCAAGACCATTCAACCATTGGATTTGCTTGTCTTTCTTAAACCAGGTGCGCTGTCGCTTGGCTAGGCGCATAGTATTTTTGATGATCTCTTCCTTCATTTCATCAAGACCGTACTGTCCGTTTAAGTGATCCACAACCTCTTTGTATCCAATACTTTTCATGGGCGCCCACTCAGACAAACCCTCACCCAATAGAGACTGGACTTCCTGAACAAGACCCCGATCAATCATCTTCTCCGTTCTCTGAACCACACGTTTCCGCAAGGCTTCACGCTCCACATCCACGCCCAATTTTAAAATGGGATGAGGCAACTTTGTCTTTTCTTGTTGAAGTGCAAAATCGCGATGTATTTCTGTCATAGATTTATTTAAAGTCAGCATCAAACCCAACGCACGGCGAATGCGATATTCATCTTGCTCGTAGACCCGATGCGCATGGGCACTATCCAACTCTCTCAATCGCTCAAACAGACCTTTCAACCCTTGGGCTGAATAGATAGAGTCGATTTGATGGAGCGCCTCCGAGGAAACTTCTTCGACGTCAAACATCCCCAACTCTAAAGCCTGCAAATAAAACCCGCTGCCACCCACAATCACCAATGGCCGATCCTTTGCCCCTCTCTGAATATATTCTAGCGCTCTTCTACGATACTCCCCAGCTGTACAAGCATCCCCTTTTTCAATCACACTAAAAAGATGATGCGGGACTCGATGCAAATCCTCAGGACTAGGCTTGGCTGTTCCAATATCCACACCAGCAAAAAGTTGAACAGAGTCGCCATTGATAATTTCGGTGCCATAGTGTTCAGCAATCTGTATAGCCAATTCCGACTTACCACTGCACGTAGGCCCACAAACAAAAATCAAAGGAGTATATTTGAAGCTAGAATTAGACAATTCGACCAAAATCTCTTTCTAACTTATTAAATGGATATTCCACATAAACAGGTCGACCATGTGGACAGAAACTGGAGAGTGGAAACTCATCCATTTGCTTCAACAACGAAATCATTTCTTCACGACTCATAGACTGCCCAGCTCGAATCACAGAATGACAGGCCATGGTCGCACAAACATCAGAAATGGTTTTTTCCACGGCGAAGCTTCCAGAAACCTCTATTAGCTCTCGACCTAAAACTTCTAAAGCGGCTGCTATGGATTTCTCTCGAAGCAAATTGGGAGCTGCACGAACGGCTAAGGTTTCTGGACCCGCTTGATCAATCTCGAGGCCTAACTTTTCTACTTCCGATTGGTAATTAACAATCGCCTCAACTTGTTCACTATCTAAGTCCACTGTCAATGGAATCAGAAACTGCTGAATGTCTAAATTTCCATTTTTCCAATGGGCCATTAGCTTTTCATACATAACTCGCTCGTGAGCCGCATGTTGATCGACAATTATCATCGCCTCGGAAGACTGTGCAATAATATAGGTAAGATGCGCCTGCCCCACAACATGTAAACTAGAAAAGAATCCAGTCGCAACATCACTTTCAATAACAGGTTCCTCTGACCTTACTGCTCGTTCAATGTTCATCTCACTGTGTGCTGGAATCTGAGAAATCAAATTCGAAGAACCCTCTGATGTAACTGGGTTCAACGCTTCACTTTTTTGCACCTCGCGCTGAATGGATTTCGTTTTGTAAACCACTGGCTCGTTATAGAGCATCTCCACCTGAGTGGATTCGGGAGAAACGATCGACTCTTTGACATAAGGTGAGGCTCCAGAAGTTGATGGCTTCAAATCTTTAACCCAAGGAGCCGATTCCAAAACGGAACGCACTGACCGAAGCACCACCCGAAAGGCATTGGATGCATTTTCAAATTTCACCTGAGACTTCGTGGGATGAATATTTACATCCACTTCATGCTTGGGTGCTTCAACGAAAATACAGGCCACTGGATACTCGCCATGCATTAAAAGGGAGCGATAGGCATCCATCACCGCTGCCTGCAAACTACGATCTTGAACAATTCGACTTTGTACAAAAGTAAAAATTTGTCGAGAGGTTTTAACCGTCTTGTTGGGAGCCCCCACGTAAATACTTGCTTTTAATCCACCGACCTCGGATTCGCCAAAGTACAATGGGGAAAAATCAAGCACCTGCTCACAACGCTCTTGCGCTTCACAAGAGGGCCACATAAAGAGAAGCTTTCCTTTTTGTCGGATTCTAAATCCCACCTGAGGGTTGGCGAGAGCTAGCCCCTTTAAAATATTTTTAATTTGAGTGTGCTCAGCGGTGTCTGATTTTAAAAATTTTAGCCGGGCAGGAGTATTTTCAAAGAGTCTCTGAACTATTATTCGCGTCCCTATGGACCCACCTTTGGATTGAACTGATCCCAGCTCCCCAAACTCACTATGTAAAGAATTTGCACTTTCATCTTGGGAAGTGCGCGTAGTAATATCCAAGACACTCACCGCAGCGATACTCGCCAAAGCTTCACCACGAAAACCAAAGCTGTCTAAATCCCACAGATCATCAGCCTCACTGATTTTAGAGGTCGCGTGTCTCAACAAACACCGCTCTAAATCTTCCGCAGACATTCCTGAACCGTTGTCAGAAACACTAACAAACTTTCCACCCTGATCAAACTCCACTTCTACTTCTGTAGCTCCGGCATCGATGGCATTTTCCACCAACTCCTTAACCATATGAGACGGACGTTCTACCACTTCTCCAGCGGCAATTTGATCGACAACTTGATTTGATAACTTATGAATTTTCCCCATGCACTTCTTCTATCGAAAATACTCAAAAGGTGCCAGGCACCTTTTGGAGCCGCAGCGCATCAACAAGGCTTTAGATGATCTGGTAGGTCTTCAGAGGGTGTGGTTCTGAATATTTTTTCAGTGTCATTCCATTCATTGGCCATTTCCAAGAGATTATCGAGTTCGTCGCTGGGAATGCCGTATTCTCTTGGCAAAGTATGAACCCTTAGAAAGTTCTTTTCAGTACGAACACGATCGGATCCGTAGCGTCTAAGATCTGTTAACAAGCTTAAAAGCTTTTCCCGTTGATGGGATGTTAAGTCCATTGTGGAAACCCCTGCTAACTTTTCATCCCACCGCTGTAGAAACCCCTGCATCACAATGCGTTTGTTAATATCTGAATAGTCCTGATCTGTTTTTGTCGAGTAGGCATAACCATCGAGCTGACTTAGATATTTTTCAATGTAATCAGGATCCGATTTCTTTCGCTCCAGACGTCGCCGTTCTTCTTTTATCACATGCTCGTGAGTTATGGATTCCAGAATTTTAGTGTACTCATCAGCACTAGCAAACGGTGAGCTGGGCTTACCCATACTCTCATGGGCGTTTCGCCAAGCATTGATTCCACGATTGTAAGACACCCGTGTGGCGTGCAAAATAGCCCTTTGCCGCTCTTGTTCACTAGCGAACCAACTCGCATCCATCTCTTTAGGAATCGCATTCAGGTAGCTTTTATAAACAGCCAATCCATTTATAAATGATCTCATTATTCCTTCATCCACATCTAAAAACTGACACTTCCGCACTCGACCTGAAACTGTTAAATCCGGGCCCTCCTCTGATACCAAATTTTTAAAAGCAGAACATTCCGGATTGCCCTTAACATTGTTCCATTCTTTAAGTGCTGGACGAGGCGCTCCGTTGGGACCCACCCCTAAATCTCTTGCGGCAACAGAAGTCAGTTGAGCCACTCCAACACCTCCCCTATAAAAAATATTATAATGAAAGGTGGATTCATGATTAATGATTTTAAAAAACTCCATCGGCTCCACAGCCACCCCGTCGCTGCCAATGCACTCCAGTGCTTTGGAAAACGCAAGATGAGTGTACTGCACCAATTCGGCAGTTACACATGGAACGACATTCTTACCAACAACACCTTTTTGACAATGTATCCGATTGTGCTTCCGAAGATGCTTCCCTTTTAACATACTCATATTCACACACTGGATGGGTACAGAATAGAACTCACCTTTCAACTGATTGATAGAATCCCTTAAAGAGCTTAGAGACGTATTCTCTCCACAACCTATCACATTACAAAGAGCTTGAAGGGATTCAACGACTTCCGGCTGTTCATGCAAGGCCCATTCATTACAGGACTCACCATCTTCAACCCATGGTGGTTTTTCCTGGCAAGCCACAACACTCTGCTGAAATTCAGCAAGATCATTGGAGCTCGGTATTTGTTCATTGGGAGACTGAATCGCAATGTCTATTTCCCCCTTCGGCTGGCGAGGTTCATCCGCGGTTTCTCCATCCGGTGATGAAGAACCCCCATTTGCACTTTCAGTTTCCGGACGACTGTAGGGAGTAGAAATTTGAACAACACTCTCGGGCACAAAACCAATAAAACTGGCTCTTGTGTCTTTACGGAAGACTTCCACTTGATAGAACTGTTGCACTACGCTTTCACGAACCACCTTAGGATCAGTGGTACTTAAAATTGTTACTTTATCTCCGGGCACAGCCCAACCTTTAATTTCGGGTAAAAAACCAAGAACTTCAGGAGAGTCCGCATACCGCCGCTTCAAATTTGTGAATGAGGTGTAGTCCCAACCGGGTTGGCTATAGACTGTAACTCGCTGAACGATGGATCCCTCAGTGGCGAAGCACAACTGAGTGAACAAAAACAAAACCAAACCCAACAGGAATTTCAGACCAAACTTCATGGCTATCTATCGGAAATGTTTGGATAGTTTTTAAGGAACTCGATTAGTTCGGTGACTATTTCATTCCAAATTGGTAGCTCAGACCTAGACCTAAATACTGTTGATCATCATAATGGTACTTAGTCTCTAGTCTCAATGCATGATTCCCAAGATTAAATGCGTAACCCAGGCTAAACACAACCCCAGCAGTTAATTTTTGAGAATCATAAAGCGTTTCAGCAGAATCATTTTTTAACTTAATTTTAAAAGCCGTAAAATTGTAATGTAAGCCAAAGCCATAATACATCATTCCTAATTTGGAATCACTCAACGGATTCACTAGCATAAGAGATCCAATACTGTAATAACCGCTAGCTTCACTTGCAAATTTATCTAGATAATAACTGGGTGGCTGAAATCCAATATTAATTTCCAAATCCACTGGCGGCCCATCAAATAGAACTCCAGGCCCAGTCATTTTAAAACCCAATTGGGGCTCAAAACTATTCAAAGTTTTACCTTCGAATTTTTCAGTGATGGCCGTGTAGTTTACATTGATGCCCCAATACTTTCGGTAGTACATGGGCTCAACACCTTCATTAATATCGATGACCTGATCGAACACGGGATTCGGCGCGGACTTGTCAGATTTTGGTGCTGCACCCACTGCACCGGCTTTGTTCTTCGGAATGATTTCATTGTCCGCTATGTATCCAAAAACTTTTTTGCGCACCCTCACTTTATAGAAGACTCCTAGGCCACCAGCACCTTCATAAGTTCTACGACTGATTCGATACTTTTTACCCTTAGTCAAATAGTCCACGATGGTGGCATCAAAATCGGCTTTTTTGTAAACAGTGGCCCCTTCAACAGCCACTATGCCCACCTGACTTTTTTTGGACCTTCTCTTCTTGCGAGTTTTTGCGTCGGCAATTTGTCCGATGGACAAAAACAAAGAAATACTGATTAACAAAAACAGGCGACTGACCTGAACCGCTGAAGATCCTAGATGCATAATTTTATTATGCTTTTTAAGTCAAAAAACCACAACAACTCTCAAAGAGATCTGTACCCTCAACAAAGGTCCATCTTGCACCTTAAATTCGCATATTAAGGGCTCTTTAACTCCACTCTAACCTTAGCTGGAGGCATTAATTAAAAGGAGGAATTAAATAGTGAACCGAAGAAGCCAGACTTTATAAAAAGCCTCAAGTACAATCTTGAGAGACATTTTACTTTGGCCTACCCGACGATCCTCAAAGAGAATCGGCACTTCTTTAGTGCTATATTTTTTAAGTAGTGCCCGGTATTTCAACTCAATTTGAAAACAGTAGCCATTACTTTTTACTTGGTCCAGGTGAATACCCTTCAACACTTCCGACTTCCAAGCGTTAAATCCACCGGTCCAGTCGTTCACGGGATACCCCAATATGATCCTAGAATATAAACTGCCACCCTTGGAAATGATCTTACGAAGGATTCCCCAATTTACAGTTCCGCCACCAGGAACATACCTGGAGCCAATGGTCACATCAGACACTTCCGCTTCTTTTAAAACAGTCACCAAATCTTGGGGGCGATGTGAGAAGTCGGCATCCATTTCACAAAGGATATCGTATCCCTGTTCCAATCCCCAATCGAATCCCGCCAGATACGCTTTACCTAAACCTTGCTTCTCTTTTCGAACCAGCAAATGTGTATTCGGATAGGTTTTCTGAAGCTCCTCCACTTTACCGGCCGTACCGTCAGGTGAGGAATCGTCCACCACTAATATGTGGACTTCAGGCAACAAATTGAAAACGGCAGGTACGATATGAGCAATATTTTCAATTTCATTATAGGTTGGAATGATAACCAGTTTCTTCATAACCGCTGTATAACATCTGCAAGGGTCAGTGGGAATCTGAATTCATCAGAGTCGGTTTTTGTTCCTCTGACAACTGACGGGATAACATCTCCTCAGCCACTCTAGAAGCCTCTCTGAGCTTAAGCTCTTCCTTTACACTAGGACGAGACCGAGGCGTTAAGTTTTGCATGGGGTTTTTCCCCTTCAGCCAACGAGACGCCTGGTGACGCCTCAAGTCGATAGTGGTATTCACCTTCTCACAGGCTTTTTTTGGATTGCGCATATAGAGTACAGGATCAAAACCACAGTGTGGACATGGCAGTGTCACTCTCCATCGAATGGTGATAAACATCTCTGCAACCATCAAACAAAATGCAAAAACTATAAGAACTCTCGGGTCAAATTCCTGCCAAAGAAACATCATTATTGCAAAGGCAGCCAATACGCTCAGCAACATATTAATAGGAGTGATATGTCGTTTCGTGTAGATACGACGCTGGTGTTTACAAAAAGCACAATAGCACTGCTCTGAAGACATGCTTCCTCCTAAAAATATTTTAGCCAATACCCGGCCATTACACGAGACCAGTTCTGCACCTGGACCTTTCAAAAGCCTTTTAACTAGTGGTATTCTGGGAATGTAAGCGTGAAGGAGTACGCATTATGAAATATATTTCTCTGTTAGTCGTCGTTTTAATGGCGACGAATGTCCAGGCTCAAGAAGAAGACTATTACAGCTATGATCAAATTGTAAAAGAACTCTCTGAAACCAATAAAACATCTACCACTCGTGCACCTAAGGTTCTTAAAGATCCTTTCTCAAGTGTTCTCATTCACGGCGGAGTCAGCTTTGTAAATTCCTATATTAGTTTAAGCCCGAGTAGTGCATCCGATCCACTCACCGGCTTTCATGCTGGAATCGAAGCCACCATTGGAATTGATCTTTTTAGTAGACACTGGAAAGCGGAAGGCAGTATAAGAAGCTTCGGCAGACAGGAAATCAAAGACAATGAATTAAGTTTAAGAGAATTTGATTTAAAGATTGTACATCAAGACTACATAACTAATGGCATTTTCTATCGAGCCGGTGGCGGAATGGCTGCAAGGTACTTAAAGTTCACACAGCCTAAAAAAGACGAAGTCACAACTCTCGCAGCTGGCGACCTTTTTGAAACCACTGAGCACACCACTCCCAGCTCTATCATTTTCTTGGGAATCGGTGGGAAGTTAGGACGCAAATTCTCAGTGGCAGCTGAAATCTCCTATCGTGGAGCACTTATCGATGAAACCATTGATAAAAGTGCCTTCGACGCTGCCCTCAGACTGGATGCTCACTTCTAATGTTATACTCCATTCTTATAGGCTCACCCTTGTTAGTCGTATTGACAGTGATTTACCTTAATCACTGTCGACGAAAAGACATTGAAACCATTGATCTTGAGCCCAACTGCCTTCTCACCAAACATCCCATCGTTTTTGTTCCTGGTAAAAAGTCGCTCTTTTTTTATGGCGACTATTGGGGCTTTATTCCGTTTTATTTGCGAGAACATGGCTATGAAGTGTATGAGCTTAAACTCTCTTGGCGCCAAAATGATCGTCGACAGCAGGAAATCAAACAACAACTCACAGAAATTGTTGGTCGTCGCGGTCCTGTTCACTTAGTGGCAGACGCTACCTCGAAAGAGGAAATACTATTTGCTCAAAATGAATGTTCCCACCTGCTTCAATCCCTGTGGGTGAATGAACCCGGCGAAACACTCCTAAACTCAGGTAACGCTTCACTACAGCCCACAAAAATTCCTATTCGAGGATTGAAAACCTTTGATTACAAAGAATTGGCATCAAGCCAGCCACTAGGTTGGCTTCCTCGATTGAGCCTCCTACTTCATAAGTGGCTTATGAGTGAGCATGTAAACATTCAATTGCTTCAAAAAATTCACTTTCACCCCCTACAAAATGCGGGACGCCCCTATCTGAGATGGGCCGTAAGCATGGCTGAAAAAGAACACATGGGTCATTTGTAAGTGCTAGGCATCTTTTGAGCGTGCAATGCAATACTTTGGTGTTGCTTTGCATACTCAAAAGGTACCGGACACTCAACGTGTTGCGAAGAGTTATCTAAACAGTTAGTCTAGATGCATGGCTTACGAATTTGATGTATCCCCACTCCTCGATCGGCAAAAGATTAAAGAAGTGGTGACCTACTTTAAAGGTTACTTTAAAAACCCCATCGAAAGAGTTAAATCCATTCCAGACTGGGATTGGATTATTTCTATCGCCACTTTGGGAGTATTTTCGGCTGCTGGAGGAGTGGCCAGAGGAATATTCGAAGCCAATTTCCTCACCATCATTTTAAGTTTTATATTTGTACCCATTGGATCCGTAATAGGTGTAGCTATTGTTTCAGGTTTTTTCTACTACACCTTTTTCTTTTTCTTCAATCGTGAGCTTGTCTATCGCCAGTTGTTTACAGCTGTTTTTATCTGCTCAGTACCCAGCCTATGCTTACAAGCCCTAGCATCCATTGCATCACCGTTCTTGCTTTTAGGAGTTATGGCCACATTGTTTCTTATGATTGTGTGCTTCGTTGAGAACTTTCAACTCCCACGCAAACCCATCTCTAAATTAATGGCTGGGATTTTTATTATTTATTTTGCTTCCTGGGTATTGAACGTCATTCAATTCACAAATGAAGAAGAAAAAATCCAAAAGAGAATATCGACTGAAAGTCTCGATATTCTCGAAAGAGATCTTCAAAACAAATAATTTAAGCTATTTAGTGAACGGTATCCGCTTCTTCGCCAGACTCGGCCGGTACGTCTTCTTTTTGGGAGGTTTCCTCTTCAGTAACTCCACCAGTACTTCCGAAGCCTCCGGAACCCCTAGCAGTTTCAGAAAGGTCTTCCACAAGATTAAGTTCCGCCTGAACGATAGGACATACAACCATTTGAGCGATTCTCTGTCCAGGCTGTATCTCTACTTCTTTTTGCCCTAAGTTCACTAAAATGACTTTAACCTCACCACGATAATCTGCATCGATAGTTCCAGGTGTATTCACCAAGCTAATGCCTTGTTTGATGGCCCAACCACTTCTTGGGCGCACTTGAATCTCATAACCCTCTGGGATCTCGAAGCTCAGAGCGGTAGGCACCAGAAACCTCTCACCAGGTCGTAACACTATAGGCTCCACAATCTGAGCACATACATCAAAACCTGATGCTCCGTCAGTTTGATAGGCTGGCATTTCACCTTCGAAATGCTCTAACTTCTTCACCTTAACTTCCACTGACCCCTGTGAAACTTCTGACTTAATACGTTCCGCTACAGCTTGAGCGACATAATCTTCTAAACCTTTAGCAATACTTTTCAGCTGCTGATCGATTTGTCCTTTATCTTTAAGACTACTTTCAACATAAGCCCCTAAAATATTGGCCATTCCTTCAACTCGGTTAGCAAAATCTTTAATATTTATCGCCATCGCTGTCTCCTTACCCTAAGGGGTTAAGATTAAAAATCTGTTCTGCATGGGAGGCTTGAGCATTACCTAATACTAAAATTCCAGCCTGTTCCCAATTCAAATATGTCTGCAAATACTGTTTTACGCTATCCGGAGTAACAGCGTCAATTTGTTCAATCACCTGTAGAACCGACCGGTATTCACCAAATATCATTTCGTTAACGGCAATGCTATTCATCCGATTTTCCACGTCGTCAGCACCCAATAAAATCTGGCCTTTAACTTGTCGCTTAAAGAAGCCCAACTCTTCATCCGTGACACCATTTGCAACTAACTGATTCACTTCCGAAATAAATTCTTTAGCCACATCCACACAGTACTCATCTGTAGTTCCCGCATACAAAGAAAGAGAACCTGAATCGACATAGGAACTTAAATAGGAATAGACCGAATAAACCCAACCCTTTTCTTCACGAATTTTCTGATAGAGTCGGGACGTCATCCCTCCGCCGAGCAAAGCATTCACCATATAGGCATCAAACCGAGTATCCTCTTTGTAAGCTGTGGAAGGAAAGTTTAACAGTAAATGTGTTTGTTCTGAAGGACGAGACACATAGTGCTGGAAAGACTTAACTGAAGGAGTCTCACTACCAATCGAAGATTCGACTTCCAATAGCTTCTTCCCTAATTTTTCCTCACAAAGCTTTACCACTTCGTCGTGATCCACATCTCCGGCCACTGAAACTATTATGTTTTTCCCTCGATAAAACTTATCGTAGTATTCCTTTACCATTTCGGGAGTCATGTTTTTTAATGTTTCGGGTGTACCTAAGATACTTCGACCTAAAGAATGACCCTTATAGGCCAATTCAAAACACATATCGAATATGTATTCTTCCAGTTGATCTGCAGTCATATCAATCTCGTGCAGAACAACATCTCGCTCCTTATCAAAATCAGAGCCGTCTATAGTTGCATTATTAATTATATCGGTAAGAACATCTAAACAAAGGCCAAGATCCTCTCTCAGACTCGTCGTATGGAAGCAAGTGTATTCTCTAGTGGTATAAGCATTCAGTTCCCCACCAACAGCTTCCACTTCTTTTACAATATCAAGTGCACTTCTATTTTCAGTGCCCTTGAAAACCAAATGTTCTAAGAAATGAGCCACGCCATTAAGTTCATCGGGCTCGTCACGCGTACCCATTTTAACGAAAATACTGGCGCAGGTAGCACGGGTGTAACGGTGATGTTCAGTCACCACCGTCACTCCGTTACTTAGAGTGGATTTTTTAAAATCCGGCTGATAGTCAAAAACGTGCATTTATAAATTAATGCGTTCCCTCGGCTTGAATCAATGCTTTACGACTTAATTTAATGCGTCCAGCACGATCGATATCTAAAACCTTAACATCGACAGTATCACCTTCATTTAAGAAGTCCTTAACATCTCTCACTCGCTCATGAGCAATTTCAGAAATGTGCAATAGACCTGATGTATTTGGCAACACCTCTACAAAGGCACCAAAATCTGTGATTTTAACGACCTTACCCGCGTAAGTTTTGCCCACTTCCGCTTCAGCACAAATACCCTCAATGATTTCAATGGCCTTTTGTGCAGCTTTAGGATCCGTAGACGCCACGTGGATTTTTCCATCATCTTCGATATCAATCTTAACACCGGTTTGCTCAACAATACCTTTGATTGTCTTACCACCAGAACCAATCACTTCTCTCACCTTTTCAGGCTTAATTTTAATTGTAGTTATACGAGGTGCAAACTCAGAGATCTCTCCGCGAGGAGTTTTAATCACTTCTTCCATTTTATCTAAGATATGGTTTCTACCTTCTTTAGCCTGAGCCATAGCTTCTTCTAAAACATCAAAGCTGATGGAAGTGATCTTCATATCCATTTGAATGGCAGTGATCCCTTCTCGCGAACCGGCCACTTTAAAGTCCATATCGCCTAAATGATCTTCATCACCTAAGATATCAGAAAGTACAGCATAACGATCACCATCGGTAATCAAACCCATGGCAATACCAGCCACATTGGCTTTTACAGGTACACCTGCATCAAGTAGAGCCATACAACCAGAACAAACTGTCCCCATAGAACTTGAACCATTGGACTCCAAAACTTCACTCACGATACGAATGGAGTAAGGAAATTTCTCATTATCAGGAATGATGGCTTCCAAAGCTCTCTCAGCCAAAAATCCATGCCCCACTTCACGACGACTTTGACCACCCATACGGCCAGTCTCGCCCACGCAATAAGGAGGAAAGTTATAATGCAACATGAATGACTTTTTAGAGTTTCCTAAAAGCCCATCAATAATTTGCTCATCTGAAGAAGTTCCAAGAGTTACTGTTCCTAAAACTTGCGTTTCTCCTCGGGTAAACAAACCAGAACCATGCGCTCTTGGAAGAATTCCAGCTTCACATGCAATCGGTCTTACAGTTTTAGTATCACGGCCATCAATACGTGCACCATCATCCAAAATCATAGCACGAGCGATGTCATACTTTAGATCGCCAACAACTGTACCCAACTCTTTATCCGCTTTAGCCGCTTCATCTTTATCTTCGATTGAGCTTACAAACTTTTCTTTGGCTTCAGATTTAGCCGCATCAACAGCAGCATAACGATCCAATTTCTCTTTAATCCCTAAAGCCGCTTTAATTTTTGGAGTTAAGAAATCTTCCATTTCTTTAACTAGTGATTCATTACGTTCAGCAGGAGTAAATTCTCTTTTTTCTGGAGATCCCACTTTTTTGCGTAACTCATCTTGAGCATCTAATACAGCGATCAATTGTTCATGCCCAAACTTCAAAGCGGCGAGAGCATCTGCCTCAGAAATGTATTTACACTCCCCTTCCACCATGGAGATACCTTCACGAGTTCCAGAAACGATCATAACCAAATCAGCTTTTTCAGTTTCTTCAACAGATGGGTTTCCAACAAATTTTCCGTCAATCCTCGCCAGCTGGATGCTCGCATTAGGACCACTAAAAGGGATGTCACTGATATGAAGGGCTGCAGAAGCACCTAGGCTAGATAAAATTTCTACCGGAAACTCACCGTCAGCGGAAAGTACTGTAGCGACGATTTGTGTCTCACGATTGTAACCGTCAGGAAAAAGTGGACGTAGAGGTCTATCGATTAAACGACAAGTAAGAATCTGCTGGCCAGAAGGACGACCTTCTCTTTTGAAGTATCCACCAGGAATCTTTCCAGTGGCATAAAACTTTTCTTGATACTCAACAGTGAGAGGGAAGAAGTCTAATCCCGAATCTCTTTTAGACGACACAGCCGTCACTAAAACCATGTTATTGCCACACGATACAACAACGGATCCATCCGCTTGCTTTGCCATTCGCCCTGTTTCAATAGAGATTTCTTTTCCGGCGAAAGTGGTCGTTACAGTTTGTTTCATTATTTCTCCTACAATTTTCTTCTTTATTTCTTCTTTTCTTTATTTTTTCTTTTTTGATTTAAATCTAATAGACAAAAGCCGGATCACTGTCGTGTCCGGCTTTGTTAATCCAGAATGGATTATTTTCGAATACCAAGGCTTGATAGCATTTTGGTGTATTCGCTTGGTTGAGTTCTTTTTAAGTAATCTAAAAGTTTACGGCGACGGTTAACGAGTTTAACTAGACCGCGCTGGCTATGAGCATCTTTCTTATGAACTTTAAAATGCTCTGTAAGTTGAGTGATTCTAGTCGTTAATAAAGCAATTTGTACTTGCGAGCTTCCAGTGTCTAACTCGTTGATTTTAAAATCACTTAGAATCTTTGCTTTTTCTTCTGTAGATAATGCCATGGTTCCTCCGAACGTTATGGACTCTTAAAAGTCCACACCCCATAGATAGCGTTTGGCCTTCGCCATAAGGAGTGGTTAGTAAAATTGGTCCTAAAATTACTCATTGACCCCTAGCAGCGTCAAGGTATTTAAGCTTCCAGTAAGGATTATAGCCCTCGAAAACTTAAGGCTTTATTGGGTGGCCTGGGCACCCACTTGAAAGACCCGACGAATCTTAAGCTTACTGGTGGGACGTGCTTCCAAAAGGGAGAGAAGCTGGCCTGTTTGACCATTTATAACCCTTACACCAATGGTTTCTCCAAACGCCTGGGCTCGCCTTTGCTCAGGATTCAACCGTCGAGCTAAATCGTGAGAAACCTGACCATTTCGTAGCAAATCCGCATCTTTCCCTTTGATGGTCACTGTTGGCCAATGGGACAGCGCCTGAGAGAGAGGGATGAAACAATTCAAACAATCAATACCCTCAAGGTCCACCAAAGATTCCTGAAGATTCTCTAAAGTAAGCGCTTGTTCTATGGAGTACCCACAACACTCCGTCCGCCGAAGCTCGTCCAAATAGCCCAAGGCTCCCGATTCTCTACCGACATGCTGAGCCCAAGATCGAATAAACCCACCTGACCGACAGGAAATCTCTCCCGTCAGAAACTCAGAGGTCACCTCTTCCAACTGAAGCCCATAAAAAGACATCACCTTCTCGGGAATCTCCACCGCCTCGCCCGATCGAGCATATTCACATAATTTTTTTCCATTGATTTTCTTAGCTGAAAACAAGGGGATCGGGAGACGCAAATCCCCTTGAGCCGAAAGAGCCACTGATTGCAATACTTCTGGATCCACCTGTTTAGACTCAGTCCTAACCACTTCGCCGGTTCGATCCAGTGAATCCGTTTCTGAACCCCATCGCACTTTTAGAGAGTAGGATTTATCCCCATCCCTCAAATAGTCCGATATTTTAGTGGCTTGCCCCACAAGTAAAACCATCAAACCCGAGGCAAAGGGATCCAAAGTACCAGAGTGACCTACACTCTTAGTTTTAAGAATTCTACGAACTTTCCCCACCACATCATGACTCGTCATGCCCGGAGATTTATCTATCAACAACAACCCGCTCTTCATAACACTCACTTTTATTTAAATCTGGGTGGATTCCAAAGGCTCAGATGAACTTTTACCTTCTTGTGAAATCTGGAACAGAAGTTTTTCAACTTTCAGTACCTTTTCAAAGCTCTTATCCAAGATAAACTGCACCTTAGGGCAATATTTTGAACGTACCTGTCCATGAATGTACTTTTGCAATTCAGGCGCGTAAGCCTGAAGAGTTTCCAAGTCCGCTTTAGGATCATCACCATTTTCAATGTGAACAAATACCTTTGCCCGCCGAAGATCAGCGGACACCTGGACACGAGTCACCTGAGCCCAACCCATTTCAAGTTCATTCACACGGGTGATTAAAAATTCACTTGTTATCTGTCGCACCAACTTTTCATAGCGTTGAACGCGACGAGAGCTTCCTTCAGCCATTTATTACTCCAATGATCGAGCTACTTCGTCGACTTGATAGGCTTCTATGATGTCTCCCACTTTGATGTCATTATAGTTTTCAATTCCAATACCGCACTCGTAACCAGAAGCCACTTCTTTGGCATCATCTTTAAATCTCTTAAGACTGGACATGATGCCATCGTAAACTAAACGGCCCTCACGCACCAGGCGCACTTTAGATCCACGAATCACCTTACCGTCAGTAACAAAACAACCCGCAATCACACCAATCTTAGGCACACTAAAGATGTCTCTCACCTGAGCAGATCCCAAATCTTTCTCAACAAGATCTGGTTTCAACAACCCACCCATAGCCTTTTTAATATCATCCAACAGTTCATAGATGATTTTATAGCATTTAATTTCAATACCCTTTTCTTTAGCTAACCTTTGAGCGGCAGTGTCTGGACGTACGTTAAATCCAACAATGACAGCACCAGAAGTGGAGGCAAGAAGCACGTCACTTTCAGAAATTCCACCCACAGCCGAGTGAATCACTTTTACTTCCACTTCTTCCGTCTTCAGTTTGTCGAAAGAGGCTTTAATGGCTTCAATACTTCCAGCCACATCACCTTTTAACACCACACCCAGCTCGCTAAAATCACCTCGAGTCATCTTAGAGAAAAGTTGATCTAAGGAAATATTCCCACTGGGCTGAGCGGCTTTACGAGCTTCATCTTGGCGGTGAACAATCAACTTATCTACATCCGCTTCGGACTGACAAATATCAAATTGATCTCCAGCCAAAGGAGCTTCACTTAAACCAATCACCTCAACTGGTCGTCCCGGTCCGACTTCCTTCACACGTTGACCTTTATCATCTGTCATTGCACGAATCTTACCCGTCACTTGACCGGCAACAATGAGGTCACTCATTTTCACCGTACCGTCTTTAATAAGAATGGTGGCCACGGCACCTCGACCTTTTTCCATCTTAGCTTCAACTACAATACCTGTACCTGAACGCTTTGGATTGGCTTTCAACTCTTGAACTTCTGCAAGCAAACTGATTTGCTCCAACAAATTATCGATGTTCGTACCGTTAATCGCAGACACTTCCACGAACATGGTGTCTCCACCCCATTCTTCTGGAACTAATTCAAACTCAGTAAGCTGTTGTTTAATTTTATCCGGATTTGCACCTTCTTTATCCATTTTGTTAACGGCAACAATAATAGGAACTCCGGCCGCCTTGGCATGATTGATGGCCTCTTCAGTTTGAGGCATCACACCATCATCTGCAGCAACTACAATAATAGCAATATCAGTTACATTGGCTCCGCGCGCGCGCATAGCTGTAAACGCTTCGTGGCCAGGAGTATCTAAAAACGTAATCTCACCAATGGAAGTCGATACCGAATAGGCACCAATATGCTGAGTGATACCACCAGCTTCTCCAGCGGCTACGTCGGCTTTACGTATAGAATCCAGTAAAGTGGTTTTACCATGATCAACGTGACCCATAACTGTCACAACAGGAGGTCGAGACACTAGCTCTGCATCTAAATCACCAAAAGCCACATCAGCAATGAGCTCTTGCTCAGAGCGTGCTAGCGATTCCACTTCAAAGTTAAACTCACCGGCGATCAAGGAGGCGGTATCCACATCCACCATGGTATTTATGTTGGCCGTCACTCCATTTTTAATGAGCACCTTAATCAACTGAGGTGTTTTTACCTTCAGTTCATTCGCCAAATCACTCACACTGATCTCATCGTACATTTTTACAATACGTTTAGACGCCTTTGGAGTGGTTATCTGTGTGGATTTATTATCGCTTCGAACATTGGTTTTCTTTTTCTTAGGTTGGAAAATAACCTCTCGCTTTCTAAAGTCTGTCGCCGAAAAAGCTTGTACCGGCTGATCTTTTCCAGCGCTGGCTGCTCCTGGTTTCTTTTTTGGAACTCGCTCTTCTTTTTGCTTACGTGGCTGATCCGCCATATCCGGCTCAGGCATTGATGGAGCTACAAATCCCGTTCTCAAATTTTGCCCGCCAGCAGATCTACGGCCTGAGGAAATATTCCCTCCGGTAGATGATGGTCGTTTAGGTCTAGTTGTCTCTAAATCAATTTTTCCAACAATATTTCGACCGGACACACGAGATGTTTTCTCTTTGACCGGAGCCTCTGGAGCTGCGGCTTCTTCCTTCGCTGCAGCAACCACTTGCTCGTCCGCAGAAAGGGCTTCAGGAGCTTCTACTTCAGACACTTCAGCCGGAGCGGCCGCTGCCGCCGCTGCTGCAGCTTCTTCGGCTTCCTTCTTAGCCGCTGCTTCTTGAGCCGCTTTTTCCTTATCAGCAGCCTTTCTTCGAATGACCGTACTCTTTTTACGAACCACCTTTTTTGCAGGTGCGTCCTCTGTAGTGGCCGCTGCCGTTGTGGTCGCCTTTTTAGTCACCTTTTTGGCCACAGTCTTCTTTGTAATGGCCTTTTTTACAGCCGTCTTCTTAGTCGTAGTCGTCTTCTTCTTGGCTGTTTTCTTAGTGGCCGACGTCTTTTTAGCGGCGGTTTTCTTTTTAGCCGTTTTCTTCTTAACCGTTTTTTTCTTAGAGGCTTTTTTCTCAGCTTCAGCACTATCTAATCGAGTTTTAATTTCTTCGATCATGTCTGCATCTAACGCTGCCATATGACTCTTCACAGGTAACTTCCACTCACGGATTTTATCCATAAGCGTTAAAGTCTCCATGCCGAGTTCTTTGGCAAATTCATAAACCTTTTGTGTATCTCCCACTGGGTCTCCTTAAACTTTTTCAACCAAGTATTGCTGTTAGCCTCTATTAAATACTTAAGCCTGTGTTTCTTCTGTTTCTTCAGAAGCCGCTTCCGAGGTCGCAGCCTCTTCCGTAACTACAACTTCTTCTACTGCCGATTCTTCGGCAGCGGTTTCTTCATTTGAGCTATCCAATGCCGCCAACTCTGCTTTCAACATCTCATCAGCAGCCGCTTTGGCCATTCCACCTGAAGCTGCTGGCGCTGAAGTTGGAGCTTTTGTTGGCGCCTGAGGAATCTCTTCACCAGAGTCCACATACTTCTGTAACAGATCTTGTGCTTTTTGAATTAAATCTGCAGCGACACTTTCCTCTTCATAGCCCGGAACCACCTGAACTTCACCAGGAGCTGATTCGGCTAAATCTTTAAATGAAGCAAATCCACACTGGTAAAGGTTCTGCGCCATTGTCTCTGTCATATCTGGCACCAACATTAAATTAAAGATAGCTTCTGCTGTTTTTTGCGTGATTGCCGACTCAGAAGTGATATCTAATTTGTAACCCGTAAGCTTTGCCGCCAAACGAACATTTTGTCCCTTTTTACCAATAGCTAAACTCAACTGACCATCTGGAACAACCACTTCCATTTCTTTATTTTCCTCATCTAAAAAGACTTTGGAAATTTCTGCTGGCGCAAGAGCATTACATGCAAACTGGGCCGGATCTTCATCCCAAATCACAATATCAATTTTCTCACCAGAAAGTTCTGAAACAATGTTTTGTACCCGAGAGCCTTTCATACCCACACAAGCCCCTACTGGATCTACTGCAGAATCTTTTGAATAAACGGCAATTTTAGCTCTCTGCCCCGGCTCACGTGCCGCTGCAATGATTTCTACAATCCCATCATAAATTTCAGGAACTTCCAGCTCAAACAACTTGATAAGATAGTCTTCACCTGCACGAGTCATAATGATCTGTGGACCTCTGTTGGTCTGACGAACATCAGATATAAAACCTTGAATCCGATCACCAGGCTTAAAAACCTCACCGGGAATTTGTTCACGTGGTGGAATATGTGCTTCAATACGACCCAAATCCACAACGATAGCTCTACGTTCTACTCGACGAGCGATACCACTACCGATATCTCCTTTGCGCGTTTCAAACTCATTAAAAATAATTTCTCTTTCCGCATCCCTCACTTTTTGCGTGATGATTTGTTTTGCTGTTTGAGCAGCAATACGTCCCAGATCATCCGTTTCTAATTTTGAACCAATGGAATCGTTTAACTGGGCTTCCGGATCAAGTTCTAGGGCTTCAGAGTATTTAATTTCAACTTGGTCATCGATGAAGTCTTCGTCGTTCACAACTTCTTTAAACTCATAGAGTTCAACATCACCAGTTTCTTCGTTGTACTGTGCTTCAATCTCACGATAAGTCCCGTATTTTTTACGAGCGGCCACTAACATTCCTTGGATAACAGCATCGATAACCAATTGTTTTTCGATACCTCGATCTTTACCCACTTGCTCAATGATCTTTGCCAATGATGAAAACTGTTCTGACATCATCTACCTCTTCGCTTTCTTTTTTTGTCGCTTGTTACCCTTGGGCTTATTCGCACCAGGATGTTCGAATACATATTTAATTTTTGCTTTATGGATGAGAGTTCGGGGCACTACCCAAACCACATCTTGGCTCTCTAATTCAATGGCCTCATCGTCAGCACTCTTCAATACTCCCGTAAGAGATTTTGGAGCTTTACGAACTTGAACTGATTCCGGACAAGGAATTTCAGCATTCGCACTGATCTGAACATTTTGCCCTACGGCTTTTTCAAAATGCCAGGTTTGCTTGAGGGTTCTTTCTAATCCCGGAGTAGACACTTCCAGCTCATAGGCTTCACCACCCAGAGGTTCTTCTACATCCAACATTAAGCCAAGACCACGTGATACATTGGCACAGTCATCAACACTTGCACCTGTTCCCGGATCACCGCTGTCGTTCTCGGGTGTGGAGGTGGAATCTTTATCGATGTAAACACGCAACACCCGGCCGCGTCCTTGCCCGACCAATTCAAGGTCGTACAAAAAACAGCCTTCACGATCAGCCACTTCAGTGGCCATTTCGCGTACACGTTGTAGGGTCTTCGATTCTTGCACCGATCACCTTTGCCCATAAAAAAAGAGGGCTTTTGGCCCTCTGAATTAGAAAGTTGAATTTTTTTAACAAAATTGGGGGATTAGAGCAAGCCCCTATATCTTTTTTACCAGTTGTAGAGCATCTCCACCATCTCGATAGTATCCTTGTCTTTTCCCTGTAATTTCAAAGCCTTGAAGCTCATAGAAGCGTTTGGCTGGCAGGTTCTCCGAATGGACCTCCAACCAAAGCTCTGCATAGGGCAAACTCTGCTGAAAAAACTGCCAGCAGCGAGCGGACGACCCCGTCCCCCAAGACTCTGGAGAAACAGCAAAGAACAACACCTCACCCAATCCCTCGTCGAGACCCTCAACCACCATGAGAGCTTCTGTACGTTTAGATTTCCCCTGAATTTCAAACACTTTACGCCGCCCGGAGGTATCCAGCCAGTGCCTAGGATCTCCGCCTATGGGATATTTAGAGTCTTTATAGATTCCTTCGGCCCATTCCAACTGAGCCAAATTCAAAACAGACCCTTGGGTCATTAAATAAGGTGATTGCGGACTTGATATTTGGATTGGAGCACCTCAAACCATGACTTCAGACGACTGTCTAACTGCTGCTTTTTTAAGAAAGCTTTAATATTTTCAGATAATTCCTGGAAAGGCACATCTCCGAAGCGCCTTTGATTATTGTCATAATATTCTTTTGCCTCTTCATCGGAGACTGGCACCACGGAGGAGTTCGCTTTAAATTTAATAAACTCTTTGGCGCGTAGTTTCCGCTCTATGATCTCTGTGAGCTCATCCTGCTCGGCCTGCAACTTTTGCCATTGGCTATTTCGACCCCATTTGAATTTCACTTTGTTCAATGAGGACTGAATTACCCCGGGCTTAATTTTATCCGTGTTGAACGACAAGGCTTCCTTATAGACCACCCACTCCAACAGAACGCCTGAAACCCGAGAATGATATTTAGAGGCATCAAAAGGGGGCGGCACTTTAGCACCAAAAAGTGCCGACTCAATATATAGATTTATGAGCACTTCTCTAGAGGTGAGCACATGATCTCGGACCTCACCCACGGTCTGCGATACGACGCTGCCATGGGCCGTTAGTGATAATGCAATTAGAGCCAAAACAATTAGACTTCGCGACATATATAGACGCTAGCAGGAGTTACCTGCGGCGTCTACGGCTATCACTCGAGCTTGCTGAACTTTTGCTCAATGAAAATTTCACAGGATGGTATGTCCAACCGCTTTGGCCAGGGTAAAACTGATACGTGTTGAAAGTCTGAATTGCAGCGTCATCCAAGACTTCGTAGCCTGTCGATTTCACCACACGTACGTTTCGAACTTCACCATCATCAGTCACATAGTAAAGGTATACTCCTTCACCTTGCCAATTGTTCTCGCGAGCCTCTACCGGGTAGCTGGGTACGGAATTCCCAGGCATTTGCCTTAAATCCGCCACGGACTGAGCTCCCGAAGGAAGGCTGATTCCAAATTTATTATTAGCCTGATTCAAACGCTTCTGTCGAAGCGCCAAAGCGGCTTCTTTGTTTTGTAATTCAATCTGACGAGCTCGTAATGCTTGTGCACGGGCCGCACGCTGTTGCTCGGCACGTTCTTGAATTTCAAGGGCTTTCGCTTTCGCCGCAAGACGCCCTTGCATTTCTGCCACTTCTGCCTGTCGACGAGCTTCCGCTTCCATCTCAGCCTGTTGTGCTCTTAAAGCGGCATTTTTCGCAGCCAATTCCTGAGCCCGAATGCGCTGAGCCTGAAGTTCTGCCTCGCGGGCTTTTACGGCTTCCGCTTTCTTCAAAATTTGCTCTTGCTTAGCTAAAAGAGCTGCCTGCTCAGCGGCCTTCTTTTCCGCTTCCCTTTGCTGAGCAGCAATCTGGGCTTCACGCTGCTGAATGCGACGCTCTTCTTCTTTGAGTTGACGTTCTCTTTCCGCAGCCGCCTTAGCACGAGCCATTTTGATTTTTAACTTACGTGCCTTTTCAGCCACTTTCTTTTTCTGTTCTTCAATTTTGCGCTGTCGCTCTTGTTCCTTTTTATATTGAGCAATCTTCTTTTGATACTCTTGCTCTTTCTTTTCCAATTGCTGAGCGATCTTTTCTAAGCGCTGCATTTCTGGATCTTGAATTTTAGCCACAGCTTTACGCTTGGCCACCTTTGCTTTTGAAGCACGCTTTTTTGATGGCGTTTTTACCTTTTTCGTCACTTTTGGAGCGACGGACTTTTTTCTAGAATCCGGTGCTTTTAAAACCTTCTTCTCTTTCTTAGGAACATCTGAAATTTTCTCGGGTTGACGACCTTGAGTGGGTGCAGAAGCCACCGCCCCTGATTTTAAAAGATCGGAGTTGGGGTCCCCTGGATTGCTTGTGGTAAGAGTTTTCTTAAGGTCTTCCACCTTAATATCTACCACTTCCTCATCCATTAGCTGTTGTGTTCCGGCATAAATCAAAGCACCAAACATAGCTGCATGTACCGTTGCTGATACTGCAAACGAAGTTAAACTGGTTTTATTAGAAGAAATCTCTGACCACTTCGATTTAAAAGAATCTTTCACTGTGTTCCATCGATTCATCATCATTTTTCCCTCTCAATGCCTCTACAACAGAGGCTTTTACAAGTTTCCTATGGTTCGCACCTAAGAATTTGCTGCAACATATAATAAAATTAAATGCCGAGTCAATAATCATGGCGAATCGTCCACACCCTCCCCAATGCCCTGTAATATTTACTAGATCGAGGCCAAAAAGTGCCCTTTGAATAGGATTCAGAGGGCATATGACTCGACGTGTAGAAAACATTTCACTGCCTATCATCGGGATATACACCGCATTGCATTGCACTCCCCTTTATGCCATAAAAGCTAGCACATGATTATGGACTGCGTCGTAAATAGTGGAGGAGTGGACCATGTTAAATGAAAGTTTTTTCGCCATCGGGCAATACGGACACGAAGTGACTCTATGGATCTTGATCGCGTTGAGCGTCACCAGCCTTTCGGTGATCATCGAGAGATATATCACTTATATGGGAATTCGTCGCAATTCCGAAAAAGTGGCCGAGCGTATCCGAGAGATAGTTAAAACCAATGATAAAGAAAAAGTGAATCATCTTTCTGAGGATTGGAACACTTTAGAGGGACGAGCTCTGGACTATGGCTTACGTCATATAAAGGAAAATGGAACGGAAGGACTTGAGGACTTTTTTGAACTCTATAGTAAATCCGAGCAGCCCCAGCTAGAGAAGAGTCTTAACTTCTTGGCTACTGTGGGATCCAACGCTCCTTTTATTGGTCTTCTTGGAACTGTGTTTGGAGTGATGGAATCTTTCCAAGCCCTATCGGAAGCCGGCGGTGAGCCTTCTGCTGTTATGGCCGGAATCGCTCAAGCGCTTGTGGCAACAGCCATTGGCTTGATGGTAGCTATCCCGGCTGTCATTGCTTACAACTATTTTCAAAAACAATTGAACCAAGTGAACAACAGCTTAGATAGCGTGAAAGATCTACTGATGACTTATGCCAAAACCATGAAAGGGAAAAACGCATAATTGACTTTGCGTTTGAGGTGAATCATGGCGAGCAAAATTAGAAAAAACAATGAAGCCATTGCTGAGATCAATATCATTCCTTTTGTGGATATTCTTTTAGTTATATTGATCATTTTCCTGGTGGCGGCCCCTTTGGCACAGAGAGCTTTAGATATAAAACTCTCTAAAACCAACAGTGGAGCCAATGTAAAAAAGGCCCGAGTGACTATTAGTATTACTTCTGGTGGTACAGTGGCCATTAATGGAAAAAACACTGAGGTGGAAGATCTTGAAGCAAGGATCTCCGACCTGGTTTTAAAAAATGCAGATTTAAAAGCCGTTATTGCGGCAGATGAAAGTGTTTCCCACGGCATAGTGATTAAAACCATTGATGCTATCAAATCAGGTGGCATCGAAGATTTTGCCATAAGTGTGGGGAACTAAACCTTTTGAGGAGGAGAGTCATGCGTACTCTAACATTAGTAGCCGTTGTTATAGCTACCCTAAGTGCAAATGCTCAGGATTCAGAAATAGTTGTCACCGATGTGTCGGCGAGTAGCGAAATTGCCGCTGATGCGGGAACACCCCTTGGCACCAGCGCTCCCACGGGTTTGGAAGATCTTGATCTTTCAGATATCGAAGCAGAACTGGGCCAACAAATCAACGTCAACCCATCAGATACGGAGATTTTAAATCCGAGTCTATCGGACACAGAAGTCATCCTTC
The DNA here is from genome assembly GCA_002321895.1 of Bdellovibrionaceae bacterium UBA1609. Lineage (GTDB taxonomy): Bacteria > Bdellovibrionota > Bdellovibrionia > Bdellovibrionales > UBA1609 > UBA1609. Next base: position 11,056 of record DCMZ01000004.1, on the reverse strand, counting down.
CTGAAAATGAGGTTTTACCAACGGAATCGGTTACGGCTCCTACGGAATCACCTTTCGAAGACACACCAGCGTCGTTTGCATCTCCGGTCATTACACCAGCAACGAACGACTCTTTAATCCCCAATCAACCGGGACTTGAAGTTGTTGCTGAGCCCATTGCTGTGTCCTCTGAAATTCGTGAAGACTTTGAAGGCTATGAGCCTGAAAACTTTAACCATAGATTCTATGTGAATGGTATTTTTGGTGGAACTGGCTACAACGCCGACAATGTGGAAAGTGACGCTACTTTAGGATTAGCTGTAGGATACAACACTGAAGATAATACGATAGTTATCGAAGGGGCTTTAACGAGTGGTCGTTTTTTCATTGAAGATGCCAACCCCTATAATCGCTACATGGCCATAGATAGCATGCAACAATACAATTTTACGATGGCTGTTAAAGCTCCACTATTTTATGGAAAAATAATGGGTGGCCGGATTCAGCCTTATGTTGGAGCCTTAGTGGGCTACACCTACCGTGAATTCTCAGAGCAGTCTGTCAACAGCGCCTTGTTTGGAAGAGGTGATTGGGAATCGGAAGCCATGGATATGGGTGCACTCATTGAAGCAGACTTCCATGTGAACAAAACATTCTCGTTGGGACTTTCTTACAGATACATGTTCAACGTTTCTTCTAATCGTCGTGACAGTGAGTTTTACGACACCATTAATGGGGAAACGATTCGCATTAAGCCTATCGAAGAGACGGATTACTATTTAATGAGCCTTAACGGTAAATTTAAGTTCTAATCTCTTTCTCAATGTGTATTTTTATAGCTCCAGCTAAAATCTTAGCTGGAGTTTTTTTTAAATGAAATGCAACACTCCCCTATTCTCCCGGCCCTTTTGGCTGCGGCTCGTCTCTTGCGCCATATTAGCCTTTCAGGCCAACCATGTCGCAAGATACGCCCCACCAACGGGATGGTTCGAATAGTGTCTGTCACATTTAATTTAAAAAAAACTCTAGGCTAAGATTATTTAACAATCCGTATTTCTACGCGACGGTTTCGTGCCCGCCCTTGATAGTTGCCATTATCCGCGATGGGATGATCCTCACCACGTCCAATACCTTGGATTTTTTTACTCGGCAGAGGCACACCCTTTTCGATGGCCTGCTGTATTGTTTGAGCACGTCGTAAACTTAACCCTTGGTTGTACCCTCTACGCCCAACAGAGTCCGTATGCCCTTCTACAATAAGTTTTCTAAACTTTTTAGCTCGCTTGATTCGAGCCACCACCATCTCTAAATCATCCAGTGAATCTTCCACCAATTCCGCCGTTCCAAATTTAAACCTTAAGCCTAAATCCGAAAGTGTGATTTCCTCACCGGTATCCACTTCGGTGAATGAAGATCTCTTAAACACAGGGCCGAAAGCATAGTTAATTCCGCCGTAAATCCTGTAATCTGGAGTGGAAGTCCCATCACTGAGTTCCGTACCAGCCCCAAACTGAGCGGCGAGATTACTTGTCACATCGTATTTCAAACCCAATAGTGCTTCGATGGACGAACTTTGTCGGGTGGAAAGATTGGGAGTCCCCTCAGTGGGAGTACTTCCATAAATTTCGCCTATAATTTTAGTATCCAAATCCTCAAAAAGGTAACTCAGAGCCGTCGAGTAGATCCATTGATTGGGGAGGGGATCTATTCCTGAGTTTGTAACAGCATCACCACTATCACGCCACCGATGCCCTACATTAAAAGCAACATTCCATAAACCCAGTCTTCTGTCGGCAATGAACTCTAGGTTCATCGTTGGACCCGCATCCTCACCTAAGTAGGGGTTATTTTCTATTCGATTAAAATTAGCTGAAACCGAAGTTGCAAAGCCCCACGTGTCCGAGCTGTAAAACTTGTACTTCATGGAGGGACGGAACTCTGCAAAACCAGAACCTTCAAAGACTCCAATATTGTCGCTGTCATCAATGGTCTGATTAATCACATAGGGCATACTAAAGCCCACTTGGAAGTTATCCATTAGCCCTATAGCCACATTAAGATCAGCACTAGTAAAACTGTCGTTTTTATCCAACAAACTCTGAGACGGCGCACCGCCATCCCCTTCAAAGGTGGGAAAGGTATTTTGAGCATAGTTAATGTAAAAACCAAAATTAATAATACCTGGTTCCAGGGTTTCTGAGGCGTGAACGGTAACGAAATCTATACCGTCCGGGGTGGGAGCAAAGTTTTGTGCATCACTACCAATAACATTTGCAAAAGTGAACCCCGGTATGAAAAACACAATGACCGACAGGGCCGACACCCATCGAAGCTTCCCGATTACATGCATAAAACTCGCCTCCTAGCCTATCCACATTCTTGAACTGAATAGGACGGATGTCGAGCTTTAATATTATGCGACTCAACGGCCTTTATCTAAAAGTCAGCTGGCCGCACTAAAAAAGAAATCGATAGCTTCAAATAAATCATCGAGCTCCATTGGCTTTTCAAAGAACTTTGCTGTGCCCTTGGAGATAATTTGCTCTGTAGAGAGCTCAGTGAAACCACTCATTATAAAAAATGTCGGCGGATCTTGCATTTGATCCAAAGCTTTTTCGGCCATTTCAACACCAGTCATGCCTTCCATTTTTATATCCGAAACCACCAATCGATAGTTACCTTTAAGAATCTTCTCTAAACCCTCTTCACCGGAATGGGCCACATCCACAGTGAGATCTAGATGTTCAATCTCCTCTTTTACGAGATGATTAAACTCCCCTTCGTCCTCGACGACTAGTATTTGTGCACTCATGCGACCTGCTCCTTTGTTTGCAGCGCCAACACCAAATCAAACTTGGTGTTGGGATAATTTCTATCATAAGTAAGACTACCACCGTGGTCTGTGGCGATGGACTGGGAAATGCTCAATCCAAGTCCCGTCCCTTCACTGGCCGACTTTGTGGTGTAAAATGGATCCATGATTTTTTCATGATCCTTAATTCCGTGACCTGAGTCGATAACGGATAGAGTGATATAATCAGAGGTAGATTGAGTGGTAATTTTAATCCATGGCTTATCCTGGCTTTTGATGGCCTGAAAGGAATTGGATAGCAAATTGAGGATGACCTGGGAAATCTGCCCACCACGACAGAGTAGCTCCACATTCAAATCACCTTCTACATCAATTTTAACACCATCTCCCTTAAACTTTTCCCGACAAACGCTCAATGCATCTTCAACAATGGAACTGAGATGCGTCCATTCTTTATCGTCTTTTGATGAGTCTCTAGCTATGGACTTCAAACCTTGAATGATCTTATTGATTCTGTAAACCGTTTTATCGATCAAATCATGGGCCTCGTTCACCATTTCGCTTTGATAGCCCTCTCGCTGCAGGGTTTTAATAATTTTTTTATTGGCCAACTTAATAATGCCCAGTGGAGTATTGATCTCGTGCGCAATTCCTCCCGCCATCTGTCCCAGACTGGCCAGCTTGGTTTGATTGACGGCTCGTTCACGCTCCTCTTCAAGCATTTGAGATTGCTCTTTAATTTTGCTCATCGCATTCCGCATCTCTTCGTTGGAATCGATCAATGCGGCCTCAATGTTTTTCTGTTTTGTAATATCAAAACGAATGGAAATAAATCGATCAATTTCGCCACTGGCCAACTTCATTGGAAAAATGGTGGTATCCACCCAGTATTCACTACCATCTTTGGCTCTATTTTTAACTTCGCCGTGCCAGACATTTCCAGACTGAATGGTGCTCCACATACTTTTGAAAAAGGATTTAGGGTGATGACCGGAATTAAGTATCCTATGATCCTGCCCCAGCAATTCAGACTGATTGTACCCGGAAACCTCAGTGAACTTACTATTAGCCACTGTGATTTTACCCTTAAGGTCCGTTTCAGAAACCAGAGCTGCACTATTCAAAGCCGCTTGTTGAAATTCAAGTTTATTATTTTTTTCAATGATCTCAGATGAAAGGTGAATCACCGTCTTAGAAAGCCTGGCCACATCATCATCACCTTTAATCGCCTTAATAAACTCGCTATCCAGTGGCTGACCCGATTGGATCTTACCCACAAAGTCCATGAGTTTTGATATGGGCTGACTCAGCTTAAGAGAGAATACGCTGGCCATAACCAAGCTAAATATGGACAACAATAAAAGTAAAATCGCATCTTTTATGAGGTCGTTTTCCACCTTCGCCTGTAAGGCATTCTCATTAAATCGCAGGGACATCCAAAGCACCTGAGATTTATTGGAAGGGTTATAGGACAGGTAGCTGGACACTACAATTTCGCCATCGATATGTGCCACAACAAAGTCTTCATTACCCGGCTCGAAATCCAAATCAAAAATCCGCGGAGAGTTTGCTGTCAAATCTTGCGTCCGAATTTTACCTGATTTATCTGAAAGGACTAGTAGCTTTCCCTCTTCATTAGAAATCATAAGTTGTGCGTCTTTGCGAGTCTTATAATCCAATTCACTAAATAACGTTGAGTAATCCGCATTTACTATCACAAACCCAAAAATCTCCTTTGAGTTTTTATAAATCGGCACAGCCGCACGCAAGACCAATTGGTGTGGAATAGTTACTTTGCCCCACTCTCTGTTTAAAGTTAATGGGGAAAAATAAACGCTGTAGGGGTCTGTATTCAAAATATCCTTAAAATAGAACTCATCTTTTTTGGATTGAAGGTCTACATCCGGAGTCACCAACACTCGGGTGCCCTTGCGGTCCACTCGAACCAACTCACGTCCCTCTTCAGCCACACCAATATACCGGATTTGCAAATACTCCGGCTTGGTGTGCATCATCTCTTTAAAGATGGTGGCCAAACGAGAGCGCCAAAGCTTTGAAGACGACCCGTCCCTAGGATCAATACCACCATTATTTTGGGACCGAATTAAGCCTTTCACTGGCGGGGTAGCGCTGAGAAACATCACATCCCCCTCAATTTCATCCACTTTACTTTCAATGCCTTTACCTATGAGCCTCAAATCACTTTCCGCATTGGCCAATTCAGATTCAATGATATGCTCTCGGCTTTGCATCAAACTTTGAACACTAAAGGTGATCCCGGTGAACAAAACCAGGAAAAAGCTCAAAGCAATGATTTTAGCGTTTAAGGTCTTCAAATAAAGGCTCCAGCACTTAAAATGCATTTTATTTATCGGCATCGGAGCCCTTGGATTGAGTTAAGATTCGGCCAAAACGAACGGATTCTCATAATCTGGGTCTGGATTTCGCCCCGATCCCAAATACAGACTCCAGAGTGAGACAGACGCCAGTTTTCCCGGCTGATCTGCCTCATGTCTGCACACACCCCATTCAGTAATGATGCGAGGCATTTGCTTTAAACCGCCGTTTAAAACAGTTAACCCGTTCCCGAACCCATCCCCCTCAAGGATGATCTTTTTTAGTTGCTCCCTTGAAGATTTACCCTTAAGTTGTCCCACTCAAATCATGTGCTTCTAATCATAGATGGCACATCGTTAAAGTGCCCTTGTGGCGGAATTGGTAGACGCAGAGGATTCAAAATCCTCCGGTGGCAACACTGTGGGAGTTCGAGTCTCCCCGAGGGCACCAAGTCATCCGCAAAACCCGGGTTAAAACCTGGTGACCCTTACCACTGAGTATTGGCTCAACCCTTCTTATAAAATTTTTCATTGCTTAAAAATGAATCAATATTAGTGCCAAATGAGAGTATAGCTGGAGGGAAAAGCCATGGTTTAAAAATAATTAAGATAGGTAGAATTACTCATGAAACATTTAATACTTCTAATGCTCCTCCTCACACAATCCGCTTTCGCATTAGAGTGCAATAAGACGCAACAGCAGACTTTTGAGTTGTTCCATCAGCTAGGTATGGAGCTAGAGAGCCCTCACTCCCTGCAGAGTTTAAGTAGCGTAAGATTTTACCAAAAGTGTCTGAACGATGATATTTTGGACCATATTTGCAACACTCCAAATATCAAAGAGCTCCTCATCACCAATGAAAACTGCCCTAAGGCTCAGAGGATCAATGGCCGAAATTTTCACAAATTATCCCCATTGAAAAAACTTAGAACCATCGATTTTGACTACAATGATATTGATCCAAATCATCTGCCTCAGTTAAATGAGATTCCCAACCTATCCCATTTGAAAATTTTAGGAAATGATTTTGGGAGAAAGAATTTTGCTCCGTTAAGTGAGCTAGAATTCAATATAGAAATTGCTGATAACCAATGGGAATTTGCAGATCCAGATGAGTTAATCCACTTCCTTGAGCAAACCAAAAGTCCCTATATCAACTTTTCGATGGAATCTTTGGAGAGCACCCTTGATAGTACAAATCTCTACGAAGCCTTTTTGCGAGCTCACCTGTCAAAGAGGTTAAGATCGATAAAATTGTCGGGTGATATCCCATCAGAAGTATTCCTAAACCTATCGAGCTCTCGCTTAGAAAGTCTATTTTGCACGGGAATTCTTGAAGACCTCTCCGAGGTCACACTCAAAGAAAACCATACCCTACGCGAGCTCAGTTGCTCTTTAGAGTCAGCGGTGGATATTGAAAAGCTCACAGAGCAGTATAGAAAACTGAACTCCCTGGCCGTTGCTAATTTAAATGCATTGGAATCTGGGAGCATCTCCCTTTCCGGCCTTAATGTTCTCAACATTGCACCGGACAAATACAGTAACTCCATGGAGTATTTGGATCTGACACGGAATACGTTGATTGAGATTTTAAATCAGAATGAAAGCTTAAAAGTCATTTTACCTTCTAAAACCAACTTTTACACTAATGACGTGCAAATGGATCAGTTGGAGGCTCTTACAAGCTTATTAGAGCCCTGTGGAAACAATCGATGCATGTTCTATCTCTATGGCAATAAGTACTCACTGGATAAAGCCATAGAGGTGGAAAAAATTATGAGTGGTTTTTAACTTAATGATAAGAAAACCAGATGAATAGCCCTGGCCAGAGACTAAGCTGATTTTTTTTAAAGACAATCAAATGTTTAATTCAAAGGAGTTAGTGTCGCCGTGCCGAATAGGCTCTAGTTCTATATGGCTCCCCCATATATTGGGACCTGTGTAATTATAAAACAATGGATCGATCATGCCGTTAGGAATCTCATTTTTTGCCCATAATTAAAGTTATATTAAGATGTCTCTTTTGACTAAGGCCCAGCATATATTCTTAATCCCTAGACTTCAGAACCAGGCCCTTGTCTCCACCGTCTAACCTTTTAACAGCCCTGGGAGACTTTTCAGGGGGACTGGATATTTCTCCAAAGTGTGAGAAAATGGGCCCCTTAACCCAACGAGCTTGAGTCCTTTTGCTGTGAAATCTTTTATAAGAGCCAACTCTATAACATTCCTATTTAGCCTCATAGGACTGCTTGTGCACTTTGCCCCAACGGATGCCTTCGCACAAAACCAAGTGTTTATATTAGGGTCTCGACCGGGGCAAACCACAACCTACAAACGGATATTTACTCGTACGGCTTCAACGAGCACAGAAGTCAATGATAGCTCCGTTAAGGTGATCCACTACTATGACCTGATGAAAGCAAAACCTGAGTATGCTAAAAATAGCATTAATGGTTTCCCCCTCTATCCGGGAGATCTCATTTTTGTAAATCAATACACCCGACTCCTCGATGTTTTTTTAAAAGAAAAATTGAGCCTATTTGCAGAGCAAAAGGTCGTAGTACACTTTGAATTTCTTGGTGCTTATAACTTTAGGAAACGGGAGCAGATTTATAAACGTTTGGCTCCTTTGATGTATAAAGCTCGTCACCATACAAACCTACAATACTATGTCCACACGCCGGAAATCCTAGAGCTATTTGAAGACCTTTTTAGGCCGAGGCAGTGGGCGAAGATAAAACATCAATTTCGTATCGTGCCACATCCCTTAGAGCTGTCTGTGTTACATCAAGCCAACAATAATACCTCTGATGAGAAAGTATCGCGGTTTGTCCGTTTAACTACTGAAGAAAAAGTAGATCAAATCGTGCAGAATTCCGTTCTGAAGGACAGTAGGGTCTTTCAAATTTTATCGTTTTCAAATTCACGCTTCAATGTAGAACGAATACCAGTACGTATTCAGCTCCTCGGTGACGATACCAGCAATCTTAGGGCCATGAATCTTCTGGAAAATCTGGCTTGGAATTCGGATCAATTGAACAAACAATTCCATTTTGAAATCTATTTTTCAAAGCATCCTAATTTCAATTCCACAGAGCTTTACAATGAATCTCTTTACAACTCCTCTTTCCATGAAAACTTGGAAATATTGAGGGCTGAAGGCCATACAGTGACATTAATCGATGCGAGTAAAGTGGGTAGCTCGGAGCACTTCCTTCCCTATATGGATTTCTTGATTAAATCCTACTCCACTGTGGGACTCGTTGGAGAGCGTTTAGGCATTCCGGGTGTTCATAGGATCGAAAGGGAGTCTGAATTCAGAAAATTCGTTCGGTTTTTGAATAATTTTGAGCCCGCTGAAAAGGATCATTTAGGAAGAAATAAAGCGGTGATGAAGAGAGCTTTAAAGACGGCTCGTGATTTTAAAAATCGTAAAGACCTGCTCACTTATGATTTTACCAATCGACCACCAGCTAGTGGTGGGCTTTGTCGCAGCTTGTTTCAATAAATAGGACTCATCTGGAACTGAGCGCCAATGGGCTGTTCCCTTGGATGGCGCGTTCTTATTGTAATTGCATAATTTTTACAATGAGGTACAAATTTGCCCATGATGAGAAGGAAATGCGGGTGCTACTAGGTGCGATTCCCAACGTGATCGATTTTTTTTGGCAACGAGAACGAGGGGGTTCTCATCATCGATTAAAATACAAAATAGGGGGATATATGAAAAAATTAATAACAACACTAGCAGCTTTAATGATTGCTGTACCAGCTTTAGCTTTGGATCCAACTGGACACTGGCGTTTTTCCAGTGACACTTGCTCTGGCGGAGCCACACCTACAGAGTCATTTAATCCAGGCACTACTTTTCGGATGAACATCGCCGGTAGAAGTGATGCGAATCACGGCACCATGACTGTATTTGGAATCTGGTACGACGCCACTGAGAATTGTCAGTTTAATGATTCAGGAATGTGGTCTCTAGCATCTAATGGCACCACTCTTACCTTCTTATCTAATGGAACTTCGGACTCGTGCAGCGAAGAACGGTTTATTAACCCACCATTTGTATTTGAACTCGCCTCTGTCACTTCAACAGTTCTCACTATGGACTTGGGAGAATCTTCCGTTTGCCCTACTGGTCAAACCTACAGACGACTGTTTAACAAAGTGGATTTGACTCAATAGGGAAATGACTCATCTGCAGCGATTCTTTCGAGTCGCTTCAGATAGTTGCTGATCAACACTTCTGGAGTATTCCAAATGGGCTCACTGTTTTTATTAAGCGGTGAATCCATCTCTCTTCGATAGGCCTCCACATCAATGATTTTAATCGACTCCGGGCCAATGTTAAGATCCACCATAAACTGGAAATCTTCAACGTTTTTAAACCCATGTTCTAAGAGCAGGTTTTGTATTTCGCGAAGCTTTATTTCATAGGCGGGATCGGCCATGAATTCTTTGGCAAATAGATTAAGGGCCACCTGTAACGACGGGGCGGTTATTTTTAGCATATGTTCTATTTGGGATTGTGTTGTCGACGAGCGACCTTCAAGAAAAAGAACCTCTTTGATATTTATCCCCGGCAACTCTTCCATCACCAGGTATCGGGCATTCTGAATCTTAACCAAGTGCACCTTCGGACCTATACCCAGCAATTCCATAAACCGAGCATTTTGAACTTCACGCAAAACATCTAAATCATTTTTAATCGCGTTGAGTTGCTTAATTATTAAATTCTCTCCACCCAATGTCGCCTTGAAAATCGCAGCCCGAGTCTTACCAGAAGAACCTTCAATAATTTCTAGCTGACTTTTGAATTCTCGCTCACCCTTTCCAAGATAGATAGATCGACCTTCATCAAAGTATTTATCTAGTTGTGAACTTATGGCCTTGTTATGCTGCTCCAGACTACGCGCTTGTTCTAATTGGAGACTCAAACTCTCTTGTTCCCTATTTAAAGCGTCAATAGCTTCCCGATGGAGATGAATTTTAGAACTAAATAAAGCTCTACAAGATCGCGGGACTCCCCTAGCACTACTTAGATTACGCTCTATCTGCATAACACAAGAGGCTTCAATATAAGGGCGAGTTTCCCTTACCCCATTATGAGAGCATGCTCCTGAAAACACTAATAAAAGTATATATACAACAAACTTCATCCCACTCTCATATCGGCATATTCTTAACTTAATGTGAGACCCATGACTTTTTACAAGCCCAATTCTACGACCACAAAATCACTTGAGACTTCTCTTTAAATCAAGCAAGGTATCGGCTCTCTACTACGAAAGGCTAGGCTATGTCGGAGAATCGGCTTTTTACACTTATTCTTGTTCTTTTATTTTCTTTCACCGTAGGTGCTGCTGAAAACTCATCGGAAGGACCTTTTCACTTAGACACCACACCAAACATAGACAAATGGGGCTTGGACCTGGGCTTTTACAATCAGCCCTATATGGACTCCACCTCTCGAATTGGTGTCTTTTCGCCTTTTTTGTTTCAAAGTGGATATGGCGATCAATGGCGACTTAACTTTGATTTTTCTGTCAAGAATTTGCAAGAGTATAGCAACAACGGCATCGTAGAATACGGACTCTACCTAGAAGCTGACGGCAAAATCTATAAGGATGTGGTTTACTCTTCTGTTAAATTTGGCCTTGGTACAATGACTTTTGATGCTGACATTTATGAAGGCAGTGTAAATACGTTTCCGATCACCTTAGGACTTCATGTCGTTACTCGCAACACCGTTAAAGGTAGCACCTCCATCTTCCTAGACTATCGATTTTACGCGGCCACCGATTACGACAAAGACAAAAGCTTACCGGATCAATCCAGCGTTGGAATCCGAGAAGAGGCTTTATTTTCGAGTGCTCTCACTTTCGGTTTGCGACTTATATTTTAAGAACTGCCCCCAAAGATTGT
>DCMZ01000013.1 GCA_002321895.1 Bdellovibrionaceae bacterium UBA1609 | reverse complement strand
CTTTTTCTTAGTAGCTTTCTTTTTGGCTACCTTTTTCTTAGCCACTTTCTTCTTGGTCGCTTTTTTCTTAGTAGCTTTCTTTTTAGTCGCCGTTTTCTTAGATGCCTTCTTCTTAGCCATTTCAGTCCCCTTAAATACGAATTACATTGAGCCACTCGCTCTAAAAAATGCCCCTCAACAATATCAAATTATTGTGCTGAAGAAACTATCCAGAGTGATTGCTGCGCCAGGCTATGTGTATAAAAAAAGGGTCTGACCATAGATCAGACCCCAGAGTGATAGTTGGTAATGGTATTAACCAATTAAACTTAATGCCATAGCGTTTGTCTGGTTGGCTTGAGCCAAGGTAGACACACCCGCTTGTAACAAGATGTTGTTACGAGTGAGTTCTGAAGACGCCTCCGCAACATCCGTGTCACGAATTCGACTGTTCGCAGCAGAAAGGTTCTCTTCCGCAACAGATAAGTTCGTAGACGTAGATTGTAGTCGGTTTTGCAAGGCTCCAAGATTTGATCTCATGCCGTTAACGTTAAGTTGAGCAGCATCTAGCTCTTCAAGGGCCGTTTGAGCTCCTTCTTTAGATGTGTAATCTAGACCAGAGAGTCCTAATGAATCTAAAGTGGCAACGTTCTCAGAAGCTTCAAATGAAATACGATCTTCAAAGTCGTTATTAAAAATACCTACTTGAAAATCAAACGTAGGGCTGGAGCCGTCAAGCAACTTAGTTGTACCCCAAGTTGTAACGTTCGCAATACGTTCCATTTCGTTCTTTAACTGCTGAACTTCTGTGTCAATAAAACCACGCTCGTCTTGTCCAATAGTGTCCGAAGCGGCTTGGATTCCCAACTCACGAAGACGGATTATAATGTTACCGATTTCGTTCAATCCACCTTCAGCCACTTGAACCATGGAAATACCATCGTTAGCGTTTCTGTTTGATTGACGTATAGATCTGACCTGACCTTTTAAGTTTTCTGAAATCGCAAGACCAGCAGCATCGTCGGCAGCTTTGTTAATTCTGCTACCTGAAGCTAGCTTTGCATAAGATTCACCAATATGTTTTTGACTGTTTACTAAATTTCTTTGTGCGTTAATTGCACTTACGTTAGTTGATACTCTAAAACTCATTTTATCCTCCAAGTTTCAACATTCTATTACCTCCTTGTTCATTCCCTTAATGGGGTCGGCATCCGAGCCTTTGGTTTACGAATTTATTATCTTATTCCATGAAATTCCAATCTTCCCTGATGACCTCCTTTGTTTCTTGTTAATACCATTAATCCCTCTATTTAAACTTCCTGCGCAAGTGCGCTTACGTATACAATTTCGACTAAGGGTGCAGTCTTCTTGACAGGACATCAGGCTAAATAGCCGCAAATCCAGTAAGAATTGGCCTTTTAGATGATCGAGGTCCTAAGACTTACATTGTGAAATCAATACCTTTTAAAGATCTAGTCTCGTTAAAGAATGTCAAAATGGATGATTTTTTTTGTGATGTTCAGGACTTTAGAAAGGCGAGGACTTCCTTAGAAACCGTTTCTGGAGAGTCTTCCATGGGGTGATGTCCTGCCCGATCGTCGATAAATAGTTGTGACGAAGGTAGTAGTTTATCTAGGGATTCCATGTTTTTTAAAGGAACCATATTGTCAAATTTTCCGTAATAAAGAAGAACATCTTTGTCTAAATTGCGAAGTGAGCCAGGCAGCCTTTTATCCTTAATAAGTCTAAGAGCTTCTATAAATGAATAAATAGCATTTGGATTGCCGCTATAAGGTTCAAAGTAGAATTTTTTATTTTCGTCAGTAAACAGGTTTTTATTGTAGAGGACGCGACTAAGAATTTTATTCTTAACAAAATCAGTTTCAAAAAATCTTGCGCCCGCTTTTCTCTGGCTATGTAGTAGTGATATTGGGAGTTTTACAAGTGAGCTATCCGTTGCGGGGGCCATTGCGACAATTTTTTTTACACGTTCGGGGGCGGCTCGACCCAACCAGAGTGCCAGCGCGCCTCCCATTGAGCTGCCCACGAGATGGGCGTTCTTAATTTTCAAAATATCTAAAAACTCTAAAAGTCTTTTGGTCTGTGCGTCCAAGTCGTACTTAACTTTATTTTTACTGGAGCGACCAAATCCAGGAAGGTCTAAGGCCGTGACTCGGTATTTGCGAGCTAGAATTCCAATGACAAACCTCCATATATAAACGGAAGCTCCAAGGCCGTGAATCAAGACTACGTCTTTACCTTTACCCATTTGCCAATATCTGATCTTGAAATCATCGGACAGAGTAAGGAACTGATCATCTGGCAGGAAAAACTGTGGAAGAAGCTCCGTGGACTCCGGAAACAACGAGCTGTTATAAAACCACCAAAGACCTACGACCAGAGAGATGGCAATCAGAACAAGTGCTAAAAGAGTGATCCACTCCATAATTAGTCTATCTCTAAATTTCTACAAAGAGCCATCCGGCCAGTGTTGTAATAGGTTTTAAGTTGTCGTTCTTCTAGATGATTTTTTGCATTATGGCCCAATATGCAAGAAGTACTATTTTCATCAAAATAGGTGCACTGCTCACAAGCGTAAATGAGGTTCAGTTCCCTGAAGTCCCTACCTGAAATAGCATCATGAACAATTCCTCTTCTCAGCAATTTGCGCTTCTTTTTAATCTGAGGGGATATTGACTTTTGACGAACGCGTCCCATGTTTTCCTTAAGGCTGGAATAGTTTTTTTGGCCTAAAAGGCCCTTGTTTGAGCTTATAACCGAATTATTCAAGGTATTGAAGGGTAAACTGGGTCTACAATATAAGTATTTGAAAATAGGCGGTTTTGTATGAACGACATAGAAAAAATGACAATTAAATCCCAGCAGGGGATGCAGGCGGCAGCCGAATTGGCGGAGAAAAACTCCAATCCAGCAGTGGAGCCTATACATCTCATCTATGCCTTACTCACTCAGAGAGATGGGGTCGTTCCACGGGTTTTTGTTAAGGCCGGAGCTAAGGTTCCAGAGATGATTAAGGAGTCTGAGCAGATCATTGGTAAAAAACCTACCAGTGAGGGGAGTAGTTCAAAGATTTTTCCTAGTAAGACATTGGTTGATGTTTTTAACCAAGCCGAAAAAGATGCCAAGCAAATGGGGGATTCATTCATTTCCACCGAGCACTTTGTGACTGCAGCCTATAGAACTGCTGATTCAGAAGTGTTAACATTATTTAGAAATCAAGATGTTAATTTGCAACTCTTTCTGGAGACATTGCAACAGGTTCGAGGAGCGCAAAAAGTGGTCGACGATAATCCAGAAGCTAAATATGAAGTTCTTGAAAAATACGCAAGGGATCTTACCGCGCTCGCTGAAGAGGGTAAACTCGATCCCGTAGTCGGGCGAGACGAAGAAATACGTCGAGTGGTTCAGGTCCTATCTCGCAGAACAAAAAATAATCCGGTTTTAATTGGGGAGCCTGGCGTTGGTAAAACGGCCATTGCCGAGGGCCTTGCTTTGAGGATTATCAATGAAGACGTTCCCGATGTGCTGATTGGTAAAAAGCTGATGGCATTGGACATGGGTTCGCTCGTTGCGGGTTCTAAGTATCGAGGAGAATTTGAGGATCGTTTGAAAGCCGTTGTAAAGGAAGTCACTTCCAGCAATGGAGAAATAGTATTGTTTATCGACGAAATACATACTCTAGTAGGTGCTGGCAAAACGGATGGAGCTATGGATGCTGGGCAAATTTTAAAACCAGCATTGGCCCGAGGAGAGTTAAGATGTATTGGTGCCACCACGTTAGATGAGTACCGACAATACATCGAAAAAGATAAAGCATTGGAGCGTAGATTTCAGAATGTTTTAGTAGATGAACCGAATGTAAACGATGCCATTACGATTTTGCGTGGACTTAAAGAAAAGTATGAAGTCCATCATGGAGTTAAAATTACAGATGCGGCTATTGTGCAAGCTGTAAAACTATCTGATCGATACATAACTAGTCGATTTCTTCCGGATAAAGCCATTGATTTGATGGATGAGGCTGCGAGTCGATTAAGTATTGAAATCAATAGCATCCCTTCTGTGATTGATGAACGGGAGAGAAAGCGAGTTCAGCTGCAGATCGAGGAGAAAGCTCTTAAGAAGGAAAGTGGTGAGTCCACTAAAAAGAGACTGGCCGAAATTTCACAAGAGATCTTAGCGCTAGATTCTGAAATTACGAAATTACGTGATCAATGGGAGCAGGAAAAAGGCGAAATTTTTGGTGTTAAAGAGGCCAAGGAAGAACTTGAAAAATTGCGAATAGAGATCGATCGAGCAGAAAGAGATGGGGATTTGGAGAAGGCCGCTGAACTTAAGTATGGCCAGCTTCCAGCATTGGAGAAGCGCATAAAGGATCAAGAGGAAAGAGATCCTTCTAAGACAGAAACGGAAAATCGGTTGCTAAAGGAACAGGTTGGCCCAGAGGAGATTGCGGAAGTTGTAGCTAAATGGACTGGAATTCCTGTAAAGAAAATGCTGGCTACCGAATCAGAGCGAATCCTAAACATGGAAGCACTTCTTAGAGAGCGCGTGGTCGGACAGGATCAAGCATTACAGGCAGTAAGTGCGGCTGTTTTAAGGTCCAGAGCGGAGATCTCTGATCCAAATAGACCCATTGGTTCATTTATGTTCTTGGGCCCTACTGGGGTTGGTAAAACTGAAACGGTAAAAGCTTTGGCAGAGTTTCTTTTTGATAGCGAAGACTCCATTATTCGAATCGATATGAGTGAATACATGGAAAAGCATTCCGTGGCTCGTTTGGTGGGAGCGCCTCCCGGATATGTAGGCTATGAAGAAGGTGGGCAGCTAACCGAGCAGGTGCGAAGAAAGCCTTATAGTATTGTTCTTCTTGACGAGATTGAGAAAGCCCATCCCGATGTATTTAATATTTTACTTCAGGTGTTGGATGATGGCCGACTCACTGATGGCCAAGGGCGAACAGTAGACTTCAAAAATACCGTTGTAGTAATGACAAGCAATATAGGTTCGCACAATATAATAGATGAGAAGCTGAGTGAGTCGGAAAAACATGAGAAAGTCATGGAAGCTCTAAAAGATCATTTTCGTCCGGAGTTCATTAATCGTATTGATGAAGTTGTAACTTACAATTCTCTGCAAGAAAGTCAGTTGAATGAAATTGTAAAAGTACAGTTGCATCGACTTGTTGAGCGGTTGAGAGAGAAAGAGATTGATTTTAATGCCGACGAGAAAGCGCTAGCACTGTTAGCGAAAAAGGGATTCGATCCAGTTTATGGTGCGCGACCCTTAAAGCGAGTGATTCAAAAAGATGTTCTCGATCATTTAGCGAAAGATCTGATCACCGGTCAGTTGAAATCAGGCCAGACTGTAAGTTTGACTGCAGATGACCTTAGACTGAGCTTCGAATACAGGTAAATCTCTGACGCGAAAGGAACGTTAATTTCACCAATTGAGTTGACCAGCTGCACCTTTAGCGTTAGCTTCTGTTGCTTTTTTGCCATAGTTGGCGGCCTAGAGGCCGCTAATTTTGATTTGACGGCACGAACTTGGTTGGTCTTTAATGAATTTTCTTCACGATTTACGCCAGTTTATTACCAATTTTAAGCCCTCGAGCCTTTTTTTTTACGTGGAGATTGAGTGTTTTCGGGCATAGTAGAGACCACATCGTCTATTTTATCAGTCCAGCCTGATCAGGGGCTTCTTCGGATTTCCATAAAAAAGCCAAGTGAATTCAATGACTTATCAGTAGGCGATTCAATTGCCTGCAATGGGATCTGTCTGACTGTTGAGGATTTCAATGAAGATCATATGGTTTTTGCCATGGCGGCAGAGACTTTGCAGGTTACAGGGTGGACGGTATCCGATTTGGAAGCCGTCACATTGAATCTGGAGCGCTCTCTCCGGTTTGGTGATCGAGTTCACGGACATATTGTAACCGGCCACGTGGATGCGATGGGAACAGTTGTTGAATTTTATGAGCGTGATGGAAGTTGGTTTTTGGTTGTGAAATATCCTGATAGTTTGAAACCCTACATTTGGAGTAAAGGTTCTGTCGCCCTTAATGGCGTTAGCCTAACTATCAATGCTGTTGGGGAGAATACGCTTTCCGTATGTTTGATACCCGAAACTATTCAAAGAACAAATTTAAAAGATCTAGCTGTGGGCCATGCTCTAACTGTTGAAGTGGATAACATGGCTAGAGGGCTTGTACATCAATCCAACCTAGCAACTATGGAGAATCCTTCGTGACCCCGATTCCTGAGTTAATTGAAGATATCAGAAATGGAAAAATGGTTATTCTCGTCGATGACGAAGACCGTGAAAACGAAGGCGATATCATAATTGCTGCCGATAGTATTACCCCTGAGTTAGTTAATTTCATGGCTAAAGAGGCAAGAGGTCTTATCTGTTTGTCATTGACGGAAGAGCAGATTAGAAAGCTTGGTTTAACTCTTATGATTAAGGATGAGCATAACGAATCTCCCAATCAAACAGCCTTCACCTTGAGTATTGAAGCTGCGACAGGAGTTACAACGGGAATATCTGCGGCAGATCGTGCCCACACGATAAAAGTAGCTTCAGACCCCAAGAGTGGTCCCACAGACATTATTGTCCCCGGCCATATTTTTCCCATCAAGGCTCGTAAAGGTGGAGTATTAAAGAGAGCTGGCCACACAGAAGCCAGTGTTGATCTCGTTGCTTTAGCCGGTATGAATCCTGCTGCCGTTATTTGTGAAGTAATGAATGCCGATGGAACTATGGCTCGCATTCCAGATTTAGAAGAATTTTGCAAAGAACATAAAATAAAAATGGGCACAATCGAAGATCTTATTCAGTATCGATTAGAGACTGAGTCATTTATTACTCCGGTTGCAGAATCTGATTTTCCTACAACTCTAGGAGAGGATTATAAAGTGCATGTTTTCCGGAATAACTTAGACGGGAAAGAGCATGTTGCCCTAGTAAAGGGTCCTTTAGATAGTGATTCAGCAGTTATGGTGAGAGTGCAAAACGAAAACGTACTAGGTGATGTTTTTTGTGGGTTAAGATCAAATACCAATGATTTTATTCGGTCCTCTATGCGTATGATTGATGAGCATGGATCCGGAGTTATCGTTTATATTCGAGGCGAAGATATGAAATCATCTATGGGGGATTTTGTTAAAGTATATGGGCATATCGATAAAGGCGAAGTTCTAACTGAAGATGAGCAAAAAGTCTTTCGTGTGGATCGTAAAGAATACGGTGTTGGGGCGCAGATTTTAAGGTCTTTAGGAGTTCACAAAATTAACCTTTTAACAAATAACCCTTCTAGCAAACGAGTGGGTCTAAAAGGGTACGGCCTTGAAATCGTGGAAACCACGACGCTTGAATTAGAGAATCCTCATCCAAGGTATCCAGATAATCCAACATTAGATAAAAAACGGGAGCAGATGCAATGAGCTTTGAAATCACACCTCTATCTTCAGCGGGGATTGATAAAATTGGTGTAGTAACCAGTCGATTTAATGAACCAGTAACCTCCAAATTACAGGAAGGGGCATTGGGGAAGTTAAAAGAACTAGGGATTAATGATGATAAAGTTATAAGTGTCACCGTGCCTGGTGCTGTCGAAATTCCTTTGGCGGCTAAAGCTCTATTAGAGCAGGGCTGTGATGGTGTTGTTACCATTGGAGCTGTTATTCGAGGGGACACCGCTCATTTTGATTATGTTTGCAATAGTGTAGAGCGTGGTTGTACGGAATTGCAGTTACAGTACATGAAACCTGTGGCTTTTGGGGTGATCACCACTGAAAATGCAGAGCAAGCTTATGCAAGGGCTGGTGGCGACAAGGGTAACAAGGGAGCCGAGGCTGCAGAAGTGGCCATTGAGATGATTCAATTAATTAAAAAACTTAAATAAAGCTAAATTACGAATAATAGAAAAAGGAGAAAACATGTCAGATAATACTGAAAATACAAATGCTGTAGCGGAAGAGACCCCGGCTCCGAAGATGACTGAAATCACGTTTCAAGATTTCTATGATAAATTGTCTTCGAAGGTGAGTGGATACAACGCTAAGTTGCTGTTGAATACTGCATGTATTAACTCTGGTATCCAGAAAAAAGAAGAAACTCTTAACGAAGAAGAAGTTAAGCAGATTTGCCTTGAGCTCATTAAAAAAGGTGGCCCATCTTTTCAAGTGGGTAAAGAAGTTTACGGTCAAATTCACTAATTTAATGGCCCCGATCGGGGCCAATTCTTTTTATTCTGGGCTCCGGGATGGGTGATAATAAAAAAGACAATCTAGATTTGTTTCGACTCAAAGAACCGGGCGAAACTCAAAAACGTAAGCGGGAGTACGCTTACGTCACAGTTCTTGGGGTACTATTCCTAGTTCTGACTTATATTGAGTTTTTGCTTTTTGATTTCTCACACTCGTTACCTTTTGTTCATTCCATATTTTTTATCGGTTTAGTTAATTTTAATATTATTCTCTTTCTACTTCTAACTTATTTCATATTTCGAAACGTTGTGAAGGTTTTTACAGAGAGAAGAGATGGGATCTTTGGTGGGACGCTTAAAAGTAAGCTGATAGCCGCATTTGTGAGTTTTTCAGTGATCCCAACCCTGCTTATGTTTTTGATTTCAGTTTTCTATATTAATAATTCGTTTGATAAGTGGTTTTCTGAAAAGATGTCGGGGGTCCTTAAGAGTTCTCTTGAAGTTACAAACGAATACTATTCTAACGCGAAAAAAAGGAACTACCATTTTGCACGGATAATGGCGGAAGATATAGATTTTGGGCAGGATCGAGATACCTTGTCTATTATTCTCGAAAATTTTAGGCAAAACTATAGATTGGATTCTGTCGAATATTACCCTGATTTCTTTTCGCCAAGAATTGTTGCTGTGGATCCGGATAAAGCTTTGCCTGAACTTCCCGAAGTGTCTTTAGAGTTCAAAAAAAAGGGGCTTGCAGACAATGCTGAAGGCAGCACTATTCATCATTTTGCTGAAGGAAATTTGGTAAGGGTTATAGTTCCCGTAAAGGACTTTCGAAGTGCCATTGTAGTTAGCTCATTTATCCCCCTATCACTGATTTCAAAGATTGAAGATATTGCGAGTGCCTATCAGGATTTCAGAAACATTAACCCTATCGAATACCCAATTAAATCGATCTACCTGATCATTTTGGTATTGATGACGTTGTTTATTATGTTGGGAGCGACATGGTTTGGGTTCCATCTCGCCAAGCAACTCTCGATTCCTCTGCAAGCCTTGGGTGAGGCCTCAAGAAATGTGGCGCAGGGAGAATATAAGTCTTTGGAGATGAATACCGCTTCGGATGAGATCAACGAGCTTATCGCAAACTTTAATAATATGACCCATGCACTTGAGTCTTCTGAAGGGGAAATTAAAGAGGCCAATTTTGCCCTACGTAAAACCCTATCGCAGATTGATGAATACAATCGTTATATGGAGGTAGTACTTGGCAATGTGAGTACGGGTGTTATTACGGTCGACCAAGATGGTATAATTACGATGATAAATCGCCATGCCGAAGGACTTTTGAAAATTAAGGCCAGTGAATTTGTTGGGCGTAAAGCGAAAGAAGTACTCTCTGGTGATTACTATGACGTGTTCAATGATATGCTTCGTTCTATGAAAAAGAGTGCCGCATTTCGATTGCAAAAAGAAGTTATGCTTAGAATACACGAAAGACCAGTGCCTGTTCGTCTAACAGTATCTGTTTTAAAAGCTGATAAAGGTAAAGAGATTGGTCAGGTTTTTGTATTCGATGATATGTCTGACGTGGTTCGAGCACAAAGGGCCGCTGCCTGGACTGAAGTAGCTCGTAGGATCGCTCATGAGATAAAGAATCCTTTGACGCCGATTAAGCTTTCCGCACAACGGTTAAGTAAAAAGTTCGGCGGTAAAATTGATGATGAAGCTTTTAGTCAGTGTACGAATATGATCATTGAACAAGTGGATGATCTTAAACATCTTGTGAATGAGTTTAGTAATTATGCTCGTTTGCCTCAAAGTCATCCGACGATTGCCGATTTAAATAAGGTCATTGAGCAAAGCTTGGTTTTATTTAGTCTTGGGGAAAAGGGGATCAATTTCCAATTCGATGCCAGCTCAGATCTTCCTGAGTTTTTATTTGATCCTGATCAAATGAAGCGTGTGATCACTAACTTGATTGATAATGCTGTTTCAGCAGTATCAGATGTGGAAAAGCCGCGGATACAAATTGAAACTCGGTATAATGCACCTCTTAAGCTAGCAACGATTTGCGTCAAGGACAATGGCCCGGGCGTCCCGCCGCAAATTGTGGATAGGGTTTTTGAGCCTTATGTAACTACTAAGTCTGATGGGACGGGTTTAGGATTGGCTATCGTGAAGCGGACTGTTGAGGATCATAATGGATACATAAGAGCCTTGCGCAATAAGCCTCAGGGGACCAAAATGTTAATTGAATTGCCGGTGTTAATTGCCAGTACTGAAGAAAGTATTTTGAAGTCCGAAGAACCTACAACTGAAGGATGGGTTTAGATGAATATTAATGGAAAAGCCAAAATTCTAATTGTCGATGATGAAAAAGCGATTCGGGAAATAATTAGTGCGTCGCTTGAGGATGATGGGTTTGATGTTAGTGTCGCTGAAGATGGTGCTAGAGGCTTAGAGCAAATAAGAGCGGTGAATCCACAGATTGTGTTACTTGATATTTGGATGCCTGGTGATCTTGATGGAATCGATGTTCTTCAAAAAGCCAAAGTGGAATTTCCCCATATCGAGTTTATTATCATGTCAGGTCATGGAACCATTGAAACGGCAGTAAAGGCTACGAAGTTGGGAGCTTGGGATTTTGTTGAGAAGCCCCTGTCCATTGATAAAATTTCTATATTGATTGCTAATATTTTAAGTTTCCAGTCGGAGCGACTTCAGAAGAATGCTCTTCTTACTAAATTGCGTACCGATATTGCAATGGTGGGTGATTCTGCAAAAATGGTGAGCCTCAAGCAGATGGTAACACGTGTTGCTCCCACAGAGTCTTGGGTTTTGATCACCGGTGAAAATGGAACGGGGAAAGAGCTTGTTGCTCAAAATGTTCACTATTTGTCTCGACGTGCTGGAAACCCCTTTATTGAAGTGAACTGTGCAGCTATTCCATCAGAATTGATCGAAGCTGAGTTGTTTGGATATGAGAAGGGGGCTTTTACTGGGGCCACTCAGAGTAAGAAGGGGAAATTTGATCAGGCCCATGGCGGTACCTTATTGCTAGATGAAATTGGTGACATGAGTTTAGATGCCCAATCAAAAATTCTCAGAATTCTCCAGGAGAAGAGCTTTACTCGCGTTGGAGGCGCTGAAAAAATTGAGGTAGACGTTCGGGTTATAGCCGCTACTAACAAAGACTTAGAGGCGGAGATTAAGAATGGAAATTTCCGAGAGGATTTATACTATCGACTAAATGTTATTCCGTTTGTTGTACCTCCATTGAGGACTCGGTCAGATGATATTCCGGCTCTTATACGCCATTTTGGTAATCAATTTTCAAAAGGTGGAGGGTATAGGCCTAAAATTTTTAGTGAACAAGCACTTGAGCGCCTAATGAAATACAGTTGGCCAGGAAATGTGCGAGAATTGAGAAACTTCATTGAACGCATTTACATTCTTACTCCTGGTGATTATGTAGAGGTTCCAGATTTAAGGTTTGCAGGGCTTACCTTTGAAAAAACGGAAGGCACTTCTGATGATTTCGGGATGAACTTTCGGGAGGCACGAGCTCGTTTCGAAAGAGACTTTTTGATTCGTATGATTGACGAAAATGACGGAAATATCACAAAGACAGCAGAGCAAATTGGATTAGAGAGATCCTATTTGCATAGAAAAATAAAATCCTATGGTTTGGACATGTAGAGAGGCTGAAAAAAGATGAGATGGTCGAAAGCACACTTATTTACACAAAAAGAAACTCCTGCTGACGCTGAGATTGCCAGTCATAAACTCATGCTGAGGGCCGGTTTGATAAAGAAAGTGACGCCGGGTATCTACACTCTTGGATTTATGGCCCTCAAGGCTCAGAGGAAGTTTGAAAGTATTCTCCGTGAAGAGTTTGAAAAAGATGGTCTGATTGAAATCCTCATGCCGGTGGTACATCCCGCAGAGTTATGGCAAGAGACAAATCGATGGACTGAGATGGGTGATGGTTTAGCTCGGTTTAAAAATAGAAATGGTCAGGAGTTTTGCCTAGGAGCGACTCATGAAGAAGTAATTACTGATTATGTTAGGCATGATTTAAAGAGTTATCGAGATCTGCCGGTAATTATTTATCAAATTCAGACTAAATTTAGAGATGAAATTCGTCCGCGGTTTGGGTTAATGCGTGGGCGAGAGTTCACAATGAAAGATGCATATAGTTTTGATGTGGACAGAGATGCTGCACTTGATAGCTATGACCTAATGCATGCGGCTTATAAGAGAGCCTTTGATCGTTTAGGGCTCGATTACAGAATTGTTAAAGCCGATTCTGGAAATATTGGTGGTGATAAATCTGAGGAATTTCATGTTATTGCTGACAGTGGAGAGGACTCACTTATGGTATCAACCGAAAGTGAGTTTGCGGCAAATAGCGAAGTCTGTCCTGCTATAGACGTTGAAGATGTAGTTTATGGTGGAACAGAAGAGTTGGCGCTGGAGGAGTTTCCTACGCCTGGTTTGCGATCTATTGCTGATTTGTCGAAAGCTACAAATACGGAAGAGAAATTTTTAGTCAAAACAATGTTTTATTCGGTGACGGATGATCAAAGCAAAGATGGGTTATCGCCGATTGCCGTATGTTTACGTGGTGATGATGAAGTTAATCCCATTAAAATTAAAAACCATTTTGGTTTGGCGAATCCAGCGGAATTGTTGACTGACGAAGAGGTCAAGCAAATCACCGGCGCCAGTCCTGGTAGCTGTGGGCCTGTTGGAATTAATATTCCGATCTATTTTGATAATGGGCTTAAGCATTTCAAGAACTTTGTGGTGGGAGCCAATAAAGATGATTTTCATCTTAAAAATGTAAATACTGGTCGAGATTTCCAATTGAAAGAGTGGGTTGATTTTAGAATGGCTAAGGAGGGGGATAAATCTCCTGACGGTAAAGGCCTGTTAAAAGAGGTTCGAGGTATAGAGGTAGGGCATATTTTCTATCTAGGTACAAAATATTCGAAAGCTATGAAGGCCACGTTCTTGGATAAAAATGGGAAGGCCCAGCTCATTGAGATGGGTTGCTACGGTATTGGTGTGGGCCGGACGGTTCAGGCGGCGATTGAGCAAAGTCATGATGAGGATGGAGTTGTTTGGCCACGAGCATTGGCTCCATTTGATGTTCATATTTGTCATTTAGATCCAAAGGATGAAAAGGTCGACGAAGTGGTTCAGGATATTGAGGCTGGTCTTCAGGGCTTGGGTATAGATGTGTTCGTAGATGATCGTAAAGAGCGCCCCGGTGTAAAATTCAAAGATGCAGATCTTATCGGATTTCCATTGAGAATTACGGTGGGAGGAAGAGGTGTTTCCAATGGAGAGGTTGAGGTGTTTCACCGCGCCTCCAAGGAAAAGGAATCTCTGCCTATTGCGGAAGTGGTTTCCAAAGTGGGAATGCTCCTCAATAACTAAGAGCATTAGGTTTTACGTCTAGTCTTTAAAGAAACAAAAGTTCCACTTCTATTACTTTCCTGAATTATTTTAAGTATTTGTTTTGACGCAATTACAGGGGAGTTTCAGAATAGAAGCATGAATAATTTCAAATGGCTTAGTTTAACAATAATGCTTTCTTGGGTTCTGATTCAGGTCGATGTGACGGAGAAGCGCGGTAAAGGGGATCCTCCTCCTAAGCCTCCAAAATGTCCTGTTTGCTTATAAATTCTCCGATTCAAAGAATCTCATTGTATTTATCCTGTCTTATTCACTAGAATAAGGTCCGTGAAAAACGATTATTTTCAAATTCAAAGCTCCCAAATCTTGGGGGCTTTTTTTTATCTAAGCACAGGCAGGAGATTTGATGGAGAATCCTATTTTTTTAGCATTAGATGTGGACACTCGAGAGCGAGCCCTGGAGCTGGCTGATCAATGCGGTGAATTTGTGGGCGGGTTTAAAATTGGCCCTAGATTAAACTTGAAATATGGACATGCTCTCACTGAAGAGCTTTCTCAGATTCGACCTGTTTTTGTAGATAATAAGTTTTATGATATTCCCAATACTATGGCTGCCTCTGTTCAAGCTGTGTTTGATGCAGGAGCCTCTTTTTGCACGATCCATGCGCAGGCTGGCCCGGAGGCTTTGAGTCGCCTTGCGGAGTTAGAGAAAGAGCTTTGCCAGAACAGGCCTTTTAAAATTCTTGCCGTAACGGTGCTTACCAGTTTTAACTCCGACACCTTACCGTCCACTCAAATTAAGGCGAGTATTCCTGAGCAAGTGGAGCTTTTGGCTAAAGATGTTTTGGAGTCTGGCTTAAAGGGTTTGGTTTGTTCTGGAGAGGAGGCCCGAAGGGTTCGGGAGCTCAGTGATGAATTAGTGATTGTGACCCCAGGGATTCGGCCAAAAGGTTCAGATAGTAATGATCAAAAGCGGGTTTTGACGCCTAAGGAGGCCTTGGAGCAAGGTTCAAGTTACCTGGTTGTGGGGCGGCCCATATTGGCGGCAGACTCACCTCGTCAGGCAGCCAAAGCAATCTTTGATTCATTGTCTTAAGGGAGATCACTCGGTGAGTTCTGATAATTTTTACAGATTATATGATTTTAAATCGTCGACTCGTCGAGTTGTGTAATGATCCGGTCATGAGAAAGCCAAAATCAAAATCTCGAAGGGGTCCAAAGGATTCACCAGATAAACAGTTGTCTATTCCGCGAGGTCGACTCCTTGTAGGTATTCATGCTGTTAATGAGGCTATTAAAGTGCGTCCACATGCTATTAATGAGCTGTATTTAAAAAAAGGCTACTCAGAGAATGCAGATTTATCTGAATTTGCTGATTGGGCTAAAGCCCATCGGATTCCAATAAAAGAGACCTCTATAGGTTTTTTTAATAAAATATGTCCATCCCATCAGGGGATTTGTCTTGTGGTTCAAGAGAGGCCGCAAGTCAGCTATGAAGAGTTAAAGTCTGATGGGGCTAAACAAGTCATGGTTTTAGATGGGATTGAAGACCCTCATAATTTAGGCGCTATCGTGAGAACAGCATGGTTAATGGGAGTTTCTGCGATATTTACTCCCTCACAAAGGTCCACCTCTCTTACTCCTACGGCAATAAAAGTCGCTTGCGGCGGAGCCGAGCATGTTCCCGTGAGCGAAGAGTCTAATTTGGCGAGCACTTTGAGTGATTTAAAAGATATGGGCTATTGGATTTATGCCTTAGATCATCGGGCAGATAAGGTGGTTTGGCAGGAAGATTTTCCAGAAAAAGTCGCCTGGGTGGTTGGTGCCGAGGGAAAGGGTGTCCGAAAACCTATTTTAAGTGCCTCAGATGTTTGGCTTAAAATTCCACAAATCGACGCTGAAGCTAGTTATAATGCATCCGTTGCCGCGGCCCTCGCTTTGGGCGAATGTCGTCGACAACAGTTGAATTTGTCCTAAGGATTGAGCAATTGTGTCTATGCACCACGTTGATGAGGGTGAGTTCTCCAATTATTTTTCAATAAATACCAAATATGCTTTGACCGAGCGCGCACTCTCCCAGTAGAAATTCCGTCTACTTACTCGGCGCTGGATTAGCTCAATTGGTAGAGCAGCTGATTTGTAATCAGCAGGTTGCGGGTTCGAGTCCCATCGCCAGCTTTCGCCCTGTTCTTTGATCCAATGCACGAAGCTCCCTAACGGAGGGATACCCAAGTGGCCAAAGGGGGCAGGCTGTAAACCTGCTGCGTTATCGCTTCGGAGGTTCGAATCCTCCTCCCTCCACTGGACTGAAGCGGGAATAGCTCAGTTGGCTA
>DCMZ01000011.1 GCA_002321895.1 Bdellovibrionaceae bacterium UBA1609 | reverse complement strand
GGCATTATTTGATAATTTGGTGGAACCAAAACATAGTGAAAATTATCATACACTTAGCCTGGCTCCAACTACTTCTCACCACGGTCATTGAAAACCAAAATTCTCGCTGTCTCGCTAGACGGTGAATGAAGATCAAGGCAATCGGTTGTTCCCTTGATATCAACACCAGCTTTGCGGACGTAGATTTGCATGGTTTTCAAATCCTTCCATCCACCCATTATCATAACCTTAATAGGCTCAACACCCTTCGCTAATAAAAGCGTCGCCCAGGTGGCCCTTAGGTCATGAAAGCGAATCACTGGAAGTCCTATACCAGTTAAGAACATACGCAACTCACGAGCTTGTTCGCCTTTGTCCCATTTATCAATTCTGGGAAGAACAAAGTTTGTGTCGTCACTCTGCAACTTAAGTTCCTGTAACAAAGGAACAAGGTTTGGAGCAATTTCCACCCATCTATCATCACCAGATTTCGTCGATTTAAACCCGTCTTTGTTATTCCAAGATGAGTCGACAAGCATCTGTCGATCTTTGATATTAACCTTGTCCCATGTCAGGGCGTAAAGTTCACCATTCCTCATGCCAGTATAGACCGCTGTGGCCCAATGTGGATACCATTCAACACCCAAATTCTTCGCCTTGTTAAGAAAGAATCTTACTTGCTCTTCGGTGAGAACTTTTTTAATTTTATCACCGATACGAAATTTCATTCTGGGTGTCGGATCTCTTTGGATTGCTCCAATTTCGATCCCGAATGTAAAAACACTCCTGATGAATTTCAGCATATTCTTTTGATGGCTGGGCGAGCGATGCCCAACCTTCTCTTTAACAAGATCACGAATCTCTTGAGTGGTAATCGAGTTAATGGGTCTGCCCTCCCAATCCGGGAGGGTGTGTGCCTTTAAACACCTCCAATAACAATCGATGGTTTTTTCAGTTAGCCCACGATCCTTAAAAGACTCCAACATTCTCTCAATACAAACTTGCCAATCAGGAACAGTTTCTTTCAAAAACTTCCGTTCAATCTCAGCAATTAATTGTTTCTCTAGCCGAATGGCCTCAGCCTTTGTCTCTGCTTTACGACGAAGGCTTTTGCTCACTCGAGTTATTGGATGTCTTTTAGATGCGTAAGCGATCCAACTATCGATCTTTCGATCATACCTATATCCCATATCCTCTCCTTTCTTTAAGGAGAAGACTTCGCAGATCAGCCAGCTTGTAACGATTCCGACGACCAAACTTTGAATAAGGAACTTCACCTCTGGAGCAAAGATTCATCAATGTTCGTGTCGATATTCGTAAATACTCAGCTGCCTCCTTGCTATCGAGCCAAATATCATCCTCTAAATTTTCAAAGAACCGATTATGGGGCTTTCTATCATACATAGTGGCCCCCAGGAAGTTCTGGGTAACTGATCTGGTGGGAAATCACGAGGGAGCCCCATTTTCCCAGAAAATTCGGATATTTCGGGTTGTTGTTCGCTTTCTTTCTACAATCAAATGAACCGATTGAAGGTTTGTCGTCAGTTCCTTTATTTTCTTTCCAAAAGATCGAGTCGACTGAGGCAATGAGCGATAGTTTTGGCCCCTATTGATAGCATGTCTGGTTATATCGTTAAGAGCTTCCGTCATCGTGCTGTTATACTCGTCTTTTCTTTCAATCATGAAACTGTAGACAGCATCTGCGAGTGGGCTAGCGGCAATAGCTTCTTGGTGTTGGCGTTTAACATTGAGGTTAAATGCATCAATAAATTTTTCTTGAGGTAAACCAAGTGCTTTCGCTATTGCACAACCCCAAATAGCGAAGTCTGCCAGCCTTGGCTTTTGACATAGGCGGATTTCACTTTTATGTGAAATCGCTAAAGAGAGAATATGAAAGCAGGCTCCTAGAATTTTTGGTTTCAGCTGTTCAAACTCATTTTTTAAATCAGCCTCGTCTCTTCTATCGCAATCTTTAATCCTTTCAAGCTCGAGAATAAGACACCTATCAAGAATATCAGATTTACTTATCGGAAGACTGATACCATTTAGGATAACAATTCTTTGAATATGCTGGATGAAATCGTCGTTGTTTGTATAAAGCATTCTTTTTGCGAAGCCTGTGCCAGTAACAACTTTGCATAATAAATCTGAATAGTCGGTTGATAAATTGGTCTGATTATCGAGAGGAGTTACCCAGCGATGGGAAACTGTTTGAAGAAAATCTTGCATACTGAGGGTTTGAGTATCAGCTACCGGAGATGGATCAACCAAGCTGAGTAAAAACCTGAGGGCAGTTGTTTTTGCCGAACCTTGAATCCCATGTATTGCTAAGACTGGATGTGGAATGTCTGGAATAAAACAACTAACAATAAAAACTAGTAATAGCAGTTTGTCATCTTCAGAAGAAAGGTTAAAAAATGGCAGCACATCTGTAAGGTCCCCAATCTTTTCAGGCTTTACTTGCTTGCCTAAAAAACCATATCGCACGAATGGAATCGGAGCCTTTTTCACGATACTCCAACCATATCTGTCGATCTGGACATATTGATCACCGAGATCGTGGTAGATGGTTTGTCGGTCCTGCGACCAACCACATCTCACTGCAACTTCTTTCTGCATGTCTTCAAACAAGGACTTACTGCGAATTATTGTAAGAAGCTTCTCAGTCTTTGAGTCGGAGAGAACAATCTCATAGTTTTTGTAAGCATGGCCTCTCAAAAAGTTTTCAAATTTTCCCGAAGTCACATCAAATGTGAGATCAGCGCCAGACTTTTCAAGGGTGATGAATGCTTCACCGTTTAGGTTTTTGAAATACTCAGGCTTCCAATCAGCCTCTAGTTTTTTCAGAATTTCAGGGACTTCCATTTTACCTCCTTATCTAGTAAATGAGGTCCCTAAGAACGTCTGAAATCGGCCTAAGCTCCCAAAAAAATGAAAAAAATCGAAAAAAGTTTATAAGTTGTTAAAATTATTAACTTTCTTTTTTCAAAAAAAGGGTAGATGCTTAAGGTTGTGCGGCGCAAAAAAGGAGTGTTGGGTTGGAAAACCGACAAGTAAGGGCCGCTATTTATGCTCGATGTAGCACGGCCCATAGCGATCAAAAGCCCGAAGTACAGATTGAAGAACTTCGCCGCTACTGCCACGCACGAGGATGGACGATCACGAAAGAAATTATCGATCACGGCTATTCTGGATCTTCCAGCAATAGACCAGGCCTCAAAGAACTACTGACCCTAACCCATAATCGTCACGTTGATGTCGTAGTTGTTGTCAAATTAGACCGCCTCTTTCGCTCGCTAAAGCACTTGGTTGTGACACTACAGGAGTTCACCGATTTAGGGGTAGAGTTTGTAAGTCTAAAAGACCAACTGGATATGACAACTGCAAGTGGACGATTGCTTGTTCATATTATTGGCGCATTTGCTGAGTTTGAAAAATCTTTGATTTCAGAACGAACAAAGATGGGCATTGAACATGCCAGGAATAAGGGGAAACAAATTGGTCGCCCGAAAGCTCCAACCTTTGTTCCATTCAAGATCATTGATCTTCGGGAACAAGGTTTGAGCTATCGGGAGATATGTCGACGGACAGGATACTCCATGGGAATGGTAACAAGGACTATTAAAGCGCACCGAAAACCCCCAGAAAATTCGTGAGTTATGGGCATCTGTTTTCAATGGTTTAGGAGCGTGATCAAAAGCGCACCTTAAACGGACGTTAAGGGTGCGCAAATAAAGCTGTTCCTTTTACGACGTAAACGACGTTAACGACGTTCAATAAAAAACTTATCTGGAACACCTTAATTGGATTCTCTTTAGTGGAAAACGATATCTGTCTAGTTTACCTGTTTTACTAGACTAAGTAATCGTCTAGCCAGGTTGTCATCATCTATAGTAGATGCCACGGCCAATGCAGATAGAGCTACAAAAGTTTTGTTGTCGGCTGTGCCTCCATTTTTCTTGTCCAGTTTTTTCAAAATTAACTCGGCTTCTTTTGCAATTTGGTTTTTCCTGCTTTTTGTCTTTTCATTCATAAAAAGGCTCCTTTCGACCTAAATTGGAAAACGATTTTAATATTGGTTAAAAACCGACCTCCATAAACGCCGTCTAAGAGCTTTAAAATAAAAACGCGGGCAAAGGGCCGCCCCCAAATTGAAAAACTTCTAAGCAGCCTGTTTAGGAAACTAAAGAAGCGTCTCAAATTTTTTTCGAAAGGCGCTCTTTAAAAAATCGGTGTGTTTACCTTAGCGCTTGCTAAATATAAAAATTATTTTTGTGTTTTAAAACTTAGGGGTTTCTTTTGAGAAAAAAACGCGTTTTCCTTGTTGTTGCTTAAAAAACGCCAATGGGTAGCCTGCTGGGCGTAAAATCAGGCAAGGTGCAAATAACTAATAATGTTTGCCAAACAGTTTGTGAGTTGCTGGGCTAAACTTCAGGGGGGACCTGTTGTTAGAATTTTTAATAGAGAGGGCAGATAGCTAATACTCACTCACATTTTCACTTCGTGACTAGGTGCCAGTAGGGGCTGGGTAATAATTATTCAGAAGGCTGGTCAGTCAACGCTTCAGTTAGTTCAACGGATTGATGGAATTGAGGCAGGGGTATGTCCATGTTGAACCGACGACTTGAGGATGTGATTACACGAAGGGCAACCTTCACCTCCAGATAACGGCCGATGGCTCTGGACAGGGATTACCGGCACCTGTCCTTAACTGGTGGGTCGTACTGATAGCATTAGATAGGTGCTATGAGTGGTGCCCATCAGGGGGTTAAGTCTGGAGTTTGGCGTTCGCCACCGTAGATCCTACTAGGGTAGGGGGTAAGCCGGAGTATAATACTAATCCAAGCCAAGTTTCTCTAATCCTTTTTTTAGGGTCGACTTTTTAATGTCATACTTTTTTCGGATTTTATTTATTGATTCAGGTAAGCTCTTTTCATCCTCGAAGAAATCTTTGGACTTCACTGCTGTTTCAAAGGCATCTAAATGTTTTTCTGCAGGCTTAACACCTGCGTTCCATATCTTAACGAGTGAGTCGGCCACCTCAATTACCACAACTTGATCATTGCAAGAAGATATACCCCTGTTTATTGCCTTGTCAGTGATGTCATAAAAGTAATCATCAGTGCGTCCAGATGGATCTATGGTGGCCAAGATCATCGTGCAGACTTCTTTTGCTGTCCATGGGTTTACATTACTTTGTTCAATCTCTTGCTTGGCGCTACTCATCAGCTCTTCAATCTTTTCCCTTTTGTTTTTTATAATCCATTCGCAAAGATCCTTAATAACCTTTACATTTGTACGTTCAGGAATTTGCGCTTCTATAATCTTATCCGCGGAATCAGCTAAATCATGCGTTGCCAGAAGTCTTAAGGTAGCAACTCGTGTCTCGCCGGCAACTAGCCCTGGCTCGTTTGATACTAATGTGACCAGATCTTTTTGACTCACTTTAAACTCATCTTCTTCTGGAAGCTCTAGTATAATCTCAGAAATGAAAGGCAGCCCAGCAAAGTCCTTCCAATTATCCAATAAGTAGTTCGCGGCGCTGTTCTCAGAATTTTTAATGAAAAATGATAAAATATTCTTTTGTTTAAGTCTCTTAGTGAATTCTGCTTTAATTGTTTTAGCAACTGCCTCAACCCAGCTCCATTCTTCAAGAATTGAGAATAAATATTGATAGTCTTCTACCTGACTATTGTTAACGGCCTCTTTTAAGTTGTTTATAAGATTTGGTTGATCGGCTATATTGACTTTATCAAGTAAGACTACCAATAACCCAAATGCTTCTTTACGAGCGCTTTTATCAATGGCCTGCTTTACGTGGCCGTGGTGACCATTCAAGTTCTGTTTCAATGGTGTCCACTTCTCGGCAGGGCATCGGCTATCTGAAGGCAATGATATTAAAATACGAACTATTCCGTCAATTTTCTTAGGATCATAATCCTTCTTGGAGAATAATTCGTTCAACTTGGTCCAGATTTTTTCAAAAATTGTCTTAGTAATTTCCGCATGCCCGTCTCCACACAAATGAAAAGCTCGTTCCACTAAAGCTGGGATATTGGAGAACTCAACACCTTCCAAGTCTTCAAATTCTGTGTTGATAGCGTACTCAATAGCTTCAAGGGCGTGCCCTGGAGTAACAATCTCGTGAGGGTATGTGCCATCAAAACTCTGTCTAGATTCGTTTTCCATTAAAACTGAAGTAGGAACCTTAGAAGGATCAAGTTGTGCTCTTTCAATGCCTTTAGGTTGCCTAAAGACTTCTTTTAAATAATCAGCCTCCCAATTCTTAAATCCTTCTTTACGTTCCGACTCTTCCATTTTCAACAAGCTCTTGTAGTGTTCATCGACAAACTTCCAAGTTTTAATGTTGGCAACCTCGGTGTCATTGAGTTCGGTGATCGAAACTATATACTTAAGAGGCACGTCTTCTATAATTTTGGGATTTCCAATCACTGCCTCATTTAAGATTGCTTTTGCCTCTGGAGTAAATTGATCAACCTCTAAAGTCTGACAAATTGTGGAAAAGCTGTTTCTAACCCTTAAGTAGTTCCCCTTATTGCGTTTTAAAATAATCTTAAAAAGTTTTAAAAGATTACCTACGTTCTTATCGGGATCATCATCTATGAATTCCTTTATTTTTTCGGAATCTCTCCTAACCAAAGCATTTCTTACTGTAAAACCACCAGGTATCGAGACTTCTGTATCAGACCCTTTAAAGTATAGAACCGCCTCAAATGATTCTGGCAAAGAAGATGGCGTGCCCTCAGTTTGCTTCAAAAATTTTAACAAAAGATGGATTTTTTGTTTGTCACTAGGCAACGTATTCTTAGCTTTCTCCAGTATTATTTCTGCTTGAGTAACTTCAAAAATCTCTTTGGGCTCGTGAAAGTGAGAGACAACAAAGTTTAAAAAACCAGGCCAGATTTTTTCGCAAATTGAACTCTTTGCGAAAAACACTCTATTCTTAGTAATTGCCCCCTTTGGAAGATAAGATTCATAATTACCCTCCTCTGTGATATGCCTCTCGCTCTCCAATCGCTCAGCCAGATTATCTCGGGCCACAAGTTCGTTAATAAAGTGTAATATTTGTCTTGGCGTATGAAAGGGTCCAAAATCAATCAGCTCGGCAATTTGTTCAGCTTCCTGTTTCCATTCTGAATCTACCAGTTTCTCTTTTGAGTACTCAATTAAATCATCTGGAACCAGTTCTGGCAGAGGAATTGCGGCATCAAAAAATTTTTGAATGGTCTTTTCATCTAGCTCATCATGTTCATGCTCGGAAAACGGGACAAGTATGACAAGATCCCGGAGAGATTTATGTTTGGAATTGTCAAAGAATGCAGAAATCCCAGTTAATATTTCTTCCGTTCGAGATTTAGGGGCACGGTCAATATTATCAAAAACAATAATTGCTCTTTTTCCAGCAACATTCTTGTCTTTTAAAATCTCCTCAAGCGAAGATTCAAATTCTTCTGGGCCAACAAAAGGGTCTCTCGCCATCGTACTTTTCACTTGAAGAATGTATCGAGAAACAAAGTTAAGCATTGCCGTGTAGACTGTTACGCCCAGGCCAGCCAAAAACTTTAGTCCATCATGCATTTCTTTGGTAAAATCAAGTGATTCGAGTGATAGGTAGGTAATTACTCCAAGAGAAAGGCTTAAAAGAAGAACAAAAGCGATTTGTTCCTTTGTTAAATCTCCAGCTTTTCCCTTAAAAAAATCCTTAATATTGGCATTCGAAAAATCTGTGGACCTTCCATAAATGTCAGATTCTATTTTTTTGTAGGTATCTTCGTTAATCTCAAACTCTTCCGCAATTCGAAGTATAGCACTTCTTCTGGAGGACTCTTTGTCTAGCTTCCAGACGTCCACATAAGCAGATGCATATTTTTCTTCGTTTTCCTCAAAGTACTGCAATGCTTTTTGGACGACTGTTGATTTGCCTGAGCCAAGTTTGCTTGTAATGGCAATGCGATATGGAGTAACAATGTCTCGAAGGATATCTTCGAGCCAAGTGCCTAAAACCCTGTGGGCAAACTTCAGATCGCTTGATGTCTCCGGCCTATCTGGATACAAATGAATCTTCTTTTTACTCAACCTGTGCCCCCAAAGGTAAAATTGGAAATATAGTACTTTTGTTTACAAAAGTTAAGGCGTGTGGAGCTTCATTCACCACAAAATTATAATCACCACAGCCACTCACCACAAGAATCTGCAAACCCCGTTATTTAGCGTGATCTGGAGTGATATTCGGCCAGCTGATCCGGAAGCCTTCTTCCAGTTAACTAGTTAAAATTATTTCCAAAAAATAAAATTCCCAAATTTCTTTGGGAATCTGTATCGTTTGGTGGAGGCGGCGGGAATGTCTT
>DCMZ01000005.1:167553-263140 GCA_002321895.1 Bdellovibrionaceae bacterium UBA1609 | reverse complement strand
GACAAGGTTAACGAAATTTATCATGAGGTGGCGACACTGTAATAAATCTAATTAAAACTGTCTCTTCACCACTATTTTACTTTATCAAACAAGGGAAAGGTATCAGCTGGGTGCCAGACATCTATTGCGGATGCAATGTGTCCCAAAAGTCGGTCCGCACCTAATTTAATTCACTGCTTCTATAATTTCTAGAATAAGCCAAGCGTCAGTTTTTTCTTTAGCCTTATTAAAAGCTTCTAAAATATTTGAATAAGTCTCATCAGAATCGGACTCAACTCGGTTATAGTCCACTTCACTCAGTTTAAGGTCAATGACTCTAGTTCTATTTCCACGAATAATATTCACCTCTACTTTATCAACTTCTAAAAGAACTCCTTTTAAGTACTTTTTAAAATCGGATATAAAAGCTTCCTCATCCATTTCAGCCATCTTGTCAGGGTCATGAGAAAACGATTCTGATTCCGGATTATCCTCATATTCTGGTAATGCCGGTAATTGAACACCCTTTGATAGATCCACACAAGACTCTCTTAACCAAAGCTCTAAAGAAATTATGTCATCATTGTAGTCATCGATCACGCCACAATTCTTCAGTGAACTGTTTAGACTTCCAAAGAAACAGATTTGGCGGCTATTATCCTTCATACCTATGGGGTCAAATTTCCCTAAATCAATAACATATTTAAATTCTTTGAGTTCACTTCCAAAAATATCTATATCGTCATCATTGCGTTCTCTGACACAAATACCCTCGGGAAAGTCATCTGCCCTTAATTCGCAGATTCTTTTCACCTCTTTCAGCCATTGATCATTGATAAAATCCTTTAAATATATTGAAGCAGAATAACCCACTAATTCTTCCTTGTTATTGGTTTCGAGTGAAAATCCATATTAATCTTTTACATTCAATTCAGATATAGCTGCAGTATAAGAATAAATTACCTTTTATTGCGAAATTTTAGAGGAATTGAATTCATTTCTTGGAGTCGACTATAAGTTGGACAGTTGGGTGCCAGGCATCTCTTGAGGATGCAATGTGTCCCAAAAGTCGGTCCGCACCTTCCCTTTGTGAGCGAAGAATATTTAGATAAACTCTTATTCAAATAGAAAATCCAAACCAAATCTTACTCCCATTTCTGCAAGTTCTGCACAAACGACTGATACAACTCCGACACCTGTCAATGATCCAAAGAGTTTAACTCCTTTTAAATTCTTTATAGCTTTATGACCTTGAGCTCCTACAATAGCAGGAACACCATAAACAGGGATCTCTGTCGATGGGCCAGGAGTAAATCCTTCAATTAACAAAGAATCAACCGATTGCAACACAGCACCTGATGCGCCACCTAGGGAGCAAGCAAATATACCCACACCAAGCACGGCTGGCAATGCAGCTTGCTCAGTATGCTGAATGGCTTCATTGAAAACTCCGCCATATTCTACTATCTGGCTTTCATTACACTCTTGAATACCTGACAAACTAAGGTCTATTTTGCTTTCGCTGTCTAATGCAGAATTGAACCAACTAGATGATGTCATATAGCAAATGGGGCTATCGCCTTCGTCACGAACAATTATTCTAGTAAGCCTCAATTTATCTTCACTTTCGATTTCAGAATACCG
The DNA here is from genome assembly GCA_002321895.1 of Bdellovibrionaceae bacterium UBA1609. GTDB lineage: Bacteria > Bdellovibrionota > Bdellovibrionia > Bdellovibrionales > UBA1609 > UBA1609. Next base: position 261,517 of record DCMZ01000005.1, on the reverse strand, counting down.
CATCAGTTCAACATCCCTTTCAGATACTTGATCTGTGGTAGTAATTGAAAAAGAATTCAAACTAAAACTAAGCACATATACTAATGAAATAAACTTCTTCATATCTTTTTATTCCGTTCAAATAATTAATAGGTTCTGAATGGAGTATAAATGAAATTTCCCTAAAACTATGTTTTATTATACGATTTGAATTCATTTCTTGGAGTCGACTATAAGTTGGACAGTTGGGTGCCAGGCATCTCTTGAGGATGCAATGTGTCCCAAAAGTCGGTCCGCACCTTCCCTACACCTTCCCTAGGGAACTATTGCTTTACAAAAGTCAAAGCAGCCATATTTGTATGACTGTAGGCAAGTTGCGTCGATATTAAACTATATTTCTGACTCAACATCTCTTCAATAATCAAAATTTTTACCTGCTCAATACTCATATCTTCGAGCTCTAGTAGGTCTCGTAAAGCCGTTTCTCGATTACATGTATACATAACACTCACATCTGAAAATGGCGCAACGGAACCTATTCTTACCTCACAAACCTTTCCACCATCAGTAAGCAACGGCTTCATAAGATCAGTTGGTTCCACGGCAAACGAGGAAAAAGGTAATAGTAGTGTCAAACTAAATAAAATATTCTTCATGTAAATCTCCATTCAATTAATTAAAGTTGTTAATCGATATTTTAATCGAAAATCTTAGAAATTGATGATTTTATTAATACCTTAAACTCTTTTCTTAAGGCTGACCAAAACTTCGACAGACCAGAGATCTGAATTCAAATACAGGACAGTTTAAATGAAAAATTGAAGTGACGGAACTAGCGAAAAATCACAGTACCCGGCTCTTGAGAATGCTTTGCGTCCCAAAAGTCGGTCCGCACCTAATTCAGTTGATTGCTAAACACCTGAAAGCTGGCAATGCTCAAATTCAATGTGCACTCTACCATTCAGGGAGCGCACTTCAAGATATTCAGTTGATTGCTAAACACCTGAAAGCTGGCAATGCTCAAATTCAATGTGCACTCTACCATTCAGGGAGCGCACTTGCTAACGCACCCTTGTGCGTAGTTAGCACAATTACAATCAAGTCCATACAGTGAAAAATACTAGAAAAAACAATGTTTTTTAAATCAAAGAGGGCTGGAGCTAGCCCTCTTTTTTTGTCCCAAAATTAGGTACGCTCCTAATTCCTAATTAAGACAACCACTTTTTACTAACCTTGGCAGATCATATTGCTTATGAGTCTGAAAGATCATTTCACCGCTTGCACCCAGATACGTTGATTTTGGCTTGTTCTTAAAAAACTCTAATGCTTTTTTATCTCCATTCAACAGCAGAAAAAACAGCTCGGAGACTATCGCATCACCATTTTCAGGATCTATTTTTTTTGTAATTTCATCGAAACTCTTTTGGCTATCTACTTTTTCCCAGGAACACTTATAATCCTGAATTTTACATATCGATTCTTTAGAACAAACCAATTTATATTCCAAGAACGATTTAAATTTTCCAGTATTAACGGATTCCTTAATGGAAAACCCTCTATCAATGGCTTTAAACCGATATGACTTTGCAGCTAAATCCGGAACAAATACCTGCTTTCTATCGCCGGTCTTTTTATCGACAATAGAAATCGATTGATCTCCATTTGCTTCTAAGATTAGACTCTTTTGTCCGCTAATTTCGACAGAATTCTGATCGGCTTTCACATTGAAGCTAAACATTAAAATTGCAATTAGCACATATCGGAACTTCACCATAAATGCATCCCCTCACTTTACATATTATCAAAAACGTATTTCTATGAAATATTTAGGTTACTTTTAAGCAGTACCTATTCACAGATTAGTTTTGGCTTGGCACAGATATACTCGATCTCGCCTTTAGAGTTTTTTGTAATTGACTGAACAACCTCATCATTTTTACAACGATTGAGTTTATTGACCTCTTTTCTAATGCTTTTAGAAACTTCAATTGTACAACTTTGTTTTTGCTTGAGAGTCGAGCAGCCAGCTATAAGAAATATAGACGTCAATAATACGATTTTCACTTTAACCTCTTTATTTGATAGATTTGTTAATAATTGATTACTAATTTAATATTCATTATTTTAAGCGTCCCGCCAAATTCTACTTCAGAAATCCAATCCTGTGGATTTCTTAATGCTTTTACCTTCCATAGGAGAGTAAACCTCAACAGCTATATTCTTTTTTGAGCTCTCTATCTCCACTTCGGTAACAATTGATCCCTCAAATAGAGTTTTGGACATCTTTGTTTCGCAATTAACTAAGTACATTCCGAAATTATCTACCTCAGAGCTAGTAAGCGCCAAATACTTTCCATCTTCAGAAAACTTCGCCCCGGATATCCCATCACTTGTGGGCGAGAAAAAGGGAGCCTTCTCCTCCGAATGATAGACCTTGTACTTTGGATATTCACCACCACTACTCTTAACAATGCATTTCGAGTTTTTCTTTTTAATCACTTCGGGAGTTTCTGGGTCAGCATTAACATTACCAACTAGTAATAGACTTAAAGACACAAAGATAACTTGCTTCAACATATGCTTCCCCCATAAGAAACACTTACTTCGATAATACAGTTCCAAATAAAGTTTCCCATATGTTACATCTGAAATTTAAACGCTGGTATAGAGAATTCTAAAAGGGGCGAAAGGTCTAGTTGGGTGCCAGGCATATTTTGAGGATGCAATGTGTCCCAAAAGTCGGTCCGCACCTACTTTTCTTCACACTCTAATTGATAAGATGCATCTATAATATAGTATCGCTTCGCCGTAACTACTGCTGACACAGATTCTCTAACAGTGGTCAGCGGTATATTTAGCTTTGAAATAAAGACTTGAGCAACTCCTTCTCTACTAAATGTAGTTATGGGTTCCGCGTGGCTAATAACATCTAATAATTCACTTTCTTTAGAAAATGAAATGTTAGTTTTTTCAATATTAGAGTTTTTAAATTTTGAACTTAAGAAAGATATTCTTACAACGGATTTGTATATATCGAGTCTACTCCAGCATAAATCATAACTTTCATTTTTTTTGCAATCTTTAAGATCAAATACATCGCTAAGAGATATCTCATTTACACTATTTGTAGCTAAAATGAACTCTTGACTCTGATATGACGTTTTTAACAGTTCTCTGTATGGTTGTTTCTGAATCGATCGATATGTAACATCAATTTTACATAAAAATTCTTTAGTGTTGATTTGCGCAAAAGACAAATTAGAAACTAAAAGTATTAAAATAAAAAATAGTCTTTTCACAATATCTCCTAAATAGGCGGTAAAAAACCTAATGAGTTATGAGTGCAGTATAAGAATAAATTGCAAACAATTGTGAGCTTTTAGACGATTTGAAATCATTTCTTTGAGTCGACTATAAGTTCGACAGACTATAGCTGGGTGCCTGACATCTATTGCGGATGCAACGTGTCCCAAAAGTAGGTCCGCACCGAAGACAAAAATTACGGAGAATCGGGATTATAAGTTGTTCTCCCCCTTGCTAATATTCGAACAAATATCCGGTATCCATCTGTTTTTGCAGGCATTCGGGTATGAGAGACCACGTTGCTAATAAAGTGAATTCTACCGGGGTGAGCAGGCTCGATGAAAACAGGCCATTTACCATAGATATCACCGTTTGAGATATTTATAGCTTTCCCATAGGTATCTCGCTCATAAATTTTTACTATCTGTTCATGGACTTCACGACCGGGATATTTTAGATAACCCGTGTTGGCTATGCCTTGTGGGGCACTGGACAAACTCAAAGTGATGGCGTCAAAGCTGTCTGTATGCCAGCCTTGTCTATCATGTAAGCTGGAATAAGCACCTTGCCTGAAGTGATCCAGTACAATTGTTACCTCATACGTTTCAGGTCCCGATAGGAATTCTTTAACCCTTGCGTGGGAGGACATAAATCTGACAATTGGGCCCGTCAAAGGGCCATCGAAAGTCAAAAAATCTTTTAGCGACAGATGAGTAAAAGCTAAAAATGAATCAGGATTTTTTTGATCTCCCATAAAACCCGGACGAATCCGTTTTTGGGTGGTTCCGGCTGTTATGGAAGTAGGTGTGTATTCAATATTTTTTAAATAGTTCCACTCTTCGGCAAATTCGGAAGGTTGAATGATCTTATCTAATTTTTCGCGACTTACATCATTCAGTACATCCAAGTAAAATCCATGCTGGCCGGAGGGAATATTTTCACCAAACAAATACTCACAATTCGATGCCATGACAATAGAGTGCCCCATCATAAGCAGCACTAACATTGAATTTCTAAGGGTTCGAAAAGCCATAGGTACTCGCATTAAAGGCCATTTTCGTACAGATCTAATCTTGCAGCATTGCAGGACTCTATATTATCAAAAAAATAGGCCACTGTGTTTTCTCCCCTATTGCATTCTGCCTTAAGTTCCTCTAATGGAGCTTGACGCCCGTTTGGAGTTAATCCGCAAGATTTGTAAGTTTTAAGGGCTTTAATAGAGTCAGGATTTGATTTAAAACACTGAGTTGCGACACCATTTTCAACTACCAAAAGATACTTGGATTCAATATTTTGTATCTTTACAAGATCAATGTTTGCATAGGAATTTATACTAAATATAGATAATAATAAAATTAATAGTTTCATCATCTTCTCCTTGGGAGTCACAGAATATTTTTACCTTGTGTTTAATTAAAAAGTTTCACACAGCTCAGTTTTGATAGCCAATTCGGTTGCTCGGCTTCACTAAAATCTAATGGATAAATCTCTCTAATTAAAGTCTTGGAGTTTGCGTAAGAGTCTTTTCGGTGGCCTTTTATCGAACGACTCACCTCTACAGCTCCCAGTACTTCATTCGATGGAAAGTCCACAAACACCAAGGTGCTACGCTCTAAATCAAATCCGTATTTTGAAAGTCTTTGATCTAAAAACTTCTTTTCTATTGAAACAGAATAATCCACTACAGATTCAGACCAAAATCTTTTATCGACATTAATAGTTTTCTCAGGGAAATAGCGAATCAAAGTTGATGATTTTTCCTCTACAAACACCTCAACTGTGAGTGTCGCAAGATGTTCGCCAGATTCCTTCGCGACGAAATGCAGATCCAATATCTCTCCATAGCTCCCCCTTGCTAGAAGCTCCTGTCTTAGATCTTCCCAAGCGCTCACTCTGTACTCATCAACCAGAGCCGCAGTGAATTTTTCCAAGGGAACCGTAATAGTGTAAGAAGGATTTGGAGGATAGGCTAAAGTTTGAGTTGAAAGCGAAATTAAAAATAGTATTTGAAATACTATAAGCTGATACAAATACCCACTCCATCGCCTCGCTTTTTACAAACAAAACCTCTACTGCAGGTGTAATCACTATTGCAGTAATCTCCTGAGCGCCCATAACCACGAGTCATACACACATTGGCACCATCACCACGATCTTTACAAGAAAGATCATTTTTACAGTGCATATAGCTACCACAAAATTCATTCACAGACCCCTGACCAAGTCCCATACAAACTTTGACAGAATCACCTCGATCGACACATTGGAACTTGTTACCAGAACAATCGCCTCCATAGGAACAATATTGGTCCGCAATTGAGAATGGAGATATTAATAGAGATAAAAAGAATAATATTTCTTTCACAGCTAAAGTCCTTTGGAAAGATTCACTTTTCATAGAATATAGCCGAGGTCTTATAGTTATGGTGATTTTAATGAAACTTTGAATTCATTTCTACTTGCTGTAAAAATTTTAACAGAGAATCACATAGATCCTGCCAGAGGCCTACCTGCCCTAGTGCTTAATATATAATTTACTATCCAGAAGATCCAGACCATCTGGAGTTTTGAAAGTATAAAGCGTGAACTCTTTATTTCCTACTTGGAACTCCAGGGGCTTCGGAGGCACTTGCCCATGAAGGACCTCTAGAATTTGCGCTTCAACTCCATCTACCTTTACTTGAAAGTTCCTTTTGAAAAAGGAAAGACTCCCCTTTTTTTCTAAATCCACTCTACCAATATAAGTGAGAGAAAAGTCTAAAAACTGAAGCTCTTCTTTTTCACTAAATTCAATAACTTTATTGTAAGCCATTTGCTCATTAGCCATAGAACGACCTTTGTTTAATGTTGCATTAGAAAGATAAGAAAAACATCCCACAGACAAAGTTGTTAATACGATGTATTTAAAGGTTTTCGACATAATTTTATTTTTCTAGATCTAAAGTTTTCAATGAAATTATAATTTATTACATTAAACCTAAGATTAATTTAATTTGCAAATGGTAAGCATCCTCTTTGCGAGCCTGACTTTGGCTAAACTTAGCAACACTTTACTTGTTTCGATCTGAGACTTACTTTACGTGAATTGCCTCTAGATTCTCTTTGGTAGAATCACCCCTAGACCCTATCAACTTTAGTCCTGAAACGCCGATAAATGTATGGAGAAGCTAAGAGGTACGTTTATGAAAGCGGCATTAAAACGGATGTTTTACATTGTGTTGATTGCATTCAGTACGGGCTGCGATCTGCAAGGCGAAAAACTCCAAGGAAGTTTTGAAGACTCGTTTGGGACACTTGACGGTTGGAGCCTGAAGTCGATGCCTTCTGGAGCTTCAACCTCTTCTACTTCGCCCCAAATTCAAGCAACGGTATCTGATCAACTAGACGGATATACTGCAAAAGTTTTTAGTGATTCCAGCTGTACAAGTCTTCTAGGTAGCGCCACTATCAATGATGGAGATGTTGAGATTAGCAACTTAGACCTTTCTTCTAATTACCAAACTCCAACCGCAATCACTCTCTATGGGCGCATTGACACATCGGCCGGTCGCAAATCAGATTGCACTGACTTAGGCTTATCCTTCACCTATTTTCCAGATAATCAATTAATTGTTCGCGCCTCTGCATTTGATCTATCCAGTGATAAAACCGTAGCTTACATGATTAGCGATAGCTTGGATCAACTTTTCAAGGTCGAACTCGCAACAGGCTTCAGAACCCTTATTTCAGGAGACGATGTTGGCGAAGGCCCAGAATTCGTAAAACCTCTAGGGATTGCAGTATCTAGTGATGAACAATTTGCCTATGTGACCGACTACAATCTAGCGGCCTTGATAAAAGTGAACCTTGAAACCGGCCTTCGTGAAATTATCTCTGATTCCTCTACAGGGTCTGGTACCGCCTTCTTATCTGTCAATCAGGTGGCACTTAGCCAAGATCAGACCGAGGCTTATATTTCGGATAATGGGCTTAGCAGCATAGTTCGAGTCAACTTGGCCAGTGGTGCGCGTAGTGAGCTCTCAGGGGGCAGCGTGGGGTCTGGGGTATCTCTTGCAGAGCCAGGCCCGCTTTACCTAAGCGCGTCAGGGACGGAACTCTATCTCATTGATACGAACCTACAGGACTTGATTCGCATCGATGTGGGGACCGGTAATCGCACGACGATTTCTAGCGATGCTGTCGGCACAGGAACTGACTTCTCGAATCCAGCGGGCCTGGATTTCAGTGCCGATGAACTCACCGCTTATGTTTCTGATGCTGACTTGGGGCTTTTTTCCGTCTCCGTATCCTCTGGCAATAGGACCATAATTTCCGACAATTCTACTGGGACCGGAGATACGTTCATTGATCCAGGCACTATCAAATGGATGAGCTCAAGTGGTGCGCTTGTCCTTGATGCGACTCGCGATATACTTGTGGCTGTCGACCTGACCAACGGGAATCGCACACCTGAAGCCACCTCGTCGACCGGAGGGGGCCCAAGCTTCGTGTCGCCAACGGGACTGGCTGTGAATGATGCGGTTACAAAAGCCTACGTCATTGATTCAGTCCTCGATGCTTTATTTGTGATCGACCTTGTCACCGCCGAACGGACAATAGTTTCCAATGCAACTACAGGAACTGGAACCGCCTTCACCGCTCCCCAGGACCTTATATTAAATGCTTCAGAGACCGTTGCCTATGTTATTGATGCGGTAGAGCGAGCCATCTTTGCTGTGGATCTATCCAACGGAAACCGAACTATCATTTCTAGTGGATCAGTAGGGACAGGCACAGGATTTTCCGCCCCTTTTTCCATCACCTTAAACGACACTTACACCCATGCCTATGTCACTGATTTTGGGAGTAATATTCTATATAAAATCGATCTATCCAACGGAAACCGAACCGTTGCTTCTAGTGGATCAGTGGGGACAGGAACTAATTTTGTCCTTGCCACTGAGCTGAGTTTGAACCAAGCCGAGTCAAAAGCCTATGTTGCCGATACAGGGCCAGATTGCGTTTACGAGGTCGATATAGCGACTGGGGACCGAACCGTCCTTTCAAACTCATCAACGGGAACGGGGCCCACCTTAGGCGATACCACGGGCGTGAAATTAAGCGCTGATGAAACGTTTCTATATTTAACGGACGCGAATAAGGATTCGCTATTCCAAATCGATGTTCTCACCGGCAATCGTACTCTTTTATCTGGCCCGGATGTGGGATTTGGTCCGTTATTCGATTCACCACAGGATACTGCTTTTGGCTCAACCTCATCAAAAGTTCTTGTTATAGATGCAAACGTGCGAGCCCTTTTCGAAGTCGATACTTCAACGGGTGTACGCCGAATCGTTTCCAGGTAAGGCGTAGGTTCGGTTGTTGACCTCAATTATAAAATATAAAGATGAATCAGAAATTAATTATCTATCCCTCAGGGCAATAAGAATCTATAAATATACTCTTTGAATCCTCCGGATACGAGTTTGGGGAGTCCTCATGACTACTGTTAACCATTTCGTACCAGTACTTTGCTTTTTGAGCGTCATTAAATTTAATGCAAACACTGGGTAAATCTCTACTGGCACTCTTATGTCCAGTTACATAGTCCACGCTATAATCCCGAATCCATTCAGAGACTTCACCTTTAAATCTAAGCTTCCCCGCCTCACTCATAGATACTACATCAAAAACTAATACCACATCCTCATCAAACTCATACTTTATAGGTGAATCTGAACAGCTATTTACTAATCCAATGTTATCTACATCTTTAGAGTAAGCATTTGGGGAGTCCTCATGACTACCGTTAACCATTTCAAACCAATGCTTCGCTTTTTCGGAATCGTTAAATTGAATGCAGATAGCCTTTGCGCTTTTGTCTGGATTTTTACTACTTGAAATAAAGTCCACAGAGGCATCTAAAGTCCACTCTAAAGCTTCTTTTTTAAATCGCTTTTTCCCATCTTCGGTCATAGCAGAATATTCAAACTTCAGCCCCGTAAAGGCGTTGGATTTAACCTGAGGGTCATTTGATACTTGATTTGTTGATGACCCGGAAGGCAAAGAATTAGAATTCAAGTCAACGTCTGGTTTTTTTGATGATACTCCATCACCAGAATCCGTGGACACTCTTGTTCGCTCAGATGTGGACACCTCGGACTTGTCCTTTTTTTCCTTACAACCTAGTGAAAAGGCAATCACTAGAGCGACAAAAACTCTTAAAAATACCGAAACCTCAATTGACCGCACCCAACTCAACATTGCTCTTAATCCATTACTTTTGTGCGGCCACTTTACATGCTTCTATGTCTTCTTCCGAAAGACCTGTGCCTTCACACATTTCCTCTGCCAGGGAAACCGCTTCCTTGCAGGTCACCATTTTAAGAGTATGACCTAGAGAAGTGACCTCAGAAGGCTCGCCTTTTACATTTAACGCCATGACATCGTCAAACAATGAATTTCGTCTCACCTGACGACCCGAAGAAGACACCAAAGAAAAGTTGCGACCTCTAAAACCATCCATCTCTTTTATCAAACTACAAAACCCCGCAGCGGTTTCGCTGTCGTTGAATAGAAAATAGTCCATTTCATTTGTAGTATAAAGAGGATCAACAACCATTAAATACAATTCTCCATCGATAGTCGTCGCATTAAAGGTGTTCTTCTCCACAATAGGGCTTTTAATTTCAAGTGTGACCGACTCACTATCTACTTTGCTATCTGCAAAACTAACAATACTTAACAGGAAAATGGATACTGAAAAAATGATCTTCATCGCACACCTCATGGCAAAGTGAATAAACCTTACTGGTCAAACCTAATAAATAAAGTGAGATTGTAGCTTTAAACCCACGTAATGTGGGCAAAATAATGGATTCTTGAAAGGACTTCCAGAATCGTAAAAAAGTTTAACGTTAAATATGGGACTCGCTCAGTGCAAGTCCCAACTTTTCTTTAGTTACAAGAAAACCCATAGCTATTTTGGGAATTTGGCGGACAAAAAGGAGTCCAAACCTCCACACAAATAGGCTCTATTGTGTGTACAGGATGCCAATGAAATTGAGTTTGTTTACTTATGAAAGCTTGGCCTTTTTTTAACAAAGACGCGTATCCTACATGACCCAGATCAATAGCCAAAAGAACACCTGGTGGAGGCTCCACCTTCTCTCCAATGGCTGTGACCAGCTCTCGACTCTCCCCTTCCACAGAATTCAAAATGATTTCTCCGGGATCGCCTACATGGTGCCAACTGGTTCCACTGACCGACTTGCGAACCGACTCTTCCCAAAAAGATCGACCAGCAAAACAGGAATAGAGCTGCTTGAAGGTGGCTCTAGTATGCTCATTATTCCAAAGATCTGCCTTGAGCAAGAAGGTCCAATTTCCCCCGGAGGACTTGTTCACAAACTGTGGATCCGACGGATTTGGATATACGGAATGAACGATGTCAGTTGTGTGGATGCTGTATTCTGCCTCTGCGGCTCGACTCTGTAGTTGCAATAAAGGAGGTACATCACCATTGGCATCAATTGATAGAGAGTTAGGAATACTCCTGTAGTGGAGTGATTCAGGCACCGCATTCGCCAAGCTATCTACGCTCACGTAAGGGCTATTAAACTTAATGGCAAACCAATGGCCCCAGTGAAAGGGCTTTACATAAACCGTTTTTCCATTTTCCGGTGTATTCCACCCCCATGCCTCTACGTTAACCGGAACCTCAAAGGCACCATCTTCATTTGCGGGATAATCTTTGATTAGGCCATCTGGATTTCTAAGATGCACCTTAGTGGCTCCCTGAAGAATCTCTGGAGCAAAGTATAGGGTTAGAGTATTGCTGTCTTTTTTCAGCCCTCCAATGACTGGAGGATGGGGAAGACTCCACTCTTTAAAGTGGGCCTGCCCGTTCGACTGTCCATCTCCAAAAGGGTTATACCCCTGATGCTCTAAATGAATAGGGAAGGATACAGCATCAAAAATAGCGATCATTTCGAAAATACGGTTCGCTAACACTAGCTCTTGATCATTTTTAGTGTGCTTAACTCGTTTATCGAAATCCACTGAATTAGCAAAAATGCCCCAAGGGTATCCTCTTAAAAGAGGGCCCCCATTAGAACCCGGGTAACTATTTTCAGAATGGTTACCGTGAGCAAAAGCCTGCACCGACATAAACAAAAACATTAAGGGTAGTAACTTCATTATTCTCTCCTAATTAAGGCTATCAAAAGCCAGGATTGCATTCCCAAACTATTGATCCCAAATCTCACTTTTAATTTTGAACTAAAAACTATCGAATTAAATAAACTCATCCGATGGATCTAATTCTACCGAATTAAGATCTAAAACCTCATCAAGCATATGGAGCTCCTGACCCTTTGGCCGATAGAAGTACATCTTCTTCTTTTCAGTTTTATGGAAGACCCCAATGTCTGAACCAGGAACATCTATTGCGAACTTTATGTTCTCTAACACCTTACTAAAGTTGTTAAGAAGAAAGGTTTCAAAGATGTTTGTAGGCGGCTCATACATATACAACTCGCTCTCGGTTACTGCATAAAGAGCATCTCTATTTACAAAAATATAATGCGAATCGGAACCTACAAAATCCCAATCTCTATCTTTTGACTGCCATCGATAAATATCGCCATTACACCTTAAGACAAATAGTTCATTCTTAAATACAAGAATACGCCCAATCTTTGAGCTTCCTTCCAATTTTCTTTTTTCACCGGAAGACAAGTACTCAAAAACTGAACCCTCTTCGATCCGGTAACTCAAAAGATTATGGTTAACAGACTCACCCGGATCCATGGTCTTTCGCTTACCACAAAACTTTAATCCATAGGCCTCAAAATCAAACCTAAGTTCTTCTAAACCATTGAGTGTGTTCAAAAAATGTATAGACTCTGCGATCTCCGTGTCACCCTCAGACACCTTTTGCTTCGCATATTCGGCAACACCTAGGATGGAGTAAAATATAGGAATAAATAAGACTAATAGCCTCATAATTAAATCTCCGACCATTTTTATGGGAAAGTATGCTCAAAGTCATACTACACATTCCCGTATCAATTGGTTGGAATTTTAGAGCTTGTAATCTTTTCTGACTATAAAAGCCGGTTCCTATCAAACCGACCTTAAGTAAAGACTATTTGGAAATTTCTACTTATAGACCTGAGGCCCAATCACGAATCACTTTGAAAAAATCTGGACCACTACGTCTCCAACTGTGAGTCATTCCAGGTACAGATTTAAAGGTCACACTTTTCCCCAAATCTTTCAGCTGGGCATACCTATAAAACCCTTCAGTCACTGAGCTTTGCAAAGCGGGGTCCACTGCTCCCTGCATAACAAGAACAGGAAGGTTCTGAGGAAGACGACCTAACTTCTGTGGAAACTCAGGATCGTCTTGTTGGCAGTAAAAGTTGTCCGTCCGAATTTGACTATTGTCTCCCTCTCCCCAAACGGCAGCTAAAGACTTTTGCGTAGGAGAACAGCTTTGACGAATGGCTTTAAAAGTACCACGCAAATTCATGTAAAATTCAAGCAATTCCTGATCTGTGAAGGTGGCCTGTTCTTCGATCCACCGAGTATAGGATTCAGCCATGTAGCTGGAAAACCTACGACCCATAAATCCACCCATCATCACACCAGCGAGCTTACCTTCAGAACCTAACTCTATAGCCACCAAAGGGGCGAGCATTGCCCCAGCAGAATAACCTATAAGATAGACATGATTGTATTGCGAATTGTTTGCTAAAATACTTTTAACTAGAAGGGCATTTTCATTCACTCTATGATAGTAATCGATGCCATCCAATTTATTGGCGCGAACTTCACAGTATCTATCAATGGTCGCCTCAGGAAAAACCCAATCACCACTTTCCACATATTCCCCGGCCAGAGCCTCCCAAGCTTCTAAAGACTTTTTATAGTAATTCTCTCGCTCCGTACAGTTGTCGCCATCACCAGGTATAAAAACAAATAAACGATCGGAATGGGTATCATTGGTGGTCTTAGTGAGGTGATACTCCAACTCATCACCAAAAACAGAAGTGTAATTTCCAGTCACTCGTTCAAAACTGTCACTCACTCCCCACGCACTTTCCAAAAGAAACAGAACACAAAACAAACTAAAGATTTTCATTACCCCTCCGAGCTGATAGATACAAAATGAAATCACCGACTCATTAGTAATATAATAGATGGGGCATCTTAGAAAGTGATATATTTTCAATTGTTAAGGATTTGCAACTCTGACAAAGCTTACCTCTAAACAGTCTTCCACAGCTTGTCGAAATCTAGAATTGAGGGCTATAGATGTCCCTTTATTGTAAGTGCTGTCCGAGGAGTAACATCCCCCATGGGAGTGTACACCAATCAATGCTTGTGTTTCAGCATTCCGAACACCGGAGCCCGAGTTTCCACCCGTGGTATCCGCTCGATAATTTAAAGCATATCGACCACTGGCCTCCATTGAAACAAGCGGACCAAAACTGGTCTGCTGTGCAAAGTTAGACTTAGGCCTTTCACTGGAACCGTAACCTGAAATCTGCAGTACTTGACCCACCTCGGGCACCTCATAATCCACCTGTATAAAGCCACCCTGCGCTTCTTCTGGTAACAGACCCGTGATTGCATTTTCCATTACATTAAAAACAGCCCAGTCATTTCCTTCTCCCGTTTGACCATAGACTATACTGCTTCGATCGACTTGGTATTCATCTTCAAGAGCAGAAGGTATGGCTTTCGAGTCTCTAGACTCTGGTACATTAAATTGAATCACCTTAAGGATTCCCACACAATGTCCCGCCGTAACCATGCAGTTATTTGCAAGAAGAGTCGCAGAACACCCACCATTGGAATTTCTTTTATTTAATACACGAGCTGCAAATTTATCTTCAGAAAGCTCTCGAGAGTCTGACCCATCACAAATGGTTTTCACAGAATCATCGTCCCAGGCTTTTGGAATCTCCCAACGACTGTAACTATCTTTGGCCAATGCACTGATTCCAAAAAGTACTGCAAAAATTAAAGAAGAAAGAAACCCTACCGACATTGAACCCCCCTGAACACCCAATATCTTCCTCAACCACTTTGGGTATATCAAGTTCAATTCGTCGAAGACCCCAAACGCCTAGACGTAAATAGAGCCAGACCTAAAGGCAGTTCTATCTTTCCAGTTCGCCCAGTATGAAGCTAAATTCCCGAGCCACCTCTCGCTCTCCCGCATCTATGCCGGAGCCTCCGCCATGACCTGCATCGAATGTGGTTGTAAACAACACGGGGTTGAGTGGATTCGGATTAAAATGTCGAATTTTAGCCACCCACTTGGCGGGTTGAAAATAGTAAACAGCAGTATCTTCAAAGCCGGTAAAAACATACAGTGAAGGATAATCCTGTGTTGTAACATTGGTGTAGGGATCCCAAGATTTAATATTGAAATATTGATCCTCTACGAGTCCATCACCCCACTCTTGCTTTTCAAAACGCGCCAACGGATCGTAATACAATGTCATTGTATTTAATACGTCAACAAAAGGCACTCCAGCACTGGCCACACGAGCTAAATCCGGGCGCATGTTGATCACCGCACCAATAAGTAATCCACCAGCACTTCTTCCGCCAATAGCTAATTTCTGACTCGAAGTAATGCCTTCCGCGAAGAGATATTCTGCCGAATCAATAAAATCATTGAACGTATTCATTTTGTTAAATACGCGGCCTTGATCATACCAAGAACTGCCATTGATTCCACCACCCCGAATATGAGCCCAAGCCACTCGCACACCAGAATCCACTAGTATTCTGTGAGCTCGCTTAAACTTTGGCGCTAGGTAATGTCCGTAAGAACCGTATCCAATCAAATACAGTGGCTTATTCACGCTCAAATCATCATCCACAGCGTGCATTAAAGTTATAGGCACCTGAACGCCATCACGTGCTGGCGCAAACAAGCGACGAGTGGTATAGCCACTGCGATTCTCCGCCTCGCCCATCAGCGCCACTGGGTGGGATTCCCCCAAACGAACGCGGTAAGTTCTTCTTGGATCCGTATAGGTTTGCATCCGGTAGTAAAGATCTCCAGAAATTTTATCTATAAGTAAATTTTGAAAACTCACCAACTCCTGATCCACTTGAACTACAACATGTTCCTGGGTGACCAAGTCCAATGTGGATAGTTCGCTCATCCCTCCGAACGATCGAACCAATACGAGGTGTGTGTCACCCCACGCCACATCCATCAACTCTCCGGATACGGGCCGATAGATTTCTACCCATTCCGCCCCCACCTTTTTTTCAATCAATCGCCCCTCAAAATTTTTATTGGATCTTCGGTACCATTGACCCCCAATAGAGTTCAAACTAGAGATCACTCCGACTTCCTCGGGCATAACTACAGTCACTGAAAAATCAATCGGATCGATGCTATGAACTTGATTTTCTTGAGTCGTCATAAGGTTAACCAAAAATTTAGTGCCATCTACAGACTTATAGAGCTCTTTAAAATGGCCATCTAATTCATCACTGAAAGTGTGCAATAGAGTCTCAGCGCCAGCCTCTAAGCTGTATCTATAAAGATGAGGAGAAGCCATTTCATCCACCTGGCCTAAAAACAAAAAGGAATCATCATTCAACCAGATCATACCAATTTCGGAGCCATGTGAGGCCAAAGATGGAATCACAGTCATAGGCAAGTCTCTTAACTGCCCCGCCTCTAAATTTAATAGCGCCAAATGAGGGCGACCTCTGCCCACTGTATCGATCGCTAACACCAAACTTTTTTCATCAGGAGTGGCTTTGGCAGCCATCACTTGAAAAAAATCATGCCCATCGGAAGCGGTGTTTTCATCAAAGATCAATCTTTCCGATCGAGTTTCTCGATTAACAAAAAACCATTTCCCATAACTCTCCCCCGCTTCCCAGCGAATTTCAATAAACCCCGACGCAAAAGAAAGTAAAACGACACTTGAATGCGTACGAAGTTGCTGCAGCTTCTGCAAAAAATCGGTTTGGCGGGATTCATATCGGGACATGTAAGAGTCGGCAAACGTATTTTCTTGTTCTAAATGACCCAGCACATCCGGGTTTGTTGGCTCGTGCATCCAACTGTACCAGTCCACTCTGGGATCATTATGGAAATCATTCACATGAGATATCCTCTGCGCCACCGGTGCTTGAGGCTGCACACTCGCATCAGATGATGTAGCTCCCCAAATTGTCAGAGAAAATATCGAAAACAAGAAAATTGAAATAGACTTCACTAGGCCCCCCAGAATTTTATTTCTAAAAGGTTACCCAGACTTGTACCTAATTGGACAATACATTTTTCGCCTTATAGCGTGCAGCATATCTAGACTCATATCACACCTGCTACATTTAGCCGAAAATCGGCAACTCTGTGCTCCTGAATATCAATCTTTCAGAATTGAAGTCGATTCGGTGATGGCTAGCCCTTCACTATTTCTTTAAGCTCAATAATTGGCTCTGAAGGCCATCTTGATCTTTGATTCCGAGATCTGAAAATATTCGTTTTAAACTTCTATCGTCCCCTGAATGCTCCATCAGATCTATAGTTCCAACAAATTGCGCTGTTACCAATTTGTTAGGGGAGAATACAAAAAACTTGCGGCCTTTAATGGATCGATACACATCCACCACTTTCTGCACCAAATCACCATTTACTTCAGTATAATCGATAGTTTTGCAGTTCAATGCATACTCTTCGCAAAGGGCTGTAATTTTTGAGGATCGCTCAATATCACCCTTGCTCTCCGAATCATTGACTACAATAAAATGCGAACTACCATGCTCTTTGAAGTGACTCACCTCAAAGTCTGAAACCTTTGTAGATGTATAAGCTTTTGAGTTGTACACATACAGACCCGCATGATGATCAGAGCAAGAAACCAAAAATAAACTCATAAAAACAGCAACTACAATCCGCATTGTGACTCCCCGATAAATATTAAACTCTTACATTAAAGAGTAGGTCGTTATTCACTTGAGATCAACGGAGTTATCACTAAAGGCTAGGCCTCTTTGCAGTCCCTCTTCCAGTAGAGCGTCTGAATTTTTATCCTTTAAAAAACTTCGCTTCGTCTTTCCATACAGAAAGCAATCCACAAATTGGCCACGCAAATTCATACCTTCTTGCAAGACTCCTTCTTTTTTAAAGTTGAGCTTCTCTAGGATCTTTATGGAAGGTATATTCTCTGGGTGAATGATTCCCCAAAGACGATTCAGATTTAAATCGTTAAATACAAATTCAACAAGCCCTATTGCCATCTCTGATCCTAATCCCATGCCGGAATACTCTGAACTTAGTGTATATCCAAACTCGGCATCCTGATTCTCTGTTGGAGAGATATGTATCCCAGCACTACCAATACACTGGCCAGTACTTCTATAGACAACGGCGAAGCAATAACTTTCCCTAGGAATAGCATGCGCGTCCTCCATACTTTTAAAAAGAAACTCCTTGGATTCAATAATACTTTTAGGTACCCAGCTTTGATACTGGGTCGACTTAGGGTCCGTAGTTAAACTATGATAAACCTCCAAATCTGAAGGTTCAAAATTTCTAAAAAAGAGTCGGGGTGTTTGAAGAAATATTTGCATCTACTCATAGTAAGTAGTCCTAGTTAAAACACCAAACTTTCACACACTACCTGGCCTATAACTAGAGATCTATCGCGTCCAGACACTATGAATCAATCAAGATTCATTTAAACATTTGTTAGAATTTCTCGATGAATGACAAACCTATCGCTCGACACAAGCCTAAGCTAACGCGACCTCAAAGGAAAAGTTTTTTTCTCTTTCAAACTTTTTTAAAGTTCCTGCGCGGGACTTTGGATAAACTTGATAGTAGGTGCCATTCGTTTTCTGCATAATGTAACAGGACAACGAGGGATGACCAGAAAGCCTTACCCCCTTGGGCCACACAAAAGACAACATATTCTGCTCTTGAGTAACAACTTTATCAAACAGGTGATCTAAGAATGATCGGACACACCACAACCTTTCATCTTCATCTAAATCTGCATTAAACTCCAAATGAGTAAGATAGGTGGTTTTTATATCTTTCCCTTTTACCAAACTTGGTCCACCAAAAAGTCGCGCCGCTTTCGACAAAAACAATAAAGATTTCGGAGCATCGTCCACAACCAATGACCTGGAATGAGTGAAGGACACTGGTGCCGTCAAAGCCAACCACCGATCCGATGAGTCTACACAAACAAGAAAACTCTCTTCATTAAGGTCCTCCCATGACTCCAATCGCCTTTCAATTTCTGCCAATGAGAGTCCTAGTGCTCTTTCCTCACTCGCTCTGACCAAAAAGGACTTCACTCGATCCAATTCTTCCAGTGATACTTTACGAACACTATATTTATCCGATCTTGATGCGAACCACTTTTTCCCAATGACCTGTTGAGCTTGGTAATTCTGAGTAGGGACAAACTCTAGAGGAGAATCTTTTTTTGTAAAAGCCCTTAAGGCGATCTTATTGGCATCCAGAATGGCTGAAAACATGTATTCGCATTTTTCAAACTCTTCCAATTCGTGACTATTTTCTACCGTTTCCACATAAAATTGGCGCCACTGTCGACGGGACTCCGCCTCCATTGTCTTTGCCACCCTCGCATCACACATATAGGCCGTTGGCACTACTTTACCTTCTACAACAGCGTCCGTGATAACGTAACTGGCCATACCATGAACAGAACCGTCTTCATTGCAAACTAAATAGGTCAGGTAATTTCGACCCTGTTCTTTTAAAAACCGAAAAAAGTCACCCTTTCGAGTGTATTTAAGAACCAGTCCGCCACTATTCATTGTCACGGACTCATAAAGATCCAAAATGGATTGATTGTCTTTTGGCTGAGCCTGCCGAATCTGAGGATATCTTTTTAAGATTTCTTGAACTGTCATTACCCGAGCAACTTTATCAATTTAGAGAAAAAGCGTTTCGGCAAAAACATGGGCTTTGCAACTGGAGCAACAATCATTTTTGCAACAGAACCCAACTCAATGCATTCTCTTTCCACACAAGACATTCCAGGCAGCAATTTTGTTTCTCCGGTAAAAATGGAAGAATGCTTAACGACAGAATACAAAGCACCTAGTCTTTGCTTGTGAGCGGAATAGGCATAGATAAAATATTTTTTCCCGGAGGTAATTACATCTTGGTAAAGAGTTAACCAAAAGGGAAGACAGGACTGGCAATCTCTTATTTCAGGAGACAGCCAGAGACCCGTAAATTCAAATATATCCTCACGCTCATGAACTAAAATATGATTGCTGGATAAGATTTCATCCGGAAGTGATTTAATGACCCGGGAATTTTCCGAAGGCGCAAGTACGTAACCACCGAGTAATTTGTTGTGCTCGTCGCACAATGCGCGGACTCGGCTTGCCTTTAAAAATTCAATCGGGAAACTAACTCCGATAAGATCGCCGGCCAGCTTTTGGAACCTGACTAAATCTCTTTCACACGTGAGAGACTTCATCACAACACCCATTTTTCCCCCTCAAATTCGTAACGCATCCCCACACGTCACGTTGCTCACTCTAGCTGTACTTGCAATTAACGAGCACAGTCAAATTTGACAGAATCCCTATGATATTGTCAAAATATGGGGTCAAAACAACACTTATTGATTATTTTTGCAACAACTTTGCTGCATGAGGCTCCCACCGAACGGTTCCTTTTGCCCATTTCGAACTGATTCATTTTGTGATTTATAAATAACAGTCGTGTTTTTTTAAAGACAGTTTTATGCGATCAGTAATCGATGTCCGATTCTGGATCATCTCTAATTCCTAAACATTTTTCGACGCGACTGGTTTCGTTCACTAACTGAATGGACTTATACGTGTACTCGTCTCTCACCTCAGCATATTCCTCTGACTTGGGATCAAAATAGACAAGACTCACTCTTAATTCACTCAATTCCTGAGCCAGAGAATCCATATCGGATGGGCATTTGGCTGCCCATCCCGGTAAACCCATCAACAAAACTATCGCCACTCCTAGAGAGCGCATACCTAACCTCCGCACCAGAATGTCTTCCCACACATTTTTGCGCGGCGCAACATTATGTATACACAATTAGAGGATTTGCCTAACTTGGTTCCATTTTGGGCCATACTTTTTACAATGAAACTCAATTGAGTGGCGTGTCGGCCTGCTGAGCCGGCGTATTGGCGCTAATATCCCTCGATTCCGGCTCAACTGCCCAGACGAAGTCGGCTCGCACCCCGTACTCACTGTGAGGCGCTACGAGCTCATCAAACTCCTTCTCATCCGCTGAACGGGCATCTACTTGAGATATCACCAGAAGGTCATTAATGCCTCTCGCAGTCATTCGGTCAGGTAGGCCTCCAAAGTAAGAGGCGTGAAAATCACCAACAATGACTACAAACACATGTTCGGGGTTTTCGGCCATAAACTGGGACACTCTCCAAGCCATAGTATCATCCCACAAGCTTTGGGAAATAAAATAGTCGTTCACCTTTTCAGCAGGCACATGTCCACCCATAGCTTCTTCGAATCGCTCCCGATAAAGATCATTCCCCAGGGTAAAATTTGGCGGTAGCAGATCCCTTTGATCTTCCGTTAAACTATCCATCCCACCACTGGAGATTTGCCGAGTGACTTCCTTGGGCGCATTAATAGCTAAAGTAAATCCATCATGAGCCAACGGAAATCGAGCTTGGTATCGATAATTGGAAAAAGGAATACTTCCCCAATTAATCTCTTCTAAAAATGCTTCTTCTGTTAGATCACCTTCCATATAGTCATTCACCAGGGATTGATCGGTGTAATAAAAAAACTCCAACCCAGTGGATATGGTAAAGTTTTTTGCTCCCAATAAATCTAAAAACTGTCTTTGATTAGCATGATGAGGTGCAAATCCGTGTTGCTCACTTAAAATAATTACGGTCCCTGGAGCCACTTGATCTACAACATCCTGCACATTCACCAGTTCTGAAGTTTCTCCATTGTAAAGACGGCTAGTGGTGGCACATGCCACACTACTCACTAACATTATGGCCAACATTAATAAACGAGATCTACCCCGCATCGATTCCCCCTCAATTTATAAAACAATTATGCTAGGAGTAATTTGGACGGGAGACAACGGGTTTGCAGATGGGTTAAAAACAATTATTATGTTACTTTAAATTCTTTTTAGCCTCATTGATTCTTTTAATTCTGTAGCTATCTGTAATTCGAGCGATCTCTTCATTACCAACGATTCTTACACCACTCCCATACTCAATAGCACTAGACTCATTTAAGTTCTCCAGAATACTGCCAAGCTTAAGTGCTTCGTCTAAAAAGCGTTCATACTCTTTCAGCAATGCCGTTTTTGCATCGTCAAATTGAGTAAAATAACGATTCAAATCGCCAGGACTTTCCACTCCTCTATAAAGACATTTGCGGATGACCCACTCAAATGGCAGAACTTCGATCAGACGATAAACAACATCACCGTGCTGGATCCCCATATCCCTTTCTACATTTAAAATGGACCTCGCCTTCGACTGGAGACTTTCTACGGAAGCGTCACTCACCCTTAGCTCCACCCCTGGAGTCTAACCACCGACTCACTTTCTTTAATACGGGAATATCCACGTCTTGAAATCTATAAACATAAGTCAGATTTGCAGTGGTCATCTGAGTATCAACCTCTCCTTCTTCTATGGGAGAAGTGCTCGTTTCAAGCATGAGCGCCAAAAATAACTTGTGTACCTGATCGTCGTAACCAATGTTTATTCCAGCCATATTACGATTTGTAACCACAACTTTAGTGGAATCAAGATCGTCAAATCGATGTTTTTGCTTTTGAATCGCCGCACCCACAAGTAAAAGGCCACCTATAATCAAGTTCCCAGAACAATAATTGTATCCTCCGCCACCAGATACTGTCAGCGAGGTAAACACACTCCCCTTCCAGCCATCAATACTGGCAAAGTTGGAAGAGGCATAGGAAGGTATCATAGACTCATCACTATTAAACTCATGATGATCTAAATCCAAAGCCACCAAAAAAGCACCGCCCGATTCCGTTTGAAAGGAATGAATTCCAAATCCAGCATCCAAAGAATATCTCTCAGGACTGAAGTTATAGATAGCTCCCACTCCATAATGCAACTTCTCCAATCCAGGCAACAGATTCTCCGGATCATTCTGCATCCCACCGCCAGGGAAATCTTCGGGATTGGAAATATAATAGCCTTTATACCTTTGAAAAAAGACTTTGTAGCTTATCTGCGGCCCCAAAAATCGAAATTGGTAATCTTGAAATCGAGTTTTTACATCCACTTCTTGATTTTCAGAAGAGAGCTTCCCTGCCCATGAAAGCGAAGCTCCCACGTTTCCATACTGGAAGGTGAATCCTAAATTTCCCTGATTATTTGGTGAGTAAATTAGAGACTCCGTTGAGGAGTCAGCATCAGTATCATTGGAAAGAGTAGAGGATAAGGAGTATGTGCTGAGTCCAAAACCTAATGAAAAGGTTTCATCTCCAAAATCCTTTACTGCTGCGCCACTGCTTAAAGGCAACACAAACAATAAAAGTATCACCAGCTTACACTTCCAATTTCCCATAACACAAGGCTAAGGGCTTTAGCCAAGATCAACAACTGTTGGTCTAGAGAGTCTAGACTTTCTAGACTCCCCTCCTGCTAAACTTTTAAGCTTCGTAGGCTTTATTATTTAGATGGGCGACTTGCTTCACCAATTAAATTGACCTCACAAGACCGTATAGACTTACTGAATAGACCTATCCATCTCCTATGCCTTTTCGAGTTGTTAAGTATCAGCGACAAATACTTACGCTTTTCATCAAACCGCTCCACCATTAGAGCCAATCGATACTGGTCAAAATCAGCCGCAAATACTTGAGCACGTACCCCCACTGAGTTCACTCGATTCACTCGATCTAGAGTAAATTTTTTACCGTTGATCACTTTGTGCAATTTCTTAACTTCCACTTCTAGCTGACCATAATCGTTAACGGCTAACTCAAACTCACAAGATCTAGCTTTGGATTTATAGCCTGGAAGGCGCTGATCAATTGAATCCACCTGATCAAGCAGGTCAGCATCCACATTTAACATTTCAACTTCATCACCTATATAAGAGGCCGGCCTTAATCGCAATTCCTCAACAACATTGTCTATCGGACTCTCTGCACTAAAGTGCTCTTCAAGATAGTCGGGCCTACTTTCCGCCATGGGTATTTCGAGGAGTGGTGTTTTGGATTTTTTCATTTTAGGCTCCACAGAAGCCAAAGCGAAGTAATCCACAGCCGTTCCATCTTTTAATGTACTGGCAAGCTCCTCACTCAACCATTGATCATTGTTGAAATCTGTTACCCTCGGACAGGCATGTCGCTCACCTTCAACCCAAATACCATGCCCCGGCTTGCCCCGTAACGGATCTAATCTTCGGTACGTCTCCTTTTTACAGAAACCTCTCTCAGCCAAGTAGCTCGGGCCAAATTTAGGAGCGAAATCTTCAAATGGATTCATTAATCGACTTGTCCTTCTTGTGTAGAGCCGATTGAAGGGCCTTAGAGTATTGGTCATGCAATTATCGATATAATGTATAAAAGGCTTCTCGTAAGCCAAGCGCGCACTAAAACTCAGATAGCCAGTGAACAACTCCCACGCCAAACTTTGGTCTACCTGATCAACAAGCAACTGAGTGGTTCTATTCCCCTTTAAAATATTTTCCCTGTAAGTCTCTATTGAGGAAAGCATTCTAACTGAAGAACCATAATAACCTTTTGGAGCTAAGAAATTAATTTTCTTATCAACATCCTTTTTTATAGATTCTGGAGTAAAAGCCACGTCATCTAAATGACCCACTACAAAACCGCCAGCCGATGTTTTTCTAAAAATACGAACTGGCTTATGAAATAGAAATCGGACCTGAGCATGACCACCATCAATAAATGTTCTTAACCATTTAATAGGATCTATAAAAATCACTCTCTGATATATTATGGCTTTAATTTGCAAATCTTTGGGAATCTCTATCACCCAAAACTTCTTATCGTGATAGAAGTTCGAGAAATATCTAACATCTGACTCCTCAAAAACCTGAAGTTCCGATGGAAGCTTATAATCTATCAACCAGTCTAAACTTCTATGTTTAGTAAAATCCAAACAGGCCTTATCCTTAAATGGACCCACAATAAATGACGTGAAGTAATCCTCCGCAATACCAGCCCCATTCTCACACTGACCAATGTCTGTAACCGCACTTACGTTATCAACATTGGCAACATTTGGTACGGGCTCACCCCCAGTGAGATCAGCCAGTAAAGTTATAGGGATAAAAAGCAATATCACTAGGACTTTTAAAAACATGGTTTTCCTTTGTTTAGTCAATATCAATGACCGCACCCTACCAAACATAAACCTCAACAAGCGAAGAGAAATTACCCTCTCACTCAATCCACTTAAAAATGATGTTATAGTTTCACTGTTCGCAATTATTTAGGAATAGAAAGATACTATTGTGCACTAAATGGCTCTGTAAAACGTCTATGCTTTAAATCCTAAAAGTCCCTTTAAAGTAACTTACTCGACCGACCTTTATCCACTTTTGATAGTTAATCACTCCCCCTAGGTCGAGAACACCTTCAGCAAAATTTTAGTTGCACCGTTAACTAAGTATGCGGAGGATTTATGCAACTAAGAAACCTAATTTTAATAGCGACATTTTTAATTAGCCCATTTGCCATTGGCAGTGAATACGAAGACTGCTCATGGAAGTGTAAAAAAATTCCCCCACTTAGCGAATCCTATGAATTCTGGGGTTCCCCACAAAGCACTCACTTAGATGCAAATAGCATAAATCTTCTTGTCTGGAACGTTTATAAAGGACGTGAAGATCAATTTGAAAGAGAGTTCACGGAGTTTATGGACCGAGCGGATATCGCCGTCTTGCAAGAGGCCACTCTATCCTCCCAAATGAGCGATACCTACAACAAAACTCAAGGCGTTGAGTTCCACCTTGCCGTCAGCTTTCTAATGAAACGTAACGTACCAACGGGAAATATCACCACGTCAAGAGCCATCACGGAAATCGCCCAGCCACTTCGAACCGTTGATAGAGAGCCCTTTTCAAAAAGTCCGAAGATGAACTTAGTGACAAGATACTCACTTTCAAATGGACAAAAGCTATTAGTCATAAATATTCACGGCATTAACTTTAGAGATACTGACAGACTAAAAGCGCAAATTGAATTAGCTAAAAGTTATATGGACGCACACGACGGACCAATAGTATATGCTGGGGACTTCAACACTAAAAATGAAGAAAAGTTAGAAATGGCCGACCGCTGGATGGAAAGCTACGGCATGGAACGTCTTAAATTTGACGGCGATAACAGACGCAAAAAATTAGACAATGTCTACTTTCGAGGCCTCGAAGTCAGAGACAAACAACTCCTCACCAACGTTGAAGGTTCCGACCACCCAGCCATCACTGTTGAGTTCTTAGCACCTTAAACTCATAAAAAAAGGCCATAGGAATTTCCCATGGCCAAATTTAAACTCTAATATAACTAGAGATTACCAGCTCGACTTAGTTACACCTGGTAATTTGCCCTGGTTAGCCAGTTCACGAACCGCGATCCGAGACAAACCAAATTTTCTCAGAAAACCTCTGGGCCTTCCAGTCAAAGCGCAACGATTGATCACTCTGTGTGGAGATGTATTTCGTGGCAATTTTTGTAGCTTCATAGAAGCTTCAAATCGCTCATCATCGGAAAGATTTTCATTGATGATTTGCTTTTTAAGTTCACGACGATACTGCCAATACTTATCAGCTTTGGCCTTTTTACGATTATTTTTTTCAACAGCACTTAATTTTGCCATACACTCCTACCGGATCGTTAGATTTCAAGACCCCAAGTTTTCGTCGGTTTGACTCTAAAAATCAAGAGGATCAATAGTTTGATGCGGCGCACCACACTCTCTTTGCTGAAACTGACCCGCCCTAGGCCAGCTTTTCAAGCTCTTGAAATAACTCAACTAGCTCCTGTTTCCAAACCCCTTCGGCCTCTACGAGCAACGCGCCAGGATCTAGTGAGCCAATTTCCAATTGGACCTCTTGGGCATAAACCTTCTGTCCCTTCCATAGGATTTCAAAAAGCGTGCGATCTTCATCATTTAGATAGCGCATAACAAATTCCACCTCAACCCCTGAGGGGAGAAAGAGCTTTGTCTTTTCAGATGTCATATTTGAATCGTCTCGCTTACACGAGAGCACACAGCGTCCGTGGATTTGCGGATCATAACTATCAGCAAGAGGTCGTATGAGCTCAGCAAAGCCCCCTAGGAAGTCTATGGGCTGTTCAGTGACATTTGTAACTTCCGCAAATGCTGTGGACGCCCCCAAATCGCCCGCGCTCTCACCCTCTCGACCTTGCCCCGAGCCCCTGCGACTGGATTCGATATTGAACTTAAACTGCTGAGCCAAACTGAGGGGCGCTTCCCCCTGAACATTAAAATTTCCCTCAAATCGAGATGTACCATCACCCCGCATACTCTCCTTTATCCTCCTAACGTTATTTGTGAACTTTTTTGTCCATTCATTGGAGATTTCAGAGGAATTTGCGATCAAGAAATCGGGAACAAAGATTCTAGAACCCAAAATAAAACGATACAGGTCTATAAAAACACCCTTTGGCTCATCCCAGTCTTTAAAAACAGAAGCATCATCTTCCATGCGAACCCTGAGCACTCTCCACCTTGAAAGCTGAATCCATTTCACACTATGAATTTCGCGAATGGGAATATGCCCCAATCTCAAATAACTCGCATGATCCTCAACACCACTGGATGAAAACTCAAACCAAGAATCTTTCCAAATACTTTGACCACAGCGCAGAGCCACTAAAAACAATGCGACCCCTGACAAGAAAATAGGTAAAACTAAAAAGAGAAATAATGACGGCGCGAGCCTCTTTAAACCAAATGTAAGTAAAATGAAGGCCAAGGTCAGGCCAAATGCGATCAACAACAATTGTATTGTCGTCTTTTTGCGAACCTGAACAGTTAAATTAAAAACAGGATCTGAAGAAAATCGAGAAGAAGTTATCACAGAAAGAAATCTTTGTAAGAATCTGTCATTTCTAGAAAAAAAAGGACGATGGAGCATCCCTGCTCTATAGCGTCATCCTGTCGGACATCGCCCCCCCACATTTAAGATGCTACGTATGAGACCCACTGCAGGTCCACATATACCGCTCTGCGTTTTTTAAAAAAACCAAAACTTAACAGTATCTTGCTGGACGTTTGTCGGCATCGCCTAGGTTTTAAGCTCTCTCGGAGAGTTTTAAATGTAGACGAACACCAAAATTACAAAAGTTTGAGTCTTCAATGTTCAGTTTTTAATCAAACCTAACCCATTAAAAAAATATTTAGATCCCATAAAAAGATATCGTAGGCCAGTTTGCGAATACTGTTTAGCGGACCCACCTGTTTTTCGATATACTAGATGTAGACCTACTAAGGTCATGAGAGGAGGTGGTGCTTATGAGTAATGATAGGAGTACTAACATAAGACACAAGGAGGTACCGACCTCATAAAGGTTAGTCCAAATTTAAACGGCCCAGGCTTCATGTCTGGGCCGACTTTTCTCGGGTTCCCATTGGAGCTCTTTTTTTTACTCAAAATCATAGAATTCTTTTAAACACTCTCTCACTTGTTCACTAATACCCACATGAGTGTTTACATATTGTTTCCATTCACAAATGGGAACCCAATGACTCCCTAAAAGGTACTTCTCACTAAAGTTGGGCGAGCCTTCACTTATAAACCTGGCTTTAAAGTAGGTGGTTGTCGATTTATAGTCTCGTCCCCGCCAATTAAACACGATGGAGTAGGTTTTAGAAGACTGAGAATCAATTTCGACCGCTACCCCTGTTTCCTCAATGCATTCTCTTTTTGCTGCCTCTCCAGGGCTCTCACCCTCTTCAATAGCACCGCCGGGTGGAAACCAGCCCTTATATTCGTTTATATCGTCTACCAACTGAACGAGTAGCAACTTTTTATTATGGACACAGATTACAGATGCCCTTTGCCGCGTTAACAAAATAAAACTCCATTCTCACAATTAGCAACATTCTCACAAAGATATGGTCTTACAGTTTTCTTATATCAGTTAAAATGTACATATAATTTACGACTTTTTGAATTTACAAAAAAATGCCTATTAAATTCCCATATAATATCAAGGACTTAGTGCGTATCAAAAAGACACCTTTTGAGAGTCATGTCTTTTCAAGGGGTTAGCTAGATATTTGGCTTCAAATGCCCGCTTAAGAGCACCCGACTAAGGTCGATAAGCTATTAACGCTGTATGTACGCTACCAATTACTAATACTCACGTTTGCGGAAGACAAAACCAGGATGGTTTTAGCGAATAATTGGAGGGGTTATGAAACTTTTAAAGTTTCTAATTTTAATCAGTTTGTTTATATTTGGGACTGGTTGCACAGAAGATAAACCGACATTTTCTCAGCTTGCTGAAGAAGATTCGTTCGTACAAAGCGAAGCCGATGGTTCTTTCACAAAAATTGATATTCTCTGGGTGATAGACAACTCTGGGTCGATGGAAACTTCACAACAGAATGTGGCGGACAATTTCAACTCCTTCATAGCAAAATTTATTGAAAAAAATTATGACTTCCGAATTGCTGTTGTGGTCACTGACGCTTGGCGCGGGAAATATTTAGGCGATGACACGAAACCTAACTTTAGAGATGGCGCAGACGGTGACTATTCCGGTGTATTCATTATTACTCCCGACACACCAAATATTGAAGACACTTTTATTACAAACGTTCTTCAAGGTGTTGGTGGATATGGAGATGAAAGAGCTTTTGAAAGTATGGTGGATGCATTAGAAGATCCTGACAATTCCAACTTTATTCGCGAAGATAGCTTCTTTTCAGTGGTCATTGTATCGGACGAAGATGACTTCTCGAGCACCTCTTCAGGTTATGGTGGTGCTAACTATAGCGATCCCAACCTATACGAAGTGGACTATTTCAATACCTACCTAGAAAACCTGACTAACTCATCTGGAGCCACAAGAAGATTTAATGTAAACGCTATGGCTATCCTGGATGAAGAATGCCGTGATGACCTAAACAATTCGTTCACAGGACGAAAGATAGGCGTTCGATATCAAGAGCTGGCCGAAATGACGGATGGAAGAATGGGAGATCTCTGCGGTAATTTTGCTGACGATCTCGAGCTAATTTCCGAAAATATTGCCCAACTCTCAACCCAGTTTTACCTCAGCCGGACTCCGGATCCAGCCACCATAGTAGTGAAATTGGATGGCCTGCTAGTCCCTCAAAAAGACGCCAACCCCGGACCAACGGTCGGTGGCTGGGAATATATTGCTGAGGCCAATAGCATCCGATTCTCGGGCGACTATATTCCCGAACAAGGGGCTATAATTGACGTTAAGTTTGAGACTCTCACCATCGAAGAATAATAACTTTTCTAGCGTAACAGACTATGTAAAACTAAAGGGGTGTCCGTAAAAAAGTGGAAACCCCTTTTATTTATAGTCCCGCTCAGCTTTGTCCTTGGCATTGCCTGGAGCCTCTATCTGAAAGAAAAGTCGGCAGAGCAAAAAGCCTATCAGGAGAAAAACTATATAAAGGTTCTTGCCCCTAAAGGCTACCTCCCAAATAGAGTATTAGAAGACTTCAAAACTCAACATAAACTAGGCATTCAGGTCACGGTGATTGAATCCGAAAGAGATCTTCTACTTGAAGCATTGAATAATAATGAGTTCTACGACGTTATGTTTGTCGATTCAGCAAATTCAAGATTCCTGGTCAATACTGAAAACTTGTTAAAGCCAACGACCGTGCAAATACCTAATATAGAGCACATCTCAGCCGACTTTAAAGACTTGAGCGTATCAGGAAGACCCCACCTTATTCCTTATTCTTGGCAAGTCATAGGATGGTTTGTGGACTCTAGTAAAATGAACGACCTGCCAATACCCTTGTCTAAAGTTTTTAGAGAGCGGAGCTGGAAAAGCAAAATCAGCTTAATGCCCTCTTACATTGAACTTTACAACCTTATGAAAAAATACCAACTCTTCGCGGAAGAATGGTTTGATACAGAGCAAATAGATAAAATCCATACCGCCATAGGCTTTATTGAGAAACAAAAAATAGATTTTACTCCTTCGAAAGATTTGGAAACTGCACTTGGAAACAAATGGCTGATCCAGATGAGTCACACCCAAGCCGCCGAACGCGAAAAAGAAAACGGACCTTATCAATTTTATCTTCCCCTCGAAAAGGGCTCATTGCGAGTTATAAGCATGGTTATAGATAAAAGAAGTCGTAAAATGAATGGAGCCTTAAAATTTGTGAATCACCTTCTAGATGAAGATTCTGTACATCATTTTTTAAAGCAACGTACAGCGGCAACCACAGTCGATATCTCGGCGATTTCAGACCTCCCTATGCAATACTATCCCAGCTATATGCGAAGACTGCCAGTGAGTCGTCTCGAGCTCTCGCTTCCGATGTTTGCCAATCATGCGACATGGGTCGATGCTGTAAAAGATTTGAATTTAATCAAAGAGAAAAAATAAGTGCAATTCCGAAGAATTCAGCAAAATGATTCTATTCGCTGACGCTAAAATCTAAAATCTTTGAATCTACATTTGATGGGTTTGAAAGTGGTTCCCTAAGCTGGCCTAGCTCATCTACACCATAGATTCTAGCTTCTAGCCGATAAGATTTAAGCTCAGCACCAGTGGGCAAAAATATTTTTGCAATAAAATATCCATCTTTGCATTTAGCATTGGCCGACAATGAGTTCGTTGCCCCTTCCCAATCCCTAGAATTCACAACTTTTACATTGTTGTTGTCTGAATCCTGTAGCTCCCAAAGGATGATATGGTCTGAATACCCTCCAGTGCTGCATAACCCGCCAATGTCGACACAAGCACTGACAGCAGATAATGCTGCAGAAGTACCTGACTTTGGTGAGCAAGAGCTAAAATTCTCCTCAGAGGAATATTGCACTGGCTGAACAGCGTTGGTGGTGTAGGGCTGAAATTTTAGCTCTAGAATTGAAGTGCTCTCAAAGGGGTCCACTGAAGAGTCGTCCTCTTCTTCCGTCTCCAAAGCTGCCCCACACCCTACAAGGACCAACAAAGAGGCCACAAGAAGCCACTGAAGACCGTTTTGAACCCATTTAGACCAATATGTTTCACTGTTAACCATCAGAGACCATATCGTCCATTTTGAGTCAAAACTTTAGGCTGGCACCCTCTTAAATTTGTATCAAATTGATACAACGAGGTGGACATAACTCTATAATTGCAATATCCCGTTGGAATGCAAAAACTAATTACCGTTTTCATCATTGCTCTATGCGTATCTTCCTTGGCAGAAGAGAGGAAAATGAGTTTTCACTTACTCTCCGAGCCCCACAGTCTGGACCCAGCTCATATACGCGGGTCTACCGGTTCTTATCTATTGAGCAATTTATTCCGTGGCCTCTACTCTTTTCATAGCAAAAAAGGCCTGCACCCCACTGGAGCTCGATACTGCACATTCATAAAGCCCACACTGATTGAATGCGATATCAACCCTAATCATAAGTGGAGTAATGGAAACCCGATTACTACAGAAGACTACATCCGCACTTTTACCTATCTAGTCAATCCAAAGTCGAAGACTGTACAATGGGAACTACTTCGTGGAGTCAAAAATGCTGAAGCCGTTGTTAACGGTGAAAAGGATGTTAAAAGTCTTGGTGTTAAAAAAATCTCTCTCATGAAATTTCAAATTGAACTAGAAAAACCTGATCCAGAGTTTCTTTATAACTTTATTAGCCCTGCTTTAAGCCCTCGAAGAAAAAATCAAAACTATGATCCATTAGCCTTCAAAGAACTAAAAACTTCCGGGCCATACGTTATTAAAAGTTGGAAACTAGGCTCGAAAATCACACTGACTCCTAACCTAAATTTTCCTGGAATGAACAGCCTCAACCCCGAAGTCGATATCTACTTCGTGGAAGATGATACTACGGCCATGAATCTTTATGATAAAAAGGTACTTAATTTTCTTAGGCGAGTTGAAGTCAGCGCTATTCCGGCCATGCAGGGGAAGCCCGATTTTATTCAAATACCCATGTCACGAATGGACTATCTAGGATTTGGCCCGGAATTAAAAGATCTGCCAAAGTTTAGACAAGCTCTAGCTCTTTCACTCAACTATTCCGAGCTCGCAAAAATTTACCATGCCCTAGGAAGACCGGGTTGCCCGAGTCTACCCAAAAAGTACTATGGAACACCCATATGTTATGATTTTAATCTTCAAAAAGCTAAAGTGATCTTTGCTCAGTTGCCAAAAGAAGTCCGAAACCGCAGATGGAAACTCTACTATGGAAAGCAAGGTGGAGAAAGCATCAAAAAGGGCATGGAGTGGATCCAATCCCAATGGAAACGTCATTTGGGAATTTCCATAGAACTGCAACCTTCCGAAACCGGAATGTACATTGCTCAACTCACCAAAAATCCTCCTGATCTCTTTCGGAAAGGGGTTGGCATGGATCGCCCCACTTGCAAAGCCGGCTTAGAGATTTACACGGAGAAACATAGAGAAAACTATATTCAATATAAAAATAGAACTTTTGATTCCATAGTAAACAACATGCCGTCTTCGGGGCCTTCAGCAGTAACCCAATGTCGTAAGGCTTTGCAAATTCTAATGGATGATTATGCTTTAATACCAATGGGAGAGATTCATTTTAGCTTAAGAGTCCGTCCCCATGTATTAGGTTGGGACCTGAATGAAATGAATCAACTCGATTTAAGTGAACTCAGAGTGGTCCCCAGAGCCAGTAAAAATCCTTAACATTATCGGCTAAATAGGCCTTTTTACCTCCCTCATTAAAGGCCTAGTCCTATCTGTTTTGTACTGGGAAATAAAAATTTAAGCCCCCTAGACCCTAGTCCGATAAGACGTATGTCTAGTTCACAACAAGGGGACATAATGGAAAAAGACGACAAGCAAAAAAAGAACCCAGGTGCACCACCAAATAACGTGGTTGCGTTACCAACAAGATGCCCTGTAGATAGCTGCGGCAAGAAACCAAAGAAAATGCACTTCTGCGAAGAACACTACGAGTGGTTCAAAGTAGGACTCATTACCAAAAAGGGTGAGAAACCTAAAGACTTTGACAAAAAGTATGCCGCTTTCAAAAGACGTAAAGCGGCCTAACTTTTACAAAATCAAAATTCAATTTAAAGCGAGATCACTTGATCTCGCTTTTTTTATGGACATCAAACCCTGCACCGGGTACCAAGAGACGTTACGCCCGAAACTTTATACCTTTGTGAGTATTATAGTTTTTGGTATGGAAATTTCTAATCTGAAGGATAACAATGTCTCAAACAGCAATTATTACAGGTTCCACAAGTGGCATAGGCAAGGCCTCCGCGAAACTTTTTTCGGAAAATGGATGGCATGTTGTTCTCGTTGCACGCAATGAAGCCAAGCTGAATGCCCTTGCCAGCGAACTTCCGGGGAACTCTGATATTTTTGTTTGTGATCTCAGCAGCGAAACAGATGTCTCTGACCTTTGCTCCCAACTTCAATCCAAAAGTTTTTCCCACCCCCTAAAAGCATTGATCAATAATGCCGGCATCATCGAAAGAAAAGAAGCTAATGATCATTCTTTGGAGGATTGGACTCAACAATTTCAAGTGAATCTATTTGCACCAGCTATGATCACTAATGCCTGTTTTCAGCACCTGAAAGCCTCCTCACCATCGACTGTGGTGAATGTTTCCTCCTCCATCGGCGTGAGACCTATACCTCAATGTGCCGCTTATTCGGCTTCAAAAGCTGCAATGAACAGTTGGACGCAAACTCTCGCTTTAGAATGGGCCCAGTATGGAATTACTGTGAACGCACTTTGCCCTGGGATTGTAAATACTCCCATTCATAACTTCGACCAAATCTCCAACGCGAAAGAGTTGGAACAGTCAATGGACGCTGCCCACCCATTGGGCCGCATGGGGCGCCCCCAGGAGTTGGCAGAAAATATTATGTTTCTATGCGGAACCGCTTCTCAATGGAAAACCGGTAGCATTGAAATTATAGATGGCGGTATTTCCCTATGAGCGACGATAAAGCTATACGGTTGTCGAAATACATGTCTGAATTAGGTCTCTGTTCTCGTAGAGAAGCCGACCAATACATTTCACAAGGCCAAGTGAAAGTTGATGGAAAAATTGTAGAGCAATTAGGATTTAAAATAATCCCACCGGTAGAAGTAGAGCTGGTCGGACAGGCCAAATCCCAGCAGGATGAAAAATTATCTGTCATTTTATATAAACCCATAGGATATGTCTCAGGCCCTAAAGAAAGAGAATACCCTAGTGCATTGGATTTAATTCAAGAGAAAAATAGAAGGCCTTTAACCAAACAGAATCGCTTAAAATCCCATTTAAAACATGGCATGGCTCCTGTGGGACGCCTAGACGTTGATACGACGGGCCTTTTGATACTTTCAAGTTACGGACCTCTCGTTAAAAAAATCATAGGACCCGATAACAATGTAGAGAAAGAATATATTGTTAAAGTAAAAACAGTTCCCACAGCAGAACAAATTCAAAACCTTTCCAATGGATCCATCACATTGGACGATCAAAAACTATTACCTTGTAAATGCTATTTCGAACAAAAATCACAAAAACTTCATCTTATCCTCAAAGAGGGAAAGAAAAGACAAGTTCGAAGAATGTGCGAAGCGGTAGACCTGGAAGTTATAGCTCTTAAGCGCATACGAATCGGCCCTCTCACCCTAAAAGGATTAAAATCCGGTGAATGGCGGTATATCGATCGCAAAGAAATAGATCAAATATAGTATTTTACCAGATATTAGCGGCCCTTTACTCATGCCGCTGCGCAATCACGGTAGCATCCCTATAAAATAATTTTTAAATTAGAAGCCTATCTTAAGGGAGTGATTCGTGGGAAAAGGTTGGAAAAAAGCCGGCATGGCTGATGTAGCCGCAAAAAAAGGTAAACTATTTACTAAATTGGCTCGAGAGGTCTACGTGGCCGCAAAAATGGGAGGCCCCGACCCTGAAGGAAACCCCCGGCTTAAAATTGCTATCCGATCGGCTTTGGATGTTTCTTGCCCAAAGAACACTATTGAGCGAGCCATTCAGAAGGCCACAGGACAAGGCGATGATGCCGCCAACTTTGAAGATGTGACTTATGAAGGCCAGGGTCCATACAACGTGGGCATTATAGTTGAATGTCAGACAGACAATCGAAATCGAACGGTTACAAACATCCGAAATGTGTTTAATAAAAATGGCGGAAAAATGGGCGATCAGGGATCTGTGGCATGGATGTTTGATCGCGTCTGCCTCATTGAAGGATTAAGGGAAGGAGACTTCGACCCTGAAGAAGAAGCGATCGAAGCCAATGCCAACGAAGTCGAGTTCGACAAACAAGAAAAAAAGTACTCCTTTTATGGAGCTCCGGAAGATCTAGATGTTATCCGCACAGCACTTTCAGATCGTGGCTGGGACATTACAACAGCAGAACTTTCCTATAAGCCTAAAAACACAACGGACCTTACCGAAGATCAAGTATCTGAGGTGGAAGCTCTATTAGAGGCTTTGGATGACGACGACGACAGTCACCGTATCTACGCAACACTTTAAAAAATAAAGATAATTCTATTTTTGCATTTGCAACATCGCCTTATAAGCCGTTGCAAAATATTGGATTTGTTTAACCATCGAGTGAAGACCGTTAGCTCGACTGGGCGAAAGATTCCCTTCAAACCCAAGTTCTTTAATAAATTGAGGAGGATGCTCAAGAATTTCATCAGGAGACTGGCCCGAATAAACTTCCAATAAAACAGCCACCAAACCTCGAACAATCATAGCCTCACTGTCGCCATAAAACTTCACAGTGCCATTATCGTTAAGTTTTGCAAAAATCCAAACTCGAGACTGACACCCTTTAACTAGGTTATCATCCGATTTATAATCTTCTGGCATTTCGGGTAAAGCTTTACCCATTTTGATGATGGCCGTGTAACGTGTTTCCCAGTCAGCCATTGACTGAAATTTATCTATTAACTGAACTTGCTTATCTGAGATTGTCATAGGAGCTTTGCTAGCATATCGAACAATCGAGGGTCAATTAAAAGGGTTTGGGAACTGCTTTTGCAGCTCAACAATCCAGGCCTTTCGATTCTCCATATATTCTTTATGGCAATCTTTAAAATAGTCCTGCAATTCGTAAATGAGCCAAGGGGATTCATTATGAGAAAATACATCAATACTCCATTTTAACTCATCCTGATCGGCTCCAGCATGCACTGCTGCCATCTGCGCCAACCCCATTTCCATATCATTCATATAATTTCTCAGATCCTTCTTCATGGACTTCGCTGTCCATGGCTTACAAAAGTAAAACTGACACTCTGTAGACCTTCTACTCCAATCCGAACAACTTCCATTTTGGAAAAGTGGACAACCTAATCCCTCTCCCTTGCCAAAACCGTTTAATGCAAACTGATCACGATACTTCTTTTCAGGATGTAACCCAAGAAAGGTGACTAAACCCTTCTTTCCAAACTTTGAAATATAAAATTCAATGTCCGCACCAATACTATAATTGGCCACGAAAGGAAAATAAGTACAGCACTTACTCGCTTGAGTGAACCCTTCCCCTTCACAAGGTTCACACACCACACTAGGCACATCGATTTCAGTAGTTAGTTGATCGTCAGTGAAAAATAATTTGCTGTGCTCAGAGAGCATAGAACCCAATTGACCCATTTATAAAGTGTACCTCATACCGAAATGTATCTCTTTTCCATCATCAAGTTTAATATCGGAGTCATTCACATCTTTTTCTAATCCACGGTGATAGTTTAAAAAAGATATGATTTCCCAGTTTTTAGAAACAGCTTCTACATAATAGAGACTCAAGATAACTCGATCTGCGAACTCCAATTTTGTATCAGTATCTTCATTCTTTTCATCCAACTGAGACACCCATTGCAACCGAGTTCCTAAGGTAACTCCATCAGTAAGATCTTTTTCATAATAGATTAAAGCGTTGACCGTATCCCCACCCGATACCTTTTCCCCATTGTCCAGCTCTGTTGAATCCAATGAGGGATTTAACAACAATCCAAGACCCCAACTTCCTGTTGGCCTAATCCATTCATGATATATCTCTAAGGCCAAACGAGTTCGATCCTGAAGAAGCCGGTTATCTTGGCGGCGAGCCAACTTGGGTTGAAGCATTGCGGAAATCACAAAAAACTTATCAGCTAAATAGTCATTTTGGTAATAGACTCCTGCGCCCACTTTTTGCAAACCATTACTTTTAGTATTGGTATTCGTATTCAAGTCTTTTACGTTTTCATCAGCATAATCGATTAAAGTAACAAAACTCAATTTATCAGTGGCTGCAAACTCCAAATAGGTAGATAACACAGCGGTGCTGGTTTCTGTGGCTTCTTCACTCGAAGCCACCTCGTATTCATCTCTTTGAAACTCGTAAAGCCAAAATGATTCAATGGAAATCTCACCCTTGTTTAGCTTCCCAGCGATCTCACTAGCATGACTCAATGAAGGCCCAATCAACAATAGACCAAATAAAAAATAATTGAATTTTTGCATACGCCAATCATAGGACCCTGATGTAGCACTTGTCTAGGAGATAGACAGGATGGAGACAATCTAGGGCCAAATTACAATTCAGCTCGCTCACCACCTCCACCACTGAATTTTCTATTGTAATTACAGCTACTTATACAGTTGCCCCCTCTCCTCTTTGGCACTGGATTTGCCTTATCTAATGGCATAACAGGAGAGATTTTTATGAGAACCTTTATAGCCGTTTTTGTTTCCCTAATAGTTATGCTGCTAATGAACACAACAAACGCCATGGCTTCGACCAATGGGCAATTCACATATGAAGTGGAAACCGGAGATATCGGCACTATAAAAGTCGTGGCTCAGGACAAGCCCACGGCTTTTCGAGCAGCAGGTAATTTATGCTTTGATCGCAGAGTTGCACTCTATGAGAAAGCTCGAGGCCCTATTTCAGAAGAAAGAATGTTAGATATTATCGACAGTTGCGCTAACCTCAAATGGTAGATGCACTATTCGTTTTCGGCTCTACCCGTCATCCCTACGGAAGTGACTTCACCAATATCATGTGAAGTTACGTTTGTTTGTTCAAAGTCAAAGTGAACGGGAGATAGATAATTAGAGTCAGAATGATCTCCTTCTAGGGATTTCTGCAAACGATCTTCAGCCATTTTCTCAACCTGTAAAGCAAGCCGGAAGTTTTTAGCAAACACTTGATTTAGAGATTCTGCCGAAAGTGTTAACAACTTACACTCCTTTAGAGCTCTACAAGTAGCTGTTCGCCCCATCTTATTTAATGCCCCTACTTCTCCAAAATAATCACCTTTATTGAGTAGCCCTATCACTTTTCCGTCTTTTATGACTTCAACCTGCCCATCTAAAATAAAATAGAACGAGGAGGCATCAAGAAGTACATCTGTGCTTGTTATCTCGGACCTCGCCTTTTGGAAGGTAATATCTATGCCTTCGCTTACTTGGACCAACTCGCATCTCTTTACGAACTCTTGTAACGCATCGGAAGGCAATCCACTAAACATCGGTGCTGTCTGCAATATTTGATTTACTACCACTCGAGTTTTTACTGAATTAAAATCAGTAAAAGTTTCTCGCTTATTTACATTCACTAATTTTTGAAAAGGAACCTCAAGAATCCAACTGTCCACTATTGGCATAACTGTGGCGGTTCTTTTTTTATCTGGCAATGCTGCACTTTCGCCAAACAAACTGATGGCATATATACTGGAAATATACTCCCATGGATTTTCAAACTCTCGACGCCGATACACACCCACTTCTCCAGTCAATAATACATAGACCGAATCACCGACAACTCCCTCTTGAATTACAATTTCGCCCGCAGGACACTCCATCAAGCGAGACTTCTTAATAATGTAATCGAGTATTTCAACGTCGTTCTTGGCATTTAAAGGGGTGTTCTTAAGTAGTGTTCTCAAGCGTTCTATTGTAAAATGTTGAGCCGTAAATTCCTCTGTTCTTACTAAGTTTTGAACATCATTATAACCATGACCATCAACAAAAGCGGAAAGTGTTTCCATCAACTCCCGGTTGTTAACAAACATTTGCATATTACCCATCAATGACAAGGCATTAAGCACCTCACTGACCTGAATGGGCATAGGTTCCGATTGAAATAGACTTACATGAGCCTCCGACAAAGATGATGTACCATTAAGCAGTTTCACGAAAGGAGCCATGTGTGCGCCCAAACGAAGCCGCTTCACCTCTCCGGAGTCAAAAGTATAGGTAATGTTTTGAGGAGAAATCTCAGAGATCCGGCCGGGAATCAAAGACGGAACAAAATTTTCTAAACGAGCCATCCTTAAAGCGTAATCGCATTATTCCGATTTGAGGGGTCCTGAAATTCTAATGACGCCCATTGTCTAGTGGTTACTTTTCGAAGAATTACACCTATTCTCGGCCTATGAAATTTTTGTTAGACTTTCTATTTGGAAAAGGCCCTGATATTTTTGACGAACAGGGGCGAGTCGTTCATAAGCATCCCAAATCAAAATGGGAAGCATGGAATAAGAGATACTTTTCGGATCCAGAAATGAATTGGCGTAATCATACTGGCACTAAAGCCAAAATTAAAAAGAACTCATCTCTTTAAATGATTCAACAATTGAAGCTTTTCTATTTTTGGGTTTTCTAGCTGAATCCAAAATAATTCTTTTAACGTCTGTCCAAAAGCTACAGGCTCCAGATTCGTTTCTTCTTCTAGGTCTTTTCCACTCACCAAAGGCTTAGGTAAATAGGGACCTCTAGCCAAATGTATTTTAAGAGTCGCTACAGCCTGTTCGTTTTGCTTTTCCGAATCCATCTTCGCTGCTGAGGGCAAACACTCCCAAAGCAACAAGGCCATGTAAGACGGATCACCGGCAATGATTTCTATCCTTTGCCCTTCACGCAAATTGAAATCCATTAGTTTTCGAAGGGACTGTAGTATCGTGGTCACTTGCAAGATACTTTTCTTTGGAAACTTCAACCTAAGTAGGTCGCTTCGGACCTCTTCAATTGAACTATTTATGTATAGCGCTGACAATCGACACACCCAATCCTCAGTTCTCACAGATACCCGATCTAGAACCAAAAATGGATTCAATGAGTGATCCCCTAACCAATAACTTTTTGGCGCTATACCTCGAAAATAATTTAACTCTCTCAGTTGGTGAATCCCGCGAACGACATCCTTAGAACCCAGTATTTTTATCCATTCTTGCTGAATTCGTTCTGCGGAAATCTCTTTAAAGGCTTCTTCGAAACCAAACAACTGGTCCCAGGTGTTACTCTCTATTGAAAATCCCAACTGGCAAGAAAACCTAATGGCTCTTAAAACTCTTAAGTGATCTTCGGAAAATCTTCGATGGGGCTCACCTACACATCTAATCCATTGATTTTCGAGATCCTGACGGCCCTTTTGGTGATCAATAATTTGGCCCGTCACAAAATCGTAAAACATAGAATTTATTGTAAAATCTCGTCTCTCTGAGTCCTCAAAATCATCCGAAAACTCAATCGATTCAGGATGTCGACCGTCCAAATACAAACCATCTTTGCGAAAAGTAGCCACCTCAATAGAGACACCCTCCAAAATCACATGGATGATCCCGTATTTTTTACCTACATCCAACGTCTTCTCAAAGAGCTCTTGAATTTCATCGGGCCTAGCATCCGTCACAATATCGAAGTCATTAGGCTTCCGACCAAGGAGACGATCTCGAACACAACCCCCCGCCAAATAAGTTTTATACCCACAATTAGCAAGTTTTTTACAGACCTCTTTGACAAAAGGCCATTGGTCGTGGTCTTCCCAGTTATACATGGAAAACAGTATTTCACAGCTCTCGCAATTGATCAAAAATAAATCTTTTTTAGATTTTGGCTTCGCTCCCTTCGAGCAACCGATCTCTATCCATGTCTATAGAAAATGGATCGACAATCAACATCAAGGGGAAATGGAGTATTTGAAAAACCATTTGCCTCTGAAGGAATCTCCCCAGCAATATGAAACTCAAGCTAAGTCTGCCATAGTTCTGCTAAAACAGTATCTACCACACCCCTACCCAACAGATAATCTCCCACTCACTCAGCAAACTAATGTGGCCCGATACGCTCGTGGCGAAGACTACCATCTTCGATTTCAAAAGGAGATGAGTGAACTTGCTGAATCTATGAAAACCGTTTTCCCCAAGGAATATTTCTCAGCACATACGGACTCACACCCCATTATGGAAAGAGATCTGGCTTATAAAGCCGGGCTGGGATGGTTTGGAAAAAACTCGATGATGATCCATCCCAAACATGGCAGCTTCTTTTTCAT
Organism: Bdellovibrionaceae bacterium UBA1609; assembly: GCA_002321895.1. Taxonomy (GTDB): domain Bacteria; phylum Bdellovibrionota; class Bdellovibrionia; order Bdellovibrionales; family UBA1609; genus UBA1609. The sequence continues at coordinate 219,697 of DCMZ01000005.1, read as the reverse complement.
TGGCGAAATCGTCACTTCTCTTCAACTGGAATCGCAAAACCCAACGATTCCCGACCGATGTGGAACCTGCACACGATGTATCGATGCCTGTCCCACAGATGCTATAATACCCGGAGAAAGAGTTTTAAATGCCAGTCAGTGCATCTCCTATCTTACAATTGAAAAGAAAGGTGTACCCGAAGAAAGCCAAAGACGTAAAATTGGAGAATGGTTTTTTGGATGCGACATTTGCCAAACCGTTTGCCCATGGAATGAAAAACCTTTTCAATTTAAAAAGAATCCTGAACCGCAACAATCTGCAGACTTATCTAAACATTTAATTGAAATTTTATTATCATCCAATAAAGAAATCCAACGCAAGTATGCAATCACTCCTCTCGCTCGAGCGAGAGGCAATGGATTAAAAAGAAATGCACTCATTGTGATCGCCAACTTGAAACTTAGAGATTGCATTGATGCCATAAACTCAATGCATACAGAAAACGAAGATCTTTTAAAACTACGAGATTGGGTTTTAGTCGAACTGAAATCCTAAATTTTTCATAAGAGCATCAATATCAGCCTGACTTTTTGTTGCCTGAGATGTTTCACTATCAATTTTCAGTGTGCCCCGCACATTTTCACCAAAATGCCCATTCACCCACTTGAGACGATCTAAAAATGTAGTGCTCAACAACTCTTTAATATCCTTTTCTGAGTCCGTATTGTAGGTCCTGACCATTAACATCAGCATTTCCGTTGCGTCAAACAGCAACCCATGAACAATATCATAGAACTGTTCATTCTCCTCAATCTGAGCGGCCTTGTAACCGACCAATTTGCAAAGCTCCGCATAGTTTCCGACCTGCTCTAGATGTCCTGATTCCTCCAATGACATAGCGAGACTTTTGGCACCGCCCATAATTCGATCTACAACTTGTCCGTAATTTTCAAGCTGATTGCGGTCTTCAAACTGACCTTCAATGTCATCTAAAATATCCATTAGTTCTTCGACTAGGCCGATAGATTCAAGTTTGAATTCTTCTATAATCTCATCCATAATTTAACGGTAACAGACAGGTGATTATGAGCGCAACAGAATATGTTCCCATTCGAGTAACTACATTGAGAGGTGGCGGCAGTCTTACTTTTAACGCCTATATACGGGCGGCCGGAAAATATCATCTTTACTGTAAAAACGGTGAAAACCTACAGGGCACACTCCTAGAAAAGCTAAAAGAAAAACGATTAAAAAAAATGTACATCGACCCTAAAGACGAGTCGGCCTACAGAAGTTTTATGACCCAAAGTATTGAATCCGCTTATGATAAAAATTCTGATGTTCCCATTGCCGATAGAGCCGAAGTGGTCCAAGGCGCACAGCAGGCAGCCGCAGAAGAAGTCATGGAAAATCCCGAAAGTGAAGAAGCCTACAATCTTGCTAAAATGGGCACTGAGAAATATATCGAGTTTATTCTTCAAGAAGATGATGCACTTAAAAGCGTTTTAAACATTGAAAATTCAGAAAGTTCCGTGTCGCAACATTCAGTAAATGTAGCCACTTTAGCTATTGCCGTAGCTAAGGAACTAAAGCTTGATGAAAAGCATGACATGGAATTACTTACTTTGGGATGCCTATTGCATGACCTCGAGCATCTGGAAACGGGACTGGATATTGGTAGACCAATTAAAGATATGACTCCAGAAGAGCTCAGCCTATATAAACGGCATCCGGTACATGCAGCTGAAAAGATCGTTGTCCTAAAGCATTTCGACAAGGATGTAATTGATATCATCCATCAACACGAAGAATTAGTAAATGGTACCGGCTTTCCAAAGAGCCTGAAGGAACGTGATATAAACCCGTTAGCCCTGGTGTGCGGTTGCGTAAATGCCTATGATCGCATGGTGTCATTTGAAGGATTACCTCCAAAGGAGGCCCTCAAGTCCCTACTGGTTACAAAAATGGGCTTGTACCCACTAGGACATATGCAGGCCTTACAATCCGTATTAAAAACCAAAGGCGTAGTGGTGTAGCTTAAGCCTCGCCTCTTCCCCTAATTAAACCTTCGAAATCATTTGATTTTGCCCCATTCCTTAGATAATTTGCCATCCAATGGTAAGAACACTTTTTGGCCTTTGCCTATTATTCATAGCCTCTTCTTCCTCAGCAGCTACGCTGTCAGGGATCATCAGTTTTAACGAACAAAGACAACCTATGCTTCAGCTAGAGGATGATGGGCAAAAGCTATACCTCTCAACGCCGTACCCATCTGTAAAGCGTGGTCTGGAGCTTCTACATGAAGGTGACTACCTTCAAGGTGATGGCCGAATAGAAATTGCGACAGGAAGAATTAAATTATTTAGCATCGAATCCGTAGGTCTAAAGCGAATTTTAGGGGAATGGATAGCGGATAATAATGATATCTATCATTTTAAATCATTTAAAAATCTATCTGTAAAAGTTAATAGAGGAAATCCTTCACCTACGACTATTTTACGTAGACGACCGGCCGAGCAGTCCGGAGATGTAGATTATCAACTGGCCGTTAAATCCGAAAACTCTGGATGGCCAATGATTTTCGCAGGACCTGATGGAACCGGCGCTGGAGAAATTGAAGTTCTCAATGCAGACACCTTACGAATTTCAATTTTTGATTCTCAAACTTTCGAATTCGTGGACTATATTTTAAGACCCTACTCCATTGAGACATTGAATTAAGCTATGTCATTTCAAACATTTGAAAAAACCAAATTATATCAACCGAATGATAAAAGCGATTTTCGCCTCAGCCAACAATGGCATTTTACCCCACCCGAAGAACCCATAGATTCTAAATTTTATAGCCTATGTGGCTACCCCTCAGACGAAGGCATAAATAACAATGGGGGACGCATTGGCGCTCAACAAGCACCGGACAAGATTCGATATTTTCTATCTCGAATGACTCCTCCAGCACTCCTAGATGACCATGATAGGTACCTTTGGGATCTAGGAAATGTTGATGCCTCTTTAAAACTCGAGGATCAACAATCCATCATTAGTAGAAAATGTTATGATACACTGGAGCTTGGCGGAAAATGGATTGGCATCGGTGGAGGTCACGATTATGGGTTTCCAGACGGCGATGGCTTTCTTAGGCATATCAAAGACAACTCCACAGATAAAAACAATGAAAAGCCCCTCGTCATTAACTTTGACGCCCACCTTGATGTTCGCCCTGATAAAGATAAAATTTCAAGTGGCACTCCTTTTTACAAACTTCTAAACACTCATACAGATGATTTTGATTTTGTAGAAATTGGTATCCAGTCCCAATGTAATTCAAAAGATCATGTACATTTTGTGAAAGATCATGGTGGTGAGATTGTTTGGTTGGACGAAATCCTACATTCAGCCAGTCACGGTTCGACCTACCTAAACTCTCGACTCACTCCATATGTTCGCACTCCTCGACCCACGTTTATAAGCGTTGATATCGATGCCTTTTCAAATGCCTTTGCAATGGGGTGTAGTCAAAGCTGGGGAACAGGACTGACTCCAGAAATATTCTTCCCTCATTTTAAATTTTTGACTGAACGCCTGGAAGTTATGGCTTTAGGTGTTTATGAAGTGAGCCCGCCACTAGATCGCGACGATATTACCTCTAAATTAGCCTCACAAATCATATACAATTATATTTACAATGAATTATAAGTTTAAAAAATCTTTAGGCAGCGACAATCACTCAGGGGTTCACCCTGAAATTCTACGGGCTCTTATGGCTATCAACCATTCCCACAGCCATAGCTACGGGTCTGACGAAGTCACCAAGAAGTCGCAAAAATTATTTAAAGAGATTGTCCACCCTGAAGCTCAAAGTCTCTTAGTTTTTAACGGCACCGCTGCTAATGTATTGAGTCTCAGACCACTGCTGAAGCCTTTTCAATCAGTACTGTGTACTGACATTAGCCACCTCAACGTCGATGAGTGTGGAGCGCCAGAGTCCGCGCTCGGAACAAAACTAATCTCTATTCCCTCGGTGGATGGAAAAATAGATCTTACTGAGGCCTCTAAATACTGTATTCGAAAAGGTGATCAACACTATTCCCAACCAAAAGTGCTCTCCATCACTCAACCCACAGAAGTGGGCACTTGCTACAGCTTAGATGAGCTTGGGGATATTCGTGACTTCTGTGAAAAACATCAATTGGATTTACACATTGATGGGGCAAGAATCAGCTATGCACCCCATTACTTAAAATGTAGCTTCAAAGAAATGATTGATATAGCAAAGCCAAAGACTATCAGCTTTGGCGGCACTAAAAATGGACTCCTTTATGGAGAAGCGGTGCTTTTTTTCGGAATTGATATTACAGAAATGAAGTTTCATAGAAAGCAGCTCATGCAGTTACCTTCTAAAATGCGATTTATGGCTTCTCAATTCATCACTTTCTTTGAAAATGATCTATACAAAACTATTCCTGAACATGGCCATAAAATGGCAAAATATATGGAAAAACTCCTAAAGGACGAACAGCTTCTTGATATCGCCTACCCTGTTCAGGCCAACAGTGTCTTCCCGAAAATCCCAAAATCCTGGACAAAACCACTGAAAGAGGAGTCCTTCTTTTATATTTGGGATGAAAATGATTGGGTGGTTCGCTGGATGTGCTCTTTCGATACTGGAAAAGAAGAGATCGAAAACTTTGTTCAAAAAATTCGCTCACTTAAGAATAGTGACTAAGAGTCTCTGAAAAATCCTTAACAAAAATAGAGCTAAACTGCCTCTAAACAAAACCATTTAGATGAGGCAGTTGCTATACTCTACTTTTGACATTTGAAACTAGATCTTTGATTCTCGCAAAGGCTCATAGGTGACCTCTACAGCAGCGTCATCCATGAACGGAATTTCCACTTCGGGACCAATGATAAGCCCAATACGATTGGGGTCATAAGTCCAACCTGTAGACGGATCATTTGGTAATTCCACCTGACCAATTTTAACTACAATGGATGATAGGACGGGTTTGCTCTTTAAAGGAAAAAACTGATTCAATCCAGATCTCAACCTAGACCCAATTGAAGCTAGGTTTTCACCAAAGTTAGGAGAGCACAAACTCATGACCTGCCCTCTTGTGCTTAGCACCAGTTCCGTCAATTTTACAGATCGACTATCATCACTTAAACATGTCTCTGGTGAATTGGCTGGAGTCATTGCTCCACTGATAGAAACCATCTGCGAATTGCCACCTTTTAAATCCACAAGATGCTGGCGCAGCTCTTCTATAGTGGTACGGCTATAATCATCGGTATCAGTGAGTAGGAAGATCGCTAGTGGAGCTTCTTCTCTTAGAAAATTTCTATTGTGAGTTCTCAATAACTCGGGGCTTAAAGCATCTTTAATGGCATCGGCAAAACGTTCTTCAAAACTACCATTTTCGCCAGCGCGCAATAGAGTCTGTATTCGACTCTCAAAGTCTCCCGAGCGAGTGACCACTCGAATAGCACTCCCTCTAAATCGCCCCTGTCTCTGTGGACTATCCATATCCGAAGTGATCACAGCTATCCGAAAATCTATATCTTCGTTGTCTTTTAAAATCTGAGTGTAGCTTCTAATGTTTTCCGCCAAATTATTTTGATGGATGCTCATACTACTTGAGTCGTCCACAACAAATAAAATATCCACAAGACCCACAGCCTTTAGATCTATGGCTGTTTTCTCTTGGACAATGTTTACCCCTGGCAAAACTTTTAACTTCTCAACGGGAGATTCGCTACAAGCTGCCACAAAGACAAGTAATATAATAACTTTAAACATCAATACCATTCGATTAATAAGTTGGAAGGGTATCATCATAACCTCCAGTAATTACAAATTCTCCATCAATGATTCTATACACTTCATAGGTAAGCCCCGTTCCCTGTGGGATGGAGATTTCATCAATGATTTCACTCCCCGCAATGATTAGAATATTAATCCCTGACCGCCCTAAAGCTTGCAAATCAGAACGGTCACTGAAATTATTAACATAATAGACATAAGTTCCCTGTCGCTGTTCTAAAATGGTGACCGTCTCAGGCCCGACCCAGTTAGTATCATCATGGTCAAGCATAGCCCCATGGTAATTAGATCCCGCATCCCGATATCCAAGAGGCCCAGAAACCCCTGGAATGAGTAAAAACGAATCCACATCCCGAACAGCACCGAATGTTTCATGAGTCCACGTTAACGTGGTTCTCACCTGTCCAGCCGGCACTGGCGGAGTTAATGACGCATTAGAAAGAGAGTCATTGCCTCTTTCTACCCACACCACCCGTTGTGGTGTTCCTATATAGGACTCTTTACTCACTGTAACCTGATATCTTCCCGGCCTTAAATAATTGGAAAGTAGCCGTCCTTGATAGTCTGTGACCACCGTATCCACCAACTCATCACTCTCAAATCTTCGAATCTCTGCTACGGCGCTGGAAATCCCATTCCCATTAAGAGCATCACGAATCACTCCCATGATCCGCCCACCATTTGAAGCATTCAAACGAGAATCCGCCAACGGCCGAGCCAGACTCAAAACCTGAGCTGGCGGCACATATTCTAATAAGTACTCTTTGGTTTCAGTAAAAGCATCCTTATCAAAGGCGGCTTTCACCCATTGGGTGGATCCCCAAGAATTTGATGATCCCAATAGAAAGAGAATCACCCATGCCACACACTTAAATGTTTTCACAGACTCACCTCTTTTTTATCTATACAGCCTTTATCTAAAGTAAGCTTATAGCTACCCAATTCATCCACCCATAATTCACCTTGAAAGGGGAACTCTAAATCAAAATTAGATGTCTTCTTAACGGTAGAACCTTCTAATGGTTTAGCGGAAGCCATTTTGCTGTTTTCCTTCACACGACCCGCAAGCATTAAGTGCTGCAGCCATTCAGCCTCTACAATTTGCATTTTATCCAGAGTGTTTCGAATTTCTGTTAATTCCTCCGAAGACCAATTTTGAACATTGGTGACCAAAAGCTGACGTGTCACAGTGGCTCGTTTTTCATATTTTAAACGAATTTTATCCAATGGAGCTAAGAACCCAACGCGTCCAGCCCCCTCACTCAAAGATCTGGTATACAGTTGTCCGGCCAATTGAGCTTCTTTTCTATAGGCACGGATCAATCGCACCTGCTCAGCAACGACCGGGCTTTGTCCAAAATAACGAGGCAAACTATCACTCAACAATGCCAAGTCAGAAAATTTATATTCTGAGCGCAACATTAACTCAATTGCTTCAATAGTCTTACTTGCCGTATTTCCTTGAGCCACAGGAAAAAGATGTTTAGCTCTTTCCCGATAATTCACCTTGAAGGATTTCAAGGAATCTCGAATTCCAGAATAGTCACAGGTCTTTAACTGAGCCAAAGAGCGAGTGAAGAGCATTTCTGGCCCCACATATCGAGCCATGGTCTCAGGAGTCAGTCCAAAGGAGATGGCCATCACGTTTTGTGGTTCCCCTCTTCGAAGATATGAGGTGGCGAGCTCTTCTTGGGCTGTGAACCAATAGGGTGATCCTTTTGGAATGGTTTTATAGATGGATATGGCCTGTTTTAACCGTCCACGCTGGTAGTAAATACGAGCTAAGTTCACTCGCATCAAATCTTCGTCAAGAGCCATGGACGAAGCTCTTTCTATGAGCTCGGGGAGGACTTTTACAGCCCCTTTTCCCTGTCTCTGTAGAGCATCTGCCAAAGACAACTGCCAACTGATTTGTCCATAAATTTCAGAGGCCGCCGGCACAGTTTTTCGCAACTGATGAAGCTGTTGAAAATTCTCTTTTGAATCGAGCTCACCAATCATTGCCAATTTCAGATGGGCTTCCACTTCTGGAGAAAAGAACCCAACCCACCGGTCATTCCACCGCTTAATGGGTAGCTGTAACAAACTGATTTTTTCATCCAGCGCTTGTTGCCAAAACCGCTTCATAGTTCCGTGAATTTTGCCAGGCTCTTGAATAGCTAATACATTCTCGATCGCCTCAATCTCTAATCCTGACTTCCACTGCAAAAAACTGTACAAAGCTTTACCGGACGGAGAGTTTTTAAAAGTTCCACGCCTAAAAGCGGTGTACCATTGAAAAAGTGCTTTGTTCCAATTTTCTTCTTCGATGAACTCTAGGAACATATTTTGTTCTGCACTAAGATCGTCGATCTTACGAATCATCATTCTTGAGATAGCAGCACCTTGATTCAGCCTCCGAGTTTTGTCCGCAGCTAGAACTGAACTAGGCACAAGAGATAAAGACGAACACAAAACAAGAGCTAAAACTCCAGCCATTATATCAGCTATTCTCATAGTAAAACTCCGATCCCAAGCCCTAAAGTGGTCACATTCATTTCTTTGTCTCCGGTCAAACGTTGAGACTCATACATCTGCCTACGCATATCGAAATGTAACGTAATATCATTCTTCAACCAGAGTCCAAGCCCAAGCCCTACTGAAAGTAAGTCAGCTGATCCAGATTTTAAACCCATAGACCCAGCGGAAACAGATCCATACACATCAAACTGAGGAACCCACCTGTTAAAGAAATTCAATTTTCCATAAAGGGGATAGTATTTTAAAGTGGCCATAGACTGGTTTTCAGGCCAATCCATATCTGGAAGATATCCAAACTCATCTATAAGACTGTCTCCTTCAGAGGACATCTCATTACCAGCAACACTATACTCTAAGCCTAAAGACCATTTAGGATTGATATGATATTGATAAGACAATCCGACATAATTCGTATTTAAATAGGGATCTCCACCCACTACAGACTGAAATACTGGCGTAAACTCATGTCTATTAAAACGAGACACAGTTCGCTTTTGTACTACCTGCATATCTCTATGTGGCTCAAGACTTCTACCCTGTTCTAACAACTCCGTATCTTGGTAGAATCCGTCAAACTCATTGAGAAGTTGCTCTTCAGCTACGACCTCTTCGGCATGCAAAGTTAAGTTAAAGCTCGTCCCAAGAGATAAAAGTAATCCAAACAACAACATAGATATTCTATTTCTCACGATCACTCTCCTCTGATTCTAAATGTATGACCTAAATTGGTTTCCGACCGAGAGGTTCTCAAAACCGCGTCTAAAGTTATTGTAATTCCCCCTGGCTGAATACCTGGAATGTTTGTAGCATCCCACTCCACCGAACAACGAGAACTGCTAATGGTGTTGGCGCAACTACAGTTTGCCAGCTCCATACCCGTACAAGTTAAATTTGCCAACATGCGCCCTTCACCGCTGGGCGAGGAAACACTAAAACTAAACGTATTTTTAGAGGCGGCATAAAGAACAATTTCATTATCCGACAATACGGGAGTGTTCAATTTGGTCTCAACATCAAATGCCAACTGTTCCGGCAAACTCTTCTTACCAAACCTTGAAGTGGCTTCGATACTCACTGAATATCCACTTACATCTCGAGTCAGTTCTTTGCTACGAGTATCCATAGATACGCTGTAGATCCAAGTATTGGGCTCATCTCCAGCCACCGGATTCCCAACAACTCCCATTAAATGAGAGCCATTAAATCCTCTATTGCCAGCAAAAAAGCTCAACCGAGGCGGTATTCCGTTCGTGCCATCATAAGAATCCAAATCCTCAACAGTCAGAGTAAAGCTGGTCCACTCTCCTTCTTTAATAGAATCTACTTCATCCATAGCTATGATTCTTGGAGCCCTATCCTGTGGACGTCGTACCCAAGTCATAAACTGTTTTTGAGTTCGTAAAAATTCCCCATTACGAATTCCCTCAAAAGAAACATCTAAAACCACCGTGGTCTGAAAATCACTTCCCCGCAAAAAGTCGGTCGATGGAGACCAAGTCATTGTATTTGTAGCCTCATCCCATCGAGCCCCTTCAGGAAGGTTTTCAATAGTAATCTTTTGATTTCTCGCCGGTTCACCGTCTTCAGAAACAAACCGACCATCAAAACTCAGCTGAAGTTCTTCACCTTCTATAAATACTGGCAACTCCGGTGACATGCTTAACAAAAGTTCCGTGACACGAGTTTTATCACTCACAGGTGTGTCTATTTTTTTCGGTGGCAATCCATTCCGAACATTATCCGGATACCCTTTAAGGGGGTCACTCTCAGTACTACACCCCAGAAAAACCGAAGTTAGAATTAATAAAACTAATACTTTCATCTCTATACCTCTTTAACTTGTGGTCCGACTTAATTTAAATGGAAATACCACTTCAACCTTTTGTCCGCCTCTTGGCTTTGGAAATTGCCAAGTCTTTAAACGTCTAATTATACATTGCTCTACCGTTGAGCTTCCCAAGGAACTTTTCTTTACGTCCGCAGACAACACCTGGCCAGAAGCACCGATGGCAAAATGCGTAGGCACACGACCAGCTAAGCCAGGAGTCTTCTGTAGTCCCTGCTCATAACAAAATCTGACTTGGGCCATATTCCTTCTTATAACGGCTGCCACTTCTTCCATACTCAGTCCACCACCGATGGATCCATCTCCAGCCTGCGGTAGTCCGATAGAACCTGTTGAACCCACGAGACTGGAGCTGCCAAATCCAGCTTGACCGCCACCTTTTCCACGAGTCCCATAACCTCCAAGACCTTGGATATTATTTCCAGCCCCAACAGGTGCAGCCACTAAGCCTTTTGCAAACATAGCACTTTGAACGCCACCGCTACCCTTAGTGCCTCCGAGTCCTGGCCCTCGGCTGGACTTCTTATTAGTCATTTTAATTCCGGAAAACTTTGCGGAGCTCAAGCTACCTAGTGCGGCTAAAGCACCCGTTTTGTTTATATTTCTAGCTTTAGGCTGAGCCACCTTCCTTTGCGATTGTTTAACGCCAGGTTTTCTCTGAACAATTTGAACCAGTCGCTCTTTCATCTCTTCTTTTACAGTGGGTAACTCCAAATTAAGTTGTCCAATTGTAAAGTAGATTGCAAAAACTAAAAACAGAGCAAGAGCCATCAAGTTACGAATTAATCCCTGATTATTATCCTCCGAATGGATATCTGACGCGACGGCACCCACCTCATTGACTAGCTGTAACTCCCCTAAGCCTTGTACAGTTAGAGAACCTTCACGACGAAGCTTCTCTCCAGAAATGGTTCCAAGGTGAAGTAATTTCCGCCCTTGCTTTACAAGTTTTTCAGGATCTACACAGAGCCGAACCCTGCGGGTGATTGCATCTCTAACAACCTGCATGTCCTGACCACCCCAAGGCATGGTACGAATGACAGATCCTTGTCTATTTTTTAATACAACGAAGGCCCCCAACGCCATCCCCCCTTACTAATTCTTTTTACTATCTTTTTGAATGCGGTCTAAATAATTTTTTCGAACCCCAAACAAAGCATCTAAAACTTTATCATCCTCAACTGTAACTACGGCTTCCTGATCCATCTGGTACTGACCATCCACATTTACGCCGTCAAATGACATTTTGGTGCGAAGATCCTCATCCTCATTAGTATCTACTGCCATTGAAGTGGCTGGCAGAAACAGCAAACCCAAAACAAGAACTTTTAAACTATTCACTTTTCCCCTCCTGGATTTTTGAGTCCGTCTCCTTTAATCGCTCCAATCGACTCTCCAAATAAGACACCATCTTCGTGTTTTCTAAATCTTTTTCGACATTCATCAACTGAAGTAAAAGACTTTCGGAAAATGGATCGGCTCGCAATTGAGTCAATAAGCTATTCTTTCTATCCATCTTTTCTTTCGCTCCCACCTTTTCAGCCACCTTAACTGGAGCTTCCATCAAACTTGCGACCTTAACGTCAACTACAGGTATGGCCAAAGACCTAAGTGCTTCTATTTCCACTTCCATAAGTTGTCTTAAGTTGTTGTTGGCTTGCTTATACTGTTCTGCCAATCCATCTAGCACATTCACTTCCGTCTTTAACTTTTCCATTTCTAGCGCCATAGTTTCACTTTGTAACTGAAATGGCTGTGCCTGAGTGGAAAGAAGATTCATATACTGACCTTGCTCTTCAGGGCTCAAGCCTTCCGGCATAGGCAAGGACATTAAATCTTCATGAAATCGTGCAGACTCTCTTACCAAGGTGTTAACGGCTAACATCTTCAGCGTCCAATCATTAGCTGCCGAAGCCTTTTCTGCCATTTTCTTAGCATCTAACAAAAGTCGGTCTCTCTTTTTAATGGACCGGCTCAACCTACCCTGAGATTTAGAATTCAAATTGTGGTCAGAAATTTTACGATCAAATTTTCTGAATTTTTTGATCTCAGCTAACCGGTTTAAAAATCCTGCCGCTTTTGTACCTTTTAATGGCCTACGATTAAATTCTTTTAAAAGCTTATCAAAATTAGATTTTGAATGTTTTAGCCTCACTTCAGCATAGGTTTCAGCATCACTGATCAAATATTTTTTATATTTATCCAACTCCTTCATGGGTTCATGCGACTCCGCAACTATCCCATAAATCAAGGCTCTCGTGTTTTCATTTTTAGGAGCTACAGCAAAATACTGGTCGTAGTACTCACGCTTATTAATGTTATTACCCAGGTCTGCCAACATAGCCATATTTAAACGCTTCTCTGGATCCTTAGTATGACCATTCAACTGCTCACTGGCTACCAAGCTTTCAGAAAAATCTAATAACAGATCTCCATACCAAGCTCTCTTCTTCAGCGCCCATGTCTTTTCATCTTTTGGCAGCTCAGGCAATAACGCATATTTTTTAACAGTTTCTAATGCGTCTCTGTATTGCCGTGACTTCTCATAAAATAGAACTCGATTTTTAAGATAGACTCGCTTTTCTTTTCCAACCACAGATGAAGGCTCAAGTTGATTCAGCTTAGCGAGAGCTTGGGTGTAATTACCCGCCTTTCCAGAAGAATTGGCTTGCTCCATTATGGCCTGTCGCCTTATTTTTTCGAAGTCCATTTTACGCTCAGGAAACACCTGAGCAAAATCAGTAGACCATGCCTCCAAACGACCATGAGATTTAAGTATAGCAAGTCCATCTAGTGCTAAATCTGCGGCCTTTTCTTTGAGTGAACGATCTTTAAAATCAGAGTCTAATGAGATTTTACGAAGCTCTAAAACAGCTAATTCATAATTCTCATTTTCATAAACAAGATAGGCCATCTGGTATCGTACTCGATCGGCATGCTCACCTTTATAGCCTGACTGCAAATAGGCCTTATAGGTCTTTTCACGAAGAACTTTGTCCTTGGACAGCTCCGCGAACTCAATGGCCTTCAAGGCAAACACTTCTGCACCCAAACCCTCTATCGGTTTACCCACTTTTGCTAAGCTGTTTTTCCCACGCTCCAAAAAGGCAATCGCATCAGAATATTGCTTCTTCTTACCGGCCACTTCCGCCGCAAAAAAGAATGCCTGCGAATCTTCTTGAAACACATTCAAATAGGCCTCATACCCAGAAAGCACTCCTTCAACAGGCTGCTTTCTATTAGACCTATGTATCTCAAATAACATTTTCCTTAAACGTTTTTGCCAATTGGTACACTTCTCTGATGGGCAGGCTTTATGAGTGGATATCAGATTAAGTGCATCTCCATAGGCTTCCCACATGGGCTTCATTTCTTTTAAACTATAATGACTTTCGGCGATTTCTATCTGCCCACGAATTTGAGACGCCACATCTTGATGCTGATTTTGTATGAATTTCCATACCGACAAGGCTTGCTGACTAAACCCCAAACGGCGCAGTTCTGTTGCAAATTTCTCGAGAACAGCAATTTTGGATGATGAAGGAGCCAAACGTTCTAATTTTTTAGCGGCATCCAAACCACTGCCTTGCTGCCCATAAAAAGTAGCCAGATCAGAAGCGATTTCAGACTTAAAGGTCTTGTCAGCCACTCCACCCGCAGTAGCGTCACCTTTGCTCAGCCAATTATCGTTTGAAATAAGAGATTCCAACTGCACCACAGCTTCATCCACTTGCCCCATACGAAAATAGGACCAACCTAATTGGTAGTACAGGGTTCCCATCTTAGCGAGACCCTCATATTTTTTTGCTTTTTCAAAATAATTTACAGCTTCAGGGAAATTTTGATCTTTATAATATAGATCTCCTAAAGCAAAATAGGCATCACCAACCACTGGCTCACCGGCATGTTCTTTAATCACAGTTTTATAAAGAGCTACACTTCGCTCAGTTTTGCCCAACAATCCGTATAGGTGACCCAATTGCTTGTAGATGGAACCGCGTTCCTCAAGTGGAGTTTTTTCCAATGCCTGTTCGTAATAGGAAGCAGCTCTCTCTCTAAGTGGATTACCAGCCTTGCAGACCAAACATCCCTTTTTAACCTCCAAAAAGGCAACATCGCGGGCTTGCTCTGAAAGAGTGTCAGCGATACGCAACATTAGCGGGACTCTCGCTGCCGAACTCTTTGGAAGCCGACTTAGTGATTTTTCATATTTACCTAAAACAAAATCACGCTGCTTAACTCGATCTTCCAAACCAATTGCAGCGACCGTCATACTGGTAAAACTGATTAGTAATGCAATAAATATTTTCATGCTCATCCTATATTAGTTGGCCAAAACTGCGAATTTTATTTCGCTAAAGCCCGCTTGTCCGCCAGCGAGTATTAAATGATTCAATTTATCAAAAGAGTTATTTTTGTCGGCTTGAATAATCAATGACATTCCCTTTTTACTCTCCTCTGACACCAATTGCTCTTTTATCTGAATTAGTCTTTTTGGAATCTCGCTCACATCAACAGCTTCATCCCCAATAAAATATTCCGATTCTACAACTTTGATTACAGTATCAATCACTATTTCACTGGATTGATTTGCTGATGGAAGCTCCATACCCACGACGCTATCGAGTGTCTCTCCACTTGAAAAGTTGATGAGTAGGTAGATCACTAAAATTGAAAATGCATCGATCAAGGATGTTAATAGTACCGTAGCCTCAGGCCGCGCTTTTGATTTAGCGGCTTGCGGATTTACAACCGACGCTTCAAGCAGAGGACTAGAAAGAGTCGTCTCACTCATTGGTCTATCATTAATCATAATTCCTCCAACTACAGTGGCACAATGCCTAGGTTTTTAATTCCGTACCCTTTAAACTCGTCCATCAAAAGTATTACCTTTTCATATACAGTTTTGTTCTGTGGCTTTATGAGTACGGTCGAAAGACTTTTTTCTTCGGCCACCAAGGCCCCAATTACACTTCGAAGAGTTTCCATATCCGCCATAGAGGCCTGATGTTGTGGCATCTTCACCCGGGAGTTTTCCATTTTAAATCGAATAGTGTCGTTTTTGCCAAAGTAGGCCCAAAGAACCGGATCAGGTTTCTTTTCGGAAACCTTTCCTGGGCCACCCATAGCTTGTTTTATATCCATGGTTCCCATACGGGTCCAAATAGCGGTTAACAAAAGCGAACAGATCAAAACTGAAAGAAGCGATATAAAAGCGATTAAGCTAACTTCCGCGGATAGTTCCTTATTCCTTCTTGCCATTAAATCCCCCAAAAATGACAGTTATCTAAAAATGACGATATAAAGACCTAGTAATTAAATACTAGGTCTGTTGTCGGTTTCGATATCCGAACTGATTCGCGCCTTTGGATCATTAAAAGCACGATCTATAGTGTTTTTTGAAGGCGTGCGCTCATCAGCCACTACAGTTGGCTCGTAACAGTAAGTAAGCCAATGGAAGACCTTCAAAGATCCTTGCGTTAAGTTCTCAACCAGTTGGTTGGACCGGTTAGTAAATACCGAAAAGGCAATCAACGCTGGAATGGCCATAATTAATCCGTAGGCCGTGGTATTCATCGCTTCCGCAATACCACTAGAAAGCAACTCCGCTTTTTCCGCAGCACTTGCACTAGCCACCGCCGTAAACGATTTAATCATACCAACAATTGTTCCCAACAGCCCCGTCAGTGTACCCACGTTGGCAAGCATTGATAGAAACCCTGTTCGCTGATCTAGAAATTGAGATTCTTTCAAGATCGATTGATCCATTTGTAGTTGAATTTCTTCTTTTCCACCCATTTCCATGGCCGCTTTTGTTCCAGCAGCAATAGAAGCATAGACTGGATGCACTTCAATATTCTTTTGTGCCGTGGCATGTGCTTCTTCAATCTGACCCCTACGAATAGGCTCTTCAAACTGGTCGGCAAGCTCTTGCGCTCCGTCTTTACGTTTAAGATAAAGCGAAATAACTCTTTCAATTATGATGGCAAAGGAAATTAATTGAAGGCCTAAAATAACCCACATCCAAGTTCCACCCTGCTCAAACGCCATAAGTGATTTAGTTAAAATTCCTGCCTCGGCAACGGATTCCGTATTCGCCGCAACAGCTTCACTCGCTGGCGCCGCCGCATCTTGTGCATTCACCATAAATGGAAATATAGACACAATACCTATACTCAAAGCTAAAACGGATTGGTGTATTGATTTTAGTGACGACTTCATGAATTTCCCCCTCTTCAAGTGTCCCCAATTAGAAAAAGTGAAAAAATTAAACGATGTTTCATATAAGCAGTAAAGGTTTTTCTAAAACAACAATTGTAAATTGTTCTTGGAAACCCTTCTAACAGTGCAATTCAGCGATATTCCTAAGCAAATCTTCCCTTAATAAAGGCAACATAAGGAGGAAAAGAGGGCTTCAAAACAAAATAAACCCCTTTAGGGTCAATTTTGGTCAATGAATGAGCATCCCTGAAGCACTATTAGATAAGCAGAATATTATTTATTTTTCTGTTACACACAGCAACAAGTAGTCCGCTCCAAATTCGCGCCATTTGGGAAAAAACGGCCCTTTGGAAGCCCATCACCAAGAAAAGCACAGACATAAATGCTACCCATACTAAAATTCCTACCGTTTTGTTCGGCAAAAAGAGGAACTGATCTCACAAAGTTGAGCTCTAGATTCCTTTGAGTGCTTCTAATACTTCTTTGACGTGTCCAGGAACTTTTACCTTTTCCCAAGCAGCAAGAACTTTGCCCTTTTTATTGAGTATAAAAGTGGACCTAACCACTCCCATAAACTCTCTCCCATAGAGCTTCTTCTTTTGGATGACACCAAAACTGTTGCACAGAGTTTCTTCGGGATCGGAGATCAATGGAAAGTTAAAGTTATATTTTCCTGAAAATTTCTCATGACTTTTCATGCTGTCTCTAGACACACCTACTATTTGAGCATTCAATCTCTTAAATTTTGCATTGGCCTTAGTAAAATCAATCCCTTCATTGGTACAGCCTGGCGTAGAATCTTTAGGATAAAAGTATAAAACTATGTATTCTGCATCTACTGCACTTAATTTCAAAGGACCACTAGTGGATTCATAAACTTTAGCCATCCCCGCCACAGAATCCCCAACCTGAGAAACGCCGGCGGCCTTCGTAGTCTTTTTAGAGACACTTTTCTTCTTAGTGGACTTTTTAGCTACTGCCGAACCGCTCTTCTTTTTAGTCACCTTTTTAGCAACCTTCTTCGACGTTTTCTTTTTTACGACTTTCTTTTTAGTAGATTTTTTCTTAGCCATCTTCCACTCCCCTATTTCAACAAACTATAGAAAGATTTGATTCTCTTCACATAAATCACTGGCTGGATCCCATCCGCAAATCCATACTTTAAATCTTCATAATATCGCCTTTGACTCAGCAGTGGTAACACCTGAGCTACCCCTTCCCAAGAATTGGGATCAAAATTAAGTTCTATAGAAATCCTGCGAGCATCCTGAATGTGCTGATACCCAATATTGTATGCAGCTACGGACATCCATTTTACGTTTTCTTTGCTAATAAAGGGCGGCCACCGATTCCTTAAATCACTGAGATGCTTGGCTCCAGCAAATATTTGCTTCACCACATCTTTGCGATCCAGAATTCCCTGTTCAGCGGCAAACTCCTCCGACAGCATCATGATACCAAAATTTCCATTAGGATGCGTTGCCGATGGATCCCAAGCAGACTCTTGATAAGACAACGCTGCCAACAATCGCCAATCCACATTGTATCGTTGTCCGGCCTGCTTGAACAATCGTACATATTTAGGAAGAGTTCTCTTCATTTCCTTTTTAAAGATAGCCGCATCAAACCTCTCCACAGCTATATTACCACCAAAATAACGTAACTTAAGTTGATTCAATAGGGACTGAGTTTCAGGAAGTTGCCGCCATCTCTCAATTTCTTTTTGCAATCCCTTGTTTTTACTATGCAAATACCAGACAAGCTGCTGTTGCTCAGAAACATCCATGACTTCATTGAGCTCAGGCATATAACGACGATTCACGGAAGAAATGTGAGAATCCACCACAGTACAATCAGGGCCCCCTTCCCAAACCAATTGCAACAATTGACCCGAAGACAAATCAGAAATGGTTTCCCACTTTAAAAAAGGATAGGTTTTCTTTTTCTCTCGCAAATTCTCTTCGTAGCTTGAACCTTTTACGATCACCATTCGAGCGTTTTTTAAATCTTCAAAGGTTTTTCCTTGGAAACTCTTATTGCAGACCAGCTTCTGGGTTAAATCTAAATAGCCAGGTCCTGCAGCATACTTTTCTCTACGAGAAACCGTATCCGTTAAACCACTAGCCACCAAATCTCCACGCCCCGAATTCAATCCATCTAAAACACCCATCAAACTTGAGATGGGAACCATTTCCAATTTTACCCCCAAATGTTCAGCAAAATTTTTGGCCAATTCATATTCAAAGCCCACTGGCTTGTTATTTTTATTTGTATAATAGGTTGTTCCTGAAGTTCGAGTTAATACCCGCAACTCCCCCGAAGATTTAATTTGATCCACCGTCTTAAATTTCTCGGAAGAACAACCACCGATAGATATAAGCAATAAAATCACACAACTTTTAAAAATCAAACTCATTGACCCCAAAAGGATACTCCTTATGTATGTGAAATAAACATACCTAATCTAGAAAAATATTTCATTCCTTTTCCTAAACAACAACCAAATATTATGTTTCGCTGATATTGATTTTTAAATCCGAAAGTGAGTAAATACATCTATGGGAACTCTCAACTACATAACACCAAATGGTCTAAAAGCACTGCAAGAGGAAGCCAAACAACTCCGTCAAGTGGAGCGACCAAAGGTGGTTGAAACCGTCGCTTGGGCTGCAAGCAATGGAGATCGGAGTGAAAATGCGGACTACATTTATGGAAAGCGTCGCCTTAGAGAGATTGATAGACGCTTAAGATTTTTAAAAAAACGCATTGAAAGTGCTCAACCTGTAGATCCTGAACTCCAACCTCCTGGAAAAGTCCTTTTTGGTGCCACTGTAACCATCGAATACGAATCTGGAGAACAGAAAACATATTACATTGTTGGTGAAGACGAAATTCACGCAGAATCTGGCAAAATTTCCTGGAGAAGCCCCATGGCAAAATGCCTATTGGGCAAATCCGAAGGTGATGAAGTACTTCTAAAGAGACCTGGTGGATCCGTTTATCTAGAAATTATTGCTGTTATTTATAGCAAGATCCCCCGATAGAAGCGCTTTGTTTAGGGCCTAGCCCTATAATTATAGACAAGCGAAATGATTATTATATGATCAACAGTACAACACCACGGATGGAGGTTGGCAGTGGAAGAATTAACGACAGAGAAAAAACATAAGTACCATCATGGCGATCTATATAACGCTTTAATTGATTCCGGCTCCCAAGTGATTCGAGAGAAAGGGCTTAATTCATTGAGCCTCAGAGAAGTGGCCAAAAGACTTAATGTTAGCCATACTGCTCCCTATCGACATTTTAAAGACAAAAACGCACTCATGGTAGCCATCGCTCAAAAAGAATATGACCGGCTTGGCAAAGAAATGCAAAAAGTCGCCACCCATTTTGACCTCCCAGCGGTGGAGCGAATCGTGGAGTGTGGATGCAAATATGTTGAATACACTTTAAGAAACCCTGAATTCGCCAGCCTTATGTTCAATGGACAATATAAATCTGGAAAAGCCCACCAATTCAGCCATCAAGACAACAGCTGTTTTCAAATTTTTGTGGAACTCTTTAGCGAGGCTCAAAAAGCGGGAGATCTAAGAGCCGAACCCAGTCAACTTCAAGCGCTCTGTCTATGGACCAGCATGCATGGCCTGATGATGCTCTTTGTATCTGGACAGATCCAGTCTGCAGCGGAAAGCAACGATCAAGTTAAAAAACTCGCACAAGTGATGCAATCGAATATTTTATCGGGATTTCGAGCGAACCCATAGAGCTTTAGAAAGTTTGCGCCCATTAAATATTATGTAAGCCAAACCAATGGCATTCCCCAAAAACAGGGGAAGGACAGCCCATATCCAACCGATGATTTTATTGTCCTCAAATAGAAGGACAAATCCAGCAAATAAAAAGAAGCCTAGATAAAGATCAATCAACGTGACAATGCCCCATGGGTTCTCCAAAAACATAGGAACCGAGGTGAAAAAAGGCATCTGAACGTGTGCCCACACACAAAGACCAATAAACGCCACCAACATCAGCAGCAATGTGAATTGAAAGATTCGCCAACTCATAAGGGTTATGTAGTGAATTTTTGGTGGAGATACAAGTAGAAGGGGAAAATGAAAGCCCACATAGAAGCTAATATAAAAAAGGTCATCCAAAACTGAGAGTGAAACAACAATAATTCAAAATGAACCGCTATAGAGTAAGTGGTCGACCCCAATAAAGCGCCAACACAGGCCAATATCAAATACCTCCCTTTCAAAAGAGAAAGAGCGTAGGGCGCGTTGACCGTAAACCCTAACCACATCCCAAAAATCCACATGGGAGCTACCCAGATCCCTGGCAGATTGCGGAAAAAAATCAGTATATTCCCTTGATTCAAAAGGCTATCTAAAAGAGCACCAAATACAGCCGCAAAAAAAGCTAATAGAAGCTCTCTTCTCGGGTGATCAAATAGATAAAAAACCCCTAAAAAGAGATGGGAGACCACAAGAGCGAACACAGCAAAGTCCCATCCTTTGAGCGCAAAGCTAACAAATAGCCCCCAGCTCAAAATCAGCCATATCCCAGAAACAAAACCTTTGTGCACGAATGAACTTCCCCCGATAACCCCTAAAAATTACACGGTTTCTCCAGGCAAAAGTGACAAAAATTGGCTTCCATTGTTTATACACATTTTGTCACTTTTACCTGATTCCTCATCTCAAATCGAAACAAACGAGGAATGAGATGGCATAAATCGTGATTTATACATTCATCGTACGACAAAAATTTCAACCAGGGAATTGAGAAATGAGAAACATTTTTATGGCTATTTTAGCCTCAGTAACTCTTTTGGGCCTTACTGCCTGTGACGATGGCGGAAGCTCAAATCGAAGAAATAACTATTGTTACACCAACAATGGATATACCAATGGGTACAACGGATACAATACCTACAATGGATACAATCAGTATCAAAACCAGATTGTTGGTTATGACTACTATGGAAACCCTATATATGCGAATAACGGGGTCAATAACCAATATGTGAATCCCTACAACCAATACAATAACGTGAATGGATACAATTCCAACTGCGCTTACACAACAAATGGCAACTCAGCCTATGCAGTGAGATATGATTGTAACTCGGTTTACAACAATCGCCCGATACAAGATAACTTGGGCCGATGTGATATAAACGGAAATCAACTTTACTATTAATTGACTCATTTCCCAATTTTTAAGTTGGAAGAGCGGACTCTATAGTTAGAGTCCGCTGTCTATTGATGACTACCCATGCACTAGCCCTTCGTAAAGTTCCCCACTAAAATCGCACACCTAATGAGGACATTACCCAACCTGTTTGCGACAATAACTCTGTATGGATGTCTCAGCCGATTATTTAAAGATTCTCGCTAGCCCCGTGGATGGAAAGCCCCTTAAAGTTGAGGATGGTGTTTTAAAATCTGCTGGTGGCGGCACACAGTATCCAGAAATTCAGGGAATACCTTGGATCTACTCTGACCCCATTGCCGCATTGAATGAATGGAAATCTCGAACACAACAAACTCTATTGCAAATGCAAAGTCAGTTCTATGCCGCAGCTCATGCTCTAGAACAAAACCCGCCTAATCTCTTTCCTACCACACGTCGCCGATTAGAAATTCTATGCAATGCCTATAAACACAACATTCAAGCCACCCAGAGAATCCTTTCAGACTTTTCTATATCATCGGAATCCGATCTGGTTCCAGAATACAAAACCCTCTCGGAAAAACTTCCCGGAAGTCAAAGAATTGATTCCTATAGCACAAACCTGTTTCGTGATTGGGCCTGGGAAGGCAATGAAAACCAAAAACATTTTGAACAAATTAAAAAGGTCCTTCCCAACAATATGGCCGGCAAAAATATTGTGGTCTTAGGAGCTGGAAGCTGTCGACTAGCTTTAGATATACACCTTCATACGAATCCAAAATGGACACTGGCGGTGGACATTAACCCTTACCTTCTTTTAGCTGCCAAAAAGATTCTTGAAGGAGAAGAAATACACCTCTATGACTTTCCGCTTGCCCCCTTCCAAATTGGTGACGTTTGTCCCTATCATGAATGCAAATCGAACACTAAAAAACCGGAGAACTTTCACTACCTCTTTGCGGACGGCATGAATCCCCCTTTTCAAGCCAAAAGCATAGATTGCGTAATCACTCCTTGGTTTATAGATATAGTGCCGCAAACCTTGGGACCACTCACTCGAAAAATTAATAACATTCTAAAAGAAGACGGTGTTTGGATTAATTTTGGTCCATTGGGCTTCAACTCCCCTGATCCCACTCGAAATTTGTGCATTCAAGAGATAGAAGAAATAATGCAAGACTCTGGCTTTACATTGGAAGTGGATCAAATTGATGAAGTCCCCTATTTGCAAACCCCTCATTCTGGCCAAAAAAGAACAGAAAAGGTCTATAGCTTTCAAGCCAAGCGCACAAAAAGTGTTAAGTCGCCACCAAGATTCACCTACCTTCCCGAATGGATCCTCAACCCATCTCTTCCCATACCGAAGTCAACCAAAGTGGAAGAACACCGATTTAGAAATCAAGTGTATTTTGAAGTTCTAAAATCCATCAACGGTGAATACAGCATCAATGATCTAGAGCTAATGATTCAGCAACACTACAAAATGACAGAAGAGCAAGCAAAAGTTGCCCTTTACAGTTTCTTTATTCAGTTTTACGAGGCTCGATAACATCGTGGTTAGTTAAGATTTTGGAATCGCAAGCGGACGACCTTCATCGTCAATATGGACGTAGCTAAATAGACCTTCTGTGACTTTGAACCTTTCGCCACTAAACTGCCTCAACACCCAAGCTTCCACATTTACAGCCACAGAAGTATTACCTATTCTCTGAACTTCACCGTAACAACAAATAACATCACCAACATGTACGGGAGAGTGAAACTTCATCCCATCCACAGCAACAGTTACTGTTTTAGAAGAAATGGCCTTATTCGCGGTCATTGACCCCGCAATATCCATTTGAGAAAGTAACCAGCCTCCAAAAATACGCCCATGAGGATTCGTGTCTGCAGGCATTGCTAATGTACGAAGGGCTAGATCCCCTTTTGGATGAGACATTGTATTCTCCTTATCTATAATTAAAAAATACAATGGTAAGACTTTAAGAGCAATAGGTGTTTAAGGTATAAATATATATGCGTCCTTTAAAATTAAACGACATCACTGTAGTCATACCCACTCTCAATGAAAGGGAGAATCTCAGGGTACTTGTTCAGGATCTGAATAGCCAATTAGATGAACCTCCTGAAATTCTTGTGGCCGATGGTGGATCTACGGATGGCACTCTCGATTATCTTAAAAATTATAACATTCAACACATCATCTCACCTTCCGGCAGAGCCATACAAATGAACACCGCTGCTAAAACGGTTAAAACGGAATTCATTTTGTTTCTACATGCAGATACTCGAGTAAAAGACCCACTTAGTTTAAAACGAGCACTACAACTATTTTGTGCCGAACGAGATCGATACGACAAACCTCTTGCCGGACATTTTCCACTTCGTTTTTTAGGAAAGAATAAAAACCAACATTCTTTATTTTGGAGATATGCTGAGGAAAAAACAGACAGCAATAGACCTGATTCAATCAATGGCGACCAGGGGCTCCTCATTGAAAGAGATGATTTCTTCCGCCTCGGCCAATTCGACGAGTCCCTACATTTCCTAGAGGACCAAAAGTTTTCTGAAAAGGTATTTGAAGAAGGCAAATGGATTGTATTACCTGGCTTTATTGAAACTTCAGCCCGTCGCTTCGAGACGGAAGGTGAGCATCAGCTTTATATTTTGATGGCCATTATTATGGGATTATTCAAGACAGGATTCACAGATTTTTTTGAGCTAGCCCCAGCTTTATATAGGCAACAAAAGTCCACACAAAAGCTTTATCTAACCCCTTTCTTCCAATTGATATGGAGTATTAAAAGTAAAAAATTAGGCTTTAAAAAAAGTGTCATAGCTTGGTACAGAGTGGGGCGATACATTCGAAGCCACTCTTGGCAGATGTTTTATTTTTTTGACCAGCTCGCCCGCCCTATATACGGACAAAGGGTCTATCCTTTGCTTTGGTTTCACGATCATATTTTTGAAAAATTCATAAAACATCCTCCAGCAAATATCATTACCGGCGTCGTTGCTTTCGTTTGGTTTATGGGAATTCTTCAGCCTACATATTGGCTATTAGAACGAAAAGCACTCAAAAGCCTCAAGGTGAATTAATTACATATTTTAGATCTCGTTTTCTCCTTTAGCTCACTTTAATTGAGAATAACTGAAACTCATTGTCAAAAACCATCTGTTAGAGTTATTTCCACTCTATGCGTTTTAAGTTTTTTGGCATCGCTTTTTTAATACCATTTTTTTTATGCTGCACGGCTTGGGCCCAGGAAAGCTCTTCCACTGAAGAAAATATTTGCTGCTATAGCGAAGAGTTTAGTCCATTTGATATCCCTCCAAAAACCGAACGGGAAGCGATAGATAGAGTCTTGGACATATTCCACTTCGCTGTCGATGGCGAGCACATGCATGCCCATCATTCAATGCGAGAAAATTTGAAATCCATTATCAACCCAATGACTTATTATCATATAGTACAAAGTCTTTTTGAATCGCAAACATGGGTGACCCTGCATAGAAATGCTAATATCCCCCGGGTTTTTAACGATGCCTACAAAGCCTATAATATCGAGACTCAACATGAGTTAACAAAAAAACATGCGCAAAATGTTTTAGCTATCTACCCTCTATCTCACGGAACCGAAATGGCAGCTCCGTTTATATTTCTCTATGCCTCGCAATTCCTGGATTTGACCACCGGGCAAATAGCTTCCATTACAGCCGGCCTTGGAACTATATCCCTCCCTGGTGTCGATATACTATGTATTGTTATTTTTGCCTCTTACCCTTTAAAAGCGGTACATAAACCCATTAGCTGGATGAGAGAAATGGGCACAAAAAGCGTTAGCAAAGCATGGAGCAAGGTTAACACCCTCACCCATTGGAATGAGTCCTTATTGAGAAACTTCACTCGTGAATCTGGTTTGGATCGCGCTGAGCGATTGGCCCTTGAGTTGGTCCACAAATCTAGATCCGATAGGTATAGGCTGTATCACAGACGCTCCAGTAACGACCAACTCAATGTGTTTGTGATAGATCCCGAAAATAGTAAAGTGGCCGAAATGGAATTCCGCTCGACACAATCATCCCATGAAGCAAAGTCCATGTCTTTCCTAAAAAGGCTTTCCATTCGCCCAGAGCATCCTGAAAGTTATGAGTTGATACAACTGCTCGCCAAACAATTAGGACCGTTATCCTCCCTCAACTACAATGTAAAAAGGCATATCAACCAATCTCGGAAACTTTCTTCTGAAGATCTTTTGGCTTTAAGGCAACAATTCTATATTCAAGAGGTTCATCAAACCCCGGAAAACACGGTAGAGTTTATGTTTGAAGATCGAGCCATCAACGTACGATCTTCTTTTAAGAGATCTAAAAGTTGTTTGAGTTTATTCTAACTCAATTTTATCCATGTAATGCTAGCCTTAGAGTGAATTGGCAATGATGAGACTCAAATTTATTCCGAGAAAAACACTCAATATCATAGTCAGCCTTACGAACCCCACCGATCTCCTCTGGGCTCATCTCTGACACCCGCTGCCATGTTTCATTGATAATTTCGGGAAAAGGCCCCACAGCACTTTCGATTTGCGCATATTCCCCTTCTGGAACAGGCAATATATCTAATGAAGCCTTAATTCCCTCCGGCGGGGAGTAAACCGGCAATCCTACCGTCAATTTAAACCGGTCACCTGGCTCAGTATCCATCCCATGGTAAACACAACAAATTTTTTCCTCAACCAGATCCCCGATATCACCCACCCAGGGAGCTTTTGCTAAATATTCGAACAATCTACCTTTAACAGATTCAGAAAAATTCATTTCCTGCATTGTGTTGGTTGCTGAGGTGTATCCGATCACATAAAATGGTTCTTGGCGTATTTTCTGCACATTAAACATCGCGACGTAATCCCTTAGAATCCAGTTCTACTAACAAAAAATCCATATTTTCGATAGATTCACTAGGTAGATTCTATAGGGGGACTCACTTATATGAAAGTGAAAATTGCCATAGTCGGAGGCGGACTTTCTGGCGGGCTTGCGGCACTTGCTCTTAAAAATGAGGGCATGAACTCTTTTGTACTCATAGAATCCGCTTCGAGCTTTGGCGGAGACCACACATGGTCTTTTATGGATAGTGATATTCCTGATTCAATAGCTTCTTGGATGAAGCCACTTGTTTCATTCCATTGGAATTCTCATCAAGTGAACTTTCCGAAGTTTCAGAGAGATCTAGATTTAGGCTATAACACCCTCAGATCGAAATCTTTACATAAAGCCCTTTTGAGATCTTTGGACAATAACCAATTTCGGCTCGGGAAGACACCTGAAATACATAAAAACCAATTAAGGCTCGATGAAGAGATCATTGATTTCGATATCCTCATCGATGCACGAGGCACTGGACCGAACTCACTGGGCCCATGTGGATATCAGAATTTTCTAGGTCAAGATATTCACTTCGACCGCCCCCATGGGTTAAAACAACCTATTCTTATGGACGCTACTGTGGAACAGAAAGATGGCTACCGATTTATTTATACCTTGCCATTGGATGACCATACCTTGCTCATAGAAGACACTCGTTACAGTCACTCTTCTTTTATGGATTTGAATGATTACCGTGACAGCATTAAATGTTATGCGAAAAAGTTTGGCTCAACATTTAAAATGGAAAGAGAAGAAAAAGCGGGTTTAGCCCTACCCTTAACTGAACAAATGTTTCAACATCCTGGAGAGTTCAACCACCACATTACCATCGGACTAAAAGGTGGACTATTTCAGCCCATTTCCGGTTACTCCATCCCCCAGGCCATGCTGTTTGCACAATTACTGTCTAAGTCTGCTCATTTAAAAAGCACTTCACTCATCGATACTCTGCAACACTACAAAAATAGTTTTAAAAAACAGTGTCGCTTTTTTTGGACGCTCAATAGAATGCTTTTTGGTGCTGCTTTACCGAAGGAACGTTATATTGTGTTTCAACACTTTTATGGACTTCCTATTGATACTATTATGCGTTTTTATCGTGGCGAACTTCTCACTAAGGATAAAGTAAGAATTTTAACGGGAAAACCACCCGTTTCTATCGCCAGTGCCATTAAGAGTTTGACCACGTCTCATTGGATGAGACCTACAAAAAGTCAGGACATGACACTATGAATGACATAAATACTATAAACAAGAAGCCACTCTCTGGATTTGCGCAAAAAATTGTAGATGAGATTCTTTTTAAGCCGGCAGAGGAATTCCTTTCTCGACCCAAAAAAGGGGTACGATCCGAATTGGTTCAATTGGGATTCATGGCCTCCGATCAACAAATCGACAAGAGCGTCGTAGAAAAAATTGCCTCTATCGTTGAGAGTATTCATTCCGGGTCTCTCATTGTGGATGACATCCAGGACAACAGCCCGGTCAGACGATCGAAACCCAGCCTGCATCGAATTCATGGAATTGCTAAGGCTATAAATACCGGTAATTGGCTGTATTTTTCGGCGTTCAAAAAACTAGATGACCTAGATGTTAACGAAAGAATTAAACATCGTCTTGGGTGCATTCTCCACGATATGTTGTTTAGTGGACATATAGGGCAGGCATTAGACATCGGTGTAGATATCACTGAAGTTCCAGCTGACCAAATCGCAGCCATTTGTGAATCTACGATACAACTAAAAACCGGAGAACTTATGGCTGCCAGCGTACTTTTAGGCGCTGTTGCCGGCGGATCTTCGCTAAAACTAGAAGATGAATTGTATCAGATCTCTTTAGAGTTAGGGGAGATTCTGCAAACCTATGATGACCTGAAGATTCTCAAAATAAAGCCTCAAAACGAGGAATGTGATCAAAAAAACTTTGAAGATCTTTACAATCGTCGCCCCTGCTACGTATGGAAATATGCTGCTGAACATACTGATCCTGATGCGCTTATCCAGCTTAAGAGTGCTGTTGCCTCTCTTCCAGATACGAATCCATTAAGAGATTGGGTAAAAACATTTGAGATTCATAAAAATACCAAACTGGCATTGGATAAACAGAAGAAAAATCTTATGAACAGAATTGTCGACCAATTTGGTCCCTCTGAGTTTAACCGGCCCTACGTTCAACCTATTATCAGTAATTTATTTCAAGTATTGGAGATCGCATATGAACAAAACTAAATCCGCTGTGATTGGAAGTGGCTTTGGCGGGCTATCTCTAGCCATTAGAATGCAAGCTGCCGGCATACCAACAACCATTTTTGAAAAAAGGGATAAACCCGGAGGCAGAGCCTACGTGTATGAGCAAGATGGTTTCACATTTGACGCTGGACCAACAGTCATCACCGCCCCCGAATGTCTGGAAGAACTGTTTCAACTCTGTGGAAAAGAGATGAAAGACTATGTGGAAATGATGCCTGTTACGCCTTTTTATCGACTTGCTTGGGAAGATGGCACTCAATTTGACTATTCTAATAATGATGAAGAGCTAAAGAAACAAATCCTGTCTCTGTCCGGACAGTCCGACTGGGAAGGCTATAATAAATTTTTAGAGTATTCGAAAGAAGTGTTCAAAGAAGGATATGAAAGACTTGCCCATGTGGCATTTCCAAACTTTTGGAGTATGATCCGTGTAGCACCGCAGTTGGTAAAACTACAGGCACAGAGATCTGTATATTCCATCGTATCCAGTTACGTAAAAGAGGATCACCTGCGACAAGCATTGAGCTTCCACTCATTACTCGTTGGTGGAAACCCATTCAAAACATCGTCAATTTATACTCTTATCCACTTTCTTGAACGGAATTGGGGCGTCTTTTTCCCTAAAGGGGGAACTGGAGCTCTGGTTCGCGCCCTTGTTCAATTGTTTGAAGAGATGGGTGGGAAAATTGAATATAACTGTGAAATAGCTGAAATTCTAACTGATGGAAAAAAGGTGACCGGCTTGCAATTAGAGGATGGTCAAAAACGATCCTTCGAACGGGTTTGCAGTAATGCCGACGTAGCACATACTTACCTACAGCTGTTGCAAAAAGAGAGTCGGCTGAATTCTACAAGAAAGTGGATTGCCTCTAGAAAATATTCAATGTCCTTAGTGGTGATTTATTTTGGAACGAATAGACGTTTTGAGGACATTCAACATCACACCGTTTGTTTTGGACCTCGTTATAAAGAATTACTCAGTGATATTTTTGACAAGGGAGTCCTCGCGGATGACTTTTCACTATATCTTCACCGTCCCACTCGGTCGGATTCCAGCTTAGCTCCAGACGGCTGTGATTCTTTTTATGTTCTATCCCCTGTTCCCCATTTAGGAAAAGCACCCTTAAATTGGGACGAAATTGGCCCTAAATACAAAGAAAAAATCTACCAGTATTTAGAAGAGCACTATATGCCGGGCTTGAGAGAATCTATTGTTACTGAACATATGATCACTCCTTTTGATTTTGAGCATACCCTTAACTCACGTTTCGGATCTGCATTTAGTATTGAACCTTTACTCACACAAAGTGCTTATTTCAGGACTCAAAATAAAGACAAAACCATTGATGGCCTCTATTTTGTGGGCGCAGGAACCCATCCCGGAGCAGGAGTACCCGGGGTCGTTAATTCCGCAAAAGCCACAATGAAGGTCATTGAAGAAGACCTGAACTTGGGTTCAAAAGCTAAAGATCTCAACCATCAAAATGGGATACGACAATGACGGAGTTGAATGACTTAAAATCTTTTAGTCACAAAGCCATAGTTGAAGGATCTAAAAGCTTTACATTTGCAGGATATCTTTTTGCCGAAGAGGTTCGGGATGATGCTTTTGCTTTGTACGCTTGGTGTCGCCACTGTGATGATGTCATAGACAATGCCCAGAGCAGCGATCTTGCACTTAAGGAGTTAATCCAGTTAAAAAAATTCACTTCCGATGCTATGGAAAATTTGGATGTAGAGTTACCCCTCCCTTTCCAAACATTGAGACATGTGGTTTTAAAGTACAACATTCCTAGAACCTACCCTATTGAGCTCCTTAACGGTATGGAAATGGACGTAAGTGGATTCGAATACAAAACGCGAGACGATTTAGAGCTTTATTGTTACCGCGTGGCCGGTGTTGTTGGGTTGATGATGGCACACATTATGGGTGTTAGTGACCAAAAAGCATTGAACGCCGCCTGTGCCCTAGGTAAAGCCATGCAGCTGACAAATATCTCCAGAGATATTTTTGACGACTACCGAATTGGCCGCATATACATCCCACAATCTTGGCTAGATACCGCGGGTATCGATCGAAATAATTTGTTCGATCCTGAACAAAGAGAATCTTTGGTTGAAGTCGTGGATCGGATTTTAGCCTGGGCAGACAATTATTATGAAGAAGGCCATAGTGGCATTGGGTTTCTCAATTGGCGATGTGCTCTCGCCATTCAGTCGGCTTCAAATATCTATCGAGAAATTGGCTCTATAGTTCGAAAAAAAGGAGCCACAGCTTGGAATGATAGAGCACATACCTCCTCCTCGCGAAAGACACTTCTTGCTCTAAAGGGGGCCGTACAAATCGTAAATAAAACCGCATGGCAAATCTCTAAACCCTGGTTCCCGTCTAAAAATCTGGATGTATTGGACTTTCAATGACATCTCTATTTCCAAGGGTTCCTTTTAACGAATTTTTAATTGCTGTAATCGGGCTCTATTTCATAATAGTAGTGCGTTATTTTATTATAGCCGGTCTTTTCTACTGGGCTCTTTGGAAGCGAAAAACAAAACACATTAAGTTAGCCACCCAAGACCCCAGCCCCAAACTTGTCCGAAGTGAAATCAATTGGTCTATGCTGACGTCTATTATTTTCGCTATCCCTGGCGCCTATATGATTGTGGCCTGGGAACACGGCGGCACACTTATCTACAACGATGTGGATAAGTACGGAATTTTGTATTTACCCGTGAGCGCTTTTCTATTCATGTTTATTCATGACACCTACTTTTATTGGACACATCGATGGATGCATAAGCCAAAAATTTTTCGAGTATTCCACAAAGTCCATCATCAATCCCTCAACCCTACACCCTGGGCCGCATTTAGCTTTCATCCCACGGAAGGAGTTGTTGAAGCGATGATTATTCCACTACTGGTTTTTATTATTCCCGTTCACATAGGAGTGTTACTATTTGCTCTAACAGCAATGACGTTTTTTGGTGTTGTGAACCACTGTGGCTTCGAAATATATCCGAAATCTTGGATGCAAGGAGCTTTCGCTAAAATTATGATCACTCCCACACACCACAGTCTACACCATAAGAAATTTAATTCTAATTATGGGCTCTATTTTAGATTTTGGGATCAATGGATGGGCACGGATAAATGGGAGCCACACCCTCAATTCATTGCTAATAGCAAGGCATCGAGTTCATGAGTTCACCTTTTACTTTACGGGATTTATCCGTTCACTATGACTCTTTTAAAGCGTTAGACAACGTAAACCTTTGCTTGGAAGCCGGAAAATCACTTGCACTTTTGGGCCCCAATGGAGCCGGTAAAAGTACACTGACTCGAGTTTTACTAGGACAACAGGCCGGTTTTTCAGGCGAATGCAAAGTTTTTGGCGAAGCGCCTGGAACTTTTGAAAATAAAAGACGAATTGGAGTGACTCCACAAGTATTGGACTTCCCCAAACATGTGACGATATATGAAATTTTAAACTTCGTCAGCCAGCACTATAACTCTCCCAG
Source organism: Bdellovibrionaceae bacterium UBA1609 (assembly GCA_002321895.1). Taxonomy (GTDB): domain Bacteria; phylum Bdellovibrionota; class Bdellovibrionia; order Bdellovibrionales; family UBA1609; genus UBA1609. The sequence goes on along the minus strand of DCMZ01000005.1, from coordinate 187,436 downwards.
CAACTCACTGCAAAAATGGATTGATAAGCTAGACTTCAAAAAACTTTTAAAACGGCAAACCCATGAAATGAGTTTTGGGCAAAGACGGCTGATTGCAATTGTGATTGCATTCTTGGGAGACCCTGATTTTGTAATATTAGATGAACCGACCGTGGGACTTGACGTAGATGTCCGAATAAAAATTTGGGATGCAATAAAAGAATACCAAACTTCTGGGGGCTCTCTCTTAATCACCACGCATCACCTTGAAGAGGCTGAGGAGCTGTCCACCCATATTTCAGTGCTCAATAAAGGTAGAATCATTGAGTCAGGAACAGTCCGACAGATTAAAGAAAAATTTGGTTTTCGAGTGATTCGATTTCAAAGTAAAAATCCGCCTAAACATATCAACCCTATTAAACAATCCGGTGGATTTTATGAACTTGTTTCTAATGACACTGATACGGAACTCAAGCGTCTCATTGCGGAAGAAGATATAAGTAATATTGAAGTGCATCCCGTGAGTTTACAAGATGCCTTTTTAAATATTCTAGGAGAGACACCCACTAATGATTTTTAATCACTACAAGTTCACCCTTTTGCAGTACTTGCGACAGCCCTCCTATATGGTCAGCACCATGGTATTTCCGGCTTTTTTCTTTCTTATGTTTGCCAAAGAAAATGCAAAAACAGAAGAGCTGGCTCTCTTCCTGATGGGTTCTTTTGCGGCATTTGCTGTACTTAGTGTTTGTTTTTTGCAATTTGGCGTTGGCGTGGCTCAAGAACGAGCCAGTCAATGGAATCAATTTCTAAAAACCTTACCCTTTCACCCGGGCGTTTCAATGATTGCTCGAGTGTTTACAGCGCTCACATTCGCGCTGTTTGCAGCCTGGGTTGTGGTTTTCGTTGTTTTGCAAACCACCGATGCTCAGTGGAATTTACAAAACTTCCTACATTTAAATTTTGCTCTGGTTCTTGGAGGTATTCCTTTTTGTCTTATGGGTTTAGCTCTTGGTCGGGTGACTACCGAAAGCAGCGCTCTGCCCATTTGTAATCTGTTTTACTTAAGTCTTTCATTTGCGGGTGGACTATGGATGCCCCCAAATGCTCTAGCCGACTCCATTCAAGGTATTGTGGATTTACTTCCCACTTATCACTACGGCCTTTGGGTACGATCCACCTTATTAAATGAATCTATATCCAATAGGTCTCTCTATTTTCTATTTGGTACTTTTGTCGTCATGATACTCATCAATTTCCTTATTCAAAAGCGAAGAGTTCGCTAGGTGGATTTTGGAACAAGAAAAATCATTCATGTTGATATGGATTGCTTCTATGCTGCTGTAGAAGTGAGAGATAATCCGGACCTAAGAGGCAAACCCGTAGCCGTTGGTGGACATCCTGAGGGTCGAGGAGTTTTAACTACGGCAAATTATGAAGCTAGAAAGTATGGTGTACGTTCAGCCATGCCGGTTAAAACGGCACTCAACTTATGCCCTCAGTTAATTCTGGTTCCCATCCACTTTTCAAAATATCGCCAAGAAAGCGCTAAAGTAAAAAAAGTTTTTCTTGAATTCACAGATATTATTCAACCACTTTCTCTTGATGAAGCCTTTTTGGATGTCACCCATGTCACCGATTTTTCAGGTAGCGCATCAATGATGGCCCATGAAATCCGAAGACGCATTTTTGATCGAACACAGCTTACCGCATCTGCAGGGATCGCCCCCAATAAATTTTTGGCTAAGGTGGCCAGTGATTGGAAAAAACCCAATGGCCAATTCACACTCCCCCCCTCGGAGATTCCAGAATTCATCAAAGATCTACCCGTTGGAAAAATCCCAGGTGTTGGGCCAAAAACCCGAGAAAAAATGAATAAACATATGATACTGACATGTGGAGATTTGCAAAAGTATACCATCACAGAACTATCGGGAATGTTTGGAAGCTGGGGAACATCTCTATACGATATATGTCGTGGGGTGGATCACCGACCCGTCTCCAGGGGTGGACCCTCAAAATCTATTAGTATCGAAAGAACTTTCCAAAAAGATATCCCTAATTGGAATGGGATTGTTGAAATCTTGCCAAGCCTAATGGAAGAGCTAGAAAATCGGTTATCTAAAAAACAGAGAAATATACAGAATATTTTTGTTAAAATAAAATTCGAGGATTTCCAAACCACAACGGTTTCTAAGTCAGAATTAAAAGAGCCGAATGCCAAAAACTACCTTTCATTGTTAGAAGAAGGGTTCTATCGGGAGTCAAAGCCCGTAAGACTCATTGGGTTGGGTGTGAGACTGAAAGCCCCAAAAACCAATCCAAAGACTCCTCAGCTAGATCTTTTCTAAAATTTTTCCATGAACCTACGCATCGTTCTCATTGAGCACTAGCTTCAGTCAAAGAAGATCCCTATATTTAACCCTATGGGAATCGATATTGCTGTCTTTCTAATTGTCTTCATTGCTATGGAGTGGGTCGCTTGGGCTCTCCATAAATACGTTATGCATGGGTTTCTATGGTATTTACATGAAGATCATCATGTTCCAAATACCCAAAGATGGTGGCAAAAGAATGATTTCTTTGCCTTCTTCTTTGCTGTTCCAAGCTTTCTCTGCATTTTGTTTGGAACCCAACTGGGAGCGCCCTCTTGGGTGGCGGCCTTTGGTTTCGGCATTATGGCCTATGGAGCCGCCTATTTTTTTGTTCATGAAGTGATCATTCATCGAAGATTGAAGTGGCCCGTGAGCCAAAATTGGTACATTCAATCTCTCATTCAAGCCCATAGAGCTCACCACAAAGTGGCCACAAAACATGGGTGTATTTGCTTTGGAATGTTAGTGGTTCCGCTAAAATTTTATAAAAAATCTCTGGCAAAGAATTAAACCCAAAATCCGGTAAGTTCTGCAAACACAAACTAAAAAGAACCCTGTAAATCCCTCAAATTGCTCCTACAGGTCATGAAAAATGGAATTTCATCTGCGAACGAGTATGGTTGGGACATTCATGGGGGGTTTGGGTAATGAAATGTATGCTGCTTTTAATTCCATTGGCTTTAGCAGGAACTAGCTATGGTCAAACCATTAACTCTGAACAAGCAACAGACAATACTTTAGACCTTCATAATATTTTTAGAAATTCCGAGATCCGAAGACCACGTTCTGATGAACCGTTCGATGCTGTAGCTAAAATCACATGTGGTGAATATGAAGCCTCAGGATTTTTAATTGGTCCAAAGAAACTGTTAACCGTGGCTCATATTTTCTACGATGCCAATGGGGACCGTTCTAGCCGAAATTGTTACTTCCATAGAAAACGTGGGCGAAAAGTCAAAATAACACAGTTTCATGTGGGTAGTACTCGACCTCACCAAAACAACCCTCTAGATTGGGCCGTTGCACGTTTAGAATCCGCCATATCGGACCTGAATTATCTTTCCTACATGTCCATCGAAGAAGAGGATTTCGATCTACTTGAAGGTGAAATTAAAGTGGCCGGCTACTATCCTAGGCGAAGGGGTATCAGAGTTTCCGACAATTGCCGGCTGATACCGAAACAAGGAACGAACTATAGGCGTGCCTCCTTCGATGAAGAGTTTATTCATAGCTGTTCAATAGTTACTGGATTTTCAGGAGGCCCCGTTGTTGTAGACAATGGATTTCAATCCACAGCAGTGTGTATACAGTCTGCCCACGTTAACCCAGACAGGCACGATAACGGCGCCCCCTTTAATCCACGCTTGAGTCCAAATGTCTGCGTAAAGATCTCTCCGGAAATGGCTATTACAATAGACTCTTTTTAATTTTTAAATCTCATGTTTATTTTTAATATTTTTTTCTTCGACGAACGATCCCATTGGCGGGGGAGACGATCCGCTGCCAAAAGGGCCATGAGGAGAAGAGAATCAAATATTAAAACTAAAGGTGCATGACTAAAAATAAAAAAGGCCGGTACCCCTGCAAGAGTCCGGCCTTCAGTTGTTTTAAAAACAACTTTTAGAAACGATCTAAATTCATTACTTTTGACCAAGCCTTAGCAAAGTCTCTTACAAACTTACGACGACCATCGTTTGCGGCGTATACTTCAGATATAGCGCGCAACTCAGAATGAGAGCCAAACATAAGATCAACAGGAGTGGCAGTCCACTTCACTTTGCCCGTCTTCCTATCCTGCCCTTCGTATAAACCCTTTGTCTCACTCTTACTCCACTTTGTAGACATATCTAGTAAATTTACGAAGTAGTCATTCGTTAACTTACCTTTTCTATCTGTGAAAACACCATGATTTGATCCATCGTAGTTGGCACCTAGAGTTCTTAAACCACCAACCAATACAGTCATTTCTGGTACGGTCAATTCTAGCTGAGACGCTTTCTCTACCATCATGTCCGTAGGAGAACGATAGCTATCATCTCCGTAGTAGTTTCTAAATCCATCAGCTAACGGTCTCAAATTCTGGAAAGATTCCACATCTGTGTTTGCTTGAGTGGCATCAGTTCTTCCGGCTTTAAATGCCACCTTCACTGGAGTTCCTGCTTTTCTAGCAGCTTCTTCTACAGCAGCTGTACCACCTAGAACAACTAGGTCAGCCATGGAAACTTTCTTTCCGCTGCTCGCAGACTTATTGAAGTCACTTTGAATTTTACCTAGAGTCGCTAAAACTTTTGCCAGCTCCTTAGGATTATTGGCTTCCCAATCTTTTTGCGGTGCCAATCGAATTCGACCACCATTAGCGCCACCACGCATATCGGTACCACGGTAAGAAGCAGCTGCAGCCCATGCCGCCCGAACAAGTTCACCCGTAGAAAGACCAGACTTTAGAATTCTTCCTTTAAGATTGTTAATATCACTGGAGTTAATCAGCGCATATTTACGACGAGGAATTGGATCCTGCCAAGAAAGAATTTCCTTTGGCACATCTCTCCCCACATAGCGTACACGAGGCCCCATATCTCTATGGGTTAATTTAAACCAAGCTCGTGCAAATGCTTTTTCAAATTCTTTAGGGTTCTTTAAAAACCTTTGAGTGATCTTTTTGTATTCAGGATCCGTTTTTAAAGCAATGTCCGTAGTGAACATCATTGGAGCGTGACGCTTCCCTTTTACGTGTGCATCTGGAACTAGCTGACTGGCGTTTTCATCTTTAGGAACCCAAACTTTTCCACCTGCTTTTTGAGTCACTACTTTCCAGTCAAAAGCGTAAAGGTTGCTCAAGAACTGCATGGACCATTTTGTTGGAGTTGCCGTCCAAATACCTTCAAGACCACCAGTCACAGTGTCTTCGGAATGGCCTTTTCCACAGCGGTTTTTCCAACCTAAACCTTGATCTTCAAGTCCAGCACGAGCTGGCTCGGGACCATGACAATCTTTACTTTTATGAGCTCCGTGTGACTTACCAAAAGTGTGTCCACCAGCAATCAAAGCGACAGTTTCTTCGTCATTCATTGCCATTCGGCCAAAAGTATCTCGAATCTCACCAGCAGCCAACATAGGGTCAGGCACACCATCAGGACCTTCTGGATTCACATAAATCAACCCCATACGAGAAGCGGCTAATGGACCTTTTAATTTTCTGTGACCCTTAACTTTGTTATGGCGTTTTGAAGCCAACCATTCCATTTCAGGGCCCCAATAAACTAGATCCGGTTCCCAATCGTCTTCACGTCCACCGGCAAATCCCATCGTCTTAAAACCCATGTCTTCTAAAGAAACATTTCCGGTTAAAACCATTAAATCTGCCCAAGAGACTCTTTTTCCATATTTCTTTTTAACCGGCCAAAGTAACCGCCGTGCTTTGTCTAAGTTCGCATTGTCAGGCCAACTATTTTGCGGTTCAAAACGTAGTTGTCCACCGCCAGCGCCACCGCGTCCATCAACAACTCGATAAGTACCTGCACTATGCCAAGCCATACGAATAAAAAATGGACCATAATGACCAAAGTCAGCGGGCCACCAATCTTGCGAATCGGTGAGTACTTTTCTGATATCTGCTTTCAGCTCTTTCAAATTAACTTTTGAAAACTCTTTTGCGTAATCGAATTTTTCTCCATAGGGATTCGACTCATTGGAGAACTGTCTCAACGGTTGTAAATCTATCCGCTCAGGCCACCAAAAACTTATGGGCTTAGGCTGCCCATCCTTATAATCATTGTTACTACTGCTCCCACTAGAAGAGGCGCAGTTCACCTGCGACATCGACAATGCTGCCACAGCAGCCACAGGAATCCATTTTTTAAACATTGTAAATCCTTTCCGAAAAGTCGGTTTTATTAAATGCTATTTCTCAGTTGCAATAGGATCGCCGACTGATGCGTACATGTTAAATACTTTCTGTCTATGAAATGATAGGAAGATTCTATGGGCCAAAAAATAACAACGATTATGTTACGCTACCTGGAGACAGAGCCCATCTCTATTCATAGAGCCGTATAAGTGTTCCAAATTTGAGCAGACTCATGATGGCGCAATGCTTAAATAATTTTAATAGTATCGTCTCGATTTAAACATAAATTTAAACCATTGGACACAATCCTAAAGCTCTTTTTTTTCTTATTTTTAAAATATAGAACCAAGGCTGTTGAATTTTACTTTCCCACCAAACTCATGCCCACAATATAAAAAGTTCCTTATCTTAGCTGAAAACCTATCTAGATGGCGGATGTTCCTTCCTGCAATCTTTATATTTGAATTTGATTAGGGCAGTGGCTAGGTTTCGAAACCAATAAGTATCTGCGTTCCCTCAATAGAGAATCGAGTTGAATCTATGAACCTTAAAATTTGTCTTGTACCGCTATTTATTCTTATCAGTCAAAATGTCAGCTTAGCCACGGAACCTCTAGTGAGCGACCAGCTCCCCGATTTTGAAAGACCTCCAGTGCAACCGAGCCAAACTACCACTACAGGGAATTCATCCCCTGAAGGTAACATAGAAATACTTGGCGAAGAGTCCACACCTACCAGTGAGGACAGCGCGCCCTTAAAGATACCCCGTTTTGAAGCCCTCTCTAGTATTGATACCCGCTGGCGCTATCAAACCAATGCGTCTGATGAGACCACCCACAATAGAGTTCAATACAGATGGAGAACTCGAACCAAAGTCAACTTGGACCGAGAAGGCTGCCTCCAGCTCGGTGCCCGCATCTCCACCGGAAATGAATTTGATAGCGCTTGGGAAAATTCCTCTATCGACAACGATGGAAGTGATGCCCATTTAGACATAGATGTTCGCTCTTTCTATTTGAAACTAGATTGCCTTTCCGAAAACCAAAAACTGGAACTGGGATTTTTGGATAGTAAATCTGAAGGTGAACTCGGTTTACATGGAGACGGTTGGATAGATGGATTGAGATATACCTATGTCTTTGACGGTGAAAATACCATTAAATTGACTTTAGCCGCGGGCCAAGTGGACGATTTTGAAAACGTGGGCTTCTATGAAAGAGATCTCTCTGGAGCGAACTACTATCAAATGACTGTGGTGGGAGGAATCGGTGATGATATTGAATATCTCGCTGAAGCCGTCGAATATGAAGACACAACGATTTTTCGTGGTGGCCTAGAATGGGCCGTTAGCGAGCACATAAAGCTCATTGACACTATCGCCTACGAAAAGGTTTACGCTGACGACAAAGACTTGGCTGACCTGGTTACTGTCAGAAAGCAAGTTCAACAATTTAAACTAGGTCTTGGCTATTCGGAAGTTGAGGATCTTGGCGACGAAGAGGGAATCAACCTGTATCCTCGAGAGACCTTTTTTGGCCGCGGAGAAAACTATTTTGCCATAGTTGAGTTTCCAGTAAAAGAGCAAGGCAAGGTTAGATTTCGTGCCCGCAATTCTTCAAGTGATGACGAAGGATACAGAGTGGAGCTAGGTATTAGCTGGAAACTCCGTTAAGTCGCGGAACTGCGATTAAAAACTATATGGTTCTCCATTAAACCGGGATCTAAATGTAGATCCCTACTTTTCTGGTCGGGACACTAAAAATGTAACCACCGCGCCCAATAAAATGATCAAAGAAAACTTGAGATACAGCCACTCAATTTTGACCCAGGCAACAACGCCGGAAATGAGAATCATGGAGACCGCCAAAACCTTGCTTTTTCGGCGAATCACTCCCCGCTTCTCCCAATCCATGAGTGGGCCTCCTAATACGGAATGGTTGTAGACCCAATTATGCAATTTCGGAGAACTTCTAACCAAACACCAAGAGGCCAGAAGCAAAAACGGAGTGGTGGGCCATATGGGCAAGAACACACCAACTATCCCCGCCACTAAACTCAACACACCCGCAATGTACAACAACCACTTTCGAACCATAAAAGAATCTTAAAAAAAAGAATCTGAAATGGCAATGAGACCATTGCTAATTCACCTGTCTACCGATTTATTGCAATCAATAAGGTGACCAATCAAGGCTACAAGCGTATTCATATTTTTCTTCGCCAATTGATAAAGCCACGGAACCGGAAGCTGTTCCATAGGGGATACTTTTAGCGTTGAGAGAAACCTTTTCAGTAGTATGATTAGGAAGATAACCTTCATATATAAATACATCATCATACCAGTTAGATGCCTCTAGCTGATCCGCTAATTCAAAAGACCAAGCTCTATCTATCATGAGTTCACTTCTTGAATTACGAGTGAGATGAAAATACTCGCCCACTACTGACTCTCCATGGGCATCCACCGCTGCGCAATCGTAAGTATAGAGTGACTCTGCAAAAGCAAGAGGTGACACCACTAAAAACCCTAACGTTAATAAATATTTTTTCACCGAATCCCCCTTTTATTCGTGAGGCGGAAGTCCTCAAAAAGCTCCATCCCAAATTGCTGAACTCATCACTACAAAATAACTCTTCAGACGGCAAGCAGATTACCCGCCGGATTACACAATGCTGTAACTCGACTACAGAATTATGTGCTTTTATAAAGAATGGATGTTCCAGAATCCAACCCATTGGACTTCAGATGGCGCAAGGCTTGCACAACAGCCTGACCGAAAGCAATTAGTTAGCCTTAGACACCCAATGAGTGAACTCACTGGCCGGAAAAATGGCCGAAAAGAAAGGAACCCAGATGAAACACTTGTCATTGATTTTAAAAGTCTCCCTTTGCGCTACATTTCTTCTCAGCTTAGGATGCACAGATGGAAGCTCAAACCCCAAAGTAGATAAGTTTAAACAATATAGTACCCTTGAACAAAAACTGGATCGCTACGACGATTTGCTCGCAATTTCCAATACCGCCTATGCCATTGCACCTCATACCAACGAAAGAACTAAAATGGTGCCTGAGCTCATTTTCAACAATTGTGAACCCGAACCCATCCCGTTTCATCGCCTCACCAATTATTCCGACGAATTCTTTTATGGAGCCAATTGTCCTGTTTCCAATTTCCTCGAAACGGATATGTATCCCTATCTGGAAGTGGACAGAAAGTACCTGATTGCGGGTGATATTAAGAGTAAAGTCGATATGGGCGACATAAATGATCTGATCAAGAATATTGATGTGGCAAAAATTGATTTGAATTTAAGCGTGGGTCTATATAGGGATCACAGTGATGAAGATGGGGTTGAGACCTTCATCATTGAACTACCCCATGCAGAGAGAAACTTCCTATTGAATAATGGTAAATCTATAAAAGAAAAAGCCAAAGGATCAATAATTATAAATACTGGCAAAGGAATTACCCGGTACATCATAGACGTAAAATCCGAGCTAGAATTTGAAGACGGATCACCCTTAACAGTAGAAATTCACAACACTTATATGGCACCCATCGATTCCGACGTTCCTCCCGTCCTTATCGACGGGTCGGTCCTCGTTGACAACGTTCGCATGAAACACACGGATGAGGTTCAAAGTTCGAATTTTAATCTCGGATCCATTGTCGCCTATATACATGCCGAACTCGATATTATCAACTTCGCTATGGATGTGCTTGATTAGGCGATAAAAGTAGTTTGCACCTATCAAAGTTATGGAGTGCAAATTTGAATCACCTGAATGTCACCGGTATTAATAGCTGCAAAGACTAAACTATCGGTGACATCCAATTCATAGACACGATTGATTGTACTAAAACTCGTTATAAACTCTGGATTGGCTGGGTTCGAGGAAATATCAAAAACCTCAATAGTTCCTGATGAAGAGGAACCCGTACCAATAAATAGATGATCATTAACGGAACCGATAGTTCTAAAATCCAAGGCCACAGAAGTATCTGTATCAACCAATTGGATGTCTGAAGGATCACTCACATTGTAGGTCAATAACCGATCACCCGGCTTATCTAGGGTATAAAGATAATCTCCCTTAACAAAGGACTCATAGGCTGTATAAATGGTGACATCTAAATTTCCCACCATAGTTGGAGCGGTGGGATCACTCACGTCAGAAATAGTTATTCTGTCATTCTCCCCCCCGTACAGGAAGTTTCCTACCTTTTGAATGCTCCTATAGTCTGCATTGGGTAAGTTCCCCACAAGTGCCGGGTTATTCACATCAGACACATCGATGACATTAAGCCCTATGGAGCCGCCCCCCATATAGACATAATTCCCTTCTTTAAGCACGGCCCAAGACTCACCCGAATAATCTAAATGGGACACATAAGTGGGGTTACTTTTGTCAGATACATCAACGATAATTAAACTTGCACCAGCAGTGACCAAATAGACATAGTCTCCATCCACGTCCATTCCATAAATAGAGTTATTCGAGTCTATATTCCCTGGGCCACTATAGGTGGAAAAAAAGCCAAGATTAGATATAGCCAATGGATCTGTGACATCGTAAATTTGAAGTCCAGAATTTGACCCATCAGAACCCATATAGGCGTAGTTACCTTCTACGCGTACCGACTGGCCTGCTTCCACGACATTCATTAGCGAGTTATCTCCAGCCGTTAAAGTCACGGGAGCACAGGAAAAGGAGTCACCACTGTCATCCTCCTCAGGAGCATCCACCACTTCACTCTCCTCTTCATCGGCGCCTAAAATCCCTTGGATTTCACTTAGCTCACAACCATACAAAAATAGGCTTGTTCCAAAAAGAAGAATGAGTAACCACTTTTTCATCATCATAATTACACATCGGCAATGGACTTGGCTTTCTCCATACAGCGAGTGGATTCTAAAGAACCTTTTTCCAGAAATGTTTCAAACTGAATCGAAGAATAGCTACATACTCGCAACACTTTTGATATAAATCATTCAATATTTAACTATAAAATATTTAAATCCCGTCCAAAATTCAATCTTACCCCACATCCCTTGCTATATTAGCTCGACGACCAAGGATGACCAAGATGACCAAAGGTTTTCTCTTAGCAAATATTTTGTTTTTCACGAGTGTTTTCAACTCAATTAATGGCTATGCATATTCTTGTAAATATTTGTTTGGCTATAAAGACCCTTTACATTCACAAGACACCATCGACCTCCACGACTCATTGAGAAGTCAGTTTAAGTTAAAACATCAGACACTGTTAAAAATGATTGCCTATGCAAAAGAAGTTCGCGCCAATTACACCAACCCTCCGAAAAACGGAGTCGTAAAAAGCCCACTCATCATCGACATGTATAGAAGGTTTGCCTCCCAAGGAGTCCGTCGAGTCGATTCACTACTAGCCCGTCTAGAATCCCCTGATCTCAATGAGTTTATAACTGAAAGTAGATCCGAACTCATTCGCAAAGAGGGCCTCATGGCCAAACAGAATTTTAAATTGGCGGCTAAAAGCAATAATCCGGCACTCGACGGTGAATATCTAAGAGCTGCAATAATTTCCTATGTCAAAATTTCGACCCAGCTGTATACCAAAACTGAGTTGAGATTCTACCTAGACAACATGGTTAGCTATGGGCGTGAAACTCCAGCGTCTGAAAAAAATCGATTGGGAGAATATTTTAATCAGGAACGAGAACGTTTGGAAAAGCTTCGAGATTCAGAAGATGATTCGCAGTACTTATCTAAGTTAAATAAAGTAAATAGACTTGAATCTCATCTGGCGGAACATACCGTCGACCCAAAAGCGATTTCAATGATTTTAGATATTATTTCACAAAATGAATTTTCTAACTTAACATTTGCTTTAAGAAAGCTTGTTCTAAAACTAAGTCCTATGATTGATGGACCCACAGAAGATACAATGGGTGTTGCTGATATCAAAATATTAATGGAAAAAGCCATTAAACCCTATTTTGAGCCAACATTACGCGACCCAAAACAGTTAAAAAATTTACCCATGCTCACTTGGCGCCACCCCACAGAAGCTACTATCGGTGTTAACCAACTTGGGTTCGGAAAAATATTTTCTTTTTTCGACGGCTTCAGCGTAATCCATACATTTGCCAATAGCTATTCCTCTAACTCCATATTATGGGGCTTAAACCACGACATTCACTTCCATTGGTCCAAATCTACTCCAAGTCTAGATTTTGCATCAGTCAAAAGAGGTGATTTGTGGTTAGATGCCATCGAACGAAGACTTAGGGCAGAACCCTCCATTAAAAATAATTTGCAAATTTTAATTCTTTTATTAGCCTCTTATTTTCAGCATGATGCTGCCGTTTTAAAATTCACTCATTCTGATTTGGATTTAAGCGCCCTAAAATATATACCAATAGATGGAAATACAAAGGGCCATTACCTTCCAGAGTTTTTACACCCTCAATTAGAAGATTCTCGGCTGTTATTAGAGTATCAAAAGCAAGTTCGCCTTCTCCTTGAAGAAGAAAAAGGCCTCAGGTAATCAGCATTCAAAATGAGATGGCCTCTCCGTTTGCAGGGGCAAAAGTTATCACCAATAACTTTTCACTTTGAGTTAGACGCTCAGTTTGCAGGGGTAAAAGTTATCACCAATAACTTTTCACTTTGAGTTAGACGCTCAGTTTGCAGGGGCAAACTTCGCCAGAAGACTTCTCCTTGTTACCGCCGCGTGCAATTAGCACGCGTTCGTTAACTTCGTCGATTTTTGATCACCAACTTTGTGGCGCCTTTGGCGCATACAAAGTTGGTGCCCCGGGCCAGACTTGAACTGGCACGTCCGGTAAAGGACCCAGGATTTTAAGTCCTGTGCGTCTACCAATTTCGCCACCAGGGCACATCGCTTATCGTGGTGCGGAAACACCATTTACAAGAGGACATAAAGTGAACTCTTCTCTATTCTGTGTCAACGTGTTTTGTACATTCCTTGACCCAAATTTTGACGGAGTTCCGTAGAGACGCCATGAAATTTAAGCTGTTTTTCCAATATCTCATACAAACCGCTAAGCTATTCCCAAAGACCGTCATTCAGGGAATGGGCTGGTTAGTGGGCTTTTGGCTCATTTCTAGCTGTATTTCTACCACCTTAACCCTCGGACAAAGCCAGACTCTTGAGGAACACCGACTCTATTTTCAAGGGGCACAGTTTTTCGTGGATATTTTTGAACTGCTCTTTGTATGGGCATTCAGTGCTCATTATTTCAACAAAGCAGATTCCGGCCAGACGATGTCTTTCATGGAGCGGCTCGGATCCCGTTTTCGCATCTTCATCTACACAGCATTCACCGTGTTCGGTAAAATTTTGCTTTGGTCATTGGCCTTCGTCTTGCCAGGAATCTACAAACAGGTGGTGTTAGGGGCCTGGCCCTACGAGGTCCTATTGGCCTCAGACCCAACTCATCCCTTGAAAAACTCGGAGGCCAAAGTTCGGCCCGTGGTCCTTCCAAGCGCTCTTTTGGCACTCTCTTTATTGGGAATTGAACTATTCACTATGGCTTACACCCCCATTCGAGGAGATATTCAGCAGGTTTTGGTTTTCTTTTTGGTAAATTTTATTAACATCCTACTTTCGGTGTTCTATTGGGGCACGTTTTACATTATTTATATAGCGCATCAAGTTCCTAAGGAGAGCCAATGAGCCTAATATTTAACTGGCAGGATTTGAAAAATAGAACCAAAGCTTACACTTATAATGACGTGTTAATTATCCCATCCAAATCGGACATGCGATCTCGAAAGGATCCAGATCTCACCAGCCGTCTGACGAAATCTATCACCCTTGAGATTCCATTTGTCAGTGCGAATATGGACACCATCACTGAGGCCCCTATGGCGCAAGCGATGGCCAAAGAAGGTGGTATTGGAATACTTCATCGTTTTATGCCCATCGAAGATCAAGTGACCCAAGTGCGACAAATGAAAGAGCAAGGCGTTGAACATGTTTGCGCCTCTGTGGGCGTCAATCAGGACTTCAAGGAAAGAACTCAATCTCTCACCGAAGCCGGAGTGGATGTCATTACTGTAGACATAGCTCATGGCCACTCCGTTGCTATGCTAGAAACCCTAAAGTGGATCAAAGACAATCACCCGGGAGTTGAGGTGATTGCTGGAAACGTAGCCACTCCTCAAGGAACACTAGATCTCATTGAAGCCGGAGCGGACGCGATCAAGGTTGGAATCGGGCCCGGCTCCATGTGTACCACCAGAGTGATAACGGGCTGTGGAGTTCCACAATTGACGGCTGTTGCATTGTGCGCTGAGGAAGCCATGAAGCACAATATTCCCATTATTGCCGACGGGGGCATTAAAACCTCTGGCGATATCGTTAAAGCTTTTGCTGCTGGGGCGACCACTGTAATGCTGGGAAGTATTTTATCGGGTACTTTAGAGACTCCCGGTGAGATCCGGCATGGTAAAAAACTCTATAGAGGCATGGCATCTAAATCCGCTCAAGAATCTTGGAGAGGCGGAGTTCCTAAAGGAATGGCTGCCGAAGGTGAGTCCACTTATGTTTCTATCAAAGGCCATGTTAGAGATGTAATTAATGAACTCTCCGGAGGCCTCAGAAGCGGAATGACTTACATCAATGCTAATTCGCTGAACGAAATTCGTGATAAAGCGCAATTTATGGAAATGAGTGGAATGGGTATGGCTGAATCTGTGGCACATGGATTAGGAGCGAATGTCTAAACCACCCATAGCTGTTTTTGATAGTGGGCTTGGAGGGCTAACCGTTTTAAAGGCCCTACGACAACGTTTCCCCCAAGAAAACTACGTATATTTGGGGGATACGGCCCGACTTCCCTATGGAACCAAATCAGCCGAAACCATTAAAAACTATAACTATCAAAACGTGAGTTATCTCAAAAAATTTAATCCAAAAGTCATTGTGGTCGCCTGTAACTCGGCCAGCAGTGTTCTTTCAAAAGAAGATTTTAGCGATGTCCCCGTAGTGGGAGTGATATCTTCAGCCGTTGCTTCAGCGGTAGAAGCCACTAAAAACAAAAAAATTGGCGTCATTGGAACTCGAACCACAATCCAACAAGCCGCGTATGTAAATCAACTGCATGAAAAAGACAACGCCATCGAGGTCTTTCAGCAAGCCTGCCCTTTATTTGTACCACTCGTCGAGGAAGGTTGGCTGCATGATCCTGTCACTAACCTTATTGTCTATCGATACATCAACTCATTGGTACAAGCTAAAATTGATACTCTAATTTTGGGATGCACTCATTACCCGCTTCTCACCCAGGCTATTTCTAAAGTTACAGGCAATGAAATACAGTTGATTGATCCAGCAGAAGCCATTCCCAACCGACTCGTGGAATTAGAATATATTGTTCCAAGCTCAGAAAGATCTCCAGGTAGCCTCCACTTGCTTTGTACGGATGTGGCCCATCACTTCAAACAACAAGCCGAAGCCATTCTGAATGAAGATTCCCCATTAGAACTGGAAAGAATTGACTTATAAACTAAAGGTTCTAGGCTGGCTCCACTTAGACTTATGCTCTTTAACATAAGCCCTTACACGCCAATAAACCCGCCTAGGATCAATGACTTGATCCATGATAAAAGAAGAATCTTTAATCTTCTTTTTATAGAAAACATTTTTAAAATCTGGAGAAGTGGAAAATTCCAGCTCATATTCCGTAGCGTTTTTGATTGAAGACCATTCAAAAATCAAAAACTCATCAGCGCTACCAAGACTAGCGATGGCTGCATTGTTTTCCGGACTGCTTAGTTTTGGAGGTGATACGAACAATGTAGCCCTAACATTCACTTTCACCGGAGCTGAGGGCTTAGAAACCAACTTCCCATTTTCATCTGTCGCCGCAACAGTAAATGACTGATTGGTGCTCGCAGGTAACCGAAGATTTATTTTGTTTTGCTTAGAACTATATGATTTTCCATTCAAAGTGACCTGATATCCCTTGGCTAAAGGAATTTTTGGCCAACTCAATTCAACAGAATGATTTTTCTCAAAACTGCTTACATGTTTAAATCTCAATTTTTTCTCGATAACAGGGGCTTTTACAAACGGAGCTACAGATAAACTCAAATCTTTTACCTCTGACCACTTACGACCCTCAGATTGATCTTTGGCACGCCAGTAGACGGTTCCTACAATTGGCTTTGACCAAACCATCACCCGACCATCAGTCTTTTGCTCATCTAATAATTTCTTAAAACTGGGGTCCTTACTAAATTGCAATACCAGCCCATTACCCTCTGAAGACTCAAATCGAGGAGGATTGGTAATTGAATTTAGATCATTTGGATCTTTAAGTTTGAACTCCACCTCTTCAGGACCACGAACTTGCAATGGAGGTAATTCCGAAGGCTTCTCTTGAATGGGATCCGGTTTTGGCTCAGGTTCAGGAAGCGGTTCAATTTTACTCTGCTGGGCTACCTCTGGTGGGGTATCTATGACAGGCGCGGGTTCAGCTGGAACGGGCGGTGCCTTAGCCACAACAGGTGGCGGAGCTGGCGCTTCAACGATAAACGAAAATGGAATCGACCAAGCGAACGCCGTCCCATGGGACTGATATCTCACACGCCAATAATATTGCCCCGCAGGGAGTGGTCGCATTTTTAAGTTAGGCCTATCCACAACATCGCTTTGAACCACCTGAGCAAATGCTAGATCCGAAGCCACCTGTATTTCATAAGAATCAATCAATGATTTCTCTGACCATACATAGTGATTTTCTTGTTCAAAGTCCTCAACTGACCAGCGCATGTTTTTATATGGAAAATAGAGCTGTACTGGTTCCGGAGAAATCAATGAAAAACTTCCCACCGGGCTTTCAGAGGATTCAATACCCTCCCCGCTAGCAATCACTCTCCAATAGTATTTAGTATCATCCGGCAAACGGAGTGAAGACCTTAACACATCTAACGATTCCGCCCGAGCCACCATCTTATTAAAGTAAGGATCTTCTGCCACTTCCAGTTTATAAGTGGCTGTCTCATGACTACTTTTCCAAGCAAAAATCGAACGATCCGTGGCATCGGGTATCACTACCGCATTTTCCCTTGGCACCATCAATTTCAAGTCCACTTTTACTTTCTCAACCTTACCAGCAGCATCAACTTTTACTTTTTCATTTTTTTGAATCTTTTGATTCTGTCCACCAATCTTAACATCTAAATCACCATCGATCGCTGCAATTGAGATCGCCTTCTTGGCACTTTGTTCAATTTTAAAAGACTTGGTATTTTTCCCCACCGAAACGTCGATATCCCCGAGTTTCGTTTTTAACTTTAGCTTTTTAGCCACTGGAGTTTTAGCAGAGGCCACAATTTGCCCCACTCTTAAATCTAATGTGATTTCATTATTTCGCTCGGTTAAAACAAGCAATGAATTGGATTGAATATCGAAGCTGAGCCCCTTATCCAAATTCAAGCTGGTATTTGAATCTTCTCCAGTAAAGATACTATCACCGTTATAGACTTCAGCATCATTACTCACATTGAACCAAATATAACTTCCGCGATGTCGATGTCTGACATCTCTATTCGGCGAAAGCATTTGCCCCAAAGGTGCAGAAGCTAATGATGAGGGCTTCAACCATTTGTTGATGTGTCTTTCATCCACTAAAAGATAACCGGAGAGAGTCGCCACTATAAGTGAAACGATCACAATCCCTTTTTCAAAGGCTCCTAGATATACGTCTTGCTTCTTATACTCTGCCATACGTATTTATTTCGTCATATTTTTCGATTTTCTGTAAGATCATTTAAAAAATTGGACTATAATTGTGTCGAGGGGAACACATCATGAAGAATTCACTGAAAACCAAGTTTTTATTCATGCTCATTGGGCTTGTCGTCTTAGTATTGTTTAGTTTTGCGTCTTTAGCACTGCGAGATTTTGAGAGAGATAAAATCGCGTACGTATTTGATACGTTACTTTCCCATACAAAATCGACTTCAGTCCAGGTTCGAACAGACATTGATAATGCTCTAAAGAAGGGCAAATTTTATATGCGCGGATTTAATTCTAAAAAAATGAATCTGCACCCTTACTCCCAAGCGTTATTTAAAACTGACGAAAGCATCAGTTTTATCTACCTATTTACTTACAATCCTAACGATGGAAAATTAGTACAAAAACAAAAATTAACTAAACCTGATATAAAAGAGGATATCGCTAAGATTAATTTTCAGAGTTTAGTGGAAAAATCATTCACCTCTGAACTCTCATTGCAAATCACGGACACCGAAAAAATTCGATGGATTTTATCACTTAAATACGACAACATTTCCAATAACAACTCCCCTGTGTTTCTCGTGTTAGGACTTAATCAAGGTAACTTCACAGAAAATTTTGTTGTTTCGGATCTACAAGACACCTATTTGGTCGATGAAAAAGATCGAGTGATCGCACAGCCTTCGCAATCTATATATGATCTCAACCCCACCAGCATGGAAGGATTGTTTTCAAAAATCTGGAATAAGATTCCCTCCTACCAAGGAGTCACAGAAATTGAGTACCGCAAAAAAGAACATTGGCTAGTGAGCAAATCAGAAGTGGGATTGGCCAATTTGCGGGTCGTGAGTTTTGTCGATAAATCCTCCGCTCTGGAAACCCTTAAGTATCTTCAGTACAAAACCATGCTGTTTCTCATATTTCTAGTGTGTATTACCATCATTGTAAGCCTCTATGCTGCCGGCTCACTCACTTCCAATTTGAGGAAGCTAACAGACGCCACCAAGCGTATTTCCGAAGGCATCTTCGATATTAATATAAAAATTAAATCAAAAGATGAGATGGGCCAGCTGGCGCAAAACTTTAATGTCATGGCTAGCGAAATCCAGCGCCTGCTTGAAGAGACGGCGGAAAAGTCGAGAATGGAAAATGAACTCAAGACAGCCAAGCTAGTACAGAATACATTGTTTCCTGAGGGAGATTTTAAAAACGACGATCTAGAGATCGTTGGGCATTACGAACCCGCTAGTGAATGCGGTGGTGATTGGTGGTACCATTCCCACAACAATGGAAAATCTTATCTTTGGATTGGCGATGCCACGGGCCATGGCGCTCCGGCGGCACTGGTGACGGCCGCCGCAAAGTCAGCAAGCACCATCATTGAGAGAATGCCGGACATTGAACCTGCTGAGATAGCAGCAGTTCTTAACTCAGCCATCTATGGTACGGCAAAAAGTGAAGTTTTGATGACATTCTTCATAGCCGTCTACGATCCAAAAGCCAGGAAATTGGAATACACCAATGCCTCGCATGACCCTCCACTTTTGTTCCCTAAAAAAGAAGGGCCCATTAAGAAAAAAGACCTCATTACGTTGAATGAAGAAATCGGTCCACGCTTGGGTCAAGATCCCAACGCCACCTACAAGACATGTAGCTTAGATATAAATGTGGGTGATCAAATCGTGTTTTATACAGATGGGGTCACAGAACTGAAGAACTCTGAAAACGTTATGCTTGGAGAAAGACAGTTTATTCGAGGACTTATAGGCAGTTTTAACGAAGAAAGCCGTACTGTGGTAGAAGCTAAACAGGACCTACAAAAAGTCATTGAAGATTTCAGACAAGGACACCCTCTTGAGGATGACGTCACCTTCTTCATGACTCGCTTTCACTAACTCGCAAGGTACGGACACACTTGTCCGGA
>DCMZ01000005.1:0-167197 GCA_002321895.1 Bdellovibrionaceae bacterium UBA1609 | reverse complement strand
TCCGGACAAGTGTGTCCGTACCTTATGGCGCAGATAATTGATGTCTATATCACCCCTGTAAAAATTTTAATTGGGATACAAATCGTGAAATCAAAGGGGTCCTCGCTTAGAATGAGTCTCCATGGCTATTCGAATGCTCTCTATTCTCTTTACTATTGTTTTAAGTGGTTACGCCCATGCGCAATCCATTTGCCTCAATTTGTTCGACAGCATGCCCTCCCGATCAGAATACAATCGAGAATCCTATGAAAAATGGGACCCAGAGGGTAAATACGATTTCAGAGAAGATAATCCTGGGAAATTAAAATCTTCCATTGAAGAGATTAATCGAGCCATTGAATCTGGTGAACTCCATCGAGACCGCCTCATTGAGTCCGGTATTGTAGAGATCAAAGACACTCAGAAAATCACAATTATCTCTAAAAAGGGTGATCCAGTTCCTGTAGAGTTTTACGAATATCGGCTAGCTAGTATTGGTACAAGTCTCTATGTTCCCGTAAAGTCCATCCATGCCGACCACCAAGTCATTATGCTTATGTTACCTGGTACCGGGTCCAACAACTCTACGGGGAAAACAATGATTCCCGTTTCACAAGCATTTACAAAAAACAGTCATAAGAAAAAGGACTTAAAATCTCAACTGGGTGATGAGTTTGTTAATGGGCAAGTTCAACTAGGGATTCGTGCCTACACTCTCATATTAGATCCTCCTGGAAACGGTGGATTTGGAGTGAAGGCCGCGGATTGGTTTACGACGGCCGAAGGCAATATGCTGACTCTTGAGCATGCAAGACTAGTCATAAAAGAGCTGATTGATAGCTCACGACCACTAGTAGTGGCCGGGCGAAGTCAGGGTGGGCTGCAAGCCATGGCTTATGCCCAATGGGCCGGATTTGAAAAAGGCGTTATTGGAGCCATAGCCGTCAACCCTTCCGGGAATGATCGAGCGAATATCGTAACTTCTGTTAAAATTCACGAAGATATGTTCGAAGGAAAAGGTGGCTCTCTAGATGCCATCCTGAGCGCCAACGACAACACTGTGATTGATCCTAAAATGTGGTTAAGTTACCGTATACACACCGAAGACTATAAGGTAGAAGGTCCCTCTCAGGCTGTTATAACGCTCATGTATTCCAAGCAGGACGTGAGCTATGATATGCGCTACTACGAGCCTTGGGCCAAGCAAGTTATGTCTGGAAAAGAAGACGGTCAACTGTTACGAACTCCTGACGAACTTCAAGCTCCACATGATTTATGGAGTCGAGACTTCCAAGACAATCTCAAGCAGTATCCTGGAGAAACCGCGGCTGAATTTAAAGAGCGGCAAGAACAGAATCAGCGGACTCAGCAAATCTTCGAGTGGTCCACGGGCCATACAGCAAAAACCATTGAGAGAGCCCTCACCAAATTTAATGCCTGGCTCAAACAACAAAACCAACCCTGAACAAATCCTTCGCACATTTCGAATTAATTTCAAAATCCATAATTTATCTGCCCATTTCAACCGTTTAGATCCAGTTTAATCAGCCCCTTGAGGTGCCATTTTGGAACGGACATTGCTTAAGAATGTGTAAGGTGAACGTATGAGATATTTTCTATTTTTTATCACAATTTTTAGCTTTCAATACTCCTGGGCTTTTAAAAGTGCCTGTGGTGAGTACCTTTTTAAAACTCAACCCACCGAGGCGGAGTACAGAGAACAGGCTTTTGAAGAATTCATTCGTGAGGGAAAGCTTCCTGAATTTAAACAGGGCATTCGCAAACTCAAAGGCCTGAATGACCAGCTTGAAACCACTAATCTGAAGCTAGAGGACCTTTTTAAAGAAGGCTATATCGAGATTCACAAGGAGCCTTTAGACGAATTTATCCCCTACCATCGGATTGTTCTTAAAAAAATAGGCGTAACTATTTTAGCTCCCACAACTCCTCCAACGAGTATGCACCAGAATCCTATGATGTTTATCCCTGGTGCAGGCACCATGCGCAGCAATGGCCGAAGTGTAACTTCAGTGGCAGGAACCTTTACCAAGCTCAAAGGGTCTCGAGCGGAATTAGGTGACGAGCTCATCAATGGACGGATGGAAAAAGGTTTTCGTGGCTGGGCCTATATTTTTGATCCTCCGGGCAATGCGGGTTACAGCCGGAGAGCCCCAGAGTATCTAAGTACAGCGGATGGAATGTTGATGGCTATGCGCCACGCTCACTTGGTTATGGATGTCTTTATGAGAGATCGTTATCACTTTGAAGGACCTTTGATCGTTGCCGGCAGAAGTATGGGCGCGCTACAAGCGGCAGCCTATGCGCACAAGTATGGCCTACAAGATGGCGTATTGGCCGGTATAGCAATTAGCACCCAACCCAATGATTTGGTGAACGTCATAACCACAATGGAAAGACATCGCCCAGATGGGGAAGCTACCGCGCAAGTACAACTTGGAGGAATGTCTTTAGATCTTGACCATAGAACTCTGTACACTGCAGCTGTTCAATCTACCAAATACCGCATGAATGGCTTGTCGAAGTCGCCTATTTTGTTTATGCAAAGCATGCTCGACCCATCATATGACATGAACCTTTATAAGGTGTTTCTAGACAACTTGAAATCAGCAGATCCACTGAACCATCAAATCCACATATTGCCGGATTCTCTCAGAGCCAATCATGACCTTTGGGACAAGCCTGATCGAGACGCAGACATAAAACGCTTCGCAAACCGAAAACGTGAACAGCAAGGCGAGATTGCTGCGGATGAATATGTATCAGAACAATTATGGAAAAAGGCCGTATTTGAGCACACGTTGAAAGTGATGGTGGGATTTATCTCACACGTAAAACGCCAAACCAATGATAACTTTGAACCTAACTAACCTTTCATTCAACTAGGATTCGTTCACTACAACTGTTTTTAAATTAGTGAATTCGTAGAGAGAGAACTGGGAAAGTTCTCTACCTATTCCTGAGCTCTTTACTCCACCAAACGGGAGTGAGGGGACACTTTTATAAAAATCATTAACAAAAACCCCACCCGTATCTAGTTGATTGCGGGCGATGTCTTCTCCTAAATCTTTATCAGCAGTAAATACAGCCCCCCCCAAACCAAAGGCAGAACGATTGGCCAACTCAATGGCCTCTTTCGTGGAGTTAGCCTTGATGAGGGACGCGACCGGCCCAAAGATCTCTTCTTCAAAAGCCACTTGCCCTGGTTTTACCTCCGCCAAGAGAGTGGCGGGATAGAAGTTATCTTTTGGGTCACAATGATCTGGACCACCTAGAACCACATGGCTCCCTTGAGCAATGGACTTTTCCACCTGTGCCGCCACTTTCTCCTTAAGATCAAATCGTGCTAATGGGCCCAATCGAGTGGTTAGCTCTTCCGGATTACCTTGCTGAATGTCTATAATGAGTTTTAAACTTTTCTCCAAAAATTCATCATACACAGCTTTATGGACAATCCAGCGCTTCGCCGCCACACAACTCTGCCCTCCATTTATAAACCGCGAGGTCACACAAGACTGCACAGCCTGCTCTAGTGAGGCATCCTCTAAAACCAGATAGGCGTCGGACCCACCCAACTCCAATACGCACTTCTTTAAGTACCGCCCACATACCTCGGCAAACTTCCTACCAGCACCCACACTTCCGGTAAAACTACCACCACGTACTCTGTGATCGGAAACGACTTCTTCAACCATAGGGACATCGATGTATAGAGATTGAAAAACACCCTCCGCCACATCTAAGTCATCAAATAAATCCTGGATTAATTTCTGACAGCCCCAAACGTTAGGAGCATGTTTTACGATCACCGTATTGCCAGCCAATAAAGTGGGTACGGTAAAACGCAACACCTGCCATAAAGGAAAATTCCAAGGCATGATTCCAAAAATAATTCCCTGAGGTTGGTAGGTCACAAAAGACTTTTCAAAATGGGTTTTGATAAACACATCCTGGAGAAACTCTTCTGCATTATCCGCATAATATTGAACCATGGTGGCACATTTTTCGATTTCTTTAATGGATTCCGCTAAAGGCTTTCCCATTTCTTGAGTGATCATTAATGCCAAATCTTTTTTTCGATCTAAAAGTAGTTTTTTTAATCCCAACACTTTGTCACATCGAGACTCGATGGGTTGCTTTTTCCATTTTAGAAAAGCTCTGTGACTCATTTCTAAAATATCATCCACTCGCGAGGAATCATCGAGCTCGTGGCTAGCAATCACATTTTTAGTGTAAGGGTTAATTGATGAAAAACTCATGGCTCCTCCCTTAGAGCTTCCGCCCTTCGCTCACCACGACCTCTTCTGGTAGTTCGTGGGCATTATAAGTGTTGGCCATACAAAAGCCATAAGCTCCCGCATCCCGAATGGCCAGCCATTGCTCCTCTTCAAGACGAGGTAATGATCGATCATGACCGATAACATCTGAAGATTCACAGATGGGACCTACAATATCGTAGACCATCGAAGGGCGATCCGTATACTTTTCTATGGGCTCTACCCGATGGTAGGCGCTATATAGACTCGGGCGCATTAAATGGTGCATCCCAGAATTCACAATAGCGAAATTCTTGTATGGGGTTTGTTTGATGTACTGTACTTCCGTTAGCAAAACTCCGGATCGCCCCACAACCACACGGCCCGGCTCTACCTGTAACTCAATGGCTCTATCCCCAAGAAGCTTGTTTACCGCGGCACCGTACTCCGCAATGAGCGCGTAGTCCGATTCGGGATTCTCCTCGGTGTAAGAAATCCCAACACCGCCACCAATATCAAAAGTTTCTAATGGGTAACCTTGTTCTTTCAAGTGGTCCCAAATCGGTAGAGTCTTTTGAATCGCATCCAAGAAACTTTCCAATTCTCGAATCTGCGAACCAATATGAAGGGTTAATCCCGTCAGATGCACATATTCAGAATTGGCTTTTAAGACCTCTTCCAGCTCAGGCAAGGCACTTTCATCCATACCAAATTTATTGTCTCTAAAACCGGTTTTAATATAGGGATGCGTATCGGGGTCTACATCCGGATTCATTCGGAAGGCCACATTGCAAACCTTTTTAAGAGAGCCAGCCATCTCACCAATACGTCTTAACTCGCCCACACTCTCTACATTGATCTGACGGATTCCCACTTCGATGGCATGTCGAATCTCTGACTTGGACTTACCCACACCGGAAAACACCACTTTACCAGGGTCCACTCCGGCCTTTAAGGCCAACCGGATCTCCCCTTCTGAAACCACATCCACGCCCAAACCCAACTGAGCGACGGCTTTTAAGATCTCCGGATGAGAATTGGCCTTCATGGCATAGTGGATGGTCGTGTTTTCAGTAAAAGCACCGCTGAGATGCTTTAACCGCCGAACCACTTCGTCCAAATCGTAGACATAGGTGGGCTTACCTATTTCTTGCACGATACTTTGCATGGTCACTGAGAGAAACCCCTCCGAAGCAATCACTAACTGATCTTTTTCAAAACAAAATGCCATGGTTACCCTAAATCCAAGGTGAACTCCATATGGAGCCCATTGGCTGACTTCTCTAAGTTCTTACGATCAATCACTGCGGAAATTTTAATTTCGGAAGTGGTCACTAAATGAATAGGAACATCTAAATCGCTGAGGACTTTAAAAAACCTAGCCGCCACACCAGGATGGTTTTTCATACCTACACCTACTGTGGATATTTTAGCCATATCCTTTATCACTGACACTTTTATATCTTCGCCAAAAAGAGTTCTAACGATGTCTTCGGCATTGGGCACATCTTCTTCTGAAATGGAAAAGGCGAGCCTTTGTCCCTCTTCATTTTGACTCTGGGTGATGATATCTACGACAATGTTTTTTTCTGCCAACGCAATAAACAGTTTAGACAAATAGCCCTGTTCATGGGGAACGGGGAAAATTTTAATGACTGCCGTTGAGGCGTCATGAGTAACGGCCGAGACCACAGGATTTTCCATACCTTCTCCTTCAGGAACCACCCAAGTTCCTTCTCTTTTTTCAAATGTGGATCGTAAATGGATTTTGACGCCAAACTTGGCCGCCAATTCTACGCATCGAAAATGTAAAACCTTAGAACCAAGAGAAGCCATTTCCATCATCTCTTCAAATTCTAGAGTTTTAATTTCTTTTACATTTTTAACTAACCGGGGATCCGCCGTGCAGATGGCCGGAACATCCGTAAAAATTTCACAGGCATCACTGCCTATGGCTGCTGCCAAGGCCACCGCTGTAGTGTCACTTCCGCCGCGACCCAAAGTTGTGATCTGTCCATTCACCTCACCCTGAAACCCAGCAACGATGGGCACTACACCAGCGCCCACAACATCTAAAAGGCGATCCGCATTGATGCTTTGAATGCGCGCCTTAGAAAAAATAGCATCCGTCTTAATGCCCAATTGATGAGCCAAAAGGGGCTTAGCTGCCACTCCTCGCTTCTCAAGGGCCATCGCCA
Organism: Bdellovibrionaceae bacterium UBA1609; assembly: GCA_002321895.1. GTDB lineage: Bacteria > Bdellovibrionota > Bdellovibrionia > Bdellovibrionales > UBA1609 > UBA1609. The sequence goes on along the minus strand of DCMZ01000005.1, from coordinate 160,746 downwards.
AGAGCGCTATGGACACCTGCTCCCCTGAGGCCAACAACATATCGTAGGCCGGACCACGATAGCGAGGGTTCATCTCATGGGCCAACCCCACCAATCGATTGGTTTCTCCCGACATAGCGGAAGCCACCACAATGGGTTTTTGACCGGACAAAAGATCTTCATGAATTCGCTCAGCAACGGCTTCAATTCTCTCTATCGATCCTACTGAAGTGCCACCGAACTTCTTGACCACAATCTGACTTTGAGCTTTCATAAGGCCTTTGATTTACCATGTGGAGCATTGCGTGAAAAGCACTAAATTTGGAACTAGCGTCTCTAACATACCTCTTATCGCCCACCATTTTGGCAGCGAAGGCCCTAAGATCCTTATCCTGGGCGGAGTTCATGGCGATGAAGTGGAAGGTGTGGTTTGCGCCCAGGCATTGCTTTCAGAGTTCATTGAGGACTTTCCCTATAAACTTCAACTCACTCTCGTTCCTATGTTTAATGTGGATGGGGTTCTTCATCAAAGTCGAAAAAATAAAAACGGTGTGGACCTCAATCGAAATTTGCCAACCAATGATTGGACCAATGATGTGGCGGAAGAGCGCTACTATCCCGGAACTGCTGCTAATAGCGAACCGGAAAACCAAGCCCTTACAGCATGGCTGGAAGAAAATAATCCGAAGTTAATCATTAGTTTGCACTCTTGGAAGCCACTTCTGAACACCAATGGAGATTGTCATCCCGAAGCGGACATCATTTCGGAGATGACCGGACTTGAGATCAAAGAATCTATTGGCTACCCCACTCCGGGATGTTTAGGAACCTACACCGGACTTGAAAGAGGAATGCCCACTATCACCTACGAAATTGAACGGGGAATGAGTGCTCCTGAAGTGATCAAAATGCATGTTCCCGCCATTAAAAAAGCCCTTTTTGCCACCCAAGAAAGAAAATGAGGACACCATGAGTTTAGAAACTTCCATTAACAATCTATATGAAGCGCCAGAAAAACTTTCCGAAGGAAACAACAAAGATCTTGTGTTTGAAGCCATTCAACTCCTCGACTCAGGTGAGCTTCGAGTTTGTGAAAAGACGGATGAGCAATGGACCGTTAACGATTGGGCGAAAAAAGCGGTGCTTCTTTACTTTAGAGCCATGGACATGAAAGTCATTGAAGCGGGAGACCTTAAGTTTTTTGACAAAATCCCTCTTAAGCAATGGACTGGAGAAGAAGGTGTGCGAGTGGTGCCCCATGCTCTGGTTCGCCAAGGAGCTCACGTGGAAAAGGGCGCTATTTTAATGCCCTCTTACGTAAACATCGGAGCCTATGTTGGTTCGGGAACCATGGTGGACACATGGGCCACAGTGGGTAGCTGTGCACAAATTGGAAGGAATGTTCACCTTTCGGGAGGTGTGGGCATTGGTGGCGTTCTGGAGCCCATTCAGGCCACTCCAGTGATCATCGAAGACAACTGTTTTGTCGGTAGCCGCTGCATTGTGGTGGAAGGCGCTGTGATTGAAGAAGGTGCCGTATTAGGCGCTGGTGTGACCATTACAGCGAGTACGAAAATCATAGATGTTACGGGCAGCGAAGAGAAAACCTACCAGGGCCGTGTTCCTAAAAACTCTGTAGTGATCCCAGGCACTCGAAACAAAACTTTCCCAGCGGGTGAGTTTGGCGTTCCCTGTGCTTTGATCATCGGTGAAAGAAAAGAAAGCACCGACAAGAAAACCTCTCTGACCGATGCTCTTAGAGACTTCGAAGTGAGTGTTTAACTAAAATTTTGAATTTAATGAATAAAAAACCACGACGAAGCCTCCCGTTGGCGGGGCGTATCTAGCTCAGCGTCAACCCTGTTGATGCTGTGCCTGAGACGAGCCCGATCCCAAAAGGGCTGCGAGAAGTTGTTGTTTTATTTATTAAATTCAATTTTTAGAGAAATACTATTGCTTCAATGGCAGCCGTTGAGAATCACTTGTTTTGTTTTAGGCCCCAAGAGCTCACGATCATTGCTGTAAGTACGAAAAACAAATTTTCCGCCTATTTTGTGTGTTACTTCCAAAAAGAATTGAGTAATTTGAGCCTGACGGTCATCTGAAAGTTTCTTAAAATCATCAAAAGGACTTGGATGATCTATCATATAAATCACCGGGATAGGTTTTACAGAAGCCACCTGCTGTTTCATTATCTTTTCTATTCGTTCACGACTTTCTTCTAACCTAAAATTTGCATCTGTTGACCAATTCAACCTCCAGCGCACATCCGGTGGCGTACTCAAATAGGCGTCTGGTTGTACAGACATTTTTAGCATCCAGTCCGCAAAGCCCCAAATATCAATGGATACATTTTTAAAATTCGAACGCTCAAGTCTTCCCTTAAGTTCATTAATAAAACTCTCCATATTGGCTGTATAGAGATCCGCCAAAAAAGCAGCCTCACCTACACTATTTTTACCACTCCATGAACCCGGCTTACCGAATTCCAGAAAAAATCTTTCCTTATGGTTTTCAGTAAGTCTTAGAAAATCAGACCGCCTCACACTGAGTTTACTATGAATTCGGTGACCCAGCTCACCGAAACTTTCAACCCACCACGATTCGCTTTTGTCAGCATACTTACCCTTAAGCCACTGAATAAAACCCGAATCCCCTTTTAACCCCAGAGTCCAATCATCAAAATGAATTTCTCCGTTCGATTCGCCAAGATGAATCTCTATAATGCCCACCTGGACTTGTTCCATAATTCTATTCACAAGATAGGAGCGAAAACCCGGAGCTGATAGAGAAGCGTATTTTCGATTTTTTCGAGTGACGGGGCTACCATCCAAGTGAACAGAAATCCACGAGGAGTCGAATTTCTGAGAGGATAGATCACGTTTATTTATATAAGATAGAGAAGTTCCGCCGCCAATGCCTACCTGATTCTTGTCCGCTGTAGCTATAAGCCCTTGCCTATTAGAATAGTTTTTTTGTCCGATGGCTCTCCCCACCTATACCAAGATCTTATTAAAAAATCGGGATTAAATTGTTGGGCGTAGTTCAAGTCTTCTACACTTTTAACATCGTCTATAAAAACAAGACATCCATCATAGGGTCCCTTTTCTTTTTGGGAAACATAGGTCCGCGATGTCATAGTGCACGCAACCAGCAAAAGAGATGATAAAATGACAAAGGCTTTATCCATAGTAAATTGTATCTCTATGTGAGCCTCCCGTCACTTTTAAGTATGGATTTGTATTTCTAGAAACTATTACAGATTACTAAAACTGAGTTGTGTTTTTTTGGAAAGATTTAGTTAAAAGCCATGAAGCCTCCCGTTGGCGGGGCGTATCTAGCTCATCGCCATCACTAATCAGAGATTCGATAGCCGTTAATATGCTGGCCGTAAGGAAAATCCGAATGTTGGCCACCATGGCGGCTTCTAGATCGACCTACTTCAATACCCTTATTAATCTGCAAGTTCATATCTTTGGCCCACTTTTCCGCCATTCTTAAAGCCTGTTTTTCCAAAGAGTAAGACAGCTGATGTCCCGGGAGATGCTGTGTTTCAAGAACAATCCCCCCGACTCTTTCCAATGGCCCTCCGTTTTGCTTAATCGCAGCATCCAATTCGGACGAAAACATATAGTCAATAGCATCACCTAGCTTAACCACCCGACGAAGATAGCCTCGGCGGATCGGCTCTGTGCGAATCTCTTCGCCCTCCACTGTAAATATAGCCTGCTTCATATTACCATCGAATCGAACCCGGGCAGAACCATCTCGAATGCCTTTGACGACGCGTTCAAAGTCATTGCGGCTGACAAAGTGACCTTTATCCAACACATAACCCGCCAGAGCCTGAACATTGGGGTCTATCACCCAACCGAGTAGCCCATGGGCATTTCCACCCTTGTAACCGACACAGGAAGCACAATCCACTGGCTCAGAGCCCAAAGCCATCATAAACCGAGGGTCAGAGTTAATTGTTGTCAAAATAATCCTTTCATTCCCTCCTCGGCGCAAACTTCTTGAAACCTTTCGAAGCAAGAAAATATCTTTTTTCACAGCTTCAGGTACATTGAAAAGATCTTTTGTATTTCTGATGAATGCAATAGTTGCATAAACGATTTTAGAATCACTGTATTTATCAATCGACTCCAGCAAGAGATTTAATAGCTGAGCGTCAGGCATAATCTTATCTAGCTTGGCCTTTATTAAGCGTGGATCTTGCCCCCCCTCTACAATTACATCGATCGTTTTTTGTTTCTCTTTTTCAGTCACGTATACGAAGTTATGAGTGGATACATTATTTTTTAAAATCATTTTTCGAGCAATGAAGTTAAGACGTTGCAGAATGGCTTTATTTTGCTCGAGCTCAAACTTGGTCGCTTCTTTAGCCAGCCTCACTTCAGTGACACCGTCTCGCCATTTTGAACGGGCCTCTTCGCTGGTCAATAGACGCATATGCTCTTGGACTATCTTTTGATCACGAGCTTTTTTAGATCCACTATACCTGTAGTCCTTAAATTCTCCTTTAATCATGGCCTGGAGAGCTTCCAGAAGTTTAGGCACGAGAGGTTGCCATTCTTCTTTTCCAGAGTATCGGCTGAACAAAGTTAGAAGAGGTTCTAAGTTAAACCAACTCTTTTTAAACCGAATCACTTCTGTTTTCGCAACGGAAAGTCTTCGCACCTTCATAGCTAGAATCAACTCTTGAAGTATCTTTAACGGTAAGTCGTTATTAATTGTGTCCACGGTGTCTTTAGAAAAAACAAATCCCTGTCGAACTCTCCTCTCCATCACCTCTCCGAATATTTTTTGAAGTTCAGCATCCGTGTTGCCATTTGTGAATAGGTAGTCCCGCAAATTCTTCAGAGCTTCAATAAATGTCTTGATGTTCTCTTTCTTAAAAAGCTGAGGATCAAACTCAATATTTTTGAAGGGTGGCTGACGCCGGCCAATTGTTATCTCGAGCAAATTGACGTAGAAGCTTCCGAGTTGCCGCTCAGAACTTACATCTTTAATATTTTCCAAAACATTTAAACTGATGCCAGTGGCTTCTGCCAAAACTTCTAGAGAAGACTTATAGGAGAACGGACTATCTGGAGGCCCCCGCAGCTTATACATCAGCTGAAGGAGCTGGAAACCTGTTTCTACTTTTTTAACATTATCCCAGGCTATATCCATCCATTCTCTGGGTAAAATACCAGGCTTCTCTCGACTTAAATCCTCCAATACTTTTTGAATGGTCTCTAACTGCCCTTCCCGTGGGACTGAGCTAATAACCTCATATAGAGGACGGTTAGTAAGAGCCCCAGTAACCGCCTGCCGATATATTTCTGGAGCCTTCTTTTCATCTGGGTAATGAATAGGCCATTTTCTATTTTCTGAGGCTTTACTACTAATGTAGGAATATATATGCCAGGCATGGCTTCCAGAAAGATAAGAATTTATAGCTAAATTTTTAAAAACCGATTGGTAGTGGGGACCGTTGGGGCCTTTGGGATCGTTTTCCAAAAGAATTTTAACATTCTCAAAAGTCTCTCTGTCTAAGGAGTCTGTACGCGAAACTTTGGAAGCAATGGCATCTAGATCAAAGATCTCTCTCTCAAACAATTGCACGCAGGTATACATAGAATGTCCCGGCAGGCCTGACATTAAAACTAAAAGAAAAGCAGCCACCATTCCAATAACTTGATTTAGCTCAGATCGCGTAAAAGGACTCATTAAATTCCCAGGCAGTAAGGTGCTGGTCTACCAAATGGTTGGCACTATTAACTCAAAGCAAACTAGACACGCTCAGGATTTTACCAACAGACTCCCCAGCTTGCAATGCGCCGCATTAATATATACAAGCGCTGGTCATTTAAAACTATAAACATAGGTAATATCAATGGCTTAGAGCCGATAAAAAGAATACATAAAGGGCCGAATGACAGGCACATTTTAGTCCCCTTGAACGTATAAAAAGGCGACGGACGCTCACATCCTAACTACTGAGAATCACTTTTTACGAAGAGCATTCACGGGTGTGAGTTGAGACATTTTGCGGGCGGGAACCCAACTCGTAACAATGGCCACTAGGCTAGCACCAATAACGAGAAACAATACCATTCCCCCATCCAACTTACTGGGCAAGGTACGATCATAGTAGATTTCCGGCAAAACCTCTAGCGGCACATATTCTAAAAACAAACTGATACCAACACCCAATACAAGCCCACCTAGAAGCCCAACACCAAACAAATATCCACCGATCCACTGAAATAGACTCTGGGCCCTATGTGGAGACAAACCCAATGTCATCATGATCCCAACATCAGCTCTTTTCTGAGTGATTAAAAGAATTAAAATAGTAATAATCGTGAAACAAGTTATGAGGCCACTTAAAGACATGAATGTGGTCATGGTTATTTTCTCTACTTTTAAAGCTAAAAATAGGGCGGAGTTACGATCCACCCAAGACTCCACAGAATCATATGACTTCTGCAAAAGGTCAAAAGCTCCAGAGTACAATTCTGGTTGTTTAAGTCTTATTTCAGCACCTTTCCTCAAACTGGCTGGATGCATAATTCCCGTAAGCGTCTCTCCCTTTACATAAAATAAATACCGAGAATCCACTTCCGCCACATCCACATTAAACAGTGCTTTTACCGTCACCTGCTCTTTGTCAGGTATTTCACCCGCGGGTAAGATCAGAGTCTCTGGCGGCATCACATCTAAAGTGTCCCCTTCATAAATCCCCATGGATCGAGCCAACTCGATTCCCATCAAAATTTCCCCGGGCTTCAGTTGATCCACCACTTCCGACAGCTCTGGTAGGTCTACGCCACCTATGGATAAATTAACATCGTTAGCATAAGTCGTCGCAGCAACTTCTGGCTTAACTTTACCTTTCTCCACCCGAACAAAAAGGGATCTCAAGTCCTTCCGAGTGAGCCCTTTAGAGACGGCACCAGAAAATCCCTCTGGCCCCTTCAAAAACACATCTTGAACCTCAAAGGGTGCAATAGATTTAAACTCAATATCATTTTTTAAAAGCTGCTTTTCCAAGGTTTCCAATTCCAAAGAGGACTCTGCTTTAGGAGACTCATACACCACCAGATGAGGTTCCACTGAAAGATATCTGGTTTTTATGGAACCGTTGAAGCCATTCATGATGCTCAGCACGACAACAAACGCTGCCACTCCCAATGTAATACCGATCACACAGATTCTTGAAATTAAACGGATCAACGATCCCGCTCTGTCAGAAAAAAGATAATGGTAAAACACATGCCAACGAAACATGGGTTAACCATACAAATCCGAAGGTTCAGTGACAATCAATCTTTTGGTGGATTTGGCCAGAAACCTAAAAATACTCGAATAATACGCTCCCACCAAGTGAGCTCACTGGCCGGTAAATTGTGACCGTACATTTTTAAAAACAACTTGGGATCCATGTTATCGGCCTGGGGCGATTTTTGAAAATTAAAGATCAGTTTCTCTATATAGTTTTGTTCCAAAATCTGCATTTTCCGAATGACCTGTTCGGCCTGGTGGACGGCAGGAGCCATGGGTTGGTCGTCATACTTAACATGATCCAGTTGATATCTTTTATGAAGCTCAACCACTGTAGGCTCTTCGTCTAAACCTTCATCAAAACTATAGCCCGTTCGCACACCTTCAATGATATTCCACTCTACAACTTGACCACAAATATCCATACACTGCTTAATGATATTGCATTTAGAGTCTTCCCATATATATAGGTTCACTTCTGGCGAAAAACGATACCAGCGACTCGTTACACTGTTTTTCTCCGTCTTGATAACTTCACAGGCCACCTCTTCCATACCTTTCCCCACCTCTTCAGCATTAAAGTAGGTCAGGTTAAAGGAATTTTTATAAGATGGCGCTCCCACTATTTATCTCCTGCTGGCATCCGTGAAGTGGCCTCTTCTTCTCTGACGTCTTCCACGCCGCCTCGAAGAAAAAACGACTTTTGCATGGCCTTCATGGTAACTACCGCCTCATCCAAAGCCTCTATAGCTCGAAGACTGACTCTAGGAAGATCTGGAGCGATGGCCGCCACTGCGGGAGTCAATTTTTTAAACTCCTCCGCGAGAACAGCCATATTGTTGACCAATGAACCAATCTGTTTTCCCATATCTGGCACTTCTCTTTGAATTTCTGGTAAAACTTCCGCCATCTGCATGGAGAGATCGGTAAACCCACCGATCATAATTTCAAATCTCTGATCTTTTTGCATCGTATTGGAAAGAGATGTGAAGTTTTTGGAAGCTTTGTCCATACTTTGAATTAATGGCTCAATCCTATCAAAAACCCGTACCAGACTACGAGTACGAGAAGAATCAGCAAAAGCATCCGCAAGAATTTTAAAGTTTTCAAAAAGCGCTTCAGTATTCTCAAGAAACGGTCCGAGACGTCGGCCACTCAACACATCCATAATATCGGTGTTGGATTTAACATCTAACTCTGTACCGGCTTCTACCTTTGCAAGTGATTGAGTCCCAACGAGAATATCAACCACCTTTTCACCAATAACAAAGGGCCGAACAATCATAATTTGTGAGTCCGTTCGGATACGCTCATGAAATTTTTCGAACACTTCTAATTCTACTCTAATTTTATTAGCCTCGTTCAAGTCCACATTAGTAACTTGCCCTACACGCAAACCGGCCATTTGCACTTGAGTCCCCTCAAACAAACCATCCGCAGAATCAAGTATGGCATAGAATTTAACTTTTGATGTAAACCAACCCTTTTTAACGGCAACAAAACTTGTGACAGTAATGGCACTAATAAAGGCGGTTAACAGAAACAACCCAGCAACCCGTTCAAATTTATTAAACTTCACTCTCATGCCGCCTCCTGCTCTATAACAATACTTTGATCAAGATGATCATCTAGATCAATGCTGGCTGTTGCGAAGCTACTGATAAATTCATCGTCATCCGACGCCACAAATACATGCTTAAGGTTACCTGATATTTGCTTTTCTTTAACTAAATCAATAAGTACTTGTATGTTGTGTTTGTGCATCCCTACTGTAGGGCAGTCTAAAATCACCATTTCAGGTTCCATAATAAAAGCCCGAGCCACACAGGCCTCTTTTCTCATACTGCCCGAAACAAATGAGGGTCGTTCATCTCTCACATCCCAAAGATCAAATAGTCTTAGATAATATTCCACCCGCTCCTCAATCAACCAGCCCTCCACGGCATTGTGATACCGAAGAGGCAATATGAGATTATCTTTAATTGTCATATTATGAATCAGCCCGCCATAATCAAAACTATAACCAATAAGGATCCGATATTCTAAAAACTCCTCAAAACTCATAGCTAAGGTGTTTTTAGAATTTATGTAGTACTCCCCTTGAGTTGGCACTTCGATCCCAGCTAGAACTCTTAAAAAGGCAGACTTACCCACTCCCCGACGACCTTTGACATGAACCACTTTTCCGGTTGGTAAATCACAACACATATTATTAATAACAACCCGATCACCAAAGCCTATATCTAAATTTTTCATAGACATCGTATCGATCACTTGTGGAGATACAAATAGCTTCATCAAACGACTCCCAGATCCATCAAGTTTTTAAGATAGAACAAAGTCGTAACAATGAGATTAAAACCTATAACATAGATGATCGAATTCACCACAGCCTTGGTCGTGGCCTGTGGCACTTCATGGGGGCTCTTTTGAACAAGCAAACCTTGATAGCAACACACTGTAAAAATAATGACTCCACTAAAAGTGTTTTTTAAGAGAAACATCACCACATCGTTCATTTCAAAAGAACTCGCCAGAGTAAATGTGTAGTGAGCAAACGACATATCATGGGCAAGTCGGGACACAAAAAATCCACCTATAAGTGCAATTACACTGAAGTAGAAAGCTAAACAAATCACACTAATCACACCACCCGCTAGACGTGGAAACACAATATAGCTCAGTGGATTGATCCCCATACTCTCCAAAGCCGTCACTTCCTTATTTACCTGCATATTACCCAGTTCCGAAGCCACAGCCGTCCCCGATCGAGCGATCACTACTAGTGCTGTTAAAAGTGGACCCACTTCCCGCACAATAATGATGAGCATAAGCTTGCCCAACATATCACTCCCACCCAAAAAACTAAGCTGAGCCGACGACTGCATGATAACAACAGATCCGGTGGCTAAGGCTAAAACTGTAATCAACGGCATGGCCTGATAGCCCGTAAAGTAAATTTGCATGGAAACCACGCGAACGATATCCCGCATCCCCTGAGCTTGATCAATAAAGGCAGCACGTACCGAAAGATAAACCATTAGGAGGACCTGAATGGTATAATCGATAATTCCTGTTACTTTTTTTCCCCAGCGATCCACCACTCGAAATGGAAGCGAAGAAGCTGTAGAAATGGGATTAGATGAACTCATAGATTTTACATCGGATCTCAGGCCATCAAGGTTGACAGAATCCGCCCCTGAAAACCCATACCGGCGATTTTTTAGACTTTAGCTAATGCCAAATAAAATCTGAACTGGTCTAGAGAAAACTCCCCAATGAATCTACGAGACCTTCGCCTAATAGACCCACAGACCATAGAATAGGGATTTTATGGTTTCTACCATAATGGATCCAAGCTTGGGTTGATATCTCCCAGCGACAATCGCCCGAGGATAGATCTGAAGTTCCGCTGGGAAAATAGACATAAACGTATTCAGCGATCGGTACATATGAAGACGTGAGGTTATAAGAATCACATCTCGGCATTTTAAAACCTCAGTGACCTGCAGACTTTGCTGAGCATTACCATAGGTGGTTTGAGAGTTCTTTTCTAGAACAATGTCATCTTCACTCACGGTACCGTAAAAGGGAAGATTGGGAAAAATATCGAGCAAATTGGAATTGGGGTTTACACCGGAAACAATGAGCTTTTTCACTCGTCCCTGACTGAGTAAATCCATCCCCTCTCGAATCCGAAAAGGACCACCTGTTAATACTATGGCACAGTCAGCGACGACATCCTCGGTCCAAGAGGTGATCGGAGTGGCCATGACCTTTCTCTTCTCGCCCCATAGAATAGAACCTACGACAACAGCCAAAGAAAGGCCTAATAAGGCCAAAACATAGCGCCTATTGCGCGACATGGGCGATCACTTCAATTTCTACATTCACGCCTTTGGGTAACTCACTCACAGCCACACAACTCCTTGCGGGCGGATCATCTTTAAAATATTTGGAATAGACTTCGTTGACCGCATTAAAATCACTCATTCGAATGAGAAAAATACTGGTTTTAAAAATATTCTGATAACTCATATTGTTCGCCGCCAACACCGCGCCAATATTTTTCATTACCTGTTCGGTTTCCTCAGCAATATTGCTCGTAAGCAAATCCCCAGACGATGGTTCGATAGCAATTTGTCCCGAGCAATAGAGAAAATCACCCAATTTAATGGCCTGAGAATAGGGCCCTACGGGAGCTGGTGCTGCGTCCGTCACTATGACTTTCTTTTCCATAATTGACTCTCCTTAAAAATAAAATGTAATGCCCGCTTTGAAGGGATGATCGGCGATGGTACGAAAGCGCACTTCACTGGAAATGGAAACAATCCCAATTCCCGCCTCGAAGGAAAAACTGAGATTATCAAGGCCGCTAAAAAAGAACTCCGCACCAGTAAATCCTGTAAGCTCAAAACCGGAGTCATTGTCGCCGTTGGACTCAATGCTCAGTAATCCAGCACCACCACCCATGTAGAAGTTAAGGTTTTCTTCCATAAATCCACCGGGAAGGATCTTGTACATTTTAACCAAAAATCCAAATTTAGAATTGTCTTTTTCTGTGTCTACAGCCAAGGCAGCAGAAAAACCCAAATCGGCGCTAGGGTAATATTTCACAGCCACACTTGGCAGAGTGTCGGTGGCAAACTGATCGGATATTCCCACACCCAATCGGCTGGTGAGATCTTTGGCAGAAACTCCAAGGGGGGAAAAAACACCGAGAAATAAGAGACTTACAATGAAACTACGCATAGATGAAACTCCTCGTCATAAGTCTATTAAAAGACAAGACGTGGGTATCGATCAACTCCTATTAAACTCTTGCCACGGTCGGCCAGAAGGGATAGAAGAAAGACCTCTTTCACATGTGGGGCGTTAGCTCAGCTGGGAGAGCGCAACGCTGGCAGCGTTGAGGTCGCAGGTTCGATCCCTGTACGCTCCACCAATTAAAAATAATGAAGGTCGCCACTCGGCGGCCTTTAGTATTTTTAGGCTGGTGAGTTTACGGGGATCGAAGTGAGCGAGCGCCCCTGTTGAATGCGCAAGCATTTAACGGGGGGATGTCAGCCCGGATGGCTGACATAGCGAGCGCACCGGCGGTCTGCAGGGAGCTATAAAAATAGACTTCGATATTACAAATGATTACCCGCTTTGAGCTCAGTAGTCATTGACCATTTGTTGGAAGACGGTTCTTGGGTGAATATTCGATTTAAATTTTCTCCAAGGTTTTGAACCCACCTTGAACTGTTTCGTTGGCTCTAGCGAGCGAGTTTTGATTTCCACAGTTGGATCACCATGCCACTGAAAGAGTCTATGAATATCATGTAGCTCTATAAGAAATTGTCCATAGGCCTGCGCAAGAGTTTTGTTATTTTTAGATGAGCTTGAGTAGGACCAGCTTTCGACGCCTGCGAAAGAGCGAACGCCACTTTGTTTGTGTCCACTGTAAGGAGGAAGGTATTGAAAGCTACCGAAATTATCAACTTTTAAGTCGATACTGGTTTGTGCAAAATTTTCTGCTGAACCAATCGGGTTTGATTTGTAATGCTTTTCTTCTTGGAGAAATAGGTTGGCTGAGCGCCTAAGCAGTTGAGGAATGTACATCTGCGGCGATTTGTGACGAAAAGCCCTGTGGTTTAACTGGGAAAAGCTAGAGGCTAAACTTTGTTTTTCAACATTAATACTTCTAACACCATTTCTTTGAGATGGGTTTACGAAGTTTGTTACATATATTAAATCCACTAAAAAATGCTTAATAATTTGATTTGGGTCTTGGCTATAAGAATAAGAGCGAAAGGTGCTAGACTCGAGTTGGTAGCCAATCTGTCCCCCATCTTTGGAGTGAAACTCAAAAGAGGCCTTTGGCAGGGTGGTGCCGGTGGTTTCAGAAAAAAGCTGTCCCACCTTAATAAATAATTCGGCATAGGACCTGAGAAAATAGCCGTTGTATCTTTGCTTGCTACCAAATTTCCAGTTACTAGATACTCCGGTTTCTAAATCAAAATCGGCACTGGCTGAGTCGGGATATTTTCCAAAGTCAGTCTTAACTCCGCGATCTCTTGAAACGGGCACCGAGATATCTCGAGCTTCTCGCAGAAGTTTTTTGATTTCTGACGCCGAGTAATCAGCTGCGATTTTGGTGTCAGAAAGCACGCGAGGCACCTCGCCTTCGGCGATCTGAAAGTCACTGAACTGTACATGGGTCGTTCTGTCAGGGGCTGCATCCCAAGAGCCTCCACCGTAGAATGTGTTAAACATAAAATTTTGCATGAGAGAGCTTTTTGCGTTTGACCTTCGAAGCCGTAAACCAGTGACCTCGTGGATTTGTTTACCATCGACAAAAAGTTTAGCTACGCCATCTGCCCGGTTGGGAGAATTTAGTTTTACATATAGCGAAATATTGTACCACTTCTCGGTATTTGTAATTCGAAAGTTCGGGGCTGTGAAGCCTTCACCACAGCCATTTGGATTGTTACGATCTTGATCGTACACATATATGGCTAACCGTCCCGTCGACATCGTAAGCATTCTTACACTCCATCCGTCGTCGGTCCTGGGCTGGCAGCCGGTTGTTGGTTTTGCGGGTCCTAGCCCGTGCATTTTCCCACCCTTGGCCCACCGATAGTGAGCGCCAAACTTCACGCGATAGGATAATGTGTAGTCGTTGCTGTTGATGGGGAGCTTTTTATTAAAAGTGACTCTTGGGGTGCCAATAGATACTGGTGGATAACTGACCTCTAGGACTGGTTTACCGGTGATAAAATCTCGTTTGATTTTGGCCAACTCTTTTCGATCCCAGTTACAGACCGTTTCAGATCCACTTTGAGGACAATCGATATTTGTCGAATCCAGATCCCCCAGAAAGTTCGATTGCAGTTGCTTATCTGAAAAATCCAATCTTCGAACAATTTTTACGGAGTCAGTGAAGTTTAAAAGTAGCTCGGATATCTTAGTATTAGACTCCCTTGCAAGGAACTTAATTTGATGGGTTCCCTTGCTTAGGTAGGTCTTGTAGCTCCAGGTAGCAAACTGTACATCAGGGCCTTCTTTGATATCCCAAAGAGCAGGAAACCGCTGATCAAGTTGCACATAGAAGCTGTCAGATTTTCCGTTTGCGGCCAAAACTTTCGCTCTAATGCGGTAGTACCCGTCGCTTGGGGCGTTGACTTGAAAGTGAACCTCGCCGGAGCGATCTGTGGCGTAGTAAAACAAATCGCCATTTAAATCTTGAGATTTCATATTCAACACGTTGGTGGGTTTATAATAGATACCTGCATAGACGAAACTGCTAAAGAACACCGAACATATAATAAACAATAAACGAACCAAGAATCCCCCACAAGTGATTTAAGGGTTAAAGGTTGCAAGCGATAAGCCAATAGGCGGCCACTGAGTTGCTTCTTACTGAAAATTTCTAGTCATCTGTAAAAACAGCTGACAATAGGACTGTGTGTCTTTTTTTTATGGCCTAAAGCCTCTGTCTCAATACAAGACATTCACAGCCCCGACGAGGTCAATAGAAATAACACACTAGAGTTAAAAGAGAATAGAGCAGCATTAAAAATAGAGTCCTACCCGCGAACTCCCCATTTCTAACTTTGAGCTTCTTCGGCTTCAATTTTCTTTTTCACTTCGTCCATATCCGCCTGTTGAATTTGTTTAATGACGGATTTAAGAGAGGCGCTATCAAGGACACCTGAATGGCGAAATAGTTCCAACTCTTCACGAATGATAAGCACCGTAGGGATACCTCGAACAGAAAAATAAGCGGACAGCTTCTGCTCCTGCTCCGTATCCACTTTGCCGAAAATAATATCGGGGAATTGCTGTGATACCTCTTCGAAGATCGGCATAAACTGATGACAAGGCCCACACCAACTGGCCCAAAAATCCAAAACAACTATATCGTTATTCTGGTAAATCTCGCGAAAATTATGATCTCCAATATCTATGAGCGCCATAGGAAAACGATATCTAGTATAAACAGATCTGTCGAGGCAAAAATGGATACGGATACTATTAAAGATCGTTACATTGAGGATCATACTTAGCGGAAACAATGTGACACCAATTCTCTAAGCCTCGCTCAGACACCCACTTTTCTTTCATGGGAAATAGCACATGGGTTTCCAGTGGAATATCAGGGAAAGATAGACCTTCAAAATCACCCTCTTCAAATTCAGAAAAAAGGTACTGATAAAGAATGTAAATTCCCTTGGGGCTCATCTTAAGTATTAACTCGACCACTTGTCTCAATCGAAACCGAAGCATAGGCGGATAACTTTCGATGATAGAGGCAATCTGCGTTGCCACTGGAGAGTTAATACTTCTCAATTTAGCCATTTGAATACGTTCTCCCAGAGCTTTCCTCCTAAATAGATTCAACTCCTCAAAAAACTCCTCATTCCATTTTTCCTTCAGACGTTTGGCTTCATCCATTGGTAGTACTTGGGCCTCATATTTCCGATCGCGCTCTCGAATCCTGTTTTCCAATACTTCCCTGTCACAGGGCTTTTGATCTTGGCAGGACATGTAGGAGTTCACAGAAGAATGACCAAATTCACTCATCTCTTTGGTGATATAGTTACAAATATCAAACTGTTCTCTGTGAAAATGAAGTCGACGACTCCCCTCTACGGTCGTCGTATAGACGGACAGTTCTTCTTTCATGCCCGTTAAAAAGTAATTAAAACCTTGCCAATTCGCTTCGATGTCCGCACGAGAAAACACTCCTGTAAATTTAAGCCCTAGCGGACTCGCCTCTAGAAATTCAGAGAGATTTATTACGTAATCTTCAGAGCGTTGATTTTTTAAATAAGCTTTGTAATGCTTGATACCGTCATTTAAAAAATGTGTGATCTTATCCGCCCCTAATCTAACGCCACAGACTTTAATGATTGGGGACAACTCAGATTCCGAATATTTAAATGAAGGTAAGTTGTGATAGATGCTTCTCTTCCCCGGCAGACGGATCACATCGACTCCTTCGGAACACTTTAAATCCATCAAACAGGACTCAATGGACCCAATGGCCCCCTGATATTTTCCTGCTATTAGGTTCTCGAAATGCCTATGAAAAATTCTCAAAATCTCATGGGGCGCATAGGCCCTATCTGTACGACTTAAATCGTAATTACTTAGACCCACACTTTTTTCTATCTGATCTCGGATAAACTCATTCACCCAAGAGGCACTTTCCTCTAGGGGGATTTGTTGAGTACTGTGATGATCTACCTCACCGGCAAATACCGCCAAAGGGGAAAAAATCATAGTAAACATCAGAGCTCGGAACATATCTTTTTAACTGCAAATCAGAGGCCAGTCCCACCATCCTGTCGATGTTTTTGAAAGGAATGAAAATAACTTAGACAGAGTTGGTTGGCCTGGTTTTTGAAAACCTAGAGTACATGCCATCCCTGAAATTAATAGTCCTCTTTATTATCTTATTGTTGAGTGTCCACGCCTTTGCCGACAACACCGCCCTTGTCGTAATAGACATGCAAGAACACTTCCTTGTTAGAAAAAATAATCAAGAGTATGGAGATAATCCCGAAAAATATCAAAACGCTTTAGATAGGATCGTTGAACTCGTAAAATTGGCAAGAGATAATGGTAAACCTATAGCCATCGTGGAATACGACGGGTTTGAACCTACCTCCAAAAAAATAAGTCGGCCCATTGGTGGATTCAGGGTAAAAAACAAATTCATCGGTGGCTACAAAAACGTAGAAATATTTCGAAAGAATAGAAATGGAATGTTCGACGAGTCTGGCGGCGTGGCCGAAGATCTCGCAAATTTCCTATTCCGATTTGGCGTTACCGAACTTGTAATCACTGGAGCCAACGGGGGGGCCTGCGTAAAGTGCAGTGTTATTGAAGCTCTAGAAAATGGATTTAAGGTGATTGCTGATAAAGATGCCATTATTGACCTTAATACCTCTGAGTTTATTCACCCCTATAGATTTAATCGAAACCGCCTTAGTCTCAAGGATCAATCGCTCGCTTTTAACTTTATTCAACCTGAAAACCCAGAAGAGATTGATTCAAGATTTTACATAAATGAAACTCGGTCCTCCCACCCCGACTTTTCACCCGATCTCACCACCATTTCCCCAAAAACCTGCCAGATGCTATTTGCATTTTAAATGAGGCTTCTAAATAACCCAATTTTTCGTACAATAACTTTTTCCTCTAGGCACATCCGTTGCAATTAAATCTATTTATGAACTGGCTTTGGTTGAGAAACATATCACTGTATACATTTCTGACAGTGTACGGACAATTTGCGGCGGCTACGGTGGTAGGACCCGCCCCAACGTGCAGCATTTTATTCTCACCACAATCTCTTATTCTATCACCAAAAGTAAAAGATTTAAATTGGGAGAAATTTAGCAATTGGACCACTATTGAGTTTTCGAATTTCCTATCCCAAAAAGAACGGGAGGATTTGAGAGAATTTGTAAATGAAGAATATGGTGGCGCCTATTCGTTTTGGATGAACAGTTCCGAAATGGCTAGAAGTGAGCTCGGCGCTCGGATACATGAAAAACTCATCAATTTTACCAAGCAAATGGATGCCATCGCGAATGCAAATGCACCGGATGTTAGGCTTCACCCTAGAGTGGAAATTCATACAGAAATGGTGGCCGGCTTTCCTGAAGGCCATACCCATCATAAAGGCAGCATTGCTTTTGTTCATTCGGAAATGGGCCCCAATAGTTGGATTACAAAAAGTAGAATTCCAATTCCAGAAGACCATTTGGGAATATTTTTTAGCCAAACCCATGGTAGCCCAGCCCGTAGTGAGCCCAGCCTATGGATCTCAATATTTATGCTCCCGGATACGAATCGGCTAAACCCAACAGTCCTCTCTGATTCTTACGGCAATCACCACCCTCAGTAGATAGTTAACATTCCCTTCCTATTGAATATTTACTTATAAAAAATACTAAGGTAGAGAAATCAAGGAAATGGACACATAACAATCCTAAAACCAATAGGAGATGATAATTGAGTTTAAACATAACCTACGAAAATTTTGAAAGACTTGATCCGGAAGTCCTCAATCATCTACTTACTCTTGAAGAGCAAATTTTCCCTAAACCCCTTAAAAAAGAAAAAATAATCCGAGAACTCTCAACAAAACATAACCCTTCCATTTTTATAGCTTTTGAGAATGAAATACCTGTAGGCTACAAAGTGGGATTTGAAAGATCTAGCCGGATTTACTACAGTTGGATTGGCGGGGTAACACCTAAGTTTAGAGACTTAGGAATCGCGAGTGAGTTGATGAAACTCCAACACAATTTTGCCGCCCAACAGGGCTATAAAGTGGTCTGTACCCAGACAGACAATAGCTTTCAACCGATGATCATTTTAAATCTCAAATCTGGATTTGAAATTAAAGGGACAATCCAAAGCACGGGAGATAGTCACGTCACAATAGTTATGGAAAAATCTTTATAATTTCTCCCCCGCCATTTTGCTCCTGGTGGAACCCCCGAAATCACAGCCGTTCCAGTGACTGAATTTTCAAGATCCACCTCAACTGTTTCAAACCGACACACCGCTGCTGGATAAACCCTTTAGCTCGACTTTAGTTTTGCCGATATGTGCTCTAAGGACTTAATGATGAAACTACTTTTCTGCACGTTTTTTATAGTTTTCATTTTGGGTTGTGACGATAGCCTTCAAGGTAAATTTAAGGCTTCCATATCCCAGGCTGACCCCAGTGGCAAACTCGATACGGACTTTTCCGAGGATGGAGTTGTAACTCTGGATAGTAGCGCCAGTGGAAGCTCCGATGACGGCGGAAAAGCCGTTGCCATAGATTCCGAAAATAGAATAGTGGTTACCGGATATAGCACCAATCTCTCTGGTAATAAGGATATGGTCGTGTGGCGATTTCTCTCCGATGGAACCCTTGATTCTACCTTTGGAACTGGTGGAGCATTTGTTCAAGACAATGCCGCCGGCGGAAATGGTGACGATGTGGGATTCAGTGTTGTCGTCGCTTCTGATGACTCCATATATGTGAGCGGCTATAGTGAGAATGCGAGTAATATTGATGAGCTCGCCATATGGAAGTTCACCGAATCCGGTGTGCTAGATACGAGCTTCAACTCCACAGGCTATCTCACCTATGTTCATATTTCCTCTGGCGCCTCCGAAGGGGAACGAGGAAGGAAAATCATTATTGATTCCCAAGACCGCGTTGTGGTACTTGGCCAAGGCTACTATACCTCTGATAAGAGTATCAAAATTTGGCGTTATTTATCTGATGGCACACTCGATACCAGCTTTAGTGGCGACGGGATTTTTGAGGATCACGGTGCCGCAGGCGGAACTGGTGCTGACAAGCTCATTTGGGGAACTATTGCAGAAGATGGCTCCATATTTGGAGCGGGATACAGTTGGAGTGGGAGCTCTGTGACCAACCACGATGCCGTTGCCATTAAAGTCACCAGTACGGGAGATTTAAGTACGGACTTTAACTCAACAGGCATCGCTACTCATAACGCCGCAGCCGGAGCGGATGGTGCAGATCTAGCGTATACAGGCTTTCTAGATCTCAATGAGCGATTTATTATCGCTGGAAAAAGCACCAATGCTTCCACTGACGTAGAAGCTGCTGTCTGGTGCTATGCCGCTGATGGAGCCCTTGATTCAGGCTTTAACGGAGACGGTATTTTTACATTAGATGGAATTGCTGGTGCCACTGGTTCTGATATTATCAATGGATCTGCTCTCAGCGATAATGGATCTTATTTTTTTGCCGGAAAGGCCTACAACGGCACTGACCACGAAATGTTTGTTTTTAAACTTTCAGATGAGGGTGAGCTGGATACTCAATTCTCAGAGGATGGAATTTTGGTCTATCAAAGCGGTGCCGGGAGCGACCTCGCCGAAGATCTTGCTTTTGATAACAATGGCAAGCTCATTGTCGTGGGAGAAATAAGCAATGGTGTAGACTCAGATCTAGCCATCTGGCGATTCGAGTGAATAAACAACTGTTCACCGTCACACTTTCTTTTCCCAATTAACTGTTTCTAAATAAAGTGGGATTCTCCCCTGTCCGATAAACAGATGTGGTCCTGAAAGGAATATGATGTCCTCAGAATTAAATTTATCACCTGATTTACTCGAAAAACTTGTTTTTGGCGCAGCCGATGGCGTCCATGTTCTCGATCAAGATGGCAATGTTGTCATCTGTAGTCACGTTTTTGCAGAAATTCTTGGATATAGCTTTGAGGAAGCTCAGAAGCTCAATGTAAGGGAATGGGATGATAAGTTCCCGAAGCAAGATCTCATTCCCTTTATAAAAGAACTCATTAAGTCCCCCCAAATCTTTGAAACAAAGCATTTAAAAAAAGATGGCGAACTTCTTGATGTGGAAATTAACGCCCGTGGAATTGAACTTAATGGTCAATTTTATGTATACGCATCTACCAGAGATATTACCGAAGCTAAAAAACAGAAAAAAGCCGAGCTCTATAATTCAAAAATGGCTTCTATTGGAGAACTGGTTTCTGGAGTTGGACATGAAATCAACAACCCACTTGCTATCATTCAAGGCTTTATTGCTCTTATCAAAAACAAATACGAGAAACTAAACACTCCCGAAGCCAAAAGCCTAACAAAAGCCATGGGAAAAATCGAAAGCTCCACCAAACGGATCAGTCGAATTGTGGCCGACCTCGGAGCTTTTACTCGAAGTGAAATTTACGAAAAAGACACTTTCTTCCCCATACTTGCCATGGAGAACTCCTATCGACTGTTAAAAGAGATCCATGAAAAGGACGGTATTCAAATTGAAATGGTCACCGATTCGGATTGCGAGAACATTGCCATCGATGGCAGTAGAGGCAACTTCCTTCAAGTTTTTATGGGTGTAGTTGGAAATGCAAAAGATGCCGTTTTAGCCACAAGCAATGAAGTTAAGACCATCCAAATCTCCTATGGTATTGTTGGCAATCAATTTGAAGTAAAGGTGAAAGACAACGGCTGTGGTGCCTCTAAAGAGGTACAAGAAAAGATGTTTGATCCTTTTTTCTCAACAAAACAATTAGAAAACAAGACCGGTATTGGTTTATCTCTCTCCCGCAGTTATGTTGAAGATATGAACGGAACTGTAGATTTCAATTCTGAGATTGGAAAAGGTTCAGAGTTTATTTTACGACTTCCCATTTCTAACAAGAACATGCAAGCTGATACCGCCGACACTAAGTCCCTAGAAAACAGCTTTACTGGGCTTAGACTACTACTCGTAGACGATGAAGAGGATATCCGATTCATTTTGGGAGATATGCTAGAAGAGTTGGGATTTAAAGTCACCACAGCAGAAAATGGCAAGGAAGGTTTAGATATATTTCTCAACAACCCCGACCAAATTGATATTATATTGTCAGATATGCGAATGCCTAAAATGGATGGCCCTACTTTTCTAAAGTCCGTTCGATCCCATAAAGAAGTAAAACAACCCAAATTTGTGTTTTTTACTGGCGGTATTAATATCGATTTCGAATCCCAAGATAACGAACTCTATGGCCTATACGATGCCTATTTCTTAAAGCCATTTGACCTAAGTATCGTGGAAGAAACTCTTAATAGCTGCCTTTTCGACAAACAGACGGCGGCTTAGTGTTTACTCAACAAATCGGGGCGGACTTCTATCTTGCCCAACGTTTTTGAAGTTGAAAACTCAAAGTACGACCAAGGCTCGTATTCACAGGAGAACCAAAGAGAGTCTGATCGGAATAACTTAAACTGCTCGACCAGTCATTTTCCATGTCGTAACTTGCGGACAGTGTGCCCGTAGCATATCGCTCTACCGCACCCTCATATTCTGTAGACCCTGCAATTGAAATTGCATCTTCATAATTCCAAGAGATCGAACCGCCAACTCGATATTTATCAAAATTATAGCCGGCTCCCCCGCTAAAGCTGCCTCCCCAGCCCGGTCGAATCTCTCCATCTACCTGAGTGTTATTGACCGTTTTAGCGAAAGATTTATGAACTTCAAAATTAAGGTATATATCCCAAGGTATGACAGATTTGGATAACATTGTGCCAAGCCCTAAAGCCCAAAATCCGTTACCCCGACTATCTAGTCCCCCCAATTCCGATTCGGCCCGGGACCGCCCGGTAGGAGCTGTAAGTGTGAAATACCCAGTTCCACGAGGACGAATAGGATGATAGTCCCAGTCAGTGAGATATTCATATCCTAGTGTGAATTTGGTATCTCCCAATCCCGAACTCTCTTCGCCTTGATGAGTCCTTTGCAACACCTGTGTGCTGCCCCCCACTTGCCATCTGTCGTTAAATATATGCGCACCTTCCAAACTCAAGGTCTGAAGCCTCTGCCCGTCACCCTGATCGCTCCAAATTCCATCAGAATCTACATTATCAATGACGACTTCTGTGACGGCATAGGAGGTCGAAAAAAGAGCTTTTTCGTCCCCACTTATAATGGCTGGAGCGGCAAACCCACTGCCGCAGCAAGCCGCACCATAGACCCACTGCCCACCAAATAGAGAAATACTAAATACGAATAGGTACAACAACCTCATCAGTCACTTCTCCATCAACTTTAATCTGAAAATGTAAATCCCACTCACCGAGCATTACAAAGAAAACATCTTCAACTAAATAAGTCCCAATATCTACTATTGAGACCACGGATGGAGTGGAGCCATGACCCATACTAGGCATCCAAAGCGTAAGAACTGGCGCTATACTTAAGCTGGCTGGAACAGGAGTTTTATCAAAATGGTTAAGCCGGAATGTTTTAAGAAGAATTTTACCGGAATCTTGTGTCGTTGGTTCTTGAACCCAGTACCAACTCATACACAAACCTTCTGATTCGAAAACAAGGTCACATGTAGTACCGGAAGGCTTCTCAGCCCCACCCAGGCCAACACCTTGATTACCCTTAATGTATTTCGGCTGGGCACACCCCATCACCGAAAGAAGCAAAAAAAAGAGAAAACCCTCTCTACCAATCATTCGATCCACCCCTAGAGATTTCACAGCCCAAAGGCCTAGTACGAGAAGTCTTCACCGCAGCTCCGCTGGTAAGATTTGCAAGCGCCTCTCTCAGATATTGTCTATCAGCGTCTTCAAAACTAGCGCTATTTGACACTCCACCCTGATACTTAATCACGTCATTTTGAACCACAAATACATGCGGTGTTTTAGAAGCCTTAAATTGATCGGCCCATTTTGCTCCCGTATCTTTAAACACCGGGAACCCAAGATTTTCATTTTTAAAATAGTCTTGAGCGTCTTTTTTAAACTCTGAAGAATTGGAATGAAAACCCACAAATTGAAATTTGGGATACTCTTTTTGTAAGCTTCTAATTTCAGAAATATGACTGTTCGAACAAGGACAAACGGCCGAAAGAAATACGGCCACCCAGCCCGACTTCCCGCCCAGTTCAAGTGTCTCGTTTTTTTCGGTTAGAATATTTTTCGCTGTGATTTTATCTCCCAGAGTCACCGCCTGTGAGGCCGTCCCTAATAAAAGACAAAAAGTTCCAATAAGAAGACCTATTGATTTCATGCATATTCTCCTAAGTCGTTGGGTTTAACATCAATTCGCGCCTCTCCACAATGGCTAAGACATCACTTGTTTCCATTACATAATATGTGAGAAATAACTGCATTAGAATACTGCTGAACAGAGAAACTGTTAAACTTTAATTGTATTTCTCTCACAAAGTGAGCTATTTTGACCAAGCAAACATTACGTTACATTTTCTTAAACCTTGCTTATTGGAGTGCCATAGTGAAACTACTCTCAACAGTGAAACTTATCTCAACAACGAAAATACTATTTTCTCTTAGCCTTATATTCTTTTCCTACCTTGCCCAGGCTCACGACAGCGATCATAGCCCCGAATCTTACCATTTGGCTTTCAATGGCGGGGCACTACATGCTCACATTGAATGGCTCGAAGAACCCATGGTAGGAAGCGAGTCCTATCTGTTAATTGAATGGAAAAATGGTGAAAACCACTCACCCACAGACCCTCCTGGATCGTTTGAAGTGGCATTGGACATGCCCTCAATGGGTCATGGCTCCGAACCCACGGAAGTTGAACCTTGGCTCGACGAAACTGGCCAAGAGGTAATAGGCAGCTACAAAGTTTCAAACATTCACTTTTTTATGGGAGGATTATGGGAAATCCAAGTGACCCTCTCCTATCCGGATGGATCTGTAGAAATGCGATTTTTTGAGAAGAACTTCCCTGGCGGTGGCCATGGCCATGGCAACCACCATTAAATGAATGGATCCAGTTCAGGCTAGGGGCAGTTCAATGGATACAATCGCCCCTACGGGTTTATCACCGTTGGAAACATTGAGCTTGCCCCGGTAGGCACCACAAATTTTACTCATCACAAGTCCACCAAGACCAACAGAAATTCTACCACCTTGAGACGCGTCCAGTTTTCTTGAAATTCTTTTTGCACCGAACTCTTCCAAAACTTGATCTGGAAAACCGGGGCCATCATCCCAAATTTTCACACAAAGCTTTTCATCCTGTTGAAGGACTTCAACACTGACTTGCGACTGGGCAAAGGAAAATCCGTTTTCAAAGGCATTTCGAAAGAGCCGCCGCAATACATGAGCATCTCCGGAGAAATAGATCTCCTCAGGACTTGCGGTAAATTGTAATTTTACATCTGACGAGTGAACCTCGCTACGTTTTAAACTATCACGCGCTTCACTTTCGATGAGCTCCACTATATCTAGCTGACCGGTTTTCGCTCCATAACCAGGATCTTCCATTTGTGCCAAAAACAAGAGGTCTTCTACCAATTTCCCAAAGTAGTCCACTTCTTTTAGAGAAAGGTCCACAAACTCCTCTTTCACCGACTCATCTAGTTTTTGACTTTTAAACTTCAGAGTCTCCAACAAACTTTTTAAAGAGGCTACAGGGGTTCGCAAATCATGAGCCAGTTCCTGTAAAAGCTTACTTTTTGCTTCCTCAGAATCTCGTAAATGATTAACCAACCCTTCCACTTCATCGGCCATAATATTAAATCTAGACATGGCATGGCCAAATTCATCTTTTCGTTTTACATCAAAACGCGCTTTTAAATTGCCTTTGCGGATATCCCCTATCACTCGGTCCGCTTCCTCCACACCGCTATGAACTTGATCATAGATAAGACGAACAGTTAGACCCACTCCAATAATGAGCGAGACGAGAAGTGAAATTACACTAATAACAGGGATCCACCGCAACCCCTCTGGTCGCTTCCCCATGGGTGGGCGAGGAGGCTTAATCAACAAATACAACTCCAAATCACCATCCAGCCTAACAAGAAACACTTCATTTCTCCCTGGCGGACCCGGAGGCCGATTAGGACCCATCTTAAAGAGTGACCCCTCTGGAGGTGGTGATGGTGGCATTACCGACCGTTGACCCTCTTTTCCCAAAATATCTTTGGGCTGAATCTTAATATAATCGTATACTTTTTGAGGTAACCGAATGCCTTTCCAATTTAACTGAATATTGGTATCGGACTCGCTGAGTAAGGTCCCTTCTTTATCCACCAGAAAAATCCTGGGGACCATTCCTTCTCGATGAATTTCCTGAAGCTCTCTTATACCTTTTAATTTATTATCCCCACCTAACTTATCTACTAACTTTGCGAAAAATAGCGGGGGCACTCTTTCCGGCTGAGTCTGCACCATCCGGGATAACTGTCCACTGAAGTAAACTCCCATCACAACGAATAAAAAAACCAGACCGGTTCCAATCAAAACATATTTTAAGAACCATTTATTTTTTATCATATTTTTCAATCCGGTATCCCATACCATAAACGGAAAGAATTTTAATGGTATCCACACCATTGTCTTTTAGCTTTTTCCGTAAATGACTCACATGAGAATCAATGGTTCTATCATAGATCTCAGCGTCTTTATCAATCGCCGCAATGAGATTCTCCCGTGAAACGATAACCCCAGGTCTTTGCATAAAATGAGTCAATATATCAAACTCTCTTCTATTGATCGAAATATCATTCCCTCTAAACTTCACGACTCTTTGATCTAACAATAAAATCATTTCACCAAATCGAAGCTGATTCTCTCTCAATTGAGGTTCTCTTAAAATAGTTTTTATACGAGCCAATAACTCTCGGTTACCAAAAGGCTTTCGGACAAAGTCATTAGCACCCATTTGTAACCCTTTTACTACGGAGTCTTCATCTGTCTGCGCTGACAAAATCAATACGGGCAAGCGAGACCCTACTTCACGCACATGCTTCAAAAAATCGAAACCTGTACCATCGGCTAACCCTAAATCAAGAACTACTAAATCCAAAGATTGCGAATCATTTATTTCAAAAGCCTTTTTTAAGGAGTCAGCCCAAAACACCTGATACCCTTCAAGCTCCAAATTCACTTGTAGTCCCCGAGCCAAAGCGGGATCATCCTCAACAATCATTAAATTCATATCGACCTCAAACTTAAAATTTCATTAGAGTATTAAGTTTATCTAATAGAGAGAGACTCCACAAGGAGTCTCTCTCCAAGAGATATGTGTTCATCACCGAACCGCCGCTCCGGCCTGTTTTCTTTGCCCTCGTGGTGGTGGAGGGGGGTGGTCGATTCCACACGCCTCGAGAGCAGCATCCATGTCTTCGCGACTAGGTCGAGTTCCATCAGTTGGTTTATGGGACTCTAAACATTCATGTTGTTCTTCAGTTAATCTTTGTGGAGGTGGACCCTCTGGATGTGGCCTCCTCGTTTCATTTTCCGCATCGTCATAGGAATCAGACTGGGCCATTGCCCAAGGACTCAAAAACAGCGTTGCCAAAAAAAGTATTAATATTGATTTCATGGGATCCTCCCTCTTTCTGTATCCAGTATCAAATATGACTGTTGAAGAATTATGGATTTAGAAATGTTAAAGCGCAGAAAACCAAGAGAGTTGTACGAAATTCTCATCCAGGGTGGTCTTCTACGCTTCATATTGAGACAAAGGTAAAAATGCGTTTCAATTACTGACAATAAACACTTTGCCCATTGTAATCATAGAGTGTGTAACCGCTGCAGTTAGCTCCAGTACAAGATACAGGCATGAACTGATAGTAGTAGTAATAGTAGTAGGTGCCGTAACAGGTGCTTCCTGTGGAGCTAGAGCTAGTGCTACTACAGTATGTGGTCGCCACCTGAAGGCCCGTTGAAGACGAATAACAGTAAGCTCCATTCCAATAGTAGCTGGTTGAAGTGGTCGAGTAAGTGCTTGTCAGGTTCGCACAGAATGTACTTTCCACCACTACACTCCCTTGGACATTATCAATACACTGCCCACTGGTATTATAGGTGAATGCCCCGGCAGAACAATAAGAGCTATCTGAGGTTTGACCCGTAGGAACATAAATACAGCTACTTCCACTGTATTGAAAAAGATCATTCGATAGTCCTGTTGAACCACAGTAAGTGCTGTTCACAATTTGACCCGTATAAGACGAATAACAATAGTTATTACTCCAATAATAGCCTGTCGTCGTTGTATAGGCGGAATTGCTTGAGCTGGACTCTTTGCCACAACCCGCAAGGCCTATTGCCAATAAAATAAGAATAGTTTTCATATATATTTTTACAGTTTCCATAGTACATCTCCTACCCACCTAAAAAAGCAAACCGAAGGCCAAAACAGCTCCCAGCATGCCAATGAGCGAAATCACTCCCATTAAAGTCAATTGTGGAATAACTGTGGAACCCCTTGAAATGTATAGGTTTTTTAAAATTACAAAAATTGTCGCTTTATGAGCCGTGCCGATAAGCCACTTGGACATTGTGCTGAGCTTTCAATGGATTGATTGATAGTCCAACCCTATACACCTATAGTGTACCGGTATTTAAAAAATCTAAAAAAATCACATACTATGTAGTCACAAAGAAGGAGACAGATCATGCAAATCGATATTGGAATTCCAGAGTCACAAAGAAAAGCCATAGCTAAAGACCTAGGGCACCTTTTAGCTGACAGCTATACGCTTTATCTTAAAACACATAATTATCATTGGAACGTCACTGGTCCTATGTTTCAAACTCTCCATACAATGTTTGAAACTCATTATACAGAACTAGCCATCGCTGTAGACGACGTCGCCGAGCGAATTCGATCTCTTGGAGAATTTGCACCTGGCTCTTATGTACAGTTCAAGGAACTCACTAAAATTGAGGAGACCACAAGCGTTCCGTCCGCAACAGACATGGTGAAAGATCTCGTTAAAGGTCATGAAACCGTAGCTAAAACAGCTCGATCCATTTTCCCTACTGCTGAAGAAGGTAATGATGAAGCCACGTTAGACCTACTCACTCAACGCATACAGTTGCATGAGAAGACAGCCTGGATGTTAAGAAGCTTACTTGAATCTTAAATCTTGGGATAGTTTGACCTATTTTTCTTGAGATCGACCACGCGGGTTCTGGACATTAGATCATGCAGAGCCCGCCGATCTTCCCGAGTCAATACCAGCATAAAGCCAATTCCAAAAGTTATAATACTTACGAATTTTCCGAAAACTTCTCTTGCTATGAACTGAATGAAATTAATGTTTTGGTACTCATCCTGATGAATCACTTTAATTTTCACAATCCGTTTACCCAACGTCTGACCCGTTAAGTATTGTGGCACCACAAAATAAATAAATACCGTTGTCCACGCAATGAATAAACCTAATTCAGTGGGCATGTTAATAAAATCGTAACCCATCACCGCAGAAAACAAAGCCAAAATCAATCGCACCATTAGAGTTAAAAAGAAAACGTCAAACATAAAGGCCAATAAGCGAGGTCTAATACCTGCCACTTTCAGCTGATGATCCTCATGTTGGGCATTATGGTAGCCAATCACCATAGATAGATTTAACTTTGGAGCTCTATTCATCTCCAACCCCCCTTAGGAATCTGCCTTTCTTCCCTGTTTAAATCCATCTCCTCAATTTGAAAGCCAATTTTTAACAGGGGCATTAAAGGCGAAGTGGGGTTGGATCGCATGAAGTCGATGATTTTAAACCTATGCTCCTCGAACTGGTCGACATGCTTCACCTTAACATGATCGATCACAATTTTAGTATTTCTATAGATTCGCGAAACTTCACTCCCCTTGGGATATTTGTTTAAGTAAACATTGTAAAGTCGGAGAACTTCAAACCAATGATCCTGCTTGATCTCCCAGTTGATTAACTTAAGCAGTACTTTCGAGGAACTACTTTCCAAATACTCACTGAGACTCCATGTGTAAGGTAGTCGACTTAGTATTAAGTGCGCACTACTATAGTTACCCCGTCGAATGGATTGAGCAAAGTATGTAGATAGATGACTTCTATAGAACTCCTTCTGGGAATAGCTCAAATTTAAATCTCGAATAAACTCTTCATCGAGACTTTTTTGCATAAATGCATTGAGAGAAAAAAGATTGTCCGGATTAAGTTGCTCAATCTGTCTAAAAAGCACAAGTGCTTCATTGTAATTCTGGGCATCAAAAGATTTGAGCATTAGCTGGTGCAAAACCAGTTCCTCGTTGTACTGAAGAGAGTTCGCTAGTTTTTGCCTTTTACGAAACCACCACCCAAAGATGATTCCGGTAAGAAAACCCACAATGTGTGCTCCATAGGCCAGATTGCCAAACCCCGAAAAACTCCCCGCCACAAATCCAATTAGGTCTGAAGACAAATAAAACAATGGCAAAAGATACTTAATGGGTACGGCATAAATCTGACCCCAAGGGATGGGAGGCGCGTACATGAGTAATAAACGAATTCTACGATGATAGAAAAGTAGATAAAAAGCTCCCATGATTGCACTTATGGAAGCACTCGACCCCATTACAATGGGATTTAATTGCGGATCAGTAAAAACGTTGACTTGGGCCGCTAGCCCCGCAATCCCACCAACCAGATAGAGCGCAATGTATCGCAAAGCGCCCAATCTGAATTCAACATAGGATCCAAATACGACAAGAAAAAAAAGGTTTCCAAGAAGGTGTACCCAGCCGGAATGAATAAACTGGGAGTCCAAGTAAGATCTTCCGGTTTGGTTACCATGAGATAGAAAATGGTATTCTTTATGAACCTCTAATTTCCGACTTAACAGGATTCGTTGAAAAGCGGAGTAATCCATCCAATATTTTTTTCCAGAATCAAAATCCAACCTATTTTCAGCATCTAAATAGGGCTCAAGGTGAGAGAAAAACTTTTGATACTCTTCTTCCTGCATCAACTTTTCATAGAGTTCAAACTTTGTTTGCGAGTCCGATGAGGAGACCTTCTCACTACCAGTTTCCGGTTGCAAAACTTCGAAAAATCTTAACAAAAGGTGAGATCTATTTTTTTTATTTGCTAGAAGTTTTCGTGAAACTGCAGCATTCTCTAGACTTTGCCCATACTGCCGATAGAGCTTGCCCATGGCACCAATCATTGCTGATCCTGCATCACAAAATCGGGAGGGCCATTGTGACGAACTCATACATTGGCTGTGGAAGAGATCAGATCGCTGTTTATAGAGCTCCAACTTTATATTCAACTGAATCAAGCTATGCCTATATTGCTCTATCCTTTTAAACGAGTGGAATGAATAGGAAAACAACCCCAGAAACAAGGCTCCGGTTAAAAGCGGCCACTTGGGCCATTTCCCTAGCAATCCTAAAGGCATAAACATACTCCAACGTATCGGAATTTCTTTCATTTTCCGTGACGTCAATACCTAGGAATTGAACCAAAGTGAGGCGAATAAAGGATAATTTTATATGGGAAGTGGACACCTTAGCCGGAAAAGGCTAGGAAATAGGAAAAACAGGGAGAGCAAATTATGGTTTCTGATATTTTCAACGAAGATCTATGGCAGGAAGTTCCAGGCTTTGATAACTTAGAGGATGTTACCTATCACCGTGCACGATCTCAGGGAACCGTAAGAATTGCTTTTAACCGACCAGAATGTCGTAATGCTTTTCGACCTAAAACAGTGGATGAATTGTACCGCTGCCTAGACCATGCTCGAATGTGGTCCGACGTAGGTTGCGTTCTCATTACCGGAAATGGACCCTCGCCAAAAGATGGTGGTTGGGCTTTTAGTGCTGGAGGTGATCAGAGGATTAGAGGCAAAGATGGATATAAATATACTGATTCAGAAGAAGCTGTGGATCCGGCGCGATTGGGTCGCCTCCATATCTTAGAGGTTCAACGCCTCATCCGGTTCATGCCTAAGATTGTTATTGCCGTAGTTCCTGGATGGGCTGTCGGAGGTGGGCATTCACTGCACGTGGTCTGCGACATGACTATTGCTTCTAAAGAACATGCTATTTTTAAACAAACAGATCCAGACGTAGCTAGCTTCGACAGCGGATATGGATCCGCTTATCTTGCCAAACAAATAGGACAAAAGAGAGCACGAGAGATTTTCTTTTTGGGACTCGATTATACTGCGGATGAGGCTTTTCAAATGGGCATGGTTAATAAAGTGGTTCCCCATGGGGATCTTGAAACAACAGCACTAGAATGGGGAGCTCTCATAAACGACAAGTCTCCCACGGCCATGCGAATGCTCAAGTTTGGTTTTAACCTCACTGACGACGGAATGGTCGGTCAGCAACTGTTTGCCGGAGAAGCCACTCGCCTTGCCTATGGAACAGAAGAGGCCAAAGAAGGCCGCGATGCCTTTGTAGAAAAGCGAGATAAAAACTTTAAAGAATTCCCTTGGCACTACTAGAGACTGAGGTTCAATGAAACAGCTTAAAAAAGATGTACACAATAAGTTTTGCGGGCATTGGAACCAATCCTCAATAGAAATTGGACTGGCTGAATACAAAGAGCTATTACCGACGGAGTGTTTGCACTCGCATCCTTTTTCCGAATATTACGTGGGTGTTTCGGGTGAGTTAGATCTAGAAATTGAAGGAATCACCTATCGCCTCCGTCCTGATGAATGCCTTATGGTTGAAGCGGGTGAAAAACATCAAGTCACTTGGGTCCACCCTGAACTAGGCATCAAAATGCTTGTGATCAAAGAAAGATCAGAACCGAATAGCAAAACCATCCACACCAATTAGTCTCGCTTGGATTTATACATTTCCAATGCCTTTTCACGCTGCGCTTTATGATCCACAATAGGCTGAGGATATTTCTCATGGTCAAGAATCGGTTCATGCAGTTTTTTACTGGGATAGTCTTCTAGTTCGGGCAGATATCTTTTGATGTAATGTCCCTCGCTATCAAACTTCTTCGACTGGGACCAAGGGTTAAAGATTCTAAAATAGGGTTGAGCATCGCAGCCTGTTGAAGCCGCCCATTGCCATCCACCATTATTGGCTGCCAGATCACCATCTAGCAGCTTATGCATAAAGTACTTTTCACCCCAACGCCAATCTATCAATAAATCCTTCGTTAGAAATGAAGCCACAATCATTCGAACTCGGTTATGCATTTTTCCAGTGGTTTTAAGCTGCCGCATTCCCGCATCCACAATGGGAAAACCCGTCTTCCCTTCCTTCCATGCCTCAAACCATTCCTCATTATTGTCCCAGCTTAAACCTTTGTATTTGAGTTGAAATTCTTCCTGCTCCACCCGCGGATTGTGATACAAAATTCCGTAGTAAAACTCCCTCCAAATCAATTCGCTGAAAAACTTATCTCTACTAGTTTCGGGCTTTTTATAGGGTTTTAAATCATAATATTGAATAATCTGTGGGATCGTCAGGGAGCCATTCTTTAAAAACATGGAAAAATCTGAAGTGGCCTCTAAATGGGGTATATCTCGAGACTCTCCATACTGATCAATGGCTTCCTCAAACTCTTTGAGTTTTTGATAGGCTTCCAGGCTTCCCCCTTTAGGAATATCATAGGAAACTTTTTCTAGATTGCCCGCAAGGCATTCTTCCAATTGATCTTTCTTAGAAAAATTCAGATCAAGATCTTTCCATTGCACATTAAATATTTTTTTTAGCTTTTCCCCTTTAAGGCGTTTTTCCAAATAGGAAAGTCCATTTACTTGCCTTTGGAGCCGCTTTTGAACTCCCTCCGTCTTAAAAGCCTCTAGCCACTTTCTAGAATAAGGGGTAAAGACCTGATACATGGATTGTGGGTCACTAGAATCCTTCAACACCTCCCAGGGCTCCAACAGGAGATGATCTCTAAAATTTTTATTCTCAATGGACTGTTCGGAGAGTAGATCCTTTATCCTCTGATCCCGTTCTCTTGCAAATGGCTCGTAATCCCTATTCCAAGTTACCAAATCTAGATGATATTTTTCGCTTTGTTTAAACCCATCGATAAGAGCAGACAGTGCAGAATCTGGCCCCTCATCCAAAACCAAAAGATCTCCACCCAACTCACGCAATTCATTGCGCAACTGGGAAAGAGTGTTTAGAAAAAACTGAAACCTATCAAAAGACATGTCTGGACGAGACAAGAACTTACGATCAAAACAAAATAAACCAAGGGTATTACCTTCACTATTTTTAAAGTTATAGATTAATGCAGGGTTGCCTGCCACTCTCAAATCTCTACGAAACCAATGCAAACCAATTTTTTTCAACTATATCCTCTTCATTAAAATATGGGCACAATCCCAGGGTGAACCCGACGAGACCCAATGTTTCACAACTTCAAAACCAAAGGAACTCCATTCCGACTTTAAATCCAACCAACTCTCAGGCATGTACCTATAAGGCCTTTCACCACGAATTTGCAGTCTTCGATTAACGTCAAAGCTACCATAGGAAATTTCCTCTTTTAAATCACCCACCATATGATTTATCAACAGTAGCCCACCTGGCATAAGATGGTTATAAACATTCTGGGCGAGTACAGACCGATCACTGCCAGTTATACAATGAATGGTATGGCTGTCCACTATGAGGTGGTACTTTCCACCCCAATTCATTTCACCAAGAGCATCCCCCTGGAAAAACACCAAATTGGGGTGTCTGTTTTTTGCCCACTCAATGGCCTCTGAAGAAAGATCCATCCCAACAGCATCGTAACCCAATTCGGTTAAATACTGTGTTAACTCTCCAGCTCCACATCCCAAATCCAAAGTGCGTACAGCTTCGCCCTTTGGCAACTCACTTAAAAACGTCTGAATTGACTTTTTAAGGAAATTTGTTCGAGCGCGAAAACTAGGGCCACCCCATCCTTCACTGCCGTTTTCTCTAAACTCACGGTAAAGCTCATCGTAATCTTTCTTCATGACCCATCCCTCTTTCGACGCAGAACCAAATCTCTATCTTTATTGCCGTATTTGTCTATATTAGCACACCTATGACTCAAAGCATTTTGCAGACCGGCCTACTTGCGGAACCCAATGTATTCAAGAAACTCGATGCTCTAGAAAGCACCCTGCATAATGTGCTGTCTGGTACCGCATATACAATTCCTATGCACCCCACGAGAGATATTCAAGTCCTCACTCCTGGCCTACATCCACCTAAAAAAGGAATTTCTCTAGCGGAGGGCCAAGCAAGACTTTTACATGACCTAGCTAACATTGAACTACAAGCGATGGAACTGGCCATTCGCACTTTGCTTCAATACACAGAAGCCCCCCATCCGTTTAAAGAACAGCTTGGAAAAATAGCCCTTGAAGAGGGACATCACTTAAAGTTGTGTCTGCGAGGCATAGAATCATTGGGTTACCAATGGGGCGATTGGCCCATCCATACGGCGCTCTGGGATTGCACCGCTTCTGAAGATTCTCTTCTAGATCGAATGCTGATTGTACATTGTTATTTAGAAGGCTCCGGACTCGACGCCAGCGATTCCATCTTAAATCGACTCAGTGGAGTTCACTCTCCCCAAGCCGATAAAATTGTTCGAGTCATTGCTAAAGATGAAATGGGGCATGTTCAGTTTGGCACAAGATGGTACACTCAATTTTGTAAAGAACTTGGAACCTCTCCTGATGATGATTTTAAAATTAGGATGGCAAAGCTAGCCCACCAACTCCCCGACCGCCGTGAGAAAATCAATAGATCCTTAAGATTAAAAGCCGGATTTAGCGAAAGTCAGATCCAAACTCTGCAGGACTTTCAAAATCAGCTTTAAACTTGAAAACGGAAAAGGATTAAAGGGCTTCGTATTTCTGACTTTCACGAGCACAATGCATGATTAAATCCATCAATGGTGTTTCTACTCCACGATCATGCTCGTCGAATTGCACTCCCACTCGCATAAATCCGTGTTCTGTATTCTTCAGCACACGACGAACAACTCCCCGTACGGGAATAGGTTTTGAAGACCTGGGTGACTCAATCGAGCCTTGAAATAGACCTCCATCAACGAAAGGCATACTGGTACCATTCACTTCAAACTGACAACCTCCAAAAGAGATGTCTAAGATGGGAAACGACTTATTGAAGTTTTGCTCACCATAAATATCCATTTGCAATTCCACTAAAATGGTTCCAGGAACTGAGGCTCTAAAATTTTCTCTTCTTTGAATCTTTCTAATCTCAATATCTTCACCAAAAATCAAATAGCCCGAAACCACTTCTACACTGCCTCGAAACCAATACTTATTGCGATCAAATATCACCATAAAAGAAACTGTATCCCCAGTATTTACCGTCATGCCGGGAGCTTCTTGTACTCGGACCTCTTTCCGAGAACTACCCATGACGTGACTTTTGTGAGTGGAGCCTGAGGGAGCCTGTAAAACTATGGGCCGCTTTTCTTTTCCCAAATATTCAAGAACATAGAGTTTCTCTTTGGGAGCGACGGGATTGTAAAAATTTTTTTCATTATCATCCATACAACATAAATTATAGGCAAAGAAACGCTAGTAACCAATAGTCTCTAGCTGAACTGGCCCCTGCTTGATGTGAAGCAGAAAAGAACGGTTGCCCCTAAGTGCCTCTAATAGTTATACTTTTCTCAAATTTTCCACTTTTTGTAGGATAGGCTATATGGACTTTGATCTAATTGTTATTGGTGGTGGAAGTGGCGGTATCGCCACAGCACGGAGGGCTGCTGAGTTTGGTGCGAAATGCCTTCTCATTGAATCCAAAAAACTGGGAGGAACCTGCGTGAATGTGGGCTGTGTTCCCAAAAAAGTCATGTGGAATGCCGCCCATATTGCCGAAATGATGAGTTACGCTGAACCCTACGGGTTCAAAGCAGCATCACCTCAATTAGATTGGCAAACACTTACGCGAGCGCGAACCGCCTATGTGGAACGACTCAACGGCATTTATGACCGAAATCTTGGAAATTCAAATGTAGAATGGATTCAAGGAGAAGCCCAGTTTGTAGACTCGCAAACGGTTAAGGTGAATGAAAAGACTTATAGCGGCAAAAATATACTGATCGCAACAGGAGGGCAGCCCAACCTCCCTAACATTGAAGGTGGCGAGCATGCTGACACCTCTGATGAATTTTTTGGATGGGAAGAACAGCCTGAAAAAGTCCTCATAGTCGGAGCCGGCTACATAGGAGTTGAACTGGCTGGAGTACTTCATACCCTTGGAAGCGATGTAGTTTTGTTAAATCGCGGACCAAAAATTCTAACGGCCTTCGATCAAGAAATCGCTTTAACTCTTTTAGATCAAATGCAAAAAGACGGAATTCGCTTTAAAAGTCAGTGTATACCCAGGAAGCTTACGCTGCTAGAAAATAAGCAAATAGAAGTCTTGTTTGAGAATGATGAAACTGTGATTTTTGACAAAGTGGTATGGGCCACCGGCCGTTCTCCCAACACAAAAAATCTGAATCTGGAAAATACAAATGTCACAATGGATTCTTGGGGACAAATTGAAGTGGATGAATATGAAAACACAAAAGATCCACATATTTTTGCTTTAGGTGATGTAACGGGAAAACTATTACTCACCCCAGTCGCGATCGCCGCAGGCAGAAAACTCGCTCATAGAATTTTTAACAAGGAAAAGAACTCAAAGTTAGACTACAATTTTGTGCCTTCTGTTATTTTTTCTCACCCGCCTATTGGGACTGTTGGATATTCGGAGGAAGCCGCCATAAATAAATGGGGGAAGGAAAATATCAAAGTTTACAAATCGCAGTTTATTAACATGTTCTTCTCTCCACTCCCCCAGGACAAAAAACAAAAAACGCTATTTAAAATCATCTGCCAAGGCCCCGAAGAAAATGTTGTAGGACTCCATGGTATTGGACTTGGGGTGGATGAAATGATTCAAGGATTTGCCGTGGCGATGAAAATGGGGGCTACGAAGGCGGATTTAGATAGCACTGTCGCTATTCATCCCACAGCGTCTGAAGAATTTGTAACTATGAGATAATGTTTAATGAATAAAACCCTGATCATTCGTTTTTCTAGCTTTGGCGATATCATTCAATGCTTTTCTGTACCCACATTGATAAAAGCCGAAAACTCTTCCGCGGAAGTTCATTGGATTGTCAGGTCCGACTTTGGAGAGTTCGTTAGGTCTCACCAAGATATTGATCGAGTGATTTCCTTCGACAGAAAACTAGGGCTCGTGCCTTTAATTAAAACCTCAATAGCCTTGGCGAGAAACAATTATACCCATATTTATGATGCCCATAACAATGTGCGAAGCCATATTGTAATGTGGGTTATTTTTTGGACCCAAGTGTTCTCTTTTGGAAAAATCCCTCGATATAAATTTGTGCGTAGATCTAAATACAGATGGCGCCGGTTTCTACTTTTCAAACTAAGAATAAACACCTATGAGAAGCCCTTTCGTGGCGCCATGTCCTTCATCCAACCTCTACAGAACTGGTGGAAAACATCTGAGACGAAAATAAAAAGCTTAAAGGTTCCACTGAATACTCCTGAATTTAAGGGTGATCTACCGAACTCCTTTATAGCTCTAGCCCCCTCAGCGGCCTGGCCAATGAAGAGATGGCCTGTCGACCACTGGAAGCGGCTTATTCAAGAAATGACCGATAGACAATTTGTAATTTTAGGAGGACCTGATGATGACTTTTGTAAGGACATCCAGGCCATTGACCCACAACGCGTTTTTAATCTCGCCGGCAAATGTTCATGGTTAGAAACCTGCTCAGTATTGACCAAAGCAGATATGGTAGTGAGCGCGGACACCGGAGTGATGCATTTGTCCGATCATTTAGGGCGCCCAACCCGAGCCCTCATGGGCCCAACAGCCTTTGGCCATCCTACCTTTGCTAACTCTCAAGTGTTAGAAATAGAGCTTCCCTGTCGACCTTGCACAAAGGATGGCCGTGGACGCTGCAGCCAAGATATCTATCAAAAATGTATGATTGAAATAAGCCCTAAAGTCGTCGCTCAATCGATCGAAAGCAGCATCTGATGAATTGGTTTCGCCCCATCTACTTATTTATTATTCAACCGGTATTGTTTTTTATAACTATTATAGCCCTGCCTTTTCATAAAAAAATTCGAAAAGGGTTTGGCCTGAGATTGAGGTTTCGCTTTCCTGCAGGCTCGAAAGACAGTTATCCAATATGGTTTCACTGTAGCTCCGGTGAATTTGAATATGCAAAGTCGGTCATAAGAGAATTAAAACAAAAATACCCACAACAGAAAATCTTAGTGACCTATTTTTCGCCCACTTACCTGAAAAATATTGAATCCCACCCTGACGTGGACTTTTGCTGCCCACTCCCATGGGACCTGCCTGGACCAATGCGAAGCTTTATCAAGCACTTCAGACCTAAAACTCTTCTTATCGCTCGTACAGATTTGTGGCCAGAGTGTCTCTATCAATGCCAAAAGTATAATGTAAAAACAGCCCTCTTTTCCTGTACAAAATCGTCCATTAAAATTTCAGACCAGATCTTGTCGGCAATTCATTTTCATCCCTATCAGCAACTGAATCAAATATTTTGTGTATCGTCACAGGATCAAGAAAATATACAAAGTATTGCACCCAACACTCCAACCGATATCGTTGGTGACACACGCTTTGACCAAGCTTTTTATCGAGTGGAAACCGAGAACAATCCTATCCATCATGCCTTCTTCACAGGAAGCACTCCTATACTTATCATGGGCAGTAGCTGGAAACAGGACGAAGAAGCTATTATTCCTGCAGTTGCTAAATTTATTCGTGATGGTCGAATGAAATTAGTGATCGCTCCCCATGAACCAACGAAATCACATATTGATGAGTTGATTCAAAGAATTGAAAAATTGGATTTGAAGACCGACCTTTTTATAGACGACAATAATTCTGAAGCTAACGTACTGATTATCAATACCGTGGGTATTTTGGCTGACCTCTACAAGAAAACCCAACTGGCATTTGTTGGAGGATCCTTTAAAGGCAGCGTACACAGTGTAATGGAACCACTAGTTACAGGTAACCTCGTTTTTGTAGGCCCCTATTATAGGAACAACCGCGAAGCGATAGACTTCTCTACCAAGAACACATCCATAGAAAACCTTAACATGGTCCATACATTAAACAATGGAACAGAATTAGAAGACTTAATTCCTACATTACTTGAATCTGACTTACAGAATTTAAAGCAGCCCATTTTAAATGAGACACAAAAGAATAAAGGATCTGCCTTAAGGCTAATAGACCAACTTTTAGTAAAAAAATACGTATAGATGAAGTCAATGGATCCAAATATTTAATTTAAATCTCTACTTTTGATAAATCTAGATTTAACAAACTCATCTAATAGTTTAGCTAGGTCCGCGGCATCCTTTCCCTCTAATCGACTAAGGAGATGTAAATAGGGTTCACGATAGAGTTCGTCAAAAAACTTAATTTGCTGAGCAATTAATGCATCAACCTCTTTACTGGAATCTTGAGTCCTTAAATAGGAAAACTGAGTAGCATAAGCTCTTTGCTCATTAATAACATGATAAGCCGGAAGAAAGTCTCTATTTTCTATACCTAATTCATTTCCCTCCGGGAAATACTTTTCTAAAAATTGAATCAAGGATTTTCTTTCACCGCTCACATAATCTTCATAGTGTTTAATTTCATGAATAACGAATGAATCGTCCACTTTAGGCGTGACAATAATGTAGTTTTCAGCAACTAAACCTAATCTATCCGACATACTTTTAGCAAAACTATTTTCCGTTGGCAAAAATGCCGCATGGATACCGTGTTCCCCTGTAGTAAGTAGGTAGTTCAAACCTTTTTTTTGTGAACTTAAAATTACATTTCGTGTTGGAACAGAAAAGATTTCCCCTCGAGGCAACTCTTCAACAAAAATATACAATCCGCTCTTTTGATAATAAATTGGATCATTAAACTGATGATAGAAAACCTTTCCTTTTCCACCATTAGAAAAGAATTGAGTGAGCAGGGACCTTTCCATCTTGGTCAACCCCATATTATCGAAAAAAAGTGACTCTCGAGAAACCCATAGTACCTTCCCAGAATTTGAAATCACTTTGATTTTCTTTGCGCCTATTTCCGATATCTCAAACACTTTCATTTCTTTTTCATTTTGATTTTTCCCACTATTCAAATCTAAAACAACAAAATCACCGGGCTGGACCTCCCATTTGAAATAGTTCTCCTGCGCCTTATCAAAAAAGTGAAAAAATGGCATTTGCTTAATCACTTGGTCATCTCTGCCTACATAGTCCTTTAATCCCTTTCGCCACAACTTGTAATTCACAAAGTAAGACTCGCCCTTCTTAACCGGTGGGCCGAACACATAAATGAGGTCGTAGGCTTTAGAATTCAAGCGAAGCTCATAACTCGTTCCCAGCTTATGAAGATTTCCATCAGGATCTACATAGGCATCTTCAAGTGATCTAATTTTACCATGCAATGAGTATAGATTTTTTAGTTGCTGACTCGCCCTATCCACCTCAAATTGGCTGCTCTCATAGAATGAATAGCCTACCGTTTTCTGAAAAAGAGCGAAACACCGATTCTGTGAAGGCGATATGTTAACTACAGCAGAAAGACTCTCTACAGCGTATAAATTGAACAATAGAAAAAATAGGAATAAAAACAAATCTACTTTTATTAAAGTTCTTAGTCTTCTATTTGCTAATCTAAATAAATCTGCCATTTTTTACCATGAATCTTATTTTCAAAGGCTCAATACAAATTTCACCATTAACGTTATCTACTGCCTACTCTGTTAAAACCGGATCGCTATCACTCGCTGATTCTTCTTCCTCTTCTGCAGCAAGCTTTAGTTTTTCCAATATTTCATCAGTGAATTCGGCTTTAACAGAAACACATTTTTCTTTCATGGCAGAATAGTCATGTAACATCCTTACCCCATCCGGTTCTGTATAGCAGGTGGATGAAGACTGATCTTTTGATAAAATCTGATCACAAACATTTAGAAACTCAGTGGCTTTTTTATACTGTGCTTTGCTACTCAACCCTTCGAAATAATCCTCCAGTAATAGACCCGAAGAGTAAAAGTAACCCTCGGCTACCTGGGATTCCGATTCATTACAGGGCCTAAATCGTTCGCTGCGTACTCCACAGGCAGCAAACAGCCCAACCAACGAAATCATAAAAATGAGTCTATACATTATCTCTCCGAAATTGTTACTTAGGATCACAATCCGCTCGGGTTTGCATATCGTTCAGGGAGTCACCCCAACCTATCCAGTTTTGTAATGTTAAAGACCGCGCAAGGTCCCATTCTTGGTTTCCGGTAAAACCTTCAACCATGGGGGGAAGGACAGTATGGAACCTTGCGTGGTTAAGTAAACGATCATATACACCGTGATTAAGTTGAAGCTCCATATCTTCAACATTCACTTTATTAGCTAGGCCACTGTCTGCATTCACAGATCGGGTCATAGCCTTTTTCATAGAGTCATAGAGGTCGAAACTCTTATCCACATCGCAACTGTTGGGAGTTCCGTTTTCTTCTAAAAATTTGCGAAACATTAAATAGTCTCGGTCGCCTCGAATCAAAGCCAACCAAGGACGGTTATTCAAATCATTGTCATAGAGCACGGAACTGTCTGAGAAGAAATGTTGATAGATGTAATAGTAGTTCTCTTCAATTTTTAGAGGTTCCCGAGTCACCTTACCATCTTCTGCCTGCTCTAAACCGCCAGATTGAGTGTTTGAACAAAACACTACGCCGGTTGTGAGAAACTTTATTAGATCTTCGTTTCCAACACCCTCCCGTAGAAACTTACGAATGGAATATTTATTAGGTAGAGCTGAAATGTAATCCACAGGATTTTCAAAAAAGTTAATTTCTGATACATCCCATGACAAATCATCATTGGTTTTATCAGACAGACCAAAAATCTTCAGGACATTATTTACCGATTGTGCTCTCTCAGTTTGATCTTGTACCTCTTGAGTTAGCATTTTGAAGAGATCCTCGTAGTCTTCATCGGTTGATATATTAAACATGGCCTTAATCAAATTCTTTGTCTTAGGTTGCAAGACAACGCACATGCGGTACGCATCCACAGGTATAGAAAACTTGGCTTGCTGGACCACCAGCCGTTGCCCGACATGGTAGCCGACGCGAGCATTGACCCCTCGCTCTTTGGTTTGCGAAAGTGAGCTTGCCACAGAGGCACTGGTTCCAGCAAATGCTCCGGACAATCCAAAGAAACTTTCTCTACCTTCAGATAGAGAAGCGTAACGGTTATTACTTCTAAATACATAATAATCGCTATTGTAGTCATAGTTTTGTGAATAGCCACCTTTGAACTGAGGTCTCATATTTCTTAGGTTATGAATCTTTTCAACAAACATTTTTTGATCCACACCAATGATTGACAAAGGATTCAATTCACAAAGTTTTTTCAAATTATAAAGAGGACCATGCCAAGCGTATTCACTTTTGAGACTCGAAGCCATAGGCATAAATCCCCCTCCTCCTGGAGCATGCCTAATGGATTGATATTGCAGATCTTCAATCTCTTTCTGTCTTTTCAGGGAATCCTTATAACCTTCCGTATCTATCATTGGGGCGGTGCCAAGAACCTGCTCTGCATAGTTATCAATATAATATTGACAAAAAAGACCCGCCACATTTTCTAGAACCCCGCCCTTTTTATAGTCGGTTTGAATATCCTTGAGCAGCGGACGAATATTCTCTTTAAGTCCCAACTTTTCACTGAGCATTTTTACCGGCTGAACAAAGTTATCACCTGATTCATCCTGCAAATCCACTTCGTAAAAGGTTTCCACTAAATTATTAAAATTCAGAAACTCACTAAAAGCCGATTTAATTTGTTGATTGTTTGCTCGCTCTTTTTGCGTAGCAGTGAATCCCTGTAAAAGAGCATGCTTCTGCTTTCTATAAGTCCATAACTGATCAAAATAGGTTTGGTCGGGTTGCTTTAAAAATAGCTCCGTATCTTCTGGTACCGAATCCGAATGAGCAATTTTAAAATCGATCATTTTTTGCGATTGATCATTACCTCTAAACTGTATCGGGGCATGGTAGGGAACAAATCGCATTTCAATCTTTTTGTATTCTGAGCCGCGATCGACATAGGTTTCCACTTCATCTAGGTAACTACTGTCTGAAATCTTAGTAGAAAAGGAATTTTCCATTTGAGAATAAGCATTAGAATGTATTGGAGTGTAGTCCGGATCGATCTTTCGATACATGGCCTCAAGCTTACTGTAGTCCTCCGCAGACAGTTGTTCTCGAGCCATACTCAGGGCCGCCGACCGGTTCTTAACCATCTTTCTCTCATCAATGGGCTGAATGCGGATATAGAGATCATTCTGAGCGGTCAACATAGGTATATGGCTAAATGGTAGCTCGACGTCCACAATCACTTTTCCGTCTTCCACCTTTGAAACCCCAGACCACCCGGTCAAAGTGTAATCTTTAGATCCTAATGCTTCCATTTGTTCAGGACGTGCTGCGACGATCAATTGAACCAGATAAAGTCCCGGCCTTAAATCTTCAGTGAACTGTCTACCTCGGGCAGAATCATCCTCACGAATCACTTTTGCATCCAAAGCCAATCGGTATCTGTGGATGACATTGAGATTTAAATTGTTATTGATCTCATACAGGTACTTTGTGGCACTGATCGAATAGTTCACTATTTTCAACTTGGGCTTCATATTCTGAAGAGCCGCATGAGCTACTGTCTCGGAAGCCTCCTGCCAGTGCAGATCCTCTTGGGTGTCTTGCCCATCTACAGCATTGCCTAACTGCCATGGCATTATCACCACATCTAATTTTTGCTTAAATCCTGATTCAATACTTTCAATGGCAATCTGTTTGCGAATAGGACGCGCATAATCGTAGTAACTATGCCACAGTTTATCATCAAAACGGAAACAACTGTCGGCATCATCAGTTTCAACAGTCTCCACCCGTCTTTCACCTGTATAGAGCTCTAACTCCTCTTTAAATGCAGGATCACTAGGAGTTAGACCTTTGTTGTATTGGGCTCTTTGTAAGTTAATGGCACTTCTTCTTTTGTTTTCATAGGCAATCAACTCTTTTTCAATCTCCGGCGGATTCTGCATCTTATGGACTCTAAATTTTCTATTATAGACCGGAGTGTTTTCCATAGGATCTTCCACACAAACCCGCAGTTGGTACTTCACAACTCGGTCCATGTTACGATCAAATTCAGGCATAGGCCCTCTGTCCATAAAAGAAACACGACTGTACTTGTAGTCATTGCG
The DNA here is from genome assembly GCA_002321895.1 of Bdellovibrionaceae bacterium UBA1609. GTDB lineage: Bacteria > Bdellovibrionota > Bdellovibrionia > Bdellovibrionales > UBA1609 > UBA1609. Next base: position 115,930 of record DCMZ01000005.1, on the reverse strand, counting down.
CTTAAAGCCATTCGATTCTGCCACTTCCAGCTTTTGTGAAAAATAATCTGGAAGATTAAATGGTCTATACTGTACAGTACCACTGCTGTCCGTAGACTCTTTGTCTTTTAAAGCCAGAGATACCAGTTTGATTTCGTGGGCCACTTTCCCAAAAAATATTCTATTCCAATCTCTAAGTGCATAGGCGCCTTCATAGTGCTCCAACCCATCTGGGGAATTTTTTGGAACAATCTTAAGAGCCAATTCATATCGACCTGCATCTTTTCGGTAGGGAACTAAAAACTCAAACTGAAAAGACAACGAGTTATCTCTTACCGAAGAAGGATCTGTGACTTTAAATTTAGAAACTTGATATAGTCCTCTTGGCTCACCCACTTCGTCTCTCTGTAATAGCCAGGCTGTAGCTGTAAAATCACCTTTGGTGATATCAATATAGGAATCATCACCATTGTAGTTTTTAACCTTAACCTTAGGCGCCATTTGCAATGAAAATTTTAATTTATAACCCTCGCCTTTTTTAAATCCGCCTCGATTGATTAAGGTTGAAATATCTTGTGGACGAAAAAACAGTTGAGGTCTCTCCTCAGGCTTAAGCTTTTGCAAAGCCAAAGGCTCGCCCTTCATATACTGCTCACCCTCTACGCCGGCTAAGGCTCCTTCAGGGATATCGTGTGTGATATCAGAAATCACTGCTGGGATAGATAAAGAGGTGTCAAATTCATTCCATGGGTTGACAGCAAACCGAATCACCTGTTCACCATTGTGCCGCCCCTTAGCTCGGATCTTTCTTTCCAGAACTATGTATTGTGCCTTCATTACTGGGTTGAACTCCAACTCCTCTTTCCAGTGAAGACATCCTCTATCTTGCGTTGTTACTTCTGTGACTTTAACATCATTGTGCAGCACTTCGAACTCATGACCTTCTATCTCCTCTTCAAAGGCATGGTCCTTCATACAAGCCTGAAACTGAAAATTTCTTTTATCCGTCAATCCCAAGGGCCCTGAAACTCCGTTAAGCTGAGAATCTCCATTGGAAAAATAGACATAAAAAGAGGCATTGCTATTGGTTTGTCCGGGCGTCGCCTCCACCTTTTTGCCATCTGATGCCAGTGGATCCTTATGACTGAAATCACAGGCGGTTAAAAACAGAAATGAAGCCGATAAAAGAAATGGCAATATCTTAAAAGAGGTCATCGAGAACCCCCGCAGAAATCATCACTAACTTTTCATCAAATTGATTGGCGTTGCTTTCAATCACTTCCGAATCCACATACCGAATCGCCACTTGGAAACCGATGGATTTAAGATCCATTGCTAAACCCGCCGCATAACCCTGGCGATTATTGTGTCCATAGATATAACTATTGTAATAAGCAGGACTCGCAGTGGCACCCAAATTAAATTGCTCAAAGCGAAGAATGACATCAGATTTACCGATGGCAATGGGGAAATCCAGAGCGGCTAAGAAGCCTGTATTATCCTCAGTCTCTGAATAAGAGTTCTCCAAATAGGAATAGGAGATGACTGCATTTCGACCAGGTCGATAATACTCTCCCTTTAAAGTGACCGTATAACCCTGAAAAGGATCCCGAAAGTAACTCTGATTCACTGAAATTTCGTCGACCACATTTCCGTGACGACCACTTTGTTCGGCTACCACTGAAGGTAGTTGGTAGAAGGCAAAATAAGTTCCTTTTAAACCAGCGGAAAAGCGATCACCCAACTTAACTTTTGTTTCTAAAGTTTCAGAAACAAAGTAAGGCGTATCCTCATCTTCAACAATTTTAGTGCTCAAACTTCTTGATGTGGGAACCGCCTGTTGCAAAGTCAGTCCAACCTTGAAGCTTGTACCACTATATATGAACTTCTGCTGTAAGGCCGGAAAAGCCCGACTCTCCACCAATAGCGGCATGTCTATGAAGCTTTGGTTGAGCGCACCAGCTCTCAACCGAGCCCATGAAAAGGGCTTATAATGTAGACCTGCATGTTTTAAGAAAATTTGATTGAATTGATCTTCATCGGCAGTGACCAACTCTTCTCGACCGGATTCTAATCGAGCTCCCGCTTCAACAATGACTTTTAGAGGTCGACCAAATGACTGTTTGTATTTTCCTAAAAGCTCCACACCAAAAACGGACTTTTCGCCACCTTCTCCTTGATCAAGAGATTCACCGACGAGTTGATAGGAAAAATCAAATTTTGCTGGACTGGATTTAGATGATTCGGACAAAGACGTAGCCGTAGACGCGCTATCTGTAGCTGCCATAACTGCCGTAGAGCCCACGGCCATAACTAGATATATTAGTGCATGAGTCACACACATTGTGTGCACTCTGATACTCCATCGAGTCATTCTACTGTCCTTCCATCTCTATACTTATTCAAAGGACATACACAATGTAACTACCTGAAATCACTAGTGTCACAGATCTGAAACTGTATCGTTTGTAGACAGCCACGCGCAAATTGCGCCCCTCTGGCTCCAGGTGCCTTTTGGAGGCAAATAGTATGTGTGATTAGAAAGTGTAGGTGAACCCTAAACTTAAGAAGTTGTAAGGGCTCTCAGACTCATCCGAATCAATGGTTTTTGCTGTTCCCAATCCCAAGTTAAACGAATGATGCCTATTGTATATATAGGACCCTTGAAGCTCCACCAAGCGCGAACGATCGCTGGTAGCCGCCGATTGCGACTCCCCGAGAATTAATCCCAAAGACCACCGGGTCCAATAGTAGTCAAAAAATAGTTGGTTTAAATAGGAATTGAATGAAGGTACCACTGAAAGCGCAGAGTCCGGTATGGTCAAAAAGGCCAAGTCATTATTTATGTCCTTAATATCATCTTCAAACTCTCCAACCTCAGCAGAAGCTCCCACACTCCAAGATAAACTGAAATACCGAATCTCCAATTGAGTGAAACGAGCACTAGATTCCACTCGTTCGGGACTAGAACCGATGGTGTCAAAAACGGCGTTTTGCCAACGCCGACCTAGAAATACATTCCAGTAATCTCCTTGGTAACCCAATCTAATACCGACGTAATTGTTTTCAAACTCTTGGTCCACATTAAAACCACCCACCAATACATCCCACCCAAATGTACGCATAGGGTGTCCCGCGAGAGTCCAATTGAAGCCGCGAGTGATCTGCTCATCCCCATCTAAATCTTGTCGAGTCAGTTCACCAGATAATCCAATCAAAGCTTTGTTGAGCACTGGAAAATGTAAATTTAAACTGGTGGATTTGGTTTCTTCGGAATCGGAGGAGACCTGAACTCCCATAGACGTCGGCATAGGAAAAGAAAACTCTTCACCCCACACAAAAGGAGAAAATACCAGCACTAGAAAGACCACCCCACTGAAGAACATGAATTAGTTTCGTAACCTCCGAATACGGCGAATCCGCGCCCTCTGTGCGGGTGTTAAATTTTGCCATTTTCGATTACGTAGACGAATTTGTCTCCTTTGAGCTGGAGTCATAGCTCTAAATTTACTCAATCGCGTACGCATCTTCGTTCTCTGTGCGGTAGACATTGTACGCCAGCGCTTCAACGACTCCCTAATCCGCTTTCGCTTTTCCGGTGTCATCGCTCGATATCGCTTTAAACCCTCGCGAAGTTTTTTCTTCTTTTCAGCGGAGAGTGACTTATATTTCTCCCATCTTTTACGAATCAACTCCTTTTGCTCAGGAGTCATTTGCTCAAAACGTTTTTGAGCGGCCGATGAGGGCTCACCTTCAGCAAACACATAGCTACCCGCTAGGAATGTAATTGAACCAGCAATAAAATTCCTTCGATTCATGACTCTTCTCCATCCTCAAAGTCTTGTGACTCAACGGACGCCTCTTCCATTCCGTCCAAAACATCCCAGTCCTCTTCGCTCTCCAGGACATCCATATTCATCAACAAATCTAAATTTTTGATCATTTCTTTTTCGTCATCGCTCATACATTATCCCACTCAGATTCATCATTAGGCAGACTTTCTAAAAGTTCTAGATCTTCCAACAGATCTAAATTCTCTAAAAGGTCTTGGTTTTCGCTTAACAATTCTGGAAACTCAAAAAGCACATCTGATTCTTCATCACCAAGAAGAGCCATAATATCCGGCGATCCACTATCCACCTTATCTGTCTCTCTAAATAGTACCAAAGCCAACCCCAAGGGCACGGCCGAGGCCACTAAAGGTAACAACCATTTTTTCCAGATGGAGTCTTTTGACTCAGACATCTCTTCTTTAACAGCAGCAAAAACAGCATTCCTATGCTGAGGGCTTACTTTTTCTTCTGTGACTTCATTCCATCTCATAATTACTGTTCCAAAACCTGTTCTAGAGTTTTTCGAGCCCTAAAAATCAAACTTTTTATGGCCCCCAATGAAAGATCCATTTCTTTACCAATTTCTTCGTAACTCATATCTTCTGTCATATACATTACGAGTGCGACTCTCTGGTTATTTGGTAAAGCATCAATGGCTTTTTTCACTTCTTCCAATTGTCCCTTACGGTCCAATTCTTCCTCAATTTGTACAGGTGTCAGATCCTCCTTGTTCAGTGTGACTTCATTTTCTTGCCCCACTTCAGTGTTCCAGCGGCTCTGTCTTCTAAGATGGTTTAAAGCTGCATTTCTAGTAAGTGTCATCAACCAAGCTTTGAACTGACCTTTGCCTTCATAATTCTCTGCAAAACGTACCACGCGAATCCATGCATCCTGAGCTACATCCTCAGCCTTTGATAAGTCACCCAGCATCCTTGCCGAATAACCTAAAACTCTATTTGCGTGACGGTCAAAGAGGCTTTGAAAGGCTCTTTGATCGCCCTTTTGTAATCGGATCATCAACTCATCATCGGTCATTATTGTTGCCTTAAGGTTTTTTGGCTCTTTTAAAGCCTCTCAATGCCAACGACCCTCTGTCAACGTATCCGAAAAAACCGGGCCTTATTCTGCGATCTGGGCCTCGTCATCATTATGTTTCAATCGATGAATTTTCTTGCTTTGACGTTTTTGCATTCGCCTTATTCTCTTTCGCTCTTTTTCATCCAGGCCATTTTCTGCCATTTTATCGGCTCTTCTTCTATTCTTCCGATTGGACTTGCGCAAAGACCGCACTTCCTCTTTGGTCAAAGATTCGCTCTCAATACCCTGTTTAATTCTTTGTGCCTGTCGCTGCTGCCTTTTTTTCACTCTTTCGCCAGCTTCAGTTGCGTTGGCGAAATTTCCATTAGTCATCACTAGCGCAACTGTAGCCACCAATAAATGTTTCAATACCTTCATTCTTTGCCCCTTGTTGTTTTGTACCTTCTAAGAGTAAAACCCACCGCTACAAAAAAAGTTGCACTGATTTTTTATCCGTATTTACAAGTGTTTATGGTCGGTATTTGATTTATTTATGGAACATGGCGGTGAATACATGTGTCATGCTGAGACATTCCTCAACACCCTGTAACAAGTAGTCACCTTTTTCACGATTACATGGGCACAAATTTCACGCTTCGGATTTGTCTTGGATTGAAAGGCTTGAATTCGCTACTAATAGTTCCCCAGGGGGTATTACATGCATGCAAAGGGTTTTATTGTCAGAACTTTTAGACTGTTGACAATTGCACTCGCCGTCGCTGCCTCTATATCATGCACATCGAAAAAGACTGAGGTCATAACCCCTCCAACACCCCCCCAACAAAAACAAACTTATACTGAAACGCCTCAACAAAGTGACTCAGGCAACACAGATCCCTTTCCAAATTCTTCGGGTGGACAAGGCCGAATAGATCAAATCAATGTGAATATAGCCGGTGTGCAACTCAACGGCACCGGTGCATCGGTCAATTTTCAAATTAAATATGCGCTACCGGAAAATATAGATAACTTACAACTACAGAACACCTCCTTGAAGTCTCACTTTACTTTTATCAATGTATACTCTTCTTTCCCCAACGCTCCAAAAATCAAGCATCCCACAGTCACTACAGATACCCATATTAATGGTTATAAAGGTGTCAGTGAATTCGAGCTTCAACTGTCAGCTGTTCCAAAACAAGGTGAACTGTATGTGCACGTAAAGGTGGACTCACAAAAAGGCACCCTATTGGAGAGAACCTACAATTTAGGGCCTGCTGATAATTTGAGCTCAAATATGACTGCCGATCAAATCACCTCTGATATTGACGTGAGTAAGTTACACACCTACGTCAGCAGTCTTTCAGGAGTGGCTCTGGGACCTGCTGGAATGAGTCAGTCACAAGATTCCAATCGATCCCTGAATAGCTACTACTATGATCCCATGTCATTTAAATTTAAAGGAGTGGATCGCTCCTTAGAAACAGCAACCACCAGAGCCGTCAATCTAGGAATTTACACTTGTATCAAAGACCCCATTCTCTTTCGCCCAGTAAAATTCAAACGACTTAAAGTCGAAACTTTTGCAAAGATTGATAATCCTGATGACTTCTTTGATGGACGCTTCAACAAACAGCCCATTGAAACTCTATATCCTGAAGCGACGGATCCTTTTGGCTGTTTTAACTTTAACGATCGAGTCGCGTTTAAATGGTACTTCCCCGAAAGAACCTACATCAAGCCTTTCCGAATCACTGATCTAGAGACCGGTACATCCAAAATCTTAGCTGCAGTGGTAAACCCCTGGAACACCAGTTGGATTTTTGCCCAGGATTTACGAAAGGTGAATTACAGTGAACTCATCGACCGTAGTGAGTACTACCCTAAGGTTTTACTCACCACAGTTAAAATGGACGCCTTAGGTGTCACATATTCACTGAACGACGAACTTAAATTGAATCTCCATAAAAAGTTCAATTTTATCGCACGACCTGATGTGATTCGATATGACAACTTAACCCGCGGTAGCTTTGGAGCAAATCCCCTCAAAGGCGGATTTTACTTATTGAACCTGGCACTGGTAAGAAAGCATGCCGACGCCCCCATTCAACCCAAAGACTACATCACCTCCTGGCAACAAATTGTAGCTGTCAAAAATGGCTACATCACCACTGAAGTCAGCTTATCCATCGACAATATGAAACTGATGGGCGCTCGAAACCACTTGCTCGTACAAATTTTACCGATCAACGAGGATAAAATTGTTTTCTCAAGAGATCAACTGGATAGACCTTCACTGGAACGACTTGTGGATCAAAAGAAAACTCTAGAAAATAAAGATCTCGTTTTTTCCAATTCCGGACTAATCACACCCACATACAAAGCACCCTTTATCCCGCTGCAACTATGGCAATCACCGGGTATGACCGAAGAAACTCAAGTGAATTTGCAGAATTTTATCAAGGAAGCTCAAATCTTACAGAGAAAACAATGGAATGAGATGCGAAATCACCGCACTCAATCCGCCTACGAGAGGCGGTTTGCCTTAAATAGAATCGAACTGGATAATGAGGACTCATTAAAAGCTCTCACTGAGCCCGCCTTTTTTAACTCAGACAGCATTGAAGACCTGATACGAAAACCACTCCGAGAAAACCATTGGGATGAAGAAGAAAAAAGACGCTTACAATCTAAACTTTGTCGATATTGGGCAAATAAATTTTTGCCGGAACAGCTGGAGAAGTATAGAGCACAACAGGACTCGTCCGACCCCTTGCCAGAATCCACCATCAAAAGAATTCTTAGAAAGTTTCAAAGACGTTGCACTCTGGCCGCCCGAGAGCCCAATGGTTTTTTTAATTTAGATCACCAAATCATTGTCCAACAAGTCGACCCTAACCGATTTAACTACATGGGTGGAATGAGTTTTAACATTGGAGTGGGGGAAAACTTTTACCTCAACAAAACTCAGTATCGAGATACGAGTCGCTCAGAATTCAACTCTATGTCTTTTAGTGCGGGGATAAAAGATGATGTTATTCCTGTGGTCGATCTGGGTTTGAGCTACCAGAAGTCTTGGTCGTCCTCTCAAAGTGAAGGACTCGGGTTTTCACGCAATACCAGTATGGGCCACACCTCGGGAGTCTACCTTGTAGTGCAGAGTTCACTCATTCAATTCACGGCATTGTCCTACCAAAAATGCATGGTGGTCATGCCCAACTCGAGGGGCATCTTACAGCTTATGGAAGACCCTTTAGATGGGAGCCTAGCTATCTCTCAAGAAGATCAGAAATACATAAAATCCAACACCGATTTGGGATGGATTCAAAGAATGGGGCGACGACAAGAAACTCATCGCGTAGAGCGCATTCGCGATGTACTTAGCAAAGAAGAGTCTCTTTCCTTTTTTGAGAGTGGATTGCGCCTCTGTGAACCCGTCGAAACCCGACAGCCCATTGAGTTAACTGAGAATTATTACTATGTAACTCAACATTTTATCGCTGGAGATATGCAAGATCCTGCAGACCTAAAAAACAAACCATGGCTGTTGAGTATTCGTTCCGACCGAGATTTCCAGGTGTTTCTACGCTCCATTGAAATGCATAACAAATACCAGAATGTTTTTGTCGATGGACATTTACCCATCCATCAATTGCTGGACACTTACAGAGAGTATTCCGACTACCTCCCCTCTTGGCCCAATGTGGTTAACATTAAAACCACCAATAATCTCTCCAGCCAAGATTGTACCCATGAATCGGCTCCTCTTGAACGAGTGTTTGACACGGTTATGGACTTCTTTAAAGGACCTACCGCCTGGAAAAGCCGGCCGGGTCTCGCTGTTGGTGAAACTGATTTCTTTAGTTTGTTTTTCTGCAATCCGGAAACCTATCAATAGTAACAAAAGAGCGGATATATCCTTACAGTTCCGCTCTTGCTCCCCCCCATTGCAACTGTTATATAGTACGGTCAATTGATCAGATGGAGTGACTGACACGAGGGAGAGATATGCCTAACAATAGAGCACATTGGGGATCAAGACTTGCATTTATCTTAGCTGCGGCCGGTTCGGCCATCGGACTGGGTAACATTTGGAAATTCCCATACATCACTGGGGTCAATGGTGGCGGTGCCTTTGTTATTCTCTATCTATTTTGTATTTTTGCTGTTGGTGTTCCTATTTTAATCAGTGAAATGTACATTGGCCAAAAAGCACAATGTAATAACGTCCAAGCCTTTCGCAAGTTAGCCTCTGGAAATAAATGGGGACCGCTTGCTGGCTGGCTAGGACTAGGATCTGCCTTTATGATTTTGTCCTTTTATAGCGTCGTCGGAGGCTGGATATTAGACTTTGAATTTCGTGCTATCACTCACCTACTTACAGGCGACTTCACTGATTTTGAGGACGGAGCGGCTCTCAACAGTCTACTTGGAAACCCTTGGCGTCAGTTGGCATGGCACGCCGTCTTCATGAGTTTGGTCACTTGGATTGTTTACCGTGGCGTAAAAGAAGGACTTGAAAAGTGGAACAAAATTTTAATGCCCACTCTTATGGGGCTACTCGTTCTACTTTTTATTCGGGTGATGTTTTTAGAAGGTTTTAGTGAAGCCTTTTCGTTTCTCTTTTCTCCCGATTTTAGCAAACTGACCGGAGATGGTGCCCTGGAAGCCGTTGGACATTCCTTCTTTACCTTGAGCCTGGGTATGGGAGCTATCATGGTATATGGTAGCTATTTGGACGAGAATGAAAACTTAGTCAAAACCTCACTAGCGGTGGCCTTTTTAGATACCCTCATCGCACTTCTTGCCGGTTTGGTGATATTCTCCATTGTGTTCACCTACGATCTTGATGCATCTGCAGGACCCGGATTAATTTTCGCAACTCTGCCCACTCTATTCAATAAAATGACGGGCGGATCCCTACTCTCTATAGCTTTCTTTTTCATGATCACATTTGCTGCCATCACTTCTGCCGTTTCCATATTAGAAGTTGTAATTGCCTATTGGAGTGAGCACAAAAAGGTGAGCCGAGAGAAGGCTTCTCTTATTATCGGATTTATTATGTTTGCCGTGGGTGTCCTTCATGTATTCTCCACCAACCTATGGTCAGATATTTTCAACATCCTTGGTAAAACCAACTTTTTTGATCTATTTGATCTACTCACCTCATCCTACATGTTGCCCATTGGTGGAGTGATGATTGCTTTATTTTACGGTTGGGTCTTGGGCCCCCAATCGGTTGACAATACGATTAAAGACGATAATCCAGTGTTGAAGTTGGGATTACTTTGGGCTTGCCGGCTCATCGCTCCACTCTTAGTCGTAATCATTTTATACAGCAAAGTGAAAGAACTATTTGCATAATAGGAGAGCCACGTGGCGAACATAAATCCGCTTAGAGAATTACCTACTTTAAATGATAATTATAAAGAAGGTGACGTCCTCGTCATCTTCGGAGAAGTATTTGATAGGGGTTATGTTAATGGCCTAGTTAAAGAAGCTGAAGCCAAAGACATGCAAATTATCTATGCCACAGTGGGGCGCCGAGACGAAGAAAACAACCTCCGATCGCTCACCGAAGAAGAAATTTCAGCCAAGGGACAAGAGCCTTTGATTAACATACCTTTAGAAGCCGGTTTCGATTTGGAAGCGGTGGATGGAAATCCATGTCCCGCAGATATGTTAAAAGGGGTGAAGCTTAAAGGTTGGCAGGATGTTAAAATAGATTTCGATCTGGTGAGACAATCACAACGTCAAGGACGAGATCGTTTTGAAGCCTGTGTGGATCAGTTTCTAACAGAATTGGATAGCCTAATCCCAGATGGTAAAAACGTCTTGTTTGCGCACACCATGGCCGGGGGCGTGCCACGTACCAAAATCGTGATGCCACTCCTAAATCGTGTTTTTAAAGGTCATGGGGATCGCTATCAATCCAGTGAAGAACTATGGAACACCGACATTGGTAAACTTATCGCCATGGGCTTTGAAGAAGTCTCAGCCACCACCTTTCAAGTGCTCATCGACCGGTCTGAAAGCTTAAGAAAAGAAATAGAAGCTACTGGTCAATCTGTGGCCTATGTGGCCTACGGATACCATGGAACGGAACTCTCCATAGATAGCAAAATGACTTGGCAGTCCTATGCTCCCTACCTCACCGGGTTTGCAAAACTTAAATTAGAAGAAATCGCTGAACGGGCTTGTCAAAAAGGCGTTAACGCCAGCGTTTACAATGTGCCAGAGATTTTAACCAATTCCAGCAGCATGTTTCAGGGAATTGAAATCGCTATTTACCCACTCTTGAGAGCCATGCTGGAATATGACGAAAACTCCGATAAAGTGAACAACCTCATTATTGAGGCTCAAAACCTGTTAAAAGATGACTTCGAACTACATGATGTTTTCGATAAGACGGACAAGTTTTTTTCTAGCTCTATCATTCGTGACGAATGGTCTAAATTTGATCAGTGGCCGCAACACAATGGCCCAGAGCAAATGGAACTGCTACGAAACACGAGCAGCGAAATCTTGGATATGCACAAGGATACAAAAGACCTACTCACCGGCCCGCTGAGCGAAGTGGTGTTTAGCGCCTGTGGACATATTATGCTAAATAATAGCTGGAGTTCAGAACAGCCGGTCTACTGGATAGGTCATGATATAGTAGCCAAATACTTTGTGGAACGTGGCTAATTTGAAATACTCTTCTAATGCATAGTCTAGAACAAACTTCTGCAGGTTTTGACATTCGATTCATTTGAAATATGCAAGAATGCCGGAAGCCTAAATTTATGAAAAATCCCGGAAGCCCAGTCTCTTTCATAGGTAAGATTTAGTCTTAATATTTGACTTACCCTATCTAAAAAGGCTTTTCCACCAGAATTAAAAACAGATTCGTTATAAACTATTTCGTGAGGAAGCTGAGACCCCATAAAGGGCTGAAAAATAAACTCGAAGCTATTACCCACAGACCTACTGTAGCTCAGTATTCTGTCACCATAGACCTTTTTTGATACTATTTCACTGACCGGAATGAGGTCATTTAAGTCTCTTAACAGAACCTCTTCGGTGAGTTGTCCATTCCTGACAATTAATAACAAATCCTGGTTATGAGCCGAGTGAGGAATTAGCCCTAAGTGACCCACTAAATCTCCAAAGGCACGGCCAGCATATACAGAAACCTTATTTCTCCAAAATTCCACTAAATTTTTGGGCACCAGATTATCCATCACAAGCCCAAAAACTTCCTTTGCCCGATCGTTAAATACACTGAAAAAAGGAATATAGATAACATCCGAATTATAAAACATCTCATAATCTCTAAAAGACACTCCATAGTCTGCTAGGCTTTTCGTTTTCAAAGAGGCAAACTCAGGGGCAAACCTCAAATTCGTTCCTTCTGTTGGTAGATTATGTTCAATGTAGTTTGATGTCTCCACACCATACTCTGCAGTGGCTCCCCGTAATCGCTTTGAACCATCAGATCCTTGCCATGGCCCACCAGTTCTATTGGTCGATGCCTTCATCGAGAAGAGAGCTCCGGTCTTCAAATCCTTAACCACAGTGCTTCTTGAAGCAGTTAGGAATCCAGCGAATCGTCCAGATTGTAATTCTAATTCTCTTCCCGAAGATTCTCTGAAGTGCGCCAAAATCTTATCCCGATACATTTCGTCTTCAGGATTGAAAAACCATCGTACCCATTGTTGACCATTTTTTTCAAACACTAACGAGTCCTGTACTTCAGTTCGCAACTGAGACACATTTATCTTGATATCAACAAGTTCCACTGGAAGCTCAAAATACTCCAAGCGAATGGCCCTTAATTCCCTTGGGGATCGAATACCATTAGCAACAATATTTTCATTATAATTATTGAAGATCATTTCGAACTTGAGAAACAGTTCAACATTCCATGGAAGAGTCACTCTTTCACCCTCAAATATGGACTGCCCCAGAGACATTTGAGAAAATAACAAAACTGCCGAAAGCACTAAATACTTTACCATCATGGAAACAAACTCTCACTGCTCGATTCAGGTAACCACAAAATGAGTTTAACATAAAAGCTTACACTCCATGTCCCTCATGTAAACAAGATAAATTCGTCAACTAATTGTCCAATAGTTTTACAATTCAAACCAGTGTCATTCTGACAAAGTTCAGCACCAAGTGTTAGAAATTCGCGAGTTCATTTAGAATTAGATTTAGATTCAACTTGCTCGTTCTTAGACCCTATGAATTTACAGTACTCAAAAGCATGGCTGGAAAACTGTTCAGAGCCATTCTCTTCCCAAAGATCACGGCCTAGCATCTTTTCCATAGCAGCTCGTGATAGATCCATATTGGTGTGTTCATAAACTCCTACAGCGCTACCAAGCCCTTTGATGAACAAGGACCCGATGTTACTCGGATTGTTGTAACATTCCACTACAAACTGGATGCGCTCATAATGAAAACGTACGCTCTTCTCACCCATGGCAGATTCATCATAGTAGTAAAGCTGGCCACCGTGAATAAAAGTATACAACTCAACTAACTTATCTTTATCCTCTAGGGACACTTCACTGCAAATCTCTATATCAGGATCAGATGCTTTGATTTCTTTGGCTCTTTCGGACAAGGCCTTTGAGTAGCAATCGACAAACTCTTTACCGGTTAAAGCAAAACTGGACAAAGCAAAACAAACCACAACCATTGCAAATAAAACTCTCATGATAAATCTCCTAAAAAAGAGGCCAAATAATTAGGTACCAGAATACCAAGAAGAATCCTGATTTTGTGAAATTAGTTTTAATCGGGAATTTTCTACAGAAAAACCAACAAGTCCTTCAAAAGATGACCTTACCATTCCTCATCAGTTGCAAATAGAATTAAACTCAGAGGCAGGTAAACCCTTTTTATCCTCACTCACCAGCGCCTTAAGAGCTTTCCCTACTATTTCAAAAACCTGAAAAAGTTTGAGACGATCTGTTTTAAGCTCTTCTTTAAAATCCTCAGAGAGCTCCATCCCATCTCTCCAAGGTAAAATCTCACTGGCAATATGGGCAGTAAATCCAAGATTACATAGCGAAGGAACAGCGGCATCTCTTATCGTGTAATAAAACGCCAATTCAGCAATGGCGGGGTTGTTGTCTGTCATATTCAAAAACAACCCCTGAAATGTATAGTAGGCCAAAGAGAGTTCATCATAATCTAACACTCCATCATAGGGGGCTTGATCATAACGAGTCATAATGGCTTCGATATAGAGAGTGAGCGTCAACATGGAGGTAAAGTCTGAGTACTCAATGTAACGATAGTCGTATTTGGGATCATACATAATATTGAACAGGCTATGCTGAAATTCCACTTTCTGTTCGGGAGTCATTTCTTTCACATACTTTTGCATGCCGGGCAAACTTCCTAGTTGCGTCTCGTACACAGACATAAACTCTTTTTTAAAACAATCAAATCGGATGGTTTCATAACCAAGTGCCCCTGGACGACCCGTGGCTCCACATTTACCAACAAGCAAGTCAAAACTCGCTCGCCCGAGAACTCCACCCGAATAGACGATACTGATAAACTCCATTAACTCCGGGTAGGTCACAATATCATCCGGGTCATTAGGAATGAGTCCACGCGCACTGTAAGTGAACATTTTAGCCTCTTGGAAAGACCTATTCCCTACATTTTCACCCATTGGATGCATTAACTTGAGATCTACTCCCAGTTCCTTTGAAACTCGGTAAAAGGTTTCAAACTCTTCTTTCTTAATCCCCTGCTGATTCATAATTCTCAGGTAGTCCCCATGATTTTGAATATCACCAAAAGAAAAAATCAACATCCGAACTGTGACTCGAACCGCATTCAACCGAGATAAATTACTAAATTCACTGATCCAATTACTTCTATCTGAGTTAGTCAGATAGGTGGATTTAAAATTTTGATTAAACATGGGTCTTTGATACATGATACGAACGAATTCACACCGAGGATCCACGTAGCGCTTAGGCGCGGTCGAGTTGATACATTCAAAATAATTATGAGACAGCACATCCCCAGGAACTAGAATCTCTCCATCGGACTGCTTATTATCTTGCAAAAAATGTTGAACTTCAGACCAAAGCTCGTACTCATAACGAATATGTTTAAAGTTTCTTAAATGAAAACTTTCCGCTTTGCGATCCTCTATGGGCCGATCGATTTGGCTAAACCCTCTGCGTACTATCTCAGGAAAAATTCTTGAGAGCGTACTTGCTGTAATTCCAAATGGAATCAGGTCAAGGGACTCGAGCGCATAAAAGGCCTTGTTCATTTCCGAATATTCGACCTGCCTTCTTTCACGATTCAGCAACACAGACTCAACGGATTCAATGATTGCATCTACAAATTCATTGAAATAGTTTAGGCCCTTCGCAGAAAATATCCGAGTGGTCTTCACTTGATATTGAAACTGAAGATAAGACGAATACCACTGAGCGCCATTCATTAAATAAAATTCCCAATCCTCGGGCAAAATGACCCCATCATCACCATCAGCCATCAAGCCTTTCATTGAATGAAATAGCTCAACCCAACGACGAATTTTTAAATCCTCGCTTTCATCACTACCTTTTGAATCGCCGCCCTCATCCCACTTAAGGAACCTACGAAATTCAATAAGAAATGACTCAAATGAATCAAAGTCATAGCTGTGTTGATTGTGCTTTAGAATCATCCCAAAGTGCTTAGCTGCCTGTTTCAGCGCCACAATAGAGGCATCTAGGTGCTCTTCATTAATATCTTCGTACTCCAAAGCTTTGGTGAGAGTTAGAATATAGGGCTGAAGTAGATTCGCCTTTTTCCTTACTATCTCTAATAATTCAATACCACGTTCTAAATCCTGCTCAGAAATCTGATCAATTTCTCCGCCCACCATGACCTTTTTTATTCTAAGAGCTTCCACCAAGAGTTTATCGCTGATAGTATTCTCTTTTAAAAAATTTCGATGCAAAAACGAGCGCAGTTCTTCAGGCGTATGATAATCACCACCCTCACCACGAGCAAAATCTTTGAATTGTTTAAATGCCTTTTGTGCGCAATCAAAAAACTCATCCAATTCCTTGCCTTTAAACTTTCCTTCGAAGTACTCGTCAAACTTTTCACCCACTTCGCCCAAACAGGAGAACTCTTGCTCCACTTTAACCACGGGAATCTCATAAGAAGGCTCCCCCGTTCGCAAACCACAACCTGCCAATAGAAAACCGATCAAAACTACCAGAAAGTTAAAACGCATAGCGCACTCCCGTATAGACCCGATCGTTATTTTTAAATTTTTCAAAAAAGGAATCACTTCCAGCCTCTTCCGATCCGATCACTTCAAAAGAGACTTCGAATTGAAACTGATCATCCAATTTTGCTCGCCAATCGAGAAGCAGGGAAGTACCCCTCTCCGAAGGCGAGTGCAGCAAAGTGGTAGAAAGCTCGGTGGGGGTGCTTTTAATATAAAACGGGAGATGCGATTTCCACAGCAGTCCATCGCTCCATCGAAACCTCTCGTAATTGTACTCCACTTCAATATCAGTAGATCTTGCGTCAAAGGATTTGGATTCTGCTCTATGAAAGGCCCCCCAATGCATTCTACCCCTGGTTCCGAAAAGAAAAGGAAACCGATGCTTAACACCCATACCGATCAGAGTATGATCATTGACCTGGGGATTAAGAAGATCTGGATCGCCAGCATCAATCTCCGTGGCCTGCAAATGGGTTGCAGAGACATAACTTAGTAAGCCCTTACCTTGATATCCAAGTTCCATGGTATTTATGAATTCTCGCACCACGGTGGGTTTTGTGGAAATATGGACGGTGTCCGCTGACTCCGAGGATACAATCTCTGGCGTATCCACCATAATCAATAATTCATTACTTGGTTTGTAGGCCGAAGACCATTGGGCAAACCATCCCGCTGAACGATATTTTGTATGGAAGAAAAATGAGGGCTGCAAAGCCACTGACTCTAAATTTAAATCACTAGTATCATAAAGCACTTGCTTCTCATCACCAAATATTTCAACTCTTTCTAAAGGGGTCTGAAACCAACGGTTGGATGACAACAGTTGCCCCTCCCGTTCTACAAACTGTGGCCCGATATTAGGAATGGAAACCGGCGAAACAAAAAGTTTAATCCAAAAGTTTTTCTTGGAAAGTCCTGCACCTATACCCAGCTGACCTAACAGCTCTGCTCGCAAAGGTTCGTGCTGATTATAAGAACTCCATGCTCCAAGATGGAAATCATTTTCTAACAAAGACCACTCGTGAGTTTGTAGGCCCATTCGAATCCAAGCCGAAGAAGCTTCCCACCGTGAGGACTGCCATTGATAGTTTAAATTTTTTAGGACGGGATAGGGATTGGCTTCCAATTCATTGTACCAATCGAAACCTAAATGCAACTCCCAACCTTCTCCAAGCTTGCGATTCTTCTGCCACTGCCCAAAGATTCGAAATGATTGTTCCGTTTGATTCGCATTCACCTTGTCTTGAGAATAAAACGATCCACCCATACGCAACTGGCTTTCCAATTGAGCAAAGCTAGGTAAGGAGTAGCCCCCCACGCATAAAATTAAAAATAAATTCCATCGCTTCACTCGCGCAAATAGCGACAGGCATTTACCAACATTCACGGTTCCACCTCAACCTATAGAAATATGCAGGATTAAAGCCAAAAAACAATGAACAAGGTTACAGGGTGGACACTATTTGACCCCTATTGGAGTTCATCTAAAAGGTAGGGGTGTTTCCCTAAACAGAGGATCTCCCTAATATACCACCGTGAAATATTTACTCTCGTGGTCCCAAACCCACCCATTCACTCACGGCTGCGGATTGAGCAACCTTAAACGGTTCTTACAGATGGAACTGCTTTTACAGTAATCAACTCCATTCACAAAAGACTCACTCACTCAAACTGCAATTGATAATATAAAAAGTGGGCGCATAATCCCTTTAAATATATCTTAAAATCCCTTACAAAATTTGAGCCTCATCAGTGATATCTCTGCTCACAAAATAATCAATTACCAACTGGTGATCACTGGTCGTAGGTCCTGCTTAAGTTGCTCAATAACGTAGCTGGACATTCCTAACTCATTGTTTTTCCTCCAATTAAAATTGGATATCTAGTGTCTGTCTTTTTTTAAACCCCTACATATGAAAGCCATTGACAGAAAATTTCACCCCACTTAACCTTAAAACAGTTCGATCCCTAGTGATTTTATTTTTTATAAGCACTAGATATTGAGGAAAATGCCCAGGAAAGAGTGATCGATTGGGCGCTACTTAGGAGCATCTCTCCAAAAGTAGGAACTAGGAGGGTTTTGTCCAAAATAAGGGGGAAAAGGGGGTTCGAACACCTTCAATCTTTTCCTCGTGAAAACAGGACAGAAACAGACTAAAGTATGAAGCCCTTCGCGACTTTATACGACGGTTCTTATGCTTTTTTTCAGAAAAAAAAGGAGCAAAGAACCACGCAACTATGATTTTAAAAGAACGAAGAACGCAACAGATGAATGCAACAGGAGAAAAAATGAGTCTAGAAGTAGAAACACAACAGGATGTGAATCTAAAAACCACCGCCGAACCCACCTTAAAAGGAAAAGCTCCCGTAGAGCTACCTCAAGAAGATGAAACCGCCACTCCCAAAATAATGAGAGTTAAAAAAAGAGACGGAAGTCTACGGCCCGTTGACGTAAACAAGATCGTTAATGTGGTGTTTGCATGTTCCGGCGGCCTTAAAGAAGTGGACCCAATGCACGTAGCCTCTAAAGCCATCAGTGGCCTCTATGATGGAGCTTCCACAAAAGAATTAGATGAACTGTGTATTCGTACCTCTGCAATGCTTATTTCTGAAGAACCTGAGTACTCTAAATTGGCCGCCCGCCTATTGAGCCGATTTATAGATGAAGAAGTTCGTTTAGAAGGAATCAATAACTTTATTGACAGTATCCGCGTGGGACATAAGCAGGGATTGATTTCTGATGACACTCTTAGCTTTGTGATTGAGCACAAAGAAGCTCTTTCTATTATTGTCGACAAGACTCGCACGCATCGCTTTGAATACTTCGGATTAAAAACTGTTTATGATAGATACCTATTGAAGCACCCGACCACACGTAATGTGATCGAAACGCCTCAGTACTTTTTCTTGAGAGTCGCATGTGGACTCGCGAAGACTTTCCAAGATGCGAAAGAGTTTTATGACCTTATCTCTCATTTGGACTACATGCCTTCATCCCCCACACTTTTTAACTCTGCGACTTTAAGACCTCAGCTGTCTAGCTGCTATCTTTTAGACTCACCAGAAGATGATTTAACTTCTATCTACGATAAATATAAAGACATTGCTTTACTGTCTAAATTTGCTGGCGGAATCGGAGTGAGTTTTTCTCGAATTAGATCTCGTGGCTCTTTAATCCGTGGTACAAACGGACACTCTAATGGTCTTGTGCCTTGGCTAAAGACTTTGGATTCTTCTGTTTCTGCAGTTAACCAAGGTGGCCGCAGAAAAGGTGCTGCCTGCATTTACTTGGAAACTTGGCATGCCGACATCGAAGAGTTCCTTCAATTGAGAGACAATACCGGCGACGAAGCGCAAAGAACCCACAACCTCAATTTGGCAAACTGGGTTCCTGATTTGTTCATGGAACGCCTAGAGAGAGACGAAGAGTGGTCATTGTTTGATCCAAAAGAAGTTCCACAACTCGTAGATACCTTTGGTGATGAGTTCCGTAAAGCCTACCTAGAGGCAGAAGAAAAAGGCATGGCTGTCCGTAAAGTGAAAGCTCGCACACTCTATCAACGAATGATGCGTACATTGGCTGAAACAGGTAACGGTTGGATGACATTCAAAGATGCTTCAAATCTTAAGTGTAACCAAACTGGAAAGGCCGGAAACACCGTACATCTTTCCAATTTATGTACTGAAATCCTAGAAGTTACCAGTAACAAAGAAACCGCTGTATGTAATTTAGGTTCAGTGAATTTGGCCAACCATTACATCAATGGAAAGTTTGACTTTGATAAACTGGCTAAAACGGTTGAAACCGCTGTGACTTATCTGGATCGCGTGATTGACATCAACTTCTACCCTATCGGTTCGGCGGGTGATTCCAACTCACGTTGGAGACCTGTTGGCTTGGGAGTTATGGGTCTACAAGACGTATTCTTTAAAATGGGAGTGGCTTTCGATTCCGAAGAAGCTCGTTCCATTTCTAAGAAAATCCAAGAAGAGATCTACTATCACGCGCTTAAAACTTCTTCTAAACTAGCTGAAGAGTTCGGTGCGCACACCGCATTTGATGAGACACGAGCTGCCAAAGGCGAACTTCAGTTCGACTCTTGGGGTGTTGTTCCTGAAGACATGGAGCGCTGGGAACTACTTCGTCGTAAGATCAAAGAAAATGGTTTAAGAAATTCATTGATGATTGCCATTGCACCCACAGCCACAATTGCATCTATTGTTGGTGTATTTGAAGCCATCGAGCCACAAATCTCTAACTTCTTTAAGCGCGAGACTTTGAGTGGTGAGTTCATTCAGATCAACAAGTACTTGGTACAAGAACTCAAGAGCCGAGGACTTTGGGATGAAGAAATGCGTCACGCCATCAAAACCAGTGAAGGGTCTATACAAGGCATTGAACGCATTCCAGCGGATTTGAGACAGATTTATAGAACTGTTTGGGAGATTTCTCAGAAGTCATTAATTGAGATGGCTGCCGACCGTGGCGCATTTATTGACCAATCTCAATCTCTCAACCTATTCTTGGAAAGCCCAACTATCGGAAAACTTTCAAGCATGTATATGTATGCTTGGAAACAAGGAGTAAAAACCACGTATTACCTCCGATCCCGCCCAGCAACTAAAATTGCTAAGGTGACCATCGGTAAAAATGCACCCAAGAAAACATTCACCGATGAAGAAGCACTCGCCTGTTCATTGGAAAACCCTGAAATTTGTGAAGCTTGTCAGTAGTAGAAAACGGATTTGTAAATAAGGAGAACGGAAATGATATTAGATCCTGGATTTGACCTCACTCTTCGCCCCATGAAATACCCTGTGTTTTATGAGATGTATAAAAATGGAATTAAAAACACTTGGACTGTGGATGAAATCGACTTTTCCACAGACCTTGTGGATTTAAAGTCTAAACTCAACGATGCCGAACGATTTTTGATTCATCGTCTGGTAGCCTTTTTTGCCACTGGCGACAGCATTGTTGGCAACAACTTGGTACTTAACTTGTACAAACACGTGAACTCTCCAGAAGCTCGTCTCTACTTGTCTCGACAGCTCTATGAAGAAGCTCTTCATGTACAGTTCTACCTGACACTTTTGGACAACTACATCCCAGATATGAAGGAACGAGAGAAGGCCTTTGCTGCCATCCACAATATTCCTTCTATCGCCAAGAAGGGCCAGTATAGCTTTAAGTGGATGGACACCATTGAGAATCTTGACCGCCTAGAAACCAAAGAAGATCGACGCCGATTCCTAATGAACTTGATCTGCTTTGCGGGAACCATTGAGGGATTGTTTTTCTTCGCAGCCTTTGCCTACGTCTATTACCTAAGAAGCAAAGGTCTCTTAAATGGCCTGGCTTCTGGAACTAACTGGGTATTTAGAGATGAATCCTGTCACATTGACTTTGCCTTTGAAGTGGTTGAGACCGCAATCAAAGAAGAGCCAGACTTAATGGACGATGCTATGCGCGACATGATTAAAGTCATGATGAACGAAGCCATTGAATGTGAAATGGAATTCGCTCAAGACATTTTAAGTCATGGCTTTGCTGGACTGAGCGAAAAGGATATGCGTACGTACCTACAGTACATCGCTGATTCCCGCCTAGAGCGCCTCAATATTACACCTCAGTTTAACGTTAAAAACCCATTTCCATTTATGGATCTACAAGACACCCAAGAGCTGACTAACTTTTTCGAAAGACGTGTGTCGGCCTATCAAGTGGGCGTCACTGGAGAAGTGGCTTTTGACGAATCATTTTAATAGTAAAAACTCTATGAGTTTATTTTGCAAAGGAGCTGTTTTTAACAGCTCCTTTTTTTATGTCCACACATCCCCTTCGCTGGCGAACATAGCTTCTTCCTCACTCCACCTGTCCTAAATTCAATCTCCATTCCTTCCGCTACTCACCTTCAATATCAGAAACAGCATCCTCATTTTTGCTAAATACCCTCCCTCCGCTGGCGAACATGCGTTTGTCACATCGCTTGCCTACGCAAGCTCGCGCCAATCCGAACTTATGCTCGGGAGGTATTTGGCAAAAATAAGTTTACTATTTCTAGACTCCAAGGATTCAACCTTCCTGAGCACGAGTTCGGATGGGTGCGGTGCTCACACAGAGAGCGCCGCTGCCCAACGCATGTTTGAGAGCGGAAGGAACGGTTGGAACACTTGGAGTCTAGAAAATATAAGACTTAGGAGTCTTTGGATTTGGGGATGTACCAGCCGCCGACTTTTTCATCGGCCTGCTTAAGAGCGAGCCAAATAAAGCCAATGGAGAAAATTAACATTCCCACGCTGAGCCACTGACCGCGAGTCATACCCAATGCTTGAAATCCTATATGAGCATCCGGCATTCGATACTGCTCACCTATAATTCGCGCAATGGAGTACACAATGCCAAAAACACCAGTAACCACACCTGGCGATCGCGGGACGGCCCAAACAATGGCGCAGATAATAAATACCATATAGCCTTCCATACCCGCCTGAAAGAGCTGCGAAGGATAGCGCGCCGTCAAAATGGGCTCCATGGCGGAAGCCACTTGGGAGTAGCCATTTTGTGTGGCCCAGATCATAGTCTCTAGTGTCTGATTCACTAGTGCCCTCGCCTCGGCCTTATAATTGTAACCAAAAACCAATTTATCCCAAGATTCGGCAGTCACTGTCGCCATCTTTTGCTGAAGAGCCGGGATTCCCTCCATCACTTTTACAACAGGAGTGAGTTCATTAAGTTTAGTCAGTTGATAACCCGCCCAGTATTGAATTTCCGAGGGGAACTTTACCGCCCATTCAAACCCGGCCGGCGCTTCTCTACCAAACAATTCCCCATTGATGAAATTAGCTATACGACCATTACCAATCCCTAAGGCTCCAATCATTCCAGATATGTCCACCAATTGTCGCCAGTAGATGCCGTGCTTTCTTCCAAAGTACCAACAGACAAATGTGACTCCCGCCAACCCACCATGACTGGCCATGCCGCCCTTATGGACAGCTAGCACTCCCCAAAAAGGAAAGTCACTGGTGAACTCTAAAAACGTTTCAGGAGAGTAAAACAGGCAGTAGCCTAAACGGCCCCCAGCCATGGTCCCGATAGCCACCCAAGTGATAAAATCACCCACTTGCTCTGCCGTCATGGCAAGCCGTCCGTGTTTAGCCAAGTACTTGCAAAACAAATAGCCCATTACAAAGGTGGTTAAATAAGCCAAACCATACCAACGAATTCCCATGCCTGAAGAACCGAACTCGAGCAGGAAGGGGTCAATATTATGAACGTACATGTGAGAATCCTTTAAAAATGAGCCCTTAGTTTAAAAGACATCTGACCGAAGAGCCACCGATGAAGTTAACGCAGCGCAAATGACTACTGCACCCACTCCGCTTTGATTACTACTGGCTGTTATGAAAATTATCTTAGCCAGCAAAAGCCCTTATCGAAAAATGCAATTGGAACAACTGGGGTTTCAATTTGAATGCCTTCCTTCTCAGATAGACGAGGAGCCCTTCAAAGACAATTCCAGTGATCACACTGTGGTGGCGGAAAATCTGGCCCATGCAAAAGCCGATTTTATTTTTAAGAGCCATCCTGAAGCACTCGTTATAGGAAGCGATCAACTGGTTAGTTTTAAAGGCCAGATACTTGGAAAGCCAAAAACCCGAGAAGCCAACATTAAACAAATCTTGGATTTACAGGGTCAATCCCATCAATTGATCACATCCCTTTGTATGCTCATGGGCGAACGGAAACAGATTCGGACGAACATCACCACATTGAAGATGCGTCCACTGGATAGGAAGCAGGTGGAGACCTACGTGGAAAAAGAGCCGGCCTATGATTGCGCCGGAGGTTACAAAATCGAAGGTCTTGGCCAAAGCCTATTTGAAAGTATTGATACGGATGACTTTTCTAGCATTGTTGGGCTACCATTATTATATGTAACTGACATGTACTTAGAGCTTTCGGGCCACTTGCCCTTTACCTAAATTCTCGACCGAAAGGTGAACTGCTGTGTTCAAACAACTCCATCGCCCCAGACGTAACCGAAAATCTGCTGCCATTCGAAACCTGAGTGAAGAAACGCAACTCACAGTGAATGATTTAATCCTTCCCTTATTTCTGGTGGAAGGCTCTAAGCAAAAACAACCCATCGAAGCCATGCCGGGGGTCTATCGATACAGTATGGATGAGCTGCAAAAGGTGGTGGCGAGAGCCAAAGAACTGGGAATCAATGCCATCGCCCTGTTCCCCGCTTTAGAGGACGCCAGTAAAGACTCAATGGCCACAGAAAGTAGAAACCCCGAAGGCTTGTTACAACGAACTTTGCGGGAACTAAAAAAGAATCACCCCGAAGTCGCATTGATCACCGATGTGGCCATGGATCCTTACTCCAGCGACGGCCATGATGGCATCGTCGAAGAGGGCGTCATTCTTAATGATGAAACTCTAGAAGTTCTTTGTAAAATGGCTGTGAGCCAAGCCAAAGCGGGAGCGGATATTGTAGCTCCTTCGGATATGATGGACGGTCGAGTGAAGGCCATCAGAGAGGCCCTAGACAATGAGGGATTTGAGGATGTAGGTATTCTCTCCTACACGGCCAAGTATGCCTCTTGTTTTTACGGCCCCTTCCGAGAAGCTTTAGATTCGGCACCCAAATCCGGTGACAAAAAGACCTACCAAATGAATCCCGCCAACCGAAGAGAAGGTTTAAGAGAACTGCAGCTCGATCTCCGAGAAGGTGCGGATATGGTTATGGTTAAGCCGGCTCTGTCTTATTTGGATATTATTTCTGATATTAAAAAGCGCAGTACAGTACCCGTAGCGGCTTATAACGTCAGTGGTGAATACGCCATGGTAAAAGCGGCCTGCGAAAAGGGCTGGTTAGATGAAAAATCCTCAGTGCTTGAAATACTCACCAGTATAAAAAGAGCCGGTGCGGATATTATTTTGACCTATCATGCTCTGGATGTGGCGGAGTGGCTGAATCAAAGTTCTTCTTGATGAGGCTTATAAAACTCACCCAGTCCTCTTCTTCGTAGAATTTTTTTACCGGAAGCATATGTCCGAAAAGAATTTTGTTATGGCGCACTTTTGTATCTAAGACTTCAACATTCCAATGATCCAACCAGACACCCACAGAAAATGTCGAGCCTAACTTATCGGCATCAACAAGCTCATCTCCATCACCTACAATGACAAGACCCCTTTGTGTCTGAGCAAAATGTTCATCCTTATTCATTTGAAAATGCTGATAGAGATGATTGAGCCCCCTGTAGAGAGCTACCGAAGAGCCTTTGTACACTTGAAACTCACGTCGATTCATCGATGGAATCACCCAATCATTGGGAAGGTATTCAGAGGCCCTAATCAGCCTGGAAAAAAAAGGAAGTTCTACGGCTGGAGCCAGTAATGTGACAGAGCCCACCTGCAACTTTCTATCGTGTAAGGTGCTTAGAGTAATAGCTCCACCCAAACTAAATCCTATAATATGAATCTTCTGTGCTGGTGCATATTGTAACCCTAAACAATAGGCCGTGCTTAACTGGCCGATCCAGTCTTCTGGCTTCACGTTGACAAAGTCATCCCCATCCCCAGAATGTCCGCGCAGACTCAATGAAATAAAATGAGTTTGCCCGTCATCTAAAGCCACTTGTAAATCATCCATTAAAGTTTGTGGGTTATTAAGGCCATGAATGAGTATCACGACCTTTTTCCCAAAGGCTGACTTTGACCATTGAGAACTGTATTTTGCCGACTCGGAGTATTTTTCTGTCAACCGAGACTCATAGTTTAAATTAGGATCACAGGTCTCGCCATAGGTGGTCACCGAAAGGAAAACTAAAAATATAAAATTAACCGGCTTTAAGAATTTGATGAATGATAACTTCCTCATCATCCTTCTCTTCGATGTGCTTCCAAAATCTCGTTGCATCCAAATAAACCTTAACTATGTTGGCATCAAACTGTGTTCCCGAAAACTCAATCAGCTCTTCTTTGACCACATCAAAAGTCAATCCTCGACGATAGGGACGAGTGTTCATCATGGCATCCACACAATCCACTACAGAAATAATTCTTGCTGCCAGCGGCACTTGTTCACCACTTAATTGGTAGGGGTACCCCATTCCATCAATACGTTCATGATGGGCACGAATCCCAGGCAACAGAGATTTAATAAACTCATCTTTTTTTAATGGCTCAATGATCGCTGCACTCATTAATGCATGAGACTTCATAACTTCGTACTCTTCTTTGTCCAACCGACCTGGCTTGAACAAAATATTATCCGGTATACCCACTTTGCCAATGTCATGAAATAACCCGGCATACTCCAGGCGCATTTGATCGTACTCATTGAGACCCATGGCCTGAGCTAAACGCCGAGCGGCCCGCCCCACGCGACAGCAATGATAAAAAGTAAAAGGGTCTTTCACCTTTACATTTATCAACAGAGAGTTGGCTGTAGTCTGCGCCCAATCTGGCACATCACCCCAAGACAATATAAACTCCTTCAGGCCTATTACTATCATTTCCTTATCGGAGCTTCGTGGCAAAGCCTCAAAAATTAAGACAATTCTGGCCATTTAGGGAGCCACTATTTGATATTTCTAAAGACTTTCGACCTTGGTCCACACTTAACAAATATCAATTTGAGACATTAAAAAATTAGATCTAACCCAAAGCCCACCAAAGTGTAATTGCTTCGCTCAAGATCCAATTCTGAAACAATGGAATCAGCGATAAATCCACCTGTGCTATCGCTTGGCAAATAGATATTTGAGATCGAAACTTTAAAAACAGAACTATCGCTACTGTAGTAGTTCCAACCCAATTCATTTTGATATTCTGTAAGTCCCTCACGACCAGCTTCATAAAAGGAACTTGTTAAATGCAATAAATGCTTCTTATTAAAAAGATATCTTCCCAATGTGGCATACCACCCATAGTAATCTTTAAAATCACGAGAAAATGATAGCGCGAAGACTTGATCAGCTTTTGTCTCGAGCTGAATGGCTTCCGCCATAAACAACCAATCTTGATCAACATAAGACAAGCCAAAAGCATAAATATTTGTCCAACCAAAATCCGTGGGTGTGGATGCCGTAATGTCGGCACTATAAGGAGAATCAGAATCTCCAGGAATCGTTGTACCAGCTGGAATGAACACATTGGTTTCAAGATCCAATTGCTGGCCACTATAAGCCAACTTCATAGCAAAATTGGATCGATGAATATTAATAGCACCACCCACCATTCCGGTACCGATGGATGTTGTGTCACTGGCAACCACCTGCCCACTGTATTCTGTGGTGCCCGAAATCACCTCGACTTCAAAACTCCATTTGCCGAGATCAAACTTTTTCATTCCTGAGATTCCAAAATAAGAAGAAACAGGTATTAGCTCATATACCGCCCCAGGAGCCGCTAACCAAGGATGTAAATAACCCACTTCGTAGTATTCGGACACTAGGTTAAAAGGAGTACGGAGGCGTCCAAACCGTAAAGTGTGATGATCATCCACATTCCATTTCGCTACGGCCAACTCTAACTTAATTTGTGGTCGAGCCTCGTACTCGGTGGATTCCGGCATACCTATGAGTTGCACAATGGCTTCCCATTGACTATCCAGTTGTGCTGTAAAACTGAGTCCCACTCTTGAATGGCTACCATAATCGAGACTGCCATTAGATAGATTACGATAATTATCATGACTATCAATATAGAGACCCGTTAAGCTTAAAAACCCGGAAGTCTCTACTTTAGCGAAAGCTGTGTTCGCTAACAAACACATCAGACTTAATAAAAGAATATATTTGAACCTATACATCTAAATATCCTAGACGATTATTTTGGTTCAACGGCGTTTATTTGGCTAGAATTTTATTGCAATCTTAACGTTTGCTCTGACTAACGTCGGGTTGATAAAAATCATTTAGGCCGTCTGCTTGTCGGCACCTAATGACTCATCTGAGGCTTCATCTGAGCCCTGTTCCGATACTTGACCTGGCAGTAGAACAACAAAGGTGGTGTGCTTTTCAGTTTCATCTAAATAAAGTCTCCCACCATGATCCTCAATAATACTCATCGAGATACTTAGTCCCAGACCAGTTCCATGTCCAACACCCTTTGTCGTAAAGAAGGGCTCCATGATCTTATTTCGGATAGCCTCAGGAACACCGGGACCACTATCTGACACTCGAATTTCTACCCAGTCTTGGCGCTTTTTAATGTGGATTTGGATCCAACGAGTATGATGCCCATCCACCGCATGAAAGGCGTTTTGCGCTAAATTTAAAATAACTTGAGAGAGCTGTACCCATCGAGCCCTGACCACACAGTTGAGGTCACCGGTCACTCGAAGTGATATCTGATGGTTCTCAATCTTTCGACCCAACATTTCCAGCGTATCTTCGATGACCCGATTTATTGGAACCATCTCTAATGGATCCTCATCCCCACTTCTAGCGATAGTTAAAAGTGCACGAACCGTTTTATGAATTCTGCCAGTCGTCGACATTATACTATTTAAAGATTTATTCATGAGCTCAACATCTACCGTTCCGTTATTGAGCATCCTTTTCATATTATGAGCACGTCCTTCAATTATAGCCAAAGGATTATTGATTTCGTGTGCGATCCCTCCCGCCATTTCTCCCAACGAGGCGAGCTTAGAAGTCTCAATGGATTTTGCACGTTGAGTTTCAACTTCAACAGCGAGACGCTGCCTAGCGGAAAAATTAGCCTGTAAGGTTTTAAACAACCAAAGCCAAACCACGAAAGAGAATAATAAAAATAGTAACAACACAAAAAACGAATGACGAACTGAGGCTTCACTTTCTTGCAGAGTTCTTTGAACATCTTGGTTCAATTCTTCCACTAGACCCTGCGCGTACTCTAAAAATTCCGCTCTAGCGACCATATAGTCTTCACTTTCTAATAGCTTAAGCGCTTGATCATATTGGCCCAACTTTATCTTTTCATAGGCTGCCTTTTCAAGAGCCACAACAGGTTTTCGAGATAAGTCTATATGGAATTGCCCTGAATAATACTCATTCAATAGAGATTCTAAATCCTGCAGACTGACATCAAATGCATTTTCATAGGAATCATAGAAGGTACGATTTTCCATTGATTTGGAATAGGCGGCATTAGTCACCATGTGATTCATTTTTTCATCTAGTTTAAGGATAATCCCGGAGAGTTCTAAGATAGGAATGAACTGAGATTGTGTGTTTTGCAAAACCGAATGAGACAACCACAACCGGTGCATCAGCCCGGTCACCAATCCAAAAGTTAGTAAAATGGCCACCCAAAAGTACTTGGTAGGCAGAATCTCTTTGATTTTCATATCAACCACTTATCGGGGAAAATTCTTGGTATTTTCATGGGTTTATCTAAACTAACTCATAACTAGACCAACGGTACGTTTACTCCCATCTCGACTTGCTAAGATTCCCGTTCTAGAACAAAATAAAGTCTAGTTACCTCACTTTGTTTTAAGCAGTTGTTTTATGAAATTAAAATTATCCCATTTATCACTATTCTTCAGCTTCGCACTTGTTGTGAGCGCCTCCTATGCTGAGGGCTATAAAGTCGTTGTTCACAAATCAGTAGCCTTAAATGAAATCTCCAAGAAAACACTAAATAGCATATACTTAGGTGACACTACCTATTGGAAAAACAGTGACAAAATCGTACCAGCATCCCTGAATGACAAAAATTCAGTAATGAAAACTTTTGTTAATGATGTTTTAGGAAAATCCATCTCCGACTACACCACCCATTGGCGCCGGAAACTATTTTCAGGCCGTGGAATCCCACCTCGCCGATTTACCAATGATCAAGAGTTGTTAAGCTTTATCTCCTCCACGGAGAACTCAATTGGAGTGATCAACGAGGTCATTCCTCTCGATGGCAAAGTCAAAATCATCGAAGTGACCGACTAATTCTTTATAAAGTTTTAACCCTCAAGGTAGGGTTTTAAAAATCTACCCGTATGACTTTCTTTAACTTGAACCACTTGTTCCGGAGAACCCTGAGCCACTACATTCCCACCATACTTTCCACCTTCAGGCCCCATATCTAGAATATAATCACAATTTTTTATGACTTCCAAATTATGCTCAATAACCAATACCGTGTTACCTTGATCCACTAAACTGTGAAGCAATTCTATCAGTTTCTCGATATCTGAAAAATGTAAACCGGTGGTAGGCTCATCTAAAATATAAATGGTTCTCCCTGTGCCACGCTTAGACAACTCCTTGCTCAACTTAACACGTTGGGCTTCCCCTCCAGAGAGAGTTTTAGAGCTTTGCCCCAGGGTAATATAATCCAAACCCACCTGATCCAATGTTGCCAATTTTCTATGAATATTTTTATGGTGCTTAAAAAACTCCAATGCTTCTGCCACGGTCATTTCCAAAACATCTGCAATCGACTTGTCTTTATACTTAATGTTCATTACGTCGCGATTGTAACGACGACCCAGGCACACCTCACACTCTACATAAACATCAGCCAAAAAGTGCATTTCCAATTTAACTCGCCCAGCTCCCGAACAGTTTTCACAGCGGCCCCCTTTTACATTGAAGGAGAAATGTCCCGGACCAAATCCTCGAATTTTAGCTTCAGGCAATGCAGCATACAAACCTCGGATGAGAGGCAAAAGTCCGGTATAAGTCGCCGGCGTAGAACGAGGTGTTTTACCAATGGGCCGTTGACTGATTTCAATCACTTTATCTAAATGATCCAATCCACTGATGGACTGAAAAGCCTCCGCAGGAGTAGATGCTTTATAGAACTTTTGGGCCAATTCTCTATATAAAGTTTCTCTAATAAAAGTGGATTTCCCACTCCCAGAAACTCCGGTCACTCCAATAAAGGTACCTAAAGGAAGCTTAGCCGACACATCTTTTAAATTATTTCCCGTAGCCCCTCTGATCTCTAGATATTGATTCTCTTTGGCCGTTCTCCGTTCAGTGGGAACGGGAATTCGCTTGGCTCCATTGAGATACTGTGCCGTCAAACTCTCTTTGTTGGCCAATATTTTTTGCAGAGAGCCTTCGGCCATCACTTCCCCACCATGTACACCAGCGCGAGGACCAATATCAATGATATGATCCGCAGATCGAATCGTATCCTCATCATGTTCCACCATTAATATGGTATTTCCTCGATCTCGAATCTCATGAACAATTTCCAACAATCGACTGTGATCTTTAGGATGAAGCCCAATACTTGGCTCATCCAACACATACAGAACACCAATCAATGAAGAACCCATTTGAGTGGCTAACCGAATACGCTGAGACTCCCCACCCGAAAGTGTTCTCGCCGGCCGATCCATAGATAAATAAGGTGTCCCCACCCGAACTAAATACAATAACCTGGATTTAATTTGTTGAACAATCTTGTCATAAACCTGAGTTTGCACATCCGTTGGTGCTGCCGCTTCAAAAAACTCAAGTAGCTCTTCCGCTGAAAGTTTTGAGAGATCCGAGATATTTTTGCCATGAATAAAAACACTTCGAGCGCGGGTATTTAAACGAGTTCCATGGCAATCATCACAGGTAGTCAGTACCCATTCCGCCTCTTCTTCATCTGTCTCTTCGTCCCAATTCTCAATATCCTCTACCACACCCAATCCATCACAAGATTCACATGCCCCTCTTGGATTATTAAACGAGAAATATCTCGGTTCTAACTCAGGAAAAGCATACCCACAGGTAGGACAAGATTTATGAATACTAAAGGTGATCTTCCCCTCTTCTACCGGTTCGATTTCAACCAAACCATTAGTCAATGCCACCGCTCGATTCACCCCCTCAGAAAGCCGCTCCCTATACTTTTCATCGACAACCAATCGATCAATCAACAGTTCAATATCATGTTGTTTATGCTTTTGAAGTTTTTTAGCTTCAGAAAGCTCTATCCACTGTCCATCGACGCGAGCTCGCACATAACCCTTCTTCATCCAAGTTTGAAACTCCTTAAGAAACTCCCCTTTTTTACCTTGAGCCATTGGTGCTAATACCAAAAACTTGGTTCCTTTTTTAAGTTTCAAAACATTATCAACGATTTCCGAAGGCTTCATACTCGTTACTGGTAAATTATGCTCTGGACAATTGGGTGTGCCGCAACGAGCGAACAGTAAACGCATAAAATCGTAAATTTCCGTTATGGTTCCAACAGTTGATCTTGGACTCAGACCTATGGATTTTTGGTCAATCGCAATGGCGGGAGAAAGACCCTGAATGGCCTGCACTTCTGGCTTTTTAAGAGGATTGAGAAACTGCCTCGCATAGCTAGAGAGACTTTCGATGTATCGACGCTGCCCTTCCGCATATATGGTATCAAAAGCAATGCTCGACTTACCACTGCCACTCAAACCAGTGACCACCGTCACCTTATTTCTCGGCACGAAAATATCCACGCCTTTAAGATTGTGCTCAAGAGCACCTTTGACTTCGATTCCAGGATCTTTACGAGGTGTATCCAAATTTTTCCCTCACGGTAGACATTACGACCCCACGAGGGCGATCGATCTATCTATTATTACAGGTCTGGCATTTTCCATAAAGCTCTAACACATGGCTAGATAGAGTAAATCCATGGCTGTGTGCCACTTCCTTCTGCAATCGCTCAATCTCCATATTCTCAAACTCTACAATCTTCCCACAATCCAAACAGGTTATATGATCATGATGCTTTCGCGGAGTGAGCTCATAACGGGCCGGCAATCCGCCCATACGAACTTCAGTCACATATCCAGTTTCTGTCAACTTTCTCAAAAATCGATAGACCGTTGCAAAACCAATCTCCGAATACTCTTCATGAACCATTTCATAGACTTCTTGAGCGGTTACATGAGCTCTACCCTGGGAAAGTGCCTTTAAAATAGCCAACCTTTGCTGAGTGACCTTTAAGCCCATGTCCCGAATGATTCTTTTAAAATCTACAGCCGTCATTGGCTCTCTTTGCACTAATTCTTCCATCACAGCAGGTTCATTAGGCTGAGAGCCTATGGCCAATTGCGGAGTCGAAGGAAGACCCTGACTCGGATTCATTTTAGGTAAATCATTGTTTATCTTATCGTTGTAGTTCATTGACTCTCCCTTCATTTGTTTCCGCCAGATTTAGAGATGTAACAGACGGCATCGTGAGGATGTAAACTTTCATGGTGACTTAATTTAGCATTGTAATTGAGGACCCCTCTCCATCCATCGAGAAGAGCTTTTACTTTACGTCCGGCATCTTCGCAGAACATTAAATTCTTGGCATTCAACCGGGCGAATTCCTGCTCGTCCTGTCGTTTAACGGCCGACTGTACAGGTGTGCCTAAAACTTTTTCCACTTCATTAATGAGCTCCAAAGGTGAAACTGTCGCAGAGGGATCCACTTCAATATTCACTTCCGCCAAACTTCTTTGAGCATGAGGTGTAGCTACAATTGAACTTTCCTTCTCCAACCATTGACCTATTTCTGAAACATCCACAGTCTGTTTCCCTTGAAACTGCTTCAGAAACTCTTCACTAATGAGTTGCCTGGAAAGCGCCGCCGAACAAGGACAAGTGGACGAGTAAACCACATCGACACTCAATCCCAACTGTTTTACACCTTGGATTAACGAACCTGACATTTTAACTCTATAGTTTCTCCAACCCGTTTTCTCACTCAGGAGTGCTTTTCGCTCCACAGGAACTTCAAAATCAAACGCCAGGAAACTGTTCTCACTTAGACCATCTTGTTTTTCCACAAAATCATCTAACAGGGATGAGACCATTTCGTAGGTTAATGGACCTGTTTTTAAAGCACTTTGTAAACTGAGATAGAGTCGAGACATATGAATCCCTTTGGCATTCTCATTATCTAAACTCACAAAGGCAGAGATTTTAGCAGGTAGATGTGAAAGCTCCCCGCTCTTCACTTCCCATTGAACAGGAAGTTCAATATTGTCCATTCCCACTTTATCCAACTTACCAGAAACACTGGCTGAGGCTTGATGGGAAATATCTGGGAGTAACTTCATTTTTTCCTCCGGATTCTCATTTTCATTAACAATGCTCATGGGTGTTTTTCACCTCTTCCGATCATGCATTATTACATAATTTCAAATACTTAGATCGACAACCAGCACCTCAAAGCAGACTTAAACGATCGTCCACTTATCGATATTGATTTTCAAGTAACAACTAAAACCATACTCAACTGGTAATAGTCAACTGTTCTCGGTGCAAAAAAGGCGTATTTCATTCTCATTAACCATTCACCTACAACCTTCTGGGGATTGCGTCGAATTAAGCCTTGGCCTCACCAATATATCCAATTTTATTCAATAAAATTTATGAAATCGTAAAATAGGAAATAGAGATGGCCGCACAATCTCAAATCACTACAATATTTAGAAAGAATTTATCTATTAGGTATGGCGTTGGCCGAGAAATTATGAACTTTACATAAAACAAATTAAAAAAAATATGTAACTCCCGTACTCTAAACACCTACATATACATACATATCCCATCAAGGAGATCGTTTTTGAAATCAATTAGTAAAGGAAAACTCATATTCATTGCCGCCATTGTCGCTGCAATTTTTTGTGTTTGGCACTTTAACCTCACTCAATATCTTTCTTTCGAGTATATGCAGGAAAAGAAACAGGCTTTTGCTGATTTTTACAGCGAAAACTCAGTACTTACCATTGGTGGGTACCTTATTGTCTATATAGCAGTGACGGCCTTGTCTATTCCGGGAGCCACCATACTAACGCTAATGGGTGGGTTCCTATTTGGAGTTGTTAAAGGCACTATCATAGTGAGCTTCGCAAGCACCATTGGTGCCACCTGTGCCTTTTTAGCCGCTCGATTTTTGCTAAAAGACTCCATCCAACAGAAGTTTGGAGATAAACTTAAGACCATTAACGACGGCGTAGCGAAAGAGGGCGGATTCTACTTGTTTACAATGCGCTTGATTCCAGCCTTTCCCTTCTTTGTCATTAACCTAGTTATGGGATTAACACCTATAAATGTCAGAACTTTCTTTCTTGTGAGCCAAGCGGGAATGCTACCTGGCACCATTGTCTATGTGAATGCCGGCACCCAGCTATCGAAGATCGAAAGTTTAAAAGGTATACTTTCGCTAGAGTTGATTTTATCTTTTGCTGCACTCGGAATACTTCCCATTCTCATTAAAAAAATCATGGGATGGATTCGCCCAGGAAACAAAACTGCCACAAACACGGGAGACGCCCAATGAAGTACGCTAAACCTCGGAAATTTGATTACAACTTAGTGGTGATTGGTGCCGGATCCGCAGGACTTGTGACCTCTTACATTGCCTCCACTCTTAAGGCAAAAGTGGCACTCATCGAACGCCATAAAATGGGCGGCGACTGTCTCAATACGGGCTGCGTACCCAGTAAAGCTCTGATCCGATCAGCAAAGGTGTATTCCTACTCAAAACGAGCTGAAGAGTTTGGTTTTAAATCCTCAAAAGTGGAGTTTGAATTTTCAGACATCATGGAAAGAATCCAGAATGTCATTCAAAAAATTGAACCCCATGACAGCGTAGAACGCTATACGAACCTTGGTGTAGAATGCATCAACGGCTCTGCAAAAATTAAATCCCCATATGAAGTGGAAGTGAATGGAAAAACCCTTACCACTCGTTCCATTGTTATAGCAACTGGAGCACGCCCCGTCGTCCCTCCTATTCCTGGCTTAGACAAAGTGGACATTCTCACTTCTGAAAACCTTTGGGACATAAGGGAACTACCTAAACGCTTGGTGGTACTAGGTGGAGGGCCCATCGGATCCGAACTCGCCCAATCCTTTCAAAGACTCGGCTCACAAGTTACTTTGGTAGAAGCCCAAGACCGAATCATGGCAAGAGAAGATGACGACATCTCGGAGCATATCAATAAAAAGTTTGCCAAAGAGGGCATTGATTTAAAAACCGGACATTTAGCAAAAGAAATCAAAGTTCTGAACGGGGAAAAAATCCTAGTGGCCCAATCTCACCAAGGGAATGTTGAAATTCCCTTTGATCAAATCATTGTAGCTATTGGACGACGAGCCAACGTAACGGGCTTCGGTTTGGAAGAACTAGGGGTCACAGTGAACAAACAGGGTACTGTGGATCATGACGAGTTTCTCTCAACGAATTATAAAAATATTTTTGTGTGTGGAGATGTGGCCGGTCCCTACCAGTTCACACATACAGCGGCACACCAAGCCTATTACGCCTGCGTGAACTCTCTTTTCGGCCCGCTCACTCGCCTTATCCCTCCGCCATTTAACAAATCCTTTAAAGTGGATTATTCAGTAATACCATGGGCCACTTACACAGATCCTGAAGTCGCCACCGTGGGACATACCGAAAAGTCAGCACAATACGCTGGAGTGGACTATGAAATCACGACCTATGGGATTGATGACTTAGATCGCGCCATTGCCGATAATGAAGATCATGGAGTTGTAAAAGTTCTCACTGAACCGGGTACAGATAAAATCCTTGGTGCGACCATTGTTGCCTCAAATGCCAGCGATCTTATCACCGAGTTTATAGCTGCCATGAAACACGGCTTTGGCTTGAATGCTATTTTAGGGACCATTCATATTTACCCCACTATGGCTGAGGCCAACAAGTACCTAGCCGGAAATTGGAAACGAAAAAGAAAACCCGAAGGCATTTTAAATCAACTAGAAAGGTTCTTTGCATGGCTAAGAGGATAACTGACAAGAGGACATTCATTCAAAAGATCACCATGGCC
Organism: Bdellovibrionaceae bacterium UBA1609; assembly: GCA_002321895.1. Taxonomy (GTDB): domain Bacteria; phylum Bdellovibrionota; class Bdellovibrionia; order Bdellovibrionales; family UBA1609; genus UBA1609. Next base: position 79,073 of record DCMZ01000005.1, on the reverse strand, counting down.
ACTTTGGCTACTATCCTGTTGGGCCCCATGGCCCTGGCCACCAAGCCCACACCGGCTAAAACACCCGACCCCACAGTGTTTAGCCACAAGTACGAAGCCTTCACTGCAGAATTAAAAAAGTACGTCGTGATAAACGGAGCCATTTCTACTGTGGACTATAAAAGATGGGCAAAAGATAGAAAGAATTTAGATGCCCTATTGCAGAAATTTTCAAAAATTTCAGAAAAGGAATTTAAAAGTTGGACAGAAAAGCAACAACTTGCATTTTTAGTGAACGCATACAATGGCTTCACCATCCAACTCATCTTGAATAAAAAGCCTAAAGAATCCATAAAAGATATCGGCGGACTCTTCTCCAGTCCTTGGAAAAAAGAATTCTTTACTCTATTGGGTAAAAAAAGATATTTAGACTGGATTGAGCATGGAGTGATTCGAAAAAAATATAATGCCCCACGGACTCATTTTGCTCTTAACTGTGCCTCTATTGGATGTCCAAGACTTTTGAATGAGGCCTATCAGGAGCACAAGTGGGAAGAGCAGCTTGATCTTCAAACGAAGGTATTTCTAACAGATAAAAAACGAAACTATTTAAAGTCGAATGATAAAGAGATTTACTTGTCAAAAATATTTGATTGGTTCGAAGAAGACTTTGTGAAGAAATCCGGCAGCGTCAGAGCCTTTGTATTACCATATATGACGGATGACAAAGCACTTGCTGAGAAAATTAAAAAAGAAAAATGGGATATCGAACACACCAAATATGATTGGAAGCTCAATAAAAACTAACTATTCGTTTAGATATTCTTTCGCTTTAAAAGAGTCCCTTTATCCCAAACCCAGTACCACAGCCTAAACCACATCCAACCAAAAATGAGCCCAGCGACCACGTCGCTGGGAAAATGAACCCCCACATAGACCCGGCTAAATGCGATCAAACCGGCGAATCCCCACCAGAAGAAAACCAACCTTGGGAAAAACAAAGTCAACGTGGCCGCCATTGCCCCCATGTTCATGGCATGATTGGAAGGAAAACTGGATGATTTAGGATTATGGGAAACCTTTAATATCGAGGCCACAGAAGGGTTTTGGCTGGGCCGCGCCCGATAGGAATGCTGTTTTACTATGCGAAAACTAAAGGCATCTGCCGTTCCTACTACAAAAATTAAACCCAAAATCCTTAGCAGGCCCTGTTTACGCTGCTTAAATACCCAAAAAATAAGCAACAAGGGAAAAATCCCGGCGGATATCCATCTCAGATGATGAAGATTAGTAAACACTCGAAAGAAGGCATTAAAATCACTTTGACTGAGTTGTCGGTTGATAAAATAAAACAGTTCGGTATCCAGCTGAACAAACAGATCCAGCATTATTGGACACCGATCTCCAAAAAGTCCGCTTGCGAAAGGGAATCCCCTTGGTAGGCCGCCACAAACCAAGCCTCTTGAGGCTGATCTACGGATTTCAATTGAGTTCGAACTTCATCTAAATTGAGACCTGCTCGAGAGGCCAAATTTTCATAAAATCGGCGCAATACTTTGGGGTATTCAATCAATGATTCAACAAGCACTAAAAGAGTTTTCGTTTCCAAACGAGAGATTTTTACTTTGGATTTCTGCATGTAAGATCTTTCAATCCAAGGCAAAGAAGCCAATGCCAAAAATGCTGACCAAGAACAGAACAGTCGGTAATGCATTAATTTATTAGGGATTTTTTCGATGTAACACATCGCCCGCTCTGCATGAACCGCCAGACTTTCATAAACATCCATTCGATCATAAATTAAAAATCGACCTTCTTCTTCATCGCTGCGCTGATCTTTTAAAAGATTCACTTTTTGAAGAAACAATCCAAAATGATAGGCTTCCACCATGGTTTCACTATCATTTTGCATTTCGGGATCGACCAAATTCGCCAATCGAGTGAGTAACTCTCCCACAACACCAGCAACGAAAAAGCAATATCTGTTCAACTCCAAACGAGTTCTGATTCTCACTGGAGCACTCTGTCCTTCTAAAACATAGTGCTGCATTCCTCGAGACATAGAAAGTACGGTAGATTGAATCACCTCTTTCACATTCTCGGGGAAGCTATGAAAATGACTAAATAATTCAAAGCTCTCCGCGAGCAGTTGTTTCTCCTGAACGGGTATATTGCGAGGAAACGAGTCCACCCATTTTTGCCATTTTTCAGAGGTCGGAGCCGCTTGTATAAAACTATCGAATTGCTGAAAACTTCGCATTTGCTGGTGGCTTTCCCCACCCCAGTCCGAATCTTCAATGGTATCCAATACTCGACAAACCAAATAGCTGGCAGCCACCCAGGGCTTCAAAGGACCATCCAAACGGTCAATACAGAACGCAAAGCTGCGACTCACTTTCTGCAAATGCTTTTGGTAAAAACCATAATTTTTCATGGGGTTAGGTTACCCCAGTGGCAAGAAGGGGGAAATTAAAAAGGCCGTATGACACAGTCCAGAGTAGAAATTCTAAGGAGTCCCCGGACCAGATTTAAGAACTTGCACTTGTACAGGGTGAACAATATCCATATGCACATCCCTTTGAGGAAAGGCAATCACAACACCCTTGTCGGCAAAACGTTCATCGATCGAAAATCGAACTTCACTTGCTATCTTTTTAAGCTCAATCATAGTACGCAGTCGTGCATAATAATAGAGCTCAAAAGCTAGAGCATTGTCCCCAAAGTCAGCAAAAATCACCGTTGGTTTTGGGTGTCGAAGGATATTTTCATTGCTTTCTGCGACGTCCAAAAGACATTCCTCAACCACTCGGGCTGGCGACCCATAAGCCACCCCCACACACACTTTGTAACGGACAACATTATCAGAGAGCGTCCAATTCAATACGTTCTGCTCTAAAAATGAAGAGTTCGGAACCACAACATGGGTGTTATCAAAACTCTTTACCTTAGTGGAACGTGTGCCTATCTCTTCAACAGTGCCCTGCAGAGCCCCCACATCTATTACATCCCCCACTCGAATGGGCCGCTCCACCATCAACACAAGGCCACTAATAAAGTTGTTAACGATATTCTGAGAACCAAAACCGACCCCAATGGCAAGCGCACCCCCTAGAACCGTAAATACTGTCACCGGAATATTGAGCAGATGCAGAATGAAAAGGGTAAACACTATCAGTAGAACGTAAAAGATCACTTGAGACAATGAAGCTCGAATGGAGTCATCAATCTCAAATCGAGTGAGCACTTTATCCGTAATTTGTTGAGACAGCCGGCGGGCCCAGAGGTATCCCACAAACAGCAAAAAGATTCCTATCACTAGTGTCCCTAAGGTGATGGGATTTCCGTCCACTTCGTAGAGTCGAAACTGCCAGAACTTTAAAAAAATGGCCCAGACGGAGCTCAGGGTGAAAATCAATTGGTCCATATATACTTATTATGCGTAGGGACGACCCGTCGGGTCATGTTCTGCTCACCACTTCTCCCAGCTTTCAACCATCGGCTAGGCAAAAGATGCCGAAAATTTCACAAGCCTCTGGTTCCATGATTGCACCACCCATTGTAAGTCCGGGTCCATCTCCGGAGTTTTGCATTAATCCATATTTTTAACTATTTAGAGATGCCTACTCGGGGGGATTCTTGTTACTATGTTCACAAATATTAAGGAGTGAGTTTTGGCATTAGATGGATTCACGAATCGCTCTAACATGGAGTATATCGAAGAGGTCTATGAACGGTTTCAGCAGGATCCTGATTCAGTAGATCCACAATGGAAGTATTTTTTCGAGGGCATGCAGTTTGCTCAGGATTCTGAGCGCTCTTCTTCGGCGAGCGGGTCAGGCATAGATGCCAGTGAGTTAAATGTTTATCGACTCATTCGAACCTACCGAGATTATGGTCACCTAAAGGCCAATTTAGATCCTTTGAAATTGGATCAAAGAGATACCTCGATCTTAAGACTTGAAGAGTATAATTTGAGTTCTGAAGATTTAAAGAAGCCTTTTGAAGCGGGCCGCTTTGTTGGTATGCCGGGAGCCACCCTAGAAAAAATCATAGAGTTTTTGGAAGCCACTTATTGTGGCACGATCACCGGTCAGTTTGCTGACTGCCCGCCTGAAGAACGATTGTGGCTCTATAAAGAAATTGAAAATCAAGAGTCCCTTAAACTGACTAAAGATCAAAAAATTGATATCTACAAACAACTCGCACGCACAGAGAGTTTGGAGAAATTCATCCACACTCGATATGTTGGTACCAAAAGATTTTCCATCGAGGGCGGAGATAATCTCATTCCCATGCTTTGCTTTTTAGCCGACAACGGCACTGGAATTGGCATGGAAGAAATGGTGATCGGCATGGCACACCGGGGACGTATTAATGTTCTGGGAAATTTCTTAGGAAAAGAACTAGAGAACATCCTTTCTGAATTTGAAGGCAATGCTAAAATAGATACCAGCTACGAAGGGGATGTTAAGTATCACTTGGGCTTTTCTGCGGATAGAGAAACTCCCAATGGACCTTGTCACTTATCACTGGCATTTAACCCATCTCATTTAGAGTTTGTTGGACCCGTCGCTCAAGGTATGGTGCGGGTGAAACAACGCACTCGAAAAGACACCGAAAACAGAAAAAAGGTGGTTCCCGTTGTCATTCATGGTGATGCTGCTTTCTCTGGACAGGGCGTGGTCACGGAAACTTTGCAAATGTCCAAACTGGAAGGTTACAAAGTTGGCGGAACCATTCATGTCATTCTAAATAACCAAGTGGGATTTACCACTAACCCAAGTGATTCCAGATCTACAACTTATAGTTCGGATATGGCAAAGGCGATCAAGGCTCCGGTTCTTCTCGTCAATGGAGACGATGCAGAAGCTTGTGTGCGCGCCATGGATATGGCTATGAAATACCGCAATGAATTCGGTCAAGACATTGTCATTGATCTCATTTGCTACCGACGCTTTGGCCACAATGAAGGCGATGAGCCAGCATTCACGCAACCCAATATGTACAAAGTGATTAAAAAGCATCCTTCTCCCCGAGTGATTTATGGGGATAAGCTGATGACTACAGGTCTCGCCAACAAAACCTTTGTGGATGGTTTTTACCAGGAGAAACTCGACAACTTACAAAAAACTTTAGACGACGTTCGAGCCAACCCGCCTGAGTCAAAAATGATGGCGTTGGGTGGACTGTGGTCCGGTCTACGTCGTGGACTAGCTGAAGATTTCGACGAGAGCTTTACTGGAACAATAATCACTCAAGATAAACTACAACCCGTCATCACAGCACTCACTGAAGAGCCTGAGGGCGACTTTGCCCTTAACTCAAAAGTGAAGCGCCTCATTGGCAATCGCAAGAAGATGATAGAAGAGAACAAAATTGATTGGGGATTGGCTGAACTATTAAGTTACGGATCCTTGTGCGTGGAAAACACTCCGGTTCGCCTTTCCGGTCAAGACTGTAAGCGTGGAACATTCACTCACCGGCATGCTGTTTATTTTGATCAAGACAGCAGTGAAGAGTATTGCCCGTTGGCACAACTCAATCCTGTAGAAGGAGAGTTTTGTGTTTACAACTCCTCACTTTCTGAAGCCGCTGTTTTAGGTTTCGAATATGGAAACTCCAGCTCAGACCCTCACTTTCTTATAATTTGGGAAGCTCAATTTGGAGATTTCGCCAATGGAGCACAGGTCATTATTGATCAGTTCATTGCTAGTGCCGAAGTGAAGTGGGCCCGGATGAGCGGCTTAGTTATGTTGTTACCGCATGGTTATGAGGGACAAGGGCCTGAACACTCGAGCGCCAGGCTGGAGCGTTTTATGCAATTGTGTGCCCAAGAAAACATGCAAGTTTGTAACCTCACCACGCCCGCTAACCTTTTTCACTCACTGCGCCGGCAGATGCGACGGGATTTTAGAAAGCCCCTCGTAATCATGTCTCCTAAATCTCTTTTGAGACATCCTAAAGTTCACTCCACAATGGAAGAATTGACGGAGGGACACTTTCAAGAGGTGCTACCAGACACTCGCATTGAGGAACCGAATAAGGTGGAGACTCTCATTCTTTGCTCCGGAAAAGTCTACTACGAATTGGAAGACGCCATAGAAGAAAAAGGGAGCCAACGAATGGCTATTGCTCGTCTCGAACAGCTCTACCCATTCCCAAAAAGTCAGCTTTCTCCCGTTTTAAATGGATACCCAAAATTGAAACGAGTGATTTGGGCTCAAGAAGAACCCAAAAATATGGGAGCTTACTACTCGATCACACCAGATGTCCGAAGACTTATGGATGATTTAGGGTTAAATAATGTCAGCTTAGAATATATTGGCCGCCCCAGCAAAGCATCACCTGCAACTGGATCACCGGCCGTTCACAAACAAGAGCAGTCTAAAATCATCACAGATTGTATGGAATACGCGTAATAGAGAAGGAGATAGCACCGTGAAAATCGAAGTCAAAGTTCCTGCCGTAGGAGAGTCGATCACCGAGGCCACCATCGCCGAATGGAACAAAAGCGATGGGGATATTGTAGCACGCGATGAAATTTTAATGGTTTTAGAAACGGATAAAGCCAGTGTCGATGTAGTGGCTGAACAGGCCGGCAAACTCAGTATAAAAGTGGAAGAAGGCGAAACCGTAGAGATCGGTGCCGTTGTTGCTGAAATTGATACTGAGGCGGCAGGAGCAGAAGCCTCCTCCAGTTCTGACTCTACCGAACCACCCCCAGCTCCTGGCGACGCAAATGTAGGCACGGGATCACAAAAAGAAATCCATCCGGATTTAAAAAATCATATGTCTCCGGCGGTTTCAAAACTCGTGAATGATAAAAATTTAGATACCTCAGGGATCAAAGGTACTGGCAAAGATGGCCGACTCACCAAAGCAGATGTGATGAACGCGCCTACGGCGTCAGCATCCAGTTCTGCTCCCACTGCAGCTGCCCCTACTGCTGAAAAAACACAAGCCCCACCACTGCCCGTGGCTGGTGGAGCTATGCAGGAGGAAACTGTTCGTAAGCCAATGACAACTTTACGTAAGACCATTGCGAAACGTTTGGTGGAAGCTCAACAAAATGCCGCTATATTGACAACATTTAATGAAGTGGATATGAGCCAACTCATGAAACTTCGAGCACAGTATAAAGATGATTTTAAAAAGAAATATGATATCAGCTTGGGTTTTATGGGTTTTTTCGTGAAAGCTGTCGTAGAAGCTCTTCGAGATGTCCCCGCAGTAAATGCACAGATCGATGGCACGGATCTCGTTTACTACAACAACTGTCATGTCGGTATCGCAGTTTCTACTCCTAAGGGACTTGTTGTTCCCGTAATTCGAAACTGTGAAGCTCTGACTCTCGCAGAAATTGAGCAATCCATTCGCCACTACGCACTTAAGGCACGCGATGGAAAAATATCTATAGATGACCTTACCGGTGGGACTTTTACTATCAGTAATGGTGGAGTCTTTGGCTCACTGATGTCCACTCCCATTTTGAACCCTCCTCAATCTGGTATTTTAGGAATGCATAACATCGTTGAACGACCTGTTGCCGTAAATGGACAGGTTGAAATTCGACCAATGATGTATGTGGCTCTTTCCTACGACCACAGAGTGATTGATGGAAAAGAGAGTGTGACATTCTTAAAAAGAGTGAAAGAGTGTTGCGAAGATCCTACTCGAATGATTATGAAAATTTAGTTTAAGGAAAATTGTTATGTCAGATAAAGCCTACGATTTAGTTGTTATTGGTGCCGGCCCTGGAGGTTACACGGGAGCCATTCGTGCTGCTCAATTAGGACTTAAAGTCGCTATAATTGATAAACGTGGTGCTCTGGGTGGCACCTGTCTCAACGTGGGATGTATCCCCTCTAAGGCATTGCTTGAGTCCAGCGAACATTTTATCGCAGCTCAACACGAACTGGCTGACCATGGTGTTGATACCTCCGGAGTAAAGCTAAACCTAAAAAAAATGATGGAAAGAAAAAATGCCATCGTTAAAGAGCTCACCGACGGTATCGACTATTTGATGAATAAAAATAAGATAGAAACTTTTATTGGCACTGGTAAGGTTCTGGACAAAAACACTGTAGAAGTCAGTTTAAATGACGGTGGTTCAGAAAAGCTCACGGCTTCAAATATTATGTTAGCCACAGGTAGCGTCCCTAACCACCTTCCCTTTCTACCTGTAGATGAAAAATCTGTAGTTACATCCACTGGCGCATTAGATCTAGAAAAGGTTCCTGACCACCTCATCGTGATTGGTGGTGGTGTGATTGGCCTGGAGTTGGGTTCCGTATGGAAACGCTTGGGAGCAAAAGTCACAGTGATCGAATTTACTAATGCCATAGCTGCCGGCATGGACACCAAAATTGCTAAAAGATTCCAAGCTGTACTCAAAAAACAAGGCATGGAATTTTTAATGGAATCTAAAGTGGTTGAAGCGAACACTGAGTCTCAACCAATGAAAGTTAAGTATGAAAATTTAAAAACTGGAGAAACCAGCGAAATCGAAGGTGATGTTGTTTTGGTTTCCACAGGAAGACGACCCTACTCTGAAGGATTAGGCTTGGAAAATGTAGGGATCACTCCCAACCAAAGAGGACAGGTTGAAGTGAATCATAGCTTTCAAACCAATGTTCCTAACATATATGCGATTGGCGACCTCATTCCAGGTCCTATGCTAGCACACAAAGCGGAAGAAGAAGGGGTTGCTGTTGCTGAAATCGTTTCTGGTCAATCTGGTCACGTTAACTACTTAACAGTTCCTGGTATTGTTTATACCTGGCCTGAGTTAGCTTCCGTAGGCTACACAGAAGATCAACTTAAAGAACAAAATATCCCCTACAATGTAGGAACCTTTCCATTCTCTCCAAATGGGCGAGCCAAAGCCATGGGTCACACCGAAGGACAAGCCAAAATTTTAGCTCATAAAGAGTCTGACAAAATTTTGGGAGTTCATATTCTTGGCCCACGAGCAGGAGACCTTATCGGAGAGGCGGTGGTGGCCATGGAATTTGGCGGCAGTGCCGAAGACTTAGCACGAAGTTTTCATGCCCACCCCACCCTCAGTGAAGTGGTCCGGGAAGCTGCACTGGCTGTGGATAAACGTGCAAGACAGATGTAATTCAGCTATAGCCTAAAATTCAACTAAGACTCAGCTTCAGAGGATCTATATGGAAATAAGATTTAGAAAAGCTATTTTGGGGGACTGTGAACACCTCAAACAACTCGCGCTTCGTTCAAAATCGCATTGGGACTATCCTGACAGTTACCTCAAACAATGTGAAATAGCGCTCAAAGTGGACGCGGATCAAATTCATAGTGGCTATGTATTTGTCGCTGAATCTTCAGCTCAAAAAATCATAGGTTTTTTTGCATTTAAAAACAGCGACGATATACCCACTCTAGATCATATGTGGCTCGAGCCTGCTTATATCGGAAGAGGATATGGCAGGTCCTTATTTAAAGAAGCCATTTCTATAGCAAAAGCCCAATCTTGGAATCAGTTGCAATGGACTTCTGACCCACCAGCTGAAGGTTTTTATTTAAAGATGGGAGCAAAAAAGGTGGGCCTCATTCGATCCAACGTTGAGCCAAACATGTTTTTGCCACAAATGATCCTAAATCTATAACTTTATAAGCTGTATTGCCTTTTACATTTCAAACCAACTGTAGGCATCATCTATAGGTATGGAGTTGGGATCCAAAAGAAATGATCGATAGACTTCAAAATTAGGGTATTTGTTATCAATCAACTGCCCCTCGGAAGGCGGCGCCCAATCCGTGGGTATCATAAACCCTAAAGGATATCCATCGGTGGCCAACATCTCATCTGAAGAGTTGATTTCTGATAAATCAATTCCCATATTTTGCCCATGATTTTGTAAGATAAACCTATATCTTCGAAAATCGATATAGTTCCTCACTTCGGACAAACTCGGTTCCTCCATATCTATCAAATCCAACTGTATCTGATAGATATCACCTTTTGAACCACTGGTTTCTGGAACCACTACAAAATGATCCACATTTTGTAGATATTCAATATTACCATCAGGCAATGTCATCGTAACATTAGCTTTTCCGGGAATGGCTTTGGAACTTAAAGTGGAGATATTTGAAAAATCAGCTGTTGGATCTCCATTGAGATAAAGGTGGAGACGATGGTTATTGCCAGATATTTTTTCTCGAACTCGTAGCTCTATAAAGATTCGTATTAATTGGTTGTATTGGTTATACTGTTCTGCCACGCGGTAATTAAATACAGCATCATTATAGTCTCGGTCCCCGGCATCGGGTCTGGCCACATTATCTTCAAATGCCATGGAAGCCCATTCATCTAAAATGGGCAGGTAAATCACTCCCGGAGTGTCTTCCTCTTCATTAAATGGATCTTCTGGTGCTTCTGGAGTTCTCGGAATCTCATCGTCCACTACGGTAACAGGTGGAGACCCGTCTTCTCCTTCACTCGAAACAACGGATTCCTCAATCTGCGCGAACTTCATTTCACTACCGCAGTTTTGGAAGGCCATTAAAGGAACTTTCAAAATGAGACTGTATAAGAGAGTTTTGAGTTGAAAATTCATATCCCGCGCCCCCACGCACTACCCCAATATAGAGCAAACAGAATGCCAACAGATATCCCTATTCAATCCATCTGATCGTTTAGGCATTAATCAATATAGAAATATTAATCACAAGATAAACACTGAACGCCTCGGAATGAGACTAAAAAAAAGCAAAGTAAAGGTGTCTCCACCTTTACTTTGACCCCGTTTCCGAGGATTTTCATTCACCTTCCCCACCCTTGGCGACATCTCGTAAGTCGTCTTCGGACCAGTGAAATCTAAATAAATACCTGTTTACATAAACAAGCTTTTGCAAACTCGAGAGGCTGAAGGAGTCCCACCACTGATGTCCACGCCCTCAGCAAAATTAACTTCACTCGAACCTGCTTTTAATTCCAAAACTTTAGCTTCTGAACTCACCGGTATATTGTCCGGCACGGGTACACCCTTACGGTTTTCCGCTTTATAACGTTCAACCACATCTTCTATTCGCTCAACGTGCTCAGGCATTAGAGAGTCTGCTCTTAAGTCGCCATCGCGCTTTCTGTAGGAACCTTCCTTTGCTTTGATGGATTCCTCTGATAAAGCCAAATCGGGTTTCTTTAATCCCACATAATAGAGAGCGCGATCAATCAAACCCATATCTTTGAAGTAGGTCACGTCACCACGACTATTTCGCGTATATTTTCCCTCTCTGATTTCAAGTGCTCTATCTCTGAACTCTTCAAATTGCTCAAATTCAGCGATAATCTCATGCCCAAATTTCTCATAGAACTCAACCATTGCGGGGCCTTTCATGTCCCCCACTCGAGCCAACTCCTGACCCATTTTTATAAACACGTCATAGTTAACAAGTAAACTTTCCTTAGCCAGCTTCACGGACTCTTCTATCATGGACTGTAATTCGGACTGATAGATTTCTGCTCTTTCACCTTTAAGAGATCGCGCGTATTCAGCGGGAGTCATTCCAGGCGGAAGCGCTTCAACTCCAAACTTATCACTCACACCAATCTGTACAATGGCTAATCGAGCTAGCTCCGTGGCGCGTTCAATATCATTACTTTTACCGGAATCATGATATTCACCACCCGTTACAAGGGCTTGTGCCATCCATCCACCCTGTAGGATAGCCATATCTCGAACCACCGCTTCACGGGTCATTTCATAACGCTCTATCTGCTCAGACCTAGCCACACCTAAATAGTATATCCAACGGGTACCAAACCAATCCACTCCAGGTATGACACTAATTCCATCTGGCATAAATTTATCGCCAAAGAAAATATGTCTCACCATTTCGTGTCCGGCTTCATGATAGGCCGTCAAAACTTGATCCACAGTGGTCGTTTTCACATCTAACTGATGGGGATGACCTTGTATAAAAAAGGTAAAACCATCATTACGTTGAGGAAGTTCAACATCGATATAAACACCTTTAGAGGTTACACCAGCGTCGTTCCCACGGTCATAGCGGTTGGCTTCTGTCTTTTCAGAATTAAGCTTCAAAACCACTTCTTCTCCGTTTTCGATTTTCCCTTGAGCAAGTAGCTCTTTTAATTTGTACTTAAGATCTAGAGCAAATCCTTCCCTTACAAAGTCATCGATACTTGCTCCCTGACCATCCAGCGCAAATCCTTCTCTTTCGAAGATCTCAACGATTCTTTCCACCTCTTGTTTATTTGCGAACTTCACATCGAACCAATAACGCTCTCGGTTTTCTCCAAACTCCCCTTCCATGTGGATCTTAAGCTTCAAGTAAAACAACTGGCGAATCGCTTTGAAATCGAGTGGCGGGAAGAAGAATATTCTGCGCATACCTATACGTTTGATCAAAGCTTCTGGGAAATAGCGTTTCAGCAGATTTTCCTGTTCATTTTTTCGTTTGATCATCTTTCTGTAGATTTCAAGCATAGAGAAATGTTTCTCTGTCTCAGGCACACGAGATGGTATTCCCTGATACCATTCTTCTCCGGCATTACCAGTCACGATAAAAGTGACTCCGGCCATTTTACGCCCGCCCACTTCGGCTTCTCTAAAGTAATCATAGAGGATTTTAGTATGTTCCATATTTGCATTCGCCAATTCGTCCAAGACAACAATCATACGGCCATTACGACGATCGTATTCTTTTTGAAACTCGGAAAGTTTATTGGGGTCGGCTTGATCATAGCCGAACTTTTCTTCCCAATGCCCTTCGTGCTTCAGCTGATTGGCGTTGACCAACCAAACGTTTTCGCGATTTCCAGTGAGGATTTCGGCCAACGCTTTGGTCATTTCAGTCTTACCAGTAGAAGACAAACCGAAGAAGGCAAATACATTCGCTTTTGGAAGACGAGCATCCACACGATCGAGATTCACCGTCGCTTCGGTTTCAGATCGAACTACAGCCTTAACGATTTCATCAATCACATGATCCACACCAAACACTTGGTTTTTCAGCTTTTCACCCAAATTCATAAGCTCCGATAGTTCTTCTTTTGAAAGAGGATCATTGAATTTTGTGGCCTCTGAGGCTTCTACCGGGAGACGAGTTTCCGACTTAATTTCTTTACCCTCTTCCTCGGCTTTTATTTCAGCTACAAACTCTAGAGTTCCATCATTTTTTGGCAATATATCGATGGAAATCTCTTTTTCAGAGTTATGGTCTCCGAATTTTCCTTTAAATAGAGCTTTGTCGATGGTCGTTTGAACAAGACTCTCTACTTTGTTTTCCATGGGACGAGCGTTCTCTTCGGCCACATATTGATAGTCTTGAATTACTTTTAGAACATTCTCAGTCCATGCCAGACGAATCTTTCCAAGATTAGAGTTAATATTCTCTAATTTAGAGCGCAATCGCTCCATAAGAATATTTGCTATTTTCCTAAGGCCTTCTGGGCTTAAAGGCTGCAACAAAAAGATGTTCTGAATTCTGTTGGCCACTTCTTCTGAAGTTCCTTTACGCTGCTCGCCTTCCCCTGAACCATGATCTTTAACAATCTCGGCTCTCAGACGATCTTTTCTATGGTGGATAGCCATCCACCTGCGAAGTAATTCTTTGAACTCTTGTCTTTTTCCCCTTGGACGGCCATCAATATGTCTATCTGCAAGAAGTCCAATCCCATCATTTGATGCAATTTGCACTGTAAAGTTCAAACGCATTTGGCTTATCCCACCGTTAGGATTATTGATAGGAATAATTCCTTTTTCTATAAACTGCTTCAAAAAGTCATTTTTTATGTTGTAGGACCAGTCATGAAATTCGTTGATAAAAACAATGGCTCTCTCTGGAGGCACAGTTCCTGGTAGTGATTTCCCTTTCCATTCTGGATTCTTCTCGACTTTGTATTCTGGACCCTTTTGCCCCTTCATTTCCACCAATTTGTACTTTCCACCGGAGTGCTCAATACACCATCTTAAGAAGGGCGGAAACGAGCTAGAACCCACGTAACCCGTACTGGAACCTAATTCGGACCAAAGATCCGCATCTTTGCGAGCAATTTTAAACCTGTATATATGATCTTCGGCGGCTTCAACATTCCCTTCGTGCATAGCAATGGCATAAGACTCAGCCACAGTGTCTTTACCTACACCCGGTAGACCCATCGTCATAAAGACTTCTGGTCTTGTACGTGGGTAAAGGTAATTACGCATTTCCACTTCCTCTAGAAAGCGGACCAATTCAGGTTGCTCTATCAAGTTAGCTTCTAAGTGTTTTTTAATAGATTTTATGTTGTCGCGAGCTTGATCTAAAGAAAAGTCGCGATATCTACCAGCATCGAGTAAAGCCGGCAAATTTGTCTTTGTGTCGGCATCACTATTTTTGACTTCAGGAATGGAGCTTTTAATTCTTCGATCTTCCTCAGAACTGTTAGGATCCATTGCCTTGATAAACTCAGAAAGCTCAGGAAAAGCGGTATCCATGTGTAAAACAGCTTGTCTGACCATCCAAATTTTATTTAAAAGCTGTTCAAAATGCTCTCCGCTGCCTCCATATATAGTCTGGATATCATAAGCTGCTTTCTCTAATTCCTTTGCGATGGGATCATGCTTTTGCTCTACGATAGGATCCATATGGCGAGATTCTATATTGGCGTAAACGGCCATAGCTGGGTCCACCATCGTCATCATTTTTATAAGGCCCGATAGCGATTGATCTAAAAAAACAAAACGGCCTTGGTTCATCGTTGAAGGATCATACTGTGCCTCAAATCGAATTCGACGTGCAAACTCTAGGGCTGTTTCTTGAAACGCATAAAATTGCAATTTGGCGAGATTTTCGAAATCCACAGCAATATTTTTCGTATACACCTGTTCAGCAAGCTTCTTCACCTGAATAGGATCAAGCATGCCATTGCCGTTTCCGCTATTGTTGGATCCATTATTATTTCCATTACTATTAGTGCCGTCTTGAGCACCGGCAATCGACATGGCCAATAAGATAACAACCATAAAAATGGATTGAAGGACACGTTGTAAAATTAATCGAGCGAATCCCGAATTTTGTGCGCAATAATCACTTTGCATATTCATTTCCCCTAAAAGTTTCATCAGAACTTTTGCAACCCAGGTGCCATTGTGGAACTTATCCACATTCCGCTTTTTGATAAGGCAAAAGGAAAAACTGACAGAAATACACAATTTCCGTAAACCAAATTGGTTAGTATTTCCATACACTTAAGAGGCATGAAGTAACATTATTGAATACATAAAAATGACTTATCGCAAAACACATCTAAATTCGAACGCTTTGGAACGGGTGGTCAATTACATGGATTTTGCAACTCTTATAGGAAAAGTTTTAATTCCAGAACGGAACCACCTCTTTTTAAGTTTTTCAAAACCTTTGCTTTCCCATTAGACTTACTCATTGTGTTAAAAATTTTTTTCACAGTGATTCCACTTTGGGAGGTAGCAAAATGCCATCGGAATTCTTGTTATTTCTCCGCGTAGACGTGCCATTAAAAACCTTTTAATATGAGGTAGCGAAAGGTGAGGTTATGGCGGAAATTGTATTAACTGGAATTAAACCTACTGGAGAGGTTCACTTGGGTAACTACCTGGGAGCCATCCGACCGGCCATAGATACTACCTCTCAATCCGCTGACACTTCGCTTTTATTCATTGCGGACTATCACTCCCTAACCTCTATGCATAAGGGAGAGGATTTAAGGCATAGCATATATAATGTCGCAGCCACTTGGATTGCCTGCGGACTGGATACCTCCAAATCCATTCTTTATAAGCAATCGGATATCCCTGAAATTTTTGAACTGCAGTGGATTCTTTCCTGTTTTACACCCAAAGGTTTTATGAATAGGGCCCACGCCTATAAGGCAAAGCTCGATGCCAATCAGGCTGATGGCAAAAAGGATTTGGACCACGGAGTGAACATGGGATTGTACAACTACCCGGTGTTAATGAGTGCTGACATCTTGATGTTTAACTCCACTAAAGTTCCAGTGGGAGAAGATCAAATTCAACATTTAGAGTTCGCTAGAGATATTGCTCAAAAATTTAACAATAACTATGGTGACACTTTCACCCTGCCGGAGCCCATCACAAAAAAAGACAGCTTGATACCCGGCTTAGATGGCCGAAAGATGAGTAAAAGCTATAACAATGGAATCCCACTGTTTTTAGACTCGAAAAAACTCAGAAAAAAAGTGATGAAAATCAAAACCGATTCCAGTCCACCGGAGTCCCCTAAAGATCCTGATGACTCTTTGATTTTTGACCTTTACAAATACTTTTCTACTGATGAAGAACAGAACCAGTTGGCAGAGACCTACCGGGCTGGAATTGCTTGGGGAGAAGCCAAGCAAATCCTGTTTGAAAAAATTGAAAATTATTTTACAGAAAAAAAAGAAGTCTATGACGACCTTATGGCGGACACAGGTCGCCTGGATCAGATTTTAGATGACGGGGCACAAAGGGCGAGAGAGATCGCTCGGCCCCTTTTAAATGAAATCCGTAAAAAAACCGGCGTTAGCTTGTAATGCTAACGCCATTAAGTAAAGCCCACTTGGGACCAAAATAACTCACTCCACCGTCAATTCTAAAATTCATTAAATGTTGATCCGTCTGTTCATTGGAAAACACAATTTGTGTGGTGTTATCTTTAAAGGACCCGGAGAAGTTCCCGCCTTTGGCAAAAAAGGACTTTCCTGTTGTGTTATCGATCACTCTCGCAAGTCTTATCTCGCTACTGAAGGTCAGTGTGTTTACATCCGTGAAAAGTCCACTGAGTTGAAGGATCTCAACGACAATCCCCTCGGTTTTGCGAAGTTCATCCACCTGTCGAGGTGTCTTTGCCGTCACCCGCATATTTCCTATGGATGTGTTCGGCTTTTTATCCAAATAGCTTCCGTGTTGTTTGTCCACAATATTATTCGTCACTCGATTATCAGAAATCAGGGTGAGCTTCTTTTGCTCCCGCCCCCACTGGTTGTAGTTACTGGTACGCATTCCATAGGGAATTTCTGGATCTAAAGACAAACTCCAATGTTGGTGACTGCCATCCACTAACAACTCTCCCGAACTAATAAAAGGAAGGGAAAGATATTTGCGCTGCAAATTTAACTGTGTGACAACATCATCGAACATAGGCGCTAAAATTTCAGAATCCACTAGGACTGAAAACTTACCCGTGGGCATTTTTTCTGCTCGAGACAATGCATTACAGTTCTCATTGGACACCTTGCACATCTCAGGAATATCAATTTGATCCGAGTGAACACCCCAACGGGTTACAACGTACTCTTGGGAATCAGATTCTTCCGTTCCGAAACTACTAAAACAAACTTCCACATAGATTTTAGATTGCTTCAACACATCTTCATAGCCATTGGACGCTCGAACCATTTTTTCAGTGGAAGTTACAAACACCTCCCCACTATTAAACTGGGATTGAGTAATATTTTGAACCTGTCCAGCAAGAACTTCTGTTAAACCTCGACTCACCAGGGAAGGGTCCTTCAAAACTCTAGCATCGTAACTCTTTGCTGAAGCGATGGATTTATTTTCTACAAACGCATCGACCTCCCAAAGCTTTTCTGAACTTACCTGGGCCTTCTCGATAAAAGCGGACAACTCCTTTTCGAAATTATCTAATTCATTGAGCTGACCAAAATATCCACCTTGCTGATCAGAGCCAATTGGAACCGAAATATATAAGTGAAACTGTCGATCACTGACCCGGCGGCTTCGCTCAACGATCATTTCGCGACTTTCACCAATCAGATATTCCTCCTGTCGATGTATATGTGTTTCTTCCCAACGCCAATCCTTAATTTCTCCAGACTGAACATATTTTTTTAGAATTTCAAATGGATTCAATTTCATAAATTACCCCTAACTCAAAAGTGCATTGGATACTAGAAGGTATGGTCCGCCGCAGCCAGCATGAACCGACTCTTTGTGGTACTTTCCGCAACCGCCAATTTCATTCCACGGATATTTTGAGTGGTCTTTGCCTTGTGAAAAAGCATCTATCTTCGATTTATCAACAATTTGGTTAAGATAGTCAGGAACATATCCTGTCATTTGAATGGCTCCTCCATTGGGGCCTTTAAATGTTCTTCCTGTTAATTGACCATCAACAATTTCCTCAACATAACCAATACCCACTTGGATTCCCATCCCCTTAGGATCTTCCATGCCACCATAGGGATGACGAGCATAGTAACCATTTTTTACTTGAGCCAGAAGTTGGTCAAAAGTTTTGTCTCCCTCGGAAAAATAGGTGTTCGTTTGGCGAGTGTAGATACCGTGACTCCAGCTTTCTCGCTTACCATTCGCCGTACGAGGGATTTGTAAGCGATAAGAGCTCACAAAATCAGTCATAGGTAATTGCAGTTGTCCTTGATCCACCAGCACTTGCTCTGATGCTAACCACCCTTCTTCATCAAAAAAGTAGGATCCCCAAGCCATAGCATCTTCCCAGGCATTTTTATAAATGGCTGGATTATTTAAAATCGTAGCATGACTATTACCAACGGATTCCTTGGATTCATAGAGGTCCTTGGCTTTGGATCGACCTCTAGCCCAAGTGTCCCCTTCTTGACTATGCCCAAAAGCCTCGTGAGCAAATACCCCTGAAACCGAAGGGTGCATTAGTAAATCATATCTTCCCGGCGGTAATGGCTCTGCTTTAACTAGGTTCTCAAGATCATTAAAAATATGATGAAACTCCTCAGATGTCAGCTGAATGGTTTCCATACCACCAAGTCCCCCTGTAAGGTGATATCCCCGCTCCCCTTTTTTCACAGCAGCAATAACACATAGTACACGCGGTAAAGCCTGAGTCATCCTTACCGAGCTATCGATAAAACAGTGTTCTTCAAAAGAAAGATCTAAACGAGCTAGAGAAAAATCTAAAACTCGTGCCGGATGCTTTTCTTCTAATTTAAGAGTTTCATTTTTAAAATCGGTGTAGCGATCTTTAAGCCAATCCATGCCTTCCTGAGTGCTCTTTGGCCAGGGCTTCTTTTGAGGCACTCCAAAATGAACCCATTCTGAAGTCTCTGGTGCTTCTGAAACTTGGCTCAAGATCTCTGATTCAGAAACTGCGGCCAGGCGTTCCGTCCAACTGGGGGAGACATAAACGGGCTTTGCAGGCTTTATACTCTTTAGAGTCTCCAACCATTGGTCTAACTCCCCTTTGATAACTCCGAGATCACTTTGGGGATGTGCCCACTCATGCATAGTGCTGCCATCAAACACTCTAATATTCATGCCACGAATGAGGTCATCGTTGTAAGACTGCTCCTTAGGATTGACCAGAAAGTTCTCTTTAAAAATGCGTTGCGAAGAGATCGAGATGTACAAATGGCTATGCAATTGTTCTTGTAGGTATTCAAAAACTTTTTCCGACTGATCTCGAAGAATTAAAAATGAAGGTGTTAACTGTGTTCTCATAGGCCCCCCTATTTATGGAGATCTATTTAAACACCCTCTGGTCTAGGGATCAAGGCTGTTGCAACCCCTTTGGTACAAGATAAACCAACCGACCCGACTGCTTCATGACTCCAGCCGCCTGCTTGGCCTCAGGACCCTCTCCCCAAAATAAATCCACACGACCGGGCCCACGAATGGCTCCCCCCGTATCCTGATCGAAAACCAATCGGGAAACGGGATACCAATCTCGGGGCTCATGGTCACTGGGGTGCTCAAATATTGGGGCTTCAAAATCTAGTATAGCCAGTGCACCCTTCGGGAAGTGCCTATAGTCGGTTGCGATGGTTCGACCGGACTCCACTTCCGTGCCGAAATAAGTGATTCCACGACTATCCAGTTTTCGAAAAAAAACATAGGACGGATTTTTATTGAGAATATCTTGCGCCTCTTTAGAACTTAAACTTCTCAAATGAGCTTCAATGGTTTGCAAACTCATTTTTTCTCGGGGGATGACATCAAATAAATATTTTCCAATTGGCACATAGGGATGACCGTTTTGAGAATCATAACCCACTCGGAGGCGTCGTCCATTTCTAAACTCAACCACTCCAGAGCCTTGAATTTGTAAAAAAAATGCGTCTATGGGATCCACATAAGCAATCACTTTTGCCGAGTTTCTTGCCATCAATTTTTTTTCATCTATCTGCTCGCGGTCGAAATAAGGAACGACTTTTGGCATAGCTCCAGCTCTTTCCACCAGTCGACCTCTGACGATAGCCCCTCTCGACTTCTGCTCCAACACCTTATCCTTAATGGGCTTCAATTGAGGCAAAAGCTCAGCAAACTCCCCCAGATCGACAAGGGTCATATCGTTCGGACTTGTATAGAGTGGCTGGGTGAATCGACCCGTCTTTTTTCGCCTTCCCGGTAAAACCGGTTCAAAATAGGAGGTGATAAAAACCTGGCCCCAATCATCGGTGCCATAGACTTCCATTACATCAAAATTCTGCAACAGATAACCTTGTAAATCCCTGGCCGAATCCACTGTTTTCGCATGAGCGAGCAACCCTCTGAGAGCTGCAACATAATCTTTAGCCACAACTTTACGGGTGCCAAAATCCATCGTGAACTGTGCCGGCTTAGACTCTAAGTGTGCAATGTTTTTTTCTAAAGCGACAATGAATCCTTCAAAATCTAAATCCTCATTGAGAACCAATTTATTGGGTGAAGGAATTAATCTCAATGGCGACTGATCGGGTTTTAATGGAGATCGGGCGCAGCCAAACAGGAACATAACGAGCAACAAATATTTCATGAAAAAATCGTATCAGGGAAATGAAATGGCTGTCTAGTAAGAACAAGAAATCAGGCGGCTTTTTTATCCGCATTCATAACTTCATCCACCATATTAGTGACATCTGATTCCAACTTATAATTCTTAAATTTATCCACATCATTTTTCTTCACATGCATTTTATTAACACTTTTGTCATTGAGCCGACCATGTTGTTTATAATCAATACCAAACCCCTCTCTGGTATAGACTAGGAATTTATTATTTGTCGGTAAGTACAAATACAAATCATGAGGCAGAGACGTTCCTGGCTGAATATCATGCAGTTCAATGGAACAATAGTCAGAATGAGGACTTTCGCTTACAGAAGGAGATTCAAAAGGCCGGTCCACATAGGCCCAACTCACTACGGAATCCTCTAATTCAAAACTCTGTACCGTTCCACTGAGACCTTTAATCCATAATTTGAAATCAAAAGGCATGAGCTCCAGCTTTACCTTTTGCAGCGAAATTTCCTCTTGAGTGAATTGCTCTACAATACCGACGAGCTGAGCTTCAATCTTTGCATACATACTCTCTCTTACCGAGGCCTGTGAACTATCAATCACAGCAAAAATATACCCTGGGTAGTGTTCACTCTCTAAAGAAAGAGCTAAAAACTCAGTGGTTTGGCTTAAATTTTCACCGGATTCTGGAATCACTTTACTATCCAGACCATGCATGGCCTCATCAAATATATGCCAAATGTCCATTGAACCCATAGGCTCATCTACCCTTGCATCTGAAGATTCAATCTGTGAGGGTTCGGAATTGGGTTCTGGGTAATCCTCGCCATTCTCAAATGCGATGGCCCTTTCTAAAAGAGCCATTCGCTCTTCCTCCGTCGTCGGAGAACCACCGGAAACAGCTCCAGATTTTTTGATCTCCCGACTGAGTTCAGATAATGCGTCCTTAAATCCTTCTTCTTGCTTCCCATAGTCCAAATCCGAGCCATCATCCTCTTCTGATTTTCCCTTGGTGTAATCGACGGCATTGGATTGTTGCTTTGCGAATTTAAGGTTCTCTAAGTATTTAAGTAGTGATTCAGTTCTTGGCCCATTGAGTGGCGGATAAAGACTATGCTCAATATTAATATCATCAAGCGCCTGTAAAGTGTCAGGGTGATTGTTCTCTCCTGCGGGTATGCAGTGGACCTGGGTTCCCTGTAAGATCCCCAACAACTTTCTGGCCATAGGATCTTCGTGGTTCACACTAACAATGACATAATTTGGAGGATCACCATCGATGAGGCTCAATGCCTTCTCAACCGATTCCGTCACTCGAATGTTTACACCTTTGTAAACTAGATGGGTTTCCATCACCCCAACGGCGTCTTTATCCTTACAGAGCATTAAGACATTTAAACCACGAATATTCATATTTTCCTCAATATACGTTCCACTATATTACCATTCGCCTACTCTATCTTTACGGCAATTGTGGAAGAATTGTTTAAAAATTGGGCCTTCAATCACCAAAAATCTGAGGCTGAATAAATCAATCTGAGTCAGCTCACTACACTTGGACAACACTTTCACCATATGCTACATGATCGTTCTTAGGAGAAAAATATGAGACCCTTATCTGCAGACGAGCAAAGACAGATCAACGAATTTATTAAGGAATTGGATTACCAGTTGGGGCCAAAAGGGGGCACCAATAAAGTTGAATTTTTAAATGAAGAATTACAAAGACTGAAGGAGTCCATCACCTCCGGACCCGAAGGACAAAACACGGCCGGACAACTTTATGAAGGAGGCACTCCCTTTGAAAGAGCCAAATGGTTTAAGAAGACTTACTCCATAGGTTCTCAGCCCTATAAAGACACCTCTTGGGTAAAATGGGTGGGTATCACATTCATTTCGATATTCGCTCTTGCCTGCGTCACTCTCGTAGTAATGGTCAGCTTTTTCACTCCCGTATTTGATATTAAGTCCGATGGCAAAGTAGAGCTTTTTGGTGGCGCAATCAAACTGGATGAAACCAACATGACGGTTTACCATAATGGAAACCCATTGCGAGTGACCAGCCAGGTGAAAGGCTCAGTGAATGTGCCGGAAGGGATTCAACAAGCTGAAATTGATTTTGAAAATGCACAAATGTCTTTGATTACCAGTGAGTCGCCAGATGAAATACAATGGGACTGCCAAATGATTTCATTTAAAAATAGTCCGACTTCACCGTTTAGTCCCTCCCAAGAGATTGAAGATGGTACCCTAAGAATTGATTTTGATGAGGATAATGGACTGAGATGTGACATTTCCGTCCCAAAAGGCCTAGCCCTTTTAGTGATCGATGGAGAAAACGGAACCCTTTCATTAGAGAACATCGACACTTCATTGGATGTGGAGCTAGAAAACGGTCGGGTGGAGATTCATCCCACCCCACAAGCCAATTACAATTGGGATCTAGAAGTTAAAAATGGAATGATTTTAGGGGCTCAAGCTGCAAAAGACTCCAAAACGGCAAAAAAAGGTAAAGTGCGAGTGGAGAATGGACAAATCCAGATCGTAAATTAAAGTATATTTTACATGAGTTACGCCCCCTATCTCTCTGATTTTACATGGTTTTTGTAATGGTTTTCGGGTGGTTATAATCTCTTCAAGCCCCATGGAATGAGCTAGGGTTTCCCGACACTTCGCTTTATACTGCCCGCCTAAGGAGTGAACTATGAAGTCATACTTGGTTATAGGCCTAAGCCTTTTGTTTTGCGCTACTGCTTCTGCTCAAGAAAGCAGTAGCTACATGCTGGATATTTTAAGAATAAATATGGAGTCTGAGGCCGCTGAGCGCAACTCTCAGAAAACTCAAGGAGCAAATGCTTCTATCGGTGAAGTCATTGAAGCCATCTTTGAAACTATGGAAACTCCTGAAATCACTACTCATAGCCAAAGCGCTAGCGCCACTTGTGAGTCGGATCAGGATTGTACGATCGTCGTGGCTGATGCCATCACATCGCAAATCGTATCATTCACAGATATACCTAACTTGTTTCCTGATACCTATACATCCGTAGACGAGTTAAAACCGGTGGTTTTCTTTATTGTTCATTATAAAGTGAAAAACCCCGAGATGAATTTTGAAGAATCCTTCGAAAAGATCTTTCCTAAAATGATTAGCCCAGAGTTCAAACCGGAAGATTATATGGAATCCGTTCGTTCAATGAATCCTCCTGATCCTGGGAAACAATAGTAGCCATTAATCTTTGATTTTAAATTGAACTCTCACTCGCTGAGAGATTGGAGAACCCGAATTTGAAATTCGGGTTTTTTGTAGGAGCCGAAGGGCCTCCCGATTGAGCTCGCTATACACAGTGGGCTCAATTATTTTTAAAGTCTTTACCTGTCCGCTTTGATCAAATTCCAAATGAGCCAATACCACACCTTGATGGCCCCGACGCAAACTTTCCGCAGGGTATTCCGCTGAACCTATGACAATTAAGCGATCCATAGAATCTATAGTCTGAACTGCTTTTAAATGATTGATTTGAGTGTTTTGCCCTTGGTCTTTATCTGCACGACTTAAAGCTAATTCCGCTGGGTTATCGGACGAACTTGGCCGGTGAGGCATAGAAGGGAGTGTATCATGTTCCGGGCTGGTAGCTAAAACTTCAATCTCTACTGAGGTGGACCCCACTGAGGATTTATTGCTGTAAATTCCGGACCCCATCACTGCGCCAGCAAGGGACAAATGGATCACCCCAGAATAAAGGAAGTACTTTACCACGCTTTGTACTCCAAACTCATTGCCACTTTTCTATCATCTCGTCTATATCCTGGAACAAACCCGCTGGACTGATTTAGCAAATTAGAGAACTGAACACCCAATTTCCATTGATTGGAAAACTCACGGGACC
Source organism: Bdellovibrionaceae bacterium UBA1609 (assembly GCA_002321895.1). Taxonomy (GTDB): domain Bacteria; phylum Bdellovibrionota; class Bdellovibrionia; order Bdellovibrionales; family UBA1609; genus UBA1609. The sequence goes on along the minus strand of DCMZ01000005.1, from coordinate 54,463 downwards.
ACTTGGCGAAGGATTCAATATAGGGACTTTTTATGAATTTTCGTTCAAAACCATCAATGGCCCAATAGTCCGTGGCATAACTCATTCCATAATCCCACTGAGTGCGCTCTGCAACGGACCAAGACTGGTTCCACTTTACAGTCCATTCCGGTCTATAAGAAGGAGCTAGAGATGCACTAGCTATCCATAATCTTTGAATCTGCAAGCCGGTCTCCACAATTTTTTTATTCCATTTCCAACCCAAAGTGGTTCCAGAGATTTCCGTTTCACCAGTATTTATAGCTCGATAGTTTCCATCTCCAGACAATTCAAAATCAATCAATTCACTATAATCGCCTAAAAAGTAAGTCATACCCATTTCAATATTTTTAGGATGATAGAGCACTTCTATTTCCGATCTCTGTGAACGCTCAAACTTTAAATCTGGATTTCCCGAGTTGGGATCGTTAAGTTGGGATAAGCTCGGTCGCTGATGAGCGGACTGCCATTGAAGATTCATTTGCCATAAAGAGGATAACTGATGTTCATAGCTCAAATGGGCTCCCCCAAGCCATTCACCGGAAACCCCGTCACCACGAGCAGAGCCTTTTATTACATCTCCTGAATCTAATTTATATGAGCTGCCTGCACCGACGGCGGTGGCCCATTGCTGCGCTTTAAAGTCATAATTCGTAAAATCACTTTCTGATCGAAAATGAGCGACCTCTTCTTCACCATGGACAAACAGATGATTCTGCGCAGACGGAAGACTCCAAGATCGGGCCCATTGCATTTCGCTTCTATATCCACGAAAACGATCATCCCTAAAGTTGTCACTGGAATCTGTAGGATCTTTGATATCTGTAGATTTGCGATCGATCCCATACAAGCTGGCTCTAAATTCATCACTTATAGAATAGTCTTCACTATCTACCTGCAAGGACACATTGAGACCCTGCCTAACGGTATCTAACTCATAATCAGGATCCTCAATCAGCTTCCCTACCATATCGAAGTCATCCAATTCTTCACGAGTTTGCTGGGTGAACACATTCACTCCAAGCTGACTCTGAGAATTCAAAATCCAATGGACACCGGCCATCACAGAATGGGCATTAGAACGGTCTAACTCCTCACTCCCGTTTGAATTGTTTATTTGATTGGCTGCCGATTGAAAGTAGCTACCCTGCAAAAAGCCTTTCAAAGACTTTGCTTTCCATTGACTCTTCACTCGGACCAACTGCTCTTGATCACTATCACCTTTGAGTAGCAAATCCGTACGGGTTTCTTCAACCTGTTTGGGGCTGAGAAGCTGGATGTGACCACCCAATGTGGAGCTTCCGGGAGTCAAAACAGTAGAGGAGTGATAACGCGCTTCGGACAGCGGCATGGCAAGCATTTGGCTCCAATTCACCGATCGGACTGGACCGGCCATTTCTGAAAGGTCCATGCCCTCCCAAGTCACTTTAGTATGATGGGAGCTTTGACCGCGCACTTGAACCACTTGCGGCCCCTGAGTTTCCACACCAAATACGCCCAAACTGGTCTGTTCGTATAATTCTTCAACGAGAAGTTCAGAATGGTTCACCTCAAGCTCTTTGACCTGAGAAACGGGCTGAGGTGCTTGGGTCACAGATTCGCCAAGGACATCCACTGTCACTTGTGACCACACGATGAAAGGAAAAAATACGGGAAATATCAGAATCAACTTAGCCATGGGGAAACCTACCAAAAATCCTTCTGCCCCACCTGATTTTTTCAAAATTTTGAATAATTTAGAACTTTTACAACTGAATATATACGGGGAATCGCTATAATGGAGGCGATTTAATAGCCCAATTTTAGGAGTCATGCTTTGAAAATACTTGTTACAGGAGCTACGGGAACCATTGGCCACGATTTATGCGTCTCTTTGTTGAAATCCGATCATCAGGTGAAAATTGTCACCCGAAGATCAGAAACCGACCTTTTAAAATCATGGGAATTGCCCGTAGAAATAGTCACTTGGGAATCTCCTGAAAGCACCCCTTTCCCCAAAGGAAATTTGGACGATGTGGAAGCCGTCATTCATTTATCCGGTGAGAGTATCAATCAAAAGTGGACCGATTCAGCAAAACAGCGGATTCTTAACTCTCGAACTAAAGCCACTCAGTATCTCAGCCAAGCCATTCAAGAAGAAGGTAAAAACATTAAAGTCTTTGTTGGTACTTCGGCCATTGGGATCTACCCCAACTCAGGCACCACTCCATTGAATGAGAAATCTGATGTGGATTCCAGCGATGCCTTTCTCCCAATGGTCTGTAGAAAGTGGGAACAAGCCTCGGAAGACCTCTCTAAGCATTTAAGACGAGTGATTATTCGCGTTGGCTTAGTGTTAAAAGTGGGAGAGGGCTTCCTCGGCCAACTCGAACCACTCTACCAAAAAGGGGTGGCCGGCCCCATTGGTATGGGTCAACGACAAATGAGCTGGATCCATATTGACGATTTAGTCCGAATGTTCCAAACCGCTGTCGAAGACGAAAGATTCGAAGGCATCTATAACGGAACGGCTCCTCAACCCGTGAGCAATTCCCAATTTAATGAAGAGTTCTCCAAGGCCATGCATTTGCCCAACATAGCTCCAGTTCCTCCCATTGCACTTAAATTGCTATATGGAGAAATGTCCGCCTTGGCTTTGTCAGATCAAAAAATACTACCCGAGGCCTCCCTCGAGCACGGTTTTCAGTTTCATTTCACAGAAATCAAACAGGCTTTTCAAGATTTGTACTCCTGGAAAACCCACTATCTGGATCGTCGCTATTACCAATGGCAATGGTTAAACAAAGATTTAGATTCCACCTTTGAATTCTTCCTATCTCCCTATAATCTGGAACAAATCACTCCTGATTTTTTAAATTTCAAAGTTTTAAAATCCAGTACGGAAAAAGTAGAAAAAAATACCAAAATTCTCTATCGTATTTCATTGCGCGGAATTCCCATGAAATGGCAAACAAAGATCTTAGAGATGATCCCCAACCAGTGTTTTATTGATAACCAGGAGAAGGGCCCCTATAGCAAATGGCACCATATTCATCGCTTTGAAAGTCTCAAAAATGGTACCTATTTGACGGATGAAGTCACGTATCGGTTGCCTGTCGGGCCCTTAGGCTCTTTATTTGCTGGAACATTTGTAAAAAGTGATGTTTCACGAATTTTTAGATTTCGATTTGAAAAGCTACGAAAGTTAGTAAATCACTAGCTTAATGGTAGGATTCAGACTAGAAATCCAAAAACCCTAACCAGGACTCACCATGTTAAGAGAACCGACTTCGGAAGAAGCCAAGGTCCTAAAGCGATGGCAGCTGAGCACGTTTGCCGTCATGCTTTTCGGATACGTAGGCTATTATCTATGTAGAAAAAATATCACCGCCGCGCTCCCACTATTAGCGGAGGCCTTTGATTACTCCAAAACAGACCTGGGTAAAATTGGGTCCGTAGCTCTCATTGTCTATGGAGTTGGAAAACTCATTAACGGTCCATTAGGTGATAAAGTGGGCGGGCGGAAGGTTTTCCTGATTGGAATGATTGGATCCATCTTCGCCAACTTACTCTTCGCCAACGGAGATAACCTCACCTGGTTCATCATAACTTGGTCCATTGGACACTACTTTTTGAGTATGGGCTGGGGTGGATTAGCAAAAACAGTTGGAGCCTGGTGTCCACCTGAGAAAAACGGAACCGTAATGGGCTTCATTAGCATCAACTTTCAATTTGGAGGAGTGGTGGCCACTCTTCTTTCTGGAGCTATTGTCGCTGCTGGTTTTGGCTGGGAGTATGTTTTTATAGTTCCTGCGGGCTTGTTGTTTCTAGTTTTTATTTGGTCTTTTCTCGCCTCCAAGTCCCACCCGAATAAAGTCTATCCGGGAGTTAAGTTTCCACCCACTGATACAGCTCCTATTGCTCATGTGGATACAGAAGATGACACCATCGAGGAAACTGTAAATCCGTTAGATGTTATGCGTTCGCTTTTTTCGTTGCGCCTGTTTCATGTGCTATTGATGTTTAGCGCCCTGACTACGATTCTAAGGCAAATTTTCTTTTTTTGGACAGCCCTACTCTTCACAGATATTGGTTTAGATATTAAAGACGCCATTTTTAAGTCCGCCATGTTTCCATTAGCAGGTTGTATTGGTACGATTTTTCTAGGCTGGTACACGGATAAGTTTGCAAAAAATGGGGACCGAGCTCGTATGATGTGGATGATGCTAGCAGGTTTAACCGTGAGTTTAATCCTCATGGCCCTTTTCAGCCAAGGTGACTCAGTAAATGCCCCTATGATTGTGGCGCTAACAGCATTTGCTGGTTTTTTCTTATTAGGCCCTTACTCTATGAGTAGTGGATGTCTGACTCTGGACATAGCTGGTTCTCGTGGCGCAGGAACTTGTACGGGACTTATCGATGGCATTGGTTACCTTTGTGCCTCCGTTTCCATCTATCTATCGGGTTGGATGTCGGAGACCTACGGATGGACATCTGTGTTCTATCTACTGATTGTCTGTTCACTTCTCAGCACATTTTGCTGTGTTTACATGAGCCGCATCTATCAAGAAAAAGCTAAAAAACAGGAGAAACCCGCATGAAAAAATATATCGTTTTAGTTTTAATGCTATTCGCCGAGGTCGCTTTTGCTAAAAAAATCTCTGTTCACGGCCACCGGGGCGCACGTTCCGTCCGGCCAGAAAATACCATCAGTGCTTTTAAATATGCTCTTGAAGTGGGAGTGGATGTTTTAGAGTTTGACCTCTCTGTAACCAAAGATAACGTTTTGATTCTATCGCACGATCCTTGGATTGATAAAGATATCTGTTTAGGACCCAAAGGGAAAAAACTAAAAGAAAAGATTCCAGTTAACACACTTACTCTAGCTGAAGTGAAGCAGTTCGATTGCGGAAGCCTTATTAATCCTCGCTTTAAAAAACAAGTCCCACAAAAAGGAGAGCGCATTCCTACCCTGGCTGAGGTTTTTGACTTTGTGAAAAACTCCGAGATCCCAGGAGCAAAAACAGTTGAGTTTAATATCGAAACCAAAATTGTTCCCAGCCTTCCTGATTTAACTCCAAGCCCAAAGCAATTCGCTGAAATGCTTGTAAAAGAACTAAAAGCTGCTGGCATGGATTCCAGAACCATCGTTCAGTCTTTTGATCACAGAACACTCTACTGGGTGAAAAAAATTGATTCTAAAATCCGAATCAGCCAACTCACTAGCGATTCCATGGTGGATATGGTGGGCGCCGCCAAAGGCATTTCGGCGGAATTCATCTCCCCTTATATGCACTGGATCTCTAAAGATATGGTTCAAAGACTACACAAAAATGGCATTCAAGTGGCTCCGTGGACTGCGAATGAAGCCAAAGATTGGGACTACCTCATCAGTATCGGTGTTGATGCAATCATTACCGACGACCCAAAAGCCCTCATCGATTACCTTAAGAAGAAAAAATTAAGGTAATAGACCCGACGTTCGCCTAATTCGGAGCTCACCTTTCCTACAGGTATGGCTCCGTAGGGTTATGTAATCACGCGATTTTTCCGAATAGAAAAGGTAAAGGAAACAACGACGTGGTACTTCTCCAGAGACTCCAACAGATTAAGTGGATTTTTATCGCTTTATTCTTTTTTAACCTACTGTTTGTATGCACGGGTTTAGTTTTTTCCGTCTACTATTATCAAAATCATTCCAAATACACTCATGACTACAACAGCACTGTGGATGCCAACACACAAACCTTTCAGCTCATTCAAAGTCTAAATGATATGAAGTCTGCCGATACCAAGCCAGATAAACTGGCTCAAGCGGAGTGGTTGGTTCAACTTCGTAATCACCCTCAATACAAAGAACATACTTTTCTAAAAAGCCACTTTGAAAAATTTAATCAATTGCCTCTTTCTAAATATCTCGATTTGCACTCCAAAGAGTTTACACAAAGTGGATTGCAACTGGTTCAGTCCAACATGGAAACCATTCAAATGGAGAAGCGTCACTTTCGACGGCTCAATACTTTACTAGTGACCTCTATCGTCACATCCTTATTGTTAGGAATATTATTACCACTCTTTCTTTTTCACTTAGCCGGCAAAACTTTAAAAGCCGGATACAGCTTAGCCAAAGAGTCCGTGCGAGATTGGACAAAAGAGTGGAAAAAGGATTTAGAGAGTCATGGTGATAAGCCTTTCCATAATCCTGCTTTTTGGTCAAAAGTGGGATTGACCACCGCTGAGATTGCCATTCGTCATCATCGACACCCGGCAATTGTTGTAACTCACGACATTTTATCTATTGTTAAAGATGAAGTTTCTAGGAATGAAACTACGAAAGATCAAAACAACGCTAAAAAGGAAGATGAAGCGGAAGATGATCAAGATGCAGGACGCAATCGCCTTAAACCGATGTAAGTATTTATACCTCATCGGTGCCATTATACTTTTTCCCATTCTTGGCATGGCTCAAGAGGGCGTGGTGTATTCGAAGCGCCCTTATTGGCAAGCGGGCTTCACTGCAGGCCGATTTCTCCCCTTTGGCATTGTTGGCGTCCGAGATAATTATGCCTTCACCGGAGCCCATTTAAGTCATCCTACGCGAGTGGGTTATTTGGAGTATATGCTACTGAGTGGCAACTCAAATGGAGTCACCTATTACAATGGATCCGCATCTGTACGCATTGACTACACGGCCTATGATATTGTGGATGGCTTTTTCACCATGGGCTTCTCCCTCCATACCTATAAACGGCGAAGCACCCGGCTCCAAGAGTTTGACTTTGTTAATGTTACAGGAATTCACGCCGGTTTTGGATTTACCGGGCACATTGTAGGGCCCATTCATGCACGTGCTGATTTAAAGTTCAATATCAATCCAGGGAGATCCATCTACTTTGGAGTTGGTCTGGTTTACCGCTTTGGCGTAGAAGGTAATGAAAACTAATCACGACAAGCCCCTCAGTCCGCTCTCGCGGAAAAAACCTTGAAAATTCAATCCGTTGACATTACACCGACCCTTAACCAAGGGATGTGATATTGTCTGGATCAGATAAAAAAGGGTTTCATTATCAAAAAACCGATTTCGTTGTTCGCAGCTCATGGGCCGATGGCGAATGGAGTCCACTGGAACTCCACGGTGACGACACCCTACACATCCCTCTAGCCGCCACCGCTTTACATTATGGCCAATCTGCTTTTGAGGGCTTAAAGGCCTTTCGACAGCCCAATTGTAGCGTAAGCGTCTTCAGACCATTAGAGAATGCAAAGAGATTACGCACCTCTTGTGAAAGAATCTGCATGGCTCAGGTGGACGATCAAATGTTTTTAGAAGCTATTGATTTAGCCGTTAAAAACAATTGGGAGCACATTCCCCCGGCTGAAGATGGTAGTGCACTCTATATACGACCTTTTATTTTCGGAAGTGGACCCACCATTGGTGTTCGACCCTCAGACAACTATGAGTTTGTTATTATGGTAATTCCTGTGGGTAGTTATTATGATCCAAAGAGCCAGGGAGCTACGGCCTATATTGCTGAAAATTATGATCGAGCCGCCCCGAAAGGGATGGGTCATGTAAAGGCCGCCGGGAACTATGCCGCTGGGCTTTTACCTACCAAATTAGCAAAATCCAATGGTTTTGACATGGTTCTATATTTGGATGCAAAGACTCGACAAAACGTGGAAGAGTTTGGCACTTCCAACTTCATTGCTCTCACTGAAGATGGAAAATATATTACGCCTGACTCTGGAACCATTCTTCCTAGCATAACCAACGATTCGTTGATTCAAATTTGCAAAGATAAAGGGATCACTGTAGAGCGAAGAGCTATTTCTGTGAAAGAAATCAGTTCTTTAAAAGAAATTGGTGCATGCGGTACGGCTGTGGGTATCACGCCTCTCAATGAAATCTATCGCGGAGAAGAGTTAGCTTGGAAAAGTAAGGTTCCCGTGGCGGAATCACAACTTATGGAACTTCTAAAAGACCTTCAAGGCATTCAAAGGGGCCAAAGCACTGACCCCCATGGCTGGCGCCACAATATTTCGGCGCCATAAAGTTTTAGTCATCTACTTTTTAAAATAGATTTTCATCTCTACTGGAAAGTGGTCGGACACTCCCAATTCATTCAGATCATCATTATAGTGCTTAAATCGATTGGGGACTTTTAGCGTTTGTACCACTCCTGATTTCTCCAATGTGGTTTCAAAGTCGTAGGTCATCCAATCTTGAACCACAATATCATAGCTGTAAGCATCTAATCTGAGTCCACTATTTTCATCGGAGTCTTTTAGGTCTTCACTCACAAAAAACCGATCGAGTTTATTCCAGGTTTCATCGGTGCCATAGTAATAGGTCCCTGGAGGGTTATCATGAACCTTGACCATCTGGTTATGAAGCTCCTCTACATCACTCACCTTAACATTCCAGTTTTCCGATGAAAATAAACCATCTTCAAACGCGTGGGGAATATCAGAATTAATCACATTGAAATCTCCGAGCATTACAATTTTCAAAGTGATCCCTTCAGCCTCGTAGGCTGACTTCATTGTCTCTAAAACCATCATAACTTCTTTAGCCACTTCTAAGCGCACTTCGTCGGTATTTCCTTGTGAGGGCCAATGATTCATACTCATGGCTAGCAGCTCGTTTTCGGGACCATTTTTCATTTTGAAAACACCCACCAACGCGTTCCGAGTCCCTTTACCATTGTATCGAGGCGGAAGCATTTCGTGCTCGTAAACTTGAACCAGCTCTACTTTTTGCGGCAGATAAAACAGTGCCACATCAATACCCCGAGAATCAGGGCTCGTAGTTATGATAAACTTCTCATACCCTAATACGCCAGCCAGCTGGTTGGCGACATTGTCATTTTCAATTTCAGAAACACCCAAAATATCTGGGGTCCGGCCGGAATGCAAAACGACCTTTTTGATGGTTTCTAATTTGGTTGTGAGTTTTTCTTGGTTCCAATCTGTAGTGATACAATAACCATAATAACGCTCGTGAAGTTCACCATTTTTATTTGTATTGGCTCTGCGACAGCCTTCCAACTTACCGGGATAATTCATAGGTAAGTATTGCCAATCATTTTTATCTACAGAGTTTTCTACTGTATGTTCAAGATCAAAAAGATTTTCAACGTTATACCCCATAACGTAAATGTTGTTTTGATTTGGATCTTTTGCGTTGGTTTTAGATTTCTCAGCACAGCCAAGTCCCAACAAAATTAATGATGCAGCTGTAGCTGCTTGAGCGACGCCCCGTCTTAAACTCATATTCCCCCCCATCGTAATTTCGACCCGGCCATAATTCCAATGACCAGAGCCTTAAGCAAGGAAATTTTCAATCAAAACAGTTAGAAATTCGGAAGGAGGATATAAAATAATATACACTTTTGATGCATGATTTTTAATGAGGCAATTTTTCAGGAGAGTTTTGACAATTAACTCTGAATTTTGTCAGATCCGTCGTTTTGAACAGGATATCCCAATTCAGATTTCAGCTCATCATACTTGCCCAACATCTGAGAGCGAACTTGATCACGCACCTGTTTTACACTCTCCTCCGAAAGGTTCTTGGTTTCCACTACAGGAAGAATCTCCATAATCACTTTGCGCTTCCAGACACCCCAATTCACCTTAGGAGCTCCCGGAGGCATAATCGGCAAAGCCCCAGCTATAACGAGGGGAATGATCGGCCCCTGGGCTCCCACAGCAAATAAAAAAGGTCCGTTACGAAAGGAGCCTAAATTGAAATCTTTTTGCCGAGTTCCCTCTGGAGCTAGTGCAAAAGTCTCCCCATTTTGCATTCGCGATTCTGCCACCTTGTAGAGTGCTAAAACTTTTTCTCTGTCTTTTCTTTCAATAGGAAGAGCTCCAACTGTGGCCATGGCTCTGGCTAAAAAAGGCACTTTAAACAGCTCAGCCTTCGCTCCAAACTTTAACTTTCTCTCTGCGAGAAAACACATCATTAAAAAAATATCAAAATTGCTGGTGTGGTTAAACAGCACTAAACCACCCGATTGAGGCAAATTCTCACGCCCCCGGACTTCGACTTCTAATCCGCTTATTTTAACTAAAACCGTACCCCATACACTGGCACAAAAATCACCAAATTGGGCTCCCCCAGGTATAAACCCTAGAATAATAATGGTCAGAGCTGTGAAAAGCGTCCAAATAGGAATGAATAGTAGGACAATGATACTCCTGGGATAGGACAGGAGCTTTAAAAACCAGTGGCTGTTCATTTCGGCAGCAGCAGACATAATAAAAACTTCTTTCTCACTTTAAAATTTGTATAAGCTTTATAGGCTAAGTGCCCTAATAGAAAAATGACTTGTCGAAGGTTCGACACGGAGTTACACCAGCGGTCTAACCCCTGCAAGGAGCTATGAATGAGTTTCCCCCTCAAATCAATCCTCGTGATGAGTGTTGCTTTATTGCACACTGCGTCATTCGCCCAAACTAACAGTACTACAACCACAAACCCCAGCGTTACTCAAGAACCCTCAAAGTACGACACCACATTGCTTATTGAACAAGCCGTGAGTGGTGAGTCACTTAACGATGGTACAGCTGATGAAGGTGGCGGTGCCTCTTTCGTTCAGGTTCGGTATAAATTTGATAAATTGAATCACTTCCGTGTACGACAGTATCTCGAGCATTTTTACAATTCTGACAAAGAAGAAATGGACGGCCGCTTTGGTGACACAGTTCTTCAATATGACCGTAAAAAATGGTTCTCTGTAAGTGGACTGGATTTTGCCGGCTCTACTCGTCTTTACTTACCAACAGGTAAGGTTCATTCTGAAACTGGTGAAACTCAACTTCGCGGATATCTTTCCACTCGCAAACCCGTAACTAAGAAGTTAACGGCTAGCTTTGAGTCTTCTCCTCGTTTTTACAGATACAACAAAAACAAAGACGTTAGAACGGTTGAAACCTTTCCGGTGAACCCGAATTCTAAGCCAGGCGTTCAAGCTGTTCCAACTACAACGACTGAAGAAATTGATAAGCGTTTTCTAAAGTGGAACAACCGCTTAGGTGCTTCTTATAAGATCGCTTCTAACTTCACAGCTATGGCTCACTTTTTAGTTTCTCATGAAAGTTTTTATAACCAGCCTAATTACAACATCAGTAAGGCCGGTATGGATTTCCTTTTCATCGTTGATTTCAACGAAACGTTCTCTTCTGAGTTGTTTGTAGAAAGCATCACTCGTGATTGGGACAAAGGCGCTGATTTCTTTGAAGCTGACGACACCAACTACTATCTTTCTTTAGTCGCTAACTTCTAATTTTAATTCTATTCTCTTAGGGGCCGCATGTTTCAATGTGGCCCTGAGGTCCCAGTATGCCAATTCTAAGATCGCTTATATTTGTAGCGCTCACATTTAACCTATCTTGTGGTACCGCTACAAAATCTCCACAGGCTTATGGCCCACAACAAATAGTATCTTGGAATTTCGACTGGGATGACAATATCGCTTTTATGCCAACGAAAGTTTATATTTTTCATAGTAAAACCGGTGAGGAAAAAACTCTGACCACCGGGGAGTTTGCTACAGAAAGATCTAAAATTGGGAAATCCGGCCCTTTAAAAGATTATGAACTCAACTATGACAATACCAATGGCTCTTTTAGAGAGTTTCGTGATGGCAAGAACATCAACTATTTTGTAAGAGACGTAAATCATCTGCTCAGTTTAAAATCCGATTCCTGGAAAGGCCCTAGCTTTCCGGCCTTCCAAAAGGCCCTGAGCACCCCAGAGACGGCCCAGTTTGTAACTATCATCACAGCAAGAGGTCACGCTCCGGAAACTCTACTAGCTGGAATTCGTACCTTACAAGCGAAAGGCTTAGTCAAAGAGTTACCACCCAAAGAAAACCTTTTTGGAGTCAGTCACCCTAGCCTTCAGGGTAAAGCCAGTTCACCTTCCGCGGTTAAAGTAAAAATCATGTTGGGAATACTGGATAAAGTGAATTCAACGTCACTACCTATAGATTCTGAACATGTTTTAGATCCTAATGGAAAAGTAGAGAAGCCACTTCACCTTTGGGGATTCTCTGATGATGATCATAAAAACTACAAAAAGGCGGTTGAGATACTCTCTCAAGAAGTGGCAAAAGGTCGATGGCCACACGTGAAAATCACCCTGTTTTTCACTGGAGAACATGGTCAGCTCAAAAAAGAAACTAAAGTCATCAAGACGGACGGCACTCTACGCGATCAAATGCCCGCCGAAAATCAAGAGGTGCAAAAGGTCCTTTCTAGAAACCCAGAAGCGGCCTAATCACTCCATAGGCACACTTTCGTCCAGTGAAAGTCATGGACGATACCCCAAATTGCTTTTTTTGTTTAAAGTGGATGTATTCACTTAAGATATGGGGGATTCCTTTGAAACTAAGAATCGTTGATACAGCAATTATTGTGACCGCCACTGCCTTTTTAACCATCGGCTGCTCAAGCTCCGACAAATCCGAAGAGAAGGCTCCTCCGCCAAAAAAGATGATGGACAAAAGCTCTGATGTTACTGTGAAAGTGGTTAAGAAAACTCACGACACTCCACACTGGGGTTATGACGGATTGTTTGGTCCTGCTTTGTGGGGAAATTTGGATCCCTCATTTTCCACCTGTAAAGATGGAAAATCTCAGTCACCTATTGATCTGGTTTATAAGAAACCCACATCTACTCAAAAAATTGAGTTTCTTTATGAAGAGGGGCCTCTTGCTATAGCTGATACGGGACATAACTTATTAGCCACAGGAACAAAAGGATCTTTAGTGTCAGTGGCAGGAGATACCTACAATCTGGTGCAACTGCATATTCACTCCCCTGCGGAACACACACTTTCCGGTAAATCCTTTGATGCTGCCATTCACTTTTTACATAAAAACAGTGCCGGGCAAATACTCATGAGTAGCGTTTTGATCAATGAGGGAACTGCGAACCCTGTCTTTGATCAAATTATTAAAAATGTTCCAACGACTAAGAAGAAGGTCGAAAAATCAGGTGTAAATTTTAACCCCAAAAATCTTCTACCTGCCATCCACACGCATTATGATTATGTCGGTTCACTTTCCCACCCTCCCTGCACAGAAGGTGTACGATGGATAGTTCTGAACACCCCAATCACTGTTAGCAAAGAACAGCTGGCCAAGCTAAAAGGTTATTACCAAAACAACTCTCGACCCATCCAACCCCTAAATGGTCGCACAGTGACAAATTACTAGCTGTACAATTCCAATTTATTGCATTTATTATGGGACCTTCTGGTCCCATTTTTATTGGAGATAAAATGAAATATATAGTTGCTGGCACCAACCGTCCCGAATCACGTTCACTGGCCTTAGGAAGTTACGTTCAGTCGATTTATAAAGCCTTAGGTGAAGATGTCGAACTTTTCTCCCTCGAAGATGTGGGAGTCAATGAACTCTCTGCTCCCGCCTTTGGTAATGCCGAAGGCCAAGGTTCCCAGATGCGCTCGACCATTGAAAAAATAAATCATTCGGAAGGGCTTATATTCATAGTGCCTGAGTACAATGGATCTTACCCTGGCGCCTTGAAATATTTCATCGATCACTGGGACTACCCTGCATCTTTTGAGCATCGACCGATTGCATTTATTGGGATTGGTGGTCGTTTTGGTGGCCTTAGACCCGTCGAGCATCTACAAGGGGTTTTCGGCTATCGAAACGCCTACATGTTCCCTGATCGTGTCTTCATCTCCAATGTTTGGGACGTTATGGAAGGTTCTGAAGTCAAAGATGAAACGATTCAACTGTTATTGAAAGCTCAAGCAGAGGGTTTCCAAAAATTTGTCACGGCATTGAAATCACAAAACCTTATCCCAACTTGATACAATATCCCTCTCAAAATAAGATTTTTTAGCTATTTTTAAACACTCATAGTTTCTTTTCCGAACAGAAACTATGAGAACAATACAGACCACAATAGTACTATCACTTGTCACGTTCGCTCAATGGGTGTGGGCGGAGCCTTTTTATTTAAAAGTAAAAGGTACTCACCTCTACAGCTATAAAATATTTGTTAATGATGCTTTAGCTGCTGAGGGAGCTCCTGAAAATGAAAATCAGGAAACACCGATAGGGTCTCTTTTGATTCCCGGCACAAATAGAGTTCGGGTATGTTTTACACCTCAATCCACAACTCAACTGCCGAAAGCCAAAGAAATTGCTAAGGTAACTATTCAGTCCAATTCGCAAAGAGATATTGCTTCGGTAAGGACTGTGGCCTCGGATCAAAAGTTTGCGCTCTACGTTTTGGCTCCCTACGGTCAGGAGTTCATTCCCAATGCAGAAGCATGTAAAACTTTAAATGTTAATGTGAATGCCGTTCAGTTGACTGAATTTCAATATGGAAAAAGTGAAGGGAATCCAGCTCAGGAACCCACTACTTTTAGTGAGCCGTCACCCGAGGAAAACCGCCAACCCGCTTCACCACCCACTCAGGAAGTGGAGCCACTCCCTCCTCCAGACAACAACGATTTACCGCCCTCGCAACAAGCACAACAGCTTGATGGGGAACTTCCTCCAGAACCTCCTGGGCCGCCCCCAGGGCCACCTCCAAGCCAGATGTAAAAAAAAAGCCAGCGATCAAACGCTGGCTTTTAAATTTAAATTTTAGATTGAAGCCTAGTACCGATAGTGTTCCGGCTTAAACGGCCCATACTGATTTAGACCCAGATAAGAAGCCTGCTTGTCGGAAAGCTTGGTCAAACGTACTCCAATTTGCTCCAGGTGCAACGCTGCCACTTTTTCATCAAGCTCTTTAGGCAATCGATACACAGCAATCTGCTTGTACTTATCACCCTCTTTATTTTCCCAAAATTCCATTTGAGCTAACACTTGGTTGGTGAAGGAATTACTCATTACGAAAGACGGATGGCCTGTTGCACAACCTAAATTCACCAAACGGCCTTTTGCTAATACAATAATTTTTCGACCGTCATTGAAACGATGAATGTCCACCTGTGGCTTCACTTCTTCCATAGCAGAGTTACTATTCAACCAAGCCATGTCGATTTCGTTATCAAAATGACCAATGTTACAAACGATGGCATTGTCTTTCATTCCTTCAAAATGCTTTTGAGAAATGATATCGCAACAACCCGTAGCAGTAACAAAAATGTCAGCCTCAGCTAAAGCCTCTTCCATTGTGCAAACTTCATAACCTTCCATTGCAGCTTGAAGAGCACAGATCGGATCAATTTCAGTGATAAGCACGCGACAACCAAACTGACGCAAGGATTGAGCGGAACCTTTACCAACATCACCGTAACCAGCAACGACAGCCACTTTACCAGCTAGCATTACATCTGTGGCACGTTTAATTCCGTCCGCCAAAGATTCACGACATCCATACAAGTTATCAAACTTAGATTTAGTTACAGAATCATTCACATTGATCGCGGGAATTTTAAGCTCACCCTTCTCCATGCGCTTTTCTAAGTTATGAACACCTGTTGTTGTTTCTTCAGTAACACCGATGATTTTCTTCATAACATCAGCAAATCTCTCTTCGTGCATCATATTGGTCAGGTCACCACCATCATCAAGAATAATGTCGTAACCGTCTTCGCCCCATCCTGTGATGGTTTGCTCAATACACCATTCCGCTTCTTTCTCGGTTTGACCTTTCCAAGCAAACACAGGCGTTCCGTTTGAAGCGACAGCGCAGGCCGCGTGATCCTGAGTCGAAAAAATATTGCAAGAAGACCATCTTACAAAAGCGCCAAGGGCTTGAAGTGTCTCAATCAACACTGCCGTTTGAATGGTCATATGCAAACAACCCGTGATACGGGCCCCTTTTAAAGGTTGCTTGGCACCAAATTCTTGACGCAAAGACATTAACCCAGGCATTTCCGTTTCAGCAATTTGGATCTCTTTACGTCCCCAGATCGCCAATTCTTTAAATCGTTCAGGACTATCCATGGCTTCCTTGCAGACCATGTAATCTACTTCTTTGGTTCCCTGCTTATAGGGTCCATGATTAGGTATATTTTCAGTCATGATGGCCTCCACCACATTCTCCTTTTTATGATGTTTTAAAGGAGGAATATTAGCATCCCCTAAGAAAAATACAAATCCTGTCTAACAAGTAATGAACAGCCATCATGTACTGCATTAGAAATAACGCACAATTGAATAAGGCCCTAAGGAACCGAATCAGCTTACAGTCATGATCTCATAACCTTCATCGGTAATGAGTATCGTGTGCTCCCACTGAGCAGATGGGGATTTATCTTGAGTTTCGTAATACTTAATTGTGGATCCTGGAATGGAGAACTCCACAATAGGCTCGTTAGTCACATTGATCATGGGCTCTACAGTAATACAGGTCCAAGGGCGTAACCGGTCGCCTTTTCCCTTCTTACCAAAACTGGGGACGAAAGGGTCACCGTGAAATGTTTTGCCTATTCCATGACCGCCGATTTCTCGAACCGCATAGTATCCCTTTTTCGTTACAAATTTATTAATAGCGAACCCTATATCTCCAGTGGTCCCTAGCGGCACAACAGCGGCGATACCCTTTTCCATAGCTGTACGGGCCACCTCTATCAAATCCCGCTTGTCTTGGCTCACAGTACCCACCTCATACATTCGTGAAGTGTCTCCATGAAAACCATCTAAAATACAGGTCACATCGATATTAATAATATCACCATCGGCTAGCTTTTTGTCATCGGGAACACCATGGCAAATACATTCATTAACGGAGGTGCATACAGATTTGGGAAAACCATTGTAGCCCAGCGGAGCAGGTTTAGCTCCATGACTCAAAGTAAAATCATGCACAATCTGATTTAACTCATTAGTGGTAACACCCACTTTCACATATTTTTCGACATGATCTAGAGTACGAGAGGCCAGTTGACCGGCTTTCTCCATCCCTTTCACTTCTGACGGCTGCAATGGTTCCATAGAGTTAGGTGTAACACTGCCGAAGGTAAATAGCCACTGGTTTGGACAAAAAAAGGGCCTCCATTGGAGACCCTTTCTTACAAAGTTCTTAAAATTGGGCTTAGCTTAAGTGCTTGCTCACAATCTTAGTCATTTCGAACATAGAAACAGTAGCTTTTCCAAATACAGGACGAAGTTTATCGTCTGCATTGATGTTTCTTCTGTTTTTAGCATCTTGAAGATCATTCTTCTTGATGTATTGCCATAGCTTTTTAACAACTTGTGTACGAGGTAGTGGCTTAGAACCAACTACAGCAGCAAGTGCAGCACTAGGCTTTAAAGGCTTCATAAAAGCAGCATTCGGCTTTCTTTTACCTTTTTTCTTAGCGGCCTTTTTAGTCGCTTTTTTCTTAGTGGCTTTTTTAGTCACCTTCTTTTTTGTGGCCTTTTTAGTCGCTTTTTTCTTAGCGGCTTTTTTAGTCGCCTTCTTTTTTGTAGCCTTTTTAGTGGCTTTTTTCTTAGCGGCTTTTTTCTTAGTCGCTTTTTTCTTTACAGCCTTTTTAGTGGCTTTTTTCTTAGCGGCCTTTTTAGTCGCTTTTTTCTTAGTGGCTTTTTTCTTAGTTGCTTTCTTCTTAGCTTTTGCCATTGATTTTCCCCCAATTGGAATTGTTATTTAATCACAAGCAAATGATATACAAAGGGAATACCTTGTCCAAACAAAAAAAACACATTTCTACTCTTTTTTTTGATTTTCCCTAGGGAAATAGGGTTTTTTTACTAGTTTTGCCTTGGTTTTAAGCCGCTTTCCCCTCTGAAAACTGGCCGAACACCCCTTGTTCATTGAGTTTTTCCAACTCCAAGTACATCTCTTGAACTTCAAAAAACAGTTCTTTTGCCTCTGCACCTTCTCCACTAGCATCGTTTTGCCGATCCGGGTGAAATTGGAAAACCAGTGCTCTATATTGAGATTTTATCCTAGCCCAATTCACAATCTCAGGAGCAGAACCTCCGTTCATCCGGAAAAAACTCTCGATACGTAGCTGCTGTTCAAAAGTGAAATCATGAAAACTAAAACCCTCTACTCGTGAGTTTTCAGATTGTGATGGCTCACTTGAATGACTCTTCGAATCTGAACATGAATCTGACGGCGAATTTTGATGGACTCCATAAGCATACGTCACGCTGGCGCAAGAAAACCTGCGCACCTCGGCACCTACTGCATAGAAGAAAAATGGATCAGGGTCACAAAACTGCTGGCCGGAGGCCTGAACCACCTCCGCATCTTCCCTAGTTTTCATCTTTTTTAATAGAATTTTATGAAAGTCACTCATACCTAATACATCGGCCGTCCTCTCTGGAGGCTGAAAGATCCTCCAAAGTTTGTCCGCTGTACTAGGTTAATTTTTCCGATGGGGTGCTTTAGTTGAGGCGTCTGTACTTGATTCGAGTAGGAACCAGCTGATCCACGCCTCTGCGTCGCTTCAAATCCGCCTCATAGTCCGTATAACCACCGGCAAAAAATTCCGCATGACTATCACCCTCAAAAGCTA
This sequence comes from Bdellovibrionaceae bacterium UBA1609, assembly GCA_002321895.1. GTDB lineage: Bacteria > Bdellovibrionota > Bdellovibrionia > Bdellovibrionales > UBA1609 > UBA1609. The sequence goes on along the minus strand of DCMZ01000005.1, from coordinate 35,999 downwards.
AAATATGGGTACAAATACGGTCTAGGAACCAACGATCATGACTAATCACAACGGCGCTTCCACCATATTCAGCCAAAGCTTCTTCTAGAGCTCGCATTGTGTTTACATCTAAATCATTCGTGGGCTCATCCAATAAAAGTAGGTTAGCACCCTCACGCAGAATTTTAGCAAGATACACTCGGTTTTTTTCTCCGCCCGAGAGCATGCTTATTTTCTTTTGCTGATCTCCACCAGAAAAGTTAAATCGCGCCAAGTAATTTCTCGCGTTCACCTCACGAGATCCCAAATAGAGAACATCTTCACCACCAGAAACTTCTTCAAAAACAGTTTTATTGGGATCTAGAGGACGATTTTGATCAATAAATGCCATCTTCACCGTTTCACCTACAGTAAATGTCCCGGCATCCGGCTTATCTTGCCCAACGATCATTCTAAACAAAGTGGACTTACCTGCACCGTTCGGCCCTATCACACCCATGATTCCACCGGCAGGAAGTGTAAAGCTCAAATCATTCATAAGTAGTTTTTCGCCAAAACCTTTCGTTACGTTTTCGGCTTCAATCACTTTCGCTCCCAAACGAGGACCCGGTGGAATATAGATTTGCACTTCATTGAGTTTTTCAGGAGTGATTTCTTTCAACTTCTCCTCGTAGGCCGAGATCCGGGCCTTCGCCTTAGTCTGCCGCCCTTTTGCTCCCTGACGAATCCATTCCAATTCACGCGCAAGAGCTTTATTGCGCTTCAATTCTGACTTTTGCTCCTGAGCCAAACGCTTTTCTTTTTGCTCCAACCATGAGGAGTAATTTCCTTTCCAAGGAATCCCCTCACCGCGATCCAACTCCAAAATCCACCCGGCCACATTGTCCAAGAAATAACGATCATGGGTCACAGCGATGACTGTTCCCGGAAACTTTTCCAAGAAGTGCTCCAGCCATCCTACAGACTCTGCATCCAAATGGTTCGTAGGCTCATCCAATAACAAAATGTCAGGATTGGATAAAAGTAATCGGCACAGCGCTACGCGGCGTTTCTCCCCACCCGAAAGCTTCTCCACAGGCCATTCTCCCGGAGGGCAACGGAGGGCATCCATGGCCTGATCGATCTTTTGATCGATTTCCCACCCATCTACAGACTCAATTTTGGTTTGAATATCACCCTGCTTCTCAATGAGTTCTTCCATTTTCTCCGGAGTGATATTTTCATCGCATAGTTCTTCACTGATTTGATTGAACTGCTGAAGCCAATCATTGATGGGACCCAGCCCCTCCATGATGTTCTCTTTGACCGTCTTCGCCTCGTCCAGTTCAGGCTCTTGTTTTAAATATCCAACTTTGAAATCCCTAGCCGGAAATGCTTCTCCCACAAAATCCGAATCCTCGCCGGCCATGATTTTTAACAGCGAACTTTTCCCCGCTCCGTTTAATCCTAGGACACCAATTTTAGCCCCATAGTAGTAAGACAAATATATGTCTTTCAGTACGTATTTACTTGGTGGATAAACCTTACCCACACCTTTCATCGTATAGATAATCTCTTCTGCCATGAGTCCCTCGAGTTTTTGGATTCCATTTTCTATTCCTGTGACGAATACAATACCCTGATTTAAAAGGCAAAGTGAAAGCGAACGAATTAAGCAGGGAAATCCCTTTTAAAATTAATAACTTGCCTTACCTATCTCGACTTAGGTAAGGTACCAATATGTCGAAAACAAGGAACAAGTGTTCGGCCACACCGACCAACAACATTCGAAAACTTTGTAGTGATCTAGGGGACCTATTTGACGTTTTAGATGACGACAACATCTCCTATCAGGCCAAACGATCCGAATCGGAATTTCAAAAAAAGAAACAAGATGCCTTTAATGAGCTGAAACGAAAACTCGCTGAGTTTTCTTAGAGCTTAAGAATTCAACTGTACGTTTAAAATTTAGTGAGAAGAGCCACCCTTACAATCGGGAGAGATGAGACGGCTTTCGGGGACCTCTGCCCACTCCTCAGGACTATAAGTTTTTTGGGCAAGCGCATGTAGGCCTTGCTGAAAAACCGACTGTAGAGCCTTATAGACTCTCTGCTGGCGCTTCACTCGGCTCACATCTGTAAACTCAGAGCTAACAAGTATAATTTTAAAGTGTGATTCTGCGCCCTCTGGCACATTATGCATGTGACTTTCATCGACCACCTCTAGGTGATCAAAACTCGGAAATTCGGACTTTAATAGTTGTTGAATGAGTTGTGCTCTTGGTCCCATGGGTTTGGATTCAACACCAAACCCTGAACCGCCGCAACTTAAAATTTAAAATCGCGCTGAGAATTATAATCGTTAAACCAACCCAACTCTGGATCTAGCCAACGAGGTGACAAACCCATGGAATGCATAAAGTTGAAAAATCGATGAACCTGCTGTCTGGCTTTGCTCAGACTGCCCACTCCCAATTTCACTTCACCGTACCCAAGGATTTCGCAAGTCATCTTGTCCCCGACAATCATGTCCAGTTCTCCAAGAGTGTTTCCACCATTTCTAGGATGGTACTCTACAGATCCGGAAACAAATAGTCCCGTACCCTGACGATCCAGGCGAGCCTGCATGCGGACGATAGACAACAGTTCTAAGATTTCACCCTCTACCTCAAAATGAAAATCTCGATCTTCATGATTCTGACGTAGCATTTGGTAAGTCGCCCATAGATTGTCTTGTTGACGTCGTATCTGAGCTTCGTATTGGGCTCGATCTTCACCATGACTTCTCATAGCTCGATACAGTAAGGTCGCATGATGCCGCAGAAGAGGAAATTCATAATCAAACCCTCTATCTCTAGCCCCTGTTGGCCCCACTGTAAAAACATGAATGGTATCTTGGTCGAAATCTCTTAGCTCTGTGGTTCGGCAGTGCTCGGGAACAGTAAGATCGTCCCGTAGATTCTCAAGTGTTGAAGCGAAAGTCGAAGGAGATGCGACCCATCCCCCAGATACAGCGATTGCGAAAACTGCAACTAGCCTTCTCAATTGTCCCCCTTTGGCCCTGTTGGCCAAACCTATGAATTCTTTACATAAGAAGCAAGTAGTTATTTCACAAAAGCCAAAGTTCTCACAGACCTATAACAATTGCAGGGAAGGTAAAATGTAAGTTTTGTAGATCGAGCTAAAGAATATCTAAAGTTTAAGCACCAAAGCCCTTTAGAAGAAATTAAACCATATGAAATACGGTTTTTACGAACAGAACAAATAGTAACCCACCCAGAACAAACTTTCTCGGATTGGCTTGTAATCTATGTTGATACCTTCGTGACCATTGTGAAGTGGTCATTGCTCCCAAAACAATGCCGATAGCTAAATCCAAGTGCACAGATCCCACCATCATCGAATGAGAGTGAGCTGTTGTTTCCATTAGAAAAGCCGGCACACCCATTCCTGTAGTAAACATCATAATTCCGTTACTGGTGGGGGACAGTTTCTCGTTGGATACCACCTGTAAATTTATGAGAATGGCTCCCAGAATCATACCCGAGCCCACACCTGTGAGTCCTGATAAAAGACCGGCCAGCGCTGAAACGGCAGCTAAAACCCACCAAATAGAACGATCCATAGATCCGGATTCTACTTTTCCTTCTAACACTTTTGGGGTCTTCTTCAGCAGAGTCCAAATCATCACCACAAACAATACCGTGGCTAAAAGCGCTTTTAGCTGAGTGTCGGTGAAAGAAAAACTTAATCGACCAAATATAAAAGCCAATACGCCAGTGATTGGTCCCATCCGTAAAACCACAGGCCAGCTCACCAAATTCATTTTATGGAATTTCCAGGTATTATTAAATACGACTAGAAAAATACAGAAAAGCGAAGTCCCAATGACCTGCTGCTGGGGCAATTGGGTGATAAGCGGCAGAAGAGGAACTATTAGGATTCCTCCTCCTAATCCTAAAAACCCCGAAAGGATTCCAATGAATCCTCCCATAATTAAGGAATAGATATACATTTCGATAGAAAACTAGCCTCGGTTATGAACTAACTCTCGTACTTCGTCCTCAAAGACCACAGTGATTTTTTGCGGTGTGGACTCTGTCACAAAACCCACTCCAAATTTAGGATGAGAAAGCGCGCTGTCCGCCTCAAAAGATCCCTTCATATTATAGGAATCGGCATTATCCATACCACGTGACTCTTTCAGCTCTTCCCATTGCATTCTTGCAGAAACAGTTTTTCTTCGACCGGTACCCGCTTTTTTAGGCTTCTTAATGGTAAAGCTTTTCTTAACACCACAAACCTCACATTCCAGTTTGGCGGAACGCTCTGTTTTATGAGCCAAAACTTTAAAGTACCGATTCGCCTCGCATTTTCGACAGGGCAGGTACATATTTTTACCCACTCCAGGAAGTTTCTGTATATACTCATCAGTCTGTGGCGTTTCGGACATTTTTCCTACTTTCTTCTATAAATCGAAAAAGGTTGCTCCAAAGGCTTTTTGCGAATTTCTGAGGCATCAAGGTAAAATGGCCCTAATTTCCTCTCAAGCATATGCTGGAAACTCTGCTGGCTTTCGGTACTCCTAGGATCTAACAAAACGTCTGTAATTTCAAATGATTCTCTGAAATCTTCGGACTCTTCTCCAGTAAAAAAGCGAACCCACTCGCTGGGATCCACCTGCAGCCGGTAAGTGAGCGTATTTGCATAGGTATGGGCCGGCGTATAGGCTGTAAGAACTTCTAAAACTCCATAATGGGAGTGTAGGCGCATGGCTGGAGAGCTCCATTGAGTCATACCGCAGCAAGTTTGAATGTTCGCATAGGCTAGCCCAAAGGCTTTCGACAGGAAACCAAGCCCATATAAACGGTCCTCTTTGGGTATCAAGGAGTTGATGGAACTCAAATTGTGAGCCACCCACTCGTTCTCAACCATTGTAGGAATAACAATAAACATGGACACTGGAGTCCATTCGCCCACCAAATTCCTCTCACCGAGAAAATCCGTGATCGATTTTGGCAATGTGCTTGTTCTGCGCGCGAAGCCGGAAATAAAACCGGGCATAACCGCACAGTCATAAAACACCCAGCGAGGCATGGGCATATCGCTCTTTTCAAAGGCTTTAGCTTCCATGTTGAGAAGTGCGTTCGAAAAATAAACATCCCCCATACGTAATGGATCCATAAAAAGAGGCTCTTGGGGAAACCAGTTGAGATTAAAATATTTACCCGGATCCTCGAGCCGACTCTCTTTCCGAGCCAAAACATAGGGACGGACATCTTCACTCCCCAACCAATTGAGGCGGGGGTTGAGTTTCGAAAGATTGGTCACAATAACTCCCACTCTTTTTTCAAAACATCGATGGCCTGAGCACTGTTATTCACCACATCATAATAATGGTTCAAAGGCTCTCCGATCATTTTTTGCTGCCGAATCTCAAACATCATATCGAAAAACCGATCCCAGAACCCGAATAAATTCACAAAAATAATGGGTTTCTCATGAATATTGATTTGGCGATAACATATCATTTCGATGGCTTCATCTAGGGTACCAATTCCACCTGGAAACACAATAAAGGCATCCGAAGACTCCAACATGGCTTTTTTTCGAGCAAAAAAATCAGGAACCTTTTCCAACTGACTTAGACCGGAGTGAGTCACCTCTTTATCGGCAAAGACTTCCGGCATGATTCCCAGAACCTGACCTCCCACCTTTAAGGCACTGTCGGCCACGCGTCCCATCAGTCCACAGTTGGCACCACCATAAACCAATCTAAACTGGTTTTTACCAATGAGATGTCCTAGTTTTTCGATCTCATTGAAAAACACATCACTCACTTGATCACTCGAACTGCAAAATACACAAACTGATTTCAAAGTATTTCCCTATGCCTTAGGCCCAATCATATCTTCTGGGCGGACCACTTCATCGAATTTCTCTGCAGTTAATAATCCCAAATTGATCGCCTCTTCTTTCAAAGTGGTGCCATTTTCATAAGCTGTCTTAGCTATTTTCGCAGCATTATCATACCCAATATGAGGGTTAAGTGCCGTAACTAGCATGAGTGAATTCTGTAAGTGCTTGTCAATGTTCTCTCGATTGGCTTCAATTCCAACCACACAGTTGTCGGTAAAACTCACACTGGCATCTGCAATCAATCGAATAGAATTAAGCACATTAAACACAATCATAGGTTTAAAAACATTCAACTCAAAATGACCATTGCTGCCACCCACGGCCACAGCCATATCATTTCCTATCACTTGGGCACACACCATCGTCAATGCCTCACACTGAGTGGGATTGACCTTTCCTGGCATAATCGAACTCCCCGGCTCATTTGCTGGCAGAATAAGTTCAGAGTGACCGCAACGTGGTCCACCTCCCATCAGTCGAATATCATTGGCAATCTTCATTAGACTACATGCGATCACTTTAAGCACCCCACTCATTTCTACGAGAGCATCATGGGCTGCTAGTGCTTCAAATTTATTTACTGCCGTTTCAAAAGGTAAACCGGTTTCTTTAGCGATGTGAAGGGCTGCTTTTTGAGCGAATTCAGGATGGGTATTTAAACCCGTTCCCACTGCAGTACCCCCCAAAGCCAATTGATAAACTCGAGGTTGGCTATCTTTAACTCTTTGGATTCCTAATTCCAACTGGCGGACATATCCGGAAAACTCTTGCCCTAAAGTTAAAGGAGTCGCATCCATCAAGTGAGTGCGTCCAATCTTTACGATATCGTTAAACTGCTTTTGCTTGGACTCCATCGCCGACTTTAAGTGCTTTAACGAGGGCAGAAATTTATTTTCCAGCTGTTCTGCAATAGCAATATGCATAGCCGTTGGAAAGGTATCGTTGGACGATTGCGCCTTGTTGACATCGTCATTGGGATGAACCACAGACTTATCGCCTCTCTCACCGCCTAGAATTTCTATGGCTCGGTTGGCAATCACTTCGTTAGAATTCATATTGGTTTGCGTACCACTTCCCGTTTGCCAAACCACAAGAGGAAAGTGGTCATCCAACTGCCCTTCGATCACATCATCTGCGGCTTGCGTAATGGCTTTGGTTTTTTCATCATTCAATAAGCCCAATTCAGAATTTGTAAGAGCGGCACACTTTTTAAGGATCCCTAAGGCGCGAATCATTTCACGGGGAAACTGGTCATTACCAATTTTGAAGTTTTGTAGAGATCTCTGAGTTTGCGCACCCCAATAACGGTCAGCGGCCACTTCAATCTCACCCATGCTGTCTTTTTCAATTCTCATATTGGACATATGAGCCCTCCTCGACGAAAATCCATTAAAAATGAGCGGGAAGAATAACGACTTTTTGCTCAATGAGCATCTGTCTTCCGAGTTGCCCAATCGCGTCAACTGACTCCTGGTTGATTTGAGCATAAATTGACGTCTCGTTCGTTGTTACTATTGGCTAAAGTCGAGATCCACTTTCCACTCTAACCTTTTGAAACCTTTAATAATTTTGAAGTTGTCCCGATAAGACTATGGGATTGTTCATCAACTGCAATCCAATGAAAGGTCTTTTTTGAATGTCCAAAGGTAACGGATTTAAACGTGTGGGTGAATGCAGCCTATTCATTTGCACCAAGACTCTCACCGGCAGTTACGGCCAAGAGGTGGTCTCTCTACTGGAAGAGGCTATGAAGGATCTCTCTGTTTATGAAGGTAAATGCGTTGCCCTGGATCTATTTAACCAAGTGGAATGGGAGAATGACTTTTTAAGACTCATCTTACCGGTGATTAAAAAGCTCAAATCTGAGAAGATTGATTTCTACTGCATCAATGCACCCAAATCCGTAGTGAAATTCATAAAACAAGAAGGTGTGGATTCGGTCATATCCATTGAAAAAACCATAGAAGAAGTTAAAGCTAAATATGCCGACAAAGGGGCTTCAAAAAAGGCTCCGAAGCTAGATTTGGGATTTACCAATCCCTTTATTTACGCCGCCATCAACACCATGCAGACGCAATCGCAAATTGAAGCTAAACCCATGAAGCCTAAGCTCAAGCAGAACCTTTTTGATGAAGACACTGATGTGGCGGCGGTTTTAGATTTTAAGAATGAATCCTTTCGATTTTACATTGCGCTCAGTTTCTCAAAAGAAATGGCCTTCGCTCTCGTGGAAAAGATGCTGGATGAGAAATATGAGGAGATCAATGACGATATCATCGACTGCATTTTTGAAACCCTAAATATTGTCTTTGGCCAATCCAAACCGCAATTGGCCCCTTTTGGCTTCGATATCTCATCAGCAACCCCTAAAGCTGTGCATGGAGATCAAATCGCACCGTACTTAAAACAGTCCATGCCCACTCTATCCTTTCGGTTTAAAACCGAACTGGGCAGCTTCAAAATGGAATTCGCCGTTACTCCTTTACAAGAGACCGCCCAAGCCGCCTAGATTCCCTATTCTGGAATCGCTTTGGGTTGAAAAATACCAAGACATTTGCCATAAGAAGGTTCTAATAAAGGAGCTCATGTGGCGAAAAAATACTGGTTGATGAAATCTGAACCTGATGCCTATTCGATTGATGATTTTAAAGGCGACAAAACGACTTACTGGGATGGAATCAGAAACTATCAAGCTAGAAATTTTATGATGAAAGATATGCAAGTGGGAGATGAATTTATCTTCTATCATTCCAATGCAAAACCTCCAGGAGCGGCAGGAGTGGGAGTCATTTCTAAAGCCGCCGAACCGGACCCCACACAATTTGATAAAAAATCGAAGTATTTTGATGAAAAATCCAAAACGGATAACCCCCGGTGGCATTGTGTGACTTGCAAGTTCAAGTCAAAATTCAAAACTTTTATTCCGCTCCCTGAGTTGAAAGAAATGAAGCCATTAAAAAACATGATGCTTTTGCAAAAAGGAACTCGACTTTCCATCCAACCCGTTAGCGCAAAAGAGTTTGAACATATAGTGAAACTTGGACAAGCTCAGTGAGCCGCATCTATCTAGCTCCTATGGAAGGAGTGGTAGACTTTGTGATACGCGATCTCTACGGGTTGATTGGTGGATACGATCAAATGACCACCGAGTTCGTTCGAGTCACAGATAAACTATTGCCTCCCAAAGTTTACCATCGCTACTGCCCAGAACTGAACACTGGAGGCAAAACGCAAACAGGTATTCCCGTCTATGTACAACTTTTGGGTGGAGACCCCATTTGCCTTGCTGAAAATGCCGCTTTGGCCACTGAACTCGGTGCTCCCGGCATTGATCTCAACTTCGGATGTCCTGCCAAGACCGTCAATAGACATGATGGTGGAGCTAAACTTCTTCAGAACCCCCATCGACTGTTTGATATTATTAGTGCCGTCAAAAAAGCCGCCCCAGGCCAGGTGGTCACAGCGAAAGTAAGACTTGGTTTTGAAGACAAAAGTCTCTCCAACGAAATCGCTCAAGCTGTGGACCAAGCCCAGGCTCATCATCTTATTATCCATGCACGTACAAAAGTAGAAGGCTATAAACCACCGGCCCACTGGGAATACATTGCTAAAATGAAAGAGCATTGTCCCAACACCAAAGTGATTGCCAATGGAGATATTTGGACCGTTGAGGACTATAAACTTTGCCGAAACATCGCTGGATGCGAAGATGTAGCTCTCGGTCGAGGCGCTTTTGCCAACCCCTATCTTGCCAAAGCAATAAAATCTGAAATCCCAGATTCAGATTCTGACAGCCAGTGGAAGGAGCTAGAAACACGCTGGCTGCCTCAGTTCATCCATAAGAGTTTGGAATTTAAAAATGAACATTATGCAGTCACTCGGACTAAACAATGGACGAAATTCTTAGGGCGTAACTTTATACCTTCTGGAAATTTATTTGAATCCATTAAACGCAATCGTTCTTTGGAAGAAGTCAAAAGTCATATTACGTTCTAAAAAGAACGATGTTGTTCTTATTGTAAATCATCTCCAGCTGGTAGCGATCCGCAATCCACTGCATGGTTTGTAGGCTATAGAAACACACATGTGTGGGATCTTTAATATACCACCAATCGGAAAAATGAATGGAATCATTGTACAGACCTGTCATTACAGATAGCAGGCCTCCGGGCTTAAGAAGACCCACTAATGTCTTCCAATCCCTAGCTGGATGATAGAAGTGCTCCACCACTTCGGTGCAAGTGATCCAATCATACTTTCGTTCAAGTAGCGATGATTCCGGAAAATAGAACGGATCGTAATGGGAGGTTTCCCAGTGATGTGGAAACAGAATTTGAAAGGGACGTCCTTCTCCGCATCCATAATCCAGTACTTGAAGAGGCGCATCTAAACCCAAAAAGTCTCCAGAAACCCTCATAACAGGCCTCAAAAAATCCAAATAGTTCTCATTGATTTCACCATTTTTATGACTGTCATATCGGAATTTCTCGTCATGGGGCGACATTCGCATTGATGGTTCTAGAAACCTCAATTCACATTGTGGGCACAAAAAATAGGCCCGATTCTGCATTTGACCAAAATATTTCATTTCAGTGGCACAAAATTCGGTGGTTTTTGCTGTAAGACACAATGGACATGAAATCATGAGCACATTTTTTACACACCAGAGATTCTCTGTCATGGTTATTCCGCGTATTTCTTGCCAGCTGTAAACTCAAGGAGGATACTGTGAAAAATTGGAGAAAAATTTGGAATCCGCTCAGAAATCCACCAGTCTAAACTGGGTTGTTGCCGCAGGAATCGTTGGAGCAGATATTGGGACATCCATTTTCTATGGAACCGGTATTCTCTTCCCTATCGTTGGTTATTTAGCCCCCGTGTTTGTACTCACTACATGTTTAATGATGTGGGCCTTTAAACGCACCTATGAAGAGGGACTTGCCTTAAGCCCGTACAATGGTGGTGCTTATTCAATGATCCTTCGAAGTATGGGGCGAAGGGCTGCTGTATTAGCCGGAGCTTTGACTATTGTAAGCTATCTCGCAACGGCCGCAGTGAGTTCGCTCTCCGGGGGCTATTATCTATCCTCGTTATTCGAAGGTGGTCTATCTAGCTCAGCGGTGGTCTTTTTATCTTTTATCCCCATCGTTCTATTTGGTCTTCTTAACACCAAGGGCATTGAAGAGCCTGCCAAACTCGTAACCCTTATTGCAGGATTACACTTTGGGCTACTTCTCATTATTGCCATTTGGGGATTCAGTTTCTTATTTATAAATTTCGATGCCATCGACTTCACGAAGATGCAAAATATTAAACCTAATGGTGAGCTCACTTTTGCCACCGTGATGTATGGATTTGCAGCTGCATTTTTAGGAATCACCGGATTTGAATCCGCCGCACAAATTGTGGAGGAGTTGGAGCAACCCACGCTAAAAACCGTAAGACGACTCTATAAAACAGTTGTTACTCTGGTATCTTTGACGGCTCCAGCCATTTCATTTCTATGTTTAGCTCTTTTAACAACGGAGCAAGTGGAAAGTAATCTGGACACACTACTTTCTCAGTTGGCCAGCATGTTAGGTGGAAAATTCCTACTCACTGTTATTGTTATCGATGCGACTCTCACTCTTTTTGCTGCTACCAACACGGCTTTTGTTGGCTTTATTGGCTTGGCGACCACCATGGCCAAGCAGGGAAACTTGCCTCAATTTCTTTTAAAACGACTCGCTCACCGATATCCCTCTATCCAAGGGTATCCTCTCATTGCTCTACCATTCATGTTTATTGCTGCATTTATGTCAGCAACAGTTGCCGGTGAAGTTGAGATCGCAGCCAAAGTTTATGAGATCGCCTTCTTAGGAGTCATGGTGAGTTTCTGTATCGGCGTGGTTTTGATGCGTAATCGCACCATGCGGAGAGACACCCCTGTTGAATATTTAAGTAACAAATTATTCAGAATTCGTGGACGTGTGATTCCCGTCGTCCCGCTGTTCTCAGGCCTTGTCTTGGCCATGGCCACCTTTGCCTTACTCACTCACGCCCAAGAAGATGCTCTTCTGATGTTAACCGTCTTACTTTCCGGCACCTTAATGCTAATGGCTTATTATCGATGGGGCGTTCTTGAACAACGTTTGGAGATGAGAACCGACTTGCGTTTAGGAATTGGTAAATATGCGAACGCATCCGAATTGCCACCCGATTTGCCCCATCACATTTTAGCTGCTGGCGGTAACAATGCTCGACGCTTAATAAATTCCACCATTCAACATATCTTGAAAAAAACTGAACATCCTTTTGAACTCATAATTTTCCATGCAGAGGAAGGTAAAGATCCAGAAGGATTTTTCTGTGAGCTATTACAACGGGTGGTCTCCCAACAGATTGCCCCCATTTATCGAAGAGATTTCATTCTCACAGTTAAGATTCTCCCAGGTAATTTAAGTGAAGGCTTACAGACCATGAAAAAGGTTGTTGATTTTGAAACTGTCTATTTCGGAACAGGTCGAGATGCCTTTGCTGCAGACAAATTAGCACGAAAGATAGAAGAAGAATTAGAAGTTAATGTGGAAACTCTTGCGATTTAGGAAATCCGATGGCTCAAGTTAAAGTTTATATCTGGACCTCTTGCCCTTATTGTCTTAGAGCATGCTCACTATTAGACGACAAAAATGTGTCCTACGAGAAAATAATTTTGGACGGTAAAAACTCTGAGCTCAGCGCTCTAAGGCAAAAGACTGGACACCGCACGGTTCCGCAGATTTTTATAAATGAGGAATTTATAGGCGGCTACGATGATCTTGCTGCTCTTGAATCATCTGGGAATCTGGATAAAATGTTGGGTAACAGCTGACCGATCTCACACAATAAGATCTTAATTTACAACACCCTAAAATTTTTTCTTAGGGGTTTATTTTTTCTCCTACCCACTGGTCAGGGTGTTAAAATACACACACTGTTTTTACACCCAAGGAGACAACATGTTGGTGAAGAACCCCTACCGCATAAGTTCTAATGTTTTGGAATGGCAACAGATTCGCTGGGATCAGATGGCCATAGGACTGATTGCTCTTAGTGTCTCCGCATACGCCGAAGTCAAATTGCCTTTTGGACTTGTCCCTTTCACCTTTCAAACTCTTGTAATCATGCTGATTGGCTTAAAGTTAAACCCTCGGGAAGCTTTGATTACAGTAGCCAGCTATATTTTCCTCGGAGCAATTGGAGCACCCATCTGGAGTGGAGGCAGCTTTGGCTTAGCTCATCTAGCAGGCCCCACTGGTGGTTTTCTATTTGGCTTTTTCTTCGCCGCACTGACCATCAGTTTTTTAGTTAAGACACTGGATTGGAATCATTGGGGATTAAAACTTCTAGCACTGGTTCTAGGGCAAGCCTTCCTGTTTGCAATGGGAGTGAGCTGGTTAAGCCTGTTTGTAGGATGGGAGACCGCCATTGCCTCTGGCCTTCTACCCTTTCTTCCCAGTGCCTTTATCAAAACAGCCATTGCCCTGGCACTGGTGCCCACGCTTCACACTAAGTAGCGTTAAAACGTTTCCTCTAGTGGAGTTTCTTAAATTCTAAGCTGCGTGCGCTGAACCATAGTTTGCGGACGACTGAAAAAATCATCAATTACGGCATGCAGTTCCTGATAGCTGTTTGCCGAAAGGACTTTGGCATGAAAGGCATGCCCATAGGTGAGCCACATATGAGTCATCCTTACATGAAATTTAAATCGACGTACACCCAGAGATTCTTTGAAACGCGCCTCCAGAACACTCACTAAGGCTTTTGCGCATTTGCCATATTCCGCACCCTCTTCAAGAGGAGTACTCGGTGCTTTCCCGCTGCGTTCCGGTGGTGGCTCCCAACCAAACTGCTCGGCCCACTGCCAAAGAAGCCATGGTCGTGCGGCCAAACCTCTACCCACCATAACCATATCGCAATGGGTGGACTTAAATATCTCATTGAGATCTTCAAGACATTGTACATCTCCATTTCCAATAATGGGCACACTGATACTTTCGCGCAATTGACGAATTTGCGACCAATTCGCTTTACCTCTGCGCTTTTGCGCTGCGGTTCGAGGATGAAGGCAAATCCAATCGGCACCTGCATCGACCAATGGCTTTACAAATTCCACCAGGGGCTCAATTTCGATGGGATCTACGGCTCTGAGTTTTACTGAAAGTGGAAGGTGTGTGGCCTCTCTCGCCATGCCTACCACATCTGCGGCATACTGCTTATCTCCCATCAGCGCTACACCATAGTTATGTTTAAGCGCCTTTTTGACAGGACAACCCATATTTATATCCACTCCCAAAACACCCCATTCATGCATTTTCTGTAGTGTTTCTTTAATGGGTCGGTGTTCATTTCCTAAAATCTGAGGAACGAGATCCATTTCTTCATCAAGGCGATAGGTCTCTGGAGTACCACCTAAATTTTCATGGGGAATTCTTCGGGAATTCAGCATTTCCGTTGGCCAAAACGTATTAGCTCCCTTGGGTAAATATCTACGCACCACTGAACGCAGCCCTACATGGCTCAGCCCCACCATGGGAGCTAATGTCACAGGAAAGTTCACATATTCAGTTAAAAGGGGGCGACCTAGCCCAGGCATTGTTTGCATTCAAAAGGTATAGGTAAGTTCAGTTGCCCCGTCATGTTTTTTATGTCAAAAATTCATATATGCCCATTACACGTAAAAAAATTGGAATACTTGGCGGCGGTCAGCTGTCGCAAATGCTGGCCTTACAAGCCCATCGCTTGGGAGTGGAGCCTCATATACTCTGCCCCAGCGAAAACGATCCCGGCGCCCAGGTCACGCGATACTGGCACAAAGGTGATCCCAATAATAAAGAGGCTCTAGAGCGTATAGCTAAACATGTAGACGTAATCACCTTTGAGAGTGAGTTCATTGATCCTGAATTGGTGAGGACCGCCACTGAAGGCACCAATATCCAGATTCACCCAAACTTAGATACGATCGGGAAAATTCGAGACCGACAAAGCCAAAAGAAAATCCTATCGAAGAAGTCCATACCCTCTTCCAATTATATGAAAGTCTCCGATAGCAAAACTCTTCAAATGGCTTCGAAAGAACTGGGGCTTCCGTTGGTTCTAAAAGCACGGCTTTTTGGATATGATGGGTACGGCACTCACATACTGCAGAATGAGAAAGATTTTAAAAAATTCGAAAAAGGACCGCTGAAAGAGAATAAAGCTGGCTTTATTGCGGAAACATTTATTCCTTTTAAGAGAGAGTTAGCTTTTTCTATTGCACGCAATGTTTCCGGAAACGCTATCGCTTTTCCCCTAGTGGAAACTCATCAAGAAAACTCTCGATGCCTATGGGTCAAGGGACCCGTTGAACATAAAAGTATTATTTCTATGATTGAAAGATCGAAGAATCTTCTGGATTCGGAAGAGTACGTCGGCATCATGGCCTTTGAGCTCTTTGAGACTCAAGGCGGCTCATTGTTAGTGAATGAATTGGCACCTCGAGTGCACAATTCAGCTCACCACTCCCAAGACTCCATGAATGTATGTCAGTTTGAAACCCATTTAAGGTGTATCCTCGACTGGCCCTTAATTTCCCCTAAAACGTTGGCGCCGGGATTTGCCATGCACAATTTATTGGGGCAATCACCCGAATTACAAAAGCCCATTGTGATCGATGATGTTCATTTACATTGGTATAACAAAATGGAATCTCGACCTGGACGAAAGATGGGCCACATAAACCTTCTTGATCAGACTTCCGACAAAGCATTAGAAGAACTAAAAAGTATTGTTAAGGATCAACATTGATGAGCAAAAAAGTAGCTATTATTATGGGAAGCGATTCGGACCTGCCAAAAATGCAAGGGGCCATTGACCTTCTTAAAGAATTTCAAGTTCCACACTA
This sequence comes from Bdellovibrionaceae bacterium UBA1609, assembly GCA_002321895.1. Classification (GTDB taxonomy): domain Bacteria; phylum Bdellovibrionota; class Bdellovibrionia; order Bdellovibrionales; family UBA1609; genus UBA1609. The sequence continues at coordinate 20,222 of DCMZ01000005.1, read as the reverse complement.
TGTGGAGGTGGTCAGTGCACACCGTACTCCAAATGAAATGCTTCAATTTGCTGCTGAAGCCGAAAAAAATGATTTTTCCGTAATTATAGCAGGAGCCGGTGGAGCCGCTCACCTTCCTGGAATGGTGGCTTCAAACACTCGTTTACCTGTAATTGGAATTCCGATTAACATAACCGCTCTCAATGGAATGGATGCCCTTCTATCCATTGTACAGATGCCTAAAGGCGTTCCTGTGGCAGCCATGGCTGTAGATAATTCAACTAATGGAGCGCTATTGGCGGTTAGAATCCTCGCCCTTAGTGATCCTTCACTGAAAACTAAACTAGATGAGTTTCAAAACTTTCAAAAAGAAAAAGTGGCTCGGGCCAATGCCAAATTGAATACTAGTAAGTAACCTGTTCGATATTTGAGTCATAGTCTCATACTTTAGACATACCAATTTGATACATCCCTTTTCTAGACGTTAGATTCTACGATTTTCATTAAATTGCCGTGGAATGTATGCCGATAATTGCTTTAGATATAAGGGGTTTTAGTATGTCCGAAAATAAAGATCGCATCTTAGTCGTAGAAGATTCTCCACCGAACAGGAAAATTTTAGTTCACCTCCTAGAAAAGTTAAATTACGTCGTCGATAGTTTCGAAGACGGCAAGGAAGCCTGGGACTATTTAAACGATAATCCTCCTAGTGATCTTGTTGCCATCATCTCTGATATTATGATGCCCCAAATGGACGGTGTTCAGTTGTTAAAGCATGTTCGTGAAGACGACAAATGGAAAGACATGCCTTTTGTCCTAGTTACTGCCGTTTCCGACAGAGATTACATCATTGAAGCAAAAGCCCTCAACGTCAATGGCTATATATTAAAGCCCGTTACCTTCCAAAGAGTGACCAATAAATTGAAAGAAATTTTCCCAGAAAAGAAATTTCCAAAAGCTGCCAGTTAATGCAGAAAGGGTCACTCTACTATGGCCACACCTACGCGACTCAGTCGACAGGAAATCGTTGATAAGTTGGAAGAGTTTCCCACTCTTCCAACAGTCATCTATGAGCTCAGTAATGTTATTAATAATCCCATGAGCTCAGCCACCGACGTTGAAAAAATCATGTCCAACGATGTGAGCTTAACCACCAAAGTCCTCAAGCTAGCCAACTCGGCCTATTATGCAATACCTGGGGGTGTAACTTCACTTTCTAGAGCCATTAGCTATTTAGGTTTCGACACTGTTAACCAACTGGTCTTATCCGCATCCATACTCAATGCCCTTGAGTTTGAGGGAGACGCACCATTTGATATGAACGACTTTTGGAAACATTGTATTGCTGTTGGCATCGCCTCAGAAACTATTGCTAAAGCTACTAACCATCCCCTACCGTCAGATATGTTCACCTGCGGACTCATTCACGATATGGGAAAGGTGGCTTACCTGACCTTAGATGCACCCTCTGTTTTAGCTATTTCTTCTTTAGCCAAGTCAGAAGGTATCAGCTACCTAGAAGCCGAGACAAAATTAGAGTTTGAACGCCATACTACCGTCGGCCATTTGCTGGCAGAGAAATGGCAACTTCCCGTACAACTTCAGAGTGTTGTCCTTTATCACCATGAAAAGAATCCGGACAAAAGAAACTATCTTTCGGCTGATCTTCATCAAGCCGTTGATATAGTTTATTTAGCTAATGTATTTGTGCACGCCCTTAAGTTTGGAGATGCTGGCCATTCAAAGGTGTACGGTATGCCTAAGGATGTTTTGGAACGACTAGCTATCGATGCAAAAGAAGGATACAAAAAAATACTACTCGAGATAAATACCGCCATTGGCAGAGCAGACGAATTTATTAAAATTATTGGAGGATCTTAGTTATGTCCGACTCCAACAACAACCATCTCGATTCCATTTTCCAAATCATTGCTGATGATGCCATGATGGGATTTATCGTTTTTGAAATAGAAAACAACAATTGCATCTACGCCAACAAGCTTGCCTGCAGATTGCTCGAAGTGGGCATGGATCAAAACTTTTCAAAGCTGACAGTTGATTGTATGATACCTCCACCTGTAAAAACTGAGGTCATGTCGGGCTTCCGACAACTCAATACAGATATGTTTGCTAACGAAGGTCTGTATCAAGGAGTTATGATTCAAAAATTAAATGGGCATCAATTCATAGGAAACCTGGGTGTTAAAAAAGACATTGTCAACGGCAAGGAGCACCTGGTTCTTATGGTTCAAGACACTACCATCCAAATGAAACTTCAACGTGAAGTCACCGCAAAACAGGTAGAAATTAGAGCTGCCTACGAATCGTTGGTTCAACAGAATAAACAACTTCTGGAACTCGACAAAGCGAAAGATAAATTTATATCCATGACCACCCACGAACTTCGCACTCCCACTTCAGCCATGCTTGCTACCACTGACGTTCTGATTAATAAACTCTATGATACCGACGAAGAAAGGGATGAATTCATTCAAATGATTTATGACCAAGGCAAAGCTTTGTTGGAACTCATAAATGATGTTTTGGACCTTTCGAAAATTCAAGCCGGCCGCATGGATTATTACATCCAGCAACACAACCTCACCCCCATAGTTGAGGATGAGATTGAACAACAAGAGAACATGGCACAACTTAATAATTTAACAATTCATACTGATTTTCCGGATATTATGCCAAAAGTTTGGGTGGATGATATTAGAATCCGACAAGTGATAAGAAATCTGATTAGTAATGCCATTAAATACAATCGGAAAGATGGTCAGATTTTTATAAAACTGGAACATTCACCAGAGTTTAATTTAGTTCGTTTGTATGTTGAGGACACCGGCCATGGAATCCCAGAAGAACAACAACATGCCGTTTTCAATGAGTTCGAGACACTCGGAAGCGTTTCCAATCACCAAAAAGGAACAGGTTTGGGAATGCCAATCAGTCGCCAGATGATGCAGGAAATGGGCGGAACCATCTGCTTGAAAAGTGAAGTTTCAAAAGGTTCCACATTTTGGTTAGAAATTCCCACTGAACAGGTCTTGGAAAATCCAGACTCCTACAGAGAACGCCCATCCCTCGAGGATGATCTAGCAGCTATATAAAACTTAAAGTAATTTAGGCCCTAGTTTTTTACGAAGTTCATACAGAGCAGTAATTTCCTCAGCCGGCAGCATGGTCATACCACCCAACTTTTCCGCTGACATGAGAATTTGCGATACATGCTCAATGCGCTCCATACCCATCCAAGCCTCATTCAGCGACTCACCCCAGGTCAAAGCACCATGACGTGACAGAATGAGCGCGCGATGCTCGGGAAGGAACTCCTCTAAGACCGTTCCCATGGCTTCTTCACCAGGACGTGCATAGGAAGCAAATGGAATAGACCCCGCGGCAAGAATCACTTCTGAAAGTGACTGACTCGGCAGCTCCTTGAGATCTGGTCGAGCTACACTCCATGCAATCGCCGTTGGGGGATGAGCATGAACAACAGCCTTCGCTTGCGGGCAGTTTCTATAGACAGCCAAATGCATTTTTCTTTCCCCAGAGGGCTTCCCGATTAACACATCACCGTTAATATCTAACAGCGCCATTTCCTGGGGATGCATAAACGCCTTAGAAATCCCTGTAGGTGTCATGAGAATTCGGTCGTCACTCACCCGAAAGCTGATATTACCATCGGCTGCGGCCAAGCAATTACGTCGATAGAGACGCTTACATACCGCAACTATTTCATCTGCAATCAACAATTCTTCACTGGTTAATTCGAGTTCCATCGCTTCTCTCTTTGGTGTCGTCACCTAAAAAATCAATATATCATGTAGGATCGACGTACCTCATCCCAGGCTTTGATGTCTCTATCCATATATCCATTAAAATCAGATACCGAGGATGACGGATCATCCACCCAATCTTTAAAGAAGGTCGATCCGGTCAACAAATGGATAGGGCTGCGATCCTGTTCATACTCATAATGAAAATCATTCCACAAATCAAACCCCTCGTCTCGTGACAAAAGAGACTTAAATATTCCGGCCATAAGGCGATAGGGTCTAAATTCCTTATGATTATACGAACTCACATCCGTATGAATTTGTACACCTTCACACAACTGGCCTTCATACTTATTAAAGAAGGGAACAAAGAAACATTTTCTTAAAATGGATCCACCTAACCATTCGGCATAGTTTTCGTTCAGATCCTTAATTAACCTATTGGCATTTAACTGAGGAGCCCCAAAGACTTGCAAGGGTATGGTCGTCCCTCGCCCCTCACTCAAATGTGTGGCCTCTAACAAAACCGTTCCATTATATACACGACAGCTTTCCAGATTGGGAAGCTGAGGACTCGGATTGACCCAAGGCATAGGTTCCGGCCAGCCAAAACCAGGTGCTTGTTCAGGGTTATAATCTTCCATCGGCACCACTTGCAAATCTAAATTTAAGTCCTCTTTATCACAATACCATTGAGCCAATTCGCCTAGGGTAAGTCCATGCTGCATAATTGTTGGCACTTCACCCACAAAACTCATCCACTCTGGGGAGAGAAAACTGCCATCCATGGTTCGCCCAACAGGATTGGGTCGGTCCAAAATCCAAATGGACTTTCCCTTCTTCGCACAGGCTTCCATCATGTAAATCGTAGTCGCCACATAGGTATAAATCCGGCAACCCACATCCTGTAGATCCACGAGTACGATATCAAATTCGTCCATCATAGCATCCGTCGGCCGACGTACATCCCCGTAGAGACTGTGAATTCGAAGTCCCGTCTCCTGGTCCTCATAAGTGGGAGATTCCTCCATATTGTATTGCTTATCACCCATCATTCCATGCTGAGGCCCAAAGGCACAGCTCAGCTCTATCTCTGGATGCCCCATCAATAACTCGAGGGTGTGTTGTAGTTTTTGGTTGGTGCTCGAAGGATGCCCTAACAGGGCCACTCTTTGACCTTTAAGGCGATTCAACCATTCGGATCTCTCTAGAAGTACTTCAATTCCAAGTTGCATAGATGGGATTATAGCCCGTAACTTATGGATATCACATAGCTAATCGTGTCAATTTTCGCGATTTGTTTCTAAATTATACAATTATTATTGGATCCTGACCTGGCGAGGAACATCCCCTGTAAATGATTCCAGTAACTTAGAGTGACCCAGAAAAAGCTAGGTGAATTGGCCCTTATTTTGTAACAACGAAAGTTGAAAAACCCAATGACCCCACAAAAGGACTCCCATGAGATCAAAAATCTCGACTCTGTTTGCAATGGCCACCTTCCTTGCCTATCTTCCCACGGCCCATTCTCTTAACCTTATCGAAATGGGTGATACCAAATCCCCTGAAAATATGGAGTTAGCCGAGCACATCGGCAACGAAATCTACAAAGAATTTCAAGACAAAAACAGAATGTTTGATGATGCGGATATTGAACTTGAAATTGAAAATGGTGACTTTTCAGTGGATGGACGCTGGAGCCGAAACGTTTATGATGACCATACTCCAGACCGCGATATTGAGGGCGAAGCCTATGGTGAAGACGACCTCTCCAAGTATCGCGTTGTGAGCACACTCTTTACACGTTTTAGATATCGAAATCTATTTGATACTTTAGATAACTTTTTGGGTGTGGATCTTGATTTAGGCACTGGAGCGGAATATGGGTTTAGCTTCAACGTGGCCCGCAAGGAGCTGCCTGGGAGCTTGATTGATCAAATTCTATCTAAGGGTTCTGACTATATTGATAATAATTACTCTCGCGACGATGCTCGCCGAATTCACGAGATGGCAGCCCAGCAATCACGCCAAGAAGTTTCCAACCTGTTAATGATCCAAGATCCTAACTGTTTTATCTGTGAGTCTGCCAACTCTTTTACAAAACAACTTAAACGCTTCTGGCATTGGCTCCTTTCCGGACCGGAAGCCTTTGTGAGATGGCTCGCCAGCCCATTTAATGACGATGAAAAAGTGGACAAATATCTTGAGGCTCCCCTGTCAGCCTTAAAACTGCATTCCCAATATGGCATTCCCGTAGATCCAGAAGTTTTTATGGAATCCGACTCCCGCCTCAATGTTGGGGATATAGTTAAGCATTCCTCGTTTATGACATTTGACCCTATTACCCTGGGAATTGATGGCCCTCTCAAAACGAGAGCCCGGGAGTTTGTTCGCTTCGTGGAAGAAATCTCCTTGCAAAAGGGACCGGGCAACATGGTTATGTTACAAGCAAAGTTCATCAAAATGCGAGGAAGAGCGGGAACTCTTTTAGAATTGCGTCCTCATGTTGAGCTTGGACCGCTCAGATTAAGTTACCGGTTTCACCGCATCAAAGATGAAGATTATAAAAGTGTTGTAAATACCTATGTATATCTTATTGACCTCAATACTGATGCTGGCAAAAAAACTCTTAGAAAATTAATTCTAGAAAACTACGTAGTGAGTTTTATTGATATCTACTCTGAAGATCCTCCTAAAAATCGTCCGGGAATGGAATTCGTTCAGCATATACGCGACGACAGTGACAAAAATGATTTTGAACACATGTGCCGATTTCCTGGAATTTTTGATTGTAAATATGCACACATTCAATCTGTGTCGGAGCAAAAGGTCAAAAAAGCCAAGGAAAATAGTGAGGAAACGGAAGATCATGTTTTGTACAATGGACAAAACTTACATCTTGAAAAAAAGGAAGTGAAATCCTTCTTTGGAAAGCTATTTCGGTTTTTAACCTTTCGAGGCTACAGTGAGGTCAATAAAAACTTGAATTCCCACATGAGAATTGACACTGGCGCTCGAGAACTTTCCGTACCGGAAAGCAAATCCAATCAGGCCAATGAGTTGACGGTTCGCTACGAAATGAAATATCACAATGACTTTTCGAATGAACAAGAGTTTAGAGATTTAGTCACAATAGATCACCTGGTTACCGGTTCGGACGCTTTCTATCAATTGAAAGACAGTGTGGATTTCGATGACGAAAAACCACTGCGCTACGGAACTGTACTATCGTTCAACGAACAGCATATGTGGAACATTCTCAGTGCCCATGAGAATGATATTTACCGAATAGCAGCAGAAACCTTCTTAGGTCAGGAATATGCTTATGAGTGGACCGACCCTACTCGTAGAGCTCTATGGGATCGACCCAGTAGCGGCCTAGTTAAGCTCAAGAGAAATCAAGTCGTTCCCCGTGGAGTGAAGGTTATTGAATACAATGGTCAGCGCTACGTAGAGCATCCCTCAAAGGCATACAGATTTGATGACAAAAGATGCTTTTCAAATTGGCCGAAGACTTTTATTTCCCAAGCTGGCTATTTCTTATCGCCAACGAAAGTCCGATCCTGCCAGCAAGCCTATCGTTGGACAAAAAAATTAATTGAGGCTCGAGATAATGCTTTGTCCACCACAAAGGCCAAAGAACGAATTGCAGAAATGGTTAAAGCCGCCAACCGCTTTGAAATGGTCTCGCACCTTCAACTCATTTTAAAACGACTGGCGGAACTCCCAGAGGGATCACCGAAAGTGCGATTTATTTCAGAGATCTATGCCCCAGCACTGGGTCAAAAATTAGTGAATAGCAATGGTGAGCTCTATGAAATTCCTTACACACTTGCCTACGACATGGTGCCAGACATTGAACATCAAAAAGATCAAATCGGTCGTATTGAACGCATCACTATGTTTATCGATAAAGACTCTCCCCAGGAAGCCCCCGACTATTATGCACAGCTTGTTTCAAGAAAAAAGTTTATCAATGCTAATGGCACGCCTATGCACTTAAAGTTTAATATTCGAAAATATAAAACGGCTTTTGCTGATGATCCAGTGACAAGTTTTCACAGAATACCTCTTCCGGAACCTGAACAAGTGGGAGAAGAACGGTATGTCTACCTCATTAAGCTAACATCCACAGAAGGCTCTAAGTTGGATCTTTCCCAGCTTCGACAAAAGAAGACCTACTCCGTTATCACCAATATTGTTAACAACGATGGCCTTTGGATATCAGAGCAGAAAGAAGTCATCGCAAAAAGACCAAAAATAGAAAGCCCTGCTTCTGAGGAAGACAATGAAGAAGAGGCCGCTTCGCACAATTAGGTCATCTTAGTGGCAACAAACGCAGACAATAAAAAACGGCGTCTATTTTTAGACGCCGTTCCCACAATTATATAATGAAATTCCTAAATTATTGAAACTGCAAGTTCCAAGCATTTTGCAGGTTAGAGCACAGGCTACTGCCACTACAAAAAGTTCCTCCACTATGTCCCGTTTGGCCGGACACTTTATTGTAAATAAGGTTGTTACTACTAGAACCACCTTCTCCTGGAAGTGGTGATGATAGAGCAAAGAACCGTCCCTCATAGGTATGATTCGTGTGACAGCGACTACAGCGCTGTGACAACTCAGGTTCTATGTTAGAAGCCCAGAACGATTCGGCATCTTCGTTAATTTCCCAAGCGCGGGCCGTCTTCGGAGCCGCTTCTAATAGATTTTCTGGATCATCGGTCATTGAGTAGGCATACACCGTTACAGAGTTTCCATTAAGATACTCCGAAGGCAGCTGATAAGAAAAGTAATGTCCACTTTGACTACCACCCGGCCCACGTTCGTCAGCCGTTACCGTCGCAATTAGGGTACCAGTACTTGCATCACCACCTACATAAATAAGAACATCCACTTCTTCTGCCGCATCATCGGGGTTTCTAGCAAACCCTGAAACTCGACCTAAAAGCGAAACCTCAGCCATTGTTCCCTGAGATAAGGCTCCGCCACCTCCACCGCCACCAGGACCGGCCCCGGGTAGAAAAGGTGAGGTCGCGTTTTCATCACCATGTATAGTCACATTCCACCAAAGTACAATGTCATAACATAGTCCTTCAGCGGACCCATCCGGGCAGAGATTATTTATAATGGGATTACCCATATCTGGAGATGGATCATGAACGGCAGGATCTACTAATCTGTTAATTAAATCGTTGGCAATGGCACTCTCACCTTGAATCAGATTATCTCTAATCCGATCAAAATCAAACACAGCACCTTTAGAGGCAACTCCACCATCTCTTGGATCGGCATGACAACTTGTACAACGAGCTTCAAACTGACTCAGCATGGTGTTGTCATAAAACTCGCGACTCATAACAAGCTTAGCACTGTCATCTAAAATTCCACTACTGGATCCACTGCCTCCCGTGGCTTGGCCATCGCCGGACTCACCTACTGGCTGGCAATTGTTAAATGCAATCATCAATACGGACACAAATACCAATTTCCAAAACGTCCCGCTTTTCATGTTGTCCCCCATCCTTTACTACTGAACCTAAATTCGCAATGCTTGTTAAGGACATTGCGAACTCTCTTGAAACTCTCTCTATAGAGTTTCCACAATATATATAATTAGAGCTTCTAAATCTTCAGACATCTCTGGCTTAAAATCCACTTTAGGTATCCGGAAGATTTCAGGCTCACCATCCACATTATCTTCATTATAGATATCTGTAATTACCGGATACATTCTCGTGGAGTCTCCGCCTCCTGCAACGGTTCCATCACCATTAAAGTTATAAACTTCAACTTCTAAAGCATTGTCACCAGTCGATAGGTTATTCTTATCAGCTGTCAGTGCATCTCTTCCACGGTTCGGGCTATTTAGATCATATCCGCCGCTTCTGTAATCATCATCTGGAGTGGAATCATTGTCTGGATCCCCATCGTTATTCTCATCTCTAGAGGCAATATAAGCTGCTTGCTCCGCAGGTGTCATATTATTGTAATCCGTTAATTCCTGACCGGTTAAACTCCCAGGAATAGCACCTGGCGTAGGATCCGGAATCGGGTTAGAAAACTCTTCGATGAACGAATCATCAGGTAGCGCATCCCTAGCATTATTTTGTGTCTCATAAATTGTTGTACTGATCGTTTGGTTATTTGTAGCATCAGCAGCATCCGCGATGTCCACAAAGTCCCGAATAAAGCGACGTTTACTGCTATTGAAATCAAAAGGATCCACTTGCGGCGTGCCGTGAATTCTAGATTCGTCAAAAGCAAACAATTCTTTCACTTGATCATAATCATACATTTGAGCAGTTTCCGAGGCTAAACCAATTCGAATTCGACATAGAGCTGCTGCAATGGCTTGATCTTGTCGATCACTAATAGCTCCAAAATTAATACCACATTGATTAAGGTAAGCGTCATTAGGACCGTTATTTAATACTTCATAGTAATCACGACGGAGTCGAAAATACCTTTTGGCATTATCATTGTCTTCTCCGTTACCCATGGGATCTCCGTTGATGAGGTGACACATGGCACATCGCTCACCGTAAACCTGAAGACCACGAAGGAATCGAGGATCTAAATCACTTCCCGTCCCAGAAGCATCGTATCCGCCACCACCATCAATATTATAATCAGGGGGTGTCTTGTCTCCATAGGGAAATATCTCTGCCAGCTCATAGATAACTGGCGAAGTTACTCCAAGCTCATCACGCTCGGAAGCTTCTTTAAGATAAATAGTCGTTTCGAATCTTTCGACAGTATAGGGTTCCCCATCACCACGTGCTGGCTGATGAGCAATCAGAACCACATCCAATTTACCTGCATGGTCACAATTAAATTCTACCCAATCTTTGACCGCGTCTTCTGGAGAATCCACCACTTCACAAAAAGCATTTCGATCATGATAGAAGCTCCAATTCAAAAGTGTGGCATCATCGAAGTAACCTCTATTGGCAAACAATACTATCGGGTTTTGCTCATAGGTCACAGTATTCCATACATAAATGGCTTTCTCTCCATCACCTACGGCATTTAAGGAAGAGGCTACCGAAGTGTCTTTAACTGCCTTGCCTATTTCTTCACAATTGTTAAATGTGAAAACAAGCATGCCTGCTAGAAACATTGAAGCCGCATATTTTATATTCTTAAAGGTTTTCATGCCCCCCCCGATGGTATGGCGTAAAAATCAATTCAATTAGTTCACGTCAACATAAGTCATCTCAATAAATCCGACTTGAACCTCATCTGTAACTGGATCAACAGCTTGAACAATTTCAATTCCACTAAATTGCTCAGGTACACCCGGTGAAATCACCTGGTTCACACCTGCGAAGGAAAGAGCTGTATCTTGGTACTCACCATTGAGATAAAACACCAGACCTCTTATGGATAGCTCTTGTCCACCCGCACCAGTTATTTCAGGATCAGAGAATCTATAGGTAACAGAAGAACCGTTAACTACTTTCTCTACATCCAAACGAATAACCGTTCCGTTAAACCCGGCGGAATCAAAAGTGAACGAGTATTCGCCACTGCCCCCCTCTGGAGCGCCTGATAAATTCTGGACACTGGAGAGAAAGTTGGCCCCGCCGCGAATTTCGCACTGAGGTTTTATCACTTCCCACTCATCTAAAGCTTCAGCCACATCGGCATCATTCACAGCTCCGGTGTAAGGAGCGTTATGTCCGGCGTCCACGGCAAATTGTGCCACTTTATCAATACCGATGGCATAGAAGCTTTCAAAAGCCAATGTGACATCGTCACCGGCAAAATCTCCCTTTCCACTTCCACCTGGAATATGACACTTACTACACTGGGCCGTTGCCATGGGGTGCATGATGTTCTGGAAAATCACCATAAGATCTTCACCACATGCATCCAATGATGCCAAACTCCCTGTATGTGAGCTTGGCAAAACACTGCAGTTTTGAAAACCGAGGGCCATCACCACTGTGAGACCTCCGATTCCTACAAATTTTTTAATGTTGTACTGTAAACGTTCCATTTTTCCCCTCAACTTATAAAAAACCTAAACTGTTACGTTTAGCTATTCGGAACTACCGTATAGCTAGCAAGATCGCCCGCAGAAACAATCTCTACAATATTACTTGCCTCACTGGCTGTAGATCCATTCATAGCTAGTAAATTTGAGAAAATAGCTGCAGCGGCTGTCTCTACGTTACCACCAATCAGGTTACCACCGTTAGCCACCTGGCCACTTGTATAGTTACCCAACTGAGTGGACGACACGGCTGGAGGCATTGGGTTTCCATTACCATCATCACCACTTGGATCGAAAACAAACATTAAAGTCATCGCACGGTTAGAACTATCCGTTGCCCAATCGGCAGCTTCTGGATCATCCGTCACACCTGAAGAACAAGCTCCATCAGAAATCACTTGAATCATTACCTTACGATTCATACGACGAGCCGATTCCAAACACTGTCCCACAAATCGGCCAGCATTATAGTCTCTCTGATCCGTCGTTGCACGAGGGTTACCGTGGTAATCATAACCACCCATCTCAACCAGGCAAGCGCCTGAATATCCGCGCAATACCGACATCACCATCGCGCCGTCAGTATCATCTGCTGCACCCCAAATATCTGTAGTATCTGGATTCGAAACATCAGCCACATCGCCGGAACCTGAAACAAGTGTCGCAGACGGGTTTGGTGCTTGAACAGCTTCCACGTTTTTCGCCGTCGCACATTCTGCCAACTCACCCAAAACCTGAGCCGCTGGTGCGCGAGTTAAGTTTCGAGCCTGATCATTAGATAGATTTTCTATAAGTGAAAATAAACTCACTCTCTGATCTTTAGTTAAAGTCGCCATTGCATTGGTCGCTGCACCCATGGCCGCAGCGATGGTTGACAATCCGTTAACTACGAGAGGTGCAGAAGGTTGAGACCCTGCAAAATCATGGTCCACGCCAGTCATACTATCTCTATCTCCTAAGAAAGGAACCTTACGATTATCATTGTAACCTGCGCCCTCTAACCAAGAAGAGAAAATAAATTTATTTCCGCTGTTATCAGCCAAAGATCGAGTACATACAGCAACTGATGCTGTACGACCTAGAGCTGGATGAGAGTTCACTAGCGATTCTGTAAGAGTCAATTCCTCTTCAGCAATAACTTCTGCACTTTTAGTGTTGGCATCGTTATCTGGATCTCCGTCACCATTTTCATCTCTAGCGGCAATATAAGCAGCCTGACCAGCAGCATCTAGATTGTTAAAGTCTATCAAATCCTGTCCAGTTAAACTGCCAGGAATAGCACCAGGAGTCGGATCAGCCGCTGCATTATTATCAATGGCTGTCTGGATGAGGTTAGTGGTGATATCCCCATTTTGGTTACCACTAGCACCATCATACATTCCTCTTAGAAAGGTACTGTTCCAAAAGTAGGGCGCTCCACCAAGAACATTAACAGTTCTAAATGACGGATTACTTGGACCCGCACCTCTACCCATAGACGTATAACTACTTAAAAACTGACCGCCTTCATCTAATGGAATATGGTGGGCGTTTAAACAGGCTCCACCATTTAATGAAAGAGTAATCATTGGAGTCAAAGAGTCATCATAAGAAGCTGAATCACTACTTCCACAACTAGCTTGAGCATGCGCTTCAGCCGTCATCAACATTTGAGCCATGGTTGGCGCCATCACATAAGCTGAGGACGCAATCAAACCAGATCCCAAAAACTCGCGACGAGTGACCGGCACACGGTGACCAGTGGATTCGCAATACTGCTTAATCATTCTATCTTCTTGATCCTGAAGGAACTTCTGTAAATCCTTCTGATCTTTTTCTGTTAACTCATCCTGACGGATATTCATTGATTTTAATAGATTTTGCTTAAATGATTTCATGACGTCACCCCTACCTAATAATGTTAGACTCTAAAGAACCCAACATCGCTCCACATACAAAATTTACTTTCATCTTCATTTGCGCTGCATTCCCACTAGGAAAAGCACTTCGCGCTGCAGACAAAATTAAATCCACTTCAGACTCTCTTACCTCTCGACCAAAAAAGTCTCGAGCCATTTGGTTGATCCAAGGCATTTCATCCGCCTCTTGATCAATTCCACTGTTAAAATCTACGTTACTAAAGTAACGTCTTTCTGCCGGATCAGATGGCTGCTCTTGTCGAATGATCAACTGATCACAAACTTCATAAGCGATATTACCAATAGCCAGCATCATAGGAGCGGTTAATGAATCCGGAGCTCCAGTCACTGACAGATTGTTTTTATGCTCATCAAATCGAACCTGCACATCTTCGACGGAAGACTTATACTGAGTCACCGCTAACATGTTTGGAAGAATCTGATTGATGGTTCGTATTCCATGAGATGTTGTCGCTTCCGTTACAACCAGATCATCTCCTAATGGCACTTGCCCTTCTAATTCGTTGGTACCGAAGCTTGCGCCACAACCGTTTCCAGCTACTGCAATCACCCATGCTACACTGATACCAAATAGTATTTTTATTTGATGTCTTTTCATTTTATTCTCCTAAACACTCAGGTCTGGTTGCAACCCTTTGAAAAAGGGCCTTTAATTTGTGTCCACGAACCTCGAATTCATCGGTGAGATCTTTCATAAGATCGGTTTCATCGGAGGTAGGTTCACGGTTACAAACTTGTCTAAAAACTCTCTTAACCATACATCGGCTAAACTGCTTTGAGTCAGCGATCCATTGGCCAAGGTGTCGAATGCGAGTACCTTCAAGCTCTAGGCCTGCAGGAACTGTTTTTCCCCCTTGAGAAGCGGGATATCTCCACCCAAAAGTGGACGCATTGGCATTGTTATTTGAACGCAATTTAAAAGGAATGGGTGCATTATCTTCAGGAGCCGAACCGCCCTCACCACCAGCAATTCTTAAATCAAGCCCTGGTAGAGCGCGCAAGTTATCTGCATCTAAAGGATCAGATCGTTCTTCATCACTGCGTTGGTTACCACCACCATCATTTAAACCGATAGGGTCACCAGAGCCATCCATAAGACGAGCCGCATCTGACCAACGCACCATCTTATTGATTACACCTGTTTCTGGATCGAAGAAGTCATCTGAATCCGCATCACCAATATCCCACTCTCCGATATCGTCTTGCTCATTCCAAATATTTGCCCATCGAACGACGTTACCCTCATAGTTGACTCGAGCAAATGCTGGTCTTAATGAGTCCATTTGTGTGTGGCAAGACTGACAACTATTTTTAAACTCGTCATTCTCTCCACCAGGCTCTCGAGACACATCTCGTCCGATCATATCCGTCGGGTTTTCGTTATCCGCGACATTCTCAATACCTAAGCAAGTGAAAGATCTAAAAATATACTCGACGATCCGACGGTTCGTACCATCAAATGCATGAGCGGCCATAAAGGTTCGTGAGGTAATCACACCAGCGGGGTTAGGATGCGCTTCCACTGTTCCACGATTAGCATTGTTAGCCATTCCCATAGCCATCTGTCCATCCACTCGATCTAAGATTTCATGGGGATACACTTTTCTATAGATCCCATTGTTATTAGGCAAATTTTCATCCAAGGAATAGTAGGCTCCGTTGTCACCCGTAACAATTCTATCAATGGTTCTATAATGGTTATTAGACTCTAGAAAGTCCTCAATTGGTCTATTGAACTCTTGTACGTTCGCCAAAGTAATATTGGCTCGAGCCGCATAATAAAAGTTACCCACGAGCAATTCTTTTGCTGAGATATTGTCTCTAACAACACCCATAACAGTTGCCGTAAAGTCATTAAACTCTTCTTTAATAGTTTCATCTCTAGTAGACATCTGAGAAGCAAAGTCTCTCACTGTAATATTAAAAAAGTTCTTGTCCCGTGTGGCCACTTCGGCCGCAGCAAACAAGTTGTTTTCAAATATATGAGATTCCATTTCCGTTAATGTTGGATGATCAATCGGAAGATTGGTTCCAGTTAAACGGTTATAGATCTTTCTAGCCAAGTATCGGTTTTCCGAAATGGCCTGTGCGTGTGATACCAACGACGATAACAAGATGCTTGCGATCACGATCACCAACGCCATTAAATTCGTGTTCTGTCTTGTATTAAGAAGTTGCTGCACGAGTCCCCCCTTTGAGACATACCAACTGTTCCCAAGTACTTATCGTGCAGGACTGATACCAACTAAAGTCCAATTTATTTTGAGTACACCGTGTAGGACCTGATCAGGCTCATCAAACCGACCACTTTTTCGACGTTTTAATGTTGAAGTTATGTTAGTAAAGTCGCGTAATCTCATAGGTTTGCTACATAACCATCTCATTTTGATACACCAAAATGAGACGACGTTATGGCCGTCCAAAGTTGGAACATTTAAACGACTCATTCATCGACATTTTAGACAAATCAAAGCGAATGTGGCCGCAGCAGTGTCGAACTTTTTTGTCTCAAAATCGAGAAATTTTGAGTTTATGACTACAGTTTAGATACAGTTGAGACCCACCCGTTTTTACAAAATCTAGACAAAAGCCCCATGCAAATGCGTAATTTTTGCGACCTTACAGACCTATTTGACGTGTTCTCCTGATATTTTTTCAAGTTCAATTAGAAATAAAAAAGATCTGAGCCACTGCCATTTTATTGTGCTATAGCGTCAGCTGGAAACTAAGAGGAAACCAGAACCAGAGGGAACCCATGAAATCAAGATTACTTGTATTCTTCACCATTCAATCGCTATTTATTTCCAATGTGTGGTCCATCACACTCGAACAAGCCAGTGACCGGGGAACTCCTGGAGTATTTAACTACGATGTTCTTTTTACCAACCCTGTCTGTGATGGTTTTGAGTATGAAGTGGAAATCAAATCCGAAGAGGGTGAGCTGCTAACAAAAAAACCTGTTGGTGCATGGTGTTCCAAATCCAGCGCAGACGCTTCTGGAGCTAGGGAGTCGAGTCCTCAAAATCGACTGGTTAAGATCATTAACGATCCTACTACTAAAGAAATCTTCCTTACCTATCTTAGTTTTTCAAATGGGGCCGTTACGGATGCTCTAGTCGAAAATATTGAATCTAGAGACCTCAAAGTGACTTTGATGTTCGACCACCCTGCATTTGGCAGTGGCATTCATCCTGAGCATTTTATTCCCGCTCAATTTATGGAACGTAGTCGCACAGCACTCAAGGCCTCTGACTTAGAAGACCAGCAGTTTTTTAACTATGTTTTTAAGAAACGAAACGAAAACTTTAACGCAGAAAACCCAAACAGTCCGCGTTGGGTAAATAACTATAAAGTGAACCGGCCTCTGCAGATACTTCAAGCTGAATCACAAACCGAAGCCAACTCACCCACTCTCTATTTACGAGGCCATGATCGCTCCACTTTGGGTTATGCACATAACAAATTGATCATTGTAAACCCCAACGATCCTGAAAAAATCACCTTAGTATTTAGCTCTGGAAACATGTCATCAGGGGCCATTTTACATCATGAAAACTGGCACTTTGTCACACTCTCTCCAAAGACGTATTTCGCTCAGGCTCATATGTGTTTGATGAATGGGATGATTGATCACGGTTTAACTAAAAATGATTTCGTGAGATACATAAAGTCCTGCCGAAGAGACATTTCCTATGATGAAGAAAGCGACATTAAAACCTTCTTTGTCCCTGGTGAGGGAGATGCCGCATTTGAGCAGGTCAAAGCGATGATTAACCGAGCCAGCAAAATCGATATGGCAGCTCACCGTTTCTCCCATTCAGGCATCATTAATCTATTGGAAGATCGTATTGAAGACGATGGTTTAAAATTTCGACTCATTGCCGACGATGACATGTATTGGGCCAAATTTGAATACCGTTCTGACCGTCAACGCCATCGTTTCCCAAACAACGCAAGGGAATACAACAATGTTAAAAAGCTTCTTGAGGCGGGCGAATACCGAAGAAACAACCGATCTTACAATAGAGCTAAAGTTCAATTTGTTCAGACCAATCATTGGAGTCGATTACTTCATCACAATAAGTTTATTTTAGAGAGAAACCGCTGGGGCACGGTTAAAAGCGTGTTTTGTGGTGCTGGGAACTTCACTAAGGCGGCTTTTAGCAAGAACTATGAAAACTTCTATTACATCACTATCACAAGTGTTCGTACGGCCTTTGCTGAGCAGTACGATTATCTTTGGGAGATTAGCTCCACTCACGCCGAAATGCCTGAAAGAAATATTAAACCCAATGGGGACAACACATTGATTCAGTAGGTAGCAAACAATTTAAGCTTTAAAAAAGCAGCTTCTGATCGAAGCTGCTTTTTTTTTGAAATCTTCTTGATAGCCGGACGGGTTTCCATTGCCGAACAGAGCTTTCCTTGTCATTCTAGCCTTCAAAACACCATCAAGGAAATTTTATGTTACAGAAAAACTATCCCGATGTAGGCCTACTGATTTTACGACTGACTTTTGGTCTCTCCATGCTCTTTGCCCATGGTTGGCCCAAGCTCGCTGGCTTTACGGAAAAAATGGCTGTATTTCCCGACCCCATTGGTTTGGGATCCGAAGTGGCATTGGCCTTAGCTGTATTTGCTGAAGTTTTTTGTGCTGCTCTGATCGTAGTGGGATTTAAGACAAAGTATTTTGTTGTTCCATTGATTATCACCATGCTTGTGGCTGTTTTTATAATTCATGGTAATGATCCGTTCAAAAAAATGGAAATGGGACTCCTCTATTTAACAGCATTCACCACTTTGTTTTTTACGGGACCGGGTGCCTTTTCAATGGACCGGAGATAACTCTATCCATGATGTCGTCTATATTAATGACTTATTTAAGAAGTATGGCGGCGAAAAAGCCCAATTTAAAAAAGAAATGTAGCCCAATGGGAACGATCAGGCTTTCGGTTTTTACATAGCGAAAGCCCCACCAACAACTCATTATAGATAGTGTTATGCCTTTAAAGTATAAGAAACCTTGCAATGAGCTGGGAACATAAATACTCTCCCAACTGGAAGCCAGACCAAATAAAACAGCACTAAACACCACCGCTATAGCATTGTTCTTCAAAATCTGGTAAACCGCCCAAAATATTGCAAAACGGTAAGCCAACTCCTCAATGATCGGATGCACCCCTAAGAGGATCACTCGACTTTCTAGAGTTCCATAGTCAAATGGTATCCAAGTAAATGCCATTTCACTTACATAATAGAAACTCAAACCGGACAAAAAACAAAACACAATGGAAACCCATCCTATATGTTTCCAGTGCCAACGAAAAAGCAGCTTATCCCAAAAAAGGAAAAGACCCGACATGGCGGCTAAAACATCGGTAGTAAGGTCCCAATAGGTATTATCGAATTTTGAATGCAAAAATAATTTCACAATACAAAAAGTCAGCAAAAGCGCGCCCAGTAAGATTTGGTTTTTTTGCCATCGATTTGCTAGTACACGCCAATCACTCATTACCGATAATCCCTGTATATGGCTTTAGCCTAACTAAAACCCCAAAAAAAAGCCAGCTCGAGGCTGGCCTTTTATAGGTGATTGTGAATGTTTTTTAATTATCAGAGGCTTTCGCACTCTTATTCTTCATTTTGATCTTGGCGTTTTTAATATTGTTTTCACAAATTCCCAATTTAGTCTCGTATTCTGAACGTCTTTTCTTAAGAATTTTGCGATACTTTTGAAAGCGATCAATACGCTCAGATAAGTATTCCTCAGATACGCCCACCATATCTCCTTTTTCATCCAAGCCAAAATCCAACTTGGACTCTTCGTTGATGACTGGAGCCGGCGCTTCAATAGGACTCATCGTTCCATCGCCACCTAAGGCCACACTATTTTCTTCGGTCTTACAGTCTCTGTAGGCTCCGTAAAGTCCTTTAGTTCCGTACTCTCGGTTTCCATAGACTTCATACTCAATACCATAAGTGACATTCTCTAAACGTCTCAACTCTTCTGCGAGCAATACTTTCTTTTGAATTCGAAATTTATTGTCCTTGATACCGACGCTCTCATCACCTTTGATGTTTTCTTTTTTATCCATCATTGTATCTAGGTCTTTTACTTCATTTCTTTTTTCTAACTGTGTGGCACATCCAGATAATATTCCCAATGCCAAAATCGATACTAAAATCTTACTCATAATTAGTCCTCCTAATGAGTGAACCGCTATTTTCTGAAATTGCTCGCCCATTGACAACCCTACAAAAGAGGATTCATTTGAAACTCCACTAAAATCAGTAGAACAACCTGTTTGACGCTGCGTGTTTCAGGCCATGAAAAGCCGTAAAGATCTGCTGCTTTTTTGTGGACTATAGGACACAAAATAGCCCTTTTCACAGATAGCGTAGACAGGTCGCTCAAAATCACTTAAAAAAGTAGATCTTGTACTAGTAGAGTTTTGTTTTGTGTCGGACCGTGGCTCAGCCCGGTAGAGCGCCACCTTGGGGTGGTGGAGGTCGCTGGTTCAAATCCAGTCGGTCCGACCA
>DCMZ01000006.1:46348-46736 GCA_002321895.1 Bdellovibrionaceae bacterium UBA1609 | reverse complement strand
AGAAGCACCGGAAACAGTGACAGGAAAGACGAAGCTTGTGGAACTATTCCCCGAAGTGGGAGAGGCCGTTCCTACGGAGACTGTTGGTGCTGTATTATCAACAGTGATCGCACTGGAAGCGGCGGAGGCCGCACTGGAGTTACCAACGGCATCGGCAGCGATGCCGGCACCCACAGTGATAGATATATCACCGTCACCCGTACAATTAGTAAGAGTGACCGAAGGGGTGGCTGTCGTTCCGTTGGTGATTACTGGTGTATTACAAGGTCCACCACCAGAGTTATTAACGGTGATATCGCTGTCTGTTAAATTAATGGTAGAAGCACCGGAAACAGTGACAGGGAAGACAAAACTTGTAGAGCTGTTCCCCGAAGTGGGAGAGGCCGTT
>DCMZ01000006.1:45710-45978 GCA_002321895.1 Bdellovibrionaceae bacterium UBA1609 | reverse complement strand
GGCGGAGGCCGCACTGGAGTTACCAACGGCATCGGAAGCGATGCCAGCACCCACAGTGATTGTGATGGTTCCGTCGCCCGTACAATTGGTAAGAGTGACCGAAGGTGTGGCCGTTGTGCCGTTAGTGACCGAAGGATTATTACAAGGTCCACCGCCGGAGTTATTAACGGTGATATCTACTCCAGTTAAATTAATGGTAGAAGCACCGGAAACAGTGACAGGAAAGACAAAACTCGTAGAGCTATTCCCCGAAGTGGGAGAGGCCGTT
>DCMZ01000006.1:0-45338 GCA_002321895.1 Bdellovibrionaceae bacterium UBA1609 | reverse complement strand
GGCGGAGGCCGCACTGGAGTTACCTGCTGCATCGGAAGCGATACCGGCACCCACGGTGATTGTGATGGTTCCGTCACCCGTACAATTAGTAAGAGTGACCGAAGGGGTGGCTGTAGTGCCGTTAGTGATTACTGGTGTATTACAAGGTCCACCGCCGGAGTTGTTAACGGTGATATCGCCGTCTGTTAAATTAATGGTAGAAGCACCGGAAACAGTGACAGGGAAGACGAAGCTTGTGGAACTATTCCCCGAAGTGGGAGAGGCCGTTCCTACGGAGACAGTTGGTGCTGTATTATCAACAGTGATTGCACTGGAAGCGGCCGAAGCTGCGCTGGGGTTGCTCGATGCATCTTCTGCGATACCGGCACCCACAGTGATAGATACATCACCGTCGCCCGTACAATTAGTTAGAGTGACTGAAGGCGTGGCTGTAGTGCCGTTACTGATCACTGGTGTGTCACAAGGTCCACCACCGGAGTTATTAACGGTGATATCGCCAGCGGTAAGATTGACAGTTGAAGAGCCAGTTATGGCAACAGAAAAAACAAAACTCGTGGAATCACTACCAGTTGAAGGGGTAACGCCAGATACGGACACCAGTGGTCCAGCATTGGCTATAGAGATCGCCCCGGAATCGGCCGGCGCGGTACTTGAGTTTCCAGCATCGTCCGTAGCAACACCTGATGCAATTGAGATAGTAAGGGAGCCTGTGCCTGCACAGCCACTAAGTTCAACGGTTGCAGAGTTTGAAGTTACCCCACTGACTGCTGTTGTATCACAAGGTCCACCGCCGGAATCATTGACTGATATATCTCCACTCGTAAGGAGAACGTTATCTGCACCCGATATTGTGATGGGAAAATTAAAGGTCGTCGCATAGCTACCGCTGGATGGAGTTATGCTACCTATACTTAAAGTTGGTGCTGTATTGTCAATTTCAACGGTACTCGATGTGGCGCCAGAATCCGTTTCATTAGACTCTGACAGAGATGACCCGGGAGAGATGTTGAATACGAGAGTTCCATCACCGGTACAGTTAGACACCGTAAACGTCGGAGTGCTTGTGTTTGCATTAGAAATTATAGGATCATCGCAGTCAGCCGTACCGGTATAAGTGGCTGAGATATGACTATTGTTAAGATCTACTGATTCTGTATTTGAATACTCTAAATTATAAGTGATCGTTGATGAAGAATTCACCGATGTGTCCGAGTCCGGAGATGTAAAACTAAGTGTCGGAAGTGAATCCTCTTCAGCGTTTTGTGGTAAGTTAAATTGGCCATCCAATTTTGAATTACAGGCTGTTAGAACAACCATAGATAGGGTTGTAACAGAAAGCTGACCTACAATACGCAGGTGAGCAGATATGAATTGGATCATCCTTGTAATCAATACTTCCATAATAGTTTTCCTTTTGTAGCAAACGTACAATTCCAGCTTTAAACTATATGTATTTGTCGGGATGAGTGGATTTGATGATGAGTGGATTGATCAGATCGATACAATAAAATATGTGACTGTTTTCAGAATGTTGCGAAATCACTAATGTTGAAGGCTATTTGTTTTAAATTGAGAGTTCATAAAATTTTAATATGGTCCAAATTCGCACAGATCCGCACTTTTTACATTGAGGCAGCTGACTGGGCGGCTTTACAATGTTGGCCGGCATTCTCTGTATAGCTTTGTTTTCATTATTTTATTCCAAAACGTTGAGCCATTGGATTAGAAGTTACTCTTCTCGAACTTCCACCAGATCCGGAAGCAATAGATAAATGAGGTTACGCAGACTGCCTTCATTGCAAAGAGCCACCATGGCTTGTACCAGGCTCCAGTATGCATTTCGATGAAATCACTGACGCCAAATATAAAAAATGAAATAGCAAAGGGGATGAATATTCGCCTGATTGGCTCCACAGATTTTCTAGACTTTAATTGTAAAATGACGATTCCGACAACAAGCCAAAGCAGGCCCTCGAAAAAATTGAAAGTCTGGTGGATATTCCAAAGGCTAATATAGTCGTCGTAAAACTGTACTAAAAACGATATCAAGCCAGCACAAATAATTGGTCCTCCTACTAGTAGCCAAGTGAACTTTTGATCTCTTCCGAAAATTGATGCCATAGACTCTCATTTGAAGTAATGAATATTCACTTTTATTTCGTTTCCTCATTCATGAACCGATTCAAATCGCTCACAAAATAAGTTGATAGCTCATCCATATGGAAATGGGTGTGCTCGGAGTCAACTTCTAGAGTTATGTCGCCATCTACAGCAACATAAACTAGTATATCCTTGTTATCACAGGAACCTTTGGGAATCTTTAGTGCTAGTTGATCATACTGATCAGAGTTTTCAAAAACTAGGTATTGCACCCAATCAGGGTTAATATCTTTGATCTTCTGGTTGAAAACTATGCGAAACTCATTCATTTTTTAACCTTTGCTCAATAATTTTCTGTTTGATTTTTAATTGGCGTTCGTCGGCTTTTTCAATACGATCGATTACGGCTGTAATCAAAAGAGCTATGATTCCTAAGATTACCACAATGAATATTGACCACCATGCGCCTTTTCCCTGCTGGTTGTTGATCATTCTGAAGTCCTGTTTTTAGTTTGGTTTTCAACTCTTTTGGCCTTATTTCTCGATTTAGAGTTTTGCCTTTTGTGGGAGTTCACTTGAACATCAATGAGATCGACAATGTTTCCATGAAGTTGGCTATGTCGAACATCTAGTCCTTTAATTTTCCAATTTATAGAAAAAATAAGCAATATTACGACAAATGATAAACTTCCGAATATTACTTCCAGGGATTTAACCACTCTGAAGGTTTCAGGATTGTCCTCTACGCTTTTGCGAAGTTTAGTAAACTTCCAACCAGTGTACAGCAGCAAAAAAATTATCAATAAATCTAAGATGTAGCCTGCCATATGTCTGCCTTCCAATGAATTGACTTAAAAATCTATCAACCAAAATAGAAATCCGAAAAAAAGAATCTCAACTATAAATACTCCAATAAAATAAAATATTACCTTCTTTTTGCTGGGTCGATCCGTGTACTTAAGTAGTTCAATCACAAATGGATTTTCGGCAGGTGCATGTTCCAAAACATCGGCTTTGAAATTTTCGAAGCCACCAAGATAAAGTGCAACCCACCACCAAAATGCATATTTATTAGATCCAATTCGCTTCACCTTGATGTAGGGAAGCACTCCGTGAAAGTAATGCAGCTGAGCATCCTGAACTTCTGACCATTTAAAATGGTTTACATAATAAAATGTTACACCATTTTCGTTGGCAACAGGTCCATACTTGCCAATTGGTGGTACCGGAAGTTGCAGCATTCTAGGCCCTAATTGTGTGTACTGTTTAAAAGGATCAACTTCAGTACCCATTTTCTCCTTCGGGAGAGGTAGGTACAAGGAACTGTAGATCCATTTGTGATGATTCCGGCCAAACGTACGGACTTTAGCTGTCTAATCATTGGGTGGGTCACGAAATTTTCGGTGCCAAAGGGGTGGGATTAAAAAAAACAAAAGCCGCTCTACGAGGCGGCTTTTCAATGGTCTTCGCTGGCTTCCGCGCCGTCCAATTGGGACGGCAGCGTGAGCTGCGCTCGGTATTTTCCAACTTTTTCTGCTGCCTATGGCAGAGAGAAAAAGTTGGGGCGAACGACGGGGCTTGAACCCGCGACCAATGGAATCACAATCCATTGCTCTACCAACTGAGCTACGTCCGCCACAAGTAAGCCCCAGTTATAGAGAGTTAACCCCGCGGGATCAATGGTTTTCCTGCCGCTCTATAAATTATGCGCCATGTAATATGGCTCCAAAAGCAGAGCTGGTGTCTAAAGGCTGTAGTTGGCCAGAATGGCCTTAATATCGTAGTCGTAGAGTTTGTCTTCTATATGAGGGTCGTAGCTCATAATGGACTCTGTATCGTCATCAAATTGGTGATGAAGCCCGAGAAAATGCCCCAATTCGTGGGTATGGGTTTCATCCAATTGCCCCTTGATTCGATAATCATAGAAGTCCCATCCAAAAGCTTCCACTTCAGCTCGATAGTAGAAAATATCACCATCTATAATTTTCTGAGATCGTCGGTTCATTGCCAGAACCGTTTCAGCCAATAGGCGGCGTTGCTTTTTTGGATTTTCTAAAATGTAATTTTCAACCACATAAACGCATCGGGTATTTAAATCGGAAAAAGGAGGATATTCAGTTACCACTTCGGAGGTAATCTTTACTTTGCCTTCGAGTGTTTCATTCCACTTCTCGGCTCCGGTAAAGGTATAAGGTCTTTGCGTACAGAAGTTTAATTGGATCTCTGATCCAACAGGCCACCGAGTTTTTACACCAGGGCCAAGAATATATTTATAGTTCTTATCTTCCGTATATCCAGCGGGCTCCTCTTCTGGAGAGTGCTTCGTCCAAAACGCATGAACCAATGTGGTTTCTTGAATTCCTTTATGCCAGGTCAAATGCCCATTTCTTTCAATTCTTGCTTTGATAGAAAACAGAATACTAAACGCCGATTGATCTTCCACCCAACTCATATGAATGGGGGTCACCGCAAGCGTGATTTCTGGTAGTCCAGAATTCTTTTTAAATTGCAATTGAGTTAAATTAAAAACTGGCGATGAGGAAGCTTCTTTGGATTGAAAAACAAAGGCATAGTTGTTCGTTTCAGGAGAGTAAGTGATTTGCGAACCAGTAAGTTTAGCAATAAACGGTGTCACCTTAATTTTAGTGAGATCATATTCGGTGGGTTCTTGTCCATCTTCAATGGAAGTCATGGCAAGTCCCGAATATCGGTCGTCGGAAGCTTCCGAATAAAAAGTGATATGTGCCATCTCGAATTGATTCAAATGAGGCATATCGTTTTGACGGATTTCAATTTTTCTATTGGGAGTGGAGTCGGCTAAAAGAGCCATGGGGTTGCCACGCACAAACTGGGTCTTAACTGCTTTGTTCTTAGACTTGGGAGGGCTGCAGCTCGCCAAAAGAAGCGTTAGAGCTCCATACTTAAATAACCGCTTAAACATTTGCTATACCTTTGAATGGAGGGATTTTGCCATCTGTGAGGGATTAAGTAAATAGAGCAGGAATGTTTCCATAGTGGATTGTAAAGGTTCGTTTAATTCCTAGAAAACACTCGAAATTCACTAGTGTTTTTATATAATTAAGGAAAGGTGCAAATGCATGCCGAAAAGGCATTATTTTCAATAGGGGATTTGTAACATGGCAGAAGGTATGCTCGATTTCGGACTCATCTCAGATGATGCTCGAGTAAGAAAACGCATAGAAGCCATCGCTAATGAATTCGATTACAGCTTTGGCATTTGGAATGACTTGGAAGAGTTCTTTGAAGCTGAACAGCACTGCAAATTGATTGCCTTTTCTGTCAGTGCGGACACCTCCAAGGAAGTGGCTCAGAAGGCCGCCGAAGCCGCACAATTGGCGAAAGCCTTTTCTGAAGAGGGTTATTTAATTTCTATTGTTTCTAAAGGCCTCCCTAGGGATGAAGTGGAATTTATACAAAAATCGGGGGTTAATTTAGTGATCCCTGCCAATGAGGTCATTGATACAGGGAAAATGGACTTTTTTGCCAGCCAAGTTTTACGTTCAAAATACATTCCCATAAAAGACACCGATATCATTCCCGAAACTGAACTGCAATTTGACCTTTTCCACCTTATGCCGTTGCGAAGTAAGTTTTTACGAATCGCAAAAAAAGGCAGGCAGATGGAGCCCAAGCAGCTCGAAAGAATGCATGATGTGAATGAGTTTTATGTTTTGAGAGAAGAATTGCCCGGGTTCAAACAATACACAGAAGATACCGCTGACGATTCCCACGCTGGATTGCTGAGAAGATGTCGGGGGCAGTTTCTCGAGTTCTCAGGCGCTTATCTAAGTCTTGTTGAAATGATGTGTGACGACAGTAAATCCGTGGGTTTTGAAGAAGGGCGACAGATTCTTGAAGATTGTAAGGAAATGGTGACCGGGTTGGCGCAGACTTTGAGCCAAGTATCTAACGCTGAAGTATGGGATATTATCAATAATTCCGTTATTGGCGAGTTTGGATCGGTGGAACGTATGCCTGCTATTGCTGCCTATGCCACCCATTTTTCTACAGTTCTCGATGTGGAAGTGGAAGAATTGGTAAAAATGATTTTTGCCATTTTGGTTATGGATATAGGTCTTATCATGGTTCAGCCGACCATTACTGAAAAATTTAGGTACGGGAAAGAAGCGGAGCTTACAGAAGAAGAGCTTGGAGCCTATCACAATTACCCTAAAATATCGATCAATGTGTTAGCTAATAAAAAGCTGCCTGTGGAAGGTGATATCAAAGATATTATCTTGCTTGTGAATGAGAAAGCCGATGGAACTGGGTTTCCCTCAGGTCATCCTGCGGAGCGACTGACCTTTGAATCTCAGTTGATTCGATTTTGCAAAAACTTTGATAAAGCGTCCGTATTAAAAACGGGTGAGCAAAGAGTGGATCACGGTGTAAAGCTCAAAGAAATCGTTGAGGCTCAAGTGAAGTCTTTTGATGAATTCCAACCGACTTTTTCAGCAAAGTTAAAGAAGCTGATCCCACCTTCTACCTAATGCATGATTGCTTAATGATCGGCGAATCACTGGATGATGAATCGATCGATCGGCCCACTTCTGTGGTGTAAATGATTGTCCGTGGAGATTGCTCAAGATAACTGATGGCTTCTTCTTGGGTCAGGTTCTTTGTGGGTATCTCAGAGTAATCTCTATTCCTAACAAGATTTCTTGATGGTGCAATGACGGACTCCCATTTAAATTCAAGGGCATTGTCATAGGTTAAGATTAATAGAAACTTTCCATCTGGAGAAATATCCATTCCGGTAGCGAGTTTTCCGTAATCTCCTTTTTCGGCATTGATTTCATGAATTGGAAGATCTCTAACTTTCTCAATGGTAAGAGTTCGACTACGTTGAGTGAGCCATTGGCTCTTTGTAAAACGGAACAGTTGCGAGGGACGGTGACCATATTTATCGAAACGAGACTCTTTTGTAAGAATAAAAAGATCTCCTGTGGTGGGATGTACGGCCATGGATTCGGCATTATGGGGACCATCAGGGTACTTCACCTTGATGGTGTGAGAGAACTCTGGGGCTTCGTCGGGATGTAATGATTTTGATTTAAATACATGTAACTCGACCATGGGGTATTGAATGATGTTGGCCACAAAGCCCATGCCCGCAAGGGCCTCTCCTCGACGTTCATGATTGTCGCCAATGTCTCCTACAATTATATAATTAGTTTCCGGGGTCTTAAATACAGCCAGAGCCTCTGTATCATAATATCTGTCCACAGAGAGTCGGTGCGTTTTAACTAAATCACCGGTTTGAGTGGTCCAGTAGAGTTTTGCCGCTGATCCGGAATCGTTTATGTTCAACAGATGAAATGGAGTCGCTATGAGGCCACTGGCTTCTTCTATGGGGTCCTCAGGCAAGCTGCCCATCTCTACGGGTTCAGACCATTGATTACAGAGAGACTCTGCTGAAGCGGTGTACGAGGAAAAGGCGAGTACTAAAATTGATGCAATATAGCGCATAATAGGTTCCTTCTTTTGAGGGTCTATACTATTACTTAGCCATTCATTTTTAAAGGGAGATTCGATGAGAATTGTATTTATTTTTTTATTATCTGTGTTGTTCTGTAATTTAGCGGTAGCTGAGAAAGGTAAAACCTTTGGAGCTCCAATCTCTCTCACTGAGGTATCAAAGGTAAAGGATCTCATTGCATCCTACGAAACCATGGGTGATCGACCGGTTTTAATTGAGGGGCAAGTGGATCAAGTGTGTAAGAAGATGGGCTGTTGGTTAACCTTAAAAACGGATGCAGAGCCCATGCGAGTGGTTTTTAAAGATTATGGCTTTTCTGTACCTAAAGACATCGATGGGAAGAAGGTTCGTTTGCAGGGAAAGCTAGTACAGAAAATGATGTCCGTTCGGGAGCAACGTCATTACCTAGAAGATGCTAATGCCTCAAAAGAAGAGATTGCAAAAATCACTGAGCCAAAGCCCACTTACAGATTTATTGCTGCGGCTGTTGAGTTGAAATAATTTTGTCGAAGGCCCTCAAGACTGCATTTAAGGCGCATAGAGAGGGCCTGAGCTGTAAAAAGGAAAAAATGACCCAATGAATTTGTGTGTATCCTGGTGGTTCGCTATCGTGCGGGCATGGGGAAAGCACATCACGGATTCATGGTCCTTTTATTTTCGATTTTTCTTGGCCCGAGCTGGTGCTTGGCAGGGCCTGATCTTTTCGTAGAGTTTCATACCGTAGATGTGGGTAATCTGATCGACTACCATGGGTATGATACCCAGCTTGAACTGTATCTTTTGTTAACGGTGGATACCAACGAATCCAAAGATCAATTTGTGGGTTATTATTTTGTAGGTGACTTGCAGACTCACAAACAGCAACAGCCTCTAGAAAGTCTTAAAATCCCATTTGAGGATATTCCATTAGATGCCACACATTTGAATTTTCACTTGGTGGAGGGATCCGTGCGGTATCCGTTGGAAAAGTCCGTTGAAAGGCAAGAAAATTGTGCCTCTTGGGAAGTCGGCTGTGTTTTGGAATTGAGTGAGCTAGAGCGGCAGCATCTCAGATGGCTAGAGAAGCAGGCCATGCTAGAGGTCTATAACCGTAAGATGGGCAAGAATAAGTGGTTTTTTAGAAGCTATATGTGGGAAAAGGTACAGAAGGAGCGAGTTCAGTTTTGGAAAGATGTTGCCTCGGCATCCACGTCCATAAAAACTGTTCCGTTAGAGGATTTGCATCATTCTACGGGAGCTCACATGCTCTATTTCAGCTCTCACCCATTTGTTGAAAGGTTGAAATTTGATTTTGGATTTGACGTCAGTCTATCCCGCTAATGAAGCAATGATCTGCTTTTTCTTCAAGATCTCAGTTTGAACAACATTTTCTAGTTTTTCTAAGGGGAGCGGCTTTCTCAAAATGCCCTTAGCCCCGATTTTTTGAGCTTGTTCTTCTGTTAAATCCGCACTGCCAGTGACAAAGTAAAATTCAAAATATTCGCGGGCTTTAAAGGCTTGAGCTAAACGACCTTCACCTTCAGCATAACCAGTTATAAAACCAGGAGTGTAATAGTCCACAAATCCTAGAATGATTTTTTTATTGGCATTAAACTTTAAAAGGGCCTGTTCTATGCTTGAGCATTCATGTACTTTGCAGCCAAGGTCTTCAAAGGCTTCCACATACATTTCGCGGATATCGTCATCGTCCTCTAAAATCAGGATTTCGGCCGCATACATACTTTATCCTCCAAAAGATTAGTTAACTCTCTCATCGACAACTCAAGAGAAATACGTTAGTTCCTAAATACAGATTGTTTTAAAAGAGATAAGTGCCTGTTTAGATTAATATTTTTACAGGTGTTTGAATAGAGTATTTTTACCGTTGTTCCGCTCAATAGATTTGATAGAATTCTCGTATGCTAATGATACAAAAAAAAATCTTGTTACTCGTTTTGATTCTCTTTTCTGGACAAGCATATGGCTTTGAGACGTCCTCTTTAGCGTCGGGAGATATTGTGTTTATACAGAGTACAAGTAGACAAGCTAAGGCCTTGGAGGAGGGCACAGGCAGCATTTGGACTCATGTGGGAATACTGTTTCAGTCACAAGGCAAGTGGGTGGTTTATGAAGCTACACAGCCTGTAAAGTCCACGCCATTGACTGACTTCATAAGTGCCTCGAGAAGTCGAATGGGTGTTTTCTCTATCAAGCGTTTGGTTGATTCCGAATTGCAATTGGATAAAAAAAATATAGGTAAGCTTCAAGTAGAATGTAAAAAGCATTTTGGCAAAAAATATGATCGTTTTTTTCTTTGGGACGATGAAAAAATGTATTGCAGTGAATTCGTCTACAAGTGTTTTGAAAGAGGGCTAAAGGTTCAATTGGCTAAATTTGAAACTCTGGGGGATATGAATTGGAAAAGCCCAGCCGTACAAAAAATCATCGATCAGCGCTGGCTAAAAGATATAAAGCTAGAGTCCGAACGAAAAGAAAAATTGAGCCAAGTTTTAAAAGAAAAGGTCATTACCCCCATCCAGCTTTATAAATCCCCGAAACTACAGTGTGTCCAGTCGCATAAAGGGGCTGTTTGTCCTTAAAAATTTCTCCAATTATTGACCCACACCTAAAATCAGTTGATGCTTGGATCTCGGTTTCAAGAAGGAGCATTCATGTCTGATGAACTGAAAGAGAAAGTTGAAGGGCAAATCGATTTAGCCAGTTGGACTATGCTGTCCGAACATAATGAAAGAGGCGCTGTAGTTATCGTGCATCCGGATATAGATTTGGTTGAGGTGGCAGTAGAAGTGGCGCAAGATAATGTTACATCTGTTCAGGGTTGGCTGGATTCGGGAATGATTTTTAAGCCCGAAGAGTCTCAAGTTCAGGCGTTTAACACTCAGCCTGAACGTCAGTTTAAATTTATTATTGTTCAACCATATGTTCTTGTGCAAGAGCAGTCGAATTAAGATTTTTATGAAGGGGATTGTTATGAAATCATTTTTAGCTGTAATGTTGGTTTCAGTTATTGCCGGAGCTGTTGAATATAAAGGGGTGGAATATCCTGCCACCATAGAGTTGCAAGGAAAAACCTTAACATTAAATGGATTAGGTCTAAGAACGGCAACCTTTTTAAATATAAAAGTATATACCATCGGTTTGTATGTAGAGAAGAAGTCCAAAGACGGGAAAAAGATTGTAGAATCTAGTGAAAATAAAGAATTCAGGATGCAGTTTTTAAGAGATGTAGATAAAGGCGATATTGTAGATGCGTGGAAAGAGAGTTTTAAGAGACATTGTTCCGGTGAGGAATGTAAATCTTTAAAGCCAAAGTTAGATGAGTTGAATGCATTGATGCAAGATATGAAAGAAGATCATAAGGTTCACTACCGTATGTATGGTGGGAAGTTTGAAGTGGTCGTTAATGGTAAGACCATCGGTGCGGTAGAGGGAGAAGCCTTTTCGAAACTTCTGCAGAAGATTTGGCTCGCGGATAACTCTCAATACAAGGAAATGCGCAAAGGGCTGCTAGGTTTAGAAGATGAATAAAAAAAGGCGGGTGGGACCCGCCTTTTTTATTGCTCCAATGAGAAGATTTAGTTTCTACATCGAGTGGTGTTGGGATAGTTGATCACTTGATTGACTAGATATCCAGGGATGTCTCCTTCAAGCGCTCGGTTAACCATGGTTCTGTTTTTAGAGGTGGACATATTCGAGAATTGGTTTTCAGCCGTCCATCCATCGTGGGATGCTAGTCTTCTTGCCTGTACAGATGAAGAACAATCAAAATTCATGTCATCTAACCGAATTGTAACTCGCGCTCTGTCTGCCGTGTATCGAGGAACAAAATGAACGACCTTCTCATCCAATTCGTAAACAATATTCCACTTAGAAAAACTACCTGTCGCAACTGAGTCGAGAATATCGAAAAAATAGCTATCGATGGATTTTTGATTGGCAAAGGATTTAGCCACATAGCTCGCTCTCACAAATCGATCTAATGAGCCAGATCCCGTCGGGATAGGGCGACTACCACCAAAGCTTACAAAATTTCTGGCATACTCCATGGATCTTGCATAGGTGTTATTGGTAATAGATGGGGCTTCCATGGCTGGAGTCAGTGAAGTTGTTGAGTGGATTACGAGCTCTCCATTTAAGTACTCGAAAACTGCGCAATCGCTGTTTGCATCGCAAGCCAGATAATGAACTTCTGCTACAACGGGGCTAATTCGAACTTGCCGTGCTCGTTCGATCATTTCTGGAACATTAGCGGATGTATCTAAGTGATATTGAATCCACTGTAATTCGTTTAGGGATTGAAGGTGAGAGTCGTCAGGATATTCGCTAGAATTTAGCCAAAGAACTTCGATGGCCATTCCTGCTTCATTGATGCCGCCCAGAGGAAATTCATGACCGTATTGATTGAATGTGACACTGCCATATTCAGAGGTCCAACTGATTCGGTTGTCGGTAGGGAAAACCAGTAGGCTTGATTTCTCTACGTTACGTTTATTTGCAATGAGATATCCATGGCTCATGTGCCAATCGTAACTCTTACCCATCACGCTTTGTGAACCAGACTCACCATAAAATGCACTACATGGAATTCCAGTGGATGGCGATAGTGATAACGCCATGGCGGCTATCCAAGCGCTGACGCTCTTGATTCTTGAAGTCATTAATCCCTCCTTAGATGGCTCGCCAAATCCTATGGCGTCGTGTTAGCTTTCTATTTGCCTATAATCCTACCAATTTGGCGAGGGCCCCACAATCAAATGGATGGGTTCAAGACCAATAGGCTTCTGAGGCTGATAGGGTATTAAGAATGCCAGGACTTAGGTCTGCTCTGGGCTTCCGAATGAGTTCATTGGTGATCGGAAGATCTCATTGCATAGAGAGTTCTAATAGAGTTGATTCTTTCATCCCGTAGTTTTCATCGAAATATTAGAGTTAGTATTCAAGTCATCGTTTCGACTCATTCAAGTGTAAATTTATATTTGGTCGGTGATTCACGTAACTCAGTGATTTAAAAATACTGGAGAATAAGATTTTATGTTGAGCGATGGAATGACAGATCTGCATGAAGGTTTAAATAGTTATTCATAAAATCGTCTAGATGTTTAACAGTCTCTTCATCCATGGAGATAGAATCTGTATTTCAAGGAGTCATTATGTCGACGATATTAAAATGGAAGGGGCCATTCTACTTAAGCAGAACAAAAAAAGATTAGGTTTGTGTTATAGAAAAAAATTATGACGAAGCTTAAAAGTTCTTTGCGCAGACTTTTATATAAAAATGAAAAAAATAAATTCGCGCTATTGCAATTGAAATAAAAGATCTTTATATTGATTGAATATACAAGATGTACACGGATGCGTATGTCTTAGAACGGAGGAACCATGATTAACAAATCCATTTATACAATTAAAGTGGCTGATGTGACTTCAATGGATACCTCTGTCGATATTCGCCCAGGAGCGTTTGCACAAATTACAATGCCTATGAGATTAAGAGGCGTTGTATGCACCAAGTGCGAAGGGCTGCTGGGATCCACCGAGTCCTGACAACAGTCACAAAAACCAAAACATTTTAAGAACTTAGCTTTGCGAATTCATTCGTGTGGCGCGCGTACGTTTTGTTTTCGTAAAAGAAAAGTTCATCAATCTGTCTTTAAACCCATTGGGGGTTTAAGGAGCTACGTTTATTTTTAGGAGAACTACAATGTTACTAGTTAGAAGAAAATTAAGTCGTCTTTTGGAATTACAACGTCGTTATTTACGCGTTGAAAGAACTGTCTACCGATATTTAAGGATCGGTGCGGTTTGGGTACAAAAGTTATTAGGTGGTTTTGTGAGATCACTTTGGTGGATTGTTTTTGAGCAAGTCAGCCACCATGAGCAAAACAAACAACAACAAAATTATGAACATTTGAGGTGGTAAAATGAATAACCAACCATTGGAAAAACAATTTGTAAAAGAAGTCTTAGGTCAGTCGGTGGACTGGCCAAGACACCTGCTGGATTTAGACAGACAAGGTGAGTTGCTCGCCTGTGCGGGATTGGATTTAAGTGATTCGTTTCAGTTTCAGAGTCATTGGCTCTATATCACTGAGAAGACGGTGGGTGTTCTCAGTGAGAGCGGTGAACTGCTTGAGTCTATAGCGCTGGAGAAGATCACAAGATCTAATATTATAGAGGGATTCTCTTCGCATCGTTTGAGTTTATTTGCAGAGGATGAATTGGTGTTTACCGCACTATATAGTCATCGGCAGAAACGGGCCATGGGTCAGTGTGTACATATATTAGAGCAGCTTTTAGAGAAGAAATCTTTGAGTGTAAAAAAATCCGCTGAAGATATCTATTTTGAAAGCGTCTTTGATCCCTATGAAAAAGGACATGGGACCAATATGGGTGGCGAAAGCACTGTGGTTTGGCGCCTTTTAAAACTGCTCATTCCCTATAAGAATCGAGTGATTTTAGGAGGTATTGCCGCAGCCTTGATGACATTAGTGAGTCTATTGCCGGCCTATCTTACCGGCTATTTAGTGGATAATGTCATAAAGCCTTTTCAATCTGGCCAGTTGACTCATGAAGATGCCATGCAGATCTTTGCCTATACGATCATCGCTTTGGCGGTCACTAAAGTAATGCGTGAATTCTTTATGTGGATTCGCCTGCGAACCATGTCCATTTTGGGTGAAATGGTAGCTAAAGATTTGCGGGATCAGGTTTACTCGCATTTGCATAAACTGTCGGTCAGCTATTTTAGTAGTAAACAGACCGGTAGCCTTATTAGTCGAGTGAGTTCTGATACGGATCGCCTTTGGGATTTTATTGCCTTCGGGGTTGTGGAGGTAATGACCAGTGTGATCATGTTGCTCGGACTGAGTATGGTGTTACTCTATCTGGATTGGCCGCTGGGATTGATGGTGACTTTACCGGTGCCAATTATCCTTTGGTCGATCATGAAACATGGCGACGAAATGCGTGGTTTGTTTATGCGATGTTGGAGGCGGTGGTCGAGCATGACGGATTGCTTGTCCGACACCATTCCTGGAATTCGTGTGGTGAAGGCTTTCAATAAAGGCGAGGATGAAGTGGAACGGTTTAAAGATCGTAACCAGGACTGCCTCAATGAATTCACCGGAGTTCATCAACTGTGGACTACGTTTTGGCCCAAACTGATGCTCACCATTCACGTGATTGTTGTGGGCGTTTGGTTATTTGGTGTGCCTCGCGTGTTAGATCACGTGGCGGAATTCAATGCCACCGGTTCGACTGATGTGGGGCTAACGCCCGGTGAATTTGTGGCCTTTGTGATCTATCTCACCATGTTTGTTCAGCCCATTGAGGTGATTGGACAGATGGCGAGAATGGTCAACCGAGCCACCAGTTCCGCATACCGGGTATTTGAGATCTTGGATACTGATCCCCAAGTGGTCAATTTGGACCAAGCGGAAGTGGTCAAAGATCTTAAGGGCGAAGTGGAGTTTAAAAATGTTATTTTTAGCTACGATGGTGTCCGTAAGATTTTGAAAGGAATTTCCTTTCATGTGCAGCCGGGTGAGATGATCGGTTTAGTGGGACCTTCGGGTTCTGGTAAAACCACCATCACCAATTTGTTGGCTCGATTTTATGATCCGCAGGATGGATTCATAAAAGTGGATGGCCGTAATTTGAATGAATACGATCAGGGCAGTTACCGTGAACAGCTGGGTATGGTTTTACAGGAACCCTATTTGTTTCACGGCAGCATCCTGGAGAATGTTCGTTACGGCCGACCGGATGCCAGTCTTTCGGAAGTGGTAAGAGCGGCGAGAGCGGCCAATGCCCATGAGTTTATCCTTAAGCTCCCACAAGGTTACGACACCATTGTGGGCGAAAGAGGACATACTTTGTCCGGTGGTGAGAGGCAGAGAATCTCCATTGCTCGTGCGATTTTGCGGGATCCTAAGATTTTGATCTTGGACGAAGCCACGAGTGCTGTGGATACGGAAACGGAAAAGAAGATTCAGCAGGCCTTAGACCGTCTGGTGCAAGGAAGAACCGTGTTCGCCATAGCCCATAGGTTAAGTACTTTGACTCGTGCGGACCGCATTTTAGTGGTGAAAAATGGTGAATTGGTTGAAGAAGGAACCCATTCCAAGCTTATGAGCATCGAAAAAGGTGTTTATAAGAAGTTGGTGAATATGCAAACGGACCTCAATAAGTTCGATGAAACGAAGGAGGTGTAGTGTGGAGAATTTGAATATGAGTGATGGAAAGTTAGAGCGGGAAGGGATGCCTTCCCGCGAGGATCTGTCCCGACAAGTGGAATTTGTGGAAGGACGAGGACTCAGGTTGAAACACAATGATCATTGGGTGTGGGTGACGGCGAAGGCCAGTTTCCCATGGACCCATCCAGAGGAGTTTATCTCTCTTGTGAACGAGGAGGCAGAGGAGCTTCTTATGGTAGAGAGTCTGGAAGACCATGTATTAGAGGTTCGAAAGGCATTGAAGCGAAGTTTAGCTGAGGCGGGATTTTGTTTTGAGATTCTAAAGATCACTGGAGTGGAAGAACGTTTAGATCTGCGTGAATGGCAGGTGGAAACTCAATCTGGGCCAAGGGTGTTTCACACAAAGGTGAGTCACTGGCCCACGGTTTTGGATAATGGTCAGGTGTTTGTCAGGGATTTGCATGGCGACATCTACCGCATCATCGATCCCGAGTCGCTGGACAGTAAAAGCCAAGAACGACTTTCGGCCTTGGCAGACTTTTAATCATTATTTTTTGATGTGCTCTGAATAGTCGGAGCACATCTTTAGGTCTTATCGCATGGAGTCTCTAAATAGCGGTAGTGCGCATACCCGCTCTTCCAGAGGAGCGTTGATGAGGGCGTCAAAGTGCCGTTCTCTTCCATCGGGTGATGTGATCTTAGTTCCTTTGCAGGATTCGGCGAAATCTTTTGGATTGCTCATACCCAAGATTTGAAAGCAGAGCTGATTTCTATTGTACTCAGATAAGCTATTTTCCTCTTCCGGGTCTAGTAGGTCCTTGAGTTCACCTTTATCTCTTTTAAAAAACGCTGAGAAAGCTTTGATCTGTCTCTCGCTCAGTTCCATGGCGCCGTTGACGTCTTGAATATTACTAAATAGTTCCGCATTGGATGAAATGTTCAGGGCATCTCTCACTAAGGCCTGACTGTCCCTAAAAAGAGTCTCCCGGGACGCTTCCCCCTTTGTACGTGAATCATAATTGACCACATTGGTAGCTATAGTGGAGACTTGGTTTATGAACTCTTGATTGGGACCCAGGAGTTCAGTCATTTTAGCGGTCAAGCTTTTGATGTCACTATCTGTTGGAGTGTCCTTTTGGAGGATGGCATCGCTGACCGTAGTAACATTGGAAATTCTCGTCCTTAAACTTTTGAAATCTGTGAATTTTCCCTCTGGAGTCCCTTTGAGTTTAGATTCTGCGAAATCCAGGTAGGCTAAAATATTTTTTAAACTATCATTGGGACTTCTAAATTCATTATCAGCGCTTCCTACATAAAAGCGGGTGGCCAGATCTCTGCGTCGCGCATCTGAAGGTTCTGTTGATAGCCGATTGATGCCATTGGCTTTGAAGCTATTTATCCCACTGGCAATTGTTTCAAGCCCCTCTGCCGTAGAAAACCGAGCTTTAAAATCATTTAGAATATTTTTGATAGCATCGGTGTCTTCTATGTAACGAATGAGTGTGGGGGAAGATAATCGAGTGATGGGTTCGTAGGTTCCATCATATTCTGCATCATATTGTATTTTTCTATAGGCGTTGTATTTTGCTAACAGATCATTGTGTAAGCGGCGGGCCTCCTGTGGGTTGCCCAACATGATGGACAGTCCCGCATAATCCAGCTCTTCTTCAATCAGGTCTCCCTGCAGCTGATAGCGAGCATCTCTATCTACGCTGGCGGAGGAGCCAGAATCAGGGTAATATTCGCCATCTACCATAAGTCGATTTAGATCATCTAGTATATCTATTGCCTTTTCATAAAATCTCTTTTTTCGTTGAACCTCTGAGGAAAGGGATCGAGCATTGTTAATTTCATTAGAAAGAGATTGGGATATGTCCTCTGCAACAAGAACAATCATTTTCCGAGCATCCAAGCGCTGTTGATTGACCACTTGGTTGGAGGAGTCCCCAATTAGATCTCTTAAGTTCACCCAATCATTGATAGGTAAAAGATCTTTAGTTACTTTGTTAGATCGAGCGAGTGCATTTTCTTCGGGGCAATCATGGCACACATTGGCCTCTTGGCAATTAGGATCTCCCTCTCGGCAGGAGCGTGGACCGCTAACACGAGAGAGAAGATCTCTTTTTCGGATAAGATTACAATGCTGTTGCGATAGGCTTTCAAGGGCGCAGCCAAATCCCAGCCCCAGTTCGGCTTTTAAGATGGGCTCGACGGATCGCAAATATCTTGAATTACTACCGCCAAAAATTCTAAATAAATTTTGCAGGTTCCGGGCAGCGGCGGTGGTGGCCACTCCAATGGGGGAGCTCATAAAGAAGCCTGAAATACCAACCAGAGCGGTTAAGCTGTATCGTCTCAGTTCTTCCTGCTCTTCAAAGCAATCGGGGTTGTTTGTGACGGCATCAGCTAGGCGCATACCCAGCTGATCGAGCTCAGCAAGGCCTTGGATTTTATTTCTTCGCATTAGCTCGCTGTCTTCCACAGAGATGTCGGCTTTCAGTTTTAAAAGTTCACTTCGAGAAGTGACAACAATATTTTGTAAGTCGGCCGAAGAGGGATATAAATACTGCTCCTCTGGGGAGACTTTTCTCTCAACATAATCCAAGTTAGCCAGAGCTTCGTTAATCGTCGCCTCCAGCTCGTCAATGCGTTGCTCTTTGCTAGAGTTTTCTATGCGAGCCAGTGTTTCTTCTATACTAGGTAATTCAGCGATGGCGGCTCCCACTTCAGCACAGGAGTTGTTTGGGCCATTTAGAGACTTCATCATGTCTTTTAGATTTGAAATTGAACTTCGTATGGAGGCCGTCTCCGAGCCTAAGCCTTCGCATTGGAAAGATCGTAAAAGGGCTGCTCCCGCTTTTTCAGCTAATGCAAAGTGGGGTGATAGGCCAATAAGGAGAATAAAAAAAATTAGAAGTTTCATTGGACCATAACCACCCTGCGCCCAACAAGCTGCTTAAATCCAAGGGATTGTGAAGGCCCCATGGCCATGATCATTCCGCCTTTGGTTGAGAAGATATGGGCGGCTTCGCTGTTTCGGAAGTAAAACAAAGCTGAATTTCCAAACCGTTTGAATTTTAAACTTTTTGGATCGCCTTTCAAACGCTTCAACACATTGTGAATGGTCTTTATGGATTGGGGAGGACTCTCTTTATAGGAAATGAGTAGGTCCGGTTGTTTTGTACTGCTTTTCGACGGGGTGATTCTTAATAGAGGGTTTCCGCCCATGGTCAGTGGCTCGGGGTTTTCATTGGTTGCAACTGATATTTTATAGGGACCGTAACGGAAGGGGGTCACCACTTTCGCGTGTGACAAGGAAATTTCAGTGAGTATTGGGGTAGCAATAAATACTGCTATCATCAATACCTTAAACATGGGTGACTCCGGTTGCTTACAATGATTTAAGATTTCCATCTTCAAATATTTCCAACTTATATATCGGTCTATTTGTTGGTTAATTAAAACTTTAGACCTCTGTTGGCCTGTCTCTGAAGTAAAAGTAGCTAATGTGTAGAAGAGTACTGCAACTAGATGTATCAAACTGATACAGAACCCCCAAAAAGAGGGTTTAAATGGTAGAATGGGAAGGTTTTGCTATTGGGAAGAGCTGCTCGAGTCTACAGTTGGCTCAGAATTTCTTCCGCGGTCTTTTCTTTGATATTAAATTTATAGCCATTCACGTACACGCGAACATAGCCTTCAGATCGACTGGTGGAAGGCACTTCTTCCACGGCGCTGACATGATCTTTTTTGATCCAAACGGTGAGATTATCGGTGGTTTTTAACTCTAAATATTTATCGCTCATGTAAAAATCATAGGTGTCTAAAGCTGACTTGCCAACTCCTTTAGCGGGAGGCAGTATATGACGCTCTACATCCGACGAGATGCCAACTTCTCTATTCACTTCAACGGGAGAACTGATGGACTATTCTGAAACTTACGATTTTATAAAATATGAAAAAGAATATTTAATTCGTGAATCCTACATGGACACTTTGGGGCACATGAATAACGCTTCTTACATCCGCCTTCTTGAGGAGGCCCGATGGGATCTCATTGAGGAAAGAGGGTATGGATTAAAAACCGTAATGAGTGAAAAGATCAGTCCCATCGTTTTAGAGATCAATATTAAATTTTCCAGAGAGATTTTGAATCGAGACACCATCAAGGTGCAAACTCAAGTGTCGGAGTATCGCGGTAAGGTGGGAAACATCCGTCAGCAGATCTTTAAAGAGGGAGAATTAGCCTGTACCGCCGATTTTAAATTTGGTTTGTTTGATTTGAAGTCTAGAAAACTGATCAATGCCACTGACAAATGGTTAAATGCCATTGGTCAAAAGCGGCAGTAAATATTTAAATCATTTTTTTTAATTCATCTAAATTAATGGGCATAGATAATGTATTCTGCTCACCCGTAGATAAGTTCTTAACGGTGGCAGAATTTTCTTTCAGCTCATTTTCACCCAAAATGATGGCAAGCTTTGCATTCAGCTTATTGGCCTGCTTCAGTTGAGCATTAAACTTTGCTGTTGAGAGTGAAAGACTGGTTTTGATGCCCGCCGCGATAAGGGGTTCTGCCAGCTCGGCCGCTTTAGCAATGGCATCTTCATTGCCTGTTACAAAAAACACATCGATATGGCTAGCAACATCTGGCAAAAGTTTATGAGTCTCTAAAAAGTTTTTAAGGGTGACATCGCCCATTCCAAAGCCAACACCGCTGAGGGTTTGGTTGCCAAACATGCCAATGAGGTTATCGTAACGGCCACCGCCAAACATGGCTCTATTGTTTTCAGGCGATACATCAAACACCTCGAAAACCGTGCCCGTGTAGTAGTCCAGCCCGCGCATCACTTTTGGGTTAAACTCCAACACTTGAGATACGGGATGGTTTTCTAAAATTTTAAATAGAGAAGTGAGTTCATCTAAGCCCTCACATTGAAATTTGGATTGTGCCGATTCTAAAGAGCTATTGAAAAAGTCTTCCATGGTGGCAATTTGCTCGGCGGAAAGGCCAATTTCAACAAGCTGTTTATTGTAGGCCTCTTCCCCAATTTTATCTCGAGCATCTACCGCTTTTGAGGCCTTCAGGGCGTCTTCTGCCGAGAGCTTTAACTGGTCCTTGAAAACGGAATTGATTAATCTTCTATTGTTTACAAAGATCTTAATGTTTTTTTGGCCCTCAAATGCGGCAATGATGGAGTAGGCCACTCGGAGTATTTCCGCATCCGCCCAAAGTGATTCTCCGCCTAGGATATCCACATTAAGTTGCCAGTGTTCACGCAGTCGTCCTCTTTGTGGGCGTTCATAGCGCCAAAGGTTAGGAATACTGTACCACCGTACCGGTTTCGGCAATTCCATCACTCGGCTGGCCACCATTCGAGCCAGAGTGGGAGTCATTTCCGGGCGCATGGCCACCTTTCGCTCACCGCGATCCATAAACCAATACAATTGCTTTTCAACGATCTCCTGCCCTGATTTTGCGGCATACAGCTCAAAGGGTTCAAGCATGGGACCGTCATAGGGCTGATAGCCATAGCCTTCAATCACTTCAGATAAGCGTTGGAAGATATGTCGGTGCAAGTACATGTCTTCAGGAAAAAAGTCTCTGGTTCCCTTGTAGGGTTTCGTTGAAAGTGCCATGGGATGAATTTATACTGAGACCTCCCGGCAAGCAAGCGGACATCCTATGAAATCCGGCGATGGGGGCAGGAAGGATCGATACATTGAAGCCAAGTGTTTACAAATATGATCAATTGGAGGTCCATGGCGTGTCTTCTGCCGGCACGGGAACTTGTTTAACAGTACCCCGCCTGAAAATGGCTATAGATACGGCCCAGGGATGGCCCTTTGTTTATCCCATGAATCATCTTTTTCTAACTCATGCTCATATCGATCATGCTGGCGGAGTGGCTTACATCGTATCGCAACGGGGTCTGATGGGGCTCAGAGACTTGAAAATCTATATGCTTCCTGAATTGCAAAAGCCCATTCGTAAAATTTTAAACACTTGGCAGGAGTTAGAAGGGTTCGATTATTCCTATGAAATTGTGCCTGTAGAGTCAGGAGATCGAGTTAAAATCGACGAATATCATTACGTTCAACCTTTCCAGACGGTCCATAGGGTCCCTTCGCAAGGGTATGCCTTGTTTCAGCAGAAAAAGAAGCTCAAAGCTGAGTTTCACGGTAAGAACTCCCATCAATTGGCTGATTTACGTCGGCAGGGAGTGGCTCTCGAAGATGTTTGGTATGAACCGCAATTTGGGTATACAGGGGACACGGATATCCGCTTTATGGATCATTGTGATCCTGAGATTTTAAAGACTCAGTCGTTGTTTGTGGATTGCACGTATTGGGATGATAAAAAATCCATTGAGCACGCTATGGAATGGGGGCATATTCATTTGGATCAGCTCATTGAAAGAGCGGGTGAGTTTTTGGGAGAGCGATTAGTTCTCACTCATGCCTCTAGAAGATATAAAAAGAGCGACTTAGAAGAAATTCTAAGCCGCTCAATACCACTACAGTTCCGCTCCCACTTTATCCACTTTCCCTAATCTACCGCTTTAAACTACTCCAACTCCCGCTTCAACATCTGTATTCTGCTGTGGTAGTACTGACTAATTAACTCTAGCCTTCCCTCCAACTCATCGAGCCGGCCAACCAGATCCGGGTCGCGAGCAAACAGCCTTGCAAATTGAAACGCGGTCACCGCCTGAACAAAGGGAGACGGGTCGGCTTTTCCTAGAACTTGCGATAGTTTCGCTTGGAAGTTGGAAAAATCTTGGTGATCCGTCAATATTTCACCCACGTCGAAAGTAAACAATTGCAGGTGATTAAAATGTTTTAGTCCTTCGTTCATTTGGCTTCCTATCTTTGTTCTGAGCGGGGAGGGTTCGGGGGGCCGACCCACCGCCGCTTTCAACACAATCAGAATGCCAAGGAAAAGCCCTGCTGTAGGTGAAATGAAGGAATCTTAAATTTTTTGAATAACTTTGATACGATGCCCGTCGCTTTGTTGCTACTGCTGTATCCATAAGCAAACTATGGGATGAAGTGGACGGAGGAGGGAATGCGCTTAAAGTTGTGATGCGTCAGACCTTATAAATCAGTGCTGAGCTCGTCGATCGAATGATACATTTGGACTTTGTTTTAAACAATACTGACAGCTTTGATTAAGGAGAGAAAATGAACAAAACAATTCTAATGCTGACGGCTTTGCTTGGACTGTCATTCCTGACTGTTTCTTGTAAAGGAGACAAAACTCCAAAAACGGACAAAGAAAAGGTCAGTTATGCCATCGGTCAACAGATCGGCCGAGGAATTAAAATGCAAGAAGTTGATGTGGATTTAGATATGATGAAGCAAAGTATTCAAGATGCTATTGCTGATAAAGAGCCAAAGCTAACTCCGCAAGAGATGCAAGAAGCTATGATGAATATGCAAAAATCCAAAATGGAAAAGCGTCGTAATCAAGCCAAAGAGAATATTGAAAAGGGTAAGAAGTACCTAGAAGACAATAAGAAAAAAGACGGTGTTAAAACCACTGAAAGCGGTCTTCAGTATGTTGTTGTAAAAGAGGGCGAAGGTGCTTCTCCTAAGGCCTCTGATACAGTGAAAGTTCACTATAAAGGCACACTTATTGACGGTAAAGAATTTGACAGCTCTTATAAACGTAATGAGCCGGCTGAATTTCCAGTGGGTGGAGTTATTAAAGGTTGGACGGAAGCTCTTCAAATCATGAAAGTCGGAGCTAAATATAACCTTACTATTCCTAGTGATTTGGCTTACGGAGAAGTGGGTCGTCCTGGAATTCCACCAAATTCAGTTTTAAATTTCGAAGTTGAGC
The DNA here is from genome assembly GCA_002321895.1 of Bdellovibrionaceae bacterium UBA1609. Classification (GTDB taxonomy): domain Bacteria; phylum Bdellovibrionota; class Bdellovibrionia; order Bdellovibrionales; family UBA1609; genus UBA1609. The sequence continues at coordinate 21,696 of DCMZ01000006.1, read as the reverse complement.
TTCTTGAAATCGTAAATAAAGATGACAAATCTAAATAAGGGTTTGTTAAATTAGATTCTTAAACTTGTGCGCCTCTTGAAAAAGAGGCGTTTTTTAATCTCTTTTCAGAGAATCACTTTTCAGTGATTTTTTTAGATAAAAAAATAGGAGACTTCAGTGAACGCCAGTCAAACTAAGAAATGGATCAGCTCGATAAAGCATGTGCAGAACTCTTGGATCAAAGGTGCTGTTAGAAAGGTGCCAAAGCGCGCCAAGTCGGCTGAGGTGACTCGAGTTTTTGTGATGTTCTCCCAGGAAGAGCGTCGACTGGAAAAGGCTTTGAAAGATCTGCTTTCAGATCGTCAAATACAACGAGCGAGACGGTCGAAGTCGCCCATTGAAAAATTTGAAGGATCCGAAGGGTCTATTTATGTGGTTTTCCCCAAAGCCTTGCACCCGGAAAAATCTCCGTCCAAAGCCAGTCTTGCCATGGGTGCCTATGGTGCTTGTAGAGATGCCTTGGGTACGGCCATGGGTATGGCACAAAATGAATCCTCGGATTCCATACAGGTTCTCTTTGTAGATACTCCTCAGGATTCACTACATGGTGGATTAGTGGGGATAGACATTGCCTCCTATCGATTTCGAAAGGTGATTTCTGGTGATTCTAAAAACAAGAAATTGATCCTTTTAAAGAATAAAGGGGAAGTGACAAAGCGAGAGATTGATGATGCCAGTGCCGTTGCCGTAGGTGTAAACCTGGCCCGTCATTTAGTGAACTTGCCTCCCAATGTTTTAAAGCCGGCCGCCTATGCTCAGAGTATAAAGTCTCTTTTTCAGGGCGTCGCTGGTGTAAAAGTGGATGTTTGGGATAAGCCGCGATTGAAAAAAGAAAATTGCAATTTACTGTTGGCAGTGGGTGAAGCCAGTTCCAGCGGACCTTGCTTGGTACACCTTAGATACCGTCCCAAGGGAAGCTCTTCTAAAAAGCCTGTGGCGTTTGTTGGTAAAGGAATCACTTTTGATTCCGGTGGGTTGGATATCAAGCCCTCTCAAGCCATGCGTTTAATGAAGAAAGATATGGGGGGATCGGCAGCACTGGTTGGATTGGCACATAGCTGTATTCAGTCGGGGCTGAAAACGCCAATGGATTTTTATTTCTGCCTAGCTGAGAACGCGGTGGATGATCATGCTTTTAGACCGAGCGATGTCTATATTTCACGTAGTGGTATCTCTGTAGAGATTGACAATACAGATGCCGAAGGGCGATTGGTCATGGCAGATGGACTTGATGTGGCTGTGTCTGCCAAAGGTAAAGAGGCTCCAAGTGTTGTTATTGATGTATCTACTCTTACAGGCGCTATCAAAGTGGGTTTGGGTGCTGACATAGGTGGCTTGTTTTCGGATAATGATAAGCTAGCCAACCAGTTATTTGATTCTGGACTCTTTCGTTCAGATAGAGTGTGGCGGATGCCTTTATTTGATCCTTATAATTCGTCATTGCGCTCTGATGTGGCCGATACGGTAAACTCAGCCAGTGGATTTGGTGGGGCTATAACAGCGGCTTTATTTTTACGTAAGTTCACTCGTGGAATTCCTTGGGCGCATTTTGATATTTATGCCTGGTCCGATAGCTCTTCTGGAGCATTACTGGAAAAAGGTGGGAGTGGTCAGGCTGTGCAGTGTCTCTACGAATGGTGTCACAAGTTTTCGGGAAAAAGTTAATTTGCGGATATCTTAGGTAGATAAGATTTAAGCTTCGCCACTCGTGTGGTATCCCATTTATAAACGGCAGCGGAGGATTGGTACACGCTGTCTATAAATGTAAAGTAGGGTAGTCCTAAAAATATTGTGGGAATGATAATCGAAACGCCAACAAAACTCACTATTGTACACATAATTGAGAAAGCAATGCTTTTAAACCAGCTAGAAAGTTGTTTTTTAACTTGGTTGCGATAGGTCCACATTAATAGAAGAAACACAAGGCTGGCGCCAAACAGATGGAAACGCTTTTGTTTAAATCGAGTTGCCAATGGGCCGAGTGCTCGAATGACTCGGCCATCACTGAATACGCTTAAAAATTTGAGCAAAGCCACTCGCACCTTTTCTTCGGTTTCAGTGAGAGGTTGGGAATACTTCGACTCTGATAGAGTTTCTTTGAGCTGGCCGGAACTCCCAAGTTGATTTATGTCAATACCCAGCTTTTCTTGAAGCTCAGCCTGCATTTTTCCAGCCGCTTCTGTGGATTGTTTCATCATATTCAGAGAGTTTTTCAGTTCGCCCATATGCTTTTCTTGAATGTCTTTGAGCTTCTCTTGGGCTTCTTGGTTTTGACTGGAATTACGGACTGTTTGGGAAAAGCTAATCCCAGGGATAGATAGAAGCAAAAAACAAAGTAGGATCTTTATAGATGTCCGCAACAATTTTTGCCTCTGGTGATTCACTAAGATTTTCCCTTATAATTAAATAAACCATTTTCAATAATGAGTTGCCGTACTTTTTCTGGAACCAGTGTTTCCCATTCCGTTGTACCCTCTTGCAATGATTTACGGATTTGATCCGAGCTGATGGATGTGTCCACATCGTCACAGCCAGCAATGTCTTCAAAATTTTTATTAGTCATTAAGTGTTGGTATAAATGGCCAAACTCAGGACTGGGATTGAAAGTTTTTGCCGTATAGCAGAGATCATCTGTTTTATAGGGGTATACAAACATTTTTGTCTGCCTGTCGAAGAGTCGACCAAAAGCAAATAGGGTCCCACCTTGTAGGTGATCATAGTATTTTGATTCAAATAACTTTTCTAATGAAGTGGCACCAATGAACATGGTTATCTGTTCTCGTGTACAGCGGCGCAGATATTCTTTCAATTCGTAGTAAAGGGTAAATTGAGAAATCAGAACATTGTATCCTAGGGCGGTAAGTGTATCCACCCGGTCTAAAAAGTCTCTAGCATCAACGAGACCTTCTTCGCTGCTCAAGCTTCGCATGGAAATCTCCATCAGTACCACTCGTTCATTATCTTTCGAAGGGAGCTGTTTGAGTCCATACTCTAAAATTTTCTCATTGGTAATAGTGATTGGGCGAAAGGTTCCCCTTTGAACGACCACTTGTTTTTTAAACAAAACCTCTGCCGCTTGCACAATATCGCCACTTTTATCAAACAAAACAGCAGGGGAGAGATCCTGTCGAATCAATTCCAGGTTCACTAATCGGTTATCAATATGTTCCAAGTCAGGACCTGAGAAGCGTAACAGGTCCACTTCTATGCGTTCTGACTTAAGTTCATCAAGAAGTCCGCATACAAACTCTTTGATATTGTCACGTTTGTAAAAACAGCCATGAATGAGGTTAACGCCCAGGGTACCTAGTGCCTGCTGTTGAGCCAGGCGAAAGGCGTCTTTCATGTTAACGTGTAGAATAACATCGTTGAAAGGGCCGCCAGGGACAGTTTGAAATCGCAACCCTAACCAGCCATGGCAGCGGGCCTTGTTGGACTGCTTGCTGGTGGCTACAGTATCTGCGAAAGCAAAAAAACAGGTATCTTTCCCGCGCTTTTTATTCAATCGATCTTGAACCAATGAAAATTCATGTTCTAACATGCGATTGAGTCGTGATTCACAAACATAACGTCCGTTTTTCTCACGGCCATAAATTTCGTCACTGAAAGTCATATCGTAGGCGGACATGGTTTTAGCCACCGTATTGGAAGCTCTCCCGGCAAGAAAAAAGTTTCGTGCAACTTCTTGCCCAGCGCCGATCTCTGCGAAGGTTCCGTAAATGTTCGGATCCATGTTTATATCTAATGCTTTATCGATGGTGTTTTTTGATTCTGAACCCATAGTACAATTATAAGTGGTTAGGAGGGGGAGCTCAAAGTGCCCACCCTGGTGTTATTAAAGCTCAACTTTAGTGGCTGCAGGATTTACCGACTGGATGGCCGTCGAGGGCTCAACTTTCAGCATCCCTCAACTTTCGTCTAAGGATTTTACCCACATTACTCTTTGGTAATTCTTCGCGAAACTCTACATGTCTAGGCACTTTGTATCCGGCTAGATTTTTCTTTGAATGAGCAATCACTTCGTCAGCAGTTAGACTTCCATCTTTTGGAACAATGCAAACTTTGACCACTTCACCGGACTTACTGTCCTTTACTCCAATGGCTGCCACCTCAAGAACTTTATCCATTCCAGAAATTACATCTTCAATTTCATTGGGATAGACATTAAAGCCAGATACTAAAATCATATCTTTTTTTCGGTCTACAATTTTAAAGAATCCATCCGGCTGCTGAATGGCGATATCGCCCGAATGAAACCAGCCTCCTTCGTCAATGACCTTCTCTGTTTCTTCTGGACGTTGCCAGTAACCCTTCATGACTTGTGGGCCTTTGATGCAGATTTCTCCCTCTTCATTGTAGCCCAAGTCCTGCCCTTGTTCTCCGACGATTTTCATGAGCGTGGAGGGAACGGGAATACCAATAGTTCCGTATTGCCCCTTTTCATCCAGTGGATTGACTGCGGCGACAGGAGAGGTTTCTGTGAGTCCGTAACCTTCAGAAATTCGGCAGCCAGTGAGTTTTTCCCAGCGCTGACCGACACTGGTCTGTAATGCCATTCCACCAGCCACAGTCACTTTAAGACGGGACCAATCCACATCGGTGAAACCATCATGATTCATCAAAGCGTTGAACAGAGTATTGAGGCCACCAAATATAGTGACAGGGCGCTTTTTCAATTCTTTTATAAAACCAGGTATGTCTCTTGGATTAGTGATCAAGATGTTTTCTGCTCCATAGTACATCATAGCCATGCAGTTCACAGTTAAGGAAAAGATATGATAGAGCGGAAGCGGAGTGCAAATGACTTCCTCACGCTCTTTCAGGTTGGGCCCCATCCAGGACACAATTTGCATCATATTGTGAAGTACATTGTCTTGAGTCAGCATTGCGCCTTTAGATACACCCGTGGTTCCACCTGTGTATTGTAAAAAGGCTATGTCTGTTTTTTTAATTTCCACATTTTGAAAAGTCTGCTTAGCACCCATGGCGAGTGCATCGTTAAATTTATAATGCCCTTTTAATTTGTAAGGAGGTACCATTTTCTTAACATGCTTTACCACCTTGTTAACCAATAGTGATTTTGGAAATCCTAAACTATCTCCCAACTCGGTAACGACCACTGTTTCGATGTCTGTTTTATCTAAGATAGGTTCCAAGTTATGTGCAAAGTTGGCCACGATAACTATAGCTTTAGCTCCAGAATCTTTAAACTGGTGCTCCATCTCCCTTTGTGTATAGAGTGGGTTAGTATTGACAACGACATACCCGGCCCGTAGAGCCCCGAACAAAGCGATGGGGAATTGCAAAATGTTTGGCATTTGGATAGCAATTCGATCGCCTTTTTCCAAAGAAGTGTGGTTTTGTAAAAACGAAGCAAAGTTCCGACTCAATTCATCGATCTGATTGAAGGTAAGAGTCGCACCCATGCAGGTGTAGGCGGGGCTATCCTTAAATTTAGAAACGGACTTTTCAAAAACGTCTCTTAAATTCTCGAATTGATCGGTGTTTATTGATTGGGGTACACCTTCCGGATAGCTCTTCAGCCATGCTTTTTCCATGGGTTATTCCTTGTTAATAGTTAGCCCTTAGTTTGCGAAAAATTTGGAAAAGATACAACTTTTTCGGGGGCTTATGGGAAATTCTAGAGGGATTTCTAGAACGGCAGAATGAATTCTCTTCAATGGCGAGTGGAGCACTCGCCATTATGCATAAAAAATAAGCTACTATAGGTTTTAAGCTTTAGCTTGGTTCGCAACGGCTTGGGCTTTTTTCTTCGCTTCCTCTGGATCACCGAGGTAATAGTTTTTGATCGGTTTGAGATTCTCATCGAGCTCATAAACAAGCGGAACCCCAGTGGGAATATTCAATTGGGAAATTTCATCCTCAGGAATGTTATCTAAGAACATAACCAGGGCTCGTAGGGAGTTTCCATGGGCGGCTACAATGATTTGCTTTCCCGCTTTAATGGCCGGGGCAATTTCACTGTCCCAATAGGGAAGTACTCTTTCACGACAGTTCTTCAGAGCTTCAGATGCGGGAAGTTCTCCATCGGCTCCATCATAACGGCGATCTTTTGAGGGGTGCATTTCGTGATCGGGCTCCAAAGCTGGAGGAGGTGTGTCGTAAGATCGTCTCCAGGTAAAAACTTGATCTTCGCCATACTTTTCTGTGGTGTCGGCTTTGTTTAAACCCTGCAAAGCTCCGTAGTGACGCTCATTCAAACGCCAGCTGCGACGAACTGGAATCCACATTTGGTCTAATTCTTCTAATGAAATCCATAGGGTTTTGATGGCTCGTTTTAAAACTGAAGTGAAGGCTAAATCAAATTGAAAGCCAGACTGTTTAAGTAGCTCCCCGGCGGATTGAGCTTCTTTGAGCCCTTGCTCAGAAAGGCCCACGTCTACCCATCCAGTAAAAAGGTTCTTTTTATTCCACTCGCTTTCACCATGACGTAATAAAACCAATTTATACATTGAATCTCCTTTTACTTTTTTATGGGGCTACTGCTCAGATTTGCCGGTAAAATTACCATAGTGGCTGACAGCTGCAAAGCTCAATTGAGCCAGATACTTTCACGAGGGGGGTGAGGGGCCGAACTCACCCTAAAACCCATATATTTGATCAGTTGCATTTTTAACCAGTTGAATTTTCTTAAAGTCTTGGTAAGTTTCATCTTTAGATAGTTTCTCAATAGAGGAGATCGTTAATGAAAAACCTAGTACTCGTAGCCGGCTTGATGCTTTTGGCAGTTAGTTTTCGCTTTTTTCCCCATCCTATGAATTTCACACCGGTTTTGGCAATGGCACTGATGGCGGGACGTTGGACAAAAACTCCATTGGGATTGAGTTTGCCTGTTTTTGCGATGTTTCTTTCCGACGTGTTGATTGGCTTTAGTTCTATTTCCTTAGTGGTCTACGCTTCTATTGGTCTGATTTATTTAATGGGTGCTTGGATGAACTCAGGATCTTATAAGACCATTGGTATTCAGGCTTTTCTGTCTTCTGTGCTCTTTTTCTTTGTTACCAATGCGGGAGTTTGGATGATGACAACGGCTTACGAGCCCGGTTGGAAGGGATTGATGGCCAGTTATGTAGCTGGAATTCCCTTTTTCCATAACACCTTGTTAGGTACCTTGGTGTTTTCTTTGGGTCTTGAGTGGGTTTACAGAAAATCTGTGGCCAAGCTCAACCTGAATCCTTCTTTTAAGGCGTATTAATCACTTTTAAGCTCCAGTGAAGTAGGAGTTTTTAGAGCCAGAGTAGTCCAAATGTGACGAGCTTGTGTTGCTAGCCATTATAAGCTCAGGCACAATAGTGTTATGGACATGGAAGCCCAGAAAAAAATCTCAAATTACAATAGCTACATTCAATCGGCCGTGTTCTTTTCCGGTGGGGGTGCTCGAGGAGCCTACCAGGTGGGAGTTCTACAGGGTGTTTTTAAAGTGCTTTCCGAAAAGAATCACCTTTTTAGCTTGTACTCGGGCTATTCAGCTGGGGCTATCAATGCCGCTTATTTGGCTCAGCATGCTAGGTCCCAGAGGAACGCCGTCGATCGCCTATCAAAATTTTGGCTGGATTTGCATTTTGCCGATATCTATAAGTCGGACCCGGTCTCTTTGACGAAGAACTCCCTTCGATGGGCGAGTGATCTTTCCTTTGGTTTTTTACGGGGAAACAAATTGGCAGCATCTCTGTTGGACTCTGAACCCTTGTTGCATCTTTTAAATTCCAGGCTGAACCCTGGGTGGATCGACAAGCAAGTGCGGTTAGGCTACCTAAGGGGTCTTTCTTGTCATAGCTACAACTACAATTTGGATAAATCCATCGTCTTCTATCAAGGACATTATGATATGAAGGACTGGAGTCACGAGAAACGGGAAAGCCGCCGAGTGCAAATCACTCCCAAGCATATCTATGCCAGTTGTTCGATACCCTTGGTGTTTCCAGCAGTCACAATGAATGATCATGTTTATGCCGACGGGGCCGTGAGAAATATGTCTCCTTTGAGTGCATCCATTCATTCGGGAGCCAAGCAAATCTTGGTGATAGGTGTGGAAAAGCGGGGAGAACCCAATCCCAACTTTGAGCCTTCAGTGGGGGCGATCATATCCACCATGTTGAAAGCGCTGTTTTTTGATGCCTTAGACGCAGATCTTACGCGTTTGGAGTATATGAATCGGCTTATCGCGGAAAAGTCCTCCTTTGTTAAAGGTTCTTTTCAAAAAGTGGACACTCTTTTAATTAAGCCTTCCAAAGAAATTCGTGAAATTGCAAAAACACATTTTGAAGAATTCCCGACAGCGATCCGATTTTTATTGGAGGGCTTAGGATCTGAGGATGATGTGGCTGAGTTAGCCAGTTACTTATTGTTTCATCCGTCTTATATCGAGAAGCTCATTGAGTTGGGTCGGGATGATGCCCTAGATAGAGCCGAGGACATCCAAAAGTTTTTTGAATCCTTGTAGTTGTCTTGCAAGAGAGTTGAGTTAAATCAACAGGCTTGCAATACATGCGGTCATAAAGGCCGCGAGACTTCCACCCACCATGGCGCGAAAACCAAATTGTGCTAGTTCTGATTTTCTATGCGGGGCAATTTCACCTATGCCACCAATCTGGATGGCAATACTGCTAAAGTTAGCAAAGCCACAGAGGGCATAACTCAGGATAACGGAAGTGCGAGTGCTGAGCTGTTCGGAAACATTGACCAATTCAGCGTAGGCCACAAATTCATTAAGAGTTATTTTTTGCCCCAACAGAGCGCCGGCAACAGCGGCTTCGCTCCAGGGAATCCCCATTAAAAAAGCCAGGGGAGCAAATATCCAACCCAAAACCAATTCAATGCTTAAGTTCACCGGTTGGTCGCCTTGTAGAAGTGTGGGTACAAAACTTTGTCCCCATTCGGTGAAGCCGACAAGGTCGCCGATCCAGCCGAGTAGCCCATTGGCTGCAGCAATCAATGCGATAAACGCCAACAGCATAGCGGCCACATTCAGTGCCATTTTTAATCCATCGGCGGCACCTTTGGCTGCGGCTTCAATCACGTTGATACTTTTCTCATCGCCTACATTTGCTGGGAGAGTTCCAAGTGTTTCGGGCTTTTTGTTTTCTGGGATCAGAATTTTCGCGAAAATAAATGCAGCAGGAGCACTCATCACGCTGGCGGTGAGGAGGTGGCCGGCGATATTGGGAATTTTATCACCAAGCATTCCAACATAGCCGGCAAGAACGCCTCCGGCGATGGTGGCCATTCCACCGGTCATTAAGGCCATTAATTCTGATGGCGTCATTTTATTTACATAGGGTTTCACAACGAGTGGCGCTTCCGTTTGGCCCACAAAAACATTGGCTGCCATGGAAAGACTTTCGGCTCCACTGGTTCCCATAAAACGAAACATGATCCAGGCCATACCGCGAACAAGGTATTGCATAATTCCCATGTGGTAGAGAACGCTCATGAGAGATGAGAAAAATATAATGGGTGGCAAGGCATGCAGTACGAAGACAAAGCCCTTTTCTGACTTATCGATGTAGGAACCTACAAGAAAGCCGGTGCCCCGATCGGTGAAGGAAATGATGGCCATGAAAAAATCATTGGCGGCCGCAAACAAAAATCCTAATACACCGGGGACGCCTAGAGCGGGAATACCGAGAACCAATAGCCCTAGAACGAGCTGAATCAGGAATCCATTGCGAACCAGTTTAAAATCGATGGCTTTCCGGTCGGTAGATAATCCATAGGCGATTCCGACAAATGCAGCCATACCTAAAAGTGAGAATAACTGACTCATACTTAGACCCCTTAAGTTAGAGGGTTTTTATAGTGGATTTTCCCGACGAGGGCCAGAAAAGCGATGCCTCGCCCGTTTGGGATGCGCCGCGGCTCCAAAAGGTGCCTGGCACCTTTTAGCGGGAGGATGGAGAGGTGAAGAACTCGGAGAAGATGCTGCGATAGTAGCGCTTCAGGAAGTTCGGATCATAGTTAGGGTAAACTCTTATAAGTACTGGGTTTTGTCGAGTCCCAATAGCTACAGTGACAACATCAAGATGTTCCGCATAGACGTCAACAAGGTATAGGTAGGGATTGTCGGGGTGAGGTTTCGGGTTAATTCGATCGAATACCTTTTTGGGTAAACGATCTAACTCGCTACTTTTTACTGAAATTCTGCGAATTTGAGATTTAGCTGCAGTTAATATCTCAGCCATTTTTTGTATTTCTCGAACGAGTTGGACTGCCGAGGAAGGTTTAAATTGATCAGTAAAATCGACGATCACTCGGTGGGTCTGCTCTATGACCTCCGACTTTTTTAAAATGATTTCCGCACCAATCTCTCCGATGCCTTCCACGCGAGATTGGTTGGCAGAGCTTTGAACATCAAACAATTTACCCTCACCGTTGGGATATTCCACATAGTAGTCGGGGCTCCGGCCGGGTGCGAGATTTTCACTAGCAACTAAGTCATCGACAGATTTGTTTTTGTTTTGGCCTCGACGAAAACTGGAGGTTCGGGATTCTAAATTGGTATGGATATCGATGTCGTAGTTTCTTAGTATACCTTCGAACAATTGGTTTTGAGCTTCCACAGTAATAATGTTGGCTTCACTAGCTCGGGGATCCCATTCTTCGCGAGCGTACATCTCTCGCACTTTTTTATCAGTGAGTGGCAGTTCATCTGTTCTGCGTAACATGGAGATGGCCGTATGGGGGTCACAATGGTTTTTTATACAGTCACTGAGCGCAATCCTAAAAACCTCTCGCCGGTTGGAATCCATCCATCGGCCATTAGAGAGGTAGTCATGAACATGAGTCACTAGGGATTTTACACAGCCTTGATTAGGAGGAAGGCAGTTTTTTGCCACTTGCTCGGCAATTTCAATATCTCGAACCACCACATCGTTTTTCATAAGGAGGCGCAGTGTTCCCAAAGTGTCTTCATCGCAGGCTTCTGTTTCAATACATTGATCCACCGTTCGGTTGATCAAGTTAATGGTTTTTTTATGTTTATGGGCAAAGCCGGGTTCTAGTGATTCATAGTAATCGAACTGTGCGTAGCGCTCTTCGAATTTTTGCTGTGCCTCCGAAACAGTTTTTTTGGGAGGAGCTGGTGGCTCTTCCACTTTTTTAGCCATCTGCCGTTCGTAGGCTTCGGCCACTTTTTGACGACTGTTCGGTTTTTTCTTTGAGGAACCCCTTGTGCCTTTTGATGTTGGCTTGGGTGGTTTTCCTGTTAAACCCACTTCCATTAAAAATTGGGCTTCTTCCGGTTTTACAGCAGGGCCGAGCTCGGCAATGCGATCAGGTCGAACCGTGCTTTGCTGTTTCAATTTTCGTTTTGACTGGAGCATGATTTTATATTTCTTTTGGATCTCGGCGGGTGTGTATTGTCCTACTCCAGAGCGCCCCGAGTTATGGGCCAGCATCACCCTTTCTAAGGTTCCCGGTGACGAACGCCATTCAGGGAAATAACTTAAAATGACCTCTCTTCGTTCAGCATCATTAAGTTTTGAATATCTCTTCTGAAGTACTTTTATGGCGGCATCTTCATTGGCCGTTCGGATGTTTTCTTTGTGCAGAGCTTTGCGTACACGACTCTGTACTCTTTTTGTCTGACTTCTTCGGGCTGCCTGTCGAGCAGCAGCAGTATCATCGGCGGCGCGGACAAAAACACGATGGCGCTGAATCAATGAAGCCAGATCATTGGGGCTCTGCAGTCTAGAACCACCGCTTTGGGATAAGTCTTGGCTGAGGCGAGTAAAAATGTCGTTGGATCGGGCTTGTTCCCTCTCAATAGCTCGTTGAAGAGTTTGTCTAAAGCGAGGCGATCGTTTGGCTCCGCTACTGAGAGATTGCTTGGCGGCATTGACAATGTTCTGGCTGTCTGTGAATTCCTGAACTAGACGATCTCTTGAGTTAAGTAGCCTATAGTCTATGTACTGTTGATCTCTCAGTACTTGTTCGGCAAAACGAGTTTCTTGATAACTTCGGGTTCCGCCGGATCGTGTGACATAGGGAATGCCTGTTGAGTCAGGTTTTGGTTTCGCGGGGCCCGTATGGCTAAACATAGTGGCTCTTCGACCATAGCGTGCATTGAAATTATCGGGGAGGCGCTCAACGTCTTGGATTAATCGATTGGCATCTACAAATCTTCGTCGGCTTAAATCATAGTAGCGGACGGTGATGATTCCCTGAGACTCATCCAAGCCCACGACTTTTCCATAGGCGCCCTGGCTAGAATTTAAATTAACGTAAGCGAAGTCTTCGCCCACTTCGTAGTCTCGATGAATCTGATTCATATTGACTTGGGTCTCGTGAGTTTTAGCGGGAACGCCTGCGCGACGAGTAATGGTGTATTTTACTTTCACATTGCCTTGGGCATCGGGTTTGCTCAGGATGCGAATGGGAACTTCCCCCGCGCCCGTGGGGCTGGGCATATGATATCTTACGGATTTAATTTCTATAATTCTGCCGTTATATACAAATTGTACATTGGGTCTAGGGAGCTCAAGTGGTCGAAACGGTAATAAGTTCTCCTCACTCACTGGACGACGTAAACTGTTAACGGGGAGGGAGTGTTGTCGGCCGGATACACTGACTATGGCCTGTCCCGTCTCTTCATCGATGCTAACGACTCGACCGTTTGTGGATCGGCCTCTGACTGAGACGACAATATTGTCATTTTCAGTCAGAGCTAAGCGAAGTTGGTGGGCTGCCACATCTTCTGTTTCTATATGGCCAGTGACTTCATTGCGATAGCGCACTCGAACGGAATCTGGAGCACTCCCGCGTCCGGCCACCAAAACTCGAGACTGAGACCCATCGGCTCGAACTACATTTACAAACGTGTTTCTTATGAGTGTGCGATCTCCAGAGAGCAATAGGGTGTCGCCAAGAACTTCATCAGGCATCCGGCCGGGAGTTAAGCCGGGCCTGCCGGCTAAGCCTAAATCTATAAATGACCGGGCATATTCTCTCGGGATAGCGGCATCATCCATCACAGAAAGTCGGGCTCGAATTTGGCCGTCGGTATACAATCCACTTCCTGGGCCAGGCAGTTCATGGGCTCTAAGAACCGCTTGGACTTGATCCTCAGTGAGGTCTGGAGCGAGATCTCTTATCATTGCGGCTCTTAAATCTGTGTTCTCTAAACTCGTAACAAAATACCGAGCTTGCTCTAGATCATAGAATCCGTTGCGTTGTATAAAACCATTGGTATAGATCAGGGAACGTTGTTTTTCAGATAGGTCACGGGTGACGGTGAGGTTTCGTGTGGGGCGAACGTAGCCGGCTTCATCAATTGTGATATCCTCAATGACGTCATAGCCGGAAAGTTGACCGTTTCTATTTTTTCCGGCTCGTGCCACCTTTAGAGATTGGTTACGAACGTTGTAGTCGACAACAGTTGCTTGGTAGGTTTTGCCACTGGACTTAGATTTAAATTGAACTTGGTCACCCGTGCGAATTCTTGGACGTAGGCTGGTGGTATTTACAGTCACCAACTGGGGCCGATTGGTGTAGGGTCTTGGGCCGGTATTGAGAACTTCCACCTGAACGTGGGGCTTTCGACTGTTCACATTACTAGAGCCATGTACTATGGCTTGCCTCGGAGTGTTGTCTCCTCGAGACATAACAGTCACTCTTTGTCCTGCACGATAGACTCTGCCATTAGCAATGAATTCCCCTCGTTCTAAGGGGTAGGGCCGGCCGCCTAAACCCGAATCGTCGGCATAGCCACTGGCTTTTATTTCAGGTGTAGTACGGGTCCGTGTTACTGGGACGCTGAGTGTTTGGGTACGTCCACCGGGAACAGATCTTTCAACGAGAACGGTGTTGTTTATTCGTCCCGTTCCCACCACGCGACCTTGAAAAGTATTGCTTCCCGAGACAAATTGAACATTTTCATTTCTCGAAAATTGCCGGTCACCAACAACAATCTGCATGGGATCATTGGAAGCAATTCGCCCTGGGCGAAGAGAATCTCCGTTGGTCAGGCCTAATCGAATCACCCGACGAATTTGCTCATCGTCCATGTCCAATTCTTTGAGCTTTCGATAGGCGATGTCTACATCTCTAGAGGGATTTCCTGTGGTCTTCTGTCGCAGTTCGATGATGGCTTTGGCTTGTTCGGGAGTGGCATTGGGTACAAATTCCTCTATCAACTCATCGACCTCGGAGTCCGTGAGTCGTGCGGCTTGGTTGGCAACATCATCAAGATTTTCAGCGGCCAAGCGACCTGACATAGTGATCACAGCATCTTGGGTGATTTCCTCTTCCGTGCGCAGGTCCGGTTTTGGTGGGGGGTTGGCTTCTAAGTCTTGGGCTTGTTGCTGTGTGCGATGGGCCTGTCTACGAGAAAGAGCAATGGAGCCTGCCGGGAGACCCACAGCGGCCACTCCCATGACCGCACCCAAGAGACAACTTGTGAGATTGTCATGGGTTCGGATGTCCTCTAACGGTGCTGTATTGGGGCATTGTATTTGGCCTTTGGGAATTTTTGTGAGAGCCCCCCCACTTATTCCGTAGCGATCATTACATGATTCTATGACCATAGGAATGTCGATAAAGGCTGCAGTTCCAACTTCAGCGGCGACGGAAGCTCGATTCACGCCGGTGAGAAAAGAGGCTCCCTTGCGAGCTGCGTTGGCAGCATCGTAGCTTGTTGCAAATTTTTGAATGACTCTTGAGGATCGAGCCACTGCCGCAACTAACCCCGCAGCCCCCATGGGAGTTAGACTCAAAGCCACAGTAGCTGCACCCATGTATACGGTTTCGGCCAGTTCATCATCGGTCTTATTTAAATCCTTCATACACTGATTGGCTCGAAGATAGTTATTAGCGGTCAGAACTTCATAGGCGGGGCGTTCTTGCTCTTGTGAAAGCAAAGCTCGATCTTCTGCCGACAGTTCAGAAAAGACATCCACCATTTCCGTATTCACATCATGAAGACTGGAGGCATTGGTTGAAGTCTCCGCAAAGTCATCGGTGTCACATCTTTGATTCGGCTTAAATATACAACCCAATGCGGATTGGGTTTCATTGGCAGTCTCCAAAAGTTCTTTACGGTTGGCTGCAAGTTGGGATTTAATGGCCTTTTCTATCAAGGATTTTTTTTGGTTCTCAGATTTCGCTTCGTCGTATTTTTCCATATGGTCTTGGAAGCTTTCACCATCAATCCAGGGAACCAGTTGTTTAGCTGTAGCGATCTGTTGCCTGAGGAGCTTTACTTCTTCCCTTCGAGGATCCCCCTTTGGATACTCTTTGGTGGTCCATAAAAATCCATCATTTAGTTTATCCAGACGCTTTTGCAGGGGTTTTAAAGTCTCAATCGCAGTCATGGAATTTTTAATCATGCCGTCTATTTTTAATTCGGCGGCTTGTTGAGAAAAGCCTTTACATTTTTTCCGGTAACTCTCACATCGCTCTTTGTTGCTTTCTAGTCCGGTATCGCATTGTCCAACAGAGTGAAGTATTTTGTTGGGAGAGAGGAGGGCATCGATGCTGGCAATGGCATCAATGCTGTTGTCGAACTGATTTCTTAAACGAGCTCCTGAATGGTAGTACTCAGCTACAATGGCTTTTTTGAACTCTTCGTCTTTGGATTCAAAACATCTGGGATAGGCTTCGATCAAAGATTTTTCTAATCCCAAATCCGGATCTTGGCTGAAGTACCCATCCAATTCTTCAGGGCTGGCCAGAATGCCATCGGGATTGTGAACCGCATTGCAGGTTTGCCAAATGTCCTCTTCACCGAAAATTCCTAACCACTGACTGGCGTAGCTGACATCCTTAGATTCCACAGCAGCTTCCATTAAACTTTCTGGACAGGGGGCAGAACTGGTAGGGTTATCTAAATCGCAAATCTGTGAATGGGGTCGATTTGTTAAAAGGGGTTGAGCTAATCTCAGATAATGCTCAATAGCGGATTCATTGGCATTTGCCAAAATAGGTGCAGAAACTAAGATGAAAAAACTGAGCACGAGCCGCATATGACCTTATCGGTGTTTCAAACTAGTAATCTTCAATGTTTCTATGCGTTTACATTGAAATCTGGACCCTAATTTTGATTTACGAGCGCTAAATTCTCGCAACTTTTTGAATAGTTTTGTTAGAGAACAATAAGTAGGCCTAGATCTAGGTTGAGTGTTGTACAGATTGTCCCGATAGGGGACCTATGGGTTCTAATTTCGAAAAAATTATTGCAATGATTTTAGCGGGCTTTATTATGCTCGCCTTTCAAAATTGTGATGGGTTTCAGCAAGACGGAACCAATGGTTCTGCGGCGGCCATTCAAGATTCAGAATTGGGTGATGATGAATTCGAAGATATAGATCCGGAGACGCCGCTTCTTCCTACTTTGAGCGGAATTGATTTCTCTGGGCCCACATCTTCCACAGTGGGGGAATGTTCGCAAGCGTTTACAGTGCATGTGGTGGATCGTTTTGATAATCCAGTGACTGTCACCCGTAATTTAACGCTTTTGCCAGATGGTTTTCCTTCTGGAATTCGCTATTCCGATGCGGATTGTATGAATGAGGATAGTGGAGGTTTCACGATTCCCGCGGATTCGGATACCTATACTTTTTATTTAATGAACGATATTGCTGAGACTTTGCTTCTCGAGTTGAGTCTACCTCAATTCGCCTCTCCAGCAGTTCTTGTCCACACATCCAATTAGATCACTTATGAGACGTCGAAAGTTTGTACAGGACTGTCGGATTTCTAACAAGTGTCACTTCAAATCAAATCTAGAAAATCAAATCTAACAGATTTTTTTTCAGTTGGTACGCCGGTTGCTCTTTAGTGTTGTGGGCATTCGGGCCGATAGATGTTTTAAGGAGCCAGACAATGTTAGGTGAACGTTTCGCAAATTTTATTATAGCCACAGGGTTTGTAGCTGCGAGCGTTTCTCTGTTTATGTTGTTTGGGCCTTCCGATTCTTTAAAGAATTACATCTCTCCCTCGATAGAAAACCTGCCTAAAACAAGCGCTGCAAAAATTCAAGAGCCGCGCCAACCTGTATCTTTGGATGCAGATATTGAAGTGATTGAATAATAGTTTGTTTCAAATTGAAACAGCTTTTGATATCCCGAGGGGGGATCTCAAAAAAATATAGATTAGACTAAAGTGGAGCCTAGAGGGTTCCGATATGAGACATGTAGTTAACGGATCATTATATTAGAGGGGGATCCATGAAACTGTTCACTCAAATTGTAACAGTACTTATCTTTTCACTGTTTGGAGCGGTGTCTTTTGCCAATGAAAGTCAATTGGCCGATGTCGACAAGCTGGGGAAGGGGGCTGCATCCAATATTGCCAAAGCTAACGTGAGTAAACTCAATGAGGCCGATGAAGCGGCATTCATAAAGTTTGAAAAAGAGTACCAATCCATGATTGAGCAGTATAGATCTATTTTCTCCACGTATATGAAGAAAGATGCTCGCAACAGAAATCATACTCTCTATAGATCTTATGCTTTTGCTGATAGATTCTATTATAAAGGAAACATTTTTTCGGGTCCTGGTTACAATAGTTGTAGTAAAATAGTAGTGGCTCAAGAAGTAGCAGCATTGAATGCTCTCATGGAAAATTTTAATGAGCAAAACGCGACCTGTAAGCAAAACTATCAGGGTGAAGGCTTAGTAAATTGCGGTAAAGGAGTGCGTGCACAAGTGCAAAACGAACTGTCTACGCTTTCAAAGAAGCGGGCTCATTGTGCTGAGTTAAGAGATGATTGTGAATCAAGACATGTTGCCTCGTCAGGTGAAACAAAAAATGGTCTAGAATCATATGTTGGAGCTGAGACAGATATAACTGAAGCGCTTGAACTGGCTAATAAAGACTATACTACCTATCAAAACCAGTATAACTCAAACTGTCTTGGGGAAGATCCTCCTGCTGAATGTCCTGAGATAAAATCTAAAGCCTTACAGGCTCAAATTGAAGTTGAAAAACTTTACCAGAAACAAGCTCACCTTAAGAATATTCAACTTTATGAAGATGAAGGTTTAAAGATGTGTAATGCGCTTACTCAGAACATTGCTGAGTTGGATGGTGCTATTTATCAACGTCAAACTCAGGATGCAAATTTACAAAACTTTATTTCAAGTTTGGAATCTAAAGATGGTGGTGGAGTATCATCTAATACGGACGTTGTGGGAGCTGATAGCCCCGGAGTGACGACAAGTCCAAGTGGTGACGGCGATACTTCCAATTGGGTGACCTGGGGAGTGGGTGCCGGAATTGTTGGTGGACTTGCACTTTGGATGAAAAAGAATCGTGATGACGACAAAGATAAGGAAAGAGCTCAAGCAAAATTGATCGAAGATCAACAGGCAGCTATGGATGCCGCGGCTGCCAGTGTGGAAGAAGCGGAGGCTTGTGCTCAGCCAGGTTCAGAGAACTTTCCCGGTTGTGAGGGCTACTTGGTGACAAATTGTCAGGTCTATTATGGCGAACAATACGCTCCTTTTTCGCTTGTTGATGAGCCAAGTTCTAGCGCCACGGAAGTGGAGCGTGTTGAATACGAAGCACAATCTAGAATTTCCAGTTCATTACAAACAGTTTGTGGAAGTTTTAGCACCACTTATTGTGGAACGGAAGATGAACCCTCTTCCAATGCGGGCGGAGATTTTTGTCAAGCCATGTCCGAAAGAGCTTACTGTTTAACATCAGGTAATACAGAGTCTCCCACTTGTGTGGTTTTGGCCAATCAGTCCAATCCCATTTGTATTTCCAATCCATCCACATGTGAAGCGGATTACAGTGAGGCTTACTTGGCGTCAGTTTGTAGCACTTATACGGAAGATCCCATCTGTGTTGAGTATACTGAGCAGCAAATTGCAGCTGGAAATAATCCAGATACAGAAGCTGATGTAGATACGGGAACAACAGACGATACAACCACTGCCGATGCGACGACAACGAATCCTTACTATGGACAATCTAACGGTATGAGTGGGTATGGGCAGTCAGAAAGCTCTTCGACCAGTGAGGTAATTGTAGTTTCTAGTATGTCAGCTAATGGCGGAGAGGTGGCTGCGGACATTGCTCCCGCTAACTCCACAAGTAATTTAAGTGCAAATTCGCAAGCTCACTTGGTGTTTGCCTGCGAATTGGGTCAGGTCTATGCCTGTGCTCAAATAGGAAGATAATTGCAATTTAACTTTGCTTCTTGAAACTAAAAGGCTTCCTGATGGAAGCCTTTTTCTATTGAATCGCCCTTCGAACAAGTTATCTAACAATGGACTCTTCGATTCTAGAAAGTTTATGCCCCTCAATGAGCTTTTTTACGATATTGAGTTTAAATCTAAAGGGAGCACAGTCGGGAGTGTTATACAGGTTCGTTATCATACTTTGACTGAGTGAACGACGGAGCTCACCTTGTTGTGTGACTATTGGTTGTTGAGAGTTTAGGGTTTGAATCATAAAAGCCAATTCTAAATCCAATTCATTTTGCCTTAGGGCATTTTTTTCTGATGCGGTATTTGGGTTGCAAAGTTGACTGGCGTGTCTAAACCGAATGGTTGGAATTTTAACCGGAGTGTTTTGAATGTCCGGATCTAGCGAATCAAAGTGATCGACACGCCCATTGGGTGCCACGATAAAAGCCTTTTGCATTAATTTAGCAGTAGGAGCTTCACGACCTACAAATCGACCCCGTCGAGTGCCATCCGTTAAACTGCTGAGTGTACTACATCCTAAGTTGGCAGTAGCTATCAGCAGTACCAAACCAGTAGTTAGTCGTTGAACAAGTACCCACATTTCAAAACTCCTCATAGTTTCCATATTCGTAAACCTCGTTTCCCTAATGGATTTTACGAATCTCCACGTTTTATATATGAGCAATTGGGGTGCCATAAGCAAGGGTACTTGTAGTAATCAATAGGCATCAAAAATGATGCTCAGATGTAATTAAAGTAGTAATGACAGGTGAATAGCTGTTTTGTAAGTCCTATAAGGTGACAAAATTTTGATCGGAAATTGAATTAATTTCTATGACAAATAGAGAGTTATAAGTAGGGGAGAAGATGCTCAATCTTTGTGACATCTTCACCTCGACAAGAATCATCGGCACAAGTATTTGAAACAAAACACCCGTCCTGATAGCTGAGGTCGCGTTCGCCTCGAACCAGGATACCCTCTACTATGCCCGATTCAGAGTCTACGACGGCACTACCTGAATTGCCACCATAGGTGTCTAAATTGGCAACAAAGAAATCCGCATCAATAGATCTCACTTGCGCACCATCGGCAAACTTGGTGGGTAAACCCATCGGGTGGCCAATAACGGTCAGGTTTTGACCAAGGGTAATTTCCCCAGTTGATCTTAAATCAAGAGGGGATCGATCAATAACAGGTCTGTTTAATTTGACAATGGCGAAGTCAGCGCCATTAGGTACAACTTCACTATGGATGAGTTCTTCACAACTATAGACATTGTCTTTTTCGGCTCTTGAAACCTGGGCCGGAAATTGATGGTAAGCAAAATCAAATACAAATTGAGTGCGACCACATTGGGTGGTGGTGCGAATACAGTGACCGGCAGTGACTATTAGGTCTTCGGCAATAAGAAATCCACTGCAATAAGCCGCAGACTCCTGTTCAAAAAATCTTTCCGTGGGGCAGAGGCGACGACTTTCACCATAATGATCAGTATAGATTTGGAAATGATCACCATTGTCTAAAAATTTGTTGTTATCAATCAGGGCCACTGTGGCTTGTGCCCATCTTAGGTGTTCTGAGTTTTCTAACTCATAAAGGTCTTTTCGATGGTCCTCACCGTAGATGACATTGGGTGTGAAGTGGGCGTTAGCACTACTGTTGGAACTATTTTTCTCTTTTACACAGGAGAGCGCAAAAAGTGGGATTAAGATGAAAAAGCAAAGTCGTTGAGTCATGCTTTTCTATCGGATGAAAGATGGGGAAAGTTTTGCCTATTCAGCTATGAAATAGAATTGTATTCGCTTTGAAACAGGACTAGATAAGGCAATAGTACTGAAAGCCAGCTCATAGTCTGAGCTTTACTTTAGATCAATCCAATACCTAAGTTTATTTGTATTTTCTTCGGGGTAAGGAATTTTGTTTTCCAACTGACCATTGTTGTTTTCGATGGTTTTCTTTGAAGCCAAATTGTTTTCGTTACAGGTCACTAAAACCCGTTCGATCTGAGGAAGGTGGGTTTTAACATAATCTAAGCTGAGGCGAAGGATCTCAGTGGCATAGCCTTTATTTCTGTAAATGGGTGCCACACCGTAACCCACATGACCTCCTACTTTTAGAAGGCTGTCGTTCAGTTCATGCCTAATGGAGCTTCGGCCAACAATATTATTATTTTCATCAAAGGCGAAGAGTAGCGTCGAGGGAACATGACCCTCAGGTAGATTTTCACCCTTTTGGATTTTTTGGGCCAGATTTAAATATTGATTAAAGTCATTGTTTGCTAGGGAATCATAGTAATGCACAAAAGTAAAATTGGGTTCCCAGGTATGTTCGAGAGCTTTTAAAAAAGTCTCTCGGTCTTTGGCTTGCAGTGTTCTTAAATCTAGTTGCATAGAATTATGGTAGTTTAAAAAAACAAAAGGCGCAATGGAATGCGCCTAGAGTTCTTAATCTTGTCCCGGATCTTGTCCCGGATCTTGTCCCGGATCTTGCCCTGGATCTTGC
>DCMZ01000014.1 GCA_002321895.1 Bdellovibrionaceae bacterium UBA1609 | reverse complement strand
GTCTTGTCCTGGGTCTTGTCCTGGATCTTCAGAGTCCATTGGGATTTTGTAGACCATTCTCTCTACAAGTTGTTTTGTAACGTAAGGGTTTTGTCGTCCACAGTCCCGTGCAGCCAAAGGAACCCAAAGAAAATCAGGATTTGTAGAAGTCCAAACACCGTCCTCAATTAAACCGTCTTCGTCAACACTCAGTAAGTAAGAGTAAGTGCGAGTTTTTACAGGAGCAATCCCAGAGATATCTTGTTGGACGTACTCATGGGTTTTCAACTCGGCAACAACTTTGTAGTTATATTCTGAATCGTCATCGATTTTTTCGATATTAAATTTGTAACCCGAAATGACAGTGTTATCCACCCAGTAATCTGGAAAGTAGTCCATCGCTACAGGCTTTTTCAGCTGCTTTAAATAATAAAGTAGTACTTTATGGAAAAGCGCAGGGTTGATGTCAGACTGTTCTTCGGCAGGTGAGGAATTATAAAACCTCTTACCATAAAAGGCCCAATGTACACAGAAGCTACTCACACTCAAAAGCGCCTTCATGGTACGTTCACTCACATCTTGTTCTAATTCTGGAGAGTAATTTTCATGCGTAGGTTCCGGGTAGAGTATACTTGCTGCGGCCCACCCATTACAATGTCCGCCCACCTCATCGGCAGGTCGATTTTGATCCTCCCAACTGGAGGATTGTCCTTCGTCACCAGTAATGGCGGCAATGAAGCGGTCGAATATTCGAAGTGGCGAAGAACTGTTTTGAGTCAAGCTGCCGAAGGGCCAATACCAACCCACCCAGGGCTGGCTTTCCTCTTCTAGGTTTTCTTCATACTCGCCTTCAACCAGGTAGTAGAGATTTTTAGTGGGGTCGGGTTGTTCCTCCACCTCTTCTTTAGCTGCATTATCAAGTTGAAGAAAGTTTTCGGAAATTTCTAAACTAAAATTCACATGGGATTGAGGTTGGTCAATATTTATATCCTCAACTTTAAGTGGAACGGGTAACGGGTTGGGGCTATTGGGGCCGGCTCTATGAAAGCTGAGAACACCACTCAACCAAGATCCGTGAATGATTTCAGTTAATGATCCTTCGGCGCCTCGCTTTAAAATGGCAAATAGTGCTCCATCGAGTTGGCTGCCGTCACCATTAAAGATGTAGGTTTCACTGTTGTCTTCATTGTTGTAATAACACCAGGTGGATGAATAGGACTCTTCATCACTTTCATTTGCGATGGGAGTATTTTCATCTTCAAATTGGTAGCATGTTGCTTTATTACTTAGGTCCTCTTGAGCCTGTTGTATCTCTTCTTCTGTAAAAGTCTTTTCACCGTCGGTGCAGTTTGTAAGGAATAGACTCAGTGGTAAAAGGATCCATAGTTTAGTCATTGGCAGCCCCCCGAAGACCGATTTCATATCTATTCATCGGTACTTAGGGCCTAAACTTTAGTCTAGCTAAAACTGTCAAACTTATGAACGAAAATTAGAACTTTAATTGTTTACCCGATATCTAAATTCGATCCCAGAGCAAATTGAGCCAACTGAGTTCGGCAGGATCCTTTGCCAAGATTCTAACGGTTTGTTTGCAGGAAAAGGGGCAATTCGAAACATTAAGTGCCTTTAAGTCGCTCGCTTCAATGATATATTCGGGAAGATAGGCCAGTGCTAATCCGGACTGAACTAAGTTCTCAGTGAGTTTTAATCCGCAGGCTTTGTACTTTATATTTCGTGAAAGCTTGTCGTCTCTCCATCCATCATTACTGTTGGAACGAGCAATTTTGCCGAGTAGGCCTGGCTCAAGTGTAGCGAACGGGAAGTCCAGTAGCTCCTCCACAGGGATTTTCCGTCGCGAGGATTTATTTTTCAAAAGAGGGTGGGCAGAAGATGCGCAGGTTTTAAACTCAATGTTCTGTAAGACTTTGGACGCCATATTTTTTGGCGGAGATTGGGTTATGATGGCGAGGTGGGCTTCCCCCTCTGCGACTTGCTGGATGGATTCGGATTCAGACCTTAAAAGAAACTGAATTCGGGCATGGGGGACAAGGGTATTAATCCTTTTAGCTAAATTAACTCCAAATGAAGAATGAAGCACCTCACTGGCAGAGATATAGACATTTACGCTACCTACCCGGTGGCCTTTGAGCTCTAGCTTAACATCTTCTTCGAGGGCTACAATTGAAGCGGCTCGCTTTTTTAAATGATGCCCCTCAGGGGTTAGACGAATTCGTCTACCAGATTTAAAAAACAGAGGTGTATTAAGCTCCGCTTCAAGCCGAGAGATGGCTTTACTTAAAGAGCCAGCGGAGACGTTAATCTTCTCCGCAGCGCGATTAACGCTCTCTCCTTGAGCCACAGCTAAAAAATACTTCAATTCAAATATTTCCATAATCGAAACATATATTTCTATATCGTTTCTTTTTCAAGGGTAATTATTTTTATATAAAGGCCCCGTAAAAGGAGGGGTTGATGGCAAAAGACAGATGGGCACCCTATACATTTTCCAATGGTAAGGTCACTAAAAACAGAGTGGTGGTTCCGCCAATGGCTTCACAAACAGCGGACAGATCTGGCAAGGTCACTGAATCCACTTTGGGTCACTACAAGAAACTTTCAGCGAGCGGGGCTGGATTGATATTTGTTGAGTATTCCTATATCGATATTTCTGGAAAAGGCGAGCCGAACCAACTGGCAGTAGACGCGGATAACAAGATTGTAGGGTTATCACAACTGGCCAAGGTCATTCAAAAGTCAGGAGCGCTGGCGGCTTTGCAGATGGTTCACTGCGGAGGGAAGTCTAATACAGAATTAACCGGAGGTGCCCTTTGGGGAGCGAGCGCTATACCGGTCCCAGTGAAAAATTTAAATCTAGAAGTGCC
This sequence comes from Bdellovibrionaceae bacterium UBA1609, assembly GCA_002321895.1. Lineage (GTDB taxonomy): Bacteria > Bdellovibrionota > Bdellovibrionia > Bdellovibrionales > UBA1609 > UBA1609. The sequence goes on along the minus strand of DCMZ01000014.1, from coordinate 103,186 downwards.
TGAAGTTCTTAGCCTTGAGAAGGTTCAAAAATTAATTTCTATGTATATAGATGCGGCAGGAAGAGCTGTGCGTGCGGGCTTTGATGTCGTAGAGTTTCACGCGGCCCATGGCTATGGGTTGAATCAATGGTTATCTCCTATAACCAATCATCGCACGGATAGTTATGGGGGAGGGATAGAGGGCCGATCAAAGATCCTACTTCAGATCGTGGAGAGCATAAGATCGCATTGGCCAAATATATTAATCGCTGTTCGGCTGCCGGCTCAGGATCATTTTCCAGAGGGGTTATCATTGGAGGATATGAACTGGGTATCTGAGCAGTTGCAAAAAAAAGGGGTAGACCTTTTGGATGTTTCTTCCGGGTTAGGAGGTTGGCGCCGGCAAAGAGATAAAGTGGGGCAAGGCTACCTGGTAGAAGATGCAGAACAGTTAAAACAAAACATTAATCTTCCCGTCATTGGCGTGGGGGGAATTGAGCACGGAAACTTTATTGATCAAATAGTAATGGAAGGAAAAGTGGATTTTGCCGCAGTAGGTAGAGCCATTCTATCTAACCCACACCAATGGGGCCAGCAAAACCTCCATACCTAAAAGGTGCCAGGCACCTTTTGGAGCCGCGGCGCGGTTTAGCGGGCACTATCGCCAGGAGTGCTTGGTTTCGGCTGGACCTTGGAGGATGTTGATGAGGAGTCAGAATGCGTTTCTGGGGGCTTTTCACATTTTGTTTCCGTAAGCCAAGCTTTAAGTTTTCGGCTGTATTCAGGTATCAAGCTCATTCGAATATGAATGCGTTCTTCATCGGTGTAGTTATAAATAACGTCGTCTGCTGGCATGGACTTTTCTGTAAAAATCTTTCGATCCCAATCGTTGGTCCAAAAAGAACCATCAATTGTTCTGGAGAAGGCCAGTGATCTTTGTTTTTCATTGTTATGACAGCTGATGCACTCTGCCCCTTTGCCTTCTCCAATTTTCAGATCCGTTGGGAAGTTTTCAAGATCATAGTACAAACTCATGTCATGTAGCTTATCAATGGTAATAGCTTCGTTAATTTTTTTAAGTGAGGTTTCGTCACTAAAAGTGGTTGGGAATGCGGGATTATCCATAAGCACCACTTTTCTCGGTCCACTTGCGTGGCAACCGACACAGCGCTGTCCTTTATGGATATTGTTTAACGATGCATTTCCAATTCCTTTATTTTTATACCAACCTCTAAAGTGTAAAAGGGGTTTCTCTAGGGTTTCACCCTCAGATTCAAACTCGATGGTTTGCATTTGTATTGACCGGTATTCAGTGGGATTAGAGTTATTGCCATCTTCATCACTAAATGTTGCAACGAGGATATTCTGTTGATAACCGTCTTTGGGAATTACAAATATCAGCCGAGCGGAGGGTCTTCCTCCCACTGTTGTGTTGGATTGAAAGTGGATCCACTGCCACCCGTTCTCTTTTGCGATAGCCTTCCAGTTCCTCTTTAGCGTCAAATCTTTTGTAAAAAGTTGATCGGGGAGCTTCATCTTTTCTTGGGGTTGGTCGGCTAAATATTGTGAATTAGTTTTAACACTAGATAGAGTGTTTTCAATTTGATACTGGTAAAAAAACTGACTGTAGTAGCCTTCGGATCTCTTCAGGCAGGCTTCAATTCCCAGAGATTTTATCCGATCGCCACAAAGCCTTTGCATATAATCAATATTATCTTTTACATTTTTAGTGGATTCTGGGAAGCGAAGTAGTGTTTTATCAATGTAAATGTCAAAATCCTGCGGAGACCAAGTATCGCAAGTGGAAAGGTCCTCCGGGTCAGCCCTGAGAATTTGGCTCGATAATAAAAAGCTAAATAATAAAAAAAGTTTCATCCCGATAGAGATATCGGCAACTATTTCAAGGGGTTTTAAATAAGTGTATCGATTTGAAGCAAATTGCCTAAAAGGTGCCAGGCACCTTTTGGAGCCGCGGCGCGGTTTAGCGGGAGCTATCGCCGGGAGTGCTTGGTTTCGGCTGGACCTTGGAGGATGTCGATGAGGAGTCAGAATGCGTTTCTGGGGGCTTTTCACATTTGGTCTCTGTGAGCCAAGCTTTAAGTTTTCGGTTGTATTCGGGAATCAAGCTCATTCGAATGAGATGGCGCTCTTGATCTGTATAGTTATAAATAACGTCGTCTGCTGGCATGGACTTTTCCGTGAAAATTTTTCGATCCCAATCGTTGGTCCAAAATCCTCCTTGCGCATCTCTTGAAAACACTAGCGATCGTTGCTTTTCATTGTTGTGACAGCTGATGCACTCAGCCCCTTTGCCCTCACCAATTTTCAGGTCCGTCGGAAAGTTATCTAAATCATAATATAAACTCATGTCGTGTAACTTATCGATCGTTATAGCCTCATTAATTTTTTTGAGAGAGGTCCCGTCACTAAAAGTGGTTGGGAAGGCTGGATTGTCTCTAAGTACTACCTTTCTCGGCCCACTGGTGTGGCATCCGACGCATCGACTTCCTTTATCAATTTTGTGAAGTACGGGCTTTTTACTATCTTTCCCGTCTCTTTGATACCATGCCCTGAAGTGTAAAAGGGGTTTTTCCAGGGTTTCACCCTCAGCTTCAAACTCGATGGTTTGCATTTGTATAGAACGGTATTCAGTAGGATTAGGGTTATTACCATCTTCTTCAGAAAAAGTAGCTACTAAAATATTTTGCTGGTAGCCATCTTTTGGAATGACAAATATCAGTCGTGCTGAAGGCTCTCCTCCTACTTCGGTGTTGGATTGAAAATGGATCCATTGCCACCCTTTTCGCTTAGCAATGGCCTTCCAATTGCGCTTTAACCTTAAGTTTTTATCAAAAAGTGCTCTGGGTAGTAACATTTTATCTTGGGGTTGATCGGCCAAATACTGAGAGTTGGTTTTTACACTGGAGAGAGTATGTTCTCTGTCAGAATAGTCAAAAAATTGTTTATAATAGCCTTCGGGTCTCTTAAAACAGTCATCTATTCCCAAAGTTTTAATTCTCTCACCACAGAATCTTCTTATCCGAGCAAGATGACTTTTTACGTTTATATTGTACTCAGGAGCTGTTAGTAGTTTTCTATCAATGTAAATGTCAAAATCCTGCGGTGACCAAGTGTCGCAAGTGGAAAGGTCCTCCGGGTCAGCCCATAGGATCTGGCTCAATAATAGAAAACTAAATAATAAAAAAAGTTTCATCTCTCCAAATATCGGCAATAATTTCAATGGGTTTTACATAAGTATCTCAACTTGAAACAGTTTCTTAAGATTTTTTTAATTTAATTCGCAACTTGATCCTACGAGAGGAGTTATACTTGTAAACCCGGGGGGGAATTTGTGGGAAATTCAATTCTTATTGCTTACTTGAGTGTTTTATTGTTGTGTGCAGGCTGTACCAAAGCAACTACCTTTTCGGCATACCAGGACCCAGTTTCTTCGGGAGAAGCTCAAGACATACCAAGCGATGATGACGAGAATCCAGATGATGATGAGGATCCTGTAGCTCCACCAGCCTCTTCTGATACATCTGTTTATAAACCCTATGGTGCATTTACTAGTAAAGTGACAGATGGATCCCTAGATAATCCAGTAGCAAAAGGCGCACTAGTTCGAGCAAAATGGGAACAAGTTGAGCCGAACCCTGGTGAATTTGATTTTTCAGATATTGACAATCAAATTGCAGACATTAAGGCTCGAGGAAAGCAATATAGCCTTGCTGTACTCGCTGGTTACATCAGTCCGGCTTGGCTTATCGATGATCTAGGCGTGGATTACTTCGAGGTTATTTTTCATCTAAAAGAAGAGCGAGTTCCAAAGTTTTGGGATGAAAAATTGCAAAACAGATTGGCTATTCTTGCGGAGAAGTTAGCCGAGAGATATGGAGATGATGAAGATCTTGTCTTAGTTTATGTCCCCCAACTGACTTTAAATGGAGTTGAAGGGCATTTTAATGGGATGGACAGAGAGGACTTGGAAGCCGTTGGATTCACGGATGAACGTTGGATTGATGCCGGAGTTGCTGCGGCTCGAAGTTTTGCACAGCATTTTTCTAAAAAGGCATTAGCCTATGAAGTTCATGAATTGCCAGAGGGAGAAGTATATGTTCCTCAAACCATCATTGAAACTCTTTGGAATGATCCGACTCTTAATCAACGAGTGGGTGCGGCCGCTTGGTGGCTGGCCGGTCGAGATGACTATAATTCTTTAACGTTAAATTTCCTTGCTCAATTCACAGGTGATAAGTACGCCCAGATCATCGGAAACTCTTCGCAAGATTGCTATCCCAATTTTTCATGTACTGATAACATGGGTAAGGTTTGGGAAGCGTATGGTCGCTTTCCTAACGGTGGCTACACTTCGGTTTTCGAACAGGCGAAAGCCATGGGATTCCGGTATATGGAGCCATGGAACTACGAATTCGAAAACAATACTTACGACGACGAAATAAGTGAGTTTAACAACCATGCAGAACAAATGTATGGAGAATAGATAAATCATACAGATTTGGCTGTTCGAGGGCCCTGCTTAAGGACGTTAGTCCGGCCTATATTGCCAAAACATAGCAATTCTTCTGTGCATTGTGCTCAAATGTCCCGTTAAAAAAGTCGATATATAACAGTAGCGACTTTACTTAAAACAGGGACCCATGGCGGAACTCAATTTAGAAGATTACTTTTCAATTTATAGCAAATGTATCCGTGCGGGGGAGCCCATACCCTTTAGTTGCTATTTGCTCTTAGATGCGTCCCAGAGAATCATATGTTGGGTGAACGCGGGTGAAGAGTTTCCGGCTCACAAGTTTTCTAAAATTGAAAAGTTTGAAATCGTAAATCTCTACGTAAAGAACTATGACAAACAAGAGTATTTTCAATACCTCAACCAATACTTATCCTCTGATGAGGGGCAAGAACTTCGTGAAAAGATTGCCAACTCTGAAGAGGAACTCCCGGTGGGCTTCCCCACTGAGGAAGAGTTTACTCTGACGGCTCTTACCGGAGAGGTTGAGGTGGAGGAAGAAATTGAATCTCCAGGAGGAAATGTAGAGGTTGTCGATAGCTTCAGTTCCCTAGAACCCAACCCAGTGATCGACGAACCAGAAGTTGAAGGGGATGGCTCTCTAGAGACTGAGAATCCAGCCATTGAGCTTAAAAACTCTGATGAGGCGGAAGGGGAATTGAGTGTAGATGGCGATGTTGAGGATGAAGCTGCCGTTGAAGCCTCCAATGACCCAGAGGAAGATATCGAGTCGGACACTTTCGTTGACGAAAATATAGGGGAAGTTCAAGCTCCACCCGAAGCCGAAGGACCTATGGGTGAAGTTTTGAATCGCTTTCGGTCCCAGCTAGAAGAAATGGAAAGCATTTACGTTCAGGGTGGAGTATCAGAAGAAGAAAAAGTCACTATAGGCGACTGCACTCTACATTTAAAAGAGGAACTCGTTAAAATTTCCGGTGATATAGAAAATAAGGAATTGGACGAAACGGCTTTGAGTCGCACAAAATTGTCCCTACTCAAGCACATCAAAATATTTGATGCTAGTTTAAGTGAAAACACTAAGAAGCTTTTGGGTCAGCCACTGAGCGAGCTGAGAGAGAAGCTCGAGCAATTGGATAAACTTAAAGACAGTGAAAATCTCAGTCCCACACAAGTGAAGAGGTTTGTAAATTCAGTTGTAGGTAGTGTGAAGAACTTGGAAAAGGCTTCAAATACAGATGTAGAAGGAACCGTTTCACTTTTAATCAATCGATTGCTCGATACCTCTGAAACTCATTTGGGTACAAATGTACATTTCAGTGAAAAGTATGGTCGCTACAACAATGTGCCTGAACATATCTTAAACGATCTAAGTATGGATGACATACTGGCGAGCAATAATAATGACATTAAATACTTTCATCATAAAATCATTAAGCAGAATCTGATCATTCAGACTTTGTACAAGAACTATAAAAAGACATTAAAGGCCCTGACTGATTTAAAAGAAAAGTGGTTGATGTTCACAGTAAGTTTAAAGCGACGGTTAGAGGTGTCCGATGCTATGACTGTAGCAGAAATTGATGATGACCTAGCTAAGTTTCATGCCGAACAGTTGTCCATGCATGATGAATCGGTGAACCTAAAAGCTATAGCAGCAGCTTTAGTGACTGACATGGGTGGGAAGCATTTAGAAATTGATCATGATCTTCTAGCTAGGATTGGTGCTGAGTTTGAAACGCAAAGAACTGTGGTTCCCCAGGGGGAGGGTAGGAGTCAGACCGCGGGAGAACCGGGTACTGGGGAGGCAGGAACGGGCCAGTCCGGTGAGGTGAGTGAAGGGGAGTTCTCAGGATCTTTTGGCAAGGATTCTGGTTCAGGCATAAACTCTCTGGATCTGTTAACAAGTGATGAGGGCGAGGAAATAGATTTAGAGGGAGGATCAAGTGGTGCTGAAACCTCTCGATTGAAGTCCGAATTAGAAGTATTGAAAACTCAACTGGAGAATAGCCAAAAACTCAACGAAGCCGGGTCCATAAAAATAAACGAGCTTTCTGAAGTGATAGAAAAAAACAATGAACATACGGAGCACCTGGAAGAAGAGAACGAGTTTCTTGGTCGACAGAATTTGACGTTAAATGACGACATAGAGCGCTTGCGAGCCAATGAGGCCTTACATCAAGGTCAGTTTGATGATGCTAATAAGGAAATTTCCGACATAAAGGCTGAGTTAGAAGTGTCTCGGCAGACCATACAAGACCTCAGTACAAAACTTGAAAGTAAGCGATCAGAAATCAAAGATCTGAAGCGAGGTTCAGATGTAGCTGAAGCGACAGCGCAGAAAGATAAAGTCATAGATGAATTAGAGGCCAAGCTAGAGCGAAAGCAAGATCAGCTTAAAGCAAAAAGCAAAGAAGCCAATAAACTCTCTTCTAAAATCAGTGCTGCTGAACAGAAGTACAGAGACATTAACTCAAAATTTGAACGTCAAAAGCAATCGATGGTGGCGCTCAAAAAGCAAAACCGTACCGCTATGGTAAAGGCAGAGGGCGCAAAAAATGCTTTGCAACAAGCAAGGAAGTCCATTTCTAAGCTTACAACCATGTCAGAGACTCTGAGGTCGGACAGACAGAAATACATTCTGGAAACTAACAAAAACTTAGAGAAATTTAGAGCAATGACCAGTCATGCAAATTCTCTGACTCGTAAGATGGGAATCGAAAACCAAAAAACACAAGCTCTCACGAGCGAATTGGATAAATTAAAATCTGAAAATGAGAAGCTTATAGAGAAATTAAAGCAACTAAGTCTTAAGAAAGACGAAGCAGCCTAAGCCTATTCCCTAATATCCATAGATACGGAGTGAGACAATCGAGACATTTTAAACGATCGCTTTAAGTGTCGTGAGCACTTAACCATATAACAACTGTTTTCATTTCAAAACAGAATCCGGCCTAAGGTTATGATTAGATAAAAAAAATATGTAGGTTTCTTGATGTCATAAACTTGAAGTAGATAACTTACGATAAGTATCTATATATCTTAGTTATATTTAAGAATTTTTAAATCTATTAGGAGCATGGGTTTATGAGTGATTCAGGTAAATTTTTAAAGGAACTTGAGGACAGCCCAGACGAACTTTTAGAGTATTTAAACCTGGCGCTTGAGGGTGCGAATCTAGGTATTTGGGATTGGAACTTAACCGACAATTCGGTTAGATTTGATCGCCGTTGGTCAGAAATGTTGGGTCTCGATCATGCCACTGTAAAAATGGAGCTAAATACATGGGAATCTCGAGTGCACCCCGACGATTTAGAAAAAACCTATGCAGATGTAAAAGCCTACATGGAAGGGGAGACTCCGTTCTATGAAAATATTCACCGAATGAAGCATGCCGATGGGCATTGGGTGTATATTTTAGATCGAGGTCGGTTTTCTGGTTGGGATAGCGAGGGTAATCCTACTCGGTTCACAGGCACCCATTTCGATATAACAAGCTCTGAGCGTTATAGAAAAAAACTATCTTTATTCTTTAACGACTCTCCATTTGGATATGCTTTCTGTGACATGGATGGGAACCTACTTGAGATTAATGAGCGATACGCAGAGATCCTGGGCTATAACTTGGAAGAACTTAAAAAATTGTCCTACTGGGACATCACTCCAAGAAAATTTGAAGAAGCAGAGGCTAGACAGTTGGAATCTTTGAAGGCCACAGGTAAATACGGGCCTTATCGAAAAGAGTATATCCGAAAAGACGGAACTATAGTTCCCGTGGAGCTCAATGGTTTTTTAGTTGAGGACTATGATGGGATTGATGGAATTTGGTCCACTGTCGAAGACATTAGCGAGAAAAAGATGCTCGAGGATCGGTTGGTGCACACTTCAAAGTTAGCTTCCATTGGTACGTTAGCTGCGGGCGTTGGTCATGAAATTAATAACCCCTTGGCTATAATCAATTTGACGGCTCAAAAGCTAATGAGGCTATGTTCAAAAGATGAGGAGCTTTATAACGGACTTAATCAAATTAAGGTTTCCGCAAAAAGAATTGCTAAAATCGTAGCTGGATTACGTACTTTTTCTAAAGTCGACGGGGGAAATTTTAAGCCGTTGAATATGAATGAGTTGATTCAAGATACTCTTGAGCATTTAAAAGAATTGACGAAGGAAGCAAAAGTTGAGGTTGAGTTCAAACCAGAGAAGGAAGTTTTACCTTTTATTTCAGGCGATATGGGAAAGCTTCAACAGGTCTTTGTTAACCTAATTTCGAATGCCAAAGATGCCACCGAGGGGTGTGACAATAGGTGTGTCACGATCTGCACCAAAGTGGACAATAATAAAGTGATAGCATTAGTGAGTGATTCTGGGGTTGGCATGTCTTCGGATGTTTTGAAACAAGTGTTCGATCCTTTTTTTACGACAAAAGGAGTTAACAAGGGAACTGGAATTGGTCTGTCCATTTCAAATAACATTGTTTTAGATCATGGGGCTACCATTGAAGTAGCTAGTCAGGAGGGTGAGGGGACCACCTTTACCTTAAAATTTCCGTATTTAGAAAATCAACGTGAAAATCTTCCCTTGGATCCTATTAAGAATACTGAGTCCCTAATAAAGGATTCTCCGAAAGTGGAAGGTAAAATTATGCTCGTCGAAGATGAGGAGCAATTTTCGGGTCTCATTAAAGAAACTTTGGAAGGCATCGGGCTCGAGGTGCACTCCTATGTGGATGGTAGGTCTGCATTTGATGCCTTTTCCTCCGGGGAGAGAAGGTTTGATTTGATTTTATCTGATGTGAAGATGCCTAGAATGGATGGCATAGAGCTATTGGAGAAAGTTCGGGGGCAGTCAGCTATTCCACAGCCGAAGTTTATTTTTCTCACAGGTGGTGTTAATACGGATCTATCCAAATTGACCGGAGAGAGAGCCGAACAGGCTGACGATTTCTTATACAAGCCTGTAGAGGTTGAGGATCTGGAAAAGAAGGTTCTCTATGCACTCAGCTTAGTAGAAAAAAAGAGTGCGGCCTAATTAGGAACTTCCAGAAAGACTCCTGAATACCTCCAAATGGAGCCGTTCCAATCAATATGAAACATGTCTTATATTGAGAAATCGAAAAAGATTTTGATACCTTACAAAGATTTGAACACCCAACGACCCTCTTAACGAATTCAGTTGGGTTTCAGCCAAATATTTCTGGCCTGAATGTTGAACTATTAAAAGGCAGAAGGTTTGGAGGGGAAATGAAATTATCTAATACTTATAAAGTGTCTGTAGTATCCGTTTTATTAATGGCAGTGTCTGTTGCAAATGCAGAGGAAAATAAATCTGAGGGTAAATCAGTAGATATGCCTGAAGTGGTTATTTTGGTGGATACGGGGAAAGACAATGAACCTATAGCAAAGCACGAATCAGCTGAAGCATTTGAAAAAATACACGACTATTTAACGGACGTGCTGGATCTGTCAAATGGGCAAGCAGATGCACTTCTTACGATTCACAACAATTCGTTTATGGCAGCACCACAAAAGCGCACTGTGGCGGGAGATTTAGAAAAAGAAGCTATGGTGGAATCATTGTTAAACGCAACTATGGATAAGATGGTTAATTCCATGACTCCTGAAGTTCGAGAAGAGTACAATCAAGCTGTAGCTGACGATGCTGAAGCGGAAATACCGGCGAAACAATCTTTTCTAACTTATGAATACAAAGTCAATTACCTGACTCAACAAATTGGACTGGATTCAGATCAAGCTGACAAGCTCATTCAACTTCACGATGACTATAAAGTAGAGAAGCTAGCTAAAGCTCGATCTCGTACACGACCTAGAGTCAATAGACCAAAAAAGTTCTCTTAATTTTCACAATAGATCTTTCAAATAAGATTTAGTTAAAAAAGCCCAAGCAAGTCCTTGGGCTTTTTTCGTATTGCATATCCCTTGTCACTTCACTCATAGTTCAATAAGTTAAGAGTCTCACCTGGGGGATTCGATGCGATTTATATTGTTTGTTTTAGTGGCCATGTCTTTTGCCTGCACAAGTACACCGTCGAAAATAAAGTACAACAAAAACTTGGATGGATATAGTTATCCATTTCCAGTTCAGACTTTTGAATTTAAATCTCAAAAGCAAGATGTTCATATGGCTTATATGGATCTTAACTCCAGTTCGAAACAAGTTATTGTCCTATTACATGGTAAAAACTTTGCTGGATACTATTGGGATTTTATTGCTAAGGATTTGGTGGATAAAGGTTATCGAGTCATTATTCCTGATCAGATTGGCTTTGGAAAAAGTAGCAAACCAAAGCATTATCAATACAGTTTCTATCAGTTGGCCCACAATACAATTGAACTTTTAAATTCCCTTTCCGTTGAGTCCTTTACGATTATTGGACACTCTATGGGAGGGATGTTGGCCACTCATCTCACTTATTATCAGCCTAATAGAGTTAAAAAGTTGGTGCTTTTAAACTCTATTGGTCTAGAGCCTTATCTCCAATTTACATATTTTAAAGATCCCGAATTTTTCTATAACAGTGAGGTCTCCAAAACTCCTGTGAAGATGAGAAACTATCAGAAGAAGAATTACTATGATGGAAAATGGGAAGACGCTTATGAGAAGCTTCTTATTCCTCACATAGGACAGATGAATCACTCGGATTGGAAAATAGTGGCATGGCATAATGCTCTAACCTATGGCCCTATTTTTAATGAAGACATCACTTCAAAAATGGCTTCCATTGGTGTGCCCACTCGAATCATAAATGGAACGAGAGATCGTACAGGACCAGGGCGAGGGTGGAAAAAGGATCTCAATGCAAAATTGGGACAATATGAAAATCTAGGAAAGGAGACCCAAAGACGGTTTCCTAATGCCAAGCTTTATGAGTTAAGTGGTTTAGGGCACATGCCTCATTACGAAGACTATGAGCGTTTTAAAAAAGTGTTCTTTAAAGCTTTGGTTGAATGACTTCTATGAGTGAAATGGGTGGGGAAATATTCAAAACCTATGTGTAATAAGGTAAAATTGCCCCATGGTTTTGCCTACAAAATGATCTCATTGTTCTTTTCTGTCCGTTAATATATATCAGAGATCATGCGATTTCTATTGAGTTTGGTTCTATCTTTAGCCTCATTGTCTATGACTGGTATAAATGTTTATGCTCAACAGTCATGTAAGGGTTTATTTGATCGTGGCTCAAATGGGCCAATGAGCTCTACTTCTTATTCTGTCAGTCAGGATGGCAAAAATGTAGCTATAGTCGTTGGTTCGAAAGTGAATCTCTATTCGGTGCAAACGAATAAGTTGGTCCAGTCTGTTGAGCTAAAGCAAGGATTACCCAATGCCGCACATTTAGCTGAACCACTGACTCAGTTGAGTTGGTCAAAAGACAATAAGACATTGTTGGTTATACCTAAGCAGTTCGAGAATCAGTCGAGCTTTAATTATTTTGTGATTCGACCAGGTCAAGATGGCTATGCACTAAAAACATTAAACCTACCTAAGAATTACAGGACCACGGATGTGCTAGGCCAATTTAGTGAGCGAGTGATTTGGGTTCCTGGGGTTAATGTTTACGGTCTCATTGTTGATGTAAAGTATGAGGGTTACTTTAGAAGTGATCGTAAAGAGGTGGTATTGTTTTTCGATTCAAACACTCATGATTTGAAAAAGGTTGCTGGTTTCGAAAGTAGTGATAAGGATTATAGGGTTGAAACTATCTATCAGAATAGGGATAACCCAAACTTGATTGAAGTTTTATTTTACCATGTTCAATGGAACGATCGGCTCTTACATGGCATAGATTTGGCCACTGGAGAGCTGCTTAGAGAGCAATCCATCTATGGCCATTACTCTTCTGAGGGTTATAGTCCTATTGCCTTCGACTCTAATCCTGTAAGAAGATCACCAAGTGCGCCGGAAGACCCATCCAAGCCCTTTCGCTTTAGAAGCCCAAATGGAAAGTATTTCTTAGAGCTAATGGCTAATAGCACAATCGATGATAAGGGCAAAGTGAGTTACAAGGACACATGGAACGTTCGACTTGTTAAGAATTTACTTCCGAAGGAAAGCGAAACTCCGGGGCTGGAAAGCTCAGTATTTAATTTCTCATCAAGTGTTCCTTTTGGAGAGCTGAGTTTCTTTTGGCACAAAAGAGGTAACGCTATAGTTATTAAAGCGGATAACCATCAAGTTTGGGCTTTTAATGCAGAATCCAGAATTTTTGAAACGCAGATTGCCGAAAACGTCCATGTTCGTGGGGATTATATGTTTTTGGAGTATAGAGACGATACTGGCGTGATAAGATTCAAGAGATACAATTTGTTAACTTTTGATTTTGATTAACCTGATAATATGTATTGGAAGTAGTGACACAAAAGCACTAAAGCCTAATGCGCCACCAATGCCCCAGTAACGGGGTGATAGATAGTGAAACATCATCGAAAAAATAATTGCAGCGATTACTAGCTGAAGGGGTGTTGCCTTTGTCGGTGAAGACATACCAATAAAGGATGCTCCAAAACTTAAAGCGCATAATTCCTCGTAGGGTAGAGGAACGATTTTGTTTAGGAAAAATAGCAATAGAAATAGAAATAGAGACACAAATGCCGAAGATTGAGTTGGACTCACTTTAGGGCTTTTCGCCCATTGGTATGTGAAAAGGGTAGAGCTGATAGCGAGTATAAAGGAAAAAATAAACATCTTAAAACCCCATGCCTAAAAACAATAAGGATGCCAAGAAAGCTATGGATCCAAGCTTTCCTCCGTGCCCATTGAAAAACGGGAGTGCAAAGATGAAGAGGACACCAGTGAGTATCGACAGGGTGCATAGGTATGCCCATATGGCTGTGCTTGGCAGTGGCATCATAGCAGCAAAGCTTCCCGTATAGAGAGCCGGTAAATAATATCTTGGATTAAATCGATTTGGAGATAAGAGAAGGCTTCCTGCGGCCCCGACAAGAGCGGAGGAAGTAAAGCTGGGCAGATCTCCCAAGTACTGCAGATAAAAGCACATGGTGACACCAAGTGTGGTGAATAAAAAAATGCCGAAAAAATTCCTTAATTTGAGTTCGGAAAATTTTTCGGCAGTTTTTTGAATCACAATAACCTTAGGGTTGTATTAAAAACTTAAGATGTTCATCTATAAATGTACTGATAAAATAGTAGCTATGATCATAGCCATCTCTATAGTTGACTTGCAACTCCTGGCCGTGATTAGAGCAGGTTTCCTCAAAATTCGGTGTTAAAAGTTGTTTTTCGTAGAACTCATCACTTAAACCTTGATCAATCAAGATTTTGTTTCGGGTTTTGCCCGACTTCACGAGTTCGCAGGCATCATACTCTTTCCACTGTTCTAAATTGTCTTCTCCAAGATATCCAGCAAAAGCCTTTTTTCCCCATGGACATTGAGTAGGATTTACGATGGGCGAGAATGCAGAGACGTTTTCAAATTTATCTGGATTTCTCAGGCCAATGACAAGTGCTCCATGCCCACCCATAGAATGGCCGGTCAACGACACTTTGGAAGGGCCAAAGCTTCTTGTGATAGAAAGCAATTCATCCACAATGTAGTCATACATTCTATAGTGATTGGAATATCCCTCTGTGGTTGCGTTGAGATAAAATCCGGCACCGGAACCAAAGTCATAGGAGTCATGTTCGGCAGGCAGGTCTAAACCTCTAGGGGAGGTGTCTGGGCAAATAACGAGAGCATTGTTGTCTGCTAGAAATCTCTGCGCGCCCGCTTTGGTTATGAAATTTTCGTCAGTGCATGTGAGCCCTGAGAGCCAAATCACCGCGTGGTCAGGCTTTTTCGACTCAGGCATAAAATAGGAAAATTTCATTTTGGTTTTTGTGATATTAGACTCATGCTCGGCGAAGTGAGTTTCGCCGGCAAATGACTTGTGAGTTTTAACAATATTAAAATTAGACATATAGACTCTTTCTACATAGTAAAATCAATTACGGTGCGGATACTTTTTCCTTCATGCATGAGATCAAACGCTTTATTGATATCATTGAGTGGCATTTTGAAGGTAACTAAATCATCAAGATTAATTTCTCCACTCATATATTTATCAACGTACCCAGGAAGTTCAGTTCTACCTTTAACACCTCCGAAAGCCGATCCTCTCCAAACACGCCCTGTGACCAGTTGAAAAGGTCGAGTGCTAATCTCTTCTCCGGCTCCTGCAACACCAATAATGATCGATTCGCCCCAACCTTTGTGGCAGCATTCGAGAGCGGAACGCATCAGCTCCACGTTACCCACGCATTCAAAAGAATAATCCACGCCACCTTCCGTTAACTCTACAATAACTTCTTGGATGGGTTTGTCGAACTTCTTGGGATTGAGGAAGTCTGTGGCACCAAAAGCTTCGGCCATTTTAAACTTATCTTCATTGATATCGATGGCTAAAATTTTACCCGCTCCAGCCATTTTAGCCCCTTGAATCACGGATAACCCTATTCCGCCGAGCCCGAAGACAGCAATGCTTGCGCCTTCTTCTACTTTGGCTGTATTCAGAACTGCGCCAATTCCGGTGGTCACACCACAACCCAGTAAACACACTTTATCGAGAGGTGCTTGTTCACTGATCTTTGCTAATGAAATTTCAGGTAAAACAGTATATTCGGCGAAAGTAGAGGTTCCCATATAATGATAAATGGGTTTTCCGTCTTTTGAGAATCTTGAAGTTCCATCCGGCATCACTCCCTGTCCCTGGGTGGCGCGAATTTGTTGGCAAAGGTTTGTTTTTCCTGAAGTACAGAATTTACAGGTGCCACATTCTGGAGTGTAGAGTGGAATCACATGATCACCCTTTTTAAGCCCAGTAACGCCTTCGCCCACCTCTTCCACGATTCCACCGCCTTCATGTCCAAGAATGACCGGAAACAGTCCCTCAGGGTCCGCTCCAGAGAGGGTGTAAGCGTCCGTGTGGCAAACACCACTTGCGATGATTTTAACCAGGACTTCGCCTTTCTTAGGGCCTTCAAGATCGACTTCTTCAATTTTAAGAGGCTCATTCGGGCCCCATGCTACAGCAGCTTTTACCTTCATACTGACTCCTTCATTTGTATCAGAAGATGTTATGAGAAATTCCGTGAGTTGACAATAATGTAATATGGGAACAAATTGTTTCCATATGGAAACAATTAAGCAAATACCCATGCTCTATGCTTTTGTAAAAGTGGCTCAAAAGTCTTCTTTTTCAAAGGCTTCGGAGGAACTAGGGGTTTCAAAATCTCACCTGAGTAAACTGGTCAAAGATCTGGAGCTCTCATTGAAGCAGAGTCTTTTTGTCAGGACGACCCGAACCATCGAATTTACTGAATTTGGCAAATTTCTTTTTGATTCTTGTTGTGACTCCATTTCGGATTTAGAGCGAATGGCTCAACAATTGGGAAAGATATCCCAGATACCTAAGGGGCAAATTCGAATCACAGTGGCGGGAGCCTACGGTGAAGAAAGTGTCTCGCCGATGATTTCGCAATTGTTAGCTCGATACCCTTCAATAAGCACAGAGATAGTCTTTAGCGAGAAGGTACTCAACTTAGAGAAAAGTAAAATAGATTTGGCAATTCGGGTAAGCTCCAAGAAGCCGACCGATGGGCATACCTATAAAATCGGAGAAAGGCGCGAGCATCTATGCGCATCTGAGTCTTTTTTACGACAGAATGGAATCCCCAAGAGTCCAAGTGATCTAAAAAAGATGAACTGCCTGGTCGGATCAAACGATGTTTGGTCACTTAAAAGAAAAGGTAGATCTTATAAGGTTAAAGTTAAGGGAAACTTTAAAAGTGCCAATGGGCGGAGCCTCACCCAAGCCGCCATTTCGGGACTTGGTGTGGCGAACTTACCAGAAGTTTATGTGAAGAAGTATTTAGAGGAAAAAAAGTTAATATCTATACTGCAAGATTTTACGGAGACACCTGTTCCTATTTGGGCAGTGACTCCATTTAAAAAGGAAATTCCTCTTATTGTTAGGTTAGCTATTGAGGAACTGACACTTCAGTTCTAGGATTAATGGGAAAGATGGAAAAGAGAAATTAACAGTTTTGACTTTTAGTGAGTGGAAAGCATAGGCTAGGATATGTCTGATGAAATTAAGAATTGCCCGCAGTGTGAATCAGAAAACACTTACTTCGACGGAAATCTATGGATTTGTCCGGAATGTTTTCATGAGTGGAATCCTGATGAAATGGGGGGAGCCGCGGACTCTTCATCATCCCAGGATGTGCCGAACTATCTAGATTCTAATGGAGTTAAACTGGAGTCGGGGGATACCGTGGCCACCATTAAAGATTTGAAGGTGGGAAAAGACACCATTAAGTCGGGTACAAAAGTTAAAAATATTCGCTTGCTAGATGAACCTGTGGATGGTCATGATATTTCATGTAAAGTTCCTGGGTATGGATCCATGTATTTAAAATGTTCAGTAGTGAAGAAGTTGAAGTAGGGGAAGTTTAGAAAGTTACCAATGAGTTGTGGTTAAACGGTAAACTCTAGCTGCCCTTTTTCAAAAGTATCCAAAGTCCCATAACAATAAAGGCCCCTCCGGAGATATACTTCATCTTGATCGGGTCGATATATTTACCCAATAGGGTGCCACCCGCGACTCCTAAAGAGCCAGCTATGGCTAACGCTAAAACTGTGGCTAAAAGAACCGCCGTGGTCGATTTTGTTTGTGAGGCGGCCGCCATGGCAGCAAACTGAGTCTTGTCGCCAATTTCAGCGACAAATATAGTTACAAATGTGGCCGTAAATATTTTCCAATCCATTTATGTCCTTAATGCCTATTTGATGTATGGCCGATCAGAGCCCTAATGAATCTTGAATACTTTAATTTTACTCTTAGGTCCACTGATGAGTTCAATATTAGACTTGGGGATTTTTAAATATTTCGACAAAAGCTCTATAATTCGTTTATTGGCTTTGCCTTCTACCGGTGGGACATTCACCCGAACTAAATAAGAACCATCTAATTGTTTTTCCACTGACTCGATCTTAGATCTTGTCTTTACTTGAACATTGATTTTCAAACTAAATCTCAACGCCAGTAATATGGGAGCTAAAGACCACTTTTCCGTCAGATCTTCTTACGCCTTGATAAAAAGACTTAATGATAGAAGAGTCCTCTTCTTTGATCATGTAAACATCAATTTCATCTCCTAGGTGAGTTTCGGAAACGAAGTTAATATCAAACTCTCGAACAACAAAGTTTTTGTGATATTTGATTGGGATGGTATCTAGTATCCACTGCGAGTACTTGGTATTGTTCACGTGGTTATTCATATCTAGATCACTATTTCTGACAACTAAAGTGTGCTCCACTTTCATGTTATCCGGAACTTTTATCTTTTCAGGCAGAATATCGAGTTCCTTTTCAGGAATACTTTGCAGAAACTTTTCTTCCAGTTGAGGGGCGACAGGTCTGCGGCTGGTTCCGTCTAAAACCATAAAGGTGGCAACGGATTCCCCGATCAGTTGATCTCCTAAATGAATGGTATAGTCTCGGTACGCCTTGAGTCCTTTAACTTTTCGTGGCCATGTTTTTACATTTATAGTGTCTTGCCATTTTGGCCATTGATTCATTTTTAGCTTTTGTTGGGTAAAGACCCAGAAGGCGTTGTTTTTTACCATGTCTTCATAGCCTACGCCTGTAAGGTCTGCATGGATGGTACCTACATCTTGTAGGATGCCGAGCATCCCATAAAGTCCAAGTCTTTTATTCATGTTGATGTTAACGCTATTGACCTCATAATCTTTTTCAAAAATGGAAGGGATCATTTTTTAATTGCCTCCGGTTTGGGGGGTATCCGTAGTTATTAATTATTGCTTTAAAACTAGGTATTCACAATACAGGTCCAGTACAGTTTGTAATCGTTCCCAGGAGGTGGTTTCAGATCGAAATCAGTTTTTGGTTGGAGGACAGTATGTTTTTACGCTTTTGTGGGTATTCTGTTAATAATTTTTCTAGGAAGGAGATTGGCCGCCAGACCTATATATGTCTAAGTCCGTAGATAGGGATTTAAAAAGAAGTTTACGCGTTCATTGAGAATAGATTTAATGCCACACCTATCCGGTAGGAATATAAACTGAAAAATCACCCCTTGAATAAAAGCTTCGAGATTAAGAGCTAGCGCTTCAGGATCAATATTCGTATCTAGCCTTCTTTCTAGCTGTGCCTCAGTGATATGCCCTTGAAGGATTGATCTTGTTGTTGAGAAATATTTTGAAACTTTCTTTTTAGATTTTGGGTGGAGAGACTCTGTTCCTAGCCATCGAGCATGCTCTCCTAGCCTATAAGACTTTACGCTTTCTCCGATGATTTCGACCATCTTAAAAAGTCCCGCAATTCCTTTCTCTTTGTAACCACTGCGCTGAACATCTAGAGAAAGATTTTTATCCCATCTGTGATCCCTTGCTAACTGAGCCAGGTTCTTCTTGTTTTTAAAACGCTTAATCAAGCTTGAGGGCGAGAGATGGGTGGCGTGACCAACCTGTTTTAAAGTAAATGAATCAAAACCTTCCCTGGAAATGACGTCGAATGCGAGATCTAACACTTCGGAATCACTAAGATTTTTGGTTCTCATCGTAATCCTTTTTAGTAAATAGTCATTTACTTATAATAAATGCTAACAGGGAGAAAAATCAATGGAAGCCATTGAATATTATGAAGGCGCTGAGGTATTTGAAGGGAATTTTTTTGAAGCAACTGGAGGAGGTGTAAGGCCATGTATTATCTTAGGTCATGCTTGGGATGGTCCCAATGAGATAATCTACAGTATCGCCCGCGATCTCGCATTGAGAGGGATTCATGTATTTTCGATAGATGTATATGGAAAGGGAATCCGAGGGAAGATTGATGGGGATAACTCAGCCTTAATGGCTCCGTTCATGGCGGACCGAAATATGCTCCATCGCCGTTTGTTAAAAGGGTTTGAAACAGCACAAAGAATTGACGGAGTGGATGCTACAAAAATGTATGCTTTGGGCTTTTGCTTTGGAGGCCTCTGTGTTTTGGATCTAGCAAGGCTCAATCCCTCGGGCTTGGTTAAAACAGTGGCAGTTCACAGTATTCTCAATGCCCCGGAGAATTTGGAAATGCCGAGCAAAATTGAGAGTGAAGTCCTTTTGCTGCACGGTTGGGAGGACCCCGTAGCCAAACCTAAAGATCTGAATAGTTTCTTTGAAGAACTGACAGCTAAACGGTGTGAGTGGAGTGCTCAAATATTTGGGAAAACCAAACATGCATTTACTCTGGAGGGTGCCAATTTGCCGGAATTGGGAGTGGAGTATAATGAGCATTCTGCAAAATCGGCATGGTCGGCGATTTACCAGTTTTTTCATGCAGGTGAGAAGCTTTCGGCATAAAGATTGTTATCTATAGAGGGTATGTGTAAGTTTAAGTTTGAAAACTCATCAGTTGTATCTGAGTTACACTCAATGGCTAAGCTTTTGACAATACTTTCATTTTTACTTGTTTCGGGTCTACAGGTGGAGGCAGGGATTCTAAAGAATAAATGCTCCTTTCTCTTTTCAGAGGTGGGGTACTCTGTTCGAATCCAGTCCACAGCAAATGGTAGATTTCCGCAGAATGACGAATTGATTGAAGTAGCAATGCTCTCTTCTATAGTCAGTGGGGAATTGCATCCCAGAGATTTCTTGAGGCAACCGAATGTGAACGAAATGTTAATGGTTGCAGGTCGAATGAACGAACTTCATAAGAAATTTAATGTACCCTTTCGTTACCTCCGACCTAAAAACGTGAGAGAAGAGCGGGCAATTAAAGCCAGGAATGTCATCGATTCCGATGGAAATACCATTCTGCCGATGAATCGTTTGGTGGGATTGATGGTGCACCATCAAATTAAGACTCTTCAGAGACTGGCAATAATAATTGATCAGCTGGATCCTCTAGGAAAGCCTGTTTCTGGATATTTAGAGATAAGGCGGTTTTTAGAGAGATCTCAGTTTTCTGATCGGGGCAATTCTAGATTTGACTCAAATAGGTTACACCAGTTTGCAAGTCTGGAATCCATGGATCGACTGGTTAAATATTGGGACAGCCCTGAATCCTATCCTATAAAAGTGAAGCTAGAAGAGTTAGGCGCTATATACAGTTCCATTTTCTCATCTCCTGAAATGCAAGCGGCCGGAAAGAATCATTTCAATATTTTACGAAACAGAGATCGAAGTGGAGTTAATGGAATTTCTAAAGTGTTTTCTGACTTACTCTGGGAGCGGTTAGAGGGCACTAGTTTCTACAAGGGGCTAGATGATTTACGTTTACTCAACAACTACATCTACCCATAGATCTAATGCGCGATCACTTAAATTTTCGATTGTAATATTCAATGCTCTCTAGGATGATTTTTTTCGTTTCCGAGGGACCAAGAAACTCCTCTACCACTACGGACTTGTTTTCGAGAGCTTTATAGTCTTCAAAAAACCTTTGTACCTCAGCCATTCGGTGATTAGGCAGTTCATCAATGGATCTAAAATGGCAGTATTCAGGGTCGTGGGCGTGAACGGCAATGACTTTATCGTCCGCTTCACCTTCGTCGATCATTTTCATTACCCCTATTGGAATAGCTGTCATAAGTGTCATGGGGTAAACGCTCTCCTGGCCTAAAACAAGAATATCTAAAGGGTCTCCGTCATCACAGTAGGTCTTAGGGATAAATCCATAGTTGGCAGGGTAGTGCACGGAGCTAAAAAGGACACGATCGACCATTAGCATTCCGCTTTCTTTATCCAGTTCATATTTATTCTTAGATCCTTTAGGAACTTCAATGATTGCGGTGACTTCATCAGGAGCGTTTGGGCCGGGTTTAACATCATGCCAGGGATTCATTATATTCCTCTACATTGGGAGTGAGGAGCTATTATATCAACGTGCATGGTAAAGGCCAATAGCTAGTGGCGGATAGCCTCCTTTTGAGAATAAAATATACGACTTACTTCTTGGCCGTTATCGCTTTGGATAAAAAGGCCACTTCTGTGGTAACATCCGAAAAGTGTTTTTTCATTAACGGTTCCAGGGGCTTGGCGATATAATTCTTATAGAATGGCTCATGAAACTGTTTAGGAAACTGCTCCAGCGCCCAGTTGAACCTAGAGTCGTCGTCCTTCTGAAGGGAGTCGAGTAGCACGAATTTTCCTCCCGGCTTGAGTAGAGAAAATGCATTTTCAACAATCGCCCTGCGAACATCATCAGGAAGCTCGTGAAACATGTACCCTGAGAATATGTAATCGTATTTCTCTGAGGAGGAATAAGTTTCAGCATCCGCCCTTTGAAAAGTGACATTACTATTTGAATAGGATCTTGATTGGGCCATCTCTAGATAGGGCTGACTGAGGTCAATGGCATGTATTTTTACCTGTTCCCCAGATTGAGCTAATATTCGAGTGAGTTCCCCAGCTCCACATCCCAATTCAAGAAGGTGTAGTGGGCCATTAGATTCTTGGATTTCTCGTAGAACACCTCCTAGAAGAGATCGGCGCATAAGATCAAGAGTTCCGCGAAATAGAATTTCTGTTTGATGGCCATAAAACTGCGCTGACTGCTCGCTAAGGTACCCATCGGTTTGAAAATGAAAGTTCCTTTTATAGTAGTCGGGTAGGTCTTCTAGATGTACTGAAGCTTCTTCAGAAAAATGTTTATTCACTCCCAGGGATTTTCTGTAGGAGCTAAACAAAGAATCGGTGAAAATTTTTAGGTATCGAGAAAGGTGTTGCGTTGGGTTTTCAGGGCCAACCAAGTCAGAGGTGTAAAGGCCTTGCCTGATGTTGGCGATATCTTTTCTAACCATAGACTCAAAAGACTGAAGCAAGTCTTGATGCCGACTTTTAGGTAACTCACTGGGAGGGATGGAATTCTGATCAATCCATCTTCGGCTCCACTGTATGGGGAGTGACTCCAATGAATACAATGCCAAGCGGGCATAAGCGAGAGTTCTGTATTTAATTTGATCAAATGCTTCAGAGATCATTTTATGCCCTTTTCAGTTGTAGTGCAGATTTTAAGCTCTTTAAATCCAAATTCCTGACTTTAAAAAAGGCCTTTAAGGCCATGTCAGCGGTTTTGGTCATCTTTTGTAGTTCATTTATTCGATCCGATGTGGCGTAGTCTTCACGATGGGTTTTAGGGATTTGTAGTAAATCATTAATCAATATTTTTACTTCACCTAAAAGTTTACTTTCCCTTTGCATAAGAACGTCGATGATTATTGAATAAATATTAGTATTTGCCATATAGGTTTGTGTGGCTCCAGTTTTTTCGGTTTCATAGACCACATTGTAGTGAATTAAGTCCTTTAAACTCATACTTACAAGGGCTTTTGAGACGGAAAGGGAGTGTTTCAAATAATTCGCATCTACCGGTCGATCCGCTAGAAATATCAAAGTCCAAATCTGGCCATGAATTTTCTTAAAGCCCCAATACTCTATAAATCGTCCCACCGACTCAGCCACTTGCAAAAGCTGTTGAGGGGGAAGGTCTTTATCCATTTTATTCCTCATGCTTAAACCTTGGGTGTACACACTTCACCGTTACATTGAGATCGTGTGATCCGAGGGCGAATATGTCGAGCAAAAGCTTTATAGCCAAATTCCAACACGGGCCTTCCTATGGAAGAGCCAGCGACTTTTTGAAGTGGAGAGAATATGTCCAGAGTTTCCCATATTTTAACAAACCCATCCACTCCAGTGAAAACGTCTCCGTTTTGATCTTTCACATGAAATACCTCGTGAACCTCATTGGAGTTGAGGTCGTAATCCTTGGCGTTGAATTCCGGGTTAGAAATATCAATTAGCTGTAAAAGGTTAGAATCATCCCATTTTTTATAGGTATTTATTTCCTTAGAACAAATAGGGCAGAGTCCATCGTAAAACACTGTTAATGAAATCTCGTCCATTTTTACCTCCTAGTTAAATACTATCAAGTGGGCTTAAATTGTTCAAGATATCTTGAACAATTTATCAACTTGGGATAATATTATGCGCAAGTAGAGTCACAATGAATTTGAAGGAGTCATTTGTGCTAAATAATGTTTATACAGTAGGAGATAAGGTCATTTGGAAGTGGTTCAAAGGTGAAGTTCATGGTGAGGTGATGGAAGTTTATAAGGTATCCATAACTAAAAAGATAAAGGGAAAAAACATCACCCGTAATGGTACTCCAGAGCGACCGGCCTACTTAGTTAAGTCTGAAGCGGGTAACTTAGCTCTTAAACTACACTCTGAGTTATATGGAAAGCCTGATACGGGTAAGTCTAGTAGAGCTCCGTATACAGGGAGTTTGGGATAGACCACTCCGATCAATAAGTATTGTACGTGTCATAATCTTGAATATGTGCAACTGACTCAACAGTAATTTCGTGTATCAAAATGAGAAACTTAAGTGATTTCAACCACACTTTTTAGGTATAGCCTTTGCTCTATCTTTAAGTAATCAGTGGGGTAAACATGAAAATACAAATGAACTTCGTCTTCGCAGTCGCGATTACATCCATAGTGCTTGTTGGATACAATAACTGTGCTGAAAGCCTGATTGAGCCTGTGGGGTCAGTTCAATCTGAATCCGATCAGAGTTCAGAAAGTTCCGCAGAGGCAGATGGGGTTGAAACTAATCAGGTGGCTTATAAAGAAGTCAGCGAAGTGAGCTATATCGGCACGGACCTCCCGTTTCTAATTGATAGCGACAGTGATGGTAATCTGGATCTGGCTGTTGATGTGGAGGAGCTGGCCGAAGAGATGATCTATTTGGCGATGTCCTACGACGACTATAGTCCACAGCCGACTGATTCAACGGAAGCTTACAATGTTATAAAGCCCCGCATTCAGCAGATAGATAATTATTTAGAGAAGCAAGAACTCATAGGTCGCGTTGGAGAAAAGTGTAGCGATTACCTTTTAAGAATTGGGATAATTGCAGAATCAGTTTCTATGTCGACGAGCCAAGAAGGATCTGTTGTAAGTGAAGCCCAAGGAGTTTGCGCTTCTCTCGTATTTAATAATCAAACCAAAGAGTACAGTTGCTCGCAGGCGACAGCGACTTATGCTTCCCCTTTTTCCGGAACGGATAAAGATGGGATTGAGAGGTTCGACATTTTTGTACCGACTTGTGTGCGAAGCAATGGTGATATACTACGCACTGGCGTTGGGCCAGGAAGCCAGGTTCCGGTTCTGTAAAAACATTAATATTGAGAAAAAGCCGACTTATAGCTTTTTCTCAATGTCTTCCCAAAATTTATAGAGCTTATCCACCTGTTGCTGTTTTAGCTTTAGAGTTTCTAAACATTGGTTGGAAAGTGCGGGGTCCGTAGCCCCATAAGATTCTGTAAGAGCGAGCTGGGCTTCTTCCAGCTCTTGTTCGGCCACTTCGATATCCTGTTCAATTGTCTCAAGCTGTCTTTTTTCTTTATAAGAAAGTTTAGGCTTTGAAACTCTACTTTGATTTTTGTTGGCCGATTCACGTGGGCTCTCATTTTCTTTCTTATTAGGGTCTCCTGACGATTTGGATGCCTTTAGCCATTGAAAGAGATCGGGGTAGATTTGCCAAGACCCTTGTCCTTCAAGAGCTAAATACTTTTGGCATAGCTGGGATAGAAAATATCGATCGTGAGATACCAGAATTACTAGGCCATTAAAGCCCTGGAGGCTTTCTTCTAATACTTCAATGCTGTTTATATCCAAGTCGTTTGTGGGTTCATCTAAAATGATAACGTCTGCCGGCTGCAGCAGTACTTTTGCAATTAGCAGGCGAGCTTGCTCTCCGCCGGAGAGCTGTGAGATTTTTAATTTCATTTTATCCGATGAGAATAAAAATCGGCTAGCATATGAAGCCACATGGATGGATTGGTTTTTAAAGATGGTATAGTCCGACCCATCTCCTAAATACTGAATAAGGTCTACATCTTGGGGAAGGGCCTCTCTTTTTTGGTCAAAGTAAATTACGTTTAGACCATCGGCTTTTTCTATGGTTCCCGAATAATTATCCTCTTGTCCGGTTATGGCTTTAATCAGACTTGTTTTTCCACTGCCATTTTCCCCGAGTAGGCCAATGCAGGTTTTAGGCCCTAATGTGAGGTTCAATTGGTGAATCAGTCTGTTATCTCCATAGGCAATGTCGACACCTTTAAGATCAATAAACTTTTTTGACCGCTTCCCAGAACTATCGATTTCCAGTCTCACTTTGGATTGGCCAGATCGATTTCGGGAAGAAACAGCAGAAAGCTCATCCAAGAGTTCGTAGGCCTCTTTGGCCCGGGCATTGCTTTTAGTGGTTCTGGCTTTAACTCCAGCACGCAGCCAGTCCACTTCTCGTCGAGCTTTGTTCGATAGAGTGTCTTGTAAGTTGAGCTGGGCCTGGGCGTACTCCTCTTTCTTTTTTAGAAATTCTTCGTAGCCACCCTTAAAAGATAAATAACCATCACGATAGAGAGGGTTAATTTCCATAGTTTGATTACAGGTGTTGTCTAAAAAAGTTCGATCATGGCTTATGAGTATGAATGAATTTTTATAAGAGTTGAGATAGTTTTCAAGCCAGAGGATGCCATCCCAGTCCATGTGGTTCGTCGGCTCATCTAAAAGTAATAGGTCTGGCTCTTGCGCAAAGGCAACGGCCAAGCTAAGTCGCTTCTTCCATCCCCCCGAAAGAGTTCCTGTGATGACGGAGGAGTCTTCAAAGCCGACCAGACTCAAATAAATTTGAGACTGAATCTCTGATTCATAGGGGTCCATCCCTGTTCCTTCAAGTAGCGCTTTCGCTACCTGGGATATGGGAAGGGAGTCATTGAAAGTTTGCTCTTGAGGGACATAAGCCATTCGAAGTCCCTTTCGATAGGAGGTTTCACCACTATCGGTAGGTTCCAGGCCCGCAATGATTCGTAGCAAAGTGGATTTTCCAGCACCATTGGGTCCCAACAGGCCCACCTTCTGCTTGTCTTCAATAGTAAAGCTTAAGTCTTCAAAAAGAGGTTTTGAGCCCATGGTTTTGTTAAGTTTATTTACGCTGGCGAGAATTTTATTAACTCCTGTTCAATGGACTTTTTGAGAAATACTTTGGTTATCTTAAATCAGGGAGCAAAAAGGAACAATCTTAAACATGGCTCTAGAGTTCGAGGTCCTCTGTTTATAACCACCGTCGCGTTTGCTTTTTATAAGCGTGATAAGAATTTCCAAAAAGAGTCTCTAGCGACCTTTCTTCGGGGGCAATTTGAAAACGGTTCATATACAAGATGAAGACGGGGCTTATCAAAAGTGCGTAGACGTTGGAGAGATAGGCTGCAAAGGCGATGAGCCATAGGAAAAACGCCAAGTACATGGGATTTCTGGAGTACTTGTATATTCCAGCAATAACCAGTTCTGTGGTTTTTTCAGGATACCTCGGGTCCACGGTAGTTTTAGCTTTTTTAAAATTTATTACAGCAAGCAAAGCTACGGCGGAAGCCAGTAAAAATAAGGCAATCGATACGGATATATGATTAGGCAGAGCAGGTGAAGACGAAATCTGACTTACGGTCCACATAATCAAACCGACAGAGAAAGCAACGATAAGAGGAGGGATTTTGCACTCTAAAAACATACTGTTCTTATAGAGACATTAGAGTGGAGGTCAATAGGTACCAGGTAAGTTCTTACCCGGTACCTCTAAAAAGATTCTTATTATTGTCCAGCGATCTGGGTTCCAAATTCATAATGAGGTTGTACCACCGCAGATTGTTTGTCCAGCAATGTGCTGGAAAGGACATTTCTATTGTGAGGCATATACAGTATGAGCGGGTTTGATCCTTCACCGTGGGTGAGTCGCACTGACTGAGTAGAGTTTGCGCCCAGCTCGATGATCTCAGGCATGCCGTGGAATCCCGATCCAGAAGGACCTGGGTTGAGCAAATGCCACTGATTGAGATGATCGGATAAGAAGTCATCCGCCTCAAAAGTATTCTCCGCATCGCTTTCAGCGAGGACGGCCACTTTTATAGCGAAATTTCCGCTGGCTGACTTCTTGAGTAAGCTTAACTTCGCTTCAACCACCGCAATAGTTGAGTGATTGTAGAAAGTCATGGCTTGGCTATCCAATAGAGCTGGTGAAAAGTCAGGTTCCATATCATTGGTGTCAGCGCCTGGTGCATTCACATCAATTTCAAACTGTTTACGAATCTCACGCAACTGGTTGGCATCAGCTAATAGGGAACTCAATGTGTTTCCATCTAGACCGGAAAGCTGGCCGTGTGCCATACCCATCAACTCTTGGTCCGCTTTTCCATCTCCATCCGCATCGAACTGAACGGAAACTTGGCAGGCCTGCCAATCGGAAATGGGGTTGTAAAGTTTTGTAGCGATTTGTAGCACTTTAGCGTTTTCTCCATCGACTTGCTTTTCGATCACTCGAAAACCTGCGGATTCCAAGTCACAAATACGATTCTTGTGATTATCGGCAAGGCCTGTCTCAGCGGGTTTTCTTTCATCCATGGCTAGAAGGTTGAACGCAAGAACTTGCCCATTGGCACCGACGCCGGATTCGAGATTCAAAACCGCAGCGGCATCGCGAGCATCATTATTATTAGTGGCAAAGACCTTAAGTTCTTTAGCTGTAATATCGGAAAGACGCTCTGCCATAGCCAATACGGGGATGCGCGCCAACTCTGTATCGTTTTGCTTTAGAAAAATCCAACCATCATACTCTTCCGCTGCAGCCTCTAATTGGGTGGCTGACAATTCAAAATCAACATTGATCTCTAACGTTTCATTTGGGGCAAGAACAGCATTGGTAGATCCAAGAAGGATAGACATGTTTGGATGAGATTCTGTTGCGATATTAAAAGCTAAATTCTCATCCGAAATATTTTTAAAAGAAATAACCTTGGCCACTCTTTTCCTTACACCCACTTGAACATTACCTAAAGAAATTCCAGGAGTTTTTACCAGTAGCTTCTGAGTAGCGGCTTCGAAAACTTGAACGCGACCCGCCCCTTGGCGTGCAATGGGGTAGATTTTGTCTTCCGCATCAGAGATCGTTGTGGCTGTACTCATAATTAGGGCCTTAATATCTAAGGGACCTAATTTGGGAAACTTCTGGTGCAATAAGGCCATGACCCCAGCAATATGAGGAGCGGCCATAGATGTCCCACTCATTTTTGTAGGTCCGTCTCCTGAACCCACATCTGCCGAAACAATTTGTGAACCCGGCGCGGAAATCTCTGGTTTTAGCAGAGAATCGATGGATCGAGGTCCTTTTGAGGAGAATCCTGTCAATGTGTCGATCAATTCGGGCTTTTCAATGGAGCGATCAGTTTGAAACTGAATGGAAGGTGTAGCACCAGCAGTCACATCGTCTTTAAGGGTTTGTCCCAAGGATTTTGTAATCATGATGGCTGGGATTGGTGTTAGGCTGTCGCCGCCCATGGCTATTGGCGCACCATCGACATTGTTGGCAACCACAGCACCAATGGCTCCAGCCGCATGGACACGTTGAAGCTTGCTGGAGAAAGTCACAGCGCCTCGGTCAATCAATGCTACTTTGCCATTCACTTTAGCGGCGAGTTCTTCGGGTAAATCTGCGTCAGCTAAACCGACGGGGACGAGCTCACCAGAGACATCTCCGGCCTCGGCGATAGGAGTTGAAATAGAACCTTCAACAGCCTCAGCTAAAATATCACCATGATTTTCTGAACTAAATTTAACAGCTTTAAACTTGTAATTGTGGTCCATGTTATCAATGCTAGCAGCTACAGAAAGGGCATCTCGAGAGGCTGATGGCGATCCAGTAATGTGAGTGACGTCTCCGCTGTTGCCGGCAGAAGCCGCCATAGAAATGCCTCCTTTTATGAGGTTGGCAACAGCTTCTCCATAAAGCTGCATAGGATTTCCAAACTCACTGCCTAATGACAGATTCACAACATCTAATTTATCAGAAGGATCTCCATCGCCATTGGGGTCGGCCGCGTATTCAAGACCTGCGATCACTACCACATCCGAAGTGGATCCGGCTCCAAAGACTTTAATCGCATAGAGGTCCGCACCAGGTGCAACTCCATCATAAGTAGTAGTTCCGTTGCCGATACCAGCTACGGTTCCGGCTACGTGAGTTCCGTGTCCGCCAACGTCCATAGGGTTAACATCGGGTACGGGAATTTGATGAGGTAGATATGCGGATACGGCGTTGTATTCAGTGCCGACTAAATCAATTCCACCTACCACTTTTTCGTTAGGGAATAAGGAGGAAGCTTGATCCTTGTTCATGGACTCATAGTCCTCAACATTTCCGGAACCTCCAAGCATGGCATGAGTGTAGTCTATGCCTGTATCAAGAATTCCTACTTTAAGTCCGGCACCATCGATGGGAACCACTTCGCCTCGCTCGTTTATTGTGGTCAGTTCTTTGAGAACTCGTCGAGCACCTATAAAAGCCACGGAGCTTTTATCATTTAGGCCTTGGGTAGGCGTTGTTTGTCCATCATTATGAACTAAAGCATTGGGATGAGATAGAGCATTAGCTCTTGCCATATCGACAACACCATCACTAGTGCCAATGGTCTCTAAATGCTCTCTTGGAACAACTAGAGCCACTCCATTCAAGATCATTCGGTATCTGTAAAGGACAATGATTTCAGGTGAGATAGCTTGTGCGCGCGCAATAAATTCAGACTGCTGAGAAAGAATTCGTTCTCGCAATTCGGGATCTACTTCTAGCCCATCGGTGCCTTGTACCGCAGTGGAAAAAAGTGGAGCCTCCGATAGCTTCACCAAAACCACCGAAGCCTCAGCTTGGAGTTGAGGGCGATCATTAATGCCTAATGGATTAATTTCTGAAATTAAATGATGTCCCACCTTAGTTGTATTGGTTGGAGCACTTCCTTGAATGATAGATTGGTTATTGCTATTCCACTTGTTGCAGCCAAATAAAAATATGGCAGCCAAGATGACGATAATTTCACGTTGCATGTATCCCCCTAAATTTTTTGTTACTTCCCCCGAACGGAACCAATCTAGGCATGTTATGAAAATTATCAATAACTATTTTAGACACTATTCATATAGATATATCTACAGCGTCGAATGTCTCAAATCAGCGACTGGCTTTTTCTTCTTTATGCGGCGTACTGGGCAGCCCAGTTAAGTACAGTTTCAGGAGGGGCTACAATTTGGATCTTCTTTTGTTTCAGCTGTTCCCCTTGATGTGACACTGAAATATTGCTAAATCAACGATCTTAGTAATGAGTAAGTTCTACCTGGATAGAAATTGAGATTGTGGGAGAGGTAATGGATACCAGTTTTTGGCATAAGCGTTGGGAAGATAAAAACATTGGTTTTCATCGAGATCAGGTGAATCCCTTATTGGAAAGGTACCTTTCCCTCGTAGTTAATGCAGACACAAAACGTATATTTGTGCCTTTGTGTGGGAAAACCGTGGATATCAAATGGTTGTTAAGCCAAGGATTTCAAGTATGCGGGGTGGAGTTGGTAAAGAAGGTTGTTGAAGAGCTTTTTGAAGAACTAGGGCTTGAACCCAAAGTGGAAACCAAAGGATCACTGTTTAAGTTTACATCAGAAAACATTGAAATATTCTCAGGAGATTTTTTCGATTTGGTTTTAGAGGAGTTGGGATCAGTAGACTTAGTTTACGACCGAGCTGCTATTGTGGCATTACCTCTAGAAATGCGTTCAAAGTATGCAGAACACCTTCGAGCAATGACTGGCCAGTGTCCACAAATGGTGATTAGTTATGATTACAACCAGAGTATCATGGATGGACCGCCCTTTTCTGTGAGTCAGGCAGAATTTGACAGCTACTATAGCGATTCATTCAATATAGACTGTATTCATTCTGATTTTGTTGCTGAGCCCCTTAAGGGAAATAAAGAGGTGAAAGAAGAAGTTAGGTTGTTGATTCCGAAACACTAACTTTTTAACTTGAATCAGTGTTTTCATCTACCGACTAGTCTTCTAAAAAATAAATTTAAAATAAAGTTTCTACTTGTAGTGGTGGTCTTCCGAGAACGGCTCGATGACCTTTAACGACCAAAGGTCGCTCCATTAATTGAGGATGCTTTGCTATAAGCCTAGCAATTTCCTCATTCGTTTCGATTTTGAAAGCATTATCCTTAAAAAGATCTTCCTTCACTCGAACCAAAGATGCGGGGCTGGACTCCAGTTTTTCTAATAACTCTAAAATTTCAGTCTCTGATGGTGGAGTCTTCAAATACTCGATAATCTTGGGTTCTATTCCGTGGGACG
Organism: Bdellovibrionaceae bacterium UBA1609; assembly: GCA_002321895.1. Classification (GTDB taxonomy): domain Bacteria; phylum Bdellovibrionota; class Bdellovibrionia; order Bdellovibrionales; family UBA1609; genus UBA1609. The sequence continues at coordinate 71,471 of DCMZ01000014.1, read as the reverse complement.
TAAGAAGTTCCAAAGTTTCTCTGCTCTTACTGCATCTAGGATTGTGATATATTTGATATTCTGACATGGATAGGATCCTATTATGAAATTCTATTGATGGGAATCAGGTCCCTTTCTCGGCGCTACGAGTCTTACCGAGTAAAAAAGTTAAAGAGTTTGTCAGGTTGCTGAGGAATCCGTCAAAATTCTGCATCTTTTGAATCTTAGCGAATCCCCGCATTGACAATATAACAAGGGAACTCCTAGGTTGGTTCCAAATTGGGTACAGCCAGGGGGGCATTATGAGACTTTTATTATCTATACTTTTATTCAGTACTTCAGCTTGGGCGGATTCCGTTGTTTCTTCCGACTATGAATGGCGAGCTCTTATGATTGCCGGAGATGATTCTATTAATAACTTCGATAATGGGCGAAAAGATTTGGGTTCGTTGTTTAATGAAATGGGTCTTTTGAGTTCCAATCAAATTCATTTGTCATCAATGCGTAGGGAACAGATCGCAGGAGTAAGAGCAGCTACCTTGGATAATATCGCTGAAGGCTTTGCAGATTTAAGCGTGGCTCACAATACAACTCGTACACAGCGTGCTTGTCTAGCTCACATGACATCCCATGGGATTCGCAATGGTGGATTCTATTTAAGTATGGAGCGCAGAAGTGCATTAACTTCACAGGATCTTTCTACTCTAGTGAATGAATATTGTGGTGATCAGCCCACAGTGATTTTAATCTCTGCTTGTTTTTCTGGACAGTTTATAACAGAAGAATTGAAAGGGCCGAACAGAGTGATCATGACGGCCGCTATTCATGATCGTCCTTCTTTTGGTTGTTCGCCGGACTACGAAAATACGTTCTGGGATAACTGTTTGTTGTCTGAAATTCCAAATTCTGAAACTTGGACTGAATTGGGAGTAAGAGTAAACAGCTGTATCGAAAGGCGAGAGGCTGAATTAGGTGTACGTCCATCACTTCCACAAGTTTTCATTGGTGAGAATATGGTAGAATCACGAATCTTGATGGATTAATTTCAATGGCGCTTTCCATTCTCGGGAAAGCGCTTATTTTTGACTATCTACAAATTTCTCTAAATCCTGCAATATAATCTGCCAGTGGCTCTAATCCGACTTCAGAGCGACGAACGTCAACATGAATTGGGTCTTCGATTTCAAAGGGTTGCCATTGTCCGGGTCCTATACAAAATCCTTGAGTGCCATATCTTTGTGGTACTCGTTGGGAGGGATTGTTAAATGAGACAGCGACTCGATCAAAAAGGTAGGCGTAGTTTCTGGGGTGAGTTTCTCCGATTGGCCACAGTGAACCCAACCGCTCCAAAATATTTTTCTGAAACTCATGATCAAAGTCGGCATGTTGAGCAATAATCCATGCATCAATATCCGCTTTTCTTCCAAATTCCGAAATTCTAAACCAATTATAGACAGAAAGAAGTTGTTTGAGATCGTTAGTGTTCGTCCGATCTATATCCTCAAATCTAGAAAATATCTCCTGTTGGAAAAATCTTTTCTCAGCCTCCGAGTAATTTAACTGATGAGGCGTGTTTACATAATTCCTCACGTATTGATCGATCTCGACCATAAAATCTAATTTGAACTTCACCCAATTCTTGTCGTTGATATCAATAGGGGTTCGTGAAAACTCAGCACGTTGCTGTGAAATATGATGGTCTAAAATTTTTAAGTCCCTATGGACTCGATTGAAGGAGTCGTTAGAAATTTTCCAAAGTTTTGTGGCGTCGGATGGGATCTCAGTGGGTCGGTTTTGTATGTCTCTGATCGTCATTTCTGTGGGGAAAAAAGAGAACTTGAGGTCATCCTCTGAATTGAGTTTGAAGATGTCATATATGGTTTCACCTAGGTAGGGAGGGGTAAATCCAACACAGTTGGATTGTCCTAGAATGTCTTTAGGGATATTCAGCTCCCAAGTGTCGAAGTCACAAATTTTATTTTGATTATAGTGTTCGACAACATCTTGTTTTAAAAGAGTGATTGTGAAGCTTAGGGGGGTTAAATCAAATTCTACGCCTTGGCCATGATTCGAACCCGTAGTGTAGCGAGCGTTCAATTCTGATCGAACGGTTTTGATGGCACAGCCTGGTCGTTCGTAAAGGTTGCCGTGAGCATTTAATTGGCCGGATTCAAAAGTTATGGTGGATATCATTGCATGTCGACCAAAGGGTTCACATTCGGTTGTCCATTGTCCATCAAGTGTTTGAGCCATTGCTGGTGAGGTGAGTAGGCCCATTGCTAATAAAAGAAATTTTGTCATTAAGATCCCCAGAAAAAAATATTACGGAATCCATATCGCTATTTCTCGAGCAAGGCAAAGTAAAGCTCTTAAGCGCAATATGTCGCGGCTTTGGGTCTTCTTTATATCTAGCAAATTACTGATTTCAATGAATTGTCCAGGAGGACTTCGTTGTAGTCTTTAGTGTCATATTCTGCGAAAGGTCTGATGGTCGGAAGTCTAGACAATCAAGGGGCTTAGAAGGGCTATTGACTAAATTGTGTACGTTTCTTGGCGATGTCACATTGACACGTAAAACTTTTGGTCAGCATAGAAGTCGAACCATTTTGACTTGAGTGGAAGGGAATCTTTTTATGAGACGAATGAGCTAAAAACTAAAGAAGCTATTTAGACTTTTTGTAAAATAAATTATCATATAAGAAGTATAAAGTTGGGGTGGGATGTATGAAGAAACGTTTGCTGTCTATTCTTGGGATTTTGGTATTTTCTTTTGGTGTCGCAGGTGTCTTTCAAAACTGTAGCGATGTGAGCTTCACTAGTACCGATGAATTGTTTATGCAGGGTATTTCAGGAGACCTCAGAGGTTTCTCCTTCAGTCCGGAACAAGAAAGTCCACCCGAGATTCAGGTACATGTAGTGATGGATGACTCTTACAGTATGGACCACATTCAGGCGCAGGTCAGTGAGGCTCTATCTAAAACAGCGGATGAGCTCCGTGGGTTCGATGGCCAAGTATCGATTATCCCTACTTCCCAAGATACTGACTTTTACATTAGCAACACTTACTTCGAGTATTCTCCTGACGGTGGGGCGCCCATTCGTTTTAGTCTAGAAGAAAAAGCGGATATTATTCCTGAAGATTTTATTGGTACTTATAAGGAAGTCACTGAGTACGACTATCAACTGTCCGCACCAATGATTAACTTCTCTTCTACAATGGACAGTAATCAATTTGCTCAGTTTACGGAGCAATTTTCACAAAGTATTAATGCTGTGGGGACAGAGGGTAGTGATCAAGAGCAGGGTCTTTGTGCGGTTATTAGAACGGCAGAGAAATCTCGTCAGGATGGCAAGTTTCACGCCTATATTGTGGTGACAAACGAGAATGACGCTACCAATCCAGAAGATTGTTTAAAAAGTAAGACGGTAGATATAGTTGGTAGTGCTGATCCTTCATCAAGTTCCGAGACTTGTGCTCCTGGAGAGGATGGATGTATAAATCAGTACCAGGTGACCTATGAGAAAAGTAAAAATGAAAAGCTGAACTATACTTACAATCAAATGGAAAATCGAATTGAATATGAAAGCTCGGACAGTTCAACGACCTATAAAGTAAGACTTAAATATCTTAGATCGAGATTGAGAGCTCAATACAAGCAAAATACTTATAAGTACGTAACTAGATATAATAGAACCAATTACATTGATAATATTCCAGTTCAAGGTAGTTCTAATACGGTAAATGGTAGTTCGAGCTATGGAGAATGCTCTAGCACCACAGCAAGAGCCTGCACTGCTGACGAATATGCACAGTACGGTGCGTTTGAGGGCACATGTAGTGTAACCTGTGAAAACGGCAAAACCGGTAACAAAAACTCTTATAAGGGATTTGTGTATGGAGACATAACACTGAGCGAACTATTAGCTCTTGAAAGTGTTGCTGACTCTTCGGCATCAGGCTGTAAAAGCTTTGTGGAAAGTGAATTTAATAAATCAAGTGTTACTGACTGTACCTTTCTGAAGAATACTTCAAATGTAAATGGGTCGACAATCACAGTGAATGCCTATTCTGAGGTGGCCTGTTCTAATGCTCCAAGTGATTGCACGGACAATTCGACAATTGTTTCAGAGGCCAAGACGGATTCGGGAACTAACTGGTTGCTTTCGGTGAATGGTTCGAAGAGTTACAGCAATATTCCTGATGGCGTATTAAAATGTGAAAAACGAAGTTGTTCTGAAAGTTCTGCTTCAGGAACCATTCAGTTGGGTTCTCAGTCCGACTATTGTTCTGGACTTGGAAAGGGTGATACGGGAGATGTTGAGTTAAGTTGTACGGATTCGGATGAGGATCAAGTTCGCGTCGCTTTGGGTTTAGAAGAAGGAGACTCGGTCAACTGTAAAAAGTATTGTAATCAATCATTGAATGGCAGCAATAAAACCATCACTTCAGCCACTCAAGCATGCAACATAATTTCCAATGCGGAATGTGACGATGAGCAATGGGACATTGCCGTCACCAATGCGCCAGCGTCAGCGCGTTTGGCGAGTTGTGGGTATAGCTGTGCAGAGAACTCCGCACCTCAGTCATGTAGCTTCTATTCGGACCAAGCTAACTTATGTAATTTAGATGACGGGACCAACTTTCAAGGTAACTGTACGGACAGGGCTCCACTGAATCCATATAAAAGCTGTAATATTGCATCCTCAGCTAGGTCCTTGGCGAGCTTTGATTATATTGAAACCAGGCAGAGTGCTAATGTGAATAGCCACTTGGAAGATGTGGATCCAGTGGTTAAAGCGAGCAGTACATTGTCAGGCGCTCATGGAAGCTTATTCTATGTGAGTTCATTCATCTATCCGACGAATCCGACCACAGGCTGCGGTCCTCAGCATGGATATAATCTGACATCAGGTGAGCGTTATGAAAGCCTTTCTGAGCAACTAGGAGTGAATGCCGGGACTTATCCGGTTTGTATGGACGATTATTCTCCAGCGTTTCAATCCATCTTTAGTTTAATCACCATCAAAGCAAGAACGAGCTACCGATTAGCAATGGATAAATCCATTGGTGAATGGGTGTATCGTATTCACTTGATCTATAAAGATGGTAGACGTGAAGAGCTAGCTAAGCACCTTTACAGTGAACAGGGTGGTACTTTAAGCTTCAGCGACCAAGTGGATTTAGATTCGGTCGCTAAAGTGGATGTTGAGGTGGTAGTGCCTGACGAAGATGATGACAGCGAGATCACAGAAATTTAATGAGCTTTAATTTTGCGGGGGGTGAGTCACTTCGATGGAAGCTCCCGCAATTCTCACTTTATCCGGGTGAGCTTCTATTTTTTCAAAAATACGAGTGAACAGCTGGTCTTTGGTGGTTCTTCGAGCTTTAAAATCGCAAATGTATCTAAGAGTGAAGGTCATCCAATTTTCATCAGCATTCATCGAGACAAAGTTGTCTACTAATTTTGTTTCATACGTCACTGTTTTGTTTTTCAATTAAGCAAGACAAAACTAACTAATAAAAGTTCGTAGCAATTGGGCCGGAGTTTTTGTGGTGAAGAGTAGTATGTTTTCGTTGAAAAAAAGGGAAGCATCGGCTTCCCTTTTAACTATTGAACAGTATTTTAAGATATCACTCGGTAGTAAATGCCTCAGTGCCAAAGTTAGAAGTGGTGAAAGTTAAGCCATTTCCTTCAGCAACCTCATCATAATTGGTAGAGTCATAACCAGATAAAAACGAGCTGATTGCAGTCGCAGCACTAACATCAACACCATTAAGTGCTGTAGAGCTTGCTACACAGCGAGAACCGTCTGTTGCTATATCTCCAGTTGAGGCAGTGATGCAGGCCTCGTGTACGCTGGATGTATCAGTCAATGAAGTGGAGATCATGCTCAATGAGTAAGTGGCTCCTGCCGTATCCGGTTTTCCAGCCAAGACATATCGGGTGTCCTCATCGCCTCCACTATTTTCTGTAAACTCTAGAGCCATCATCATACCTTCATCATTGGCCTCGTCATAATAGAGACGGTAAAGTGAGATATGTTCACTGTCCGCAATGGTCGTGCCGTCGGAAGGTCCTGACATATATTCTAGGCGAAGAACCTCATTAGTTAGGTCTAGAAAGGCTAATGTTCTATGAAGTCCGTTATCATTGTCTTCGATGGTTGCAACATTGATTTCTGACGAGTCGGAGCGAACATAATAGTCCTGATTGGATCCGCCAAGAGCAGCAGGAAGAGTCAGAGTGATTTTGACATCAAAATAAGTGTCATCGGTTGTTGCAGCGGTTACAACCGTAAATTCAGAATCCACTAAGTCAGCAGCTTCCGCGATATCGCAATCATTTACCATGGAGGTAGCGATAGCTGAAGTTACAGTAAATGTTTGAGTCCCAACAGAAGGGTAACCACTGGCATCGAGGTCATCCACAGCTACGCCTAGAGCACAGAATATATTCAGAGCGCTTTCAAGGCGACCGAACATTGAGATTTTTGAGTCATTGGCTCTTACGGCATCAGGATCCAATTGGATGCCCATCCATTCTTTGGCCGAGGTGCTTGAGCTATCTTGCTCATCCACAAATCCAGTCCCAGACGCCCAATCCGTTCCAAAATTTGGAGCGGCAAAGACACCCACTTTTCCAGCGGACCGAGATGAGGGGGCTAGATTGGTAATGGCATTTGCTGCCGATAGAACTTCCGTATAAGCAGCACTTACTGCACTTGAAGTCGAATTTCCATCTGATGAATCACTGTCAGAGCAGCCAACTGCTGTTAGGGAGCATACTGCTAAACTTGCAAGAATCCGTTTCATTTTGTCTCCTATTAAATGTTTTTATCCATTCTATAATTTTAAAACGCCTTGAGTACTGCCTGATGGACTAGGTCTTTTAAAAAAGACAGAAGGTATGGGAATAAACTTCCAATTGAAATTGTGGTTTACAAAAAACTTAAACAGAATCTATATTTTTTCTTTAATACGTTGCCTAAATTTTATTCGAGCAGATTCTAATGAATCTTGAATATAAGGTTTTAGTCTTTCGAAGTTTTCTTTTCCTGGATTCAGGATCGCTATCCAACACATCCATCCATAGACCGGATGGGGCATAATAGAATTAATTTCTTTAAAATTATGACCAGTATTAACGATCTCTCCGGCTCTTGGTCTTTCTGGTATTTCTCCAAACAAGTCTAAAAAGGATGCCTTTGAAATTCCTAGATTAAGGCGGAAAAGCCCCCCACGATCAATAGCTGAGGCATTGTCGTTGGGTCCATCTTTTTCCTTAAATGTCATCAAATAAACGCCTTTTGGTAGTTTGTTACCCGGGTTATAGAAAAGACCTCTCTCACCCCAATTGGTATTTTCTGAGATACCATGATCTAGACTCATTACATATTTGGAAATCTCTAGAATAGTCATAGTATACATTTTACGATTGCAAGATTGGGATTGTCTATTTCTACTTAAATTGAAAACAGTTAGGGGGGGGGCTCAATTTGCGTTGGCAAACGGCCAAGTGGATTCAAAGTTCTAATGGTATCCTCTCGGAAAGAAATTTTTTAAAGAGCTTCACATGCTTTGGAGAAAAAGACGAAGGTGGGGAGAGTAGAAATAGGGATCGACTCAAATAGTTGTGTTTAGGAAGAATATGTAAAAACTGATGAGTAGCGATTTCTTTTTTGCAAAGGAAATAGGGAAGAGTGGCCACCCCCTTATCTAATTCCACAAAGTCCTTTAGTACAGACATGGAGTTAGAAGAGAACTTTAACTTTTGGTCTTTAAGTAGGGTCTTGCTAAAGCTGCTACCATCAATATCTTTGATGGACGCGACGGAATGAGATCTTAGATCTTCTAAAGTACTAATTTCACCGCTGGCTTTGATATACATTTTTGAAGCCACAAAAATAACATCGACATCAATAATCTTTTTTTGAATTAAGCTAGAATCTTTCAGTTTTCCAATTCTAAGTGCTAAATCTATATTGTTCTTTCTAAAATCCAAAAATTCCGAAGTGGAATAGAGTTCAATTGTGACATCCGGATAGATATCCATAAATTCTGTAATAAGCCGAGTTAAAATGAACTGGGATAAGTCTTCAGGAGCTGTGATTTTAATGTTTCCTTTAATGTTATTGGGATCACTTTTTAATTTTTGTAGAGACGATTCTAGGGCATCTAATTGGCTTCTAGTGGACTGGAGTAGGCTAAAGCCCTGCTCGGTGAGTGTGATTCCTCGGGGGGTTCTGATCAGCAGGGTTTGCTCCAACTCATTTTCCAATTTGACCAGGTCTCGACTTATCTTGGATTTTGGATGATTTAGGACTTTTGACGCTTTGGTTAAGCTTCCGCAATCTGCAACTTTTACGAATATTTTCAATAAGTTATAATCCATATTTAGTGTTCCTTATATGGAACATTATATTGCAATATTGTCCTCTACTGCAACGCTTAATTGAAGTCGATAATAGATACATGTTTCAGACAAAGGAGAATTTAATGAAAACATATATTTTAGCAATCACACTTTTTTTCGCGTCTTCAACAGTATGGGCCGAAAATATTGATTTAGGGAAAAGTTCACTTACTTGGAGAGGGTCAAAGATTGTAGGCGACTTTCACACTGGACCTATAAAAATTAAAAAGGCCAGCATCGACGATGGTAAAGGGGAAATCATAGTAGATATGAACTCAATTGGTGAGACCACTCTAAAGGGTGAAATGAAAGGTAAGTTTCTTGGGCACATTAAAAGTGCAGACTTTTTTGAAGTAAAAAAGTACCCAACGGCTAAACTTCAAATAGAAAAAATCGACAGTGGTTATCTTTATGGAAAGTTGACTGTAAAGGGTAAAACCAATGATGTGACAATTCCCTTCACAAAAAAGGGTAAGGTTTATACTGGTGAGTTGGGGTTTGATAGAACTAAGTATGGTGTGGTTTATGGATCTGGAAATTTCTTTAAGAACTTAGGGGACAAAATCATTGCGGACACTATTACTGTAAAATTCAAGATTGTTACTAAATAAGGAGAAGGCAATGGCTCTCGGAATGCTTGTAAATGGAAAATGGACCACAGAGTGGACTGAGCATGATGAAAGTGGAAACTTTCAACGAATGCAAACTAAATTTAGAGGCACCCTGGATAAACTTCAAGAAGACGATAGGGGGAGATATTCCCTCTATGTCTCTTATGCTTGCCCTTGGGCTCATAGAACTATAATGACTCTTCAGCTTTTGGGATTGCAAGATTTTGTTAACCTGATTGTTGTTGAGCCACATGTTGGCGAAATGGGCTGGTACTTTTCGGAAAAATATAAAGATAAGAATTATGGTTTTAAATATCTCCAAGAATTGTATCTAAAGGCAGATAGCAACTACACAGGAAGAGTTACAGTACCTGTTTTATGGGATGGCAAGGAAGAGACAATTGTTAACAATGAGTCCTTGGAGATCATCAAAATGTTTAATGATACTTTTAGAGAGTTCTCCAATAAAAAGTTTAATCTCTTCGATGAGAATTTAAGCGATAAAATAGCAGGTGAAATAGATTATAATTACGATGCTATTAATAACGCCTGCTATAGAACCGGGTTTGCTAAGTCACAAGAGGTGTATGAGCTAGAGGTTACTCAGCTGTTCAAGGAACTTGAGAAGCTTGATGCTAAGTTGGCAGGGCGAAAGTTTCTTGTAGGGGATAGTTTAACAGGTGCGGATATTTCACTATTGCCAACACTGCTAAGGTTTGATGTTGCCTATCACGGAATTTTCAAATGTAATATAAAGCGACTCAAAGATTTTCAAAATATTGAAAGGTACAAGAATGATTTGCTCGCTATCGAAAGCATTGCAAATACATTTAAACCGGATCAAATTAAAAGTCTCTATTATAAGGTGGTAGAATTAAATCCATCTGGGATTGTCCCTTTGGGGCAAGCTTAACATGATTAAATTGGGGCGGAGAGAGTTAATCGGTGGCGGTATCTTTGGAATTCTATCTGCTGTTTTGGGTAAGGAGTTTTTAAAGATGAATGGTAGTAAATTAGAAAAAGTGCCAGTTTTATTTTTGGGACATGGTTCTCCTATGAACGCGATCCAGAAGAATGAATTTACAGAAAGTCTTTCAAAATTGGGAGCTGAGTTGCCAAGACCAAAGGCAATACTAATGGTATCAGCTCATTGGGAGACTCAAGGTAGCCATGTTACTGGAATGGATAAACCAAGAACTATTCATGATTTTTATGGCTTCCCAAAGGAACTTTTCAATGTTCAATATCCTGCGCCAGGAAGACCCACTTTAGCCGATCAAATATCTTCTACGATAATAGATCCTCAAGTTGCCATAGATAGAGGGGGATGGGGTCTGGATCATGGGGCCTGGTCTATTCTAAGGCATATTTACCCAAAAGCAGATATCCCAGTCATTCAGTTGAGTTTAGATCGTTCAAAGAGTATGCGGGACCACTATGAGCTTGGTAAAAGCCTTCGTTTCCTGAGAGACCAAGGGGTTATGATTATCGGTAGTGGCAATATAGTTCATAATTTAGGTGAGATTGATTGGAACATCAATGCGAATCCGCATGACTGGGCATTGGAGTTCGATGAGTGGGCAAAGAGCAAACTTTTGGCAAGAGACTTTGATCCGCTGGTAACAGAGGCTCGGAATTCTCAAGCGGGAAAGCTAAGTATACCCACACTAGAGCATTACTTGCCGTTTGTGTATGCGCTAGGAGCGGCTGACTCCAGTGACACTATGAAGTTTACTTTTGAAGGGTTTCAGAATGCTTCCATGTCTATGCGGTGTTTAGCTTTCTCGTAGTTTACAATTCGTTTTGATTTCTAGGTGTTTGATTCTTCAGAGAGGCTTGGAAGAAATCCCCTAATGAAATTCCAATCCCGATCCGACGAGTTTCGTTGTCAAAGTCTTGAAGGGATATGCCATAGCCGTATGAAATTTTAGTATAAAAATGAATACTATTTTTCCAATGGGCGCTGTAGGTCAACTCACCTCCCGCATATTTTGTTCCAGGATACAGAGTGAGCTGAACCATACTGGAATTAACAAAAGTTTTTGCGGTAAGGGAAGCGTAGCCTTTGTATTGGTAAATTCTAGGATTATCATCCAGTGATTCCTTTTCTGGGAGTCGATACCAAACCTTTAAGCTTAAAAATGTCGTTCCAGTTAAAATAGCGGCTCTGCCAAATACTCTGTTCCAGCTACGGGAGAGTTCCTGAATTTGTCCATTGGACTCATGTTCCAGCCCAATATCATAAACCATAAATTTAAATCCCAAAAATTCTAATGGGTCATCAAAGACATAACGGGCAAATACTTCAGGGTTGTAGTTGGTTTCACGAAAGGGCCGTGACCAATCTTCGTTGTATAGCTGCCAGTAGGATCTATGTGTATAGGCTAAAAAGGTATTAAAGTTGGTGCCAAAAATATTTTTGTTCGTCAGAGTCATGAAGCTGATTTGGAATTCGGACTCAAGATGTCGAGTGTATTCGCCTCTTTCACTATACTCAGAAAGTTGTTCAATGTCTTCGTAGGGCTCGTGGTTAGGGTTGTCGTTGTAAGAGAGTGGAAGAAAATAAGATTCTTTGTGTGGAATAAGGAGGTAGGGTTCGTTAACCATTTGGTCGTATTGCCTCTTCAAATCCTTGTAATTGAAACTTGCATGCAAAAGTGAGCTATGTAAAAGGCCATAAAGAAGGATGGTAAATTTGAGCATAATCTAAGACTCGCCTAGGTAGGGATTGATAAATTACCGAGATCTGCACTTAACAAGAAATTTTATGACAGCAGTCTTCACGGATTAACTTGCTACTTATATATTGATAGAATCTGATGTCAAATAAGTATGTAGTGAATGGAGATGGAAAAATGAAAAAGGTTGTTGGATTGATTGGAAGCTTACGTAAGGAATCTATTAATAGAGTGGTATTTAACGAGTATCGCGAGCTTTCTAAGGCACACTTTGAAATGGTGGAAGGGGAAATAAAAAACATTCCGCTGTATAACGAAGATTTAGATTCTAAATGTGAGCCAGTCAGTGACCTGGCTCAAATAATTAATGAGTCGGATGGGGTGATATTCTTTAGTCCTGAGTACAACTATTCTATTCCAGGGGTGTTAAAAAATGCATTGGATTGGTTATCTAGAGATCCGAGTAAGCCTTTTGACAATAAGATTGCGGCAATCATTGGCGCCACCCCAGGTGGAATAGGGACTGCTAGGATGCAGTATCATCTCCGACAAGTGGGTGTTTTCCTCAATATAAACTTTCTAAATAAGCCTGAAGTTATGATTGGTGGAGCAAATGATAAGATAAAAGGGGGATGTATTACAGATCAGGCAACAAAAGAATTTTTGATGAAGCACATTAAAGTTTTTTCTGAGACTCTGAAATAGGGCTCGAGGGACTCTTATTTTTTTCAATTTTTAGTTCCAATTTTACATTCGAGACTCATTTTGGCCTATCTGTGAATAGTGAACACCTGGCAGGTGATATACTGCATTTCTACAGAAAAGAGAATTGGGTATGAAGAATGTAAGTCTTAAGAAAATTGCATTAATTTTAGTGTTCATAACCACACCAATAGGTGCTTGGAGTGCCACAGACCTTCCTACTTTTAGGAGCCTTTTAGAGGTGTATGAATATGGGGATGCCAATTCCACCGAGAATGGTGGTCACCTTGTTTTTGGCTCTGTTGAACCGGAAGGGAAAGTTTTTGCTCGAGTTTGGCGTACATATCTTGTTAAAGAAAACTACTGTTCGACGAGCTTAATTAATCATCCCATCATTCGAAAGCCAGTCATGGTGACAGCACTACATTGCATTAATTCTGGAGACTATGATGATGTGAGCGATAATGTTCGCCAAGTAGGTGGATTCATGGGCTTCCAGTTGCCCACAGCCTCAATTGGTTTAGAAGCAGAGAATGGTTCCGAATATGATCGAGGTCGGGATTTCTTTATGAGTAAAGTGGATGAGAAAGAGGCGTCTAAATTTAAGGATTCTACACATGAACTGGCCGATCGGCCCGCATTGCCTGGAGAGCAAGTCTATATTGAGGGGTACAAAGCGGTTTTGGGTGTGGGTTCTACGCTTTCGGCTTATGGCTGTGTAGCGGCAGGCAAGGTCTTCATAACGATGGAGGAAAATCTCGAAGCCGACAAAGATGCCAATTGGGGAGTTTATGAAATGGCCTATTGCCAAAGTAATCAAACGGGCGGAGGAATGTCTGGGGGTGTTGTTTATAACGCCAATGGTGAATTCTTAGGTGTGACAGCAAGGGTGATCAACAAAAGTTCTACAAATAATATGTCAAAACAGATTGTTATTTACGGAGGACTAACCAAACAGGATTATGAACATGCCGCCGAAGGACATTTACTACCCTATTATGAAAATAACGTCATTGCGACGGGCCTTGTATCTATTTTTACTGCAAAAAAAGAGACAACAAAAAGAAGAAATAATGTAGCTGCCCGTAAATCGGGGACAAACTCACTTTTATCTGTAACTCATTTTGATCAAATAACTGCTTGGGGTTTTGACCGTGCAAGTATCTCATATAAGGATAATGTTTTGGACGGGAGTAGTGTTTTTACGAAAGAGGCTTCGGTAGATAGTAAATCTCCCAAAGATGATCTAACTCAGACTTTCTATTCTTTTCAGCAAGGATTGCTTTGTAAGTCATTTGTTGTTGGAAAGGGTAAAGCTTTGGGAAGCTACGGTAAAAACGAGAAAACGCCTAAGGATATATGTAGAGCAAATGGTACATTTGATCATGCGGATAGCCTAGAAGAAGCGATTCTCTTTCATAACCCTCATCTCACTATGGAAGATTTAAAGAAAATGTAAAAGACCACTTTGGGTTAAAACCTTAACTGCATTCTTTTGGGGTGATTTAGAAATGCTTATGGTGGCATTTGGTCGCCTCCGACTGAAGCGCAGTTTATGATTCTTCCGGAGTTAACTTTTATCCTTAGCCAAGCCTCTCTACGGGAAAGATCAGAGGGGTTATCTGAAGGTGTATCACTTTGTCTTTTTTGGAACTCTATATTGAGTCGTATCACATCATCTGTCGCATCCCCAGGGTCATTTTCTATATAGGGGCCGATGGAGAATTTTTTAATATACAGGTTTCTTCCTAATACTGTTGCCGGCTCACCATTCGAATTAACAACGGGCACGAAAAGGTTAACGGTATCAAGTCCATTTCTAATTAAACGATTCACTTCAAGATCATCTTCAACTTCAGAGCTACCGGGAGCACTGGTAGAGGGGAGTGGTTGTCCGTTCACATAGGTTCCGTTGGGGCCAAGAAAATTACTGCAGATATCTAATCTTTTAAGCTCTTCGCTAATGTCACTTATGGCTTCGTCGGCTGTGACTACATTTTCAACTTCATAGTGGTTCTCTACGGTCTGTTTCAAAGTGGTAACGGCCATCATAGCCACTATAGACCCGATGCCAGCAGCAATGACCATTTCCATGAGGGAAAATCCCCTTTGGTCAGTCAGTCTGAGTTGTTTTATCATCTTGTGCTTCATAGAGCCGTCCATTAAATACCTAAAATTTAGACTGAAACGAGTCTCCCACTTTGCTTCGGACAATTTATGCAAGTGACTGTTTCTGTTGGTAAAATTTTATCGGAGACGAGGGAGCTAAACTTTAGACCTGTTTCATTATGATACTGGATTCAGTGAGTGGCTAAATTTGCTCCGCCATGACCAGGTAAGGTTTCCTGTTCCGCGATTGAGTTTATGAGCCTATTTGGCTCGACACATAGCCTGAATCTCTTTTGATCTTCTACGGCAAGGTATCTCTCTTGAGTCAATTGCTACCTTAACACATTTATCACTACATCCATTCTTGCAATATTTGAGCTTAAAGGGGATGGAGGGGGGAAGGTACCCAGTCTGCTTCCAATAATCAAAGCCATGAGTCCTCCAGTTCTCGTGGATACTCAAATGTAAATGGGGGTTATTTTTTCCTGTCCATCCCGTCATACCTTCTGTGCCAATGGGGTCACCCAAATTGACCGAGTTGCCGGTTTTCACAAAAACATTTTTTAGGTGAGCATAGAAGGCCATTCTTCCATCTGTATTTAAAATTTTGACCTGATTTCCAAAGCCAAGGCCACATTTATCATTGACGCTATTACACTCACTGTAAGCGATGACTTTGCCTGAGAAAACAGCATGGACTGTGGCCTCGGAGGGCTGAGATCTTTTGCTATGTAAATCCAGAGCGAAAGCTGTATTCACCCAAGTATGGCTGTTGCCTGCAGGAGTTAAGTTGCCTTGATCACACCAAACGGGAATATTTGGTCCAAATGGAAAATCAATGAATTTTGGGCTTTTTGTTTGTGATCTACAGACGGCAAGATCCTTGTTTGAATTAATGCAAAACTGCCCTTCAGGGCATGAGGAGGGTTGGCCATATTTGCATCTTACTTCACTGGCTAAAATAGATTGAGAACAAAATAGAGAAACGACAAGCCCAAACCAATACAGGATTTTAAATCGGGCTTTCATAAATCCTCAAATTTAGTAGGTATCAGGATAGGTGGTGAGTCCTGAACATAACAACCAGTTGTCCCAGGCCTTTAATTCTTCATTGCACCTTGGGCGATCCTTACTGCTAGCTTCGTCACACCAGTCACCCCAATTGGGACTTCCCTTTAGAAAAATAAACTGATCCATCACCATAGACTTGTATATTTGCCTCGAGGGATCTCACATTTTTGTTCAGCGCTACTTATTGCCGGAGCGGACAGAAGCAACACAAGAGTGATTAGAAGTGATTTCATAGATTCCCTTTCCAAAAGTAATAGCTACGACCTACCATGAGCTTCAATTGATGTAAATTATCTGGGGAGTCCAATCTATGTAAGAATCTTTTTTTAATGATTTAAGACGATGAATCGGTAAAAACTTCAATACTTCTTGAAAGAGAAAATGAGAAATATAAGGTATTTCTATTAGTTTGTCCGACAGGAAACAGCTCCACCTATGAAGTTGCTGCCACCGTGGACGTTGTTGTACAAGCTAACAGCGCCGAACACTCCAGAACGGTGCCAAGCGTACAATTCTAGAAAACAGTTTTCGAGGGATTCTATTCCAGAAATATCATGAGCATTGGCACCTAAGGTGAATCCAAGAAAGTTCATCAATCTTGAGTCACGTCCGTTGTCTAAGTTATCAGTAGAGCCATTTCTTTCTTTAACTCTTACGTTCAAGCCCTCAAAGTGAGGAACATGGCTGGCGTAGCTCAAGCCTTCAGTGCCTGTCACTCTCATTCGCACACCAAATACCTTAAAAGTGTATTGCAGTTCTAACCCAGCCATAACGCTATCGAACCCATTTTGGAACGACCACTCACTGTGAACATTTGTACCAATTTTAGCTAAAATGGCCGTCGACTTGTCTTCGGTTTCATAAATGTATTTACCTACTTCGATTCCGGTCACCGATGTCACCGGACGACGTATATTCCAGCCTTTGAATTGAAGGAGTTGTACTAGAATAGTATCGGTGTATTGAGCGTGGAAAACTCTCACCTGATAGTCTCCTTTAGACCGAGGGTCCTTTTCCAAAAGTTTAATCTCGTACACGTGATAGTCCCGTTCAAAAAATTCTTCATGGAGGGATCTTGTTATTGGGCTGGTGATTTTGTTTTCGTGAGCGGGCTTTATTTTGCCGGGACCAAGGGAGCCGCTCTCATCTTTTTCTCTAAAGGATTGATACGCTTTGAGCTCTTCAATTTCCTGGGCTGTCAAAGTGAGGGGTCTATTTTTACCAATACGATAGCTGATGACTATGCAAGTCTCTGACTGACATTCTGATACATCGTCTTCTGCCAGAGCTTCGAAGTCTTCTTCCATTTCGTGATAGGGTTCAAACATATAGGAAAAGGGGAGTACTTCTGCACTGCGAATGAGATCTCGAGCCAAGTCCATATCACGATCTTTTGCAGTCTCAGAGTAATTGGCGCTGCCCCAAGGGGACCATGCTAATACGGCTAGGATTAAAATATATTGTCTAATATTCGACATCTGATTTGGTCTCACCACTCTTAATGGGCTCAGTTATTTTTATCTTCCTTTAACTAAGCAATAGCGGTGCCAAAGATTGCTCTTTTTCAAAATTCAGAGCCGATGATGATGTCTTTTGGGTCGGCTGAATCGACATAGAATGCCGTTCAAATATAAAATGCTGGATTGTGTAGCCCTGGCGTTCTCACCCGCTGAGCATTAGGGTAAGAAGTTCAAAAACTGTCCATAACAGTGACAGAAGAGGCATGGGGTCAGGGGGATTGACTTTAGGCCTATCCGTTTAATTTCAGCACTAATACAGTCTAGAGCCGTTAGGAAGATCTTTATCAGGGGAAAACAAAACAACATGTCCATCACTATCGGAAAAACCCAATGTCAAAACTTCAGACTTTATCGGCCCAATTTGCCTGGGAGGAAAGTTCACCACGGCGGCGATTTTCTTACCAATGAGTTTTTCGCATTCATAGTTCTCGGTAATTTGCGCGCTTGATTTCTTAATTCCAATGGTGGGACCAAAATCGATCATTAATATGTATGCGGGTTTGCGCGCTTCTTTAAATACTTCGGCTGATTTGATTTCACCCATTCGAATATCTACTTTTAAAAAGTCATCGAAGTGAATAAGGTCAGATATATCAGCACTTAGGTCATGATTTATATGCATTAGTCTTACCTCCTTCAGGAGAAACGGTTTTCTGGTTGCACCCAGCTGTGTTAGATCGAATAAATCTTAGTGGTGCGCCAGGTTCCGTCTGAGCGCTTTTTGTGTTTTTCAATGGTCTTTATAAGTTGGCCACCTAGTTTTTCAACAGCTTTGATCGATCGGATGTTCTTTTCATCAATTTTAAAGAGAACCTTTGGATAACTTTCCTTTGCCAGTGAAATAGTAGCATCTTTTACGAACCTATTGGCTCCACTTCCCCATTCATTCACGATAAAAAAAGTATAACCAATACTGACGGAATTCGAATCAAAATCATAATATCGAGTAGAGCCAATACATTTGTCGGCTCGAAATATTACGTAAGTGTATTTGTTCTCCAATGCATCTTTGAACCACTTTTCTCGCTTTTCCTTCTGCCATCTATCGGAAAAGGTAGTTTCTGCCCAAATGGCGGGGTCACTTATCGCTTCCATTAAAACATCGAAATGTGTTTGATCAATGGGCTCAAGGCGTAGTTCATTAGGTAGTGTAATTGTTTGGAGTTGATTCATATACGATGCTCGGTAGATTTAGAGTGTCGCTTATAGTTAGAAGAGTTTGTTGCTCCAGTCTAGAGATTTTTAATCACAATACTGGCCCTGGGCTACGGCCAGTGCTTCATAAGAAATAGTTGACCGGTCGGTCAAAATAAGGGAAGGTTCAAATATGGCACGAGTGAAGGAATTTGATACTGATAAAGCGATCGACCAAGCGATGGAAATCTTTTGGAGAAATGGCTTTAACAAGTCGAGTTTGTCGCAATTGACTGAAGCCACTGGATTGCACAAGGGCAGTCTCTATGGCGCATTTCAGTCCAAAGAACATCTTTTTCAGCTCTGTCTGGATCGCTATATGAGCGATACCCGAAATGCTTTTAGCAATAGTTCATTGGGTCCCAAAGAGTACATTGGGGATTTTTTTTCGAGGAAATTGAATTGTAGTCAGAAGAGACGCGAGAAGGGTTGCCTTCTCATGAACTCCTCCATGGAATTTGCCCATAATGCCGAGGAGAAAAAGAAGCTCGATACTCTTCTGAAGGGTGTGCAAGATAACTTTAAGACGGCCCTGTCTAAAGGAAAAGAAGTGGGAGAGTTTTCCAAAAGTATGAATGTAAATCAGACTTCGGAACGCCTATTGGCGTTGGCATTTACGATGGAAAACATGGGTAAGTTGGGAAAAGATAAAAAGTTTCTCGCCAATATCGCCAACGGAACTTTGAGTGAGCTAAAAATACAGATTTAGTTTTTTTTAACTATTATTTGACCGATTGGTCAAGAAAAGGAAGGGCAATATGAACAATGTAAAGAAACTCGAGCTCAGTCTGTTTAGCTTAAGGCTTGGGGTGTTTGTGGTAATGATAATGTGGACGATTGATAAGTTTCTAAATCCAGGTCATGCCGCTGCGGTTTTTGACAGATTTTACTTAATAAGTAGTCTTTCGGTAGAGTTGGCTTATGGTATTGGATTCATTCAGCTCCTTGTTGTCTTGGGTTTTCTGTTTGGGATTTACAAGAAGTGGACCTATGGTGCGATTCTATTTATGCATGCCGTGTCTACCTTTAGCTCCTGGGAAATGTACCTAGATCCCTGGGGCCCTAGGAATCTGCTATTTTTTGCAGCTTGGCCCATGTTAGCCGCAATATTTTCCCTGTATATGATGAGAGACCAAGACAATTTCCTGACCCTTAAAAAGAGCAACTAATAGTTTTTCTATCCGGCATTGGAGTCACCATGTGAATGAAGAGACATTCAATGTCGGATCCTCAATCTGAGGTTTTCCACCAACTCAATGAATAGTTGATCTCACATTTACTGAAGCCAACGGATTCGTAAATTCGAGCCGCGTGATAATCGGGATCGGCTTCCATGACTAAGGTATCCACGCTAAATTCATCAAAGGCTATTTGTCCCGCTTGATAAACCAGGGTTCCACATATGCCTTGTTTTCGATGATCGGGATGGGTTCCTACATTCTGATAGCGGCCGATCTTTCCATCAAAGAACACCCCGAGATCTCCAACAAGTTGGTCGCCGATGAAGGCTCCAAACCAGTGACCTTTTCCGGCTTGCGACATTCTTTTGTATTGGTCGATTTGGCTTCGCTTAAACTCTTCGAAATTTAGATTTAGAAATTTGGGATCAGCACAAAGTGTTTGTAGATGAATCACTTTCTCCCAATCCTCATCCGATTTGATTTTCTTAACAGAAATCTTTTCGTTTGGATGGGGCGGTGCTGAGAGCTGATCCGTGGAGAGAACCACTGCAGAGTCAAATTCAAATCCGGCATCTAAGAACTCCTGGTACTCGCCCGAATCATTGTCCCCTGTATCCCAGGTAAATACATAATGGTGTGGCTCAGAGTAGTGAGTGAACTCCCTATCAAACAGGGTTTTCCAGTTCTTTAAATCACCCGGCTGAGGTGCTCGATCAAAAATAATGTAGTTCCCCCAATGAAAACCGGGATTGTCGGGAGTCTTGATAAGGGTGTAATGGCCGCGATCTTCAATGACCCCGGAGAAATCCGCAAAAATTAAATCGGTACGCCGACCTAAAGACTTGATATTCAACTCTTCTCTCCCAAATGAAAGAGAAGATACCAAGCGTTCTCTGGGGTTGCAATGGGAGCTTAAAACGAGCTAGTCATCATCATGATGATCCTCTTTTTCAGAAAAGAGCTCCTGAATAGGTTGGTTCGCCGAGGCCGTTCCACTGGCTGAGGTGTACACCTGGGAAGCCCCATGAATATAGACGAGCTCTCCGCCGGAATGTCCTACTTTGTAGCCCAATAGAACTAAGGCGAACTGACCCAAGAGAACCACACTCAGTACGGGTTTTGGTGGGAGTCCTAACGAGTGGCCTATTAATGCTAGGGACATCAAAAAAACAACAACGGTGCCCGCCATAAAGGATTCGGCTCGCTCTTCGTGGCCCTCAATGAGAGACTCCGAAATGACTTTTTCCACCACATGCTCTTCGTTTTCGCCGGTTTCAAGAGCTATATAGGTAGAGCCGACCAGCACTCCGTGAAGGGCTACAATCACCAGAAGTATCTGTTTAGAAATGGATCCACGGAAGAAGAAGGTCATCAGGATAAGTGTTACAATAGGTAATATAAGCACTAGGCCTATAGGTAAATGCACAATGGCAGGGTGGAGGGGGATATTCTCGAACATGTAAGTTTCCTTTCAATGAGTTTCTGAACTTAATTTACCTTTAAGCGGATCCCTAGAATATTGGCCATATGACCTAAATGATTAATATTTCTCATTTTGGGAGGTTTGTTATATGCTCTTTCAATGAACGAATCCCAGTTGGTCATACTACTTTTATTGCTCATCTCAATTTTAACCGGCCTCGATTTGGTTAAAGACTTTAGCGAAGGGGTCAGTATGTCCCATGTTCTTATTGAGACAGTGATCATTGCGTTGTGTTCAGTCGGAGTGATTATCTTCACGCGCAAAATTCAATTACAGAAAAAAGCTATTTCGGGACTTCTCAATCAAGCAAGAGAAGATTTACAGTTTTGGAAGGAAAAGTCGGGAAAGTTCATCCAGGGTCTCTCCGAAGAAGTGGATAGGCAGTTTAGCCAGTGGGGATTGAGTAAGAGTGAGAAAGAGATTGCACTGATGTTGATTAAGGGGTTTTCAACCAGAGAAATTGCAATGTTCCGAAAGACCGCTGAGAAAACAGTTAGAGTTCAAACTTCATCAATATACAAAAAAGCAAAAGTAAATAATCGTAATGAGTTAACGGCATTCTTTCTGGAAGATCTATTGATGCCAAATCAAGAATTAGAAAATGGCTAGGGTTGTGGTGTTCGGTTGAGTCTCGACCGCTTCAGTGAGTCTGAATACGTTTCGAGTATCCAATAGTTTGACTCCGTGAGCTTTGGCTGAGATAATTAGAGTCCTCAAAGGAGGTCATTATGATTGTAGTTCAAAATCTTTCTTTGGCCTCTCAGGCCATCCAATAATTATTTTCTAATAAATTTTGATATTTAGGAGTTCTCAATGAATTTAAAAACATTGGGATGGCCATCTGATATGCATCAAGACATAGATGTTTCATCCCTTGCGAGAGTCACTGCGGTTCATCGTTCCCATATGAGGGCATTGACCGAAAAAGGTGAAATCAATTTACATATACCTGGAAGTTTAGAGGATCTGCCTGTCGTTGGAGACTGGGTCCTTACCACCCCGGAGTTTGAGGACGAGCAGGGCGAGCCAGCAAGATTAGTGAAAGAGGTTTTGACAAGATCTTCTATACTGGCTCGCTGGACGGATCGTGGCGAACAGCCAATGGCTGCCAACGTTGATACTGTGTTTATAGTTACCTCAGCGAATTTGGATTTTAAACTCAACCGTTTACACCGGTTTATACTCCTTGTTCGAAAAGGGGGAGCGGAGCCAGTGGTTATTTTATCAAAGACGGACTTGGTGGAGAATTCATCGGATCTAGTTCGAGAGATAGAAGACAAACTACAGCTGAAGGTCATTGGTACAAGCATCGTCAATGATTCAGGTATGGCGAAGGTGCTAGAACTCATGCCAGAGGGTAGTACTTCTGTATTTGTTGGATCATCAGGTGTGGGAAAGTCCAGCCTAGTGAATCGAATCATGGGTGAGGAAGTTCAACTCACCAGTGGCATACGAGAGGATGATGCTAAAGGACGGCACACCACCACCGCGAGACAGATGTTTGTGGTGGATGGGCACGGACTGATTATCGATACGCCCGGTGTGCGTGAGGTGCAAATATTTGGCGATGCCGATGATGTGGTAGGTGCGTTCCCATTGATTGAGGAGCTTTCTCAGCAATGTAAATTCTCAAACTGCCACCATGAGACCGAGCCGGGCTGTGCCATACAGGAAGCCTTGGATTCAGGAGCATTAGATGTTGGAGAGTGGGAAAGCTACTTAAAGCTTCAAAGAGAGGCCGACCACGTAAAACGTAAAATGGACAAAGCCGATATGGCCAATGCAAAAAAGCGTTGGAAGAAGGTGAGTCGTCTGGTCCGAGAAATTAAAAAATCAAAAAGATAACTTAAAGGTACGGACACACTTGTTGGGAACAGTACGCTGAATAGATTTGTCCGTACCTTTTAATTGAGTCTGGAAGAAATAGTATCAAACAAAGCATCACTCACAATTTTCAAGCGTGCAGAGGATGAAGTGGCAATGGGTGAAACCAATGAAATAGGTATACCCTTAATTTTCCACTCGGGCAGCACTCGAATAAGTCCTTTTTCTTCTAATAGATTTCTGCATAAGAAGGCGGGTGCCAGAGTAATCCCTCCGCCTGCGGCGGCAGAGTAGAGAAGACTTGTAATTTGATTACTTACCAATCGCGTTTTAACGGGGACTTTTACTTGAGTTTTACCTTTTACCAGTGACCAATAGTTCTTACTACTGACTGGCGGGAGCATCAGCACATCATGATTCTCTAGATCTTTTGGTTTTAAAATGGGCGGATGTTTTTTGAGATAGGAATCAGCCGCCACTAGGGACATGTCGAGGTTTCCAATTTTCCTTGCCTTAAGGTTACTCTCTCGCAAGGGTCCAATTCGGACGGCGAGGTCAAAACCATCGGCGATTAAGTCCACAATGGAATTTGTGAAGTGCATTTCAAAGGTGAGCTCTGGATACTTCTGGGTTAACTCTCCAACAATGGGGGACACGATTTGATAGCCTATGTCCTCGGGGGCGGTGATCTTAATGTTTCCCGAAACTATACTATCTTGTCCGGTCATGGATCTCTGCGCGTCCTCAAGAACTTGAATGGGCTCCAAGCAGGTCTCATAAAACAGTCGGCCTGAAGATGTTAGAGATTGGCTGCGGGTTGTTCTGAGTAGAAGTTTGGTTCCTAGGGTCTCTTCTAGTTTGGTGACCGACTTACTCACCGTAGATTTAGGAATACCTAATATAATCGATGCTTTAGAGAAGCTGCCTTGCTGGATAACTTTGACAAAAATACGTATAAGCTCGAGATCAATTGTTTCCATATAGAAACAGTGTAATTCAAAAGGTGCATCTAATCAACAATCGGAAAATCGACGATAATAGATCTATCAACAGGTCATAGGGCCTGCGACGAAAGGATTTAACATGTCTAAAGAAAAAGTATTAGTGATTGGCGCATCAGGAACTGTGGGATCATCTCTTGTTCAAGAACTACAAAATAAAGATGTTGAGGTGGTTCAGGCCACCAGCCGTAAACCTACCTCATCTCATCAGGTGCAACTTAACTTAGTAACGGGTGAAGGAGTGAAGCAGGCCTTCGAGGGAATTGATAAAGCTTACTTATTGTCTCCACCGGGAGTGGCAGATCAATATTCTGTATTGTCTCCATTAATACAGGAGGCAAAACGTAGAGGTTTAAAGAAGGTGGTTCTAATGACGGCTATGGGTGCAGATGCGGATCCAGAATCGCCATTTAGAAGAGCTGAAGTAGAACTGGAACAATCAGGATTAACCTACAATATCATTCGCCCTAATTGGTTTTATCAGAACTTTAATACCTTTTGGGTACAGGGAATTGTGGAGCAAAATAAAATTCTACTTCCTGCAGGAAATGTAAAGGTGAGTTTTATTGACGCGCGAGATATTGCTGCTGTGGCCGCGACACTTCTAACCACTGATGAATTTGACAATCAGGCTTTCAATCTATCGGGCTTGGACGCTGTCGATCATAGTGAGGTGGCTCAAGCGATCTCGAATGTTGTGAGTCGTGAAGTGACTTATGAGGAGATCGAGCCAGAAGTACTAAAGGCGGGCCTTCTGGGTGCCGGTCTTCCTGAGGATTACGTAGACTTTATGCTGCTTATTTTTGGATTCTTACGTGAGGGATACAATGCGGGCCTTACCGACGAAGTGGAAAAGATTTTGGGCCGAAAACCCCGTGGACTTAATCAATACACCGAAGATTTTAAAAAGGCTTGGTAACGGAATGGGTACACTTGTTCGGGTAGGCACACCGGATAAGTGTGTCCGTACTTCTAACTCTAAGGCGAATCGCTGGTCGCCTTGAGGTAGTCTGTAAAAAACATCTGTTGGCTTCCCACGGTATGGCTTGGTGAGGACTCTTCATTTATCCATTTAGGAATAAAACCACTGGTGTATTGCGGTGGAGCACTGGGACGCCTGCGCACATCAAACTCACTGGGAACTTGGCCTTCATTCAAGGCGTCTAATGCCAACTTCCCGGTTGAACTAGCTGTATGACAGTTTAGACAAAATGAGTTTCTAGTAAAGCTAGGTAAATTCTCATTAAACACGGCATGTCCTTCTGGAGATAAAATAGAATCTCGCAGGCTAATGACATTTTCGGGAAGATCAAAATATACAATCCCTTTAGGATCATTATAGTCGGTCAAACAAAGCGGGCGTAGGTCAGCCTGTCCATGAGTCAATTGCTGAATTAAAATTTGCTTTTCGCTTTCAAGGAAAAATTGCGTCCGATTCTTAATGCTTTGAGAAGCTTCATTGGTAACATGCACCATGGTTCCAAATGCGTGATTACAAATTGATTCATAATTGGGGTTTTCAAATATAACTTTAAACTCATCGATCCAACCAGCGAGTGAGTCCCTGGATTGACTGCCAAGTTTAATTTCGGCCCCTTCTGACATTAAGGGCACGTCAAAGTTTTCAGCGACAAATATTGGATTTCCATTAATCAAAATCTTAATCAATCTTTTAGGAGTTTCATTGATGAGAGTGATATGGGAAAAATTTCCATTTTCAAAGGATAAATCTTTCGGAAGTACAGCTGTTAGTAGGATCTCACCGGTATTATCAATTAACACAACTTTGTGCCTAGAAATTTGTAAAACGGAATCATTCGGAAAAGTAATAAGTGGTAAGGGGGTATCTTCAATATTACTAGGGGCCACGAACAAAGAGGCATGCAAAGGTCGATTTGAAAATTGATTTTGGTTTTTAGTGGTTTGCTCCACAGGGTATGTTAGCTCTGAATTTTCGGAGAGATAAAACCCTTTTCCAACAATTCCGCCCAAGGCAACGGGTTCAATTCTCCCGGGCCCTTTGATGGATCCATAACTAGGAATGTCCATAATTTCCGAAGTGGATGAGTTTTGAAGTCTTCGCTGATTTTCATCGATAGATTGAGTCTCTTTTTGATATCCATCTTGGTACTTAAAAAGTCCATCTGACCCGAAGCTTAAACTTCCTGACATATCGGAATAAATAAAAACATAAGGTGATACATATTCATCAAAGGCAAGGTCCTGTGTGACTCGCCCCGTCTGCATAGTCCAAACCATATCCTTGTTTGAGTATGGTTTTAGATTTTTGTATCGATGAAAAAGGTTTTCAGGGGAGTCGATAAAGTGGCTATTGCCAGTAATTCCAATATATTTTCGCCCCTCGGGCAGATTCGTGTATCCTACAAAACGACTGCCGGAGAGACGAATCCATTCCTGACCGCTGCTGTACAATCGTAAAAATTGGGAGCATTTGTTTCCATAAAAATGACCAAAATCAAAGGGGTTTAAAAGGCTGTCGACGCTCACCATTTTGCCGTTCGTCCATTCTCCTGCCAGAGTTAGAAAGCGCAAACCTGCAAAAGATTCTGTGGCTCTGACGTTTTTTGGACTTCCAGGACTGAAACTTTTATCCATGGCATCGCGGCACCAATATTCTTCATCTGTGATACCCATCATTTCGATGGAGTGCTTGGTTTCGTATATGGTTTTTTCTAAATCTCCTTGCACTCGTGTGTTGGTTCGGTTGTTTACAAACATAAAAAGATTTTTTCCTTCCCTATCCACCCACGGATAGGTCCCTTCCATTATTACATTGTCAGGGATTACCTTTCCTTGGGGATCCTTAAAAGGCTTCTTGGCAAAACCATATCGGGAGTTGATATCTGAATCGTACGGGGCGTGAGAAATAGTTCTGCGTTCAGAAAACTGAGTTATATCACAAGCTTCGCTGTCGGTAGAAATGAAAGCATATTTGGAGTCCTGGGGATCAAAGTTAGTTTTATCTGTTCTAAAAACTAAAAGTCTACCGTCAGAAGTAAACATGGGTTCAAGCATGGTTTCGCTGGAACAGTCTTGATCACAATTGGGGTCTCCCCAAATGGTTCCGTTCAATTGGTTCCCAAGGGGAGTTATTCGATCAATAGCCGCTAGTGAAGTTTTTGGGTTAGAGATCTCTATTTCCACTTCTCTAGAGAAAGCGGCCACTTGATTGGAGGTCGATGAGCTTTGGAAGGTGACTAAGTGAAAACGATAGCAATCATTCGAATCTCCACATCGGTACGGATTTGTAGTCGCCTTATCTTTTGCATCACAAATCGCATAATGAGGACGACCACCATGAAACCCCGAATGGGCAAACATTTCGGAGTAGCTGAATAATGAGGGTGCACCATCTGAGTGTTCACTAATTTCATGAATAGTGGCGGAATCGTATAAAGATTTATGAATTTCTTTGGATGCCTTATAAAGAGGTTCTTCGAGAGCTTCTGGTTTAAATAAATTAAATGTAAGAACGATGCTATCTGGATGGCCTTTGGCTCTGAGGTTCACTCCTACTCGTCCATCAATAGTGGATCGCATTGGAGGTAAGGTGGGGCGGGTAAAATCTACCTCAGTATTAGGATTAATATTATGCAAATCTCTCAATGACTGTTGTGGGGGAGCTGGAGGCAAATACACCTGACCTTCTAAAAAGTTCGTACTCGGCGAACTTGGAGGAAAGCTATTGTCCAGCTCTCTTGTAGGAGTAGGTATTCGGGAGGTGATTGATCCGAAATTAAAAAGCGTGAGTGAAGGAATTAATAATTCTTCTAATTTTTCGGTATCTGAGCCGCCGAGATTATTGCTGGCAGAATCGTCATATTCATTGACTTTAAACCCAAGCCCGCAGTTTTGGAAAATCAAAACCAATGACAAAAGTGAAAAGATAGCAAAAGCTGGTCTCAACAGTCTCAAAACAATCCTTCAAGAGAGGTCGTATTTATTTTATCATATCGTATTGATATCGGCGAAATTGGACCAAGAGATTAGCGACTGCGTGTCACTTTGATACGGATATGGAGCGATCTAAGGTATAGGAGTGCACATATCAATCACATTAAATAGCGGAGCTTATTTGATTAATCAGGTTGTCTTTGTCCGACTCGGAATAGGGACCATAGCTGTTAACGAGCACACCTTTGACATCGGGTGCTTTACAGGAGATTGCATACACAATGGATTGGTGTGTGGGATCAGAATCTTCCTCAATTCGGTAAGTTTGATCAATAGTCAATTGAGGTGTTGGTAAAAATATCTTGTCACTCGTATAAAGTAGTTCGTTTTTTATAGAGAGATTTTTATTATAACCATCTTCTTTTAATTGTTTTAAACATTGTACTAAGCTTTTCATTCCTTAATTTTATGAAGTAGAGCCAAAAAAGTAAAACTGGAAAAATGCTCTAGTTCAATAAGGGAAAAACTATGTAAAAAAATGCGAAATAGGTATGGACACACATGTTCAGAGTGTCTTTAGGGACAGTTGAGTCCGTACCTCTAGGGGCAGTTCGAAGCTTCTAAGGAATCTTCCATTGTGTCCCAGAGTAGCTCCCACATATCCTCACCTCGGCCAGTGGCGTTAGCTTCTTTGCCTGGTTGGTCAGCATCTAAGCCTAAAAGGCATTCTAGGTTATGAGCACAGTCGGTATCCATATAATAATCTGTTCCGAACTCCCATATCCCCAATGATATGAGCTGGTCACGGAACATCTGGTTTTTATCATCTAACAATCCAACCACACTTCGTAAAACTAGATCCAGTTCTATGATGGTGTCAGCGTTAAGAGCTGAGTTGACGTAGGGAGAATAGGGGAGAAAATTGTCTTCGTCGAAGTCAAATTCGTCCGGAGCTCCAGCATTTACGGTGGCAGCGGTAGAGTTTAAAGTATCCCAATCATGTAAAGCGCCATCGTAGTTGATGCCGGCGAAAAATAGTTCCGGAAACTTGGTTGCCCATTCCATAGCTCCAAATCCACCCATGGAGTAACCTTGTACGGCCCGAAACTTACGATCTTCAAGAGTTCTATAGTTGGCATCGATGTAGGGAAGGATCTGATTTATGGCATCGGACTCTGCTGTTTTATCTCCAGCGGCATTGTCGGCCCACATGGTATTTAAGTACCCGTCCGGCGCTACAATGATAAAGGGTCCTACTATGCCTTTTTCCATGGACTCAATGAGAGATGGCAAAACTCGATTGATAACTGAAGGATCGCCATTCACCCCATGTAAGAAAAGAGAAACCGGATACTCTTGATCACTACAGTCATATCCAGGTGGGGTATAAACTTTAAAGGTGAAACTGGAACCGGAGGCATCACTCACCAAGGTAATGTCCTCCACTCCGGAGTTGTCAGGAGAGCAAGGTTCCGGAGTTCCTCTTTCAGGTAACACAAAGTCTTCATAGGGATTGGTGCAGGATGGGCTGTCCACCACTTCTTCATCAGATTGAGGCGTTTCTATATCCGAGCTCGCTTTCATAGGGCTGTCCAAGCACCCAAAAAGCACAAATGATAAAAGGACGACCATGTACTTCATAGAAATTTAATTATACGTTAACTCTAGTAAATGACCCTCTAAATTATGAAGTTGTCTTGGAATGAGACAATCAATTTTGCTTTTCCAAGTCCACCACTAAAAATCCATTAGCTTTTGATACATTATGTAAGCATCCACATAGCCTAGGTCTTTGTGGTTAAAGCCTTTGGGTATGGTTCCAATGATTTCAAAACCCAATTTTTTCCATAGATTGACGGCAATCTCATTTGTAGAAACAACAATGTTAAATTGCATGGCCTTAAACCCTAAGCGCTTTGCCACCTCTAAAGAATGTTGTGCCATGAGTTTACCAATACCCTTTCCTTGGGCCTTAGGGGCAACCATATAAGAAGCATTGGCTACGTGCGAACCCAGGTCGGGTTGATTCTGCTTTATGATATAGGTGCCAAGGATGCTGTTGCTTTCACAGGCCACATAGGTATGAAACTTGGGGCCCACCCAATTTTGCAAGCCTTGCTCCTGAGTGGAGTCTGGCGAAAACACATAAGTATCTCCTGACTTTATGACGTCTCTAAAAATCTCCCAGATCTGTAGATGGTCATCGGTCTGCGCTTTTCTGATTTCTATACTCATTGAATTTATCCAGATTGTAGTTGAGTGCTATGCATTCAGCGGGCCACTGAGTTTTTAACTTTTTTAATATACCTGTGCAGTTGAGGGTCTGTTTTTTCCGGAATACTTTCCAAATCAAACCATTTAACAGAGTGAAACTCCTCTTTATCAAAAGCTAGGTTTTGCTCTGAGTCCAACTGCAAAGTGTACCATAAGCTGACATCAGTATGGCCGGCGGTTTTTCCCACTGTCATTGTGGCCGTTATAAACATCGGGTCATCGAAAACAAATTGAGCTTCAACGCCCAACTCTTCAAGGCATTCTCTTTCAACGGTGACCTTGGGGTCTTCGCCAGGTTCGACGTGGCCACCAGAGGGGAGCCATAGGCCGGCATTCTTGTGTTCAACCAGGAGGATTTTCTCAAAGTTGGGATCAAACACACCAAAATAAGAAACCAGATGTTTATCAGGAACGTTGGGCTTCTCGATACGGAAGATTTCTGTGCTGGAACCAATCCAATGTATGGCATCTTCAATGGTGGTCTTCTCCAGATCATCCAGCGGATCGATGGACTTACATAAATTGAAAATTTTGTCCCTAACTTCCATGCCGGGCATAATACACCAACGCCTTTTTAAAGGTACCAAGTCCCTTACTCCGTTGCACCGCATGTTTAATATGAGCTGAACACTAGTCCAAAATGAGTTGATAAGCGTACTCGTCGACATACTGGCCGTCTATTAAGGCCATATGCTTTAAGCGGCCAATACGTTCAAACCCTAGTTTCTCATAAAGGGCAATTCCGGCCTCATTATAGGTTCTCACCGTTAGGTCTACTCTATGGAAGCCCAACTTTTTACCTTCTGCGAGGGCATAGTTCATCATTGCTGTGCCCAATCCCGAGTTAGCAAAGGCTTTCACGACACTGATGCCGATGGTGGCATTGTGCCTCATGAATTCGGGTTGGGCGCCAACAAAACCCAGTCCTCCCACCACTTTGCCATCGTAAAAAGCGTTAATCAGAAACTTAGATTCTGAGGTTTCAAAATCTCCAATAATTTTCCGTTCGTCTTCTACGGGGAAGTTTTTCCAGTACTCAGGTTTGAAATTCAGGTTTTTATAGGATTCCGTGTGCGTAGTTGTAAGGTGGGCTAAAAAGTTTTCCGCATCTGCGACTCGCGGTGATTTTAAAGTCACTTCTACACCGGATTTTAAAGTGACTAACTTCTCATTAATGATCATTTACCCAAAGCCTCTTAGATTAATGCTGGTACCAAATGGTGGCATCAATCTAAACAATTCATTTCAATAAGGCTAGTTAAAACCCGATGACCATCACTAAACGATTCAGCGGCAGCTCCATCTAACTTTAAGCTATCTCTATTGGTTTCCAGTACGAGCTTTTTCGCCTGAGGGTCGCCAAGCAGAGCCGCATTGATTAGGCTATCAATAACAACGTCATAGTAGCCCAGTTTTTTCAAATCCGTTTCTTCGCCTTTTGAGATTTTCTCGACGTACTCAATCACATTTATGTCAATTTTTTGGTCGGGTTTTTTGTAAATACATTTTTCTGCAGTTTTTGAACACTCAGCTCCAGAGCAATCAATGTTAAATTGAGTGGCGGGTATATCGTAGCTGTCATCAAAGGTGCTTTTAGGGTCTTTGATGTATTTCGTAATAGTGACTTCAGTGTCCGACGATTTCTCAATGGTGAATGTTATTTGCGAGCTAGGAAGCTCCGAATTAACTTCCGAAATAAATCCATTTTGCAGCGAAACAGGGCGCTTAAAGAGGTTTACCCACCCACTGATTTTATTGGTATTTATGCGGCTGTACTCACTTAGATTACAAACTACTAATTGTTGACCATTTTGCATTTTCCAAACGGCACTGGGTTTGTCACTACTCATCCTCAATGTAGAGCATTCATGATCTTTAGGTTTCGCTGGGATCATGGGTTCTTTACTATCCACGGACTGATGGGCAATGGGTGACTTTATGGGTTCTTGAACGGTGCTTTTCTGAGGATTCTCTTTTTTTGTACATGCGTTTCCTATGAGAAGTACAGTAGGGAGTGTTAGCAACAAGCTGTATCTTTTGAAGTTCATTTGTTCTCCGTAATGGGAATCAAATCCCATTTCCGTTGCGGTTTATATTTTGAATGATCACTTAGTGGCAATCCACCATGAACTTACCGTCTTTGGCATTACAGCTATAGGACTTTTTGCCAGAAGTAGAGGAACTTGACGACCCCGAGCTGGCGCAACCGGCTGAAAGGAATGACAAAACAATCAATGTATAAGTGAAGTGTCTCAATTTGAACAAGGTTTCCTCCCTAAATGTGTTAACCAATACCGACTTATCGGCATCTCCTTTCAGATTCTGCACATTACTCTTTTATAAAAGTAAGCCCATCAGAATTCATTTAATTCGATCATCAAACACTATCGCAAGAAACAGGCTAGGGATAGCCACAAGTCCATTTATGAGTCCATGAAGGGATACCATGATGGGTACACCGAGAAATAGGCGAGGTGATAAAAATCCAAACTCATTGGCTGCGGCAAGGTAAGCGGTGAAGAGAATTCCTATCAAGCTGACGGTGGAAAGATAAAAGGAGGGGTTCTTGCGCGGTAAAAGCGAAAAGCTATAAAGGCCAATGAGTAGAGGAGTCATTAACAAAATGCCTACAGCTCCAATACGTTTTATGTAGGGTACGCCATCAATTCCAAAGGCTATGAGTAAAAATAAAATGAGAAACAAAAAAGCACTCATAAGATAGAAGTTTTTAATCCATCCCTGTCGTGAACGAGCAATGAGAGTGAGTGAGCCAATCAGTATCCATCCTAAAAAATGACTGTGCAGGGACGCATAATAGCTCCACGCTCTGTTGTAGCCGAGGAGATTCAGGTCATTCGCTCCAGAAAATAACCAAATAGAACCGATGATGCTAAAAATCAAAGGAACGCCCTCAGCCAGGGTCTTGAGGTTTATCCCGTCAGTGAAATTTTCCCTAAGATATAGAAAGAGCCCAAGTAGGCAAAATACCGGCCAAGCCAAATAGAGCTCCGGGAGATTTAGAACAAAGCCCACCGCAACCATCATAAAGGCCATAATATGTGAATAGTTATAGATTTTTGAATGAACTAAAAAGAACTTTCGAGTCATCAACGGCCCTAAAATGAGGGCGATGGTGAGAAGTGAGTTAAGGTAATTCAGTTCGCTGGTCAAAATTCATCCCCTGAAGTTTCCAATAATATAGTAGATTGCCCGCTCTATTCAAGGTTGATAAAGTTCTATTATGGAAAGTGAGCACTGCTCAAAGAGTGAAGTATTTAGCTACCACCTAGTAGAGTTACCCCTTTTTGCGGCTTTAAAGCTGTTTCTTTTCCCACCTAGCCCTAAAAAAGTCCCCGGTCTGAAGTTTTCAAAGTGTCTGTTTACTATGAACCTCGGGCAGGATGTGTTTTCGGTGAAAAGGTATAACTTTAAAACCCTAGCCTTTGTTGCCAGGTGGAGCGATGAAGAGTCGTTCCATCAGTTTTTGATTCATCAAAAAAACTCATGGGGTGGATGGGATGCACCATATGTCTTAATGAAGCCCTATAGACGGTGGGGCAGTTTTGCCGGTCTTGATGAGGCCCCTTTGTTTGAGGAGTTAAAGGATCCCAGTGGCCCAGTGATCGGTTTCACCATTGCAAATCTTAGGCTTTCACAGACAGTAAGATTTGCGAAATGGGGTAAGCCTGTTGAAAGCCAGGTTCGAGATCATGCAGGTAAAAGGTTTGCGGCCGTTGCGATGAGGCCATTGCGATGGTTCTCCACTTTTAGTGTGTGGGAGTCTGAGGAAGCCATGCTAAGTATGGTACAGGGGAGTAAAGCCCAAAAGGGCGGCATGAATCATAGAGAGGCAATGCAGGAAAGAGCAAGAAAGCCCTTTCATCATGAATTTACTACGCTTCGGTTTGTACCCATCAAGGATGGCGGTCTCCTGAAGCTAAGCAATTAACGACTCAATTACAAAAGACCTTTTGACTCAAGATACTCATCGTATGTGGTGACTTTGTCGTCGGTGACGGTGCCGTTAATTTCAATGATTCTGTTGGCCACGGTCTGTATAAATTGATGGTCATTGGATGTAAACAAAATACAGCCTTCAAATCGAGCCAATCCGTCGTTCACAGCACTGATGCTCTCTAAATCTAAGTGGTTGGTGGGACCATCCACAAGAAGTACATTGGCACCGGAGAGCATGAGTCGCGATAGCATGCAACGTACACGCTCACCACCGGAGAACACCTTAACCTTTTTTAGAGCATCGTCACCGGAGAATAACATTTTACCTAAAAATCCGCGGATAAACTCTTCGTCCTTATCGTCGGAGAATTGTCGTAGCCAATCCACCGCATTCAAATCGTTGCCGTCAAAAAAGCTCGAGTTATCCATGGGGAGGTCACAGCGAGTGGTAGTAATGCCCCACTTAACCGTACCAGAATCGGGCTCTATGTCGCCATTAAGGATCTTAAGCAAAGTGGTTTTGGCCACATCGTTTTCTCCGAGGAATACAATTTTATCCCCATCGTTAACGGTAAAGCTCACGTTATCCAGAAGTTTTTCCCCATCGATGGTTTTAGAGATACCGTTGACTTCAAGCACATCCCGGCCCAAGCTTCTCTTCATATTAAATCCCACAAATGGATTTCGACGGCTGGATTGGGGAAGATCGGCGATCTCCAAGTTGTCCAATTGTTTTTGCCTAGAGGTGGCTTGTTTAGACTTAGAAGCATTGGCGCTAAAGCGCTGAATAAAGGTTTTAAGATCCTTGGCCTTTTCTTCGGCCTTTTTGTTTTGTTGCGCTTGGAGCTTTTGTGCTAGCTCAATGGACTCACGCCAAAAGGTGTAGTTGCCGGCGTAGGTTCTAATTTTTTTGTAATCAATGTCCGCAATGTGTGTGCATACCTTGTTTAAAAAATGTCGATCATGGGAAACCACGATCACGGTATTTTTAAAATCTAACAGAAAATTCTCAAGCCAATGTATGGACTTTAAATCAAGGTGGTTGGTGGGCTCATCCAGCAGCAATACATCTGGGGATCCACTAAGTGCCTGGGCCAACAACACCCTTACTTTTTCATCCCCATCTAGGTCTTTCATGAGCTTATCGTGCAAAGAGGTAGGTATGCGCAGCTCTTCCAATAAACTAGCGGCATCGCTTTCGGCTTCCCAACCGCCCATATCGCCAAACGCCTGTTCTAGGTCGGCGGCTTTGACTCCGTCCTCTTCACTGAAGTCAGGCTTGGCGTAGAGGGCGTCTTTCTCGCGCTTGATTTCGTAAAGCTTACTGTTACCCATTAAAACGGTTTCAAGGGCCGTGTATTCATCAAAGGCAAAGTGGTCCTGCTTTAGGACGGAGATGCGCTTGCCAGCGGGGATATCAATAACACCGGTAATGGGGTCGATCTCGCCCGCTAACATTTTAACAAATGTGGATTTGCCGGCACCATTGGCGCCAATCAGACCATAACAATTGCCGGGAGTGAATTTTACATTCACTTCATCAAACAGGTTTTGGCCACTAAAACTAAAGGATACATTGCTTGTACTTATCATGGGTACAAACAAACCCATTGAGCCCATATGGTCAATGAAAATGTGGGGAATCCCAAGCAGTCAGTAAAATGGAAAGCACTCTAAGCGCCGGTTTTACGTTTAATAGCTTGGATCACTTGATCGAGCTTATTGAGGAAGTTGGATCGGTCCTTTTTCTCCATGGCGGATGGGCCGGTTTTAGGAGTGCCCAGGTGTCGGAGGTGCTCATTGAGCTCACGGGCGGCCTTGGCGCTGCCAATGCTCTCCTCATCCAGTTCTCGGCCTTTGGGGCCAATGACTTTGGCTTGTTTTAAAATGCATCTCTCGGCGAGCAATATGTCTGAGGTGATGAGGATGTCATTCTCTTTAATATTGTCGACGATCCAATCATCGGCGGCATCAAAATCTCCGGACACCACTTGCATTTGTATGCTGGGATCTAACGGCAGATTAATGTATTGATTGGCCACCACCCAAACTTTGAGTTTGTATCGAGTGGCCACTTTAAAGGTTTCGTTTTTAACCGGACAGGCGTCCGCATCGATGTAGATTTCAAGCATTAGTGCTTCCCCCATACTTTTCCCGCATTAGAAGATAGATCGGAAGCCCAAAGGAGACTCCCACGGTAAAGGTGCAAACAATGGCCACCCAATACTTCTCCATACCCATCCGTCTTGCGTCTGTGATGATGAACAAAACCAAAACAATTGCAGAAACAATAACATCAAGACCAAAAAAAGCCCCAATTTGTGTTGAAAACAGTTCATTCACTAAAAGAGGGATATCCAATCCGTTGTCTATTACCCAGGGGACTAACTTCCAAAAGGGCAGAACTATACCAGCGGCAGCTAAAACTCTGAGTAGGTTTATATACATTTTCTTTGGCCTTTCGTGGGGTGACCAGCTTCAATACCTCGAGTCTGTAGTGGTCTATTGGCAGTAAACTTTTCACTTCAAACTGTCTGCATAGAATATATTGAACATCTGCGATAATTGCTACTTTTAAAGAAAAGTATCGGAGCTTTAGATGAGAAGATCTTTTTGTGTAATCGCCTTATTTTCCGTTCTGTCAATCCCATCATTTGCAATGGAATATGTCGAGATTTGTAAGTCCAACCAAGACTGCAAGCAGTTTTCTCGATTGGTAATGGGAACAGATCATCTTATTCAAGGGGACTGGGTGGGCCCTCATTGGCCTGAGTATTCCGATGAAATGGCATTTGAGGTTTTAGACCATGCGGCAGACCTAGGAATCAATTTTTTTGATACATCTCCAATATATGTCGGAAGTGTAGAGTACAAACTGGGTCAGTGGCGGGCACAACGAAGAGAAACTCACCCCAATGAAAATCACCACATTTTATCAAAAGGTGGTTTTCCCTTTGATTTGTTCTGGATGCAGAGTTTGCCAGAAGGAAGCCATTCCAGTGAGTTAATCTCCAGCCTGGATACATTGAATTCAACACAATTCCCAGCTGGAACATATGCAAGTCGCCTCTATGGCTCCGAGGATCTCATCGCTGAGCGGGTGGCTGAAGAAATGGGGCACACCACTAATAACCTTGATGGTGATGTGACCATTTACCTTATGCATCGAGATGATGGTGATGCCATTGGATTTAACCCTGTTGTCAGAGAAACAACTCCTGTTAAAACCATCATGTCCGCATTATCCAAAGAGTCTATAAGTAGCAAGGCTTGGATGTTCGGATGGTCGAATTGGCTCACGCCGAGGATAGATGAGTCGGTGGTTTTATCCAAGGCAAATGCTGACCTCATTCGACCAGTGATCAATAGTCCATATTTTTCGTTATTTGAAATGAGTGACCGCTCCATCCATGCTTTAGGTGTTCAAGTCACTCATCAAGAAATGATGGATGAAGACTTTCAAAAAGGAATTAAGATTATGCCTTATTCCCCATTGGGTGGATTTAGCATATTAGATAAGCCTGAGCCGAAGTGGGACAATGCGAAGCTAGCGGCTAAAGAAAAATACGACAACGGTGATCCTTATTGGCAGAATGTGTATCACTCGATTTTTACTGAAGCCAACAAGCAACGTTGGAATCGTCTAGTAGAATTTTCTGAGACATTCAATAAAATGCACTCTACGAATTATTCTTTAGACCAAATGATGAATGCCTACGTGCTGGCTCATCCCCGAACAGATTTACTGGCGATAGGCCCAATAACTAAGGAGCAGCTAAACAGAACCGTTGAATCCTTGAGTTTAAGTCAGTCGTTAACTCCTGAAGACTTAGAATTTCTGTACAGTGGACAAATGAACGATTCTGCTGTTGAAGTGTTTGTTTTCCATTGGTTTTCATTGTTTGACCGGAACGCGCCCGTAACAGAATTTCTTCCTAAGCTGTCTGATGAAGTAGACATGAAATTTCCAGAAGCGACTTTAGAGTCGCATGAGGATTTTAAAGATTGGTATGCAGGGGTTTTGGAAACTGTTGAAACGGCCTCACATGACATACAAGATCTCGAAATATCAAAAGTGTCTGAAGCTCTCTATCAAATAGATTTAGTTGTCCTATGGAAAGCCAAAAATTTTGATGGAACCAACGTTGAATTCAGAGCTCAGCAGCATTGGGAAGTTCAAGTGGGAAGTGATGGTCCTAAAATAAAGAAATACTTAGTCAGCGAAGCTCAGTAATAGGGATTGCAGGATAAAACGAAACTTGTGTGATCTCATTGCATAAGTGTTTATAGGGAGGGATTGTGTGTCCTTTCCTTGTTTGATACTCTTGGTTTCAACATAGAATCTGCACCTTAGGAAATGGAACCACTAAAATTATGAAATCAAAAGCTTTTGCACTGATCAGTCTGTTTATTTTTTGTCTATCCCTATCCGCTCAATCACAAGAAAGAAAGATCACTCATTTAAGAGACAATATTTATCGATTTCAAGACAACAAGCACTTTTCTATATTTATAGTTGGTAATTCTGGTTATGTGATGACAGATCCTCTTAATCTTGAGGCAGCTCAATGGCTAAAAAAAGAAGTGGTCAAACGATTTGGTAAAAAACCGGTTCGCTATTTAATCTATTCACACAATCATCCGGATCATATCAGTGGGGGGCAAGGGCTCGTCGATGCTGGTACTCAAGTCATTGCCCATCGACGTGCGGATAATGATATGAGAAGAAATCAGGTGAGTACCGTCTATCCAACTCTTACATTTACAGATGTTTTAAAGTTTCAATTTGAGGGAACTGAGATTGAACTTCGTTATTTTGGTGAAAACAACGGAGCAGGAAGTATCACTGTTTTTATTCCTGAAAAAAAGTTTTTATTTGGTGTGGATTGGGTTTTGGTGAAGAGACTTCCCTGGAAAGAAATGTATAATTATGATTTTGAAGGAATGATTGAATCTTTAGAACGACTTCTGTCTCTGTATGATTTCGATATGGTAGCTCCAGGGCACAGCGTGGTGGGAAAAAAGTCTGATCTTAAGCAGTTTCATAATTACTTAAAAGATCTGCGACAGGAAGTACTTGCTGGCATGAAAAAAGGGTTAAGTTTAAAACAGATGCAAGATCAAATCTCACTAAAAAAATATAAGCACTTTGCCATGTACAAAGAGTGGAGAAAGATGAATATCAAAGGTGCTTATGACCAGTTAACTCAACTTTCGGGTCGTTATGGTCAGCCGAAATAGGCCAGCACTTTTGTCCTGTTTGTCTTATCTCGATACTAAGATCGAAGGTTGTTGAGTCGATCTTAACAAATATTTAATACCCCTTTTATTTAAGAATCATTGCGGCCATAATATTAAGAGAGTTGTACGTATTTTGATAGAGGGGTTTTAATGCTTAATTTAAACTGTCTTCTTTTAATAGGCCTTTCAATTGTTCTTTCAGGCTGTTCCACAGATAGCCTTGAAGGAGCGATTTCACAAGATTGCTCTGATCTTTCAGGCGCTTATACAATTACTTCTCGGCTCTGCGACAATGTCGAGACTTTAGATATGGATGCATCTATCAATTTTTCTTCAGGTACATCTTCTGCCACACACATCCAGGGTGGAGATGACTGTTCACAAGTGCTAACTTGGGAAACCACTCTTACATCCAGTTCAGTTGGTCTTACGGGGGATGGTAATATATCTTGTTTGGCCAATGATGTTTCTGTTTCAAGTTGCTCGGGAACGGCTGTTGCTTGTGCAGATAGTGTTTCTATTGATGGGGTAGATAATAGCTTTGAATCTTGTAGCATTGATGCCAGCAATGTCATCGCTGAGCGCACCGTCACAGCTGCCTTGGTGTCTAGTACAATGAGTGCATGTTCAGCCGGGGAAACAGAGCGCCTAACGCTTGTACCTGAAGAATAGGATCGAGAGAGGTAAGTAAAGTTTTCACTCTGTCGCCGGGAGTTCCTGAATTTTGCTATAATGCCTTATGGGAATTCTAGCATTGATTCACAATAGGTTTTTGCCGGCTTCTGCCTGCGTGTGGGTGTCCGTTTTAGTGATTCTCGTCACCGGGATCAGCAATTATGCCCATGGGGACACTCCTGTAAAATGCAGTCATCTATTCTCTGAGTCCTCATTGGGAAGAATACATAGATATTCCTCTGAGTCGATCTCTGAACCACAAATGAGTTTGGGTGGAAAATCAAAAATAGAGCGACTAAATGATTTTCAGGTGTTGGTATTTCAAGCGGACTTCAATGGTACACGTCTTCCTAATTTTCTCATTGAGGATTGGGCCCATACCAGGAGCACTTCGCTTCGGTTTCAGATGCCCAGTGAAGTCGAGAAAT
Organism: Bdellovibrionaceae bacterium UBA1609; assembly: GCA_002321895.1. GTDB lineage: Bacteria > Bdellovibrionota > Bdellovibrionia > Bdellovibrionales > UBA1609 > UBA1609. The sequence goes on along the minus strand of DCMZ01000014.1, from coordinate 31,214 downwards.
CCATTGCATTAGAGGCTAGAGATCAATCTTACGAAGCCACTTATGCGTCATATAGAAGCCAGGGGCCGGAGAGAAAGTCTTTTGTAGAGCGCTTTATCCAGGAGGATCAGGTCAAGGCTTCCAACATTCGTCAGGTGATTATCTATTCCAAAGGGGAGGCTGTTGCTCGGATGCAAATACTGATTTCCGACACGGCTCATTTGAAAACCAATCTTGAGGAGCATTTCCCCAATGAAACTCGAAACATACGAGGTGTTGATGGGAGTGAAAAGGTTGTCGAGATCAATCGCTGGTCTGTACTTGATGCTTCCCAAGTTAAATCCCCTGTGAATCGTAAAATTTTGAGTGATCCTCAGAAGCGTGACTATTTAAACTCACTGTTGCTTCTAAATACTATGCAGGAAATAAAAAATCTAAAAGAGCCTCATTTGGCCCTCTTTCAAATCAACCTTCCGGTTTATAAACTATTACGTAGAATGCTCGGAAGAGAAGAAATGAGTGAGTATATAAAAGTGCAGATGGAGCCAGGACTTCCTTTTGAATATGTTGTTTTGTTAAATGCAGAGAAAGTGGACTCCATATACAGAACGGGTTTAAGGAATGTGGTTTCGGCCAATCTCAAACAATTTTTAGGCACGAGTGATCGAGAGCTGACATTCTCAATAAACCCAAAAGAAGTGGGATTTTTTGAAGAAATGGGTGTCTACACTCTTTCGCAAGACTATGTAAACTCCAAAGCCAACCAACAAGTTAAGGCCGCACTGGGAGTTGATATTTCCCAAATTCTTAAGAACTCTACATCGTTCGCTGCAGCGGCCAATGAGCAAAAGGAACACACTCATACTGTGACCATCGGTAGGGGAGAGGCAGCAATAATACTTAATCGACTTGGACTGACTGAATAGAAGTCAGTATTGTTTTTGAGTAATTGTCGACAATCTTCCCATAATCAAACTCCTGAATCTCAGAGGTGTAGTTTAAAAGCACTCCAGTAAGGCCAATATGTATCGTCTTCGCCGTTAAATAGGGGTCTAGGCTTCTGTCAAAAATCTCTTCCGATTGTCCGCGCATAATAATTTTAGCAATTCGTGTTACTGCAACTCGTTTTACATTGGTATTGATGTTTAAAATTTCAGGATGAAATGCTGCTAAGTAAAAAAGTTGAGCATAGAGTTTCGGTATACTCTTGTCGCTGAGAAAAACCTCATAGGAAACCTGGATGTAATTTAGGATCTCCTCCTTGGCTGTTTTGCTGGCCTTCTGCTTTTGAATGGTGGCCTCTAAGGCCTTGTTGTAAACGAAGTCCCAAACCCCTTTAAAAAGCTCAACGGTGTCTTTAAAATAATAGGTAACAAGAGAGCGCTCAATTTTGCTTTCTTTGGCCACCATCTGCAAAGTCACATTGTGAACTCCATGCTCGGAAAAGCATCTTAAAGCCACCTTTATGAGCTTGCCCTTGGTTCTTTTTCCCTGAGAATTTGCCTTCATTTATTTATACTTTGTAAAATTAATTTCTTATTAAATTATACAATAATATCGGTATCTTATCCTGGTTTTTTTATAGTCTGTAAAATTTATGTATTGTTGTCAAATCGATTTACGCCTAAATCTTCAGCAGGATCTAACAAGGAGAAAACTTATGATCACACGACTCACCCCTTCCGTAATGTCACTAGGCTCAGCGTTCCTTTTGGCACTTTTCGTTTCCAATACCTCAATGGCACAATTGCAAGAATTAGATGACTGTGTGTTTGAGCCAAACACATTAGTTTCCCGACATGAACAGGTTGTGGAAAGCCCAGAAGAGTATCTTAAGCTGTATGTGTCCATCACAGCAGCCGTATGTCCGCCCCATCGCCATAGTCGAGATATCAAGGCATTTGTAAATAGCGCAGACATTTTTCCATTTTTGGGAATTAAAATGGTGGGTAATTACATTAGCGAAGAAGGCACTCCGGAAGTCTACTTTAGCGATATCTCTAATCACCAACAGCAGGGGTATTTCTATATTCCATGGAGAACAGAAGCTAGAGCTGCCTATGCAAGAGGGCAAACCATCAGGTTGAAGTTCACATTTCTCAAAGAGAACGAAACGCTATTTAGTAGCTACTTAGTCACCAAGCACGACTAGTGTAAAAACAGACAACAACTCAACAACTATTTTAATTTAGGAGAATAAAATGAATTTTATGAAGAGTGTAATTTTAGGAGTGCTACTTTCTTCAAACGTAGCATTTGCTGAGTCGGATCAAGGATCAGTTTCATCACCAGACTGCTCAGGCAGAAACAACCCCTCGGCCTACACAGTGACACCGTCGGAACGAGGTTTCGAAGATTTTACTGTTAAGGTGCGAGCCGCTTCAAACCAATGTCCACCCACTTTGGAAGTAAAATTAATCAATAGTAGGGATCCATTTAATGTTTCATCTACCGTTGCATATATTGACGATTCTGGAATTGCGGACAGCTACACCACTAAGTTGAGCGACGATACTCGAAGATATGTATTTCAACTTAATGATGCTGCATTTGCCTCACTGAAGGAGGGAAACCCTGTGCGAGTTATGGTTTCCTCTGGATTTGGCTATGATTTAAAATTCGTAAACGTATTAATTCGATCGAACTAGTAGGGTGATCATCACCTATTAGTATGGCAGTGGGCTATTTGGCCCACTGTTTGTCATAGCTCTCCATGTATGCAGTAAGTGTTTGCTTGGCTCCTCCCAATAGGGGTTCGCCGTGAGCAGGAATAAAGTTTTCAAAATCATATTGCAAGGCCGCCTCTATGGAAGTTTTGGGAGGCTTAGCCACTTTTATCCAATTGGGACCAATGTAGGTAGGTGTTGGTAAGAACTTACTCAGTTTAGCTGTTAGCCAATTGTGATTCGGGTCAGTCCCCATATTTACAAAGGCATCACAGGAATGAAGGCATCCCCCTTCATCTCGGCTCACCAATACAGCCTCTTTTACTTTAGATGCCTCAATGACTTTTACTTTGGCATCTAGAAAAGTGAGGTCTTCGTTATCATCAAAGTAGCCTTCGGGGTTATATGCGCTGACATTTGGGTCTTCTCTGTTGGCCCACAGCTTTGGCGAGAATCTGTCCATGTAAAATGGCAAATCCACGCTATGGAGCTGTCCGAGCTTTATTAGATATTTGATTTCACCAAGGTTTTCAATTTCACTTAGCAAGCTCTCATCCACTCGAACGGGATTGAGTAAAGATAACTCATTTCCGTTTTTTATGATCGTCATACATCTAGAGTATTGAAATATACCAAACAACCGCATGGTTCCAGTGACGGTGTATATATTGGGTAGAATTTGTTTCATGCGACCGTGCGGAAGTAGCGGAAAATACTTTTTGTTATTTTTCAATTCTTATCGATCCTTAGTTGGGTAATAAAATGCGTGGGGCCCGTCACCTATTAGTATGTCATAGGGCTACTTGGGCCACTGTCTTTCCTTATTTTAGAATATAAAACTGAGATGTCTTTTTATTCCATTTCAGCTTTTCTTTAAGTGCACCTTCAAATTTATCTTCGTCTTTTACAGAAGCCTGATACACGGAGACAGTGGTTCCAAACTTGGGGAAATCAAACATGATATCGCAGGAGTTTTTACCGGTATTCGGGTGAATTTTATGTGATTCCTCATTAAACAGGATTCCATTTTTGCGGATGCAGTTTTTCATTTCGCTGGAGTATTTATCTGAAAAAGCTTTGAAGTGATTTACAAATTTAGCTGGTCTTACTTCATTATTTTGATAAGTGTAAAAAGAGACGGTCTGAGTGCACGCCGGACCACATCCCCAGGAAGACCTAATCAATAAACTCTTGTCATCGGATACAAACAAAAAGTACTCATCGTAGCCTTCGCCAAAGAATCCCATTTTTGCATAGCCGTTTTTGTTGTCGATTTCATCAAACCAATAGTTGTTTTTATCCCAGCTTTTACCAAGCTGCTTTTTGATGATTGTATCTATATTCAATTTTCCTTGAATAACCTTTGGCTGAGTCGTCGGTGTCTTTTTAATTTTTTTAACTTTTTTGACAACGGCAGACTTGCTTTGAGCTGACACCATCGGTTTGTCATTTTTTACCTGTGTAGAACATCCAGCAATCATCAATGTAATTACAGTAAAAGCAATACGTTTCATTAAAAATCTCCTTGTTGGGTTAAAGTCATCTACCTACCGATCCCGCCATGATTTCCCGTTGATCAATAAATCTTTAATTTGAGCTTTACCGTTTCTAGTAATAGATAAAACAATACTTGCATCGTTTGTTTGAACTAAGTCTTCCAATTTTCTGGCTTCACCTTCGGGGATATAAAAGCGTTCAATACCAGCTTCAAAACCGCCACGATTACAAATGCCTTTGATCATCGTTTCGCAGTTGTTCGGCTTGTGATAAGTAAAGTTTTTCGGTTCTAAACAGACGTAGCCAGGTTTTTTGTGTTTGTAGGCGGGGCCGCCACAAATTCCCCCGATCCCATAATTGATCGTATAGACGAGATAGCGGCCAGAGAGTAAGTCTCTGGGATCATAGCCTGTGATGGATAGTGTGACTTCTTTGCCTACAGACAAAATGTATTTCTTGTAACCAGCTAAAAGGGCTAGAGCAATGATGGGTGTAGCAAGAGCGATCAATAATCCCTTTTTTGAATTTATCATTCAACCAACCCCTCTGCCCAAGTGGTGATCTCTTTTCGATATCTATTCCAAACCACAACCATGGCAATAATAATAGTCCCGGAAATGATAAGCCCGAAGCCTGTCGTGGCTAAACCGCCAAGAGCTTGGAAATACAGCACCAAAAAGCGAATACCCAAAGCCACTAAAAAGATTTGGAAGAGTTTACGATGTTTAAGGCTCGCTAAAAATACGGCCATGGTTGCTAATATAGCTACGCTACAAAATGCGTAAGAGATCTTATGCTGAATCTCAAACATTGGGAAATGGAAGGGGACTAAGTAGAGGCCTAGTGTAGCTAGCAGTAGGTACTTTTGAGCCTTCTTGTAATCAATGCTCATCCCTATTCCAAGGGCAGTAAGTGCAGCAAAAACATAACCGGGCAAATAGGCTGCGATGCCGAGGTCGATGGATCTATGTCGCCACAGTTGAAGCTCGGCAATCACTAAAGCCACTAAACCACCCGTAATGGTCCATGACCTAAGGGCCGCTGTTTGGCCGCCCTCTCCTCCAAGCCGCCTGCAAATAATAGCAAGTAGCGCACTAATAAGTGGTATGGTCATAGCAACTGGAGACCCATGTTTCTGAAAGATCGGCTGAAAAGCCGGTGAGTCCAACGCCGCAAATGTAATCCCAAAAAGAAAGCCTGTGGCCCAGATAAAGGGTACAAACGATCTCTTTGAAGCGGCGGCGACACCAGCCGTAATGATCGACCATAAAAGGAGTGCTTGATAGAGCTTGCCGCCGGTGTGGTATATTTGTGAGATCAGTCCGATGGAAGCCAAGCAAAGAATGATAAAAGAGATAAGTAACACCTCAAATACAATGGGCTTATTTTTCTCCCAAGCAAAATAGGATCCACTCGCTAGAGCTATAAGAAGTGCAAAATCCACAAAAAGCTTAAGGGCGTCTGGAATGCCATTCCAGTTGGCTGCGATCAGAGAGATAATACCAATCCCAATAGTCGCTGCCCCAAGAATAAGAAAACCATAAAGAACCCAAGAATGACTGGGCTTATAGTTTTCGTGATTGGTAATTTTCTTAGCCTGCTCATCAGAGATTAAGTCGTTAGCGACCCAATCACTGAGCATCTTATCTAATCGTGACATGTAAATAGGTTAGCTGTACTGAATGGCTTTGTTAAGCAATTACTGTTATCAGCTAATTGTATTTGAGTGGTTGCAGGGTGATCGCGTGTCAGATAATGCGAGCAGTTAGAAGATGCGAGATTTTACCTGAGAGACTTTTAGCTATAGAATTAATGAGTAGCGAATGAGCGTCAGACTTTTCGATCTCGAATCATTAATTTAAATCATTTTATAAAACCATGTATTTAGCGGAGTGAAAATGAAAACAAACTGGATAGTCATACTTTTTTCTATATTCCTATTTTCTTGTGTGAGTCAGCAAAGTAAAATTACGGATTCTGATAATATAGATGAGGCGGAGAAAAAAGTATTCACGCCATCGGACTATATTAAATATCCAACGCAGACCTATCAATATTTTTCAGGGCTTTTGCCTAAGCCACTGTTTGATAAACTTAGGGATAAGGATGGTACCAGGTATAGTTTTATCACTAGCTGTGAAGGTAGCTATGTTGAAAAAGACAAAGATGAGTATGTCGTTGGCTACATTGATGCCAAAGCAAATACCGGATATGCGAAGGTTTATAGTGTAGGTAAAAAAGATGGGGAGATTTCTGAGACCCTCGTCCAAAAGTATCCGAAAATTCTAGGTTTAATGTTTTCTCACTATTTTCCTGTCGTTGGGGTCTATTGTGAAAAAGGTTTCGTTTTCGCAAAAACCAATATGATGGATGGCTTACCAGCCTACAAATATGATGCAAAAAAGAAGAAGTTTATTTACAGCGAAGAGGACTCAGTCACCGCGATTTAGTGCCAGGCACCTAAACCTCGTAAAACTCACGACGAGTAGTAAAGTTTGTAGCCATCATGAGTCGGTTCAAGTCCTAGCTCGCGATAAAATTTATTAGCTTCCTTGCGTTCTTTATTGGACGTTAGCTGGAAAATACCACAGCCGGCCTTTCTGGCAGTATCTATGGCGTGTTTCATTAGCTTAGTGCCGAGGCCCTTGCCTCGAAGATCTGATCTAATTCTGACGCTTTCTACCTGTCCACGCTGAGTTCCGGTAAAACTTAGATGCGGTAAATACATCATTTGGTAACAGCCAATAATTTGCTTGTTGTCGACCATTACAAACACATCGAAATATTCACTTTCTGAGAGCTCTATAAATACAGCTCTATATTTTTCCATATCTCCATCGGAAACACTTTCTCTGTCTTTTCCAAGGGTATCATCATGAAGTAATTCAATGATGGCATCAAGATCCGTGTTTTTTGCTTTTCGAATTTCCATTTACAGCACTCCGTAGTCTTTGAGATATGCTCTTGTGATTTGCTTACGATCCTTCACAATCTTTTTAAAATCATCACCCTCCATGTAAGCGGCGAAGTAGTAGGTTTTGTTGATACTCTCTACGGAGCCCACCCACCAGGCTCCTACCTTTTTCTCTGGGTAAATACAGGCCCCAGTTTTAGCTCGGAGCGTGTAGTCGGGAGTTTGTTCCTCAACAATAATGCTCTTTAAAATGTCGACGTTCTTTTTATGGAAAGGTAGCTTGTAGCTAAAAAGTTCATCCAAAAATTTTACCTGTTCTTCCGGGGATATTTTTAAGCTGCTGCTCAACCAAAACTTGTCGATACCGCCACTGATGTCTTCGTTGCCGTATTGAGCATTAGCGAGGTGTTGTTTCATCCTCTCTTTGCCAATGTGTCTAGCGACGTCTTGGTAGAACCAAACCACACTATTTTTAATCGCTGATTCTAAGTCATGATTTTTGGCCCATGACCTAGGTGCGCTTTTCGATAAGGGCGTTTTCTTTGGGTCGTACGTCAAGGAGAAGTCTTTTCCGGTGATATACTTCGCCTCTAATCCAAAAATCGTATTTGGAATCTTAAATGTAGAGCAGGGGGAGAATCGAGTTTTAGATAACTCCGCATTAACTCTTTTAATTTTTTTACTTTTTCCATCCATGAGAACAAACGTTCCCTTGTAATCACCAAAATGATTGGTTTGCCCATATAGGCTCAAAGAAAAGAGGGTCGTTAAACTGAGAATTGAAATCCGCATGTTTCTCCCATAAATCGGTCAGCACCTTTAGAAATAGAAATCAATGGATAGCATAGTCATTACACCAATTATAACACCCAAGGTAGCATGTTTTTCATGGCCTTCTCTAAAGAGCTCAGGAAGCATCTCTTGGCAGATAACAAATAACATTGTCCCACCGGCGAAGCCAAGAGAGATGGGTAAGGAATATTGGGTGAAGCTCGAAGAGAGAAAACCAAATACAGCAGCCACCGGCTCCACTAACCCTGACAACAGTGCCATGATAAATGCTTTGTTCTTAGAGGCTCCTTCACTTAAAAGTCCGAAAGCCACAACAAGGCCTTCTGGCATATTTTGCAAAGCTATTGCAATAGCAAGTGCCATTCCATTAACTTCGTCTCCTCCTCCAAAGCCAACGCCGACAGCTAATCCCTCTGGTAAGTTATGAAGAGTGATGGCTAGAACGAGGAGGGTGACCCGACTCATCTTTCGCCGATGCTTCATGTCGGTTTCTTTGTGCAAATGCTCATGAGGTAAAAAGTCGTGGACTAGAATAATAAAAAAGTACCCTGCAAGTAACCCCAGTAAAACTATGAGGAGTGACCATTCTTTAGGGAAAACTTCTTGGGCTTGTTCAATACCAGGAATGATAAGAGACAGAAAAGAAGCCACCAGCATCACGCCGGCACTAAATCCCAACCCAACATCTAAGGTTGTTTTTGAAAATTCTTTTTTAAAATAGATTGGAATCGCACCCAGGCCTGTTGCAAATCCTGCTATTAAGGTTCCGGCTATTGCTGTTGTAGTAATCATAAGTATCTCTATAAGGTTGTGAGTTGGAGGGTGTTGGCCCCACTCAGCTTGTTTTTCTATCTACTAAATATCCCCAAAGTACAATTAACCACATGGCCAGTGCCGGCCCTGCGATCATTGCGGATGGGGCATCGAGCGGAGGTTTTGGTCCAAAGACGTTGGCCAAATAGATTACGAGCAGAAAAATAATTAAACTCCAAAAACCAATTTTTCTTGATTGGCTCATATTAGTTTTTGATTTTAGATATAAATAAATTCCTGCCGAAAATATTAACAGCTCTATCGATACAGCTAGAAATAGGTTGTTCCACAAACCCAATCCCACTTTTTGCCCACTAAGTAAAATAGGCATATCTGGGCGATGGGTTACAAAATCTAGAATCCAATGAGAAGATGTCACCATCCCAACAATTACGCCTAATTTCTTAGACTTTAAAACCCAACCCACAAAAAAGCCTGCCACCAAGCTATAGACAATCGTCATTAACAGACTATGTGAATAGGGATAGTGTTCGAAGTTTAGGGGAGTTAACTTAGTTGCTAAATGGTCAACGCTAACGACTTCGATTCCGGCGAGTACTAGCACAGGCCAAATCAAATCGAGCAACTGGCAGGCAATAAAAAAAATGCCAAGGTTTATTTCTGGAGCCACTTTTTTGGCTCCCAGTCCCACTGCAAAATGACCTATAAACATTTTTTAAACCTCACGAGTTGGGTGGCCTTCAGCTTTTAATCATTAGCCCAAGTTTGTTGGAATTTCTTATTTTTACTATCCCACCAAATGACACTAGAAGCACTTTCGCATGTAAAAAAAGAAACGGCAGGTTTGTTTAAAACGATCTCTTTAAGATCGTCTGGTCCACAGGGACTGCCATACCCTGCGGCACAGGCAGTTTTGATGGTTCGTGGTTCATCAATCAAGGTGAGCCCGGGGTCTCCACTGGTATTCTCTACAACCAATTCACACGCTTTAGTGGCTCCACAAAACCACAGTCCTCTGTTGCGAGTCCCCTTCTTTGTAAGAATCATAAATAGATCTTTTTTATTGTCGTGGTCAAAATCACCCTTAACGGCGTAAATACTGCGATCCTTCTTAAGGCAAGGACTATCTACATAAGGAACTTCTGCAACCCATCCTTTTGGCAGATTCAATTTGTTGAGGTATTTCATATAACTTTCTTCATCAAACTTCTTATTTTTTAACTTATTGCAAATCTCTAGTCTTTTATCAGTCATAGACTCGCTATCATCACAGTTAACTTCCCCAAAGGATGTTAGGGGGAAAACTAAGAGTAAAATTAAAAATTTAATCTTCTTCACGATGGCTCCTTTCTTGTCCACTTTCATGAGTTGGGGAGTGCGGGTGGCGGTCACGATCACCCACTATACGGCAAACTTTTCAAGTTGTGTTTCGAACTCCTTTGGAAAAGGCTCTCTATCGGGTTTTACTAATTTGACCTTAGCCTCGGGGGAAAAAAGTAACTCAGGGCTATAGTGTGTTTGGATAACTGATATGGCATCTTTTACTAAATCATCATTGGACTCTAGGAATTGCTCAAATGTTTCATTGTTCTTATAGCGGTACTTAATTGCACAGGCAAAAGTTGTTGTTAGTGTGTAGTGAAACTTATCGGTGGCTCCTAAAGAAGCGGCGTACTTTTTAATGCCTGAATTCAGCTTATTGGCCGCATCGCCTAACTCTAGGTCTCTGATGTAAAGCCAGCCGAGCCACAGATGCCCTTTATGATCAAACATTTCAGGAGAGAGAGTCATACTTTCTAACTTCTCTAGAAACTCCGTTTCATCCATGCTTAAACCCCTCTATTTGCCACGAATACTAAAATTTAACACTCTCGCGGGCTCAAGTGAAGGGTTATGAGGATAAGGTCCGTACCTCATCTATAATCAAAAACGCGATGCATACCCAAAAAGTGCCGGGCACTTAATGGATCTCGCTATTTTACTATTTCAAGCTCAACTTTAAGGTTGGTAGCCTCTTTCTGATACTTAATTCTGGTGAACTCTCTATCTGAAACTTCAAATGATTCATCTATCTCAAAGACCAACTCGGCTTTTCTTTTAGGCCCCTTTGCATCACATAAGACAACTGTTGGCTGAAGCCAATCGCGATATTCCTCGATTAGGTCCATTGTCTCCGAGGACAATGTAAGGTTTATTTGCTTTACGCGAATGAGAGGGTTTCCGGAATCAGCACCCCAGTTTTCCCTTTTTTCCACATAATTGCCTTGCCACTCTATACCCCAGAAATAGACTTCAGATCCTTGTTTGGATGGAATTGAACTAATGAAGTACTTGCTACCATCTTCCCTGAATCGTTCTTTCCTTATCCATCCCAGTTCTTTTCTGTGAGCAACAAGTTTTTCATGGATAGACGTTTCGTCCAAATTGCCAAAACACATCCCAATGCATCCGGCGATTTTATCTGAGGAGGCCCTTACAAACTCTGGATAAGCCGACCGATCCCTTTGAAAGGGATAGATCCCCTCCCAACTCCCGTGCTTGGCCTGCACTGAATAAGATTCGGTGAAAGGAAACTGGCAAAAGAATTCCCGAGCCTGATCAAAGGTTTCATCATCTAGCGCAAAATAGAAGTGATCCAGCTGCAAATTCATTCTCTCATCCTTGGGAGTCAAACCCGGGTTTAGAGGTGGATGCCTTGTGAGTCTTTGATATTCGGTGCCTCACTTTTTCTGATAGCGACAAATGACTATAGCTCATTAATTACATCCATGATGTTTTTTCCACATCTCTGGTGGATGCCCCTTTGGTATATTTTGACAAGGATTGTTTGAGGTATAGCCTCTCAATCGATTGTATTCATCAATTTCCTTTTTTGAGAGGACTTCTGCTGTTTCAAGATGAGCAACTAAATGGGAGTACCTTAACTCTCCGTACTTTTGTGCTGACTTTTCTACAAGTTCCAAAAGTCCATCGCTTTCTATCTCTTTGTTTTTTAGTTTTTTATCTAAAGACTCTTCAATTTGGATCAGTTCTCTTCCTGCTTTTACCGCAGTTTTGTTCATCTTTTTGAAAATGGCTTCTATTTCTTTAATTTCTACCAGCGAGAGTTCTAATTCGACCTTTAAATCAAGTACATGTCTTGGCCCTGGTAGGCCGTTTAATTCGGCCGCCTTGGCCATGCCACCAAAGGGTGTGCCATGGCCTTTTTCTAGGCCTACCAAATCCGATGGGGTTAATGCTTTAATTTTATTTTCAATTTGATCAGTATAGGGTGAAGTATGTGTTCCAGCAGATGCCTGATATGCAAAAATAAAAACTATCAAAAAATATTTCATAATCGCCTCCATTATGAGTAAGGTGAGAACCTACTTTTGAGACTCACAATTTTAGAAGCTGAAGGTCTTAAAAGTCTACAACTAATCTTTAACCAAAAACGCGATGCATACCCAAAAGGTGACAGGTACTTAACCACTGAACTAAATACACTGCATCCGCAAAATAGGACTGGCATTTAATTGTAGAGGCTATAAAAAAAATGGAATGTAAAAATTAGACTTTATTTTTTGTTTACAATGCTCTACCACTTCGATTCCAATAACAAAAAATCCAAACACTTTATTTAGAAAGGCGTTTTACGTATGAAAAAAATAATATTAGCATTTTTAGTAGCTAGTCTCTATTCAACAGTTACATTGGCATCTGATTGGGGAGCATATGATGAAAGCCAGTTAAAGCTGACAAATAAGTTATTTGAACTTTGTCCGAATGAAGCCAGTAAAATTCTTTCTCAGCGATATACAGAAATTGTTAGAGGGAGTTATGTTAGAGATTCGTCCACTTCTGGTATTATGACGAACTACATTTTCGAGTTTAAACAATCTCTGCCAGGCCCATCCTTTGCAAAAACGAGCTGGACCATGAACGTCTACGAACTCATTAAGAGTAACCCTAACTACACAGAGGAAACACCCTACGAACCCACAATTTCCCTGGTGAACTGTTCTTTACAAGAAGTAGAAACGGATGAAGAAGCTGAAACTATTCCAGAATCGTAAGGTTCAAAACTACTACGAGTGATTCTATTGGCGTTTTAGAGTGATATCCCAACGGTTGCACAGAATATTGTTATATATTCTACATCCGTTCAACGTTAGATCATCATTACCTTCAAGCAGATAGTTCACCTTATACTCTTGTACGCCTTTTGTTTTATTATTGTATGAGGCAATGGAATAGGAAATTTCATTGCCTTTTATGTACCCTGCTCCAGCCCCGAAATACATATCGTTGTAGTTCTTTTTTAAGATAAACCCATAGAGTTCATCTTTCTGACTCCATTTTAGAGCATCCATTTCAAACCTTTGATTTTTGGTATCAAAAGCGTGGCAAACGACAATCAAATTTGAATTTATTTCGATCTTACAGGTCATCTCTTTAAAGAGTAGGGGAGAGTTTTTAACCAGTTCATTCTCAATTTCGACACTCCTGGATTCGCCGATCCAAGTTCCTTGAAAGGGGTGGGAAATGACTTCTTCGGCATCTTCGTTTTTAAATGCTTCGAATTCCTTTAGGCGATCTTTTCCTGAGGCCGCCCGCTTCTTCCATCCATGAATGGCATTATTGCTAAAACTATGAGGTGTGCTTTCGTCTTCATTTTTAGATCTATTTTTATATTCTTCTATTTTTTCTTGATAAAAACCTCTTAAGCCGCTGTCTCCAGATCTTTCGTAATTTACCAAAAGTAAAAAATACTCGCTCTGGAGACTGTCGAGTTTGAAGTATTGACAGAGTTTAAAGGCCTGATCGGCAGTTATGTGCTTCTCGCCTTTAAAGATTTGGCTCACAAGAACTGAGCTGACCCCTATGGCATCAGCAATTCTTCTAAACTCACCACGTCCTTGATTGGGCAGAGATTTCACTCGTTTAAGAACGTATTCCTTGTAATCAGTAAAAAATAAAATGTTCAGGAGGTCCACATCGTTAACCATTAGTTAAGTACTCATTAACATAAAAAATCTATATCAAAGTCAAACCCTACTATAGGATCCGATTCGTCTTCTAATCTTGCAAATAGAGGGGAAAATAGCAATGAGACTTTTACTTTCATTTATAATCGGGATCATTTTTATAAATAATTTTGGATGTGCCAATAAGAACCGATCGAGTAGTGAAGATTTGCTTTCTCCGCCCGTTGCAAAGAAAATTCCGTTTACAGACGATTTTCATGCTGATCCCAGGGTGGATAATTATCGCTGGATGCATGACAGTGAGGACCCCGAGGTGGTTCAACACCTAGAAAAAGAAAATGAATACAAAGAAAAATATCTTTCAAAGAACTCAGCATTAGTAGAAAAACTCTTTAAAAGGATGACTCACTTTAGGGAGAAGAAGGTAAGTCGACAAGTTTCCTTTCACAGTAAAAACGTCATTAGTAAAGAGAAGAATTCTAACGAGAACTACTACCGTTGGTACTCGACGCTTAGAGAATCTGGTGAGAAAAAATTATTATTCGATGGGAACGAGTGGAGCCAATCCTTCCCTTATTTTGAAGTCATAGAAGTTGTGCCCAATGTATCTGAAACTCAGTACTTAGTTGCTCTAGATACACTTGGTCGGGGAGCTTTTGATCTCTTTCTATTGGATCAGGAGACTCGAGAAATTACTCAGCTAAATAGAGAAAAAATTTGGTCAAGCTTCGCTTGGATCAACGATCAAGACCTTCTATTTTTTGGGACCGATGATGAGTTGGGAGTTCACCAGCTCTACAAATACAATGTTCAAAGTCAAGATCGCCAACAAATGCATAGCTTTGCCAATGTATATGATGGGCATCAAAGATCGATTTATAAGTCGACAGATCAAGACCAAATATTTATCAACCTCTTTACGCAAGTTGATAATACCATTTTTAAATTCGACAGTTTGCGAAATGATGTAGAGCTTATCAACGACCATGAAGGCAATGTCATCGAGGAGGTCCAGTGGATTGATGGGAGCTACTTTAAGGTTTCAAATAAGTCCTATGTGGAAAAGGCGATTTACAAAAAAGATTCAAGGGGATCATGGGTTCAACTCTACCGCCCATCTGTAGGTAGTATTGGGAATGTTGCTTGGTCTGATGAGTTTGCATTTATCACCGTTAATGTTGAAGGTTTGCATTCACTAGAAATCCTAAATCTTGAGACGCAAGAGATTCGATCCGTTGATACTCCTGATGAGCTTATAATGATTTCTGACCTTACTGTGGATCAATATTCAAAGCAGATATTTTATATAGTTAGTACTTATACTAGTCCAAAAACCCAGTTTAAATGTTCCTATTTAAACTGCAGTCCGGTCCAGCTGTCCTCTGAAGATCAGCGGGGATCTCAGTTTATTTCTCGAAGAATCTATATTGAGAGTGCTGATGGAGAAAAAATACCAGTAAGCCTGATTCACAAGAAGGGCAAAGAAGATGCTCCACAGAGATTGTACTTAACAGCCTATGGCTCCTATGGGGCACTTCTACCGATCCGCTACTTGCGGAACTATATTCAAATGCTTGAGCTCGGATTTACAGTTGCAATTGCTCACGTACGTGGCGGCGGAGCAAAGGGTAAAAAATGGTATGATGCCGGACGAGTATTTAATAAAATGAATACTTTTAATGACTTCATCGATGTCTCAGAAGGTCTAATTGCAAAAGGGTATACGACCAGTGATCTACTGACCATTGAGGGAGTAAGTGCCGGGGGGCTGCTTGTTGGGTCTGTGCTAAATATGCGACCGGATCTGTATAAAGTGGCTATCCTCAACGTTCCTTTTGTCGACGTTCTCAATACAATGACTCTCTATTATGATCCTCTGGCGAAGTACGAGAAAAACGAATGGGGTGATGGCTTAGTTCAAGACCAGTACGAGTACATTAAGTCTTATGATCCCTATACAAATATTAAAAAGCAAAAATACCCGTCACTCTATGTAATGACAGGATTTGAAGACACATCCGTCTATTACTTTCAGCCGATGAAATGGGTTGCAAAAATGCGAGAACTTAATCCCCACCAGGAGTCCAAACCGATGTTGTTCTCAACCACGTTTGATGGTGGTCATGGAGGGGCATCTAGCGAGGATAGATCAGATAGAAGATGGGCAGAGGTGATTGCATTCATCATCACAGAGACAGAGAATCCATAATAAAAATTTTAAATAACAAGGGGGAAAATATGAAATTACTAATACTATCAACGGCTTTTGTGGCCATGATATCTATAAACGCAAGTGCGAGTATCTTGTGTCATGCAACTTGTGTGTCACATAGCAAAGGTTATGCAACCTCTGTTGCGGCTGTTGGTGAAAGCGTATATGAGGCTAAGGGTAATGTCCAAACTCAATGTGCAGAAATGGTTTTCGAAGATCCGCGAGTGAGTTGGAATACTTATGGTGGAGATGTTGTTCAGACAGTAATGGCAAATGTCACAACTTCAAGTTCGAGAAATCATTGCTCAGCGAGAGCCTTTCAAAGAAAAATATATAGTGGTTATATCAGTTGTTCACGACTCTATTAAAATAGTGTTCGCCTTATGATTAGGTGCGGACCTACTTTTGGGACTCACTATGTTAAACGCGGATAGTTCCAAAAATTCGGTCTGTACCTGATCTGAACCAGTGTATTTGCCTCTACTAATATCGATTTAGCCTAATTTAGAAAAATACTATATTCAAACTCAGACTTTGGGTCGTTTCTATCATAATCCGAGGAGTAAACAATTAGTTCCTGATTAAGACGAAGAGTTCGATTTGACTAAGGTAACCAATCTCTAAAAAGTTTTGTTGCCGTTTGCCCTAGCATCATCGGACTTCCGGTATGAATGGTAGTCGCAACAGGTCCCTCGGCAATTTTATAGTAAAAATAACCTTCAGGAAGTTGAAAACTATCACAGGTCTCGACTCTAATGCCTGCGAAGTAATAAGCCTCCGCCTCTTCCCTGCCGGGCAAGTCACCAGTTATTATTGCATAGCGATTATCGTCATATCTTGTGGTCTCAATTTGAAGGGCTCGTATTTTTTTCCATAAATCAGGAATAATTTGTCGACTAATATTGGAACCTGATCGCACTAAGCCTCGTACACAAACCAAATTGATTTCGGGAAAATTATTTATTGCAACTTCAATCATCTAATCTCTACTTTCGGGTTCGACTCATATACAATTGGTGGAGGCGGTGAAGCCTCCTAATTTCGAGAGTTTAGACTCTCAATTACTACAACTGCCCTAATTTTTGACCTCGAACTCATTGATTTCTGCACTTAGAATTAAAGACGACAGGTCTTCTCCAGGGCCATTCCCACGAAACGAATTCAGTGAATCTTGATCGTTCCACCTTTCATAAATGCAGACACGGTCTTGTGTTACCAGGTCTGCTGTTACATTAAAATCGAAGCAATCCGAATTTTCACGAGCTGCAACAACTGCATCCTTTGATTTCTCGAGAAATTCATCTCGGCGATCCTTATCTACTACTAGATGGCCTGCGACAATTATCACATTGTTCCCTTTCGTTTCGAATCCGATTCGAAGTGCATCGTCAGTAAGCACAAATTAACTAGCCGCCAATATAGTCTACACTCCTAATTACAATGGCTGAAAATCTACCACTTTTCCTCCCTCATTTGCAGAATAAGGTGCGGACCTACTTTTGGGACTCACTATGTTAAACGCGGATAGTTCCAAAATTCGGTCCCCATCTAATCCACTGGCAAACTTCTCAATCTCCTAAACACATTGCACCCGCAAAATTTGCCTGGTACCCAAACTTATCATAGAGAAGAAAAATAACTAAGAATACTACTTCTAAATTCAGAGGTTGCTTTAGACATCGGTGCATCTTTTTTAGAAACAAATGAAAAAGTTATTGGGAGCCGCTTGTTTCCGACTGAAATAGGAGTAAGTCTTTTATTTTCAAGTTCTTTTTTAATCAGGTAAGATGGCATGAAAGTCGCCCCGATTCCCTCTAGGAGACTTTGCTTTAATGTATCAAAGCTAACCGTTTCTACAGGTATTCGAGCTTTCTTTAGATACTTTCCATAATTTTGTTCAACCAGGCGATAGCATAAATCAAATCTTAGAGGGTAGGATAAGTAGTCAAAGCCTTCTAAGTCTTTTGGAGTAATTTTTTTAGTGCCTTTATAGTTTGCCTTGGCAGTTACAAAAATAAGTTCATCTTTGAAAAAAGGCTCCACATTTAACAACGGGTCATTTGTAGGGACTTCACTTAATACAGCACAATCTATTTCAAATCGCTTAATCATTTCTAAGAGATCTTCAGTAGGGTCGTATCTATAGGTCACTCCAGTTTTTGGGAATTTCTTTAAGAATCCCTTTAGAGCCGGAGGCAACAAGTAAGAAGAGGCCGTCGTGTAAGTTCCAACCTTTATTTTTCCGCTTGGCTCACTATAAAAATCATCGGATTGCCTCATTATGTCTTCAGCAACCTGAATTAGGGCACGGGCTTGAGGTAGGATTTTTGTCCCCAAGGGGGTCAATACAAGCCCACGGTTATGACGATCAAAAAGGGGGCCTCCTATTTCTCCTTCGAGTTTTTTAATCTGAAGGCTTATAGCTGGCTGAGATAAGTGAAGGGACGAGGAGGCTCCTGAAATTGATCCATGCTCTGCAACTGCTAGAAAACAGGGGATAATATTCAAATCAAGATTTAATGTACTCAAAGTTACTTCCTTTGATATTTGAAAAGCTAATATCTGGAATTTGATAGTTAAAATATGCAAATATCAAAAAAGGTAATATCTCCTGCCTTAACTTTTGTAAAGGGAGGAAATATGAAATTTATAATTGTATTACTAATGATAGTTGGATGGGTGGCTCCCACCACAGCAGCTCAAGCTGAAGAGAAAAAGGTCCTAATGCTAATATCAACTGGTTTTTATGCGCCAGAATATTTCAAGCCAAGAGAAATATTTGAACGGGCGGGCTTTCAGGTGCAGGTTGCTGCCAAATACGACACTCCTGTTATACCAGATCAGAGGCAGGTAAAAGAGTATCCATCTGTAAAGCCTGATGTCATTTTTTCTAAGGTCGATATTAACAAATACGATGCAATCGTTTTCTCGGGAGGAAATGGCGCTTGGGAAGATTTTTTTCCCAATGAAGACGTTCATAAGATTCTTAGTCAATCCCTTGAAAAAGGTAAAAAGGTTGCTCTTTTATGTTCTGCAACAGGCCTTTTGGGAGTAGCAAATAATCTGGATGGAAAAGGTAAGCCATTAGTAAAAGGAAAGAAGGTTACTGGATACAAAAGAGTGAGAGGCCTATTAGAGGTTATGGGCGGAGTACAATACCTCCCCGGAGAGTCTGGCAAGCCATTTGTAGTTGTCGATGGAAACCTCATCACTGGACGTGACCCAATATCATCTGAATTATTCGGCCGAACAGTTGTTGAGCATTTAAAATAAAGGAGAGTTAAGTGGGTATTGGGTAGGGTGCGGACCTACTTTTGGGACTCACGATGTTAAAAGTGGATCGCATAATTTACTTGCAACCTTCACAATTTCCTAAACACACTGCATCCGCAAAATATGCCTGGCACCTAATCTGATTATTTATACTAGTTCTACTTAATCGACTACAATTTTTCCCTTAGATTCAAAGTTGTAGCAAACTCTGCCAAAGGGGGACAAAAATATTTTGCAAAGGGTAGGATGCTCCCTTCTTTCATTCGGTGGATGGTACCTATATTTAGGGCCAAATAGAGAGAAATATGGATTATTACTAGTATTCGCCACATCCAAGCTTTCAGGGTACTGACCATGCTTAGTGCTATAGGCTTCAATGGTTTTAATGTCTTCATCAAAATTGATATTAGACACAAACTTCTGTGCCTGATGCAATCCTATTGTGATTGCCGCAATTAAAAAGTATGTAACCAGTCTATTTAAGAATTTTTCGTAGTCCTTAAACTTCGCCAGTGTAAGGCGAACCAAATTCACTAACAGTGAAATAACTATAAAAATCAAAAACCAGATAAATAAATGCGCAACATCTACGCCAAATAGTAGGGTGAAGCCAAGGCTAATAAAAGCCCCAATTAAGAAATCTCGAATAAGATTTTCTTTAAAAACAGTGCTGTTGAACTTCAATTTGCCTCCATAGTAAATACTTATCTTTTTTGGAAGTTGCTCCAAAAGTATTATCGGTTAAAAGGCAACAGAATAGAACTGTTTGCCTTAATAAGAGATTTAACTCCGTTTCAATCTGATAAATTTCCAGTTTACAATTATTTATATAACTATATCACTTTATTTAACTAGAGTTTTGCGCAAAGTGCGCCGATTTAGGTTTATAACATATTCTATAATCTTCTTTGTTTTACTAGGAATAATAAAATGGTCAGTACCTACATACCTTTTCTAATTTCCCTATTGCTATTGGCTGGATGTACTAGCGTACCCAAATACAAGCGTCTAAATGATAATCAGGCAAAAATATTTGAGATGGCTGAAAAAGTTAGAAAGGAGTCTCAAGCAAACCGTGGGGAACTGGCGAAGGCCCAAGATTTATATATGCAAGTCATTGCTGAAAATCCAAAACACTCTCCAAGTTATCTAGGACTTGCAAAAATAATGCAGAGATTGGGGTATTACAATGGGTATTTTAACTACAACCCTTTATATGTCTTCCACTCAAGAAAATTTATAAGAATCGCACTTGAATTTGATCCCGGATACGTAGATGCAAAAGCTAACATGGCGTGGACTCATTTGGTTTTAAAAGAGTATGAGGTCGCGGATAAACTCTTAAAAGAGGCTTTGGGCGATGAGGAATATAGTAACAGTGTCAATTTTGTTCAAGCACTCAGGCATTACTACTTTAGAGAATATACCAATGCATTTGTTGTTTTAGATAAAATGATTTCCTACCACAAGACTTTTAAAGAGAAGGAACAGTTTTTAGCTCTTAAAGCCGGAATATTGAGGGATATCCGACAGCATGATAAAGCGGAAGCAATTTTGTTAAAAATTGCGGAAGAAAAAGATAATGGCTGGGCATGGGGCAACTTGGCCGCAGCCATAATGGCTAGGAGAGACGGTTCGGCAGCAAAGGGCGGAGCTGAAAGAATGATTCAGTATTCAAAGATGGCATTGGAAAGAAGTAATTTTGGATTTGCGCGAAATGTTCATGCAAGAGGTCTTATTTTTTTAGGCAGAGTGGATGAAGCATTAAATATGAAATGGAAAGGGTCAACAGAGAAAGGGTCACTCCATAATTATAAAGAAAAGATGGAAATGTTTAGAAGGTTCGAACCGATTCTAGGGGCAATACCTCCAGGATTAAAAGAGGAAATGTATAATGCAATGGTTGTAGAGGCTGATCCAAAAAATGACTACTCAGAGGCACAAAGAGAAGAGGCTGAAAAGCATATCTATGCATCAAAAGTATATTCGTCGAAAAGAATGATGAACCCGAAGAAAGCCCTCTATCATGCCAACCAGGCAATAGAAATCCTCCCAAATACGTTTTCAACTCAATACAACAAAGGGCTACTTTATATTGTTCTTAAAGAACATCACAACAAAGCAGAGAAGTATCTGAACTCAATAGACACTAAAAAATTCTCTGGATATGAAAAAGAAGCCTACTATTTGCTATATCACAATCTCTTTGCATACAAATTACCTAATAATAAAAAACTGGTAAAATATTTAAAAAAATGGGCAGAAGACTATCCCTTTTCAGAGAAAGCACATTCTTACCTCTATGATGAAATGTACAAAGAGGCTAAGCTGGTAGAACAATATTGGAAGCTCTATGAGAAGTGGATTAATGAGCATCCGAAGAACAAAGTGGTACATCAATGGGCTTATTTAGCCTTCCTTAATGCCAAAAAAGATAGGAGACTCGCTGAAAAGCATGCACGGATTTCCTTTAATTTGGACCAAAAATATGGTCGTGCGCACTACCGCCTAGGTTTTGTGGAGTACGAAAATAAAAATTGGGATGCCTCTTTATATCACTTTGAGAGGGGAATAAGATTTGGATTAGGGGCGAGTTCTTTTACTGCGCTCTCATATACTATGATGGGGCATATCAACGCCTGGCTTGGGGCAAAGAAGAGCGATGCTAAACAAATAGAACTAGCAAAATCTCAATATGAAAAAGCCTTAAAAATTCAACCCACTAATAAGGGCGCACAACAAGGATACTACAAAGCTAAAAAGGCTTTGCGATCGATCGCGAGTAAATAGGATAGGTCAATGAAACCTTTGATTAACCAGAAAATACATTTAATGGTTTTAAGTGTGGCAAGTTTATTGCTATCGGGTTGTGTTTTAGGCTCTGGTAACGTAGTCCCGAATCGATATGATGAGTCCGTTGATACGATGATAAATAGAGATGAAGGGATATACTCTAAGTATGACGGAGACTGTTTCGTTCGGGGAGTATTTCCAATTATTTTAATTACGTGTGGTGAGCTAACTCGAGTGAATATAAAATTAATGTGCGAAGTCAAAATGGATGGAACAGATGTGGCTATTGCTAAGCGCCCGTACCGGTATAAACAGCTAGATTGGTATTTGTATAATAAGAACTCGGACAAGTTGTTGGGAGAAGGTAAGGCTACTACAGATCAAAATGGTAAGGTCGAGTTTACGATAAATGAAAATGAATATGCCAACGATGCATCAAAATACGAAGTTAGGTTTAAGCACCAGGAACATGAATTCTATTTTTCCAAAGCAATAAATGAACCAGAGATGACCCTGCCGGACGAGGTATGTGGGAATAGAAGCGTGGCGAGTGAGTCCAATTAGATTTACGTTCTCATAATAGTTCAATGAAAGGAATTTTTTCTGAAAATCCTTAGAGATTCAACAAAACAATTTTCTATGGAATGGCTATGCGATGATTTTATCGAAGTTGCTCTATTGGATAAGAAGTCTAAATATGGTTATTGGGATAACCCTAGAGCAAACCTAAGGCTTTTTTCTTCATTCTGGGTGGCAGTAAGAGTTGCATTTGTACTAGTGATCACACCTGCGATAGTTGTAATAAACCAATCTCCAGAGGTATTTATAACAAAGAAGACAGATCTATTTGGTTTTTTGTTTGCATTCATATTAGGGTTTTTAGGATTTTGGTTTGGGCTCTATTGGAAAGAGAAAGTTAGTATTCACAAAAAGTGGGAATACTTAGCTAATCTTTATAACGATGTTCTTAAAGAAGCTCCACTGAGGGATCCAAAGAGTTATAATAAACGAAAATTACTAGAAGTGGGATTGGCATTGGATATTTTAAAAATGGAGATGTGGGGGCATAGCTCTTATAATGACTTTTTCAATTCAGTGTTAAAGGAAGCTGTTAAATACAGTTTTTTGCCTGTTACTAAGGGCCTCTACTACAAGGATCAATTTGAAGCTTATGGAATCACAAAAAAACGAGCTACACACATTTTGGATAGGTACCACCGGCTTGTAAGGGAGAATCTGGTGGACTGGGAATGGGCGGACAAAGCGCTTAGTCGTGTGAAATTCAAGATTGTTGATGGTTAGGAAGCTGTTGCGGGAAGTTGGTCCGCGCCGAGTCTTTAATCTAATTCGCAATGCATACTCAAAAGGTGCCAGGTATTCAATTACTCAACTAGGAAGCATATGAAGATACTATCATTTTTTGTTTTAATACTCGTCGTTTTGGGAGCCTATGGACAGGTAACTGTAGAGTGGATCGGAGAAGATCGATGGAAAGTCTTTAAAAGTCATAGCTCGATGAATGGGCTCGAGGTCGGAGTAACTAAGCTAGATGAGGTGGCAAGAAAAATTGGGATTAGTGAAATTCCGGTAGTTAGGAAGAAACATCATCTTTCTAGAGCATGTTATAAAAACGCCAAATCAAATGTCGGTATGGAGATATCGACAGGAGTATTGAACGACTACAATACTCTTTATGGCGTGAAAGTGAAGTCAGGTGATCTAGACAGTGACTGCAGAACTTCTGAGTTGCTAGATGCTGAGGTTGTTACCCCAGGGGGTTTAAAACTAGGTCTATCAAAAAGTGAAGTGTATGACCTTCTTGGACAAGAGTTCATTGTTAAAGAAGGGTTTTACAAATGGGGTTTCGACTATAGGGAAGTCTTTAGTAAACCTAAAATTTCCATTCATGAATCTGGTCCAAAAAGAGCGAGATATAAAAGTAAATATATACAGAAGGGTCTGTACCACTACGCTAAAATTTCAATAAAATTTGAGAATAATAGAGTTCAAGAACTTGAAGTGTTTGATGCCATAGAGTCAGATTTTAAGATTGAGCCAATTGGGGATTCACCTTATTAGTGGCTAGAATAAGGTCCGCACAAAATCTTAAATCTAAAATGCGTTGCATACTCAAAAGGTGCCGGGTCCCTAGCTAAAACTTTTAACCTAGTTTTGGCCTGTTTTCCCCTAAAATTAAGATTTTAGCTTCGGATACAGCAAATACACTTGAAAGAAATTCTGTTAATTGACCTGGGGTACAATTCTTATAAAAATCATCTAAAAACGTTAGATCGCGAGGTTCAAGGTTAAACCATCTCAATATAGTTGTTTTATGATTTTCTAAGACTTTTTTTTGAGATTCCCCTAAGTCTTTTTTCTCAATTTCTCTTTCAATTTTGTAAAAAAAACGACTCTCACGTTTAGCTCTATCAAAAAGAACTCGCCTCCGGTGATTATGGAAAATTCTGGAGTAGCTAATTAATACATTTTCGAAATGGGAAATTTCTTTAAATATTTCGTCTGGGAGAGTTTCCAGGTACTCTTGCTTTATCCAATGAAATAATTCTGAAAATGTTTCTCTGCAATAGTAAGAAAAGTCAGAACGGTTAACAGCGATTAGCATACCGAAAAGATTCTCAAAATTACGGAATTTATAACTAGGAACGTTTTTAGACAAGTTTGAAAAAAGCGGCAGGAGTATATTGTAGATTGCTTTTAAATGTTTTCTTATTCTATTTTTCGCTTTTCGTAAGTCATGCTCTTTAATCTTCATCTTATCCCAAATGTTGTGGCCTAGAAGTTCCTTTTCTACAGCCTTTATTTCATCAAGTGAGGTTTCAAAGCGAAAGTCCAAATTTCTTTTTAGAGCAAGAGGAAGTAAAATTTTTCGACTACTTTTAACAAAAAAATTTGTTGTTGCATGTACCGCATATTCAATAAACTCTGAGTCTTCTAATTCGTATGGGTATGTAAAATCTTCGCGAATCTTATTATCCTTTTTAAGTTTACTCTTGAGTAAGGTGCGGACCTACTTTTGGGACTCACTATGTTAAACGCGGCTGGTCCCAAAAGTCGGTCCGCACCTGGTCTTGAATACCACTAGCAGCTGTTTTGACTTTATACTCCCCCTCTCGTTTTCTCAAGAGCTTCACTTGTTCAGTAGTTCGTCTATTTAATATAGTCTGAACAAGACCATCCACAACATCTAAGTTTCGTGTTTTCATTTTGCCCCATACTCCACTGTTATAGTCATTGATCATTCGACTGAAATAGTCTTTGTCCAATTGTATCGGTTAAATTCTTTAGGGGACCATTTGCAACAGATGGGTCAGTCTTTTTTTGCCCCCGGAAGTCCACTTCAGGCTGCACATGAAGCTCAATAAATGCAGCGGCACTTATTTGCTCTTTGTATTCTGGAGACTCTTTTTTAAAACCCTCAATCGCTTTCGCAATAGTTGCCTTATGAGAATATTGACGGTGCAGTTCAGAGTATATATGAAACCGTCGCGAATTAAACTTTGTTACCCAAATCCCGGGCAACAATAAGATTGCTCTAGAAATAATGCCTGTAAATTCTAATTTTGGTAGATTGTTTAACGACAAATTGGAGAATATATAGATTGCCAGAGGAGATGTGCATAGGAAAAGCAATGCGATAGACCAATAAAATGATTTTTTTGATGAATCTCTTTCAATTTTAAATTCATCCGCAGAAGCTGAGAAGCTGTTTGCCAACCCAACGACAGTAGCTCCTTTTATGAGTGTATCCGCTTTCGTTACCAAGGAAAACAGGTGCAGACCAACTTTTGGGACTCGCTATGTTAAACGCGGATGGTCCCAAAAGTCGGTCCGCACCTGATCTATAGTCTCGATATGAATAAAATATATAACTTTGGTAGGTGATTGGTGTCGTTGGGTTTGGTGGACTTTCGTTTGTACCTGCAGCGTACGATGGGTGCACACGTATATGCGGGTTTCAGGTTAGCTCCAGTATTTTTCCATCAATGTTGTAATCCAATGGGGTTGAAACACATTTCCTCTTGGGCCAAATTCTTTTATCCATGGTTTTATATCAATGACCGGAGTTCCTTCAATAGCGTCCAGGCCCTCCAGCTCCAATCGCATTCCATCCACTTTTTTAACTCGGCAGATTGTGGAGCCAATTTGGTTGGGTCTATTTTTTCCTCGTTGTGAGAAAATGCCTATCTTCGGCCATTCCTTATTGTTGCGGAGAATAAGGAATAAGGTGCGGACCTACTTTTGGGACTCACGATGTTAGACGCGGATGGTCCCAAAAGTCGGTCCGCACCTGGTCATTTCTCTTAACTTCAATTATGTCTTCGATCCAACTTTCTCCGTAATTCTCTAAACCTATGAATTAAGAAAGGACCTTAGTTGAATCTCCCCCTTTAAATAAACTAGTTGCCGATTGGTGGAGGCGGCGGGAAGGAGCTCGGGCTCCTGCTCTCGCAGTGCACTCGCTCTGCTCGTGCATCGCAAAAATAGCATCCTGCTATTTTAGTCGAACCGGCCTTGTCCCAATCCATCCACTCCGTCAGCTTAAACTAAAATAGCCTACCGTTGGTAGACTATTTTACTTTAATTTGGTGGAGGCGGAACATATGCCTCTAACCTCTTGGAATAGCTTAGTTCAAAGAGTTAGGGATGTCATCGGCCTAATTTTATTTTTAAATTTTTACAGTTTCTTTCATTAGGAGAAAGTAAGGCTAAGTAAATTAGTTGATAGTTGAGAACGGTAAGTGCAAAATCATGATGACTTATAGATTTACAAATCTTTATTTTTTGTAAACTAATTTGAGTTGAAAATGAGATGTCATTTTTCCTTGAAGTTTCTTTTAAGAATTTCCATTAGGTCCCAACCAAAAATAAAACTGTTGTCTGAAAACTGACATATAGAAACTTCATTCTCATTTGATAAGTAAGCGATTCTAGGGATGCCTTCTATTTTCTTACAGAGAGTAGACGTTGGGTTTGCTCCACCCGAAATCCATTTAATTTTCTTTGGAAGCTCTATCTCACCTGAGGCCACGAGGTAGGCAGTACATTTATATTTTTGGCATAGTTCCATATTTGAAATTCTCAGTCCTAGACTATTTACATATGACATTGTGATTTTCTTATCTTCATTAAAGAAATATACAGTCTCCGATGCGTTTGCCCCAAATACTAAAAGAATCAATGAAATTGCAAAAAAATTATTTATCTTCAAGGTAATACCCTTTGTAAATTGCATTTCTTAAACTACTTTCGGTATGCCAACCGTGAAAATCGGCACCCTCTCCCCAGCTATTCCTTAGTCTTAGCTCACATTTTCCTTTTTTGGCATTATACCTCATCCCAGTTACTACAATTCCGTGTGAACCATCTCCGTACAAAAGGCTATTTAAAAATCCAGTTTTACCTAAGTTCATAGAAACTGCAACACTGCTTCCAGAAGATAGACCGCCTACAATAAAGTTCATGATTTCGTTTTTCTGCTCTTCGTTTCTGTCATCATAAGGCAAGTGCTCTTCAATGACTCTTGCGTTGATTGCAAATCTATTTTTCTCACAAGAGGAGCTAATTAAGACTCTTCTAAGAAAGTCACTTCTTGAATCCGACAAAGAAAAAATAGATCTTGCATTCTTACTAGACAAAAGTTGCTCAGGTATTGTTTCTCTCAATGAGCTTATAAGCCCTGTTTGGATTTCTTTTAGACTTTTGCTCATGCTGGAAAAATTACCAGCACTGCTGTCACAGGTATATTTATTTTTTGCCGATTCCCACTTATCATAAAGATCGGCCACCTTATTATGATTACACTTTTCCTTACCGCCAAAAAAGAAATCCCAAAAACTGCATCCCATACTAGTCAAAGAACTATATGGTGCCATATCCTCTGGGCATACACCTCCATTTTGTATTGCACATTTAAGGCCTTCCCAACCAAATCCTCCTTCTGCATTTTTAACCAGTGACCAATCGCACCTTGAAATGTCTAAGGGAGACATCGACTTTCCACAATCAGTTGGGTTATTCCTGCATAGATATTCTTCGGCCAAAGCCGATGCTTGAAATGCCCAACAATATCCATGCCCATCTTGGTCTCTTACTGGCCCAAATCTATCAGAATAGTCCACATTAATACATTTTTCTTTTGGTATGGTAGCCCAGCTCCCTGAAATAAAAGTAGTCCAGGAGAGCAAGTAAGTAAGTAAAAAAAATTTTGTATTTATATTCATACATTACTTTCATCGGTATTTAAAATTTTAGAATTAGTTTCTATTTCAAAACTTCTTAATTATTCCAATTATTTATTCAGAAATCATAGACTAATGCCTAGTGGTGTTGGTGCTTGGTCCAGAGAACGACAATGCACTGACAAATGACAATCTTTAAATTAGGAGGATTGCCATGAAAAAAATTGATAGTTTGCTGCAAAAAGCTTTGGAACCACATATCCCAGCCTCGTTTCCACCAATGGAACTAAGGCCATTAACTCCCAAGAGATTGCCGACTAAGCCCAAGGTCCCAGGTTCTCAGGGTACTTCACGAGAAAACCAATTAGAAGATCGCCAAAATAGCACCATTCAAAACCTCAAAGATACCTATCTTGAAGTCAACCGAATGAGAACAGCTACGTCCCCGAAACCAAACGACAAACTAAAACAGTTAAAACCTATTCTTCCAAACAAGAAGGTTTAGTGGAACAAGAATATGTTTGATCTGACAAAGCTGCACAAAACGAACAAGCATTTTAAAATTTGCCCGAAATGCTTCTAAATCGCCCCAGAGGTTTAGAGCCTTCGAGAAAAAAATTAATCTTCTGTGCCTGGGTCATTTTTTAGTCTTCTCTCTGGAAGGTCCTTGAGTTTCAGTTTCGTCAAGCCAACTTTTAGGGCTGCCAAAATGACTTCGTTCTTTGTAACCCTGTACTCTTCGTCAGGGATCTTTTGATTAAACCTCTCTCGTAGCTCATTGACTGTCTGAGCTAGTTCCTCTTTCTCAGATTGGGATAGCCTAAAAGCAAAAGTGGCATCTGCAATGTCATCTAGTGGTTTTCTTGCCATATCTAATTCTAACATAAAAAATAAACGTTTACTTTAATATTGCATTGTGTCATACTCACAATATAGCATTTGGAGAGGATTTCGCAAAATAGACTAGAGAGCGAAAACTGACGGGAGAATTATGGCGAAAAAGAAAGATGAAAAGGTCGTAAAACTGACAGATTTTGTGACTCAGGATTCAAACCCGAAATCCCCACTTCAGCAGCTCGTCCGTCATGTTACCAGGGAGACCAATCGCCACAAATTCACCTATGACCAGCTAAGATATGTGTTCAAGTCTGTTCGAGCTAACTGCGACATCAGCTTACCCAGAAGAAGGCAGCGACTGATAGATTTGCCTACTGATGAAGAAGAATAAGGTGCGGACCTACTTTTGGGACTCATGATGTTAAGCGCAGATGGCCCTAAAAATCGATCCGTATCTTAATCCTTTTCGAATGTTGCTTACATTGAAGTCCTTTTATCTTCGTATCTTTGTACTTTAAAGTACCACAACGAAAAGCCAGATAAAATCAATACCAGGCTGAATACAAAGCCTATTGTGAACTCCCATTGTAATTCATCAATTTTGTTAGAAATATACTCAGCTTGTCCGACATTATTTTTTGTTACGATCAATTGTTCATGAATTTGTAATTTTCTTTTAGTTACAGCTTCATCAAATAAAAGGTTTGCTTTTATACTTTTGCCTGAAGGGGGATTTTTACTTAAGAATTCCAAACTATTCATTAAAATTTCAGAAAATTTTTCTGTATTTTCTATGTTTGAGCGAGCTTCGACCATTTTTAGGTCGAGGCTGTTTTGGAGTTCATTCGTGTGATGATAAATAAAGATTAGAAATGCAACTCCTGCGATTGCTAGAAACTTATATAGGTTGTCTGTTGGTGGGTGATACAATTTAACCTCCTTCAAAAAATTGAAATACTAAATAAAGTGAATTTCGGTATTGTTGGATAAACACGATAGATACGATAAATATAATGTAGTTTTCCTATTTATATTATCAACTATAAATTAAGTTTGAATAGGGCCATAGTAATTTAAAATTTACTCAAAATAATTGGCACGATGACAGAAAGAAATAGAAATGTGGGCATGGTAATAGCTAGAAACTGTTGTACCTTATAATTGAATTTGCCTTTTCCAATTTCAATAGCAAAATTTTTAACAAACCATGTAATTAGTAAGAACAAAGCGATTGAAGCTATGTACCAAATGTAAAAGCTTTTTGCCCAATCAGGTGGAGTTTTTACCACTTCACCGGCAAAGTCTTTTAATAAAAGTTCAATAGCTTTTGGTACTTCTTCATTTGCTAAGCCTTGCTCAAGAAGAGTTTTTGCCTCTGTTTCTAATATATTTTGGCTAAACAAATCAGGAATCATCAATCCCCAAGGTGAAAATGTTAAAGCAAGCCAAATGGCCCAACGAGAGACGAAAGTGAAAATTTTTCGAATCTTTGTGGAGTCGACATTGGTTACCCAATCTTTAAAATCATAGAAGCAATCATCGATAGGAATATCTAGACCCTCTAATGTTGAGCAACTCAATCTAACTCGACTTGAGTAAGAATTTTCAATCTCAACTTTTACAAGAGGTGGATAAGAAACAGAAATCTCATAAGTTAACGATTCCAATAAAGAGTTCTCTGCTTCAGGACGTTTAAACAATTCCAGAGCTTCGGTTCCCGCTAGCCTTACATCATCCTTCAACTTCAACTCTACACTTATTTGAAGCTCTCTTTTGTAATTATCATCTTTCGTAAGTTCATTATACTTGTATTTAAACTTCTCAGCCCACTCTTTAAATTTTAGATCCAAATCTTGGACAGATTCTTTACTTATAAAAATAGCATTTTCTATTTGGTATTCTCTCGGAGAAACAATTTGAATTGAAGAACTTGTCATTACTCTTCCTTATAGTGTCCTTATGTGCGTGCATCACCAATGGTGGAGGCGGCGGGAAGGAGCTCGGGCTCCTGCCCTCGCAGTGCACTCGCTTTGCTCGTGCATCGCAAAAATAGCCTCCTGCTATTTTAGTCGAACCAGCCTTGTTCCAATCACAACACAATACTAGCACCCGCAATTTAATTTAGTATCCATATAAATAAAATATATAACTTTGGTAGGTAAACGGTGGCCGTTCGGCTTAATTGACTTTCGCTTGTAACTGCGGCGTGCAATTAGCACGCACGCATTTACTGCACTCAATTTAGTATCCACCATTTCAGTTCGTCGCTTTGCTCCTCTGCTGAAATGGTGGAGGCGGCGGGAATGTCTT
>DCMZ01000001.1:190744-195856 GCA_002321895.1 Bdellovibrionaceae bacterium UBA1609 | reverse complement strand
CCGATGCCAATGCCTCGTCCGATGCCAGCACCACGTCCGATGCCAGCACCGCGACCAATGCCAGCACCGCGACCGATGCCAGCACCGCGACCGATGCCAGCACCGCGACCAATGCCAGCACCGCGACCGATGCCAATGCCTCGTCCGATGCCAGCACCACGTCCGATGCCGCGACCAATGCCAATGAGAATGGCTCCTGCTCAACAGCAAGCTGTTCCAGTACAATTGCCGGACGGCAGCCAAGTGAACGTGTTGGGAGTTGATATACTTTCACCATTATCAGCTGAGTAATATCTACATTTATTCGCTCGGAGGGGAAGATGCTTGATCTTCCCCTCTTTTTTTATCTAAATAGGCCGATGAATATGCAAAAACTGACCTTATATTTACTATTCTTTTTTTCCGGCGCTACCAGCCTTGTCTACGAGTCACTTTGGATTCGAACATTATCCTTAGGCGTGGGCTCTACATCTGCTTCAATGAGTATGGTGCTTTCCATATTCTTTTTTGGCTTATCAGCGGGTTCTTTCATTGGAGGGAAACTGGCAAAAAAAATTAAAAAGCCCATTTTCTATTACGGGCTTATGGAAGGGCTTTCAGGAATATTTGCTCTTCTCATTTTATATCCAATTTTAAATTTCCAATCGATTTTATCCTATCTTCCACTGGAAGATTCATTTTCGTTAACTTTTACGATAATTAAATTTGCCTTCGTTTTTATTTTACTTATTCTGCCAACACTTTGTATGGGTGCCACCCTTCCGTTGCTGATTGAAATTTGTACCCATCGAGAAAAAGAGTATGGCCGATCTATTAGTTTTCTTTACGCTTTGAATACTTTTGGTGCTGTCTTTGGTGCCTTCATGACCAGTTTTGCTTTGATTCCCTCCTTCGGAATTGTGGACTCCTATATTTACACCGTAGTAATCAGTGTGTTGGTCCTTATCGTTTCGAAAGTTCTGCAGGAAAAATCTAACCTCTATAGTAATTCTGAAATAGCCGCTCCGACAGCAGACAAGGTTTCGTTTTCAAATTTAAATATTCAAAACAAGCGTCTTCTCCTTACGATCAGTGGCGTTGTTGGATTCTCTGCAATCACTGCTCAGGTGGTTTGGAATAAATATTTAGGCATCTACTTCGGAACAAATATATTTGGACTAGGAATTATCCTATCTATTTTCCTATTTGGGATTGCTTTGGGTTCCTACATCTTATCGTTTTTCATTGAATCTATTGAAGACAAGAAGAAACTGCTTTTAAAGCTGCTGGCAACAAGCTGTTTGTCGGTATTCATTACCAGTCAGCTTTTCAGCGTTATGCCTATAATAACTAATACGTTGATTTATTACGTGGGTGACTCGATCAGCGTGGTTCTCCTCAAGTCAATTTTATCGGGTGTATTTTTACTGCCTTCTACATTGCTATTTGGAAGCATACTACCACTTATCATTAGAATCCTTTCTGAAACCAAAGATGGAGCCGCCGAGGCCACTGGATATGCTTATTCGATCAATACTGTGGGCTCGATTTTGGGAGCCTATTTGACCGGACTCTATCTCGTACCTAAATTGGGTTCTTCTTTTAGTATCAAGTTGTCTATTGGTCTATTGGTATTGATGACAGTCTTACTTGTGGTGAAAATCGTCAGTCATAAAAAAGTGAAAGTCGCTATGATTACAGCGGCTTCATTGTTTGCCGTTTTCACATTTGCCGTTAATACAATTAATTTCAAAAATATTATCAAGTCCGCTTATTTTCAGAATCTTCAAGGAGACCTGAGTCTATCCGAATTGCTCAGATACTTTTCTACGGACTTTGAAGAGTTTCAGTTTGTTCATGAAGGTAAGACAGCGATAATTAGTCTTAGTCACGATCAGCAAGATGGTGAGGGCTATAAGGACATTTTGCGACTAAAAACCAACGGGCTCAATGAATCACTTTATGACCGAAATGGAATTACTATTATTCCTAAGTATGAAGGTCTCCTAGGGTTTCTTCCATATATGTTCACTCGTAATCCTAAGTCGGCATTTGTTGTTGGCTATGGGGGTGGGTACACCGTTGATTTCCTTACGCAAACAGATCTAGAGTTAGTTTTTGTAAGTGAGCTTGAAGAAGGCATTATCGAAGCGTCAAAATTTGCCCATGATAAAATTAGTGGAACTGAGAATCCTATATTAAAGCGCAAAAATTTAAACCTGAAGGTTGAAGACGCTAGGTATGCATTAGCTCAATCCAAACAAGAGTTTGATATCATTGTTTCGCAGCCCTCCCACTCCTGGCTAACGGGAGTCGCAAACTTGTTTACTAAAGAGTATTTTGAAATAGTGAATAGCAAATTAACAAGCCGGGGAGTGTTTGCCCAATGGTTGAATCTTTATAATATTAGTCCCGAAGTTATCCGCAGTATTTTAAAGACTTTTTATGAGGTGTTTCCACATGGGTATGTATTTACAAATGTGGAAGACGACGAAATGATCATCATTGGTTCTAATCATGATATCAAAGTGTTTTATTCGAAGTTACAGTCTCTAGCCAGCAATGATCACTTCCAAACAATTCTTCGAGACACTCATTTAAATACAGCAGAAGATTTTCTGACAAATTATGCGTTTGATAGAGAAACAGCAGTGAAGTTTTCAAAAGAGGGAGTTATTAATTCGGATTACAATGCCTTTGCAGAAGTGAAGCAGAGTCAGCTATTTTATGATGTTGAGCAGATACATCAGGTGAAAGGCTATCTAGCTGATAATTTCTCGCCGAATATATTTGAACAGCTGTCTGGAACGGATATTGAAGAGACCGAGTTTTATGATAGGTATTTAGAGAATCTCTTAGATAACCGAAACTATATGAAATTCTTTTCTTTGATTGATCGATTCATTGAAGAAAAAAGTCATCCCAACTTGATAGGTAAGTTTTGTTATAGATCTGAACGAATGCTTTGCGCTAAAAAGTATTTGGAGATCGCTATGCAGGAAAGCCCAGATAGTTCCACTCTGAATCTCTATTTGGCGACATTGATTGAGCTCAAGGAGGTTGGAGCTTTCGATAAAGCTTTTAGTAGGTATTCAAAGTTTGTTGATGATACTAGTCGATGCTACCGATTTGAACGACGAGTGGAATTCAATTCTCCTTCGAAAATAGGAAGTTTACCTTCTATCAAAAAGTCCACTGAGGCTTGCGGTGAGTACTTTAAGCGGTCTTTGGCAAAATACTACATGAAGAAGAAGAACTATGAAAAGGCTCAGGATTTAAGTTACAAACACGTGGTAAATAATCAAAATGACATTGCGACCAATAAGCATTTACTCGCATTGTCTGTTCTCTATTCAGATGAGGCTTCTTTTAACTTCTATATCGATCATGTGAAGCAGGTCTTAGAAGATGAAAAAGCCCGCCTCTACCAATTAAAAGACTTTTTTGCGTCTAGAAACTGGGAGGAAGACGTTAAATACATTGATGAGCGTATTGATAGTTTGAATTAGCTCGCCTTTTCCATACCGCGAGCTTTTGCTTCATCTTCGTTAAAAGGTAGAATGGTTCTACCATCATATGTAGCTCCTTCGAGCATAGCGTTGTTGAGGTTTGCTCGATTCAATCGGGCCCCTGATAGGTTGGCATTTTGTAGGTCTGCCCCTCTGAGATCAGCGCCAGTTAAAATTGCATTTTGCAAGTTGGCCTCGCGCATTTCTGCATTCTTCAGATTTGCATTTTCCAAGTTTGTACTTGTTGCTGAAACCCCCTCTAGGTTAGCTCTGTTAAGAAATGTACCGTTGAGATGCGCTCGTTGCATTCTTGAACCCTTCAAGTTAGCGCCGGTAAGGCTACTGTTTGAGAAGTCCGAGGAGTTAATTTGACTATTCTTTAGATCGAAGCCATCCATGTTTATATGGTTTAGCTCCATTCCGTTTAAATCCACTTGATTTAGATTTTCTGAATAGATCTCCTCTTCATTAATCAAGCTTTCATCATCAGCGATCCGATCTACTAGTTCTCGCTTTCTCTGTTGGTCATGAATCCAATGGAGTGCGACGAAAAAGGTAATAGGAACCACTGCCAAAACTGCGAGTGCCGGTATAATTCCAAATAGAATAAATAATGATCCGGATAGGGTAGCCACCCAAAAGGTAGCAATCGTACCTAAGATGTAGAGTGCTTTTTTGTTATATGAGTTTTTCAATTGCGATCCTTTCTTTTAAGATTCGAGTTTGAGTTTGTTTTCTACGTTGGCAATTTCAGGGATATTTCCCATTAGTTTTACCAGCTGATTCATTTTAAATTTCGACCTCACTATTCCTTTAAGTACGGCTACACGTCCCCGTACTGTTATAGAAAGATCTTTACAGGTTTCCTTATGTGGTCGAAGAGCATCTGACACTTTTCTCGATATCTCCAGGTCAGATCTGTGTAATCCCAGCTCACTATGTATGGCGATGCTGAGTTGTCTTACCGACTGAATCTTCGCAATTCTGTCTTTTAATAGCTCCACAGATCTTTCGCTAGGTGCTGTACCTCGACAAACTACTCTTCCGCCAGTGACACTGACTTCAACAGTTTTTAATAGCTGAGGATCAGTTTTATATACCGTATTCAAGACATCGGTTCTTAACTGAGCATCTGATTTCACTACTTTCGGTTTAACTTGAACAGAAGTGACTAATGCTCCAGAGACTCCTGGAATAGCTTGAATATTTCTCTTCAAAATCCATTTTTTCCAATAAGAGTTTACAAACCCTTCTGCCATAACAGTATCTCGATAAACTGTGATAGATGTGGAATCAAAGGATTCTTTTTCTAAAATCGATAATCTGTTCTTAACTGCATTTCTCAGAGCCTCTTCGGGATTTCCAGAGAAAGGGTCCTCTAAGTCTATACTTGATAGTTTTACTAGAACGTTTTTTACATTTTTAATCTCTTCAGGCCATCGAAGGACAAAATGAGTACCCGCCATATATTTCTCCTGAATAGAGTTTTGGGAAACATATGAAGGCGCGATCGACAATAGAGGGAGATCGTATTTCTCGGTTACAGCTCTCAGCGGCTGTAGAAGTTCATTGATCTGTTTTTCCGAACTAGAGTCATCATAAATTACAGCCACTTCACTTCCGT
>DCMZ01000001.1:169311-190441 GCA_002321895.1 Bdellovibrionaceae bacterium UBA1609 | reverse complement strand
AAATTACAGCCACTTCACTTCCGTCAATCATTTCAGAAAAGGGTGATAGGAAAGAAGCCCTTTTCACGAGAAAACCTTGATTTTCAAGTTTTTGATTGAGGAGTTCTATTTTATCAGTCTTTCCAATGGAAACAATGCTTCGAATGAGTGATCGAATAGGTAAAACCTGTCCCTTTTGAAAATGTCTTTGATTTTCAGGTGTTTTATTTTTTTTGTTTTTCCCTCGATCTATGCGAGGGAGTTTAATGGCTGGTCCATTGTATGTCATAATGACTCCCTTCAGTGAGTTGTTTTCTTATATTTAGAAAGAGCTCAATGGATCATGCGAAAAACTTCGTTGAGTGTATTTTTTAGATCTTCCCATGCTTCGTTGAGTTCTTTTTCCATTTTTTGACTGTCAGTTTCATTCTCTACTTTGTAAATAAGAGACTTAACTCCTCTTGCTTTTTTCTCCAGGCCAATGAGTCGATCATTGAGTTGAGAGTTACTGCTGACATGATTCGTTTTTGTATTCTGCTTGATTTGCAAAATTTGTTGTTGGACAACTAGCATATCTGTCCGACTTGGTACTTCCATAATTCAATACTCCAAAATTCAATTCCTCTCCAGTTAGTTTATACTTCTAACCCCATAAGGGGGTGGATCTCTCCCGACGACTATATATTCGTTGAGGATCCGTAGGGGCTCATAGAGACGTTGTTTGATGTAATGTTGCATCTGCGCTCCCTCGTTTGCTGTTTACCTATAGAAAGATGAGGAATGATAATTTTCCCCCCTTTATATATACTTAATTATCGCCAAAAAATTAGATAAGGTAAAATTGATTTATATTTCAATTACGTATAGAATATTTCTAATCAAGGAGTGTCATAGTGGAACGTTTGAACTTAAATAAACTTTATTATTTTTTTGTGGTTGCCACGGAGGGCTCTGTGAAGGCCGCTTCTGAGAAGCTACATCTCACTCAACCCACCATATCTGGTCAAATTAGGCAGTTGGAAGAAGATATGGGGTTTCGAGTGTTTAAACGTAGTCACCGCAAGATTGAGTTAAATGACCGAGGACGCATTCTATATAAAAAATCTGAGAAGCTATTTGCATTAGCCGACGATATTCAAACTTCGGTAAAGCAAGATATTGGACGTCCTGAAAGGTTAAATTTGAGAATTGGTGCGGTTCAGGCAATGTCGAATTCGTTTATTTATGATTTTTCATTGAGGCTTTGGAAGAACGATCTAATTAGCTTAACTGTGCGCCAAGGGTCGATGAAAGGGTTAATGCGTGCCTTAAATAAGGACATGTTAGATATACTGCTTACAGATGCTCCACCTCCATCCAGTAAGAGGTATCGGGTGACAAATCTGGGCAGTGATAGCTTAGTGGCTGTGGCAGGTAAAGGTTTTGATATTTCTGGTAAGTTTCCTGAAGGTCTCAATGGTAAGCCCTATGTGGCTTTTTCGAATGACGGTCACATTCAGAATGAAATCGATTTCTACTTTGAGTCCAACGGAGTTCATCCAGATCGGATTGGCGAAGTGGATGACGTGACGCTTATGAGGGTGATCACCCAAAACTCCAAATCGTTTTCTATAATGCCTCAAAGAGCTGTTAAAGAGGCATTGAAATTGGGTGAGTTGAAGAAGTTATCTAATGTGCCGGAGTTAAAATTTACCAAGTACGCCATCACTTCAAACTACGGACCTAAACAAAAAATCATCCGCCAATTGATCAAAGATTTCTTTATCAGAAAAGGTTAACTATTAGTGACCACAAGATCATTGAATGATCTTGTGGTTACCGGTTTCATCTACATAGAGGCTGCCGATCTTAGATCGATCATATCGATCAACAATTTTGTAGGTTCCAGGTTGTAAGCCTGTTAAGTCAAAATAGACATCAGTGGGTATCACGGCCATAGTACAAGCTCTATTTTCAATTTTAGCTAAGCTTTCAAGAGTCACAACATTGTTTTCGGGCTGGGCGATCTCTCTTTGTAAAAGAGGATCAAAGCAGCCATTGGGTAGTAGGAGTTTCGCTTCTAAAACTGGGCTTTCCGGTCGAGAGAGCTGCTCATCAATGGATATGTCAGCAATGGGAACACGCTGAGCATCAACTGAGGCCTGAGCTGTAAAAGCCGCCCCTAATAGGATTGTAATAATGGGCATAAAAATATTTCTTAGTAACATTGAGAATCCTTTCTTGTCTTGTTGCTTTGTTTGTCTATGCTTTAAACCCTATCAGTGATTTGGAATTGATAAAAATTGAGATTAATAGGGCCTATAATAAGGAATTATCTATGTGTAACTTTCCTTGGACTTTCTGGGTTGAAGTATGATTTGTTGCGTCAAATACGACCATCCTCAAGAGATAAAACCATTGTATTTGTGAACTCTTTAAATAAAATGACCGCGCTTTCCATTAATTAGAGGATATTGAAGTTACTGGGAATTGAAATCTCCTCTATCTCAAAGTTCATTTTAATTGGCGTATGCTGGATGGGAATAAAATTGGTTCAACATATTTTCGGAATATCTGGTGGTAGTGGTTCTGGGAAAACCTATTTTGCTAAACATCTAGTGGAATCCTTGGGTCCAGAAAATTGTGTAATGATCCTGCAAGATAATTACTATTTTGACCAGTCTCATAAATTTGATTTTGATGGCGGTTCGGTTAACTTTGATCATCCCTCGTCCTTAGATTTCGGTTTGTTGGCTCAGCATTTAAGCCAGTTGAAAAGAGGGGAGAATGCTGAAGTGCCATTGTATGATTTTGCAACTCATTCTCGCAAAAAAGAGACCATCCAAGTGGAGGCAAAACCTTATTTGGTGGTAGATGGAATTTTAGTTTTACATTCTGACGAAGTACGTCCGCTATTTGATACTTCTGTATTTGTTGATACGCCTGAAGCGGTTCGCTACGAGCGCCGTTTGCTGCGGGATACTTTGGAGCGTGGGCGAACAGCTGAAGGTGTAAGGAATCAATTCGAATCGCAAGTGAAACCCATGCATGACATGTTTGTTGAGCCTTCTAAGGTGCATGCGCAGTATCTTATTTCGTCAGAAGAGAGCTATGTGAACTGCCTGACTCAGTTGTCGGAAAAATTTGGTATTGGTTCAGAGCCCACTTCCGAATCGTAGATCTAATTAAATACTTCGAGATACTATTATCTGGGAGCCCAATGAGAATTTAAAACTGCAAGTGCATTTGGACTAAGTCGGCAGTTGTATCTACATCCTCATAGCATTGATTGAATTCACAAGTATCAAAGTCATCAAATAGGAATTTGGCTCCCTTGCTATCTGGAAGGTTAAAAAGTTCTTGTACAAATGCTTTGGGGATAATCGCAGGTGGGCCTAAAGCATTTTTGAAATCAGAAAAAATGGGCTTATCTCTGAACTGAGATGCCAATTTTTCAAGGTGATTAAGTTTAACAAGGGGAGTATCGGTCAACATCAACAGGAGATCCTCATCCACTTTGGCGGCATGTTTAGCGGCCAACTTAATAGAAGATCCTATTCCTCTGCTAAATTCGGCATTGTAAAGGCATAAGATTGAGTGGGGTTCTGCCCAGGTCTCAAGTTCAGCTCGATAAGCTCCAGTAACTAATATTTTCTCCACGCGGTTGGGGATAGATTCAAAGGCGTGATCGATCAACGGTTTATTTTGAAATAAAGCAAGTTGCTTGCAGCTTCCAAAGCGGGAAGAAGTGCCTGCTGCTAAAAGTGCTGCAATCATAACTGTTTTCCAAAAAAGACTTGTTGTAAGTGAGCAACAGTCGAAAGCGCGATCGCCCATTCTCCGCGCCCCATGTTTTGAGATCCGATGGGGCCATGAAGATGCTCCATTCTGTTTGAAGGCCAAGTTTTTTGATACACCTTAGGTAGATCAGTTAACATTTGCTGAGTTCGTTTTTTCGGTCCGAGAATTCCTGTATATTCAATATTCTTGTCTGCTAGAAAAGACAAAGCCTCCAGGTCGAATGGATAGCTGTGCGACATAAGAAGTGCTGCTGTTCTATTTGGGTGAGTGATATTCCACTCAATCCCTCGTTTTGAAATATGTTGAATGTTCCAACCCTTTTCCTGTTTCTCCTCCCAAAGGTCTATTTCTTGGGTGTAGAAGTGGCAATTCCAACCGGAGGCTGTCAGTAGCTCATACAGAGGATCAATGTCTGGACCCGCGCCCAAAATGTGGACGTCGATTTGTTCTGCGAGTTCTTCTGAAAACTCTTTTTTGAAGCTAAAGTCACCAGGAGCAAATTGCTTAAACTCAATATTTAATAGCCCCTGGCAACCCGTCGAATACCCAAAGAGGCGATCTTCTTTAGAGCGAGTGTCATAAGTTCGCGACTCGCAAGGAGAGGTCATTGCAAGGGCGTCTTGAATAATACTCTTTTCTAAACAGCCACCACTGATTAATCCTACGCTAGTTCCGCAATCAGCTATCAGTTTTTTAGCCCCTGACTTTTTATAACTAGAGCCTACCGTATCAATTAATGTTGCAAGAACTAGCTTTTTATTTTGGTGAAGGTGAATAAAGTTTTTAAATTGATTCACTTCGCGCAAGGCCGGCCTCCATCTTTAATGGTAGTTTTCTTAGTCTTTGTCCATTAGCTCTATAAACCGCATTCGCTACAGCAGCAGCGATCGGTGGAACGCCGGGCTCACCGACTCCGGTGGGCGGTTCGTTTGAATCTATAATATGGACTTTGATTTCTGGAGTTTCCACCATTCTTAATGGTTCGTAGGTGTCAAAATTACTTTGCTCGATGGCTCCATTTTTCAATGTAATTGCCCCTTTTAGGGCGGCGGAAAGACCATAAATTATCCCTGACTTGAGTTGATCTTCCACGATAGTAGGATTAACTACGGTTCCGCAGTCGACGACGCAATGAACTCGCTTTACTTCTATTTCATTTGAAGTCACCGACACCTCTGCCACTTGAGCCACAAAGGAATTAAAAGAGGAGTGGCAGGCAATGCCTTTGGTATATCCTTCGGCACTTGGCGTGGGCCATTCAGAAATTTCTGCGACCTTTTCCAAACAGTTTCTGATCCTGGAGTTAGGTGGAAGAAGATCGCGACGGTATTCAAAAGGATCTTTATTCAATTTGTGGGCGAGTTCATCAATAAAACTTTCCACTAGATAACCAGTTGTTGAATGGCCGACAGATCTCCAAAAATGTATAGGAATTGATAAGTCGGATTCAATATGGCGAATGGATTTATTAGGGATCTGATAGTTGGAAAGTGCCCCTTCCCATGTGGCGTCGGCAAAGCCTGAAAGATCCATAAAACCTCCTGCGGCCGAGCCAAGTCCTCTTCTTAAAAAACCCGGAATCCAGCCGGGGGTCATATAGGGTACCCAGCCGGGTATCACATATTGCATGACGGATTCACATCCTAGTTGATGCTCCCATCCCGTGACTTTTCCATCTTTAATGCTGGCTTTAAATTTTGAAACACTCATTGGGCGCATAGGAGAGTGTTTCGTATCATCTTCTCTAGACCAGATGACTTTTACTGGCTGTTTTAGCTTTTGAGACACTTCAACAGATTCCATTGTATAATCAATCGTGCTGCGGCGACCGAATCCACCTCCAAGATACTTTGAAACATGAACAGTCACTTTTTCTCGAGGGAATCCTAGGCGATCTGCGGCCGAATTCCTAACAATTGTGGGGATTTGAGTGGGAGCCCAGATTTCACATCTATCTTTTGAAACATGTGCCGTTGAGTTCATTGGCTCCATGGGTGAGTGGGCCAGATAAGGCAGTTCATATTCAGATTCAACGATTTCATCGGCTTGAGAAAAAGCGGTCTTAAGATCTCCTAGGTCAGCGACCTCATTGGATTGGCCTTTATCTATTGCATTCCTGTAAGTATCAGCAATAGTCGTTGAGGAAGTCTCTTGGTTCGGCCCCGGATTCCAATCTGGTTTTAGAAGTCTTCGGGCATTAAGAGCTTGCCAATATTTTTCACAAACAATGGCAATGCCTGAACTCACTTCAAATACATCAATGACTCCTGGGCTTTTCATTACGTCGTCTCTATTGAAGCTTTTAACTGAGCCCCCAAATGTAGGACACCTTTCAATGACAGCAACCTTCATTCCTGGAACTTTGAAGTCCATTCCATAAGCTCCGGTCCCGGTGGACTTTTCTAATGCATCAACGTTGGCAAGATCCTTATTGCCAATATATTTAAAATCCTTCTTTGACTTCAATGTGGCTGGATTTTTGAGAGAAATCTTTTTTGCTTCTTGAATCAATTCACTATAGTGCACCTTTTTCCCATCAACGCTCACGACATGTCCGTTTTCGGTGGACAATTTAGAGAGAGGGAGAGACCAAGTTTTAGCGGCGGCTTCGAGCATGATTTGTCGAGTATTGGCTCCGGCTTGACGTAGAACGGACCATCTTTCTGCAGTGCTCGTGCTTCCGCCAGTCACTTGCATTCCACCCATGGTGCCATAGCGAGGATCCACTCCTGCGGGTTGGAGTATCATAGAATGAGGGTTTATATCTGCCTCTTCACCAAATATCGTACTTTGTCCTGTAGCTGTGCCTTGTCCCATATCTGTTTTGTCAAAGGTAAAGATGAACTGCCCATCTGGCGCGATTTCAAAATAATGGGCAGGTAAGTCGGAGCTATCGTTAGCTAAAACTTCTCTGCCAGGAGGGAGTGAGAACGCAACAATAAGGGAACCGGATTTAATAAAGTCTCTTCTATCCATTCCCATTAAATCCTCCCCATTTCTTCGGCGGCCTCGATGAGTGCTGTCTTTATCTTATTGTAAGTTCCGCATCTACAGAGGTTACCATTTATACCCTCAAGTAGCTGATTCTCGGTGATCTTTTCAGAGTTTTCGATGAGACTAATCGCTTGCATGATCTGTCCGGATTGGCAGTACCCACATTGTGGTACATTGTTGCGAACCCAAGCTTTTTGTACAGGGTGCAGATCATTTTGTTGAATTCCTTCGATGGTTGTAATGGAACTCCCACTCACTGCAGATATGGGCATTACGCAGGATCGAGTTGCGGAACCATTGATGTGAATAGTGCAAGACCCACAAAGAGCTTTGCCGCAGCCAAATTTTGTGCCTGTAAGTTCTAGCTCTTCTCTAAGGACCCAAAGCAATGGGGTGTCGGGCGGTACATCGACCTGTACTTTACTTCCATTTAACTCGAACTCTATCATGAGGATTCCTTTGGTGAGAGTTAAAGGATTCTACCACTCGGCAAAAGGAATTCTCATGAAAAATCGTTAAATAACGAACTGTTCTATACTTTTCTGTTTGCAGGCAAGCTGTCTGATACCCATGGGCGAGATTTTAATTTTGATTTAAGTATTGGTAAAATTTTTCGATTAAAAATCACACCAGCAACCTTACAGAAGTATAAAAAATCTGGAATGGTTTTTACTTTTGGGATGAAATATAAATAGAAATTAATTGGATTTAGATAGAATAGAGCTTTATGCATGAACCAATCTGAAGAGGCTTTGTTCACAATATCCTGAAGCTCTTGAGCTGTTAGAAAATTGGTGTCGTAATCGCTGCTATAGAACCCTGAGCCTCGAACTACATTTTTCTCAAGTAAGCCTTCGGACTTAAAATCTTCATACATCTCACTTCCGGCATGGGGTTTCGCGATGATAAATGAAGTAAAATCTAGCGTGGATTCATAGACGTAACGAATTGATTCCATGACTTGCTCACGCGTTTCATTGGGAAAGCCGACAATAATATTTGATGATGTCCAAAATCCCATTCTAGTTGCGATTCGAATCATATCTTTAGCTTTGTCTAGATTCACCGGTTTCTTTACATATTTTAGAGTTTCCTTACAGCCGGTCTCGATAGGGAAACGGAGGGAGTAGAAACCGGCCTTTTTCATCTTTTTCAAGAGCTCTTCATCAATCAGCCAGATACTGATTCCCGAATCTACAGCAAAAGTGACCGGAAGTTTTGCTTCAATAAAATGATCACAAAACGCATGGATACGCTTTCTCCGAGTCATGAACTGATCATCATTAATCACAATTTCGCGGACGCCGTGGTTTTCAACGAGATCGTGAATCTCCTCAAATACTTTTTCAAGACTTCTAAATCTCCATTTTCGAG
Organism: Bdellovibrionaceae bacterium UBA1609; assembly: GCA_002321895.1. GTDB lineage: Bacteria > Bdellovibrionota > Bdellovibrionia > Bdellovibrionales > UBA1609 > UBA1609. Next base: position 182,314 of record DCMZ01000001.1, on the reverse strand, counting down.
TCCAAACCACTTTTGTACTACAGAAAACACAGTTGTAGGGGCATCCTCGCGATGTCATGATGGTGGCGATTGGGTTATTTTTTACGTACCAAATCGTTTCTTTATTAAAGTAAGTGTACTTTTCCATATCGACGTAATCCCTCTTAGGAATTGGGAGTACATCTAGATCTTTCATGAGCTCTACCGGTTTATTTGCGACGACTTTACCATCCACACGGTGAAGGATTCCAGGAACTTCTTCAATAGGAATCTCTCCCATGTAATGGCGGGCAAGAGCTTCTATGATTTGTTCTCCTTCACCCTTAGCAACAATGTCGATATAGGGGTGATTTCTCATAATCTCCGCACCTTCGATTGTCGGGTGCGCCCCTCCAATGACTATTGGAATATTAGGGAACAAATTCTTAATGGTTTCGGCGAGTTCATAGGAGTCGTCTGCATAGGCAGTAAAGTTACAATGAATTCCGATCATATCGGGCTGAACGCTCTCGATTTGTTGGCGAATGTACTCAGGATCAGATTTTCCATGGCAAATAATATCACCATCTGCAGTCGGCTCCATCGCGCCGGCGGCATAAAGATCAATAATGGTAGTATCTACTTTTTCACCTAGCTGTTGATCTAGGTATGTGGCCAAGCAAATAAGTCCCAAGGGCTCTGACATATAGATATCAATATCTTTACCTTTAATGTATCCATGCACCAATGCAATATTCAACGTGTCCTCCTGACAATGTCGCGCTAAGAATTTCTGATCTAAAGCCAGCTGGGCCTAATTATCACACATATTAACCCATTCTTTGCAGAGAATTTTTAAATAATACAAAGGCCTTGAAATCCGCTATAGGAAAGGGAAATCTGTGTTTGCCATTGAAGCAGTGTATCGTTAGGGGGAATAGGTGATTCCCGCGAAACATAATAAATTCACTGCCATTGATTCAAAGGTATATCACCTACTTTTTAGTTAAGATCACTAGATCGCTGAGTGAGGCACTTCCCAAGTGATTAGTGGGGACAAATTCAATGGACTTGAGGTGATCCTGGTAATTGGAATAGATGTCTTGGTTGAGCCGGGTCGTAAAACCAAGCGAGATTCGTGACAGTGGATCTAATGCATAGGAAAGAATTTGGCCGATCAGTCCTGACCTTTTATGTACGCCAATGATCATGATACTTCCGCCCGGTCTACACAATCGAAGGGCTTCTTCCACTAATCGATCAGGGCGGTCAACAACCGTTATCACTGAAAAGGAAACCACGAAATCAAATGTCTTATCATTGATAGGAGTGTGGGTGGCATCCCCCAGGATAAACTCAATGTCCAAGTCACTTCGTTGTTTGGCTTTTTCCCGGGCTTGCTTGAGCATTTCACTGCTAATTTCTACAGCGGTTAAGTGAATGTTTGAATTGTAATGAGAGAGGGAGCCGCCGGAGCCAATGCCAAGCTCAAGTACTTTGGAATGAGAAGGAATTTTTGAGCAAGCTGCGTTAAGTCCTTCCTCTAGAAGAGTTTCAAAAACAGTGTCATAGAAAGAGGAAAGCCGATTATAAATTAGGTTGGTTTTCATTTGCTAATTGTAGATATAAATCGAGTCTAGTCCAAGACCTTTTCATTTTAAAGATTTTTTGTTTTACAGCGTGAGCTAAATGCCGATAGGTAAATTAAGCTATGGATTTATCAAAATTTAATTTACAAGAAGTTTTAAGATTTCTCCCGGATCAGGGGAAGGTCCTTTTTGGTGAAGATAGAATGTTAATCTTTCGCCAGGACGCCCTGTCTAAGCTTTGGGATGAACTCAATGCTCAACTGGGTGAAGATCTTACTCATATGATAATGACTAAATTTGGCTATCGGTGTGGATTTGGAGACCATGAGGCTTTGAAAAAGACTTTTGAATTTGAGAATGAAATGGAGCGTCTGCAGATGGGGCCTCTTCTGCATACATGGGAAGGGCTAGTCAAAGCAGATTTGACTCGTCTCGAGATAGATATTGAAGCCAAGCACTTACATTCCGAAGGGTATTGGACCAATTCCTACGAGGCCGAGAACTATTTAGCTGCTCATTCCGGAGAATTCTCGAATCATCCGGTTTGTTCCTCTTTAGCCGGGTATGCCAGTGGTTGGTGTTCTGCATGGACAGGATTTGAATGTGTTGCCATCGAAACACAATGCGTGGGAATGGGTCACGAAAGATGCAATTTGGAAATCAGAGACATAGGTTCCTGGGGTGAAGAGGCCAAGTTTTGGATTGATAATTTAAAATTAGATCATGAAAGTTTGTACAAGCAGCTTTCGATGAAAAATAAAGCCTTTGAAGAACTCAATAAAGATTTAGAAGCTAAAGTATTGCAACGCTCTAGGAAAATTATTGAGCAAAAATCAAAACTGATTGAGGCTTCAAGGTTAAGTTCTTTAGGTGAAATGGCCAGTCAAATCGGTCACGAGATCAAGAATCCAATCACAGTAATTGATGCAACCATTCAGCGATTATTAAAACAGTTAGAAGCTGGAAAAATAAACCATGAAGACATGGTGAAAAAATTAGAGAGTGTCAGGAATACCACGGCGAGGGTAAGTAGTATAATTGACGGCGTGAAAAACATTTCTAGAAATGCTGAAGATGACGAGCTCACGGAGTTTATATTTAGGGATATGGTCAATGATGTTCTCAGCTTATGTAGAGAGCGATTTCGAGTGAATAACGTAGAATTAGTCGCAGATTTAACTCAGGATGTGTTTTCTACCTCAATAACAGCGAATAGAGTTCAGCTTTCACAGGTATTGTTGAATCTGTTGGGAAACGCTTACGATGCTGTTGTCGATGCCGGCGAAGAAAGTTGGGTTTCATTAGATGTTCGAGTAGAGAATAGTAAACTTCTAGTTCGTGTTACTGATAGTGGAACAGGAGTTTCAGATGAGGACCAAAATAAAATTTTTGACAAGTTTTACACTACAAAAGAAGTGGGAAAGGGAACTGGATTAGGGTTGCCGCTTTGCCGAGATATTATGAGTCGCCATGGTGGTTCTTTAGAGCTGGAGCCAGAAATGAAAAATACCACTTTTTTGATAGTATTACCTCTTAAGCGAGACTTAAAAGCGGGCTGAGGTTACGCGTTTTATATGCTGATCATAATCCTAAATTCTTGGGAAATGTTATAGTTTTGGTTTAATTATTGCTCATATTGACAAGCATGTTATTAGAATCCGCTTGGCTCAATAGAGCTGCCTTTTTTTGTCTATTGTGTCTAATTTTTAGCTCATATACTCCAAATGTAATGGCACAGCCACTGGAGGCCTTTCAGCTAGAGTTAGAAACTTCCGGTGAGTCCGAGTTAAAAACGCGCTTTAATATCGCAGAACTTCCGCTAACAAGTCCACAAGGTCGAGAAAGAGCTATTGATCACATTATAGAAAGTCTCAACGAGTTGCATGAAAAAGGTATTAAGGCGGAAGTGGTGATTGTGGATGGGACTGATACTCTACTAAGTGAGCCGAACGCTAAGGCTAAGTTTTTAAAAAAAATGGGTTGGAGGAATGCTCATCATATTCCAGTGGAAGACTATAAAAATCAAGATCTACAACTGAGTGAGTATCGAGAATTAATTGACGGGTTAGATAGAACCTATACGGAGCAAAAGCACCTATTTATTGAGGATTTAGATCGAGAGGCCTCAAAAGAGCGTTTGGTTTTGGCCACTGTAAGAACGCTATTAATTGGTAGTGTAGTTACAGCTACTTTGCTTGTGCCCATGTATGATAAAATATTTTTTGATGAACTTATGACGGCTCTTGCTGGGGTTGGAGTCGGAGCTCTCGCTGGTTCTATGTCAGGAGCTTTACAATACCATTTCGACAGAGTTAACCTTTTCATTAAACATCCAATAAAGATGAAAGGATTTTTGCCCTACTTAGATTATTCAAAGAATTCGAATTTTGCAGAGCAAATTGGAAAGCAGTTTGCCATTTCATTTGTCTATCTATCGGTCTTGCGTTTGGCCATGGAAGCTACCGGGTTTGTTGAAAGTGTGGCTTATTTTACTGTATCCACAGAACTTGCCAGGACAGCTTTAATTAGTATGAGAAGTACGTTCGCTTTTCAAAGAATATTTGCTAATTGGGCCCCGGCACCGGATGATCATTCACCTCGGGCTGAAAGGATTCGAACTCGTTCCAGGCGGGCAGCAGTGGCTCTTTCAGCGATAACAACTGCTGCCGAAGTCATGCTACAGCAGGGAGGGGTCGCTGAAAGTGTGGGTATGTATACCTTGTGGGCCGTGACTGGAACGGGAGTGGCATTGCTTATAAAGCAAGAGTGGCGACATCTACAAGGATTTGTCTTCAATACACTTCAGAAATACTTTCGTGGTCCAAAGCAGTGCGCCTTAGTGTTTGGTGGCTAAGGTTGATCAAGTCTTAGTCTATTTAGTTCATTTCAATACAGGTTCTTTAAATTCACCTTAAGATCGTTAAGATTGTACTCATTGGTTGAAGGAAGGCCAAGAGGAGTGCCGAATAGCTATATTAGATGTTAGGGGAGGGTAGGACGTATGCGGCTTCTGATATTTCTCACGGTGATTTGCTTTATAAATTCTGGGTGTAAAAAGGCAGATGTGAGTAGCAATTCATCGAGTAAGAATAATTTTTTAAAGGAGGCTTTAGATACGGCCGCCGATAAAGTCAATAGGGCAGTCCCTGATACGTCCTCGATATCGTTGGCATCCCTTTCTACTCAATCCTCCTTGGCAAGTTTTTGGGAAGATAGTGATTTTGCTCTCGGCGGTGATTTTGGGTCTAGTCCAAAAGATTCTGTCCGTGTACATGGAGATCCAAGTTCACAAAACAGTTTAATGTATCAGTTTCATCAGGCATTAGAAAATCTTTGCGTTTTTACCACATCTCTTCCCTCCACGGGAGGGGATTTGGAATATACATCTGGTCATGTTCTTGTGCTAAGCTCAAAGGTTAAGGCCGAGTTATCTGATGCTTGTGATGTAGATTTGAGTGGTGTGCTTACCGGGAAGGTTATTGGTTATAAAGTTGAAGATGTAGAAGCTTCAACGGGCTCTCATTTTGATACAAAAGTTTCATTTGATGTAGATGGAAACAGCACGTACAACCAATATGCTAACTACTTCTATTATAGAATTGAAGATGCAAAGATTCGTTTTCTTTACACTGAGAATGGAGAAAATGCTTCCGCTGCTTTATTTGAGTATGATTTAACAACGGGCTTATCTCGATTTGAATTTTCAGAAGTATCAAGTACGCCCTATACAACTCACTATAGGGTTCTTCTCAATGAGTTGAATAGTGAAGGATTATTTTCTGCCTACGTAGAGAATGCTTCTGATTCAATGCAAGCCGTAGCTAAAACCTCAGTCGAAGGGGGAAACGAAATTGCCGTCTCTTATAGCTTCGTTGACAATGGGTCCAATGATCTTACAGATGGCAACGCTTGCATCGGTATTTCTGATTTTAACATTGTTACAGACAACACTTTAGCGTGCTTAGGGGTAACTGGATTTTCTGCTTCTAGCTACTTGGTGGATCATTCTGGAGTTTCAGCTGCGTCAATTGGCGAACTCGATGAAACCACAGAATTACAATGGAACTCTTCATTCGATTTTTTGACCGCCGATCCTATGTATTAATCCGATATCTCAATGACCTGACACTTGGTAGTGTTTAGAGCAAATGTTTAATTGAAGTTTGGTCTAGTATATCGATAACTTACCTTTTTTCGGACTAGTCCATATTGAGGCTAGGAATGGAAGGTTGGATAATGAACCACTTGTACGGAATAGTTTAGAGGAACATTTGGAACTTCGAACCAAACAAATTTCAGCCTTTCATATTTTCAATTTTTTAGTTTTAGTAACTGGAATATTTGTCATTTTTGGATGGCTGACGAAAACAAATTTTATTATTCAAATTCAACCGTATTTTCCACCCATGCAATTCAACGAAGCTATTGGGTTTATTATAGTGGCCTTGGGCCTTTCCAGTATACATCTCTTTCGGAAATTTAATTGGGTAGCCAGGGGACTCGCGCTACTCATCATGGCTTTGTCTGGAGTTACGTTTGTACAATATGCCTTGGGCATCAACTTAGGCATCGATGAGTATTTTATAAAACACTATATCCAAGTTTTGACATCTCATCCAGGAAGGATGTCTCCCAACACGGCTATAGGATTTCTAGCTTGTGGTGCATTGATTATGGTGCACACTTTGAACGAGAGGAATTCCTGGAAGAAAATTACTATTTGGGTAATTACTTTCTTTTTATTTTTGGTAAGTGTCATTGCATTGATTGGTTATTTGGCTCAATTTGATTCGGCTTTTGGCTGGCAAAACTATACAAGAATGGCGTTCCACTCGGCTGCCGGATTTTTGTTGATCAGTATTGGAAATACATCCTATTTTTACGATAGGGAAAAGAGGCTTGTGGAAGAGCCCTGGTTACCATTCCCTATAGCCATTTCTATTTTTACAATTTTCGTGATGTTAGGACAGGAGTTAAAGGACAAAGAGATCCGAGTTATTGAAAAAGCCACCCGAATAGAAGTTGAAAATGTTTTTAAAGTTTTTCATCTCCTTAATAGTCAAGTTCTTGGAGCCTTTGAAAGGTTTTCTAAGAGGATGGTCTACAGTGGGAAGATCGATAAGAAGTTTTGGAAAATGGATGCAGCTGAGCATATTAATGATTTTGGACTTTATAGAGCTATTCAATGGGTGGATCGTCGGCATGTCGTTCGATGGGTTGAGCCTTTAAATGAACAAAAAGATCTTATAGGTTTCGATAATAAAAAGAGTGTCGTAAGACGACCTTATTTTGAGAGAGCTCAAAAAAGCAGAGAGGCGATATTTACAGACCCCTTTGAGTTAATGCAGGGAGGAATGGGCTTCTTGGTGATTCATCCCCTGTACTTCGGCGATAGATATTTGGGCAGTTCAGTAGGGGTATTCGATGTAAAGGATTTGTTTTCTGATATTTTTAGTAGGATAGAGCAAAATAATTTTAAATTAACGATATTAGTGGATGGTAGAGTTTTATTTGAAGGTAAAGGGACTCCTGCTAAAGATGGTCTTAGTATTAATTCCAATTTGAGTTTTATAAATAACAATTGGATATTACGAGCCATGCCAACTAAAAAATTTGTGGCACAGTACAAATCCTATCTTCCAGAGTTTGTTATAGTATTTGGGCTTATATTTTCGTTCATTTGCGGAGGGCTAGTACACCTTGTTCAAAAAATGTCTATACAGCGAAAAAAATTAAAGTACACGGCTAAAAGTTTTTCTATACAGAAAAACTTAGCTGAAAAGTCCACTCGAGCAAAGAGTCAATTTTTAGCAAATATGAGTCATGAAATAAGAACTCCAATGAACGCTATTATTGGTATGAGTTCTATTCTTTCTGAAACAAATTTAGATCAAACACAGCGTGGTTACATAAATACTTTACGCAAAAGTGGGGAGTCATTGTTAGTTTTGATTAACGATATTCTAGATATTTCCAAAATTGAAGCTGGGGAAATGAATCTAGTTCGTGAGCCTTTTAGTGCTGAAGAACTATGTGATAAAGTTGCAGAAGTTATGGCTATTCAAGCTCAGCAAAAGGGTGTGGAACTAATAACTTATGTCGATTTGAGTACACATAGAAATTTTGTAGGGGATGCATCTCGTATCCGTCAGATACTAGTTAACTTAGTGGGGAATGCAATAAAGTTTACGCCTAATGGAGGCGAGGTGTTTTTGTCGGCAGGCTATGTGAACTCAGCTATCGGGGGGAATTTAGAGTTAATAGTAAGAGACACAGGTAAAGGCATTGAAGAGTCCTTTGTGAAAGAAATTTTTAAATCCTTCGCACAAGAAAATGCAGCCATTGCGAGAGAGTATGGTGGAACGGGTCTTGGATTAGCAATTTGTAAGAAGTTCGCTCGAATCATGAGAGGGCGTATTCAGGTGGATAGTAAGCTTGGTGTAGGAAGTACTTTTAAAGTGAGTTTACCTTTAGAAAGATATTATGGGCCTTTAGATAGCCAGTTAGCGCACTTGCTGGATCTAAATGGAAAGACCGTATTAATTGTCGATGATAATAAAACCAATCAGTTTGTCCTATCTCAGTATCTATCGAATTGGGATATTAAAATACTTGAGTATTCTTGTCCTATAGATGCGCTTGAAGAGCTAAATGGAGAACAAGCCATTGATGTTATGATCATTGATTATAAAATGCCTAGGATGACTGGTTTAGATCTGGCTAGAAGGCTTAGGCTACAGCTAGAAAAGGAAATCCCCATATTGCTCCTGACGTCCGATGAGATTGTTCAAGAAGATGATGAAGTTAGGGAGATGGAGGATTTAAGAATTCTAATGAAGCCGGTAAAAAGAGCTGATTTCTGGGATGGAATTTATTCTCTTTTGGATCCATCTTCGGCGGGAAGAGATATAGATTTCTTTTTTAAGGATAAATCATCTCATCTTGAAGATGCGAAACCTATGAAGATTCTTCTAGTGGATGACAATAGGGAGAACCGACTTGTAGTTAAAGTCTATTTAAAAGATTTCCCCTACGAAATTATTGAAGTGGACAATGGTGACGATGCTGTTCTTTTGGCCGGAGAGAGAGATTTTGATCTTATTTTAATGGACATCCGGTTGAAGGGTATTGACGGTTATACTGCAACTGAGACTATTAGAGAGAATGAGAAGATGGCTAACAAAAGGAGAACTCCTATTTTAGCACTGACGGCTTTTGCTATGGAGTCAGATCGTCAGAAGGCTTTGGGTGCTGGTTGTGATGGATTCTTAACCAAACCGGTTCAGAAAAGAGATCTTTTAGAAACCATCGAAAGTATTAGTGAGGGTTTAATTTTATCGGATTTTGATGAAGACGATTCAGTTGGAGATGATGATGAGGTATTGGATGAGCTTATTGATCTTCGTTTAGGATATTTTCAAAAACGCCTAGTGGACCTAAAGAAACTTAAACAAGCTGCAAATGATATGGACTTCTATTTGATCGAGACTATCTCTCATGATGTTGCCGGTACGGCAAAGAGTTATGGGTTTGGGAGCTTGGGGCAGATATGCATGGAGCTTGAAAGGGCCGCTATGGAGAAAGATACCAGCAAGGTGATAAATCTTCTTCGTGCATATGAAACTAATATGGAAGTGAATAGAGAAAAGTTTAGCAAGGTGGATTAATGGCTTTAGAGAGAAAAAATATACTTATTATCGATGATAGCGATGATGCCAGAATCTTATTTAGAAGGATTTTAGAGGCACAAGGTTGTACGGTGTTCGAAGCTGATTCAGTTTCAGCAGGAGTGGAATCAGCCCGATCAGTATGTCCCCATTTAATCATTCTAGATTTAAAAATGCCAGGAGAATCAGGCTTCGATTTTTTACATCTTAGACTCACTGATGATAGTTTGAAGGTAGTTCCAGTCGTGGTGGCGAGCCAGGTGAAGGAAAAAGTATTGGTGAGTCGTGCCATTGCTTTGAAGGCTTCGGATTATTTAGTTAAACCTATTGATACAAAGACGGTTTTACAAAAGGTTCGTAAGAACTTAAAAGACAATAGTTTTTTTAGGTATTCCTTCAAAGAGGGAAGTGGGCCAAAAGTGTCCGTGAAATCCTATGGGGCTATCACTCACATACATGAATCTGGTATGAAAATTCAATCCCCTGTAAAACTGAAAGAAAATACAAAAGTTCAATTGAAGTCACACTTGTTAGATTCTTTTGGCTTGAGTTCGTGCAGTTTTTCAACGACAGCCTTTCCTTCGTTCTTTGATGATAGTGGACAGTATGAAAGTCGAATAATGTTTGCTGGAACATCCAATGACCTAGCTAAGGATATTCGAAAAAAATTAGATAATTTTAGGTAAGTGAGGATTTAATTGTGATTTACGTATTGGATGACGATCAAGATTTCTTGGAAATTATGGTGGCTTATCTAAATAGGATGGATTTGGAGCATACAACATTTTCAGACCCTGAAGAGTATAAAGCCAAGGTCATAGAAAATGCTCCTCAGCTTTCCTTAATCGACCTTAATTTCAAAGGTTCAGAAAAAGGTTTTAACTTGATAAAAGGGATTCGAAGTCGTGGAGATAGTCACCCTATTATTGTAGTTTCGGGGTCAAAGAATCCAGAGGCTTTAACCTATGCGTTAGAATGTGGGGCGAGTGATTATATTTTTAAGCCCATTGATCGACCGACTTTAAATAATAAACTGTCCAATTTTATACACTCCAGTGAACTTGAGAATTGGTTAGGAATGGAAGTAGAAGTTCCTAATGGAGGTGAGAAGGTGTCGCTCCTGTTTGATGGAGAAGTCATTAGCATTGATGAATTAGGTTTTGAAATGGCGACAACACACTTCATTCCAGCGGGTACTCAGTTGCAAATTTCAGGTTCCATCTGGTCTGAAATCTTTGATGGAAAATCTCAGCTAAGTTTTTTTGTTTCAAAAAGCACGTATAATAGGGAAATGGATTGTTTTAAAAGTCACTGCGACTACTTGGATATCACAGATGAACAGCTCAGTGGCATCCGCAATTGGATTCTAAAAAAACAAGAGTAGGGAGAATTAAATTGGCCAACTGAATCTATTGACTGGATTCCGCGGTCAACCTAAGGAGTCGATGAAGTCTCTCTGGTTCATTTTTTTCAAGCCATACATCTTTAGACAGTATTTCATGGGCTTTACTAAAATACGTCTTTGCCTTTTCAGTTTCACCTTTTAGCAAATATAGCTCGCCAAGTTCTTCATAGGTGTAGCCACTTTCATCAGTGCCGTCTTTTTCTGCGAGCAATGCCATCTGAATTGCGAGAGCCTCACTGTTACGGCCAAGATATCTATAGGTCTTTGCAATGCTCCACTTGGCAATCCCCAAGCGATCATTGGCTTCGAGTTCCTGGTAGAAGTCTCGGCACAGTTCAAACTTCGCTAGGGCTTCCGTATAGTGTTTTGCTTCAAATAGATCCCAACCCATGTTGTTGTAGAAAACTCCAATCCATCTTCGCACATTTTGATCATTGGATTTTTCTGCCTCTTCCAGTCCTTTTTGGTTCCACTCCAACTTATCATCCAGGGTAGCACTTGAAATGCCGACCATGTGAGCCGCATCAACAGAATAGATATATGCCTCGACCTCTCTCCCATAATTGTATGCCTGGACAAACAGCTCTGTTGCTTTTGATTTCTCGTTGTTTGAGTTGAACGTCCGACCTCGCTCCAAAAGGTATCTGACTTTTGCGACTGGTGTCTCGGCACTAAGCTGAGGCTCTACCTCATCTAATACAGAGTGGGCTTCTTCAAATTTTGCAGTAAGTGAATAGGTTCTTGCTATTTGAGTTTTGATTTGAAGTATATAATCAAGGGGAGCCGTTTCAGATTGTTCAACCAAAAGTTGCTCAAACTTTCCTCTTGTCTCTTCAGGGTTCGAGAAATTCCAGAGTTGATTAATTCCAGTTAGGTTATTGGTCATCGTTGGCTCCTTTTTGACGCGTGCACAGGCCGTGTTGGACATAAAGATCAGAATTATTAGTAGGCGTATCATCACTCCCCCTCGCTGTTGGGTGCTACCAATCTACCAAACTTCTTGAAACTGAAAAGGGACATCGGGGGACATGGCTTAACTATACGATTTCTTGATGGATTTTACCTGTTCGGCCCTTATGGGGGCGCCGACGGATTCAAAAATTGAAATGGATCTCGATAAATACTCCTGTGCAAAGTTCTTCTTCGATCCCATTTCAGAAAGTACAATTCCCAGCTCTCGATAGAGGGCGGCTAAATAAACTGGGAATTTTTCAGAATACTTCAACCCTTCTGTTAGATACTCTTGAGCTTGCTCTAATTCTCCCAAAATCCTGTAGGTTCTGCCAGCAAACTCAAAATTGAAGCCTTCGTAAATGTTCAGCTCAGAAAATTTCTCAAGGCCCGTTTTAATCTTATTTTTTGCGGTGTTCGTTTCGCCCATACGGGCAGCTATTTCTCCAAGTACAAGGTGTCCCATACATTGCCCACGCTTGTAAGAAGCAGAATCAGAAAGCATGAGGGATTGCTCTGCTGCTTCTTTGGCTTTACCAACTTCACCATTCTCCAAATATATAAATGAGAGCTGAGCTTGGCAGATACTCCGATTCATGTCAGTGCCGTGATTCTCGAAAACTTTTTTTGCTTTGAGTTGAGTGTTTAGGCCACTTTCTAAATCACCGATCTCCCACAAAATCGCACCTAAATTTGAATAGACAGATCCCAGGGTTTGATCGGGCAAATACTTTTCGAGTTGTAAACACAGCTCATATTTTTTGATTGAATCGGCGGTCTCTCCACGCCAACTGTGTATGTTGGCTTGGCTCAAGGTAGCGTTAGCTATTGTTGTTTTGTCATTGATTCTCTGGCCCAGTTCAAATGCCTTGTCGGCGTAAACTGAGGCTTGATCTATTTTACTTTGCCTCCAGCAAGCTACTGCAAGCTTGTTATACAACTCCCCTAAAACAAAGGCTGGAAGATTTGGAATGATAGTAGCTTTCAAGAGAGCCTCGAGCACATCCCATTCTTGGATCGGACCTAATTTTTCCATGAGCTGACTTGAGGAAATCAATTCCGCCGCACGTTTTTGATCTTCAGGAGTTGCAAGTAAATCTTCGTCAGTGGAGAGAATGATCTCATCCAACTCACATTCGAGTTTTTCAGCTAAAGCCTTAGCATTTTCGCACTTAACTTGCTTTATCTTACCCTGAAGCCAACGACGTACTGTTTTTTGGTCCACACCAATTTGCTCGGCAAGCCACCATTGCTTGAGGTCTAATTCGGTCATTCGGTTACGAATTAAGTGAATATTCAGGACGACGTTTTTCATTGGGGCTACATTACTCTATTTTTTTTCCGAAGGCACGACAGCGTCAACGGCACTTAATTTTGAAATATATGGTAAGTATCGAGATAGTTTCCATTTTTTTTGGTGCCTTCGGCACATA
>DCMZ01000001.1:168825-168979 GCA_002321895.1 Bdellovibrionaceae bacterium UBA1609 | reverse complement strand
TTTTTTGGTGCCTTCGGCACATAATGAGTCGAGAACTCAGTTAGCGTTTGTTTCCGCGTCGTGCAATGGGCACGACAGCGTTAACGGCACTTAGTTTTGAGAGATGTGGTAAGTATCGAGATAGTTTCCATTTTTTTGGTGCCTTCGGCACATA
>DCMZ01000001.1:0-168518 GCA_002321895.1 Bdellovibrionaceae bacterium UBA1609 | reverse complement strand
TTTTTGGTGCCTTCGGCACATAAAAAAATGGAGGTGGCGGCCGGAATCGAACCGACGTCCAAGGATTTGCAGTCCTTTGTATAGCCACTCTACCACGCCACCTTTTTCGGATAGTTTGCTGCGGCTACAGCGAGCGGTATATTTTCAAAATTTGGTAAAGGGAGCAAGCAGATAGGTCTTTGCTGCGGCGCGCTCCCTAGAAAAGAACTCCAATCTTCTCTTGGTTTAAAGTCCGCCTCATTTTTGGGTGTTTGAAATGTTTTTGCCCCCACCCTGAAAGGTGATTTTTATTGGAGGATGGTCCGAGCCTGGGTATCCATCGAGTAATCTTTGGCTGGTCACTTGCACACCTCTGACGTAAACATGGTCCAAAACCAGTCGCCTTTGATCGTTCTCGTATTCGAGGCGTTGCAGTCCGAACTTTGCAAGAAACTCGTCTGTTTCTTTTAAGCGCGTTCCATTTTTTGTATTAAAGTCGCCTGTGTAAATGATGGGGCCGTCATGATGGGTTAAAAGGTCTTCCGTCTGGCGAAGTTGTCTTCTTAAACCAGCAGCTCTTCTGAAGTTGATCCCGTGAATGTTCACTACCAGTAACTGGCCCACGCCGGGTAAGTCATGAACGGTAGCGATGGTGCCCTTAGGCGCTTTAACAAAAGGCTCGAGGTCTTCTGTACGGAAATACTGACTGTTTTGGATGGGCCAGCGACTTAAATTCATAACACCAGTTGGCATATCTCCTGAAAAGATAAAACTTATTCCAAGGGCAGAGTGGAGTGGGGATATAGTGTCATGATAAAGCTTCTCAATATTAGTTGAGCCGAGATGTTCTTGAATGGCGGCTATATCCACATCCGCCATGAGGGTAAAAAAACTATCCTCAAAGTTATCCTTACGCCCCTTATAAATGTTCCATGTCACTAGGGTGTAGGACATGTCTGTGATGAGCGGGGATCCTTCCTCATGATTCACTTGATGAGAATCTTCCAGAGGAGGAATGCTTTCACATTTGAAATTGCAAAACGGGTTAATGCCAGAGTAGTCCGCTAATGTAGCCGGTCCCACCATACCAATAATGAGTATTAGAATTATTTTTTTCATATTTATCTTCCTTGATATCTAAAGTGTATGGAACGAGCGTTTGCATACTTTGAGGGAATGATCAGAAAACAATTATTAAACTTTTGGAGTTTGATGAGCGTAACATAATAGCCTTTAAAGGCAGGGCTATTGTCGGGGCGGGGGTTGGCAAAGGTTTAGAAAAGGTTAAGAAAAGGTTAAGATTATGTAAGGACTTGTATTGCATTGTTAAAGAATACTTGTTTAAATCTTCGATACATTTGCATAAAAAAAGAGGGTTTCATGCTAGATGATACAAAAAAAGAGGAAATAGATAAGGTAAAAGACTGCGATTCCAAGCAGGCTATTTTCAATCAAGCGGCTCGACTATTTGCAGTTAAGGGGTTTCATGGCACCTCAGTGCGGGATATTTCTACTGCAGCTGGAGTGAATGTAGCTCTTATTAATTACCATTTTAAAACCAAGCAGAATCTTTTTAATGAGGTGGCTCTCTATGGTTTCGCTCGGATAGAAAAATCTAAAAGCGATTTAAGAGGTCTTCCGCTCAAAGAACTCATTGAAAAGACCTATCTTAAAAATATAGATATGGAAAATGGCGATGGCTATTATGTCGTCGTAATCATGAATCTTTTTACGAGTCCTCAGCAGTTAAATTTAGAGTTGGCCCATACAATTATTAGAGATCATAAAAGTGAGTGGATGGATACAATGGTGCAGGCTGTTAAAAGAGAAGTGCCTGAAAACACCCCCGAAGAAGAGTTGGTCCGTGTGGCCTTTATGATTAATGGGAATGTGATGTGGATGTCTCAAACTTCATTTGGTTTGATGGAGCAAGAGTCTGGCTTTTTAAAGGAGTTTTATCCTGGAGAAAGCCCTGAACAAGTTCGAATTAATTACTTGTACGATCAAGCCGATCGATTGATAAATGAGTTAAGAACCAAGTATTCCTCCTGAGAAGGATTTATCTTTGACCTTTAAAACCTCCTTTTTCCCTGTGATTGAGCTGCCTAAAGATTATCCTGTTTTTGATCTCAGCAGCGAGGAGGGGCAGAGGTCAGCGGTAGGTTCCATCTATGGAATTGGTCGCTACAACGAAAAGCGACCTAATCTATATCTAGGTGAAAATTATGAAGAAGAAGGGAGAGATATCCACATGGGTGTGGATATTGGCGCTCCTGAGGGAACTCCTGTCTATGCTTTTTATGAAGGTAAGGTTTGGGGAGTATTTCATCATGAAGGGGTCTTGGATTATGGGCCCACATTGATCACTGAGCATAATATTGAAAGTAAGGTTTATTGGGTCTTGTGGGGGCACTTAAATCTCGAGGTTTTAGAGCGATGGAGCCCTGGGGATCAGTTTAAATCTGGTCAGGTGATTGCGCATTTAGGATCACAAGAAGAAAATGGTGGTTGGCCACCGCATTTGCATTTTCAAGTGAGTCTCATAGAACCTTCGGAAACCAATATGCCTGGAGTTGTCAGTGAGGCTCAGCTCAAGGATTCTTTAAAAAAATTCCCTGACCCGCGTTGTTTTTTAGGTCCATTGTACTGAGCCTTATTTTTAAAAAGCGGTTTCGATAAAATTTTACGGTCAGAGGGATCTGGCTTCGTTCAAACAAACAGATCAAAAAATTAATTTTACAGCGACAAAGCATTGTAACGCCACCAAGGCGATTTGCAGTGCTATATGAGAGCCGGGGGTCCTTTTTTGAACAAATTCCAGATGCTTCATGTGAGAGTTCCTTTTTTTTAACGATGCCTAACACAATCAACAATAGTCAGTTATTATTGGAGTACGATCATTCTGGAGTTTGATTTTTATTAGAATCAGTTTTTTAGTCTGCTGATGATGAGGTTTCCATTTTGAAAATTTCTGTGTTTAGTACCCAGGCTTTTGAGATACCTTTTTTTGAGGAAGCCTTCCGTAAGACCTCCTTTGACCTTCATTTTATTGATGGCGTACTAGACTGCACTTCTGTGGACTCTGCACAGGGTTCAATTGGTGTGGTTGTTTTTGTAAATGATCAATTGGACGCATCTGTTTTAGCCCGATTAAAGGAATTGGGAATCGAATGGGTGGCTTTAAGGTGTGCTGGTTTCAACAATGTAGATGTGGACGCGGCAAAAACTTTAGGCCTATCAGTGGTGCATGTACCGGCCTATTCACCTACGGCGGTGGCGGAATTCACCTTAGGGCTTATCCTTGCTCTGTTAAGAAATATTCCTCAGGCCTATCGGAGAACCAAGGATCTTAATTTTAGTCTTGATGGACTACTGGGAGAAGGTCTCAGTGGAAAATCGGTTGGAGTCATTGGTACTGGTAAGATTGGAACTCGACTCGTAGACCTGTTGGCGGGATTTGATTGTCAAATACTCGCATTCGATATTAATAAAAATAGAGATTTAATAAATAAGGTCAACTATGTGGGATTAGAAGAACTTCTCAGAAAGTCTCAGATTGTAAGTTTGAATGTTCCGTTGAATGACAAAACCTTTCATCTCATTAATGAAGCCTCACTCCAGCTGATGCCAAAGGGCTCATTTTTAGTAAATACTGGGCGGGGAGGGTTGATTCATACCGAAGCTCTCGTTCAAGCATTAAAGTCAAAACACCTGGCCGGAGCGGCATTGGATGTGTACGAACAAGAAACAGGAGTGTTTTTTAAGGACCATTCCAGTTATGGAATTGAAGACGATCTGTTGGCGCGTTTAACTACTTTTCCAAATGTCATTGTAACAAGCCATCAGGCGTTTCTTTCCAAAGAGGCTCTTCAGCAAATTGCCGAAGTGACAGCGGCTAACCTAATTGCTCTTGCACATGGATCTGAAATTCAAAATAGTGTCTACTGATAGATTTTAAGGTTAGGGCAAAACACTTTGAGTGTTTGTAGGGCTTTCATGACCTGACTATAGATCTTTCCTTTTTCGAACCCACTGGGGTGAAAGCGGAACTGAAGGTCCGCTCGAATCAATTCGCATTTACCTTGTGAAATCAATTGAGTATCTAAAGCCACATAAGCCTGCTGGAGGAGGGAAAGGTTGCTGTACTTCTTCCCTTTGCTGGTGGTGGTGGTGTTATTGATTTTATTTTTAAGGCTGGCTAACAGCTTAAGTTTCGCAGATTTGTCTTTGGCTTTGCCAATGTTCCGATTCATTGTATTGATGTAGGTGTTCAACTTTTTAGGTGAATACTCCGCATTTGCCTGCATTGAGAACAGAATGAATGTCAGGGTTAGAAGGCGGAGCATGATAGCGCTCCTTTATCCGTTTGAAATCGAGTGCTGATCTCTTCGGCAGCACTTCTAGTAACATTGCGATTATTTTTATAGACCTGTCTATTGTTCTCTAGGCCCCAAAGCTCGGTGTGGATTTCATCAGCATAGTCGACACCTGCAGCATCAGTCATTTTTGTAAAAAATGGCCCCAACGATTTGCCGCTTTCAAATCTGAAATCAGCATCGGTGAGTGGGCTCCCTTTTTGGCGCGCATAGGTGCAAATAGCTGAGTTTAGCTTTCCGGCACCACGGTGGTAACCTATCATTCCTAGTTTGTCGGCATGCTTTCGAACCATGGCTCGATCTGCAGAAGACATTTCGTGTGGGCAGGCTTTTGAATTATTTGATCGAAAGTTATTCGTTACGTATTCTTTAGCGATGACATAGGCAAATTGACCATAGATCATGGCTCGTTCTGGGTTCACCGAAGGATGAATGAGCTGACATTTACTTTGGCCGATGGCTTTAAATACGGACTGGCTAAAATGTGAACTAAACCCATTACAAGCGGCTTGAGTTTTCAGTCTTTGAATTCGACCTTGCACATCGCCTAGAAGTAAGTTGTCAAATTTTTGCGTTTCTGGATTTATTTCGGCAACCAATTGTGTGATTCCTACGCTGTTCATAGAAGTTTCTATATTGATCTGATTTACATGAAATCGAGATTCATGGTTAAACATGGGTAGCATATCTTTCAAGTTCACACTTGGGTTCACAGCCTTAATACATTGATAGGCCTGTTTATAGCTTTTAACGACTTTATTTACATAGAAATCGTTAATACAAGGTTTGTATTTGCTGTCATTGGCGTCCGGCTTTCCAGTAGCAGATTCACATTTGTTAAAAGTTTGAGATTTGGGACCGCCGGCTTTTTTCATATTTAGAAACATGGCCCGCTCAATGCATTTACTGACCTCATCACTGACTTTAAGTTCAGATTCAAGAGTTTCTCCGGGAAACATATTATAAGTGTTAGGTTCACAAGTGTTCGACTCAGGAGTTACAGCATCGACAATATCTCGTCCTGTATCTGATCCTATCCCTGGGTTGGGATCGGGAGTACAGACTCCGTCGGGGCAGAAACCAGAATCAACAGGAGCTGCTTCCACTTCCTCGTCACTATCGTCACCATCTTCGCCACCATTAATTATGTCGCTTCCCAATCGAGGGGGGTTGCGGCCTATAATGAAGTCATTATTGCCACGGCCTTCGCGGTTCTGGTCACGGCGTACATTAGTTTGATCACCACCCTGATTTGGGTCATTGTCGCCATCGCCATCGCCATCGCCATCGCCATCGCGAGATCCATTTTGAACTATTCTTGGATCACCGCCTGTGCTAGTGCCTTCACGATCACCTGTTCGAGTGATGGTTGAGTTACCGTCGCCATTGCTATTAGAATTAGAATTAGAATTACCGTCGCGTTGACCCGTTTGCACTATACTTGGGTCGCCACCACTACCGGTACCTTCTCGGTTTCCATTTCGATTAATGTTGATATTGATATTGGTGTTGGTATTCCGAATCTGGCTTCCACTCCTTGATCCGGTTTGTCTTATCGATGACCCATTGGAATCATTGTCTCTTCCGGATCGACTACCAGTGATGGAAATAGAGCTTGTGAGTGAATCTGAACCTCCGCGTGATCCTGATCCCGATAGGGACCAGCTTCTTGATCTAGAACTTCCGCCACGTCCACTGCGAGATCCGCTTAGGTTATATCGGCTATACCAACTTCCTCGACTGCTGCCGCTACTTTCCCTAGGGCTTATGTAACGCCAGTTATCTGCATCTCCAACAAGTCCACCCAATCCCATTCCAAGCTGTAAAAATAAGTTTCCATTGGGAGAAGGGACGTATTGATTCCAACATCTCAAGGGTACTGCCGGGCAAACCGCCTGGGCCTGCATGGACAGGAGGTGGGACTGCATCCCAAGGTCGCCACTGGCACTGCCGCCGATACCGGCATAGAGAAGAGCGTCTAAGCTGACTCCACCACTCACACCAAAGTTGGCGTATTGCCCGTAGACAGTGGGTGTGATTCCAGTGAATGCTATTAACAAGCTGAAAATAAAGACCTTTTTCATACTACCTGTATCGGAACTATACGCTGCAAATCTTAAATTTTTTTTGCCGTCCACAGAATTGACGAATTCAATAATTTCAATGGTTTATAGGGTGACGAATCACTGGCCAGAGCATGTAATCCTTTTATGTATTGGATTCTCATCTCAAAAGTGCGGCCATTTGAGCGTGAATTTTGATGGCACAGGTCTTGGAATACTTTGGGCGTGAGAAAAATCCTAATAAGGAGATTTGGCGACATGAAATCGTCTCTAGTAATTATGTTTGTGATTTTTGCGTCGATGCTTTCCGGCTGTGGTGAGCTGGGCGAGCAGTTGGGATTGTCTGAGAAAAAAGAAAAAGGCACTCCAAGATCTTGCTATGGACTGTTCTATGATCCTGTGGAAGACGTCTACACGGATGGGCATGGTCGTCAAAATTACTCATGCATTGAAGACCTTAACAGCATTCAATATCGAGTGTTTTTAAATGTATGTACGGGTGGCGATGAGATTGTCGGCTATAATACCGACTCTTCCGGGCAAAGACAATATTGCTCGAATAGCAGATGTAATATGGAAGATAGAAAACGAGGCTATCGGGTGATGGAAAATGGAATTCGAATAGAGTGCGGATTTTCTGTCCCCAGCTACATTCAACAGTATTACCAAGGTTATAATACCGGTTATCAATATCAACAGCCTTCAGGAAGTTACCGTCCTTACGGGTACCAGCAAAACAATCAATGGGGTTACAATCCCTATACTTATAGAACTTATTAATTGTGAATAAAGGAGCGACTGTGAAAAACTGGATTCTAATTGTTATACTTTCTGGATTGAGCCTTGGCTGTGCCACTCAACGTGTTTACGTACAAGGAGATCTCACGGGACCACCTTCTTTTGAAGAGACACAAGGTTTTTGGTTCGGTGGAATTGGACAGGAAGCTCAAATCAATGCTACTGAAATATGCAATGCTAAAAGATCTCAACTCTCCCGGGTAGAAGTAAAGCAGACTTTAAAGGATGTTGTACTTACGGGCGTTACCTTCGGGATCTATGCTCCAAGAACAGTGAGAATTAGCTGTAGAAGGTAGACGCAGGTTGTCTTTTTTGTAGGTGTACCTCACGCCACTCATAATCATCTAATATATAAACGTTTCAATGAATGCCGACTTTGCTATATAGTAGCGGCAAAATGCACCGGAACGGGAAGGGGACTGGCGTGAGCAACGAACCCATTATTTATGTTGTGGAAGATGATGACGATATCTTGGAGCTAATCCGCTTCAATTTAAAGATGGCCGGATTTAAGGTCTATGGGTTTTCCAATGGACCAGATGGCTTGCAAGCTCTTAAAAACGCAAAACCTCATGTTGCTATCTTAGACCTGATGTTGCCGGGGATGTCTGGATTAGACATTTGTTCCCAAATGAAATCCTCCGAAGAGTTGAAAGCCGTTCCCGTGATGTTTGTTACGGCCAAAGGTGAAGAAAAGGACATTGTCCGGGGCTTAGAAATGGGCGCCGATGATTATTTGACAAAACCATTCAGTCCCCAAGTCCTTGTAGCCAGAGTAAAGGCTCTATTACGTCGTTCTTATGATGAACCTGAAGGGCATCAGGAAGATTCCGAAATGATTGAGGTGGGAGCAATGCGAATCCACAAGGGTCGTCATGAGGTAACTATTGATGATGAGCCGGTCAAATTGACTAACACCGAATTCCAAATTTTAACTTTTCTGGCTCAAAAACCGGGTTGGGTGTTTACCCGAGGGCAAATTGTGAATGCTATTCATGGCCAAGATTACGCTGTAACCGACCGAACCATCGATTTCCAGATGGTAGGCCTTAGAAAGAAAATGGGACCCGTGGGTTCGCACATAGAGACAGTGCGTGGAGTGGGTTACAGATTTAAGGACGAATGAATTCGCGACGTCCGCTCTTTTGGCAGCTCTATCCCGCATTTATGGTCATATCTATTGGCTCCCTTTTTGTGGTGGCGGTGCATTTCTATCTGACTTTAAAGCAGAGTCTTGTTTCCTTCCAAGATTCAACCATAAAAAATCAGATGAGCTTAGTAGATAGGGAGCTCTCGGAAAGCCTCTATCAAGAAGAATATAAAATTGTTGATAAAAATCTCAAGGAGCTAGGTCACCTTTTTAAGAGTCGGATGGTGATCTTGACTCCTAACGGAGTGGTCGTCGCTTCGAGTGAAGGATCTATTGAGAACTACCCGAATATGTCTCTGAATCAGGAAATTTTGTCTGCGATGCAAGTGGGTGAAGCCAAATCCATTCGTTATTCAAGAGAAGATAACATTGAATACGCTTTTTACGCGAAGGCTTTGAGGCGAGATGGCCAAGTGATTGGAGTTCTGCAGATTTCTCGAAGCTTAAAAGAGATTTATGCCAGCTTATGGAATGTCTATTTTAAAATTTTAGCGGTGTGTTTCGTATTGGCCATTGCCTTGGCGGTGATTTCTTGGTGGGTCGCGAGAAACTTAAGTCGACCACTGGAAAAGTTGCGTTACCAAGCTTTAAGAATCTCTAGGGGTGATTTTACCAAAAGGGCTTTAATCAACCCTTTGATGTCCTTGGAAGTGGATGCTTTAGGGAGAGCCATGAACAAAATGGCCGGGCAGCTAAAGAAAAGGCTTCAACAGATTACGGATGATAAAATGCAAAAAGATATCATTTTGTCCAGTTTGTCTGAAGGAGTCTTAGCTGTTTCTAATGTGGGTAAGATCATTGAAATGAATCATATTGCGCATAAAATTTTTGATGTCCCCATCGAACAACCTTACGAGGGACGACGAGTGCAAGAGGTGATTCGAATTCCGGAAATAGAGGTGTTTGTTCAGTCGGCTCTTTCAAAAAATGTGGCCTATGAAGAGAGTTTAAAGCTGCTATTAGATGATAAATACACCTTTCTCAATTTAAAAAGTAGACCATTGGTGCAGCCGTCGGGTGAGAAAACGGGTATTGTGATCGTTATCACAGATGTTACTAAGATGAAGAAGTTAGAAGATTTGCGTAAGGATTTTGTGGCTAATGTTTCTCATGAGCTGCGGACTCCTTTGACCTCCATACAGGGGTATGCGGAAACTTTGCTCAATTCATCGGAAGACATGACTCCACCTATGCAAAAGCAATTTATCTCCACCATTTTTAAGCATTCTAGCGGTCTAGAATCCATGGTGAATGATCTTCTTGAGCTGTCTCGTGTGGAAAATGAAACCGGAGCTGAAGGGGCTGGGTTGGAAGCCATCGAAGTTCAGGAGCTTTTTGCTGAAATTAAAGGCCGTTACTTGGATCTGGCTAAAGAAAAGCAAGTGGTTATGCTTTTTGAGGATACTGAGGTTGTCGTTCAGGGGATGCGGGGACTGCTTATTCAGGCATTAAGCAATTTGGTGATCAATGCTCTGTACTATACCCCTCCTGATGGCACAGTTAAGGTGTTCCTCACTGAAGAAGGTGGATTCCATATTTTCCATGTGAAGGATTCTGGGGTGGGTATCGACAAGAAGCATATTCCCAGGTTGTTTGAGCGTTTTTATCGAGTGGATGAGGCCAGAAATCGACGAGAAGGCGGTTCTGGCCTTGGATTGGCAATTGTTAAGCATATAGCCCTTGTTCATGCTGGGGAGGTAACAGTGAACTCTGAGGTAGGGCAGGGCAGCCATTTTCAGTTTAAAATCCCAGTGAGAAAACAATTCATCAACTAATACAATCCTAATAATACTAATGTAAGGTCCAGTGCTATGTATACCTATATAGTGAGCCAAAATTTTGCGAGATGGGGGATAAGATGATTCGCGCAATGTTATTTATTTGTCTAAGTTTTTTGAGCTTTTCAATTCATGCAGAAGCGGCCTTAAAGGGTCGTGTTATGATCGATGGATCTAGTACTGTTTTTCCTATTACAGAAGCAGTGGCTGAGGATTTTCGTAATATTCAACCTCGAGTTCGAGTAGCTATTGGCGTTTCTGGTACTGGCGGCGGATTCAAAAAATATCTAAATGGCGAAACGGACATTAACAATGCATCCCGAACTATAAAAGAGAAAGAGATTTCACTGGCTAAAAAAAATCAAATAAAGTTCAAAGAGATTCCCGTGGCCTATGATGGAATTTCTGTAGTCATCAATAAAGATAATGATTGGGCCACTGACATTACGGTTTCTGAGCTAAAAAAGATTTGGCAGCCAGGAAGTAAGGTTACAACTTGGAAAGATGTGCGTCCGACTTGGCCAGATAAGCCGATTCGTCTCTACGGACCCGGTACTGATTCAGGTACTTTTGAGTATTTCACTCATGCTATAAATGGTAAAGCTCATCACAGTCGCAGTAACTACACAAAGTCTGAAGATGACAATATGTTGGTTCAAGGCGTAGTGAGTGACAAATACGCAATGGCTTATTTTGGGTTCGCTTACTACACGGAAAACAAGGGAAGAATTAAGGCCATCCCTGTTAAACTCACTGAAACCTCAACGGCTATTGCTCCATCGCTCTCGTCGATCAATGATGGTAGTTACAAGCCGTTAGCGCGTCCCGTGTTTATCTATGTAAATCCGGATTCATTAAAAGCGAATAAAAGTGTTTTCGAATTCACCCGTCACTATTTGAAAAGTGCAGCTCGTTTAGTGAAAGATGTAGGGTATGTTCCGCTTCCGGACAGCGAATACCAGAAGTCTTTAAAACTTGTAGAGACCTTAGGAAGCGTTCGGGTTGACTCCGTTGAGTAAAGCCTTAGATCAAGGTTTTAAATATCTACTTTTAGCATTAGTTCTTATCACACTGATTGTAACAGTCAGTGTGATAGTGCTGTTAACAAAAGAAAGTTCTGGTTTCTTTAGCCAAGTCCCTTTGGGTGAATTTCTATTTGGAAAAGAATGGACCCCATTGTTAGAGCCAAAATCTTTTGGTGTTTTACCTCTGGTAAACGGAACTTTCATGATTGTATTTGGCGCTATCGGAATGGCGTTGCCGGCGGGATTATTCGTGGCCACTTATTTAAATGAGTATGCTACCGATAGAACAAGGTCCTATATTAAGCCAGCTCTCGAAGTTCTAGCGGGTATTCCAACTGTGGTGTATGGGTTCTTTGCCCTTACTTTTGTGACACCAATTTTAAAAACTATGTTTCCCGAAATTCAAATATTCAATGCCGCGAGTGGGGCCATTGTTGTGGCGATAATGGTTCTACCTATGATTGCCTCGCTGGTGGATGATGGTTTTCGAAGTGTCCCAAGAGCTCTGCGAGAAGGAGCCTACGGGTTAGGAGCCAACTCAGTTGAGGTGATCACTCAGGTGGTAATACCAGCTGCAGGCACTCGAATTACGGCTGCCGTTGTATTAGCTATTTCCCGTGCTATTGGAGAAACCATGGCCGTGACATTAGCGGCTGGAGCCACCCCAAAAATCACTGCGAACCCTCTAGAAAGTATTCAAACGATGACCGCTTATATAGTTCAGGTGACCAGTGGAGATGTGCAGGCTGGGGGAATTGAATATCAAACGGTTTATGTGGTGGGTGCATTGTTGTTTGTAATTACGTTTATGATGAATGTGATCGGTAATATTGTTCTCTCAAAACCTGTAATGGAGGCTCGATAATGTCGCCTCATCGTAGACGAATGAATAAGGCGTTTAAGTGGTGTTGTCGAATCACTACTTATGGAGCCATAGGCGTTTTAGCACTTCTTTTGTTTCATATAGCCTATGAGGGAATGTCTTGGATCAGCTGGGATTTTATAACTAACTTCCCCTCCCGGAAGGCGGAAAAAGCAGGCATTTACACGGCATTGGTGGGTTCAGTTTATGTTATGGTGATTACCACACTCTTTGTTGTGCCATTTGGCATCGGTACAGCCATCTATTTGGAAGAGTACGCCTCTCAGAAGTCTCTTTTTATACGATTCGTAAAACTCAATATTGCGAACTTAGCGGGTATGCCGTCTATCATATATGGTCTGTTGGGACTCACTTTGTTTGTACGTATAATGGGATTAGATCGAAGTATTCTTGCTGGTAGTTTAACCCTAGGGCTTTTAGTGTTGCCGGTGATTATCATTGCGTCTCAGGAAGCTATTCGTGCTGTTCCGCAGATGGTGCGCGAAGCAGGGTTTGCAATGGGTGCTCGGCGTTATCAAGTGGTTATCTGGCAGGTTTTGCCAGCCGCAATACCAGGAATAATGACGGGGATCATCTTGGCCATTTCCAGGGCGGTGGGAGAAACGGCTCCTTTGATTGTAATTGGTGCTCTCAGCTATGTGGCTTTTTTACCAGAAGATATGTTTGATATGTTTACGGTTTTACCGGTACAAATCTATAACTGGGCGGGCCGGCCTCAGCCAGAATTTCATAGCTTGGCAGCGGCTGGAATTATTGTTTTACTCGCCTTTCTATTCACATTAAACTCGATAGCTGTGTTAATTCGAGAGAAGTTTCAAAGGTATAAACTGTGAGTGATCCTATTCTTGGAGTAAAAAATCTTTCTGTCTACTATGGAGAGTCTCAGGCTGTTAAGCATGTTAATTTAGGCTTTAAAGATAAGTCGGTCACAGCTGTGATAGGCCCTTCAGGCTGTGGGAAATCCACTTTGCTTCGAGCATTGAATCGAATGAATGACTTTATTCCCAATGTTCGAATTGAAGGTGAAGTGAAATATCGCAATCAAAATATCTATGGCAAATCAATGGACCCAGCTGAGGTAAGGCGTCGGATTGGGATGGTTTTTCAGAAACCGAATCCCTTTCCAAAAACGATCTATAAAAATATTATTTGGGGTCCAAAAATCAATGGTTATAAGTTTGATCCTGATGAGTTAGTAGAAAAGTCGTTAAAAGGTGCGGCACTTTGGAAAGAGGTTAAGGACCGATTGCATGATTCGGCCCTGGCTTTGTCTGGTGGGCAACAGCAGCGGCTTTGCATTGCTCGTGCTATTGCCATGAGTCCGGAAGTGATTTTAATGGATGAGCCTTGTTCTGCATTGGATCCTAAATCCACTTTAAGTATTGAAGAATTAATTGGCGAAATGCGAAAGAACTATTGTATTGTGATAGTTACTCATAATATGCAACAAGCGGGTCGAGTGTCAGATGATACTGCCTTTTTTTACAATGGCGATTTGATTGAGTTTGGGGCGACTAAAAAAATATTCACCAACCCAGATAATTCGCAAACTGAGGATTATATTACCGGGCGGTTTGGTTAAACTATGTCGAAGCATTTGCAAGTTGAACTAGAGCGAATAAAGTCTGACTTATTGACGATTAGCTCATTGGTTGAGAGAAATTTGACAATTTCAGTTCAAGCCATTCGTGAAGTAGATCCTTCAGTGGCACAAAAGATCTATGGATATGACGATGATGTAGACCGCATGGAAGTGGACCTTGAAGAGGAGTGTTTAAAGGTACTAGCACTTCATCAGCCTTTAGCTGGAGATTTGAGGTTTGTGGTTGCTGCTTTGAAAATAAATAGTGATTTAGAGCGTATGGGTGATTTGGCAGTAAACTTAGCTCAAAGAGCGAGTTATCTTTCCAAGCTGCCCAAAGTAGCTATTCCCTTTGATTTTGATACTATGGCTGCACAGGTGCGTAGCATGGTGAAAATGGCCATTAAAGCTCTCATTGAATTGGATTCGATGTTGGCTCATCAGGTGATAAAAGATGACGATCTGGTGGATCGCATCCACAGAGAGATGTACGCTCGGGTGTTTGCTAATGTTAAAGCCGATCCAGAAAATGCGGAACAACATATACACTATTTAACAGTGTCACGATTCTTGGAGCGTATTGCCGATATTGCCACCAATGTGGCCGAGGATATCGTCTATATGGTGGATGGAACCATCATTCGCCATGATCGTAATTCTCTGTCTTAATATGAATCGTTATCCTAGAAAGTTCATTTTAAACTTGGCTGGGTGCTCCCATTGAGTGACATCAGTAGAAGTTAACTATTTTTTCCTTTTAAGACGCTGATCTATGTTTCTGCAGTTGTTCTTCTAGGATCTGAAGTTTCTTTTTTAGCCCCGAATTTTCTTCTTTAAAGCGTTTCAGTTCTCGACTAAGAAAGGCAATTTGCTCCTCTGGGGAGTTTTGTTTTCTAGCCTTACCGTTATTTGCATAGGAAAGAGAATCTCCATTTTGCGGAATTGCCTTTTTGACTGGAGAAGTGGACATTTCAACCGCACCGGTATGGGGGTTAAGTTCTAGTCCTGGAAGGTTTTCAAGGTCTTCTTCAATAGTGCTCGGGACAACTAAATCTGGATTGAAAAGCTTTGGAACAATATAGCCTTCGTCGATCATTTCTCTTGTTAGCTCAATGATGTTCATTAAGGCTGTTTGGATTTCACCAGGACCTGGTTTTTGCTCATTTTTGAATTCCAGTAAGAGTCTTTTTGCCCGCTCAGAGAAGGAGCATAGGAATCTATCATAATGTTTTTCATCGATATGAAATAGTGCCGTTGCTAAAGTTAATTGTTGTGCTTTTTGTGAGATGTCACCGAGGACTTCATCCGGAAATTCTAAAATACGTTCTACCGTTAGCATCTTTTCTTTTATAGCAAGAGACCACCGTACATCTTCTTTCTCGATATTGGATAGAAGTTTGGTTTGCTTTTCTTGGGAGCAGGACTCAATCAGTCGCAATAGTTGTAAAAATCCACCGGTTTTTTTGTAGCGAGTTAAAAGTGCCATTGAATCCTCAGAATTGGTTACCTAAGTTTATCGGTGAGACACACAATCTCGTTTAGGGCTAGGGCAGAAATCCCCTAAGAAATTGATTGAATCTGTTTCAGATTGATATTTTTAGAATTTAAACGCCTAGTTGGTGAGCAAAGTGTGGCTATATTGAAAGACTTTATAAGTGATTGTATGAACTCTTAAAAATTAGCGCTCAGTGGCGATTATGAAGAAATGGTTTTGCTTCCGGTCCAGTATAATCCTTAACGGTCTGTCCATTTCCAATTAACTGATATTTATAAATTACCAGGCCTTCAATTCCAACAGGTCCTCGGGCATGGGTTTTAGCTGTGCTGATCCCTACTTCAGCACCAAATCCATATCGAAATCCATCAGCGAAGCGTGTGGATGAATTTTGCATAACACTCGAAGAGTCAACGACCTGGAAAAATTCTTCAGCAAGGGGAGTCGACTCCGTGAGAATGACATCTGTGTGACCCGAACCAAATTCGTTGATGTGTAGAACCGCATCGCCCATATTCTCAACTATTTTTACGGACAATTGCAAGTCCCCATATTCTCGAGACCAATTTTCAACGGGATCAAAAGAGGCATCTATTTTTCTAGTGCGATCACAACCAAAAATCTTTACACCAGCATCTATTAGAGAATGTAAAACTCGAAGAATGACTTTCTCGGAAAGATCCTGATGGATGAGCAGGGTTTCTAGGGCGTTGCAGGCTGAAGGATACTGAATTTTTGAATCCACAATAACTGGAATAGACTTTTCTATATCTGCCGTACTATCTAAATAGATATGACAAATTCCGTCGGCATGACCCAGAACCGGAATTTTTGTATTATTCATCACATGGGAAACCAATTCATTGGAGCCTCTGGGTATCATTAAATCAATGTACTGATCGTATTTTAGTACACTATTGATTTCATCTCGTGATTCAACAAGAGTGGCCCAGTTGTCAGGTAGATAGGGACATTTACTATTGAGTTCATCCACCAATTTCATGAATGCAGCATTTGAGTGATAGGCCTCTTTGCCGCCTTTCAAAATTCCAACATTTGATGACTTTAAGATTAAAGATAGGATTTGTGGAATAACGTCAGGGCGCGATTCGAAAATTACACCAATGACGCCGATAGGGACAGTCACCTGTTTAAGTTGCAACTTTTCATCCAAATCAGTGGTGAAGTTCACGTGACCGACAATATCAGGCATATCAGCAAGATCCTGAATTCCCTGAACAAGACTATCGATTTTGCTTTCTGTAAGCTCAAGTCTTTGATAGAGAGCCGAGGAGATTTTATTTTTTTGCTCATTTAAATCTTTCTGATTCGCGTTCAGAAGAGATTGGCGATTAGAATCTAAAATTTCTTTCCAAGTCAGCAAAGCCCTTTTTTTTTCATCGAGAGTTATGCGAAGCATAGCACGACTCGATTGCTTACAGCTTTTGAGTTGTTTCTCTAATTCACTCATATTTTTTCTCCTGAAAAAGAACCAGTTTATCGCAGTGAACCACTTCCTCAGGTAAGGTAGGGTGCGACTCACTGAATTCAGAGGACTTTTTACCCATCACTTGGTTGAGTTGGGTTGAATCATAGGATGCCACTCCTCGCGCAATCTCAAAGTCGGTTTCATCTGTGATCTGAATTACGTCTCCAGCTTTAAATTTTCCATTGGTGGCAGTGACACCCACGGGGAGTAGGCTGGCATGTTTTTCTTTGATCGCTTTAACAGCGCCTTCGTTAACTATGACCCGACCCTTTCCTGATTGACTAAAGCCAATCCATTTCTTTTTTGCGGAAAGCTTTGGGCCACAGGGTAAAATTTCAGTTCCTACATTGGAGTTTGCATCCATAACATTAGAAATTATATGTGGTTCAAGCCCATTAGCGATAATTGTTGATATTCCACAAAGTGAAGCAATTCGAGCGGCTTCTACCTTTGATGCAGCCCCACCTCTTCCAAGCTGAGATAGAGTTCCAGGCTGAATTTTTCTAAGTTCATCTAGGCTACTAATTTTTGCGATGGGTGGATCTTGTGGGTCAAACTCACCATTGGGGTAGAGTCCATTGACGCTAGTTAAAATGATTAAAAGGTCCGCGTCTAATTTTGCGGCGACAAGAGCAGCAAGAACATCATTGTCTCCAAAGCCTTTGTCACTGGTGGGCTCAATTTCAATGACACTTGTGGTGTCGTTTTCATTGATAATTGGAAGTATGTTGAGCTCAAGCATTTTATTTAAACTATTCCTGAGGTTTAAATACTGCTGCCTTTGGGCGAGATCATCACCTGTGATTAAGGCCTGTCCCACCTGTATGCCTTTGGGAGCAAAGCATTGACGGTATTCATTGATGAGGGCCGCTTGGCCTACGGCGGCGAAAGCTTGCTGTTCTGCCAGCTCAGTTTTAGGGGATTTTTTTCTTCCTAGGATATGTGCACCTAATCCAATGGCTCCTGACGACACAAGGATGACTTCATGCTTAGAAATGAGTAATTTAGTCACATCTTCTACAAAGGAAGTCAGTTGGGCCTTTCGGAAGCCCTTTTCCGAATCGGTGACGATACTTGAACCCAGTTTTATTAAGATTCTTTTAATGACAGCTGCCCCAAAAATAAGAGATTATAAGTCCATATAGTCGCATTTTGCCTGTACGGGCAAGTCCTGTAAACCAAAGATAACAAGAGGCTCTGAAATAGTGAATTATGAAGGTAAAACCGTTCTTGTCGTAGATGATGAAAAGGATTTATGTGAAATAGTTTCTTTTGAACTAGAAGATATTGGGTTTTCCGTGGTGACAGCACACAACGGTGTTGAGGCCTTCGAGGTCGTTCAGAGTCAGGAAATCGACTTGATTGTGAGTGATGTACGCATGACCGGTGGTGATGGGATTGAATTGCTAGAAAATGTAAAAGCCTATAATCCAGAAAAACCACCTGTTATTTTAATGACGGGCTTTGCTGATGTGACAGAAAAAGATGTTTTGGAAAAAGGCGCTATTTCAATGCTTGCAAAGCCTATTTCGTTTGATGAACTTCGTGAATCTATAGAACGAGCTTTTTCTAAATAGCCGTTTAAAACCAACGTTTTTAAGTTTTTTAAGATTTCATTCATTCCCCTGAAACTGTTTCTTATTGAAACATGAGGCAATGAAACTTCTTACGTTTACCTATCGTTCGCCGATAAGTTCTATGTCTAGTAAGGGGGATAATTATGTCCGCAAAATTACTATTAGTAGAAGATGAGAAACCACATCAGCTGATTATTCAGAAAGCTTTGGGTAAGTTTTATGATTTGACTGTAGCCGCTTCCGTAGAGGAGGCACTTCAAAAGCTCGAGGCAGAGACCTATGATCTTTTTATTCTAGATATCATGTTACCTGACGGTGACGGCTATGATTTATGTACGAAAATTAAAATGGATGATCGATTTGAGCACCATCCGGTGATGTTCTTATCCTCTAAAGAGGATGTAAATGCGAAGGTTCTTGGCTTTTCGCTAGGGGCTGATGACTATGTAGTTAAACCTTGTGAACCTATGGAGCTTAAGGCGAGAGTGGACTCCAAATTGAAGCGGCAAATCGCGATAGGTAGAGCTGGTGAAATCTATCAAAAAGGTGGAATATACTTTGAATTAGATAGGCAGAGTATTTATACACAAAATGGAGACGGTGAAAAGTCTTGGGTGGAGCTGACGCCTCTGGAGTTTAAACTGATGTACTATTTAGCCAAACACCCCGATCAAGTTATGAGCCGAGGGCAGATACTCTCATCCGTTTGGGGTAACACCACAAATGTATTAGATAGAAGTGTAGATACTTATGTGGCCGCTGTTAGGAAAAAATTGGGACCTCACGGGAAGGTCATTAAGTCAGTGCATGGAGTGGGATATAAATTTCTCTCTGCTGGTGTTCAAGCAAAGGCATCATAAAAAAAGCCACCGCAGAAGCAGTGGCTTTCAAATATTCAATTCAAAAATCAGATCACTTAATTTCTCTGTGAACAGTGTGCTTTCTTAAGAAAGGATTGTACTTTCTTTTTTCCAAACGCTCTGGATGAGTTTGGAAGTTCTTCTTCGTCGTATAACGTGAAGGTGGCTTTCCTAAACCGCGCGCTTCTGTGCACTCTAGCGTGATGATTCGAATTTTCCCTTTTTTCTTAGCCATGATTTGCCTCCAAGACCGGTAGTCTTATCCATAAATCCTCGATTTGGCTAGGATTTTTTCTAAGAAAGTGATAATTTTTCGCACCGGAGAATATGAGCTAAATATATAAAAATATAATAATATCAGGTACATATGAAAGAAATGCGCATTCAGCAGCTGGAAGAGATAGTAGAAAAGTTTTGCTCCGAGCGAGATTGGGATCAGTTTCATGATCCAAAGAGCTTAGCCTGTTTGATTATAACCGAGGCAGGGGAGCTGCTAGAGCCCTTTCGCTTTTGTTCCGCTCAGGAGTCTGAGGAGCTGCTAAACGATCCGATTCAGCGTCGTGCTGTCGCTGAGGAGCTCTCAGATGTTTTATTTGGTTTACTGAGGATATCGCAAAAGTATCAACTGAATCTCACAGAAGCTTTTATGGAGAAGATGAAAGTTAATGAGCGAAAATATCCGATTTCTCAATTTAAGGGTTCAAATAGAAAATACAATCAGGACTGATCTTATCAAAACTGGTCTTTAGCGTGCCTCAGAGCTGTGAAAGTAGCTTCATTCGAAGTCTCCGGGGAGAGGCCGAGATTGCGTTTAATCTCGGTGGAATGAACCCTTAAAAAGGGATTGGTCCTTTTTTCTACACCCATTTGGGTGGGTATGGTGGGTCGTCCTTTAGATCTTATTTGTTCCACCTGTTTCATCCGAAGTTGTAGGTCAGTGTTATCAGGCTCCATAGAGAGCGCAAATTGGCCATTGGACTCAGTGTACTCATGGGCACAGTAAATTGTTGTAGAATCAGGCCAGAGAACGAGTTGATTCAGTGATTTGTACATTTGCTCTGGGGAACCTTCAAACAGACGTCCACAACCCATCGCGAAGAGAGTATCTCCAACAAATGCCAGGTTCTCCGATTTAACATAGTAGACAATGTGACCTAATGTGTGGCCTGGGACCTCAAGGATTTCAAATGTGCAGTTCAATAGATCGAGTTTGTCGCCATTGACTAACGGATTAGTAATTGAAGGGACTCTATATAGATCATATTTAGGGCCAAACACTTCAATCTTATATTTTGATTTTAAACCCTCAATGCCATCTGTATGGTCCCAATGATGGTGAGTATTGAGAATACCTATTGGCTTGAGACCATTTTGATTAACAAAATCATCGACAGGTTTTGCCAGCGCTGGGTCAACGATAAGGCAGTTTCCATTTTCAGCGATAATGATAGGAATATAATTGTCTTCCAATACTGGAATCAACTCTACCTTAATGGGCATGATGCTTGAGCTCACTCAGGTAGTTCGAAATGGTCGTCTTAAAGCCCAGGTAAAGGGACTCGCAGATGAGCGCGTGACCAATAGATACTTCTTTGATCTCTGGAATGTTTCGAGTCAGGTATCCCACATTATGCAAATCTAAATCATGTCCCGCATTGAGTTCTATGCCCCGTTCAAGCAAGGCGTCAGCAGCCTTTCTATAAGCCGAAATGGCAGCTTCTTTATTACCGTCGGCAAACTGTTTCGCAAAACTCTCAGTGTACAGTTCAGCTCGCTCTGCTTGGGTTCCAACAAAGGCTTCAACAAATGCAGGATCTACATCAATAGGGTCAACAAAAAGAGAAACTCGGGCCCCAAACTTATGCAGAGTTTCTACGATGGGAATAAGGAATTCCTTATTATGAGTACAATCCCATCCGGCATTTGAAGTGATAGCATCAGGAGGATCGGGGACTAGAGTCACTTGTTCCGGCTGAACTTCTTGGATAAGTTCAATAAAATCAGGGCTGGGAAAACCTTCGATATTGAACTCTATATGAGTGTTGTTTGTAGTGTTGTAATGTGTAAGTAGTTCTTTTAATTCGTAAACATCTTGTTTTTTTATGTGCCTCTGATCCGGTCTCGGGTGGACAGTAATACCTTGTGCACCATACTCAAGAAGATCAGTGGTGACTTGTCTTAAATTGGGATTATTTTGGCCTCTTGCATTTCTTAATGTAGCTACTTTATTTACATTGACACTGAGTAAAGTCATTTCGAAACCTCAACTTTATTTGTATAATACTAGAGCGTTTAAACCGATAAGTGGGAAAAGGTGTAGCATGAGTCGTACTTTGTTTGAAGAAATTAATTTGAGTGATCATGTGGAATTTCAAGTGCAATTGGTATTGGACGATTCTGATCAAATCCAATCGGCGAAGGTATTTGGAATCGGCGGACATCATTTTCTAGAGGCTTTGCGAGAGTTTCGCACACAGCTCAAGGGGTCTATTGCTGATTTGGTTGAGCCTCAGGGTATAGATATGTGTTCTATGCTGATGCGGGAAATGGTACTTAGGTTAAAAGGGAAGTGGACCCCGCCTTATACGGAGCCAAATATTTGCCATTGTCGTGCTGTTGCTACAAAGAAAGTGGATCAAGCTATTTTATATGGAGCCCATACCGCTGGACAGGTTTCTAAACAAACGTCTTCTAGCACAAGTTGTGGTACCTGCCGAGAGGACGTAGAGAGTCTTATTAATTTCCGTAAAGGAATTACGAGTTAATTTGGTATATTAAATTTTTTCTAGATATTTGGCAGAATCGAGTTCGGATGGCACAAGCTTGCGAAGGCAAGTGATGTGCCACTCGCATGTCTGAGCATTTTGGCTTATATCTAGAAAAAATTTAAAATAAAATTAACGAGCCAATCTATTTTCGTTTTTTAATAGGGCGAGCGACCTCGGGAAAGGTGCCATCCTTTTCAAACTGAGCAATCATTTCTTTAATGTAGGGTCGACAGGATCCACCGCAGGGGCCAACTCCAGCTGTGGTTTGATCATAAATATCATCAACACTTGAGTTGCCCTGCCGAATAGTCGCTTCAATGATGTCCTGTCGAATTGAATTGCATAGGCATACCACAGGACTTCTTTTTTTCTTTTGATTTGGCATAATTAATTTATGCTAGTGTGACTGTCTTTGGATTCAGAGGGAGACGTTTTTTTTAGCTGACCGATGAGTAATTCTACCACTCTATTCTTTATTTCTTGGTAATTGCCTCGAGTAGGGGCTCCGGCAGCAAAACGATGTCCACCACCACCAAATTCCTCGGCAATACTAATGACCTCAGCTTTTCCTTTGGAGCGTAAACTCATTTTAAACTCACCTGGAGCGTCTTCTCTAAAAAGAGCTGCAGCCTCTACTGAAGTTATATTCATGATCATATCAATCACATCTCTTGAGTCGTCAATATCAAGACTGTAGTTTTTAAGCTGCCCATCTCTTATATGTAATACGGCGACTTTTTCATTGAAATGGTATTCGATATCACCAAGTGCTTCAGAAAGAAATTTCATTTTTCCAACGGTGTAGGTAGAAAATATTTCTTTGTGGATGATCTCTGGATTCTTTTCTAATTTTAGCAACTCTGCGGCTACTAAATGAGAGTTGGGGCGAGATTTAACATATCTAAAAAGTTGGGTGTCAAAAGCAATGCTCGTGTAGAGAGCTCTGGCTGAAGCCTCATCTAGCGGTAACCCCATTTCTTGTATGATGTAATAGGCGACTTCGCCAGTGCTGGCAGCATTTGTATTTATGTAAGATCCTTCGGTAGGTAGAGGGCCTTGAGATAGAATAGGATGATGGTCTACGAAGAGTACCTCGTCGCAGTTTTTTACTAGAGTTTCCCAAAGTGGCTCCACTAATCGAAAGTCATTGGTATCAAAAATCAAACACATATCAGTGGATTTAACAGGTTCGTGTGGACCTTCAAAAATTTCTGCATATTCCTCACCATCTAAAAAAGAATATTTAGCAGGAATTTCATCGACCAATAACACTCTTACAGTTTTGTCTGTATGTTTTAGAGCATGATAGAGGCCAAGAATTGCACCCAGGCCATCACCGTCACACTGCTTATGAGTGGTTAGGATTATGCTGTTGGCTCTTTCTAGCTTTCGGGCAATGGAAGAGACATCCTGTTGAAACGTCGGCGCTGTATTACTCATGTGTGACTTGTCGGCCTTTCATAGAATGGTCTTAAACTCTGTGGGACCAGTTTATTGAATCATCTTGAGACCCAATGTGGCTATTCCTAAGAATGAAAAGAAGCTGAAAATATCAGTGATCATTGTAACGATAACACCACTACCTGTGGCTGGGTCGTATTTAAAATGGCTTAAGATAAGTGGAACGATGGCGCCAAAGGTCGAGGCCACCAGAGAGTTTAGAATCATAGATAAGCAAATGACTCCCGACACCATGGCATCGTCTTTCCAGAAGTAGACCAAAATTCCAGCGGATATTCCGGTAATACAACCTATAGTTACGCCTACGAGAGTTTCTTTTGTGACGGCTTTTCCATAGGAAATAAAATTAAAATCACCGGTGGCAATTCCTCTCGTAACAACGGTTAAGGTCTGGATAGCGGTATTCCCGCCCATGCCGGCAACAATATTTTTCAGTACAGCTAAAATTATGAGTTCATGCATTGTGTTTTCGAACAAGCTAACTACAGAACTGGCTAAGCTTGCCAGTAGGAGATTTAGAAACATCCATGGCAACCGGGTTTTAATTTTGAAAAGAGGTGAGCTGAAAACTCTATCATCTTCTTGTAGACCGGCCTGAGCATATATATTTGCAGTGGCTTGCTCTTGAATAATATCAACAACGTCATCGATAGTTATGATGCCTAGAAGTCTGTTATTTTCATCCACAACGGGTACAGCTATGAAGTCATAATGCGCGACGATTTGAGCGACCTCTTCATCAGTGTTCGTTGGTCGTACAGAAACAACTTCTTTTTTGGTCAGTTTTTCCAGGGGCGTTTCTGGGGCTGCTGTGGCAAGTGCACGCAGTGAAATGACTCCATGAAGGCGTTGATCTTTATCCACACAATAGATGTAATAAATACTTTGCTCTTGGGCCTTCTCTCTTAATAGATCAAGACCTTCTTGTGCCGTTATGTGGATGGGTAACTTAAAGAAAGACGACTGCATCATACGTCCCGCTGATTCTTCGGGGTAGCTTAGGAGCTGCTGGATATGGGATCTATGCGTACTGTCCAATTCTTCTAAAACTTTTTCCTGGAGCTTATCATTTACGAGTCTTAAAAAATAAGCCACTGTTTCGTCGGGAGCTTTAAGGCAGAGACTTACCAGATCCGACTCCTCAACTCCCTCAAGAATGGGTCCTAATTGTTTTTCGGGAACTTCAAGCAAAGAGGAATGTGCTTTATCAATTTGCATGA
Organism: Bdellovibrionaceae bacterium UBA1609; assembly: GCA_002321895.1. Taxonomy (GTDB): domain Bacteria; phylum Bdellovibrionota; class Bdellovibrionia; order Bdellovibrionales; family UBA1609; genus UBA1609. Next base: position 144,014 of record DCMZ01000001.1, on the reverse strand, counting down.
GAGCTTTGACGAGCAGGCGTCTCTCCCGAGAATGAAATTGAGAAATGAGGCTAGCTAAATCGGCGGGTTCGATCTTATTTAGGATAGATAACAGGGGGCGGCTATTACGGCCGGACAACAGTCTTTTAACTATAGATGTGTTGCTTGGGTTCAATTTCACAGCCAAACCCCGATTTTCCTAGAGAAATTAATAAGTTATACTTTCGCGTCCCATCTTCTCGTTTGTTCTTGTCCGCGTCAAAGGTTTTTACTATATTATCTCCTTTTTTCAACCACCGCGGACGAGGAGACCAAATGATGGGGAAACAACCTATGACCCAATTGGGAAAAGAACAGCTCACCACGGAGCTCAAGCATCTGAAGAGCATTGAGCGGCCAGCTGTCATCAAAGCCATCGAGGAGGCTCGAGGTCACGGCGATCTGAGTGAAAATGCTGATTATGATGCTGCCAAAGAAAAGCAGGGGTTTATTGAGTCCCGCATCAGTGAAATTGAAGGCAAGTTAGCTGAAGCTGAGGTCGTAGATCCGGCTAAATTGAGTTCTGAAACTATAATTTTTGGCGCTACGGTTACTCTTTTGGATTGTGATTCAGATGAAGAAGTCTTTTACCAAATCGTTGGAGAAGATGAAGCTGATGTTAAGAAGTCCAAAATTTCTGTATTTTCGCCATTAGCACGCGCGCTTATTGGTAAAAAGTCAGATGATGTGATTGAATTAAAGACTCCTAAAGGGGAAAAAGAGTACGAAGTCTTAAAAATCGAGTTCAAATAAAGTGAATGTATGCCTCATGCCTGGTGTTGCATTCAGGCAATGAGGAAATTTGTGAGACATAAAAAACCTTTTAAATCTGTGAACTGGTCTTCTGGTTGGATACCTTTTCTCATTGGGCTCCTGACTTGTTTTTTTTGGGGAGGAGCCGTACGAGTTGTCTTTTCAGACTATCAATTGAGTCAGTGGTTGAATGAGAGACTTAAGAATCATTCTGAGGAATGGAACCTGGAAGTACAAGAACCCCGTCTTATTCTGTCGAGAGGGGGAGGTGTTCCAGCGTTTGGTTTCGAAATCCAACTGGCTCGAGTAACCCCTAAAAATACTTGTAAATATCAAAACGGTCTGCAGGTCGTTCAGACATACATTCCAGTTTCTATTTTAAAAAGTATATCTCAGCAAACATTAGTGGTTGAAAAACTTAGGGTTAAGCAAGCAACTCTACTTACCTTTGAATCCGATTGTACTGACGAAGATACTAAAGACAAAGTTATAGATTCCAGAGAATCTGATCTGAACGCTTCAGAAGCAATAAAAAGATCAGTCTATAGTTTTAAAACTATGGAACGTATTCTTTTTGAATTTAATAATAGCTATTCCAGGCTACAAGAAATCCCACTTAAAACAGTTCAGTTCGACGAGTTTTGGTGGCAAAGAAAAAATCAGATAATGATTCTAAAGAAGTTGGAATTGAAACTGGCTTCCAATATTGAAGTTTCAGCCGATGTGGATCTGTCTAGGTGGAAAAAAGGTCTTTCAGAGTTTCGAACCCTGCCAGTAAATATTAATGTCCAAAAGGAATCCCTTGAAATTCAACTTGAAGGGTCAATACGCGAAGGCAAGATTCTAGGTAGCTTCAAGTACTCTCCAGGAGAAAAAGCGCCAATTCGATCAGAGTTTAAATTTGACTATTTTCCACTAACTCAAATCCTAAAGATTCTCGAGAAGCCCACCCGGCCATCATTAGCTAATCTTTGGATGAACTGTGTTGTTTCAGCGCAGTCTGAAATGGAAGCCTCAGATCTAATTGTTGATCTTAGACAATGTCTGGTCATAGAAAAGTCAGGGAAAATTGAATTGGGTCAATTGCAATTAAAATGGCCTTATATGAGTACACCTCAATTAAACTCTCAAGGGGTAGTATTTGTTAAAAATTGGCCATTACAGATGCTAATGGGAGTTATTGGTAGAGAAGGGCCCACTGGAGTCTTCAAAGATATGGGACAGCTTTCAGGAGAAGTCAAAATTGAATCCAATGAAAAAATGAACTTTCAATGGGAAATTGAAAACAGTGTGGCGATTTTTTCGAGAGCTAGCCAAAAAACTCTTCAAAAAATTAATAAAATTGGTGGGCAATTGAGCTTTGATAGTGGGCGTATCTCAGGACTCATTGACAAGGCAGAACTCGATAGAGGTGAGTTTATTGGAAAGCTTTCCTTTAACTTAAATAATCAATTTAGTGCCGGGGTTCTACAGGTCGGCATCGAGCATCTCAAGTTTCATCCCTTAGTGCAAAAAGTAATGGTGGGTGGTGTTCTAGGCTCCATGGGTATTTTTGGGCAAGCAACCATTGCAAATGCAAGTTTGGAGCGCTGGCGAGGAAACTTTGCTGTTGGTAAAATATTTGGTGATAAATGGGGGCTGAAAAGGCTTAAGTTGAAATCACTTTACGATGGAGATGCATTTAATGCGAAAGTTTCTTTGGCCGAGCTAGAGCTTGCGTCGAATCATCCATTTAAGCCTTGGATGCAGAAAGTGTACTCCACGGATAACGATGGGGCTTGGAAACTAGCTCCCATAGGTTTTGAAATGCAGATCAAGCAGGGAAGCCTGTATTGGGATAAGTTAAAGGCGAGCTTTCAAGGGCGAGTGGCTCGTTCTTCCGGTAATTGGAATCGTAAACAGCTTTTTGGGAATGTTTATGCGCCTGGAAATAAACAGGCTATGACCTTGCTAGGTGAGGAGTACGATTGGTTTCTTAAAGACAGCGAGAATAATTTAATTCCAGTTTTCGCCGATTCAAGCGTTTTGCCTAATGTAAAAGCCATAGAGCCGATTAAGAACTTGGGTCAGCAGATGATGAACACCGCCAAAAAGATTATTCCAGGATCTGAGGAGACTCCGCCTGATAAAGCAGGAGAAGTCACGGATGAAAAGCCTGGAAATACTTCACAATAGAGCTAGTACCAACGTTTTTGGTTCCAAGTCATTAGCCATTCGGGAATTCTACTGGACACGACCTGTCCAAAGCTGTCTTGAAGTTTCTCTTGGAAGCTTTTTCGTCCAGTCACTTTAAGCGAATAAACAGAATGATTTGGAATGAGGTTTAATATGTATTCGTCACTCGTTTTAATTTCATCAGCTAATCCATTCTGTAGGCATTCTTGCCCATACCAAGTTTCACCGGTGGCAATCTTTTCTATATCTACTTTGGGTCTACGATCAGCAACCCATTTTTTAAATAGACCGTGGGTGCGAACAATATCTTCGGTGAATTTCTGCTTTCCTTTTTCAGTGATTTCTCCAAATAAGGAAAGGGTTCGCTTGTACTCACCAGCAGTGATTTCTTGGTACTCGACATCGTTCTTTTTTAATACTTTGTTAAAGTTAGGAATCTGAGCAAGGACACCAATTGAACCTAGAATTGCAAATGGTGCCGCTACAATTTTATCAGATACACAGGCCATCATATAGCCGCCACTGGCAGCGACCTTGTCGACACAAACCGTGGTGGGAATATTTTGCTCTTTGAGTCTTAGGATTTGAGAGGAGGCAAGTCCATAGCTGTGGACCATGCCGCCAGGGCTTTCAAGGCGAATGACAACCTCAGAGCAATTGTCTTTCAGGCTTAAAATCGTAGAAATTTCATCGCGAAATTGACTGACTGCGGAGGCTTTAATGTCACCATCAAAGTCCAAGACAAAAACATTTTTTTTGGGAGTCTTTTCCTTGCTTTGTTTTTTTTGATCTTTCTTAAATTCTTTAAGCCGGTCTTTAAGCTCTTTTTTACTTAAAACTTTAGAATGTATAACTTCTGTAAGGTCTTTGAACTTATCATTGAGATTTTTAACCTCAATCTTTTCGTGGCCGACTTTATTCTTTGCAACTGCGCTAGCTATAGCGATGATGACAACAATAAAGCTTACTACGATAACGAGGGCTTTTGCTGAAAAGGCACCCACTTCAATTAGAAATTCCATGCTGCTACTCCATCTTGTTAAGCAACCACTAAAAGTCGAGAAAATCCGCCACAGTATAGGCAAATAAGGCCCATTGAGGCAATATTAAACTATGGTACGTACTGGATTATTAATGATAGCAATTCTTTTAGCGGTGGTTCTTGCTGACGATGTTAAGGCCGAAGGTTCAAATGATACGGATGTGTATCAGAGGAAACGAATTCAGTTAAAGAAGCGATATCAAGGGTATTTTGAACATTTTGAGAAGAAGAGTAAGTATGCAAAAGTTAGGCGAAAGGGTCGTGATGACTGGAAAAAGCGCCAGAAAGCTAAAAAAATAGAACGTGAAAAGGCTAGAGAAGCTTATGATCCGAATTCTAAAAGGGCTTATGATACTCCCAAGTTAGAGCTGGCTTGGGAAAAGCAAATGGAGCTAGTGCAGAAGCAGAAACGTCAAGCCAGACAGCGATTCATAGAGAGTCGTGACCAACTCAGAAAGATTGAAGAAAATTCGGAAAGAGTACCTCAAGAAGCTGAAGTGGGTTTTATCACTCCCGAGGAACTAGAGGACTAGCTCCTAGAAGGCTTAATTTTTACTGGGTGGTTCTTTCAACGCTGGGAATATATCTTCCACACCGAGGCCAGTATAACGAGTGATGCCATTTTTAACATAAAATAGTATGTACATCATAAATACAGTGAGTGGTAAGGCGATCACTATAAAACTCATCCATTGCATGTCTGCAATCTGTTCATTTAATACACTTGCAGCTTCAGTGGAGCTTAAATTGGGGTCAATATCTTTAAAAATATAAGAAGCCAGTCCAAAATTTAAAATGGCGCTTAAGAAAAAGGAAATGGCAAGCAAGTAGGTGGACTTTTTGAGGTGATGATCAAATTGAGTGCGGGTCCCTTTTTCCTCAAGTACAGATTCCACGCGATCCACATCCATAACATTTTTATTATAAACCATCATTTTAACAGCTGGTTTTTTAGTGTAGGCCGTAAAATAGACGCCCACCCCAATTAATGCTGGGAAGGCGGCTTCTTTAACAGCAAACCAAAAACCCTCCACTTTGAGCAGTGCGAGTCCTCCTGTAAAAAGAATATTTACTATTCCTAATACAGAAATAAAATTCTTCCGTTTGTTTACAATGAGATCGTAAGCTCCATAACCCAATGGAAATGCTAGTGCCACAACAAGAGCAATCAAGGGACCATGTTCACCAAATCGATCGGTGAGTTGGTTCAATAAAACAACTGGAATGACAATATTGAAACCGATATTTGCGAGCGGATTTTCTTTTTTATTTTCGATTTGGGCTTGATTCATAAATTCGAATATTCCATTGGGCTAGAAAATATCATGTTAGGGTCTTTTCTGGTCTAGATCAAGGTCTGAGCCAACCAGATTAGTTTGTGACCAATGTGTCATTCTCTTCCTATAATGATGTAAGTGCACCTAGGAGATCTCTTCAGCCATGGAAATGCTGCAATTAACATTCACTTTATTAGTTTGCTATCAGGTTAAGCATTTTATATGTGATTTCCCCTTACAGCGGGAATATATGTTAAAAAAGACCCTTCCGGGATGGGATTTTTTGCTGCCGTTAACTGTGCACGCTGGAGTTCATGCCCTTTTTACTCTTGCTATACTCCTGGTCTTCGCACCCGCTCTTTGGTATTTCGCTATTTTTGATTTTATTGTCCATTTTGGAATGGATCGAATTAAATCTGGGCCGCGCTACCTGGGTAGGTTCAATGATCACTACAAAGCCTCGTTCTGGTGGTGCTTTGGGATAGATCAAATGGTTCACCACTTCACGCATTATTTCATTATCTATAAAGTGGTAACTTATCTAGGAAATCACTAAACGGTGAGCACATTTTTTGTCTTTCAAGTGAAAGTCACTTCGATGTTTTTCGGTTTCGCTTTTTAGCTGACGGGGTGGATCTCTTGCTAGGTGAACTCGCATCTTCAAAATTGGCGAGATGTCTTTCCAAGTTTTCTAAAGTCACAAATGTAATAAGCTGAGTGGAAATTTTCGAACCAAAAAATCCTAATTTTTTATAATTTTGATCTTTTATGTGCCCTGCGACCTTAATGATCATGCCACTTTTCTTGTCTTGAAACAGCATTAATTGGGTCATAGCGTTTGGTTCTACATCATTCATTAAAGTAGCCGTACAAACCTCTGTATTATCATAAATGTAATACACTTCATTCTTGCCTTTTTTCTTACATCGCCAAGGTTTAATTTGGTAAGAATGGAGCCCCTTGATTTGTTGTGGTGACAGCTGCGATTTGTAGGTGTCCCACTCTCCGCTTGTCTGCAAGTTTTTAACACTTTTTACCGGTCGAGATTGGTGGTCAATTTTATCATTTAGCTCTTTATAAAGGCTTTCTTCTGAATAAGGGAAAAAACTGAAGTCAATTTGGGTGGAGAGAGTGAGTTGGTCAACACAAACAAACCCTTTGTGAGAGGGGCTATTAGTGTGTTGAGAGCATTCGTAAAAAACAGGTACATAGGTAAAGTAGAAGCCGTTATCCACCTTAAATTTTGCCACTTTGAAGCGGGGTAGTTCAAGGCCATCAAGAGATTTTTGATCCTCTCCTTTTTTTAGGTTTTGAAATGCGGGGAGGTAAAAGTCCTTTGAAATTTTAGCTATAGCCTTTTTAACTTTTAAGTTTATGTTTCTTTTGTATTGATTAATAGTGATTGGCCGAGTTCTTTTTTTGGCGAGCTTGTAGATTTCACTCACCGCAATGCCGAAATTCAAATTTTGAGCTAATCGAGCCCCATTTATACTCGTGGCCATGCCGTAGAGTACTCCATGGCTGTTAAATATGGGGCCACCGCTATTCCCGGGGCTGATGGGGGCGCTGATCTGAATGGCATCAATATCTTCCTTCTTCTTCGCAGGTGAGAAGTTGGAAACTAAGCCATCAGAAAAAGTGTAGTCCAAGCCAAGCGGGTGACCGATAACATAAATCTTCTCACCTTTTTGTGGAGATACGGGCTTTGGAATGAAATTTTCCTCTGGTGAAAAATTCACCTTCAACATACAGAGGTCAATGCTTCTATCGTCAGTGCAGGTACCTACCTTATAATCAAAAAACTTTTTTCCGTCATGAGTTTCTATGAGGAGTGAGTATCCTTGGCTAAATGCAGGTTTAATAACGTGATAGTTTGTAGCGATGTATCCCTTTTTGCCAAGAAAAAATCCGGAACCGGTCGTCATGGGTACGCCATGTTCATATACCGTAATTTTTACGACGGCCTTTTTATACTTGTTATAAAGTTGAGTTCCCACTTCTTCGGCAGAGAGTTCTATCGAGAAAATTAAGAAAAAAAGAAGCCAGTATTTTGTCGTCAAAAATTACCTCAAGTCGTTATATGCTTATCGGACCTTGGTCTGAGGCTCTTAAATGAATTGCTGGGCAAGAGGTTCTTCTAAGTTATTGAATATGTTAATCTAATTTGAACTGTTTAAGGGTCACTGAATGGCGTTTCAATTTGATATGCTATTCTTGAAAACTGTTCTAAATTTAAATCATCATTTTTAGCTTTAAGGCAGTATATGCGATTTCAGATTTCCAGTTTTAACATACGTTGCTACGGTTTCGGTGGAGAGTATGATGGCCGTGCCGGAGATGAACACAGAGATGAAGCTTTGCGAGACGTCATTGAGAGATTCTTAATTTCAAGCGATGTGATCGTTTTTCAAGAAATTTGTCAGGTGGACAGGCTCCATAAGATTTTACCAAAAGACTTTGAATATGTAACTTACGCTCACGATTATCCTCGGCATCAATTTGTAGTCGTTGCCTATAAGAATAAATACCTAATGGTGGATCCATATCGAAACCATCATGCGATCGATGGAGTGGTTGTGAATCCAAAAACTTCTCGGCCTGGATTCTATGGTTTACTTCAAGATAGAGAAACCAAAGTTAACGTGGCTCACATTGTGGGGGCGCACCTAAAGTCAGGGCGTCATCACACTATGACTCGTTTGGATCAATGGGAAGTGATTGGTAAGTTTTGCGAGGGATTGAGCGATGAGATTCCCGTCTTTATTGCTGGAGATTTAAATACTCAGGCCATGGTTTTTACCGGTAGAGAAAAACCTGACATAGTCATGTTTGATGAATTGTCTAAAAAGTTTAATTTTACAAGGCTCGAGAATCATCAAAGTACGTATAAAACCCAGTGGGAGACTCACCAGCTGGATCACATCTATTACAGAGGCCAAGTGAAGGCTCTGAACGAGTTATGGGTGATAAATGTGGATGAGGTGTTTGACTCAACAATGGATCAAGCCGCTTTGAAGCTTTACTATGAATGGATTTCGGACCATTTGCCAATAAAAGGGGAGTTCGAAATTGGCTAAATCCGAGCCTTCCGAGTTATTTATTAAAACCGTTGCTTTGGTTAAAGCCATCCCTAAAGGTAAAGTTTTAACTTACGGAGAAGCGGCAAATCTGGCAGATTCTCCTGGGTCTGCACGATATGTGAGTTATATCTTAAATTCGTCCTCCAAAAAATATGGTTTGCCATGGCACCGAGTGGTCAACTCTCAGGGCAAAATTTCGGATCACTTGGGTAGGGGGAAGCAGAAAATATTGCTTAAAAAAGAAGGAGTGATTTTTCAATCTAATAAACTCGATCTAGCAAAGTACCTTTGGAGACCTACCCCGTCTCAATTAAGAAAAATATTTGGAAGTTAGTCCTGCTTTTCCGCGGCGATTCTTGCATTGGACTGCTGCAATCGACGTGAAAGGGTCTGAAATAGCGCTTTTGTCCATGAGGGTTTGCTGAAAAGAACTTTATCAAGTGTATCGTCTGGAATCTCTATCAACTCGCAATCTGTAAGGGCTTTGACTGTTGCGGACCGATTCTCGTTAGTAAACCGTGCCATTTCGCCAACAAATTCTCCCTCGTTGATATATCCTAAAAGAACTTCGTCTGTTTCAGAGTTTTTAAAAGCAGCCATCTGCCCACCTTTTAAGATATAGACGCAGTCAGAGGGGTCACCTTCGCGAATGAGGGTTTCTCCTTCAGAGATAAATCGAATGTGATACTCGTTATGTTCACCGGTAGCTACATAGTTAAGTGCTTTATTAATGATTTTTAATGAGCTATCTCCATTGTCTGATCTATGGATAAACTGAACCTGTCCGGTAATCACCATGTCCACGAGCATTTCTTCTTCCGGAATTTGGCTTAAAACAATAAATGCCATATTTTTATTTTTCGTTTCTTGGATCATGGATTGGATCAATTGCTGAGCAGTGAATTTTGGGAGATCAATATCGATAATACATATGTGTGGCGGCGTGTTAGAAGCTTTAAATAGGGCCTCATTGCCGTTATGTGCCTCAAATATTTGACTTTTTTGAATATGAGTCTGGATGAATTCAGCAAGGTTATTCCGGCGTTTTTCATCACTGGTTGTGATTAAAAATATTCGTTTTTCTTCGATTGGAATTAAATTCGCCATAGTCTCAATTGTAGTAGAGAAAAATATTTAATTACAGCCTGGTTCAAACTTGAATCTATTCCTAACCTATAGTCCATATGCTATAAAATCGCGCAAGGAGACCGCGGAATATGAGCCTTTTGAGTGACCGAATTGTCCGAGTGGGAAGTCTGAGTTTATTGGTGTTTTTGTCCCATCCATCACAGGGGAAAGACCTAAAATCCTATCTTGGAAGCTACATGGCTGTTTCCGAGAGTCATCAGATTCAAGTTTCAAAAAAGCATCAAGCTGAACAGCAAAAGATCATCACCGATGATGTTTTTCAATCAAGGCTTTCAGTGAGTCCCACTTGGCAAAATTCAACTCTCACATCCTATGCCGGATCCGTGGAAACGAGTGAAGAATCAGACACAAGTCAGTCACTCGGACTCACCTTGAGTCAAAAGAGTCCTTGGGGGCTAGTGGGTCAGCTTTCCGTTGAGAAGTCTTTGGATGAAGATGATTTCTCTAGCACTCGAACTGACTTGGGTTGGAGTGCGGCACTTACGACTTCATTACGTCGAGATTTTTTAGGAAGTTCCACCCGTTCCAATCAACTAAAGGCAGGGGCGCATTGGGAGTCAGCTAAATGGTTGGAGAGTGATCAATTGATGTCATCTTGTATAGAGGGGATAAATTTCTATACAACGGCTTACATTGAGCAGGAAAAGCTCAAGGCGACTCAAAAAGTTTTGAAACTTGCAGAGCAATCACTTGGCATTGCCAAGAATGCCTATAAAAGAAAATTGATTAGAAAAATTGATTCATTAGCACTGCAATCTGAGGCACTACGTATTCGTTCACGATTTCATACCGCTCAGCAAAGGGCCTTTGAATCGTTAACCCGCATGACCTTGGCCGCTGGAATTGTAGCTGTTGCCGAATTGAAGGATCCCGAACGGGCTTTAAAAGTGAGCCAGTCGACAGAAAAAGGGGTTTTAAATTCCCCCGAACTGCGTGCAAGAGAATATGATGTGGAATCGGCTCAGTGGGATTTGGCCTACAATAAAAATCAGTCTAAGAGTGAGGTCTCTTTGGGGTTGGAATATTCGAGTGTTTCCGGAGAAGTACTGAGCGGATCTACCTTCAATGACTACAAAGATAGAACTCTAATGCTGGAGTTAACTTGGGACTGGGAATGGTGGAATAGCGAACTCGCTGCCACCAGAAGTATTTCTCTGGAGGCTCATAAGCAAGCTCAGTTGCGGCTAAGGGCAACTCGCAAAAAACTGGAAGAGGAGTTTCAGGATCTTATGCATCAAAGAACTGTGAAAGCTGAAGTGGTTCAACTTCTTACCGAGCAAGTGCAACTTCTTGAAGAACAAGTGCGTGAAGGTCTGAGGCTGTTGCGCGCCGGTAAATTTAATATCAATGATTATATCAACTATCAGGATCGCTTGTTAACGGAAAGGTTAAATTTGTTAGTTGAGAAAAATGAGTTATGGCACACCCATCTGAGGTTGGCGCAGTTGCAGGGTCATAAACAAGAAGTATGTCTAGGAGTACTCTAAATGAGAATCGTTAAATATTTCATAGAAAATTCATTTGTTGTGAATCTTGTTTCAGCGGCAATTTGTATAATTGGACTTTTATCCCTAACGATCATGCCGCGTGATTTGCACCCACCTTTTGAAATGAACTATGTCAATGTGGCAGTCACACTACCTGGAGCTTCGTCGTCGGAAGTTGAAACATATTTGGCCTATCCCATAGAAGATGCATTAAAAGGATTGAAGGGTGTTGAAAAGATAACCTCAACCTCTTCCAATGGTGTTCTTTCGGTGAATTTAAAATATGAGGCGGGTTTCGATGAGATGGATCAGGCTGCAGAAATTGTGCGTGCAAGTATTCTTGCTAAACAGTCTGAGCTTCCGGAAAGTGTTAAAGATATCTCCGTGGATCGACAGCGTACGAATAAGGTATGGCTCTCCGCCTACTTACTCTCCAATTTTGATGCTGAAAATCTTCAACACAGAATTGCCATTAAAAAGTTGAAGGATCGGATTGAAGCTATACCAGGAATAGTTATGGCGGAGTCGACAGAGCCAGCTCGTGATATCTATATAGACTTTATTCCCAGTCGATTAAAGGAGTTCGAACTTTCTGTTACAGAAGTGCGTGGGATTATTAGTAAGTCACTGCAGTTTGCCCCTGTGGGAAGAATTAAATCTAACGAGAGCTCATTTAGTGTAGAGTTAGAACGAAATGCAAACCAGTTAGAAGATATTCAGAATATCCCATTGCGATCCAATTTAAGTGGACAGCAGATTTTTCTTAAAGATGTGGCAGACGTAAAATTTGAATTGGGGGAGAAAACCACGCGTTGGTATTATGACCAGCTTCCTTCCACGGTGTTGCGAGTATTCAAAGATACAACCTCGGATAGCATCGATCTCAGTGAGAAGTTAAAAGCCACTATCGAAAGTTTCAAGACGGAGTTGCCTCAGCCTATTGAGCTGAAAATTTTGGCCGACGGACCTTATTTCATTAAAAATCAACTCAATGTTCTATTAAATAACGGTATTATTGGTTCGGTTATTGTTCTTGTGATTCTTCTGTTATTTTTAAATGCAAGAACATCTCTCTGGACATTTTTAGGAGTTCCTATAGCCTATTTAGGAACATTTATATTACTGCAATCCATGGGAATGTCTATAGATCTGATTTCCATGATCGGATTGTTGCTGGTATTGGGTATTTTGGTCGACGATGCAATTATTGTTGCTGAAAAATATTCCGAAAACCTGGAGGCAGGATTAGCTCCTAAAGACGCTGCTCAAGAGGCGGTTCGGCAGCTGATAAAGCCCGTAACAGGTACAGTTTTAACTACAATATTTGCTTTTAGCCCGCTGATTATAATTGATGGGGATATGGCGACCATTCTTTTTGCCGTACCCGTGGTTATTATATCCTGTCTTATTTTATCCTGGATTGAATCATTTTTTATCCTTCCAAATCATTTAAGTCATTTTGTTAAAAAGCCTCCAGGTGATCGCGCAGAGAGTTGGATGAAAGTATTGCGAAGCCAATACAAACTGATGTTGAATGGTGTGATTCGCTTTAGATATCTTGCCGCTGGAGTTTTGACCGCCATATTTATCCTTACCGGATTTATAGCTGCAAAAGAGATACAACACGACTTCAAATTGAGTATTGGGATGGAGTCGGTAACGGTGTTTTCTTTTTTGAAAGAGAGTCATTCGTTAGACGAAACCTACGCAGCTATTCATGGTATTGAAAAGGGTTTGTACGAAATTTTGGACTCATCTGAAATAGATGGAGTTTCTACGCGAGTGGGTTCGGCTTGGCATGATGGGAGAGAGAAGAGTGGATATCGATACAGTAGGATGCGTATCTACATTAATAAATTTGATTCTCACCCCAGTGTGTTGAGGGACGCAGTTCTTAAGAAAGTTGAAGACTACCTTAAAGACTACCCCGAGAAGGATCGGTTTGAAACTCTTTCTGCAAAAGTGACTCGACAGGGCGCTGACGAATCTAAGAAAAGCATGATTACCATATCTGCTAGTGGAAGAGACGAGTACTCTTTTGAAGATTTAGAGAAGACTATAAACGAAGAAGTAACACCTGTTGCTGGTATTTCAAGATATGCCAATAATCCGGACCAACTTCAGGAAACTTGGGAGTTTGAGTCTGAACCGCAAGTTCTAATTCAATATGGGTTAACTCAAAGTGATGTAGCTCGTCAGATCCGCGGACACTTTGTGGATGACGAATTGAAAGAGATAAGGATGAACGGAGATTCCGTGACTCTTTACACTCGTATGAAACAGACTGGGGATCCAGAGTTTAGAGATTTACCAAACTTTAAAGTCATCACTCCGGTGGGCGTTGAAGTTTCTTTGAATGAGCTTGGAGGATGGAAGCAAAGGCAAAGTCTCTCCAGCATTTCCCACCAAGATGGGGTGAGAAATTTTAGGTTCGACTTTGAGTATGACACAGAAGAGGTCAATGAATTACAGGTTAAAAAGAATGTAGAGCCCATTGTTAAAAAGTTAGCAGAGAGTTTTCCTGCATATCAGATAGAGTTGGTGTCAAGTAATGAGGGAGAAGCTGACAACATGATATGGGGGCTTAAAGTGGCTGCTATATGTGTGGGACTGGTTCTGTTGACGATGGCGTTGGTATTAGGCTCTTTATCCCAACCTCTATTGGTGGGGCTTCCTATACCCTTCGGTATAATGGGAATTATATGGGCCCTCTATTTACATGACATGCCTTTAGGATTGATGGCTTTGATTGGCTTGATTGGGGTTGTTGGTGTTGCTGTTAACGACTCTCTGATTATGATTGATCAGATTAATTTGTTAGGTAATAAAAAGGGGAAGGTGGATTCTGAAACTATTGTTGAGGGAGCCAGCTCGCGATTGCGTGCCATTCTTCTCACCACTGTGACTACATTGGGTGGTGTTTTCCCCATGGCTTACTCTTTAGGAGGAGAATCAGGGTTCACTCAGCCATTAGCTTTTGCTATGGGGTGGGGACTCAGCTTCGCTACATTTTTAACTTTGTTTGTTCTGCCCGCGATTATGGTCATTCAACTAGATATTAAAAATGTTTTTCTGAAAATAAAAAATAAGTGGTTTCCATCGAATGCAGTTGAGGAGGATTTGCTTCCTGAGCTGAATCGACAGAGATCAGGCTCTACCGATTCTGTAAGCGATGAATGGAGGCACCCAAGGGTTCCTCCATCCACAGAGTCAACGACGGATCAGATAACCCATCATTAGAATGAATCAACTGTTGTTAATAAAGAATCACGTAGGCTTCTCCAGGATACCAATGGAGAAAGCCTTTGCCATCATAGGTAATGGAATTTCCATCAAAGACTGTAATGGAGTCTAATACCACGGAATACATGGTTCTATCTCCATTAGCTGAAATTTCTAATTTTGTATGATCGTGTATGGGTATTGAGTGTTCGGATAAGCTAGCCAAGGTTTCTAGGCAAATTGTTTCTTTATTTAGCCCGACCTCTAGCTCGCTATATATTGAACTCACTGTACAAGTTTCAGCATTGGCTATAGATGTAATAGCTAGAATAAAAATGGATAAGAATATCGTCTTCATCTCTCATACCCCCGTAAAAAAAGACATCTTGAAATCCTCTTTTAGGACCATATAGTGCTCCTTTCAACTCAAGTTTGACCTTAATGCATGAGTCCAATGGAGCGTGAATCCATACCGGGCTCTGAGTGCCCCGACTTTTGCTTTGTTGTGAAATAAAAAGGATTGGCAATGAGCTTCATTTGTTAAGACAGAGTCATTAAGTGATAAAATATGGTACCATTAGGTATGAAGTCTTTAGTTGGGTTATTAATAACCCTAATGCTGTGTGTCTCTTGTGAATCAAATACGAGTGGGAACACTGTTCTCAACGATCCCTCAGCTTTACCTCTAGGTGCGGAGGTGAGTGGAATTACTTTTGGAGGGCACCTGGTTGGGAAAAAAGCCTATCTACTCGGTAGCGATATAAATCTTCCCAACTGTTGGATCGATTCTGTGGTTTGGAAGGATCAGAATCTTTACTTTGCAGTGGCAGGAATTGATTATACGGCACTAGCAAATGGACAAGGTCTAAATGCTGATGACGAATGTAGCTTGCCGGATAACCAAATAGATATCCATTTTGATATGTATTCTGCGTCTCTCGAAAATGGGGAATGGGATATTACAGCCATTGGAGTTAATGATACAGGCTCACAAGCGGGTTTAGACTACAATACGGGAACTTTAGCCTACACTCAATATCCTGCGGACAATAACTGGGAAATCTATTTTTCAGACTTTTCGGGTGGAGTATGGGGCTCTCCAGAAAGCTACTCACAGAACTCCAGTTGCAGAGAGGATAACCCCCATATTTTCGACGACGGTAATAAGATCATATTTGAATCCAGTAGAACCGTCGCTGACGGAAGTGTCTGTGATTCCACCCCAGACAATAAATATTTGTATTTATCCACCAAGACGGGATCGACTTGGTCTTCACCGGTGGCAATTAATGGAGTTCCTGGTGTGGGTGCAAAGAACACCCAGCCCTGGTTTGATGAAGAAAATGATTATCTATACTGGACGGCAGATACTGAATGTGGGTGTGTAAGGCGAGTTTCATTTGATGGATCCACGGTGAGTGGAGACTCCGAAGATATATTAACTCCGGCTCTAGGTGAACTGGCTGGGGGGACTGCTGATGGTAAGGTGGTATTTTTAGGCGAATATTCAGAACAGGACAATTATGCCTTTTTTGCCTGTGGGATAGCCTCTGACGTTGATCCCTCTGGCTCTACAGTGGGATTGTTCAATGGGAGATATAAAGTTGATATTCAGCTTTGTGTGATCCCATTAGAGTAAAATTAAAGTGTCCATTCTTTTTTAAATTAACATTGATAAAATTCAATTGGATGTTTCTGGTTATTTCTGCGTTCAACTTTTTGACGACTGTAAAGTAAACAGTCAGCTTAAAACCAACATGTTCAGTTACAAAAATCTAACAAAAATATAGACAAAAAATCCTTAATTATAGGGAACCCTTGCCGAGGGATATAATGGCGGGTTTCGAAAAAAAATTAAGGAGGGCTTTCTGATGGTGGGAATCAGAAATTCATTTTTCGTATTGTTGATCGGAATTTTTTCGGCTGCCGAGAATGCATGGTCAATAGAAATTAAAAAGATCAGTGTGCGCTCTGTGGCTGAACAAACGTCACTAACTGGTTTAGGGAACCTGCTCAATCAAACTTACGAATTAGACAAAGCTGAACACATCGAGGCGTTTAAAGAAGGGGTCTATTTTGAAGCCATCACAAATGGAGCAAAGAGTGTGCGCTACGAGGTGGTTAGGCCGGATGGGTCTGCTGATTGGATTGATAACTCACACCCGTTCTCTCCTAGCAACCGCAATGCCTATAGCTGGAAAGAAGGGCTCTACACTATAAAGATATATGCCTATAGATATAAAAACGGAAATGGTCCCTATGTTATGCGCCAAACAAAAATAAGGTTTATCGATATTAAACCTCCCAAGTTCGAAAGAATTGCGGTGAGAAGGTCAAAAGTTTGGGAAGATCTTCCAGGCCTCAGTGATATTTCTGGAGGAACCTTTGATTTAGTAAGATCTGAACACGAAGACGCTTTCGATTCGGGAGTTTACTTTGTAGGGGTAGTAGAAAATGTTAAAAGCGTCAGATATATTATTAAAGGTCCTGGGGTTGACAGCAATTGGATTGATAACGAACGTCCGTTTTCTCCTTCGAACTCAAAAGCTTACAACTGGAAGTCAGGTGAGTACACCATTAAAATGGTAGCTTATTCAAGGCTGAATGGAAAAGGTAATTCCATTACTCGACAAGGAAAACTTCAAGTGGATTTGTCAGAAGATGGTGAAGACTACGAGTTTCCAACGGAGGGTATTTGGAGTGGGATCCCGTTGGATTTAGTTTCCACATTTCATTCGATCAGCCTCTACTGGAAGCCAGGACAGGGGGCTCAAGATCGGCCGGTATTGGTTCGCTACAGAAAGAAAAACTCTAATGGTCCTTGGAAAGAGGCACATGAAGCATGGTACGACAATGGAGTACGTAAGCGATCAATGATAGCTGCTCGGAAAGAAGAGTATCGATCCAGTATCGTTAAAGTAAACCCAGGCACTCTATACGAAGTGGAGGCCTATCAAGTGGGTACTGAGCGTAAGGCCCGCGGTGAGGTGAGGACTTGGAATGAGGAGTTCCCAGTGGACTCCAATAAAGTATTTCGACTGCCAGAGGTGTCCAATCAGCCTTTGCAGATCACTACGGGCGGTAGTCCTGGAGCCTACGCACTCTATACTGTGAAGCCAGGTAAATCTGCTAAAATCGATGTGAAAAAGAATCATCCTTACAATATTAATGTGAAAGCCAGTTATGTCATAATTCGTGGTCTGAAATTAAGGGGAGCTAAGAGCAATGGTATTTTCATCAATAATGAACGACATCATATTGTAATTGAGAATAATAATATCTCGGCTTGGGGGTCTAAGGCTGGTCCTGAAAACAAGTGGGCTGCGGATAACCAGGCTGCGGTAAAAGCGGTGGGTAGTAAAGTCACTAATGTGGTGATTCAGAACAATTTAATTCACAATCCTAGTCATGACTCCAATAACTGGAAAGAAAAGAGGCGCGTTCCGGGTACGTCCAACTACACTTATCATCCAATGGGAGCCCATGCCGTTAAGTTTTATAATACTGGTGGCAACCATGTAATTCGCTACAACACGATTCGTTCGACCAATGGCAACTATTTTAATGACGGTATTGGTGGAGGTTATAACTTCAACGAAGCAGGAGCCCCGGGCAAAGATTCCGATATCTATGGGAATTACATATCTCACTGTTGGGATGATGCCATTGAGGCTGAGGGCGGAAATGCTAATGTTAGAATTTATGAGAACTTCACAACTAACAATCGAACTTCCTATGGATTGAGTCCCATTCATCATGGACCGGTTTATGTTTTTAGAAATGTAGCTGCTATGCACAGATATAGCCACAAGTCCTATCATGTAGGAAGTGGGAGTGTTTTTAAATTTCAAACCTACAATAACAAATGGGGTGGAGGCCGATTGTATTTGTACCATAATACGTTAAAGGCAAATAGTGATGGAAAGAGTGCTTCGGCAGGTCTCACTCGTTCAGGGAAAAAACTAAGAAATGCTCATACGGCGAATAACATCATTGTGCCAAAGAATGCCTATGATTTTGAAAAGAACAGCTCGGGAAACGCTATTGTCCATAACTCCAATTACATAGGAGACGATCTGGTACCAAGTTCTTATGCTTCTCGGCTGCCGGCGAGTGTGAAAGAAAGAACTATTCTGGGTAGTCCGGATTTTAAGTCCAGTGGTTGCACTCTATGCTTAAAGTCATCCAGTCCCGGGTTTGATGAGGGGATAGTGATTCCCAATTTTAATGATCACTTTATGGGTGATAAACCTGATGTTGGAGCTTATGAAACGGGTTCAAGCTCCATCAACTTGATATATGGGGTTAGGCCATAGATGTTTGTTGTTCTAAGTCAATCTCTGGCCGATTAGCAGATTACAACCTAATTCTGTAACCATCTTTGTGTTGGCCATAGGGATAATCTGCATGTTGGCCTCCATTGCGGCTTCTGGAGGGTCCGACATCGATAATTTTGTTAAACTCTAAATTCATTTCCTTCGCCCACCGTGCAGCCATTTTTTCGGACTGCAGCTGTAGTCTTTCTTTCAACGGGTGATTTGCACTTTGCTGTGGCTCTAAGGCAATGCCCCCCAGGCTATTCTCTGCATCTTTGAGGGGGCTATTCGTAGAACTAGAAGGATTGTTAGATGTATCAATGACTGTTTCCCCAAGTTTTACTAGGCGCCGGATATAGCCTTGGTGAAGAGGGTCTGTACGAATCTCTTTATTACCTATGGTGAAGACAGCTTGTTTCATGTTTCCATCAAAGTGCACCATCGCTGTTTCACTATGGATGGCTTCGACGACTATCTCAAAGTCCTTCTGGTTAGAAAAATGGCTTTTTGATAAAACATAGCCTGCAAGACCTTGGACATTAGGATCGATCACCCAACCCAAAAGACCATGGGCATTAAAACCCCCACCCTTGTAACTTAGGCAGGATCCGCAATCTACTGGTTCAGCACCCAAGGCCATCATAAATCGAGGGTCGGCATTGATGGTTGTTAAAACTATGCTTTCATTACCTCCTCGGTGTAAAACTCTTGAGATTTTCCGCAGCCAGAAAAGATTCCTTTTAGCCTTTTCGGGAACATCGAAAAGGTCCTTGGTATTCCGTAGGAATGCAACGAGCGCATACGCGGTTTTAGCATCTCTAGTACGGCTTAGGGACTCTAGAATAACATTATACAATTGAGCATCGGGTACGAGTTTAGACAGTTCTGTTTTTACCAACCGGGGGTCTCGATCTCTTTCAGTGATTAGATAAACAATATTTTTAAGATCATCGGAATTTAAATGAACTTTATTATTAGAAGGTACTGGATTAAATTTTGTCATTTTGATGGCAATAGATCTCAATCGATTGATTGTTTCAATGTTTTGGTCAAACTGACTAGGTGAAACTTGTTCGGCAAGGCTCACTTCCGTGACCCCATCGCGCCATTTCGACCGCGCTTCTTCACTGGTCAATAAGCGCATGTGTTGCTGGACGATGTCTTGGTCCTCTTTTTCATTAGAGCCTTTGTACCTGTATTCTTTAAAACTCCCTTTGATCATTGCATGGAGAGCTTCAAGGAGTTTAGGGACGATCGGTGTCCATTCTTGTTTTCCACTATATCGGCTGAACAAGGTGACTAATGGATCCAAATCAAACCATGATTTAATAAATTGATTCACTTCGTCTTTATTAACG
Organism: Bdellovibrionaceae bacterium UBA1609; assembly: GCA_002321895.1. Taxonomy (GTDB): domain Bacteria; phylum Bdellovibrionota; class Bdellovibrionia; order Bdellovibrionales; family UBA1609; genus UBA1609. The sequence goes on along the minus strand of DCMZ01000001.1, from coordinate 124,137 downwards.
GGAAGACCTTGCTTCTCCATGGCGTTGGTCAATTCCTGGACTAATTTCGGTGGAATTTCGGTATTGATATTATCGACGGTTTCTTTAGAGAATACAAAATCCTGGCGATTGTTTTTTTCTAAGAACTCATAGAATATATTTTTCAACATGGCATCGGTGTTGCCGTTGGCGTGTAAATAGTCACGAATATTCTTTAATGCTTCGATAAATATAGGGAGGTTTTTCTTTTCAAAAATAGACGGTTCAATATCAGTGCTCTTGAAAGGTGGGCGTGTTCGAGCCATTGTTATGTCTAACAGATAGACGTATAAGTGGCCGAGTTGCCGTTCGGAACTCAAGTCCTTTATATTCTCCAGTTCTTTTAAACTGATACCACTGGCGGCGGATAGGACTTGAGCAGAATTTTCATATGGCAGTGTGTTCTCAGGTCTCCCTCGCAATTTGAACATAAGTTGAAGAAGGTGGAAGCCGGTCTCTACTTTCTGAACATTATCCCAGGCTATTTCTATCCACTCTTTGGGTAGTATTTCGGGCATCTCTTGGCTGACCTTTTCCAATGCCTCCCGAATCGTTTCCAACTGTCCTTCGCGTGGAACGCTTTTTATCAAGGTGTAAATCGGTAATCCGGCAAGAGCTCCTGTAATGGAATGGAGATACTGTTCTGGATGGGTTTCTTTGTTGGGGAATTTGAAGGGCCATTGACTCTCTTTAGGAAGTTTTTGCGCGAGATGCGCATAAATATCCCATCTGTATTTTCCTGGTAAACTCGGCGTAGAAAATAGGAATTGAATCACCGTTTGGTAATGGGGGTTGCTCCTATCATAGGGCTTGGTCTCGAGAAGAATTTTAATATTTTCAAATGTTTGTTTATCTAGCGCTTCTGAAAACTTAACTTTCTGGGCGATGGATCTGAGATCAGCGGCCTTTCCCGTAAATAACTGCAAGCACGCATTTTGAGAAAAGCCAGGTAGAGATACGAATACAAGGCCAATTAAAATACTAAATTTTATAAGTTGTTTAAAGCTTCTCATCCATCCCACCCCATGGGTAATGCTCTTTGATCAATGATTGAGCCGATGATCTTTCATGACCTTTAAAGAGATTCGATACTAGTGTTTCTCACCAAACTGGTGCAATTCTAGTTTACAAATTGGAAGTATTTTCCCTTTACGAAAATGTAATGGGAATTAATGAGAAATTTCAATGGTTTATCATTTAGGCTAAATTTAGAATACTTACATGGTTGAAGAGGGGATTTGAAGTCCTTACCATTCGTGGGGAGTTAAACAAAAGTTGGCGGTGAGCCACCTACTAGGTGAAGGACAACATTCTAAATTTCAGCCTCTTCTATATATTTCAGCCAGAGTTTTTCAAAATGATCTTGGTTCATATCAAAAATATTTTTAATAGTGATTTTTAGAGATTTTGTCTTACCTATATCAATAAGAAATAACTCTAGAGTATCTTTACCAAAACTATCCAGAATGAAGTAAACAAAAGTGGCTCCAACCATGTAAGCGCCAAAGTCTACATCCGGTGGATTTCCAAAGTAGTCATTCCATTTCTGTACTTTTGAAAATGAGACTTTACCTTCTTTGTTCCAAGCTTTTGCTTTTGAGAAAGCTTTCTTTTTGTAGTTTGACTCGCCACCGACGAAACGGCCACCAATGATATCAGCTAACCCTTCATCAAAAAAACGAAAAGGCTCTGTATTACTAGCTCCATTCGTTTTATTGAAAAGACATATATGCGAAGTTTCATGCGCCAAGATCATTTTAAAGTTTTCATGTTCAGGCGGCTTTGCCATAGTTACAGTTGCTGTAGCACCCTTAAAGCGAGAAAAACCATCTTTTCTTTTATCATGGCCAAAAAATATTTTTTTAGGACAGGAGCCTACATGCTTGTTAACAAAGCTATAGATCGATTTGAACTGTTCTTTCTTTTCACCGTTTTTATCAACATATCTAGCAAATAACGGAAGAGATAAGGCAATTAAAGGTGAGATTAAAAAGGCGCGATTCATTGTGTGTCCTTTAGGTATTCAAATAGTGCAATTCGATTTCCTTCACAATCTTTAAACTCTGCTGAATGGCCAATATTGGGAACCTGTGTTTTGGGGAAAAGTTCTTCGGCCCCGGCCTCAATGGCTTTTGCCATAGTTTGATCAATATTTTCCGTGGAGAGATAAATGAGGCATCCTTCAACAGAAGGCTTATATACTTCTCCTTTTGCAAGAGAACCAGATATGCCGGTGCCTCTTTCTGAAAATGGAAAAAACGCCATCTCACATCCGTGAATCTCTTCTTTAATGAATTCAATGTTAAACACTTTCGAATAAAACTCTATAGCCCTGTCCATATCAGTAACGGGTATCTCAAAGTATGTTCCTATGTTATTCATGTAGACTCCATTTATTCATTCATCTTAAAGTTGAGTTTTTTATTCCATAGAGTTTGGATTGGATTCAGCTCTTTTTATCCGGGTCTTTCAATACTTTTAAATGAGTTTCAAATTTTTCATTACTTAAACTAAATCCTAAATTCTCGTAGAATTGGCTAGCTATGGGGTTGTTTGTTCTCAATCGCAATATGTCAAAGTGATTTTTAGCATGATCCGTTACGGCTTCGACAAGATTTTTTGCTAAACCTTTTCTTCTCGCTGCTGGCACAATATAGAGATGTCTCACTCTGCCAATACTTTTATCATTTGTGTAGGGGTCGACATTCAATCCGCAAATACCGACAGGGATGTCTTTTTCTAAAGCTACAAAAAGAGCTTCTTCTTTTTGACTGAATGTATTTTCTCCTGAAAGCCAACAAGCTTCCATTTTACTAAGGAAATGAAAGCCCTCTTTTAGACAGCTATCTTTCATGCTGGTGAAATTTTCGGGTAAGTCGTATATCCTTCTTTTTTCCATATTATTTCCTATGAGCTATGAGCAAACATGCTTTTTTCGATTTCTGCGCTGAACATCTGCAAATAGGTGTTTGCTCGGGGAAGGGCATTATGTAGAAATTGATCTGGTTGCCTAAGCCACAGCCCTTCAATTTTTTTAGATTCCTGTTCTGAGATCAAGATATGTTCATCGATCTCAATGAGTTCGTAATTCCATTGGTAGAAAATGGAGGTCAGTTTAGCCTCTATTTGTTCAATATAGGTTTCGTAGGAGGACACTCCTTCGAAGTCGAACACAGTGTTACCATCGGTCACAAAAATATGATTACCTCTGTATCCTTTGGCGGGTTTTATCCAAATCGCCTTAAAGTTTTTGTCTGCGTATTTTTGCAAAAATGCATATGCGAGAATATGACAGGCACCTGCAGCAAAGAAAACCTCGTCGGGTAGGTTCCATCTTTCAATGGGATCATTTTTCACTTCATCTGTAATGAATATCATTGGAGCTTCCACAAGTAAGTAAACATCAATGGAAAATAGATTAGCATATCAATTGAAGGCTGGAAGTCTTCCATTTTTCAGACTCTCTGTTTCTTTTTTTATTTTTCCTAGTTTACAATTTGGGAATTCTCGACTTTACCATGATTTAATTTTCAATTTTTTACGAATATTTTCTAACGTCGTTTCATATTGTAAGGACTTTTCAAGTTTTCTTCGGCTTAGGAATCCCATTCTCTCATGAAAACCAATGGATTTTTGATTTGATATTTGCACAACTGATTCAATAGTGTGAATTTCATTTTTTCTAAAAGACAGGTATGATTTTTTTAAAAGAGGTAGCAATAGCATGCCGTTTTTTTCTGGACATCTAATTTGAATACTCCAAACCTTAGCTCGGTTTTTCTCAGTTTCAGTATATCTTAATAAAGCGACCAATTGGCCATTTCGATAGAGTGTGATTATTTCTTGGGGATTTTTTAGCCCTTCGAGAAGTTTTTGTGGTTCATGCTTCATTCCAATTTTCTCTAAAATGGGAACCATGTTTTCAGTTTCTAGTTCAAGAATGTCTTCATGCAATTGAGGAACTACGTTGTAGGTGTACTCAAACTCTTTAGATAAAGTTCCATCAGGTTGTTCAAACTCTAATACATTTCCCGTTTTATTGAATTCCATTTTTTCCAATAATTTTTGAGAAGGTATATTCTCTGTCGATGTAGTTGCCAGAATTTTAGTTTTGTTAAAATTAACCTTCGCATACTGAATCATTAGAGGAAATACTTTGGATAAGATGCCTTTATTTCTATATTCCTCATAGAGCCAATATCCAACCTCGATGTGGTCCTCTTCTGTAAGTGGGTGAAATTCAAAAATCCCAGCAATTTTATCGCCATAGAATATAAAGAAGTCGGGTGTTCCATCGACGTTTCTTTTATTGTTTACGGCATCTTCAATTCTTGTTTCAATATTTTCGAGTTTTCTATATTTTTCCTGTAAATTGTGTCGGTAGATATCTGTTTCGGACTCCTTCTCGTGAATAGATTGAAAAAATAGAGGAGCATGATTCATATTCATAAGCTCTAGAGAAATATCATCTGAAACTTTGATAGGCATCGAGTTCTCATTGGTAGGCGAAATTCATTTTTTAGAATGGCGCCACGATACTAAAAGGTGACGTCTTCAAAACACTATAATATGCTAAAAATGTAAATCAAAAACAAGAGATTTATAATGATAAAAATAGTTCCTTATCAAGACCGTTGGCCAAAAGAGTTCGAAGACTTAAAAGAGAAAATTAGTGATGCTATGTCAGAGGATATAGTGGCCATTCACCATATTGGATCAACAAGTGTTCCTGGGTTAGCAGCTAAAGATGTTATTGATATTCAAATCACTGTTAGATCTTTAGATGCACCAATAGAAGCAGCCCTCAATCAGATTGGATTTGAGTCTACAGATATTAGGCAAGATCATTGCCCTCCAGGAATGACATTGTCCGATGAAGAACTTGAAAAACGATATTACAAAGGGAAAGACCCAAAAATTAATTTACATGTTAGGAAGTTAGGTTGTTTCAATCAGGAGTATCCTATTTTATTTAGGGATTTTTTGCGTAGTAACGCAGAGGCCAGAGAAACATACGGAGAAATTAAGACACAACTTTCTAAATATTTCCCAGAAAACATTGAGGCTTATTACGATATAAAAGACCCTGTTTGTGATCTAATCATTTTGAATGCCATTGAATGGGCCAAGGTGACCGGCTGGAAACAATGACTAGGTGTTAGTCACTTTTTAGCGGGGCACTGCAGTGCTAAACGGTGACGATTCACCGACTAAACTATCAGGACTTGGTTGAAAGAGTCTCTCAATTGTCACTTTTGGTTGGAGTGGCACATTTTAAATCCACTTTGTATATAATGAGTTGCTACTTGGTGATGATAAACGTATGTTCGCTGCAATCTATTTAGCTGTTTGGGGGATGGTTAATGTCGATTTACTTCTATACTGATACGACATCGTTACTTAATGATTATTACCAAAAAAAGAAAAGGAATAATCCTTCTTTTTCGATACGGTCTTGGGCAGCCCAAATGGGGATGAAGCATCATGGACCTTTGCAGCAGGTGCTTGCGGGAAATCGCTCCATTCCCAAAAAGTATATTCCCAACCTAATTAAATCTATGAGATTGAGTGCAAAAGAAGGCTTGTATTTCGAAACTCTGGTTGATTTGGAAAAGTCTCATTCGCCGGAGCAATCCTTGACTTACTATGATCGATTGAAAGAAATGAGGCCAAGCAAAGATGGAGTAAAGATACTAGATATTCAGTACTATAAGTTTTTTATGAACCCACTTCATTCCATCATCCGCACAATGACGGAGAGGAAAGATTTCAAAAATTGCACTAAATTCATAAAATCTAAACTCGCCTGGAAAACCACTGAGTCCGAGATAAAATCAATAATTGAAAATTTAATTGATCTAAAGCTTTTAGAAAAAACATCTGAAGACAAGCTCATTAAAGTTAACAAACATGTGAGAAGTAAGCCCGATATACCCTCCAACATTATTCAGGACTATCACAAGCGAATGTGTGACGAGGCTAAGGATGCTATCGGCGCTCAGTCTGTGGATATGAGGGAGTATAGTAGTTTGTGTTTTAACTTGAAAGCGGATCAATTCAAGAAAGCAAGGGAAGAGCTCCGTGAGATGGTAGATAGCTTTATTCAGAAATATGAAGCGGAGCCTTTTCAATCTAACGAAACCTATCAACTTAACATTCAACTTTTTTCATTAACGAAGAATTAGAGGGGGAGATTATGAATAAAAAAACCGGGGTATTAGCACTGACGTTATCTTTGCTATTTAGTGTTAGTTCACTAGGCGCGGATGGAGCAGCAAATGGTGGAGATGTTGTCGTATGTAATGCGGGATCAGCAAGTGAGACAACCGAGTTGTTAGATCTTTTTGAGATACAGGATAAATACCAATTCGAGTTACGGCTTCCTGAGGGTGAGCTTTCAGCGGAAGAAAACGCCATCTATCAATTAGACCGACTCATCGAATGGCAGGCTCATCCAATATTGACTCGAAAGATTTTGGAGTTTAGTTCACGAATTGATTTTGTCGAAGATCTTGAAGATATCGATGATTCTGAACATGGCATTCTGCCGGATAATTGCTATTTAGAGCAAGTGGCTTCCAATCAGGGTGACGGCAGAATTCAAATTGATGAAGGTTTGTGGGGAAAATTGGATTCGGCAAATAAAGGTGCCTTGATTATTCATGAATTGATCTATGAGGAACTTTTCAAAATAGGATATACAAACTCAATTGCCACGAGGTTATTTAATGGCCTTTTGCATGTAAACAAAATGAAACCCAATGGCAGATCTAATTGGCGTTTTTACGATATACCAGAGCCAGTAATTAGCGAATATGGAATCGTACAGAATATGAAACACATTTCGAACGGAATTGTTGAGGTTCTCGTAAAAACATTTCCGGATCAAGGTTATGTCAAAAACTTTGAAGCGCTAAAAAATACCTTTCTAGTGGGACTGAAAGTAAAAATTGTTGAAGAACTTTTTAAGAAGAACCCTCATAGGCTAGATTCCGCTTTAAAAGAGTATTTATTGGATAGCTTAAAAGCTCCTGACAGTTATGAGGAGTTGAGGTATGTCACTGCCATTTTCGGAGGTATCGCGAGGTATTATGACGGTGATTTTGATGGCCTAACGGTTCTTAAGGACAAACATCTAAACATTTTTGAAGCTGCGGCTACAAGCAGAATGGTAGCTCCAAGATTCTATCACCAACTTAATATACCGTTTTTAAATATTCTGCTAAGAAATAATATCGAATACAATTTTAATGACAGGAATCAGTTTGCAAAGGGCTTTAGTGAAATCGTTAAAACTTGTGTTCTAGCAAAAAGAACTGAATTTCCGAACATGCAATGGAGTTGTAGTGGGCATATTTTTAGCTCGGTATTAAGATACTATAACTTGTTTTCTGGAATAGCACATCCTTTGATTGGCAGGACAATCATTCGTCATTTTACAGATACAGTTGTGGCTGATGAATCTAGTTCGTCATGCACAGACTTTGCCTATGCTAAATACTATTTCGAAAAAACTGGTGACGAATCTAAAGAGGCATTTGAGGATTTGGATTTGTATCATAGGTATAGATGTTACGAATAATGATTTGTTGATCACATTTTATTCGAGGAAGAGGGCCATTTGGCCCTTTTTTGTTGGGAGTATAGAGGTCGACGGACCGAAAATAGGGTTGCAGACATTTTTTATTGAAGTGTTGCAATACAATTCTAAAAAGTGACGTTCATTAAACTTTGCTGCGATGCTTTCAGGGGCTGAAGTCTGGCACCATTACGGGAAACGGAGTAGTTTGGGTATATGCCCGAACTCCCCGATGTATAGACCCGACTTATTGAACAACTAATTAAATCAATGAGATAGTAGTGTTAATGAGTATTTCAGCGTTTTAGTCATTTCATTTCTTTTCACATCTTTTAACGTCTTTTCACAAAAACAGTCGTGAAAGTCGTGAGAGTCGTGAGAAGTTTTACCAGTTTATTCCCCATATTTAGCCTGCTCAAAAAGCCTTTATTAGTCGCTATTTTTAGCAATAAACAACGGAGGCAAGAAATGTCTAAAAAAGAAAACAAGAATGTTACTTACAACTCTCTAAGAGTTAAAAACGAAACTAAAGCTTTGCTACAAAATTTATTAACAAAGATTAACAAAAATGAAGATTGCGGAAAAATTACCTCCGACAAAATCATTCATCACTTAGTTACAAATGTGACAAATGAAGACATCAAAGCACTACAGCTAGAATCTATAACATGGGAACATGAAGATCGTAGATTGAAGAAGCTTTGGGAAAAGAAAAAAGGCAAAATTTCTGAGAGTAAATGGAAAGAAATGCTCTACATTGGTCAACTTGCCGAATTCATTAATGAACATTCTAGGCTGAAAGTTCGGACAAATGCTTAGAGAGAATATGCACATCAATCAGGGAAGAATGTCACATTTCTTCCCTGATTATAGGGACTTAAAGTTAAACCTTGACAAACTACGCCAAATAGCGTATTTTATAAAAAGGATTAAGGATGATTAACAAGAAAATTATTTATTACACACTGGAAAACGGAGACTCCCCCTTTGAGGATTGGCTCAAGAAATTAGACAATTTAAGCCGAGCAATTGTCGTTAGATTTGTTCAAAGAGTTGCAACTGGAGGAGCAAAAAAATCCATCAAAGCTTTAAAAGATGGGATTTTTGAAATTAAAATAACTCACGGCCCAGGTTATAGAGTTTACTTTGCTGAAGATGGTGATGAGATCATTATTCTTTTAGTTGGCGGTGACAAGAAAACTCAAAGTCGTGACATTGATAAAGCAAAGGAGTATTGGAGGAATTATGGCAAATAGACATAAAGACTTTAATGAATTAGTAGCAAGGGAATTTGAAGATATTGGCTTCGCTCAAGCTTATATTACAAATTTAATTAACAATGAGGGCTTATCTTTAGAAGACGCTTTAATAGAATCTATCAAATCTATGGGGCTTCAAGCTTTTGCAGAAAAGGCTGAAATCTCTATTTCTTATGTATCAGATTTTGTAAACAAACGTCGTAAGTGGAGCACTGATAATCTAGTGAAATACATTGAGCAAGTATTCAATCTAAAAATAAAAATGAGTGTCGAAATAAAAAGTGGAGAAGTGGCATAGAGAAATGCCACTTCTCTTTTTCACTAAAAGTAAATGTACACTAGCTACCTATACCGGCAGCTTTTAGTTCATCTTCCGTTGGACCTTTAGCTTGGCAACAATCAGCTAATTTACCATTTACAACTACAGCAGGAACCCTAGAGATTCCTAGCTTCTTAGCTCGATTAGAAACATCTTCATTGCTCATATCAAGGATGCTAATTTCACAATTATCACATGCGACTTCGTTCACTAGACGAATTGTACCTTCACAAGCAGGACATCCTGCACTGAAAACTTCTACTTTGTTAGACATATAAACCTCCCTTTTTTAATTACAGTTTATACAATCTTGCTTCTTTGGAATGAGGTTCCAGACAGAAGCAAAAATTAATATCCCTATTCCAAGGTAAAAAAGATATTCATATTGTAAATAATGAAATACAAGAGCAATAGTAGAGCCAGCTATTCCAGTATACAGTGGAGTATAACCTCTTCTTAAATTAGCCTTGTACCAAAGTCCGAATAAGGCAATGCCAAGAAAAGCAGACATTAAAATATAAAAATATGCTCCTTTAAACAAAAATCCCAGGCCAATACTTGAGAGAAATCCTGCTATGGCAGGGTAACAAAGTGGACAGCTTGCTTTTGCTAAAAAAGCGGTACCTACATAAGGTCCAATAGAGACAGTTCCTAAGAAACCAAAGAACTTATTATTGTTTTTACTAAATGAAAAGCTGGCATCTTTCATTTTAGCGACAATTAGATTTACAGAAGGTACACCAGCTCCTTCATAGAGCCTACAGCAATTAGCACCATCGATAGGCTCAACGCCCATAATATCATTTCCATTAATTAAAATTGTCGGTGATCCATGTTTTCTAGCATATTCGGGTGATTCAACTGAATTACGCTCCCACTCTTTCCATCTAGCAGAGATTTTAGCACGAGAAAATGCCCTCATTAAATTGCTCCTTGTCTCCTGCACATTTGGACAATCCTTATCAAAAATAAACTCTATATTTATCATTTCTTATCCTTTTCAAAACTCTCCAAAATCGGGCATTCGGATGTTGAGCTTTCGTTATTTGAACAGGTTTGAATCAAGCTCTTTAAGGAGCGCTTTATTTTATTCAAGTCTTTTATTTTTTTATCAACATCTTCTAGTTTTTGTTCTGCCTTTAATTTAACTTGTCCACACTTAGCATCTGACTTAACTCTTAACTGAAGTAACTCCTTAGCCTCATTTAAGGTGAAGCCAAGTTCTTTTGCTCTTTTAACAAATCTAATTTTGATAACATCGTCATAAGGATACTTACGATATCCAGACTTTGGAGAAGGTTGGTTTATCAAACCCTTTTGTTCATAAAACCTTACGGTTTCAACAGTGACTCCTGATTCTTTAGCTAATTTTCCAATAGTGTATTCTTCTTTCATAAGTCTATTATAAACCCTGTAGTACACAACGGAGTAAAGATTTTATTTTCTCTTTTTTTACAGGGACTTAGGACGGGGAACAGGTAAATCTAATCATTCTTAATACTAGATAGCATCATAGGCCTCTAGGTTGTCTTCGATAAAAATTTCGAGGTCTTTTAACCAGTAATAATTCGATCCATTATCGAACGTAATTACTTGGTCATCTTGCTCTAATCCGTCCATATATTCTGATTTAGCAATATCCCATGCAATTGGGTCTTGCTCTTTCATAACATCAACTGTCAAAACTTCAAGAAATCGAACTTTGGTTGTTTCGCCATAGCAATCTTCAATCATTTGCTCGAAACTTTCAGTTATATCAACAGTTTCAAGATTCTCTTCGAGTATATTTTTGATTACCCAATCAGTTCCATATTCACAGCCATATTCAGGCAAGAGTCTCATAAGGTCATCAGAGTGGCATGTTTTACAAGCTCCTGTAGGTGCTTCCTTGTAACATGAGTAACAAAATGGAATAGTTTTATTGAAAGCTATTTTTTCTAATTTTTTATTAATTTCTTTTAAACACATAATCTTGCTCCTATATAATTGTTTCATTTCTTGGAAGCCGAAGTAACGAAGTCGAGTGCATTTCAAGGAAAAACTCGGAGGGTTCCCTCTGGGAGACCGTGTTTTTCCTTGAAATGTTAGGGAGCGTAGTGAATGAATAGCGTACAAAATGAAGACAATTTATATATAGGAGCTTTAATCAGTTTACTAAGAAGCAAATAATTGAAATAAATAGCTAATAATACAGTTCTTGTTAGGGGTTACTATGTCAAACAATGAAAAAAAGAATTTCACACTCGATAATTTGATTGAGGTTATTACTGAAAACGACTGTATTGAGAAATGTTTATCTAAAATCTCGAAAGAAAAAAATGATGATACTGAAATAGACAAAGATGTGTTGTTTATCGAAGAAGTCTTAAGACTTGGCTTGGATGGAAAAAACGAAAAGGAACCATTTAAACCCTTCATGGAGTATCAGAGCAAGAGAACATTGTCGTTGGAAGATATAAAGACAGAACAATATCAGGTAATAGAAAACTTAATTGGTAAAATAAAAAGTCATCATGTCAATGCTAGATTAGCAGATGTCCTCTGGGCCGGATGCCAAGATTACCCAAAAGTAGAACTCGCACTAGAATCTTATCTTTCATACATAGAAGACTTTGTTAACAATGAAGAAAAAAGATCAAAGGCTCTGATACGAGATGAATTAAAGAGATGTTCCTCTCTTCTGCGTTTAACTAAAGACAAGGATGCTCTTAAAGAAAGATTGTCTAATATTTTTAAAATATTAATTAGTCCTAAAGACAAGGAACCAAGTGACTTTACAAGATTTATCTATTTTAAGATTTACGCTTTTGCAAACCTTGAAGATGATAAGAATATTATTCAAATGTCAGAGAGTTATGCAGATGAATCAAAAGCTCAGAAGCACTTTAGAAAATATCGTGACTACTTAGATATATGTCTAAAGTTACACAAAAAAGCAAAAGACATTGAAAAAAGAGATCAAACGCTTAATCTTATTTGTGACTCATATTTTGATGAAATTAAAAGTATAAAAGAAGACGGGGGCAATGGTCTAATGTTAACCGATGTATGCTCAAGAGCTTTGTACGAAAATATGATGGCACATAAAATAACGAGAAGTCGAAAAGAAGCAATAGATGATATACATGCAGAATTAAATAATGCCTCACTTAAATCACAAGATGAAATGAAGTCTTCACCATTTGACATAGACCTTTCAAAACCAATGGAAGAAACATTTAAAGCAATTGAGAAACTAGATACTATAAATGGTATATTGGCTTTAACTTATAAAACGATTCCTCAAGAAGTTGAATATTATCAAAATCATGCAAAAGAAGTTGTAAAGGGTTCTTTGCGCCATTTGTTTTCGACAATACATTATGATGACAATGCGAGAATAGTTGATAGAGATAATGGCCTCTCTTTTGAAAATGATGATGAGAATGCTTCGATTTTACTCTCAGAAGCCTTATTTCTATTTAAAAACGGAGTCTTAATAAAAGGAACTTGTATAGATCACGGCAGAAATACTCTCCTTCTGAGACATGACATCACTGAATATGATTTTGAAAGTTTTCTTACAAATAATCCTTTTATACCTACAAACAGAATCTCCATAATCAGAAAAGCCTTATGGTATGGGTTTATTGGGAAATGGGAAGAATCAATGCATTTATTAGTCCCTCAATTCGAAAACTGTTTTCGTCATTTCTTAGAAAATGTAGGTGTAATAGTTACTCTTATTGATGAAGATATAGTTCAGCAAGAAAGAACTTTAAGCTCTCTATTACATTTACCTGAATTTAAAAATGTATTTGGTGAAGCTCATCTCTTTCAAATTAAAGCTCTTTTGTCAGAAAATGAAGGCTTTAACTTCAGGAACAGGCTATCACATGGACTAATTGGAGATGACTTCTACGATTCTTGTTCTTATTTCTCTCCATTTGTTTGGGGTTATTTCATTTACCATAGCTATATCCTTAGAGAAACATTCTATAAAAAGCTTAACCAAGTCAAAGAAACCTAATCACAGCTACTAGAGCAACAGTGCTTATCTTTACCATCTACATTCTTCTGTGGTCTTGAAAGCTTAATAATTGTAACTCCACCCTTAATAACAATAAAAGATACAAATGCTCCAATTACTAAGTCTGGAATATTACTGTTTAGATAATAAACGAGAATTCCCGATACGATAACGCCAGTATTTACAATAACATCATTTGCTGAGAATATCCAACTAGCCTTCATGTGAACTTCACCATCTTTATGTTTGTGTATCAAGACTAAGCATAAGACATTAGCAATAAGCGCAATAATTGAAATAATGATCATGTAATTGGATAGAGGCTCACTTCCTAAGTAAAACTTTCGACCTACTTCAACAAGACATAAAACACCTAATGATATTTGCATGATACCACTAAGAAAGGCTGTTCTATTTTTTGTAACAATACTTTTACCGACAGCATACAAGCTGATACCATACACAAAAGAGTCTGCTAACATATCTAATCCATCTGCTATCAATCCAGTAGACTCAGCATAAATCCCAACAAATATCTCAACTATAAACATTGTGAGATTTATACCTAGCAAATATTTTAGGGTTCTTGCTTCAACACTAGGCCCAATATCAGGTATGTCATTTTCAGAAATACTTACAGATGAAACAAGCTCGCCAGATAATGACACATTCTTTAATTCGTTCAAAATCATTTCACTAGCTACATCATGGTAAAAAGTCACAACTCTTTTCTCTAAATCAAATTCTGCCTTTATATCTGTGCTAATCTTTTCGATAAGACTTTCTATTATTTTAACTTCAGAAGGGCAGTCCATCTTTTGAATCTTAACAATACTTTTTTTCAACTTTTTCCTTTTCTTGTAGCTCGCTTAGATTTTATTGCAGCAATTTCTGTAAGTCATCTCGAATTTCCATTTTTTTAAACGGTGAAACATTACTTCCACCTGTATTACCTACGGGTAGAATTCCAACCATAGACCCTAATACTCCTGTAGGAATGCGAAATAATTGACCTATGATTTCTTTTTTATCTTTTTGCAAGATGCCAATTTTAAGCATATAGATATGAGCAATCGTGTGAGGAATTATATACCTTTGCCCCAAAACATGTGCGTCCTCAAGAAAAGAGAATGCTTCCTCACATTGCTTCAAACTAATTAATCTCTTAGCCTTTGCAAGTTTTAGGTAAAAATTCTTTTTTAGATTCGTATTCATCAACTAACTTCCATTATTTATCATTAAAAGAAATTGAATTAATATCTTCAATACTACACAATGTTTTTAAATCGCCACTAGATTGTGTTTTTTTCTTTCTAAGCTTTGAAATAGTATTATTCATAATATGACGTACAAGTAGCTTAAAAAGTACCTTCTTTATTCCCTTAGGGTTTGTTCCATACTTTTCATAAAACTCATCTGGTGAGTCGAACACACCTAAATCCCTAACAATGCCTTCTTTTTGAATATATGTATTATTGTTTCCACTCCAGTCAACTTGAGGAGACTGAAAATCATTACTCGCAACACCGTAACCACAGAGAGTTTTAGGGTTACTCGTAAAATAGGACTTTAAGGAACCTAAGTATTCTTTATCAAGTATAAATCCTTCAAGATTAAACCAATTGCCATTATAATTTACTTCAATCCAGCTGTGAAAAATATCTCTTGGAGTTAACCAATAAAATATTCCTGTCACGGCTCCATATTGCAATCTTTTATCAATAGTGAATCCATGAAAGCGGGCCTCAATACCAGCTCCTCGGAGAAGAGCAAGTAGTAAATTTGACTTTGTATTACATTGTCCATATCCATCTTTTATAACTTTTGAAGCTGATATGTCATCACTCTCATTATAGCCAAATTTAATTTCATCCCTAACAAACAGGTAGCAAGCATTAATAATATCTTTCTGCTCAGTAAGTCCACGTGTAATTCTTCTTAAAATCTTTTCTACCTCTGAATTTTTAAAGTCTAAAATTTTTGTTTCATTCGTCATCTCAACCTCTCTTGTTAATCTATATTCAGTATAGATTGAAGGCCATTAATGATCTTTTATAAACTGGCTATTTTTAAGGATTTCTGTAGGAGAAATGCCAAACGATGACTTAATAATCTTAGATAAGTGTGCGGAATCACTGAACCCAGCCTCTAAAGCAATATCAGTGACTTTCTTGTCTTTACTATTAGCAAATAATGTAATTGCCCTTTTTAATTTCTTCCATAATATATACTTTCTAAAAGGTACCCCAACTTGCTCTTTAAATAAATGAAGTGTCCTACTTTCTGACAATAAGATTTCTTTAGAGATTTCATTTAATCTAATATTTTCTAAGCACTCAGTTTGTTCAATCATTTCTTTTATTTTGACAATTCTAGGGTCTATGTTTTTATGCTTATCAATTCCTAGGTTTTCAACTAGAGATTTGACATCCTCTAAATTCCTCGGAAAAGTATCAAGCTTTTCAATTTTTCTTTTCAATTCTCCTATCTCAAATAAAGACTCATTATCCATTAAGATTGACAAATATTTGGAGTTACTTTCAAGGAACTTGTGAGACTTGCCCGAAGGGATAAATAACACTATATCTTTTATTATCTCGCCATCAATTTCGACTCGAAACTGTTCATCATTCATTGAAAAAGTTATCTGATGAGCAAGATGTGAGTGAGACTCAGTATTAAGGGAATCTGAAATAATCACAGCATAAAAGTCGAATAGATAAATTTGATTATTCATTTTTTTCACACTCCGCCTCAAACTCAATTGTTGAGTAAGCGACATTATACTTCTTCAAAATTTCTTTTATCTTAACCTTTAATGAGTCAACAGTCCCAATCTCTGTTTCTTCTGGTACAAGTACATGAAAGCGCAAATAGTAAGTTGTATCATCAATAGACCATCCTTTTACAGCATGTATATCGTTTACAAGGTCAAGTTCCATTACTTCATTTTTCAATTGCTCAAATTCTAGTTCATCAGGAAACTTTTGGAGAAAAATCAAACCTACCTTGAGCAAATTCTTATAAACCCCTCTAAGGATCACTAGAGAGATCAGAATAGAGAGTATTGAATCCAACACATACCAAGGCTTGAATAGCAAAACGATGCTAACAACTAGTACGGCAACCCAACCAAGTAAATCCTCTAAGAGATGGAACATAACCATTTTTGTATTCATACTATCATCTTTAGATAATCTATAAGCAGCGAAAGAATTTACCGCAATCCCCAAAATTGCCAATCCTAACATTCCCTCAGGAGAAACTTCTTCAGGAGCCATAATTCTTTGAGCAGCTTCATAAATAACAAATATACTACCGAGTAAAAGGATCACTCCATTTATAAAAGCTGAAAGAATTGAAAAACGTCGATAACCAAACGTAAACTTTCTATCAGCATCTTTATGGCTAAGTTTTTCAGCAAAGTATGAAAAGAGAAGTGCAAGACTATCACCAAAATCATGTAGGGCATCAGAGTATATGGCCACACTATTTGTTAAATATCCACCGATTAGTTCTATTACGGCAAACCCTGCATTTAGAAAAAAGGCAACAAGTATATTCTTGCTGCCATGATGGTGATGAGAGTGATTATGTCCCATACGCCTCCTTATTTAGTTCTGGTTGCATAAACTTAATAAATAGACGGTACAAACTTGGGAGGACAATCAGAGTAAGAAGAGTCGCCGAAATAATCCCTCCAACAACAACGGTTGCTAAAGGCTTTTGTACCTCAGCTCCTAGACCTGTTGAAAACATCATAGGTAAAAATCCAAAGATGTCTGTTAGGGCCGTCATTAAGACTGGCCTCAATCTCGTCATAGCACCTTCTTTAACTACCTCGTCTGGAGACTTACCATCCTTTATAAGTCTATTAAAATAAGTTACAAGAACAACACCATTTAGAATACTTATTCCTGAAAGAGCAATAAAGCCAACACCTGCTGAAATACTAAAAGGCATACCCATTATATTTAATGATAAGACACCACCGATTAGGGCCATTGGAGCACAAGTAAATATCAATATCACTTGAGCAAAGTTTTTAAATGCAGCATAGAGCATAGCCAATATCATAAGAAGTGCTAGAGGTACAAGAATCCCAAGTCTCTCCTTAGCACTTTGAAGATTTTTAAATGTTCCTCCCCATTCAATAAAGTAGCCTTCAGGAAGCTTAACTCTACTTTCAACCTCTTTTTTTGCTTTATTAACAAAACTCTCAATATCCCGTGTATCAGGATTAACAAGTACAGCCACTCTACGTTGAGAGTTTTCACGGCTAACAGCAGAGAATGTTTCAACAAAATCTATATCTGCCACTTGTTCAATAGGAACAGTAAAGCCATCAGAAATACCAACTGGAAGTTTTCTTACTGTCATAACATCTTTTCTTTCACCTTCTGAAAGACGGGTAACAATTGGAAACCTTTTTACACCATCAAAAACATGACCAACTTCACGACCTCCAATTGCTGTACTAATTGCATCTAGTACAGGCCTCGCTGTGACACCTAACTGAGCTAGTTCTTCTACTTTTGGAGTGTACTGAAGCATCGGTGATTTACCTTTTGATTCGGATTCAGCTTCACCTGCACCATCTATTTCTCCAACAATTTCAGCAACCTCTTTAGAGTAGGAAATTAGCTTATCAAGTTCGTCACCAAATACTTTAGCCGAAATCGCAGCTCTTGTTCCTTCTAAGAGTTCGTTAAAGCGTAACTCTACAGGTTGAGAAAGCATAAGAACTTGGCCCGGAACATACAATTCAAGTTTTTCCTTAATTTCATTCATCAGGTCTTTCTTGTTCTGAATGTGGTCATCATGAGGCCATTTATTCTTTTCTTTAAGCATAATGTAGGAGTCAGAGATATTCACGCCCATTGGATCAGTAGCGACTTCAGCAGCACCTGTCCTTGCAAACACATCTTTAACCTGTGGAAATTCTTTTATTATGTCTTCTGATAACCTTTGAAGTTTTACAGAATTTTCAGTGCTTATGTTCGCAGGTCGGATAAACTGAATAGCAAAATCACCTTCATCTAGTTGAGGAATAAACTCAGCTCCCATTCTTGAAAACAAGAAAACACCCATAACAATAGAAGCAATACCAATTCCAAGAACACCTTTTTTAAACCTTAATGCAAAACCTAAAGTAGGCTTAAATAATTTTTCTGCCATACTCATAAGAAATGGTTTCTTATCTCTTGTTTTTCCACTTAAAAAAGTAGCTGCCAGAGCTGGAACAACAGTAAAAGAAAGAAGTAGAGCAGAACCTAATGCCATGATAAAAGTCATTGCCATTGGCCCAAACATTTTACCCTCAACACCTGTTAAAGCAAAAAGTGGGATAAATACAGTTATAACAATTAGCTCACCAAAACCAGCAGCAGAACGTATTTCAATAGCTGAGTCGATTACTAATTGTTTAACTTCTGCTCTTGATAACTCTCTACCAAGTTCTTCACCTTTTTTTTGCAATCTATGGACACAGTTTTCTATTACAATAACTGCTCCATCAACAATAATCCCAAAATCCAAGGCACCCAAACTCATTAAATTCCCTGAAACATTCTGCCATCTCATAAGAATAAATGTCATAAGTAGGGAGACGGGAATCATTAGTGAAGTAATTATGGCAGCTCTTAAATTACCAACAAGGAGTAATAAAAAGACCATAACAAGCCCAGCGCCCATAAGAAGATTATGCTCAACGGTACTAAGTGTTGCATTTACCATATTAGAGCGATCATAAAGAACTTTAAGTTCAACCCATTCTGGTAAGTCTTTTTTTACATCTTCAAGCTTAGATGAAACTCTTTGTGCCACTGCTCTTGAGTTTTCCCCTAGAAGCATAAAAGCAGTACCAATGATTGATTCTTCTCCGTTTACGGTCGCTGCACCAGTACGAATTTCTTTATCAAACTTAACTTGGGCAATATCCTTGATTTTAACTACTTGATAAGATGAAAGTCTTTTAACCACCACATTTTCAATATCTTTAATACCTTTTAACAGACCAACACCTCTTACAAGAACCTGTTCTCCTGTTTGCTGTATATATCCGCCTCCAACATTGAGATTTGTATTTTCAATCGCTGCTTCAATGTCATCAAAGTGAAGACCATATTTAGACATCAGATCAATCTTTGGTTGAATAAAAAATTGCTTTTCATAACCACCAATCGTATTAACCTCTGTAACTCCTTTAACCGTTAAAAGCCTTGGTTTTATATACCAGTCTTGGATTGAACGAAGCTCCATTAGCTGAAGAAGTCTTTTCTCTCCATCTTTCTCAGGAGATTTTGCCTCTATGGAGTAATGAAATATTTCTCCAAGCCCTGTACTAATTGGCCCCATTTCAGGGACAACTCCGACAGGTAATTCAATATTTTGCAACTTCTCAGAAGCAAGCTGCCTTGCCTTGTAAATATCAGTTCCTTCTTTGAAGATAACTGTCACCTGAGAGATACCATACCTAGAAATAGACCTAATCGTTTCAACCCCAGGAATACCATTCATGGAGTATTCGATGGGAAACGTAACCATCCTTTCTACCTCTTCAGGCACAAGTCCTTTTACTTGAGAATTTATTTGTACTTGAGTGTTCGTAATATCAGGAACAGCGTCTATAGACAGCTCTTGAAATGACTTTAAACCAAAAACAATTAATAAGAGAGTCGCCATGAAGACAAACATCCTATTATTAACTGAAAATTCTATAACTTTGTTAATCATGTGATCACCCCTTTATGTGTCAGTGAGAGTGGCCATATTCTGACTTATCAGTCGAATAGACATCAGTAACTCTAAGAAGTCCAACCCCATTGATTACAATTTGATCACCAAATTCCACACCTGCAACCTTAACTTTATATCCAGACTTAGTTTCTTTTAGAATTTTTGCACTAAGCAGTTTAAAAAAGCCCGCTCTAAACCTATAAACACCTTTTATGCTTTTTGAACTTACTAATGTTGCTTTGCTAATCTCAAATTGGTCTCCATCAACATTTTGAAGTCTAAGCTTTAAGGTTTTAATTGCTTCCTTGCTTAACTTGAATCCTTTTTTCTCGTCTACAATTTCAATGGCTCTACCTTTGCCAATTGCCTTAGAGGCTCCATGATCATGCCCTTTATTGTCACTATGTTTAGAGTGATCATCGTGGTCGTCATGTTTTGAGTGATCGTGCCCCTTGTGATCATCATGGTCATCATGTTTTTCTTCTTGCTTTGAATGATCATGTCCTTTGTGGGAAGAATGATCATGATCACCTTCAGCAAATGCTAGGTTACTAATTAAAAATATAGTCATAGTTATAAATTTGATATTTTTCATAATGTCCTCTTATAGCTTTTCAGTAAAAACTGTTCCGTTAATTTTATAGATATTCCATAGTGCCTCGGCAGCACCTAATTCAAACTCATTGCGAGTATTAGCAAATTCAATCAATTGCCTATGAGATTCAATAATCATTGCTGTTGAAATCACACCTCTTTTAAAGAGCTTTTCAATTTTTAAGTGCTTCTTATCAAGGTCTTCTCTTGTGGCAATCGTTTTAAGACTGCTTCCCAACGCATTGTATTTTTCGATCCATGCTTCTAAGTCTAGGTAAGCTTCTCTTTTGATATTCTTGTATCTCACTCTTGCGGTATTCATTTGCTCTAATGCTTGGCTTTTTGAGCCAGAATTAGTGCTAAGAATTGGCAAGTCCATGCTAATGTTCAATCCAACAGACTGATAATTCTTTCCATTGATATTTTCAGTCTCAAAAGCTGGCCCAATTTTTAAATCAGGATATGCATTTGACCTCTCTAGTTCTAACTTCATTTTTGCTGATTCAAGATTATTTATCGCTACCTGAAGTTTTGAATAGCTCGGAGTTTCTTTTTTCAGATTAAAACTTCTTGTTAAGTCAACTTTCTGAGGAAGGGAATCTTGTTTGAGGTCACAGTTTTCACCAACGAAAAAGGATAGATGCCGACTCAGGTTTATTTTCTCTGATTTAAGTTTAGAGACTTTTAGCCTGTAGTCATTAGTTGCCAGCACAAGAGTTTCTTTTTCAACTTGTTCCTCTGGAGAGAGTGATTTTCTTTTTAGCTTAACCTTTAAAATCTTATTAAAAGCCTCATAAGCTTCCTCGTATATTGGAATTAGCTCTTTAACTTGCCTTAATCTGTAAGCCTTGAGGATTGCATCTATAAGTACATCTTCGTTTGAATCTTGGACTGATGCTTTAAATTGTTTTCTCTTACTATCAGCAAAATCTATTCTCGAAGACCTCTTGCCCCCAAGCTCAATTGTATGCATGAGTGATAAGCTAATTCTATCGACGTCACCATCTATTTCTTCGCCTTTCATTCCTTGAGCCTGAAATTCAGGATTTGGCCTTTGCTTAGCTACTTCAATCCATTTCTCAGAAACTTTAATAGATGAGTTGTTTTCAATAACTTGAGGATGACTGTTTTTGAAGCTCTCTAAAAGTTCAGTTGGTGTTTTATTATCACAATTTGCAAGTGAACTTTCTGTAAGAAAAGAACTTGCTATAAGCGATATAACATAAAGTTTTATTTTATTCATTTATCTTCCTAACAATAATAATTGTTCTAAAACGGTTTTCGTTTAAGTTTTTAATTAAAGTTAGGAAAAGAGCGGTGGCTTCAGTGCTGGGTCAAGAAAAGGTTCATCATAGTGAAAATTAAAATACCAAGTAATTTTACTATCTACACCTGTTTCATAGTTCAGACTCATGGTCTGCTTATTTTCAATTAAGTTATGTAGTCCAGAGCAATGGTGAGCACAGTGTGCATCGTGATCATGGCATCCATCATCGTGGCAATCTTCACAGTCCTCTATGTTTATAGAGCTTGTCGAGCTATAAGATTCAGCTTTTATAGATATCGTGTCATCATGATTAAAAGACAAAGCACTGACTTCATTTGATAAACCAAATATAAAACCGATTAAAATAAATATACTCATTAGTCTTTTAAACATTGCACAAATTATATAAAAACAAAATTGCTTGGTCAATCCATTATATTTTTACCAATCAAGCCCTCATGCAGAGGGCTTGCCAATTTAACTATTAGTGGTGGCTATCTTGCGAACCGCAATGAGGCATATTGGGAGCATAAGGATTATGAACCTTTGCCATTTTACTACTGTTTTGTACCCATTTCTTCTTAACCATTGGGCAAGAATAAGCATTGTACTTTGAACCAACATCATACTTATTAACAATATGAATTAGGGCCATTGATACAAGGTGATAGTTCTTATTATTAGTTTCTCTATCATTTGAAGCTTTAATTTCAGAAAGCTTAGTCTTAGAGAAACTTAAAAGCTTTGCAACATCTTTATCTTCAATTGCATCAATTGCCTTTTTTAATTTCATAGCATTTGATTCAACAGCTTTGGCATCATACTTAAAAAATGAACTATGAAGTGCTTCATTCGCTTCTAAAGCTGATACAACAGATTTCTTAGCTGCTTCCGATAAAGACTTTCGATCACCTTTTTTCATCTTTGAGTGATCCATTTTAGAGTGATTCATCTTACTATGATCGTGACCACCCTGAGTTCCTGATGCATAGCTCTCCATCCCAAATAACCCAAGTGCAACTACACTTAACACTAGGAATGATTTTTTTAATGATAGTTTCTTTTCACAATTTGGACACATATATACCTCCATAGTAATTTCTATTTCTTATCAGAAACAGTAACCAAATTTTCTTTTTCCATTTTTCTTTGTTCAAAATATGAATAAACAACAGGCACGATAAATAAAGTTACTAACTCAACTAACATTCCACCAAGAGTTGGAATGGCCATAGGCTTCATAACTTCACTACCTGTACTTGTTGACCACATAATTGGAATTAAGGCGACAACAGTTGTCGTTGTTGTCATAACAAGAGGTCTAATTCTTCTTGAACCGGCCTCTATAATACATTCTTTTAAACCGCCCCAATCTTTAGGCTTATGAGTTTTTATGGCCTCTTGAAGATATGTCATCATCACAACGCCATCATCAACAGCGATACCAAATAGAGCAATGAATCCAACCCAAACCGCAACCGAGGTGTTAAATCCACCGATCCAAAGTAAAATAAGGCCTCCAGAAAAGGCAATTGGTACAGCACTGAAAATAATTGCTGCGTTTCTTAGGTTTTTAATACCAAAATAAATTAAAACAAGATTTATCATTAATGCCAGAGGAACCAACATCATTAGCCTGTTATTTGAGCGAACCTGACTCTCATATTGCCCTGCCCATACAATTGAGTATCCTTTAGGAAGTTCAACATTCTTTTCAATATGTACTTTCGCTTCCTCAACAAAACCTATCAAGTCTCTATCTTTAACATTTAGAAGAACAAGTGATCTAAGCATTCCATTTTCTGATTGTATTGCAGCAGGGCCAGTAACAACTTGAATATCAGCTAATTCAGATAGTGGGATATGTTGTCCTAGAGGACTGGGTACTAAAACTTTTTTAAGCTCATCAATTCTGTCTCTAAGTTCCTTTTTGTATCTTACACGTATTGGGTATCGCTCTCGACCTTCATAAAATTGCCCAATTGTCATTCCTCCAACAGCCGTTTGAAGAATCTTATTTATTGTTCCTGTATTAATTCCGTATCTGCTGGCAGCAACTCGATCAATATCAAACTCTATATAAGGCTTTCCTGTGATCTGTTCTGCATATACTCCATAAGCCCCTTTAACTTTCTCAACTTCTTTACCTATCTTGGAAGCAATACTTTCGAGAGTTTTTAGATCGTCACCGAATATCTTAATACCAATTTGTGTTTTAATTCCTGTGGAGATCATGGCAATTCTATTTTCGATTGGAAACAACCAAGCATTTACAAGGCCCGGTACTTGAAGCTCTCCATCAAGCTCACTCATAATGTCATAAATAGATACACCATCAGGCCACTCATCTTCAGGAACAAGCTTAATGACAGTTTCAAACATAGCCACTGGAGCAGGATCAATTGCAGTATTTGCTCTACCTAGCTTTCCTATGGCGTCAGCAACAAGAGGATGTTCTTTCAGTTTTTTATCAGTATAGGCCAAAAGCTCTCTTGCCTTTGTCATACTCACATCTGGAGTTGTTACAGGCATATAAAGAATTTCACCTTCATTTAGAGAGGGCATAAATTCTTTACCTAGCTTTGAATAGCCAAACATTCCAAGCATAAAAATAATTGTAGGAAAAATAACAAATATTTTTCTATTATCAAGCATCCAATTTAAAGCTGGTCTATATTTTTCAACAATAAAAAGACTTACCTTGTTTTTCTCAATTGGTTTTAGCTCTCCTTTTAATAGATATGCTGATAATGCAGGAACTAAGATAATTGCCACAACGACAGAGCCAAACATTGCGAGTGTTTTTGCCCAAGCAAGTGGTCCAAATAACTTGCCTTCACTTCCTTCTAGTCCAAATACTGGCAAGAATGTAACAATTGTCGTTGCAACAGCAGTCAGGATTGCAGGCCCAACTTCACGAGCTGATTTAACGATGATTTCAATTCTATCTTTTTTGGATGCATTAGGATTTTGGGCCAGATGAGAATATATATTCTCAGTCATAATAATGCCCATATCAACCATTGAACCAATGGCAATAACAAGACCAGACAAGCTCATCACATTTGAGTCTATTCCTAAAAACTTCATTAGAATAAAGCTAATTCCCACCCCAAAAGGTAGGGTAAGAGAAACTAAGATCGACGATTTAAAGTGAAGTAAGAATAAAAGAATTACAACAATAGTTATTATAATCTCTTGTCCAAGAGCGGAATAAACTGTTCCAATTGTTCTTTCGATTACTTCAGTTCTATCATAGAAAGGTACGAGTTTAACGCCTTTAGGAAGTCCTTTTTCAACAACTGATAATCGTTCTTTTACATTATCAATGACTTCTTTGGGGTTTTCACCAAAACGCATGGTAACAACGCCACCAACAGACTCAACACCATTTTTATCAAGTGCTCCTCTTCTAAATCCCGGCCCAATATTTACACTAGCTAAGTCTTTTACCCTTATAGGTGAATTATTCTTAACTGCAACTACAACATTTTCAATATCAGATATACTTTTAAAAAAGCCTTTTCCACGAACAACAAACTCTCTGTCACCATCCTCAACAACTTCGGCACCGACATCAATATTACTATTTTGAATTGATTTAATTAATTTAGAAAAATGAACGTCATAGGCAAATAGCTTATTAGGATCAACATCAATTTGATATTCTTTTACAAACCCACCGATACTAGCAACTTCACTTACTCCCTCTACTCCCTGAAGAAGATAGCGTACATAAAAATCTTGTATTGATCTAAGCTCTGCTAGTGACTTTGGCTTTGATGTACCTTTCTCATTTTCAAGTGTGTACCAAAATATTTGTCCTAAACCCGTCGCATCTGGCCCCATATTAGGAGTTACGCCTGATGGTAGTTCAGATGAAGCTGTTGATAACTTCTCTAGGACTCGGCTTCTACTCCAATAAAAATCGACCTCATCTTTAAAAATCACATAAATAATTGAGAAGCCAAATGCAGAAGTAGCACGAATATTTTTAACCCCAGGAATTCCTTGCATCATTACACTTAAAGGATAAGTAACCTGTTCTTCTATATCTTTAGGTGATCTCCCGGCCCATTCGGTAAAAACAATTTGCTGATTTTCTCCAATATCCGGTATCGCATCAATTCTAGCAGTTTTAAGACTGAAAATTGACAGCAATGCTATAAAGACAAACCCTATAACTACAACTGCACGATTACGAATAGATAATTCTATTAAATTCTGAATCATAGTTTGCCCTTAGTGATTGTGACCTGAAGTTTTAGGCTCTTTCATATCTTCGTAGCCACCAAAAAGTTGTGCTTGAGCATCAAGTAAGAAGTTTCCTTCAATCACGACTTCTTCACCTTCCATGAGTCCATGTTTAATTTCAACGTAACCTTCAGATTCATATCCTGCATGAACAGTTTTTGCCTGAAAGTTCTTACCAGAAACCTTGACCCAGACGACTTTTCTTTTACCGGTATCAATCACTGCCGTTCTTGGTACAACAAGAGGCATTCCTTCTATATCTACATTTAAAACTGCATTTGCGATCATTCCGGGCTTTAGCTTGCCTGAAGCATTTTCAATAGTAGCTCTAACCTTTAATGTTCTTGATTTTTGATCTAGGACAGGGTTTACAAAATCTATTTCACCTACAAGTTTTTCCCCCGGAATAGCAGTAAATTCTAAATCTACTTTTTGTCCGATCTTAATTAATGATGAATCATGTTCATATACATCCATCTCTACCCAAACATCTGCTAAGTCCGATAGTTCAAAGAAGTTTTGACCCTCTTTAAAGTATTTACCAACAGTAGCATTTCTTGATCGAACTATACCTGTTGCGTTTGAATAGATTGTAATTTGTCTTGGAACCTTCCCTTTTTTATACCAATTTTCAAATTGAAACCTCTTGATTCCCCAAAGCTTGAGTCTTTCAATACTCTGCTCTAACATATCTTTAAATTCTTTAGTTTTGCTTTTTGCATAACTTTTTCGAGCTAGTAAATATTCTTCTCCAGCAGTAATTAGTTTAGGGCTATATAAATCAATCACAGGATCACCAACTTTAACCATACTACCAGTTGATTTAACATAAACCTTTTCAACTCTCCCTCCAATACGAGCAGGGATATTGCTTTCCTTTTCCTCAGACTGGAGGACAGAACCAAGCAATCTAATTTTTTTAGTCATCTTCATCGTCGTTACAGGAAAGAAGTCTGGCTCAAAATGTTTTAACTGTGCTTTTCTTAGTTTCACTTTAGCGACTACCTTAGCGGCCTTATTTTCCTTTGGTTTTTTGACCATTGGTGTACCATCCATAGGACAAACATCTTCAGTTTCGCTTGTCACGTCAGGAAAATCTTTACATTGCCAAATATCTTTTTCAGGAACTACGGTCGCCGCTTGAATATCTTCCTCATCGTCAACTTCAATCTTTGTTAGATTCATATGACATATTGGACATTTTCCCATTTCTTTTTCTTTAATCTGTGGGTGCATAGAGCAAGTATAATAAACCTTAGTCTTAGAGTGCTCATGCCCTTCGTGAGTTTTACTTGATTCACTAGAGCCTTCTTTTTGACATGAAACACCTATAACAAGGAGAAACATTAAAAATATAATACTGATTAACTTATTCATTTAAGGACTCTCCTTTAACATACTTTAATGTTGCTCTTTTAAAATCTCTTTTTGCTTCGAGCATTACTTTGTGCATGAGAATTTTTTGTAATTTAAGTTCACTTTGAAGTAGCTCTACATAAGTAGAGTTACCGAGGCCATAAGACTTAGCAGTTATTTCTCTTGAGTTACGAGCGAACTTAATGGTTTTCTCTTTTAAAATACTCAATTCACCTAAAAGTTTATCAATCTCTTTACTGAGTACTGAAATGTCTCTATTTTTTTGCCTCTTATAGTTTTCAAAGTTTTTAACTGCCATATACTTCTCTTGAACCGCTTGCCCATGTTTAGAATACTTTTCTCCAGAGAAAGGCAGAGGAAAGCTAATTGCAGCTCCAACAAAGTCTCCGTTGCCATCAATGTTTGATCTTTTTGTGTACCCCAGAGATACGGTTAAATCTGGAATATAGTTTTGCTTAGAAGCAGTTAAAGCTAAATCTTTAGCCTTTAGCTTTTCTTTTAGGCTCAGTTCTTTATTATCTTTTAATTTATCTGAATTTGTTTTAAGAGACTTCCAAGGAATAGAAGCCTCTTCAATATCAGAAGTTCCTATTAAATACTTTAAACGATCGTCTATTTGAGATATTTCGTATTTCTTATTGTTTAACTCACTTTCAATTTCAGACTTTCTAATTTGAATATCAAGAAGTGCTTGCTGAGATGTTTTTCCTGTAGAGTATAATCTTTTACTAACTTTAAGGATTTTTGAAATCCATGTGTTGTTCTCTTTTAAAATCTCTAGCTCTTCAGATACTTTCCTTTTGATAATCAATATTTCCCAAAAAGCCTTAGTGAGAGCTTCTTTCTTATCATCTGCTTCAAATTGATATGCATTTGAAAGAGACTTAAATGCATCTTCAATATTTCCATACTTTGTCGTTAAAGCAATTTTCTGTGAAACACCAAACTCAATTCCAGTCATAGGAGTTTGGTCATCTTTCAAACTATCCTTTGGAAAATTCTTGGCAGCAATTTTAAACTTTGGGTCACCCCATGATCCTTTTAATTCAGCTTCTTCACTTAAAGCTTTTGATTTAAAGTTCACTGAATCAACACTCTCGTGTGTACCCAAAACTGTTATGGCCTTCTCAAAGGTAATAGCACTAGCTTCTACAGAGCTAAGTAAGAAAAGAATAACTAAATATTTCATCATTTTAACATCTCTTTTGATTCTCTTATCCATTTATCAACCTGTTTTACTTCATCTTTAGTTAGCTTTTTATCTCCATGCATAATGAGGTAGCGAAATGGTGGCATGGAATCATTCTTTATAGATTTACCAATAGCATCTAAGTCTTTTATAGGTGTCTCATGGCTTACAAATGGAAAATCTTTTGAGAAATCCAGATGTTTCTTTGACTCCTTTATATCACTATCAATTAACTGCTTTACTCCGGGAATTTTATAATACCAAGGGTAGACAGTTGTATTTCCATGACAGTCAAAACAAGACTTCTGAAAGATTGGTTTCACAGTCTTTAAGTATTCTTGATTTATTCTTATATACTTTTCTTCTATTTCCGCATTTGCCTTTACGACTTTAGGCTGCTTAACATCTTTAGAATGATCTTCACCTCCATGTCCCCATACATGAAACGTGGTCGTAAGAATAAAAAGTAATAGTAGAACCTTCAAAAATCCCCCAATTAAATAGTCTTCACTTCCTATTACGAGTGCCGCTTCAGATTTGTGACAAAAAACTTACTTTTTTAATAAAACTATAGTATTTTTAGTTAGTTATACCCCCGCGGGGTACTTTTGAAAAGTTTTTGTCACAAAATAGGCACGCTCGTCGTAATAAGAGGTAGAGGATGGGAAATCCATTTTCACATTTAGAAGATGAAAAGCTCATGGAGCTTTATAAGAACGGTGAAAATATGGCCTTTGAAGTTATTTATTTACGACATAAAGATCGAGTTTATAGCTACCTTGATAAAAGGTTGTCCGATAAGAATATAATCGAAGATATATTTCAAAGTATTTTTGTTAAGTTCCATAATTCACGACACCTATATAGTAGCAAACACCCACTTTTAAAGTGGATATACACAATATGTAGAAGTGAGCTTCTTGACTCAATCAAGAAGAATAAAGCTATGTTTGTCCAGTTAAGTGAAGATCAATTGAGCGTAGAACCAACTGAACTTAATGACAAAATTGATCTTGATTCAATTAAGACACTCTCTGAAAAAGAAAAACAGGCCCTGAAGCTTCGTTATTACTCCGAAGAAGATTTTATCGAAATCTCTAAGGCCCTTAATACATCTGAGGCCAATTCAAGAAAGCTGGTTTCAAGAGGAATCAAAAAGCTTAAAGCAAAATTACTAGGAGAAACAACATGATTGATCCTAATGATAAAAAAGACTATCAAGATTTTATGAACTCCAAGGGAGTTAATCCTCCAGAGGAATTAAGTGATAGAATATTGAGCTTTGTTCAAGCAGACTTAAACCCAGCTCATAAAGTTGTGTTTTCAAAGCTTCTCGCCGTTCAAGCGTTTATAGGCTTTTTAACCCTTACATTCTGTCCACAATTTAACCTTAGCTTAACTAATAACTTTGAGCTTTTTCATTACTTCCATCACAAGTTTGGAGAAAATATTTGTATGGCCATATGCGGTTCTATTTTTATGGGTAGTGGTGCTCTTTTTGCGGCCTATCTTTTAAAATCTAGCGAAATTAGGAAAATTAAAGAATCAAGGTTCTTATACTATACTTCCATATCAATAGTTGCTCTTTCGACTTTTTTCTTATTAGGCTCAGATATATACTTAACATTCGCAGCATACTGGCTTGCTGGCTCAACTATTGGCGGCTTAGTTATTTTTGAATTGAACAGATTAATTAGAAAAGAAGTATTCAATTACTAAGATTTAGAAGACTTTTTAATTAGCTCCATAACCTCGTTAATCTTTTCTTTAGCTTCTTTTTTAGAACCAGAGCTAACTGCGTTCATTAAGCAATGATTGGCATGACCTTCTAGTATTTGTAGTTCTAGTCCTTTTAAGGCACTTCTGATGGCCTTAATTTGAGTCAGTATATCAACACAATACTTTTCCTCTTCAATCATATTTTTAACGCCTCTAACTTGACCTTCAATTCTATTTACTCTTGATAAGTGTGATTTGTGGTCTGCGCCTCTTAAATCTTTTGCCATTACTAAAAACCTATAATTGTGAAATTGCCAAAATCATATCAAATTCTTAATTCTAAGGCTATTTGAAACAACAGAAATACTACTCAGGGCCATAGCTATACTTGCTAATACAGGTGGCATCATTGGGCCACCAAAGATAACTAGAACTCCTGCTGCAATTGGAATTAGTAATGTGTTGTAAATCATAGAGAGAAAAAGATTTTGTTTAATAATCTTCATTGTCCCTTCGGATAATTCTATAAACTCTAATGCTTTTGATAGATCACCTTTTACAATTGTCACGTCAGAAGCGTTTATCGCCACATCAGTACCAGTTCCCATTGCCATAGAAAGATTTGCCTTTGCTAGAGCTGGAGCATCATTAACTCCATCACCAACCATTGCGACAATTTTCCCATCAGCTTGTAGCTTTTCTAACTGAGTTGATTTTTCAAGAGGAAGTGCATTTGCAATAAAATGGTCTATACCTAGCTCTTTAGAAACAGATTCAGCAATGATTTCGTTATCACCTGTAATCATCCAAGTTTTAATTCCACGCTTTTTTAGATGATTAATAGTTTCTTTAGAAGAGACTTTAATCTTGTCACCGATAATTATTGAACCAATATGTTTACCACTCAATGATATAAAAACAAAACTTCCAACTTGTTTTAACGTAAGACTCTCGTCAAGGACTACGCCATTTTCATTCAACAGCTTTTCATTTCCTATAAGATAATCTTTTCCATCTATTTCTGCTTTTAAGCCTTTACCTTTAACTATTTCAAAACTATCTGGTTCATTTAATGCTAAGCCTTTTTCTTTAGCATATTTAACAATTGCTTTTGAAAGAGGATGCTCTGAGAATTGTTCTATAGATGCAACGTCTTTTAAAATAGAATCATCATGATCTTTAATATTTACTTCAATAACAGAAGGCTTTCCTTCAGTAATAGTTCCAGTTTTATCGAAAATAATCGTATCAATACCAACAGCCTTTTCAATAATATCTCCACCGCCAATCAATAAACCTTTTAACGATGCGCGCCCCGTTGCCACAACAACAGCGGTAGGCGTTGCAAGTCCTAAAGCACAGGGACAAGCAATTACAAGGACTGCTATAAAGTTAGAAACAGAATTTCCCCAAATTGGCGAAGGCCCTGCAAAGAACCAAACTAGAAATGTAATAATTGAGATTACTATAACTATGGGAGTAAAAACTGAGCTTATTTTATCGGCATATTTCTGAATTTCAGGTTTTGAGTTTTGTGCTTGCTCTACAAAGTTTATGATTTGTGACAAGAAAGTATCATTTCCAACTTTGGTCGCTCTATACTCAATAATGCTGTCACCATTTATTGTTCCTGTAAAAACCTGATCTCCACTTTGTTTAGATACTGGAATTGGCTCTCCAGAAATCATTGACTCGTCAATTGCGGATTCACCTTTGATAATTTTCCCATCAACAGGAAACTTCTCCCCAGGTTTAACTCTAATTAAGTCACCAACTTTTACATTTTCTATTTTAACTTCTTTTAAATCACCATTTACTATAATCGTTGCATTCTTAGAACTTAACTGAAAAAGAGAATTTAAGGCTTCAGTAGTCTTTCTCTTCGCTTTCTCTTCAAAGTATTGACCTAAATATACGAATGAAATGATGAATCCAACAGCCTCAAAATATACTTTTTGAGTAAGTCCTGCTTGAATTGAAAAGTCTGAGAATATTGTTATAAAAAGACTGTAAAGAAATGCTGCTGTAGTTCCAAGCCCAATTAAAGTATTCATATTAGACTTACCAGATCGAAGAAAATGAAGAAGTGACTTTTGAAACTTTATTCCAACCCATCCCCAAATGGGGGCACATAAGACTAATTGTAGATACCAGTTAATACTCTTAGATGGCCATCCTTTTAAAGGCCACATGGCCAGAGCGAATATCATCACTGCCAGAACAATTGAGATCACAAACTTATAAAAATTTTCATCAATCTTTTCTGCATCATTGCTTACTTTTTCATCGCCTGTTACTGAGTAACCAAGAGATTTTATCTTTTCTATAACTTTATCTCTAATGCTAAGGTTATGAACTTCAAATCGTCCTGTTTCAACTGCGAAATTAACGCTTGAACTTTTCACACCTTCTAGTGATGCCACTTCCTTCTCTATTGTGCCAGCACAACTAGCACAACTCATCCCCTCAATTTTAAGAGAAATTGTTTCCATGTTAAGCCTTTTTGATACTCTTAACGCTAAAGCCAAGCTCGATCAGATCATTTCGAACTCTCATATTGGAAACATCATCATTTCCAACTATCGTAACTTTTTGTCCCTCAAGACTTACTTTCGTTTCTGATATACCATTTCCATTTTCAAAGTGACTTAAGATCTTGTTTACGCAACCACCGCAATTCATTCCTTCTAATTCAATATTAAGTGTTTTCATTTTAACCTCCATATACCCCCGTAGGGTATATGAAATTCTGGTGATTTTCAAGTAGTTTGTTTAATTATTAATACTTCCTCCTTCATGGCCTCGCGGCAAGGGTGAAAGGAGGAGAGCATGAATAATAAAGATAACAAAATTGAATTTGAAATTAATCTAAAATTTAAAATGAAAGATTACAGATTAAAATTAACTAGTAAGAAGGCTTGGGTTATTTCCTTAGTGTTGATAGCACTGAAGCTAATTATAAATATCTATGGTGGTTCTTCACCATAATCAATTACTCCTAGCAGCCCACATAGTCTTTATAAGAGAGTCTTCTACTAAATATGTAATTAAAAGCGATCTATTCTCGCCAGTAGATTTTTTAGTCTTTCTTTCGACTGTGGTTACATAATCACCAAGAGTAATAACTTCTAATACTTCAACTTCCTCAAAGTCTTCAGTACCTAAAGAAGATTTTATATGACCCCTTAGAATGTCCTTCCCCTTAAAAAGAGATTCATTATTAGGAAGGAGTAATACTTCAATCTGGTCGTCGCAATACGCAAGACACTTTTCAATGTCTTGATTGTTGTACTCCTCTATCTGTTTTAGGACTATTTCTTTAACATTCACTTCAATTCCTTATTAAACATAACTAGCATACAGCTTAGAGCGCGATGCGTAAATACAAGAAGTGTGTAATTTGTACATTATTCACGGTACAAAATGTAGCGACACGAAAGTTCGTATCGCCTTAAAATCTTTAGAAAAATCTTTGAAATCAAATGCTTAAGAGGAATTTAGACAAAAATTATTGTCTTGATACTTTTAAAACACGAAAGTTCGCGCTAGTGTGACGGGGCGTATCAATGCAGTGGTATTCGACAGTTAGAGCTTTCGCATCGAATCAACTGCGTTTTCGACACGAAAGTTCGTGTCGATGAGAAGGAGCATTTGCTGTTGTCCACAATTTAACGAGCACTTAGATGCTTAAATCTTTGGCACAGACATTGCTCATGGGTTTAATGAGTTTTGCGAGGTGCAAAAAATGAATTATGAAAAAGTAATAGCAATTGATGATGACAGCTTGGCCGGTGAAGCAATCAAGATGATCTTCTCTAAAAAAGGGATTAATGTTGACTTCTATTCTTCTCCAAAGGAAGCGATCAAACATCTTGAGTTAAATTTAAACGACTACAAGATGGCCATTGTTGATTATCAAATGAAAGAACTCACTGGCGATAAGGTAGTAGCTAAAATAAAAGCTATGAATCCTGATATTGTAACAGTTGTTCTTTCTGGAGATGACTCCTTTGAGACTATTAAATCTTGTCAGAAAGCTGGCGCAGATAATTTTTATTCAAAAGGACATGCATTAGAAAATCTCGCACTACTTAGTGAAGCTGTTATAAGTTCATCTAAATATAAGGATAATGAAGAGGAGAAAGAAGCGAATGCCAATAAGATAGAAAATGTTCTTGCTTTAAAGGGCTGTTCAAACGAACTTGCTAAAGTTGCTGAATTGGTCGAAAAGTTCTCTATAACAAATGAGCCTGTTTTAATTCAGGGTGCTTCAGGAACAGGTAAAGAAAGAATAGCTAAAGCTCTACATTCTCAATCAAGTAGAAAAAATAAGGCTTTTGTAGCTGTTAACTGTGGAGCTATTCCAGAAAACTTATTAGAGAGTGAACTATTTGGTCACGAAAAAGGTTCTTTCACAGGGGCAACAAATGCTAAGGCTGGGAAATTTCTTGCTGCTGATGGTGGAACTATCTTTTTAGATGAAGTTGGCGAAATGCCTTTGGACTTTCAAGTTAAGCTTCTCCGTGTTCTTCAGGAAAAAGAAGTAACTCCTGTGGGAAGTAATAAAACACTAAAAGTTAATTTTAGAGTTGTAACTGCAACTAATAGAAATTTAAAAGCCGAAGTTGAAAAAGGTAATTTTCGAGAAGACCTATTCTACAGGTTAAATATACTACCTATTGAAATTCCAAATTTGAAAGATAGAAAAGCGGACATTAGGCCAATTGCTGAATATATAATTAGCGAAAAGAATAGAGATAGTAATGACAGAAAGATTCTAACTGACGATGCCCTTGCAACAGTTATGGGTTATGACTGGCCCGGAAACGTAAGGCAAATGGAGGGCGTGTTAAAAAGAGCTTTTGTTTTAAGTGGAATTAAAATTAATGCAGACTCTATCAAGAGTCAGATATTAGATGATGACCCAAATGGAGTTATTGAACGTGTGAGTTTAAAACTTCAAACTTGGGAAGAGCTTGAAGACGAGTATGTGAGTAAGCAAAGAAAATTACTAGAGGACGCTTTAAGTCTTTCTAACGGAGTTAAGAAAGATGCAGCAAAGCTTCTCGATATTGCTTATTCAACGTATTTATCTAAAAGAGTTAAATTTGGATTAGATACAAGGACTCAATCAGCATCAAAACCTGAAATGATGAATTGTAATAATTAGGAGGATAAAATGAATAAAAAACTAGCGTACTTTCTTGTTGCTTTAACTGCCACTTCTGGTGCCTATGCTCACGAATGTGAGTGCGAAAAGCAGAATAAAGACAATGAGAAGAAAGAAGAGAAAAGCGGTATCAGTATTAGAACTCAAAATCTAATCAGTAGCTTAGTGAAACGTGGAGCATTAGTTTTTAATGACGAAAAAGGAAAAATCGAAATTGATTTAACAAAACTAACTTCAGAAGAACTTAAAATGTATATCAAGTCTAAGGAAACAAATGTTGATCTTGAAAAAGCCAGCATTTCTTTAATTCCAGAATTTTCTCGATATATCATTGAACAGAAGATGTTAAAGACTGAAGAATTAATCCCAAGTACACGTTCATTAAGTGATGATGAAATTATGGATGGAATCCTAAGAAATGTATCACCAAATATTGGCAACGATATTGCAAACTTTAGAGATCATTCATTTGCTTAATAAAGGAGAACTTAATGCGATTACTTTTGGGGGTACTACTTATGATAAGTGCAACATTTAACGCGAATGCGTCCACGGCTTTAAATGTAATAGTTGGAGAAAATGGAAAAAAGCCATTTCTACCATCAAGTCCAGTTCAAAGCCTAATGACAATTCAATCTGCTGTTCTTGGGCAACTTATTTATACAGAGTCCTCATTTGATTTAAAACCTGGGCTTTTAGAGTCCTATAAGTGGAATTACAAGGATCGATCATATGAGCTGACATTAAGAAAAGATTTAAAATTCCACAACAATAGAAAAGTAACATCGAAGGATTTAGAGTTTTCTATACTGAGAGGTTTCTTTACTCCAAAAGGATCGTGGTTTAAGTCATTTTTTAACAATATAGAAGGTATAGATATTTTAAGAGGTAAAAAGCAATTTAAGTCTGGCATGGTTTCAGGTGTAAAGATAATAGATGAACTAAGAGTAAAAGTTAAATTAAAGCGTCCGAACCCTTCATTTCTTCATTCTATTGCGAGAACAACTTTTTCATTGGTTCCAATTGAAGAAATGAATAATGATTATGACTCATGGAAAAGGTTTCCGGTTGGTTGTGGGAATTATAAGGTAGATAGTGTCGATTCAAATAACAATGTTCATCTTACATATATTGGTAAAAATCAGGGTGCTGCCAAAAAGGTCGTACTATCGCCAAATGGAATTAAAGCAAACTCTGATGTTATCTTAACAAGTCCTTCTAAGAGTAAAAATATTGATTTATTTCACTCTAAGAATGCTGCAAGAGTTACAAGCCTATACTTCAACTACAAAAATGTTGTTGCTAAAAATACGAATTTTAGAAAAGCACTAGACCTTCTTATAAACAGAGAAGAACTGGCTAAAGGAGTAAATGCCTACAAGCCTACAAGTGAGTACCTTGCTTCACACTTCTGGGGAAGAATAGAAAAATATGATAATCAAGATGTTGCCTATGCAAAAAGACTACTAAGTTCTGTTCAGGGCCTTGACCTTGATGCCACTTATAAGATCCCTGTTTATAATAGTTTTTTTGGAAATGCCCAACTAGGTAAATACCTGCATGAAATAGAGAAACAATTTCTAGCAGCAGGATTAAAAATTAAATTTTTCGATACAGATGAGAAGTTTATCTCCTCAAGTGATACTGATTCATTATTTAAAATACTTTCGATGGGTGCTGATGTTGTAGACCCGACTGTATTATTTTCATTAATAAGAAGTCCTTTTAAGCAACACTTTCCAGAAAATGACGAAAAATACTTTGATCTTCTGATTAAAGCTGAATCTGCTCATTCACTAGATCAAAGAGTCATTGCACTAAAAGCTCTGTCTCAACACATGTACGATAACAGATATGTCGTTCCTTTATTTGAAAGAAAATCTGCGATTGGAATTAATAAATCAAAAATAAAAAGCTTAGGTGAGCAAAATGGTGGGATAGCTTTTTACCTAGACAGGATAACAATTCAATGAAGCAATGGTTAACTGGAACGACAGGAACTGAAAAGATAGCACTTTTGAACAAAAGATTTGAAAGTGTTTGCCTTGATCGAATTAATAATAAAAAAGATAATGACTATCCAGTTTACACACCATTTATGTCATTAAATGAAGGTCGAGAAAGACTTCCTAGCTTACTACTCGAAAAGAAGTCACTACTTGTAAAGGATAATGAATACCTAAATCACATAAGTGATTTTTACACTCCGCCTGCAAACAACTATCTAGGTGATAAAAACACTGTTGAATTTGGTTTCGATCAAAGCAAAGAAGAAGTGTTTGACTTAGCACTAAATTTTTTCTGCTCAAACAAGTCTTTTGTAGTAGATGTTTTTAAATCTATCGTAAAAAACATTATACCAATGAGGACAATTGAGAGTGAAGTCAGAAAAGAAGGTGTCGGTAATAGTAATAGAGAGTCTATTGGGGCTTTGTACCTAAGCGCACCTTCCGCTGAACCTAAACACCTTCAACTTGCTATTAATATTGCACATGAAGTTGGTCACCAAGCATTAATGCTGTATCAAACGTCAGATTCTATTATACATCCAGCAGAGTTAACTAGAAATGTATATTCGGCAGTTAGAAGAACAGATAGACCTGCTATTCAATCATTCCATGCGCTAGTTGCTGTTGTTTACATGAGAGACTTTGTAGCTTCAATAGATTTAAGTAAATTGAACGAATCTGAGAAAGATTTTATACGGACACAGCACATACAGTTCATAAGTTGGCTAAAAGCGAATATTTGGGACTTTAAGAAGATCACTTTTACTGAAGTCGGTAAAATGATCTATGATGAACTATTTGATTATATTGAGAGCATATAAATATGAAAGAAACTTCTATTGTTGATTATGCACAACAGACAGCGAATAAATTAGCTCTAAGATTTAGGGCCATAGGTCTATTTATTGGTCTAGTGCTCGCAATAGTTTATTCTGTCTATCATCATTTCTCAGTAGCTGACACAGTATTAAATGTTGCTAAAACGAACTTAGCTCAGTCTATTCAAATCGGCGGTACATATTACCAAGCTAGACTAGCTAGTAGTATGATTAAGACCGAGGTCTTTGAACATGTATGGATTTTTGATTCAAGTAAGGAATTGATTGTTAGAGAGGGAAATAAAATTGACAGCATCCCCTCAGAGTCTTTATGGGAAAGACGATTCTATGTTAAAGACTTTTGGCCTTATGCTCTAATAAAAAGTAAGGTTAGTTATCATGGAGAGCATACAGGTACTCTATTTGTTTCGTATAGAATCCCACTAATTAAGTCTTTTGTTATTCTTTGCTTGATTACTTCTATCTTCTTAATGTTATCTTATTATATTAAAACTCGTATTCTAAATATGGGCCAAAACATTGCAAGCCCTGTTTATTCATTTATGACAACACTTGAGGAAAGTTTAAGAGACAATAAGTTTGCTAACAAAAAGAAAGGCCGATCATTCAAAGAACTTGTAAAATTTGAAACTTGGCTTAGAGACTTTTTTATTCAAGCTAAAAAGTCAGAAAAAGTTGCAAGAAAGGCTTTGGCAGATGCTCAAACAGCAAAAATTGCATCTCAAGTTAGGCACGACATACAGGGTGCCTTGATGATTGCAAACTCGGCGTTAAATAACATAAATGAACATAATGATGAAGTGAGAATACTTAAAGCATCATTAGATAGAGTAAAATCAACAATTCAAGATATTCCAAAAATTGCTAATCTTGATGACAAAGATATACAAGGAATAATTGAATGCCCTAAACAAGTAGTCATAGAAGAGAAACTAGAGAGCTGTCATCTACTTTCAATCATTACACAAGTCGTATCAGACATGTCATTAACAAATAACAATATATCCTTTACTTATGATATATCTAAAGAATCCGAAAGATCATACATCAAAGTAAACTATAAGCGATTTGAAAGGGTTTTGTTTAATCTTTACAAAAACGCAGTCGAGGCAATAAAAGAATCTGGCGAAATTACAACTAGATTATTCATCAAAGAAGACTCAGTTATTCTACAAATTGAAGATAATGGAAAAGGAATGCCGCAAGAGGTACTTGTTAAGCTCGGACAAAAAGGTGTCTCATTCGGGAAATCAAATGGTACAGGACTTGGAGTTTATGATGCCTTTGAGCAGTTTGATAAGTGGAATGCAGGTATAGACTACGCAACAATTGAAAACAAAGGAACGACTGTTTCTTTAAGGTTTGATATTGCAAAAGAAAACCCACTTTTTCCTTCAGAGATATTAATACCAGAAGAAAGCACTGTGATAATACTTGATGACGACCCATCAGTACATGAATCATGGAGGCAGAGATTTAAGTCTTTAGACGGAAACAACATTGAGTATTATTTCTTTGATTCTCCCGAAGAAGCAAAAGCAAGTATTAATAATCTACAAGAAATGAATCGAGAATTTATTTTTCTTGGAGATTATGACTTAAGAAGCAATGAAACAGATGGCATAAAGTTTATTAAAGACAATAAGCTAAATGACCAATCTATTCTTGTCACCTCTAGTTTAGATAGCGTTTTAGATGAGTGTAGAACTCTTAAAATACCTGTTATATCTAAATCTATTCAAAGCTCCATTGATATTCACACAATCTTATAAGTAAATTCTATTTTATTATTCTCCTCTATTAAAAGTATAGCTCTACTTAAAATCAAAACACGAAAGTCTGTTTCGACACGAAAACTTGTGTTCCTCTAAGTTACTAATAACATTCAATAAAATTTTATCGACACGAAACTTCGTTTTTTTGTTTGAATACTCAATCAAAACGCCTCTTTTTTATTCAGTAAATTCAGCACCTTACCAAGTTGGCATAGTTGGCATTATTGGCACCATTCTCGCTTTATATATAAGTGACTGACGAATTAAAGGGGGTCATTAGATGAAAATATTAAAGAAACTAAAAAAACTATTAAAAAACATTTTTAACAACGAAGGAGGACACAACCAACTTTTAAACAAGAACAGTATTGAATACAGAAAACATGAAATGCTTTTAAAGCATTATCACCAGTACCCATTATCAATTTTAAACTAAGGAAAAACGAAATGAAGAAAACAATTATTGGACTATTACTATTATCAACTACAAGTGCATTTGCTTTTGGAGTTAACTTAGAAGAACAAGGAATTATGAGTGTTGATGAACTTGTCGAAATGGGCGCAGAGCATGTTCAGTGTGCTCAAACAATGCCCAGATGTGTTCTTATGGGAACAAACTATGGAATCCAATATCCGGGGCAGAAAATTAATGAGGTAGTTTTAACTTCGGCCTCATCAGGTTCCTATGCAGCCTCACAACTAAACAAGCTAAAGCAGAACGGACTTTGTAAGTAATTAAGGAGGATTAAAAATGACAAAGAAATATTTAGAAAATTTAAAAAGACTTTTTCGTGAATGGTACGGGTCTTTGTCAGTAGAAGAACTCGCATCCAACCACGAACTTGTAAAATTAATTCAAAGAATTGAGTCGCGCCTAATCAGCGCGACTTCTTAAGAGGAAACGATGAACCTAAAAGGAATAAGGGACGACATTATCATTAAAGAAGCCATTGAAAGACTACTTAATAGAGTAAAGGCAAAAACAGGAATCAGGCTTAAGTTTGGAAATTTCACCCTAAACATGCACGAAGGTAAATGTGTAAATATTGATTTTAACTTAAAAGATAGATGCTTTGCTCAAAAAAATGCAAATCTTCATGGAGGTAAAAATGGATAATGTACTAAGAAATGATTTGGCCCTTTTGTTTCAACTTGTAAGCGATAAGGAAAAAAAGAAAAATCACGGACTAAAATTTAAGACTAAGAAAATCGTAGATACGTTCTTAAAATTGAACAGTTTAAGCAATAAAAAAGGTAAAAACAAAAATGAAAAGCAATAATGATGTTTCACCATTCATTGCTATAGCACTCCTAATATTAGTTACTATTGGATTGTTCGGTCTGCACAAATATGAATTTGTGATTAACAATTGGGACTACATTAGAAGTGCTATTTATAAAACGCAAAATGCTTTGGTTCTTTTTACTCTTTCTATATTCATAAATATATACATCATTAGTATGATCGCTGAACGATCTCTCGGATATAAGAAGCAAGGTAGTAAGCTTAGAAGTATTAAAAATGAAAAAATTAATTATAAGAATTTAGCCTTAAAGTCGCTGCTCTCATTATCTGGTGTAGTCTTCTTTTACGGACAAATATTAACATATATTGAAGTAAACACTCTTCCATTTAAACCAATTTTAGGTGAAGTTTACCCTAGTTTTGTTAAGACGGTATTGATGTCGTCTTGTTTTTCATACTCTCTCCTTTTGTTCTGGGTGATCGGTGTTCTTGGTTTTTTAAATATCCTCTTCCAAGGCCACCGATTACCCTCTTTTAAAGAAGTTGAGAATCACTTAACACTTGGAACAGTTGGAGAAGAGGAAAATAACTTTGAGAAGAAAGTGAATCCGAAATGGGCATTAATTCCACAAAAAGCTCTTAACGGAAACATACTTGTAACAGGATCAATTGGTACAGGTAAAACCCAAGGAACGATTCTAAATTTTGCAGAACAGCTTTTTGGTAACAATTTTCATCTTACGCCTTCATCGCTTGTACTTGACCCTAAAGGTAGCTTTATACCAGAGATAGTTAATATTCTTAAGAAAAGAGGTTCACTTAATGATTGCGTTTATTTAGGAGATGCAGATGGAAACATTTAATCCAGTATATATAGAGGATACACTTAAAGACTCTAACTACATTGAAGTAGCAAGCATGATAAGAGCTGCTGCCAAGAACTTTTCAGGAGCTTCTAAAGAATCACCGATCTGGGAAAACTCAGCATTTAACCTAACTAAAAATGTTGTGATTTACTGTGCATCAGTATTCGGATATTTCACTCTTACAGATTGTTATAAAGTGATGCTAAAGGCTGACACTGACGAAATAGTTGATAATTTAAAAGCGGAACTCGCTAGTGACAAGTATGGAGATGAAGAAAGCTTTAATATTCAATGTGCAATTCAATATTTTAATGAATATGGACTTTTTGAGGATAAGTTTAAGTCAGGCGTTCTAGTAACAGCGACTACTTTTCTTAACCAATTTCAAGATTACAAGGCTGCTAAGATATTTTGCCCTAAACAGGACGATCTAACTATCGAATCTATGGATGAAATAGTTGATTCAGGTAAGATACTGCTCTTTAATGTGAAAAATGAAGCACTAGCTACGTCTATGGGAACATTCGTAAAGCTTCACTTTCAAAGGTCAGTTCTAAATAGATTAAAGAATCCAAATCGTTCAAAAAATAGAATGGCAGTGATTATTGCCGATGAATACCAAGACCTTGTTTCGGTTGGTCATGGAGGAACAATTGGCGACGATAAGATTTGTGCAAAAGGACGAGAAGCAAATTTTTTCTTTTTAGCTGCATCTCAAAGTATTAACTCTATCCATAATTCTATTGGCAACGAAAAAGCGGCGAAAGAATTAATTCAGAACTTTAGAACACGAATTGCTTGTCATTCATCTGACTTAGAAACTATTAGGAACTTCAAAGAACTAATTGGTCAGGAAGAAAAAGAGAAAACTAGCCATAGCGTTTCTGAACAATCACAAAAAGCAACTCGGAACTTTGTTTTAGGTGGTTTTGATTCTAAGAACGCAAATATCAATGAGTCAATTAGTACAAGTCAACAAAAAGAACACATGGTTACAGGAAAAGAATTTTCTCAACTAAAATCATTTGAGGCATTTGCCCAAGTTTATGATGGTGTAGAAACAAAGTTTCATA
Source organism: Bdellovibrionaceae bacterium UBA1609 (assembly GCA_002321895.1). Lineage (GTDB taxonomy): Bacteria > Bdellovibrionota > Bdellovibrionia > Bdellovibrionales > UBA1609 > UBA1609. The sequence continues at coordinate 80,837 of DCMZ01000001.1, read as the reverse complement.
AACTTTTTTTGAAACCATACTTTTTAAAGAAAAAGGGAGTTAAGCATCAAAAAGTCTTGAATATGCTCAAAAAAGAGAAAGGTTTTTCACTTTCAAAAATACTACGCAAATTTCAGAGGTTGGGAACAACTGCTGCTTGCTTTACGACTCTCCTATTAACATCAAATGCTTTTGCATTTCCTAATGTTTGTTCAGTGGTAAAAGCACCAGAGTTTAATTCATGTCTGAATTTTAGATACACGCTTACGACTTGTGGAAGTTGGCCATTTATTAGGCCTTGCTATCGCTTTAGTTATATGGTTCCTCAGACTTTTATAGAAGTTACCCCAAAAGCTGGAAGCTCTCATTTTACGGCACTTCCGGGAGCGGCAATACAATTGGCCGGAGCTAAAGCGTTACCTCCATTTGGAACAGAACACGATGAAGATACACAATCCTATCACGCTAGAACAATATCAGTTCCGTTTGCACAGATTCCTTTTAATATGCTTCCTTGTGGTGGAACTAGGCTTCCTAAATTATGCTTTGACGGAATGAGTGAACATGTCGCTGAACATTGGTCAACAGGCATAAGCGACAAATATCAGCCCAACTTTCTAGCATGGTCTTTGGCACCAAAAGCTTGCTTGATTAAAGGAGCAGTAACTTCTGCAACAGGTGGTACAGACGTGACCTTCGGTGCTGATTCTCCAATGTGCAGTATAAAACTCCCAACAATGCCTAGTTTTCCTCCTTCTAGTCATTCTGCATGTAATGGTTGGGGTGTCTTCTACCCACGAATGGGTAGCTATAATGGGCCTGCTTCTCTTACAGGGGCCTTGATGATCGCTTCACGGATGAAGTCGATCTCATCAGAAGTATTTATGGCGACACCATCTAATTTCGGTGAACAGTGGCAAATGGTTAGTCCTAGCTCAAGTTCCTGCTTTCGAGAAGGTCAAAACATTGGGATTTTAGACACTATAAAGAATGTCAGAGAAATTGGAAGGTTAACGAGTGGAAAACTTAATGGACACTTATTCGTAGTTTGGAAACCAGTTTCCTGTAAAAGAGACATACCCTTCTTAGCGACTTCAAAAGCCGCCATAGCAGCTATGAAACCAATGTGTGCAGGACTTGGAAATTAATATGAGTAATTTAACTATAGAATACAAGGAAACTAATGAAGAAATGCTAAGGAATAAAACTCCTTATACATCTCTTTTTAGAGACTCTTTAAAGAAGGCACTGGAAGCGAAAGCAAGTGATATTCATATTGAGCCTTTGGTTGATGGTTTAAACATTAGAATACGTCAAAACGGCGATCTAACTACCTTTAAAACATTAGAAAAAGAGCATAGACAAAGTTTTATTCAAGAAGTTAAGAGATTAAGTAATCTTTCGATTGCAATTAGTAACAAACCACAAGATAGCCGCTTATCGCTACCTTCATGGAAACTTAGTCTAAGAGTAAATAGTACGCCTACAATTTATGGAGAAAAAATTGTTCTCAGACTATTAGATATGACAACAGAATTTGACTTAATTACTTCAAATCTAAGTGAAAGAGCAATAAATGACCTAACAGTCGCAGCAAAAGAAAAAAATGGAGTAATTATTGTATCTGGGCCTACAGGGAGTGGAAAAACCAGAACTCTTTTTAGTCTTTTGAACTCACTTAATAGAAATAAGCTAAACATAGTTAGCTTAGAAGACCCTGTTGAATACACGTTCAAAGGGATTAATCAAATTGAAATTAAAAAGTCTTTATCATTTGCAGATGGACTTAGAGCAATTCTAAGACAAGACCCTGACGTAATTCTTGTTGGTGAAATTCGTGACCAAGAAACCGCCGATCTTTGTTTTAAAGCATCTGCAACAGGTCACTTAGTGATTTCTACTCTTCATGCAAACAGTGCAAATAAGGTAATTGAAAGGTTGATGAATATGGGAGTTGAGGAATATATGATTAAGTCAAACCTGAAATTTTCAGCAGCTCAAAGATTATTGAAACAAACTTGTCCATATTGCTCTACAAATTTAGATAAAAAATCAATTGAGAAAGTTAATTCTGAATTGAATCTTAACTTAACTTCTTTGAAAGAACGAGGCACAGGTTGTGAAAAATGTTCAGAAGGAATAATTGGACGTATTCCGGTAATGGAATATCTAACAAAGGAAGAAATAAATAATAACAATACTCTAAGAAGATCATTTCTGATTGAACTAGAAGAAAAGGCATCTTCAGGAGTAATAGATAAAACGGAGGTAATTAACTTTGCAAATCATCATTAAATTAACATTGGTTGCTTCTTTTTTTCTGCAAGCAGCTTATGCCGATGAATTGAGTTACTTCAACGATGGCATAAATTACTGGCAAAAAGGAAAAAAGAGCTAGGAACGACGACCACAAACGAGTTCCCAAAAGAAAAAAAGAAAAACAAATCATTTGATTGGTCAAAGTATTTAGACCCTAAAAATGAAGAGTTCTTTAAAGAAGGAAATTATACACCTCCAAAACCATTTATGGAGCTGGCACGAAATCCTTCTGATAAGAATATTAATAATTGGATCGCATTTAATAAAAAGAAAAACGCATTAAACCAACGTCTTCAATTACGAATGCGTGAATATCTTACACAAACTAATCAGCTAACTCCAAAAGTTGCTGAAGTTATCAAAACACGTTCAATCAGACAAAATGTTAGTTTTGATCCTTCTCGCTATCGAGTGAGAATGTACTTTGATTCTAAATGTCCACATTGCAAAAGAATGTTTCAAACTCTTGCAACTCTTCAAGAGAAAGGAATTTATGTAGAAGCACTCCAAATTGATGATCTAAATGTCAAAAAGAGTACATTTCCTATTCCAACAAGAAAAGCAAGTAAGTCTGAAATTAAAAAACACAACATTTCAGCAGTTCCTTTCACGCTAATAGCAGATTTAAAAAAGAAGGTTCTTTATCCACCAATTCGAGGATTTCAAAGCGTCGAATCAATGACTGCATTAATCAATGAAGGAGAAAAACTATGATCTGTAACAAGTGTAAAACAATTATCCCAAAAGACAACGATGGATATTGCCCAGACTGTCTTAAGCCAATTAAGGAGGAACTATGAATATGGTTTTATCAAACTCAATCATTGGGCAAACTAATAGTTTGAATTATTCCAATGAAGATCCAAAGTACCCACACTTTTGGTTTTGGGTTCTTTTAGCATTAGTAACAATGGCATCTGTTGCACATGCAGGCCCAAGAATCCCTGGAGCGGACGCAGCAGACAAGCTAGAAGCAGCAGGAACAGTCTTAAGAATTGTAGATACAGCTCTCTTTAAATGGGGTGCAAGATTGTTTTCAGGAATATCAATTCTTTCTGCTGGATATAACTTAAAGGAACAAAGATTTGGAGTTGCAATTATATGTATTGTAGCTGCAATAGTTTTAGGTACAGCACCAATTTGGGTTGAAAACATCTTCTCAATTGGTGGCGGTAACGGAATTTTTAACTAAGGAAATGTATGTACGATTATACAGAATTAAAAGAAAAACATGGCCGTAAAGTAAGCCAGACTATTGATTCCCCAATAACAGTATTTGAAATTTGGGAGCTTAGTGATGTTTTTATTGCCTTGTTTATTATCCTAATTTTTGGAGTCGTATTTTACTCATGGTGGACAATGTTTATTCTCCTTACATTCTTTCTCGGCGTAGGCCCTGTAATAAAAAAGAGAAACAACAAAGGTGTATTTCTGCATTGGCCATATAAAAAGTTAAACATGACTTTACCATCTCTTATAAACCCAAAAGGTAAAAGAAAATACTCAGACTAACCAAGGAGTTCAAATGTCTAAAAATGAAGAAACACAACAATCTAATGGAGGATTTTATGCAAGAAGGCCTATTGAAGAAATCAAAGCTTTTAAATCTAAAGATGGAAAATCATTCGTTGTCCAAGTTATTAAAACTTGCGTATTTCCAGTTAATTATGTGGGTACGATCCTTAAAAATGAAAGTCCATTTAAAACTGGAGCCGGCGAAAAAGAAAATACAATTAGCGAGCAGTAATATGATTGGATCAATGGAGAAAGGTATTGAAGCAGCACAGTTAACGGCACCACCAGTAGGAACTTTTGAAGGAGTCGATTTGTCAGTGATGCCAAAATACATTTGCTTTAAAGCAGCACTTTTAAAGGAAAAAGTGCTGTTAAAAAACATCATTCTCCTTTTGGTTGGAGTATTTAGTGTTTATTTTCTAATCTCAAGAAATGAAATTAGCGGTCTTTATACCAAGTTAAGAGAAAAGGAATTTATACTTGCTCCGGGTGTTGTAGATTTTACTCCTGCTTCTCCACAGTCTGTTACTGATGGATATGTTGATAATGCTGTAATGTCCTTTGTTAGAACAATCGGAAATACAAATCCAGTAAATATTGATGAGCAATATGCAGATATTGCCAGCTATATGTCGCATGATCTAAAAGTAAGATTCGAGATGGAAACATCAGATTGGGTTGATACTGTAAAGTTAGAGAATATTTCAGAAGTTCTAAAAGTGACTGATAAAGAGATCATTTCAGATGAAAAAGGAAACTATAAGGTCGTTGCCATAGTAGTTCGTGAGCGTTATGCGAACAACGAATATCTAGGAAAGACCGATGAGGTAATTGAAATGCTAATAAAGCTAGTTCCCCCTAAACAAGGTAAACGCTGGTTCCTACAGATTACATCTTTAACAAGAACCGAAGCGAACTCATTTAGAGGAAGAGAACTTAAACCAAACAAGAAAGTAACGAGGTAATGATGAGAAATATTTTCTATTTATCAGTCTTTGGCATTCTGCTTTCATTTTCAGCAAATGCAAAAGATGTTTATTATGGTACAGCGCCTGAGCTTGTCAAAATATCTAAAGAGACAATTTTTAGGTTCCACAAACAAGTTAGGACTATCTCTCAGGCTCAAAGGTTTGAAATTAAGCCTGCTGACCCAAACGATCCTGATTACTCTGTTTTATCCATTCGTCCAAGATTCTCAAAGGGAACTTCAAAAGTAGCATTCGTTCTCAGTGATGGAACGATAGCTACAATAAAACTAAGGATCGTAAAAAGTAGAAACTCTTCAGATGAGCCATTTTACGATTTAAAACCTAAAAGTATGTTGATTGAAAGAACAGAAAAGAACCTTCCTGTAATCACAGTAATGGATTTTATGAAATCTATGGATCGAGATGACAATATTGTAGGTTACAAAAGAAAGGTCTTAGACAAGTGGGTCTCTACAGGCCAAATAAAAGGAGTCAAAGCTAGACTTATAAGAACTTACACTGGAAAGGACTACAAAGGTTATGTAATCGAATTAAGAAACAGATACAGAACCAAAAAGTACAAAATTGAAGCGGATAAGCTTAAGTTTAAAGGGTCGGCCCTTGCCATTGTTACACTTGTTGATGATGAGCTACTACTACCGAAATCTAAAGGTGTCTATAAGACGCTATTAAAGGTAGTAGCAAAACCATCAGCATCAATTGAAGACTTAGTTCTTCCTATTTCAGTTGTAATTGAGAAAAAAGGAGGAAAATCCTAATGGATATTAGTAATTACGTTCCAAAAAACATTCTGAGAGGATTTGAAGATACTAAAGATTACTTTTCCAGTAATCCCAAAAGTAAATTCATTCTCTTGGGTTTTGTCTTTTTCATCGCTGTCTATGCTGTTAGTAAATACAGCGAAACAAACAATGTTGTTTACAGAGAGAATAAAAAGCCTGTCTTCACAGAAGGCAGAATATTAGGTACTCAGAAAAATTCATTCTTAAAAAGCAAAGAACAACAACTGAGTAAAACTGCAAAGAAGATTATGGCATCAAATAAGGCATTGCTTGAAAAAATTCAAAAACTTGAGAAGCGGATGGAAGCAAAGTCCTAGCACCACGACCACAAACGAGTGCTAATAAAAAGACTGAAAAACAAAGTGCTAGCCAACCTGAGCAGAGGTTGAATACTTCTGACTCAAATGAAGTAAGATTTCATGCGGTTGATTCTGGATTGAGTGTTGCTTCTGCGGATAACCTTAAGAAGTCTTCCTTCGTAGTTAAGCCAAAGAAAAAGTATTATTCTGGGCCGGGAGTTATATCTTTTCCTGTAAAGCATAAGAGAAAAGAAGAAGGAATCACCTTACCGTCAGGCAGCTATGTAAAAGCCAAGCTAATGACTGGTATTGATGCGCCTGAAGGTAAGACTTATCCAGTCTTACTTGCACTGGACTTTTCTTATGTTGGGCCAAACAAGCATAAAGTTGATTTATCAGGTTGTTTTATCATTGCTAAAAGCTCCCCATCTATGGCTACAGAGAGAATCAACTTTCAAGCCACTAAGCTTTCCTGTGTATCTAAGAAAGGTAAATTCTTTGAAAGAAAAATTAACGGTTTTGTAGCTGATAACTCTGACAATACCTTTGCTGTTAAAGCTGAGCTTAACTCTAAACAGGGTCGAGTCGCAAAAATGGCATTTCTCAAGTCTGTCGTTGATGGGATTGGCGAAATCATCACAAGAAAATCTAAAAACATTGGTGGTAAAGACCCAGACTCGGCAAACGTACTTGTTCAAAATGGTGCTCAAGGAGCAGCATCAAGGGTTAGCGATTGGTACTTAAAACAAGTTACTTCACTAATGCCTACATTGTCAGTGTCTTCAGGACAAGATGTTTGGATTGTAATGCAAGATAAAGTTTTGCTTCCAAACGACTTTTTTAGAAAAAACCAAAGGAGAAATAAAGATGCGAAAGTATTTTCTTATCTTACTCGTATTATTGACTAATTCGATGTTCGTCGGGTGTGCTCACAACTCTGAAAAAGAAGGGATTCTTGAGAAAAGAGCTGGGTACTCTCTTCAAGCCGAAGAAAAGCAAGTACCAGTAATTAGAACTAAAGGAAAAGTTAAAAAAGCGTGGCTTCATGCTCACGAAATGCCAACAGGTGATTATTTCGGTGGCGCTTGGGTTTACCTTCTTGTTGAACAAACTTCTTGGAATGTTCCAGAGGCTAATTAAGGAGGTTTTATGAGTGAAACAGAACAAACTATTGAGAATGCCCTTATTAACCGTAATCTACTAGCAAGTGCATTGTTCAAAAGGTCAGAATCATTAAGCAAATTATTGCCTTATAGCGAGTATCTTGATGAGCATAATATGTTTATTAACAAAGATGGAAGCTTTGGAATGGTGCTAGAGGCTGATCTATTAGAGCATGAACCTATGAACAGCAGACAAGTATTGTCCACAGTTGAGTCTTTGAAGTCTTTATTTGCACTACCAGAAAATTGCGTATTACAAGTTCTTTACGACCAATCCTACATTTCAAAAAATGATAAGTATTGGGACGAAATTAAGGAACATTATAAATATCCCCATCCTGTTTCTAAGCTTCTTCACGAAGAGAAAATAGAGAACATTCGAGAAAAATGTAACTCTGAAGATGAACTTTCCCCACTTAAAAGGAAGTCTTTACTTTCTATTCGATTCTTCCCCTCTAAGGCTTGCGTGTCTGAATGGAAGCAAAGTCTAGGCAAAGATGAGCGATTGCTTTTTGATGAAATGAAGGAGTTTGTACGTCAGATGAATTTGTTTACAGGATTAATCAAGCAGTATGTAGAAAATTCAAAAGTAAAATTGAGAGTCATAGATGCACAAGAGCTAATTACTCATTTGAGACAATTTTTTAATCCAAAAGAGTTTTATCGTAGGGATTTTGCAAAATTCAATAAGCATCATTCAATTTCAGATCAGATTATCTATAGTAGTCCTACTTTAAACTATGTTGGCATTGAAAGAGAAGGAATTAAAACAAGGACTATAACTTTAAAAACAAGTCCTCAATTTGCTTACGCTGGTGGAATGGCATATTTCACAAAGCTTAAGTTTCCTTACAAAATGTCTCTTAACTTCAGCTTTCCTTCCAAGTCATCTGTTAAGAAGTTTTTTGATATTAAAGAGTTCTTTCTTGAGAATACTGTGACAGCTAAGGCAAAAGTTCAAAGAAAGGAAATAAAGCAAGCCCAAGATAGACTTGCTCAAGGTGAAAAGTGTTTATTTTTAACTTTCTGTATTGTTCTTGAGGGTGAAACAGATGAACAATTAGACGAAAGAACAAGAGAATTAGTGAACATATTTCACAATGACCTTGAATGTGAAGTGATTATTGAGGATGAAATTGGTCTAGGTTTAGCTTTAAATACTTTGCCACTTAATTACTCCCCTGAAGCTGACTACTCTTCTCAAAGGTATATTAGAATACTTCAAAATGATGCTATTCTCTTCCTTCCATTTTTTGATTCATTCAAGGGACTTAAAAATCCGTTGCAGATTTATCTTTCAAGAGAAAAAAACTTAGTTAAGTTTAATCTACTGGAAAATGAGACTTCAAATCACACTGTTGTTCTTGCAGACAGCGGAAGCGGAAAATCCGCTTTCATTATTGATTGTATTCAATCTGCCAAAAAGCTTGATCCTGAGCCTCTGGTCTTCGTAATTGATAAAAAGTCCAGTTACAAAGGTATTGTTGGCCCATATCATGGAGAGCTTACTGTGTTTGACCCAAACAGTTCAATGCCATTTACACCATTTAGGGGTGTTTTTGACGATGCTAAGGTCAACTTTCTAACAAAGCTTTTAACTACTGCAATTAAGTTAACTTCGCCTACCTTTGAAGTTGAAAGTGAACACCTTTCAAGCATCTCAAGAGCATTAAAACTGGCTTATATCAAAAAGTCAAAAGAAGTTGGTTTGGTTTACTCAGATGGAGAGCTTAAAAACACTGATTCAGAAGAAGATATTGAAGTCACAATGGATGACTTTATAGCATCAATGGCTGGATTAACCTCTGATCCTGAGTTTGAGCCAATGAAGGATCAGATTGAAAGTATTCTAGTTAAGCTGAAACCTTTTTATGGTGATGGAGTTTATGCGAAATACTTCAAAGGAGCTGAAAACAAAAACAACATCTCAGGAAACCTTCTATTTGTTTATGATCTTGACGCTTTAAAAGATGAAACACTTCAAACACTTATGACGATGAGTGTGATTGAAGAAATACGAAGTATCATTAAATTGGAAAAACACGAAGGAAGATCAGGATTTATTGTAATTGAAGAACTTGGAATGCTCGGTAGAGACAATCCAATTGCCAGAGACTTCATCATTGACGCTGCTGAAACATTTAGAAAGCTGGGTTATTGGCTAATTGGTCTAACTCCTCGTCCGCAAAATTACTTTGAAATGGAAGCTGGTAAGGCAATGTGGTCAGTAGCAGACAATTTTGTTTTCTTAAGAATGAGTCCTGATAATGCAGATTACCTTTTCGCAAAATCAAAACTTATTGATGTACCTGAGTCTGAAATTATCAAATCGTTGAAAGTAAAGAAAGGCGAATACACAGAGATTTTCTATACAAACAAAGACAAATCTACTCAAGGAGCTTTCAGGTATTACCAAACTGATTATGACAAATGGCTTGCACCTACCAATCAGCATGATTTGCTAAAGTTAGAGCATACAGTAAACACTTTCAAAGGAGATTCAGAAAAAGCTTTAAAATTTTTAGTGGAAGAAGAAAGAGAAAAAAGGAGGAACAATGAAAATAATTAGTCTTCTCTTTTTTATCTGTATTAGTGCTTTTGCTAGTGCAAAAGAATTTAATTATAGACACACATCAGAACTTTCTTCTTCAGATTACTTGTTTAAAGAAAGAAGCAATCAAGATGACTCTGTTTTCGACAATTATCAGACCATTGATCTTGGCTTTAACCTTGGTGTGGGAGCTGATTGTGGAAAAGTAGATTTCAAAAGTACGCTTCAAGGGACACTAAAGAATCTTCTTGATGCAAAGTATTTTGAGTCTGTTGGAAATAGTATCCTCGCTGCAAGTCCAATGCTTTTAACTTGTTACTTCAGTCCAACTTGGTGTTCGATTCTCAAGCATACAAGAGTAAATGCTAATTTCTTGTCCCAAATGCGTTTAGATCAATGTGCTTTGATTGATAAGTATGTTGATAACAGAACTGAAGACTTTAAGAAGGAAAGACAAGAATGTGTTCACAAAGCTATTCAAAGAAATGGTGGAAACATGGAAGAAGCCATGAAGCAATGTCAATCTGGTGGAGACTATTCTGTTGACCTAGCAAATTGGGCAGGATCACGCTTTGGTTCAAAGGCAGGGCAAAATAAATTGATTGAGTCATCTGCTAAATGGGCTGGGTTTAATAGTGAAGAAGCCAAAAGATCAGTTGGCCTTTTAAAAGCTCTTGTCGGCGATACAGTTATTGGAAAAGGTCGAGTGTCAGTTGAGTATGGGCCTAGCAAACACGCTCTTACTCCTCGTACTAGGCTATATGAGATCGAGAAAGATACTTATGAAAAGTTGTGTAAAGGTCTTCTCAAAAAAATTGACAATAATGGAAACCAATTGAGTATTGATCGTCTTATTAAGAACGCTGAACTAAAGGAAATTGGCGGTAACAAACAAGAGACTTATGTAGATAAACAAACTCTTAGATATTTGTCATACCTACCATTCATTAAGAGAGGTTCTTATTGTAGAAAGCTTGCATCTTCCATTGCCCTTACTAAGTTCTCTGATGAAATGAATCGCTCTCTCGATATGCTAAACATTCTTGAACAAAACCCAAATCTTCCAGCTAAGCGAAAAGAAGAAATCTCTTACAAGAGAAAAAAACTCAAGGACTCGATTGAGGCCACTCTTCAACTTCAGGAAGTAAAGAATACTCCGCTCAACACTGTAGTCTCTCAAATCACTAAAGAGGGACGTTTTTATCAAGGCCAAGCCACAGAACGATCTTTTGATAACGAGTCCAGCAGGATCAATTCTAGGCGTTCTCAGAGGCAATTCTTTGATTGCTCTGACGGTGTTCTCTGTAACCAAGGAGGGTTTTAGTATGTTTAGCAATACTGCTTATGAAGCACTGTACCAATACTTAGGTCTAGAACTCCATTCGCAGTTCATTGCTGCGATTACATCTGAGGTTTTCTTTAAGGCGACAGTTCTTCTTGTATTTGGAGTAGTTTTCTTCATTACTCTCACTAAATTCTTTTCTCGTTATATGCCTAACAGTCTTGTCTCCAAAAGACATATTCCTCTGTCAGCATTTGTAAAAGTGATCTTTTGCTTATTTTTAGGACTAGCTCTTTTGAGGGTTGGTTCTAATACAGGAGTTAAAAATTACTATGGTGAATCTTGGACTGATAACCCATATATCAAAACAAGATATGGTGATGTTAAGGACAAAACTAAAGTTAGCTTTGTTTTCGATTTACTAAGCCGAACTGCTGAAGAATCGAGCGCATTTCTTGGAAGAATTATCGACAAGATAATGGCAAAAAGTCACTCCCAGCTAGGTGCTCCTAGCTTCTTTTACAAGGCTATCATGTATTCTGGTACTGCCACAATTAATGATGAAAACCTAAGAGAGTTAGTTCATTTTTACACTGAAAACTGCTTTGAAAAAGCTTTGCCTCTTATCGGAGAAGCCCGTGCTCAAGACAAGTTAAACGCATTTTTTAATCGTGATTCAGGGATTGACCAGAAACTATCTGAAATTGAAATCAAGACTGATGAAAGCACTTCTTATAATTGCCTTGATGTAAAGAATGAGGTTCGAGAAAACCTAAAGCAATATGCCATAAACCATCATGTGAGGTTTGTTCGATCAAGTGGAAAGTTTGTTTATCCAATTGAAGACGAAGCTGCCCAAAATATGCACATGGCTAATATGCTAGTAAATCATTATCTCGATAACAAGGAATCAGTCATGGGGATAATGAAAGGCTCTCAACTTCCCGGCACAACAGGAAGAGTTTTTCAGTATCTAAACAGGTTATTCTCATTTGATGCAATCCTTTCAATATTTGGTTTTTCTGAAGAACATGGATCATCTGAAGCTGCGGTTAGAAGTCAAAAGTTTAGTGAACATTTAGCCCGTGCTCCTCACGTTGCAGGACTTATTAAGTTGGCACTTGTTGCTGTCTTTCCATTTCTAATATTCTTTGTTGTCGCTGGAAAATGGAAGGTTTTGGCCTATTGGTTTGTTTTGTACTTCTCTGTACTACTTTGGACTCCGCTTTGGGTTTTGTTTTACCACATTATGACAAGCATTGCTCAATCAACAGAAGTCCTTCAAGAATTGGGATATTTCTCTGATGGCGTTTCTCTTTATGGAGCGAAGTTAGTTAGTTCAAGAATCTACTATTTCTACTCAATCTATTCTTGGGTTCAGCTTCTTGTGGCCACACTAACTACTGGTTCTGCTTTCTTTTTCCTAAGACCAATGCTTATGGAAAATAATGAGGAAACAGCTCCTGAGTTCATTGGTGGAGCAAGCGACACCGCAAGTACAGCGACCAAGGCTGTTAAGACTGTGGGAGCGGTACTATGAGCAGAATAGTGAATGAAATGAGCGTAATGGGACAGCATCGCTGTCCCACAGGGGGTTTGGGGGCTTGCCCTCAACAAGTAAAAAAAGGGCGCAGTCCCTTGCTCCGTAGGAGTTTTTTTGGGGAGTTTGGTACCAAACTCCATGCTTGCATGAAAAAAAATACCTCAAACGACAAAACAATAAACCAAATTAAAAAAGGACAAAAATATGCAACAAAATAATAAATCGAATTACACTAAACACAAACTAGCACTAATACTAACAATTACAGCAATTACTACAGGCTGCGCCACAAATAATCGACATAAGAAAATTGCACTCAAAATTATAAAAAATAACAATGCGATTCTAAAAGAAATCAAAAAAGAACGAAGTCGAGACTCAATAAAACCATTAATTAAAAAGTCACCGAAACTAGCTAATGCTGAAAAAAGATTAATGATGGCAATTAATGCAGTTATTGAGTCAAACGAAACCGTAAAAACCGAGTTTAAAACTAGACACATAAAGGAGGTGTTAAATGAACATCGAAAAAGATGAAAATATCAATGACGATGCTCTTATGAGAGCAATCGGAAAATCAGAAGTTCTAACTGAGCAACACGAAGAAGCTATGGAAGAACTCGAAGAGGAAACAGAAAACATTGAAGGATGGCTCAAAGTATTTTTCAAAGCTGTCAAAAACGTAATCTTAAATTAACAAAGGAAATCATTTATGAAAGATGTAAAACAATTAGAATTAAAGCTCGGTGGATCAAGTCACGTTAGATTTAATGACCGAGAATATAAACAGGTTCAAAAAGATGCTTTCAAAAAGAGCAAGTCAATTCCGTCACTTCTAAAAGACACATATTTTAAAGGTCGTCCAACAAAAGTGCTAATGAATGAAAAAGATTTAGGCGTAGTTAGAAAAGATTTAAACAAGATTGGAAACAACCTAAATCAAGTTGCAAGAAAATTAAATTCAGGTTTCATGCACGGATGGAATGACACTTTAGATAAAGTTTTGGAGCAATTTGAAACTTTAACTAAGCAATTACATCACGGTTATGGCGTACATCAAGGTTAAATGGAGAAAAGACACTCCAAAAAACAGAGAAATGTCTGCTGAAGATTATGAGGAATATTTACTAAAAGATAGAGGAACAGATTTGATAGTTGAAGGTCACAATTGCATACAGGGACAAACCATAGAAGGATTTAAGCAAATGCAAATTCTCACAGGTAATAATGTTGCCAGAGGTGGTAAAGGATTAAACATTGCTTTTGAAGTAATCCATAGTTTTAGCCCTGAAGAAAGTAAGACTCTTGATCCTCAAGAAGTAAATTTAATGGGAAGTAAACTTGCTAAAAAGTATTTTCCAGATCACGACTTTTTAGTTGTCACTCACACCGATACTCATAAGACCCATAATCACATTTTGGTTAATCCAGTAAACGAAAAAACCAAAAAAAGAGATATTACTGATAAAAAAGAACATCTCTACAATTTGCGAGCAATTTCTGATGAAATAGCTCTTGAACATGGCCTTTCTGTTATCAGTAAAAGTCAGAAAGACAAAAGTAAAAAGATACCTCAAAAAGTAAAAGAGATTGAGCGTAGAGGTGGTCAATCATACAGATTAGACCTTTTTCAAAAAGCCGATTTTGCAAAGGCATACGCTACAAGCTTTGATGAGTATGTGGGTATTTTGAGTGAGTTTTCTATAAATGTTGCTATTACTGATAAAAACATAACGTATTTCTATACGGGACATAACAAAGGTATCAGGGGCAACAAATTAGGAAAGGATTATGACAAAAAAGGATTAGTACAAAAGTTCAAAGAAAACGATTCACTATTTCTAAAACAACCTCAATTAAGGAGGAAGATACAAGATGGAATCACTAATTATCAAAATGGAAAAGGAGATTCTTTGGGAGTTTCAAGCTCACTACTTTTGGGTGGAGGAACTGCACAAGGTCTTAAAGGAAAAAATTACGAAGCTTACACTAAAAGTAACCGTCGCGGTGATAGGACTCCTATTCCTACAGACCATGATCTTAGGCACTCTATTATTCCTATTAGTGAAATAAGAAAGGCATCAAATAGTGACATTTTAGAGTATTGCAACAAACACAAAATTAAAACCATTACAAACGATAAGGGAAAAACTGTTTTAAAAGGCCGAGAGCATATTGTTATCAATGACAATCGCTGGACTAATACAAAAAACAAAACTACAGGTTCACTTATTGAATTTGTTACTGCTCATAATAGCACTAGCTATTTGAGAGCAATTTCACAAATTACGGGCAACAAAAACTTGTTATTGCTTGAACAATATATGGGCGAAGTAAAAAGACCATACACATCTTCTTACATACCAAAGCAAAAACAAGAAAAAGTTGACCTCGCTAAATTGAAATTAAACAAATTTCTGAAGCATCATGGAATTAATGAAAAGGTATCAGAAGACCTTTTTAAATTAAAAAAGGTTCAGGTAGATTCAAAAGGTAGCATCTGGTTTTACCCAGAAGGCACAGACAAAGAAGCTATTGAGTTCTCACCTGAATCAAATGGTTACAAATCAAAAAGACATGGAGACAAATCAGCTCCTTTTAAGAGTTCTTATAAGAATGAAAAAAATATAACCATCTTCTCTAACTTCCTTAGTTTTTTGAAACTAAAAGGAAGCAAAGCCCTTGATCCAAAAAAGTCAAAGGGCGAACTTGTTTTAATGGGCCTTGAGGAAAAAGCCTTGCACATTTTTTTAGCTAATAATCCGAAAATTAAGGGAATTGATATTGTAGAAGATAATTCAAAGTCTTTACAAAAGAATCAATGGAATTTCATAGATAAGCTAAAAAAAGACCTCAAACCCTATGGAATAACTGTCAATCAAGTTTCTTTTGAGCAGGCACTTAAGAAAAAAAGAAGTCTTGATCTTGATTTTTAACTTTAATTACGGAGTAAATCATTATGGAACAAAATATTGAAAATAAAACACCTAAGAGCACTCAAAAGAAAAACGACTCTACAGCAATTCGTTTTGACAAAACATTTATGAGACAAGTTACAAGACTTGTGGATAAAGCTAACAAAAAGCAATTCGGTAGAAAGGTTAAGCCTAAATCCATTCTTGTTAATCTTTTGAGCCTCGCTGATGAAAAACTACTTGAAAAGACTATTAAAAAGTCTCAAGAAGAATCACTAACTCAAAGTGACCGTAAAGAGATGTTTATGAGAGAAAATATAGCGAAGTTCAAAGGAAATAAGGAGGAATTTGAGCAAAAAATGATGGAACTAATGTCCGGCTTTTTGTCACAAAATCAAGCCTAGTTTTGTGACATAAATTAATGAAAAGATTAAGGATTTTAGCCAGTTTTATGCTTGGCCAATTTAGGAGAATTTGATATGGTTAATACTATGAATGTTCAGGGGGTAAACCACGAAATGTGTACTCCTGAAATGCTCTTTGACAAGTTAATATGGGGAATAGATGAAGTATGTTATTACACCAAGTATGCAAAAGGAACTATTTATAATTTTGTAAGCAAGGGTGAAATTCCATACAGACGAGGACGCAAAAGAAAGCTCATTTTCATACCTAAAGAAATCATTGATTGGCTTAAGGGAGAATGAAAATGACAAAGAAAACAAATTTCCGCAAGGACTTAAAAAAAGTTGCAGTTGGAATTTATAAGAATAAATCAACTGGAAAGTATTTTGCGGAAAAGCGTATTAAAGGGAAATTGTATAATCAAACATTTTCTGGGCTTTACGATGCGAAAAATTGGCGAAAAAACTTTGATGGTATATCCGTCAATGCTGATGACCCAAATGTGAGACACTACTCGACGCTAGGAGAAGTGTGGGAGACGATGCAAGTTCATCATTTTCCAACGCTGGCCACGAGTACAAAAGCTATTTGGATCAGAAGATATTCGCTACTTAAGATGCTTGAACACTTAAGAATGGATCAGATCACTCCTTCTAAGATTACCTCTTGGGTTAATCATTGGGTAGATCATTTCAAAACTGAGGAGTATCAAGAATCAGGTCGTGGTCGTGCCGGAAGATGTAACTTAAACAATGAGCTTAATATGCTTGTAACAATTTTTAACTGGTACAAAGAAAGTGAACAATACGAGAGTGAAGCTGTAATATTGACTTGCCCCGTTAAAAAGAAGCATAGAAAGCTTGGTTTTATAAAACCTGTACCTGACAAAAAGAAGCAAATTGACCTTAAACATGCATTTATCTTTTTTGATTATTTAAAACCTTTATATAAGGATTTAGCTATGATGCAGTTTTTTACTGCTGGTCGGATTGGAGAAATTGCAGGTCTTCAATGGTCAAATATTGACTTGGATAACAGAAGAATGTTGATAAAGCATACTTGTGTTTGGTGCATGTCTAATAAAACCTTCATAGAGCTTAAAGCTTTTCCAAAGAATAAAGAGCCTAGACCTGTTTTTATAACTGACGAAATTTTTGAAGTTTTAAAAAGAAGGAAGGCTTTCAAAATTCAAGGTAATGATTACGTTTTTCATGTAGATGGCAACCCTTTGAATTACGGGACTATTCAAGTTAATTACAGAGGTGCCCAACGAAAAGGAAAATTACCATACTCAGGAACGCATATCTTGAGACACGGAATGGCTAAACTAGCTCGACAAGTCGGTGGTGGCCTTGATGCTGTTATTGCAATGACTGGACATAAAGATTTGAAGCTTGCGGATCATTATTCAAAATGTAACGAAGACGATCAAAAGCAATTTTCAGAAAAAATTATGAATCATATCAGACAGCAGAAAGAAAAACCGTCAAATGACTTAGTTCTTGAAGAACTAGAATCAAAAACTGACTCTGCTTCGTTTGAGAATGTTGTATCGCTTTCAGCGTTTAAAAGTGGTACATATAATTAAAGAGTCGTGAAAAGTCGTGATGAGCATGTCACGACTATTTTTTTATTAACAATTACGATAAGTTAGAGAATATATGCCGGAATTACCCGAAGTTGAAACCGTTAAAAATGGCCTTATAGAATTGCTGGATCTGCCAGCGAGTATCGTTGACGTGCGAAGGTCTTCCCAGGCTTTGCGGTTTTCTATGCCCAGGGGGTTCAAAACACATTTAAAGGATCAAAGCATTCTAGGGATCCAACGGCGGGCTAAGTATCTACTGTTTGATTTAGGGGATCGGTATTTACTCAATCACCTTGGGATGACGGGTAGCTGGCGTATCCATACCGCACTAGATAAGAGGAAACACGACCATGTATTTTTTCGGCTTAATGACAATCGATGGCTCATTTACAATGACCCGCGGCGGTTTGGTTATTTTGACGTATTAAAAAAAGAAAATTGGCAGCAGGAAAAATGGTTTCAACATTTAGGCCCGGAACCACTTTCTGATGAGTTTAATGTGGACTACCTCAAGTCAAAATTAAAAGGCCGAAGCGGCCCCATTAAGAATATCATCATGGATCAAAAAGTAGTTGTTGGTGTCGGGAACATCTACGCCTCCGAAGCCCTATTTTTAGCCGGGATCCGGCCCACGGCAAAGGCGGGTAAGATACCAAAGCTCAAACTGGAAGCCTTTGTCGAAGCCATCAAAAAGGTTTTAAGTGCAGCGATTTCCCAAGGCGGCACCACCATCAGTGATTTTAAACAGGCCGGTGGTAGTGAAGGATATTTTCAAATGCAACTTCGGGTTTACGGACGTGAGGGCCAGCTATGTAACCAGTGCCAACAGCCCATTTTTCAGGTGAGATTGGGTGGAAGAAGTAGTTTTTACTGCAAAATTTGTCAGAAATGATTATGGTTAAGGTATGCGAAAACCTATATTAAAATTACAGCCCGGATTTCCTATAACTAATCAGTTTGTCGTATCAGAGCATCTTGGTACGGGATGGGAAGGGGAAGTCTACCGCGTCGAAGAAAAGAACACGGGTATCGAGCGAGTGGCAAAAATATTTTACCCCCATAGGAACGTTAAAAATAAGTCCATTAATTTTTATGCAAAAAAACTTCACAAGCTACGCAATTGCTCTATTTTAATTCACTATTTGTCTCAGGAAGAATTTTATTACGGAGACAAAATGTATGCGGTTTTGCTTTCGGATTTTGTAGATGGAATTCCGTTAGAGCAGTTTCTTACCCGTCAGCCCGGTAAGCGGTTGTTGCCGTTTCAAGCCTTACATTTACTGCATGCTCTTGCCAAGGGTATTGAAGACATACATCTGAATAAAGAGTACCACGGTGATTTACATTCAGAGAATGTTATCGTGCAAAGGTATGGTCTTGGTTTTGATCTAAAACTAATAGATATGTACCACTGGGGACGACCTTCCAAAGCCAACTATCAATTTGATATGGAATGTCTGATTCGTATTTTTTACGACGCTCTTGGCGGAAAAAAGCATTACCAAAAACATCCAGATAGTATTAAAGAAATTTGTTGCGGGTTGCGAAAAGATATCATGCGTGATCGTTTTCGTTCTGTGAGTCAATTGCGAGCTCACATTGAAAACCTGGAATGGAGTTACTGATTGTCCAACTCAGTGGTGAAAGTACTGCGACTGAATGAGGGGTTCGCCTATGATCATAGAATCCCCATGCCCTACGGCAAAATTTCCTATTTAACGAAGGCGGCTCCTATTGAAGGGCGTACCAACGAAGACGCCATGTGCATTGTACACGGAGATAACTATGTGTTTTTCGCCGTGGCTGATGGAATGGGTGGGCATAAGTCGGGAAACAAGGCCTCGCAAATAGCCATTGAAAAGTTGGCTGAAATCGTTGCTAACAAAACCGCCCACACATTAAGTCAAATGGTGGGCGAAATAGAAAACATCCACCAAGAAGTTGTAGATTTAAAACTAGGTAGCGGAACAACCCTTACGGCCTGTTGGATCGTGGAAAATCAAGCTCGATTTCTATCGGTAGGGGATTCTGTGGGCTCCATCTTTAGTGGGAAAAGAAACTTGCTGTTTAAGACTTTAGAGCATTCTCCGGCCGGCCTTGCCTTAGAATCGGGTCTGTTTTCACTCGATGACCCACAATTGAAGGAAGAGGATTATTATCTGTTTAATGCTCTGGGCTTACCGCCTCTTCGTATCGAGGTTTCTGGCCCCATAGAATTGCAGGAAATGGATTACGTTCTCTTATCCACAGATGGGTTCACCGATAACCTAAAATTAGAGGAACTTGCGGCCTTTTTGACCCGTGAAGAAGATAAGCGTCCCCTAGAGGACTTGGAGACCGCCTTGGCGAATCATATGGCCTCAGGTGGGAAGGTGGATGATGCCACAATCATTGTTTACGAAAACTAGGGTTTTTTCCTTTTAAGAGACGAATCTTTGGTAAAAATTCCGTTTTCTTCTATGCTCTGGAATCAAAGTTCTGATAAGGTGGCGCGATGAATCAGAACATTACTCGGACCTATTGGCCGTACATTTTTTCCGGATTTGGAGCCCTGTTGGCTCTTGGGTTTTTAGATAACATTCGTGGTCCATTTTATCCTGATGTGATTCATACGTTGGGGCTAACGGAGACACAAGCGGCTTGGTTCTTTGCCACTCCTTCTTTAGTCATGGTACTTGGTTCTATTATAACTCCAAAAATGTTGACCTTAATGACTCCACTTTGGGCCCTCCGGATAGGCTTACTGAGTATGGGGCTGGGCTTCATGTCTTTTGGATTTATAAGTGATTTCTATCAAATGCTATTAAGTGGTTTTGTGTTTGGACTGGGCTTCGGCATTGTCAATGTGATGCAAAACTACATGATTCAGGTGGGAGCGCAAACCCATCTCAGGCAGCGACTATTTTCGGGTCTACATGCCAACTATGCCGGTGCCGCTATATTGGTTTCCTTCGCAGTGAGCTTTTTAAAGCACTGGGGATGGTCAAAGGTGTTTCTAGTGATGGGGGCGCTTCCTATAGTCATAGCCTTATTTACATTCCTCTCTAAAGAGAGTTTAGACCACATGGAAGTTCGAAAGAAAAAGGATCGACTGCCTAATTCGGTTTTTTGGCAGGCTCTTTTAGTTTCGGCCGGTTTTGCGTTTTATCTCACTGCGGAGTTGGGGCTATCCACTCGGCTAGTCCATTTTTTGGAAACGGATCTGGGCTATTCGAAAGAAGTAGCGAATTATCATTTTCTAGGTCTATTTGTGGGCATGTTTCTATCTCGAGTTATTTTTACTAAGGTGACGTTGCCTGTTCAGCCCATAACCCTCATTGCTACTGGAGCCATAGGTACCACCGTGGCTGTGTTTGTTTGCTTGTTCTATCAACCTTGGGCAACAGTGGCGGCAGGCTTTTTTATAGGTCCAATTTTTCCCGCTTTTTTAGAGTATATCAATTTGAAGTTTCCATTGTTCTCCGACCGAGTGCTTGCCATTTCTTTGAGCGTCTCAGCCATCGGAGTGGTGATTATGCATAATGTGGTCGGTTATCTATCTGAGACTATGGGAATACAAAAGGCACTCATGGTTAGCCCATTTGGAGCGGTCATATTTGTGATGATATTGGGTTATCACCATAAGATGTTTAAGGGCCGTTAAAGTTTTTTAGTTAAAAGTTGATAGCCAATACCTTGATCCGATTTTTTGACGATGCCCCAGATGTAGGTTTCTAGTTCTTCGAGCTCACCCAATACGACAATGTCCTTATTCTTAGCTATTCGTTGTTTGGCGGGTTCAGGCACAACGACAAATGCTAAACCTCGCTCTGCGACCAGTTGGAGTAAGTCCAAGTCATCACTCTCTCCAATGGTTTTTGGTGAAATCTCATGGTTGGCAAAAAATAATTCCAGTTCGTATTTTAAATAGGACTCATTACCATAGTTAAAAAAGGGAATGTTTTGCAGATTAGCCGGAAAAGAAGTTCCCGCAATTTGAGCCAGTTGTTTATGGGCAAGAGCATAAGTTTTGTGCGTCCCTACACGATAACTCTTCATGGAAGAGGGGATATTTTCTTTTTGGTTAATAAAAACCATATCCAAAGCACCTTCTTCTAGGTCGGCGAGAAGTAGGTGTTTTTCATTTTCATGAAAGTTCACATGAACGTCGCCTTTTTTAAACAAGGGCAAGAGAAATTCGTAGGAGAAATAAGGGGAGATGTAATGGGAAATGCCCACATCAATACTGTTTTTAGGTTGTGCCGAATGGCTTCTCAGCTGAGCTGTTAATTCCTGGCCGAGAGCAAAGATTTCATTGGAAAACCTAACGGCCATTTCACCATGGCGGGTAAGGTGTAGCCCTCTGTTTCTCCTGTCAAAAAGAGGACAGTCAAAATACTCCTCCAATAGCTTCAACTGATCACTGATCGTCGGTTGTGATACATTCAGTTTTTCGGCCGCGGTCTTGATAGATCCCTCGCGGGCTACGATAGAAAAGTAGTATAAGTGCTTGAAATTTAACATTAAATCCTCCGAGACTATAATTAGTATAATCCTAACTATATAGGGAAATAAAACGATTTTTAATTTTTTCTGAAACGCCCAAAAATATCGGTGTGCCGGTAGAAAGGCCCTTTGAGCAATGGCTCAAAGTGAAAAAGGAGAAATTAAAATGAGAAATATCGCACTAATTCTGTTACTAGCTTTGGGCTGGGGATTTTCTGCCACTGCGGATGACTACGACAATCAACCCGCCGTCAGCGGATATGAAGAGTCCTCTGGTGATGAAGTGGTGTATGAACCATACACAGCTTCTGATGAAGAGGGTGAGACCGGATATGAGGAGGAAGAAGTTCCTGCTGAAGAGTCTGAGTCTGTGGGAGACACTGCAAGCTACTAATTGATCTTTGTTGTTATATGCATACACGATGGCCCCATGCACCTTAGGAGTATGGGGCCTTTTTTGTTTGACCTAAGTGAAGTGACTCCTAAAATGTGTCTTTCAATAGACAACAAAGGAGATCCACTTGAGATATACAGCGCTATTCGTTTTTTTTAGTCTTTTGCTTCCCTCGCTGGTTTGGGCGGACAATGGGGTTCGTCAGCAGTATGCCACAATTGAATATGTCATCGTTGATTTAGACGGTGTTGACGATAATATGAACGGAATTGGAATTGCTTCAAACTGGATCATCAGCGATGATTTTGTGGGTGGAGCTAGTTTTTCTAAAGCCAGTGTGAGTGATGTTGATGTTACAGCTTGGTCCATCGGTGCGGCTTATGTAATTGCTCCAACACCTATCATCGATATCAACCTTGGAGTGTCTCTTCTTAATTCTAAAGTGGATGCTTCCGGTGCAGATAGTGACACTGAATCGGATGTAGGTGTGGGTGCGACTTTTAAAATTAGACCAGCGGAAGTCTTTCAATTGGAAGCCGGACTATCTCTCGTTGAAGACACCACAACATTAAGTGCCACAGGTCGCTTTTTCTTTGGTGAAGATTTCGGAGTATCGGCTTCTATTGCGAGCAATGATGACGCCACATCTACCGGTGTTGGGTTAAACTGGTTCTTTAAATAGCCAAATAAAGATTAACTATATACGGTCACAATTAAATTTCTTTTGTGGGAGCGGTTTCTGTGCTCCCATAAGTATATACCCTGCCAGGTTCCCAGTCCAAGCTGGCCTTTCGTGATAGGGATTGTAATACTTGTATTCGTAATTGCAGCCCGCATATGCGAAGGGGAATCATCCGGTCCCTCTAATGTGTGCTGCATCCACGACTGATTCTGTGGAGCTATCTTGTCGATGAAAGTTTCTAAGTCGGATTTGGCTGTAGGATCAGCATTCTCTTGAATAAGTAAACTCGCACTGGTGTGCTGAATAAACAGGTTAAGAAGACCAGCCTCCACATCTAATGCTTTGTCTAGGGCATGGACAATTTTATCTGTAATAAGATTGAGCTGATTGGGAGCTGTGTCTATTTGGATCGGTTTTTGGAAAATCATAGGCAAAAGGTAAACGCTCTTTTAGGGCTGGGCAAGAGCTTGCCACGGATTGGGCAAAAAAAAGGGGACCTTAAGGTCCACCCATTTTTTCCCTACTAATGGGGGAGTCTATCATCCCACAAGTGGTCGGTTTTTTTTCCAAACAGTAAGGTCTTCACAAATTTTAGCAAACAAACTTGTGAGTACTACATTTGGATCTTGTGACTCCGCTTCAGCCACAAATACGCCAGCCAATGAAGTGATCTTCACGTGACCTTTGTATCCAAGAGGTGTCTTTGCAAAAAGTACTTTATGAGATGCATTGTTAGGCGCTTGGGTTTCCATTTTCCATAGGAAATCCTTGGTCTTCATCCTAATCTCAGTACTAGGTACAAACCCCTCAAAGAGAACGTTCTTGTCCATTATCCCTCCTTATCCTGCAACGCTCAACGCACACGACGCCCGTTGAACGTGTTTAACAAAACATGCAAGCACAGTGTTCCGCTTTGTTTAGGTAGCTGGGGGCACTTGTCTCTTTAGGTCAGTATGTATGAGATCAGATAAGAAAAGTTGCTTGGCCTTTGCCCAGCTCTATTAAAAGTTTATTAAATTCTTAAGTAAAAGTCAATACTTATATGTGAATTAAATTCAAATTATTTTGTAAACAAACTGAACAAAGTGGTGTTCAAATCAATTCAGGTGGTTTTTTTTCGATACAGATCCAGTGATTTCATATAAGTTTTAGTTTCTATGTATTCTGTTTTGAAACAATTTAAGCAAGCGTTGTGTAAACCGGGCCCCCTGTTCTCCGTTCTCGTCCTGTTCGGACTGATGGATATCTATTTCACCAGCCGTCTGATTTTCCTAGTCTACAACTGGGATTCTTTTTCAAACGCGAGTACAAGTGAAATTATTCTGTCTTTCCTGTTAGGGTTAAGATTTGATTTGGCCACCATTATACTTATTAACCTACCAGTTCTTTTGTATGCATTTATGCCATTGCGGGTTTTTGTTCATAGCCTAAGTCGCAATTTGGTTTTGTCTTATCTTATCATTGTGAACGGAGTTTTTGCGGGCTTAAATATTGTTGATGTTGAGCTCTATAACTATCTCGGGCGTCGAATGACTCGTGATGTATTGGCTTTGGATCAAGATATTCAAACCGAGGCCGTAGAGTCTATAGCCAGTTTTTGGGGCCTCTCTTTGATTACGGTGATAATTTGGGTTTTCATGATATACGCCTCCATAAAGCTATGGAAGTACGTCACTACAAAAACAAAACCCAGTACTGTTTGGGCGGATGGCATCCTTCGGTTTTGCTTATTGGTGTTATTTGTTGTGGCTAGTCGAGGGGGCTTACAGCTTAAACCCATCAATGTGGTGAATGCCTATGGCTTCTCTCATTCTGAGTTGGCCCAACTCACATTGAACACCCCCTTTACTTTACTTAAAAGTCAAAAGTCCACTCAACTCCCTAGGTACAATTGGGTCGACCTAGATAAAATCCAGTTACCCAAAGGAACCGTGAACAGCATCAATTCACCAGTTCAGAGTAAGAAAAATATAGTTCTTATTATTTTAGAGAGTTTTGCTTTGGAGTATGTTGGGGCAGCTAATCAAGGCAAAGGTTATACCCCATTTTTGGATAGCTTGATATCTGAAGGGGTGTTTTTTAAAAACGCGTTTGCCAATGGAAGGCGGTCCATTGAATCTATTCCATCATTGCTGTGCGGACTTCCATCTCTGATGAGAGATGCGTTTATCACGTCCCAATATCAATCGAATAAAATAGATTGTCTCCCTAAATACTTAAAGCAGAGAGACTATAAAACTTATTTTTATCATGGTGCACAGAATGGGACTATGTACTTTGATAGCTTTGCGAAGAGAGTGGGTATAGATCAGTATTTTGGGTTGAACGAATATCCAGAGAAGTCTGATTTTGACGGGACTTGGGGTGTTTATGATGAACCCTACTTGCAGTACGTCGCTAAACATCTCAGTCAACAGTCGTCTCCGTTCTTTGCCCTAGTGTTTACACTGAGTTCCCATCATCCCTATAAAGTTCCAGACAAATATTCTGGTAAGTTTCCCAAAGGGACTTTGGAGATTCATGAGAGTGTGGGATATGCCGACTATGCTTTGAGGCAATTTTTTGAAGCGGCAAAGCATGAGCCTTGGTATGAAAACACTTTGTTTGTTATAACTGCGGATCATACACAAAAAACAGACCGACCTAAATATGCCGATGACTTCGGAAGGTATCGAGTGCCTTTGCTATTTTATGATCCCAATGACTCTCAGGAAGAATTCTTAACAGAGTTAAATACGGATCAAGTGGTGCAGCACGTAGATTTGACTCCAACTCTGATGGATATTTTAAATATTGATCCGAAGGGTAATCCACCTTTTGGGAGAAGTCTTTTCGATAATGATTCAGAACCTGAAGTCTATAATGGAAATGATGAGTATTATTGGTGGCAGGACGGTAAACACTTGATTGAAGTTCGCGGCGGCCATGATGTTCGAAAGTACTTGTTGTCCGAAGAGGGTTGGGGACCAAAGAAATTGCAAGAGTCTCTTCCTAAGGAAATTCAAGAGAGAGCTCTTCTAAGAAAGCAGCTCTATAACCAACTGATGCTCGATAATCAGTTGGTATTTAGAAAATAATGCCCCATAAAAGGTATTTATAGCCGAGTGACAAATTTCGTAAATATTCAATGATTTTGACAGTCTAGAGTACGGGAAGAAGGAGCTGCTCGATCTGTAGTGGTTCTCGTATTGCAAAGCTAGAATCCTATGTTTAAAAGAGCGAGTGCCCTATTTTTTGTCCTACTTCTCGGTGGTTCGTCGACCTATGCCGCTAGCCAATGTTTTGATCTGTTTCGATCAAGTTCTACGGTTAGTCTCGAGTATAAGTCCGGGGAGAACTCAAACACTTACAGTTCGGCCAAAGGGGTTGGGAAAATCCTTAGACTGAGTCGAGAGGAATATGAGCGGAGGGCTAAAGAGGGATCCATTGATCCGGATACTATAATCGTCCTAAATGAACTATCTCCAGTGGATCCGCCATTTGTAGCCGGCATCATTTTGTCAAAACCGCTGCCTCTTGGAGGCTCGCACATCGAAATTATGTCTAATAAACTGGGAATCCCTTTGGTTTATATCGAGGGCTCTTACTCTCAAAGCGCGATGAAAAAGCTAGAGGCCTCAGGAAACTACGCACTTTTGGATTCTTCTGGGCAATCTATACGAATATCCAATGTTGGCGTAGATTTTTCGAGTAAACCAGTCACAGAAAAATCTGCAATGCCAGAAAAAGCAGACAGAACCCGGAGAGGCATCGTGGGAGTGGCGGGAGCCGAGAAGTTAAATATTAATCAAATTGGCGAAAAGTTTTTAGGGCTCGCCTATGCCAAAAAGATTCTTCCAAAGCATGCGGTTCCAAGAATTTCCACTTTGTTAAGCGGAGAATGGGAAGCATTTAAAGCCACGAAGATCGAGGGATCCCGTGAAACACTGGGAGAATTTATAGAACGGACTTATGGTGAGATAGAAAGTGAATCCAATCAGGCCATAATTAGAGAAAAGTTGGAGTCAGTACGACATGCCATAGTCCATCAGACTAAGAATGATCAGTTTTTTAGACACTTGTACTCCCAAGTTTATGTTCACTATGGGGCGAAGTTACGACCGGATTCGAGATTATCCATTCGTAGTAATAACGATGTGGAAGATCTCTTGGCTGCCGGATTATATGAGTCGGTGGTCACGAAATCATTTTCACCGGAAAGCTTGGAGTCTGCAATTCGAGAGGTATGGGCTTCCATGTACTCTTATAGAGCCTTCCAAATTAGGCGGTACCGTAACTTGCATGAGGATCGGCTTTCAATGCCTGTGCTGATTCACCCTTTCATTGGTAACGAAGCTTATAATGGAGTGGCTTCAGCCTCAGTTGTTGATGGAAAGATAAATATTGAAATAAAGTTGGTTGAAGGGTCAGAAGTTCGAGCTACAAGCCCTGATCAAAGTGTCAAGGTACAGACCCTCTATGTGACAGCACCATTTAGAGGCAACTCCGCAGTTGTTGTGAGTCAAATGCCGAATGGGCCACATGTGAATTTAGACCCTAAGATAACTAATATTGTGGATCAATTGCTTTCTCATGTTTACACTTTGATGAATGCCTCTTTGAATAAAAGGTTTACTTTGCCGGAGGAAATCGATTTGGAGTGGACAGCCGACAATTCACATAGTGTTTGGAGTTTGAAGCTGTTGCAATATAAGGAAGTCATAAACCCAATGTTAATTGCTGACGTTCTATCCGGAGAAATCTCTCGAGGAGAACTTTACCCTTCGCTGAAAAGTTCGTTCGGATCTGGCAAATCCTCGGATTTCAAGGCCTTTAGTGAGACGGCAAATTTATTAGAATTTGAAAATTATGTAGTTGGCCCGAATTCTCCAAGAGAATGGACCTATTATCATAAGACTCGCTATGTTTTAGCGTTGATCAATGGAACTCCTAAAATCTTGCTCTGGGAGACGAATAAACTTCATCATCGCTTAAAGGAAGATATTGAAAATTTATTTGATACTACCGAATTTCAATGGATTTTGAGTGGCTATCTTAATTTTACTAAAACGAGAGGTTTTGGAGTGGTCCAGCCCACTTTGAATTTGGAATTTAGTATCGGGGGAATCCCCAGTACTAATCCGGATGTACCAAAAGCATATGTTCAGGATGTAATGATAGAAGCTCTACAAAACTTAAAGCAAGTGAATCCTAAGTATAAAGTTAATGTCACCTATGAAACGAGATCTAGAGATAAGTACCAACTAGAAGATATTTAATGTCCATCGATGTAATTACTATTTTGAAATAATCCCTGTGATTAAATCAACCACATGTGTATTTCCGTCGACGGTATTTATAAGTAGGGCATCGTTGCCTTTCAATCGATATTTATTTTTGTTGGCTAGCCATTGGCTCATAGTTTCTCCCATTTTAATTTTGCTTTCTGCAATATTAAACTTCTTTCCTGGAATTCTACGAATGTGCTCATTGGAGTATATCCAAACCAATATGGATTCAGGGTCATAATTCTCTTCTATGAAAATAAAATAGTTTCCATCATTCGTGAGTAAGCCAGTTTGAAACCCATTGTATTCGAGAGGTTGCTTCCACTGGCGTTCATTGTTTTTAAAAATCTCTAGAGTCCAAGTGTTATTTTTTATCTGATCATAGGTCGCCACCTTACTGACTTTGGCCAAATACCTTTTATTTGAAGAATGGACTTGAAAGGGGAGCCATGCCGGGGGAGTTGTAGCGTGCGATATTAATGAAAAGAGTAGAGTTAAACAGAAAATAAGTTTCAAAGTGGGCTCCTGGAATTCTATATCTGGTAAAAGGGGGTTTATAAAATAGTACCAGGAGCTAAAGGGAAGTTCAAAAAATTGACGACTATAAAAAGAGACAATGTTTTGACAAAAACAACGTCATAACAATGACAATCTAATGCCAGCTATGCTCTTTCTGTCGTGTTTTAGTATTGCACTTTGGGCAAAAGGCTTGTTCTTTCAATTTGAAAGCTTGAATTTCTAGACTGTTATCTCGCTCCACTTCTATTTCAACATCGGTTCCACATAGTGGACATTGATTCTGTATCTCGATAAAAGCCTGATGGTTTTCATTGCTTTCACTATATTTATTGATCCAAGTTTTGCTCATCACTATATCTCCTGTCATAGAATCTTAAGAATCACAGGTAATATATATGCAAACTGGTGTGCCAAGAGGGCTAGGGGACCGCTGTCTAGCCTAGGTCGCTCAATGTGTTGGCGTGGTTGCAAGTCCAGCGATTAGAACATTCGTTTTTTTAAGGCTAGCCCGAACGCTCTTGAAATGGATTTGTTGATGGGGCTTTCGTTGTTTTCAATGTAAGTGGTCATGGCCAATTCGATGGGTAACACTCGTGGGCGGTGAGGCGCTTTTAGAAGTAAATCGGAAAACTCATCCGCAGTGGCGACAATTTGAGAGAGGATGTGAATTTTAGATTTATTAATGCCCATGGGGTAGCCACTACCAGAAGGGCGTTCATGATGCTGATGAATAATAGTAAGTACGTCATCGTGAACAGCATCGATTCCGTCAACCAGTTCACGCCCTCTATCAGGATGGGTTTTATAGATTTGCATTTCTTCATTTGTAAGTTGGTCTAATGGACGAGTGACAATGTTCTTGGGTAGTTTGATGAGGCCAATGTCATGTAAAAGACCGGCCACGGAAACACTCTTTATCTGGGTAGTGCCAATATTTTCCAACTCCATAGCTATACAAACAGAAAAAAAAGAAACAAGTATAGATCTTCGAACAATCCAACTGTCAAACTCATTGAGTGAATCAATCAACGTGGCAACATCTTGATTGTCTTGGGCGTATTGAAAAAAAGATTCAGCCAATGATTTGGACTGTTCATAGGTTTTACCAGTCATCCCACAGTACTCTATCTGCTTAAACATAGAATCAGTGGCTTTGACAAATAATGCCGCTTTCTTGTTGTTGGCGACTGTTGCGCTACGACTGGCGAGACTTGCTAGTGTTACATTTTTCTTAACAAAGGTGATCATTGCCGACTTTTCGACCCATAAAGTGTCTATGTCTTTAGTTTTATATTTGTGGAGGTGTTCACTGCTGGGTATAGAATCTTTTTTGTAGAGAGTGACAAAACGATCTGCACTCAAACGGATATAAACATTGTGCTCCGTGGGTGAATTAGGCATTAAATCATCAATGCCAATTGGAACCATTTCAATATCTAATAAACCCATCCGTTTTTAATCCTCAGCTCTGAAATTTATAACTACGCTCTCTCGAAAAATGGTGCGGGTTTCACTCAAGTGTTCGTTCGATGTTTAGACACTATTCGGTGCGTCGTAGGAAAACTTGACTCATTTTGATGACTTAATGTCTGGTTTTGAAATGAGTGTAGCGGGAACGTTGCACTTTCTAAAAAAGTAGCAATTTAGCCATTGGCCTTGTTTTGCTGGGGTCACAAAAGGGTTACTAGGCTTTCTAATTAAAAAAAAGCCACTTCCTGGGGAAGTGGCTTAAATAATTTAAAACTAGAATTAGAGATATACTTAATGAATTAAGCTTTTCTCTGGGCGTAGTATTCCGTGAAAAGACCAGAGTCGAACGGGAAGGGAACGTGCTCTAAATTAGGTACAGCTAAAATAGTCCCCATTTCCTTACCTTCTTTTTCTTCTTTTTTAAGATAGTCAGCTAGCTCCAAACGAGGGCTTTGCTTAGCGTAAAGGTAAGTTTGGCTTTCGTAAGCTTTTGGCTTCAAAGTGATTTCATCACCCACTTTTACAACAGCAGAAGAAACGTTTAAGCGATTTCCATTTACTAGAACATGACCATGGCTCACAAACTGACGAGCAGCTCTAATGCTTGGAGCAAAACCTAAACGAAAGATAACATTATCAAGACGTAATTCTAGGCGACCAATCAGCTTGGTAACCCATGCTGTTCCTACACCTTTTTTAGAATCTCTAATGAAACGACGAAGTTGTTCTTCTCTAAGTCCATAATGGTGACGGATCTTTTGCTTCTCTTCTAGACGTAGAGCGTAGTCTGAATACTTCTTACGTTTATTGCCGTTTTCCCCAGGAGGGTAGGGGCGTCTTTCGAGGGCTCCAGGCTTACCTAATCCAGGAAGCTCTGTTCCAAGTCTTCTTTGTACTCTATATCGCGCTTGGCGACCGGGTTTAGTTTTTCCCATATCTATTCCATCCTTTGCTTGTATTGGCTCGATTTTGAGGTTTCCCAGGCCCAATACTTTCAGATTCCCGAGATCTCGTTTTACATGAAGGTAGACTTCTAGCGTTACCAGGGGGGGAAGTCTATAGGTTTTTGGGAAAATATAATGGAATTTCCATGATTTGGGCTCATTTTGAGACAGAGCGTGTTGTTTTTTTTCAAAAAAATTCAAAATTTCGCGGTTGCAACCCACTGATACTAGGCTGGAAATTAAAAGTTCCGATTTTTTGTCAAAATACTGGGCGTTTTAGACGGGGCTAAGGCTTTGATTTTTCACACAAAAGTCCTGGAATTGCCTAAAATAGAAGGTAGATCGAGGTACGTGATGCGGAAAAATTTAGGTGGGGTCATTTTATTGCCCCTATTACTCACATTCCTAGTTGGTTGTCCTGGTGAAGATGAAGTCACTATGGATGATGTTCTTATAATTGGTGATGGTACCAATACAACCATTGATCCCGTAGATCCAGATACGATTGTTTGTAATCCTTTGGATGATGATCCGGATGCACCTGATTTGGTGACATCAGGGTTAAGAGGCGATCTGTATTACCGTGAAGATGGTCAGCCTCGTTATTATTCAGCACAAGATTACATAGATAATGCGACTCACTTTGAAGATTTAACCATGTTTTTTAGTCACCTCGATATTCCTACACGGCCATTTGATCGTGGTTTTGTAACTGAAGGTGGTTATACATTAACAACTGAGGCAGGTGATACTCTTTATGAGTACTTTGCTCTAGATCTTTATTCCAGATTAAAGCTAGCTTCAGAAGATGCTGATGGGCTTTATGAAATAGCGGTTATTTCAGACGATGGTTCAGTTCTTGAATTTGATTGGGGAAGCGGGTTTGAGACCTATATTGATAACGATGGAGATCATCCCACGCGAATGGGGTGTGCTGCGGAACCTTTAGCTATGACTTCGACGACGGCCATACCTTTGCGGTTAAAGTACTATCAGGGGCCGAGATACCATATTGCATTGGTGGTCATGTATCGTCCGTATAGCGAAGAAGAAGGTAGCGATGCTTTCTGTGGAGTGTCCGGTAACAATTTTTATTTCGACTCTACGAAGGACCCTGTTGAACCCACCTCCAACTATCAAGCATTACTTGATAGAGGTTGGAAGGTTATGAATCATTCTAACTATTTATTACCTGAGCCGGGTGAGCGTAACCCTTGTGTTGAACCTGATGCTCCAGACCCAGAAGTGACCGATATTAATGTTGGTTTGATCGATAGGACTTCGGTCATTATCAATTGGACAACAAATACGGCGACGACTTCGCAATTGCGAGTTACAAATGTGTCAAATGGGCAAACCATGTTGTACCCTCTTGACCCCGCCTACTTAACGGAACACTCAATGGCTGCAAATGGCTTGAGCGCAAACACCACTTATCAGTTTGTCGCCATTTCGGTAGACGTTGAAGGTCGCATTGTAGAATCTCCCACAGTGCAAGTAAGAACACGGCGTTAAAACATTTCTAAATTCTAATACCAGTCTGAGGGCCTACAATGTGGGCATTGGTGCCTTTTTGCTTGATTCTCGACTGGGACCCTCCTTATGATCTTATTTCTGCAAGTCATTAACGATTGAATTCATTGTTCAATAAATGAATCAACCGAAAACAAAAGAGGTTATGAAATGGCAAAAAAGAAAGCTAAAAAAGCGACTCGCAAAAGTAAAGATATGCTTCTAGTAGGTTCTAAAACTAAAGAAGCTCTTAAAGGTAAGAACTACAATGTATCTTCTGATGCATTGGATGCACTTAACGAGCACGTTTACTGGTTGATCGAACAAGCTCAAAAAAGATGTGGAGCTAATGGTCGTAAGACGATTCGTCCTTATGACATTCTTGCGTAAGTGTTCCTTGGTGCGAGGTTCTTGTACAGAATCTCGCACTTTACTCTAGTTATTGTCTCAAACCTGCCCAAAGTCCTGTTTAAATTCGATATATTCTTCAGTTAAATTTCCTTTAATTTTTAAATTTCCCCTTAGAATTCCGATAACTTAAGAGATGGGGAAAGCAAAAAGCAATAAAACTCTATTTTCGATTCGATACAAATTTTTGTCTGTGATGGCATTGCTACTGTTTGTGTGCGTATTGGCTTACCTTTCATTAGCCACTTCAGTTTTCCGCGGCGATAAAACGGAATTGGTTTTTGATTACAACTCTTCGTTAGTGCGGAACCTAGGTTCCGACGTGGAAGGTGTTTTTGAGAGAGTGAAGGACAAGACCGAACTCATGGCCTTTTTCGATCAGAGTTCTGGAACCCGTTTAAGTGCACCTGGGAATCTTTTCCAAAAAGACGACGATGTCGTATTTATGGCCAAGAGTGCGGATTTCAAAAAACTATCCAAGGTCTACTACGAAAACAAAGTTTATTACGAAACCTATGGACTCAATAGGGACTACTTTACAAATTCAGTTGCTGGGAGTCGTCCGGTTCCAATGCAAACAGTTATGACTGAAGGTGAAGCCCTATGGAATGCCACTGTGTCTGGTGGGCCACCACTCATTGGCTATGCTCGAAATGTGATTTTGAAAACGGCAAAGAACATTCCCTATAAGCAATTTGCCATTGTGGTCTATCTCAAAGCAGATCCACTGCTAAAGGCTGTTCAACGTGGTCAGTTTTCTGAAGTGATGATTGCCAGTGCCGAGGGGGAGTTACTTGCCCATGCAGATCCTGAGGTTATGGCTCATTCTAAAGCCATTCAAGGATCTAACTTGTTTCAAAAATCCGTGGCGTCTCCTGTTCGTAGCGGAGTTCTTCAATATGAACGGGAAGGGGAAAAGATGTTAGGTGCCTTCGAAAAGACTTTCGGAGGTAAAATCTTTGTAATGTCTCGAGTGACGGGAAGTACTGCCTTTGCTGTTGTGGATCAGTTTGTATATCGATCTATTTTGTTTGCAGGAATTGTTCTTACAATTGCATTTTTAGCCGCAGTCTTGTTTTCACGGTCATTGGTAAGTCCTCTGGAGAGACTCACTGAAGCCATGAAAAGAGTTTCTGCCGGCTTCCTAGATTCGCAAATTGAAGTCAATACCAGTGACGAAATTAGCGTTTTAGCGAACTCCTTTAATGGAATGATTAAGGATCTAAAATCTTCACGGCAAGAGCTGATAGAGATGAATAATCATTTGGAAGAAAAGGTGAAGGAGAGAACTCGCCAGCTCGAAGAGCAAAACCAAGCGGTGAAGGAAGCTCAGGAAGCCTTGTTGCGAACCACTCGATTAGCGGCGGTGGGGGAAATTGCAGGACAGGCGGCGCATGAAGTATTGAACCCGTTAACAAGTATTTTATCGCGAGTACAAAAGATTCAAGGACGTTTTCAAGTCTTTGGGCTTCAGGAATCACAAATGCTGAAAGATATACGTACGGCCTGGGAGCAAGATAAATCCGAGGGTGGATTTGAAAAGCTGGTGGAATCTTGGAAGCAACCATCGACAGTCTATGAGGGTAAAGATTTATGGGCTGAAGATCTAGCCAACATTGAAGCTATTGAAAAGAGTATTGGTAAGCAGTTTAAAACCATGCAGTCGGACACAGATTTTCTTTTAAAGGAAGGAAACCGAATTAATAAAATCGTAAATAGCATGCGATCACTCAATGTTATGCATTCGGAAAAGCGTAGGGAAAATCCAAAACATCTTATTGAGGATAGTATTCA
The DNA here is from genome assembly GCA_002321895.1 of Bdellovibrionaceae bacterium UBA1609. Taxonomy (GTDB): domain Bacteria; phylum Bdellovibrionota; class Bdellovibrionia; order Bdellovibrionales; family UBA1609; genus UBA1609. The sequence continues at coordinate 46,032 of DCMZ01000001.1, read as the reverse complement.
GATCATGCAGGACTTACTCGAAAAGATGGATATAGCCATAGAGTTTGATTTTAATGAATCTACTGAGGCCGTTGTCGTGGATAGCGATGAGTTCACTCAGGCATTAACAAATTTGATAAGAAACTCCATTCAGGCTGTACATTATAGGAAAAAACAATCTGAGAAGAATTTAAAAGGAATGATCACTCTCAAATCCTTTATGTTGAATGAAAAAATAGTAGCCATTCAAGTACAAGATAATGGCTTGGGTATTACAGAACAAGATCAAAAGAAACTATTTGAAATGCAGTTTTCTACTAAATCCAAAGAAGAAGGTACTGGAATAGGGCTTTCTATTGCACGTAGATTTGTAAGGGGTTTTGGTGGAGATCTTATTTTAAAGGAAAGTACTCCGGGTGCAGGGAGTGTATTTGAAATTCAATTGCCAAGTGCGGCGGCTGTAGAAGAAGAGCAAGAATCCGCCCATGAGGAGGCCTCATGACAAAAGTTCACCCTAATCTAAAGTGGAATCGCCGGATTCTAGTTGTGGATGATGAGAGATCCATAGCTGATTCCTATGAAGATATACTTTGTCCGGCAGAGAGTGTCGTGTCTTTGGGATCTTCTAGATCCTCTCGTAGTAAATCGCCCATAGAGAATACTCTCCCGGGGGCCATAGAATTTAAATTTGAAGTGGATGTGGCCTACTCTGCCGAAGAGGCTTTGGAGAAAATCAAACAATCTATAGTAGATGGTAAGCCTTACTCCATGGGCTTTTTTGACGTTAAACTCGGTGGGGGAATGGATGGGGTTGAACTTGTTAAAGAAGCGTTTCACCTATGTCCAGATATGTTTGCCGTTTTTGTGACAGCGCATACGGATCGCTCCATTGAAAATATCCAATCGGTTGTGGGTGTTGAGAATGTTGATCATTGGGACTATTTGAGTAAACCCTTTTCCCATAGTGAAATTCTACAGAAGGCTCGTAATTTCACTACATTGTGGAATTTGGCTCGCGAACAACAAGTTCACGAAGAACAGCTGCAGGTCATGCGCAATAAAATGATGGACAATGAAATTGCAAGCTCCGTGGCCGCTGTGGCAAGAGGGGTGGGGCATGAGTTTGGCAACATCCTAATGCAGATCATTGGTAAGGCTGAACTGAGTTTGAACAAGAATGAAGAAGGTTTACGAGAAGCGATGGACAAAGTGTTAGATGCTTCACAGAGAGCCATTGAGATCTTAGACCGATTCAAAGACTTGACGGAGTCGGGTAGTGCGTCGGTGGAAAAGTCTGATTTTAACCTCAGTGATATGGTCCAAGGTGTCCAAGAGCTAATGGAACACCAAATAAAGGTGTCCGGCATAAAAGTGAAAATGGATATTCCAAAGGGCATGATGGTTCATGCGAACCAAACTTCTTTGATGCAGGTGATTGTAAATCTAATTATAAATGCCATTCATGCTTCAGGTGGTGAAGGTGCCGTTGATATTACCGCGGAAAAGACCGGTGACGTGAGTTTTATCAAAGTGCGTGACTATGGCCCCGGTGTAGATGAGTCCTTGCTGGAAAAAATCGTTCTTCCTCTTTTCACAACGAAAGGTGATGGAGGGACCGGTTTAGGATTAGCTATCTGTAAGGAAATTGTAGAGATTGAGCACAAAGGGCGAATGTCCGTTGATAATGCATCGGACGGTCAGTCTGGGTTTGTAGTGCGAATAGAGATTCCAGATCGGAAGCTCCAAGAGGTGGCCTAAAATGAGTACGGAAAATTTTAATATTCGAATCATGGTGGTCGATGACGACGCAATGGTGCGCGAAATTGTAGTGGAATACTTAAAGGCTTTTGGTTTTACTAATATCCTGGAAGTGCGTCAGTCAGCACGTGCTCTTAAACATATTCAGGATGTGAAAGAGGAAATGGATTTAGTGATTTCTGATTGGGAAATGCCCGATCCTTGTGGTGTGGATTTGTTGAGAGCGATTAAAAAGAACCCTCATAGAGAAAAAGTAAAGTTCATAATGATCACATCTCAGAAGAGTATGGAGCGGGTAAAAATAGCACAGGCCGCCAGCTTAGGTTGTGACGCCTATATCGTTAAACCCTTTCGTTCAAAGATTTTAAAAGAAAAGATCTATCAAGTTCTGGGGTGGGAACTACAAAAGGCAGGCTAGAGGGTATGCAAAAGTGCGCGATCATTCTAATAGCGAGTCTTTTTTCACTGGGTGCCCAGGCTCGAGTTCTCAGTGTGGATTTGGTGAACACTAGTTCTATAATTTCAAGTTCAGATTTGATAGTGAACCAAGAGGCGGGAGTGCTGCATCCACCTCTACTGATAACCGGTTATGATGATGGCGATGCTGGAGACTCTGATGATGATCTAGAATTAGATATAGGGGACGGCAGTGATGGCGCTTTTGACTCTAGTACTTATGCCAATTTTGCCAGTGAGATTATAGCGGGATCCCCGACGATCATCGTTTTGGATTTAGATACAAAAAATGAGTTTAATTTTACCAGCTTCACTTTGGATTCGGGGTACACCATTTTGCCCGAAGGGGACCAGCCTTTAATTATAAGAAGTCAGGGGGACGTTGTAGTCAATGGCACCATAGATTGTTCCGGCGAAGACGGAGAGAACAGTGTGTCTGGGAGCTCTTTGCAAGCTGGGGGCGAAGGTCGATGTATGGGGCGAGATGGAGGACGGGGTGCTTCCATAACTGAAAATGCTGAGGCTGGAGTGGACAATAATATTGGTGGATCAGGAGGTGGACAAGCCACTAACACCGATTCAGGTGGTGGAGGTGGTGGTGCCTATAATGGTGTAGGTAACTTAGCCGATCCCGGTCTTGGGGGAAATCCAGGCGGTGCTGGAACAAGTAGTGAAGATCCAGAATTTTCAGACGTAGATGGTGGTGCTGGTGGTGGTGGCGGTGAAGATGGTAGTGATAGTTCTAGCGGCGGCGGTGGTGGCGCTGGAGGCGGTGTGGTTCTCATCTATGCTTACGGGGATATATCCATTGGTTCATCGGGAAAAATTCATGCAAATGGTGGTGCTGGTGGTGGAAATAGCGCTTTGAACGCCGGTGGTGGCGGCGGTGGTGGCGGTGGATCTATCGCCATGTTTTCTGCAGGGCAAATCGATAATGCCGGGGAAATCTTTGTTGAAAGAGGTGCTATTGGTGACTCAAACTCAGCAGGCACAGGTGGACTTGGAGCTGTAGGGCGACTGTGGTTTACAGATATAGATGGAAGTATTACGGGTACCGGTACAGAAACATTTGCAGGCTATACTATGGCCGGAGATGGATCAGTTGTTTTTGATACCGGAAGCTTCAATGTTGAAGTGGCGGAGGTGGACTTACTCAATACGGGGCCAACACTCAACGGTGTTACGGCAACCACATCGTTGCAAAGTGGAGATTCCTTAGATGGAGATTGGGCCAGTTATGAAACTTCCGGTGAGAGTTCTCTCACTTACAATACATTTTCTTCTGTGGTGGGAAGTTCTGTGGAGCGGTTTGCGCGAGTTCGACTCACTTTAAATACTACCAGTGGCTCAAATCCTTCAACACTAACGGGATTTGATATAAATTTAACAGATTTGGAAACGGAAGAGTTTGATTTTGTCGCAGCCTGTGGTTCCATGGGTAAAAGCTCCGTCCCACCCGGATCAGGGTGGCTGATAGCGATGCCTATAATGCTGGCCTTTATTTTTCGATGGAAAGATCGAAAGGCCGTCTCCATAAATACACTCTAAAAGATATTTATATTAAAACAGCGATCTACACATGAGCCCATAAATTTGCTTGGGAATCAGATTGCGAGTGAGGTCTTCATGATGGGTCTCTAGATGTTGAATGGCTTCGTACACTTTGGGGTAATCATGAAAATTGTATTTATCAGAAAACTTTTCCACATCCACGTACTCTGTCATTGAACTCATGAGTCGACCAAACTCGGGCGAGTTCGCAGCAAATTTTGAAGTTCCAAAAATGGCTTTGGCTACGATTTCAGGATACTTAAAACGATCGGTTTTATCCGCAATATGAATAATGAGAATAACAATTTTGCCTATCGGAGTCAGAGAACCATCTTTATTGAGAAGTCCGCTTTGCTTGAGGCGCTCATTAGTGATTCTATCGTCTTCAGTATTGAGTTCTTTTAAGCGAGGATCATCTTCCGATACAGATTGTTGGTAATTGGATTCAACAAAAGCAAAGTTTTTTTCGGTCAGCTTTGCATTGTCATGAACCTCAGCAACAAATCTTACTAGTTCAGGAGAGACTCCAAATAGGGTTGCGATTTCCATCGCCAAAACTACGACCCGTTTTTGGTGGAATTGAATTTCAGTGCGTAAATTTTCACCCTGTAATTTTGGCCATTCCATCAGGTTGTGGGGGTTATCTGAGTAGACATAAGCCTTTGCAAAGGCCGTAATTGGGCTTGTGGCGACTAAAATTGTCACTGAAAAAGTTAATATGGACTGTGTAATCCCGCTCATTGCTGCTCCCTGTGTGGGAACCAAAAACCTACTCTTAATATTGCAATTTTGCGACCAGAGAAAGGAGTATAGAAAATGTTTACCAGAAGAATTGGACCTCAAAGCCCAAATTGAAAGCAGTTTGAGAGAGGTCAGAGCCTCCAATATACATTATATCTATACTCGGCCCCATATTGACGCCCCAATGAGGATGACGAATGGCTTCGAACCAAAGCCAATTATCCGTTCTAGCAATAAATCCAGCGGACGCGAGGCCTAACCGGGCGCGAGTTTGCCACCTATAGGTGTCGCCCCATTTAAGGTGATAGTTCCACTGAGCGCCACCGGTGATGAAGTCGATACTTTCAAGTTCTTGTGCGGCCCTTCTTTCATGAACCACTTCTTTTGTTAAAAAGGCCCCCCAGCTATTTGGATTTCCGATTCGAATATAATCTAATGACAGCTCTAGATAGATTTCTTCTAAATTTTCTTGAAAAGGATGGATCGTAGAATCTTCCACTTCCCACTCTCGGCGATCTAAAAAGAAATTCAACTTTAAATCGGAGGTTTCGTTCCAGTCCCATTGGCGTTCTATTCCTATCGCAATGGGAGTGAGTCCTTCAAAGGTGGTTTTGAAATCATCTTCATTGTTTTCCTCAGAAATCCATTGAGCATGGACTCCCACAGAGGCAAAAGTTTTTGCGGGTCTTCGAACTCTTGCTTTTTTTGGTTTTTCCACAGGAGCGGGGGGCAAGTTAGGTTTGGTGGCCGGGGGTGGAGGGGCTGGTTTTGGAGCGATAGGTGCTTCGGTCACAAGTTGAACCGGTGAAGCTGTTTTTCCCGCTTTACTTTCTTTTAAGGCGTCTTCTTCTTTTACTGGTTTTAACAAAGTAACATCGAATTCACTGACGTCGGAAAATAACCCTTTCTTATCATCTTTACCTGCAGCCACTCTCCAGTAATATTTCTTACTACCAAAACCTCTCCATTCAAAATGATTGGTTTTTAGTTTTGTATTTACAAGGGGGTTCATAAAAAGAGGTTCGTCTGCAATTTCGATAATGTAATGATCGGCTGTTGGAACTTGGCTCCAAGAGAGCACTATTTTTTTAATGGGTTTGGGTTCTGCTTCGGCTTTTTGTTTTTTTTTAACAGAGATTTGCATTTCTTCCGCCTCGGCGGAAGGAATCATCCAGCTCACCCATTTTTGAATCCAGTTTATTTGATGGGAAGCCCCTTGATTATCTTTTTGAGTCTCATTTTTTTTGCTCTTTTCCTCTTTAGGCTTAGATGCAGGAGCTCGTAATGTTGGGTTGATGAGCTGAGGAGCCATTAGAGCATCATCCACAACATAGAGTTCATAGTGATAGAGCGGGGGTATGGTGTAACCCTGTTGGTCTACAGCTTTGATTCTCCAGAAATACTGACCTTCCGTTTTGAAGTTATGTAGGAGCTGGGAATAGTTTTTAGCATTAAAAACATCTGGGGATCTAAACTCACGTTGACTGTCTAACTCGAGGTAATAGTTTTTAATGTTTTCGAGAGGAGTCCAGCTAAAGACCACCGATTGCGGTAAAAGAGACCGATCTCTAGGTAGCGGAGCTAGATAGGTGATTGTTGGTGCTTGCAAAACACTGAGCTCAAAACTTTCGGAAGTGGTGTTGTCCCCTTCCAGCCGGAAAATATAGTTCCCCGGAGCTAAGAGTTTCAATGTCGAGGTTTGTGCGGAGGAAAGGGATTCTGCAACTTGGTGGTTATCTGGATTGATTTGCAAGAGGGAGCGGGCAGGACCTTTCCACTGTAATTCCACAGGTGTCATTGGGGAATGAGTGTAAATAACCTTCTCCATATTGGTAGACCACGATAGATTCTTGTCCACAGTGATGGCTTTCATTTCGTCTTTCTTGAGCTCAATGCGTTGGTTACCTTCCAGGCTTTGAACTTCTTGAGTGTCTTTGTTCGCTAGTACGACTTCGCCTTTTGTAAGTTCCACTTCGACCTTTTCATCGTCAACACTTCTTAGGCTCAACTCCGAGCCATGGGCCGCTTCGATCGTCCAACTTTTGTTAGAGAATTTTAATTTCTGTGCGCCAGTGGTCGCTCTCAGTCGACCTTTGTTAAACTGCATTAATACCAAGTTTGCATTCTTCTTTTCCTCAGAGGGCTCTAGTACTATCAATGTGTTTTCGTGAAGATTTAACTTCACTTCGTTTTTCAAAATGATTTGAGCTGAGGAATTGTTTAAAGTTAGGATCGAATCGTAAGCGTGCAAGGTATCTTTTTCCTGCCCGGCTTCCCAATATACGGAGCTGTTCATTTTCTTACGAACATTGTTATGTTTGGATTGAATAGTTCCCATAATCACTTCCGTGTTATGCTGAGATTTTTTATTCAATCCCCATTCGGCCGGAAGTAAATTCAAGTCCGTCATTAGTACAAAAACTTGTACCAGCAAAAGAACCAATGATCCGGAGATGAGATATTTATCCATACCTAGTTTATCGGAAAATTTATAATAATAACTTAGAGTTACGATTCTCATACTGAGCTTTGGTCGAGGCCGGATAAAGGGGAAGTTCTCCATTCATTTAATAAGTTAATATTGAGTCGGATAGGGAACGCTCGTAAAATATTAAGAATGGAGCAAGAACCCAAACGGATACTTATTGTTGAAGATGACCCTAACTCGAGAGAAGTGTTGGTTGAGTCTTTGAATCGTCCCGAGTATGCCATTCAAGCGGCCTCTGATGCGGAAGAAGCCTATGCTAAGGTCAAGGCCTGGCAACCACATCTGGTAGTAACTGATCATGATATGCCAGAGGTTTCAGGCTTGGAGTTGCTCAAGAATTTAAGACAAAATCAGATTTACACCACTGTGATTTTTGTGTCTGGTCGTACCGACAGTAAAACGGTCGCTGAAGTTCTTCGTTCCGGTGCGGATGATTTTGTTCGGAAACCGTTTCGTTTAGATGAACTGCAGGCACGCGTGGAAGTGGCTTTACGTCATAACGAAGCTCATCGAGAACTATTTGAAGCCAATAGCAAACTTCAAGAGCTTGTGGATCGAGATTATCTAACGGGGTTGTATAACATGCGATCGATCTATGAAAAGATCGAGTACGAATTAAAGCGTTGCATTCGTACGGATGAGCAGATGGCCTGTGTCATGTTGGATATGGACCATTTTAAAACTGTAAATGATGACAATGACCATCTGTTTGGAAGCTTTGTTCTAAAAGAAGTGGGTCGCCTTATTACTGAGAATATTCGAGATGTAGATTTTGCGGCTCGCTACGGTGGGGATGAGTTTCTAGTGGTCTTAAGCTCTACAACGGATGAAGGTGTAGTGACCTTTTGCGAAAGAGTGAGGGCTCTTATTGAGGCTCACGAGTTTCGTGACGGAGACAATTTTATTCAGTTAACGGTTAGCCTTGGGTACTCTATGTCGGGCCAAATCAAAGAGCCCGATGCTCGGACTCTAGTTAGAACGGCCGACCATGCTTTGTATGAAGCAAAGAATGCCGGCCGCAATAGAATTGCAAAAGCGGATTAATGAACCGTACGGCAAGGTGGGCAGTGCGGTTCTAACTCAGTGCTTAGCATCTCGCCGACAACTGTACTCTTCCAACCGCTGAGTTCTCCCGTAGAAATGAGATGAGCGAGGTGTTCACCAATCTTTTTAGAGGGGACGCTATAGGACAGCTCAGTCCAAATGACGTCATTATTTCGAGACTCTAAAACATCAGTTAAAAAAGTCGAATCTTTGACGATGGAACTCTTGGGGATCTTTCCCGTCCAGATAATTCCCACTACGGCGCCAGTTTCTCTATCGACCATTGCGGAACCACTGTCTCCATGGGAAACATCACAACCATTGGCGAAAGACCAAGCCATGTAGCTACCTGTGTTTAGCTCGTCGGGGTCAGCCATGAATCTAAATTCCGCAGAGTCACTAAAAACAGAGCAATCCAAATCGTAATTCACCATGAGTGAGCGGGCTGTATTTCCGGCGATTCCATATCCTGCAGTATAAAGTGGCTGTCCTGGATAGAGGTCATTGTTGTAGTCAAAATTCATTCCGAGGCCTTCAAGTTTTTGAGCCAGTTCTGCATCCGGACGAATGGTAAACAGAGCCAGATCGATATCGGTCCAAGATCCAATCCATCTTCCAAAAGATGCCCGGTCATTCATTGCTGTGAATCGAACTGGCCGGAAAGAACAGGACCATGCCGCTTGGCACACATGATAGTTAGTGGCCATAACATGTTCGCCACCAAACTTTCCAAGATAAAACCCGGTTCCACCACCCACTTTTGCAGTGGCTTTGAGTGTACGATCAAGAAGAGCGACCTCATCGGACTCTCCGAGTACTGCAGGATGCTTTCCAAACTCATCCCCAATGCGGTAGTCGTCCACTTCAACATGATCATTGAGTCCAAAGTCCAATGGAAGTAAAGGTGCTGGTCGACCGCCTAATAGTGTGACGGGTTCATCCGCCATTGATGTAAAAGAAAATGAAAATGCGATCCATGCCGCAAGCAATGTAACTTTCATGGTACCCCCTTAGCCCCAATCATTAGATAAGAGGAAATACCAAATTGGACCCATATAGACCAGGTGAATGTATTTTGGGACAGGACAGCAGAAGCGGTGGGGTGGGTTGGATGCGCCGCATGTAAATGAGTCATAGGAGTTTAATTCGAGTGGGTCTTTTAAAGCTTGGTGAAGAACTCGATAAGCTGTTCTTCCGCCTTTTCTCGAGTTTTAACATCTTTCAGGCTGCGACCATGATTTTTTTGAATGATATGATCCATCCGCATTTGCATAGTGATCGTTCCAAAGAAGACACTCGCCAAAAGGAGCGGGTCGTGATGAGCACCTATAAATTTTTTCTTCTGGGCACTCGCAAAAAAATTGCCAAGTAGCTCAAAGACCTTCAGAAAGCCACTTTTAAAGATAGGTCCAGCGGGAGATTTAGCTCTATCAAACTCCCGCATGATTATGAGTCCGGTGTATCGATCTTCCAAAAAAAGGGAAAACATATTTTCGATGAACATTTTTAAACGCACACGGTATTCGGCTTCATCTTTCGGTGGAGATAGAATATCAGAGGCCATTGAAAATCGAGTTTCATTGATTTCTTGAAGACACTCTTTATACAGACCTTCTTTGCCGCCAAAATAGTAGCTGATCATACTAGAGTTTATGCCTGCGTATTGAGCTATATCTCGAATGGAAGTGCCCCTAAGCCCTTGTTTAGCAAATAGGACTTTAGCCGCCTTGATCAATGCCAGTCGAGTTCCATTCTCATTGGTGCTATTGCTACTGGCTCGTTTTGAAGCAGTCTTCTTTTTTAGATGTGTGCTTTTGGAGACACTTTTTTTCATCACTTCAATTATCAATCAATTGGATAATAAATTCAATCAATTGATTGATTTCGTCTGGCAGGCTTTGTTAACATCTATATAGACAGAAATTTGTTCCATTTTATTACGGTACTCAATCGCAGGGGCGAGATGATCGTTTAAAGGAACTAGGAGGAAATCATGGAAGCACTTATGCAGTTTCACGGTATCGTTGATTGTAATGCGTTGTCATTAATCATCGCTGTCGTGGTGGCTTTAGGTATTGGATTTTTCGGCTTACCATTTTTTGTTTGGTACTTAGCCATTTTAGCGGGATCGATAGTTTTCGGACTACCCACAGCAGTGACGATTGGTTTAGCCGTCGTTCTAGGGATTTTTGTGGTACCACCTTTGCGAAAGGTGCTTGTGACTTCTGTAGTAATGAAGGTTATGAAGGGTGTCATGCCTAAGATCTCCGATACGGAGAGGACCGCACTAGAAGCCGGTGTTGTTTGGGCGGAATCAGATCTCTTTTCCGGTAAACCTAACTTTAAAAAATTAGTAAAAGAACCCTATGCAGAACTCAATGCGGAAGAAAAAGCTTTCATCGACGGACCTGTGGAAGAACTCTGCTCTCTGATTGATGATTGGGAAGTCTGGCGAAAAAGAGAACTTCCAGCCGCCGCCATGGATTTTATTAAGAAAGAAAAATTCTTAGGCATGATTGTGCCTAAAGAATATGGCGGTCTTGGCTTTTCGGCCTTAGCTCATGCGGATGTGATCGCTAAGTTGTCCACTCGTTCCGTGACAGCCGGAATTACGGTGATGGTTCCTAACTCTTTAGGACCTGCAGAACTTTTGATTCACTATGGTACTGAAGAGCAAAAGAAGCATTGGTTGCCTAAACTAGCTAGTGGTGAAGTGGTTCCTTGTTTTGGTCTTACTGAACCACCCGCGGGAAGTGATGCCGGTGCTATTCAGGCGACGGGTGTTCTGTTTAAAGGTGATGATGGGCGTATTAAAATTAAAATGAACTGGAATAAGCGTTGGATCACACTGGCGGCGATTTCAGATGTTTTAGGTATTGCATTTAAGCTTAAGGATCCGGATGGATTGATTGGTGATAAGGAAGATGTGGGCATTACTTGTGCTCTTGTTCCTTCAAAAACTGAAGGTGTCGTTATTGGTCGCCGACATGATCCATTGAATGTTCCTTTCTATAACTGTCCTACTCAAGGTCACGATGTGGTTGTTGACGCAGAGGATGCCATCATTGGTGGTGTTCAAGGTGGAGCTGGAGAAGGTTGGAAAATGTTAATGGAATCATTGGGCGCAGGTCGAGGTATTTCATTGCCTTCACAGAGTGCTGGTGGTTTGAAGTACATTTCTCGGGTGGCTTCGAACCACGCCATGATTCGTAAGCAATTTGGAGTTTCTATTGGTCAATTTGAGGGAGTGCATGAGCCATTGGCGCGCATCTTTGCGCAAAACTACTATGTAGATGCTATGCGCAGGTACACATTAGGTGCCATCGATGGCGGGATCTCTCCACCTGTAATCACTGCGATTTGTAAATTCCAAACAACGGAAGCCTATCGTAGAGGTATTAATGATGGAATGGACGTATTGGGTGGAGCTGGTATTTCTTTGGGGCCAAAAAACTTGTTGGCCACCGGTTACATGGCAGCGCCGATCAGTATTACTGTGGAAGGGGCGAACATCCTGACCCGGACTCTTATGATTTTTGGTCAAGGTGCTTTAAGAGCACATCCTTACGCCTATAAAGAAGTGGCGGCGGTAGAGAAAGGTGATCTCACGGCATTTGATAATGCATTCTGGGGACACATTGGTCACATTACTCGGAACCTTTGCCGTTCGGCTGTGTTGAGTGTTTCTAGAGGAAAACTCGGAACCAGCCCTGTTGGTGGACCTCTAAGTGGTTGTTGGAAGCGGTTGTCCTGGGCTTCTGCAAGTTTTGCTATTTTAGCCGATATGGCCATGGGTCTGATGGGTGGAAGCCTGAAGTTTAGAGAAAAAATCACGGGTCGGTTTGCCGATATTCTTTCTTGGATGTTTATTGGGCTTTCCATACTTAGACGTTGGGAAGCTGAAGGGCGCAAAAAAGAAGACCTTCCTGTGGTTCATGTGGCCATGTGGTATGTGTTTAACAACATACAAATTGCTTTTGATGGGATCTTTAGAAACTTTGATGTTCCAGTGATTGGGCTCCTTTTCAAAGGCCCGGTGAGATGGTGGTCGCGGTTTAACAGAATTGACTGGGAACTAAGAGATGAGACCACTGCTGCGGCCGTTCAGATCTTTCTTCAGGACTCTGAGCAACGGGATCGACTCACAGATGGCATTTACATCCCTCAGGATGAGTCCCAAGTGTTTGCTCGCCAAGAGAAGACGTTTAAGGCAGTTCTGGGTGCAGCTGTGGTGGGCCGCAAGGTGCGAAAGGCAATACGTAAGAAAATTCTTCCTAAAAAGCCTTTTTCTCAGATCTTGGATGAGGCCGTTGAAAAGTCTGTGATCACGGCTGAGGAGAAGACTCTGCTTAAATCAGCTGAGGATATGCGCAATGAAGCTATCCAGGTGGATGACTTTAGCGAAGAGGAGTTCAGGTCTAGAGCCTAACTGTCTGTAATTATTGAAATATTTATTGGCCTCTCGGGATTCCCAGAGGCCATTTTTTTTAGAGGGTCAGTTTGACTTCCCATATAATCAGTGGCATATCTTAGGGCCTTGTTTTTAACCAAAAAGGTAAAAGTACGATGAAAAAAGAGATCCATCCTGAATTTAGAGAAGTGGTTTTCCAAGACGTTTCTTGTGACTTCAAATATAAAACTTTGTCCACAGCGGCTTCCAAAGAAACTGTTGAATACGAAGGGGCGACGTATCCGTTGATTAAAGTGGATATCTCCAGTGCTTCACACCCATTCTATACTGGTAAACAGCGTATTATGGATACTGAAGGTCGTGCAGAGCGCTTTAAGAAGAAGTTTGGTACTCGTCACGCGAAGAAGAACTAATTTAAAGTTTTCAAAAGACTTATTTAATTTAAAGCAGGTGCTTGTAGCATCTGCTTTTTTTTGGTCCAGATTCTGGGAGATTGGCTGTTCCAGGAATCCGTTTATTGCCATGATAAGTTTATGACGATTCTATTTATGTGTGCTGCGAATTCCGTCCGATCCCAATTGGCCGAAGGCATTGCGCGAAAATATTTACCAGAACATAAGATCCTTAGTGCCGGTGCCGGCTCAAGCCACGTCCATCCCACAGTGATCGATGTATTAAGAGATCTTGAGGGCATTGATGCTTCCAGCCACATTTCCAAATCTGTGGCTGAGATTGATGTCGATATGGTGGATTTGACCATCGCTGTTTGCAAAGAAAGCGTCATGCCGCCGGAACTTTTACTCAAGCCGCATAGGGTATGGCCTTTTTCTGTCCCCAGTAATCGTAGTTTGACAGAGTCTTTGGCCAAAGAGATGAAAGAAAAGATTCTCGTGCTGAAATCTGAATTATCCTAACTTTGTGACTGCTTTTTTTGAGCTTCAGTGCTGCCGTGATAAATCCTCAAAATATCTAATTCTTGTACACGACGATCGATCCTGGTGGTGGGGCGTATCGGACTATGCGGCAGCGACGAGCTGAAGCATAGTTTGAGACGAGCCGCTGCCACAAAGGCCAGAGAGGAGTGGGTAAGAATTAGATATTTTGAGGATCTATACGGCCTTAATGATGCGAAATCATGAATTGGATGTGCTTCAAGGTGTCCGAGGTTTCGGATGACCTAAGGTGGAAGAGTGAAAGGTTCTAAATAGAGTGGGAGAAGTTCGTTGCATACAGGGTATGACTTCAGAATTTTTACTCCTTTCATTAAGTTGGCGTGGACTACCCATAAAACCCCATCATCTACGGGCTGTCGCCGATTTGAACTTCAATCAATGGCGGGGATACCTTTCCGAGCAGTTGGGAGAGTCCTTTTTTGAGTTCGAGAATAAACAACCGGGCTGGAGGGAGAAGTCCGAGCAAGAGTGGAAGTGGCTGGAGAAGAACCGAGCGCAAGTGTGCTATATCAATAGTTCTGATTATCCTATCTTGTTGTCTCGACTAGAAAATCCACCCTTAGCGTTGACCTATTTGGGAAGTCCCTGCTGGATCAATCGAAAGGGGATCGCTGTAGTGGGCAGTCGCCAGCCGGACCCTTCCACATTGACTTGGCTTGATCAGGAATTAGCGCCTATGTTGGCCCAGCCGGGATGCTTTTCCATAAGTGGTGGGGCCAGAGGTGTGGATCAAAAGTGTCATAGTGTTTCTCTCAAAACAAGAACGCCAACGGTGTCATGGATGCCTTCGGGGTTGTCCCAAATTTATCCCAAAGGCTTTCAGCAATGGGTGAGTGCTATAGTTGAACAAGGAGGGGCTGTGGTTTCTACCTTCTCACCCATGCAACCCATGTATAAGTCTCAGTTTCATGTTCGCAATCGATGGATTGTAGGGATGGCCAATGCTGTGGTTATCGCAGAAGCTCGGTTGCGGAGTGGCACACTGTTAACAGCACAAATTGCCATAGATGAGGGTAAATCCATGGGTGTTGTTCCCTGTTCACCTATGCTTCCCACCGGTAGGGGGGGATTGAATCTTATTAATGATGGAGCACTTATGCTTCGGGATCGATGGGACCTCCGATCCTTACTTAATGATTCGCATTGAGGGTATTTAGGTCTGATAGCTCTTACGCAATTTATAAGCGGCAAAAATCATAAAAATCACATTGGGAATCCATACGGCTACAACAGGGGGTAAGGCGCCGGACTTGGCAAGGCTTTCTCCTGTAATATAGAAAGCCCAATAGAACACAACGACGAATATGGCCGTGACAAAACCACTGCCTTTCCCATGTCTTAGGTTGGTTTGGATTCCTAAAGCCACTCCCACAAAAGCAAAAACCAGACATACGAAAGAGAGAGCCCAGCGACGATGATATTCAGTGGTAAATTTTAAACGTTCTTTTTCTGCAAGATTTGGGTTTCTAGCGAGATAGGTATGGATGTCCGCACTGGAAAAAGACAACGGAGTGGCCTTTCTCTTTTTACCACTACCAGTATCGAAAAGATTAATGTCATAAGATTTGAAATCCACTTTTGTGTAGTTTGCATCCGTGGTCCGGTGAATATTCCCATCAATGAGTCTAAGAAGAGACTTAGACGCAGGCACTTCCGTGTCCTGAATAAGACTGCCTTCTTTTGCAATGATCGTCATGGGGTAGTCGGGGTTGCGCTCATCGTAAATAAAGACTTTTTTGAGTTGGCCAGTTTCACTGTCAATTTCATTGGTATAAACCACAAGATCAAAAAAACCTTCAGAAAATACACCGGCTCTTATTGTTACGCTGGCTTTCATATTTTTAAGTTTATTTATAATCGACTCGAATTCACGGTTACCCCACGGAGCCAAAGTATGGCTAGTTTGTAGAGCGCCAACGGTAGAAATGACGGCCAAAATGAGGGCCGGGACAGAAAGCTGTAAGCTGTTCAGGCCAATGGATTTAAAGGCAATGAATTCTGAATCAGAACTCAGGCGACCATAGGTGAGCAGGACAGCAAATACGAGGCTCATTGGAAGAATGACCGGTACAAAACTAATGGTCATGAATCCCATCATCTTCAGTACAGTCTCAATACCTACTCCGTGGGCAAGCACAAACTCCGTAAGGCGGAGAAGCTGAAACATGAGCAGGATGAATATAAAGACGATGAGCCCCAGAATAAAAACAGGAAGGAGCTCAAAAAAAATGTATTTATTAGCCAGGCGCGCGTTTAATACTTTAAACAAGTAACATCCTCGTTGTTGCGCTCGCTTTGGTTAAACCGTAGCGGGTTGAAAAGTCCCTACATTTTCAGGTTTGCCGATGGCCTTTCTCACATCCATAGCCATTTTGATCATATTTTCATAATGAGCTAGGTTGAGTTGAGAGGCGGCGTCACACTTTGCTGACATTGGGTCTGGATGAGTTTCAATAAAGAGCGCATCACATCCAGCAGCCACAGCAGCCATTGTTAAATGAGGAACAAAGCGAGGTTCCCCACCGGCAGGATCAGCGCTAGAAATTCCGTACAAGCGAATCACATGAGTCGCATCAAAACAAACTGGAGCACCGAGCTCTTGCATAACTGGAATCGACCGCATGTCCGCAACAAGCCGGTTGTAACCAAAGCAGGCTCCTCTTTCTGTGAGTAAAATATTTTTGTTGCCCGTAGAGCTAATTTTACTAACGACACCGTTCATTGTTTCTGGAGCAAGAAACTGACCTTTTTTAACGTTTATGGCCTTGCCCGTTTCTCCACATGCAATGGCCAATGAAGTTTGTTGGCACATATAAGCTGGAATCTGTAGGACGTCTACATACTCAGCCACTTGATTAACATCTTCTACGCGATGAACATCAGTCAAAACAGGAATGCCGAATTCTTTTCTAACTTCACCAAGAATTTTTAATCCTTCTTCCGCCAATGGGCCTTTCCAGTTTTTTTCAGAGCCTCGGTTGTCCTTCTCATAGCTACTTTTAAAAATCAGTCCAATGCCTAGGCGCTGGGTGATATCTACGAGTTGGCGAGCTGTGTTCATGATGAGCTCTTTACTATCGATCACACAGGGACCAGAAATCATAGCTAAAGGCAGACCTGAGCCCACTTCAATCTTAGTATTTCCCGCTTCTACAGAGAATTTTCGTTCAGGGAGTTGAATCGTTTCAGTACGTTTTTTTTCCATTTTGGATTCCTTTATGGATAAGCCTATTAGGCTTCTATAATAACAGAATTTAATTGCTCTCAAAAGTGCCCTAACGGCTGAGATTGTCACTATTTAATGCGTGGCGCAAGTCGTTGGGAGGGGCCAGTCTAGTCTCGGTCACATTGAGGGTTAGGTCATTGACCCTGTTTCCCTACAGGGGAGATAATATGGCTATGCGAGCTTTTATAATTTCTGATGATTTTGCTGAAACTAACTATCTCAATGCACTTTTTGCAAAGTTAAGTATGCAGGTTCAGTCGGCTAAAAACCCACGAGCCATTGCCGAGACTATGATGACCTACAAGCCGGACATTGTTTTGGTCTCGGATCGTAGTAAATCTTTCAAAGGGATCGAAGCCGCCGTCGACTTGAAGCGAAAGAACAGTAAAACAAAAATTGTTCTAATAAAAAGTAATCAGTCATCCATTGAAGGCGAAGCTAAGGATCTTGACGGATTTTTAGATTCTCCCGTTGGAATTGCTAAGCTGGTGGAGCTGGTGTCAGAACTTCTCAACATCAATTTGGAAGAGTTAAGTTCAAAACTTAAAGTAAATATTGAAAGAGCAAAGAAAGCCCCACTGGACATAGCTGGTGATTCGCAAATGGTTTCGGGCGGAAATGCGGCTCAATATGATAAGCAATTTGTTCGCGGTGGAAATGCAAAGCAGGCCAAAGTGGATGTCTCAGGGAATGTAAATGTCGCTAACGGTAAGGTGGACGTTGCTGGGGATGTAGGTTCCCAGTCCAACACTCAATCCGTGCAGGGAGGCGCAACTCCACAGCCAGGAAGCTTCAACGTTAATGCCAGTATTGAAAAGGGTGAAAAGAAATCACGCTATGCCAGGCTCCTAGAAGATATGGAGCCCATTGATACCACGCAAACTTTTGATCGAGAAAAAATTCGAGAAGTGAATAATGCGCTTCGTGAGGCCGACGATCCAGAATCACGTAAGGATGTTGATGAGGAAAAGCGCGCCTTTGTGAAGTCCCTGTTTTCAAAATAGAATTTGATGGGAGTCGGGAATAACTCGATACGAGTTATTTTGCTTTCTTCTTTTTGTCTTTTCCACTGCCGCCGAAAATCGTAGACAGATCCATATCCATAAAGAGAGTTTTCGCAGACATTTTTTCTGCTTTAGATTCTCGAACTCTTTTAATTCTTAGCTCATCCCGTTTTGCAGGTAGAAAATGCGGATTGATGGCTAGGGCGTTCTCCATGCATCGTAGGGCCCGGTCATAGTTTTCTATGGAAATGAACAGGAGACCTTTGGCATAGAAGTAGGGAGCCGAGTGCCTGTCTTCTGCCGGTATTTTGTTGATCATCCGAGTGAGTTCTTCTATTTCTTGTTTTCTCCCAGCAACTGAAAGGCCTGCTTTTAGTTTCGCCCAAATGTAATAAATTAATGAATCCGTTGGAGGGTGAGAAGATTTAATGAGATCATCAAAAATCTTCAAAGCCTCATCGTATCTTCGAGCTTCTAACGATTTGCGACCCATATCCATCAAAGCCTCTGCTTGGAATACGGCTTCGGAGCGACCAATATCCAATTCTTTTATGTAAAGCTCCCTCTTTCCCGTATGTTTTAAAGTTGTATAGGCCTCGGTGATTTTAGTAAAAATCTGGTCAGTGAGTTCAATCACTTGAGGGTGGGCCGTTTTCTTTAAGCGGTCGGGATGTAATATTTTAGCGAGATCATGATAGGACTTGTTAATTACATTCAATGGGGATCTTCGAGTCACACCCAAAATCTCAAAGTAGTTTTGGTTTTCAATGTCCTTCAGGATTTTTTGCAAACGGGTGATTCGGGCTTTGTCGGAAACTCGGCTCGCTTTTTTGTCACTGAATTTACAAACTCGTTCCACCAACATAAGGTAGACCGCTTTCATTAGAAACTCTTCTTGATCGGAATTTACAGAGAGAATTGTATTCAAAGATGTTTTTCCATTTACTATCTTTGCGATCTTTGAAAACTTTTGCATGAGATCAAGTTGTGTAAGATTCTCCAAACCGGAAAAGTTTTCTGCAGGTTCTAAGCAATGCTCTAACCAAGGGGTGAAATAGTTTTTTAACCAATCATAGGACACCTTCGATTGGATCAGGTCATTTAGAATATTGGAGATCTGTTGGTTGTTAATGTGAGCATCGTCTTCCGCGACATGAGTGTCTTCTGAGATGAACTGTGCTTTAAATTGATCCTCTTGGAGAGATTGACTAAGGCGAATATTAAGCTGCTCTGTCTGAATCACTTTTGTAATGTGAGAACTTATTGCATTTGCTTCTACGAGTCTCTGTCCGAGCAGTTGGGAGCTCTCTTCGTTGAGGAATTTATCTAATTCACTCTTCGATAGATAGCCATTCTCTATGAGTAACTGTCCAAAAAAGCTTTGGGCATCGTTGTTTTCAATTTGAACAATTCGACCATTGTTAAACGTGACCACCCAGGGAGATCCCTCTAACGGTGTTAGGGTTAATGATCCACTCATATTTGAATTCACAAATAGCGAGTAGATCCACGGTAACTCAAAACCATGGATGTATTCGCTGGCATTAACGGCTTCGACCTTTAGCTGATTGCTTATTGACTCGGCCAGAAAAAGATCTTGTAAAGGAGGTTTGGCATCGGGGAGAAAGTCTTTTGTTTGCTGATCAATGATGGAAAGAACTTCATCAAGGTCTAAGGGTTTAGTTAAAAAACCAAGTGCTGGAACCTTAGTTAGAGCGTCCTTGATAAAAACCTTATCTTTGAAGATTCCACTCATAAATAGAATCTTCGTGGCGCCGTGGGTGGATTTGTGAATTTGTTGGCCCACTTCAACACCGTTGGTGATAGGTAGTAAGGCATCTATTATGGCAATGTGATATTCGTGGAGTTTAATTTGGCGATCCACCTCTTTGGGATCGCGAATGATATCCACAGTATAACCCGCACGTCGTATAGCTTCACCCAGTGCCTGGCCGGCAGTGTTGTCGTCTTCAACAATAAGGATGCGGATTTGAGATCTTCCCATAGGATTCATTTCGGAATATTCTCCAGTGAAATTAAATTCTTATGGGGTCTACTGACTTCTTTTGAAACAGTTTCTAAAAGGTCATTCGCTCTCTACTGCGAGCAGTGCGTTAAGGGCATAATTCTGTAACTTCTAGACCTAATTCTGGTAATTTAAAGGAGTTAATAAGGAGCAAATTATGGCAACTTCACAAGTCACAGACGGCACTTTTCAAAGCGATGTAATTGATTCTGGGAAACTCACATTGGTAGATTTCTGGGCAGAGTGGTGCGGTCCCTGTAAAGCTTTGGGCCCTAAGTTAGAAGAACTTTCTGATGAATTAGGCGAAAAAGTGAACATTGTTAAAATCAATGTGGATGAAAACAGAGACACCCCTCAGAAGTACGGAGTAAGAGGCATCCCAACTATGATTCTGTTTAAAAACGGCGAAGTCGTTGATCAAATTGTTGGTAATCATCCTAAAGAAGCCATCGCGGAACTCATTCAGAACAACGCTTAGTAAGTACCGATTTTTTTATTTTATAAAAGCCGTCCTTATTGTGGGACGGTTTTTTTATTTCGTTTTTGAGTGTTTGGCGAATTTCAAAAGAGATATTTTCGATAAGCCACACCCGAGATAAGCCCAAGTCCGGCCATTGTTGCTAACATACTCGAACCACCGTAACTAAGTAAGGGTAGGGGAACTCCAACAATGGGTAATAGTCCAATAACCATCCCAATGTTCACGGTAACGTGCCAGAAAAGGTATGCAAGAACTCCAACCGTGATCAGCGCTCCAAATTTATCACGAGCTTGTGTGGCGATTCTCAGGGCCATCCAATATAGAGTTAAAAATAATCCAAAGGTAGCAACACTTCCTATAAACCCGTGTTCTTCGCTGAGAACAGAATAGATAAAATCGGTGTGTCTTTCTGGTAAAAACTCTAATTGAGATTGGGTGCCTTTGCGGAAACCCTTGCCTAAAATCCGGCCACTACCTACGGCAATCTTAGATTGAATGCTATTGTAGCCCGTACCCCTGGGGTCCCTGCCGGGGTCCACAAAAGTTAAGATTCGATTTTTTTGATACTTCTTAAGTCCAAAACTCCAAAGCACCGGGGCGGCGACAAGGCCCGTAACAATGGCAGCAATGAGTATGGGTTTTCTAACTCCCACAAACATGATCATAGAAACGCAGACCGCCAAAATTAGAATTCCAGTTCCCAAATCCGGTTGCTTCACCGTGAGTAATACGGGAATTGCAGTCAGTCCAAGAGGAACCAAGAGTTCTTTAATTCCGAGTCCATTTTGGGCTTCATATCGGCTAAGAACTCGTGCCATAACTAGAACCATTGCGAGCTTCATGGTCTCAGAAGGTTGGTATCTAAAGAAGCCAAGATCTAACCATCGTTGAGCTCCATAAAACTTCTTTCCATAAAAAGAAACGAGAACCAGAGCGACGATGTTGATGGCGTAAAATACGAAAGCAAAGCGCTTAAAAAACTTATAATCTAGGATTGTCGTGAAAAAGAAAATTCCCCATCCCACGCAAAGCCAAATTAACTGCTGATTAAAGAGTCGTGACATCTGAGCGGCAGAAGCACTGTTTGTCGCTGAATAAAGGTTAATTAGACCAATGACGTTCAAGGCAAGTATGACCAATGCAAAATTGATATCGAATCTTTTAGTGAACGTTCGGTTCTCCACCTGCATTTCGAAATTACTGTCTTTCATTACAGATTCTCCCTGGTGGCATTAGAATCAGAAGTAGTCTCACCTTCTGGTTTAGGAATAGGAGTCGAAGATTGGGCCATCTGAGGTTTAGATTTCCTTGGCTTCTTTTTTAACCAATCCGGGTGATATTTTTCCATGTAGGCTTTAATAATATCTCTAGCCACTGGCGCGCCGCCGCTGGAGCCGGCGCAGGCATGCTCGGCAAGAACCACCACTGTGATTTCAGGTTTTTCAACGGGCGCAAATGCGCCAAACCAACCGTGATGTCTTTGTGTCAAAGGTCGTTCTCTACAATTGGCGTAAATCTGATCCGCAGAAAATGCCAATACTTGAGCTGTGCCCGTTTTTCCCGCCATAGTAATTCCTGGAACGTTATACCATCGTGCGGTACCTCGCTCTCCCATGGATACGGCCTGCATGCCCGACTTAACCGTTTTAAATACGTTTTTACTTATAAACACGCCCTCTTCATTGGGCTGTGAAATATCTCGTATGAGCTGGGGGCTAAAATCCTGATTCACTGTATTCTCGGGATCGATCACCTGTTTGATCAAAATAGGCTTATAAACTTTTCCTTCAAGTCCAATGGTGTTGTAAGCCACAGCCATTTGTAAGGGGGTTGTTAAAATAAACCCTTGGCCAATAGCATTACTTAAGTTTTCTCCAGGTTGCCATTCCTCTCCGAACCTTTTTTTCTTCCACTCTCTTGTTGGGATCAGCCCTGGTTTTTCGTCGGCGAGTTTAATGCCCGTTAGGTCTCCCAATCCAAAAAGTTTGGCGTACTTGGCGATGTTATCAATGCCAAGGTCACGTCCGAGCTTATAGAAAAAGACGTTACTGCTTCGTTCTAAAGCCTGAATCACATTGATATTTCCGTGTCCATAGCGAGTATGGTCATGATAAACCCGTCGACCAAACCGAAACTGCCCTGGTGAAAATACTTGTTGGCTTGGAGTTATAATCTTCTCTTGTAGAGCCGCCAAGGCCACAAAGGGTTTGAAGGTTGATCCTGGAGGATAGTGATCCTGGATAATTTTATTTCGTAGAGGTTTAAAAGGGTCATCTATGAGTGAGCGCCAAACCTCATTTGAAATTCCTGTACTAAACTCATTGGGGTCATAAGAGGGAAGGTTAACCCAAGCTAAAATTTCACCATTGGACTTCATGGCGAGTACGCTGCCTATGCGCGGCCCGACTTTGTCGTCCCGATGCATGGCCTCAAAAGCGGCCTTTTGAATGTCCATATCAATGGTGAGTTTTAAGTTGTTTCCCGGAACAGCTTCTTTGTTTTCAAAGCCAAGCAGTTGATTGGAAGCATTCTTTTTACCGCGGCCACGAGCATCCACTTCATCGAAACTTAATCCGTTAGCTCCGCGAATGGTGCGCTCCCATACTTTCTCTAGGCCTCTTTTTCCAATGATATCACCTTGTTCAAAGTGATGATCTTCATATTTTCGATTGTATTCGCTGATTTGTTTTTTTGTGATTTCACCCACATATCCAAATAACTGTGCACCATTATCTCTGAGCGGATAATATCTCAGGATGGTTTCATTGATTTCAAGGCCTGGGTGGTGAAGGGCCAACATTTTGATCCGGAAAACTTCATCGAGTGTTAAATTCTCTTTGATCTTTACTGGTCTAAAAAGACCATTCTCACGTTTACTTTTCTTAACCATTTTTAGAACTTGATCTTTTCGTAGGTCTAAAACTTGGCCAACTTCTTCTGCTGTTTCTTCCAGTCGAGAGGCGAACTGCGGAGTGATGGTGGCTTCAAAGCCGGGTAAATTATCAACGAGAACTCGTCCATCGCGATCCAATACTAGGCCACGTGGGGCGGGGATTTTGGTTTCTTTAAGACGGTTGCGCTTGGCATAGTCACTTAACTCATCCCCTTTTATGATCTGTAAATACCATAATCGAGTAAATATGATGATAGCGGTTATACCAATCACCCAATATAAAAGTTTGTATCGCGGGTCATAGTCTTTTGCCAATTCTTCATGATTGTAGAGTGTACTCATTCGAACTGTCTCCCAACTTCTGTTGGTAATTCCTTATTTGTGAGATCATCAATGATGCAAAATATAGGATAAACAGCAAAAGAGAGAAGTGGAGTTAACAGGGATTGAAGTAGCCAAAAAATGATTTCTAAATCTTGTATTGGGGTGGGTTCAATAATGAGTGAAAGAATAAAGTGAATGGGCATAAAGGCCACACTCATGGCGCCACATATAATGGCAAAAAATATGGGGCCTGGTTGGTAAAACTTAGACTTAAAGGTGTAGGAAAGTGCATAGAGTATAATGTTCAGAAGTAAAAACATTCCCAATGGCATGGCTGTTACAGAAGCCACAAGTAGTGTGATCAAGTAAGTCATTATAAGTCCTTCTTTGGGGGAACGATACAATGACCAATAGGCAAGCACGGGAAGCCAAAAGTGCGGTGGAGGAAATCCTCCTAACACTTGCGACCAAATAGAGGTTTGAAAGCCGATGGTGAAAATTCCGTAAACTACAAAGCAAAAGTAGTTCAATATGAGGAGACGTTTATCGCTCAATGTTGGCACTCCCCGAAGCTTGACCAAGAGCCTTCTTTGATTTGTCTATTTCAGTTTCTTTATTAGGGGTTTCAGAATCAGACTCTTCTTCTGAAGGTAGAAAGTCTTCCTGAGCCGCATTGAGAACAATAAAAATTTCTTCCAGGTTGTTAGGGTTAACAGCCGGTCTCAACTCAACGTCTTTTGTTACCCCATATTCACTTTGCTCCACTTTAATCACTTCACCCACGGGAAATCCCTTGGGAAAGATATTGTCTAATCCGCTGGTAACGACTTGGTCACCGATGGCCACATCGTCCCCACGTTTAAGATAATTAAATTTGCAGGCTTCACTGCTGATTCCGCTGACAATACCTCGAGCTCGAGTTCGTTGAACCAGAGCATCCACTGCTGAAAATCGATCCGTAATAAGTATGACCTGTGAGTTCAACATTTCCGCTTGAAGAATATAGCCAACAGCTCCACTCACTGTGAGGACGGCCATGCCTTGCTCTACGCCATGATAGGTCCCTCTGTTGATGGTGATTGTGGAATGTTCGGGGATAAGATCTTGTCCTACCACTCGACCGGCCAATAATTGCATTTTCGTTTGAGTTTTAAACTCAAGAAGCTGATTGAGTCGTTCATTTTCCAATTTCAGCTCAGTCATTGTGCCTAACTGAGCTCTTAATTCGGCATTTTTACGCATCAGACTTCTATTGTCTCGCTTGATGTCCACTAAGTTTAAATACAGAGAAGTGGTTCCGCGGACTCCGCTACTGAAGGAAGAATAGGCATTTTGAATTAAGCCCACCGTAAAAGTAAATGGACGCAAAACAAGGGGCGTTTCCTTTGAGGTGCGGTGCATCTTAATGAGTATGAATGGAATTAAAATGGCTGCCGTAAAAACAATCACTTTTCTTAAGCTGAAATTGAAGAAATTCACAAACCGTCCTTGTATGTATCTTGTGGTTTACCTCGGGAATATCAACAGTCCTTAATTTTTACCTCTAGGATTGGAATAAGCAATCAATTCCTTGGTTTAGGGATTTCGACGCTAGGCTGAAAGTGCTCTATTAGTAGGGCAGAAACATTGTCAATCGGACCATTTCTTGAGACTCTTACCGGATTCGTTTCTGAACTAGGAGGAAGCATGTCTCAGAACATTAAGTGGCAAAGATTTTGGAGACGTTTTAAAGTTTTCATTATTTTAATTATCGCAGTTTTTGCATTTGCTATTATCGGTTTATTTCAAGGACCTGAGTTCCTCAGTGGTGGGGGCGTGGCGGCGATGGTCAATGGCCAGCCGGTGACACTCATGGATTTTAGAAGAGCTGTAGAAAATATGGAAAGAAGCCTCGGCGGAAGAATTAACAGTCTGCCAGCGGCGCAAAGGCAAATGTTTACTCGTTCCTTGCGACAGCGAGCTTTGAATCAGTTGATTTCTCAAAAGCTTGCTATTCAGGCAGCGACCGAAGAGCGGTTTTTTGTTTCCGATCAAGAAGTCATGGATCGAATCATCGAAATTGGAATTTTTCAGGAAAATGGAAATTTCAATCGGCAGGCTTATGAGCGGTACTTACAGGCCACGCGCACATCCGTTGCTGATTTTGAATCTGAGCGTCGCGATGAAATCATAATCAATCGACTCCAAATGGCATTTACCCGAGGAGCAAAAGCCCTTCCCGTAGAGGCAGAGCTTTTGGCAAAAGCCCAAGGGACAGAGCTGGAATTGAGGTTTGCTGATCTTTCAGCGTCTGGCGGCTCCATTAAAATCAGTGATTCTGCAGCTAAATCTTATTTAGAGAATAACGGGGATAGTGTTCAGACATTTTATGAAGACAACAAAGTCGCTCGTTATAAGACGGAAGAAAAAGTAGAAGCTCGTCACATTCTTGTGAAGATTGATGGGAAGACCGATGAGGCGACAGCTAAAAAGAAGGTGGATTCACTAAAATCTAAAGCCACTAAAGAGAATTTTGCAGAACTGGCCACGTCTTCCAGTGATGATCCAGGATCCGCAAAAAATGGTGGAAGCCTAGGATCTTTTTCAAAGGGAGCTATGGTTCCTGAATTTGAAGAAGCTGCATTTAGTGCAGAAGCGGGATCAATTGTTGGACCAATAAAAACACAATTTGGATATCACCTTATATATGTAGAAAACAAAATTCCTGCGGGGACGGAGCCTTTCGATTCTGTGAAATTGGCAATCGCTAAAGAGTTAGCGCAGAAAAGTCGTTCCAGTGAACTCATTGAAAAAGTAAAAGGACAGTTGGCTGAAGGTAAATTCGCTGGGGTTAGGTCCTCATTAAAGTCTGCTGGGGTTGAGTTTGTGGACTCTGGAAATTTTAATTTAGCTCAGTCAAGTATTCCTAAGTTGGGTGACATACCTGGTGTGATTTCATCGGTTATGGATTTAGAGCCGAACCAAATGCCGACAAAATTGATCCAGCATTTGGGAAAATCTTATGTGGTGGAGCTCAAATCGAAAAAGGTTAAAAATGAGACGCTTGCCGAGGATAAGGTCCGTGAAGAGCAGGTACAAATCACTAGCCGGCGGGTGGGTCAATTGCTCAGTGCTTGGTTAGAGGAAGTACAGGAATCTTCGAAGATTGTATCCAATGAGCAGGTTCTGGCTGCCAATTAGTTAGCCAAAAAACAAGAAATTTTTCTCATAATCTCATAAACAGACAAGTAATCTGGGGAGTGTTTCCACAATCCCCAGCACCTGTATACCTTTATGAACGTTATTAAGAATTAACATAAAAAAGCTAAATATCCTGGACCTAGGTCCGAAAAGTATTGCATGTGTATGCGGTTATTTCGGTTCCAAATATTAGGGTATGTGCTTGCGAGTGTCTCCTTTCTATTAGTAGGAGGCATGGCCAGTGCTCAGGATTACGTTCCTGGGGAAGTGATCGTTAAGCTCAAGGATCAACCGGGTGCACAGTCTAATTTTATGGGTAAGGCTTCTAGCCAGAAATCCATGAACTTAAAGAAGTCCTTTTCACGTCTCAATATGTATCATTACAAGCTCTCTAAAGGGCAGTCTGTGCCACAAATGGTCCAGGAGTTAAAAAATGATCCCAACGTGGAGTATGCAGAGCCTAACTATATTATTGAAAAACAAAGTTCTGAGATTCATGGCGATGTGCTCTCTTTTAGCGATATTCAAGAACTGGCAAAAAGCGAGGGTAAGTTAGAATCCAGTACAGTAGAGATGGGTTTGGAGCAGGCGAGGCAGTCCATGTCGGCCACTTCGGTAAAACCCATTATTGCTGTTATTGACACAGGGTTGGATATTGACCATCCCGTATTTGTTCAGAGTAAAGCTGTTTGGAGCAATTCTGGTGAGATTCCTGGTAATGGTATAGACGATGATGGGAATGGTTTTGTCGACGATGTGAACGGTTGGAACTTCGTCGCTAACTCTGGAGTAATGTTCGACGATGATGATCATGGGACCCATGTTGCGGGAACCATTCTTAGTGTGGTGGTTGATATTTTTGACTTTCCTGTTGAAGAATCGCCATTTAAAATTATGCCATTAAAGTTTTTAGATAGTTCCGGGATTGGGTCCACATCGGATGCAATTTCAGCGATCGAGTATGCTCTAGCCAATGGCGCAACTATCCTCAATAATTCTTGGGGGGGGCCATCATATTCGGTGTCTCTGCATGAGGCCGTGGCGGTCTCTTACTCGAGTGGAGCTTCCTTCATAGCGGCGGCAGGAAACTTAGCCTCCAATAATGATTCAGCGCCAATGTATCCAGCCAGTTTCGATGTACCTAACGTAGTGTCTATTGCGGCAACGACCGGTTCCGACTCACTGGCTTCATTTTCCAACTATGGATTCAATACGGTTCATGTGGGGAGCCCTGGCGTTTATGTACTTAGTACGGTCGATGGCGGTGGTTTTGGGTATATGTCTGGAACCAGTATGGCGACTCCATATGTAGCAGGTATTGCTGGAATGATAAAACATGAACAGTCCTCCATGCTCGGTTATCAAATGAAGGAGATTATTGAGGACACAGCTGATGCGGTTTCACCTCTTTCAGGTAAAGTGCAAACGGAATCCCGAGTGAATGCTTCGGCCGCTTTAGCAGCGGCTCAGGGGGCCAATGTTGATGGCAGCCAGCCAGGTTATGATGTGAACTCTGGGTATCGTGGTTCTGCCTCTGCTGAGCAGACTGCCGGGGGTTGTGGCTTAGTGAGTAAGATGGCCTATGATCGGTATAACAATAACGGCCGTGGCGGAAAAGGCGGCGGGAATTCCATTTTAAAAAATGGAAAAGAAATGCATGTGAAGGACGTTAAGCAAAACACCCTCTTCTTTAAATTATTTGCGTTTGCACTTTTAGGTTTACCTATGTTGATGGCTATGTTTATGAAGCGAAATATCGCTCCATCAGAACGACGACGTCATGAGCGCTTTGAAATCAGCTCGCAGGTGAGTATGAAAGTGGGCGACAAGCAACTCGTGGGTAGTGTTTCCAGTATTTCACTGGGTGGCTTGAAGGTGGATACCGACGCTATGCTCGAGCAAGGCGGAATCATCCGAATGAGTATTGAGAGCCCTGATGGCAATGAAAAAGTAGAAGTTGCTGGTAAGGTGGTTTGGTCACAAGAGCGACAATCTTATGGTGTGGCTTTTGAAGAGGCCAACTCCAAAGTGCTCAATACTATTTCCGGTTGGACCTCAGGTCTTAAAAAAGCCGCTGGTTGAAATCCAGAATCCTAAAATAAATTAAATTCATCCTCTTCTTCCCGGCCCTTTTGGCAGCGGCTCGTCTCAAGCACTGCGCTAGCTACTTAAACATGCCTTTACAGGTCAGGGCCAAGCCGGGGCCTGGAGAGAAGTAGAAGTATCTTGGATTTGTCATATAGGGACGGCTGGCAATGATGTTGCTTCTGACCTGAGACGCTTTTGTGGTGGCCTTCCGAACGTAATCAATAAGGTTGTCAATATGTGGAGCCATGGCATTGGTCAAATGACCCCGGTTGTACTTTTCGTCCAAAGACCAGATCAGGTTATAGAACGCTAAGCTTAAATATATGGCGTCTGTTGCCGGTCCCAGCTGAACTAAGTGAAGGTTTCTGGCTAAACCATAAGAGGCTTCCCACATGTAACGGACTTTCCTAGCACCGCCTTCTGTGAATTGACCGGATTGAATGATGTATCTACCGTCACTTCTTTCTATAGGTGTTTTTTGTTGGATCCAATTGTCGATCTTACTTCTTGCGAGCATGTTAATGAGGGCATTGGAAATCATGACCTCTAGAGCTCCCAAGGAGAGGTACTTGGCATCTACGTAGGCCTCATATTGTGCACTGGGATCAAAAACCAAGGCGCTGGCAGAATAGAAGCCGTAGATACCCACCATAACAATTGCATTGGTCGCAAGGCCTCGGATGAAATTAGATCCCAATGTAAAAAGATCTGCTCGGCGAATGATGATTTCACCCGATTTGTCTACAGCAACAGTTTTACCCTGAAACATGACCTCATTAACCACTTTGTAGTTATAAAACTTCATATACATCCAGGCAAAAAGAGCCATGGCAGCACCGGCAGCAGTCGAAACGTGAACGGGCAAAGATTCTCCGGCCAACAGCTCTGGGGTCTTCAATGCAGCCGTTAGCGCAGCACTGTAGTAGGCGACACTCATAGATACGCCGGCAATGGTTCCCTGAATAATTCCTAGATTTTTACTGGCCCGGGCATCTTCCTCGCTGCGATTCACTTTTACAAACAATGTAAGTCCGTGGGGAAGACCTAAAATGGTTTTGAGTCTCGTTGAGATCTTTTTCTTGAGAGGTTGATC
Source organism: Bdellovibrionaceae bacterium UBA1609 (assembly GCA_002321895.1). GTDB lineage: Bacteria > Bdellovibrionota > Bdellovibrionia > Bdellovibrionales > UBA1609 > UBA1609. Next base: position 16,336 of record DCMZ01000001.1, on the reverse strand, counting down.
TGCGACTAAATCTTCTATGGAAGGTGTTCCACTCCAAAGCTTTGGTCCTACCGTAATGTTATTGGAAGCATCGGTGTGCAGTGATCGTCCATTGTCTAAATTGACAAAAAAATCATTGGTAATTTTGTTCGCGCTAGAAATGTGCTCCAGTTGAATGCGATAGCCTTCTGTCCTTAATCGCGTTAATACCCACTTCAATCGATTTGGGATGGTCTCCCCGTAGTGATAGACTTGTAGTGGGTTATCTCGGGAGCCGGCATCACTAGATTCTAGGACATCAAGCATCCTGTTAGCATAGGCTTCAGCTTGATGCATATCCATCAAGTTTACAGTTTCAGGTATTGGTTGTGCCCAAGTTGATAAACTCATGAAGAAGGACATTATTAACAGCAGGCGATGCATGCTTGACCTCACAGCTTGAACCGCTGAGGATCGACCTCTAAGTTCATAGTTTCTTATTGATCAATACCTTAAATAAATGCGGATAGAATATCTTCTTAAATGTTTCTTGGTTGAAATGTTTTCCGCTGCTGGTTCCAAACTCATCCTAGGAATTAAGGGTTACTCCGGGGCTTAGTTTTCGATCCAGTTTGAGGGTTCATTGAAATGGATGGTTGGAAATAGCTACTAAACATTTATTGTGATTTCTCCTATTTCAATTCAAATCAAGTTCCTAATTTAAGGGCAGTTTTGGGAGCTCCTACATGGCCAACTGTAAAAAAAACATAATCATTTTAATGTTTTGACTCACCTTGGCTAAAAAAGTATCAACTCAGGCACGTAAACATCACTGAAAACCAAACGTCCATTTAAGGGATATCCCCTTGGCGGACCTAGAAAACTGAAGGTGCAAGTTGAGTAGTTGTGTTGGAAGAAGTGTGAGTCTCAAGCGGGGCCTTTGTCGTTGTACGAGGCTAATGTTGATTTTGATTTTTTCACTAGGCCCGGTTTTGGCGCAGGCAGCAGCCAAGCCTGGAGGTAGTGGAAATAGCGACGGGGATTCATCTAAAACCCCACAAAGCATCCCATCTTCTTCAAATTCACCGGCTCCTTCGATCCAATCTTTGCCCCCGGCAACCTCAACACTTCAAATCACTTTTCCCACCATTTTCTTCGATAAAGAAACCAATATATTTTCCAAAATACTTTATGAAATTCCAGGGAATTTCCCAAATCTGAAGTTGAATACAGTAGGGCGAGGACTCCATTCTACATTGCTCTATTTAGATGGAATTGATTTCACCCAGGCGGAAGAATTTATTCGAAAGTTAAATGCAATCCCTATTTCAGTATGGGACGATTATGGCCTTAACAGGCAAGTTAAAGTGTTCGATCCTCGAAATTTAGAGTTCGAAGTAGTGGGAGTTCATAATAAGTTTTTGGCGATTAAACCTCATCGGGAATTTATCGACTGGCAATTTAACTTTTGGCAGATGATTGAGCGCGAGATGCCAGAGTTTATGGATATGCACAAGTCTCATAGAAATTTAGGTGATAAGGCCACGTCTAGAAATTCGGTTCATATTTCTCTCGTACAATGGGGAGAGAGTTGGAACTTGGATCTTAATGATTATGAGGTGGAGAGGCTTAAAGAAGATTTCTCTCAGATTGTTGGGAAGGCACTAGACGATGCAGAGAAAGGTGGGCGTAGCTATGACACCATTACTTTTAATCCCGCTACACAACCTCTTCAGTTGGTAGCTGCTCCCAGAGCTTTGGCTGAGCCCCCCATGGTGATGTCTGCTTTTAATGTTAAATCGGACAAATCTGAGTCCTCTAAGATGATTCGTTGGCAGTTGAACGAGCCAATGAGTGACGAGGGGGGAAGAACTAATGGTCCTTCTAGATCTTTGGACTTCACTGAAGGGGAAAAATTAAGGGTTGTTGAATTCAACCAAGGGGATCAAAACTTTAAAGAAAACGTAAATGGACAATTTCTTGGAAACTGGATTGATCAATCCAGTCGATATTACCCTATGAATTTAGGGGAGTTTAAATCGGGTCTATCCTACGATGTTAACGAGATCTTTTCCTCATCCTTAAAAACGCTATCACCAACGCTCTATCCAGCTGAATACAAAAGTCAATTTAATGACTCTTCCGTTTACATCACCAATGAAACGCACCCAATGGTCGCCCCGGAAAAAGCGGTTCAAGTATTTGATCAAGTGTCGGATTTAAGTATTCAAAGTACCAAGCATGTGAGCGTGGGTTTGTCGCTCTACGCTTCTTCAGTGCGAAGTGAAGTGAAATACCCAGGTGATTTTGATTTTCTAATGAATACAGTAACTAAAGTTCCTAGTGAAATTAAGACTGAGGAAGAGGCTCGAAAGTTCGCATATGACACTTTTAATCGAGAAATTTTTGGTCAACTTAGACAGCTCATCGGCCAAGGTAAGGTGGCTCTATCTGAATTAAGAATTGGTTCGGATTACACTATGGGATATCGATCCAATGATGTAATTGCGGATATGGAAGAAAACCCCTATCTAACTGAGAAGGATGTCCTCGAAAACAGCTTCACCGACAAAAAAGGTAAAGTTTGGACACTGAATGAGCTCTTAGCATTAGAAGATTTTGTGAAGGCGAAGTTGGATCTCTTAGTCGATGGTCGTCGATTCGAAATTTCTCTGCAGTTTAACTTGGGATTCTTTTGGAAAGGGAATGTCTTCAGCCTACAGAGGTCTTCATTAAAGGGATTGTCCCCTCTTTTGCGGACAGCAGCTTATGATTCAAAAGAGAGTTACGCTCTCGCAGCCGCTCTGGCTAGGCCATTTCAGCTCTATCAAATTCAAAAAGGTTCTATAGTGGCTTCAGCCATTAGAGAGTTGCAAAAGCATGCCTACAAGCATCTTGATGAGGGGCAGAGGGACTCTGTTGATAAAACACCATTGTATCATTCGAAATTTTTAAAAAAGGTTTATAACTACTTCATCCTACTCAATCGATCGGGCCTTCACTTAGATTCTTTGTTTTTTAATGAGTACCTCAATCTTTCTGGCAAGCAGATGACTATTGAGCAACTTACGAGTCAGTTGACCCGAGCCGTAAATAGTAATGAGCTGAGTGCCATTACCGCTTTAAAGAGAGTCTTTAACGATATCCGCGAATACCATGAGCGTAATCAGAAATTTAATCACTGGCAGTTAGATACAAGGATAGCGGAAATAGAAAGCCTCTTGCCTAACTTAAGAGCGACGGTAGAGTCTTTGCAAGCACAAGGCATTGACACTTTGAGCTTCGAAAAATCAATCAATGATATCTCCAAATCGATTTTGCGTATGAAGAACTTAAGTAAAACTACAGCGATAAATTACCTCTCGAGTAAGGCTGCCTATGAAGTATTTAGAAATGGAGAGGACACTCTCACACTGATTGATGGGGCTGTTTGCCAGTTACGATTGCCTGAGAATGCAAAGGTGTTGATTCAAACATTAGTGGATTATTCGCCGTTTTTGCTTCTCAAGTATCTTAAAGATCGTGATCGAATGTCACCTCAATCTCTAAGATGGGTGATCCGAAAAATGGGTTTAAAGCCACCTGCGGATTATAAAGGTCTCTTCGATTTGGCAGATAATTTGGATTTCGTTCCTAAAGAGGATTTTTTAAATGAATCCAATAAATATAAATTTAGTACAGAACAAGAATTAAAAGAAGTTCGGACTAGTAGTCAGTCCACTCAGCCAGACCACTCACGATCGTATTTTGACTATAGGTCAGTGCCGGTTAAGTCATGTAAAGGACTTTTTTCGGCCCAATAAGATATTGGCCTCTAAGAGGCCTATATCTAGCAGAGGAATTCTAAAAAGGATGTTTTTGCAATGAGTAGGTTATTAAAAAGTGGATGCGCCATTATGTTGCTGAGCTTACTACTCATGCCCGTAGTGGGCAGTGCGAATCCTGTTTGCGGTGATTTGTTCTCTTACTCCAAAAATGATTTCACTCCGGAGAAATATCCTCTTTTAAATTTCTTAAACCCACTCTACACCTTAAAAAAAGGTAGGGAAAATCCAGATCTGAAGTACTTTAATCTTGTTGAAGGTTTGGGTTTTGGAATCGGAGTTCAGGCCGTGGGTACAACGGTTGCTAGATACCTTTCAGATAAGCCGTCCATATGGTTTGATAGCACTAAGAACTCTATGAATATAAGTTTAGAGTGGTTTGAAAATTACATGGAGTCGTTTCTAGGTTATCAGGTCACTCAAGTTTTCCGTAATACAGTGGCACTGAGTCCTAAATTAACAGGATCTCAAAAGTTATTTGTAAATTGGTACTACTCCTTTTTGTCCTACTCTGCGATCACGGCAGGGCCTCTTCTCTACGACACTTACGCTAGAGGAAACAGCGTGGGAGAGATGCAGAATCTCTACACTTGGTCCCTGGTTGGATTTGCGGCTATGTGGCCTGTTTTTAGTCAAACCGTGTCCAATAAGGTGACTGCTCCTCTGTTATTTCATGGCTTCGCTAAAAAAGCATTTTTAGACCAAGTTTATGCTCCGGGTGTTACCACTAAATCACTCACAGATTGGTTTAACAAAGAAGAGCTTCGGCTACAGAATAAAAAGAGAATTTTGATGGAGCTACAGTTGCTGTTACGAGACTGGAGTTTAGATTGGAAAAAGGTTTCCAGAACTATGATTGAGCTACAAGGCACTTCCGACTTTTTGGAGTTGTCGACAATGTCTCAATCGGCGAGACAGGGCGATAAAAAAGCCCTCGAAGCATTTAGAAAAGAGCTTGCATTACGAGTGGAGCACGCTGGGACTGAAGTCACTTCTGCTAAGATGCAGAAACTTTGGGTTAAGTATTTTAGAGCTAACGTGGGTGAGACGGACCCCACCCCTCGGAGTAAAATGAAGGGCTATAACGTGTTTAAGGCTGGGACCATATCTGTCATAGCTTCAAGCATGATTGTGGCCTACTTCAAATTGAGATGGGCAATGGTTGGCGATAAAATTACGTTGGAAGACGGTACTGTGGTTTACCTTAATGATGGTTTTATTCAAAAGCTCATCGAAACAATTGTGCCATCGATTGATAAATCTTTTGTAGTCACTGCCGATTGGCTACAGCAAACTCAGGAATTGATTCACCTTATGCTCGCAGGAGCATAAGTTTATAACTATGAGGAAGTCTATGAAACCTACAATATTGTTCTCGATCGTTTGTCTCACATTCACACTTTTTGCGGGTTGTAAAAAAGAGCCTGTTGGCACAGAAGCCAATCCCTTGAAAATGTTCTTTGTTCCTTCTGAAGATACTGAAGGTGTTATGCTCAGTGCTGAAGTGATAGCAAAGTTTCTTGAGAGCTATGTTTCCAAAGAGGTATATGGCAAAGAGAAGGGCTTTTATATCAAGGCAGCCATTCCAAGTAGCTATGTGGCTGTTGTCGAAGCGGTAGGTACTGGAAGAGCTGACTTTGCTGCAATTAATACGTTTGGTTACGTTCTATTAAAGAACAAAAAACAATATCCTGGAGAGGCCATTTTAAAAACCATACGAGGCAAGAATGAGACGAGCTATAAAGCGCAGATCATTGCTCGAGCCGATTCTGGTATTCAAACTCTAGAAGATTTAAATGGGAAGAAATTTGCCTATACAGATCCTGCTTCTACGGCGGGATATGTAATGCCGAGCCAGCTGTTTAAGGCAAAAGGGATCACCGTGGGAGAAGAGGTGTTTGCGCACCGTCATGATAACGTTGTAACCATGGTTTACCAGGGACAAGTGGATGCCGGAGCGACTTACTATAGCCCTCCAGGCAGCGATGGTGTGCCGAGAGATGCAAGAGGAAAGGTGAAAACTCAGTTTCCAGATGTGTTTGAAAAGGTAAAAATTGTTGATTTCACAGACTCTGTGCCCAATGCTCCCTGGATTCTACGAACCAACATATTTGGCGAAGATACTGAAAAATACGAAAAAGTAAAAAAAGCCATTCAAGAAGGTATGGTGGCTTTTTCTGCTACCGAAGAGGGCAAGGAAGTCTTTAAGAACCTCTATAGCATCACTGGCTTGGCGCTCAGCTCAGATAAAGATTTTGTTGAGTTACTAGAAATGTTTAAGAAAATTGAAGGTGAAGAGAGTCACTAATGGCGCATAGTTTTGAGATGTATGAAAATTTGAACAGGCTGTTGCAAGTCTCCATTGAAGTTTATGAGTTTTGTAAGACTTTAAATTTTGATAATTTAGATGTAGAGAATAAATCTGATGACAGCCCTGTCACTCAAATTGATAAATCTTTAAATGATTTTATAATTGGCAAGATTTCATCTCAATGGCCTGAAGATAACATTATTGGAGAAGAGGGGAGTCTCGTTAGGTCAGAGACCACTTCAAGATGTTGGTATATAGATCCTGTAGATGGGACCAAAGAGCTCATTTCCGGAAACGGGGAGTGGGGCATTCATATTGGACTTGCCGAAAACAAACGGGCTCAAATGGGTTCGGTTTTGCATTTTGCTAAAAAGAGAATCTACCTCGCAGAGAACGGCTCTGGTTCCTATATTTTTAATGTGGAAAGTGGTACCCTCGAAAAGCTTCAGATGTTTGATCATCAAGGGGAGCGAGTGGTTGTGGAGTCAAGATCCCATAGAGATTCCTTCGCAGAAGTATTGAAAGAGCAAATGGGAATAGAGAAGAGTTTGGCTCACGGGTCTATCGGGCTAAAAGCCGCTTTGATAGCAAGGGGTGAGGCCGACTTGTATGTGAATACGGGTTGTAGTTGTAGTTTATGGGATACCTGTGCGCCAGAGATTATTGTTCGTGAAGCCGGTGGGGTATTTTGCAGCTTTGCAGGTACACCCTTGGTATATGATGCCATTTCCTCTGGCGACACAAAAGTAGGCCAAAAGTTTTTTGCAAGTCATAAGCGGTTGGATCTCTCCGATTTGAAACAGGTTGAAGGTTCTACTCATGACTAGTGATCGTCATATAGCCGCCCAACTTTTTGCAGCTCCTAAGGATGGTAAGCCCCTGATGTTGCTTCCTATTGGGTTGCCAGGTTCGGGAAAGTCGTTCTATATGAAAGACTGTGATGACTCTAATTGGGCGACCATTTCGGGTGACCAGATTAGAATCAATCATCTGAAGGCTATGCGAATTAAGGGTGAATTGTTATCCGTGGGTGGGGAAAGTTATATCCCTGATCCAAAAAATCCCAGTCATGTGTTTTGTACGGAGTTGAGGAGTTGGGCTTATGGTAAAAGCTATGAGTTGGCAAAAACTGCTGTTGAGCAGAAGAAAAATATAATAATCGATCTTACAAACCTTACATTACAAAGAGCATATTTTATCCGTCTTGGGTTGGCGAATGACTATCATATTAGAGTGTTTCTTTTAGAACCAAATTTAATGGCGAGTATTGCTAATGTAGGTTTTAGGGCGAGACGCGGTGGTATGGATTTCTGTTCGCCGGATCTCAGTGAATTTGAGAAAGTAGAGCGACGCAAAAAAGTCATTGGTGGACTTTTAGGTCAGTATGAATGCTTCATAGATTCCCTGCATGGAACCAATGAAGCGATGTCCCTTACGTCTTCGGATAAAATAGGATTCGAAGTGTTTGAGCGAGGACCATTGCAATCAGATTTTAAATCTTACTTAGCTTCTTTGACGGAAGAAGAGAGACTCCATTGTGAAGAGCTCCACCAATTTGATGTCTATCACAGTATGGTTAAAGTGAAGGTCATCGATGCCACTCAGGCAACTGATTCTGGGCCTGAGGACCACTCCCTTCCTGAGGATCTCCAGGATCGTTCGCCGGAGCTGGGTCTCAGTACCATTTAGAATGGCGGTTTGCTGCTGGAAGCATCAATACAGTGAATGAAGGCTTTGAAATGAATCAAGAACTCGAAATTTTACTAAAAATTACAGAACAAGCCAATGCGCATGCAATGGAGTGGTCGCAACTCTCTGGAGCCAATGATCCGGAAATAAAGGATGATGGCAGTCCAGTCACTGTTGTAGACAAAAAGTTGAATCAGTTTCTTTCCGATCAAATCAGGAGTCATTTTCCCAATGATGGCTTTGTGGGTGAGGAGTCAGATTCTCATGCCGTACCTATAGGGCTTGATCGGGTTTGGTATGTGGATCCATTAGATGGCACCAAGGAGTTCGTCAAAGGAACGAACGAGTGGTCCACCATATTGGGGCTGTGTGAATCCAATGTGCCGGTTTTAGCCACTGTGGGGCATCCCACCGAGAATTTCGTGTATTATGCCCAGAAGGGTAAGGGCGCTTTTAGGAGAAATAGCCTAACTGGGAAAGACGAGCCACTATCGACTCGATCCAGTTTCAACCCGGAGGACCTTATGATGTTGGGCTCTCAAACGAAAATAGATCCCAGCGAACCGGCATTGATGAGTGAGCTGAATATTGTCCAGAAGATGAAACATGGCTCTATCGGGTTGAAGGCGGCTGTTATTGCTCGAGGTGATGCGGATCTTTACGTGAATTCCCATGGATGGTGTTCCTACTGGGATTTGGTGGCCAGTGATCTTATTTTGCAAGAATCGGGTGGTCAAATATTGGATTTTGATTTGAACCCTCTTAAATATGACCCAAAACTAGGTGTAAGGGTTGACCGTGGATTTATTATGGCTACAAATGCAGTCATAGACCAATACCGAGCCAAGTTAATGGAGGCCCTCCAATGAATTTAGATGGCTATTTTGACGAACCTAAAAAATTAGATCGCCCGAGAATGTTACTTACTATAGGTATTCCGGGGAGCGGGAAGTCCTATGCCATACGGAGAGCTTTGGAAAAGGGTTGGGTCGGAATCTCTTCAGATGAATTGCGAGTGAATCGGTTAGAGCAATTAGCGGCCAACGGAGAAACCATTGAGATTGACGGAGAGGCAGTGATTCCGGATTCATCTAATCCGGCCCATGTGTTTCATTCTTGTTTACGGGAATGGGTGAACCAGGAAATTTTTAGACAAATCGAAATCAACACGGAGTCTAAAAAGAACATCGTGTTGGATATTACCAATGTATCTTTGCATCGGGTGTTGTTTATGAATAAGGCTCGGCAGCATGGATATTTTGTAGAAGCTTTTGTATTTGAACCCAATTCAGACATTTTTGTTCATGTGGAGAATATTGAAAAGCGGGTGGCCCAGGGGGGACTGGATATCTCTGGAGGAAGGGATAATTTGAGGCAGAGTCGTTTGGCCGTTATCCGATCTGTGAAGAATGCCTTTCATTGTTTTTCGGGATCAATGAAACAAGATCGATACTATTTCAAATCGGATGGCCCCTTGGATATTGACTTTGAGTGGAGAAAAATGAAATCAACTCCTAACGACTATCAAGTGTTTCTATCTCAGCTCGATGAAGAGGAGCGAGAGGCGGTTCAGCAGTTGGCCGCTAGAGATATATTTAATGAAATCCATAGACTCCCAGTAAAACACTACGGGAGATAAAGGGGAGTAAAGTGAGATTGTTCCATAAGACATTTTTGAGTGTGGTTTTAGTTCTTTTGCTGTTGCCATTGATGGGATGTAAGAAGGACAACGGGGCTATCGGAACTAAAGAGAATCCCTTAAAAATTATGTATGTCCCCAGTGATGATTCTCAGGGGATTATGGAGTCTTCCAAAAATCTCATTCAATTCCTTGAAAAGCGCGTTTCTCAGATTCTCTATGGAGCCGACGAAGGGTTTTATTTTAAAGCCAGCGTTCCTAACAGCTATATTGCCGTGGTGGAATCCTTTGGTACAGCTCGGGCTGACCTAGCTATTATGAATACATTTGGCTATTACTTATTGCGGGAAGAAAAGAAATTTCCAGTAGAGGCAATTTTAAGAGTGATGCGCGGCAAGGGAGAGTTGGAATATAAATCCCAGATCATTGCTCGCAAGGATTCAAAAGTTAAATCCCTCAGCGATTTGAATGGTAAGAAGTTTGCCTTTACAGATCCGGCCAGTACTAGTGGTTTTGTGATTCCTTCGGCATTTCTAAATAAGGCGGGTATCGATTTAGGTGAAGTGGTTTTTGGAATTAAGCATGATGCCGTGGTAACTATGGTTTACCAAGGCCAAGTGGATGCCGGTGCCACTTATTATTTCCCGCCAGCAGAAGATGGGAAAGAGCGGGATGCACGGGTGCGTGTACTCACTCAGTTTCCTGATGCCCTTGAGAAAGTACAGGTGATTGGGTATACCGATGCCATTCCCAATGCTCCATGGGTGTTAAGAGCGAATATGTATAGTGACCAAGAGTGGTATGGCAAAGTGCGAGATGCCATTGCTCAAGCGGCGGCAGAATACGCGAAAACACCTGACGGATTAGAACGTTTAAAAAAGGAATGGGGAATCACAGGGCTTGTTCCCACCACAGATGCAGAGTACGACGAAGCCATTGCAGTCTTTAAGAAAGCCCGAGAGTTAGCTAAAAAATACGAATAGTAGTACAGGGTTTTGATTAACAGCCTTGGGCTTCTGGCGAAGACTGTTGGTCTTCGCTTTGGTCCTCCACTTTAACATCTACTTGTGCCGGTTCTCGGTCTACTACGGGTTCAAGGTCACTCAAACTGGGCAATTCTACATATTCAGTGATCCAAGGAATGTAGGTCTGTACTCGGGTGTAAACACTGGGGAGATCCGGGGAACATCCTTCGAATCCGAAACTAGTGAGTCCCACTTGCACGGGAGTACCATTCTGTAGGTAGGCTACGGCCGGACCCCCGCTGTCTCCGTTACAGGACCCTTGTGTTTCGGAGGTGTCGACAAAGCATAGAAACAAGTCGCTGTTAAAGAAGCCCAATAGGTTTTCGCAAACACTTGGGTTGACGGTGTCAACTATCCCTCTTTGTAAAGTGTTGGGCAAAGTTAAGCCATCACCAATTTCAGTATCGCCCCAGCCTAACAACTCAAACTCATTAAATTGGTTGATCTGTGAATTTAAAAGGCCTAAATCAATGGCAACGGGAGCTAAGTCCTCCACTTCCTCGGATAATCTAAGGAGGGCAATATCATTAGCGAACTCAGTTTCAAAATCTAAACTCAGCTCTGGGTGTAGGATGATTTCATCCACATTTACTTTCTGTCCCATGCCAAGGTCATTGGAGCCAATCTCTAAACGGATTTGTGAAGGCTGGGTTCCATCCACGCAATGGGCCGCCGTTAGGGCCCAGCCCGAAGCAATAAGAGAAGCTCCACAGATGTGTCTGTCGGCAGCCACGGATTGAAGACTGATCATAAATGATCGGCTGGTGGTTTCCGATCCACCGATGATGAATCGGTCGGGTTGCAGGCTTTGTGTTTCCGTGCATTGAGAGGCGCTGAGAGTGCCGGCAGGAGATTTAAACCCATCAGGACATCCCGTAAGGAATGTCGTGGCTATAGCAATTAAAACCAGCGGTGAATTCTTAAAATAATTGTGTTGAAAGATAATAAGTATCCCCCTCGATACGACGGATCCAAAGCCCATGGTCCACTTTAAACAGTATAGCAGAGGAGACGGCGAGGGAGGTTAAAAAAACACAAAGAAATCAATAGGTTATGTAAACTGATTGGACAGGTGTCGAGGAGTTAGACCCTCCCGTTCGGGAGGGTGTATTAATTTGAAACGGATTAAAAACCGTACTTGAAATTAGCGAAAAGAGTGTCGCTTAAAACACCTTTGAAATCACTTCCTGTCCAGCTGTAAAGCTTTAGGTTTTCCACTCCAAGAGCCATTTCTTCATTCAATTGATAAAGAATTCCTATGGCTAAGCTGGGTCCGATAACGGTCTCATCTTTTGCACCACTATCTACGATGGCCAAACCAAATCCGGGGGACAGGTAAAAATCAAAAGTCCTTTGGAAAAAGTGCGGTCGCATAAAGGCATGGATGGCAGTCACTGCCGGTGCAGCTACATCTTCATCTTTAGGCTCTATGTGAATAAGGCCACCGATACTATAGGTTCTGTGATAGGTGTATTCGTAGGCGCCCCGAAATCCAAAACCACCTTGACCCATTCCTAATCCACCATTGACATAGTTTTTGTGACTACGAGAAGCTGATTCAGCAAAGGTCAATGCCGATGCAGGAGCTGCTAGTCCCACCAATATAAATAAGCTTAATAGAGTGCGCATGTGGTATCTCCTATGATTTTTATTTATTGAAAGAACTTGGCATCGTACAAAATCAAAGGAGGATTGGCACTGCTCCTGAGCGAATTGCACTCCCTGTCATGCCCGAATTTGTCGCTTGTTTAATTATTTAGCATACAGTTTTGATTGTAGTCGTATTTAAAACCAGCACAAGTTGGCAAGCCAATTGCTCTAGTAGAGGGTATAGGAAAATTTGGTTCTTGTGTTGATGTGGCGGTTGTAGTTGTTTTTGCGGTAGCTGTGGTTGAAGGTGCTTTGGGGAGCCAGTTTTCCTTTTTTCTTTTGTTTTTAAAATGCAGTGCGGCTCCAAAAGGTGCCAGGCACCTTTTAGTCGTTAGAGTGTTTGCAGAAAATGGATGAGATCCATTTTTTCTTGAGCGCTTAAAATTTCATTACCTTCATTGTCTAAAAATATCCGGCCATAGTGTCCACCATTACCTTGCCCTGGTTTGCGAGAGTCATAAAGATGCTCTGCAGTTTTCCATGTTTCAGGGGTAAGTTCTCCCAAAGGATAACCGTTGCATTGGCTATCAAAATCGTGTTGCGGGTTCAGAGCTTCGCCGGAGTAATAGGTTTCGGGGCGTTCTGAAGGTGGTGTAAACAACGCGCAAAGATTAGGGATGGAATTGTTGTGTAAGTAGGGCCAACGCGCCCAAATGCCAACCAAAGGTGGAGGAACATATCCATTTTGAGCTTTCACTTTAATGCCATATTTTTTGGAAAGAGCGAGATCATTGAGTTGTTCTAAAGAAGTCATGCCCTGCCAGCGTTGGGGATCTGTACCTACGTTTTTAATAGGCGTCTGCTCCGGGTATCGCACTTCAGTGGTAAGCAGTTGCTCTGACTTTGATAGTTGCCAAGCCTCCGGTAAATCCCAAGCCTTTTCATATTCGCCGTGACAACGAGAGCATCGATTTTCAAAAAGTCTCTGACCACGTTGAGCCCTTGCAATATCAAAATGACTTTCATCAAAAAAGTCTGTCATCTTCGGTGCAGGGGCATTAAAAACGGCGGTGGTGAGCTCTTTTATCACGGTGTCTTCGTTGGTTTCAATCCAGGTTTCCAGTTCCTTCAAATCGGTACCACGCCCTATCTCATTCCAAAGAAGATTGGTTAAAATAGGATTACCGGCCACGACAGAACCGTCGGCCAACCACTTGTTTTTGTATTTAACGATCCACCAAGGTTGGGGTTTAGAGTCGGCCACAAAATGACGAAGACGTTCTTCGCGGCCCCGTTTAAAGACCTCAGCCTCGTCTTCCGGTACATCTAAAAGCCAACCTTTCTTCGACGCATACTCGTCCTTTTCCCTTTGCGAGAGGGAGAGAGCTGTATGCGCCAATGAGGTGTCGAGGCCTAAGGCGACGGGATTTCGAGCTTCAACGTATTTAATGTTTTTACGGGACTCTTTGTACATTTTTTTCTCACGGCGAGTGGCGCCGGTTCCAAACTTAAACATACTGGGCAGCACCCGTCGAAATCCCTTTTTTCCGATCACAAAAAACTCATTGGCTCGAGGAAAGCGATTGGTCATACCCATCACTTTACGACCAAACAGATTGGCGGAATGGCAAGCGGCACAGGAAATCGTAAAGCCTTGGGAATCATGCCGTTCCAAAAAACTGATGCCCATTCTCGTAGAGGGAGCTTCATGGTCTTTAAATGGAACAAAGTAAGCCCCTTCCCCTTCTTCTTCGGGATAGGAGTGTAGGCCTAACCAAGCAGTCATGTCGTCAAAGTCGTTCCAGCTGGTGTATTTCTGCATTTGTCTTTGCAGCCATTTTTTAATTTTAGAGGGACCTTCTGCAGAAAGGGCTCTGCGCATGGGTTCGTAGGGTAAAAGAATTCCAGTCACTTCCACCGGATAGTTCAGCCCATGCAGGCGACCCTGGCGTACATGTTCTTCCAGTTCTGCATCATCCAGATTATAGGGATTGCTAAGTCCGTTTATGGGTGTGGGGTATCCTTCCTCCCACAATTGACTGTTGGCCCAACCAAATAGGGGCGTCGTTAATGCAATAAGCAGCACCATTCGGGTCATAAGATCACTCCTTCGATCATGACCTAAAAATAGTATGCTTTATTAGAATTCTGTAGAGCTTTTGGGAAAACCGGACGCCATATTGGCCTGGTTGGACATTGAGCGCGCCCTCAGGGTTTCAGCCCTGTTATTCAACATAACTGTTGTTGGTTTGCCATTAAAAATTGTGCTAAGTAGGGGGTAAGGAGCGACCCATGAAAGTATTGTTTTTTGCTGTGTTGACACTGTTTATTGGAATCCAATTTTCCACTCAGGCCACTGAAAATAATCCATTGAGGATAGTGCATTATAATATTAAAGAACTGCACTCTTTAAAAATTCACTCTCAGTTAGGGGCTTCCAATCTCAACCAGCTGCAGGCTGTTAGGAATATCCTTTTAAGGCTACGGCCGGAATTACTTTCGCTCAACGAAGTTCAGTATGACTTACCAGGAGTCCCGGATTCCAGCTTTGTAACTTCGGGGGAGAATTTAAATAAATTGAGCGCGCAATTTGGAATGGCAGGTGCGGCGTCGGTATTTTATCCGGCAAATACGGGAGCTCTTTCGGAGCCTCGTCCCGATGGTACCTATGTGGTATCGTCCCCCACAGCAGAGGAGCGCCAATTGTATTCGGACCCTCTCAATTTTGGTATGTTTCCGGCTCAGTACTCCACCGGGTTATTGAGTTTAAAACCAGTGGGTAGGGTTAAGGAATACAGCCAAATCTTGTGGTCCCAGGTGAGCCCCACTCTAGACTTATCGCAATTTAATGATGGCAATGGTCAGCCTCTTCCTGAGGACATGTTGTTATTTGATAAAAACTTTACTCATGTTGAGATCCAGTTTCAGGGGAAGCCGTTGCATGTGATTGTCTTTCACTCGGTGCCAGCTTTTCATTTTGGTAACGACAAATCTCCTAACTATCAACGCAATAAAGACCAATTAAGATTTCTGCAGTGGTATTTAGGCAGTGATCGCTCCGGCATAGAAGGCATTGAAGGAGTAACACCTCTATCCCCAGGAGATTCCTTTGTGGCTATGGGTGACTGGAATGTGGATGTGGGAAGCGACAATCTCGGAGCCGAGGTGATCAGAGCTTTTTATGATGAATTTCAAATGTGGATGGCCGACCCTGTGATCACTTACATTGGTAGTTCTTTGGCCCCGGGTGGATTTAAAGCGCAACTGGATTATATATTGCTGAGTAAGGATTTAAAGGTTTCTCGAGCGGGTGTGTACTCAGCGGAAGAGAGTCGTGAGGAGTTGGGGTGCACTAAGCATTCCGGACGGGGCTACGATCAGCCGGGAAAAGTGGTGGTGCGCTACAGGAATGCCGATGGCGTGAGCTGTGCCGCTGCGATTTCAGAGCGTTATCATGAGCTAATAACGGCCAGTGACCATCTCCCTTTGTTTGTGGACATTACGCGATAGGGGGGGCTAGCCGCTATCCAGCCAGAGTCTATACTTTGGGAAACTCCTTTTCTTCGTGGGCTGAATTCAGTACCATTTAATCTCTGTCGGATAGAGGGGGATTTGATGTCTGGAGTGAGCGAAAGTAAATTTCATATGTTCCGTTGTGTTTTGGCTATGGCACAGAAAGACGGCATTCTTAAAAAGGAAGAGCTCGAGGAAATCGGTCGTATCATACAAAACGTTAAATTTTCTGATGACCAGCGCAAAACATTGCGAATAGAAATTGAAGCTCCCATTAATATTGATCAGGCCTTACCTTTGATTACAGAAAAATCCGATCGAGCTGTGTTGGCTTACTATGCTCGAATTTTGATGCACGTAGATGGGGAAGCCCATCCAGAAGAGCAAAGTCTAGTGAAGAAATTGGAGAACTATTCTATGTCCCATGCGGATTCTGTGGACATCGTGGCCCAGTATCAAGTGGCCTATGCGGACTTCGAAAAGAGATCCGATGAGTCCATTTACTCGGGTGGAGGATCTCAATTCTTTAAGTGGTTTCAAGACTGGTTAGACAATTAAAATATATGAACTGCCTCATCTAAATGTTTTTGATTAGATGCAGTTTAGCTCTGTTCTCGTGAAGTTTCCCTCAAAACCACTCCTTCCAGCCCTTTTGTTCGCGCTTCGTCTCTAACCCCGCATCAGCTTCGGCTGCTGCAGGTTCAGATACGCAGCACCAACGGGAGGGGGCGTCGTGGCTTTGAGGAAAACTCCACACAAACATCGTAAATCTTCTTCTTAGTTAATA
>DCMZ01000017.1:340254-340378 GCA_002321895.1 Bdellovibrionaceae bacterium UBA1609 | reverse complement strand
GTAGGTTCGAATCCTACTCTCTCCACCATTTTTTTTTGAGTAAGTGTTAGAGCGGGAGTAGCTCAATTGGCTAGAGTATCGGCCTTCCAAGCCGAGGGTTGCGGGTTCGACCCCCGTCTCCCGC
>DCMZ01000017.1:339773-339939 GCA_002321895.1 Bdellovibrionaceae bacterium UBA1609 | reverse complement strand
GTTCGACCCCCGTCTCCCGCTCCAATTTTTTGGAAAATATAGGGTAGAATCCTTATGTTTTTCACCCATTTTTTGGCTGTAGATTTGGTGAAACAACGTTAATTTCGTTTTAGCCATTGAATTTAGCAGTTAAGCCTATGTGGCTCAGGGGTAGAGCACACCCTTG
>DCMZ01000017.1:339243-339435 GCA_002321895.1 Bdellovibrionaceae bacterium UBA1609 | reverse complement strand
GAGGTCGTGGGTTCGATTCCCGCCATAGGCTCCATTTTTTTATCAAATGGGTCTGGGTAATGGTTGTTTTTTATTTTAAAGAGTTTTAAGAATAACAAACAAATTAGTTTTCGGAGGAAAAGTTAGATGTCAAAAGAGAAATTTTCGCGTGGTAAGCCCCACGTTAACATCGGTACTATTGGTCACGTTGAC
>DCMZ01000017.1:338740-338935 GCA_002321895.1 Bdellovibrionaceae bacterium UBA1609 | reverse complement strand
TACTATTGGTCACGTTGACCACGGAAAGACGACTCTAACAGCTGCTATCAGTCAGGTTTTGTCTGCTGCTGGTAAGGCTGAGAAAATGGCTTTCGATATGATCGATAAAGCCCCTGAAGAGAGAGAGCGTGGGATCACAATTTCTACTTCTCACATCGAATATGAAACTGACAACCGTCACTACGCGCACGTGGA
>DCMZ01000017.1:0-338427 GCA_002321895.1 Bdellovibrionaceae bacterium UBA1609 | reverse complement strand
AACCGTCACTACGCGCACGTGGATTGTCCTGGACACGCCGATTATGTGAAAAACATGATCACTGGTGCTGCTCAGATGGATGGAGCGATTCTTGTTGTATCTGCTGCTGATGGCCCTATGCCGCAAACTCGTGAGCACATCCTACTTGCTCGTCAGGTTGGTGTTCCAGCTATCGTTGTATTCATGAACAAAGTGGATATGGTTGATGACGAAGAACTTCTAGAGCTTGTTGAGCTAGAGATTCGTGAGCTACTTTCTAAATATGAATTCCCTGGAGACGATATTCCAATCGTTAAAGGTTCTGCATTAAAGGCTCTTGAGGGTGAGAACTCAGATATTGCTGATAAAGCTATTATGAACCTTATGGAAGCTTGTGATTCTTATATTCCTGAGCCTCAGCGTATCACTGATAAGCCTTTCCTAATGCCAATTGAGGATGTTTTCTCAATCTCTGGTCGTGGTACTGTTGTGACTGGCCGTATTGAGCGTGGAATTGTTAAAGTGGGTGACGAAGTTGAAATCGTTGGTATCAAAGAAACCACTAAAACAACCGTTACTGGAATTGAAATGTTCCGTAAGCTTCTTGATGAAGGCCAAGCTGGAGATAACGCAGGCTGTCTACTTCGTGGTATTAAAAAAGAAGACGTTGAGCGTGGTCAGGTTCTTGCTGTTCCTGGAACAATTAAGCCTCATAAGAAGTTTAAAGCAGAAGCTTATGTTCTTACAAAAGAAGAGGGTGGAAGACACACTCCTTTCTTTAACGGATACAGACCACAGTTCTACTTCAGAACAACTGACGTTACTGGTGTGTGTCAATTAGCTGAGGGAACAGAGATGGTTATGCCTGGAGATCGTGTTCAATTTGAAGTGGACTTGATTGCTCCTATCGCCATGGAAAAAGAGCTACGTTTCGCGATTCGTGAAGGTGGACGAACTGTTGGCGCCGGTGTTGTAACTGATATCGTCGAATAATCTTGTAATTTAGTTAAAAAGGAGCCCAGATCAGGCTCCTTTTTTTTTGCCTTAAAATCTAAATATCTCGTGTTTTTACTTGCCTTTGGCATGAAAAAAAGCGAGAACCTGTGGACGTTTTTTGAATGCAGGGCAGTAGCTCTAATTGGTAGAGCGAATGACTCCAAATCATTAGGTTGGGGGTTCGAATCCCTCCTGCCCTGCCAATTTAATGGTAGGCGGGGCATTTAGAGAGCGTAAAATAGAGGTGATTGTCCGTGGAAGCAGAAAATAAAAAAATCATTTTAGCAGCATACTTGGTTGCGGCGGCTCTGACTCATTTTGTAGTTTTAGTTGTCTTTCAATCGCTTGCGGTGAGTTTTGGTCCTATAGGAAGGTTGTGGGCCAATGAGGCGCTTCAGCATATTGTTCCCCTGGGTTCTGCTGCAGCTATGTTCTTGTTTTTAATGTTCCAACCTAAGGTTGGTCCTTTTTCTAATGAAGTTGTAACTGAAACTAAAAAAGTGGTTTGGCCCTCTCAGAAAGACACATATTCGATGACAATTGTTTGTTGTGTAATGCTTGTTATTTCTGGATTGGTTTTAGGGGCTTTTGATTTTGTGTCGAGCAACCTCGTTAAGATGTTTATTAATTTGTAAGTAAAGGCGAAGTTTCGTGGATAAGAAATGGTACATTGTAAATGTCCAAACCAGTTGTGAGCAAACGGCTAAGACGGCTCTCGAAGAGCGTATTAGATCTCACAACATGGCAGAACTTTTTGGTGATGTGCTTGTCCCTGCTGAACAAGTGGTTCAGATGGTTAAAGGGAAAAAGCAGTCCCGCACTAAAAAGTTTTTCCCGGGTTATATTTTTGTAAACATGGTTATGAGCGAGAAGACGTGGCACCTTGTTAAGGATACGTCAAAAATCACTGGTTTTCTTGGTGGTGGTACTAACTCGAGTTCGAAGCCTACCCCTGTGCCTGAAGATGAAGTGATGCGCGTCACTCAACAGATGGAAGAGGGAGCTGAAACGGCTAAGCCAAAAGCGGATTTCTCTATTGGGGAAGAAGTGTTGGTAACAGACGGTCCGTTTAATAATTTTGCGGGTACCGTTGAAGAAATAAATGAAGAGAAAGCTCGCGTGAAGGTTCTCGTGAGTATTTTTGGTCGACCGACTCCAGTGGAGTTGGATTTTGGCCAAGTTGAAAAGACTTGATAGTAATATTATTAACAAAAACACACACTGATCAGGAGTGGGAACGTGGCTAAAAAAGTAACAGGACAAATTAAGCTACAGATACCGGCAGGGAAAGCGAATCCAGCGCCTCCCGTTGGACCGGCGCTCGGACAACATGGTGTGAACATTATGGACTTCTGTAAGCAGTTTAATGCTAAAACACAGCAAATGGGTGATACCATTATACCTGTGATCATTACTGTCTTCGCAGATCGTTCATTTAGTTTCATTACCAAAACGCCGCCGACATCTGTACTTCTAAAAAAATCAATGAAGCTAAAGAGTGGATCGAAGATGCCGCAAAAAGATAAGGTGGGCAAAGTTTCAAACGATCAAATTAAAGAGATCGCCGAGACAAAACTACCTGATCTTAACTGCGTGGACGTCCAATCTGCTATGAACCAAGTTGCGGGAACGGCTAAGTCAATGGGCTTAGAAGTGCCGAAAGAATACGGGGTGTAATCATGGCTAAATTAGGAAAAAGATTAAAAGCAGCTAATGAAAAAGTAGATCGTAGTAAGCGCTATGGAGTGAAAGAAGCTCTAGATCTTGTTGTTGAAACTTCAGGTGCGAAGTTTGATGAATCTGTAGATGTTTCTATTAGATTGGGTGTTGACCCTAAGCAATCGGATCAGCAAGTACGTGGAGCGGTAGCTCTTCCTCACGGATTAGGTAAGGAAGTACGAGTTGTTGTGTTTGCAAAAGGTCCCAAAGAGAAAGAAGCTCAAGATGCGGGTGCTCTTTTTGTTGGATCTGATGAGCTTGTTGAGAAGATCAAAGGCGGATGGCTTGATTTTGATAAAGCCATTGCAACTCCAGATATGATGGCAACTGTGGCTAAAGTGGCAAAGATTCTTGGTCCTCGTGGTTTAATGCCAAACCCTAAGGTGGGTACTGTAACTATGAAGGTCAAAGAGACTGTTGAGACAGAGAAAATGGGTAAACTTGCTTTTCGTGTTGAAAAAGCGGGTATTGTTCATGCTTCTATCGGTCGTAAGTCCATGGGTGCTGATAAACTCAAAGATAATTTTGGAACTTTAATGGGTGCACTTCTTAAAGCGAAGCCAGCATCTAGTAAAGGTATTTACCTACGAAGCATAAACCTATCATCTACTATGGGTCCTGGACTTAAAGTAGATCCTACGGATGCTCAGCAGGTACAACGGTAATTAGAATTTAAACTGGTAAGACGGTCATAGACAGTAGGTGCTCATGGGGAGCTTAAAATGCCTACCGAGACGGTTTTGAAGTTAACAGTCGTTAATTTCCAAGCTCTCTAGATTGTCGAACCGATGATTTTAGAAAGGAGAGGTCTCTATATGATGACACGAGCGAAAAAAGCTGAAGAGATTTCTAACCTTTCTGATCGGTTTGGACGAGCTAAAGCGGCTTTCTTAGTCGACTTCAAAGGAATGAATGTCGAACAGGTAACTACCCTGAGAAAGACGCTGACGCCCATAGAAGCCGAGATGAAAGTGGTTAGAAACACTTTGGCTAAACTAGCCCTAAAAGATCATCCGGATGCAGATTCTGCATTAAGTGAGGATTTTACGGGAACCAATGCACTTGTCTTTGCTTATGGCGAAGCGCCTGCGTCTGCTAAAGCCTTGTCTGAGTTTTCCAAAGATGTGGAAGAACTACAGATTAAAACGGGTTACATGGCCGGCAAGCGTTTGGACGAAGCTCAAATTAATTTCTTGGCAACTTTGCCTGGAAAAGACGAGTTGCGTGCACAGTTACTGGGTACATTGGCTGCGCCAATGACGAAGTTTGTGCGTACACTCAACGAAGTGCCTAGCGGTTTTTTACGTGTACTTGCTGCTAAAAAAGATAGTGGAAATTAAATAACAAAATTAAAGAATTTTAAAATTTTACGGAGGACAAAATGTCATTAACTAAAGACGAAGTTGTAGATTTTCTATCAAACATGCCTGTAATGGAGCTTGCTGAGCTTATTACTACTCTTGAAGACAAGTGGGGCGTAAGTGCTGCTGCTGCTGCGGTTGCTGTTGCTGCTCCTGGTGCTGGTGGCGGTGCTGCTGCTGAAGAGAAAACTGATTTTGATGTTGTACTAGCATCTGCTGGTTCTTCAAAAATCAACGTAATTAAAGAAGTACGTGGAATCACTGGTCTTGGCTTGAAAGAAGCTAAAGAACTAGTTGAAGCTGCTCCTAAGGCTGTTAAAGAAGGCGTGCCTAAGGACGAAGCCGAAAAAATCAAGGAAGCTCTTGAGAAAGCCGGCGCAACTGTTGAACTTAAATAAGTTTATTTTCAGTTATTAGTTATTTTTCATAGGCGGAAGTTATGCTTCCGCCTGTGGTGTTTGTGCGAGCGACAAATTTTAAGGAGAAAAAATGGGTCAAACTCCAGTAACGGCCTCAAATGTGAGACTTCGCCATTCGTTTGAAAGAAACGAACAATTAATTGATATTCCTAATCTTATTGAACTACAGAAAACTTCCTATGAAGAGTTTCTGCAGAAAGAGATGGATTCAGACCGTCGCGGCGAGGCGGGTTTAAATGGCGTCTTTAAATCGATTTTTCCGATTTCTGACTTTAATAATACCGCAAGCTTAGAATTTGTAAGCTATGCTCTTGAAACTCCTAAGTACGACGTTGAAGAATGTCGTCAACGTGGGATGACTTATGCTGCTCCTTTGAAGGTGACATTGAGACTGATAGTTTTTGATGTTGATGAGGAAACAGAAGCTAAGTCGGTAAGAGATGTAAAAGAACAAGAAGTGTATCTTGGTGAAATTCCATTGATGACCGTTAACGGTTCTTTCATTGTGAATGGAACTGAGCGTGTTGTTGTATCTCAGCTTCACCGTTCACCAGGTGTGTTCTTTGACCATGATCGAGGTAAAAACTCGGCAAGTGGTAAGTTGATCTACTCGGCCAGAGTGATTCCTTACCGTGGATCATGGCTTGATTTTGAATTTGACCAAAAAGATTTAATTTATGTCCGAATTGATCGACGTAGAAAATTCCCGGCCACAATTTTATTGAAGGCGTTGGGTTACTCTACCGAGGAACTTTTGGACTTTTTCTACAATATTGATGTGGTAAGAGCTGGAAAAGATGGAAAGCTTTATCGGGACTTAGAAATTGATCGCCTTCAAGGGCAAAGAGCTATTGCGGACATCGCAGATCCTAAAACTGGCGAAGTTTACGTTAAAGCTGGTCGTAGAATCACTAGAGCCGTAGTTAAAAAAGTAAAAGCTTCTAATTTAAAAGAAATAGAAATATCTAGAGAAGATCTCATAGGTAAAGTGGTTGGAAAGCCAATTATCGATGAAAATACTGGTGAGATCATCGCCGACTGTAACACAGATATGACCTTAGATATTTTGGAGAAGTCTCTCGAAGCTGGAGTGAGAGAGTTTGATCTTATTTTCTTTGATGGTTTAGCTGTCGGCCCTTATTTTAGAAACACTTTGCTTGTAGACAAAGTGAATACAAAAGAAGAATCAATCATTGATATCTATAAGAGATTACGCCCTGGTGAGCCGCCAACTGAAGAAGCGGCAACTAATTTCTTTACTCGACTTTTCTTTGATCCTGAAACTTATGATTTGTCAGAAGTAGGTCGTTTGAAAATCAATCACAGATTCAGCATTCCATTTGATGAGTGTGGCGTAGATCATAGAACTCTTACTGAAAAAGATATTATGATGGTTGTTAAGACTATCATTGATTTGAAAAATGGTATCGGAAATGTGGATGACATCGATCACCTAGGTAATCGACGTGTAAGATCTGTTGGTGAGCTATTAGAGAACCAATATCGAATCGGATTGGTTCGTATGGAGCGAGCTATTCGTGAAAGAATGAGTCTTCAGGATTTAGAAACCATGATGCCTCACGATTTAGTGAATGCTAAACCAGTGAATGCTGTTGTTAAGGAATTCTTTGGATCCTCTCAGTTGTCACAGTTTATGGATCAAACAAACCCTCTTTCTGAAATTACACATAAAAGAAGACTTTCGGCTCTTGGGCCTGGTGGTTTGACTCGTGATCGTGCTGGGTTTGAGGTTCGAG
Organism: Bdellovibrionaceae bacterium UBA1609; assembly: GCA_002321895.1. Lineage (GTDB taxonomy): Bacteria > Bdellovibrionota > Bdellovibrionia > Bdellovibrionales > UBA1609 > UBA1609. Next base: position 332,196 of record DCMZ01000017.1, on the reverse strand, counting down.
ACGTACATCCGACTCACTATGGTCGAATTTGTCCGATCGAAACTCCTGAGGGACCGAATATTGGTTTGATTGCTTCATTAGCAACTTATGCAAGAATCAATCAGTATGGGTTTATTGAAACTCCTTATAGAAACGTAACCGAAACAAAAATTTCATCTGAAGTGAATTATCTTTCTGCATTAGAAGAGACAGGGCATCACATTGCTCCTGCCGGTTCTGAAGATGATATTAAAGACGGAAATATTACTTGCCGTCACAATGGTGAATACGAAGTTGTTGATAATGAAAAAGTGAGTTTAATGGACGTTTCTCCATCTCAGCTTGTTTCGATTGCAGCTTCATTAATTCCATTTCTTGAGCATGATGATGCCAACCGCGCATTGATGGGATCGAACATGCAACGGCAGGCAGTTCCTCTATTAAAAGCGAGAGCTCCATTGGTAGGTACTGGTGTAGAGCGATTGGTTGCAAAAGATTCTGGAACGAGTGTTGTTTGTACTAACGACGGTGTTGTTGAAGAAGTGGATGCATCACGTATTGTTGTTCGTCGTTTGGCAAAAGGTGGCGCGCTTGGAGCCAACGTTGATATTTACAACTTAACTAAATATCAGAGAACAAACCAGAATACCTGTTTTAACCAGCACCCGATTGTAAAAGTGGGTGATGCCGTTTCTCGTGGTGATATCATTGCTGATGGTCCTTCGACAGAATATGGTGAATTGGCTCTAGGGCAGAATATCTTGGTCGCTTTCACGCCTTGGCAGGGATACAACTTTGAGGATTCTATCTTAATTTCTGAAAGACTCATCAAAGACGATACTTATACCTCTGTTCATATTGAAGAATTTGAGTGTGTTGCTCGTGATACAAAATTAGGTAAAGAGGAAGTTTCTCGAGATATTGCCAATGTTGGTGAAGAAGCACTTAAAGATCTCGATTCATCGGGTGTTATTAGAATTGGTGCTGAAGTTACGCCTGGAGATATTCTTGTTGGTAAGGTGACTCCTAAGGGTGAGACTCAGCTTTCTCCAGAAGAAAAGCTTCTTCGCGCGATCTTTGGTGAAAAGGCCGGCGATGTTCGCGATACCTCTTTGAGAGTACCATCTGGTGTAACTGGAACGGTCATTGACGCTCAAGTTTACAGCCGAGATGGCGCTGAGAACGATGAGCGACTTCAGGTCATCATCGATGAAAAGAAAAAGAAACTTGAGAAAGACTTAGCTGTTGAGCAAAACGTTATTAAAAACAACGCGCTTGATAAGCTAAAAGGTATTCTAATCGGTCAAACTACTGCTGGTGTTTTGCTATCAGAAGATGGAACCGAGAAGTTGCTTGAAAAAGGTCAAACTATTGCATCAGAGGATTTGGAATCTGTTCCATTTGAACTGCTTCCATACATTCCTTTGGAAGGTGAGCTTGAATTTCAAGTCACTCGTATTATGGATGGCGCACGAAATCAGCTTGAAGCTGTTAAAATGGTGTTTAACGAGAAAATTGATCGTCTCCGTAAAGGTGATGAGTTGCCTCCGGGCGTGATTAAAATGGTAAAGGTTTACGTAGCAATTAAGCGTAAGCTCCAAGTCGGAGATAAATTTGCCGGACGTCACGGAAACAAAGGTGTGGTTTCTCGGGTGATGCCTGTTGAGGATATGCCTTATATGGCTGATGGAACTCCAGTGGATATGGTTTTAAACCCACTAGGTGTACCTTCTCGTATGAATATCGGTCAGATTCTTGAGATTCACTTGGGATGGGCTGCTCATGGGCTCGGTAAGCAATTGGCTGCTGAGTTAGAGAACTTTAACGAAGACAGTGCTCGTACTACACTCAAGAAAGTTTTTAATAATAGAAAGTTTGATCAGAAAATTGACAATGCAGACACTGACTCTGTGAAGAAGTTTTTACGACAAGGTAAGGATGGAATTCATTTAGCTACACCAGTTTTTGATGGAGCCAAAGAGACGGATGTTAAAGATTTGTTAAATCGTGCTGAATATCCTCAGACCGGTCAAACAATGCTTTTTGATGGACGTTCTGGAGAGATGTTTCAAAACCCAGTGACTGTAGGAATCATGTATATGCTTAAACTACATCACTTAGTGGAAGAGAAAATCCATGCTCGATCCATTGGTCCTTACTCACTAGTTTCCCAGCAACCTTTGGGTGGTAAAGCTCAATTCGGCGGTCAGAGACTAGGAGAGATGGAAGTTTGGGCTATCGAGGCTTATGGTGCTGCTTATGCACTTCAGGAGTTCTTAACTGTAAAATCAGATGATGTTGCTGGGAGAACGCGAATGTATGAAAGCATCGTTAAGGGCGAAAACGTACTTGAGCCAGGTTTACCAGAATCCTTTAACGTACTTGTTAAAGAGCTTCAGAGTTTGGCATTGAATGTTGAGCTTATGGAATCTGATATTTTGACTGAGGCCCCTAAAACTGTGGCCGACAACGAACAACCATTGCAACAATAAGTAGGAGTAGGCCTTGAAAGATCTATTAAACTTTTTAGACAAACCGAAAGATCCGTTGAGCTTTGATGCTGTTCGAATCTCTTTAGCTTCTCCTGAAATGATTCGGGAATGGTCGTTTGGTGAAGTTAAAAAACCTGAAACCATTAACTACAGAACCTTCAAGCCAGAGCGCGATGGTCTTTTTTGTGCCAAAATATTTGGTCCCATCAAAGACTATGAATGTCTTTGTGGTAAATATAAACGTATGAAATATAGAGGCGTCGTTTGCGAAAAATGCGGCGTCGAAGTGACTCAATCTAAAGTTCGTCGGGAAAGATTAGGTCATATTGATCTGGCTTCTCCAGTGGCTCATATTTGGTTTTTGCGATCACTTCCAAGTCGTATCGGTAGCTTGTTGGATATGACTTTAAAGGATGTTGAAAAGGTTCTTTATTGCGAAGCCTATGTAGTCGTTGATCCGATGGAAACGGATTTGATCGAAGATCAGGTTTTGACAGAAGAAGCTTATCAAGCGGCTTTGGATCAGTACGGTCCGAACTTTAAAGCCGGTATGGGTGGTGAAGCTATTCTTGATTTACTTAAGAAAGTGGATCCAGAGTATTTATCTCGAAAACTTCGTATTGAGTTAAAAGAAGTTAAGTCTGAGGCTGGTACAAAAAAGCTTACAAAACGACTTAAAGTTACGGAAGCCATTAAAGGCTCAGTAAACAAACCAGAGTGGATGATGATGGATGTACTTCCTGTCATTCCGCCAGATCTTCGTCCTCTTGTTCCTTTGGATGGCGGTAGATTTGCTACATCTGATTTGAATGATCTATATCGTCGAGTGATTAACAGAAATAATCGTTTGAAGCGCTTACAAGAGTTAAACGCTCCACATATCATTATTCGTAACGAAAAAAGAATGTTGCAAGAAGCCGTTGATGCCCTTCTTGATAATGGACGTCGAGGAAAGACTTTTACCGGTCCTAACCGTCGCCCTCTTCGCTCGTTGAGTGATATGTTAAAAGGTAAGCAAGGTCGATTCCGTCAGAATCTTCTTGGTAAACGGGTGGATTATTCTGGTCGTTCAGTTATTGTTGTGGGCCCAGAATTGAGATTGCACCAGTGTGGTCTTCCTAAAAAAATGGCCTTAGAACTCTTCAAGCCGTTTATTTATAATAAATTAGAAGAACGTGGGTTTGCTTCAACTATTAAGCAAGCGAAAAGATTGGTTGAGCAGGAAACTGTAGAGGTGTGGGATATTCTTTCCGAAGTGGTTAAAGAACATCCAGTTATGCTAAACCGAGCTCCGACTCTTCATAGACTTGGTATTCAGGCTTTCGAACCTGTTTTACACGAAGGAAAGGCTATTCGTCTTCACCCTCTAGTTTGTACAGCTTTTAACGCTGACTTTGATGGTGACCAAATGGCTGTTCACGTTCCCCTTTCGCTAGAAGCGCAAGTGGAAGCTCGTGTATTGATGATGTCAACAAACAACATTTTGAGTCCAGCGAATGGTAAGCCAATTATTAATCCTACTCAGGATATTGTTTTGGGTTGCTATTGGATGACTCGTTTACGTCCTGGAGCTAAAGGCGAAGGGCGTACGTTCGTAAGTGTTCAAGAGGTCATCTATGCTCATGAAGAGGGACGAATTGATCTTCAGGCTGCTTGTAAAGTGCGTATCAGTGGGAAAATCATTGAAACCACAGTAGGTCGAGCTATTTTTGGAGATATCGTTCCTTCAGAAGTGCCTTGGGATCAAGTGAATAAAGTGATGTCAAAAAAGTCATTGGCAAACCTAATTGACACTTCATTCCGTCATGCGGGAGCCAAAGCAACAGTTATTCTTGCTGATAAAATTATGGAGATGGGTTTCAAATACTCAACTCTTGCAGGGATTTCTATTTGTGTTGATGACATGCTTATTCCGGAATCTAAAACAACAATGTTGGAAGCCGCTGAAAAAGACGTGAATGAAATTCGTAACCAGTATGATGAAGGGCTTATCACTGATGGTGAGCGCTACAACAAAGTTGTGGATATTTGGGCTCAGACGGCTGATAAAGTTGCCAAAGAGATGATGACGATGATTGAAACTCAAGAGTTCAACGTCAATGGAGAGCAAGTAAAAGACGATTCGTTTAACTCCATTTTCATCATGGCTGACTCTGGTGCTCGTGGTAGTGCCGCTCAGATTCGTCAGTTAGCTGGAATGCGGGGTCTAATGGCCAAACCTTCTGGTGAAATTATTGAAACGCCAATTACGGCAAACTTCCGTGAAGGTCTTTCAGTGCTTCAGTACTTTATCTCCACTCACGGTGCTCGTAAAGGTCTAGCCGATACAGCTCTTAAGACGGCTAACTCGGGTTATTTAACTCGACGTCTAGTGGATGTTGCTCAAGATATTATTGTAACAGCTATGGACTGTGGCACAGATGACGGTATGGAGTTGCGCCCGCTTACAGAAGGTGGGGAAGTGATTCAAGAGCTAGGGGATCGAATTTTAGGTCGTACGGCTCTTAAGGATATTACTGATCCTTATAACGACAACGTTATTTGTCCGGCTGGTGAAGAGATCACTGAATCGGTAGTGGAAAAAGTGAACGAAGCTGGTGTAGATGTGGTTTACGTAAGATCACCTTTGACTTGTAGAACAAAGCGTGGAGTTTGCGTAAAATGTTATGGTCGAGATTTAGCTCGTGGGGCTACGGTGAATCTGGGTGAGGCGGTAGGAATTATTGCTGCTCAATCCATCGGTGAGCCGGGTACACAGCTAACCATGAGAACGTTCCACTTGGGTGGTACAGCTTCTCGTGCAGTTGAGCAATCTGTTCATACCACTCGTCATGCTGGAACTATTAAATTTGAAGACGTAATGCATGTGACTAACCGTGATGGAAAGCTAGTTGTGATGAATCGAAATGGTCGCATCATTGTAGTGGACGAGAACGGAAGAGAGCGTGAGTACTTTGGTCTTGTTTATGGTGCCATCTTAAGCATCAAAGAAGGAGACAAGGTTGAGGCAGGAACAACAATTGCGGAATGGGATCCTTATTCTAACCCAATTGTTTCTGAAGTTTCTGGAAAGGTAATGTACGAAGCTATCGAAGAAGGTGTTTCAATGGCTGAGCAGGTGGATCCAGTGACGGGATTTGCCACTAAGGTAATTACTGAGGCTAAGGGTCTTTCTGAGAAACCAACTGTTCACATTAGAGATGCGAATGGTGAAGTGATCATGCTTCCGGGCCGAGACATTCCTGCTAGATATGTAATTCCAGTGGGAGCTCAGTTATTGGTGAATGATTCTGTAGAAGTTCATTCCGGAGACATTATAGCCAAAATTCACAGAGAGACGACTAAGACTCGTGATATTACGGGTGGTCTACCTCGAGTGGCTGAATTGTTTGAAGCTCGTAACCCTAAAGAAGCTTCGATCATTTCTGAAATCGATGGTTATGTGACTTTTGGTAAAGATGTAAAAGGCAAGCAAAGAGTTATTGTGACTCCTGAGATTGGTGAGCAAAAAGAGTACTTGATTCCTTCGGGTAAGCACGTTGCCGTCCGTGAAGGTGAGTTTGTGAAAGCTGGTGAGGCCCTTATGGAAGGTCCTACAAACCCGCACGACATTCTTGCTGTTCTCGGTGATAAAGAGCTCTCGTCTTATCTGGTAAATGAAATTCAAGAAGTTTACCGGTTACAGGGTGTTGCCATTAATGACCGCCATATCGAAGTGATTGTTCGTCAGATGTTGCGTAAGGTGAAAGTCGTAGATCCTGGAGATTCAACTTTCCTTAACGATGAGCAAGTGGATAAGTTTGCTTTCGAAGAGGAGAACGAAAAAGTGATGAATGAAGGTGGTCAGCCAGCTACTGCAGAGCCTCTTCTTTTAGGTATCACTAAGGTTTCTCTAAGTACTGATTCTTGGATTAGTGCTGCATCCTTCCAGGAGACGACAAAAGTTCTTACAGAGGCTGCTCTTAACTCTAAAACAGATAGTTTGGGTGGTCTTAAGGAGAACATCATTATGGGTCGCTTGATCCCAGCCGGTACAGGATTGGGAACTTACAAGCGTTGGAAGGTCCATGTGGAAGAAGAACAGGTGGAAACCTTTTCAGCGCTTCCCGGCGGAATGGGTGGAGCTCCGGCTCACACCTAGTATAAGTGATTGAATTCAGGGGCAATTTTAGTTGCCCTCTGAAAAGACTACTGGAGAGTGAAATAATTAGAGCATTTGGGTTGACGAAGTGCTCTAAAAAACGATAGGTTGCCCAGTCTGAAATAGAAATTAGACGCTTTTGGGCGAAAAAAGAGGATTAAATGCCAACAATTAATCAGTTGATTAGAAGAGAGCGAAAGCAGCAAAAAGAGAAATCAAAATCTCCTGCTTTAACAAGTTGTCCACAGCGACGCGGAGTTTGTACTCGTGTTTTCACAACAACTCCAAAGAAGCCAAACTCTGCTTTGAGAAAAGTGGCTCGTGTTCGTTTATCTAATGGTTTTGAAGTGAACTCTTACATTCCAGGAATTGGACATAACCTACAAGAACATAGTGTGGTTCTGATTCGTGGTGGTCGTGTGAAGGATCTTCCTGGTGTTCGTTACCACATTGTTAGAGGTGTTTTGGATACTCAGGGTGTAAACAACAGAGTTCGTGGTCGATCAAAGTACGGAACTAAGCGTCCGAAGAAGTGATTTAAAGGAATAGGTGCAATAGATGTCTCGTAGAAGAGGAAGTTACAAAAGAGAAGTTACTCCAGATCCCATTTATAATGATGTGATCGTAGCTAAGTTCATCAATAGACTTATGCTAGATGGTAAAAAGACCATATCTCAAAAGATTTTGTACGGTGCTTTGGATGACTTGAAAACCAAAGTTTCTGGTGAAGAGCCTTTAACTGTATTTAAAAAAGCTGTTGATAACGTGAAGCCTAACTTAGAGGTTAGATCTCGTCGTGTGGGTGGAGCTACTTATCAAGTTCCTGTTGATGTTCGCCCAGCTCGTCGTTTGACTCTAGCTATCCGTTGGATTGTTGAGAATGCCCGTAAGCGTGGTGAAAAATCCATGGCATTGAGATTAGCAAACGAGCTGACTGATGCTTACAATAATCGTGGTAACGCGATTAAAAAGAAAGAAGACGTTCACCGCATGGCGGAAGCGAACAAGGCTTTCTCTCACTACAACTGGTAGTTTTTAACTTCAGATAAGCGGCGAACATTTTGAAGTCTAGTTCGCCGCAAAATCAGTCACTTATTAAAATAAGCCCCTTCATTTACGGCTCCCAGATTCAAAATTTTCTTGCTTTTCTTTGTTAAAAACCGATCTTGAAAAACAATTCTTCTCCGGTCTCTTTGTAAAAATAAAAACTCTAAGGTTCTGGTGATCTTCAATTTTTAAATCTCTTCATTATTTGAAATTAAATACTCCCACTATTTTAGCCCGTTCATTGTAACAAATTGTAACCCGGGTTGTCTGCGACATGAGGTGGTGCATACCATAGGCTTATGAAGTATTTATTTCTCCTTTTATCAGTAGTTCCATTGGTGGGTTGCCATACTATGAGCGAAGTTATGAGTACCTCTCAAGCCGCTTCAGATTATAAAGCCGTTTCTGTAGATGGAAAACGTGACAAGTATGTCCGTGAGCGCATAGTAAACCCCTATTTGCAAAGCCCTTCAGGCCCTCTCCGTTTCAGTGGCAGTTCTATAGGGGTTGCGGGTGTTTCTTCGCCGCCTATAGCTAAAGCTAGTGAGGTTCGACAAGAAGTGACTAGTGTTGTGCCGGATTCCGATAAGGATTGGTCTGGGTTTGTGGTCGCAAATTTTCCCAATGAAGAATCCGGAGGACATGTGGGAGTGGGTTTAGGTTTCGGGGAGGAAGATTTTCATTTTCGTGGTGGAGTCTCGGTTTTTAGTAGCGACAAGACTTATTTAGGGTTCGATTTTGGAGGAAGGCTTACACCTTTTGGTAAACTCAGTCCCTTCGTTGGATTTGGAGGGTATATTGGCGATGCCAAGGAATGCGAGGTAGAGGATGTCGGTGCCGGATATTTTGTCGAAACCTGTGAAAAGTTTTTTCTTGCGACGGCTTACCCGGAAATAGGTATTCGATGGGAAGTGGAGTCAGGAACATCTTTTTCATTATTTGCCCGGGACTATTCCTCTTTTGGGCAAGAAATCCAGGATGGGGCGACTCGTATGTATGGGGTTTCCGTTGATTTTTGAGTTTGATAGAAAATCCTACATTTAGAAAACATCACCTGTTGGCGCGCCCAATTCTTTGCAATTTAACCTCTTAGGGCGTAATATCTGGAGCAAATTAGGTGGTTTGAGTTATGTCCAAATTAAAAGCGGCAGTGGATACAATTGATGATTTAATGGTGACCCGAAATATCGGGATCATGGCGCATATTGATGCGGGTAAAACCACAACAACTGAGAGGATCCTTTATTATACTGGCAAATCTCATAAAATTGGCGAAGTTCATGATGGTGATGCAACTATGGATTGGATGGAGCAGGAACAAGAGAGGGGTATAACTATCACCTCAGCAGCCACGACCTGTTTTTGGCGCGATCACCGAATTAATATAATTGATACTCCTGGGCACGTAGACTTCACGGTTGAGGTAGAGCGATCATTGAGAGTCTTAGATGGAGCGGTTGCCGTTTTCGATGGGGTCAATGGAGTCGAGCCTCAGTCAGAAACTGTCTGGAACCAGGCAAATCGATATGGAGTCCCTCGGATTTGTTTTGTGAATAAGATGGATCGAGTGGGGGCTGACTTTTTCTATAGTATCGATACGATCAAGGAGCGACTCGGGGCCAATGCGATTCCTGTCCAAATTCCGATTGGAAGTGAAGATGGCTTTAAGGGGATAGTCGATCTAATATCTATGAAGGCATTGGTATGGGATGATTCTGATCGGGGAGAGTCTTTTGATACCCAAGAGATCCCGAGTGATCTTCAGGAGCGAGCTCAGGAACTTCGTGAGCAGATGGTAGAGGCGGCAGCGGAATTTGATGATTCGTTGATGGAAAAATATTTCGAAGCCGGAGAGTTAACAGAAGATGAGATTCGGCAAGGTCTTAGGGCTGGAGTTCTTGCATTAAAGTTAACTCCGGTTTTTTGTGGCTCGGCTTTTAAGAACAAGGGAGTTCAGCCCTTGTTAAATGCAGTTTTGGATTTCCTACCATCTCCATTGGACTTACCGGCTGTTAAAGGTATGGATCCTGATAGAGAAGATAAGACAATAGAGTGTCCAACGGATTTCGAAAAGCCGGCTGTTGCTTTAGCTTTTAAAATTGCTGCGGACTCGTTCGCTGGCAGTTTAACCTTTGTGAGGGTTTATTCCGGGCAAGTGAAGGTGGGATCCGCGCTATTGAATCCACGATTAGGTAAAAAAGAACGCATTCAAAAAATTGTTAAAATGCATGCTAATTCAAGAGAAGAGATTCAGTTATTGAAGGCTGGTGACATAGGCGCTGTGATTGGTCTTAAATTAACCGCCACCGGCGATACATTATGTGATTTTAAACATCCTGTGGCCTTGGAATCTATAAACTTTCCAGAGCCCGTTATTGCTATGGCGATTGAGGCAAAAAGTTCTGCCGACCAGAAGAAGATGCAGGAGGCATTGGATCGCTTACAGAGAGAAGATCCTTCTTGTCGAGTGAAAATGGATAATGAAACTGGGCAAATGTTGATAGAGGGTATGGGCGAACTTCATTTGGAGATTTTAGTAGATCGCATGCTTCGCGAATATAAAGTGCAGGCGAATGTGGGTCAGCCACAGGTTTCTTACAGGGAGACAATTCAAGGTAAAGCTTCCGGTGGTTCAACCTTTGAAAAAGAAGTGGGTGGCAAACCTCAATTTGGGCAGGTCTCTTTATCTATAGAGCCGTTAGGGCGTGGAGAAGGAGCTGTCGTTGAAATGGAGCTGCCTAAAGATTTTAATCCGGAATTTAAGCGAGCTATAGAGCAGGGGGCATTGGAGTCTTCGGCAAATGGAGTTGTGGCTGGCTATCAAATGATGGATTTTAAAGTTACTGTCCATTCGGCTGAGGTGAATGAAGAAACATCGACAGTGATGGCTTATAAAATTGCTTCTAGCCAAGCGTTTCGCGAAGCGGCAAGCAAAGCTCAAGCTATTCTCATGGAGCCTGTTTTTAAGCTTGAAATAATTACACCTGAAGATTTTATGGGGACCGTGATCGGTGACCTCAATTCTCGTAGGGGTAAAGTGGGGTCTATGAATGCTCGAGGGCAGGCACAGGCCATAAATGCTGAAGCTCCCTTAATGAGCTTGTTCGGCTATGCGACGGATTTGAGGTCGCTTACGCAGGGTAGAGCTAGTTTTAGCATGGAGTTTTTGAAATATGAGTCAGTTCCCCCTAAAGTGGAGCAGGAAATCTTGAAGAAAATAGGCCGGATTTAGGGCTTTCAGAGCCTGTTTTGGCAGGCGTCATTTTTTTTTAACAATCGATTTATTTCCTTTTGACTTCGCATTTCCTGCGATGCATACTCGCCGCTTCGAATTATGGTCTCTTGAGTCTCATGGTTTTAAGTCGATTTTTCGTCGAAACTGGTCCCAAATGGCTCTGAAGTGGCGTTGTTGTATGCTCTGAATTAGATTTTGAGCCCACAGAGAAAGTAAATTCGAAAGAGATACTAAGTACTTAACGAAAACAATGAAAAGCGGACGATAAGCATGCAAAGTCAAAAAATCAGAATTCGATTACGAGCTTTTGATCACAAATTGCTGGATGCTTCGACAAGAGAAATTGTCGATACAGCAAGAAGAACAGGTGCACGAATTGCGGGACCAATTCCTCTTCCAACACGTATTAATAAATACACTGTTCTTCGTTCACCACATGTGAATAAGAAATCAAGAGAGCAGTTCGAAATCAGAACACATAAACGTTTACTTTATATCCTTGAGCCTTCTCATCAAACAGTGGATCAACTAATGAAGTTAGATCTATCTGCTGGTGTGGAAGTTGAAATTAAGATTCAAGAGCAGTGATTGGGAGCTAATCAATGAGTGAAGAAGCTGTAGAACAACAACCGCAAGAGGAGAGCAAGCCCTCAGGTAATGAGGTAAAGCTCAACGGGATCTATGCCTTTAAAGTAGGTATGTCCTCAGTGTACGACGAAAGTGGCGAGCAAGTACCTGTAACGGTGCTTAAGTATGAGCCTTGGATCGTCTCTCAAGTAAAAACATCTGAAAAAGAAGGTTACGAGTCTGTACAGATTGCGTGTCGACCTAAAAAAGATCTAAGAACAACTCAAGCAGAAAAGAATCACCTTAAAGGCGCAGGCTTTGAAAATGGTGCTTATTTCGTACGTGAAGTCCGGCAGTCTCTTCCTGATGGTGTGACTGTTGGGCAAAAAGTAGCGATCGATTCTTTAGAAAAGGGTGGGATTGTAAAAATCTCTGCCAAATCTAAAGGGCGAGGGTTCGCTGGTACTGTTAAGCGTTGGAACTTTGGTGGTGGCCGAGCCTCTCATGGTGGTAAGGCAACTCTTCGTGCTCCAGGATCTATCGGTATGTGTGAATTCCCTGGTAGAGTTTTAGCAGGAAAGAAAATGTCAGGTCATTTCGGTCAAGAGATGACTTCTGTTAAGAACATCAAAGTTGTCGACATCATTCCTGAAGAAAGTGTGATTTTAGTTAAGGGTCCCGTTCCAGGTTCTCGTAACACTCTAGTGAAATTGGAAAAGGCTTAAGTCATGGCAACAGTAGAAGTAATTGATTGGAACAATAAGAAAGTGGGAACAGCTGAGCTGAGCGCGGATGTGTTTGAGGCTCCTGTTCGTAAAGAAGTTTTGCATGAAGTGGTTCGCTGGCAGTTGGCTAAGCGACGTCAAGGTACTCATAAGGCCAAGACTCGTGCAGAGGTAAGAGGTTCAGGTAAAAAGCCATTTAAGCAAAAAGGTACTGGTAATGCTCGTCAGGGCTCTAATCAGTCTCCTTTGAAGCCGGGTGGTGGTGTGATTTTTGGGCCTACTCCTCGTAATTATGATTTTGCGCTTCCAAAGAAAGTTAAGAAATTGGCTTTAAAGTCAGCTCTTTCTCATCTTTATAAGGAAGGCAAATTAGTTGTTGTTAAAGATATGACGACAAAAGAAGGGAAGACTAAAGAACTGGCTGCGGGATTAAAGAGCTTGGGTCTTAGCAAAGCAGTTCTTGTGGATGCGGAAGTTAACGATATGTTTAAAAGAGCTTCTTTAAACCTTCCGAAAATCAACTACATGCCTGTTGAAGGTGTGAACGTTTATGATCTTCTTAAGGCAGATCAGTTGGTGATGACAGAGTCTTCTATTGAAAAGCTTCAAGCTCGTTGTGAGGTGAAGTAATGTTACATGTAATTAAAAGACCTCTTGTTTCAGAAAAAAATAGTTTGTTGTCAGAGCAGGGATACTATGCGTTTGAAGTGGATCGTAAGGCTACAAAAACGGACGTGAAGAAGGCTATTGAAAAAGCTTTTCGCGTGAAGGTTGAGAAGGTGACAACTCAGGTATGTCGTGGGCGTTCAAAGCGCACTAAGATTGGTGTTAGCAAGGTTCGCTACTGGAAAAAGGCTTTAGTAAAGCTTCCAGAGGGCGAGAAAATTTCTATCTTCGAGGGAGTGTAATCAATGGGAATTAAGATCTACAAACCAAGAAGTCCAGGAAGACGAAATATGACTGGGTTTGATTTTAGTGATATCACTAAAACCACTCCTGAAAAGTCACTTACGGCTCCAATTAAAAAGACTGCAGGTCGTAACAATCGTGGTCGGATCACAATGCGCCATCATGGTGGTGGTCATAAGAGACGTTACCGTCAAATTGATTTTAGAAGAGATAAGCTTGATATCCCAGCTAAAGTGGCTGGAATTGAGTATGATCCTAACAGATCTTGCCGTATTGCCCTCTTAAACTATATCGATGGGGAAAAGCGATACATTATCGCGCCGGTTGGACTAAATGTTGGCGATACTGTTATTTCAAGTAAAGAGGCTGACATTAAGCCTGGAAATAACAAACAGCTAAAAGATCTTCCTACTGGTACAACTATTCATAATATTGAATTGAGACCAGGTAAGGGTGGGCAGCTGGCTCGTGGAGCCGGTGCTGCTGCAACTTTGGTGGCAAAGTTAGGCAAGTACTGCCAAGTAAAGATGCCATCTGGTGAAGTTAGGCAAGTATTGAGCGAGTGCCGCGCGACTGTTGGTCAAGTGGGTAACACTCAACATGAAAATATTCAGGTAGGTAAGGCCGGCCGTACTCGTTGGAAGGGTGTAAGACCTTCTGTACGTGGTATGTGTCAAAACCCGATTGATCACCCTAATGGTGGTGGTGAAGGTCGTGGTAAAGGGAACCATCCGATGACTCCATGGGGTAAGCCATGTAAAGGCCATCGGACTCGTTCTAACAAGCGAACTTCCGGCATGATTGTTAAACGTCGTCCTTCGGGCAAGAAGAAATAAGGAGTTATAAGTAGTGGCTAGATCCGTACGTAAAGGTCCATTTATAGACCATCACTTATTGAAGAAAATTGAGACGGCCAATGAGTCTGGTGACAAGAAAGTCATCAAAACTTGGTCTAGAAGATCAACTATCATTCCGGATGCCGTAGGACTTACTTTTGCTGTTCATAACGGTAAAAAATTCGTTCCTGTATTTGTGAACGAAAACATGATTGGTCACAAGTTTGGTGAGTTTTCTCTCACTCGAAACTACACCGGTCATGGTGATAAAAAGAAGAAGAAGTGATTGAGAGGCTGAGATGGAAGTTAAAGCAAGTTTAAAACATGCAAGAGTAGGTACGCAGAAAGCGAGATTGGTAGCGGATGCTGTTCGAGGCCAAGACGTAAATGATGCAATTCGTACTCTTACATTCATGAAAAAGAAGTCAGCTGTAATCGTTAAAAAGTTAATTGAATCAGCGGTGGCAAATGCTGAGCAAAAGAAGGTGATTGATGTGGATAATCTCTACGTTAAAACAATCACTGTAGATCAAGGGCCTTCTATGAAGAGAATTCGTCCTAGAGCCCAGGGTCGTGCTTTTGTTGTTAAAAAGAAATTGAGTCACTTCAACGTCATTTTGGACGAGAGATAAGGAAGGGAAGCTAGTGGGACAGAAGGTCAATCCAATTGGATTTAGAGTCGGTGTTATTAGAACTTGGGATTCTCGGTGGTATGCCAAGGGACCCCAATACATCAGTAACCTCCACGAAGATTTTAAGCTTCGAGATTACGTTAAGAAAAAGCTTAAGCACGCAGGCGTAGCTAAGGTCGAAATGGAACGAGTTTCCAGCAAGATCAAAGTTATCATTTCTACAGCTCGTCCTGGTGTGGTTATTGGTAAGAAGGGAGCTGGGATTGATGCTCTTAAAGCGGATCTTCAAAAGCTTACTTCCAATGAAGTGTTTGTAAATATTCAAGAAGTTCGTAAGCCAGATTTGGATGCTCAATTGGTTGCGGAGAACATCGCTCTTCAGCTTGAAAAGCGTATTTCTTGGCGTAGAGCTTTGAAAAAGGCGATGGCTGCTTCAATTAGAAGTGGTGTGCGTGGAATTAAAATTCGTGTGAGTGGTAGACTCGATGGTGCTGAAATTGCGCGGTCAGAGTGGTACAACGAGCGTTCGGTTCCACTTCATACTCTACGCGCAGATATTGATTATGGTACTGCAGAAGCTAAAACTACCTACGGAATTATTGGTCTAAAAGTATGGATCTACCGTGGAGACGTTTTATCAAAACGTGAAGCTGAGGAGACAGGTCGTGTTAAGTCCTAAGAAAGTAAAATGGCGTAAGCAACATAGATTAAACCCAAGTGGAAATGCAACGCGTGGGAGAGAAATCAACTTTGGTGATTTTGCTCTTGTGGCTACTTCTCCTGGCCGTTTGACCTCTCGTCAAATCGAAGCTAGCCGTATTGCGATCTCTAGAAGTGTTAAACGTGGTGGTAAAATGTGGATTCGGATTTTTCCGGATCGCCCGATCACTAAAAAGCCAGCTGAAACTCGAATGGGTAAAGGTAAAGGTTCTTTAGAGTACTGGGTGGCAAATATCGATCCAGGTCGTATTTTGTTTGAAATTAATGGAGTTACTCGTGAACAGGCTGAGGCTGCTTTTCGCCTAGCTTCTCACAAGCTTCCTCTTAAAACTAAGTTTTTGAGCCGAGAGGGTTAAAATGAAATTTGCAGAAATTAAAGATTTAACCGTAGAAGAATTGAGAAAACGTCATTCTTCCATGAAGGAAGAGTTGTTTGAAACAAAGATGAAGCACAAGTTGGGTCAGGTTGGAAGTCCCGTCGATGTTCGTAAAATTCGTCGTGATATTGCTCGCGTTAAGACGGCTCTTAACCAGAAGCTTTCGTAAAGGTTGAGGTAGAAAATGACAGAAGAGAACAAAAAATCCAGAGGTCGTTTAAACCAAGTTATTGGACAAGTTATTTCCGATAAAATGGACAAAACAATTTCGGTAAAAATTTATCGTCAGGTGAAACACAAGAAGTATGGGAAATACATAAGAAAGTCTTCTGTGTTTAAGGCTCACGACGAAAAGAATACAGCTAAAATGGGTGACAAAGTTTTGATCACAGAGTCTCGCCCAATGAGTAAAACAAAGCGCTGGAATTTAGCAAAAGTGATCGATACAGCAGCTGCTGAGTAATTTGATAAGAAGGAAGTATTAGTCATGATTCAAATGCAATCAAAACTGAAGGTCGCTGATAACTCTGGTGCAAAAGAAGTCCAGTGTATCAAAGTGCTTGGCGGTTCTAAACGAAGAACGGCTTCTGTAGGAGACATCATTGTTGTTTCTGTGAAAGATGCTCTTCCTAATTCTAAAGTGAAAAAGGGCGATGTCGCCAAGGCGGTAATTGTTCGAACTGTTAAACAAATTCGTCGAGCTGATGGAAGTTACATTCGGTTTGATGAGAATTCAGCGGTTTTAATTAATGCCAACAAAGAGCCCGTAGGAACTCGTATTTTTGGTCCTGTGGCAAGAGAGTTAAGAGCAAAGAAGTTTATTAAGATTATTTCTTTGGCTCCAGAAGTACTGTGATTTTAACGACGTTAGTGGAGTAGATAGTGACGTTACTAGAAGATAAATATCGAAAAGAGATTATGCCTGCCCTTAAGAGCGAGCTTAAACTCAGTTCCACCATGGAAGTGCCCAAAATCGAAAAAGTGGTTTTGAGTGTTTCAACTGGTGAGGCTGTGAAAAACCCAAAGCTTCTCAATAATGTGGCCGATGAGTTAACAACAATTGCTGGACAAAAAGCAGTTATCACTAAGGCGAGAAAAGCCATCGCGAACTTTAAGCTTCGTGAAGGTATGCCGCTCGGAGCTACAGTGACGCTAAGAAAGGACCATGCTTGGGCTTTCCTAGAAAGACTGATTCACTTTTCTATTCCTCGTGTGCGTGACTTTCGCGGACTTCCATCAAAAGGTTTTGATGGCCGTGGTAACTACAACATGGGTTTAAAAGAACAGATCGTTTTCCCGGAAATTAACTACGATAGAGTAGATAAAGTTCGTGGAATGAACATTACAATTTGTACCTCTGCAAAAACGGATGAGCAGGGTCGTGCATTACTTGAGGCTCTTGGAGTCCCTTTTAGAAAGTAAGGTTTAGGGAGTTATTTAGCATGGATACTATTGCAGATTTTTTAACAAGAATTCGAAACGCAGGATTGGCAAAGCATGAGAAAGTGGATGTGCCAAGTTCAAATATGCGTGAGGGAATCGCTAAAATTCTTGAAAATACTGGTTACATCAGAAGCTACCGAGTGGCTAAAGATGGTAAGCAGGGAATTATGCGTGTTTACCTAAAATATAACGATAAAGGGCATCACGTAATCACGAAAGTGGATCGAGTGAGTCGTCCATCAAAAAGAATTTATGTAAAAGCTGGTTCTGTTCCTAAGGTTAGATCTGGATATGGGTTAGCAATTTTAAGTACTAATAAAGGAATCTTAAGTGGCGAAGAAGCTTCTACTCAGAATGTGGGTGGCGAACTTCTTTGTAAGCTTTGGTAGGTGAGACATGTCTAGAATAGGAAATGCACCCGTATATTTTGATGATAAAGTGAATGTGACAATCACTCCTGATAACACTGTCGTTGTAAAAGGCGGAAAAAGTGAGATCAAAGTGGAAGTGAATCCTGTCATAAAACCTAAAATTGAAGATGGAAAAGTTGTCTTCGACAAGGTGAACAACGAGCCGCAAACACGTGCCTTTCATGGTCTTTATAGGGCTTTAGTTCAAAATGCTGTGACTGGTGTTTCTACCGGTTGGACAAAAGTTCTTGAACTAAATGGAGTTGGTTATAGAGCGAATGTGAGCGGCAAAGTTCTTGAGCTGAATCTAGGTTATTCTCATCCTATTAAGTATGACATTCCTGATGGAATTGAGATTAAAGTAGATAAACAGACATCCGTGACTGTAACTGGTGCTGATAGAGCATTGGTTGGCCAGGTGGCTGCAAAAATTAGAGGATTTAGAGAGCCTGAACCTTATTTGGGTAAAGGTGTTAAGTATGCTGATGAGAGAATCCGTCGTAAAGCCGGTAAATCAGCAGGTAAGTAAACGAGGTAAGCTGTGAAACTAAAGTTTAAAAAGAAAACGGCCAAGAGAGAAGTTGCACGTAAAAAGAATAGAATGCGTGTGCGACGTAAAGTGACAGGGACTACAGAGCGTCCTCGTCTATGTGTGTTTAGAAGTTCTAAGTACATTTATGCACAAATCATTGATGACTCTACAGGTAAGACACTGGCTTCTGCAGACTCTAAAGCGGATAAAACCAACTCAAGAGAAGCTGCGAAGAAAGTGGGAGAGACCATTGCTAAGAAAGCCCAGGCGGCCAATGTAGCGAGTGTTGTCTTTGATAGAAGCGGATATATTTATCACGGTAAGATTAAAAGTTTAGCTGACGGCGCACGCGAAGCCGGACTCAAGTTTTAAGGAGTAGCCCAACGTGGAAAAAGGTTCAGAAGAGTTTCAAGAGAGAGTTGTATCAATTCGAAGAGTGGCTAAAGTTGTTAAAGGTGGCCGTCGCTTTTCATTCTCCGCTCTAGTTGTCGCCGGTGATGGCGGCGGTCAGGTGGGTTTTGGTACTGGTAAGGCCGGAGAAGTTCCTGAGGCCATCAGTAAAGCTGCTCGTATTGCAAAAAAGGAAGTTAAAGGTTTTAAACTTAAAGAAAATCGCACGATTCCACATGAAGTTGTGGGTGAGTTTGGCGCAGCTAAAGTCGTTTTGGTTCCAGCCGCTCCTGGTACAGGGGTTATCGCCGGTGGGCCAGTTCGAGCGGTATTAGAATCTGTTGGAATTAAAGATATTCTTACCAAGTGTGTAGGAACTAACAATCCCCATAATGCTGTACGCGCAACCATGCAAGGTCTTGGTCAGCTCGTAGACAGTAAAGTGGACGGATCTAAGATTTCGTAAATAGGAAGCTAAGGACATAGTCATGGCAAAAGCATTTAAAGTTAAATTAAAAAGAAGTTTAATCGGAAAGACTCAAAGGCAAAAAGATGCTGTTCGTTGTCTTGGATTAAAAAAGATTGGTGACGAAAAAGTGGTAGCTGATAATCCAGCCAACCGCGGTCAGATATTTAAAGTCCAACACATGTTAGACGTACAGGTGGAGAAGTAAGATGAGTTTATTAGGAAGTCTCAGACCTAAAAAGGGTGCCACGCATAAAAAGAGACGCGTGGGTCGTGGGCGAAGCTGTGGTCAAGGAGGAACGGCTGGTAAAGGACATAAAGGGCAAAAAGCGAGAGCTGGTGCTCCAATTCCTCGAGGATTTGAGGGTGGACAAACACCTCTTGCGCGTAGGTTGCCTAAGTTTGGTTTTACAAATGCTAAATTTAAAACCACTTACCAAGTTGTTAATTTAAAAGACCTTAACAATCTCAGCGGAGATGTAACTCCTGAAGCTCTTGAAGCAGCAGGAATCGTGAGAAAAGGAAAAGTGAAAGTCTTAGGAGATGGGAAGTTAGAAAAAGCTCTAACTGTAAAAGCTCATAAGTTTTCAAAAACAGCTCAATCCGCAATTGAAGCAGCGGGTGGTAAAGTAGAGGTCATCTAGTGGCACAACAAGCTCCCAACGTGAAAATACCAACTCAGTTACGCAACCGGATTTTATTCACGCTCATGATCCTGGCGATCTTTCGTATTGGTGTCGCCGTGCCGACGCCAGGTGTGGATGGAGCTGCGGTTTTAGACTTTTTTGCTCAACAGTCAGCTGGACTTTTTGGGATGTTTAACACTTTCACAGGTGGAGCTCTCGAAAGATTTAGTGTTATGGCTTTAGGTATCATGCCATATATTTCTGCCTCGATTATTTTTCAACTTCTGCAAAGTGCAGTGCCTCAGTTGGAACAGCTAAAAAAAGAAGGCGATGCCGGGCGGAAAAAGCTAAATCAATACACTCGATATGCAACAGTGGCATTGGCATTGGTTCAAGGCTGGGCGATGGCCAACTATTTTGCTGGTCAAAATACTACTGATGGTCGTCCCTTGGTGAGCACTAAGGAGTTCGGTTTTATATCTTTTGAAGTTTTAACTACTCTTACTCTGACTGCAGGAACTTGTTTTATTATGTGGTTGGGTGAGCAGATCACTGAAAAAGGTGTAGGTAACGGAGCCTCTCTTATCATTTTCGCCGGAATTGCAGCAGGTATCCCTTCTGGAACTATGGGACTTTTCTCAATGGTTTCTAATGGCGATATTGGCGCTATCATTGCTCTTGGGATTATCGCGTTTATGGTGATTGTCATTGCTGCAATCGTGTTTGTTGAAGTGGGGCAGAGAAGGATTCCTATCCAGTATTCTGGTAGAGGACAAGGTAAACAGGCGATGAACCAACAGATGAGTCATTTGCCTTTAAAAGTTAATTTTGCCAATGTGATTCCGCCTATTTTTGCTTCCAGTTTATTGATGTTTCCATCAACGATGGCCCAGTTTATTGATGCGCCTTGGATGCAGAACTTACAGCAATCACTGACTCCGACAGGGTCTATTTATAATGTTTTATTTGTAGGATTGATTGTGTTCTTTTGTTTCTTCTATACGGAGATTCAATTTAACCCTACAGAGGTTGCCGATAACCTTAAAAAATACGGTGGTTTTATCCCCGGTGTAAGAGCAGGTAAAAGCACTGCCGACTACATTAAAAGGGTATTGGATCGTTTGACAGTAACTGGTGCTATTTATTTGAGTGCCGTATGTATACTTCCCACAATACTGATAGATCAGTTAAAGCTTCCATTCTATTTTGGTGGAACAAGTTTGTTGATTCTTGTGGGTGTTGCGCTAGATACTGCGCAACAGATTCAGTCTCACCTAATTACTGCTAAGTACGATGGCGCAGTGGGTGGAGTGAAAGTAAAAAGCCGAAGGGTTCGATACTAATGAATTTGATTTTGTTTGGCGCTCCTGGCGTAGGTAAAGGGACTCAGTCGGCTCTTCTTGTTGAGAAGTTGGATATGAGGCATATATCGACAGGAGACCTATTTCGTAACGCGATAAAAAACGAAACGGAATTAGGTAAAAAGGCTAAAGAATTTATGGATGCTGGAAATCTAGTCCCAGACGAAGTGACGATTGGATTAGTGGAAGAGGTTTTGAAAAATCTTAATGGTCAAAGCTTCATCTTGGATGGATTTCCAAGAACTACAGCTCAAGCGGATGCTTTAGATGGATTGCTTGAGAAAATTGGAGCTCCTCTGGATCGAGTGATTTCGTTCCAAGTGCCTGAGTCTGAGTTAGTGAGTCGATTAACTGGACGTAGAGTGTGCAAAGGCTGTGGAGCCGTTTACCATATTGCATCTAAACCTCCTCAACAGGATGGAGTTTGTGATGTGTGTGGGAAAGCTGAAGTGGTTCAGCGAAAAGACGATCAGGAAGACGTCATTAAAGTGAGACTTGAAAATTATGAAAATAGCACCCGCCCGGTGAAAGAATTTTACCAAAATAAGGGCCAATTTACAGAAATTGACGGCACGGGATCTGCCGATGAGGTGTTCGAGAGAGTTCAAAAGGTTTTGGGGTAAAACCCAATAATTATGCTGGACTTGAACATTTGAGGGTGTTAATTTTCGCGCTTTGAGCGTTGTGCCAAGGTGTATTTTTCGCCCGAGATAAACGGTATTTTGGTAGTAAGTTTAATGACTTACGTACAAAGTGAGGAAGAAATGAAAGTAAGACCTTCAGTTAAGAAAATTTGCAACAAGTGCAAGGTAATCAAGCGCAAAGGCATAATTCGTGTGATTTGCGAGAACCCGAAGCACAAACAAAAACAAGGTTAGAGGTTATAAATGGCTCGTATAGCTGGTGTTGACTTACCGCGAAACAAAAGAATGGAAGTGGCTTTAACGTATATTTACGGAATTGGCCAGACTCGTGCAAAAGAGATTTGCAAATTAGCAAACTTCCCTAAGGAATTGAGAACAGATCAATTAACGGATGAGCAGGTGGCTCAGCTTCGTAATATTCTTGATGACTCTTTCAAAGTTGAAGGGGATTTGAGAAGAGATGTTGGTCTTTCTATTAAGCGCCTAATGGATTTAGGTTGCTACAGAGGAATTAGGCACAGAAAAGGTCTTCCATGTCGTGGACAGAGTACTCGTCAAAATGCGCGTACACGTAAAGGTCCTAAGAAGACGGTAGCTGGTAAGAAAAAGGCTGTATAAGGTTTGATTGGTTTTTTGAGGTAAAAAATGGCTGGTAAGAAAACAAGTAAGAAAAAAGTTAAAAAGAATATTCCTCATGGACGTTGTTACATCCAAGCAGGTTTTGCGAACACCATCGTGACAATGACAGACCCCTCCGGTGGAGCTGTATGTTGGTCATCTGCTGGTTTTTTGGGTTTCAAGGGATCTCGTAAAGGGACTCCATTTGCGGCTCAAATGGCTGCTGAGGACGCTGCTAAGAAAGCTCTTGAAAACGGAATGAAGTCTGTAGACTTGTTCTTGAAAGGGCCAGGAGCAGGACGTGAACCTGCTGTGAGAGCTGTGGCTGCTGCTGGAATTAGAGTGTCTTCTTTAAAAGATGTTACTCCTATTCCGCATAACGGTTGCCGCCCTCCAAAGCGTCGTCGAATTTAATTGCGTTTACTGTATTGCGAATTGAACTTTATATTTTA
The DNA here is from genome assembly GCA_002321895.1 of Bdellovibrionaceae bacterium UBA1609. GTDB lineage: Bacteria > Bdellovibrionota > Bdellovibrionia > Bdellovibrionales > UBA1609 > UBA1609. The sequence goes on along the minus strand of DCMZ01000017.1, from coordinate 309,594 downwards.
AGAGGAGTTGAACTTGTCAGAGTTAAACATTCAACCACACTATTACAAATTTTGGCGTGACCTTATTAAGCCCCGTGGCTTTGAGGTTGATAAAGACAGCTTGACCGGTCAATACGGTAAGTTTGTTATTCGTCCTCTTGAAAGAGGTTATGGGGTTACTTTGGGTAATTCCCTTAGAAGAGTACTTTTAAGTTCTATGATGGGATCTGCTGTAACAGCCGTTAAATTTGAAGGCGTTCTCCATGAGTTCAGCACTATTCCTGATGTTTTGGAAGACGTTGCTGACATCATTTTGAACCTTAAAGAGGTTCGTTTTCGTCAATATGATCCAGAGCCAAAAACTCTAAGAATTTCTAAGAGTGAAGCTGGTACAATCACAGCCGGTGATATTCAAGCTTCTGATCAAATTGAAGTATTAAACCCAGATCAACATATTGCTACACTTGGAAAAGATGGAAAATTCGAAGCTGAGATCGTAGTTTCTTTTGGTAGAGGGTATGAGGAAGCTGAAGCACATCGTGGTGATCTTCCTGTTGGGTTTATCGCTGTTGACTCCCTTTTCTCACCTGTACGTCGTGTGAACTATGTTGTGAACAACGCTCGTGTGGGTCAAAGAACAGATTATGATGCATTGAATTTTGAAGTTTGGACAGATGGTTCATTAAAGCCTGAAGAGGCTGTTGCTTTGGGATCTAAAATTCTTAAGGAACAGTTGCAGATTTTCCTTACTTTTGATGAAGCCTTAGAGCCAGAGGAAGAGGAAAGTGAATCTCGTCAGCCTCAGTTGAATGAAAATCTTTTCCGCTCGGTGGATGATTTAGAGCTTTCAGTTCGGTCTGCGAACTGCTTAAAGAACGCGAACATTCGCTTTATTGGTGAATTAGTGACTCGTTCTGAAGCTGAGATGCTTAAGACTAAGAATTTTGGTCGTAAGTCATTAAATGAAATTAAAGACATTCTTGGAAAAATGGGATTGTCGCTTGGAATGAAGATTGATGGATGGCCTCCTCAAGGTTGGGACCCAAATGCTGCTCCGGTTAGACCAGCAGCGCCTGCGGCACCAGCTCCAGGAACGCCTACAAATGGTGACGGAACACCTCAATAAGTTGCCCTTTTGAACGTTGGAGTAAGTCATGAGACATAAAGTTGTAAAACACCACTTTGGAAGAAAACCGGATGCCCGAAAGGCGTTGATCCGCGGATTAGTAGATGCCCTTGTTGAGCATGGCCGTATCAAAACGACTTTGCCAAAAGCTAAGGAGCTTCGCAGACATGTAGAGAAGGCTGTAACAATCGGTAAAAACGATACTGTACATGCTAGACGTGTTTTGGTTTCAAAGTACCCGAATAAAAATACAGTTCGAACTCTTGTTAGCGATTTAGGTCAAAGGTTTAAAGAAAGACCTGGTGGCTACACAAGAATTACTAAGATCGGTCCACGTCCTGGCGACATGGCTGAAATGGCCTATATTGAGTTTGTTGATTATCAGGCTCCTGATATCAGTGAGCAGGAACGTGAAGATGCTGGTCTTAAGCAGGCGAGAGCTACTGCTAAAGTTCGCAAGGCAAAGAAGAAGCGTCTTCGTAACATGCAGGCAGCATCTCGTAAAATTAATCGCAAGTAATAGACTTTTGAAATTCGAGTTTGGAAAAGGGACACTGAGAGTGTCCCTTTTTTATTTCTCTATGAGTTGCAAATAGATTCGCAAATGAAAAATAGAATTGATTTTTCGCATAAGAGAAAGAAAAAACTTGAAAATTAAAAACAGGGATTACTTATCCACAGGGCTGTGGAAAAGTTGTGAGTGTATCAGTTTTACTTGCTGCTAATTTACGATACAATTGTGTCAACATATGAGGGAAGCATGAAGCATATTGTAAAAGGTCTTGTACTTGTTTGGATTCTTGGAGCACTTAGTTTTTATGGCTGGTTGCAGATTAGCAAACCTTTAAATCAAGGCACAGAAGTCCCAGATTCAGCAAAAGTTCTTGATAGAATGGAAGTTGATGGGGCTATCGATTTTGAAATCGAAACAATAGACGGTAAGCCATTTAAGCTATCCGATTTAAAAGGGAAGCTCATTCTTATTAATTTTTGGGCTTCATGGTGTGACCCGTGCGTGGAAGAATTTCCCTCCATGTTGAAGTTGTTAGAAACAATGGGTGACGATCTTGTGTTAGTCACTGTATCTGCCGACTACGAAATGAAGGAACTTAAAAAGTTTTTGAGTATTTTTGATGTAAAGGGCGATAACTTTGTTGCTGTATGGGACAAAGAGAAGACGATCTCCAATCAATATCATATAGTGGCATTACCAGAATCATTCATAATTGGAAAAGACTTTAAGTTGGTTCGTAAGGTTTCTGGCAGCGAAGATTGGGCCACTCCTGAAGCCATTAGTTTCTTTAAGAGTTTTGCAGCAGAGTAAAATGAAGGAACTTGGTATTGAGGATATTCGTTCTGCTGCTCAACGACTCAATGGAAAGCTGATCCACACTCCAGTGCTCCAATCTTCTCAATTGAATGATCTTTTGGGCCACGAATTCTATTTTAAATGTGAGAATTTCCAACATATTGGTGCCTTTAAAGCTCGTGGCGCTCTGAATACGCTGTTGTGGTTAAAGGAGCAAAACAGGTTGCCTGAAAAGGTTGTAGCCTACAGTTCTGGCAATCATGCTCAGGCGGTTGCGTGGGCCTGTAAGCAACTAGGAGTTAAAGCGCAGATATTTATGCCCGGCAATGTTTCTAAGGTCAAATCCGAAGGTACAAGGGCTCTAGGAGCAGAGTTAACCTTTACTTCTTCTAGACAGGAGGCAGAAGCACTAGCTGATGAAGCACAGTTATCTGGAGCCTATCTTGTTCCGCCCTATGATCATGATCAGGTGATTTGTGGACAAGGGACTGCCGCTTTAGAGGCGATGGAGGCCCTAGGCGGAGAATCTGTGGATGCCGTTTTTGTACCTATTGGGGGTGGGGGGCTCGCTACCGGGACATTGCTGGCGGTAAAAGGATTTAAGCCAAAAATAAATGTGATAGCTGGGGAGCCTGAGGCGGGAAATGATGCCATTCAATCTTTGCGATCAGGAGCCATTGTTCGATTGAAGGAATCCCCAGATACTCTAGCTGATGGGGCTAGGACATTAAGTCTGTCCCCTCGTACCTTTCACTATCTAAAGAAGCTGGATGATTATTTCGAGGTGACTGAAGAAGAGATTTTAGAATGGACTCAGAAGTTGATTCATTTTGTGAAAGTTCAAATTGAACCAACATCAGCCTTGCCTATGGCTGCAGCTGTTAAATGGTTAAAATGTCAGGATCAACCTAAGAAGGTTTTAGTACTACTCTCGGGTGGCAATATGGATCTCGAAACTCATCGTAAAATTTGGGAAACATCATACATTTAATGCTAACAGGCAGGAAGAACTCTGAATTCTGTACGAGGTCTTGTCAGGTTTTAGGGTCGTCTGGAGCATGGATTTGTCGTGATAAGAGGTTAGTAATTCATTTTATGAGCTGAGGTTTCGGGACTTTCTTAAGGGGGTGTCTGGAGCATGGGTTTTTCGTGATAAGAGGTTAGTAATTCATTTTAAAAGCTGAAGGCTCGGGACTTTAGTAGGGGGTTGTCTTGCTTGGATTATAGCCGTGAGGGACCATGTAGGTAACAACTCAATGGAGGACTTTATGAAACGTCTTTTTACAATTGCGGCCGCGGTAGCCGTTCTGTTTGCAGCAAATTCTTCTTATGCGTTTAAAGCAGATGGATTCTATATAGCACTTGGTCTTTCCCCTTCCTCTTCGAGCATTGAGGTAGATCCAGCAGCTGCTGTTGAAACCGAACAGACCTACACAAACTTAAAATTGGGATGGGGTATGCCCAGTGGCTTGTATCTCGGAGTCGCTTTAGGGATTTCGTCGGGTGATTTGATCACTGGTCACACGGGCGTGACTTTTGGTTATATGGCAAGCAATGGTTTTCAAATTTTAGGTACCTATTTTCTAACGCCAAAGTTCGAGCTGGACTCATCGGGGACAGAATTTGACGAAGGATCAGGTATTGGTGTGGAGCTAAACCAAGTGTTTGATATAACAGGATCATTTGGTGCCGGATTCGGGATTGTTTATGAAACTTTTGAGACCACGCAGGCCGATGGTGTAGATCAGGATGTGTCTTGGCAGTATATGTATCCGCAAATAGTTTTAGCGGGATCATTTTGATAGAAGCTAGTAAGTTTTCAGAAACTGAGTTTATGAGGGCAGCCAAAAGGCTGCCTTTTTTAAATAATGGTATTTAAGTAATCTCGATAAGTGGACTGTGGCAAAGATTCAATGGCGTTCTCTAGGCCGGTTTTATCTATAAATCCTTTGATAAAAGCCACTTCTTCTAGGCATGCGACAAGGGAGCCTTGTCTGCGTTGGATGGAGCTAATTAGGTTTGCAGCTTCAAGCAATGCATTAGGGGTTCCCGTATCCAACCAAGTCACACCACGACCAATGGGTTCGAGTTTTAACTGCCCTTCTTTAAGGTAGCTTTCCATTAAATCTGTGATTTCCAATTCTCCTCGAGGAGAAGGTTTTTGTGTGGCCGCTCTTTCGGTAACGGATTTATCAAAAATATAGAGCCCCGGAATAGCATAATTGGACTTAGGCTTTTCAGGTTTTTCTTCTATATCGATCACTTTATTTGTTTGCTTGTCGAAGTTAACAACGCCATACCTTGCCGGATCATCGACATGATATCCAAATATTGTAGCGTTATGGTCTCGATGGGGAGACTGAAAGTTTTCGATGGCTCTTCTGTAGAATGTCAAATCACCGTAAAAAAGATTGTCTCCTAAAATCATAGTTACGTCTTCACCGGAAAGAAATTCTTTTCCGACAATAAAAGCATCAGCCAAGCCTTTTGGGGATTCCTGAACCTTATATTGAATATTAATGCCCAATCTAGAACCGTCGCCGAAAAGACTTTCCATAAAAGGTGTATCTCTCTGGGTACTTATAATTAGGATATCTTTAATCCCAGCTAGCATAAGAATTGAAAGCGGATAATAGATCATGGGTTTGTCATATATAGGTTGTAGCTGCTTAGAAATCACCTCAGTCATGGGGTAAAGTCGGGAACCACTACCGCCAGCTAGAATGATCGACTTCATACATTTACCTCCAACAAACTTATGGAAAGGATAGCAAATCATCTACATTCAGGCATGTATAAAAATTTATCTTATTCCTCTCCTTTAGTTGGGATCATCTATTCCTTGAAAGACCCTTGTAGAGAGTGTGATTATAATGGTCGAGGTGGGAGATTTATATGGCTAAAACTGTACTAGTAACTGGTGGCGCTGGCTTTATTGGCAGTCACTTTGTGGACCTTCTGGTTGAATCTGAATATCATGTGGTTGTACTGGATAAGCTGACTTATGCTGGAAACCAAGAGAATCTGAGAACAGTATTAGAAACGGGTCGGGCACAATTAGTCGAAGGTGATATATGCGACAATGATTTGGTGGGGCAGCTATTTAAAGAGCATTCTTTTTCTGGAGTTTTAAATTTTGCTGCTGAAAGTCATGTGGATAGGTCGATCGAAGGCCCTGATATTTTTATAAAGACTAACATTGAAGGTACATTCAATCTATTAAGGCATGCTGAAAATTATTTTTCTAAAAGTGGAAATTTAGATTTTAGATTTCTACAAGTCTCAACCGACGAAGTGTTTGGTGAACTCCCGTTTAATAAGGAAAAATTCTCAGAAAAGAGTTCCTACTCTCCAAACTCTCCTTACTCTGCATCTAAAGCCAGTGCGGATCATTTGGCTCGAGCCTGGAACCATACTTATGGATTGCCAGTGATAGTTACCAATTGCTCCAATAACTATGGCCCACGTCAGTTTCCGGAGAAGCTAATTCCATTAATGATCAACAATGCTATTAAAGGTAAATCTTTACCGGTTTACGGCGCAGGAAAGAATGTACGGGACTGGATACACGTTAAAGACCACTGTCGTGGAGTATTGTTAGCTTTTGAATGTGCGGAACCCGGTTCAACTTATTGTTTTGGTGGCAACGAAGAGCATTCCAATATTGAAATTGTGAAATTGATCTGTAAGCAATTAGATGATTTACTTCCTAGTGCATCTGGTTCTTATGTGGATCAAATTCAGTTTGTTGAAGACCGTAAAGGTCATGATTTGAGGTATGCGATCGACGACAGTAGAGCTGTTAAGGAGCTCGGCTTTACCAGAGATTTTGATTTTAATACCGGACTGTTGGATACCATTAAGTGGTATCTCGAAAAGGTATGAAGACTTCCTTAGGACTAAAGTGCTGGACTTCCTCCTACGTGGGTTTTAGAGATCCAAAGAAAGGGTTTTATAAGTCTAGTTCCGGACTTTTCCTATAATGATTACAAGAATTTAAGTCGATTAGGACAGCATATGAAGTTATGCATTAAACTGTCGGCATCTATGAATTGGAATGGGAAAAAAGTTTTTCTTGCAGGTCTCTCTATGGTCTTCTTTAGCGGAAGTGCCTTTGGTCAATCGGAGTCCTTTGAGGCCATATCTGCGGCCATGACTCGCAAGGCGGAAGCCAATCAATTGGTGGAATCTTTAAGAGATGCTATCGGTTTTACCATCCGGGACAATGTGGGTTGCTATGTGTTTTCGGGCTTCAACATGTACAACCAGGAGATCCCTGGTGGCGGCGACCCCAGTGCGATTTTACAAAAACAGGGAGAGAATTATCTCAACTCCTGTCGGGACAAATATCTTAAAAAGTTGGATGAGGGAGATTTCACTTCTAGAAAAAAAGAGGAGATCGCGGGCTTTATAACAGAAGCCTTTGAGGAGCTGTATGCCGCCAAGGTGGTGGGGGATAGGTACACCGACATGCATTTAGAAATGGCGAGGGATGGCATTGAATGCAGCGACGGGCTTTACCGACCTATGGATGATTCATTGCAAATATTAGATGTCACATTGTTTGGTCCGGATATAAGAGAGCCTACAAAAGGGTTGAGGGATCCGATGACTCAGCCGCTGGTGGATGCCACTCTGGGAGTCTATGTGAAAGTGCCAAAGAGTCAGGATAACCCTTGGGGGGAAACCGGTTTAAATGGAGTGTTGGTTTCGAATGGTGAGTTATTGATGACTCAACTTCATGGGGTATGTGACATGGAAAAAGGAGGATTTTTTACGAGTCCACCAAGTATCCAGACAACCACAGAAGATTTTTCAGAAAATATTGATTTTGATCTAAAAAATACAGTTTTCTTTATGAAGAAACAGCGACCCGCTGCTGGAGAACGCTATGTCACCCGCACTCATGAGGGACAGACCTATTACGGCATATTAGGTCGCTGTCCGACGAGAACGGAAATTCAAGAGGCTGACCACGATCTTGGAAGTGATGTGGTGTATTTAAAAGCAAAAGGGTCGACCTTGTTGGATGCAGGTTACACTCCCATACAGCTAGCCAATAACATTGACCCGGAGCTGTTTCAGAAAGACACCCCAGAGAGTAAAAAGTTTGCCGAGAAACTGAAGTGGCGAATGGCGACGGCTGGTTATATGGACGATGATGCTCTGCCGGAAAATACAGTCCAGCGAAGTTGGGATGAAAATAGAACTTTTGAGCTTATTCAAGGAAACGATTTAACTTTGAAAAATGAGACTTCAGGAAGGATAAGCAGTGATCACAAGGAAGATATGGTCCAATATACCGGTAGTTCTTTAGCCGGACTTTCTGGTGCCGGAATATCGGATTGTAAGAGGAATGGAACTGGTTGTTTGGTATTTGCGAGCCATGCGGCAGACGCTGGTGTTAATCTTAGGAAATGCCAAGGGAGAAATGTTTCAAAATATCATTCTAATTCTTGTGCAAATTCAGGCAAATTATTAAATCCCTACGGTATTGCCAACTACTTGATGAGCGGTGGCCATTCTTCGGGTCTGGTGGACTACGGGGTTTGGTTAGAGCAGGTGCAGTAAAAAAAGACGTTTCATTTTAAATCGCTCATGTCTCAATGTGAGAGCTCAGGTTAAATCTCGGTGCATTTTACCCGATAGGTGTAGCGAAAGAAGAGACATGTCGTCTACAATTGATATATGCATAAATACATTCTCAACTTTTTCAGTTTATCTGGATTCGTCCTTTATACTCTAATGAGTTTCGATGCGCTGGCCACTGAAGCCGAATACCAAGACTGTGTTCGTAAGCAGAGTAGTAACTGCCGAGACAGCTATGTAATGTTTAGGGCAAATGAGACCGTTCGATTGTGCCGGCAACAAAGTAGCATTGAGCAGTATTGCCGGAGTCAATTCCCGCAGGAAGAAGAAGTGTTATATGATCCTTCCACTTGTGAGTTGGTTCTGTTTTTCACGGACTTCCTTAAGTCCAACACTCAATCGGCCTGCTTTAAAGAGGAGTTACCGGATCAAATCGTGGTGATCACAGGCATGCAGACCATGAATATTCCACGAGACCAAATCATTTCACCGCAGAAGTATTCCCTGGAAGCTAGCAACTCTAAAGATTTTCGTAATAATGAGAATACATGCTCATTAAGAGTTCGGCAGCAAAATGGGGGAACTTGCCCGCAAGGGGATAGTGACGACGGTGACCCCGAAGTGGTTGAAAATCCCCCCGGTGAGCCAGGAGATGATAGTCCTATAGGTGAAGGTAATGGGGATACGGGATCTCGATATGTGGGTGATTCAACGGGAATTACAGAAAGATATTTCAACGGCGTTAGAGCTGATAAAACCAGTATGCTTTCGGCTTGGTGTCGGCAGCGCTATGGCTCAGGCTACATTGAGCGTGAGGAAGATAGAGCGGCCACCACACAGGAGTCGGCATCGACGGTCTCCTATGTAGAGAGATCTTCAAATTGCGAACAGATTTATTTAGACCGCTTTACCGAAGTGGTGTCCCATCCTTCCATAGAAAGTGCACATAGCTTTTCTCGTGATCTGTGCAGTGGCGATGACTCCTGTATAGACATGGCTTATCAGGCTGCAGGATTGAGCAATAAAAATGACGTTTGGTTGGCTTTAAGAGGAAGTGTGGATCCAAGCATGTGGAGCATTGTGGATCGCACTCTTAAAAACCAATATTTTCCTGAATTTGAGAACTGTGAAGAAAAACAAGAAGAGGCCCAGACCTGCTGTGGTGATCCATTAAGTTGCGCGATGGCTGGAAACAAAGCCTTGGGAGGAGTGGCTAACCTGGGGCTCACTCTGGGTACTGTCATTCAGTCGGCGAGAGGTGCACAGGGCAATGCGGAAGCTTGTCGTCAAGCCAAGGAACTATCACTCAGTGGTGCCGCTTTAAATACCGGGCTTGCTGGGCTTTGTACTAATAAAGTGGAGGGATGTAAGTCCACATGTGAGAGTTCACGGAAGCTTTTTCAAGATACGGCCAACATGATGAATGATATTTGTGAGAACCGGTTTAATACTCTTCAATCGATTTCTGGCTTTTGTGTTTCAAAAACCAAGATAAGTGATCAGGGGAGAGCCATGAAATCTAAAATTGCTAGATGTCAGGCTGTCTCGGAAAGCGCTAATGATCTAGCCCAACAGGCGGCGGCCAACACAACTATGGCCGCTTTCTTACAGGAGTGTGAAGACTCACTCACTCAGTCGGAGACGGGTTTGGAAGGTCTCCCTGATACGGAAATTGCTTTTAACGGCGATTGCACTTCGGCAGCCAATGCCAGTAATCCTATTTGCATTCAATGTAATGCGGATCCGTCAGCGGTGGGATGTGAAGACATCACCACAACCACTTCCGGCCTTACAACTTCTGCCACTGAGGTGGAGCCCGGTACCCTTGGGGCGGCACTGAGTTCAGATACAACGTCTTTGGGTTTAGACTCTGCACTATTGGATGATCCGTTTAGTAATCCAGAATTTGCAGATCCGATGGCTGTGGAAGCCCAGCAACTCAATGATCCCACGGTATCAAGTTCAGGTGGTAGTGGTGGAGCTGGCCTGGGTGGTTCTGGAGATTCAGGTGGGCTTCCTCCTGTTGAGCAGCCACAGAGTGTGAATGGCAAACTCAATACAGATATTCTCACTGGAGAACGTGGTGGTAGTGGCGCTGTGAGTTCCCTTGGTGAGACAAGCAGTGGTGGAGGCTACAGTTATGGCCGTAACCCAGCGAGCTTGGTCAATGATAGTGTCATCGACGCTCATAAAAAAAGTGGTTTTGATCTTTCTAAGTATCTTCCGGGTAGCAAAGGAAAAGCGAAGTTACCGGGTTTATCTAGAGGACCCAATGGCAATGTAGGTAAAATGACGGACAACATTTTCGATATGGTCAGTCGGCGCTACAGATTACGGTGTTTACAGGGGAAATTTTACGGCTGCCCCGGGGGTGGGAAGGCTCCCGTTAAAGGAGCTTCCACTTTGCCTTACTAGAACTTCAAACTCTTCTTAAGATCCTTAAGTAACTTCTTTCCCTTTTTCTCGAGCTTTTTCTGTTCTTTCTTTTGTCCAGACTTCTTTTGCTGTTCAATTTGAGCGGTCATCTTTTTCTTTTCTCGCTCAAGCTCTGCTTTCTTGCCATTAACCTGCGAGTCGACTTGGTTCTTTAGGCCTTTAAACTGATTATCGAGAGCGGCTTTTTCTTTGTTGATTCGTCCATAAACAAAGGCTTCAAGCTGCTTTTTGGCCTGATCAATCTTCTCTTGGACTTGTTTTTTCAAGCCCTTCCCGAGCTCTCTACCTAAATTCGAATCTATCGACCAAGCCAGGGCTGAGATTTTCCCTTTAACACTTGCTCTGAGGTTGATGGCGGGAATTCCAGCCGCTGCGGCGGTGAAAAGCTGCTTTACATCTTTATTCTTTGAATCGATATCATACTGGACCTTATCGTACACATTGGCGATATTAAGGGCCATCTTTTCACCAACGACTTTCCCATTAAAACGCGACCGACCCACTAAATTGTTTACTTTAAATGTAAGATCGTCTGAATCAGATAGGGATAAAGGTTCCATAGGGAAGCTTTGGATTGAACCTTTTAGTGTTGATTGAGTCGGTTCTTTGCGATTATCAAATACAACTTGTGCGTCCAAACCCATCACTTGTTGTGCTGGAAAATCACCTTTTATATCTAATGTAGCTGGCTTGCCAACCCATGCAGGGTTGGAGGTCACATTGGTTAGATTTCCGGAGATATCTCCACTAAATCCACCTTCATTGGATTTGGAACTAATTGTAGCTTTTTGTAACCAGAATAAGGGGTAACTTTTCTTTGTGATTGGGAATTTATAGGTTCGACCTTCGCCTCTTTTTCTGGGCGCGACCAAAGGTTCACTTTTAGTTTTCGTACGTTCAGATTTTGGAGGTGGCATGTACTCTTTTGCTAACACAATGTACTTTTGGTAAGGGCCAATTTTCTCGTTCAGCATATTTAAGAAGATCGATTTACTCAAATCACCAACATCTAGGCTTGGGATTTTTAAGCGTGTTTGAAGATCAGCGATATCCTCTTTAACCCATTTATCAACTTGGCCAATATCTTTTCCAGCAGCATTCACTTCTTTGTTTAAATCATTGGCTGCGCTCGTAATGGCTTTAACTTCTTTGTCAGCCTCTTTTAAAATTTTATCGGCCTTCTGAATGTCCTTTAAAAATTGAACTGTATTTTTAGAGTCAAATTTCAGAGCTTTGAATTCTTGTTTAAGAGCTGCAAATTTCTCTTTGCCGGGAAGTTTAGCAATACGTTCTTTCCAGGCGTTTTCCTTTTCCTTTAAAGAGGCTTTTAGTTCGGCAATTTTTTTCTCCGACTTCAAGTCATTTTGCATTTCTTTGAGTTGAGCATTTGGATCTACACCACCAGCTACCGTAGCTAGATCACCCAAGATGTTCTTGTTGTATTTCTCTTTGGTGACATCTAAAGCTGCTGTTTCAATTTCATTAATTTGGCTGCGAGATGGGTCGCTTTTGGGGAGAATACGTCCAGGGCGCTTTCTTTTAGCATTAATGCCAATATCTTCAATGGCGGCGTCACTCACTACAAATTTAGCTCTGAGTAGTGCATCCCAAACAAGGCCCAGTCGGATTTGACCAATTTGAATCATGTTATTTTCAGGTTTCGTCTTATCCGTCACCTGAATATTTTCAATCTTCATTGTTCCATTAATAAATGAGGTATTCAGATTGCCCACATTGATTTCAGCACCATGAACTCGGGTTCCCACCCATTCAATGCCTGATCTTAAATTTGAATCAAAAAAGAAAGTCATGTAGGCCGCGAGTAGAGCCACTACAATGATAGTAGGAATGATGGCCTCGAACCGAATGGGACCTTTTTTCTTTGGGGTTTTCTGAGCTTTAGTTTCTTTATTATCCATAGAGTTCGTCATATTTCACGTACCATTTGTAGAGAGAGGTTGCTTTAACGGCTTTCCAAAACTTTGTTTCTTTAAATCGGGCCACTACTTTTTCGCGATATTTCTGCACAAGCACTCGCGCTAGTAAAAAGATAAATGGAGCTAAGGCGAAACCAACCACTCCTGAGCCCATAACAACGGAGTTATTAAATCGAGTGAAGGGTAATATGGGCATGTTATACAGAGAGGTAAAAAGTCCTTGAAGTGCTCCGGCTTCCAGTACCACCTGGCCTACGCTGTCAAAAACAGGATCTAGGATGTAGGCGAAGACGGCAAAAAATCCTGTGGCCAGAAGAGCTGCTCCAATTTGGATTCTAAAAATAAACATAAGGATAACCACCAAAAATGTCTGCAAAGACATGGCCGGTGTCATCCCTAAAATAAATCCTGTGGCAATACCGGCAGCGATCTGATTGGTGCCAGTATCTGAATTAAGGATCTTTAAAAAATTAAAGATCTGCTTGAGTAACAAGCCCATAAATTCTCCTTCTTTAAACTCCAGTATTTTAGCATCGAATGGGGGGGATGAGTAAGCGAGAATTGTGTTACCAGGGTTGGCGTGCTCACAAAGTAGTCAATTATTGTCGAGGGGCACCGCGCCGCACAAGCCTTTGGCTGACTAGGTCTAAACTTACGAGTCTTGTTGGGGTAACTTATGTCAAAAGTAGAAGGTAAAATATGATTGTAATAGCCGATTTGGACAAAACAGTTATCAAGACAGACTTGCTATATGAGAGTCTGTTTAAACTTCTAAAAAAGAATTTTCTTTATGTGTTCTTAGTGCCGTTTTGGCTGCTGGGTGGTCGGGCCAAATTAAAGAGAGAAATTGCTAAGAGAACCAATATTGATCCTACGACTTTACCTTACAATCAGGATGTCATTTCCTATCTGAAGAGGCAAAAAAGTTCTGGTAAAAAGTTATACTTAGTAAGCGCTAGCGATATCAACTATCTTAAACCAATTTCTGAACACCTTTCCATTTTCGAAGGTTTTCAAGGTAGTGATGGACAAAAAAACCTAAAAGGAAAAGTGAAGGCTGAGTATTTAACAAAGACATATGGCAGTTCATTCACTTACGTTGGTGATAGTCGATCTGATTTTCATATTTGGCAAGTGTCTGAGGGCGCTGTTCCCGTCGGAACGCCAAAGTTTCACAGTGAAGTGGAATCAAAATTCAATGTCGAAGAAAAGATCGAATTTGATAAACGATCTCCTTTTAAGCTTTTTATAAAAGCCATTAGGGTTCACCAGTGGGCAAAAAATATTTTACTTTTTTTGCCATTGTTATTGTCTCATAAGATATTTGATTTCGAATTGTTGATAAAAGCAGTTTACGCTTTTTTTAGCTTTAGTTTTTGTGCTTCTAGCGTTTACGTTTTAAATGATCTTTTAGACCTGGATGCTGATCGAATGCACGAAAGCAAAAAGTCTAGACCGTTTGCAAGTGGAGAGTTGCCATTATCGCTAGGGATGATTCTAGCTCCGATGCTTTTGCTTCTGTCTGCAATTGTCGCAGTTCAGGTGAGTCAGGCTTTCGTTATAACTCTCCTCGTCTATTTTACAGTAACGACAGCTTACTCTATAAAGTTGAAATCTCTGGTTTTGTGGGATGTTTTAATTCTCGCCTGTCTATTTACTTTAAGAGTTTTCGCCGGCAGCGCTGCTACGGGGATATATATTACCGAGTGGTTGCTTGGGTTTAGCGTTTTCTTTTTCTTAAGTCTAGCTCATGTAAAACGCGTAGCGGAGTTGACTCATTTGAGAAATATTGGTCGTAAATTTGTGGCAGGGCGAGGGTACCAAGTGCAGGACTCACAAGTCTTAACTTCTGTTGGGGTATCTAGTGGAATGATTTCTATATTAATATTTGTTCAGTATTTAAATACAGAGTCTGTGCAGTCACTCTATCAAGAGCCAAAATATCTTTGGCTGGTAGGTCTATGCCTTCTTTTTTGGATGAGTCGGGTTTGGCTGTTAACCCTTAGAGATCAAATGCACGATGATCCAGTGGTTTTTGCTCTTAAGGATACTGGATCATATATAATTGGTCTCATCGTAGGTGTTATTTTTTATTTTGCTATGTAGAGGCATGGAGCTCATAAGCGGCTAGCGTGAAAAATAAATCGAGGAATATTTCTTATTATAAACATAATATAATTCCATATACCTGGTGTGTATTTGACAGGTTTATTTTTTTCTATTGCATTCACAATATCTTTTGCCACTTTTTCCGGCTTCGCCCATAAAGCACCCTTTGGTTGGATATGTGCAGTCATCGGTGTATCTGTAAAACCAGGTTTAATCAAAACCACACCCACATTTACTTTTGAAAGTCGGTGTCTCAGTCCATCACAAAAGGCCTCTATTCCGGCCTTAGCGGATCCGTAGGCATAATTGCTCATTCGCCCTCTATCGCCGGCTACAGACCCAATAACACATAGGGTTCCCGATCCTCTTTTTTCAAAGGCATTGGCTGCGTGAGTAAGTAAGCTCGTTTGGCTAAAGAAATTGGTGTGAAACTGGTTTAGCAGGTAACTATTGTCGGACTGGGCCTTGTCTTGGTCTGTCAATATTCCGTGGGCGATAAGGAATATATCGGGTAGATCGTCTTCAAACAAAGTGGAGTGTGAGTCGTAATCAGTGGCTTCTTGGACAATTGTTTTAACCTGAGCGGAGTATCTAGTTTCTAAATCTGATTTTATAGTTTCTAACTTTTCCGCATTTCGAGCTACCAGAGTGAGTCTGTCGCCGCGTTTCGCGTACAGGTGAGCCACTTGTTTGGCCATTGCACTGCTGGCTCCATAGATCATTATATGTTTCATATTTTTGTTTCTCCCATAACTCTTCGAAAAAATAAGCTACTGAAATTTGGATCTTTCCACTTCAGGAATTCATCTAAATTTGGAAATGAGGCTTTGAACATTTCCGTCGACATACGCGCATCTTTTGCAGGATATATTCGACCATGATTTGATATGATGATTTTATCAAGCTCTTCAAGAAGTTGAAACACTTCAGGTCCTTTTATCGCGAAATCCAAAGCTAATGTAACTCCCTCTCTTGGAAATGATAGTAGGCCTGGCGATTTAATTTTTCCAAAATTTTTAAGAACAGCGAGGAAGCTGCCCATTCTAGAGTCGCTAATTTTTTTGAAAATTTCCTCAACCACCTCTTGGCCCGATTCGTGCGGAACAACAAATTGATATTGCAGAAACCCATTTCTTCCATAGATGCGGTTCCAATTCCTAACAGCATCAAGTGGATAAAAGAATGGGTTATAATTCTGCTTTGATTTCGACAATTTAGAAAACTGTTTGTTGTAATAAAGAGTGTTGAAAGCCTGCATAGTGAGACCATTGAGCAAAAAACTTGGGAGATTAAAAGGCACATTTAGTGGACTCTGAGAATTTACGCTCTTTGATGAAAAGTCACCGTCTGAACTGTGTTGGCCTCTCATAAATAGACCACGGCCCAAATCGTCGCCTGTAGCCAGGCAGTCCACCCAGCTTACTGTATAGAGATAATTTTTGGATTCTTCGCTAATCTCGAAAAACTCTTTTAAATTATGAAATTTGATAGTTTCTACATCTATATTGGCACTGGTCACTTTTTTAAGCTGAAATTCTACCCAAGTAATCAGTCCGGTAAGGCCAAGCCCTCCAATGGTGGCGCGAAATAACTCTCTGTTTTCTGTGGGAGAGCAAATATGTCTCTCGCCATTAGATCGTACTAGCTCGAAGCGGAGGACATGATTGCCAAAACACCCGTCTATATGATGGTTCTTTCCATGGACGTCATTGGCAATAGCTCCGCCAAGAGTTACAAATTTAGTCCCAGGTGTAACGGGTAAAAACCATCCTTTGGGAAGTGTATTTTCTATAATTTCCTGCAGTGTTACTCCTGCTTCGGCCTTTAATATTCCTTGTTCAGAATCAAAGCTGAGAAAATGATTCAAGGGTGTGCAGTCTAAAAGTAGCCCCGGCGAATTTAAGCAGCTGTCGCCATAGCTTCTTCCAAGTCCTCTAGGGAGGCAAGAGTCCGATACTAAAGGCAGTGGACTGCCGGTCCAATTCAATGGAACTGAGTTTTCTTGGGTGTTTGGAAAGTTGCCCCAGGGTGTATATTTCATTCCTTTAAACTATATTGGAAAGGGCTGTTCTGTCAGTTGCTCAAATGGCCAAGAAGAATTGATGCTTTGCATCGGCGTTGCGTTTTTAAGGGGCTTAATATCATTCGTTGGAATAGACAAATTGAGGAGTTTCTTCTACGATCGCCTTCTATTTTGCAGAAAGAATTGAATGAAAAAAGCATTGATTACTGGAATTACTGGTCAAGACGGGTCCTATTTAGCTGAATTGCTATTGGAAAAAGGATATGAGGTCCATGGAATCATCCGACGTTCCTCAAGTTTTAATACAGGTCGATTGTCACATATTTTTGATGAGGTTCACGATCAGGATCGGCAGTTACATTTACACTATGGTGATCTCTCTGATGCCTCTAACTTGGAAAGATTATTAACGACCATTTCTCCAAACGAAGTCTATAACTTGGGGGCCCAGAGTCATGTGCGTGTTTCATTTGATATTCCAATAAATACTGTAGATAGCGTTGGTCTGGGAGCGACTCGCCTTCTGGAGGCAATTCGAAACACAGGGTTGATCAAAGATATCAGATATTATCAGGCGTCAAGTTCCGAAATGTTTGGGAAAGTTCAAGAGGTTCCACAGAAAGAGACAACTCCTTTTTATCCTCGAAGTCCTTACGCTTGCGCTAAGCTTTATGCCCATTGGCAGACGATAAACTACCGTGAGAGCTATGGATTGCACGGGTCGAGCGGAATACTTTTTAACCATGAAAGCCCTCGTCGAGGTGAGACTTTTGTTACTCGTAAAATCACTCGGGGAGTGGCACGTATTGTGGCCGGGAAGGCTGATAAGCTCTATTTAGGGAATTTGGATGCTAAAAGAGACTGGGGATATGCCAAGGATTACGTCGAAGCTATGTGGATGATGTTGCAGCAGGATGAACCCGATGATTATGTTATTGCTACCGGAAAGACGTGGTCGATCAAGGAATTGTTAGATCGTGCATTTGGATTGGTAGGGCGCAATTGGGAAGAATTTGTAGAGATAGATCCACGATATTATAGGCCAGCAGAAGTGGACCTTTTAATTGGGGACCCTTCCAAAGCTAAGGAAAAGCTGGGTTGGGAACCCAAAACGAGTTTTGATGAATTGATTCGTATAATGGTTGAAGAAGATTTGGCTTTAGAGGGTCTAGCTTTGGATCAAATTGAACGACCAATGGCTGAGCTATAATGAAAGTATTGATCACTGGGGGTAGCGGGCTTGTTGGAAGAAACCTTCAGGATTACTTGTCCAAATTACAGATCAATGTGTTAGCTCCATCTCATTCCGAACTGGAGTTGATGGATCAAGTTGCTATTGAAAGGTATCTAGTTGAGCATGCGCCCGATCTTGTTGTGCACGCTGCCGGTAAGGTGGGCGGCATTCAAGCAAATATTGCCGACCCAGTTGGTTTTCTCTGTGAAAACTTGGAGATGGGCAAGAATTTGGTTTTGGCCGCTCGAAATGCGGGAGTGAAAAAGTTAATAAACTTGGGAAGCTCTTGTATGTATCCAAAAGATCATTCAGGAGAGCTTAGTGAGGATATGGTTCTCTCTGGGATGCTGGAGCCGACAAACGAAGGTTATGCACTGGCTAAAATCGTCGTAGCAAGACTCTGTAGTTATATTCGAGAGAAGGACTCCGGCTACCAATACAAAACCCTCATTCCGTGTAATCTTTTTGGTCTATACGATAAGTTTGATCCCAAGAATTCTCATCTCGTTCCTGCGATTATTAAAAAAGTAGTTGATGCAAAGTCCGAGGGTAAAAATACAGTGGAGATATGGGGGGATGGCACAGCTCGAAGAGAGTTTATGTTTGCTACAGATTTGGCTCATATCATTTGGGAGTCTGCACAGATGATTGATCGGTTACCTGATTTGTTGAATGTAGGTATCGGCAAAGATCATTCTATAAACGACTACTATTCTATTGCGGGTAGAGTCGTAGGTTTTGAAGGAAGCTTTACGCACGACCTTTCAAAGCCATCTGGAATGAAAAGAAAGCTGGTTAGTGTAGAAAAAATGCATCAGTTGGGGCTAAAGGCCCAGACCTCCCTAGAAGAGGGTCTTCAGAAGACATATGAATATTTCATAAATGAGGTAAATTAATGAATACAATAAAATATCCTCTTGCTGAAAGCACATGGGATAGTGCGGAAATTGATGCCATACAATCTGTCATTGCAACGGATCGTTATAGTATGGGTTCTTTCGTTGAAACTTTTGAAGCTGAATTTGCTTCTTTTACCGGCTCAAAATATTGCGTAATGGTAAATTCAGGTTCGTCGGCAAACTTGTTGGCAGTCGCTTCCTTGTTTTTTTGTAAGGAGCCCAAGTTAAAGGCGGGAGATGAGGTGATTGTTCCAGCGGTTTCTTGGTCTACGACTTATTATCCGCTTCATCAATATGGTTTAAAGCTCAAGTTTGTTGATGTTGACAAAGAAACTCTAAATATAGATTTAAAATGTCTTGAAGAGGCGATTACTCCTCAAACAAAGGCAATTTTCGCCGTAAACCTTTTAGGTAATAGTAATGACTATGAAGCGATTTCAAAAATTATTGCCTCCCGAAATATCCTTCTTTTAGAAGATAATTGCGAATCTTTAGGTGCCACTTTTTCTGGAAAACAAGCGGGGACTTTCGGTTTATTAGGTACATTTAGTAGTTTCTTTAGCCATCATATCTCGACTATGGAAGGTGGGATGATAGTCACAGATGATGAGGAACTTTATCATATTCTCCTCTCATTGAGAGCCCATGGGTGGACAAGGAATCTCCCTAAGACCAATAAAGTGACGGGAGTTAAAAGCGATGATCCATTTACTGAGTCTTTTAAGTTTGTTCTTCCGGGTTATAATGTGCGGCCCATTGAAATGTTTGGAGCGCTAGGTTCTGTTCAGTTGAAGAAACTTCCAGATTTTGTGAAGTGGAGAAGAAAAAACGCAGAAGTTTTTCAGTCCTCCATGAGTGATTTTGAGTTTATAAAAATACAACGTGAGGTCGGGGAGAGTAGTTGGTTTGGATTTTCAATGTTATTTGATTCTGATTTGAAAATGCAAAGATCAGATATTGTTAATCTATTTTCTGAAAATGAAATTGACTGTAGACCTATTGTTGCGGGAAATTTTGCAAAAAATCCTGTAATTAATTACTTCAATTATTCCATTCACAATGAATTAAATAATGCCGATTTTGTAGATCAACAGGGGCTGTTTGTAGGGAATCATCACTATGATTTATCTTCACAAATAGAACATTTAAGAAACATTTTATCTAAAGTTCATTGAATTTTAGACATTTGCTCTTCCCATGTTAAAGCTGATTTCAATATTTGTTCAAGATCATTGTATTTGTACGACCAATTCATATGTTGGGTAATTTTTGTGTTATCTGCAATAACCGACACAGGGTCAGCTGGGCGTCGAGGTAGTTTTTCAATCTTCAGTTTGTTTCCGGTGATTTTTTCGTAAGTATTAACTACGTCTAAAACTGAAAACCCAGAACCATAACCACAGTTAAAAACATCAGATTTCCCGCCTCTTTCTAAATAGGCCAGGCTTTCGATATGGGCCTGTGAGAGATCGCTGACGTGTATAAAGTCTCTAACTCCAGTGCCGTCTTTAGTGGGATAGTCTGTTCCATAAATACTAAGTCGATCTCTTTTCCCAGTATGAACTTCAGCGACAACTTTAATAAGGCTTTTAACGCCTGGTGTGGCTTGGCCAATTCGTCCTGAAGGGCTAGCTCCAGCCACATTAAAATACCTTAAAGCGACAAAGTTTAAATGAGTGGACTTCTCGGAAGAACTAGATGCCGTACAGAGATCCTCAAGAAACTCTTCAACCATTTTCTTACTACGGCCATAAGGGTTTATTGGATAGTGTTCGTCATTTTCCTTAACTATAGGTTCAGTTGTTGATCCATAAATGGCCGCAGTTGAGCTGAAGATAAAATTCTTCACGTTGTGCTCTATACACGACTGGATAAGAGTCAGACTGTTTTTAGTATTATTATTGTAATACTTTAAAGGGTTAACAACGGACTCTTGTGCATCGATGTGCCCTGCGATGTGAAAAACAGTCTCTGCTTGGGTTTCATTGAAAATTTTTTCTAAAAGTATCGGGTCACCACAGCTGCCTTCTATGACCTCAACCCCTTCTGGAATAGCCCATTTGTTACCAGAATAGAAATTATCAAGAACTATTGGGGTGTAATTGCTACTCAATAGTTCTTCTACAATATGAGAGCCGATATACCCAGCCCCTCCAGTGACAACTACTTTCCTGTTCTTTCTCTCGTATGACATGATGGAGGATCATATCGATTCACTGAGATCTTGACCACCCTTCCTTAAAAACAATCATGTCGCCAGGCGGCATTTGGGTAATTTCCGGGTCTAAATGGTTAGCTCATTGTGTATGCTGGGCGGACATGAAGCAGGCCTATATTAGTCTCCAATTTTTTAAACGTATTTTGCTAATCAATGACATCCTAGGATTTATTGGGATTTTTTGTTTGGTTTATTGGTTGCGTATTGGGGAATGGCCGGATGCAACGGATCCTTTCTTTTTGTATTTGTCCGTGATGACTTTTCTAATTGTGGGAATGTTTTATCTGTACGGGGCCTATCAAATTCAAACCCGAGATTTTGGTTATAAAATAATTGTAAGGACCTTTGCGGCGGTTCTTACATTTCTCCTTTTTATCACGGTAGTGATATTCATCTCGAGGACAAATATCACAGGCCAGTTTGGGCGAGGGGTTTTGCTAGGATCTTTAGCGGCCTATTTTTTGTATGCAGCTATCATCCGTCTCTCACTTCTTAGGTTTCTTTTGAAGCGGTCTCTTGGGCAAAAATGGTTAGTATTGATGTCTACAGAGTACATTGCTGATTTCATGGAGGATGTGTTGGAGAATCACAATGGGGAGAGGTATGACTTTTTATCGCCTTCGACTCATTTTACAGTTAAGGAAAGTGATCACTTTAAACACATAGGTGGATTTGATCGATTGAATGAAGTTGTTGATAGGAATTGGTTTGGAGTCATAGTTGCTCTATCTCAAGAAGACTTATCCGTATACTCTTCAGCATTAATGCAGCTTAGATTTAATGGTATGAGGCCAATGAATTTGACTGATTACTATGAGTTAAAATGGCAAAAAGTGCCCGTCTATTTTCTGCAAAAGTCGTGGTTTGTTTTTTCTGAGGGATTTCAGCTCTTTCAAAACCCAATGGGTTTGCGATTTAAAAGAGTGAGTGATTTTTTAAGTGGCTGTTTGTTAATGGTGATGGCTTCTCCTTTTATGCTTTTGACCTTCATTTTGGTGAAATTGGACTCACCAGGTCCCGCAATATATAAACAAGTCCGAACCGGAGAAAATAATAGAGCGTTCACTATTTATAAGTTTCGTTCAATGCGGGTAGATGCCGAAAAAGGTGGAGCCCAATGGGCTTCTAAAAATGATGATCGGGTAACAAGAGTTGGTAAATTTATAAGAAAAACTAGATTGGACGAATTGCCTCAAATTTGGAATGTGATTAAAGGTGATATGAGCTTTGTAGGGCCAAGACCTGAGAGGCCTGAGTTTAATAAGGAGCTGGAAAAAGAAATTCCACATTATCAACTACGTCACCTTCTCAAACCTGGTGTGAGTGGTTGGGCTCAGGTTATGTATCCTTATGGTGCGAGTAAAAAAGATGCCACTGAAAAATTAAAGTATGAATTGTTCTATATAAAGAATTATTCAATCCTTTTAGATATCGTAATAATCTTCAAAACCATTCGAGTTATGTTGGGCGGTAAAGGAAGATGATTTCTACTCTTATAAGTAAAGTTGATCCTTTTCTTAGAACACAAAATCGTCGATTGGTTAGTAGTGCTTTCCTTCTTCAAGTGGCTACGGCGGGCTTGTCTTATGCAGCAATCCTATTGATGGCTCGTAATATGAAAGTAGAGGAGTTTGGAAAGTACACTTATCTCAATTCCTGGGTAATGATAGTTGCGATTTTAGCCGGTTTTGGAATGCCTCAGTCAGTAGTACAATTGCTTGGTAAGTATTCCAGCCAAAAGAAGCCTGGCAAGGCTTGGAGTCTCATTCGTTATTCTTATCAATTCTCACTGATTTCCTCAATCCTCCTATCTTTTTCTATTTATTTTGTATGTCGGTATTTAGGGGACTGGGAAGATGCTTGGGTTTTGTGTGCGACATTGGTTCCACTTTTTACAATCACCAATTTGCAAGTTGGGCTTGGAAGAGTTGTGGAGAAGGTGGCCACAGCATTAATGATAACGCATGTTATACGTCACCTCACGGTCATTGTAGCGGTTGTTGCGGGGATGGTATTTGCGTTTGATGTTGTAGCAAATAGTCTTTTTTTATGGATAGCTATTGTTTCCTTTGTGGCTGTGGTTCAACAGGGTCGGAAAATTATACCGCATTTTCAGTGGTCGGATGAGTTAGTAAAAAAGTCAGAAAAAAAGAAATGGTTGTCAGCTTCCCTTCCTTTTTTAGGTTTAACGGCTGGAATTTTTCTCATTGAGCAAGTTGATTTGTTGTTAATAGGATTCTTTGAGGGAGAGAAGGGAGTTGCTCTTTACGCGGTTGCAAGTAAGGTTGCCTACTTGGTGTCATTTATATATGTAGCAATGACAACGTCATTAGCACCCAAGCTATCGAGATTGCATCACTCTGGTGATAAAAAGTCTCTTAGACAGCTAGTTAACCAGGCCGGGAAGATCATGTTCATATCAGCTATTATAGTTGGGGCTATGGTGATTGGTGGAAAAGATGTGATTTTAAATTTAATGGGTGAGCAATATTTGCCAGTAGCAGATACCTTAGTGCTTCTAGTAATAGCCCATATGCTTTTTTCATTTGTGGGGTTATCGGACTCATTGCTCAGTATGTCTGGTATGCAAACAAAAACTTTTATACTCTATTTGATCTCAATACTTTCAAACTTTGGGCTTACTGTTTATTTGGTTCCCATCTATGGATTGCTTGGAGCTGCAATTGGGCATCTCGTCGCTAAGGTCATTTTTGTAATAGGTGTAAAGATAACTGTAAGAAAATATATCAATCTCTATTAAGTTGATCCTCAAAAATAACAGAGGGATTTAACCACCCTACCATTTCATAATTATTTTCTTCTAAAAACTTAAAAACGGGATGAGTTCTTAATAACGAAAGTTTATCTGTAAAAATTTCAACCACTAGGAGTTTCGGACGGTATGATTTCCAGTCATTTGATTTCAATACTTCAAGATCTAGCCCTTCCACATCTACACTCATCAGATCGATAATTTTATTTTTCTCCAAATGACTGTCTAAGATAGACTTTAGTGTTCTTGTTTGCATCGTAATTACTTTTAAGGGTGGACCAAGAGTTTTCTCTAAGGCATTTGCTTGAGCTGGGTCCATAGTATTTTCTGAGTGGTCCCCCCAGGAAAAATATTCCAAAGAGGTTGGAATATTAGAAATAGGAGTCTCGATAGCTAAATCTCTGGGACGTATTTTATTAAACAAAACTGAGCTTCCGGGTCTTGCATCTATAGAAATCCCACTCCAATGATAAGAGTCATAAAGTTTGAAAGTATTAGAGAATTGCTTTGGGTGAAAAGAACCTACATCAATGTAGGTTCCATTTTTTTTACCTTTAAAATAATTCTCGATGAAGCAGTCTTCGCCATTTTGAGAATAGATGATCTTTTTATAACTAAAAATCAAACCATCAAGAATGCGTTTGGTGGATGTGAATGCTGTCTGACCAAACCACTTTATGAAAATGTTCTTCAGTTGCGACAATTTTGATCCTTTCACCCAGGGTAGCTTTGCAGATTTAGCTTTCTGTGAAGTTAGAGCAAGAGTAAACGGCATCAAAAATGCAATGCGTCAATGGGTCTTCATATTCGCTGCTAAGGAAGCGAGGGAAGACATACTCTAAAATTGTATTCTGCTCATAGACTCCGATTAATTTTTCATGCTAAAAATTAATAAATTCAGGCAGTTAAAATTATTAGAAAGTCGGTTGAATGCTCAGATCTCGTATTATTTTGCCTTTAGTAGAGCGAATTGAAAATCGAGAAATACTCCGTAAGGTTGATTTCCTGGCAGAGCACCATTCCCTTTCCTTCGAAGAGCGTAAGGTACGGCAAAAACAAAGTATTTTTGAAAACTTGGAATGGGCTAAGAACGAAGTTCCCTATTATAAAGATCTCTTTTCTTCGATAAGTTTCGATCCGGATAAAATCAAACAAGACTTGAAATTTATTGAAGAAATTCCACCTCTCACAAAAGATATTATATTAGAGCAAGGCAGCCGAATGAAAGCGACGTCTTTGCTTAAAGAAAAAAGAATTGGATGTAAGACGGGTGGTTCTACAGGTAAAAAGGTTGTAATTGATTATAATCAAGAAGCAGCTGATTGGGCTTCTGCCGTGACTCTTTATGCACGATCTTTAATTGGAAAACAATTGGGCGATAAGGAATTGCATTTTGCTTCGGACTTTGGTGATGTTCCTCCGCTGAAAGCAAAAATGCGAGAGGCTGCGAAAAACTTTAGTTTAAACCGTAAGAATGTATTCTATAAAGATTTTGAAAATGAAAATATACAGGATATGATTCGCATCATTAGGGAGGATCGGCCCACTCTTGTTCATTGTCACCCATCCACGATGTACGCAATAGCTGAAGCTATGGGAGGGCCAGTAAAGGATCCTCTATTTCAAGTTTTCGAGTCCAGTGGAGAGTTACTAGATGCTCGTAAGCGGGCCAAGATACAAGAGACATTTGATTGCAAAGTCATTGATCGCTATGGTCTCGCCGAGTTTGGTGTTGTGGCCTATGAATCCAATGAGGATTCTCGATTAAATGTTTTTGATAGTATCGTTTATCCAGAGATTGTTGATGGAGAGATAACATTGACGGGACTCTTCAATAAGCTAATGCCTTTAATACGGTATAAGACTGGTGATATGGCAGAGCTCATTGAGGGCCCCGAAGGTTATTATTTTCAAAATATGTTAGGACGAATTCACGACCGACTTGAGATCGATGGAAAAGTGTATCTTACACATTACATTCAGGATGTACTTGATCATAGAGTAAGAGGCGTTAAAGAATTTCAAATTAAAAAGAATTCGGATCATTATGAATTAAGATTGGTCACCGAGTTTGGGGCCAATAAAGAAGCAATTTCTGAAAAAATTAAAAACTATTTCCCTAGCCAGCTAGCTATTAAATTTATAAACCACGATGATCTTGAGCTTGTGGGATGGCGGGGTAAGTTTAGGTATGTCATTTAGACAAAAAGTTAACCTATATTGCAGAGACAAACAAAATCTAGATTATCTTGATGAGATTATTTATTTTGGATTGGTGCGAAGTTTTGGGTCCTATCAAGTTGAATTGGTAGATTCTTTAGATTTTTCATCGCCTCAGATTCTTGTATCCAGAACGGACACAATATCAACGGGTGATCTGCAAAGCTTAAGTAAAACTCATAGTAAAATAATTCTACATGGGGTTTTAACTGTTGAGCAATGTGAGCTGCTCGGTGTGCAGTCTGTAAGTTTGCCAAAATCACTTAGCGAGTGCTCTCCGGCAAATGTGAATCAGATTTCGGAGTCTTCTGGCAAAATAGTTTACAGTAACAACAACTCTATTGGATCGTTATTAAGCAGGTACGTGAGACCCTTGGTTCGTTATGATTTTCAGGATGAGTGGAATAACTTGGGGTTTGGGTCCGTTAAAGTGGGCAAAGGACCATTTGATGTCTCTACAGTATACAAGCTTAGCAATTTAATGGATGAGGTTTCGGGTGTATTCAATGAAGGTGAAAGCTTTGGATCCTTTCAGTGGGTTCAGAGTTTTGGCAATGCATATGTCTATGTTTGTTCCCGGCCGGCTTTAACATTTGATAGCTACGAGGTGGCTGCATTTGAGGAATTCATTTCTAGTTTTAGTCATTCTATGGATTTTCCTTGTGTGGCATCAATAACTGATGCCTCCTTCGATTACGATTTATCCGTTACGATGCGATTAGATTGTGATGAATCTATATTGTCATCTCAGGCACTTTTTTCTTTTTACAGAGAGCGAGATATTCCCTTTTCACTAGCGATCAAGTCAAATTTAGAAGAGGCCTATGAGTCGTCATATTTTTTTAAAGAGATAGAGGGTGCGGGAGGCTCACTTTTATCTCACTCGTATGCTCATTTGAGAAACTGGGGTAGCGATAAAAAAGAGGCTACACTTGATGCGGTTAGATCTATTAAAGCCTTTGAGAGGTTTCTGCCAAGCAAGAAAATTAGAAGGGCCGTGTCACCATTTCATTCCAATGAAAGATATTCTGTGAATGCATTAGAAGAAGTGGGTTATCGAGGATTTATTGCTGGTTCGGTCAGTAGCGCTCCAGAGTATTCTGTTTTCAGAGGAGGTAAGGTACCCTCTGATAGAGGAGCCATTGTCACTCATTCTCAGCAGTGTATGCTGCACGGGGATTGTCTGCTAGAGGGAAGTGATCCTCTTAAAATACCCCTCCTTTCCGCCGAGATCCATAATCGTTGTGGTGCAATTTTCGGATACTTAGATCATCCCTTCTCCGACAGATACCAATATGGTTGGGAATCTGAAAATGCGAGACAGGAAGTTCACAAAAAACTATTAGATACTCTTGAACGTAGGTATAAAGTGAACTATTTGAGTGAAGATGAGGTTTTAGATATTTTTGAGAAAAAGGATAGCATTCAGATCGAGAGTGGAAAGGATCTGGTTGTTAGTAGCTCTGGGACTTCATTTAATCACGGGGTACGGTTCAGGGGGAAAACAGTAGGTTTGCGAGATTTGTTATGAAAAGAATTTCAGTATTTATTGGCACGAGACCGGAATGTATTAAATTAGCGCCTGTGGTTTGGGAATTGCGTAAGAGTGAAAATATCAAACTTGAAGTGATTTCTTCCGGGCAGCATAAAGACCTACTAAAGCAGATGGCTGCAGATTTTGAGTTGGAGTTTGATCACAATTTTGAAATTATGAGGGAGAGTCAGTCACTTTCCACAATGTCTGCGAAAATTTTAGAAAAGGCCACTCAGTATTTTGAGAACCACGAATGTGATATTGCAATTGTCCAAGGGGATACGACTACAGCTGCGATGATTGGGATGGCGGCATTCTATAATGGGGTGAAGGTTGCCCATGTTGAAGCGGGATTGCGTAGCAATAATATCAATAGACCATTTCCAGAAGAAATGAATAGAAAATTAATATCAACATTTGCAACTTACAACTTTGCCCCAACTGAAGGTGCAAAGCTTAATCTTCTTAATGAGGGTGTACGTGAAGAGTCTATCTATGTGGTTGGGAATACTGTTGTTGATGCTCAAAAGATTGTGCTCGAAAAGCTACTGAAAAATTCAAACTTAATATCTGACAGAGTTTTTCAGTTAGTTGAGAGCATCAAAAAAGAGAATAAAAAAATCATATTTATGACCTGTCATCGCCGAGAAAACCTTGGGCAACCCATTTATCAGATACTTCAAGGTGTTAAGCTCGCTATGGAAAAGTTAACTAATTACACTCTTATATATGCTGTACACCCTAACCCTAAAGTACATAAACCTGTTGCAGAAGTATTGTCTGGTCTGGGAAATGTCGTCCTTTTAGATTCTCAATCCTATTTTTCAACATTACATTTGTTAAAAAGTGCCGATTTTGTGTTGACCGATTCCGGAGGGATCCAAGAAGAAGTTATCGCTTTGAGTAAGCCGGTGGTGGTTCTAAGGGATGAGACGGAGAGACCTGAGGTCATTGAGAGTGGGTTAGGGCAATTGGTCTCGGCAAGTAAAGAACTTGTGTACGAGGCTTGTATTCGTGTCGCTCAACGCACTCAAATCTCAACTAGTAGTAAAAATCCCTATGGAGAGGGGAGAAGTGCTCGTCTAATAGTTAATTTATTTGAGACATAAGCTATGAATATCTTATTAGAGGTTAAATATAAAAATGGTTTTTAGTTCGTTGCTTTTTTTGTTTTACTTTCTGCCAATATTTCTTTTTCTGTATTTTACATTTTCGAACTATAGAAATTTGATTTTATTGGTGTTTAGTATTCTCTTCTACGCCTGGGGAGAACCTTCATTTGTATTCCTTTTATTGGGCTCGATAGTTGGAAATCACATATTAGGGTTAAAGATAGGATTTTCATCAGTTAGGTTGAGAAAACTCTATTTAATTATCGGAGTCTCATTAAATTTGCTTCTAATAGCTTACTATAAGTATGCAATATTTTTTGTGAATAGTTTGTTTTTAGCTTTTCACAAATTTGGTTTTAACTTTAATGTTAAGTTACCCGATATTTCTCTTCCTTTAGGTATATCTTTTTTTACATTTCAAGCAATTTCATATTTAGTGGATGTCTATAGGGGAGATGTAAAGCCAGCAAAAAGATTTTCAGACGTTGCTCTTTATATTTCGATGTTTCCACAGCTTATCGCTGGGCCTATAGTTAGATATAAGACTATTTCTTCAGAAATACAGAAGAGATATATTAGTTTCGAAGATGTTTCCGTCGGAATTCGAATTTTTTTGGTGGGAATGGGGCAAAAGGTATTAATTGCTAATAATGTAGCTATCGCTGCAGATGAAATTTTCTCGTTGAGGGTGGCAGATCTTAATATTTTGATATCTTGGTTCGGAGTTATTTGTTATTCGCTTCAAATTTATTTTGATTTTTCGGGTTATTCAAATATGGCAATTGGACTTGGGAGAATGATGGGATTTACATATCCTCAAAATTTCAACTATCCTTATATTTCTAAATCGATAACAGAGTTTTGGAGGCGATGGCATATAAGTCTTTCCAGTTGGTTCAGGGACTACCTGTATATATCCCTGGGCGGGAATCGGAAAGGGCCAATTAGAACTTACTTCAACCTTTTTATCGTATTTTTTCTTTGTGGATTATGGCATGGAGCAAGTTTTACGTTTGTCGTTTGGGGGCTATTTCATGGTTGTATATTAGTCATTGAAAGATTAGGTGTTTCAAAGCTACTAACAAAGATTCCAGTTTTGGCTCAGTATACATACGCATTGTTTTTTACTGCAATCGGTTGGTGTTTGTTTAGAGCTGAGAGCTTAGGGCATGCTTTTGGATTTATTAAAGCAATGTTTGGACTTCAGATTTCTAGTGCTGATTTAAGTGTTTTACAGTTTGCAAGGCCTCAAGTTTTAGTATTTTTTATTTTGGGCTTAATTTTTTCAATCCCAATAGTTCCTTTTTTAGAACGATATTTTGAGAAGCAAAAGGAAGGATGGTTTAGGAGATCGGCCACATGGGTTTATATGAGTGTCTATGTTGTTTGTTCCTTGATCATTTTGCTGATGTTGTCAGGTAATACTTATAACCCATTTATCTATTTTAGGTTTTAAATATGAGATCTCACGAAAGAGTTATAATCCTTTTATTTGTTCTTTATCTTTTGCTTCCACATTTAGGGCAAGGATTTGGATTAGATGAGTCCATTAAAATAAATGAGAATAGAAGGTTAGTAGTTTTCCCTAGCATTCCCCGTAAGTTTGGGGAGCTTTCTGCGTATTCTGGCAAGATAGATAATTACATTAATGATCACTTTCCCCTTAGGTCGATTTTAATAGTTGCTAAAAATAGGGTTTATTACAAATTGTTTGGTGAATTCACCTCAGATCAGGTTTTGGCGGGAAAAGACGGTAGTGTATTTCTTAGCTCTCATCATAAAGGGAGAAAGTATTCCTTATTTAAAAGAGCTTGTACGCGTGAGAATACAAGAAAAGAGGCTTTTGATACCATTCAAAATGAGATGAGGAGTAAGGTAGAAGAGTTGAGCCGCTACGGGGCTGATGTTGGGTTTGTAATAGTACCGTCAAAATCAGTTGTTTATCCGGAGTTATTGCCTGATTACGTTCCTGGCTTGTTGGCTTCCAAGTGTCGGTCGGGCTCTTTTAGCGCGCCAAGATATTTAGCTGATTTGTTGAAAGACAAGAGCCCTGAGCTTTCGTCGAAATATATGTATCTGTTGGATGATATGTTGGGTTTAAAAAAGGAATTAAAAGTATTTCATGGACATATGTTTCACTGGTATGGGATTTCTCCGATGAAAATGGCCATGGAAATTATGAAGACCAGGTTTTCAATACAAAATTTTACCCCTCCGGGTTCTGCCTTGGAGCTCAAAGATTCAGATTTAGGACATTTTTTTCCAGGAGTAAGGATATCACAGCCAATTGATGTTCCCCAAATAGATGAGGTGTATTCTTCAATCTGTAGGGGGGGTGAGTGTATTGACGGGCTTGATCAAATCTATGAGCGCGCTGGAGATGTAACTAGTGTGAAGAATCTAAATATAAAGTCTGGTAAAAGTTTACTTTTAATATCCGATTCTTTTGGTAAAAATATCGCTGAGTATTTCTCATTAGGATTTAGTCAAGTTTTTCATGTAAGTACAAATCACTTAAAAGAAGATGAGAAGGGGAAGTTTTTAAAGGGTGTGATTAACTTGACCCATCCTACTTCGGTACTGTTTCTCTATCACGATGGTGGCTTTTTGAGACTAGGCTCTATTTAGATTCAGTGTATTTATGCCAAAATATATTTGTTTTAAAGTTTGGTGAGTAATGTAGTGAACAGCCCTAGGAAACCACCACTGATCATCAGGAAATATGCGGAGCATTAATTGATTTAGAAGTGATCTGTATTTGTCTGAGCAGATTATATATAGCTTTGATTTAATTTGTTTAGTATCGCTCAAAATGAAATAATAAATCTTTTTTTTGAGCAATAAATATTTTATATACTTTGAGTCTTTGGAGAGAATATGGAAATTGAATTTTATTCGAATGGTAAGTTTGAGGCGAGTCAAAGAGCTAAAAATGTAATTCAGATCATCAAAGGCTATGAGCCGGATATAGAGAATTTAAGTGTATTAGACGTTGCCCCAGGGAGCTCCTGTATGCTGTTGGAGCTAGTTAAAAAAGGAATAAATTATTCTGCCATTGAAGTGAGGGAGCAAAGCTGCAAGCTTTTAACGGACCAATTGTCTCTTTATTCCGATAGGGTTGAGGTCAAACATGATAATTTGTCTAATCTAAAGAATGTAGTCTTCAATAATACAATCGATATCACTTTGATGGCGGGGATATTTTATCATTTGAGTCCTGATGATCAGAGTGAGCTCATTAAGCAAGCACTATCGTTAAGTGGTAAGTCTTGTATAATTGATACCCTTTATGCCAGCGAGAAGTCTCTATTGAATAGGAAATACAGTATTCTTAATGGGATTATAGTAGAGGGTTATGATTATTTTGAGCATACTCTAGAATCAGAGTCAGATGATATTGAGCGACGTGAGCGGTGTAGTTATCAAAATGGAGGGGAAAGATACCCTTCTTTTATAATGACAGAAGACTCTATGGTAAGACTTCTAAAGAGTTATGGAGTTGGCGTTGTTAATCGTGTTAGATACGCACCAAATATTGCCGAAGTTCCAGCTCGTCCTATCCATGATATGGCTAAAGATGTTTGTTGGACTGGATTTATGATTCATGAGAGGGGAATATTACATTTTCAAACGGAATTTTTGGAAACACCTAAGCCAGGAATGTTTGAGGAGCTTAAGGGTGATTTTAGTTCTGAATCTGTTGTTAAATTGGTAAGTGACTACTTAAACAGCAAAGAGAGTAGTGAGGAAATCTATTTGGCAATGCATGAGCTTAGTAGGCAACTGCCAATGTCAATGCACGGACTATTGATTCATGTTCTATGCGATCTATCGAAGGTGAATTTGAGTTTACTGGTCAACTGCAGAATGTTTATGAATTCGTATTTGAAAAGCGTCAATTCAGAAAAAGAGGATATTAGGAGAGCTCAAGACTTAGTTAAATTGTATTTATCCGCAATTGCGTCTTTTAGCGAGGACTATGCAAAATCGATGGGGAAAAGTTTGATATTCAATTTGGGAGGCTTTTTGAGCGCTGAAATAATTGAATTTATTGAAGGTGTCACCGAAGCACATGAATGTTTTGAAATGAAATTTTATGAGCGCGGTACCGGAGATTTAGGGCTGCAATGGAATATTCATTCGCTCTAGGCTTTTAAGGTAATCTTAGGTATCCATAGAGGTCGTCTGTGGGTATCAGGGCATGGCACTCAAAAAAATCCATAATTTTTTCTATAATAGAATGGATATTTGCTTTCTTACTTCAGGAAGCAATCAAAGCACATTTTTTCTTTTGAAGAAGCTATGCTGATGAAGGCTTTTGTTGAAAGGAATGCGAACGAATCTACGTTGAAATCAGATTGGAGCTGGTCCTCAAGAGCTTTCTGATTTGTCATATTTTTTCCGGCCAATTTGAGGTTTGGTAATACCTTTGCAGAACATTCATTTACCATAGGTGGTGAGGGGATGCGAATATGTATTTCCCTCACGCCAACATCCTTTAGCATGGATACTACAACTTTTAGTGTGGACCCGGAGAGTACAGCTTCATCGACGAGGACAATTTTCTTACCCTCCAAAATTTCTCTTACAGGAATTAATTTCCGTTTTAAGTTCTCGTATCTGTTTTGAAGAGTTGCGCTGTAAAGGGTTTTTTCAGTAAAATAGTCACGAATGATGCCGAAATATATGGGTTTTCCGCTGCCTGCAGCAACACCTGTCGCACTGTAAATTCCAGATTCAGGAATCGGAACTACAAAATCTATATCTTCCGGCACTGGGGACTCTTCAGAAATCTTGTGACCAGCTTTGATTCTAAAATCATTTGCGTTTTGATCTGCAATTAACATATCTGGTCGTAAGCTATAGATCATTTTAAACGCGCAGCCGGCTTGCTTGCGAATTACGCTAAGTCCTTGTTGAAAGTTTGATATGTCTCTGGGAAGAAATCGACTATCATCAGATTTCAATTCAATGCTTGGAATGTGACTTTTAGATGTTTTTTCTTTGATAAGATTTGTATCAAAGCCATAAGCCTTGGCAACCGCTTTGCCAATCTCAAAATGGGTAAGTCCCTCGGGACCGGAAATGTGATAAGTTCCTGCTTCCCCATTAAGTATCAGTGACTCGATATATTCAACTATTTCATCTGATAACGTAGGATATCTCCTAGTGGAGTTGTCTAGATCACAAGCGATTCCCTGGCTTAAATTTGTAATTATACCTTTCAAATGACCTCTGAATTCAGACTGTTGCGAATAACCATAAGGCATTGAAGTTCTTAAAATGATGTAGTCTTTTACTGTTTCTCTAATGAAATTTTCTGCCTCAACTTTATTTTCTGAAAAATTAGAGAGCGGGGACATTTTTGTAGTCTCAGAATAGGAGCCATCTCCTGACCCTTCAAATACGCGATCAGTAGATAGATAGATAAACTTAATGCCTAAAGAAGAGCATAAAGTGGCTACAGCTTTGACGCTGTTTAGGTTAACTTTCTGGCTATCTAAAGGAGATTCCAACGATTTTTTTACATTGTAATTGGCAGCATAAATCACACAAGTTGGTTTAAAATCAAGAATCAATTTTTCCGTAAGTTCGCTCTTTGTAACGTCAAGGTGGATTGCATTTTTCAATGGTCGAGTGCCTCGATCATTCATAAAAAATGTTCCCATGGTTTTGTATTTTGGGGAAAACTTTTCCATAAGCTTTCCACCCACTGTGCTAGAACTACCAATTATTATGGTCTTCAAATTTATCTCCTATACTTAGGGAAAACATATGGCACTTTGGTAAAGCGGGCAATCGAATATCTTTGTCTGAAGTCTTATAAAATGCTAAAAAATTGGCAAGTTTGAGGTGATTATGGATTTATATCTACTTAGGCACGTAGAATCTGAGGCAAATGTTTCTGGAATTTTATGTGGTCAAATGGATGCTGAGCCTTCTCGGGTAGGGAAGGATCAACTTAAAAGCTTGAGCAAGAGTGCTGCTTCGCACAATAGGGTAAAGATTTTTGATCAACTCATTCATAGTCCACTGAAGAGAGCTAAGTTGACGGCGGAGCCGGTTTTCCAGTTGGCTGATTCTATTCATAGTTCAGAACTGCTGATGGAACTGGACACGGGAACTTACAGCAGTAGTTTGAAAAAGGATTTCGTCCGGGATATTGATAGCCGAGCTGAAACTCATAACTTGTTTCCAGATTTTCGATATCCTGGAGGTGAGTCATTGCTGGATTTATTTGAGCGAGCAGAGAAATTTATTGAAGAGTCTTTACAAAAGCATTTTATGAATAACAGCAGAGTTCTAATTGTGGGGCATCACGGTTGTATGTCAGCAATTATTCATAAGCTTATGGGAATAGAGGTTAAACATTTTCCGTGCATAGAGCTTAGAAATGCAAAAATTTGTCATATTCAGGTGAACTCGTCTGAAGGCAGTTTGGAAAATGCTGTATGTAAAATAAAGGGACTCGATTTGAGTCTTGAGCAGTTGGTGTAGTAATGGTTGGGCTGTCTGGACATACGGGACTACTTGGGAGTGCCGTAAAAGAATGCTTGATAAATAGAGGACGTTCTATAGTTTGCTTTGGCAGAAATAACTCGGATGTATATTGGGATCTGAATGCACCTGCTTCGATTGCTAGAGAAGACGCTTCTGTCGATTTTTTCATACATTGTGCCGCAAACATTAATATTGAATGGTGCGAGTCTAATCCAGAAGAAAGCTATATTATGCACGTGGAGGCTGTAAAGCATCTTGCTGAATATTGTAGAAAGAATGAGTCTCATTTGATTTTAATTTCATCTGACTATGTTTTTTCCGGCAGTAATAATCCATACATTGAGTCGGCAGAGGCGGATCCCATAAACATCTATGGTAAGCATAAATTAGAAGCTGAAAAGTATTTACAAGAATTTAGGCCGTGTCAGTTTTCAATCGTGAGACCAACAATTCTTTATGGAATGAGTTCATCTGGAGCCAGGGACTTTGTGGGTAATATTTTACGTGGAGAAGTGAGCCGATTAGATGATAGACGGGTGAAGTACCCTTTATGGAATGAAGATTTGGCAGAGATCATCTGTTCATTGATTGAAATGAATGAGTGTCCGGAAGTAGTGCATGTTTCCCCAAAGCAAGGGTTAACAAAATTTGATATGTATTTAGAGATTAAAAAAGTATTACCGAATCATACACCTTTGGTGCAGGCTTTTGATGAATCTGAATTTCATAGGGTTGAAAGGCCAAAAGAAGTTCAGTTGGCGTCTACCGTTACCATGGATGTAGATGTGAAAGAGTTTTTTGAAGTTTCTGAGATTTTAGCAGAGAGGGTACTAGGAGTATGAGAATTGTAAGAGCTAGCCAGGTGAAAAATGAAGAGAGAAGCTATGGGAGGACAGTAAAGAGGTTATTAGATTTAGAAAATTTTGATGCCGATTCTTTAGTTCTCTATTTAGGTCAAAGCCCACAAGGTAAATTAGACTGTCACTATCATTCTGAATCTCATGAAATTATATGTTTTCCAATTGGAGGGAAGCTTATTGTGAATAATGAATCATTTGATTTTGAAGCTTGGGATTTAGTGGTTCTGGAGCCAGGAGATACTCATGGCTATGAATCGAATGATGGGTCCGAAACTATCCATTTGGCTATAAAGCTGCCTGGCACACCAGATAAGGTGGCTGTTAAAAGTGAATAAAATTACGAATGACTATTTAACAGAAAGTAATCAGCGATTATTGGAACAACTAAAAGACTCAAATGAGGGTGAAAGATGCTTTATTTTGGGTAATGGTCCAAGTTTAAAGCACATGAATTTGGAGCGACTTTTAGGGGAGCATATTTTTTGCGTAAATTGGTTCTGTTTGCATCAGCTTTATTCTCGTTTTGAAAAAATAAACTATGTAATTTGTGATCCTCACTTCTGGAACTACGGAGATGGGTTTCATGAAGAATTAATTCATGAAATTGTAAAAAACAAAAACATTCAGTTGTTCCTTGATTCTTCCGCTGCCCAGCATGTTCGAGTTAATAATTCGTTAGAATCACATCCAAAGAACCTCTCTAAAAATAGTATCTTTCTTGCATTTAATAAAGAAATGAAATTGTGGGAGGATAGCCCCTTTCATGTTGATTTTTCAAAACCGTTATCTTGGGGCTACACAGTTGTCATTGATTTCTGTTTACCCTTGGCGTTTCATATGGGATTTAAAGAAGTTTATCTTTTAGGTTGCGATTGTGATTATAAGTTAAAAGTAGATAAAGACTTCAAGGACAGCTTTTTTTATGACATTGATAGAATTCCAGAATCTGATAAGCGCCATTTGCGATTTCAACGAGATAATAAGGGTTCCCAAGAAAAGAATCATTGTTGGGAACCTTCCTATCAGAAAGCTAAAGATTATTTTGAATTAAATGGCAGAAAGATATTTAATGCTGGAATTGGTGGAAAGCTGGAAGTGTTTAATCGAATAGAGTACGAAAGTTTATTTTGAGGGGATAATGAAAGAAGTGATATTTATGATCCCGGCACGTCTGGGGAGTAAGAGAGTTCCAAAAAAGAATATTCGAGTGCTGGTGGATAAGCCGTTGCTGCAATACCCAATTGATCTTTGTAAGAAAGTTCTTCCTTCTGAGAATATTTATGTAAACTCAGAAAGCGAAGTTTTAGGGCAGCTCGCTTTGGCTTCGGGAGTAAAGTTTCATAAGCGTCCGGAAGAACTCAGCACTGATACGGCAACCAACCAGGATTTTACACGTGAGTTTCTTGAAGTTAATCCTTGTGATTTTGTTGTAATGGTAAATCCTACTTCTCCATTGCTGACCGAAACAACACTACGCAATTTTATAGAGTTTTTAGAGGCCACTGATGCGGATACAGTGATGTCCACAGTGGATGAAAGAGCGGAGTGTTTTTACGAGGATAAGAATTTGAATTTTTCACTCTCTGAAAAGATCAATTCACAAGATCTTGAGCCGGTTCGGAAAATTGTTTGGGCGATAACTGCTTGGAGAAGGGAGTCCTTTCTTAAAGCCTGTAACCGGGGCGAGTGTGGAGTGTTTAATGGCACTCTCAGATACTTTTCTATCCCCAAGGATGAAGCTTGCGACATTGATACTGAAGAAGATTGGAAAATTGCAGAAGCCTTGGTTCGGGCTCAACAATCTAAAAGCTTTGTTCCAACTTATTGGTCTCCCAAATGATTTACGAACATTACATCAAAGGGGACGACTTCCCTAAAGTTGTAGCTAAAATGATGTTGGATTTTTTAGCTGATGCTCAATCTTCGGAGCCGGAATTATGCATTTTAGGGGGTGGCAACACTCCCGTTTTGATCAATCAATACTTAATTGAGAACCAAAATAGTGATATTTTGGGTCGGTTTTATTTTATTCCAAGTGACGAACGAGTCGTCCCGGGTGACCACGGCGATTCAAATAGTAAAATGTTGAATGAAACCTTAGTCCGACCCGGTGGGCTTACTGGGAAATTTTTTCCATTTTCTATTTCAGATTCACTGAGTGTGAGTCAGTCGATCCAGGCAACGATGGTCGGTTGGGGTAAGCTGCTTTCGGCGCCGGTGCGTTTGGCTCTACTAGGGGTTGGCCCAGATGGACATACGGCCTCTCTTTTTCCCGGGTCTCCTGTTTATAAAGGGGCAAAACCCATTGTCGACGGAGGGATAGGGCCAGAGGGGCATGGCCGACTTTCGTTGAGCGTTTCTTTTTTAGGTCAGGCTCAAGAGTTATGGTTCTTAGCCAACTCAGAAAGTAAGGCCTCCGCCATAAAAAAATCTCTATCCAATGTTCAAGATAATGATCCATTGAGTTATTTGCTTGCCTCTGATAACATTAAGAGAGTCTTTTATGTCGAGTGAAACCCTTCCATTTTAGAAGATACAGGTGGAACTCAAGGCTAAATGTGGTAAAAATCAGGTCTTGCAAATGGAGTTGAAAATATGGATTTAAGAGAAAAGTTACAGGCTATCAAGTCCCAAGAGTTCACTTCGAATTTCTACAGTGATTACATAGACTTAGTAAGTAAGTCTTTGTCTTCGGCCATTATTACCGATGAGGCAAAAAATGTTTTAGATGCCAATCAAGGAATCAAGCTTTGGGGTGACTGGACGGCGGCTCTCAAGGAATCTGGTAATACCATGTATTTCGTCGGAAACGGTGCTAGTTCAACAATGGCCAGCCATATGTCTGCTGATGCGACAAAAAATGGAAATATTAAAGCGAAAACTTTTAATGACCAAGCTCTGATGACTGCCATTAGCAATGATATCTCTTATGAACAGGTCTATTCTCTTCCAGTGAAGAAATTTGCAGTACAGGGTGATATTTTGGTGACCATAAGTTCTTCTGGAAATTCTCCTAATATTGTGAGTGCCATAGAAGCGGCACTAGATAAAGGCATGAAGGTTATTACTTTGTCTGGAATGAATCCGGAGAA
This sequence comes from Bdellovibrionaceae bacterium UBA1609, assembly GCA_002321895.1. Lineage (GTDB taxonomy): Bacteria > Bdellovibrionota > Bdellovibrionia > Bdellovibrionales > UBA1609 > UBA1609. The sequence continues at coordinate 270,643 of DCMZ01000017.1, read as the reverse complement.
CCAATCTCGATCTCGTGGAACACTCAATGTATACGTACCAGCTCCTTTCTACGGAGTTGTTGAATCGTGTCACCAAGTGATTTTGCATGCATGGCTGGATCAATTCCTTTACAGCGAAGGCTGCATGATATAACTAATCCTGATGGAATATCTCGCCGAATTACAGCTTGCACGTAATGCCGCCGGAATGGTTGGACGCAAGCTGTCAGAAAACTTTCATCAGCAGAAAACTATCATTACTTCCCAGGGTAAAGATTTAAAGCTCGAATTAGATAAAAAAGCGGAAGAGATTATAGTTTCGCAATTGAGACCTACGGAAATTCCAATTCTCAGTGAAGAGAACCCTCAAGCTTTTGATAGAGGGGGATCTGACATGTACTGGGTGGTAGATCCCTTGGATGGGTCTTTTAATTACTTCAGAAAAATTGATTCCTGCTGTGTTTCGATAGCCCTTTTTAAAGATGATGAGCCAGTACTGGGAGTCATCACAGATTTCCTAAAAAATAAAAGTTTTTATGGAGCCTCCGGCTACGGAGCTTATGAAGATGACTATCCCATCAAAGTCACTCGTCGAGCTATTGAGGAATCTGTGTTGGCGACCGGTTTTCCATTGCACTTTGAATCAAGTCCTGAGCAGGTGAATCGTTTCCTCAACATAACAAATAAATTTAAAAAAGTTCGTATGTTCGGGAGTGCAGCTTTGAGTTTGGCCTATGTAGCGAGTAGTAAAATTGACTGCTATTGGGAAGATGGAATTCTCCTCTGGGATGTGGCAGCTGGCTTAGCTATATCCAAAGCCGCAGGAGCTGAATACGAAATGCACATAAAGGATCCTGATAAATATATTGTGGATGTTACTTGTGCAGGTAATCCAGAATTATTAGGATCAATCTAAGAGGTGAGCTATGAGTGATGTAAAGGTTGCTGTGACATCCAGATCATTTTCAAAAAATGCTATTTTGAGAACTGAACTTTTGAGAAATTACCCGAACGCGAAATTTAATGATCAGGGACTATCTCTTAAAGGAGATTCTTTGGTTCAATTCCTTGATGGTGTGGAGAGGGCTATTGTAGCGTTAGAGCCCGTTGATGATGCCTTGCTGTCAAAGCTTCCAGATCTTAAAGTGATTAGCAAATACGGTGTTGGTGTTAATAACATCGACTTCAAGGCCATTCAAAAATACGACATTAAGTTTTCCTGGACCGGGGGGACCAACAAGGTTGCTGTGGCTGAATTGGCTTTAGGAGCGATTCTTGGGCTTCACAGAAATTTGTTCGCACACAACATTGAGATGAAAGAAAAGAGTGTCTGGAAGACTCGAGCTGGGTCTAACTTAGAAGGAAAAACCGTTGGCATCATTGGGCTTGGAAATATAGGAACTGTTCTTGCTCAATTTTTAAAGGTTATGAATGTTAATGTCTTAGCCTATGACATAGAAAATAAATATGATGAATGTCAAAAATTGGGTATTTCATGTGTTGAACTAAATGATCTTCTGACGGAAGCAGATGTGATTACTCTGCATGTCCCACTGGACGAAACTTCTAGGTATATGATTTCTGCGAACCAATTAAGTTTAATGAAAAAAAATGCCTTTCTTGTAAATACCTCTCGTGGTGGAGTGGTTAGAGAAAAGGACCTTTATGAGTTTTTGCTTTCTAATGAAGAAGCAAGGGCTTTTTTTGATGTATTTGAAGATGAACCCGCAGAGGGTAACGTTTTGTTATCGCTTCCTAATTTTTTTGGTTCTCCTCACATTGGTGGTAGTACCGATGAAGCTATATTGGCAATGGGTCGGGCGGCTATAGCGGGCCTTGATTCTTAAGGTGATGCAGGAACAAATGAACGTTTTAATGAACTCATACCCAGTTGCTTTTGCCTGCCCTGGTGGAGGTGAAGTGCAGTTGCTCCGAACTAAGGAGTTTCTGGAGAAACAAAAAGTTCATGTTGAATTGTTTGATCAATGGAATCCTCAATTTGAAAGTTCTGATTTAGCTCACTATTTTTCGGTTCAAGGTGGATCCATGAATTTTTGTGGATATGTTTCTGGAATGGGAATGCCACTTGTTATTTCTCCCATCTTATGGCCACACCAACCGGAAAAATATCCCTTCCGTGAAATTCAAAATTTGCTAAATACAGCTGATCTCATATTTCCAAATAGTCAAATGGAGGCAGACCTTCTGGCAAGGGTCTATGATATTCCCCTTGATAAGTTTCATGTGACATATAATGGTGTGGATGACTCCTTCATAACAGATAATTCGACTACAGAAGCTCTTTTTAGAGATAAATTTCATATAGATTTTGAATTTTCCCTTTGTGTAGCGAATATTGAAAATCGCAAAAATCAAATTTTATTGGCTCAGGCAGCTAAATCTACCCAAAAGAATGTGATCTTAATCGGTCAGGTAAGAGATGAAGAATACTTGCGTAAAGTAAAGGATGCCGGTGGAGACTATATACATTATGTGGGTGCTTTGGATCACTTCAGTCTGGAGTTAAAGTCTGCCTTTAGAGCTTGTGATCAATTTATTTTGCCCAGCTTATTGGAAACTCCTGGTCTGGCAGCTTTAGAAGCTGCGGCAATGGGATGCGCTGTGGCCGTTACTGTTGAAGGATCCACGAAGGAATATTTCGGTGAGTACGTAACCTACATAGATCCACTAGATGTAAGGTCAATTGAACAGGCGTTAGAGAACCCTAAGTTTTCATCGGATCTAAAGCTTCATGTTTCGGAAAATTTCAATTGGTCGCGTACGGCAGAACAATGTATTGATGGCTATTCCAGACTTCTCAAAAAATAGCGGGGTAAATTTTGAGTGCATCGAAGAAGCCAGTATTTGTTCTTTTTGCTACAGCCGATTGGAATGTACCCTATTGGACCAATAAGCAGCATACGGCAAACCAATTGGTCGATCTTGGCTACGAGGTTTTGTATGTTGAGTCTGTTGGTTTACGCCCTCCAAAACTAAACTCCAGAGATTTTTCTAGGATATTTAAAAGAGTCTTAGGTCTTTTTAGGTCTATTAGAAAGGTCAGAAATGGATTGTGGGTTTTCTCACCATTTGTCATTCCTTTTTGGAAAAGGCGAAAGTGGGTACAAAAGGTCAACGATCTGGTTTTGTCTCGAATTATCAAGTGGTTCTTGCGCCGTTGGAAGGGGCGAGAGGTACTGGTTTGGACTTATCACCCCTTGATGCTCGAAGTTCTGAAATCAATTAAGCCTTCTAAAGTTATTTATCATAACGTCGACAATTTGTCTGAAGCCCTTCCTGAGATGGATTCAGAGTTTATACTGAAGGAAGAGCAAAGATTGATTGATCGATCCGATCTAATTTTTAATACGAGCCGGGAGTTGCAAAACTACACTTCAAAAACGGCACCCAATAAGTCGTTTTACTTTTCAAATGTAGCGGATTTAACATTATTCTCTTCCTCTCGAGATATGGATAAAGGACTGCCACAGGATTTGGTTTCTATTCCGTCTCCTAAGGTTTGTTATGTTGGAGTGTTGAGTGACTTTAAATTGGATTTGCCTTTGATATTTGATGTTTTGAACGCTCGCCCGCAGTACCACTGGGTTTTTATTGGGGAAGAGCGAGAGGGGCAGGTTGATCCTTGGATTCAAAAAATGAAATCGATGAAGAATGCTCACTTTCTCGGACATAAGAAGTATCAGGATTTACCTTGGTATCTGTCGGCGGTGGACATTGCTACTTTGCCCTCAGTGATTAATGACTACACGAGGTCTATGTTTCCTATGAAGTTTTTTGAATATTTAGCGGCAGGGAGGCCGGTAGTAGCAACACCTTTGCCGGCAATTCAGGAATTTGATAGTTTCTATTTCAGAGCCGAAAATGCAAAAGAATTTGCTTTGAAGTTAGACGAAATTGTTGAAAATGGGTTTTCACCAGTTCCGTTGGAGGAGTTGAATGACTTTTCCTATGAATCAAGAATAAAAAAAATGATCGACATAATCTTTAAATAAGAAGGCTGTCATCTTTCGGAAGGCGATTTTATGAGGAAAATAGGAATTATAGGATTTGGTAAGATGGGCAAAATCCGAGCAAGGGAAATTGACAAGTTAAATTCCTATGAGGTCGTTGCCGTGGCGGATATAGATCCCACAAACATGACTGGCTTCAAGGGCCAAGTTTTCACGGATTGGAAAGAGTTGTTGGAAATGCCATTAGACGCCGTGGTGGTTTCCACATTCAATGATTCAATTGTAGAAGCTGTTTGTGCCTCCCTGGATAAGGGTTTGCATGTTTTTTCGGAAAAGCCTCCTGGAAGAAACCTACAGGAGTGTCGAATGATAGAGGATTCGTTCAATGGTGGCGATTCGGTTTTGAAATTTGGGTTCAATCATAGATACCACGGATCAGTCATGGCTGCCGAAGAGTTGATTCGTTCAGGCAAGTTCGGAAAGGTTCTTTGGGCGAAAGGCACCTACGGAAAAGCTGGGGGGCCAAGTTTTAAAGAGGCTTGGCGATCTAATCTGGATTCTGCTGGCGGTGGTATTTTGTTGGACCAAGGCATCCATATGGCTGATCTTTTATGCCACTTTTTAGGACCAATCGATGAGGTTAAAGGATTTACAGAGACTTTGCATTGGGACATTCCGATGGAAGACAATGCCTTTGTCACTTTTAATACATCAGAGGGGCAATTGGGCTTTCTTCACTCGAGCGCTACCTACTGGAAGAATCGCTTTGAGTTGGAAGTGAATCTCGAGGGGGCCATGTTAAGATTAGAAGGAATTCTTTCAAACTCAATGACTTATGCCCCTGAGAAACTTTTGGTTATGGAGAAAGATTTCGAATCAGAACAGGGAGCATTGGGTTTTCCTAGAGTGCAAGAAATGGAGTTCCAAGAGGATTGTTCTTGGGAGCTTGAAATGAAGGATTTTATTGATTCAATAGAGAAAAAAAGGTCTCCTCATTGTGGCACAATTGGAGATGCCCTTCGAGTTATGGAGTTTTTAGACTCTATTTACACCAAGACGAAACAGAGCTAGTCCATTCAGAAACAAGAGTATTCAGACTTTTGCTTCTTTCTTCAAAGTTTGTATTTTTAAAGATAGCAGCCCTCATGTTTTTGGGCTGAGATTGAAGAGCTTTCTGAATTTTTATTTTCAGATCGTCAAAGTTTCCTCTATCAGCAAAATAGATTCCATCACAGCCCTCTGTCGTTTCACGTAAGACAGGGAGATCGTAGCACACGACTGGAGTGTCCATATAAAGAGCTTCTAGGGGCGGGTAGCCAAAGCCTTCAAAATAGGATGGGAATAGCATTAATTTTGATTTTTGTATTTCATGGAATTTTTCAACTTCGGTTGGGTTTTCAATGAACTTCAGGTTAATTCCAAAATTCTCCGCCTTTTCAAAAAGTGGAATTGTGGTTTCATCTCTTAAAATAGGTCTGCTCGTCAGAAACTTGAGAGTGTATCCTCTGAGTGATTCATCAAGTACGCTTAGGAGGTCAAGTGCACCCTTGTGCTTGTCATTGAATCTGGAGATAGCGAGAATTGAATTCTCTTTAGTTATATTTTTATCAAACACTGAATCTGCCGCAGGTGAGTTAATTGGTGGATACCAGTAACTGTATAAGTTTTGTTTTTCCACATTAGGATAATATTCTTTGGCCCATTTTTGGCTTTCTTTGGCTGAGCTGAGTATGACTGAGGGCCTTAAAAGAGATTTTGTCCATTTGTCCCAGAGATTTTCATCTCTTGGATAGGGGCTCAAAGAGTTAAACCAGTTCGGGGATTCAAAATTTATCAAAACAAGAGGGATTTTTTGTGTATCGCAAATATTGAACGCAAAATCGTAATAGAGATTTTGTGATTGATCTGGGGCCAGTATAACCAGGTCAAAGTGCTCTTCCGGGGGAGTTCTAAAGTCTCCGCTCAATTCAAAATGGATGGAGGCATACCCCGGAATGTGTTCTAAAAATTCATTGTTATAAACGGGTGCATTATTTGTGTGAAAAGTGACCTCGTGTCCAAGATGACTCAACGTAGAGGCCATTAGGTGGGTGTGATATCTACCACCGGAAAATATATCTTTAGGAACGGTGCATACAAAGAGTATTTTCATCGCTCGATTATGTACATTATGAGATGTTTTCGCTAGTTATTTCAAAGTCCTAGGATAAATAGTTCGCCGCGCAATGGGAGGATTTTTGCAGGGTGGGATTTCAAAAGTAGTTCTTCGAGAATCAGATCGAATGGTTTTTATCAATGGGTGGCTGCACCCCCATGAGAATATGGATATAAAGATTTTAGGCCCGTCTGGAGAGAAGCTTAGTATTCCGTTTTTTGATCATGATCGTACAGATGTGAAAAATAGATACGGGGACAAATATGAGGATCGTGCGGGTTTTAATGCTTTTTTTACACTTCCGGATACAATTGATTCCCGTGAAAGTTTACAGCTTGTTGCATACAGTGGCTCTAAAGTTTTATTTGAAGCCCCTATGAGATTACAGCATTCTCAAGCATATGAAGTGATGGTCGAAAAGCATGTATACATGAGAGATGATATTCAGGTTTTCATTGGTTATGCAAAGCAAGCTCAAATAACATGGGATTGTACCTTTGAGCAAGATGGACAAGAGCTAGAGGTTTTGCAAAAACTAATTTTCCCTAGACCGGATATTCAAATGTTTTATCATTCTCCAGCGGAATACATGGGGTATATTTTTGTTGTAAAAACAAAAAGTATGGCTGATGTAATTATGAATGCTGACTGGGAGACTGGGCAAAGATACAAAACCCGAGTTAGATTACCGGAGAGAAATATCGTAAGGCTAGAACACTGCTCCTATCTGGTAAATACTGGCTCATTTTGGAATGGTGATGTCTGTTCCAGATTTAAAGAATTTGGAGCCGGGGAAGTTTTTAAGGTCAGTGCTGAGCAGGTAGTTAATTTTGATAAGCGACTTTCAATTGACCAGTTTAAGAGCTGGATAGAGTTCAAAGATATACTTTCAAACGATGAGTATTGTGGGGAAAAGGTCCTAGTCGAGAGATTCAACCCATTGCCAAGCACTGAGGCCAGAATCAGTAAGCATGAGGTGCTGAAAAATATAGGCTCGTTGCTGGGCAATAAAGAGGTCGAGAGACTTTCTTTCGTTGATGGCGTTTCAATCTTTAGTGGTGGGTTATCTGAAGTGTCGAATCTTTTTAAAAATGTAAAGAGCGTAAAGGTGGTAGTTCCAGAAGATGGTGATCCGGGTAGCGCGCTCTTGTTGATCGAGATGAGGAGCAATTAGACGTGGCTCAATTGTGGATAGATATATCTGATATTTATGATTTAACTGGGAAATTTACTGGGGTAAGTAGGGTAGTTTATAAAGTTGCAGCTCATCTAACTTCGACACATACCAATGTTAGACTTTTTACTTACTGTGGTGATTCGAAATCCTTTAAGAGTGTGGTTTTTGAAATTGAAGAAAATGAGTTCAGTCGATTTGTGAAAACTGAAAAGTGTAGTTGGTCAAAAGAAGATACCGTTTTGTTTTTAGGTGGTATGTGGAATGATCCCAATGAGATTGAAGTCTTGAGGCTGGAAAAAGAGAAATGTAAGTTTAAGCAGATTATATTTATTCACGATATTATTCCTTGGTCAGCACCGCAATACACGCGTCCAAATCTAGAGAATTTATTCAAACTTTGGCTAAACAAGGCGGTTAAGTTCACTGATCATATATTTGTAAATTCCGATGCTACAAAAAGTGATGTTGAGAAATTTTTGAGTGAAAATTCATTAGCTATTCCGACTTCATTGATTCCCTTAGCTGCCGATGAGCCCGAAATAAAGGATACTCTTGTCAGTGAAGAAAAATATATTCTAATGGTTGGCACTGTTCAGCCACGTAAAAACTATCAACTTCTGTATCAAGCGTTAAAAAAGTTGGTTATTGAAGGTCGATTAGAGAACGTCAAGGTTAAGCTGGCGGGAGCCTTAGGCTGGGAATCTGGTCCCATTGTCAGTCTATTTAAAAGAGATCCTGACCTATCCGATGTGGTTGAAGTTCTAGGTCCAATTGATGATTCGACTTTAGGTCAGCTCTATCAGAACTGCTTGTTTACTGTCTATCCATCTTTATATGAAGGATGGGGGCTGCCGGTGTCTGAATCTTTAGCTTACGGTAAGCATTGTATCACTTCAAAAGGGACAAGTATGGAAGAAATTGCGCCAGAATTAACGGTAAATATTGATCCATTTGATGCTAGTGAGTTTGCTCGCGCTATTTTACAGGGTCTGGATAGTAATTTTAGGATTGAACGAGAAGAGCGAATTCGTAGAGAATTTAAATCTAGGACATGGGGTGACTGTGTTGAAGATATTGAGAGAAATTTGCTAGAAGTAGGGCATTGATATGGAAAATTGGTCAAATGAAGAGGGATTAAAATTTAGTGCTTTATATTGGCATGCTTTAAAAAACTCTAGAAAAGGCGAGCCTGGAGTTGTGGTTGGGAATGGTCCTTCTTTGAAAGTTGAAGATCTTCATCGACTTCAGAATTTTGTTTCGATTGCATCTAATAAAATTTATCTAGCATTTCCTAAAACAAGCTGGCGCCCCACCTTTTTCTCGATGGCAGATTATGCTGTAATGGAAAAAATGAAACCCGAGTTATTTGATTATGTAGATATAGCTCATGCTCCGGTGAGTGCGGATAATATTTTTCATAGTTCAGCTATTCGATTTTGGAAAGACTTAGGCCCGGTAGGTGAGACCCCTGAAAAAAGTCCGACCTTTTCATCTGATCTCGAAAAGGGTGCGTATGCGGGATGGACAATAACTTATTTCAACTTGCAGCTCGCCATTCATTTGGGATTAAATCCTATTTATATTATTGGCTGTGATCACTACTATCAGGGCGAATCAAAAATAGAAGTAGATAAAAAGGTAAAAGTTGAGGGGCAACAAAATCATTTCATCGAAGGGTATCGAGTAGAAGGTGAATTAGTTAATCCGGCTCCCATCGATAAGATGACTTTGGCCTACACTCATGCTGTCGAATATGCCAAACAGAACGGTATTGAAGTTTATAACGCTACAAGGGGAGGGCACTTGGAGGTCTTTCCTCGGGTGAAGTTTGAAGACGTTTTTGAAACTCCAAAAGAGCAAAGTCCCTCTTCTGAAGGGATGGGTATGGTAAGCGTTGCGATTCCCAGCTTTAATTCAATTGATTTTATTGAAGAGTGTTTAAATTCGGTTGAAAAACAAACCTACCAAAATATAGAGGTCATCATTCGTGACGGATTCTCAACGGACGGTACTTGGGAAGCTATTCAAAGCTTTAAAGAGCGTGTTCCTTTCAGGGTTGATGCGAAACAAGTTCCTCCTAAAGGTATATATGATGGACTTAACAAGTGTATTGAGGCTTGTTCAGGAGAATATGTTTATATTTTGATGTCTGATGATATGGCACATCCCGAGTGTTTCGAAAAAGCCGTGAAGCGTCTACATAAGAATCCTGCATGCGACATATGTCATTTTAAGTTGAGGGTTGTTGATGAGTATGGTGAACCGGTGGATGAGAGTTGGGAAAAGCGAATATTTCCGAGGTATCTCGGTGAGTTGATTGATAAACCACATATTCGGCATGCACCTTTTGATGCCATATGTTCACGAAATGTAGGAACGGTCTACACCGGAATAGTGCAATACCTAACTAGAAGATCGTTGTTTGATAAGGTGGGTTTATTCAAAGAGGATTTTGGTCCCTATGGAGATTTGGATTGGCAAATGAGGGCGACGACCTTAGCGAGTACAGTCTATTTGCCGGAATACCTTGCTGATTGGAGACGGCATTCTAAGCAGGCCAGCCAGGTCGGTCGCCATAAGAAGGCTAGGCGAGATGGTGTATTTGAAGATATGACTAACAGTAACCGATCAGAGTTTCAGAAACATTATCCTGAAATTTACGAGACACTAGATAGATATGGATTGTTTGATTATTATGGCTATGATCGACTTGTTCAAAACTTAGGAGCACTTCCCTTTGGTAGTAAAATTGTTTCGGCTCTAAATCGATGGTCAAAGGGTAAGTATCCGGTGGCCTACCGATCTATGGAAAATACTAATATTCTTCAATCTATTGAAAAAGATATTAACTTAAGAGGATTAATTACAGAGCTTGAGCAATAGTAGAATTTAGAAATTTTTTACCAAATGATTCAGAAGAATTTCGTCACTATATTCAGTTGCTACGAAATCTTGTATTTTGACACTCTTTTGGGTCAAGTTAGACGTCACTTCAATAATTTTTTGAATCAATGTATTTACTGAATTGTCCATGACAATCAGATCCTTATCAATCAAGGTTTCAGGCATGGCACCTTTATTAAAGACTATAGGAACAACTCCAAGGAGTGCGGCTTCAATAATTGGAATACCAAATCCTTCATGATGGCTAGTAGAAAGGTAGATGTCGCTCTCTTTAAGCCGTTTTTGAAGCTCTTCAAAAGGCAGTCCTATGTGGATGTTTACTTTTGAATCTAGGTTCCATTCTTTAATCAAATTATTTAGCTGTGTTAGGTAATTGCCGTGTGCAGAGCTTCCAATGATGTCATAGGTGTAATCCAACTCCATATTAAGCTGGCTCAATGCTTCAAGTGTGGCTTCGAAGTTTTTATGAGGAATTATTCGGCCAATAGAAATGAATTTCAATTGGTTTTTATGGGGGATTTGATGTTTAAATTGTGGGGAAAAAGGGATTGTTACCAGAGGAGGAGAAATCTTAATTTCACTCGCTTTAATTTTACCTCTGGTTTTCTCTTCAATTTGTTTTGCGTTAAATAAAGAATTTGAAGAATAGGAGCTAAAGCTGGTTAGGCGGGCAAGTTGGTCTAATCCCAGCGCACAGTTTTTAGATGTAATGGGGTCAAGCTGTTCTAAGTGCTCGGGAGGAGTTATGCCGTGGTAATAGAGTTGAGATTTTCCAGAATGTTTTTCAATAATTGATTCTAAATTTGGATCATAAATAGAGTAATGGATAAAAAGATCAAGATTTGAATCCAGGTTGTTAGACAGCGATTCATAAGAATTTACATTAACATTAGGTAAGGTGCTCGAATTCGAAACCAAATACACGAATTCATAATGGTTTAAAAAAAAATTGCATAAACCTATCGCGTATCGAGAAACTGCATCTTTAACGCGTAAACTTGGCGTGACGACAGCTATTGATTTTCCATTTTTAGGGCAAATTGACTTAGAAAACAGTGGGTTAACAGAATACTGTTCATCTATCGAAATAGATTTGTCTAAGTTAAGCATTAGAGTGCGGCTTTTGTTTGGTAGTTTCCGTTGGTGTCCCATCGGGGTTGGCAAGACTAGGGTCCTTTAACTTTTTTCCCATATAAGCTTCACACACCTCATGACTTGGGCCGTCGGCCATTATCTTTCGGTCTTTGATCCAAATAGCTCTTTGGCAAAACTGCATAACATCGTTTGCGGAATGAGATACCAAAAGAATTGTTTTCTGCTGTTGGCGGTATTTTCTCATTACATCCAAACATTTGTCTCTGAAACTAAAATCCCCAACCGCCAAGACTTCATCAACTAGCAATATTTCCGGATCAAGTTGAGAGGCTACCGAAAACCCAAGTCGCGCCATCATCCCACTTGAGTAATATCTAGTTGGCGATTCAAAGAAATCTCCCAATTCAGAAAATTCCTTAATAGCTTCTACGCGCTCTAAGATCATTTTTTTAGAAAATCCAAGCAGCATGCCATAGAGTCTAACATTTTCCCGACCGGTAAGGTCAGGGTGAAATCCAGCCCCCAACTCAAGAAGGCTTGACACCTTGCCACTCACGCGAACTTTACCACTGCTAGGTAATAAAACCCCTGCAATAATAGACAACAAAGTTGATTTTCCTACTCCATTTCTACCTACTATAGCAGTGCTTGTTCCCTCTTCTATTTTGAAGGATAGGTTTTCCAAAACAGTATATCTCTTGCATTCGGCTTCACTTTTCGCAAAATTTAACAGCAGATTTTTTAACCCACCTGATCTGCCAATATGTGAATCATAATATTTGGTGACATTTTCAAGTTCAATTACTGTTCGCCCCATCACATAACCTCAGAAAATTTCCATACGAGTTTGCGATAGACCGCCGATCCTATAATTAAATAGAGTATCGTGTGCAATAAAGTTATGGAGATGTATTCCCAATGAAGAACCCCGTTCAAGAAAAGTTCTTTCCATGAAAGAATTAAAGGAGCAAAGGGGTTTAGCATGAGTAAGCTTCGATACACTTCGGGAACTCGAGAAATAGGATAAACAATGGGAGTTAGGTAGAATGTCATTTGTAAAATGATTGCGATTAAAAACTGGATATCTCTAAAAAATAGATTCAAACTTCCAAGAAGCATTCCAATTCCAAAAAGCAAGAGGAACTGGACTACAATGATGATGGGAATTCCTATGAAGGTCATTAAGGTAGGAGTAACCCCATAATAGACCATAAACAGAAAGGTCACAGGAAGTGTCATGGCAAAGTGAAAGCTGTCTTGTAAACATTTTGAAAGTGGAATTATGAACCTGGGGAATCTAGCCTTTTTAATCAAATTTGCATTTTGAAAAAAGGCGACAGTTGATCCATTGACATAGTTCGTGACCCATTGCCATGCAAATAACCCACTAATTAGAAAAAGCACATAATTTTCCACTTTAACTTTGAAAATAACTTCAAAAGCAAAATAAAATACAAAGGTATAGGCCATTGGATTTACCAAGGACCAAACGTAACCAAAAATATTATTCTTGTATCGAGTTTTGATTTCTTTTTGAGCTAAAATATAAACTAAATCGTAATAATAGCTTAAATCTCTTTTAATACCGTCAGTGATCTGAACGTCTGCTGTTTTAACCAAATCTTGTCCTCTTGAAAGCGGGTAATACTAGCAAATTGTTATTCTAAAGTATAACGGAAAGCAAAAGGAGGATTGGTCTCAATCTGCACTGACGCGTGGCGACTATTTCTTGAGTAAGTCTTCATAGGTTTGGTTGATTTGAGAGACGAATTTGTCATACGTAAACAATTCCTTAGCTCTATTTAAGGCGTTACCTGCGAGATTATCCCTAAGTTGATCGTCTGACTTTAAGAGGTTTATGGCGGCAGCCAGCTCATCTACAGATTTTGGGGCAACTGTAAGTGCTTCTTTCTTGTGGCGGGCGACCCACGGGACTCCAGATTCCAGTTCAGTATTTATGATGGCTTTTTGGCTGGCCATGGCTTCTATTTGAACAATTCCAAATGCTTCGTTGATAGTGATGGAAGGAAGTACAAAAAATTCACAAGCCAAGAAATACGCAATTAGCCTTTCTCTTGATTGTGGAGCAACTATTTCTACTCGGTCCTGTAATCCTAAGGAGCTGACGAGATCCAGTAGCTCATCATAAAGTGGACCATTGCCTATGATTTTTAAATGGGCATCTGTTTTAGATAGGGAGCGGATTAGGGTTTCATGTCCTTTGTATTTAACCAATCGTCCGACTGTTAGTGCGAAAGGAGGGTGTTCCCTTTGTAGTTGGTTTTTCAACTGTATGACTTCATTTGTAGGATTAATTAGATCATCGATTTCTATACCAAATGGAATAACCTGAACCTTATTTTCGAAATCGGATAAAAATGGTGAGTACTTTAGCAAGTTTGGATTTGATATTAAAATGAGGTCTGCTCTTCTTAGAGTCGATTTAAATAGAAAGCTCAAAATGTTAGCTGTCTTTTTTTGTTCCACCACCTCGGAATGCCAGTGAACAATCAGCTTGGTCTTTTTCGGAAAGAAAATAAATATTGCCAGATCATTGAGTGGCATAGGGTGGTGATGGTGAACTATATTCGATTTTAAGCTTAACCACCAAAACTGAAATAGGTAAAATGGCATTATTGGCATCGATAGCAGTGTAAATAATTTAAGGCTGCGGAAAATACGAGCATTTGAACCATAGGGTTGTGAAAGAGGGAGCCCGAACCTATGAGTACATAAAATGAAAAAAGCCAAGGTCTCGTTTTTCTGTGTCACTATCCAGTCGATAACTGTATTAATTCCACCTTTCTCGGGAAAGAATGATTTATAGGGGTGAAATACTGTATTCATGGGCACATCCTATTTGAATGCTCCCAGGGCTGTAAATGTGAACCTTCTTAAGTGTGCGTCGATGTCGCGCTGCAAAAGAATGGAGTTGGTTTGTTGGCACTGTTAAATTTGTGAAAAGGAAAGAAAATGTATTACGGAAGTTTAGATCAGGTAAATGATCAATTAGCAGAAGGTGTAGTTGGCAAAGCTTTGGAGTTCATTTCTAGCTTGGGACCAAATTCTGAAGATTCAAGGATAGAGCTTGAGGATGGTGTTTTTGCGATTGTCATGTCTTACGAGACAAAGGATAGGCATCAGGCTGTTCTGGAGTCCCACCGAAAATATGTTGATATCCAATCGACCTTAGCTGGTGCCGAAGGCATGGAGTACTATTTGACAGATCATCTTGTCATTCAGGATGAATATAGCGACGAGAATGATGTTATTTTTTATGAGCACCCAGAAAAGTCCGGCAAGAGAATAGATGTGCAGGTCGGTGAGTGTGCTGTATTCTTCCCGAAGGACGGTCATATGCCTCAACTGCATGTTGGTGAGCCACGAACAATCAAGAAAGTGGTTGTGAAAATTCCTGTTACGTTATTTGGAAATATAGAATCGTGAACTTCAGTGAAGAGACTTTTTTTGGCAGATATAAAAAGTTTATTTTAGTTGCTGTTATATTTTTAGTTTCAATTTTGTTGTCTCAACTGCTTTGGCCTCTGAACCTGACTTACGATGGATCTAATTACCTATACATTCAATTATTGAATGAGGATTTTTATTTCCCACAAAATAGGTTTTCTAATGTTCTAATACAGTCTATTCCTCTGCTGTTGTTGAAGCTGACAAAAGATGTAGGTTTGTTTGCTCTTTCTTTTTTCTCTATGCAATGGCTATTGCATCTAAGTTTAATTGCGTTCTTTCTTGTTAAAAGAAGTTATCCCTATGTTTTGTTTGCTTTGATCACATTATTGTTGTCCTCACCCTTTCATTATGTGTTTGGTGTTGGTGAAGTAATGCATTCAGCCATGTTAGTCTATCTCTACTTGTGGGTTTGTCGGGAGTATAGAGGAGGTTTGTTTTGTAAAACGGCAATACAAATTGGACTGACTGTTGTCGCCTACGGACTCCATCCATTCGCGCCGTTATTGCAGTTATTCGTACATATTTTAATGGCAACAGAATCGTTTAATATTAGAAGGATTAGCAGTTATATTGCTCCATTAGCAGTGCTGACTGCAATTGTTCTTAAGCAGATATATAAGACGGCCTATGAGGCTGAAAAATTATCTTTTGCTGAAAAAGGAGATATCTCAGAAATTTTACCATTTCTCTTAATAGTATTTGAAAAGTCTTACCTAATTGTTGGGATGGTCTTAGGTGCATTTATCTTGATTAGGAAAATGAAGTATAAAGTTAATTTAGTAAGAATTCTGATATTAATTTCAGGGCTTTTAACATTTGTTTTTGTCTTATATTTGACAATTTATCCCGCTCATCTTGATTTGTACTATTGGAATGTATTGATTCCCCTTTGGGTCATGGTTTTTACTTTTTTTATCGTTGAAAACATGGATAAAAATAAGGGCTTTCTGTTAAAAATGGCATTAATCACGCTGATGCTTTCTCCTGTCACTGTTTTCCAGATATTTGGAGTTTTAGAGAAGAGATATGAATATATTGAATTAGTTATGAGTAGAATTTCAAAGGTAAAAGTAGAGGGAGGGTCAAAGGTAAGGATTGTCTCCGATACCATTGAAAATAGATTCCTGCATGGTGATAGTTCCTTTGTTGGATTAATTCTCAGTTCAGCAAAACTTGATTATCCTATTCTGCTAATTCATGAAAAATCTAAAAGATATGAGTTTTTTAAAAAGGTCCCGCCTAACTATAATTTGTTCCCCGATTTAGAGAGCGATTTTGAGGAAGTGTTTGAGGATAGGGTTCTTGTTAAATGAATACGGGGAGAATCTGGAAGAATCTGAGAGTTAGTTTAGTAGTTTTGATTGCTTTGAATTTTGTATTTGGAGTTCAAAAACAGTTATCTCAGTTGAACTCGGATGCGGTTCAATTGTTGTCTTTGGTAAATGATATTTTTAATGGGACTTTTGTTGGAACGGTTTTAGGGCCGAGCACCTATCTTTTTCCAGATTTATTCGTTGCATTGGTTATTCGAGCAATTACTTCAAATCCCATTTGGTTTCACCTTTTATATTTTTTAGCCGTATTGATGGCTAGTGGTTTTTTGTTAAGGGGAATTATAGGAAAAGGCAAAGTTTCGTTAATGGGAGCTATCGTCTTTGTTTCATTTTTTGTTTTGGAAATGAAAGAGTTTGTGTTCAGCAATATATTTTTTCCAGGTCACCACTTTTCTTTGGTTCTTATAAGTCTTGCTCTATTTGCTATTTATTCCAAAAACAAATTATCTCCTTCTAAAAAGATTTACCTATTGGTTTTTGGACTCATTTCTTTATGTTTTTTTTCAGACCTACTTACTAGCTCATTTATAGTGGCTCCTCTGCTTCTATTGATATTAATAGATGGGCTTTGCTTGAAGGGCCTTACAAAGCTGAACCTTTTAAAGTACATGCTAGTCATTATCCTAGCCTCTGTTTTCGGTCTGGTTTTGCTGAAGCTATTTCCATCCATTTTTAATGAAGTTACTTTTGGAGGACACAATAGAGCTCCAATTTGCTCTGGGTTTGATGAATTTTGCCGAGTCAATAGCGTGATATTTTTCGATTTCTATAAATATTTGATCGCGAAGCATATACCCGGCATTGTTCTGATTCCTTGTATTTTTGTAGTTGGATATAGGGCATTTGTTCAAAAGGACCTGTTGAGCATTTATATAAGTTTGATAATGGCAATGGTCTTATCAGCTCTTTTGTTGAGCTGCTATTATGATCAGAAATATAGCTTTAGATATATACTGCCCTGGTTCACTTTGCCGCCCGTAGTTTTACTGGTTAAAGGCAATTTCGTTGAGGAAAAAGATAGATGGGGAAAGTTTTTTCTCGTGTTTATGCTGATTTCTAATATCTACTCTTTTTACAGATATTCATCGAAACAGAAGTGGGGTTTTAACGTAGCTGAGCGAAAGCCTTATACGAGTTGTATAATGGATATCGCCTCTGAGTATAATTTAAAAGTTGGTATGGGTGATTACTGGAACTCAAAAGTACATCAGATGTTTTTGGGAAAGCCAATTATACAGGTCAATAGAAATTTGAAACCCTATTTTTGGATAACAAATAGAAGTTGGTATAATAGCGATGCTGTAAGGTCGGGAATAGATTTTGTACTGCCGGATAGGTTGGATGAGTCTTTATTGTTAAATAAATTAGGAGAACCCCTAAAGGTTAAAATCTGTAAAAATGGAGATGAGATTTGGATATATAATGAATCCAAAACGAAAGCATTTACTGATGACCTAAAGGCGCAATACGACTGATAGAATCTTTTAAGTTTGTTTGAGTAATTCTATTTAAAATTAGTTCAAAGAAAACTAGCCTGTCATTGCTCCCTAAAAATGTTCAATTATCGATTTAATAACATAGTCTTGAACATTTTCTTGCATGTCAGGAAAGAGTGGAAGACTAACCACTTCTTTTGCTGCCTTTTTCGATTCTGTAGCACTTACAGTTCTTACAAGATCTTTATAAGCGGGTTGTTCGTCAAATGTAGTTGGGTAATGAACCGCGGTGGGTACTCCCTTTTCTTTCATTGCAGCTTGAAAATGATCACGATTTGGTACTCTGAGGGTGTATTGGGCCCAAACGCTTTTAGCATTTTCTGGTACTTTTGGAATGGCGACACCTTTTTCAGATAGTTCATTGAATGCCTGATTATATTTCTTAGCCACTCTATCTCTCTGTTCCATTTCCCATGGGTAACGTTTCAATTTTTCGCTCAAAATGGCACATTGTATTGTATCTAAGCGGCCATTAATTCCGATACGCGTATGGTAGTATCGACTCTCACTGCCATGATCGCGGATTTGCATGAGTGTGGTTTGTAGCTGGTCGTCATTGGTAAAAACGGCTCCGCCGTCCCCAAAACATCCCAACGGTTTTGCTGGAAAAAAACTAGTGCAAGAAATGGTGGAGCTGGCACATGATTTTAATTCATTCCACTCGGCTCCAAAGCTTTGAGCTGCATCCTCAATCACGGATAAGCGATGCTTATTTGCGATGGCATTGATAGTATCTAGATTTGCAAGTAAGCCATACAAAGAAACGGGCATGATAGCCTTGGTTTTATCCGTAATGGCCTCTTCAATGAGTTCGGGATTCAAGTTAAAAGAATCAGGCTCTATGTCTACCAATACGGGGGTTGCGCCAACAAGAACAATGGCCTCCGCAGTTGCTACAAATGAGAATGGCGTAGTTATTACTTCGTCACCAGGGCCAATATTCAATGCCATAAGCGCCATAATCAGTGCATCAGTACCACTAGCACAGGCGACCGCGTGTTTACTGCCGGTAAACTGAGCTAAATCGGCTTCACATTGTTTCACTTCAGGGCCATTTACAAAAAAACCATGATCAAGAACGGTATGAATGGCGTTGTCTACATCCTCTTTGATTGCTTTGTATTGGGTTTTTAGGTCAATAAATGGCACCTGCATAATTTAGCTCCTCGTATTGTGTTCTTATAAACCGTCCAAGGCATGGAGGCACTTCATTCTTAATTTTGCGTCGCATTAAATGTGATCGATGATTAGGGCCACTTTACGGTTGGGGGACTTCTTGGGTCATGTTAGAACTTAGGTTTTATGTGAGAGGTAAAACTATGATTCCAGTAATACTTTCTGGCGGCAGTGGTACTCGGCTTTGGCCAGTATCTCGTGAAAATTATCCCAAACAATTCTGTGATTTATATGATGATTCCTTTTTAGGGAATACCATCAGTCGCTTGCAAAATTTGGATAATCCTTGGGTGGTGACCGTAAAGAGCATGGAAGCACTTACATATCGATCGCTGAAAGAAGCTAATGTTCCTACGGACAATGTTCTTTATGAGCCATTTGGAAAAAACACAGCACCGGCTGTGGCATTAATGTGCCATGTATTCAGCCAAAGAGGACAATCTGATGAAGTCATAGGGTTCTTTCCTGCGGATCATTTGGTTTTCGATCAGGACCGTTTTTTACAGGCAGTGAGTCTAGCGGAAGAGGCGGCACAAAAGGGCCATGTCGTGACTTTGGGAATTCAACCGACCTATGCATCTACGGGTTATGGTTATATTGAAGTCACTGACAATGTAGTGAGTGAAAATAGTGATGGACTGAAGGCGTTCAAGGCACAGAAATTCTATGAAAAACCAGATGTGGAAACAGCCAATCGTTTTATAGAAGAGGGGCAGTTTTACTGGAATTCGGGAATGTTTGTCTTCAAAGTTTCTACAATGATTGAACATATGCAGAAACACCTGCCTGAGGTTTGGGAGAAAATCTCAGGAGTAGACAAAGATCTTTCAAATTTGAAATATCAGTATGCCAATGTGGAATCTATTTCTATTGATTATGGGATTATGGAAAAACTCGATGAGTGTGTATGTATCCCATGTGACATGGGCTGGTCTGATGTAGGAAGCTGGGATGAAATCTCTCGCCTTTCAGAAGAAGTGCCTTCATTAAAAGTGGGTTCTGGAGCCTCAGTATTGGGAATAGATTCCAATAATAACTACGTATTTTCAGTGGGTGAAAAGATCGTTGGTCTCATTGATGTGGCCGATTTGATTGTTGTTGATACGCCGGATGCTTTGTTGGTGTCTCAAAAACACAGCACACAAAAGGTAAAAGACCTTGTGAAGGATATGAAGCAACAAGGGATGCGAGCGGCCATTGAGCATCGGTTTGAAAAACGTCATTGGGGTGGATATGAAATCTTAAGTGACGATGATGATTACAAAGCAAAGAAAATCACAGTAGATCCAGGAGCACAGTTATCCTATCAGTCTCATGCAAAACGCCAGGAGCACTGGGTGGTCATTTCTGGTAAAGCAGAAGTAGTATTAGATGGCGAATCGAATTCTTTAGGACCTGGTGAAAGCATTATGATTCCAGTAGGTGCTAAACATCGAATGCGAAATCCAGGAACTGAGCCTGTTGTATTTGTAGAAGTGCAAACGGGAACTTATTTTGGAGAAGATGATATCGTCCGATATGAAGATGATTATAATAGAGCGTAATTAAATACGACCCATTGTATGGAGATGGTTGATTGAGCAAAATAGATTTCCAGCAGCTAATCGGATCCGACCAACCAGTTATAGTTGATGGTGGTATGGCCACGGCCCTCTATGAGAAGGGCTTTTATATAAATAGAAGTTTTGAAGAACTTTCCATGACGGAATCGCAAGTGGTTCGTGAGGTCACTCAGTCTTTTAAGCAAGCGGGTGCGCAAATACTTGGTACCAACACTTTTGGTGCCGTTCATCCAAAACTTGTGAAGTACGGTCTGCAGGATCGGTTGGAATCGATTCTTACATCGGCCACTGAAATTGCCAAAGAAGTGGCCGGAGAAGATGCGTTAGTCGCCGGAACTATAGGCCCATTGGGACTTTTGTTAGAGCCGTTGGGACCTACATCTTTTGACGATGCAAAAAACTTCTTTGGAAGAAATGTAAAATGTTTTGAAGAGTCCGGTGCGGACTGTATTTCTCTAGTTGGGTTTCACGATTTAAAAGAATTGGAAGCGGCCGTCCAGGCGGTTCGTGAATACTCAAAGCTTCCAGTCATGTTACACATGGCTATTCAAGAATCAATGAAGTCCTCTTATGGGCATTCTATTCCAGAGCTTGTAGCGCTCGGTGAAAAGTATGATGTGGAAGTCATTGGGTTTTCCGGTGAAGTGGGTCCCAGTGGAATGTTAACGGCAGTGGGTAAATTGCGGCCCTTAACGAAACGAAAAATATCATTACTTCCCAATGCGGGTCTCCCTCGTTACGTTAATGATGAGTATATATACCTTTGTAATCCTGACTACATTGGAAAGTTTGCTAAACGCTTTGTTCAAGCCGGTGCGAATTTAGTTGGCGGGCATAGTGGGGTACATGCGGATCATATCAAAGCCATTGCTAATTCTGTAAGGATGACTCAGTCGCTCAATGTTGAGTTGAGTGATTCAACCATTCCAGCGCATTTGCAACCCATAGTGGATGAGCCTAAAAAAGAAGTAGATATGGAGGAGCGCAGTCGGCTGGGCAAAGCTTTGTGTTCACCCGACGAGCAAGTTGTCAGTGTGGAAATCATTCCGCCAAAGGGAATTGATTTTGAAAATTTTAAATCTCATTGTGAAGAGCTGGTGGCGGCGAAGGTAAAGTTTGTGAATATCCCCGATGGGGCCAGAGCTATGGCTCGGATGAGTTCGCTTCACATGGCTGCATATGTAAATAGACATTTTGATTTAGAGCCTATTCCGCATTTCACTTCCCGTGACCGAAACTTAATTGGAATTCAAAGTGATTTGCTAGGTTGCTATATGAATGGCATTCGCAATGTTCTCTTGGTAACAGGAGATCCACCTAAGTTGGGGAATTGTCCTGGCGCAACTGCCGTCTATGATGTAGATGCCATCGGGATGACCCATATAGTCTCTCGAATGAATCAAGGGCTTGATCTGGGTGGGACTACATTTGGGCAACCCACTCAGTTTATGATTGGTGTGGCCCTGAATCCGACTGCGACCCATCGAGAATTAGAAATTAAAAGATATCGCTATAAAATTGAAGCGGGAGCTCAATACGCGATCACTCAACCTATCTACGATGTAGAGGCTTACGCTGAGTTTATGGAAAAAGCAGGTGCTGACTCTATACCAGTAATTATGGGGATTTGGCCCTTAGTAAGCTTAAGAAATGCAGAGTTTTTGAAAAACGAAGTTCCAGGAGTTTCAGTGCCCGATTGGGTGATCTCTGAGATGGAAAAGGCCGGCGACAACAAGGAAGAAGCCGTGAAGCGTGGGATGGAAATAGCTGTTAAAACCATGGAGCAAGCCTCTAAAATGGTTAAAGGATTTCAGGTATCAGCCCCATTTAACAGAGTCAAAGTGGCCGTGGATGCAATCCATGGTGCGCTTGGGAAGTCTTAAGTTCAGGAGAGTCCTTTTGGCAAAAAAAGTTTGTGTGTTAGCTGCCGGAACGGGTAGTCGAATGGGTGAGTATTCTGACTTAACCAACAAGGTTCTGCTTCCTTTAGAGAATCGAGCTATTCTGTCCGGGATCCTTGAAAAGTTCGAAGATCGAGAGTTTGTCATCGCCGTTGGGCATCAAGCCCAAGATGTAAAAGACTACGTTGCTATGGCACATCCAAATATTAATGTGACTTTTGTGGAAGTTGAAAATTATTACGGTGAAGGTAGTGGACCTGGGCACTCCCTTATGTGCTGTGAACCTTACCTACATGAGCCCTTTTTGCTTGTCTGTGGAGACATCTCTTGGACAGAACATTTAGACTATAATGAACCTATGAACTGGGTAGGCGCCTATGCTTACCGGGAAGTGGAAAAGAAGACTTATTGTATTTTAGAAACTAAAGGCAGTGAGATTTTAAATATCTGGGATAAGCAAGATGTACACACCTTGAATCCTACTTATGCCCATGTGGGATTGTCTCGGATTGAAGATTACGATTTGTTTTTCAAAGGGCTGAAGCGGGCTAATATCAGAGCTGGTGAGCACCAGTACTCAGATGGATTACTTGCGCTTCAGGAAGAGCATAGATTGCACTATAAGATTATTCCTACCTGGATGGATGTGGGTACTGTGGAGCGCTATCGTAGAGCTATGGCGACTCAGAGAGACTTTTTTGACTTCGCAAAACAAGATGAAATATTTTACGATGTCGACGACCGTGTGATTAAGTATTTTAAAGATCCTCAAACATTAAAAGATAGAGTGAAAAGAGCTGAGGATTTCGGCTCTCTATTTCCAACAATAGATCAGGTTTCTGAGCATTTCTATTCTTATAAAAAGGTTCCTGGTCGCACTCTTTATGATTGTTTAAACGTAAAAGTATTTGAAAAGTTGTTGGACTTTTTAGAGGAGAAGGTTTGGAAAAGTGTGCCGGTTTCTCTTCAAGAGACTAAAAAATTGTGCCATGAGTTTTATCAAAGAAAGACTCATGAGCGTGTGGAACGTTTTTTACAAAAACATCCTGAAGGCATGGACCCCACATTTTTCAATGGGCAGTCTATAGCTCCGGGTGAAATATTATCAGGGATTCCTTGGGATCTTGTGGAGAAGGGGTTGCCTGTTCGCTTTCACGGGGACCTTCAGTTCGAAAATATCCTCTATGACAAAGAGTCCGACCAGTTTACTGTGATTGATATTCGACAAAATTTTGCCGGCCGCACGGATGTAGGTGACCTGTATTATGATCTTGGAAAATTGTGGATGGGCATGAATTGTAACTTAAGCTTAGTGCGAAAGAAGCAGTTTCACTTCGGACAATCGGCTGGCGAAATAGAAGTGGAGTTCCCCGATGTATCCTTAGAGATTCAATCCCGTTTTGCAGCTTATGTACGTAGTAAGGGTCTAAATTTTGATAAGGTGAAGCTTTTGTCAGGGATCATTATGATTAATATGGCTCCACTTCATTCCACGCCTCTTGATTACGCTTTATGGTACCAGGGGTTACGCACAGTAGACCGCTATTTAAAGGAAAATTGAATAAGAGGCAGATCCTATCAAAAGGGGCTTGGTGTTTTTAATAGCCGAGGTTGGGTTGGAGCCACTTTTCTACATCTTCGAGGGAGCGGTTCGTTGCCTGGGCTAGGGATTCCACTTGGTCCTTTAAGATTGGTCCCACCGTAAAATACTTGGATTCAGGACTTCCAAAATAGAAACCGGATACCGAACATGGAGGATTCATAGCACAGCTTTCAGTCAGGTTAATTCCGACTTTGTTCTCAATATCCAGCAGATTCCATAGTTGCTGTTTGTGGGTATGATCCGGACAGGCGGGATAGCCGGGAGCTGGTCGAATTCCACGATACTTTTCCATGATGAGATCTTCATTGGAAAGATTTTCCTCAGAACCGTAGCGCCAATTATCGCGAGCCAACTTATGCATATACTCAGCAAGGCCTTCGGCGAATCTATCTCCGATGGCTTTAACCAAAATGGAGCTATAATCATCACCGGCTTTTTCATACTCGTCAGCCAACTGCTCCACGCCTTTACCAGCTGTGACAGCAAAGGCGCCAATGTAATCCACTCTGCCGGAATCCTTTGGGGCTACGTAATCAGCTAGGCATAAATAATCACCCTTAGACTTTTCTTTTTGCTGTCGTAAAAAGTGAAAGCGCTCGATGACATTCTTGTCAGTTTCATTATCGTAAATTTCTATACTTTCGCCGACGCTATTCGCGGGCCACATGCATTGCAAAGCCATTGGATTAAAGAGATTATTGTTAATAATCTTTTTGACCATTTCTTCTGTATCCGCCCAAAGGCTTTTTGCTTGTTCGCCAAACTTTTTATGTTCGAAAATTTTGGGGTAGATCCCCTTCAGGTCCCAACTCCAAAAAAGTGGAGACCAGTCGATGTACTCTTTAATGGCATTGAGGGAAATTTTTTGGTGAATCTTCTCGCCCAAATAAAATGGTCGAGTGATTTCCATGTCTTCCCAATTGAATTTAGGGCGCTTTTCACGGGCTTTTTCTAAGGTTAAAAACTTAGCAGCTTCTTTGTTTTTTAAGTGCTGCTCTCGCCAAGCCGCTTGCTTTTGTTTTAGCTCTTTAGCATAGACGGATCTTTTCTCTTCATCCAAAAGCTGACTGCATACATTTACAACAAGTGATGCATCTAATACGTGTTCCGTGATGCCCTCAAATGCGGGGGCAATTTTTACAGCTGTATGGATTTTACTCGTTGTAGCACCACCTATAAGCATAGGTTTTTGGATATTTCTCCGTTGCATCTCCTTGGCCACATAAATCATCTCGTCGAGTGAGGGAGTTATAAGTCCCGACAATCCAATAATATCTACGTCTTCTTCAATGGCCTTATTCAAAATATCTTCGCAGGGAACCATTACACCCATGTCGATGACTTCATAGTTGTTACAGCCTAAAACCACACTGACAATATTTTTACCAATGTCATGAACATCACCCTTAACGGTGGCCATGAGCACTTTCCCTTGGTTTCTGGTATTGGGGTTCTTAGCTTTCTCTTCTTCCATAAATGGTTCTAGATAGGCGACGGCTTTCTTCATAACCCGTGCGCTTTTAACCACTTGAGGTAAAAACATTTTACCATCACCAAACAGTTGGCCGACCACTTTCATGCCGTCCATGAGTGGCCCTTCAATAACTTCTAAAGGTCTATCAAATTGTTGGCGAGCCTCTTCGGTGTCCTCATCAATGAAATCACCAATGCCTTTAACAAGAGCATGCTCCAGGCGCTTACCCACGCTCTGCTCTCGCCACTTAAGGTCCACTTTTTGCTTTTCTTTACCCTGGCCTTTAAATTGCTCGGAATAATCTACAAGTATATCAGTGGCATCGTCTCTGCGGTTAAACAGAACATCTTCTACTTTCTCTTTGAGCTCCGGCTGAATTTCTTCGTAGACCTCAAGCATTCCGGCATTCACAATTCCCATATCTAGTCCGGCTTTAATAGCTCGGAATAAAAAGGCAGAGTGCATAGCCTCTCTAACGATGTTATTACCTCTGAAACTAAATGATATATTACTAACGCCGCCACTGGTTTTAGCTCTTGGGCAGGTCTTTTTAATTTCCTCTACGGCATCTATAAAATTGACGGCATAGTCATTATGTTCTTCGATTCCCGTAGCCACAGTTAAAATATTTGGATCAAAAATTATATCTTCGGGAGGGAAATCAATTTTCTCAGTTAAAAGTTTATAGGCTCTTTGGCAGATTCGAACTTTTTCTTCTTTGGTGGCAGCTTGTCCTTTTTCGTCGAATGCCATGACCACTGCAGCTGCCCCATACCGTTTGATCAATGAAGCCTGTCGCAAAAACTCTTCTTCACCTTCTTTTAGACTGATGGAGTTAACAACACCTTTTCCTTGTAGACATTTAAGCCCGGCCTCTAAGACCGACCATTTGGAACTATCTAACATTATTGGAACTTTGGAAATGTCCGGTTCAGCGGCGACGAGGTTAAGAAACTTAACCATACAGGATTCGCTTTCAAGCAGGCCATCATCAAAATTGATATCAACAATATTAGCGCCGGTTTCCACTTGTTGTCTGGCAATGTTGAGGCCTTCCTCAAAGTTTCCTTCGCGTATAAGGCGTGCAAATTTTGGAGATCCCATCACATTGGTTCTTTCGCCAACCATGACAAAAGAATTATCTTTATCAGCGATTTCATAGGGCTCTAGGCCGGATAAAAGCATGGCTGGCTTTGAATCCGGCAATTTTCTAGGGGATTTGTCTTTAACTGCTTTGTGAATGGCATTGATATGACCCGGTGTGGTTCCACAGCAACCGCCCACTAGATTTAGAAATCCACTGTCGGCATAATCGGTGAGAAATTTTGCTGTGTCTTCGGGAAGTTCGTCATAACCCGTATCACTAAGAGGATTAGGTAAACCCGCATTTGGATAACAACTCACATAGCAGTCAGCCACCTTAGAGAGAATAGCCATGTAAGGGCGCATTTCTTTCGCTCCAAGGGCACAGTTGATTCCCACACTCAGTGGATTGGAGTGCCGTACTGAGTTCCAAAAGGCTTCCACCGTCTGGCCAGATAATGTTCTGCCAGAAGCATCGGTGATCGTAACGGAAATCATAACGGGCACACGGTAGCCCAGTTCATCAAATAATTTATCAACAGCAAAAAGTGCGGCTTTCGCATTTAAAGTATCAAAGATGGTTTCGACGATAAGTATATCAACGCCACCCTCGATAAGAGATTTTCCCTGTTTATAATAGGCATCTACAAGTTGGTCATAGGTGATGGCTCTGTAACCAGGGTCATTGACATCAGGAGAAATTGAAGCCGTTCTATTTGTGGGTCCCATGGCTCCCGACACAAAACACTCTCTGCCTGGTTGCTCTTGCATCACTTCATTGGCCACTTCCTTTGCAATTCGAGCCGAATGCAAGTTAATGAGCTCCACAACATCGTCACCCAAATCATAATCCGCTTGGGCAATCCAAGTACCACTAAAAGTATTAGTTCCGATGATGTGAGCACCGGCATCAAAGTATTGTCGATGAATCTCTTTGATGATTTCCGGACGGGTGATGCTCAATAAATCGTTGTTTCCTTTGAGGTCTTTTTTTGCATCCTTGAAAATGGAGCCACGAAAGTCTTCTTCTTCAAGGGGATGGCGTTGAATCATAGTTCCCATCGCTCCGTCTAAAAAAACGATTTGGGATTCAAGCATTGAGATGAGTTTCTGGCCTCGTGCGGACATGGGCAATTGTTGTCTATTCATCTGTATCTTATAGCAATAGGAAGGCTGCTATGCCACGTTTGGGAACATTAAAAATCTTAGTCGACGGATAGCGGCATTAGAGTGTGAGAAGATTCAGGTGCCACCGACCATTGTGATAAATGAAGGCCTCGTCGGGGAGTGTCTTTGAGCTATATCCTAATTCATCTAATAGGAGTCGTGATTTCTGATTCTTGATAAAGAATTTTTGTAAGGCACGGCGAAAGTCAGATAAGAGCTTCGTGGCGTGGTGATATTCCTCATATCGAATGTGTCCCGGATAAGAAGAATGCGACTCCGTTGCAAGTACAAGCTGATGTGGAGTAAGGCCGGCATTGTGCTCTCCCACCCAAATTTCCACTTGGGAATGACTAAGACGCCCATCATATCCAGCCACCCGGAAGTATTTACTTTTTGGAGAAAATTTGGGGTAAGACCTCAATTGTTGAATCAATTGGGGAAGGATCTCAGTTTTTCGATCCAAAACAGCAGGCTCAAAAGTTCCGCGGGTGAATAAACGAGCTTCAACAATACCCAGGCCAATAGTAGCCACATAGAGCTGAGGTTGAAGTTTTGAAATGAGTATTATTCGAGCATCCGGACCCATGCTAGCTAAAGGAATCATCTCATTAAGAGGGCCTCTTTCCAGAACTCCATCGGGAATAAGGCGGTGAGGGCTGGAAGGTAAAAATTTGTGGATCAATGTGTCTCGATTCGTTTCCCGATCAAAGTAGTCCTTTATGGACATTTGTTCTCCGTCCGTAAGTCGAATTTGATGTTGAAAAAGGGAGGAGCATAACACCTGAGCTGATGTGACATGAGTTACAAAAAGTAAGATCCCAATGATCGCAAGTTGTTTCAATCATTCATCCTTTGTGAACAGGAATTTTAACATGAGTCAAATTGTGCTCGTTAAAAACCAAATGAAATTGAAGTCATTTCAAAGGCACTTAAGTTTCTCTTATAGGTCAAAAAGAAAAAGCCCGAGGTGAACCCCGGGCTTCCATAGATTTATTTCAATTTTAAACTATTGCTGAATAATATCCTGCAAAGCCTGTTGGCTATTCTGCATAAGTCGCCCGGCGCGCTGTGTGTTTCCGTTATCAAGAGCCCGTTGTCCCCTTCTTAGCATGCGAACAATTTCTCTTAATTCAGATTTTGTGACCTCAATGTATTCATCGTGGGAGGGCGGTGGTTCTTCGTCATAGTCTAAACCCGACTGGTTCATACACTGAACTCCTGATAATGAACTGCTACGTGCGGCCTCCAAGCAAATACTGGCCGTACCATTAGGGTAAATTTTATTAGCTGATGCAACAGCACAGTCGGTGGCTCGAGACGCATTTAACCGAGCCACTTGAACGCAAACTGGAGTGGCAGCGGGGTCATAAAAATTTCCAGCAACGGCTTGAACACACTGAACTCCACTTAGAGACGAACTATGAGCTGCCTGAAGGCAGGCTGCTTCCATTCCACCAGAAAAGTCAGAATCCGCGGCCGCAGTTATGCAGGTCGCAGCTCTGGATGCATTCAAGGAAGCTATCTTTTTGCACGTTGGTGCGATTTCGGGAGCTACATATTTATCTGCAGCTGTTTGCATGCACTGCAATCCATTGAGTGAACTGGAGTTGGCAGCAATCATACAAATTTCTGAACTTGCCGGTGAGAATCGATGACGTGATAAAAGCGCGGCACATTCAGCACCTCGGCTGGAGTTGAGTTGAGTTATTTTTCGGCACACATCTGCCGGTGTTTGTGCTTTGGCTTGAATCGCGACTACTGCAATAAGACCAATGGTCAGTTTTACTAGAAATTTCATTTTTCCCCCAATTGTTTCCCCTAAAAATGGTGCCCGAGTGGCTCCGAATTTTCTGTCACTTTCCTTAGTAGCAATTGGGATACCAATAAAATCTGGGGCCATAATGACCAGAAACTATGCAAAAGTCTTGAGGGGATGAGGACGCAACGAAACATAATAGTTGTTTTGAGGATCGAATGTGAGTTTTAAACGATGGTTTTCTTATATAAAAATCATTGAAGAAGGAGTGACACCAAACCAGAGTTCTTTAAAATAGAGAGCGTAACAAAAATTATTAGCAGCGAGGATTTAAATGAACCCAACAACGATCCAAATAATCGGTACAGTGCTTTTTGCATGTGCTGTGATTCATACTTTTCTTGTGTCTAAGTTTGAACACTTAGCTCATAAATATCCGGAAGGATCGATCGGAGAGAATGTTTTCCACTTTCTTGGAGAGGTGGAAGCTGTTTTTGGTATGTGGGCCGGTCTCTTTATTATATGTTACTCCGTGAGTGCTGGTTTTACGGTTTATGATGAAGATCATAATTTAATTGGTGGGGCTGTACATTTTTTAGAAAGCCTAAACTTCACTGAACCGGCATTTGTTTTTGTAATTATGTGTATGGCAGGAACAAAACCCGTGATCCAGTTGGCAAAAAAAGCCATTGTGATTGTTGGTAAATTGCTTCCTATCCCGGGTAAAATGGGATTTTATGTGGCTATTCTCATTGTGGGGCCACTGTTAGGTTCATTTATAACAGAACCAGCGGCGATGACTGTAACGGCTCTTATTTTGTTAAAAGAGTTTTACTCCCGAGAGATGTCTGTAAAGTTTAGATATGCCACTTTGGGATTACTCTTCGTGAACGTTTCCATTGGCGGAACTCTCACTCACTTCGCAGCTCCTCCCGTTCTTATGGTGGCTGGTAAGTGGGGCTGGGGAATGTCATTTATGATGACTCACTTTGGATATAAGTCCGCAATAGCCGTTGTGGTTTCGACTTTAGCCATCGCCTTTATGTTTAAAAAAGAATTGTCTGGGCCAATGGAAGTGTCTGCGGACACCGGACGTAAGACGCCATGGTGGATCACAGCTTTTCATATTGTGTTTTTAGCGTTGGTAGTAATGACTGCCCACCATATGGTTTTCTTTTTGGGATTATTTTTGTTTTTCTTAGGATTTGCCGTAGTTACCCAAGAGTACCAGGAAGTCTTAAAGCTCAAGGAAAGTTTATTAGTTGGATTCTTCCTTGGTGGACTTGTTGTATTAGGTAGTCAGCAGGCTTGGTGGTTGCAGGATCTGTTGGCTTCAATGGGTGATATAACTCTTTACCTGGGAGCGACGGGTTTAACCGCAATTACAGATAATGCGGCCTTAACCTACTTAGGTTCCTTAGTGGAATTGTCGGATAGTGCAAAGTACTATCTCGTAGCAGGAGCTGTTGCTGGTGGTGGATTGACTGTGATCGCCAATGCACCGAACCCGGCTGGTTTTGGAATATTAAAAGCCGCCTTTGGTGCAGATGGAATTAGTCCAGTGGGTCTACTAAAGTCGGCCCTATTTCCGACTTTTATAGCCCTGATTTGCTTACAATTTTTGCCGAGTCTATAAAATCATTGCTACAATAGGGTAATGGTTAAGAGCATTTTATTCATTTTAGTTCTTTTTGCTTCCGCCGCTTGGGCTCAAGTGGGCGGAAGAGTTCTCAGCCCACTTACAGTCTCGGATAATTGTGAATTGCCTTTTGGCTCCAGCTTTATGGTGAATCAAAAGTTGGCTCAGCAGTACCGAATCACTACCACCTCTTCCTATTGTGGCAAAAAGGAGTTTGAGGTGCCTGGTTCTCCAGCACTGCATCTATTTAACACAAACCCTATCCCCAACACATCCCCTGTCTTTGTTAGAAATAGTGGAAAACCAGCTTCTATCTATTCTGGTATGGGAGAAAATGCAGTTTGCCAAGTTCCGGAAGGTTCTGTTTTGCATTCTATAGGGCCAGCAGTATTGAGACCGGAGTGGGTTCAGTTGGATATTTCTCAGCGGAAGGAATGTGCTGGAAATCGTGGATATATCTCTCGTGATTTAGTGAGAGAAGAGGGGCTTGAGAACTGGGGTGTCGATCAATTTAGAGCTGATGGAGCTGATCCGGAGTTTTCGGCAGAGTCTTTTAGTGGGGACCAGTCGGATACGGAAAGTGGAACAGAAGCCGTAACAGGTCACTGCACTGATTGTGTTTCCGGAAATCCAGTCATTAGGATCGCTCCAGGGATGACAGACAACCAAGTGGATAAGGCTCATGTGAATGCAGCAAAAGTACATGCGGAAAAATCAAAAGGGTCCAATCCCTCTATAGAAAATATGATCAGTTATGCTCTTAGTAATCGCGAGGATAGTCCCACATCCAATTGTTTTAGGTATGTAAAATACGCTTTGATTGCCGGCGGGTTTTCTGAGGATAAAATTGGTGGAGGATCGGCTCAAAATGCCGGAAGTCATTTAAAGGGGCTTGGCTTTAAAAATTTGTTGGAATCAACGGATGAAAAAAAGCGTATAGCGAGTCCGTTTGATGCGCCAAAAGGGGCCATTTTAGTTTACTCTGGAGACCAGCACGGCCATATAGAAATCAAGGTGGGCGAACCCGGCCAGGGTGGTGTAGTGAGTGATTATTATAGTAGTGCCGTCAGAACGGGATCGAATCGTAATTCCTACAGTGGTAAAAACCGGACACTCATTGGCGTATATGTGCCGTCCTAATAACTAAAAAATAAGCAAATTTAATAGGTTACGGTGATTGAGGTGAGGAGTTGGTTGAGAGATTCAGCAGGGCTCACGTTGACTTCCTTTCTAGGGCATCGTAGAAAAAGAGACTCATTGATGGTGGCGTAGCTCAGCTGGATAGAGCATCTGCCTTCTAAGCAGACGGTCGCAGGTTCGAATCCTGCCGCCATCACCATATAAAAAATGCCGCCTTTTAGGTGGCTTTTTTTATATGTGTAAGGTGGCATTTTTGGAACAAAGCTGGTTCGACTCGAAGGCCAGGAGGGCCGGAGAGCGCGAGCCAACGGCGAGCCCGAAGGGCGCCGACCCGGAAGGGAGGCGCAATCCTGCCGCCATTCCATAAAAACGTGCCATTGGCACGTTTTGACCGCGATCGAAAGCCATCACCATTTATGACTTCAAGCCTAAGCCTTAAAACAAACTTCAATTAGTCTAGTAAATTTGCTTATAGACTGATTGCCAAATTGAATATGCTAAAATTATTAATCCGTTAGGTTTGTATTGAATGGCTGAGGAGGCCCCCTATGCAGAGTTTGAAGCAATCACTTTTATTTTTTTGTACATTTCTAGTTTCACTCAACGGATTTTCTAATCCAAATTTGGTGATGGGTGATAAGGCAAAAGCAAGAATCAAAAGTACCACATCAGGAGTGTTTAAGCTTGGCAACTACATAAATTCTTTGCAGGAGAGTATTCCTCAGCAGCACTATAAATTTTTAGCTGGTAAACTTAAGGGTTTTGATAATGCGCAAGTTAAAGTGACTGAGATTGGTGATCTTAAGTTTATGGTGGACTCTGAAAATCAATCGGTATCATTTAGTTTCGATGAGAAGATAGGACACTTTTTGATAAATAATCAGAGACTCGTTTTTGATAAACGAAAGGCTCCTGCTGAAATTTGGAAATCCATTGAAAAGCATATGCCACAACAGGCTGAAAGTGGTCTTAGAGAATTTTTTCAACCACCGAGTGCGCATGCATGGGTACTACCAGCGGCTTTAATCATCTATTTATATGGAAAAATGGCCGTATCGATTAACGATTCTAGTCGAGATGGTTACGAGATGTTTATAGAGGCCTGTAAAAAAGTGGCAGATAACCCTCGGTATTTTAAAAATATTGATGACGATACTGTGAGTTCTACGGTGTCATCCACATTAACTTATTCTGTAGAATTTGATCATACTTTCACTGTCCAGTGTGTTTCTTGCGACGAGCTGTCAAAAGAGCTCAATAGCTGCTTGAAGGTTGTTTTAGATAAGGCGCCGGGGCATTTCGTACAAAGTTTGCCGGAAGAGGTTCGAGAAAATTTGTCGGAAGAGTTTCCAGACCTACGTACTAAACTAGGTGTAGAGCGCAAAAAGAGTGTAAGACGGATTCGGTCTAAACAGTAACTCTATTTCACAGACTGTTCGCAAATATTGATAGGAAATAGGAAGTTAAAAGCCACCTCAGGGGTGGCTTTTTTTACGCGGCACGGCTCCAAAAGGTGCCTGGCACCTTTTGACCTAAGACTAGGGATATTTAGAGCGGAAGACTTAACTTCTAAAAGATTGATTTAGAGTTAGTTTTAGGACTCATTTTTTAAATTTAAATCTTAAAAAAACCGAAAAAAGACTATGAGTTTCGCATGGATGAGTACTTTTAGTTGTTTTCTGTTTTTGTTGGTTGTCGGCGGTGTCGCCCATGCAAAGAAGTCATTAAAAACTTCGTTTTCCGATGAAGGGCTCAAGTGCAATTATCAAACTGCATCGGGTTGGAAGCCCAGCCGTCCACTTTTTGGATTTAGTGCTTTTACTTACAAGGTATCTGGGAACTCAAGATCCACACTCGGAGTTGTAGTCACTCCGGTAGATGAAAAGCAGCTATCTATTAAAAATCCAGAACAAGAAGCAAAGCGCTTTGCCCGAGAAAAAAGAAAATACATTCAATCAAAGGGTGGCAAGTTTTTGGGAGCTTCAGGGCCGCAAGGAAAAATGCGTGATGGCAGTTACTCTTTTTCTGTTAAGTACTCTCTCAATGGTAGATCCTTTATTGATTCCACACATTTACTCAGAAAAGAGGGTAAACTGTTTCATGGGAAGTCTCTCTTTCCTTTAGATGCTTTTTCTCCCGTTAAAACCCGCAATGAAATTCAAAAGATCCTGAGGAGTATTAAGTGCAAAACCTCTTAGGGATTTTTTTACTTCTTTTTCTTACGCCATGGACCTATGCGGAGTTAAATGACGATATTCTTAGACATGCCTGTAATGATCCGAGCCAATACACGAAGTCTCCCACTATGAAGACCAATGCGGGGGAAGAGTTTCAATACCGCTATTTGCGAATGAAAGATTCGGATCGGATTTTTGATTGCCGTGGTGTTGGCGTGAATGCGGATAAATTGGTGAGCACAGAAGGCACAGCTGGAGAGTGCGTCGATTGTAAAGCAGATAAGTTATCCATAGCCTCCACTGCGGCCATCGTTTCTCAAGCGCAATGTCCTAAAAACAACAAAAAAGAGGAAAGCTGCAATTCCCAAGTGGGTTGTGTGTTTGCTGCCGACGCTCTTCATTTAGTAAATGCATTTATACCATTTAAAAATATTATAGCCCCAAAGTGCGGAGGCAATAATAAAGGCTCAATGGGTTGTTTAGGTAACATCGTGGCAGGTGTAGTTACAGGTCTTGTAGATCTAGTGAAGGGCATTGGCTATCTGGCCAGCGCCGGTTGGGGGAAGTTGAAATCTTGGGTGGGTGGGTTTTTCGCCGACAAAGAAGTGATCGAAACAGACAATGCCATGTCAGACGTAATGTTAGCGGCTCAAGAGATGCCTAAGGAAAGCTTTTTTGAGATGGTCATGAATACCGGAGCTTGGATCAAAAATATCTTAGCCACTATGATTGGTGGAATGATGGATAGTGCTAAGAGCGCGGCCACTTGCGAAGAGTGGAAGGGAGCGCCGCTGGTTTCAGAGTGTTCAAAGCCAAGTGTTGGATGGGATTGTATGGATTGTGCCCAAAAAACGGAAACGGTTTGTGCTCTGACAGGTGTAGTTGGTTCAGATCTCGTTTTAATGTTTGTGGCAGGCGCGAGCTTTGCAAAAGTGGCCGCTAAGCTGGCAAAGTCTTCCGAAGCTCTGGATAAAGTGAAAAACGTAGTAGATGTAGCTAAGCAGAATAAGTTCGGGAAGGTGGCTATAGCAACTACTGTGGCTGTGGCTGGAGGAGCCAAATATGTGGGTGGAAAAGCTCTGGCCGTTTTGGCACAACTAGATAAGTTGCCGGTTCTCAAGCAGTGGGCCCATGTGAATGAAAAGGCGTTCCTGGAGGGCTTAAAAGTGGGAGGGTCCGGACTGGCCGTTCAGAGGCCACTTTTAACAGGAGCTCATGCGGGTAATGCCAGTGAATCCACCTCTATCCCATTAGAACAAGAACTCATTCGAACAGGGGTGAGTCCGGCTGCCGCAAAAAGAGTCTCTGGGGATGAATCACAAACCCTTAATTTTTGTCCGGTGGGCCGATGAAGTATTTAATCTATCTTTTGATTTTTATATCCTCCTTAACTACCAATGCTGGAGAGTACTCGTCGCCGTTCTCGCTCGAGCAGGAGTTTCCGGCCTATTTCTCTGATGCTGATGACAAAACCAGTGCCTTAATTCGACAGGAAATAGAGCAGATATTGCAACGTCGGTTTGAGGCAATGACGGTTCCCGTTCCTTCAGAAGGTGGGTTGATTTCGGTAAACTATTTTGAATGGGCCAAAGAAGAGGCTCGTAAACTCAACTTGCCAGACGCACTCAGGTTCTATCCTTCCGGCGGACTGATCCGGAATAATATAGGTTTGATTTACGAACATGTGCATCGGGCAAAAAGTCTTAACCCCAAGGCAAGTGTGTTGGAACTCTTAAGGCAAATAAAGAGTCAAACACCGAGTGAAATTTCACATACAAAAATCCGTGGAGTTGGTAGTGATTTAGATATCCTGGTCAGCGGATTGTCGGAACCGCAATTGAAAGTTCTTAATGAAAGTCTTGAGAAGTCTCTCACTCAGTTCGAAGTCTCAACAGGTATGCGGAGCTCGAGTGCTGGTGATACTGGAGTTTCGGCTTTAAAGAAAGCCTTTTTAGTGATTCCCGATTTTAAAGATTTGGACGCTCAGATATTACGATCGGCGGGTCAGGGAGGACTTGAAAGTGATTTCCTGTTCTACGATATGGAAAACCAGAGTCTTAAAGCTCCACCAGAAGTTGAGTCCGCTAAAAAAAGCACGAACGCCTATTTACAAAACTATAAGGGGGCTGTTGAACGTCTATTAGAGGGATCGGTACGGTATCACCCTCCTTATAACCTCGACCTGGGAGCGGCTACGGATTCACAAGCTGTCAGAGCATTGCGGACTTTGTCTGAAACGGCTTGGGTGAATATCGATGATTTTCAAGGGGTGTATACTAAGGAAGTCAACGATGTGGTTAAAAGCAAAACTCTATCGCCAAAGGCCAGCGATCAATTGAAAAAAATGATTCGCAACTCTCGTTTTGGTGGGGCAGCAAATCGGTTTTCCAGGCCGTCCAATGATCCCATAGCCATCAGTATAAATAAGCTTAAAGAGGCATTCCCTAAAGGTTTTCGCCTGGTCGTTGCGATAGATTCGTTAACAGATTTAAACAAAAAGCTAGCTCAATCTCCGGATTACATTCGCAATGCTCTGGTTGCCTCCGCAGATCTACCAAAACAATTCTATCATGGATTGCCACAAGTGGAGGATTTACAGTCCGTTGTACGCAATGGACTCTTTGTCAGTCTAGGGAGTGGAGACGGCACTACAGCATTGCAAGGCGCTGGAGCTTATGCGACTAATTCCTATGAGGAGGCCTTGAATAGCTATGCAAAAAAGAATGGGGTTGTCATTCCGATTCAACTTACCACAGGAGCTTCCGTTTTGGATCTATCTCAGATTCCAGAACCTGAACTAGAAAAGCTTCAAATGGCGGCAGACAAAAAAGGGATTCCGTTGAATCTCTATCTTCATGATACTTATGGGGTTTCAGCGGTGCGTGGGAGAAATTCGAAACATATTCTTTTACTCAATAGCGCCGCCATAGAGGAGCCCGTTAAGAGCTATAAGGATATCCTGAAAGTCTATGTGCAAAATCTCTATCTTAAACCTAAAAAAATGCGCACATTTTCAGATTTAGTAAATGTTTTCCATCTAGCGAAGTATGCAGAAATTTCTGGAGAAAAGGGGATAATGAAGGTCCTTCAAGACTCCGCAGGTGACAAAGCTTTTAATTTGGAAAAAGCTATGCGCCAAGCTTTTGGCCAAAATCCAGCGGATGATCTTCGAGTGCTTTTACAGATGGATGAACGAGAACTTCCATCTTCAGTGGCAAAGCGCGTAGAGCAACATTTAGGCACAGAAAAGTTTAAACGAGCGATAAATGACATGGTTTGGCCTAAAGGAAATCGGCTTAGTCGGTCGGCAATAGAAAAGTTAAAAGTTGGAAATCTACCTGAGAGAACTGGTGGACCTCTGAATGAGTTGATTTGGAAGGAAGTGGAGTCTGCTCTTGTTAGAAACAATCGCTTTCGAATTCTAGCGTCCGCTGATCCTGAAAATTTTTATGGTAAATCAAGAAGGCAAGGCATATCTGACAAAGTATTAGGTCAAGTGTATGACAAGCTAAAAGGTGTACATTTTCCAAGGAACTTATCCTCACGGTATTTGG
Source organism: Bdellovibrionaceae bacterium UBA1609 (assembly GCA_002321895.1). Taxonomy (GTDB): domain Bacteria; phylum Bdellovibrionota; class Bdellovibrionia; order Bdellovibrionales; family UBA1609; genus UBA1609. The sequence goes on along the minus strand of DCMZ01000017.1, from coordinate 232,829 downwards.
CTGTTGGAGGAGAGTTAACCGCTCTAGGACGATTGGTATTAAGAGATAATCCTCAATTGTTTGTAAACACTCTTAAAAATAAATTGAGTACTATGGATTTGTCGAAAGTGGATATCCCTTCCCTGAAGATTCTGATAGAGAATGGTCTGCCATTAAATATCATATTGCGAAGTGCTGGTCCTGAGGTGGCTCCAAAACTAGGAATTATGGGCAAAGGTGAAGTGACTTTTGGAGTTCTGCTCAAAGATGGGTCTGAGATAAGGCTTTATGATTTGGTATCCAGCGAGACAATGGAGAAACTTAAAACAGGAGAAAGGTTTACCCCAGTGGAGAAGGAGAGAATTAGAACGGCTATAAAAAATCGGCTGGTAATTAAAAACTCCATGTTTTCGCGAACGGAGAATGGAAGAGCGTTTCTCTCCGAACTTAAAAAGGATCCTAGTTCTGTGGTGAGAAGTTTCGCCAATTCCAAAAGAAAAAGATCTTTAGTTAAAATTGACAGTCCATTGAGTCGAGTTACAAAAGCCAACTCTCTTCAAGTTAAAAAGTCTACAATTAAAGATATAGTTCGTCGTTTAGCCAGTGCCGAATATGATATAGATTTGATTCTGAATGCGGTTTCTGATAGCTCGTCTATAACAGGACAGCAGCTGAGAGAGGTGATGAAGGAATCGTCGGAGCTACGCGCACTTGTGCGGGGGATTGTGGTTCGAAGTGGTTCTAGCCAGCATACTATGAACTTTCCGTGGAACCCACAGGATATTGATGATCAGAGGGCATTGGCACGTATGCAACGGCAACAAGTGAGTGCTGTGCCTCGAGTGGAGCGTAGGCTGCGGCAACTGGCACAAGCTGAATTAAAACTTGAAAAGGTGCAAAATCCCACTCAAGATCAAATTTCAAGACGAGTCGAAGTGCTAAAACAGACTTCCTCTAAGGCTCAGGAATATCTATCGAATGCACACAACCGCGCGACAAGAGAGCTTCCTGAAGTGTCTCCTTCCGTTCAAAAGCGTTTAGACGCTTTTGCTGTTGTCGATGATCCACCCGATGTGATTGAGCGGGGAAAAGCATCTCCAGATATTTGCCCCTAAGTAGTGATCGGGATAGTTGAAGAGCCAATTCTTGGGTTTTTGATTTTAAATTGTGAATTTGAATCTATAAAAAAAGCCACCTCTGGGGTGGCTCTTTTTACGCGGCACGGCTCCAATAGGTGAGATGTTCGGTGCCGCCAGGCTTCGCCTGCTCGCCTCGCTAGGCTCGTCGAAGCCTGCACCTCCGGCACCTTTTAGGCACCTTTTAGAAGTTGTTGATCATGCGTTCTGTGGCGGCATGTAAATTGAGGCGGCCACCTGATTGAGTGACCTCTCGCAAATCCTCTTGAGGAGTTACCGTCTCTAATAGAATTTGTTTCAACGCCAGAGCAGCCTCACCCGGATGGGTTTCATAGAGCTCTAAAAAGCCACGGGGAGCAACACTATGTAGGAAGCCCACAGCACCAGCCACATGAGGAGTGGCCATAGAAGTTCCAGTTAAGGTACCTGTGCTATTGCCGGGAAGAGTGCTTAGGACATCTGTACCCGGAGCACCTAGATCAATACTGTTAAAACCATATCCAGCCCGATTGTATTTTTCGCCATCAACAGTGGTATTTGTGACTGCTACGATGTAGGGGCTTGAACATCCGGTAGGAACATCTCCGCGTTCGTCCACATTAATGCTATTATTAATAGTCGCCGCTGCCGAAAGAATACCGGCCTCTCCCATCTCGTTGTAAATGTCATTCCACGCCGGATAGCTACCGCTTTCGCAATTGGCATAGTCCACTCCGAAACTGGAATTGGTCACCACAACGTTAGCACCTCTTTCACCACCAGATTCTAACCAGATCTGTTTTTGCTTTAATATGTAACCATAGGCTCTTAACACAATGGAAGTGGTTCCTGAAGATCCTTTGATATTCATAATCTTCGCGTCCCAGTTAACACCTGTGACCTGCAAGCCATCGTCTCCACGAGCCGCTGCAATTCCGGCAACATGCGTACCATGACGGGAACCACCGACTTCACTATTGTTTCGGTAGGCGTTCCAACCACCCACATCATCCACGTACCCATTGCCATCATCGTCGATGCCGTTGTCGGCAATCTCTTCTGTGTTGGTCCACATGTTTTCAGATAAACTTTGATGGGAGGCATCCACTCCGCCATCGACTATGGCTAAAACTATGTCGGAGCCATTTCCGTCTTTTCCGCCAACACCATAGTCCCAGGCTTCGGGAGCATTGATATCGGTATCATCGTCATTGTTTAAACTCCATTGAGCCGCGAAGTTGGGATCATTGGGAAGAGTTGATCTTTCAGAAACAGGGTGGTCTTCCTGAACCCACTTGATATTGGAGTTTCTTTTAAACTCTTTTTTGACGAATTCTATATCCATTGGAGATAGCGTTGAAATTTTGTGAACGTTAAGATCGCTAATGATTGTTTCTGTTGCGCCAAAAGTTGTTAGCGCTTTTATGTCTGAGGTTTCATGGAGTCGCACAATTAGATCTTTTGCCGACACTTGACCGCTCACGAGGAGAGCCCCTGCGATGAGCACGAGTGTTTTCTTCATATGTTCCACCTTGTAGGAGTTTTCTTGTTGATAACCCTATTTTAGATGGTGCCGTTGACAGACAGTATGAGTGGATGTTTTTAGCGACAAAGGAATTAGGCAATTACTGCCTAAAACCATCATGTTTAACAAAAAGTTTTAATATGCAGTATCTACTTAAAGTCCTGCATTATATCAGATAATACACTTTCCGAAGGTCGAGTCTCTTCCTCATTTAAATCACGCAAGGGTTTCTTTGTGAGATTTAACTCCTCCATTAGTGTCTTTTGACTTTCGTTCACGTAAAAAAGTCCGGTGAGTATCTTTCCGCTCTCTCTTGCATGGACTAACTTAGTGATGGCATCTAATCGGTTCGACGGATCGTGATCCTCATCAATTTTAGACAATATGATCTTACTACCATCTGGCAATTCCACTTCCCGAGAGGTGCCGGGATCATAATCCACTTTGATGTCCTCTTGCGGTTGAATGACATCGATTTTGTTTAAGGGATTCAAATTTTCTTTCACCGCACTAAACGAACGAGTGGAGCCCTCATTGTTTGCAAAAGTAATACATGGGGAAATGATATCTATTACCGCGGTACCATGATGTTTCATAGCGGCCATAAGTAGAGCGGTCAGTTGTTTGTTATCTCCGCTAAAGCTTCGAGCTACAAAACTACATCCTAAATCAATGGCTAAGGAGCAAATATCAATGGTTTCAAACGGATTCTCTGTACCATCTTTGTGGCGTGTGCCTTTATCTGCCGTTGCAGAAAACTGACCCTTTGTAAGTCCATACACTCCATTGTTTTCAACGATGTAAGTCATGGGAAGGTTTCGACGAAGTAAATGTGCAAACCCTCCAAAGCCAATAGATGCAGTGTCGCCATCTCCTGAAACACCAAGGGCGGTAAGTCCACTATGGGCGACCTTCACTCCTGTTGCCAATGGTGCCATGCGGCCGTGGATGGCATTAAAGCCATGGCTACTGTTCAGAAAGTAGTTTGTTGTCTTTGCAGAACAGCCAATGCCACTGAGCTTAGCAACATCATAGGGATTTACATTCGCCAAAAACAACGCGTTTACAATATTACTCGTAATGGAATCATGGCCACATCCAGTACATAGTGTAGACTTGGCACCCATGTAATCTTTTTTAGTGAGACCTTGTGTGTTCTCGCCAGCCATTATCTCGCTCCTTGAAAATTCATAACTTGGTTTTGGATAAACTTTGCCTCTAGTGGAAGGCCATCAAATTGGCATATGGATTTGAGTTTGGAGTAATAGTGAGGCCACTCTTTTTGTATTAAGTGATGGAGTTGTCCATCACGGTTTTGTTCAACCACATAAACTGTGTCATTATCCTCAATGAATTTCTCAATCGAGTCATCAAATGGAAAGGCTCTCACTCTTAAGTAGTTGGTTTCAACACCTTCGGTAGCGAGGGAGTCTCTTAATTCCGGGATGGCGGCATCCGTTGAGCCGTAGGCAATAATCCCGATCTTAGCATTGGGCCGACTGTCTATCACAGGTTGAGGTAAATATTCTTTTGCAGAAATTCGCTTTCTTTTTAATCGCAACTGCAAGTCGCGGTAAACCTCGTTGTCTTCCGAGTAGCCAGCGTCCGGTTTGTGGCCAGTCCCTCTTGTAAAATACCCAGCTAATGGGTGATGGGTGCCAGGCAAAGTTCGATATGGGATGGCATCACCATCAACATCGCCATAACGTTCAAATGAATCTCGGTTTTTAAGATCTTCTTCTCGCAACACCTTTCCTCTTTGAAAGGATTGGCTAGACGGTTTGAGCTCATCTGAAATCCAAAGGTTCATTCCCGTATCTAAGTCGCTAAGAACAACCACCAATGTTTGTAGACTTTCTGCCACATCAAAACAAGTTTGACCGAACTCAAAACATTCTTCGGGTCCCGTAGGAAGTAGAACCACATGTTCTGTATCGCCATGACTTAAATAAACAGAGGAGAGCAAATCCCCTTGTTGAGTCCGGGTAGGTAATCCCGTTGATGGTCCACCCCGTTGAACATTCCATATTACGGCGGGCACTTCGGCAAAGTAACTCAATCCGGCGGCTTCGGCCATAAGTGATAATCCAGGACCGGATGTACAGGTGGCGGCACGGGCTCCTGTCCAGCCAGCACCAATGACCATGGAAATAGCGGAGAGTTCGTCTTCCGCCTGAACGACAGCAAATGTATTTGCGCCACTCTCGTCTTGTCTAAATTTCTTAGCATAGAACTCAAAATTTTCAGTAATGGAGCTACTGGGTGTTATGGGATACCAAGAGAGAAATGTACAACCACCGTACATAAAACCTAAGGCTGTGGCCGTATTTCCATCAATAAGAATTTTACCCTCATTGCCGTTATCAATGGGCTTCACTTTAAGGCCAAAATTATTGGGTTCAAGGTTTTCCTTGGCGTACTCTCTCCCAGTTGCGATCGCTTTCAAGTTGGATTCTACCACTCCGGGTTTACTGCTAAATTGATCGGTGACGACCGTTTCAATGACATCTTCGGGAATACCAATGAGCTCTGCAACTACGCCGGCATAAATCATATTAACTAAAAGTTTTTTAAGCTTAACCGAATCCGTAACACCTTTTATAAGGCTTCGATACGAAATTCCCACATTTGTAACATCATCTCTGAGTAGCGCGCTATCAAACTTCATGTCCGAGTTGTATATAAAGTAACCTTCATTGGCGACAGAATCGATATCTTGTTTCACCGTGGACGGATTCATTGCGACGACCAAATGGTTGTTGGAATTTCTTCCGGCATATCTCTTTTCGCTAATTCGAATGGTAAACCAAGTGGGAAGACCAGCGATATTACTCGGAAACATGTTTTTCCCGGATACGCCGAGACCCATTCTAAATAGGGATTTAACCAGAACAGAGTTGGAGGACTGACTTCCACTACCATTTACCGTTGCAACGTGAATAACAAAATCATTTTCTTTCTTGATCATTTTCAAGGGCCTCTTTGTTTTGGGCTAATACTAGTCTTCTAATTAGCATAATTGGGTGGTTGGGTCACATGCAATTGCCTAGTTCTAGTGCTTTGACTTGACGAGCCTACTTCCTTTGTCGTGCAATGGAGGGGAGAGGCGGTTCCATGTTTAGATTTGCAGTTTTAGTGTCAATTCTTTCCTCTTTGTTTTATCGGCCAGCCATGGCGGGTATGTCGGGTGGATGGGAAGCACCTACAACGGTTTTCACTTGGAGCGATGGCCACCGCAGACGAACTCAATGCCGCTCCTTTGGCTTCGATTTACGGGTGCTGCGCAAGCGAGTGATATTTTCTAGATACCAACTGAGGTGCACCGGGCCGGAAGTACACTTTGAGGAACTTATAATTCAAAGGGTCAATGAGCGGTTGTTCCACAATGGAGAGCGTGTAGGAACCCTTTTAGGGACAACACTGCACATGAATATCCCATTAGAGCATTCTCAAAGGGAAATCCGAGTTGATGAGTTGGGTTCACATAGTCTTCGATATGAAGATAATCTGATTTATGAATCCGGATTTAGTCAAACTCTCAGAGAAACCTTTAATCGAGATTCGTCTCGTAACTAAGGTCTTCAGAATCATCGGGATCTCCCACTAATGGGCCGTAGGCTTCAGGGTTTATCTTTGTAACCCATTCCTTGTAGTTTTTATCCACCTCCTCGATAGGAGCCGGTGGTTGAATGGGGCCTACATGAATGACAAGTTTTCCAGGTCGCGGAAAACCTCCTTTAGGCATTAGATCTTTGTTTCCTTCCAAGTATAGAAATAAAATGGGGGTGTTGGATTTTTGAGAAAATATACTTACGCCCTTTTTGAAGCGCTGAATGTATCCGTCTTTTGAACGACTTCCTTCCGGAAAAAGAATCATCCAAATTCTATCTAGCCCCTTGAGTAATTGTAAGCATAGTTTTACAGCTTCACTGGTGCGGTCCTTACGATCAATAGGTACCGCTCCAAGACAATGTTTGGAGAAGAAAGTAAAAATGGGATTTTTAAACCAGTAGTCCTTTGCAGCAGCGATAAACAAATCGCCCCAATACTTAAAAGGAATAGCTGCAGCAATGGATACGGCATCTATATGGCTGGCATGATTGGATATAATGAGAAGGCGGGGGTTTTCCCTATAGATTTTATGAATATCTCCTTTTACTGTGAGTTTAATATAAAACCTAAAGGTCAGTTTTAAAAAAATAGCCCATAGAATTCTAAAAAAATAGCTGGTCAGATCAAACTGTCGAGTAAACAACGGCAGATGTTTCAAATATCCAGGTAAGTTATACCATTGATCGTTATCGTAATCCCATTTCATCATTTGCCTCTAAAAAGGTGATCCTGTTTGTAGATATAAAAACATATAAAAGAAAACGGGAGCAATAAAGATCATTTTATCTAAGCGGTCGACAATATCCCCGCGGCCGATAATAAATATCCCCGAAGGTTTAATTTTTAAATCCCTTCGTACCACAGTAATAATTAGGTTGCCGATGAGTCCAATGATAGAGCAAACCAGTCCTGCTGAGAGCCAGTAAGCCTCCGATCTTACCGGAAGAAGATGTCGCATAGCCCACGCCACTAGAACGGTAAAAAAGATAGAGAAAGCGACCCCTTCGAGGCTGACATAATTGGCAATATTGGTAAAAAACTTTCTTTTTCCAAAGAAGGTGTTGAACAGAATGTTTGAATTTTCTGCGACTTCTGAAAGGACATAGATATAGATAACCATATAAATTCCTTTCTCCAGATCATACATGCGAATGAGATGTAGCAAGGACCACCCAAAAAACATAAAAGCCATAGTTGATAGAGCAATGTATTGAATCATGTGCTTTGGCGAGTTTCTCAGTAGAGGGATAAACCAAAGGCATCCCATAAATATCATAGGAATTAAATTATAGGCCCAGCCATAATCTGCATAGACAATATAGCTAGTCAGAACAAGAAAGAAGTAGGTGATCCAGATAAACCAAGTGCGATGATACATGCCAACCATTTGGAAGAAGATTTTACTGGCAAATATAGAAGCCAAAGTGAGAAAAATTAGGGGCCAGGGTTTAGGGAAAGAGAATAAAACGAAGACAGCAGGAGCGTAAAAAAACCAACTTTTGAAGCTGGCCCAAATGGCTAAATGCTGAGTGCTCCTGTTTTTCAAAAAATAAAAGGGAGTGGACACGAGAGCAATAAAGATCAAAATCACTAATGCCGTCTCTCGGTACATTTCTTGACCCCAAAGAGTATTTTCAATCATTGTTTGCTCCATTCAATATTGTGGTCTTTTATTTTCTTATACAGATTCGATCGAGAAACTTGAAGGACTTCACCGGTCTTGCCTATATCTTGATAAGAATTTAAGCAGTCTTCGATGACCTGCTTCTCGAATTGTTGAACTAGCTGTGTTAATCCTACTGAATAGTTATCCACACTTGATGTGGATTTCGTTAGGAGTTTCCACGTTTTTCCACTGTCAATTAAAGGATCTAGGTCCTTTGCGCGAATAATGGGCAGAGGTGCGCGAGACACCGCTTGATCGATCACTTTTTTCAATTCTCGCACATTCCCGGGCCATCGATGCAATTTAAGAACTTGTAAGGCATCCGGCTCTAAAGTCTTTTGTCTATCGGGGTGTAGGCTTAAAAAGTGATCAACCAGAAATGACATGTCTTCCAATCTCTCTCTTAAAGGCAGAAGTTCTATTTTATGGCCCGAAATTCTCCAAAGGAGGTCATCTCTAAACTCTCCAGAATCAACCATTTTTTGCAGTGAGCAATTGGTCGCGGCTATCACGCGTACATGAACCGTTGTGGTTTGAGTGGATCCCACTTTTTGGATTTCGCCGGATTCAAGAAATCGCAACAGTTTTGCCTGATGATTGGGGTGGAGAGCCTCTATTTCGTCAATGAATAGGGTTCCGCCATGGGCGGCCTCGGCAAATCCTATTTTATTATTGTGAGCACCGGTAAAAGCCCCTTTGGTGTGTCCGAAAAACTCACTATCGAAAAGATGCTCTGGAATGGCGGCGGCATTCACTTTTACGATGGGATGGTGTGGTGTTTGCTCAAAAAACATTTGAGCCACTACCTCTTTTCCCGTTCCTGTTTCTCCTTCAATGAGAATAGGGCCGGGCTCGCTTCTTAGCTCTGCGATAGTTCTACGTAAACTTTGTGAAAAAGGACTTTCACCGATCCAGCCACCGGATTTCCATTGCCCTCTTTGTCTGGCATTCTGCAGTAAAACTAATGCTTCCACTTTTTCGAGAGTCATTAGTACTTCTTTCTCTCGCAGGGGCTTTTCTAGGAAACGGGTAGCGCCGGCCTCGAGACATTTTTCCATAACTTCGCGGCTCTGGTCCCCGCTGATAGCTATGATCTCCATGGTGGGATTTTGCTTATGAAGGTCAGCAATTAGGTCTAGACCTTCAAATTCGTCCAGTTCACCGCTAAGGTGAATGTCAATTAAGGCAGCATGAAAGGATTCATCCTTCGGGATATTGCATTGTTTTGTAATGCCTCGCGCCTTCCATGGGGCTTGAAGCATTAAATCCACTGAGTCGAGTATTATCTGTTCGTCATCTACAACCAACAAATTCAAAGCCGTATCCAAGGGTGTCACCTTCAAATAAAAATAGTCTATAAAGCTAAACGATAACGGTATCTCAAAGGGAGTTCAAGCTCGGCCCTCGGAATTATAGGTTCCCTTTTTTCGACTCATGTAGGCGATGGAGAGGAATTTACAGTGTTCAATTGGGATTCCATTGACTACAATGGGCCTCTCCAAAGGATGTTTCATGAAAACCACGTTTGACCCCCAAAATATTAAAGTTTTGTTACTAGAGAATATCCATACTGTAGCTCGAGAAAGGCTTCTCTCTGAAGGTTTTCAAGTGGAATTGCTGGATCGAGCTTTGGCTGAAGAGGAATTGATAGAAACTCTTAAGTCCTATTCAGTCCTTGGCATACGTTCTAAAACAAAGCTCACAGAGAAAGTGCTAAAGGCCTCACCACATTTGCGGGCAGCGGGATGTTTTAGTGTTGGAATCAATCAGGTAGACATCATTGAGGCTAACCAAACGGCTGTTCCCGTTTTTAATGCTCCCTATTCAAACACTCGAAGTGTTGCAGAGTTAGTTATCGCCGAATGTATATCTCTCTCACGTCAGTTAGTGGAGCGATCTATGAAAGCTCATAGGGGAGAGTGGAGTAAGTCCGCGGTGGGATCTAACGAAGTAAGAAACAAGACGATAGGTATTGTTGGTTATGGTCATATTGGAACACAAGTGAGTGTTTTGGCTGAAGCCATGGGTATGAGGGTGCTTTATTACGATGTCATTAAAAAGCTTCCACTAGGGAATGCTGAATCCGTTGACTCTCTGGCAGATTTGATGAACGTGAGTGACTTTATAACTTTGCATGTGCCCGAAACTCCAGAAACCAAAAATATGATTCGTTCGGAACAGCTGAAGCAGATGAAAAAAGGGAGCTATTTGATTAATGCCAGTAGAGGTACTGTTGTAGATATTGGTGCTCTTAAGGCGGCATTACAAGAGGGGCACTTGGCAGGAGCGGCTATAGATGTTTTTCCTGTGGAGCCAAAAAGTAATGCGGATCAATTCCAATCGGAGTTGCAGAATATTGGTAACGTCATTTTAACACCGCATATTGGTGGTTCTACGGAAGAAGCCCAAGAGGCCATTGGAATGGAAGTCGCTGAAAGTCTCACTCGATTCTTGAAGCTGGGAACAACAACGGGAGCTGTTAATTTCCCACAATTGGAGCTGGGAACCATTAATGACTCTATACGAATATTGAATGTTCACAAAAATATTCCAGGTGTTTTATCTGAAATCAACTCGATGGTTTCCTCTGGTGGAGTGAACATTAAAGCTCAACAGCTTTCTACCGATCCCGAAATTGGATATTTGGCCATTGATGTGGAATCGGGCGATGCCGGTGAGCTGGCGGATTCCATTGCCTCGCTCAAGACCAGTTTAAAAACTTGGGTGGTCTCTTAGTATTAGAGGCCAACTGCCTGTTTTGGGTGAAACACCTCATTTTCTAAATGGTTCAGGGTTGGAATTTCCTGACAGCTTTTCTAATATCATTGAGCTGTAAACTGACAATTTACGATTCATACCGTGTCAAAAGTTCATGTCAAAAAGTCTGACAGTTGCCATAAAGCACTAAAATCATTGCCTTTTGGCTTATGGATGTATGGAACGGACTCTGCATTTGCACTGGTTGTCCTCAACTAAAACATGGAGAACCAGGATATGAAGTCCGCTATATTATTATTATCAAGTCTTTCGCTAATGATTCTTGCTGGATGTGCTAACTCACAATCCATTACTGAGAGTAAAGGCGAGATTAGTCCTAATCGTTGTGAATATAAAGATAAGCGATACGATCGCTGTTCAGGTCACGACTATAAATATGAAGACGATGATATCGAGAGATTCATCACTCGCAATTGTTTTTGGAACCAGGAGAGGGGCCGAATCGTTGAAGGTAAGTGTGAGGAAATAGTAGATACCTATAATCGTGATAATGGTAGAAAAACGGATTCTAAAAGAAAGACCTCTGACATATTTAAAAGGGAAAAAGGTAGAACCTGCTTAAGTCGACATGAAAATGGAATTCTTGAGTTTTGCCATAATGGTAAGTCTTTTGCGCACGATCGCCCCAATGGCAATCGTTTGCCACGCCGATTAGGACCTGGTGGCGAGTGTAAATCGAGAGGCGATTTTCAAACTTGTCGAAACGGGGCTTTCTATAGTGCTCGTCATAATCAACTTAAAGATATTAAGCTTTCAGATGCTATCATCAAAAAATATTTGTCTAAAGGGTCAGAAGCTTTGCGCCCTATAGATGGCGATCAAATTGAAATCACAGGTGCCTTTGTAACTAACAACGGTAGTGATGCAAGTATTGAAGATGTTCTAAGTGAAACTTTTGAATACGACTTTAATGCAATAACAGGTGTGTTGGAAATTGCTGAAAATGGTATGGGAAAAAGCCATTGTGATACAATGAACACATCAAAAGGCTGTCTAGAGCCGGGATCTATGACCATTGGAGTTCCAAGAGATGTCTTTGATGTCATTCAAGAAGGAATTGATCTTGGCGGCGGTGGCGGCGATGGCCTAAAGCCTGATGGTGTTCCCGGTGAAGATGGCGAATTGGATGATTTAGAAGAAGAAGAAAGAAAAAAATGTATGAGGGGTTTGGTCTCAGCACATTGTTTGATTTATATTCCAAATGCTGTCGTTGACCGCTTCAAGGATGTTGATCCAAAAAAGATCACCATTCCTGTTCCCGGTAAATTGATTCCTGAAGACGATAAACTAAAAGGAATAGATGAAGAGGGTGTAGTTAAGGTACACCCTGATGAATTGATGAGTTAAATCACTTTCCCTGGATTCATAATTCCATTGGGATCAAAAATAGCCTTCAGGTTTCGCATTAAACCGATCTCCTGAGGGCTTTTTGTTAAGCTAAGATAAGGCTTTTTTGTTACTCCCACGCCATGTTCGGCACTCACACTACCTTCAAATTTTTTGATCATTCCAAACAAATGCTCATTTACAGTCTTACAGCTTTCCATAAACTGTTCCGTTGAGAGCTCCTTGGGCTTCAGTACGTTGATATGCAGATTTCCATCGCCAATATGTCCAAACCAAACCACGTCAAAGTTTGGATATTCAGTACTCAAAATTTGATCTGTTTCCTGAAGAAACTCAGGCACCTTTGAGACGCGAACACTCACGTCGTTTTTATAGGGTTCATAGGCACTGGTGGCTTCACTAATATCTTCTCTCAGGCGCCAGAAATCCTTGGCTTGGGTAGGGCTTTGGCTTACAGCTCCATCTTCCACCCAACCATTCTCAAAGCATTTTTCAAACAGCGTCATAGCCTGTTCGCTATCTCCCTCATTCTCGATTTCTAGCTCAATCAAGACATAGTAATTTGTTGGGGAGTCAAAAGGTCTCTGCAAATCGGTGGACTTCAAAACATACTGTAATGCCAACTCTGTGAACATTTCAAAGGCTAAGACTTCACGGGATTGAGTGTATGTTTTATAGATTTCCATTACAGAACTGAGTTCGGAAACTCCTAAAACAAAAACTTGCGATTCTTTTGGGGGGCGCGTGAGTTTCATCGTACATTCCGTGATAAAGCCCAGGATTCCCTCACTGCCAATAAAAAGGTGACGAAAATCCAATCCTGTCGCATTTTTAACTAAATTTTTATTGAGCTCTAAAACTTCCCCTGTGCCGGTAACCACTTTAAGAGAAGTCACCCAGTTCCGCGTCAGGCCATAGCGAATCACCTTAATTCCGCCAGCGTTGGTAGCGATATTTCCACCAATCTGACTGGAGCCGCGGGCGGCGAAATCTACGGGATAGAGTAGGTTTTTATCTTTAGCATATTCCTGCAGAGTCTCAGTGATGACACCCGCTTCACATCGCACGGTTTGATCCACAGGATCAAACTCTAAAATGTTATTCATCTTCTCAAAAGAAACCACAACTTCATTTTGGATGGCCGTCGCGGCACCACTGAGGCCTGTTCTTCCTCCCGAGGGGACCAGACCCACTTTATTTTTGTTGGCCCATAAAACAAGTTTTTGCACCTCTTCTGTACTCTTTGGGAAAACAATGGCCGTCGCATTCACATCTAGGTGTTTTGTCCAGTCTCTGCCATAAGTATCGAGAGATTCTGAGTCGGTTAGAACTCGGTCGCTAGAAAATATATTTTTTAGATCATCAAGCATGTTGGGAGTCTCCTGTAGAATTAGGAAATAGCTGAAAACCTCCAAAAGGTCACGCTAAAGCACGGAGTTCCGCCAGATTTGGATCTTCTTCAAATTCGTAGCCCTTATTATCTAATTCTTTCTCATAGATCGATTTGAGGAGTCTCAGAGCTAATTGGGAGGCTTCTAATCCCTTTTCTTCAGATTGTATAATGAGTTTTTCGGTGAGTTCACCCACTATGCTAATGGCGGGAAACCCATAAGTCTTTCCGTTGCCCTTAAATTTGTGAAAATGCTCTCTGAGTACGGCTGTGTCGCGGGCTTCTACAGCGATTTGAATGGCCTCGAGTTTTCCTTGTAAACCTTTGATATAATCATTTTTGAGTTCGGCCAACATTTTCTGGTATTCAGGACTGTCGTGATTCATGCTACTTCCTCTTTGTCTTCTTTAGGCATTTTTTTCGACCAATTAGGTAATGTGAAGTAGAACTCACTTCCATTTCCAGGTTTAGACTCCACGCCGATGACTCCATTGTGTTCTTCGACAAAGGCTTTTGCAATGGCAAGTCCCAAGCCTGTGCCTTTTACAAGGGGATTATCTTTACCGGTGGCTTGTCTAAATTTCTCAAAAATTAATTTTTGATCTTCCGGTGCAATACCAACCCCTTCGTCTTTAATTGAAATTTTTAACTGACCGTTGTTTGTAAACGACATTCCCACGAACACATTTCCGTCATCGGGGGAGTACTTAACGGCGTTGGAAATAAGATTGGTGAGAACTTGTTGGATACGATCTTGATCAACGGGTGCATAGATGTCGTTTAAATCCACTTTCACAAGATGAACATTTGCAGCTTTGGCCAGGCCATCTAGGCTTTCTAGGGTCATTATAATTACGTGTTTTATATTCATCCAGCTTGGATCAAAGTTGAGCATTCGGGCTTCTATTTTTGAGAGGTCCAAAATATCATTAATGAGTCGAATCAATCGGTCGGTTTCTGCTTCCGCAATATTCAGTAGATTTAAGCTGGCATCATTTAGGTTTTCGGTCACACCCGACTGAAGGAGACCCAATGATCCTTTGATGGATGTCATTGGAGTTCGAAGTTCATGACTGGCAATGCTCAAGAATTCAGATTTAGCATTGTCTAGGGCTTGTAATTCATCCATCTGAGTCAAAACTTTTTGAGCCATTGAATTGAATGAGTTTTGTAGCTCACCAATTTCGTTATCTGGCGGCACAGAAAAGTGATAGGTGTATTTATCAACCAGAAAGTCTTTCATCTTTTTAGAAATACGTTTTATAGGATAGAAAACAGATTTTCTTAGGTAAATAAACGCCCATAAATAGAGAGTTATAAAAAGTGTAATGGAGATAACGGTGTAGTACTCGACATTCTTCTTCAAGACATCTAAGTTTTTATAACTGACTCTTTTAAACTCAGCTTCAACGTTTTCAAAATAGCGAATGGATTTGTTTATGCGCCCTTGAGATCCTCGGTTGATCGCGGTGATAATGTCGCTCACCGCAAGAGCCCTTGCTTCAGGTTGCATCGATGGGCGGAGAGCTTTTAATTCTCGGCGAGCTCTTTTAACGGAGCGTCCTTTTTTTATTTTGGCAATATTCTCTTCAACTTTGTAGCCCAGTCCAAGTTGAGTGTGAACATCGGATTGGTTTTTATAGTTTTTAAATGCTGTATAGCCCAGAGACGCAATCGCGGCACCAAAAAGTAAGTACGCAATAGTAAGACGGCTCTGAATAGTCTTCATGCTTGATGCTTCTCCATCAGTTGATTGATTCTTTCCACTAGGCTGCCAGGGTCAAATGGCTTTGCTATGTGGCCAATCCCGTGAGTGAGAAAGGCTTCTAAGTCTTCCACTTGAGATTTTGCGCTGAGAAAAATCACAGGTTTTGGGTCGGAAACAGAGGTTTGATACTCTTGGCAAACAGAAAGGCCGTTCATTTTAGGCATCATTTCATCCAAGAGGAGCAGATCCACTTCAGTGTTCAATGCCATCTCGAGGGCTTCTTCACCATTAATAGCGTGAATCACTTCATGGCCACCGAGCTTTTCTAAAGTCATTTTTGCGATTTGCGCGATGTTGGGATCGTCTTCAGCAAGTAGAATTTTCATATTGAACTCCTTCATCTATATATCGGACAAACAATAGATGAGGTGTTCGGACTTTGGTTGGGATTGATCACATAAAGTTTTGAAATGTCTTAAGAATTGGTGGTGGCAACTAGATCAAAGAAGGGTGATTTTCACCAATCAGGATTTGTTGATTTGCATGATGTAGTAACCCGGACAAAAACCAAAGCTTCCGGTCACTAAGAAGTATATGCCAATGAATCCCCACCATGGGCCACCAGCTATGGCCCAAGTGAGGAGAGCAACTCCAAACATCCATCGCAAAATACGATCCAACCATCTTAAATTTTGTCGCATCTATTTTCCTAAAGATTGTTTCAACTCACCAGACTCGTACATTTCCATCATTATGTCACTGCCACCAACGAGCTCATCATTAACATAGAGTTGAGGGATTGTAGGCCAGTTTCCATACTCTTTAATGCCCTGACGAATCTCTTCATCCTCAAGAACATTGATTGAGTGAAAGTCTGCACCAACTTCTTTTAAAATGGCGACAGCCTTGGCGCTGAATCCACACATCGGGAAAGTGGGGTCACCTTTCATAAAAAGTACGACTTTGTTGTTAGAAAGAATATCTTTGATTCTGTTTTGAGTGTCTGACATTAGTTTCTCCGTGGGGTTTCAGGGATTAAATATTATTTTTCAATCGCTTTAATGGTGAGAGCGTGGACCTCTCCGGTCTTTAACTCCTCAGCAAATACATCCATAACGGATCTTTGCCTTTGGATTCGACTTTGTTCTTTAAATTGAGTGCTGGCAATTCTTACTTCCCAGTGATCTTCCGTTCCTGTGAGGTCATTTACGATCAAATCACAGTCCGGATAGGCCTCTTTTAAGCGCTGTTCCATCTGATCTTGGGTCATTTTTACCTCCGGGGAGAAAGGGGTTGAGAAATATTGACTAGCCATGTTATTTACCACATGTGAACTACGAGTACTACCAGACCGCTCCGGAACCTCACAAGAAAAAAGAGAAGGCCCGAGCTCGAGAATTACGCAAATCCCAATGGTGGCGGCAACAGCTGTCCTTAGGGGTTTGCTATTATTGTGAGCAAAAGTTTGATGTAAGCGAACTGACAATGGATCACAAAACCCCTATTGCCCGGGGTGGTCGCACCACAAAGGGGAATGTCGTGGTCTGTTGTAAAAGCTGTAACACTGAAAAGCGCCACCTGACACCGGCCGAATGGATCCTCCAATCGGACCAAAAATAGATCTCAATAGAAATTATTGAAGGCCAAGCTTTCCGCAAAATCGAGGAAAGCCTTGATATCAATAAGGAAACTCTGAATAATTAAACCTTAGTCGTGCTAGGGAAAGGACAAGTGCATCGTGGCAAGCAAGATAAAAACCAGTAGTACCGCCGAGTATTTTGCCAAGAATTTGCAGCAGGTGGGGTTTTCATCTCCAACTAAAGCAGTTCTCACAACACTTAAGGAAACAGTGGATAACTCCTTGGATGCCTGCGAGGAGCATGGAATCCAACCGGAACTGTCTATTGAAATAAAGAAGGCCGGAAAGGGCGGAGCTCGCAATACTGATTTAATTGAAATCACTGTAGAGGATAATGGCCCTGGTCTCGAGGAAGCCATGTTGCCTAAGGTATTTGGTGAATATTTGGCCTCATCTAAGTTTGGGCGAGGGCAGTGCTCTCGTGGACAACAGGGGATCGGAATTTCAGCCGCCACCACTTGGGCTCAATTGACCAATGCCACGGGTGTGAAGGTGATGAGTAAAACCTCTCGAATGCGAAAAGCAATTCAGGCCGTTATTGATGTGGATATTAAAAAGAATAAGGGTGTTGTTAAAAAGCGAGAGTCTAAAGATTGGGATAAAGAGCATGGGCTAAAAGTCACTTTTAGGATCGATGGTCGGGTGCAACTCAATGGTGATGGTGGATTGCTTACATATCTTGAAGGTACCACTCTAGTGAATCCTCACTTAGCTTTGAAGTACAAATTGCTAGATAAAGATTGGGTGGACGTGGATCGTGTGAGTGATGACGTCCCACGTGTACCAAAGCCGACTTTGCCTCATCCGCATACGATGAAATTGGGTGAATTCATGACCCACGCACTTCTATATAGTAATTTGTCTTTGAGTAAGTTTTTAAAAACCGGCTTTTCTCGTGTAACAGATAATACAATAAAAGATTTTACTAAACATGGATTGCCGAAATCATTGTTGCCGAAAGCGGTTGGCAAACTCGCTGAGTCTGATTTTAAAAAGGCTTTTCAGTCGATTCAAGAAACAGATTTGGCAAACCCCTCCACTCGATCTGTATTGACAGTTGGAGAGGAATCATTGGCTAAAAGTATTTTAAGATTGGGAGAAGTGGACTTTTTCTCGGTCAACACGCGCAAACCTAAAATTTGCGATTTTAAGCCGGTGGTTGTAGAGGTTGCCGTGGCTCGTTTTAAAGACCGAGGGGCTAAGGCAGAAGAACAGCAAGCTCAACTCTTACGTTTTGCCAACCGAGTTCCTTTGCAGTTTGATAAATCAGCTTGT
Source organism: Bdellovibrionaceae bacterium UBA1609 (assembly GCA_002321895.1). Lineage (GTDB taxonomy): Bacteria > Bdellovibrionota > Bdellovibrionia > Bdellovibrionales > UBA1609 > UBA1609. The sequence continues at coordinate 214,795 of DCMZ01000017.1, read as the reverse complement.
GCGATCACGCATGCGGTGGAATCGGTAAATTGGAGGTCTTATGGCCTACAACAGTCTAGAAATTCAATTCCGGCAGGACCTTATGTGATTGCGGTCGCTGTGACTTCGCCTTTCATCAAATTTAAAAATGCCTCGAAAGAAACTATCGATGCCAGTGAAGAGCTGGTGGATGAGATTCGACGGGCGGTAATGCAAGCTGGGCAGAAGCTCAGTCGCCACCTGAAACGTGAGCATAAAGCTGCGGATCTAGAGAGAAAACTTCAACACATTGAGAAGTTCGGTCCTATCCTGGTTGATGGACTTTGTCGTATTACTGGAGCCGGGAAACAGCGTAAAGAAAAGGCTGAAGAGGGGCTTAAAAAGATTCTTGGTAGGGATACTAAAGCGGCAGAAGAAGACCTGCAGGTGGCGGAAGAGCGATTAGCGGTTCATAAAGCCCGTCAAAAGCAAATGATTGGTATTGAAGGGGAATCTGAAGAAACACCTCAGACAGAAGCTGATGTTAGTACCAAAAAGAAGGTTGCTAAGAAGGCTGCAAAAAAGAAAGTGGCCAAGAAAAAAGTAGTTAAAAAGAAAACGAGTAAGAAGAAGGTAGCAACAAAGAAAGCTGCAAAAAAGAAGGTCGTTAAAAAGAAGGCCTCCAAAACCGCACGAAATAAGAAGTAGGGAGTTGAAATATGGCTTTAATGAAGGTGAGAGAGTCCAACAGAAATATTCCTAAAGATGCAAAAGAGCTTTGCGACCGCATGCTTCGAGATTTGGAGAAAGGTAAAAAGCCTTTACTCGAGGCCATTAAGTGTAGTCTCGATAATTCCTTTTACAATCCCAAGGTTGGCTATTTAACCCCAGGTAAAAAGACTGTTAAGACCGAGCTCAATGTTTCGTCGGTTCAAAAGTTAGCTCGAACCGTTTTTATGCTGGAGATTTTGTTAAACAATATAAAAACAGGCGCTGTAAACACCAAGCGTGAATTGTATTATATGGCAAAAGGTTTGGTGAAAAGTGATAGGGGATTTAAAGCCTTAGATTTTGAAGAGCAGACAGAGTCCGATGCCGTCGTTGAGTTTATCTGCGATATGATGCAGGTCTATCGTGAAGAAATGAACTGTTTCGCCAATGATCGTGGTGGGCAAACCTACTCACAGTGTTTAAGTGTCACGGAAACTCTATTGGATGGATCCAAAACATCTGTAGATTTGGCCAATTTAGGAACGGCACCATTTCAGCCTAAAAACCGTCCTCAAAGTCTAAAGTTAAAAGCCACTAAAAAAATAAAGTTTTGTCTAGTGGTTGAATCGGAAGGTACAGCGAACACATTAGTTGCCAATGGAATGACTCGCAGAAATAACTGTATTGTTATGGGTGCCGGGGGTGTTCCAAGTAATGCTGTTCGGGCTTGGTGTAAGACGATTTCGGATCAATTGAGTGTGCCAATATTTTTCTTTGGAGATCTGGATGCGTACACACTTCAGAATATTTACCGTACGCTTAAAGCTGGTTCTGCTGCGAGTTTGATTCGAAATTCTGACTTTTCTGCGCCTGAAGTACGATTTTTAGGGATTTTGCCTGAGGATGTTAGAAAATATGATCTTCATTGTTATAGTGTTAATGATAAGAACGCCAGTGAAGCACGGTCTCTAAAAAAGGCAAAGGATGCATTGGAAAACGACCCTTTCTTTCGAGATAAGAAAAATAAGGACGTATCTGCCATTTTAAAATGGTTAATCAAAGAGAAGATTCGTTGTGAACAACAGGCTCTCTTTTCAGTAGATCCAAAAGATCCACATAAAACGGAAAAAATCATTTTAGATAAAATTAAAACGGGAAGTTACGTTTAAATTAAAGCGAGCGGACATACTTTTCAGATGATAAGATTCTTATTCTGCACTAAATCCCAAAAGTATGTCCGTATCCTATTGATACATGAGTGTTAAGAATGCCTAAGTATTTGCTTAAGGCGATTCGTTTTATATTGAACCAAATTTATCAAGATTTCTTCCTAAAATCCTCATAACCCCCTGATATTTTCAAAGTATGCCATACTAACACCGATGGTACGTATGTTAAGAAGGTGTGTAGATTTGGTTAAGCTGATTCTCGGTCTATTTATAGCGTTACTTGTTGGTTGTGGAGACCAGCCGAAAGTTGATGAGGATCCCATTGAGGATCCAGGCTCATTAGATCCCATACTTGAAGCCGTTCTATCTGCCACCCCATCCACATTGAATTTTGGAAACGTTGTAGTTGGTTCTAGTCAAAATCAAACAATCACAATTGTAAATTCAGGGAATGGTTCAGCCTCAGACATTTTTGGAAACCCGCTTCCCAACAGTATCAAGTATGCGGGAGGTGCTTTTCCTGGTAGTGCAGGAACATGTGGGGCAACTCTTTCTGCTGGCAACTCTTGTACTTTAGATGTGGTTTTTTCTCCAGTTTCAACCGGAGCAGCTAATGAAACACTGACTTTGGTTTTTAATGAAGGGTCTGGTACCAATTCTGTGAACATTGATCTTTCAGGAATGGGTGTTGCAACTGCAGCATTAAGTTTCGTAGAGGGTTCGAATTTAGATTTTGGTTCGGTGACTTTAGGAACCTCCGCAGAGTTGACTCTTAATGTGTTGAACTCTTCAGTGACTTCCGCGACGGCTATGGATGGAGCCATTCTTTCAAGCGAGTTTTCTTACAAAGGTGGAGCTTATCCAGGAACGGGTGGAGACTGTGGCGTTTCCCTTGCGGGAGGATCCTCTTGCTCTATCGTTCTTGAGTTTTCTCCTACAGCCGACAACAGTTTTAGTGAAGATTATTCCCTTTCATTTGATGACGGCTCAGGATTACAGTCCCTTGCAATGAGTTTAGAAGGTACAGGAGTCTTACCAGCGGCACCAATTATTACTGGTGTGGCCGATGATTCGATGGCTACAACTTCAAAGACCTGGTCTTGGGGGTGCGATCAAACCTGTGAATACAGATATGCAATCAACACTAGTTCAACGCATACTTTTTCTTCAGAGGCCTATAGCGGTGTTAGTAGTGCCACACAGCCCACAGGGGATTCGACTTACTATCTTCATGTTCAGGCACGCAGTCTGCCGTACTTGGTTGAATCAGATGTTATAACTGTTTCAGCAGTTTTGGATAATACAGCACCCACGGACCCGGTGATCATTAGCTTTGAGAATGACGCTACGGAAGAGCTAGCCGCAACAATGAATTTTACCGATTCGACGGATAGCTCTTTAAGTCACTACATGTTGGCTGTTGGAACACTTGGTACTGCAGATAATATTGTACCATTTACTAACGTGGGACTTTCTAATCCGTTGCAGTTTGATGCTGGATCTTATGTTTTCGCTAATGGTACTGAATATTATACGAGTATTTATGCCGTTGATGTGGCTGGAAACGTTAGTTCAACGGTTACATCAGTGGATAATTGGCAGCCCCCAGGGCCGCCAGAGGCGATTTCAAACCTTGGGGTTTCCAGTGCGGGACCCTTTGAATTAACCATTGGATGGACAGCTCCTTTCAATAATCATCGGGCAATTACGGACTACCTTGTTGAGTATAGAGCCAAGGGGGAGACCGATTGGTTGGTGTTTAATGATGGTGTGAATAGCGATACTGTAGTGACTGTGGACGGATTACTAGAGCAAACCATCTATGAGTTTAGAGTGACTGCCTACAATGGGTCTCAGGCTCCTGCTAGTAATATCGCAGAAGGTGAAACCACAATTGATGATCCATTTTTTGATCCCACTCAATATAAGGCGATGAACTTAGGGGGAGCCACCCAAAGCGCGATTGTTAATATTGGAGAGGAAGAGGCTGCTAGTATCGATATTGAGCGAAATGGAGAGATTATTAATCTTGGGGTCAATGTACCTGCTGGTGGAGTGATTAATTTTGATAGCGAACAATATGACATTGCTATTTCGGACCAGCCTTTGTTTGTGGCCGGTCGACGTGGAAATAGTGGTGCTGGAGATAATTTTAAGGGGAACATAGTATGGAACACTCCTGACTGGGCGGGAAAGACATTTGTGTTTAACGGTACAAGAGATAATCCCCATGAAATCAGTTTTTATTCTTTTGAGGATGGGAATACGATCAAATTCTATAAAGGCAACACTGAAATCCAAAGCTATACTATCGAGGCAGGAGAGGCTGACACCTATTCGCTTGCAGACAATGGAGGATTTAGAATTGAGAGTACGGGACTCATGGTGGCTTTTTTCGTTTCCAGTAATGGTGGGAGAGCTGTTGACCCAAAACCATTGTTGCCCGCGAGCTCGGATATTCTTGGTATTCCTTCAAGATCCGCCTATTTAGCGACTCAGTTTGACTCTACGTCTTACAATTTTTATAGGTCTGACTCTTCCACTGGGTCCGGAACGGCCAATGCGAATCAAGCTAAGAATATTGCTGGGGCAGGAACTGTTGGGTATTACCAAGAGCATTCTTTGCGGATTATATCTACGGACGTATCCATGCCGGTTGTGGCAAATAGTAATGCGGATGCGAACGGGTATTGTAGTGCTCCATTTATTCCTGTGGGAATGATGAAGAAAAAGTATGGATTAAATGTTCAAGCGGAATGGATCGCCTTTGCATCATTAGAGGGAGGAGATATTACAGTGATCGCACCTGATGGTACTGAAACGACTCATGCTATGGTTCAGTCCGGATCAAACCCATATGCTCCTTTTAAGCTTAGATTCACTAATTTACCTGCGGGTACACGGTTTAAAGCAGATTTTCGATTTGCCGGTTGGTACGAGCCAAAAACAGACAGCTACGGTGCCGACAATGATGAAACCATAATGTTTGGAGCTGATTGAGCCATCTCCATATGCCTGACTCGAAAAACTCTAGATCTATTTTATATTGGAAAAGTGTCACTAAGGATTCACTGCGAATCAATACTTCACAGTGAACATAGTTTGGAGCTGTTCAAAATCAGTGGTAGGGGAGGCATCGCCCTGAGCGATGTATCGTTCACCTTTAAAATAATTAAACTGTAAGGTGGTATTGTCAGTGGTTTGATAGCCAATTCCAAATACTGTGCCTCGGTTGTCAGTGCCTCCACCCATAAATGCACCTTCTGAAAAAAGATCTAAAAAAGCATCTTTACCCACCTCTTTATAGGCGGCAAAAAATTGCCACTCATAGTTGTTGGCCAGGTCCCCATATTTAACTCCGGCTTCGTGGGCCGTCGAATTTTCTCTTAAAATGGAATTATGGGCGTAATCACCATACACTAAAAGAGGCAGCGGGAGTCCAAAGTAAGTGATATCGATGCCTCCACCCACAATATTGTAGTCCACAACGTAAGCGTCACCACTTTGGGTGTTGGTCCCTATGTTTCCATAGACCGGGCGGGAATCTAAGTCGAGATATTGTAAGCCTTCGGCATTGAGGGTGTATTTAAAGGTTTTGAAGTCCTGGCTAAAGGTGGCTTGCAAGCCATAGAGCACGGGAAAGGTAGATTCATCAGTGGTAGTATCCAGAAGGTAGTTGATAGCTGTCCATTTTAATTCAGATTGTTCCCCAATCTTTATTCTATAACTGATAGCGAAGCCTTCAGGGTTGTAGTCGTTATCCCACTGAAGTTGGCTTGCTCCCGGTTTATGTAGAGCATTTTTAAATTTCCCTGCAGTGACTGCCCAGTGGGCATTGGGCTGCCACTGGATTGAGGCTCGATCCAATCCAAAACTCTTTGTTCCTAGGTCGCCATCTTTTCCAAGAGGTTGCTCAATATTACTTGCAGCCCCTAGTCCGGTGGAAAACCTTACATGAACCAGGAAGTCGTCATCCGGTTGCATGTCTAAACTGAGTCGTGCGCGTAGAGAATTCGAATTACTGATGTAGTTAGAAACGGAGGCGTCATCCCTGGCTTGGAAACGATAACGGATATCAAAATTCCAATCCATCAGAGGTTTATTTAAAATTGGACTAGGGCTCGGAATCAACACAGTACTTGTCAGGGGTTGAGCCAGTGAGGGGATGCAGAAGATAACACCGATCAAAGTGATAAGCGTATTCAAGTAGACCATCTGTTGGATCCTTTCTTGCCGAGTCGAAGGTCTATTAACTCATATCTCTGCCCTTCCAACAACAGACAGCGTTTCTGTATGTAATGCATAAAGCTAGCCGTTGTTTATGCCGCCCCTTTCCATTAAGTTCTAAGCTTAAATGCAAAGCAAATTTTAGGGAGAATTAATGGCAAAAATCGAGACCACGCCAGAGTTAGTGGAAAAGACCTATCAGTCCACAAGAGAAAATTTAAAAGTCATTCGGGAGCGATTGAATCGCCCTTTGACCTTGGCTGAAAAAATTGTTTATGGGCATCTTGTTGATGCAAAAAATCAAGACCTCACTCGCGGTAAGAGCTTTCTTCAATTAAACCCTGACCGAGTGGCCATGCAGGATGCAACTGCACAAATGGCTTTGCTTCAATTTATGTTGGCGGGCAAAGAAGAAGCCGCAGTTCCTTCAACGGTACACTGTGATCACCTGATTCGTGCTCACGAGGGCATGACTGAGGACATGAAAGTGGCTATGGCCGAAAACAATGAAGTTTTTGATTTTCTTGAAAGTGTGTCAAGTCGATATGGAATCGGTTTCTGGAAGCCTGGAGCTGGGATCATTCATCAGGTGGTTTTAGAGAACTATGCATTTCCGGGCGGCATGATGATCGGTACTGATTCCCACACTCCAAACGCAGGGGGTTTGGGGATGGTTGCTGTGGGTGTTGGTGGAGCCGATGCTTCGGACGTCATGGCGGGATTGGCCTGGGAAGTAAAAAATCCAAAGATTGTTGGTGTTCATTTGAAAGGTAAAATGTCCGGTTGGACGAGTGCCAAAGATGTCATTTTGAAATTATGTGGAATCATGACGGTAAAAGGTGGAACTAACAAAATCGTTGAGTATTTTGGTGAAGGCTGCGAGTCCATATCTTGTACGGGTAAAGGCACAATCACAAATATGGGTGCTGAATTGGGTGCGACTTGTTCTGTATTCCCTTATGACAGCCGTATGAAAACTTATCTTGGAATCACACATCGAGAAGCTTTAGCTGCAGTGGCAGACAAAAACTTAGATCTTCTCACTGCAGATGAAGAGGTAATAAAAAATCCTAGTGAGTACTATGATGAAGTGATTGAAATTGATTTAAGTGCATTGGAACCACACATTGTTGGACCTCACTCTCCGGATGCGGCTCGACCTCTTAGTGCTATGAGAGAAGCGTGTGAAAAAGAGGGCTGGCCAACAAAATTGTCTGCAGCACTCATTGGCTCATGTACAAACTCTTCTTACGAAGATATTGGTCGCGCTACACATGTAGCAAAGCAGGCCTTAGACAATGGCATTAAAATGCCACAACATTTCTTAGTTTCCCCAGGTTCTTCGCAAATCAAAAAGACCATTGAGCGTGACGGGCAAATGGAAACTCTAAATGAAGTGGGCGCAACGGTGTTATCTAATGCTTGTGGTCCTTGTATTGGGCAGTGGCGTAGAGATGATATTGAAAAAGGAGATAAGAACACAATCGTAAGTTCCTTTAACCGTAACTTTCGTGCTCGAAACGATGCCAACCCAGAAACTCTATCCTTTATCACGAGCCCAGAGATCGTAATGGCGTTGGGAGTGTCTGGAAGAATCGATTTTGACCCTCAAAGGGATGAAATTGAAGGGCCTAATGGTAAATTTAAACTTCAAGCTCCTGAGGCTCCAGAGCTTCCAGCCAATGGATTCTTAGCTGACCCGGAAGCTTATAAAAAACCAGAAGGTTCTGGCGTAGATGTAAAAGTAGCTTCTGACAGTGAACGCTTACAGTTACTAGAACCTTTTGCTGCCTGGGACGGAAAAGACCTCGAAGGAGCTTATGTCCTTTGCAAGGCGTCTGGTAAATGTACAACGGATCATATCTCGCCTGCGGGACCTTGGTTGAAGTACAGGGGGCATTTGGATAATATTTCCAACAACATGTTGCTTGGTGCGAACAATGCTTTTACTAGCGAAATCGGTAGAGGGAATGACCTGGAGTCAGGTGAGTCCGGTAAGGAGTTCGCTCAAATCGCTAGAAACTATAAATCTAAAAATATTCCATGGGTTATTTTTGGTGACGATAACTACGGTGAAGGTAGTAGCCGTGAACACGCGGCCATGTGTCCAAGGTTTCTTGGTGCACGGGCAGTTATCGTTAAAAGCTTTGCTCGAATCCATGAAACGAACCTTAAAAAACAAGGTGTGCTGGGGCTGACGTTTGTTAATCCAGCGGATTATGACAAGGTTCAAGAAAAAGACAAAGTAGCAATACGTGGATTAGATGGATTTGCTCCGGGTAAAAACCTAACTCTTGAACTCACGCATGAAGATGGTTCCACAGATAGTTTTGAAGTGGCTCATAGTTTCAATGCGGAACAAATTGAATGGTTTAAAGCGGGTTCAGCATTGAATAAATTAAGAGCCCAGTGAATTAAGGTTATCTAGTTTTAGTAAAAAAAAGGCGTCTTAAAGACGCCTTTTTTTGTTCCATTTGCCTAAAATGCTTTACCGGCTGAATACAATACCCAAAATTGTGTTGGCTGAATGGCCCATCGATACATAAACTTTTATGAGGTCTTCACATCCACCGCGCTCGCGCAATTCGTCCGTAGATTGAGGCAATGGCTGATGACCTTTTTCAATACGAGAGGCTTGTCTTTCTCTTGCATTACTAACGGCTTCACGCACCTGGTAGGGATAGTAAGATTCACATGCCGTGTATAGCTCCTGCTCGTCTTCATTCAGATCTTGTACTTTTTTAAATTCATTAGGGTAGGGTTCTTGCTCATTACTTTGAATTACTCTTACGCCATTAGTATCCACTTCAAGGGAGGCAAAGCTCATAGAGGCTGAAAACAATAGGGACAACAAAATTATAACTCTCATTCAAATGCTCCTCAATTTCCGTCGGGCTGAGAATAACACAAGGCTATTCATTCACCTATATTGAGCCCCGCTGATTATGATGGGATTATAAAATATCTAGAATCCGGCTCCAAATTGGGTTCTGTTCTAATTTCTAATTTAAAGTCATGCAGGAATGCCTAATTTCGAATACTCATTAGACAGTTCAGGTAAATCTTTCACTGGAGCCTTCAATTTTGGGCATGGGCAATGGGGACTGTAGGGCAGCGGTTAAAAATAGAAACGATAGATGATTGAATCCATAGCAAAGGAAATGATTTAGGTAAGATTTATAATGTATTTAGCGAAGTCAAAGTGCGCTCTATTCGGCTTTTCTCGTCACCGGGAAGTAATATTCAGTAACGTATTCGTCGTTGGGGCCTGATATGTAAATTTCTAGGACAAATTCATACTTTGGAAGGCCTTGATTTAAAATCCATTGGTCAGCTTTTGGGTAGACTTTGAGAGGTCCTGCAGCTGGAGAACCATCAAAACTTAATTTTAAAAAGGGAGCGGGGCCTACGGTTTCAAATTTTAAGCCCTCGGGTAGGTCTTTCACTTCAGTTTCCACGATACAGCCAATTTTTGCTCGAAGGCGGTCGGCATCCACTTCGTCAGGATCGTCAAGATAAACACCATAAGTCTTAGAACAAGAGTTCCCTAGGTTTTTAACGGCCAGTTCCACCTCCTCAAAAAGAGGAAGGACTTTATGGTAGGGTCCAACATAATCTTTATATACGCCATTGAAGGTAACTTCTTGAGTTCCTTCGATGACAGCATCTTTAAAAAAACCAATGTTATATAAAATGGTTCCAACTACAAAAATAAGGAAAAAGCCAAAGCCTAGAATTATATAACGAACGGGATTATTCATGAGATTTCCACTTAATGGAACAACCCATTGATGAAATCTGTTCCTTTGGCGCAGGTTCATCTTTAAGAAGACTTTCGATGGCGTTTTTTAAGTCCTCAGTTTTAACGGTATTTGGGTCTTTCCATGAATCATCTAATCGACCTCTATAGTAAAGGTTCTTCTTGCTTCCTTTTCCTTGAAAAAGAAATAAATCTGGAGTGCAAACCGCACCAAAGGCTCGAGCTATGTCTTGAGTCTCATCGTAAATGTATTCAAAAGGATAATTAAGTTCTTCCCATCGCGCCTTTATGTTTGCAAAAGAGTCTTCTTCATAGTCCGCAGCATCATTACTACATACTGCAATTACACCTAAGTCAGAACTTTTGAAAACTCGTCCAATATCAATCAGTCGATTCTCTATGGCCTTCACATAAGGACAGTGATTGCATATAAACATTACGAGTAAGCCTTTGCACGTCTCAAAGTCGGTGGCAGTGATAGTCTTTCCAGACACTGCAGTTCCAGAAAATTCAGGCAATAGTGAATCATTTTCTGCGGGGGGAGTGTAAGTGAGAGCCATGATATCCTTTACTGATATTGATATCTAAAGGTCTTGCCATGGAATGGTTTTGTCTTCAAATATAATATCGCCTTTTGGGCTAATATCCATGATTTCGTTTGAATAGTAAGGGCAAGCGGACAAAGCTTTTTTAATCATCATGCGGTCGGCGGTATCTAATTCGGAATCCGTACTTAACTTAACGTATCTTCGCAAATTTTTATAAAGTTCATCTAGAAATTGATTCCATAGATCGACAGTTAAAAACTCTGTTAGATTCTCTAATAGACATGTGGAATCCGTCAGTTCTTTTGGCGCAGATAGGACATTTAAGCCAATTCCAATAACAAGTCTGTGATGGTCACCTTTTTGTATAGACTCAATAAGAATCCCGGCCACCTTTTTATTTTTAATATAAATATCATTGGGAGCTTTAATTGAAAAAGCTACGTTCGGCCAAACTTTTTTCAAGCTATCAAAGACTGAAAGACCGATGAGTGGTGGTGTTATGGGTTGAGGTGGTTTGTGCAAATCAAATGTCCAGCTACAAAAAAGGGCCGAATTTGGGGCTGGAGAAACCCATTGATTTTTGCTCCGGCCTCGTCCATGGGTTTGATGATTCGCTAGTATTAATTTTGGACTTCTATAAAAATCAATATCTAAAGAAAGTGTCTTAGATTGATCATTTGTGCTGCCTATCGTTTCAAAGCTATCATGACTGATATTTTCTTGATCGGCCCAATCACCGGTGGATAGAAAGACGGATTTAAGGGGATTCAATTTGTTTCTCCCAATGAAAGAGTAAGCTCAAGTCAGCGCAATCAGAAGAATGCGTAATGGCTCCAACGCTAATGTAATCCAGACCAAGTTCAGCGACTTTGGGAATTCTATCTAAGGTAATATTACCACTAGCTTCCGTTTTAATGGTGTCAGGAATCATCTCTATGGCGACGGCCATCTCTGTGATGTCCATATTGTCTAACAATATTTGGTCACATTCGGATTCCACGGCACTTCGAACTTCATCTAAGTTGGTGGTTTCAACTGTGATTCTTGTCTCTGGGGAATTCTTTCGAATTCGTTTAACGGCTTGGATGATATCTCCACCAAATAAATGCAGATGGTTTTCTTTCAGCATAGCTGCGTCGCTCAAATTCATTCGATGATTTTGACCACCGCCATGTAATACGGCTTGCTTCTCTAGCGATCTGAGAAGTGGGGTGGTTTTACGTGTATCCAATATCTGAGTGGAAGATTTACCGAGAGCTTTAACAAACAGTTTTGTCGCTGTTGATACACCCGTCAGTCGACCCAGAAAGTTAAGAGCGACTCGCTCAGCGGTAAGAAGCTTAACAAGGTCGCCTTGTATGAGTGCAATCGTCTGTTGAGTTAAAGCCGTTTCACCATCTTGAAAATACCATTTGATCTTTACATCTGGGTCAATGTGAAGCAAACATTGTTCGAATACACTGGTCCCTGAAAGGACGAGGTCTTCCTTGGCTATAAGATGAGCCGAGCCAATGCGTGAACGTATTTCTAAATTGTCAGTGGTGACATCTCCATGAGGAATATCCTCTTGATAGGCATTAGCAATAAGCTCTTTGATGGATTCCATTTTTGTGTCCAATAAATTAATTTTTAACTATTTTGTCGACTTCACGCTGTATGATTTCCCTTGCGACTTCGGGGATGACTTCTTTCAAAACATCTTCCAGAGATTTTTGGCAGGCCTCATAAATAACCTTTTCGATGTCTTCACGGGTCACATTTACCCTCGGTGAGTCGCTCACTTCCCTACGTTTATATCCAGGTATGGGTTCATCATCGATAGGGCTATAGATGTCCGGGTCTGGGACATCTTCAATCTGCAGATCGGTAGTACCGCTTAATGAAACTCCAGAAAAAGTGGGTTCATTTTCCAGGTCAATATCGTCTGTATCCATTGGGCTCGGGAAATCATATTCGCTGGAGTCACCGGACGTGAGGTCGACCCCTTTTTCCTCGGGCTCAGCCTCAGGTAAAACAAACCCTAGAGGCTCTTCTTTGGTTAAATCCTCATCCAACTTAAAACGACTAATGTCCGCAGAAACCCAGTCTTCATTGGTTTCTGTGGATTCGCTAGCGGTTTGTACTGGGCTATCCGATTTTTTACGGATCATTGATACTGCAGTAAATCCAGATTCATCTAAGTCATCGTCGTCTGACTCATGTGAACTCAAACTAATGGGATCAAAACTATCCATGTCCCAAGAATTTGCAGATTCAGAAGGGGATTCCTTTTTTGGAGGTATAGGTGGTGGTTGATCCATATTCGCTTCTCTTTTGGGAGTCGTGTGTTCTGGTGTACCTAAAGAAATCACATTGCTTGAATTTTGATGGCTCGTATTTTCTTCTGAAGTTTTAACCACACTGGAAGGTGATTCCACTTCAGGTTTGGTTTCCGCCTTTTCCTCATCTTTAATTTCTGGAAGAGTGGGGAATGTTAAGTAATCACTCAAGCTCTGCTTTGTGGTTTTGGGTACATGAGTTTTCACTAGTTCTCGCAATGCTTGAACATCAAATGGTTTTTCAATTCTGCCATCGGCAGCGGAGGATTTGAATTTGTCTTCATCTAAATCCATAAAGCCACTCCACATGAGTACTACGGGTAGCTCACTTGTGGAATTATTGGATTTAAGCTCAGTGCAGACTTCATATCCGTTTTGCTTTTGCAAAAGCACATCAGCAAAAACTATATCTGGGCGAAATTCCTCAGCCACATGTTTAACATCGAGTCCAATATTGACGGATTTAATCTCCACTGCAAAATCTTGCAGGGCTAGTTGGAAAACTTTTTTAATTGTTGGACTCTCATCAGCGAGTAAGACGCGCAATGCCATATGTAAAAGTTAGCTGTGCCCATTAGTCCAGTCAAGAGCTAGGTGAATATCATGAGTCTTTATTCTTGAGTGGATGTTATTTGACCCTGTGCAAGGCTGGATTTAGATTAAGTAAGTGATATTCATCATTGATCGCTACATAGCGAAACTTTTTTTGCTGTATTTTTCTGCAGGGCTACTGGTGTTCTTTTCCATCTTTGTCGCTGTAGACTTTATGTCGGTGTTCTCCAACTATTCCGTTCCCACAGAAGTCATCATTCAGTACTACACCTACTCAGCGCCTGTGATTGTTTATCAAATGATTCCCGTTGCCTGTTTATTAGCCACGGTTTTCTCATTGTCGAATTTGAATAAATCTTCTGAACTGGTGGCTTTATTTTCTCTGGGATTATCTTTGGCCCGGGTCTGCGCACCGATTTTGATTATAGTTTCTTCGGTTTCAGCATTCTCTTATTGGATGAGTGATCGGATTCTTCCGCAGGTGATGCAGAAAAAAAACTATCTCTACTATGTAGAAATTCGACAAAGACCTCGTCTCTATTCCACAGTAAAGACAGACAAAATTTGGTACCGGTCGGAAAATGTTTTGTTCAATATTAGAACTTTAAATACCGAGGCAAATATGGCTCAGGGTCTGACGCTTTACTATTTTGATTCCGATTGGAATCTCATACAGTTGATGAAGGCAGATGTGGTTGAATTGGGGAGTCCTCAATGGAAGTTAAATGATGGTACTGTTACTTTATTTACTCAAGATACTAGTTTTCCTATGACTCAGTCTTTTAAGAGCAAAACCATCGAAATGAACGAGGACATTGCTGACCTACAAAGTACGGCTCGGTCCATGGACACCCTAAATGTGGCTCAATTGAAAAAGTTTATTCAAAAGAACAAGGAATCTGGGTTAGATACCCTTCAGTACGAAGTGGATTATCACAGTAAATATAGCTATGCCTTTGCGGCATTTTTTATGTCTTTGATGGGGATTCCATTTAGTGTAAGCCGCCAGAGGTCAGGTGGAACCTTTTTCAATGCTGGAATGTGTGTTTTGTTAGCTTTTTTGTATTGGTCCTTCTATAGCGCTACATTGAGTATGGGTAAGCTGGGGACTCTTCATCCAGCCGCAGCGGCTTGGCTACCTAATATTTTGATAGTTTTGGGGTCCCTGTATCTCATCTCAAAACTCAAGAAATAGGGACCTGTGGCTGTTTTTACCCTCTTGAGAAATCCTTTACATGAAATCAGTAATCCGTTGAAAAAATGAGCTATCGTCGCTATTTTGTGCCCTCTGTGATAAAATATCCCCAGTAGGAGGCAGAATGGCCAAGTTAGACATACTCACTTTTCCAGATCCAAGACTTCGAAAGAAGTCCACACCTGTGGATCAGGTAACTGATGAGTTGCGTCAGTTTACTAATGACATGCTAGAAACCATGTATGCTTCCCGAGGAATTGGGCTGGCCGCTCCTCAGGTAAATCGCCTAGATCGGGTGGTTGTCATCGATACGCGTCCGAAGGATGAAGAAGGCCGGTATGATTTGTCCACCATGACTGAATTGGAAAAGGCGATCGAACAGCCCTTGATTTTGATCAATCCAGAAGTCACCGCTAAGGATGGGATGACCACCTATGACGAAGGCTGTTTGAGTGTTCCTAGCTATTTTGAGACTGTACAACGGGCAGAACACATTAGCGTGAAAATGCTTAATTTGGATGGCGAGGAAGTGGAATTTGAAGTGGATGGTTTGTTGGCCATTTGTATTCAGCATGAAATTGATCATCTTGATGGAAAATTATTTATTGATCGGTTGAGCACTATAAAATCCAATCGGATTAAATCTAAAATTAAAAAGTTTGGATATCCTGAAGCAGACGAGGATGAAGAAGAGGAGAATTCTTCCTCTTCTGAAGCACGAATTTAGGATCGAAAACCCAAATGAGTACATTTAGAACGGTCTTTTTAGGCACTCCTGACATTGCAGCCCATTGCTTACAATCTCTCATAGATGATAGTCATTTTGAATTGGTGGGAGTTATCACGCAGCCGGATCGCCCTTCGGGGAGGAAGCTACAGTTAAAACCCAGTCCCGTGAAACAGTTGGCTGAAAAACATAATTTAGAAGTCATTTCACCAGAGTCTGTGAATACGGAAGAAATTTTACAGCAGATAAAGGCGTGGAACGCGGAATGCGCAGTGGTTGTGGCTTTCGGTCAATTGATGAAACAGCCATTTTTAGATCTCTTCCCTGATAGAGTTGTGAACGTGCATGCGAGCTTGCTGCCTCGATGGCGAGGAGCTGCACCCATTCAGCGAGCTATTACTGAAGGGGATAAGGAAGCGGGCTGTAGTTTGCAGGTGATGAAGCTTAAATTGGACGCCGGTGATGTCATCGGCAGTAGAAAAACAAAAATTGAACAGACCACAACAGCACTTGAATTGCTCGAAACTATGAAGGGTCTGGCTGCGGATCTTTTAACACAAGATTTTCTAGATTATTTGCGTGGAATGCTTAGTCCTGTCCCTCAAGACGAATCCCAGGTCACTTATGCGAGTAAGCTTTTGAAATCCGAAAGCGGGATAGATTGGTCGCAAAGTGCGAAACAGATCTCCCAGTTTGTGAGAGGCTTCACGATGGGGCCGGGAGCACATACTCTTTGGAAGGGGAAAAAGGTAAAGATCCACCTAGCGATTGCGGTTGATCAAACCACTAGTAAGCCCCCAGGAACTGTGGTTAGGGCCGATAAAGAGGGTCTTTTTCTGGCTTGTGGTCAAGAAACTGTGTTACAGATACTGAAGATACAGCCAGAGAATAAAGGGAAGATGGACGCTTTAGATTTTATTCGTGGTTATGGTCCAATACCGGGGGATATATTTGGTGAAACGTAAATTAGTAGCTCCGAGCATATTATCAGCAGATTTTGGAAGGCTAAGTGTAGAAATTGAAGCCGTGACAGATGCCGGTGCAGACTGGATTCATGTGGATGTCATGGATGGACATTTTGTTCCCAATATTACGATTGGGATTCCGGTGGTCAAATCCATCAAGCCGAGCACCCCTGTGCCCTTAGACGTACA
Source organism: Bdellovibrionaceae bacterium UBA1609 (assembly GCA_002321895.1). GTDB lineage: Bacteria > Bdellovibrionota > Bdellovibrionia > Bdellovibrionales > UBA1609 > UBA1609. The sequence goes on along the minus strand of DCMZ01000017.1, from coordinate 198,476 downwards.
TTTAATGATTGAAAACCCTGAGAAGTATGTGGAAGCTTTCGCTGAGGCGGGAGCCGATTATTTAACTGTGCATGTGGAAGCCACTGACGATCCGGAATCGCTTCTCAAAAAAATGCGAGACCTAGGTGTTAAGCCAGGGATCACATTACGCCCTGGCACTTCCGTTGAAAAGATACTGCCTCTATTGCCCCTGGTAGATTTAGTACTTGTGATGACTGTTGAACCTGGGTTTGGGGGGCAGTCTTTTATGAGTGATCAATTGGTTAAGATTGATCGTTTACGAAAAGAAATTGATGACCTGGGATTAACGACTCTCATTGAAGTGGATGGGGGGATCAATCAAGAGACGGCAAAACTTTGTGCCAATGCAGATGTACTGGTAGCAGGTAGCTTTGTGTTTAAGGGTGAAAGTGTTGAAGATTATAAGAATGCCATTGCCCAGCTGAAAGGCGGAGCCAATGATTGAACTTACAGGATTTGATGTAGATGCAGATCAAGTTTGGTCTGTGGCTTATGAGGGTGAGAAATTAAAGCTCAGTGAATCGGCTAAAGCCGCCATGCAAGAGTCTAAAGATTATATCCAAGGCCGTCTTGATAATGGTGAGGTGATGTATGGAGTCAACACCGGCTTTGGTGCTTTCAGTGATGTCAAAATCTCCCAGCCAGATATTGTTCAATTACAGAAAAATTTGATTCGCTCTCACTGTACAGGTATTGGGGAGCCATTTTCTCCCAATGAAACTCGAGCCATTATGTTTTTAAGGGCAAATGCATTGGCCCGTGGGCATAGCGGAATTCGCCCCAACGTGGTTGAGAAAATTGTCGAATTTATGAATAACGATATAATTCCAGTCATTCCACAACAGGGAAGTGTAGGGGCAAGTGGTGATTTGGCCCCTCTCTCTCATCTGGCTTTAGCCTTAATTGGTGAAGGCTTAGTTTGGCAGGCTGGAGATCGAGTCCCAGTGGAGACTGTTCTTGCAAAGAAGAAAATAAGTCCATTAGTTCTACATGCGAAAGAGGGACTAAGTCTAATTAATGGCTGTCAGGTAATGACTGCTGTGGGTTTACTTAACCTTAAGGAGGCTGCTCGACTGTGTTTGATGAGTGACTTAGCGGGAGCTATGACCTTGGAAGCACTTTTGGGTACGCGATCGGCATTTGATCCGCTCATCCCGCAAACGCGAGCTCATCGTGGTGAAGCGATAACAGCAAGAAATATGTTAAAGCTTTTAGGGGAGACTTCGGAGTTGGCTGAGTCGCATTTGGATTGTGGTCGGGTTCAAGATGCCTATTCCTTGCGATGTATTCCTGCGGTTCATGGAGCTACAAAGGATGCCATTCAAAAGGCCACTGAAGTTTTACAAGTAGAGGCCAATTCCAGTACTGATAACCCGTTGGTTTTTGCAAAGGATAATAAGGTTTTAAGTTGTGGAAACTTTCATGGAGAGCCAGTAGCTTTTCAAATGGATTTTTCCGCCATCGCAGTCAGTGGTATGACCAGTATGTCGGAATGTCGAATAGAAAAACTGATTAATCCTGCGATGAGTGGATTGCCGGCATTTTTAGCCCCTCAAGGTGGGTTGAATAGTGGTCATATGATTGTTCAGGTTTCGGCAGCCTCATTGGTGAGTGAGAATAAAGTACTTTCCCATCCCGCCAGCGTAGATAGTATTCCCACAAGTGCTGATAAAGAAGATCATGTCAGTATGGGAACCATCGCCGCGAGAAAGTTTGGTCAGGTTATTCGAAATGCTGAGAATGTCGTTGCAATGGAATTCCTTTGTGCGGCACAGGCCTTGGATCTTCGGGCTCCGTTAAAAGCGGCAGGGGCCGTGCAGCCAGTAAAAGAACTCATTCGAGAAACGGTACCTTTTGCAGAAGAGGATCGAGTGTTTCATTTAGACATCGAAGCCATTAAATCACTCATTCGTGAAGATCGTATTTTAGCAAAAGTTAAAAACGTTATTGGTGCTTTAGAGATTTAATTTCAAATAGATGAGAAAATATATTTGGCGCCGACTCTAATGGAAATGTTTTTATATACCTAACATCGAATTGTTTCTTTAACATGTTTTCAAAATGACTTCTGTCAAAATTAGACTTGTCTGAAAGTAAATAGAATTTTGCTTTGATTGAATTGTGCATCTGAAATTTGGAAAACTCAGAAAAAGAGTCTGTAAATTGCACACATTGTGCTGTAGCTGAACACCCATATCTAATGATGGGGTCTGCGTTTTTCATAGCTCCAATAAAATTAATTTGTCCTGAAATTCTTAGGTCTTTAAGCTCGGAGGCGAGTACGGCAATTTTTTCGTATTGTTGGGCATTTCCGTTCGATCTATCTCCACTAGTGGACTCTTCTGACCATACATGTCCGCCGTAGTCTATGTGAGGTCGTAAAAGAAATGATAGTAGAGCTAAGCTGGCCAGGATTGCGACAATTCCATTTTGTTTTTTTGAGAGAAAGGGTAAGGCGAATCCAATGGCAATGATTGGTAAAATGAACGTAAAATTCAATAGGTCGTAAATATAACCTTGTGGAGGGTTAGTGGAATAGAAGACGAGGGATACCATGGCGCTAATTATGGCAAATGTATAAATACTATTTTTGAATGTTAGTTCTGATTTCTTTAAAGCTGAACCACAGGTCAGGATGAATAAAAAATAAGGCCAACAGTAATTAGAAGAAATAAAATAATTACCTCCTAATAAGGCGTAAGTTAAAACTGTAAAAAAGCAAAGACTGATTCCTAAGTTAAATTTATTCCAATAGACTCTATTCGACAAAAAGGAAAGGATTGTCGCGAAGATGAACATAAAGAGAGGGATTCCAGAGACGTTTCTCAAAGCAATTTCGAATTGAGAGTTTTCACGAAGGATAGACTCGCTTTCACCGATAAACCATATGTTGGACCTAAAAAAGAAATCAGAATCATTATAGGTGATCCAATAGATCCATTGGCATAGAGCAAACATTAATGCTCCACCAGAAATCCAAAGAAATCCACGGTATAGGATTGTGGTGAATTCTTGTTTTGAATTTGACAGATGTTCGAAAAATAAAGGAATTACAAACAGACTATAGAGGACAATTCTTAAATTTGTAATGATTGCGGAGGCAAAAAAAATGCCACCAACGAAAAAATAGTAGAAATGTTTATTTGTACTTTGTGTTCCTCTCCATAGTAAGGCCAGGCTGAGAATCAAAAAAGATAGAGGGTAAATTGCAGGATAGTCATGTGAAACTGTACCCACAATTAATGGAGACCATGCAAAAATAAATACCATAAGGGCAGCGATAATCTTATCGGACATGAAGCTTTTTAAAAACCACCACAATCCAAATATCGATAGATAGTAAGGAAACAAGAGGGTTAGTATTCGAGCGACTCCAAAGGGAAATATGGAGTAAAGAATGTTGCTTAGGAAAAAGGCTGGGAAACGTTCGTAAAAATAGTACCATGCATTAAGTTTGGTTTTTGCGTAGGAAATTTTAGGTAAAAGATAAAACCAATTATCAACACCAGAGCCATTTCCGTAAAAATAACCACTAAAATAGTAATTCATGGCAAATGGCGCAACGCAAGCGAGAGCTAGTACTCCAAGGTGCAAAGACTTTCTTGTAAAATACTTCCCCATAGGCCAAAATTTTACAGTGAAAAATAAGAGATTTTCAACACCAAACTATAAGCCACTCACTTTAATCGAATTGAATGAATTCAATTTTGAAATTCTTGAGCATGGCGCTAAGAAATATGGATCCAGCAATATTCTTAGCCTTTTAAAAGGTTCACATTCGGAGACACAATGTCCAGAGGTGGATTCTACTGGAGAGAGTTTACTAGAGCCATGGATACAATGGGTTTCCGTTCATAACGGAGTTGAAGCCACAGAGCATAGTGTGAGGCAGTTCTGTGAAGATGAATGGCAACCCAATCAACAACTGTGGTGTCAGGTTAAATCTCTTGGGATTAATAGTTCTGTTTGGAACGGATTTAATACCCAGCCCGGAAAAGCGAAAGTGTATTTACCGATCGCTTGGTCTCATCCTCAGTCTCCGATTCCTTCAAGTCTTAATCCATATTTCCAGCTATTGCAGTATAGTGCAACCACCTATACCAATATGAATATTTTGAAACTGATAGGTCTATTTGTAAAGTTACAGTGGTTTTTGATGACTCTGTCGGGTCTTCGTTGGAAGTTCACTATAGATTTATTTCATTTAATGATTGGTTTAGTACGCACTCCCAAGATGTTTGTCGCTGCCGGATATTTAGAGTTGGTAGGGGCACGGATATGGAAGCGATATTCAAAAAGTCATTCTTGTAAACTCAATATTATTTGTATTCATCTGATGGCCCATTTGCAGCATAACTATTTGGCGGATCTTTCTAAAGTCGAATCAGACCCAATTTGGAAAGAAGGATTTTTTTGGCTAGATAGAATTATTGGCGTCATTCTGGATTCGGATAGCGAAAGCTCAGCCACCGTTTTATTAAATGGAATGTCGCAAGTGCATCATAAAAGCGCTGGCACAAATAATTACGTTTATAAACTTTTGGACCCGAGAGCTTTTTTGGCTGATCTCGGAATTTTCCCTTTAGAAATTTATCCTCATATGACAGCGGAACAAACATTGGTTTTTGATAGTAAAAAGGAGCAGCAAAAAGCCATTGAGATTTTAACTTCAGCCAAGTTGAATACGGAGGCTGCGTTTGTGATTAAAGAATATAAAGGGAATCGACTATTTTTTAGATTAGCCAGTCACGCAAAAATAGATCCAAATGAGAATATCAGTTTCGGTGCTCGGCAACTTCCATTTAAAAAATACTACTATAATTTTGGTGTTGAGACGGGTAGTCATACGCCCAAAGGTGTAGCTATCGCTCGAGGTATAGATTTGCCTGAGCACATGCAATTGTCGGAAATGAAGAATCATATTGTTAATTATTTCCAGATTCAGGGAAGCAATATAGAAAGCTCTCGGAGTTAGGTCATGTGTGGGATATTTGGTCAAATTGGTGGGGCTAGCTCGATTGAGGAAACAAGAGAGAATATCACAAGGTTATTCGAGCTGTCTTCGGAGAGAGGTAATACATCTGCCGGTCTAGCTGTCGTTACTTCTAAAAAACACTATTTACTTAAAAAATTTGAAGTCCCTAAGAAGTTCGTTAAGAGTTATGAGTATGATGAGTTTTGGAGCTTTTTTGAAGAGGGAAAATTTGATGGGGAGATCAAGGCTGTTATCGGGCAATGCCGATTGCCGACGGCGGGATCCCCGGCAGACAATAAGTTTAATCAACCCATAGTGAGCAAGAATTTTACCGGTCTGCTAAATGGCATTATTACGGAAGTAAATGGAGAGAGAACTTCTTCGGATGAATGGCATAGCCATACAGAAGAGTTTAAAAATGATAGCTTTTCCTTCTTTGATGCTTTAGCTGAACGGCTGGAAGTCGAAAGTTTAGATTTCGCAGTAAGAAATACTTTTAAGGCTATAAAGGGAAGTGCCTCGATATGTATTGTTCCTAATGATTCTACGCAGTTGGCACTTGGTACGAATACGGGCTCACTGTTTTTCACTCAAACAAACGATCGCTTATTTTATTTTGCTTCTGAAGAAAAGTTTTTGAACGAGCTGCTTGGAGACGGCGCTTTGGTTCATTCCGTTCCGCCTAAAGAGGGAGTGGTGTTTGACCTATCCCATGGCGGAGCAAGAAAATTTAGTTTTACTCAGTTAGAGACGAAAACGCTCTTAGAATCTAGTCAAGATCATGGAAAAACCGTTTTAGCTCATTTTAGCTCTGAACACTTAAAAAAGTGCAAGAAGTGTATCTTGCCGGAAACGTATCCTTATATAGAGTTCGATGATGAAGGGGTGTGTAACTACTGTAATCACTATCTTAAGCAAAAGGTGCATGGTGAAGAAAAACTACTGGAATATTTGGATCAGTTTCGGAGTAGCGATGGGAGTCCCGATTGTATTGTTGGCCTAAGTGGTGGCCGGGACAGCTGTTACGGGTTGTATGTCCTTAAAGAGAAATACGGAATGAATCCTATCGCTTACACGTTCGATTGGGGGTTAACGACCGATATCTCTCGAAGAAACCAGGCTCTGGTATGTGGAAAGTTAGGTGTGGAGCATATTATTCGAGCCCCTGATATAATTCGTAAGCGAAGTTATGTGCGTAAAAACGTAGAAGCTTGGTTTAAAAGACCACACCTGGGGATGATTCCTCTATTTCAGGCTGGAGACAAAGAATTTTATCTTTACGGAAGAAAGCTACGCAAAGAGCGCAATATTGACCTCACAGTTTTGTGTTCTGGGTATCAATTGGAGCAAAGAGAGTTTATGATTGGATTTGCTGGAGTTAAGCAGCCTCCGGTTCGAAATAATCATGATTTCTACTACCACCCCATGAGTACCAAGGTAAAATTGGCTACGAGCTACATGCTCCAGTATTTGCTTAATCCCGGTTATCTCAACGAATCATTATATGAAAGTTTAAGGTCATTTGTTCTTAGTTTTCTACAGAAATCTAACTTCCTCTATCTTTTCCATTATTTGCCATGGGAGGAAAATCATATTGAAAAGGTGCTTAGGGAAAATTTAGATTGGGAGTCAGATGCAAAATTTGGAACTAATCAATGGCGCATGGGTGATGGTCAAACAGCGTTTAATAATTATTTGTATTACACAATGACTGGCTTTAGTGAGTTTGATGTGTTTCGATCTAACCAGATTAGAGAGGGCCTTATTGATCGACCTACAGCTCTTAAGTTGGTCGCAGAGGACAATGTTCCAAAATTTGATAGTATTTCTTATTTTTGCCAAGCTATTGGTCTTTCCTTCGACGAAGTCCTTTCAAAGGTGAATCAGTTGCCAAAGAAATATATCCCAGAACTACAATTTGAGGATGTTTAAAGGCTTTTTATGGAACTTACCGAGATAAATAAAGATAAAAATGGATCCCCCTTTCAAGCGACTATTGTAATTCCAGCTTACAATCATGCTGAAGTACTAGAGTGTGGTCTAGAATATCTCGTTTACCATACCAACCAATCAAAGTATTCATTTGAAATAGTTGTTGTGGATGATGGAAGTCGAGATAGTGCCGTAAAAGAGGTGGCAGAAAAGTATAACTGTAGAGTGATAGTACATAGTGTAAATCAGGGGAAGGGTGGCGCTCTGGTAACAGGAGTCTTGAATTCGTTTTCAAAAGTTATTGTCACCATTGATAACGATGTGCCTTTTTTCTTTTCAGAGATTGAGGAGATGGTGGAGGCAGTAGATGCTGACAAAGCTGATCTTGTGGTAGGTTCCAGGTATGATAATTTAAGTTATTTTAATAAAATCTCCCCTTTAAGAGCGAAACTTAGCCAAATTTTTAAATTCTTCTCAAACTTTATTCTTAAGTTAGATCAAATCGATTGCCAGTGTGGTTTGAAGGCTTTTAATGTTGAGGCCGCACACTTTCTTTTTAAAGATATTTTATGCAAAGGGTTCGCTTTCGATATTGAGATCCTCTTTAAAGCTATGCTTTTTAAAATGCGGATTAAATCTGTTCCGGTTACAATTCGTACGATGAGCTCGTCCACAGTAAGATTGTTGGTTGATGGCTTGAAAATGACTTGGGATATTTTTCGAATTAAGTATTTCTATAGTCAGTTCAGTTATAAAAATCGCATGGGTAAGATTAAGTTGAGTCGGAAGACAAACTCTTTTTGAATTCCCTTAATTCTATTCCCGTTCATGTTTGCCCGTGTCAGCAGTAACATAATATTTGCTTTTTCAGTTCATTCTAAATTTCTTGATAGCAAGGGGCTGAAAGCCTCATTACTAGCGGAAACCTACTGTATCTCTAACTTCCTACTAACGATTGTTTATTAGCTTGTAAGTATGCCGTTATGTGATTTTCACATCCATTCGACTTACAGCGACGGTGAATTAAGTATTCCCGAGCTGGTTGATTTGTACGGACTGAATGGGTTCGGAGCCATTGCAATTACAGATCATCTCTGTGAAACAGATGGGTTATTAGGTTTTACAGCGAAAGCCCTCGATAAAACTCTCACAAGAGATACCTTCCCTTTTTATATAGAGGAAATTCGACAACAGGCTGAGAGAGCATGGCGCCTCTATAATATGGTAGTCATTCCTGGAGTTGAAATTACTAAGAATTCATTTAGGCATGAGGACTCGGCTCACATTTTAGGTTTGGGAGTTGATCAATATATAAATCCAAATTTGTCCATAGAGAGAGTTTGTAAAGCAATACGTGAGCTAGGAGGAGTGACTGTTGCAGCGCACCCTGTTTCTACACGTAAAGTCGAACCGCAAACGTATTATTTGTGGAATCACCGCCATCAACTCTATGATATGTTTGACGCTTGGGAAATAGCCAGTGGTCAGCATATTTTTACCGAGGTGGCAGAAACGCAATTGCCGGTACTTGCAAACAGTGACCTGCATAAGCGCCGACAGATGTCTTCTTGGAAGACTGTGTTGAAGGATGCAACCAGCGTCGGTGCTGTTTTAGAACAAGTTAAAAACCAAAACCTGGATTTCCAGTTTTTTAATTACCAAGGAGTGGGAAATGTTATTGAAATCAGTTGCAACGAAACCCATAGAGAAATGGCACAATCTTAGACATTCGTTACTCAACTATAAGATCACCAAGTTTGATCCTAAAGTGAAGTTCGAAGACAAAGTATCTAAGTACATTATTAAAACAGCTCAAACGGAAGATGAAATTCGAGAGGTTCTTGAGCTAAGGCATTTGGTATTTATTGAAGAAGGATTGGGTGAGCAACGTTTTGGTGGAGTTGATTTTGATAAATTTGATTTGCTAGGCGATCATATCTTAGTTAAGGACACGAGTACCAATGTAACCATCGGTACCTATCGCATGATGTGTTCATTGTTTACGGATGAGTTTTACTCCGAAACCGAATTTCATATGTCTGAGTTTTTTGATACATTTGGTACAAAATTAGAGTTAGGCCGAGCTTGTATACATCCAGATTACAGAACGGGTGCATCGATCAATTTGGTTTGGAAAGGTCTTGGCCGTTATTCCAACTTAGTAGATGCTCGCTTTATGTTCGGGTGCTCTTCGGTTAAGACCACAAACAAAATTATAGCTGAAGCCATCACTGAGTTTTATCGAGCTCAAGGTCGAATCGCTCCATGGGATATAACTGCAAGACGGAAATTTCAGTTTAAGCCTAAAGATTCACGGTTTGAGCCCTTCGATATGAACGATATGAGTTCACATGTACCATCGTTGATGCAGTCTTATATTGCTGCTGGAGCTATGATTGGTGCGCAAGGCGCATATGATAGAGAGTTTAGATGTACGGATTTCTTAACTCTACTGGATATGAATACCATTGCTGAGAAATACAGAAAGCGGTACCTCTAGTGAACTTTATTTTGACCTTGGTTAAGATAACCACCGTTTTTGTTCTTATATTGGCGTACTTATTAACCTCCTTTGTTGTAGGGTTATTGGTTTGGGACACTTGGAAGTTGAGAGAAGTGAGAACTCATCTTATTTCTTTCTATAGTCGGCTAGGGCTAGCTGTTATGAATGTGGAAGTGTCTTGGTCCGGAGAAACCCTGACAGAAACAAATTCTCAGCTAATAGTGTGCAATCATCTTTCCTACATTGATATTCTCGTTTTGGCAGGACAGTGGCCGACCGCCTTTGTGACTTCCCGAGAGGTAGAAAAAACTCCCTTTTTGGGGCAGATGTGTCGTATGGGTGGTTGTTTGTTTGTGGAGCGGCGAAGCCGAGAGTTTCTAGGGCAAGAGATTCAAGAGATCACCGAAGCTCTGAGTAGAAATATAAATGTAACTATTTTTCCTGAGGCCACTTCTACAAATGGGGAATCCGTCCTTAGATTTAGGAGGCCTCTATATAACGCTTCATTGCTGAGTGGGAGACCCACTCAGGCGTTGTGTATAAATTATTTATCTGTCAATGATGAGCCGGTAACAAAAAGGAATCGTGACTCTTTGTTCTGGTATGGAGATATGAGCTTTCTGCCGCATCTCTGGCGGTTTTGTTCTTTAGGACGAGTGAGTGTGCAGATTTCGGGAGTGGGGCAGATTCAACCAGAGCCACAATTTGATTGTGGTGATTTGGCTGAGCGAACTCATTCATGGGTTAAGGAAAACTACGTTCCGATTTAAAAGATAGGGAGATCACATGGAAAGAGTGATTGAAGGTAGTAGAAGGAATATTACAAAACAAGTTAAGTCATCAATGGGTTACCTTGGAGCCAATTTTAATTTTGGCCAAAAAAACTTAGGGGTTGAACAAGCCTCAAAGTACATTCGAGGCTATAACTTCGGATCATTTCTATCGTACTTTTTTGATGATCCACAAGATTTTGGGGATATAGATCAGGTGGGGGCAGGTCTTCATGAACTGAATCCTAAATTGATATTAAGTAATATGCGACGTCTCTATCGAGCTTGTTTAAAAGTGATCGATGAATCCGAGCGGGCCATGTTTATTGGGGGAGATCATTCTATAGGAATGGCCACCGTAGCTGCCGTGAAGCATCGACGTCCCGATACATTGGTGGTTTGGGTGGATGCACATGCTGACATCAATACCCCTTCCCAGTCCGCAACGAAGAGTTTTCATGGAATGCCAGTTTCTTTTTTAACGGGACTTGTAGACGAGCCGAAATACGCAGGATTTTCAGACTTCAATGGGTGTTTGAATCATAGAGATATTATCTATTTGGGAGTTAGAGATTTAGACCCTGCTGAAGAAGTGAATCTTGCACAATTGGGCATCGAAGTGATTAGCCAGAAAGACATTGATCAGTTTGGCGTGAGTGAGCTTTTGAGTCGCTCATTGCAGCGATTGGATCCCTACGGTGATAGGCCAATACATTTGAGTTTTGATTTAGATGCTGTTGATCCAAATTGGGCGCCTTGCACTGGCGTTCCAGTGGAGAGTGGTCTTTCTCTAGATCAACTTAATCATCTGAGCTGGACACTTCATAAAACTCATAGGGTTAAGTCTATGGATTTTGTAGAGCTCAATCCGAAGTTGGCTAATTCGGAAAAGGAAATCAATAAGTCCATTCAAGTGCTGTATCATTTGATTGGCGGACTTTTTCCATATAAAGAGCAATATGAAATGATGCAACGGTCCCTATTAAACTGAAGCGTTGGCAAAACGTAATTTCATTTTTTCACAAACCCATTCGGGTTCGTCTAGAGTGATTTCGTGTCCGGCAGTGGGATGGATGTGGATATAGCCGTCTTTGAAATCCTTAGCCAAATTTAATGTGCAAGAACAGTCCACCAGACGATCTTGGGCCGAGCATAGAAAAAGTGTGGGCACATGAATTCGTTCTGGCTTGGCTTGAAAGATCGCTGCTCCCGCCAATTGCCGAGCGACATTTACCGGATCATAAGGTCTATTTATTCTAATTTCAGTCCACTCTTCAATGACGCCATTATTGTGACTATGCTTATTGGAAATTGTGGAGAGGATCATTCTCTCTATCTCTTTTGGTCCAAACGCACGCTCTTTTAAAATATGAGGATGGATAAAGTTATAGGCCTTGAAGCGTTTCCAGGGTGCGCTGTAGTTAGCGGCACTGGTATTCAGTAGTGTGGCCACAGCGAAATCTTTGGGGAAGCGAGCGAGCCAGTCCATCCCAATCATACCACCTAATGAAATGGCACACAGGCCCCATTGCTTCGACTCATCAATTTGGTCTAGAAATTTTGTGCGTAAATACTCGGTGGTTTCCTCTATTGTCAAAGGGGCTTCATCGGCTCGGTGATCTCCGAAGCCGGGAAGATCAATGCAAAGGACTTCATCTACATATTCCTGTTGCCGAAGAATATCTTCAAATTTTCCCCAGTGCCGTTGTTCTCGACCAAGTCCACGCAATAATAACCAGTTCATAATTAACTCCAGGATTTATAGTTTCTAGCGGCTCTTAAAAAAAGTTCAAGTAAGTTACGATGTCGTCTCATCTGTCGACTGTAGCGATGGGGGAGTATGGGATTGAAAAATCCCGCAAACGAAAACATTTGTTTGGGGTTCTTTCTTAACCAATTCCAAGACCCTAGTTCCAAAGTCCAAGGGACATAAGTGTTTTCGGTGTGTTCGGCGCGATGCTCATCATAGAGAAAGTCCCATAAATCTCCATTTATAGTATATGCCGCGCTCTGGGGTTCCAGTTTGTAAACATGATGGGGAATACTTGTGTTCAAGAGTCGATTGAATTTACGGGCCACTCCCACATCGGGAAAAGGAGTTTTAGTCTTTCCATAAGGGTACCACAGTCTGTCTTGCATTCCGAATCCGGAATGTATATCCATTGTTAAAGCAAAGGGTCTACCAAAAATAGTTTCCCTTATAAAATTGGATACGAGTTCGATTTCCAATTCCATAGAATTTAGTTTCGGACCTTGGTACCAGGGTAGTTTTGGAGAGATTCTATGTCCGGAAACCAAAGGAGTTGTTTTCCCTAAGGATCGAACCGGTGCATTTCTCATAAGATCTACATCGTTACCATTACTTCGTTTTCCCAGTAACATCCCTACGGGGTTTATTAATGGAATTGCTACCAATGTGACTTCGCTAAAGAGTTGTTGCAAATGCTCATCCCAAGAGAGTTGCTCTGCCAGCGTGGAAAGAAAGTTTACAACCACATGAGTGCCTATGCGCTCGATTCCATGGACTCCGGCAAAAAGTCCTACCACGGGCTTGTCTTTCTCTGCGGAACCCAGTTGAAAGCTGTGAATGGGGAGGGAGTAGCTTTTATGGTCAACTTCTCCTAAAACATCCACAGTACCAAATTCAGAAAACTTGGAGGCTAAATTTTGAACTAGGTTCATTTCTCTAAAGCTGGATAATCGAGGCATGAGAACATCATATATCTGTAGATGAATGTCTTGTAGGTCCTTGCGGTTAGAATCCCGTTTTATGTAAAGGATTTAGACCAAAGAAGCTGTAAATTTTTTGCCTAGGACCATTGGAGAGAAAGGTCGGTTTCATACTGGCACTAAGGGCCTGTAAAGGTTGGGGGTTGTGTTCTTTAGCCTAAGGCATGAGCTACACTGAAAGGGATCAAAGTAAATTCCAATGGAGAAATACGAATGAAATTATGGTCCATATTATTGTTTGTCGCATTCTTTTTAAGCGCAACTCTAGAGGCTGCACCTTTGCGGATAGTGCCAAAAGGAAATCCGGGTTTAAAAACCACTCAGCAATTAATGAAGCTGAGTCACGAGCAACGGGTGCGCTACTTTAAAAACCTAAAGGCGGCCTATGTGGAGTTTGATAAAATGCAAACCACCATGCGCCCGGGGCTTTTTCCGGCACAAAAGAAAAAGAGTAAATATGGATTTGTGTTGAGTTTGATGAATGAATCTCACGCTGCTGTAAGTAGTACGGGTGGAGCCGGTGGAGCTGACATTTCCTACTGGCACCGAGGTTTGGGCGAGTTTCACAGTAACTCCTGTATTTATGCAGGAAACGTATCTTCCTACAGTAAAGACCCCACATTAGGTCGCTACGGATGTGTTCGACCACAAGGTAAGACTCAGGCCGACAAACAGTGTTCCCAAGGTGGGGGAGCGCCATGTAATACTTCAATCTATGGAATCACTGCTTGTGCCACTGGTGCAGCACGAGCGAACTCCACATCTTGGTGTAAGCAACAGTCTGAAGGCTACATCGCTAAATTGGATGAGAGAATCAAAGCGAGTGGAGGAAGTGGATCCGCTAATAGTCAGATTAATGCTACTAAAAAAATGCTAGAAGGTTTTATTCAGGGGAGTTCGACAGGTCCTTCCCAGGCACAGGCTATTGATGCTCTGCTGAAAGCCTTTCCAGAAATGAAAGCGGATCCTGAGTTGCAAGCGAGACTGGTTCAGTATGGTGAGCTACTGAAAAAGTCGGGTGAGGAACTGCCCTCTACGATGAAGTATTTGAATGAATACAATCTGACCATCGAAGGCACAATGCAGGAATTACAGGCCATGCGAGATCATTGTAATGCACCTCTAGACCCCACAGTGATTGAGGAAGCGAAACAGAATAACAACAGAGAGTCACAAAGAATCCAATCTGAAATTAGTGCTGGCCGTCACCCTACTGTGGGTAAGGTGATTCAGTCCTCAGAATGTAATACTCTCGCTGAAAGAGCCACTAAGATGGCTCGACTATTGGATGGATCCGGAAGCTACAAGTTTTGGGATGACCCACCGATGGCTTATGTGGCTCCAGAGCCTGCCAATCCAAACCCTCCTACAGAGCCGCCTAATGAGCCTCCCGTTCAAGAACTGGTAGAGGATGATAAAGGTGATAGAACACAGAAAAAAGTAGCCTCAGTTTGTGACTACTCAAATAGCAATTCAGAAGAAGATACCATGCCGCCATTCCTGGCTTGTGGTGCTTGCATCGCCGAATACTCAGCTCAACGAACTGGGGACGATGACGTTCGAGGCAGTCATCAGCAGTCTACTGTTTCAAGTAAATGGCTATCCATGATGTATTTGGTGGATCAGCAGTGTGGTTTTAGTGACAAAATGGGTGAATTCTATGACATCAAAATGGACGAAGCCCTTCTGGCACTAGAGGACTATGGACACTGTCGTGAAGCTACCTACTCCTGGGGCGGGGATGAGCTTTCCGATGAAAACCGTACGGCCATTCATAATTGGATGCGAAACGGAATGCCCGAAAATGATCAAAATCTATTTCAAGGGATCTACGGAGCCTCAGTTGATACGTTGAAAGCGGCTATGTGTGGTGGTGGTGTAGACCTTGAAGATGCCTATGACGAAATTAAAAGTGAATACAAATCCAAAGGCAAATGGGTGAAACGAGGAAAGAAAAGAGTTTTTATACAAGGTGGTAGAGATGAAGCTGGTGCTAATCAGGCCGTTGAGCAGTTTAAATCTTCTTCACTTCATAAGTGCTTGCAGGAGGCAAAAGAGCTACTTGCTAGTAATAAAAAGGATCAGAAAAAGGTTAAGCCGGATGAGATTATGATTCTGTCCTCCAATTCATCCTCCGTGGGTGAGGCTCGGAATTGGCCGGATAGCCAATACGCCTGTCCGTTCACGGGGAGTCGGGAGCGGTATGGTAAAATTTCAGATGAATTTACAAAGCGGCTGAATATGCCTCAGGTCCTTTTCAACGATAATAGAGAGTGTGCTGTTTCCACAGGTGTTACCGAGGATGGGGAGCCAGTCTATAGAGGTTACTCACAGGTGACCTTGGATCGATTGGATCAAATCACTTACCCGGGAGCCTATTGCGGAGAGCTGCGATATGGCTTTAAGAACAAGGATCGTAAGACGGCCTTTAACAGATGGCTTCGTAAGAGACAGCGTGATCAAAGACGGGAAGAGTCTCGATCTGGCAGTTCCGATCGATAGCTAAACGTTTGTTGGATAACTTTAGGGCCGGCTCGGAGAGTCGGCCTTTTCTATTTCGACCATTCCATTGACATGCTTATAAAAACTGCAATCGAAAACTCCAGCTGTTTACATACTATCTTAAATCCGTATACTCGCGCCCATAACAAGGAATGATCCTTTTATGGAACTGACGACCTTTAGTCATTAAACGGTACACTAAAGAGTCGCAGAGGCAAAAATGAAAACGGTAAGGGCCAAAGCCCTCGTCGGTACAACAATCAGCCTTTTAATCTTGTTAACGGCCTGTGCAGAGCGAGACCCTAATAGACCGGTGCCTCTTGTGGATCCCACCCCTTCAATTTTGTTAGAGAATCCCACTTCCCGTGATGCTATTGTTGATATGGATTCCATCGGGACCGATGAGTACAACTTGACGGCCATGAAGGTTCAGCACCAAGAGTATGAATTTCAAGCTCACCTCATGGGGCAAGCGTTGTTGTCCCAGCCAGGGCACTTGGAGCCGGATTTTGATGAGAGTAGTAGCCAAATGGACTGGGGAAAAGCTGATCCAGCATGGCGTAAGACATTAAAGATTTATGTTCCTCAAAGTATTCAATCGCTGGATGGAACTTTGTCGCTGAAAGCGAGCCGTCAGGCCCAGTTTCAGTTTTTTGCCGACTATAAAATCATGCGTCTTGCGGTTTCTGACATTGAACAAAATGTCGATGAGCTGGAAGATGTGGTTTTCTTGCATGATTTTTTGGACGTGGAATATTCCATTGAAGACTGTATGGACTGTTATGACTCACTTGATCTCACTCAGTTACCCGTCATCGACACCGAAAATAACAACGCCAAGGTCTACGCTGTGGATGAGGGTATATTAATTCAGGTGAAAGTGGCTTCAGATCAAGGGGAAACCCTCTATCAATTGACCTATTCAAAAAGCGAATGACCAGAATCGGTTCCTTTCGTACACTCATGATATGAAAGTATTTGAAGGAATTGGTGAGCTGATCACCCTATCAGGAGTAGTTAAGAAGTCTGGCAAGCGAATTGTTGAAAAAGACTTAGGCCGGATACGTAACGGTGTTTTGGTTGTCGACAAAGGGCGAATCCTTTGGGCTGGAAGTCAGTCAATGTGGGTCAGACAGCGAAAAGGGATTCCTGGGATTTCCAAGGCTAAAAAAGTAAATCTAGAAGGTCGAACCGTTATTCCGGGCTTTGTTGAAAGTCATACCCACTCCGTATTCGCAGGAGATCGTTCGAAAGAGTTCGAAATGAGAATGACAGGGGTAAGTTACGAAGATATTGCTAAGAAAGGTGGTGGAATACTTTCAACTGTAAAAGCCACTCGAAAGGCTTCGCTGAATCACCTCACAGAAGATTTAAAACTGCGAGTGAATAGATTTGTAAAACAGGGTGTTACCACTTTGGAAGTCAAAAGTGGCTATGGGCTAAACTCTTCCTCTGAAATAAAAATGCTAAAAGCCATTCGATCAATTTCGTCGCCTAAATTGGTATCCACATTTTTGGGAGCCCATGCGATTCCTCCGGAGTTTCCCAATGCTGGTAAATATATCGACTACCTTATCGCCGATACTTTACCCAAAGTAGTAAAAGCAGGTCTTGCAGATAGGGCCGATATTTTTATTGAAAAAGGTTATTTTGATTCTGTGATCGGGGAAAAGTATTTGCGCGCATGCAGGGACGCGGGATTAGATATTTGTGTACATACGGAACAGCTTAATCTTACACAGGGATACCAATTAGCTATTGATCAAAAAGCAAAAAGTGTTGAACACGTGGTCCAATTGGATGCTAAGGGTATTTCTGAAATGGCTAAATCTGAAACTGTATGTGTTCTACTGCCAGCTGCGGACTTTTATCTTAAAATGGCCTATCCCTCGGCAAGGAAATTAATTGATGGAGGGGCGAGGGTAGCACTAGCTACGGATTTCAATCCGGGTTCCAGTCCCACTCAAGACCTTTCTTTGGTTGGTGTTCTAGCTCGCATAGAAATGGGTATGAGTTTGCCGGAAGTCATATCGGCCTATACCTTTAATGCGGCGAAAGCATTATCTTTGGAGAGTGAAGTGGGTGCTATCCTACCGGGCTATTCGGCTGACTTCGTTGTGCTGGACGATGGTTGGGATCGACTGTTTTACAGCGTGGGATACCATCCCGTACACTCGACCTTTTGGAAAGGTAAAAGAGTTTTTTAAATTTTCTCTTTTAAAATTTTCACTTAGTGACTAATGTGAGTTTATGCAAGACGCCAAGGAGGGTGATCTGGTCCAGTCAATGACGACTCTTACCAACTCGCGATTTTATTCTGCTAGTTTAAATGCAGCAGTTTTCGATGGTCCTTTTCGAATATACTTTTCTCAAACTCAAGAAGCCTTTGCTTTAAATGTATATTTTCGATTGCAGCGGGAGTTAACCTCCACTTTCGAGCGCGCTAAAATGGTAGCTCCTCGATTGGGACGAAATATTTTTATTATGATTTATCCCGACGAATCAGTACTTTTAAGTTGTTTTGATCATCGCGATGTTATGAGTCCCGTTGTTCTAGATAAACTTAATGAGGACCCATTGTTTGGCATGCTTGCCGGTGTATCGGAAAATGAAGTGAATGTTCTTTTTCAAAAGATTCAAAGATTAGTTGATGAATACTCTTGTGAATATGAGAAATCTTCTAAAGAAGGTCATTTAAATCTGATTGTAACTGAGGACTGGACCAGTCGATAGAACCGCCACCTTGAAATCGGATTTTATGATTTTTATCGGTGACAATATGCCATGGAATTCCACTGACTCCCATATTATCGGCAAAATGTTGTAAAGGATCACCTTCAATAAAGTCATATCTAAAAAAATGTATCTGATTGAGGGAAGGTTTAAAGTTATCAATGAATTCACGGCCACTTTGAATGTACTTTTCTTCAGAGTCCAGGTTGATGGTGATAATAGTAAAGCCTTCATTGAGTCCGTAGGTTTTAAGCATAATAGGCATTTCAGCAAGACAGGGTTCACACCATCCCGCCCAAAAAGCAAGAATCAGGGGTTTTCCTTTAAATTCAGAGAGATCAAAGCTCTCCTCATTTGAGCTAAAATTTAATTGTAAAATTGGTGAATTTTTATCGGCTATGGTAAAATCATAGAAGTCGCCATTATTTGCAGAGTTTGAAAGCTTATAAATGAGTACTGTAAGAATCACCAATGCGAATGCAACAACGATTCCTACATATCTTTGAATAGCAAAATATTTTTTGGTGGGATCATTGAGGGAGTTTTTATTTGTTGATTCTGGCATATCACTTCTTTCGAATGTTCAGTTTTAGAAATTTACCCCTATCTAATCAAAAGGGTCAAATTGTTGTTGAGTATGTTTTACTACTCGTTGTTTTGCTTTCATTGGCTCTTGTCATCGTCGATATGTCTATTGATCGAGCTCCTGGTGACGAGGGCTTTGTCATTAAAGTTTGGATGGATATTGTAGAAACTATTTCAGCAGATTATCCCGACACCGTCGATGGGGCTGAGTAGTATCTGAGAAAAAATCACAAAGTGGTTCTTCGTACCGCTAATTTCCATCGATTGAGTCGGTCTTTTCTTTGTTTCGGAGTACTTTGTGGAGAGAATTCTTTTTCCACTTTGGAAACATGTTTTATTTCCTCCAATGACTCCCAAACTCCCGCACCTAGTCCAGCCATATAGGCCGCGCCGGCCACGGTGGTTTCGATGGTTTCCGGCCTATAAGTTTTTTGCCCTAAGTAATCAGATTGTAGTTGCATCAGTAAATCATTGGCTGTTGCCCCACCATCCACTCGTAGTTGCTTCATTTTTTTACCGAGATCCTTCTCCATGGCTTGAAGAATTTCAACATTTTGTAATGCCATAGCTTCAAGTGTGGCCCGAGCAATATGTGCACGGGTGGTACCGCGAGTAAGTCCACAAATCATTCCGCGGGCTTCGGGCGCCCAATGTGGAGCTCCAAGGCCAGCAAGGGCCGGCACAAATTCAACTCCCTGAGTGTCTTCACAACTACGAGCCAAGGTTTCTACTTCTGAGCTTTTAGTTATAAATTCCAGTCCATCTCTAAGCCATTGAACGGCGGCACCGCAAACAAAGGCACCGCCCTCGAGAGCATATGACATTTTTTTCTGATTCTCTAGTTTCCAGGCAATGGTTGTTAAGACTCCGGCTTTTGATTTTAGGGGCTGGTCACCGGTGTTCATTAGAATAAAACTACCGGTGCCAAATGTGCACTTGGCGTCTCCGGCTTTAAAACAGGTTTGTCCGAACAAAGCGGCTTGCTGGTCTCCCAAAATTCCAGTGATAGGGATTCCATCCTCCAAACCAGGTACGCTTCGAGTCACACCAAATTGCGCATTCGAAGCTTTTATTTCAGGAAGGCATTCTTTTGGTACTTTTAAAAGTTTTAGTAGTTCAGGATCCCAAGTGCCCTTTTTTATATTCATTAACATTGTTCTGGAAGCATTGCTTACATCGGTAACATGCGATTTCCCACCAGTGAGTTTCCATACAAGAAATGTGTCAATTGTTCCTGCAGCAACCTTACCGTCTCGAGCTTTCTGCTTCCATGTTTTGTCTTGTTTAAAGAGCCATCCTAATTTTGTCCCACTGAAGTAAGGATCTAAAACCAAACCCGTTTTATTTTTAACCGTACGGCCATGGCCTTGCTTCTTTAATTTTGTGCAAACATCAGTGGTTCTACGGCACTGCCATACAATGGCATTGTGCAACGGTTTTGATGAACCCTTTTCCCAAATACCTACGGTCTCTCTTTGGTTGGTGATTCCAATGCAAATGATATCTTTGCTGGAAGTATTGGTTTTATTCATAAGAGAGTCGATGCCTTCAACCACCGAGTTCCAAATATCGTCTAAATTGTGCTCGACCCAACCTGGTTTAGGGAAGATTTGGGGGAATTCTTGATTATGTTTATCTACAATTTGTCCTTTTTTATTAACAAGGCAAACAGTTGTACCGGTGGTCCCTTGATCAATGGCAAGAATGAATTTACCCACGAGTCTCTCCTATGGTGGTTAAATATCTAATAGGTAGAAGATTAATTAAGTTTTTACGGTCCGTCATGGGAAGTCTGTATGCTTCCATAAATTCATAGGTGTTTTATACGACTATGACGACGCGTTGCCGAACAATTACCGAAGCTTTTCTAAGAAGCGTGACACATCCAGATGACTATCCTCTGGAAGCAATGAGATCTCCTCATATGAAAATTCCATCGATTTCTCTTCCGTTGGAAAAAAGCGATCGCTATATCGGCGAATCAGTCCGACCTTCTCTAGTCGCAATAAAGCTAGATTTATTTCACGCCATGGAATGGGAATCTCTCGGGCCAATTCTTTTTTTCGAAGTCCCTTTTTATTCTCATCATAGTAAGTACTAACTGTATTTAAAATATTTTCCATTAATCCCTTTTGTTCTTTCAAGGAAAGAGCAAAATCATCCGGATCCATTTTGATAAAAACTGGGTGGTGCAGGAGAAAAGTCAGCTGTACTCCAGCGAGTACAATCATCCAACTTACGAAAAGCCAAAGAGCAAATATGACAATGGTTGAGAATGAGCTATAGATAAGGCTAAAGTTAGAAAATACTGAAATCAAACGAGTAAAAAGAGTTCCTATGATCACCCATGATATGGCGGCCAATATTCCCGCAACAATGGCATGTTTAATACGAACTCTGCAGTTAGGCGCTATAAAGTAGATCATGGAAAATACAGTGGCTAAACAAACTAAAGCCATAGAGTATCCTAGAAAATTCAATGAAGTGGATAGGTTGAAAAAGTTCATGAGCCAGAAGTTTAAGTCTTGGCTCGCTTTTAGGGTAATCACCACAGTGGCGAGTGTGATGGCTATGGGTGATATAACAACAAACAAACCGTAGAAAAATAAATTTCTAAATCGAAAGGAACGTGGGTGTAAGTGCCACAGTTCATTGGTGGCTGTTTCTATCATTCGTAACATTGAGAACCAAGAGGTAACAGCAACACCAATTCCAATGTAGCCAATATTTTTTAAGGAAATTTTTTCCACAAAGCCGAGTAGGTTTTCAACAATGTACTGAGCCATCACTCCCAATGGAGTAAACAGCAGCATAAGAAATCTCTCCGTTACTGAGGGATCGTAAGTGGCAATGGCAAGAGCAATCAGGCCTATAACAGGAACAATTGAAAATAGAGTTAGATAAGATAAGCCCATTGCTAAAATTCGCGCATGTGGACGAAAAGCTTCTCTAAATAAAGCCTGAGTGAATAAGAAAACCACTTTCATAGGAAAGATTATATATCCAATTCAGAAGCTGGCGAACCTATCTTCTTTGGACTGGACTTTTTAAGACTCTCTTCAGCCAATGTTTTTAAAATGGGCTGTAGTTGATTGATGTTTTTTATCCAATAGCATCTTCCTTGAAGTTTCTTCTCCAAGCTTTTCAAATGTTTTTTATTAGAGAAAGGCAAAACAAAATTCGTAAATCCCAATTTTTGAGCTTCTCTTAGGCGATCTTCGGGGAAACTGGCCGCTCGAATTTCTCCAGTCAGACCCACTTCACCAAAAAAACAAGTGGAGGCATTGATCTCTTGCATTTGAGAGCTTGAGATAAGAGCTGCAGCTACGGCCAAATCGGCGCAGGGCTCAGTGAGTTTAAGCCCGCCCACGATATTCACAAACACATCATGGTGGATCAATTGTACGGGGCTATGTCGCTCTAAAACAGCAAGTAGTAGGTGTACACGCTGAACGTCAAAGCCTAAAGCGGTCCGTCTGGGATTGTGCATTGTGCTTTGAGTGGTTAAAGCCTGTACTTCGCATAAAAGTGGTCGGGTTCCTTCAAGGGCTGCAAAAACACTGGAGCCAATACTATCAACACCACGTTCCTCTAGAAAAAACTCACTAGGATTAGTGACCTCCATGAGGCCAGCATGCTCCATTTGGAAAACACCGAGCTCATTTGTTGCTCCAAATCTATTTTTTAAAGCTCGCAATAGCCGAAATTGATGACTGTTGTCGCCTTCAAAGCTCAAAACCGTATCGACCATGTGTTCTAAAACTTTTGGCCCAGCGATATTTCCGTCTTTTGTTACATGACCAATGAGAAAGACACTAATTCCAGAGGACTTTGCTAAACTCATTAAGCGAGCGGCACATTCCCTCACCTGGGAAACGCTTCCTGGGGCGCTTTGCAATTCAGCCAGGTAAACGGTCTGAATAGAGTCCACTATGAGTACGTCAGGCTTTCGGATCTCTGCCATAGCTAAAATGTCTTCTAGCTGACTTTCCGCTGCCACCTCGACTCGTTCTGAGTTGACGCCAAGACGCTGAGCTCGAAGACCGGTTTGATCTACGCTCTCCTCACCCGAGACATAAAGTAAGTTTAAGCCTTGAGAGGCCAGGCCTCCGGCCATTTGTAATAATAGTGTGGATTTCCCAATACCAGGGTCGCCGCCGAGTAGGGCGTAAGATCCTTTGACCAAACCTCCGCCTAAAACTCGATCCAGTTCTTTAAAACCAGTGCTAGTACGGTTTTCTTTTTTGGCGACAATTTTGTCGTTGAGTTTAATGGTTCGAGATCCCTTTTTGTTTTCGGAATCTGAAACGGACCAGCCTCTTTTGTTAAGGCTACTTTTTTTGGTATCAACGGCCACTTCTTCCACAAGAGAATTCCAAGCGCCGCAGCCACGACACTTTCCTTCCCATTTAGGAAAACTGGATCCGCACTCCTGACAACTAAATGTGGTTTTTGCTTTGGCCATAAGTCTAGCTATCATTCTTACATTTTAAACTCAATGGACAAGCAAAGAGTGTGTAAGTTCATAGCAAAGAAAGCAATGCGTCAACCCTACAGAGGTCCGGCACCTCGGACCACAATAGTACCTTTGAGGGGTTTGTAGGAAACCGCTCACGGCAATGGATAGCTATAGGTTAGAATAATATGATGAGCTGCACACGGACGATTTGCTCTTTTCTAGTCACACTTTTTTTAGTTCCCTGTTTTGCGGAGGACCTATGGAAGGATGTGCGTGAGGCGCATATAGATGGGGATCTGCCTAAATCGATGAAGGAACTTCTATCTATGGATGAATCCAAGATGGGGCCTTCGGATTTAAGACTTAAAGATTTCGCCCAGGGATTATTGTTTTATCAGAATTCGGAAAAGCAAAAGTCAGAGCAGTGGTTTGTTCATCATATTTCTAAAAAAGGATCATTAAGTGGCTATGCTCATTATTATATGGGCGAAATTTATTTTGGCAGGGGAGAATGGAAGACGGCAAATGCTCACTTTGGCAAAGCTTTAGATGCTAAAGTGCCAAGGAATTTTGTCTACAAATCGAGATACAAACTGGGTCTTTCCAACTTCCATTTGAAAAGATTTAAAACAGCTCGGAAACACTTTCGATATGTGGAAAGAAAGTGGAGAGGTTCTTTTGATCATCCTAAAGTGGTCTTTGATTTAATGAAGACTGAGTTTGCTCGACGATCTTGGGCCAAAGGATGCTACTGGGCTCGAAAAATGTATCACAGATATCCCACATACCCGGCTGTAGTAAACTGGACTGCAGATCTTGCTAAAGCGGAATACGAACCCGGAAAAGCCACACGCTGTACCACTTCATTTTCAGATCGTTCACGTCGCATTCGTAGGCTGCAATGGGAAGGTATGGCTGACAGAGCATTTACTGAAATTCAAAAGCTGGATGTGGATGCGTTGGGATTAGATGATTTTTTTAAAGATCGTTTGCTCGCTGAGTACAACATTAATCAAGGTTTCCCTGGGAAAGCACTAACAATTCTCTTAAAGTATCGCGAAGAGCAGAGAAGAAATTTTGATTTTAATATGCTTTTAGCAAAGGCCGCCCAGAGATCGGGAGATTATTATCTTGCACAGAATACCTATCGGCGAGCCATGAAGTACACTAAATCCAGTCGAAAAAAGCGAAAGGCCTTGTTTCGATCCGCATTTCTCTCCTATCAGAATCGAGATTATGATTTAGCGGCCCAGGGATTTGAAAGCCTGACATCACGCCAGAGAAGGTCAAGTTTGTACAGAGATGCCAAGTGGTACCTCGCATGGACAAAGTATTTACGAGGCGACTTTGAAGGTGCCATTAGTGATTTTAAGTACATTCAAAGGAAACAAAAAAGATCCTGGCGATGGAGATCCAGTATTTCTGTAGATAAAGTTAAATATTGGATGTCCATGGCTCAGAAGCATCTCAATCTTTTTGAAGAGTCCTATGCCAATTTGCGAGAAATTTCTCTACAAAGATCAGAGGGATACTACACCACAGCTTCTCGATTCCGCATGCAACAAGTGTTTCAATTGGCCAAAGAGTCGGGACAGCCCATTAAGTTGACTGAGAAAGATGGTCGAAATATTGCCAATGTACTTGAAAAGAGCCTCATTCCGGATGCTGTACTACCAGAAGTGCCTGCAGAAGAGGATCAGCCGGTTCCACGTTCTGCGATGTCTGATAGCGAAGAAGAAGATGATCCAGATTACAATGAAAACCTAAAAGTCGTCATTGATGACGAGCCTTCGGACTTCTACCACAGCCTTTTTAAAGATGATGTTGTAGAGGGTGAGCCGGAGCATGAGTTTGTGACTTATTATAGAGATCCGCGGTTGGCGAGTCGGTTTGATCGTGTTCGTGATTTAGTTCGGATTGGGTTCAATGAGGCGGCACGGTGGGAGCTCTATGAAATAGAGCGAAGAACAAGAAACGAGACCTACCAAAAATCGATCATGGGAGTTTACAAAGAAATTGGTGCCTATAATCGTTCTGCATATGTTAGCGATATCTATTTTGGAGGACAGCGCCGGAAGTATGGCATTTCAGGGGTGAAGTATTTATGGGAGCATGCTTTTCCGCAACCTTATAAAGAACAGGTTTTGGATTCCAGTAAAGAGTTTGGTGTACCTCCAGAATTCATATTTTCAATCATGCGCGCCGAGAGTTTTTTCAGAGCCACGGTGGAGTCTCCTGTGGGAGCAAAGGGACTAATGCAAATCATGCCAAATACAGGTCGTAAAGTGGCTTCTCTTATTGGCGATGATGATTTTAATGTAAATGATTTGCTCACGCCGAAAGTGAATATTCGATTGGGTTCTCGATATCTAAAGCGACTTATGACGATGTTTAAAGGACAATTGCCGCTTGCGGCAGCAGGTTACAATGCGGGACCACACCGGGTGGAAAATTGGCTGCATCAATTTGGTGAAGTGGAGATGGATGAGTTTATCGAGCACATTCCGTTTATGGAAACTAGGAACTATGTAAAAAAGGTAGCTCGGCACTATGCCTTATATAATAAAATTTACGCTGACAATAATGTGGCTTCCGTATTTCTAGTGAGACCTGTGGAGCCAGTTCTAAAAGGGCGATCTCCTATAAATAGAGAGCATTGGAATAAGCTTTAAAGATTCTAAAAGATTCTTAAAGGTATGCGAACTCATTAAGCAACTTAGTGAAGCAAAAGTTTTTGTGTCTTAGGAATTCCTATAATTTTCACAGAGTCGTAATCAATAGGGGTCTAAAATAAATGCAGGAACAACCTTTAAAGTAGCAGAAGTGGCAATACAGCCTCCGTAAATCATCAATGCTCATCGCAATCTATTGATAATTGTTTCCTAATGGGGGACAACATTTGCGGGATATTTAAGGGGGGAACTATGTCCAAGTATTTACTTTGTGCATTTGTCGCACTATTGGCCGTTACCGGCTGCAAGAAAAAACAATCCGCTGATTACGGTCTCAATCTAGATGAGACATTTAGAATGCACTTCCAAACAGAACCGCCGACTTTGGATTGGACAAAATCCTCAGATACGACCAGTTCTACTGTGATAAATAATCTAATGGAAGGTTTGGTCACCTATGATTTAAATTCAGACACGCTTGAGCTTCAACCTGGATTGGCTGAATCTTGGATGTCGAACCGTGATGCTTCCGTATGGACATTTAAGATGAAAAAGGACATTAAATGGTCGGATGGTGTGGCCTTTACTGCGCAACACGCTGCAGATGGTCTACTTCGATTGCTGGATCCAAAGACAGCGGCTAAGTATGCCTACTTTATTTTTGGTATTAAGAATGCAAAGCCTTACTCCACAGGTGAATTGAAAGACGCA
This sequence comes from Bdellovibrionaceae bacterium UBA1609, assembly GCA_002321895.1. Taxonomy (GTDB): domain Bacteria; phylum Bdellovibrionota; class Bdellovibrionia; order Bdellovibrionales; family UBA1609; genus UBA1609. The sequence continues at coordinate 171,883 of DCMZ01000017.1, read as the reverse complement.
AGCCAAGTGGGTATCGAAGTGGTGAATGACCACACCTTGCAAATCACTTTGGAAAGACCAATGAGCTTCTTTCCACAGTTGTTGACTCATGTTCCAACATTCCCTGTTCGTTTAGATGTCATCGCAAAGCATGGCGACACTTGGACGGAAGCTGGCAATATCGTGACTCTTGGTCCTTATAAATTAAAAATATGGGAGCACGACAAAGCCATTGTTCTTGAAAAAAATGACACCTATTTCGGTCGCCCAGCAAAAACACCTTATATCCTTGGGTACATTATCAATGAAGCGACAACAGCAAGAAATATGTTTGATCTAGGTCGCATTGATGCCCAAATGGACCTACCCGCAAATGAGTTGAGTTTACTTAAAGAGCGTAAGGAATTCGAAGATCAGAATATCTTAGGAATATTCTACTTTGGATTTAATACCAAAAAAGCACCTATGGATAATTTAAAAGTCCGTAAAGCCATTAGCATGGCCATTGATAAGGATGAGATCGTAAAAATGTTAGGTGGTGGTCAAATTCCATTGGCAGGTTGGATTCCAAAGGGGATGAAGGGCTATGACGAAAACATGGGCCTAAAATATAATACGGAAATGGCTAATAAACTTCTCGATGAAGCGGGCTATAAGGATAGAAGCACATTCCCAAGAATCACTTTGGCATTTAACACAAATGACAATCACAAAAGGTTGGCTGAAAGTGTTCAGGCACAGTTGAAATCAAAGCTTGGAATTCAGATTGAGCTGAGAAACGAAGAGTGGAAAGTGTATCTTGAGAGTTTGCAAACGGACCCTCCTCATATCTTTCGCTTAGGATGGTTGGCAGACATTCCTGATCCCGACAACTTTATGAATTTTTTATTGAGTGATTCAGATAATAATCACACCAACTGGGGTAATCCGCGATTTGATGAATTGGTAATCAAAGCTGCATCTGTAACCAACGATGCCGAGCGTATGAAGCTCTATGACGAGGCGCAGAGAATTTTGGTTGAGCAAGACATTCCCGTTCTTCCCATCTATACCATGGTAGAGACCATGATGGTGAATGAGCGTGTGAAAGGTTTTCCCGCCAATGCCATTTCTCAAATGAAGTTTAAGGATATTGAAATTACCAACTAATGGTTAACGAAAGCATCTAGAGTGAGCAAAGTTGTAATAGCAAAATTGATGGGAGGCCTAGCACTGGGCCTCTTTATTTTTAGTGTGTTGCTTTCCTTCCTTGGCTATGAATTACCAACGGCTTTGATCTGGGCCGATGTTATCGTGGTTTTAGGATTTTTCGGCTATTATACTTATTCTCAGAAAATTGGAGCCTATGTAACTAAAAGACTTTTAGAGGCGGGAGTCACATTGTTTGTGATAGCCACTCTAACGTTTGGTCTGTTGCGAGTCATTCCAGGTGGACCTTTTGATGAAGAGAAGGCTCTTCCACCTGAAGTTAAAGCAAGTATTGAAGCTAAGTATAACCTGGATAAACCCATTTATGTTCAATATGGAAAGTATCTCTTGGGATTGGCTCAAGGAGATTTAGGGGAGTCCTACAAATACTTAGGGCGGCCTGTATCTGTGATGATTGCAGAAACTCTGCCTCCTACCTTTCAGTTGGGTATCTTTTCTCTGATTATTTGTTATCTCATAGGAATACCCGCTGGGTTAATAGCGGCGGCAAGACATAATTCTTGGGTAGATAGTACGGCGATGGTGGGAGCCATTAGTGGTGTGGCCTTGCCGAGTTTTGTAGTGGCCGCTGTTCTTATCTTATTATTTAGTTTCGAATGGTCTCTTTTACCAGCGGCGCTTTGGGATGGTCCGACTTATTACATCTTACCGGTGATAGCGCTGGGCACTCGGCCTGCGGCAGTGATTGCTAGGCTCACTCGAGCTAGTGTTCTTGAGGTGATTCATTCCGACTATATTCGTACTGCCAAGGCAAAAGGGCTCGGGTATTGGACGATTTTGTTTAAACATGTTTTAAAGAACTCTTTGATTCCAACACTGACTTTTTCTGGTCCGCTCATTTCCGGTTTGTTGACGGGTTCTTTTATTATCGAGTTTATGTTTGCCATCCCTGGAATGGGCAAGCACCTCATTCAAAGTGTAACCAATAGAGACTACCCGTTGATACTTGGAATGACATTGCTTTACTCTGCGATTTTAGTTTTAGCGAACCTGATTGTGGACTTACTTTATAGTTACTTCGACCCACGAATAAAGTTGGATAAATAGATTATGGGAACTCGAACTACGACACCAACAACAAGTATTATTAAACCAAAGGGAAAGAGCCTTTGGATTGAGGGCTATCATAGACTCTTAAAAAATAAAGCCTCAGTGGTTTCGATGGTTTTTATTGTTTTGGTATGTTTGATGGCGATTTTCGCTGAAGAACTTTCGCCCTATCCTTTTGATGAACCCCATGTGGATGATGCCCTGGTACCGCCAAATAGCACCTACTGGCTAGGAACAGACAGTTTAGGTCGAGATATGCTCTCTAGAATTATTTACGGCGCTAAAATGTCTATGTCTGTTGCGATCTATACCTCAATAATATCTCTCTTGATTGGTGGTATTTATGGTGCGGTCTCCGGATATGTTGGTGGAAAACTTGATAGCATCATGATGCGTTTTGTGGATATTTTGTACGCTATACCCACATTGGTACTGTTGATTTTAGTTAAGGTATTTTTTGACGCTGTAGAAATTTTTGATGATCCGGAACTAAAGGCACTCGTGGGAATTTTAGCCGCTCTTAGTGTTGTGGGCTGGGTGATGCTAGCCCGAGTGGTACGTGGTCAGGTCTTGCAGGTGAAGCAGATGGCCTATGTTGAGGCCTCGCATGCATTAGGAGCACGAGGCATTTGGATTGTGGTAAAACATATATTCCCCAACATTTTAGGCCCCATTGTGGTTCTGCTGTCCTATCAAATTCCTTCCAACATACTATTTGAAAGTTTTCTAAGTTTTATTGGGTTAGGTTTGCAGCCCCCCTATTCCAGTTGGGGTGTATTGGCTTCAGACGGCTGGAGAAGCTTACGTAGCTTCCCTCATTTGATTTTATATCCCAGCTTGATCCTCTTTCTGGTGATTCTCGCCTTCAATCTATTTGGAGATGGCCTAAGGGACGCTTTTGATCCCAAAATGCGTGGCAAACAGTAAAGTTTTCAAGCTCGCTCCATAGGGGTGGGTTTGTGGTATATTTCGCCATCTGTTTAATGAGGTGAAAGCAATGATACGTCTGCTGATTTTAATTCTGATGTTTGTTTTTGTGGGTTGTGGAGAAAAGAACAAATCTCCCAAAGTGGAAGATGTGACCCAGTCCTTTCTGAACACTGTGGGTGGGCAAACCTTCCGTGCTCCTAATTCTAAGTTATATAGTGAGATGAAGATCCTAAGAAGTGGTAAGGTCATTCAGTCCGACAAAGATGATGTTTGCCCTTCAAAGAGTTCTGGAAGTGTGATGGAAGTTAAGACTTCCGGTTCAGTGGTAGAGCCCTTATATAATGGGGAAGCTGTAGGTTCCTTTGAGCGCACCTATTGGATCTATATTGAACTGGATGAAATCGTATTTGATGAACAAGCCTACAATGAGCGCTATGGTGTCGTAGGGAGTGGATATGTTCCCTTCACAAAACAACAATGTCGAGAGCAAATTGAAAATCTTAAATTGGAGAGCTATCCAAAAGAAGACAGAATTTTTGCTTACTCCTATGACTATTTTATGATCGAAGTGCGACCTCGTACTATGAGCGAGAACGACACCGACTACTTTGACCAAAACTTTGTAGGTGCCGGTTTAACTCCTGAAAATATCGCCAGCCGTTAGTTTGCTTTTGGGGGATAGAATGGATCTGTTTACAATTGCTAGGATAATGATTGGGGTGGCCCATTTTGATGGTCGGTTTTCCGATGAAGAAAAACGGCAACTTAAAATCATTTTTAAAAATATTAAATTCAGTGATGATGAAAGAGCTCAAATTCAGCAAGATATTTTATATCCCCCTGACCCAATAGAACTATATGAACAGTTGAAAACTAAAGAAGATATTTATAGGTGTCTTATTTGGATGAAGCAGCTGAATAGTTCAGATGGGGAGTCAGTGGACGAAAAGGCCCTTTATGATCAGTTTATGCAATCTGGTGGTGCTGAGATAGTTAGAGAGTTTGCCGAAAAAGAAACCTTTAAAAATGAACTGAATCACTTGAGAAGGGAATCTTCGGAGGCTCAGAAGAAAGCGAGAAGAGCTCAAAGGTTAGCCTACTTTGGGCTGTTTTTTGATTAATTCTTAAAAAAGAAAAACTAATGCCTGTCGCTAGTTAGCTTAAGTTTTATTTCTAAAATTTCACAATTGAGTGTTTGCCATTTATCAATTTCCAAAATGCTCAAACATGCGGGCGGCCCATCGCTTGCTTACGCAAACTTGTTCCGTCCGAACTCGCTTTTGGCAATTATAAATGGAAACCACTCAATGAGTGAAATAAGCCGAATTTAAAATATTTAAACGTTAAAGAGAAAGTGCATGATGTCGCCATCTTTTACGACGTACTCTTTACCTTCGGACCTAAACTTACCTTTTTCTTTGATGGCGGATTCAGATTTGAATTCAAATAAATCTGTGCAGTGATAGACTTCGGCGCGTATAAATCCTTTTTCAAAATCAGAGTGAATGACTCCAGCGGCCTGAGGTGCTTTAGTGCCTTTGTGAATGGTCCAGGCACGAACTTCCTTTTCACCAGCAGTAAAATAGGTTTCCAGATCTAAAAGGGAGTAGGCTTCTCGAATCAATCGGTTGAGGCCGGGTTCGGTGAGGTCCATGGACTCTAGAAACTCCATCTTTTCCTCGTCTTCGAGTTGGGAGATTTCAGCTTCGATGGCACTGCAAATGGTAACAATGTTATTGTTCTCTGACTCCGCCAATTGACGAACTTTTTCAACGTAAGGTTCACTTTTAGAGATGTCCTCTGCGACATTACAGGCATAGAGAACCGGTTTTGAAGTCAGCAGCTGGAGTTGGGGAACGAGTTTTTCTTCATCTTCGGTCACTTCGACACTTCGGGCGGGCTTTCCCTCTTCCAGTGCGGCTTTAATTCTTACCATTAACTCGTGTTCAGCAATTAGTTTTGCATCTTTCGAAGTACGAACGATCTTTTCATTTTTCTTTACGCGTTTTTCAACGCTCTCAAGGTCAGCCAGCATAAGTTCTGTATTAATGGTTTCGATGTCTCTTAAAGGATCTACAGAGCCATTAACATGGATCACATTGTCGTCTTCAAAACAGCGAACAACGTGCACGATAGCATCTGTTTCTCGGATATTAGCCAGAAATTGGTTTCCTAGGCCTTCACCTTTGCTCGCTCCGGCCACTAGGCCAGCGATATCAACAAACTCAATGGCTGTAGGGATTAAACTTTGAGGTTTTATAAATTGAGTGATTTGATCTAAGCGCTGATCAGGAACTGTTACCACTCCTACGTTAGGGTCGATAGTGCAAAAAGGGTAGTTGGCCGATTCTGCCTCCGCACTTGTTAAAGCATTAAAGAGAGTACTCTTACCAACGTTAGGTAAACCTACGATTCCACACTTAAGACCCATGATCAGCTCCCGGGATTGTTAAATTCATTGGCCGCACTATTAAGGCCGTGTTTTACAAAGGCCTCTACGCCATCCACAATATTATTCAAATAATCTGTTAATGTCTTCTCTTCTTCTTTTGAAAAATTGGAGAGCACATGACTGGCCATATCTCCTCTAGAGGGTCTGCCCACTCCCAGTCTGAGGCGTCCATATTTGTTTGTTCCCAGGTGAGTATGAATATCCCGCACACCATTTTGGCCAGCATGGCCACGATTCTGTTGAAACTTCATGATGCTGTAGGGAAACTCCACTTCGTCATGCAGAACCAGTAGGTCCTGCAGTTCCACCTTATAATAGTCTAAAAGTGCTCGTACGGATTCTCCGGAATTATTCATGTAAGTCTGAGGTTTTGCTAATAAGACAGAGTTGTCTCCGATACGGCCTTTAGATGTCAGTGCTTTTTTTTCGGATTTGAAAGGGGGAAATGCAAAGGCTTGGGCGAGAGCATCTACGCCCATGAAGCCTATGTTATGCCGGTTCATTATATATTTTTGGCCTGGGTTTCCCAGGCCAACAATCAGCTTCATTCGTTTCAACCAAATCAGGTGAAAGGGTTAAGATTAGTCTTTCTTTTCTGCGCCTTCAGCAGGGGCAGCGCCTTCAACAGCGCCTTCAGCAGCAGGATCCGCTTCTTTTTCTTCTGCAACTACTGCACAAGTACAAAGAGTCATTTCCATAGAAGACATTACTTTAAAGTTTTCAGGCATTGGGATGTCTGAAACGTGAATCGCTCCGTTAAGCTCTAAGCTTGAAACATCAACGGAAAAGTGATCTGGGATTTCGTTAGGAAGACATTCAATCTCGATCTCACGATGAGCAATGCTAAGTACACCACCGTCTTGAGCGCCGGCTGGTTTTCCTTCGAACTTCACTTCCACTTCAACACGAACAGTTTTTGTCATGTCAGGAGCATAGAAATCGATGTGTGTTGGCAGGTGAGTGGTAGGATGTCTGTCTACAGACTTCACTAAAACATTGATCGTTCCCACTTTTCCACCGCTAACAGTGAAAATGGCGTTATCGTAGCCATGACCCGTGTATTTAATCGCATCGTTTTGTTGAATCGTGATGGGTGTACTGTCGAGCTTGGGTCCGTAAACCACTGCAGGAACTTGTTTAGCACGTCTTAATTTTCCAGAAATTCCTTTACCAGGAGTTCTGTCAGTTGCGTTAATTGTAATTGTATCAGCCATTTTTTACCTCGTTTTTTTCTCTCAATTTTAATCAAACAAAGAAGTTACAGATTCATGGCTGTAAATTCTTTTTATGGCCTCAGCCACCACCGGTGCCACCGAAACCACCTCGATCTTCGAGCTCTGCTTGCCCGCTTCGCTCAAAGGGATGGTATCTGAAACCAAAATTCTCTCTAACTTACACTCATTGATTCTTGAGATGGCCGGTCCGGAGAACAGTGGATGTGTACACACCGCAAACACCTTTTTTGCACCATTTCCGATCAAACTGTCAACTGCTTGCACCAGAGTACCACCAGTATCGATCATATCGTCCACAATAATGGCAATTTTACCCTTAACATCTCCAATAAGATGGTAGGCTTTGGCTTCATTGGGTCCAAGACGGCGCTTATCAATGATTGCAATGGGAGATTCTACCCGCTTTGCAAAGGCTCTGGCTCGCTCAACGCCTCCAGCATCTGGACTGACAACTACAAAATCGTCACCAGCGCCGTATTCTTCTCTCCAGCGGCGAGCCATTGTTGGAATGGCAAATAAGTGATCCACGGGACAGTTGAAAAAGCCCTGAATCTGGGCTGAATGTAAATCTACAGTGAGTACACGATTGGCTCCAGCGGCAATTATCAGATCCGCCACACATTTGGCGGAAATGGGAGCACGAGGAGCTACTTTTCGATCCTGTCTCGCGTAACCATAGTATGGGATCACGGCGGTGATGGAGTTAGCACTAGCTCGACGCAAGGCGTCGAGGGTTATGAATAACTCCATATAATGTTCGTTTCCAGGAGGGCAGGTGCTCTGGATGATATGAACATCAGCCCCACGAACGCTCTCGTGGATCTCGACCTGAATCTCACCATCAGAGAAGTGGCTAATGCTGCTTTTTCCAAGTGGTACACCCACATTTTCAGCCACTTTGGCCGCAAAATCTGGGACACTATTTCCGCTAAATATTTTCAGTTCTCGCATAGTGTGAATCATGTATCCCATCCCATTTATAAAGTCCAGTTTTGGCTCTAGGTTTATTTAAAAAAACCTAGGATTTAGGCATAGATGTGCGGCGTTTGGGCTGGACAGGATCGAATCGATTTTCAATAATTTTGTTTATGGAAACTGAACTTCTAAGACGACGAGAATTAGGCCCCAGCGGAGATGCTCAATGGGGTGTATTTGAAATTCCTGAGCGAGTGGATGCCTTCAACTTTGAAGATTTCTCCGAACAGCTCATTAGCTACATAGCTAATAAGGGCCCATGGGTGGCGTTGGATTTTTCCAACACAGGCTTTTTAAGCTTTAATGCCATCAGATTTATATCAGAGAAAGCGGACGAGTTATTGGGCAATGGTGGCAGTTTGGCCATAGTAGGCCCTACCGAAAAACTGAAGCGACAAATTTCCATCTTTGCTACATTGGAAAATGTCATTGTGGCTGAAAGCGTTGAGCGATTAAGAAGGTAAAAATTTAAAAAATCTCTACCAGCTTTCGAATGGCTTGTGCTCTGTGTGAGACTTTATTTTTAAATGGAATCCCTAGTTCTGCGAAAGTTTTTTCCTCACCTTCGGGGATAAAGCAAACGTCATAGCCAAAACCAGCTGTGCCGGCGACTTTCTTAGAGATACTACCTTCAACAACACCGTCGAATACAAACTCTTCTCCAGTGGGAGAAATGGCTACAATACAACAAACAAATTTAGCCGATCTCTCGGTGGGAGTCCGAAGGTTGACCATCTTCATGACTTTGGCCACATTTTCATGGTCGGTGGCTTTATCGCCAGCGTACCTAGCGCTATGAACTCCGGGCAAGTCTTTAAGGCCTTTGACTTGTAGGCCAGAGTCTTCAGCCACTACCCATTGATCGGGCATTACGGATTTTAAAGATTTAGCTTTGATGCGGGCGTTATCTAAAAAGGTCTCTCCAGTTTCCGCCGGGGAGTGGTAATTTTTAACTTCAGAGAGTTGGTGAAAAACTAAACCTTTACCATGTAACAAAGATTTAAATTCGTTCACTTTTCCGCTATTGGAGGTGGCTAACCAGATGTCCATTTATATTCCTTTTAAGAATGTTTCTTTTGTAAATCTATTAGTTCTTGGCAGCCCTTTTTGGCCAGCTCAATCATGGATTGTAATTCCACCTCGCTGAAAGGGTTTCCTTCAGCCGTCCCCTGTATTTCGATAAAATTATTTTCTTCATTCATTACGAAGTTCATATCCGTATCGATATTGGCGTCTTCGTCATAGTTGAGGTCCAAGAGAGGTCGGGATCCCTGAAGACCAATGCTCACAGCGCTAATATTATATTTAATAGGATTTTCTTTTATTTCATTCTGATTAAGTAAAAACTGGATGGCCAGTTGAAGTGCAACAAACCCTCCAGTAATTGCAGCGGTTCGTGTTCCGCCATCAGCTTGCAGAACATCGCAATCTACGGTGATCTGCTTTTCTCCAAGTTTTCCCAAATCAATGCATGAGCGAAGTGACCGTCCAATGAGTCGGGATATTTCCTGACTTCTGCCACTGTTTGCAGTTTTATCTCGTCGCATTCTGGAGTGTGTGGAACGTGGTAACATGCCGTACTCTGCGGTGACCCAGCCCTGTCCGGAGCCCATCATCCATTTGGGTACGCCGGGTTCAACCGAGGCCGTGCAGGCCACATGAGTGTGACCCATCTTAATCAACACACTTCCTTCAGCATGACGGTTAAACTGAGGCACAATTTCTACAGGTCTTAACTGATGATCTTCACGTCCATCTGTACGCATAACTCTCCCTTACGATTGAGAGCTTACAATAGAGGGGATCACAATGTTTTGTCCAACGATTCTTTATATTTGATGAGCCCATCATAGATGCTCTGAGCTAGCTTATTTTGATAGCTTTTTTGGCTCAGTAAGGGGCCCTCTTTTTTGTGGGTGAGAAAGCCGAGTTCAACCAGGACAGAGGGCATCGGAACGTTCGATACCACGTAAAACTCAGCCTGTTGGATGACGTACTTTTTGGATTTTTTATAGCCTTTCCACTGTTCCACTAAATGAACAGATAGATCCGCACTAGAGTGTATGCTTTGAGTGCGGATGAGGTCTTCCAAAATGCTCTTTACATAGGGATTCTTATGGGCCGGGCCAAAAGACATCCGTTCTTCATCACTGATTCGGCCACCATGGTGTTCTTCTCTTCGAGCTAAGAATAGAGATGATTTTTCTGGGGGGAGTTGATGTTGGAAGAAGAACTCAGCTCCGATGGCCCTTGAATCAGGTGATGAGTTGGCATGAATGCTTAAGAATAGGTCGCCGGAAAAGGATTGTGCCATCTCGGCTCTTTTTTTCAGGGACCGAGGTGAGTCCGAACTACGAGTCATTTTGACTTTGAACTGTGGGTTGGACTCTATCAGTTTCGCAAGCTTTTTGGAGACCTCAAGTACAATCCTCTTTTCAGTGCCGACGGAATAATTGGCTCCATTGTCATAACCGCCGTGTCCAGGATCGATGACCACAGTGAATGCAAAAGCATCATGGGATAGAAAGAGTATTGTAGCTGGGAGAAGTAGTGATCGGATAAATGGCTTCATACTTCTATTCTATATATAGATGGACTGCCATGCGATGTAATGAGGGTTGACTAGGTCACTGACTAGGTAATTTTTTCCGAAATGATTTTGGATAAAAAAAATGACGACCTGGGGGTAAAGAGGGGGGGGCCAGGCCGCCAAGGGGGATATGTCCTTCCTTAGAGCAAGCCGTGTGCCACTTAAAATAGGGTTCAACTAGAAATAAAACCACACTCAGGGGGTTTTAAAATGAGCAAAATGAAATAAATCCCTGCTTAAATTTTGGGGTAATCTTCTCGGATTGAGCTAATAATGTTGTCACAATTTATAAGCCTTTGATTTTAAATGAGAAAATCGTTTTATTTTGAAACAGTTCTATCATTTTTCTCTTGGCTCCATTTTGGTTTTGAGACTTGAAATTACTTCATAGTGTCTTGATGTGAATCAAATGAGCCAAATTTCTCTAAAATCCTTAAATCAAAAGTCCAGGCACCGATAGGACCTTTGTAGTGAAGATAACATAACAAGGGAACAGGTTATGAAACAGCTAATGATTGGACTTATGGGAATTCTTCTTTGTGTGGCATCGGCCCATGCGGAGTTAGATGATGTGGAAATGGAGCTAGAGGCGGCCAAGTCGGACTCAGTTGCGGCGCAAGAAGAGGCTGAAGAGGCTCGTGAGCGGCTAGAGGATGCGAAGGAAAAAGAAGACCAATTGGTTCAGGAAGCGCAGAACGAAATGGCGCAAGCTCGAGCCCAGGAGAGGGATTCTAAAATTGAAATTGAAGACCTGAATGAGAAAATTGAAGTACTCCAAGGCAAGATCAAAAAAGCGGAGCTGGAAAAGCTTCAAGCACAGGATCGCATTCAGAAGGCTTTGCAAGATACTGAAAAGGTAAAGCTCGAACATGAAGCCAATGTCCAAGTTCAAGGTGAGAAGGAAAGAGAGCTGGCTAAAGTGAATGATGAGTTGGATTTAAAACTCGAGGAACTACGAGCTGTGAGAGCTAAGCTTGCAGAGGCACTTCAGCAGAGAAATTTGGTTCAGGAGAAATTAAAGGACAAGCAAACGAAACTGCAAAAGACTAATGATCAGTTGATGAAAGAAAAGGCCGTCGCTGAGAAGAAAACACAAAAATACGCCAACGATATAAAAGAATTTAAAATGCGAGCGGAAAAATATCGGATGCAAGCAGAAGACAACGAAAAGCAAGTTTTGAAGTACAAGGCACAAATTGAACGACTCGAGGAAGAGAACACTTTAGCGAAGCAGGAAATGATGAACGCTAGAGCTAGAGACGAGCAGAGTACAAAAATGCTAGTGGATCTAAAAGCTTCAAATGATGCGCGCATGGAAAAGCTAAAGCTGGATAATAAAAAGATGAAAAATAGAACTGCTGACTATGAGAAGCGCTCTTTGGCGAATCTGCGCGAAGCTCAAACTATAGATTCAAATGCATCTTTGCCTAAAGACACTTCTAATATGAAGGTGGGATTGAAGAAAGCCTCTAGCAATAAGCGAGTGCGTTTAGTGAGTTTGAAGCAAGATTGCAATATTAGATCTAAGCCGTCTAGCTCATCGAGCAAAGTGACTATAGCGGAAAAGGGTAGTAAGGTCTACGTTAAGAAGTATAAATCGCGATGGTATCGTTCATACAACGGTGAAACAAAAAAACGTCTAGGGTACATATCGAGGAGTTGTTTCTAATGAAATGGTATTTGTTTAACACAAAAACCAGTCAGAAAATATCGGGACAGGGTGAGGACGAGTTGGTGCGCCTCACTTATGCTCTGGGAGAAGCTGCGCTATGGAATTGGGTGGCTCATATTGAAGGGCACAATGGCTGGAAGAGATTGAGAGAGATGGGTTTACATCTCAGATATGTCCAGCCGGGGGAAAACCAGTTCCCTAAAACACCGAACCAACAAAGTGGTAATGTCATAAATAATGAGGTTGCCGGATTTCAAGGAAATGAAGCCGATGAACATTCAGTAGCGGAAGAAGAAGTTGGTGATAAGAACCACGTCCATTATATGGAAGAACGTGAGCAAAGTTTGATTGTCGATCAAGATAAGGAATTTCTAGTAAGAGAACATTCTCGGTACGATAATAGATATAAAGTGGTTATAGAAACCAATGGGAATACCTTTGTTTCTCATTCACAGGATGTTTCTGTTGGAGGTATTCTTCTGGAAGATGCCCTCCCTGATTGGGTGGTTGGCTACTGTAACGTCAGAATTATCAAACAGGACAAAAGAGAAGAAGTTCAGCTCATGTGCTCTCTTGTGGAATCCGATGATCCCACTAAAAAGAGGTTTAGAATTGCACTGGCTCAACTTAAAAGTTTAGAAGACGAGTCCGTATTAGATGAGTGGCTGAGAGCCGGGTAGTTACCCATATTGCACCTTAACGAAAAGCTTGTATGGGTCTTCCAATCCAACAGGTTGTGTATACCTAAAAACTCTTTAATTTCAGTTGTTTGGGCCTGATTTGGCCAACTCTTTTACAATGGAGGAATGATTACAATTCTGAGCGAGTCGTCACAAGAAAGTCTTGGGAAGATGATATCATGAAGTGAGTCTATAAAATGACATTTATGTACCCAATTTATGGGTTAGCTGAACGTGATTACTATGCATTTTTGTTTATTGGGAAAACTTCATAAATACCTCTGTTTTTGTATTACACTTCTATTGCTACTTCTATCGATTGGTGCGAAAAGTGCTACTTGTAACGATCTCTTCTCTTCATCTAAAAATACTCCAGCCCTAACGGCATATCAAAAAGACATAGCTGTGGAGCCTCATCAATTTAATAATGCTCCAATGTGGATATCATCGCGGGAAAAGATTCTAAGTGAACTATTGCAGTCCAAAGGGATAAAAATTTGGACTCACAAGAAAAAAGACAATCTTTACAGCCCAAATGGTGTTTTCCAAAAAGTAACTTCTAAAGGAGTGAGGTTTATTGAAAAGCAAAATGGAGCTAATTATGAAATAGCAACTTATCATATATCTCAGCATTTTACCTCAGTGCCAAGTGAGATTGCTTTTCCTTTAACGGTGGGCGTGCATACTTTAACTGGCTTTAAATCGAGGCAGCTTTTTGTTAATTTGAAAATACCAAATTGGGTAAAAGAAGGGCCCTTTGATACTTACTACAAAGGATTTATTTATAAATACTTTACCGCCAGGGAAGATTTAGCAGAATGGATTAGCTTATTTGATTACCTGATAGGAAATTTGGATGGGAAATCAGAGCATAGAAGACTTAAAGACCCGAATGTATATTTAATTGACCATGGAAACGCTTTCTATACACCACGGAAAATGGGTTGGCCAAAGCACTCAATTCCACTGATGGAAATGCAAAATGTTGCATTCAACTATTATATCCCGGAATTCAATATCTATACTCATCATGGGAAAGCTTTTATAAAGGATGTCAAAGGAGAAGGAGGAGAAAATATTTTGAGATATTTAAAGAGTAAAGTCGCCAAGGAACTTCTTTCAATTGAAGAAAGAGAAGCCGTGATATCTAGGTTGGAATATTTGCGATCCCTAGAGGTGGACTTCAATTAAAAATTTCTTACAACCTCAAAGTAAAAACAACCTTATTGAACGGCTTCATTGTTGGTAGGCATTTTCTCTAAATACACACTTTGTGAAGGAAATGCAAAACTGACATCTAACGATTCAGCCAGCTGTAAAACCTTAAGATTGATATCTTGTTTGGCCTTTAGCTCATCACTCCAATCTTTCACCTCGACAAAATAGTAGACCATAATATTTAAACTAGAGTCCCCGAATCCACGAAAAGCCACATGAAAGTTCTCTTTGTTTGTATATGGGTTATCAAGGATGATTTTCTTGATACCTTCCATAAAAGCCTCAATTTGATCGGTTCTGGTGTCGTAGGTAACGCCAAGTGTGATATTTTCTCGTCTAAACTTGCGAGCTCCCATATTATCAATGGTGGTGGTGGCCATTTCCATATTAGGCACCGAAACTAAGGAGTTGTAGAAGGTTCTAATTCTAGTCGATCGAAATCCTATTTCTTCAACAGTTCCTTCGGAGCTAGATGCGCGAACCCAATCACCCACCTTAAAGGGGCGATCAATCAGAATCATAATGGATCCAAAAAGATTGGCAGCGGTGTCTTTGGCAGCAAGAGCAAAGGCGAGTCCGCCTAATCCCAAACCCGCCATGATGGACATAATATTGAATCCAAGACTTTGGATAGTCATTAGAATACCAAAAACAACAATAAAAACTCGGAGTGCTTTTGAAATGAGTGGTACGAGTTGATCGTCCATTTCGCTGGCTGTCTTTTCTGTGACCCGCTCTAAAAACTTTGTAAGTACGTTTGCGAGATTGAAGCAGGCCCAAATTACGGACACGCTAAACACGATTTTTACAACCACATTGGTGACGGCTAATGGAACACCATCCAATTTTAAAAAATAAATCGATACGAACCAAAGTGCTGTGGCGAATACCAATCCAATGGGTTTTTCTAAGGCTTGCAGTAGTTGGTGGCGAATGCTGTTTTTACGATGGACGGTCAGTTTCATTAAGATGATCACGCCAAACTCGGCAACAATTTTTACAATCAGGCCGCCGATGATGACCAGTAGTAGCCCTATCCATTGCCAGTTGGATAATCCAAGATTCTTTTCTTTCGCCCAGAGGGGTACCATTTCTTCAAATAATGGATCGTTAAACCCGGCACCTTTTCCACTTCCTTCAAGGTAAGGCAGTGACTTGACTGTTCTATAATCTCGAGCGGCTCGGCTGACTGTGCCAGGAGTAAAAAGAAACTCTCCATTTTGTTCCGAGGTGGGGTCGCTGATTTTATAAATAGTGATCTCAGTATCTTTTAAACGCCATCTTGAAATCTCACTGGAATCGGGAACCAGCTCATAATCGAGAACTATGATACGATCGATCACCTCTTTTAGAAAAATAGCTGTTTCACGGCCAACTTCAGTTTTGATCACTGGGTTAGCATTAGATAAATCCAGGCATCTGACCGCATCTTCAATTCTGTAGAGGAGTTTATCATCTCCTGTTTCTAATCCGGTCTTATAGTCCTGCATGGCCGAGTAAAACGACCTCAATGTATCTCTCGGTGAGTCCAATTTGAGGGGCTTTAATGGGCTGGTATGCCCGGTAATTACAAATAATAGGGTAGAGAGTAAGAGGAGCATTCTATTCATTATAAGTTCCTTTTTTAAATCCGCAGACCATCAAGTGAAGTTGACGTGGAGTTATGGTCCACCAAAAGGGTTCTGATTTCTCTTCAGGAGAAAAAAGATCCACTGTATTGTGGTCTTGAATTATTCCAGACCGAGACAGATTCTTCAATTGATCGAAACTGGCTGGCAGTGAATCTTTCGTGCTGCGTTGTTTAGGATTGATATCTGTGGAGTATTCCTCATGGACACTCAGCTGATTGTAGGCATCAAGAGTCGTCATAAACTGGATAGATTTTTCGGCGATGGGGCCACCGTTCCAATCCCATTGCCCGAGAATATTGCAGAACACAAGTAACGTCTCATTGGGCGATAATTCGAAATTCCTCAATGTGTGTCTGAATAATTCTGGCTCGTGAAAAGGAACACTCTCTTTGTGAATATGAAAATTTGCATGCTGTTTGAGCTTCCTTTTGAGGAATGGGTGAGCACTGGGATCGGGTTCCCAGCAATGGACCTTTTTAAAAGAGTGGATATTGGAAGGATCTAATAGGTAACCCGCGCTCGGACCTATGAGAACTACATTAGACATTTTTCTTTTTTGAAGCTCTAAGTTAAAAATAACTCGAAGGCTTTCCCATAGGGATTTTTTGTATTTTAAAGCAATGTAATGGTAAAATAAACCACCAGATTTATGAAAAATATTTGGTATTTTATTTAGCATAAAGTGAGGCTAGTGAATTGCTAATGGATATGCAATCAATTGTTCTAGTATTTAGCGCCCTATTAACTTCTATCCTTTCTGGGGTGATCGGAATGGGAGGAGGAATTACTCTTCTCGCGGTAATGGAGCTATTTGTCCCGGCCAGTGCTCTCGTTCCATTGCATGGTTCCGTTCAACTTATGAGTAATGGAACTCGAGTTTTTTTGCATTTCAAACATGTAAAGTGGTCCATTGGGGTTCCCATGTTGGTGGGAATTGTATTGGGGTCCATTGTGGCCGCACAATTCACTACCACTTTTCAGTCGACCTCTGAGTTTAAGTTAGTGTTAGCTGGATTTATTTTAGCAATGACTTGGAAGCCTAAGTTTAAAAAGGGTTTTAAGGTTGTAGCAAAGTTTTACTTGGTGGGCTTTACTAGTGGTATTTTATCGATGCTGTTGGGTGCCACGGGTCCTTTTTTAGCGCCTTTTTTCCTCAATGAAAATTTAGATCGCTTTCAGGTGATTTCAACTAAAGCCTTTGCCCAGCTCACCGGACACTTGTCGAAAGTTGTTGCGTTCTTTTTTCTGGGTTTTTCATTCACTCAATATGGACTGATAGTTCTCTTGATGGCTGGTGCCGTGATTTTGGGAACATATATTGGGAAACGGATTTTACAGAGAGTAAATGAGAAAACATTTATAGCTGTTTATAAGGTAGTAATAACAACACTATGTGTGAGGATGATATGGATGCATTTTGTAAATTAAGAAAACTATCGTTGAATTTAATGCTTGGGCTCATTGTCATTCCACTTGATCAAAAAGGTTCTTGGCAGACGCTGTCCTTTAGTTCTCTTCCTAAGCATGAAGTGACGTTTGGCAAAGAAGGCATGGAGGTGAGTGTTGATAAATCAGCCATGCCATTGATATATCCTCTTTCCAAAAAGTCTAAAATCAAGTCTTTGAGTCTTAAAGGTTCATTAAGTCATTTAGTTGATTTAAAGGACCCATTAAAGCAAGGAGAAAAGGGATTTGATGATTTCTCTTTAAAAATAGGTTTAGTAATAGATGGAAATCAGACATTAGGTTGGCTACAAAAGAAGATTGCTCCGGAATGGATTACACGACTGTTTTCCTTAGCGCCAAAAGGCGGGGGAGTGAAGCATATTCACTTTTTAGCGGCCGTACAATCCGCTGAGTTGAAAGGTAGGAAGAGAGATCATCCTTTGAACGAAGAATTACTCAAAGAGCATAATGTTTGGGTTATCAATGAGGCCGGTGAGTTTCAACTTCATCATAAATTAGAGGAAAGTATGGACGTAGTAGCCCTTTGGGTTTCCATAGATGGGGATGACACCGGTTCAAAGTTTAAGTTGCAATTGAAGGAGTTGCAGTTAATAACGCTAGACTGAAGTCTGCCTACCCCTACAACCGAAGGTCCAGAATACCCCGATTCTCCCAGTACTTCTCTAGCTGCGGTTAACTTGCCAATTTTAATTCCGAAATGTGAAATATGGAGGAGTTAATGGCTCTGGTAAATCGTTGGTTAGACAAATACAAATTATCTTCGCTAAAAGCAAAAATTCTACTTATGGTAGGTTCAATGCTTACAGTGTTCACTGTAGTAGCAGTGATTCAAGTCTACTTCCTCTACAGCGAACAGAAGGGGACTGCCGGTTCCAGTGTCCAAGGTCATGCTATTAGCATTTCTAGTCACATTGGACAGAAATTTGAGAAACACTATTGGGGTGTTCAGAACTTTGCTCAAAATAGAGTTTATGAGACTGGGGATGTGGAAGGTATCCAGAAGGCTTTAGATAAATATGTCTCCTCTGATAGTGCCTACGACTTGCTGCTATACGTTTCGGCAAATGGAGAGTATGTAGCTTCCAACTCCAGAAATTCCAAAAACGAGAATGTGAATAAAGCGGTTTTGATGTCTATCAATTATTCATCCATGCCCTGGTTTACAAGTAGTCTATCAGGAAAATATTCAAATGATTTAGAGTTGAACAGATCAGGCACCTATTTAGAGAACGCACAATTTGATCCTATATCCGCTAAGGCATTGGGTAAGAGTGTTTATGGGTTGAGTTTTTCTACAAGTGTAAAAGATTCATCAGGAAATACGATTGGAGTTCTCACACTAAGAACAAATTTTAGTTGGGTAGCCAGTTCTTATCAAAATCTTTATGAATCTTTAAAGACTAAAGGGGTGGATAAGGCCGAGTTCTACCTGGTGTCAAAAAGTGGAAATTTGATATTTTCTTACGAACCCTACGGTAAAGGTTCCATGGATGTAGGATATGATCGAAACGAACTTGGTTCGCGAAATCTGAGTCGTGAAAAGATGGCTGGAGTTACAGAAGCGCTGAATAGTCATTCAGGGTATTTACTTTCATCAAATTCTTTTCAGGGAAAACATAGAGCTTACGTTGGCTATACAAGTCTGGAATCCGACACCCATTCTGAATTAGGTTGGGCAACAATAATTAAAATTGAAGAGTCTGAGTTGACGGGTTCATTAACAAGCCAAACAAATGTATTCTATGGCTTAGTGGTACTTATCTGTTGTGGGTTTTTACTACTTTCTTGGAAAATCACTTCTTTGGAATCAGACAAGTTGGTGTTTGAAACCAATAATTTAAAGCAAAGATCAGCTTCTTCAATATCGACAAGTGGAAACTTGAACAATGTGAGCTCAGAACTTTCAGATGCAGCACGGCAGCAGCAAGAGGCTGTTCAAGAGACTATGGCGGCTCTAGATCAAATGATGTCTATGCTCTCAAATACAAATAAGTATGTAGAAGAATCCTTACAGTCCGCAGATGGTGTCAATCAAAAGTCAAAAGATGGATCTCATATTATGAATCAAATGCAGGCCTCTATGGGTTTTATCCAGAATTCAAATAAAGATCTTGAATCGATGGCGAAGATCATCCAGACGATTTCTGAAAAAACAAACGTGATCAATGAAATTGTTTTCAATACTAAATTGTTGGCCTTCAATGCTTCGATAGAGGCCGCGAGAGCAGGGGTGCATGGTAAGGGCTTTGCAGTAGTTGCGGAGGAAGTTGGTAATTTGGCTCAACTTTCAGGAGAAGCTGCAAAGGATATTGATTCACTTATTAAAGAGTCACAGACACAGGTTCTCAATGTGGTGGGTGAAATCGGTGAAAAGATTTCTCAGGGTGATCGGGTTGCAAATGAAGCTACTGAAAAATTTAGTGAAATTGCTCAAGACCTAACTTCGATGACTCAAAAGGTGCGA
This sequence comes from Bdellovibrionaceae bacterium UBA1609, assembly GCA_002321895.1. GTDB lineage: Bacteria > Bdellovibrionota > Bdellovibrionia > Bdellovibrionales > UBA1609 > UBA1609. The sequence continues at coordinate 152,331 of DCMZ01000017.1, read as the reverse complement.
GATATACTTGGTGCCACTGCAGAACAAGAAGCAGGCATTAAGAAAGTCAACGAAGCTATGCGAAATATCGACGATTTGACTCATAAGAACCTTTCATTGGCACATGATTCTGATTCTCTAGCCAAATCAATGAACGAAGAGGCTCAAAAGCTAGAATCAATTATGGAAAAGGTTCGGGGTTTAATACTTGGCTCTGGAGATCTTACTGTAGAATCAGGTGACAAGTTCTATAAAAAAGGTGGGCTGCTGAGTTTTGCTCTTGGAAAAAAGAAGAGGAAGATGGATTACAGCAAGAAAAAGGTCTCCTAAGAGGAGTTCTATTGAGCTTGAACAGCACTTTCTATCGAAAGAAATGGCTGGCCCTACAAAAGTCTGTCTCATTTTGAGAATTTCGATTCGAGGTAACAGACGTATGTCGAAACAAATACAGGAAATGTTTCAGGAATTATTAATTTAACTAATTCTTGATCCGATAAGGTTTATGACAAGGTATAGGTGTATCCATGGGTTTTGATTACGACAAGTTAAGAGCAAAGCACGAAGAGGGAGGCAATCAATGGGCTTCTTATAGTGATTTGTTTATGGTTTTGTCCGTTGTATTTCTTTTACTTTATGTAACTACAAGTTTACGTGGTGGAACCAACAGCTTGCAAAACAACATTGAATATCAAGAGCTGGTTAAAGAGGTAACGGAGCTTCGTCAGCAAAACAAAGTTTACGAAACTCTTAAAGAGGACTACTTGCAGAAGGGTGCCAGTCAGGACGAGCAAGAAAGTTATAATGAATTGATGGGTAAGTTGAGTTTGCTACAAGAGGAGGCTCAACAGGAAAGTGAAGACTTGATGAAGCAAGCTTCTGAGAACCAGAAAAAGAAAGCTGCTCTTAATAAGTATCAAAAGATGATTAAAAACATCATTAATTCAAATATGGTTGCATCGGCCAGAATAAAAAAGCGTGATACGGTCATCAAGAAAAAAGATATCACCATTCAGCAGAAACAGAAAATCATAGCGGAGAAGCGTGAGCAGATAAAAGACTTGAATCAAGATATAAACCAAAAAGAGAATCAAATCATTGAGAACAATGAAAAGATTCAAGCCATCAATATGGATTTGCAAGCGAGCATTATGGAGCTTCAGAATGAGCGTAGAGAAGCTAAGCTTTCAAAGGCTAAAATGCGTCGGCGGGTAGCTGAGTTGAAGGTAAAGTCACAAGAGCGAATTAATGCCTTAAAGGATCAAAACAAAACTGTTGAAAAACAGATGAATAGAATTGAGCTAGAGTTAACGTCGGCAGAGAATCTGTTGAAAAAGGCGAACAAGGAAATAGAAACTCAGGCTCAAAGAAGGCAGAGGCTCCAAGCAAAACTCCAGAGAGAGAAGCAGAGAGCTCAAGAGGTAGAGAACGAACTTCAGGCTGAAGCTCAACGGAAATCCGAACTTCAAGAACAGTTGAAGGCAGAGTCCTCAAAATCCTCAAAGCTAAGTTCAAAGTTGCAGGCTGAAGCTGCTAGAAAGGCTCAGCTGCAAGCGGCACTTAAGCAGACAAAAGATGAAGTGGCTTCTAAAGAGTCTAAGATATCCAACTTAACGAAAGAGTTTAAAGCTAAGCTGGCGAAGGAGCGAGCAAAAGCAGATGCACGTAAGAAGTTGATCTCGGATATTAAGAAGAATTTTAAAAAGGCCGGAATCAAGGCCAAAATTGATGGTAAGACCGGTGAAGTTATTCTCGAATTTGGAGACGAATACTTTGACACGGGTAAAGCGGATCTTAAAAATAATATGCAGAAGATTCTTGATAAGTCCGTCCCAGTATACGCTCAGAGTCTATTCAAGAGAAAAAAGATTGCGAAGAACATCGCCAATGTTGAAATCGTAGGATTTGCCTCACCTACTTACAGAGGTAAGTTTGTGGATCCGGATAGTCTAGATCCTGCTGAACAAAAAGCGACGAGCTACAACCTTGATTTGAGTTATAGACGGGCAAAAGCCATATTTGATCATATTTTTGATACACGAAAAATGACTTTTTCTGAGCAAAGACGGCTTAGAAAAATTATTAAAGTTACGGGTCGAGGATATCTTGATGTGGCAAATGAGATAAAAACGGACAGGCGAACAGCCTCAACAATGTCAGCATCGGATTTCTGTAAGGCAACGGACTGTAAGAAGTATCAAAGAGTGATTATTAAATTTAACCTTAAAAACTAAGGAACGAGATATGATAACCCAAGAGATGGTCGAAGGATTAGTCAACTTTTTAGTGAAGTTCTCAACAGATATGTTGATGCCAACTATGGGTTTTCTATTCATTGCGGGAGTGGTTCTTAGAGGACTGATTTTCTTCACAGTGAAAAGAGAACATTGGTTTGCAAAAGAATTCGAACGAAGAGTTCATGAGTATATGGATGAAAGTGATGACAGAGGGGATATGTCGTTCTTTGTTCTTACTAAGCATATTCTAGAGAAAACCTATTATGAATTGTTTATTAAGAGATCGTTGCACAAAAGAAGAAATAGCGACTTCATAATGTCCATGAGTGATAGGGTGTTCCTCATTCAACATGGTTGTGCCATTTTAGTAAGAGATACTTTAAAACAAATCAAGTATTTGAAGTACACAAGTAATATTCCAAAGTTAAAAGATATCTCTAAAAATGTTTTTTCAAATAATGCAAGTTTTTCGAAAGTGTTCGGGGTTATGCCGGCTTCATTGTTTAATGATGTATTAAACATTTTACCAGGTATTTTTATTATTAGTGGTATCTTTGGTACCTTCTTGGGAATTATGGCAGCTTTGCCTGAATTGGGGACCATGGATCTAGCGGATCCAGAAGGCGCGAAATTGATTATGGATAAATTCTTAGTGAAGATTTCCTTTTCAATGAGTTCTTCGATTTTAGGTATAGTTTTGTCTGTGGTGATGACTGTAGTTAATACGACCACCAGTCCGGAAAAACTATTTGTTTCCATTGTTGATAAATTTGAGAATTCTCTAGATGTGTTGTGGAACAGAAGTACAGACAATAAATTACCTGAAGATATTCCTGAGTTTGACGAGCATAGAGACCCAATGGAAGTGTTGGCATCTAAGGCCCTAGAAGAGCAGTTAGCAAAAGATAAGATTGAGTTGCGAAAGAAAAAAGAACAGCTGAGAAAAATCTCAGCTTAGTGTAATCGAGGTTTAAATGAGCGAGGCTGCCACCAGGGATCTAGGTGCATTGCCTATTGAAATAACTTACTGTATGCCCACCAGTGATGAAGTGCGCTTAGTGCACGAGTCCACCTTCGTGGTTGGACGTGGGTCTAGTGCTAATGCAGTTTTCAATCACTCTGAGCTCAGTCGAAAGCATTTTAAAATCGAGCAAATCTCCGGACGGATCTACGTTACGGACTTGAATTCATCAAATGGAACCTATCTGAATGGCAAGCGCATAGAGCCCTCGCAGCCGCAAGAAGTTATGCCTGAAGATAAGATTGGTTTTGGTGGACCTCAACTTTATTATTTTAAAGTATCTATTGGCGGTCCACAGTCCACATCAGAGAATGGCTTAGAATCAAATTTGAAAGAGGGAGGGGATCAGGCGGAACTTCAGTTGGTTGAGCCTGTTTCTGATGACACGGAAGAAAGCTATATCGAGCCTCGGGATGATGATGGGCTTTCGTTTGAAGATGCATCCTTGGTGGATCCACCAGGATCTGTAAAGAAAGAGCAAAATTTTAATAGTCTGGCGTCACAGGAAGAGAAGGAAGCTTTTCATGATATTCGAAGAGCTGAGGCATTACTGAAGGGCTTGGAAACCAAGAAAAAGAATGTTCAGATTCAGGTGGATAATCTGAGTCGTGCTCGTGAAGGCCTAGAGAAAAAACTAAAGGAAAATAATTCTAAGTTAGAACAGTTAGAAGCGGCTGTTATTGCTTACCAGAATAAATCTAAAGAGTTAGAAAATGACATTGATCATCTTCAAAAGGACCAGGAGAACGAAAAAGAGAAGATTCAAGTTCTCTATGAAGAGAAGAAAAAGGTCATCGAAGATAAAAATAAAGTCTTAGAGGAAATTAAGTCACACAAATCAACAATTGTTGATTTGCAAAATAACATTGAGAATACCAAACTTCAGTTGGAGACGGACAGGGAGTCTGCCCAGGCTGAAAAAGAGAGTTTGGACAGTCAGTTAGAAACCTTTAGGAATGAAACTCATGAAGCTATCAGAGAGCTTGATGAAAGGAGAAAAAAGCATCTTGGTGATGAAAAGGAAGCCTTAGAGGAGGCTGATAAAGCCAGAGAAAAGCTTTCCGTTCTTCAAGGTGATATTACTATCCAAACTAAAGTTCTCACTGAAAATAAGGCAGCGCTTCAAGAAATCACTAGTGAAATAGCCTCGCAGACAAAAGAGCTCAACCAACAGATAGATACTTTCCAATATTACGTTGGAGCTAACGAGAAGATCTTAGAGCAACATAAACAGTTAGATTTAGATCATGAGAAGGCAAAACATCAGTTCGATGAATTTAATCAGCTGGTTGTAACCAAGAAGAATGAATTGGCCCAATATGATAGGGATCAGGAAAAGCAAAGATCTCAACTTGTTATCCGAATGAAGGGTCTAACTGAAAAGTTAGATGAATTAGAGGATGAGCTAGCTATTCGTAAGAGTGGAATTCTAGAGCAGGAAGAGAATCTAAAAGGGATTTTAAGAACTGTTGAAGGAAAAAAGAAGGAAATCGGTGAAGCCAATCAGGAATACAACAATAAAATTAATGAACTAAATATACTTAAATCGTCAGAAGAGAAAGTTAAAGGCGATATTAAAGAATTAGAAGATAATCGTGCTTCAGCAACCCATCAGCTAGAGGAATTACATAGAGAGATCGAAGAAAAGGGTAATGAATTAGAACTTAAAGAGCAGATCATTGAGCAACATGATGATAAGGTGAGCGCGATCAATACCGAAATGGCAAAACTCAACCACAAGCTCGAAGAGTTGCAGGGAGAGAAATCTTCTCTTTTGGATGAAATTGAAAATATTAAATCAGAAAAAATAGATCTAGAGAATGATTTCGAGATGTTTAAGTCGGATCTGCAGGGGAAGCGTAGCCAGACAGAGCTCGATTTTGAATCATTTAATAGTTTAGTCGCTAGTTCGAGAAAAGAAATAGAAAAGAGCTTTGAAGCAGAAAAAGAAGAATTGGAATCTGAAAGAGTTCTTCTGCAGAAACATCTAGAGGATTTCGAAGAAGAAATCGAGAAAAAGAAATTCGCTCTGAATAATGAGTTAGAACATATCAATTTAGAAATTGAAGAAAAAGTGAGAAACCAAAGCGAATACGTAAAGACAGAAGTCACTAGCTATCGCACAAAACTAGAAGCAGAGTTGAATGGTTTAAAAAACCAAATGCATCAAGTTGAAATTGATATTCAGCAGTTGGATAAACATAAAGAGAGTAAAGAAGAAATGCTTGAAAGAGAATTTCAAGCAAAACAGGATCATCTAGATAGAGAGTTTAAAGATGCTAGGGAGCGCTATCAATCTTTAGAAGCTGAAATTCAGCAATTCAAAAAAGAGAAAAGTCAGCTCGAACTGGAGTTAGATGATGGGTTTAAAAATTTAGAAAAGCTAGGAAAGGCAACAGAACAATCAGAAGCGACGGTTCAAGGGTTACGGTCCGAAATCCACAAATTGGATTCTCAAAGATTGGCTTTTGAGCGTGAAAAGGATGAGTCGGCGAGTTCGTTAAAGGCATATAAAACTGAAGTCGCAGACAAAATGAAAGCTCTGGATGCCCAGCATAATGTTAAAAAAAGCGAATTGTTGGCAGAACAAAAGAAAATAGAAATTAAAAAACTGGATTTAGAAAAGGAATATAAGAGCCTACAAGAGGCACTTGATCAAAACAAAATAGTGCTAGAAGAAACTAAAAACGAAGAGCAGCAGTATCGAGTGGATGTAGAAAGACATCAGCTAGATTTACAGAGACTGAATAAAGAATCGGAAAATGAGAGTTCTAAGATACAGGAGCTGATAGCTAGAAGGGAAGAGCTGGAAGAAGCTGCCGAGAGACTGACAGGAGAGTTAGAGGCTCGAGAGCAAGAGATGGTCAAAAAAGAATCCAGTTTAGAGGGGATCCTCGAGCAAGAGCGTAAAGAGGCAAAGCAAGAGCTTGAGCTAGAGTTGACCAAAATTCGCGTGAACAAGGTTTCGGAGTTAGAATCTGAGCTGAACAAGGTTCGGCGTGAGGAAGAAAAGAGATTTAAAGTAGTTAGAAGACAAATTTTGGACACATTAAAGCCGTTAGTTGAGCAGGAGCTTGAGAGCTTAAACGCTGGCGAAGGAGCCCTGCAGAGGACGGATCGCTTTCTGCGCCAAGTGATTACACCGGATGACGTAGAGACCTCCGAACAGATTCGATCGATAGCGGAGACTACAGTTCAAGGCGTGGTTGAGAATAAAAAGCATTTGATTCGAATTTCGTCCATAATTTTAGGAACAGGATTAGCGATATTTCTAATTTTTATTACCGTCAAGTTTGACTTGGTGGATAGAGGACTCGCAGCTCTCATCTCAGGTGAGACAGCTCAAGAGAAGTATACAAAGAAGAAGATTGCAGAGAGAGAAGAGGCTAGAAAGTTTAGGCCTGAAATGACTGCCGAGTTTAAATCCACCTATGCTGATAATGTTCTCTATACGACGGGCTACATTGATCAAGTGACGGATGAAGTGTATCAGGGGGATTGGATTCTTGAGGTGAACACTTTTGTTAATGAGAAGCTTAAGATGAATGAAGAGATCGTTCCTCGTTTAGTTGCCATGGAATCTGTACTTATTAGTGATTTAGCAAAAGCTCGTAGTCAAATTATTCCAGAGCTGGAGGAGTCTGCACGACTTTCTATGCTTGAGAGAGAAGATCGGTTTATGCGCGAGGCTTTGGAGTTATTAAGAACCGAAGAGAACTACAAGAAGTTCTATCAACTGCACAGTTCTTTCTTTAAGAAGTTTAAATAGGTTAGGCGTGAGATACGCCTAACTAAAACTCATATCCCACTCGAAACTCAATGTTCGAGAAGAGTAAACCTTGGTTACCTGAGATTTCATCCGGTGGAAAATACTCTTCTTCCAATCCTTCGAAATCAAGTGATTGATACTGTCCGTACCAAAACATTCCGAAGCGAAGATTAGCATTGTACAGGTAGTAGGCGCCGACAGAACCATCAAATCCAAAGCTAGGTTTAACTGTGAACTCAGAAGGTCCAGCAACAGGGATTTGAAGTCTCATGAACAATTCATAAACCCAATTTGAATTATCATAAGCTTTAAAAAATCCCCCACCGGTTAAATAGGTGATTCCTTTTTGCTCAATGGTAATGGCATTGAGTGAACCCACGGTTCCTGCGGTTTCAATGAATGGAACGAGTTGATGTTGAAAACCGAACCGGAGACCGTAGTCAGCATATTTTCCAAATAGAAACTTTTTCTGCTCCCAACTTCTTGGGAAGTAATGGGCATTTACATCAATAATCGTCCAGCTGTAATCTTCATCTAAAGATACAAAGGCATTGTTGTCATCATTCTCGGCGGTACCAGGGGTGTGAGAGGCCTCAATGCTCAAAGCCCATTGGCGGTTGAATGTATACTCACCCTTTACAAAGAAAGAGGGTGCTGCAAAGCTAGAGTATTCTAACTCAGAAATATCCGTATCCTGAGAGTACTGCAAATAGTTAGCTCCTACACCAAGCCATAAACCAAGAGTTTTGTCCCGACGAAGTCTTGGAGTGACCTTGTCCCGATCGATCACATCTTGTTCGTCTTTGTCGACATAGAGTTTTAAGACAACATTTGATCGGGTTTTGTCTTGTCCGTAAATTTTTAAGGGAAGTTGTACGGGATAACTAGGCAACTCTAGTTCTAATTCAAAAAAACCATATTCGTCAGTGGTGGTTCCATAGCCTTTTTTGGTGGGATTGTTTGCACCTTTGAAGGCTCTTTTGGTGGGGAATTTGCGGACCCGCTTTTTTACAATAGTGGGAATCGACTTTTTACCCACATAAACCCGTGCAACTTTATTCACTTTTCCGCTCAGTTTAACCAATTTCCGGTTCTTTTTGCTGCCCGGTTGGAGAGTTGGTCGGAACCACTGAACCTCAATAGGAGTGGGGCCAGTAGGTTCTGCTTTGGCCTCTTCTGTGGCAGCGCCCGCCTCTTCATTGCTTGCAGAGTCCTCTGCAGCTTCACCATCAGCTTCTTCAGAACTTTCAGAGGAGTTGTTCTCCCCCTCTACGGTTTCTGCCGCTGCAGGTTCATCTAGATCTTGGCCAAAAGACGTCAGCGGTGCAGTCCCAGCCAAGAAAAATAGGAATACGAATATCATTGGTGTTTTTAAAATATGAGCCATGTCAATATGTTACCAGTTTTTAGAGGTGTGGGTAGCAATATGGTGGATTTGGACTTTTTTTTGTCAAACGAGACAGACGGTCGTTGATTTTAGTCTAGGAATGGGTCAATTTTTACCACTATGGTACGCATTAGTTCGACAAATTTTGACGAAGTCTACCCGATTTGGGCAAACCATCTTTGGAAAGGCCGTAAATCGGGCATTGAACCGACAAATCCTATTCGATTTGGTGGTGGATACGATAAAAAGCTTCTTTTGGCTGACCCCTTTTTCTTCAAAGCCGTGGATGATCGAAGCCAGCGTATCGTTGGTGTGATCAGTGGATTCGCCACTCATGATAATGGATTTCGATTAAGAGGGGTTTATGTAGATCCCTATTATAGGGGACTTGGTATTGCTAATAAGTTAACGGCTAGAATCATTAAATTAGGGGAAGTGATGGGGCGTGATTTTGTGTGGACTCTTGCTCGTCAAGAAACCATGGGTTTCTACCAACGCCTCGGATTTGAACAAACTTCAAACTGGATCAACCATGAGGTTGAATTTGGTCCAAATTGTTTTATGTCTTTACCACTTCATAGCGAACGGTTTGAATTGGTGCTACAGTACCATTTTTGGAATCAATCATTTTCAGGAAATCAAAGCTTTGAGCGATAAAGATACAAGTCGAAGTGAGCTGACCCAGCTCATAGTGAAAGCCCAGGCGGGAGATAGCCAGGCCTATATGCAGATGCTTGAGCGGGTGGGGCAATTGGTTGAGAGGTTTATGTATAAGCGTCTCAAAGCCAGTGATTTGGTCGAAGACTTAGTCCAGGATGTCTTACTTAATATTCATAAAGCTTTGCACACGTACAATTCGGAATATCCGGTGGAACCTTGGGTCTATGCCATTGCGCGAAATCGGCTTAACGATCACCTCAGGAAAATTAAAAAAAGTGTGGAAATTCAGGTAGATGCAGACTCTATCCCAGAGCAGGCCGCGGATGCGGAAATCCGCGCTCTGGACCTGCAGGCTTTGGATCGAGCCATGTCCAAGCTTTCCGAAGATCAAAGAAAAATTGTAACTTTGCTTAAATTTGACGGTAAGTCTTTAAAGGAGACGGCCACGGAGATGAATATGACCGTCTCGGCCGTCAAGGTGGCCGCCCATAGAGGGTACAAAGTGATTTTTAAGGAGCTGGAAGTTTAATGGGAAAATCTCGTGCTGATTTAATAAGTGATTTATCTTCGCAGTTGAAGCCTGTGAAGGTGTTATCTCCCATTGGGCCCACCATTTTGCGTTGGTTTGTCCCATCTGTAGTGGCGTCTTTGGCTGTCGCTGGTTTGTTGAGTTTGATTTTCGCCGGCTTTGATTTTTCTGTTGAGAGAGTTTTGGATGCAAAGTTTATTATTGAACAGGCCCTGCTGCTGTCATCTTCTTTAGCCGCAGGATTAACGGCTTTGATGATCTCAAGACCAGGCATTGACCCGACATTATCTAGGTTGTTGAGTTTTGGGACTCTTCTGCTTTGGAGTGTTTTGGGAATGACAGTGTTGGATAGTTTCCTTTTGCCTGAGTTTGCTGTGGAAACCATGTTTTTGGGATACACCTGTTTGACAGTCAGTACTCTGTCGGCCATTCCGGTGGGGATATCTATTCATCGAATGGTCACCAAGGGTTATGTGATGAATAAACCTATGGCTTTGTTTTTTAGCATATTAGCGGCCACTTCTATGGGTTCTTTTGCGCTGCAGTTTTACTGTCCTATGGTCACTGGTGCCATCAAGTTAGTTTGGCATATTTTGCCCATTTACATATTATCTTTGGTGGGAGTGATGCTACTTCAAGCCAAATTAAAATCAAAATAAGTGAATGTGTCAGAGGGCCCTATGGGTCCGTCTTTCTGGCGATCACCATGCAGCTGGCACCAAAACTCAATGTTTTATTTTTTTGAATGGTTTTAACTTCTCTTGAGTTAAAGTGGCCAATGATGTTGTTAACCATCATTTCGCCGGACTCGTGATGATCCATATTTGATTTATAGCCATTTTCTTTAGATTGTAAACCCAGTTTATGGGGGAGAGATCGAATGAAGTATATGGGAGGAACCAACCATTGAAAAAAGTAGGAGGCATAATCTATCGAAAACTGAGTGGTATCAAATAGCTGTTTCGCTTGTTCTAGGGAGTATCTGCGAAAATGTAAGGCAGTTTGATCTTCTGCGGACCAAAGCCATTGATAGGCTGGAACGGTAAGGTGAATGGTGCCGCCTTCAATCAGCTTTTTATGGAGCATGTCTATATAAGCTTTGTCGTCTTCGATGTGTTCTACCACATCATACAGGCCAAACCCTCCCACAGAGTCATTGGAAATTTGGCAATCTTCTAGTCGAGAACATATGACATTCTGTAGTCCACGGCGAACCCCTTTGCTGGCCCCCAATGGATTGGGTTCTATGAGTGTCATTGGTATACCAGCATCATTAATGGCCTTGGTGACATAGCCGCTGCCTCCACCTAAATCAAAAGCGGGGGCATCATCACGGGGAGGGTGATTTTTTGCAGCGGCGACAATACAGTCATTTCTGTGTTTGTACCAAAAAGATTTGGACTCAAAATCGATATCGGTTTGATGGCCTTCATCTGGGTAGTGCACTTCACCTTCGCTAGCCTGCTCGGGAATCCAATAGCCAAAATCAGTGAGTTCGAGTTTTTTGTAGCACGGATGTAAACGCATCATAGGGTGCTAGTCTACAACGACTTGAGTCCATTCGTCTATAAACTTGGCTTTCTCTTCAGCTTCCTGTTTATCCCTAAACTTTAGAATAGCTACGCCTAATTTTTCTATTTTGAAATTAGAAATTGAATAGCCTACGGGGCGGGCAAATACGGTTTCGACAACATTTTTCTCTAAAAGAGGATGGATTTTAAAGTCTTTAATCTCACCATTTTTATGAGCCATAAAACACACTCGACCAAAATTTCCTTCTTGTTCGGCACCTGATAAGAAGTCTAATGGCTGGCCCATGCAGGCGAGTAGAATGGCTTCCTCCCAAGAACGTTGTATAGCCAAAGATGCGGGTGCCGGATAGAGGTCTCCCGAGCATCGACGTGTGATCTCTATAATCCAATATTGTTTCCCATCCCATAGATACTGGTAATGAACAATGCCATCCTCCAGCTTAAGATTTTTGGCAATGGACTCCGTCAGTTCCACCAGTGAGCTCTTGATTGGCTTTAAATGTGGGGCTGGGCTGTAGGAAGCTGAAACCGTAAACGGATTGATGGTGCTAAATTCATTATCACTATGTGTAGCCACAACTGTTTGACGGCTTACGATGGTGGAAAAAGAATGGAGAGTGCCTTCAACAAATTTCTCTACGATATAGCTATTAGAAGGGGACGCCTTCTTAGCCAGTTCAATGGCGTACTTGAGCTCCGAGGACGATCGAACCACACTAATACCCTTTCCACCAGTGAGATCCGTTGGTTTTACAATGACTGGGAGGTGGTTGGCTGACTCTTCGGGGGAAAAGAGGGGCGATGTAGGGAGGCCTTGATCCAAGGCCCACTTTTTAAATTTATCTTTTAAATGAATGAGTTCGCAAACTTCAGGATCATCATGTCCTGGGAGGCCCAACTCATGAGCTACATAGGAAGCGGTGATCGCTCCACCGTCATTGGCGCAGGAGCATATAAAGTCGATCGACTCCTGTTTTGCAATTTTTAAAATGGCAGATCTGTCGGTGTAATCGGCTGCGATGTACCTATCAGCCAACTTATGGCCAATGAGATCAGGTGCGTTGCCGGTGGTAATTACCTCTAGCCCCAATTCCATCGCTTTTTGAATGAGCGTGAGTTCCGAGTGAGAACCATTAAGGAGTAACAGCTTCTTTTTCATAGAACACTTTTGGAGGATGGATATTCCGTCCAAATGGTTTTCAGGTGAGTGTATTCATCAAAGGCAAACAATGATTTATCTTTGCCGAGACCAGATTGCTTAATGCCTCCGAAAGGAGCTGACATGTCATCTTGCCCATAGCTGTTTATATGTACAATACCTGCTCTCAGCTCTCTGCTCACGTGATAGGATTCGTTTAAATCGTTGGTCCAAATACTTGCGGCTAAGCCAAAGTTTGTATTGTTTGCCGAATTTACGGCTTCCGCTAAATTAGAAAAGCTATTTACAACCAGTACGGGACCGAACACTTCTTCTTTGAAAAGGTCGTGACTCTCTGGAGCGTCGAAAAAACAAATAGGATTCACGCATTGCTGATCGGGATAGGCAAGTGTCTTGGGTTCTGGTTCATAAAATTCAACCTGGTCTTTCTTGCCAGTCTCTACATAAGTCAGAATGCGGTTTCGTTGCTGTTCGCTGACCACTCCACCAATATTAGATTCAGGATTCAACGGGTCGCCAGGTTGAAACTGGGGTAAAATAGTCTTTAAATGGACCTTAAATTCTTCTCTAAGGCTTTCATGGACAAATGCGAGAGAGGGAGCGGAACAGATTTGGCCTTGATTATAAAACATATTTTGAGCCAGGGTTTCTGCAGCAGCTTTCACATTAGAGCAATTTTTGGAAATTATAAAAGGAGACTTGCCTCCGCACTCGAGGCCCACTTTTTTCATGTTACTCTGCCCCGAGTATTGAAGTATGAGTTTACCCACCTCACTGGAGCCAGTAAAGAACACTCCATCCACTTCCGGATGTAGCGCCAAAAGTTTTCCTGTGATCTCTCCAGTTCCAGTGAGGACACTTAATGTTCCCTTCGGAAGGCCACATTTCGAGAGAAGTTCTGCGATTTTTAATAAAGAGTAGGAGGACTCTTCCGCAGGCTTCATAATCACGGAGTTACCCATGAGTAAAGCTGGGGCGAGCTTCCACATTGCAGGTACAAGTGGATCGTTCCAAGGGGTGATTCCGGCCACGACGCCTAAAGGCTCTCTTGTTATTGTGCCACTATGAGAGGACTGCGGAGGAAGTGCAAAATCAAGATACTTATCCGAAGCCTCAGCAAACCAACGAACCACTTCAATGGCCTTGGGGATGGAGTCACAGTAGTAATTTTTTACACTTCGTCCCGTTTCAATGGTGTCGAGAAGGGCTAATTCCCATCGACTCTCGCTCATTTTTTCAGCCAATTTCAGTAGGACTTGCTTGCGTTCAGAGAGCTTCGTGCGCGCCCATTTTCCATTTCTATAGCTCTCTCGGGCAGCGCTTACGGCTCGGTTGACAAGTTCTCTATCCGCAATGCCGATCCCAGGCAGCTCTCTTCCATCGATAGGACTTATTTTATTGAATAGATCTAATTCTTTCCCATCATAAAATGAGCCGCTCACAAAACAGCGGTGTTCAATATTAAGATTGTTCAATTTATCGTGGATGGCTTGCCTGTTGAGCTCCATAATCGTTTTAGCCGCCTGTTGAAGGGTTAAATAAAACGGTCTTCTGCATCAACTTTATGGATTTCAATCTCTTTGTCCGCTTCGATTTTTCGCATGATCTCAAAAACTTCTAAATTTGTATCATGTCGAATGCAGTGAAGTTTGTCACAGTCACAACTAGGGTCGAGTTTGTCCATGATGTTTTTTCTATGATCAGAGGACCACATCTCCTCAAGAGATTGGTTTCTCATATCTCCAATCTTAAAGTTTTCATTACCTCTAAAGTAGGGGCACACATACACACCACTAGGAGTAACGAGTGTCCTCAAGTCAGCAGCAGGACAAGAAGTATAGTCTTTAGGTTGATCGCCAATTTGCTCTCTATTCAGAGCGGCTTGAAGATTGATAGACTCTAAAACTTTAAAGTTATCGGCTTCCAGTTCTCGCGCTCTTCGAATCATCTCTTTAGCCACAGTCATATCATATTCGCTATGGGTCACTAAATTATGATCATCATCATAGCTGGGCTTAGGCTCAAAGTAATCACACCCAATCTCTTTAGCTAATTTAGCGGCTTCAAAGATTTCATTCACATTGGAAAGCTGAATTTTTCCATACTCGGAAAGGCCTGCAACAGACTCGGCATCCCCATCGGCAGCCGTTCTAATGAGAAAGGAATAACCCAATATACCTGTTTTAACTTTTGCAAGCTCTCGCATGTTTTCTACAATAGGGTTAAATTTTGATCGACCTGATCGAGTCGGTCTCAAATATTTAAAGGTTTCGTCCGTACCGGCATCCATTGAAACCCGAGTCCAGCTGGCGTATTTGGCAATAAGATCCAAGTGTTTCTTAATAAAAGTTCCGTTAGTGGTGATTCCAATCTGAACGTCATTCTTGCCAAAGTTTTCTATAACTTCGCCCACTTTTGGGTGACTGAGAGGTTCTCCTCCGCCAATGAGAATCACGGCTTTCACACCAGATTCGATGAGTTCATTTGAAATTTCTACGAGTCGGTCATTACTAAATCTATTATCGAAGCTGTCTTTTTGGTTGAGGAGATCTCCACTAATGCAGCCGGGGCAAGCTAGGTCGCATGCCGTGGTTGGGTCCAGCTCTACCACATAAGGGCTTTTGGTTCCAAAGTTCCAGTCAATCTGCTGAAGTTTTTCTACTACAGATTTTTGGTGCAACTTATTGACTAGATTCATTCGTCCCAAAAGGAGCTCCTTCATTTGGAATGGTTAAATTTTCAATGATTTCACGATTAGAGTCAATGGATGCATTTAAAACGTAGTTTTATCGACGATATAGAGGGGGCGTCCCATAACTTGATTATAAGTTTTGCCAACATAAAGCCCCACCATACCCATGATGCTGATTAAGATGCCAAAAAGAAAAAACATAGAGACAATCGTACTTGTCCAGCCACTCACCATTTGATCATGATTGAAATACATCCAGATCACATAAGCCGAATAGGTGAGAGAGAGTGCTGAGATCACGAAACCCAATTGAACAGTGAGTCGTAGGGGTTTTATAGAGTTAGAGAGTATTAAATCTATGGCAAGGCCGAGTCTCTTGGTGAAGGTGTAAGAAGAAGTACCAGTAGATCTTTCGCCATGTTTGACTTCAAGAAATCCCTTTTTGAAGCCGACGGATGAAACCATAAGTCCGAATGAGCGATCTTTTTGGGTGTATTGGCGTATAGCATCAATAACTTTTAGCTTATAGATACCAAAATTGGCTTCACGGTTGTCGTATTTTTGATCTGTAAGATAGTTAAAAACAATATAGAAGAACCAAGAAGTCCAACGCGTTAAAATGCTATCCTGACGTGCAATTCTTCGAGCAACTAGAGAGTCATAGTCTTGGTCTGTGGCTAATTCATAGAGGCGAGGTATCTCTTCAGGTCGGTCCTGTAAGTCACAGTCCATCACTACGCACCAATCGCCTGTGACGTATTCTAGTCCGGCTGAAATCGCATAGTGCTGTCCGAAGTTCCTAGAAAGTAAGACGCCCCTTACTCTGGGGTCAGATTGGGAGATCTTTTGTATTTTTGACCACGAGTTATCGGGGCTTCTATCGTTAACAAGAATGATTTCAAAATTGGATGTAATGGGTGAGAGGTGTTGAACCAGTTGGCGATACAGCTCTTCAATGTCTACAGGGTCACCATAAATGGGAGATACAATCGAGATATGAGGTTTTTCTGTGGAATTTGAATTCATAGGCATCTCTCAAAGTTTTTCAACTTACCTAGAATACTAACTTTAATCTGTGAGTCTACATACCCTTTAATGCGTTATGGATCACTGGACTTTCCGCCAGTCGATCGGCCACTCGGAGGTGGCCTTCACGGTTCCACTGAATGCTCGGGCCGGCTTTAAAGTTTATAGAAGGACTGTTTATGAATGTGTCTGAAATATCTATGAATCCAATCCCTGTATTTTGAATAGTTACTTTAAGTTTCGCCAAAGACTCTCGGTCTGTACAGGTCATGGATTTAGGGGGACTCTCAACGTGAACAAGAGATTCAGATACTTTTATAGGTGAAGGGGGAGAGAACACAATAAGTTTTGTGCCCGTCTCTTGGGTTTCTAATTTCAATCTTCGAATGATCTCCTGAGTTGTCTCCCATGCTAAATCATAAGAAGGTAAATCCCCACATTTAGAGTGGGGTGCCTCTTTGTTAGATTCCATTCGAGAAATGAAGCGTTTTCTCTGGAAATACTGAATGATGTCAGAAAATGTTTGAAGCATGGCCACTTCACTCCAATGTCTCGGGGCTTCTGCCTGTAAATAGGCAGACACTTGATCCATGTCAGGACGTTGCTGGGTCCATTGATTATTGATTTTGGTTAGATAGGGTCGGATGTGTGCCTCTTCAAAAGGTTTACCTAAAAACTCATTAGTGAGTTCCAGCGAGTTTTTATATAAATCGCCTTCAAGACTAAATCCTAACAGGACAATATCGGGTTTAAAGTGCTTGCCAATGTTCTTGTACAATAAAAGGCTTTGAAGTGTGCTGTAGCCTGACACAGACATGTTTATAACTTCAATATTTTCATAGGAATTGGAAAGCTGATTTTCAAAAAGGTAGCTAGCAATCTCGTCGTCATTGACATGTCTGCCTTCCATAAGAGAGCCTCCAAGAATTAAAACTCTCTTTGCCTTACCCTTTGGCAATCCCACTTCACGACTCCGGAAGCCATCAGAATTATAAGTAACTCTTGAAGAAAAAAAGCTTTCGGCTGGCCGGAAATTTGAATTTGGTTTGAGCCGCCATCCCAAATTTGAGTCCGGGATAAAGAAGTTTCTACTTGATGGGAGCTTTGAATGAAGAACACGTAATCCCACTTCCAAGCTCAACAGTCCTAATAGAAGCGCTAGAGCGATTTTTTTAATGGTTACTGAAGACAGACGTGAACCCCTTCATTGGTTGTGTCATAATTTTACTTCACCAATGAGGTTCCTGGTATGAGTTGGTACTCATGCTCCCGACTTCCAGTCTAAAATAGGGGAGAGAAAGAGCCTGGGACAATGGGCGCCACTACCAAAGTAGTGAGATAGGGACGTTTTAGAATTAAGTCCAAGCTCCTGACCGGGGCTTTGTTGTTTGGGCGGCATAAATTGGCGCTATCGTATAGAAAACAAACAGCATTTTCAGGTGATTTTATCTGTAATATCCAATTCTTAGGGAGGTGAGCGGGTAGGTTTCATCTGAGTATTGAGAGGCCCGTAGGTATATCTGTTGCAACCTATTGAGCGATGGCTATGAGACTACCAATTTTTGCTTTTTTAACGCTTCTAATTTCTGGAGTTACTCCTGTCTGGGGTCAGCAGACCTGTATTGATTTATTTAAAGCAGACTCTAAAGCGACGGTTGTATCCGTTCAAACATTTAGCCAGGCAAAGAGCCATCAGGTGCAGAATTTAAGGCTGAAGTCCGTAAAGGAAGCATTTCAGCAGTTTCAGGATACCTTGAAACAAATGATACCTCTCTCTGAGTTTAAAGGCCCTTTAAGAGTCATAGTTGATCAAATGGAGCGTAAGCGACCACAAGATTTCTCACAAGGTGTAGGGTGGAATTCAGAGGTGCCTAAGAGATTTAAGATGCCTGACTTTTATTCTCAGATATTTGAGTACTTTAGAGACTATGGTTTGGAACCCCGATGGATCAATACTGGTGGTGAATACTCATGGAAGCTGTTTGGCAGTATTTCAGAGAAGCAGCTGTCCATTGTGGACACGAACAAATACACTAAGCCGGTCTATAAGCATTATTTGCAGCACCTGGGAAAAGTTCTATCCCGTGATATTTTCTCTCACAAAGGTTTGGCCTATGATAGTGGGATTCGATTAGATCCGGCTCTTCCGTTTTATGCCACTGAAACTCCACAAATGCCTGTAGCTCGAAGGGACTATGTTTATGTTCGCCCGGAGCACGTTTTAGCCCCCTTTTCTGGTATTGATATTATTAATGCGGCAGCCATGGTGGAGTTTCGGTCTCCCAATGCCTACAGCCCATCACAGTTTACAGGTGCTTATGATTTGTTTGGAGTGAAGCATCGCGATGGTGATAATTATTATTTTAGGACCGGCCAGCCGCTGACTTTCTTTTTAGAGCGTCAGGCCATGTTGCGCCACTTGGAGTTTGTAAACAAAGAGATGGGATTGTCACGTTTGCAAATTGAAATGGACCGGGCCAAAGCAAAGGTGAGGGAACAGCAGGAGGCTCTAATTCGTGAGATGCAAATCGGAGTAGATAACCGCGATCTCCTAGGTCAAATTCAGAAGTTGGCAAAGCGCCATTTTAATTTTGCTAAAGGTGCTCATCAAATGACCTTGGTCAAAGAGGAAAACGGTGCTGTAAGCATACAGTTTAAACCCGAAGACAGTGCATTTTATGGGTTGGGAGAGGTTGTGGAAATTCATTTCCAAATTTCTGGGAATAAAATTCTTTTTGCCTATTCTGGAGAGATGAACGGTTCGCACACTTATGGGCGTGTAAGCATTAACAACAAGGAGTTGTTTGAAGAAGTTCAGTCTCTAATGGCCAGTCAAAGGTCGGATGCGGACCTCTTGCGAGACTTCCTTCAAGTCAGTCAAAGTTTGTTTGAAATTTCGGAAGTTAAATACGAAAAGAATATTGAACAATACCGAAAGATCATCGATTTCAATCACAAGATTCTAAATACTAGCTCCGAAGCGGTATCATCGAAGGAAATGGCCACAAGGCTTCGGCAAATCCGAAGTCTAAGCACTCAATTGCGCCAACAGGGGCTCAAGCTACTCACAGACAAAAAAGAGTATCCTGGAAGCACTGACGGTTGGGTGGAGAGGTCCCTGGTATCCCCTCCAGAGACCTCAAATGTAGTCCCGTTCAGAAGATAACTTGATTCAGTTTCCATCTAAAATACGTAGTGGTTGACATTTGGGGTCTGTAAAAGTTGAATATTTATTCAACTATAAACTCATATTCATCAAGGGGTATAAATGTCGAGTCATCAAAGCACAACTACAGCTGATGTATCAGAAATGGTAACGGGCGGAGTTCAGGAGCTCTGGAATCCACGATACTGGCTTAAAAATCCCGCCTTCGATTTGATGTTTGTAACTGGAGGCGCATTTTTCACCTTGCTTGTGGCCGCCTTGGCTTTTAGTGAACCTACATTTATGCCTTATATTCTGTGGATTTGGATCATAGCGTTTGAAGGGTCCCACTTTTGGGCGACTTTCAGTCGTACCTACATTGATAAAAAATATAGAAGTGAAAACTCTAAAGTGTTGTTTGGCAGTTTAGTGTTTTTTGCATTTCCTGGGTTGGCTGTGCTGGCGGATTCCCTACAGTCTGATGTGTCCTACATGACTCTGTACGGATTTTTTATATTTGTCTGGTCGCTGTATCACAATGCTAAACAGCACTATGGTTTTCTATCTATTTACACGGGAAAAGCTAAGGTGCCGGAAGCTTTGAAAGCGAAAATGGTGCATTTACTCTTCTGGGGAGTGGGTGTGGCTCAGGTCTATTTTTTGTTCAACTTTAAATCTCAGTTGGTCTTTGGTTTGCCGTCGGTCAGTGAAATGGGTGGCAGTCTTGGTTTTCTATTAGGGACGGTGCCCATGCTCATCTCTCTAGCCCTGTTTATAAAGCTTGTCTTTTTGGCTAAAGAAGCTGTGGGAATTGTTGGCGGGAAAGCGCTCATAGGTCTGTATTATGTGGCCACCTGTCTGATTTTCTATAGTACGATGTTTTATTTTATAGCTCCAAAAGATTTGATATTTCAAAATTTAACTGGAGCTGAAACGTTGATGTTAATCGCGGTGATGAATTCACTGTTTCATAACATTCAATACCACGCCATTGTTTGGTATTACGGCAATAAGCGTTTTAATGAGCAAAGTGCAGAGAACAAAGGCTATGGAGTGGCTCGATTTGTAAACTATAAGTTGGCCAATTATATGGGTTTTTCCTTACTTATGGGTTTAGTCTTTGGCTTTATTGTTTGGAATGTGGGAGATTGGCCAGCTCCTACGGGTTCATGGCATGGTGTTCAGTCGCACAGTTGGGCTTACATTTTGTTTTTTGGGATCATTGGGCATCACTTTTACCTGGATCAAAAGATCTGGCGTCCTAGCAAATCCAAGGAGCTAAGGGGTTACCTCAATTTAGAAAAGGGTCATCGATGAGTACCGTTCCTTCGGAAAGAGAAGCCTCGAACTTGTTTAACGCGATTGGGGAGCCACATCGGCTGCGCATCGTAAGACTTTGTTTCAAGGGAGAGCAGAGTGTGGAGCAGCTTCTGGCGACTTTAAAGATTGATAAGAGTTTGCTTTCAAAGCACCTTAAGGTGCTTCGAGAGAACAATATTCTTTTGGTTCGCAGACTAGGGCGGCAAGCCACTTATTTTCTAAATACCAAGCTTTTGGCTTCAGACAAAAACACTCTGAAGCTTCCCTGTTGTAACATTCAGTTAAAGTGATCCTACGCCTCAGTTAGAGGTTGAAAAGATCTATGTTGAGGCAAATCAGTTGTTCACTGGAAGACAGTGTGGCCGTTTTTGACAGTTTTTGAATGGTTTGTAAGAGCTGATCCCTCATAAGCTGCATGGTCTGTTGGTTTACTACAATGGGAGCTGTAAAGAAGAGGTCCTCCTCAGTCTGAAGTTCCATTTTACGCATGGCCATTTCCCGCCAATTCTTATGGTGCCTTGAAACAAGAGGGGAGCGGGAATCTACGTGGGTGGACTGCTCAGAAATTCGATAGGTTCCATTCTTTTCAAGCAAGCACAAATTATTTTTTACAAGAAAGTCTAACACGCTACGTACTTTATGTAGGGGTAGGTTCAGGTGACGGGATAGATCCTGTGGAGTGTTTAGGCCATCAATGGCGGTACTTAATCGGATCCCACTATAAAACCATTGGGAGTAAAATTCCGCGCGGGCTCTATCTGATAAAGGTTCATTCTCAGGCAGGCGGGCCTTCACTTGATTGGCCTTTTCTTTTAGACGATTCAATTTTTGTTGTAGGCGCTTTTTGAGTTTATGTGTGCCGGCTTTCTCTCTCTGAACGAGCAGCTGAAAATAGTCGGATTCCAGCTCATTGAGTGCCAGAAATTCGCAAACTTCGAGAGCTTGCTCCAGCGAAAAGTGTCTTTCTCCTTTAAGGACCTGGCTAATAATTACAGGGTTTACCTCGAGAAAAAGAGAGAGCTTGCGGTAGTAACCTCGTCCTTTTTTAGGCCTTTTTTCAATCCAGTCGTTGGTAAACAACTTATAATCGTCATATTTAAATAGGTCCATATATCAATAGTATCGGTAACTTAGGTTATATAGTTAGCAGTTTTGATAATAATTCTATTAAAAGATAGCAAACTAAATCTATCGCTGATTTAGCATAGCCCTTAGTCTGGCTCTGTAAATGCATAACTAAGGAGTTAGAAATGAAGAGTGTTAATTTTAAAAATAGTATTTTAGCCGCCAGTCTCACGATTTTGGCAATTGGATGTGCGAAGTCCTCCCACGGCCCGGGAGATTTTGGTGGTGGAGACGTATCTCAACTGAAGGTTTCTATTGATGCGGCTGAGGCGGCAATCAACCAACAATTGTCCCAGTTTCCTTTGGCTTTGAATCAAGCTGAGTATGTCTTTCAAAATCTAAAGTGGCTCAAACAGAAGGAGAACAAAAGTACTTTTGATTTTAAATCCCAGGGTTTAACGCCAACTGAGGATATGAGAAAAGCAAATGATCTATTGAATAAATATTTGGAGCCGGCCCTGAACAAGATGTTTCTTGATACAACTAATAGTAAAACGGCTCTTCAGAAATTTTACGAACTCTCTGTGGGCATCGAAAAAGATCAGCCCTGCCTTTCCTCTAAAGGAGTGGAGCATGATGGGTCTTCCTCTTTAGGCGAGGGGAAAATTTGCTTGAGTGCCTTCCGGTTGGCTTCGAAGTTGGACCATTTGAGCTTATCAAAGGGTGCTATTTCTCTAATAGCTCATGAGTTTGCCCATGAAAGAGACGCTACCGAAGAGGAAGCGAAAGCTGTGGAGCTATTTTTTGGAATGTTCACCTTTAAAGACGAAAATTTGGAGCCGTTATCTTTTGATATCGACGATAACATCCAAAAGCTAGATCAAATCCTATTGTATTTAGAGGGGGTTCAATATTACACCGATATAGATCCTAATAGTCTCTATGGCGATAAAGTCAGTGAGATGATCTTAAAGCTACAAAATGCTGATAAGAGATTTGAAGAGGCTAAGGCCGAGGTCGATGAGAATAAACGAATAGCTATTGATCAGCTAAATAATGCCTCTAACTTGACGGAGGAAGCTAAGGCCGCTGAGATAGCAGAGCTAGAGGCAAGCTTCCAAGAAGCGCTAGAAGCCCATAAAAAGGCTGTTCAAGAGGAAAAGGCAATCTATCAAAACTATATCGATTTAGCCTATCAAGAGGGTCGCATTGTGGATATGGATCATAAATACCTATGTGGTGAAATTGGTAATTTGGATGTTACAAGTGGTACAATCAACAGGGATTCCTATCACCTAGGTAAGCATAACATGGGACTGGCCATTAGCTTGCAGTTTAGAAAATCTATTTTCCAGTATTCATTTTGTGGTTTGATTGAGCAGGTTAATTTGCTGCGAGATGAGTTGGGTGTGCCTCTTAAGACCACCTTGAATGAGTATTGGCAAGAGTATAAGTCCGAGCAAGATGAGGATGAACATCTATTGGGTTGGTTGATTGCAATGGATCAGCGGCCTTTCCACGTCTATGAGCCTCAAAGTACAGTCTATGTAAGAGAGGGGTTGTTACAAATGAAAGATATTTTCTTGAAAATGAAAAGTGATTTAGAGCGGTACGAAGTGCATAGAAAAAAGTACCTTCCCGCGGAAAGCAATTAGTCGAAGCTTGCATAGCGCCTCTTAGTGCGAGGCGCTTTTTCTTTTGCGCTTATCAAGAAAATTCAACACTCGTTTCTCGACCCTTTACCAAATGCTGTAATCCTGATTACAGCTAACTGTAATTAATTTGCAAAAATTCCATGATCACCGTCTAGTATATCGCCAAAATCAAAGTATTTACGGGTATTTCAGTGACTTTAGAGAGCCTGAGCTTGGTACCTTTTTTGCTCTATAGGAGGTTATATTAATCCACTCATTGAGGCTTATACCTATGATTCGATTTATTGGTTTTTTGCTCGCCATTTTTGCGATTTCCCCCGCTTGGGGAGAAATAGCGGTTGTCCATTCCTACCATGAAGATCTGGGTTGGGTGAAAGAAGTGAACAATGGGATAAGTACCTATTTACGTAAGCGCTCCCTATTTCAGATTAAACCCTATGCGGATGCGCCGAATCCCTTTAAGTATTTTTATATGGATGCGAAAAGGCATCAAAGTGACGTGGCCTATTTAAAACAACGTGGTCAGGAAATCATCGAGGAGTTGAAAAAGCATAAGATCAAATATGTATTGGTATCCGATGATGAGGCGTTAAAGTATGTAGCGGCACCATTGAAAAACGATCCTCATTTTAAGTTTATCTTCGTCGGCGTGAATAACGATCCAAAGGACTATGGAGTGGTGACCAACTTTAAAAGTCCCGAGTTCAACATAAGCGGAATTGTAAGTGAGCATCCGTTTGATTATTCATTAAAATTGTTAAAAGATATTTTCCCAGGCAAGGTGAATGTTCACCCATTGTTTGATGATTCTGTTTCCAGTAGAGGTATCTTGCAAGATTTGTTGGATAGCCGAACTAAAGACGATAATTTAGTGATCAAGAAGGCTTTTGTTTCAAACGATTGGTCTCAGTGGAAAGAGTATATTCGGAAAAATCAAGGTAAGGGAAATGTGTTTATCGTCGGTACTTTGTATTCGATTAGGAATAGCAAAGGTGAAATGCTTACAGAAAACCAAATCAATAAATGGATCATTGCCAACTCTAAGGTTCCTGATTTTGGAGTTCTTACTAGCCAGGTAAAGGACGGTCTTTTGTTAACAATTTCCAATCCAGGTTTTGTTCATGGCTATGAGGGTTTCCATAAACTTATGCAAGTGAAAAAGGGAACTCCCGTCAACCGCATTCCTATTCAGTCGACTCGGCAAAAAGCCTTACATGTAAATATAGAAAGAGCTAAGCAGTTGGGTGTGGAAATTCCATTAGAAGTTATCGTTTTATCACGACATTATGATGAGATTGGCTATTAATGTGTATGTTCGGATTCTCATCCTTATTCTGTTTACGGTTATTGGCCCTAACAGCCATGGGTCGATCTGTAAGGGGTTATTTTCCAGTGGAGACTATCTAATGAGAGGATTAGAGAGGCATATTGAAGAGCCTGAACTTCTACGAATAACAAAAGATTTAGATCCGGTGGCTTTAGTTGAACAGGCTTATTTAAATTTATATGATCCCAAGGATCCCCCTAAAAAGTCATTTATAGAGAGAGAGGATGGAACGCGTCTTTTGACGATGCCCTACACCTCTCTTAATGGTGAAAAGCTCGTGAAAGAAATGGTGATAGATCCAAAGGTTAAGCCAGGCATCACCGGAAGAGTTCGTTTTTCAAAAAATGGCATATCTTCTGACACCAATCTCGACGCGACTTGGATCACTGGTTACAGAACAGCTGCGAAATCCGTCCTAATGATGCTGCAGATGTTTGGAAAGGATGATTCTTTTAGGGTTCGCGTTCATGGAGGCTCAGTGCAAGCTGAGCATCACATACGAATGATTCGAAGTTACTTTTCCCAGGCTACGATAGAAGTGGTGGGTCGAAATTCAAAATCCAAAGATTGGCTATTGTCCAAAGGTTTCAAAGAAGGAAATCGTTTATCCTATGTGGTTCAGGGACGAGAAGTGCCTGCAGATGTTGTGATTGGAATTACTAACAGTGTTGAACCCATTTTGAATCAACGCAACTTACATGGGGCTCAGTTAGTAATAGCTATTGGATCAAGTAGTGGTAAAGTCAGTGAGATTGAGACGTCTTTGATTAAGGACTATCAGATTCTTGTGGACTCCCTTGTTTCCATAGCCGGCAAGGGAGAGTTGGCTTTGCCTTTGGAAAAAGGGTTAATTAGTAGAGAGCAGATCTCCGAATTTAAACAGCTTCTATTGGGGTCAAAAACTGTTGATAGGGATCAGAGCCCAGTACTGTTTGTTTCTAAAGGTTTGATTATTGAAGATTATGTTGTTGTTAAGTCGATTGTGGAGAATATCTAGATGTTCAAGCGATCGTTACTTTCACTTATTTTGGTTTCGGTGATTCCTCTACTCGCATTGAGTATCTGGTACTATTTCGATACGGTGAATAGTCTGAATGAAAAGAGCCACTCTATAGTTGTTCAAAAGAACCAAATGGATCAGCAGATACTACGTTTGGTAATGGCTGAACAAATAGCCAATGTTCACGACTGGTCCAATCAAAGCATCATTCGAGTGAGTCTTTCTATAAATAGACCTGAAGCCCTTGTGAGTATTCTAGAAGCTTTGAAACAGAATCATTTGCTATTTGAGAGTCTTCAAGTTTTCTCTGCTGACGGAAAGCCCTTTGCTGGAAATTTTGATGCAGGCGTTGGTCTGAAGCGAATATCGGCGTCTATTCAAACATTGCGGGATAATCCTGTTCGCCAAACGGTTTTTGCGTTTGATGGAAAGATTGTGATTGCTGAGCAGATCTCGGATAAATTGGATACGGTTTTGGGTGTTTTAGTGGGAACCATTGATATATCCAAGCTAAGTAGTTTTTTGACGCTCAACGGAGAGCGTATTGGTGGTAACTTTGAATCCACACGTTCTTACTTTGAAAGTAATGGAAAGCCAGTATCCTTGACCAACGCAGAGACTAGGGACTTTGCAGGAAAAGGTGGTTTTACATCTTGTTCCCCCTTTCTGGATATGATTGGCCATTTGCAGGTATGTAGTCAGCAAGACCGAAACGAATCTAAGTCGGCGATTAAAAGAGTGACAGGCGCTTTCCTTGTATCGGCAGTGTTTAGTTTAATTCTACTCATTGTAATTATCAATTTAGTGAGTCGCTGGGTGAATTCTCCATTTTTAGATATCATATCGCATATTTCTAAAGTCACCGATAAGAGTGTGGTGGGGCAGTTGTCAAAAAACGACCGTATTGAAGATTTACATACGGCTATTAAAACTCTCATTGATGAAGTGGTTTCGTCTCGAGAAGAAATGGTCAAGGCTTCAAAGCGTGAGGCATCCATAGCCATGTCTCGTTCGGTAGCGCATGATATCCGGTCTCCTTTAGCAGCCTTGAATGTTCTTGCTAAAATTTCCACAGATCTTCCGGAAGATCAGCGCCATATTTTGCAAAATGCGACTGAGAGAATTACTGATATTGCTAACAATCTATTGGAAAGCCATCGGGATACAAGTAATGTCGACGAGTTGAAGCCAGAACTCCTTTCAGGTTTGATAGAAACTGTTATTTCCGAAAAAAGGTTACAGTTTTCGTCGCAAAAAAATGTTTCTATTCAGTTTTCATTAGACTCAATTTCCTTTGGGATATTTTCTAAAATCAGGAAAAGTGAGTTTAAAAGAGTGATAAGTAATTTAATTGATAATGCCGTTGAATCCCTAGAGGGCTCTGGGACTGTCACTGTAGAGATATTTAGAGGTGGTGGGAAAAATCAAATTGTAATTAAAGATACTGGTGTAGGCATCCCAGCGCATGTATTAACAAAACTCGGCAAAGAAGAGGTGACTTTTGGTAAATCTAGCAACACCAGTGGTCATGGTTTAGGCGTTCTAAATGCCGTTAAAACGATCCGTTCCTGGGGAGGCGAACTTGATTTTAATAGCCACCCTTCCGGACGGGGAACCGAAGCATTTATCACCTTACCCGATGTGGTTGCCCCAGACTGGTTTTTGAACGAATTAAATTTATCTAGGACCACTGATGTGGTTGTTTTGGACGATGAGCGTAGTATCCATTCTATATGGGGAAGTCGGTTAGATAAAAGGACAAATATAAGACACGCTTACTCACCCGACGAGTTCAGTCAGATGGTTGAAGCTTCAAGTGCAGGGACCACATTTCTTTGTGATTTTGAATTATTGGGACACAAACAAACCGGAGCAGACCTCATTCGTAAATTGGGAATAGAGGACCGATCAATATTGGTTACAAGTCGATTTGAAGACGATAATGTTGTAGAAGACTGTTTGGATTTAAAAATAAAACTTCTGCCTAAAAACTTAGTTTCCGTAGTTCCCATAATTCAATAGGATCTCAAAGGGTCTCTTGAAGTAATTTTTTAATTTTATTGGGATCCGAACCCGGTCCAACCACTAATAGCTTAGGTCCCGAAATCAACCGACTTTTAAATTCTCTTTTTGTGATTTTTCCTGAAGGAGATTTTTCAAAGTATATGTATTGATCGAGATCATCCAAACGAGTACAGCCTTTGACTCTCAAGAGGCTCTTGGGGAGTGAATTTAAAAGCTGATCCAGTTGTTTGGACTCCATGGGATCTGGTAAGTCTATAGAGTAAGACGACCAATGTGATTTTAAATGATCCATTTTTTCAGTTTGATAATTTATTGATTTCAAATCATTGATAATTTCGATATCTAGGTTGTCCCAGTTTATAATTTTAGCATAAGGATTTAGCTGATGAATATTGGCTTTTACTTCTTCAATTCGGCGATTGTCAGACTCTTGGTAGCGATTTAGAACGACCAATGAAGAAACTTGTATTTGATTGGCTTCCAGTTCGTTGTGTGGCCCTCGTTTTTGCCATTGTTCAACCTCAACGACAGAAATTTGTATTGGGGGTGAAAGTTGTTTTTTTACCCCCACTCCCAAGAATTCCATAAGTGAGCATGCGTCAGTGGTGCCGTTGGCTTCAATAAGTGTGATTCCATTAGTTCTTGTCGGCGTGTTATTAACGGATTGTCGGAGTTCATTTATCCCGCTGCAACAAATACAGCTTCCGCTCAGTGCTTCGATTTGATCATTAGATAGTAGGTTTAGAAATAATTGAGAGTCAACAGATGCATTTTCATAATCATTAAGAATAACAAAGGGGTCCATATTGCTTTCGAGGCAGTTAGAAACAAGTTTTTTAAGTAAGGTGGTTTTTCCTGCGCCGAGAAACCCAACGATGACAATTAGAGGTTCCATTATTAGCTCGCACACTTCTTACAAATACCAAAAAATTCGAGTTTGTGTGAAACATTTGAGTAGCCCATTTTTGCAATTTGTTTTTCGTGTTTTTTCACTGAACAAAGGTTTATGGGCTCAATAGACTTACAGTTCTTGCAAATGATGTGGTGATGATGGTGCTCTTGCTCTGGAAGGAATTCATATCTCATTGTGCCATCGGAGAGATCGACACTTCGTAAAAGGTTGAGTTGTGTAAACTTAGCCAGGGAGCGATATATGGTGACTAAGTCAATCTGTTCTTTTCTTATGGAGCTTAACAGTTCGTCAGCGCTGAATGGTCCTGGATACTTGATTATCGCTTCAATAATAGACTTTCTTTGCTCTGTAATGCGGCCACCGTTGCTGCGAAGAGTTTCGAGAAAATAGCACTGCTCTTTTTTTAAATTATGACGGGCGCATCGAATCATTTTAGTCCTCATTGAAAGCTAACAATTTTATAGAACGCTCAGAATAAAAAATGCAATCTTTCCGTAAGAAAATTTTATTACCACTTTCTATTTCGATCTAGGCACTATGGTTTGGGGATTGTTGGTGAGTGATTGATCTTTAGGGTTCTCAAGGTTGAATGGGAGGTTTTGATTTTCGTCATTAAGGTTCGTAGGTGGATTTGCGAATGGGTCTTTAGATTTCTTGTGCATTTCAAAACGCTCCTCTGGAGGAAGGAAGGAAAATGACCCACCAGCTCCATTGTGAAATCGGCACGCTAGGGTTGGGTAGTTAATCAATAATATTACTACTAAGGTGGTTTTTTTCACGATGCTTCCTAAAAGAGGGTCGATTTGAAGTTTATCAAATATTGTCGATTATGGGTGTGATAGATGAATGCCAGTTCACAAATAATAAACAATTCTAAGATTTAACTAAATGCAAGTCATTTGCAATAAAAACTATCATTTCTATTGGGATAATTTGTCTTTTACATACATATGGCTATAATAATCGCGGAGTTTCTAAAAAAAAGGGGTGGCTGTGAATTACTTTAGCTCGATTTTGATACTTTTCTTTGTATTTACTGTGTCTGCGGACGACCATTCTGAGCATAGGCATCACGAGGCCCACGAACATGGAACAGGTCAGATGAATGTGGCTATAGATGGAAACGAGTTGCTGATTGAATTTGAATTTCCCGCTAATGATATTGTTGGCTTTGAGCACAAGCCTAGCTCCGATAAGCAAAAATTGCTTGTTGAAGACGCTCTTGGTTTCTTTAAAATAGTTAACTCTAACGTTCTACTTTCTGAAAAAGCCAAATGTAAAATATCGAAACCAGCGAAAATTGAAACTGAATTGGTAGAAGATCATGATGACCACAGTGAAGAGCAAAGCCATGATCATGATGAGGAGATGCATTCAGAATTCGAGGTGAATTATTCATTTATTTGCTCCAAACCAGAGCATATTGAATCAGTCAAAGTGCTTTCTTTCATAAAGTTTAAAGGGATTAAAAAATTGAAGGCCCAAGGAGTTACATCGAAGGGTCAATTTTCGACAGTACTCAGCCCAAAATCACCAATGTTTAATTTAGGTGGTCAATGAATCCCATTTTAGAGGTTTCTAGATTAAGTTTTTCCTGGCCGAGTTCGACTTCGGCGGTCTTGGATATCGATAGTTTCTCTGTGGCCCAAGGGGAGAAGGTTTTTCTGCATGGGCCAAGTGGTAGCGGAAAATCCACACTCTTGAATCTCATCGGGGGAGTGTTAACTCCTCAAAGAGGTGAGATCACCTTTAACGGAATGAATTTAAATGAAATGAGTTCTGAGGCTAGAGATTTGGTCCGTGGAGATCAAATGGGATTTATTTTTCAAATGTTTAATTTGCTTCCGTATCTTAACGCTGTAGAAAATATAACTTTGCCTTGTGAGTTTTCAAAAAGAAAAGCAATGCGAGTTTTAGAGCAGGCGTCTTCACTAGGAGACGAAGCTCGTCGTCTGCTGTCGGCTTTAAGGCTTGACCCTCATATTTTGGAGGAAAAAAGTGTAACTCAACTTAGTGTGGGGCAGCAGCAACGGGTAGCGACAGCGAGAGCTTTGATTGGGCGCCCAGAAATGGTAATTGCTGACGAACCAACATCGGCCTTGGATTCAAATATTAGGGACCGCTTTTTAAGACTTCTGTTTGATGAGTGTAATAGAAATGGGACTTCTCTTGTTTTTGTAAGTCATGACTTGGATTTGGGTAAAAACTTCGATCGGGTGGTTTCTTTAGAGGAGATAAATAGATCCTTTACGGCCGACACGAATGAATAGGAGTTCATTTCATGACAATGATTAAGGTAGTAATTAAAAGTCTATTTAATCGAAAAGCAACAACCTTTCTTACGATTCTGTCTATTGCTTTAAGTGTTTCGCTTTTATTGGGCATTGAGAGGGTGCGATCTGGAGCTAGGAAAAGTTTCGAGTCCACGGTTTCTGGAGTGGACCTGATAGCTGGTGCGAGAAGCGGTCCGGTTAATTTGCTACTCTATTCGGTATTTAGGATAGGAGATGCTACCAATAATGTTTCCTATCAATCCTATGAGAGGTTTAGTGTTCACGAGAAGGTGGCTTGGACCATTCCCATTTCATTAGGAGACTCCCATCGCGGATTTAGAGTGGTAGGGACCAATGGGAATTATTTTAAATTTTATCGGTTTGCAGGTGATAAAAAATTGTCTTTTTCCCAAGGGAAGGCTTTTGAGGGTTTGTTTGACGTTGTTATTGGTAGTCAAATAGCGAAGTCCTTAGGGTACAGTCTGGGAGAAAAAATTACGTTATCACATGGATCTGGAGAGGTGAGTTTCCAGGAGCACGCGGACAAGCCCTTTTCTATTGTGGGGATTCTAGATTCAACAGGTACGCCTGTAGACAAATCAGTTCATATTTCTTTAGAAGCTATGCATGCGTTGCATGTAGATTGGAAGGATGGTGCACCTCCACGGCCTGGAGAAGAAGTGTCTCAGAGTCATTTGTTGAATATGGATATTAAGCCTGCAGCGATTACAGCATTTTTCATAAAGTTAAAATCTAAGATTGCTATTTTTAACGTTCAGCGAGAAATCAATGATTTCAGGGAAGAAGCCCTATTAGCCATACTTCCGGGGGTTACGTTGAGGAATCTTTGGGAAACAATTGGCTTAGCTGAAAACGCCCTGTTCGCTGTAAGCATCATGGTGTTTTTTGTTACATTGATAGGGATGGTAATATCGTTATTGGCCACAATGAATGAGCGGCGTCGAGAAATGGCCATTTTACGGTCTGTGGGGGCTAAAAAATCGTTTATATTTTCCGTTCTCATTGTCGAGTCTTGTGTGCTTACTTTATCCGGAATGGTGGCCGGATTGTTGGTTCTATATTTTGGGTTGACTGTGTCTAGGCCTGTTTTGGAATCTGAGATGGGTATGACTTTGGGACTCTTTGCTCCCACCTTTAATGATGTGATCTACTTGTGTGCGATACTCGTTGGAAGTGTTATAGTCAGTGTTGTTCCGGCATGGAGGGCTTATAGAAACTCTCTGGCGGATGGTTTAATGGTGAAGAGTTAGGTTTATGACAAAAAAGTATATTTTCATTGGAAGTTTAGTTGTAGCTGCATGCCTGTTGTCTTATTGGTTAAGGAGTCAAGTTTCTGTCCCATTTGGTAGACCGAAGTTACCTTCAGATATTGAAGCTCAAATAGCCAACTTTGAAGAGATCCCCGAAGTGACCTGGAAGATGATGTATCGTCTAGACTACGAGACCGGTGAGGGGCCCGATGAGTTAATGAAAATGGATGGGAAAGTAGTAAAGATTCCTGGATATATTGTACCGTTGACAGATGAATATTCGGTAGTCGAAGAGTTTTTGTTAGTTCCAGATAGTCAGTCCTGTGTGCATGTGCCACCTCCGCCTCCCAACTTAATAGTTATGGTGAATTTGTCTGAACCGGTGTCGGCTGAACAGACATGGGGGCCTAGGTGGGTTGTGGGCGTATTTTCTATTGAAAATTCGGAAAGTGAATATGGAGGATCGGCCTTTAGATTAAATGGTGTAAAAGTGGTTAAATACGAATATGAGAGGGAGAAATAGAATGCCTGAGGCAGCTTTCGTAGAAATGTTTGATAGTATGGGGGCCGAAGCCTACGATCAGTTTAATGCGCACTTTCAGACGACAAAAGATAACCTTCAGTTTATTTCTAAACTTATTTTACAAGACATTCCAGATGACTCAAAGATTCTTTGCGTGGGTGTGGGCACGGGGGAAGATATCCTGACGCTTGCCAAAACTTACCCTTCCTGGAGTTTTGTCGGAATAGACCCTTCTTCGGTAATGTTGGAAGGGTGCCGTACTAAATTGAATAACGCCGGGATATCTGAACGAGTCGAATTATTTCAAGGTTTTCTATCTGATTACAAAGGGAACACAAAATTTAATGCAGTACTTTGTCACTTCGTTATGCATTTCATTAAAAATTTCGAAGAGAGAAGACAGATGTATCTAGATATGAATGGAATGCTCGTCAACGACGGTCATTTGTTAATATCAGAATTAAGCTGTGATTTACAGAGTCCGTTGTTTGATCGACAGTTGGGGATGTGGAAGGCTTTGCACGCTTTTGCTGGTGCTTCTGAAGAAAAGTTGGAAAACCTTGGACATTCTTTTAAAGAGCAATTGGGGATCATAGCTCCGATGGAAACGGAAAAGCTTATCGAAAGCACGGGCTTTTTGTATCCGGTTCAGTTTATGCAATCTATGTTTGTTCGTTCATGGCACAGTCAGAAAAACGACTAAGGTCTAGGCGCAACATAAAATATTCCAAAATAAAATCAGTAGGTTAGATTTGGTGTAGATTTCTACACAAACTGTACATCAGTCATTGAATTTTCTTTTCGAAGCTTGAGCTAGTTTTATATACATCAAGAGAACAAATTCTCTATTCATTCCTTACCCATCCATATATGGGGGCTGTAGCTAAAGCTGCAGCCCCTCCTTCCTAAGGAGTAAAGATGACTTACTACATTTCATTTTTAAGTAAGAGATCGACCACAGAAGAGGCCGTTAAAGAGCTAATACAACAAAGTTTTAAAGGTGATTTTAAATTCATCGACTATGAAGACCATAGAAACGTGCAGGATAAGAAAGGAGGCAAGCATGTGGCGATAGTAATTGGAGGAGATGGTTCGCTCAATTTTGCCGTAAATAAAATCATTTCAGATGAAATGTCAGATTTTTTATCCATTTGCTATATGCCCAGAGGGACGGGAAATGACTTTTCTCGGGTGGTGGGCTTGCACGAAATGAGTGATGAGCAGATCATTGCTCTGGTCCAGAGAGGGAGCGATAGAAAAATCTCCATAGGGAAAATCAATAATACCTATTTCGCCAATATGCTTTCCTGTGGATTATTTGCTGAGGTGACTCCTGAAGTGGATGAAGATATAAAAAATCTTATAGGAGCTTGGAGTTATTATTTTAAAGGGATAAGTATGCTTGGAGAACTGACTCCCTGGAGTTGTAAGTTTGAGATTGATGGAAGTGAATCGTTGGAGTTTTCATCCCTTCTGGGTTTCTTCATTGGCAATTCAAGATATGCAGGGGGTGGGATACAGGTTACAAGTGATGCCGATCCTTCCGACAGTCAACTCGATGTGCTTGTTATTAAAAATATGAGTACGCCAGATTTGTTAGCTTTAGGACTTGAGTTACAAAAAGATCAGCCTGATTTAAGTGCATATAATGTGCTTTACAGAAAATTTGAAAAGTTGAAGTTTGGTTGCGAGGGATCATTTAAAGTATCCGTTGATGGTGAGCCTTCTGATTTCTCATCGGGATCGGTGGAGGTCATACCGAAGGCATTGAATGTCTTTGTTCCGAGTAATGTGGTAGAAGAAAGTGAATAGGCTTACAGTTTTGAGTTGGATTAAGTGTCCGGAAAGTAGAAAATAGAAGCGTATGGGCCTATTTCCTAGTTTAAGAAAATATAGAACAATTATTTTTCAGCATCTAGATCTATTAGTTACCTTTTTAGGTCTTACCTCAATCGCTGTTTGTTTACTTAGGTATGGTTTTAACCTCAGCTCTGAAGTGGAGGGTTGGGTTCGGATTATTTCACCATTAATTTTGGTGATATTCACGATTCAAGAAATGGTACGAATTCCCTATACCGATCAAGTGGTCGCCCACTTAAAAGATCGGTGGTTTGAAATCTCTGTTGCGTTAGTGGGGCTATTCTATTTTACCGACTCTGAGATTGTCAGAGATTATTTTCGGGTTTTCCATCCTGAAGTGGAGTTGATCGATGTAGTATTGATCTACCTTGCCATCTCACACTTTTTTGTTCTGTTAAAAACCATCACACAAATTCTGAGGCGATTACGATATTTAGAATCCTTGAGTTTGGGGCCCACTCAAATATTTATTCTCAGTTTCTTGGTGCCGATTGGTATCGGTACCTTATTACTCAAATTGCCTAAAGCGACTGTGGAGTCGATCTCATGGGTGGATGCGCTCTTTACGGCGACCAGTTCGATTTGTGTGACGGGCCTCGTCGTGTTACCAACGGATATCGCCTTCACGAGCCTTGGTAAAGTGATCATTTGTGGTCTATTCCAAATCGGTGGACTTGGGATGATGACTTTGACTGTTTTTTTCTCGAGTTTTTTGTCGGGGCATCTTGGAGTAGGAGAAAAAACGATGTTGTCCAATTGGCTCAGTGTGAAGCAGTTGGGGCGTGTCAGTGAGCTGCTCACTCATATCTTTGTCTTTACATTTTTTATAGAAATGATTGGAGCCATTGGCCTATACTTGAGTGGAGGACACTCTTTCGCCGCATTTAAGCCTTTTGTTTTTTATGAGGCTGTATTTCATTCTATTTCGGCCTTCTGTAATGCTGGATTTAGTTTGTCGCCATCAGAGTTAACTCAAGCCGGGGTGGTTAGTAATAAGGGGTATCCATCTATTATCATGATACTTATAATTCTTGGTGGCTTAGGTTTTCCCGTCATTTCTAATTTTTGGCGTTGGATTCAGTTTCGTTTGGGTCGTTTAAGGGAAGGGTGTTTTTCCTTCAGTGTTCACACAAAATTAGTCGTTTTATCCACTACAATACTTTTGGTTTTTGGAACATTTGCAATCTATCTTTTGGAGCGGAACAGTTCATTTGCTGATCTATCTACCGGAGAGACTTTTTTTCATAGTCTATTTTGGTCGGTAACATCTCGGACTGCTGGATTTAATATTTGGCCCACAGAAGCACTTTCATCTTCCACAGTATTTGTGTTGATTGGACTTATGTGGATCGGTGCTTCGCCCTCATCTACAGGTGGGGGTGTGAAAAATGTAACCGTGTTGGTGGCATTTATGGAGGTTATATCTCAAATTAAGGGAAAGAGGTCGGTGACTATTTTTGGAAGAGAAATTTCTCAAGATAGTATTAGAAGAGCTTTTACTATGATTTTTCTTTCTATGATTATGCTAGCTAGTTCTGTTTTTATAATTCTTTTTTTAGAACCTCATATCAATCGAGTGGATTTGGTTTTTGAAGTGGTATCCGCCTGGGGCACGGTTGGATTATCTAGGGGTATTACTGCTGATTTGCAAATTCACACCAAGTTCTTTATTTCGGCAATTATGATTATTGGTCGAGTCGGAATATTTTCTATTTTAATTTCTATAGTAAGAAAAGGAAGGTCCGCAAAGTATGAGCTTCCTAAAGAATCCATTATTATTCACTAGGAGTGATTATGAATAAACTGAAGAAATGTGTTGTCATAGGATTAGGTCATTTTGGACATCAGCTTTGTGTTGAATTAGGTGGGTTTGGTGTAGAAGTCATTGCCATTGATTCTTCCGAAAAAGAGGTTGAAGCGATCAGAGATAAAGTGGCTTTAGCTGTTAAATTAGATGCGACGAGTATAGATAGTTTAGAAGAGGTGGGAGTGAGTGACTGCGATTGTGCCATAGTTGCCATTGGAGAAAATTTTGCGGACTCTTTACTCTCTGTGACCAACTTGCAGGAATTAAATGTGAAAAAGATCATTGGTAGAGTGGTCAATCCATCTCATGAAAGAATTTTAAAGAAAATGGATGTTGACGAGATTATTTTGCCAGAGTCTCTCGCTGCAAAACAGTTGGCGAGTAGTCTATCATTGGAAGGGGTTATCGATTCCTATGAAATTTCAGGTGAGCATTCGGTGGTGGGGGCCGTAGCTCCGGACTGGACTTTTTCTAAGACAATAGAGGATCTTTCAATCGAGGAATTATTCGACATTCGAGTGATAGCGCTCATCAGAAATGGAAAAGATTTAGGCATGATGTCTCTTATTAAAAGTTCAAAGGAAGAGGTTATTGATAATCCAAAACCGGATGCAAAGATTGAAAAAGGTGATCAGATAGTGGTTTTTGGGAAGCAAAAAAATATTAAGCGGTTTTTGGAGAACTGATGATGGACAGTTTTAATTGTATAGATTTCTACACAATTTATAAATAAAACAGAAAAGCTAAAAGAGGAGAAACTTCATACACTGATTTTGTGATTATAAAAAACTAAAGACTAAGGAGAGAAAGTTATGATTACAAAATATATATCAGCAGCTACAGTATTAATTTTCGGACTCAGTTACTCATATGCGGAAGTGGATAACTCCTCAGTTTTCCCCAATTTAAAACCAGTTGCAAATTCGAGTGAATACAAACCTCACGTTGGTATAAATTTGGGCATGTCAGACACCGAAGGGGACTCGGATGTAAGACCTATTGGAGGCATTAATGTGGGCTTTCAGCCTTATGTTCCTTTTGGAATCGTTGGGGAGTACTTCATAGATTCTTTTGAAAACAGTGACGATGATGCTGTTAATAGACACAGCCTCATGGTGAGTATGAATTATAATTTTGGTGGTACAACCCCAATCCTAAGTCATAGCTATGTAGGTGTGGGTGTAGGTCCGACTGTTGAAGATGGAACCGTATACTTTGCTACAGCCCCACAAATTGGTTTTGACTTACCTTTGATTGAGAGAGAAGACACTTCTTTGACCATGGGTATGCAGGCGAAAGTTCTTTTAACAACCGGAACTTCCGAAGAAGCTCTATTGGCCACGGGTTCGGTTAAGTATTGGTATTAACAGGTACGGACACACTTTTGGGACTGGGCGCGTTTAGTGCCATCAGTCCCGAAAGTCGGTCCTCATCAAGAACTTAAAGTTGAAGCGATTCCATATCGATTACGAACCTATGATCCGGATTCCCTTTTGATAAACTATCCCACGCTCCATTGACCTCATTCATTTTAATCATTTCACATTCTGGGTGAATATCCTTCTCGGCACAAAAATCTAACACCTCTTGAGTGTCTGCGATTCCGCCAATAAGAGAGCCAGCAATACGACGACGGCCAAACACAAGAGGCACCGTGAGTGGCTCTTCCATGGGGCCAATCTGTCCAACAAGTACGAGTGTTCCATCCACATCTAAAAGGGGCACATAAGTGTTGAAGTCGTGCTTTACTGGCACAGTATCTAATATGAAGTCAAAAGAGTTGGCCGCGCTTTGCATGGCATCTTGGTCCGTAGAAGCTAAAATGCCTTTGGCTCCCAATTTTTTTGCCATCTCTTCTTTATCTTTTGTCCGGCTAATCACTGTGACTTCTGCGCCCAAGGCCACGGCCAATTTAACACCCATATGGCCTAAGCCTCCCAGGCCGATCACGCCAACACGAGTGCCTTTGCCAACATTCCATTTTTTTAAGGGAGTGTATGTGGTAATGCCTGCGCATAGAATGGGAGCCGCTTTAGAGAGGTCGAGTTTTTCAGAAACCTTTAAAACAAACTCTTCTCGAACAACAATATGTTTCGAGTAACCACCCTGGGTCACTTCTCCGGAGATGCGATCTTCAGAGCCATATGTGGCTGTCATTCCTTTGCGACAAAACTGTTCTTCATGGTTGTGACATTGGTCGCATTCTTGGCAGCTATCCACCATGCAGCCGACGGCGGCACGATCTCCCACTTTGTATTTACTTACATTGGACCCAATTTCAATCACGCGGCCAACGATTTCGTGCCCTGGAACCAAGGGATAAGGCTTTGGGCCCCAGTCACCTTTAAGAGTATGTAGGTCGGAATGACAAATGCCACTATATAGGATCTCAATGGCCACATCGTTGGGGCGTAAATTTCTTCGCTCAAAATGGTAAGGGGTTAAGTGTGCTCCTTCGGACTGTGCTGCATAACCAATTGTTTTCACGATTTTCTCCAATCTCTTTGTTGTGGCAGGTGAGTAAGTGTACTGCTAATGCAGCACTTTTTCTAGCCATTCAAGTCCGGGTTACGCTTTAATATTCAATATTTAACGTGTCCCAAAAAGAACCTTTACATTATACCCCATAGGGGTATATAATGGAATTTATGAAAATGGGAGCTTCACATAAAAAGCAAGTCAATCGCCTCAATCGCATTGCGGGTCAGGTGAATGGCGTAGTGAAAATGGTGGAGGACCAGCGTTACTGTATTGATATTTTGACCCAGATCAAAGCCATCAAGTCTGCTTTGACTTCTGTCGAGCGCCAAATTGTGGATGAACATTTGAATCATTGTGTCCATAAAGCCATTAATTCAAAAAAGAAGTCTGACGCTAATGAGATGATGGATGAGATTAAAGAATTGCTTAAGAGATCGGGGTTGTAGGTGACAAAAGTAATCATACTATTTGCCATTCTAAACTTTACCTCCATCCCTTTGCTGGCCTACTCCTGTGAAAGCCTATCTAGCGAGGTGCCCCAAAAGCCTTCCTGCCACGAGCAAATGGAATCACACTCCCAAAGTATTCAGGTGGATGACACAAGCAAGGATCATGAATGTCCAATTTGTCAGATAAACCTATGTCAAATTGATATTGTTTATGAATCTAGCTTAGTCAGTGTCTCTTCGAGAAAGCTAAAAAGCTTTGGGAAGGCAATGTTTTTTGCCCATCAAGGGGTTCGATATTCTAAAGAATCAATGAGTCCTTTAAAAATATCTATTTTTAAAACGCCACCGAGCTCTCTCAATTGGCAGGCGGTCTACTCCATTTTTATCATTTGAAATAAATCTCATCGAACAAAATTTAATTTTAATCGTAGGGAGATTTATATGAAATGCTTTATAGCATTATTAGTTTTAATTCATGGTGTGAGTTTATGGGCCCATCCCGTGGCCTTTCAAAATTCACTGGGTATCATGGGTCAACATTCCGGTTCACTATCACACAACCAGCTGAACTATTCGTATAGGTACTGGTGGGCCTTTGGTATTCATCATTTTAAAAGAACGGATGTACTAGGTGGCCCAAAAGCGACAGTAGCTTCGACTAATTTTTTACTGAAAAGGTGGAATGGTGAAGCTTTGCAAGCCAATATTTACGGCGTTCTTGGAGCGGGAAAGAGTGACCTATCAGGAGAAACTCGTGATGTTGGAATGGGAATGTTGCAGTTCGATATTGAAGATCGAAACTATTACTTTTTAGCAAAACATCTGCAACTGGAAGATGGAACTGATACGCATTTGGGACAAACCACTGTTCGGGCGGGACTGGCTCCTTATGTGGGAGCTTTTGATGATCTTCATTCTTGGTTTATTCTTGAGTGGAGTGAGAAAACTTTTTTTGATGAGAACCCAGAAACGGATGTGACTCCGTTCTTAAGGTTTTTCTATAAGAATGTTCTGTTTGAAATTGGCCAATCTTATAACGGGGTCACTAAGTTTAACTACATTATTCACTATTAGGAGATAGAAATGAGAACAATTATATTTTTTAGCTGTATTGTTATTGGTTTTCCGGTTTTCGCTGAAAAGTCTGAATCTAAGAGCTCGCACATGCAACATGCTGAGGGCAAAGAGCATGATCATAAAGGACATGATCATAAAGACAGCAAAGCCACTTCAAAAAAAGTGGCAAAAGATAAGTTGCTGATTAAAGTGAACGGAATGGTATGTGCGTTTTGTGCTCAAGGGATTGAAAAGAATTTTAATGCCAGAGAGGAAGTGAAAAGCACAAAAGTAAATTTAGATAAAATGGAAGTGTTAGTAACCTTTGTTGAAGGCAAAGAACTTTCAGAGAGCGTTGTTAAAAGCATTGTCTCTGGTGCCGGATTTCAATATGTAGGGCCTATAAAATGAGTCGGTTTTCAGCATGGCTTTCATTGTTTGCCTCTACGGGAACGCTACTTTGTTGTGCCCTGCCGAGTCTCTTTGTGGTGCTTGGGATGGGGGCCACAATGGCCGGACTTGTTTCGGCCGTTCCCCAGTTGGTGTGGATTTCACAGTACAAAGCTTGGGTGTTTGCAATTAGCGGAATTCTGATTTCCTTGGCTGCATTTATGCACTACAGATCGAGAAATGAGCCTTGTCCTATAGATCCAGAAAGAGCGAGAGCCTGTGCTTCTGCAAGGAAGTGGTCCTTCGCGATCTTAACTCTCTCGGGATCTCTTTGGGGAGTAGGGGCTTTTTTTGCGTTTGTCGCACCTTTAGTGCTTTAATATTTTGCGTCGGTTTCATAGCTCATTCGGGTTTAGATAATGCGTTCTGTCTAAAAACTCGATGGGCTTTGAAGCCGTTTGTTGTTCCATGATGGGTAAAGGTGCTACCTTGTATTCTCATGGCTAAAAAAACGATCCATTCAAAAGTGTTCTTAATTATCCTACTTCTGGCATGGACATTCCTTGGGCCTCTTCATTTATCCAATCACAATGACGGTCACAATGAAAACCCCTGTAATATCTGTTTTCACTTAAGTCAGCAGAGTTTCGATGCCGTTGATGCATGTCTTGCTATACCGGTATCGCCTATTGACCCTGAATATGTATGTTCCTATGAAGTATTTCTCTCTTCTGACCAAGTAGCCACCTTTCATCCCCTTCGCGGTCCTCCAGAAAAATTGACCTAGTATCTATTACAAAGCCAATTTATTAATCTAATCCGAGGAGGATTTTATGCGTTTTACTTTAACATTAATTATTTTTCTAATGAGTACATCTGTCTTTGCTCAAAATAAAGCGAACCCAGATTTGAGTTTAAATACACTTTTCACAATAAGAGGGGGTTCTGAGGGGAATGCCGCAGATGCTGAAGCGGCCAATGGTTTTGCCCTACAAGAGGCCGAACTTCGTTTGACATCAAACATTGATACCTATTTTCGTGGAGATGTTATTTTGGCTGTGGAATCGGAAGACGGTGAGTATGTGGTAGAGCCAGAAGAGGTCTTTATCGATACTCTTCAGATCCCCAGCGTGACCTTGCGCTTGGGAAAATTCTATCCTTACTGGGGGCGATCGAATCAATGGCATACCCATGCCCAGCCCTTTATTGATGCGCCACAGACTCGTGAAGCCATCTTTGGAGAAGAAGGATTCAATGAAACGGGCTTAGCTGTTTCTTATTTGCTTCCCACCCCTTGGTATTTTGAAGTGGTTGCGCAGGCTTTTAGCGCAGAGAATACGGCAGTGTTTGGGTCTGACACACAAGATGATTTGGCCGGAGTTTATTTTGTTAAGAATCTTTGGGATCTTAGTGATTCTTCTACTTTGGAGTTGGATTTAGGCTATGCCAGTGGAAAAGATGTTTTATTCCAGTCAAACGATGTTTATAACGCCGCTTTGACTTATAAGAAGAAGTACGCCGATGCTCGTGCTTTTATTTGGACAGCAGAGTACACACAAGCTCGTAAGCGCTTTGTTGAGGATGAAGACAATCCTGGGACTTATTTGAGTAACGATGGCCTTTCAGCCCTTAGCACTTGGCTGCAGTATCAATTTCAAAAGCGTTGGTGGGGGCAGCTGAGGTACGAAGCGGTTTCCAACCTTGATGATAGCTCTGTGGATGACATTACAAAAAGCTCCGCTTTGGTGGCGTTTGTTCCCTCTGAATTTTCCGCTATTCGATTGCAGTATGACAACATTGACGATCCGTCGGCCGACGAAGCTGAACAGCGAGTCACGCTACAGTTGAATTTAACCATGGGTGCACACCCCGCTCACGATTACTAGGGAGCTAAATGTGAAAATTCTAATATTAGGCTTGCTTTCGGCTTGGGCATTGAATGCTCAAGCCGAGCTTAAAGTCGTAACAACGACGACCACTTTAGAAAATTTAGTTCAAGAGATCGGTCAAGATAAGGTGGATGTTTCGTCACTCACAAAAAGCAACCAAGACCCACATTTTGTGGAAGCCAAGCCCTCTTATATGGTGAAGCTACGGCAGGCAGATCTGCTTGTGTCTGTGGGTTTAGATTTGGAAGTGGGCTGGATTGGGAATGTGCAAAGGGGAGCGAAGAATCCAACCTTGCTCAAGGGCAGCAAAGGTTTTTTTGCCGCCGGAGATCATATCGAAGCCATCGATATACCAGAGGGAAAGTTAGATCGGGCAGAAGGCGATGTTCACCCTTTAGGTAATCCCCATTTTCATTTGGATCCGATAAAGACTATTTCCGTAGTTGAAGCGTTAGCAATTAAGCTCGGGGAGTTGGATTCTGCAAATGCTGAGTTTTATCAGAGGCGGGCGGCCGACTATGCGAAGACTCTCAAAGAAAAGATGAAAGACTGGGAGTCGAGGATTACAAAGTCTCAAGTTAACAATGTGATCACCTATCATAAATCACTGAGTTATTTTTTAAGGCGATTCGATTTGGATGTGGTGGCTAGCATTGAGCCAAAACCGGGTATCCCACCCACAGCAAAACACATTATTTCGCTGATCAAGTTGGTAAAACAAAAAAATGTGAAGTGCATTTTGAATGAAAATTATTTTGAAACCACGGCCGGTGAGCGAATTAAAGGTGTGACCCAAGCGAGTCTTCAAATTGTTCCGGTGGAAGTGCAGACGGACTATTTTGATTTGATAGAATCATTGGTAACGGCTGTAGAAAATTGTGGGAAAGGGGTCTAGGACATGGAGGCGGTCAGTTTTTTAGCGGCACCTTTTTTTATGTGTGTGGCCCTGGTCGGGATTCACTGCTATCTGGGCCTTCACGTTTTGCATAGAGGAGTGATTTTTGTTGATCTAGCTCTGGCGCAGGTGGCGGCTTTTGGCTCTGCCTTCGCTTTTTTGCTGGGGTTTGATCATCACGATTTAACTTCCTATTTTATTTCATTGGGCTCGACGCTGGTGGCAGCCCTGTTTCTAGCCTACTCCAACCGCTTTCGATTTCAGATTTCTCAAGAGGCTATTATTGGGGTTATTTATGCTTTGGCCTCTGCGGCCATTATACTTCTTATGGATAAGGTCAGCCACGGAGCGGAACATTTAAAGCAAAGCCTCATTGGGAACCTATTGTGGGTAACATGGGCGGATGTTTTAAAGGTGGTGGTAGTCTATGGTTTGGTAGGAGCGATTCACTATTTCTATCGTCATCAATTTTTTCAGAGTTCACTGAAAGGAGGAAATCACTGGATATGGGATTTTCTTTTCTATGGACTATTTGGTGTGGTGATCACGTCCTCAGTGCATTACGCCGGTGTGCTTTTGGTGTTTTCATTTCTTATCGTCCCGGCGATTATTAGTTCACTGTTTTATAAAGAGTGGCGCCCCCGACTTATTTTCGGTTGGGTTTTGGGAACCATTCTAAGTCTACTGGGGATGATCCTGTCTTACCAATTTGATCTTCCCTCCGGTGCAGCGATAGTGGTGGTGTTCACCTTGTGCCCCATTCTTATGACCTTTTTGTGGCCACGTTTAAAGGTGCGGACACACGTTCGAGAGTAGGCGGGTTTGTGCGGATTCGGGCAGGACTTCCCTCGCGCAGCCAACATAGTGTTGTCTGCTCCGGGACGGCGGTTCACTCGCTAAGTCAGCCGTCGTGGCTGACTTGCCAAGCAAAAGCTCTGCTTTTGCCTCGGCCGCTCCCTCACTTCTCCTCCAGCAACCTCCAGTCCATTGGGCATAAAAAAACCATCCTTAGCAGGATGGTTTTTTTGTTTCGCTTATTTCCGCACTGTCCAATTGGGACAGTTCGTAAACGCGCTCATCTTTTTGCCACCACTTTTT
This sequence comes from Bdellovibrionaceae bacterium UBA1609, assembly GCA_002321895.1. Classification (GTDB taxonomy): domain Bacteria; phylum Bdellovibrionota; class Bdellovibrionia; order Bdellovibrionales; family UBA1609; genus UBA1609. The sequence continues at coordinate 107,901 of DCMZ01000017.1, read as the reverse complement.
GGTGCCTTCGGCACATAAAAAGTGGATGGGGTGGCAGGACTCGAACCTGCGAATGACAGAATCAAAATCTGTTGGCTTACCAACTTGCCGACACCCCATCGTTGAGAGCTCTAAGATATAATCCGTAGGGCTCCTGAAATCAAGATTTGGTCTTGGAAAAGAAAACCGGTTACGCGAGGCGCAACCGGTTAAATTGTGATTATTATTTCCTTTTTACAGGCTATTCCGCGCGTTTTAGGTCGTCTAGGGAGTCTCCCATAGACTTTACTTCCTCTTCAAACGCCTTGAAGATCTCGTCTTCAATGTATTCACGCGTCTCTTGATTCAGCGGGTGAGCAATGTCCTTAAACTGACCATCTTTGCGTTTCTTTGATGGCATAGCTACAAATAGACCGCCGTTTCCCTTAATGACTTTTAAGTCACGGATCACAAAACAGTCTTCTATGGTTATAGTTACGTAGGCCTTTAACCTTTCCTCATTGACCGGAAAGATCTTCACTTCTGTTATCTTCATTTATGCCCCCTCGGGATGAATTCGATGGCTGCTTACTTCTTCTAGTATTCATTTCGGCTACCTGGACCAAGGGCTGTAGGGGAAACTGCAATTGTCTCAAAATAAAACACCTCCAGGAATTTCCTGAAGGTGTTTTCTCATAAGTTTGATTCAAAAATAGAAATTATTTAGCAGGTCTTAACTGAACCAGAGCTACGCTGTTATTTCTTAGAATACGCATGAGATTTATAGAGTTCTTTTTTAAGTACCTATTAACATCGGCAGCTCTCCGAACTTTTTGACGATTCACATCCAAAATCATATCGCCAGCAACCAATCCAGCTATACCAGCGGGAGTGCGAGGGTTTACATCAATAATGATTGGCGGTGCCCCCTTCACTTTTGGTAAGTTCCAATCCTCAACCACGCGTTTATTGTGATCTATCATTTTAAAGCCAAGTCCATGGCGGGCCTCTACGCTTTTGAGAGATCGACGAGTGGGTGGGCTTTGTCTGGAAATAGATTGAGGATTTTCCTCCACTTTAATTTTCTTACCTATGACTTTGCCATCGCGTTCAATTTTGGCGTTGTAGGTCTTTCCAGCCGTGGTGTCCTGAACGGTTCGGGCCAAATCTTGAGCTGTGTTCACTTTATTGCCATTGAATTCAACAAATACATCGTAAGGTCGGATATCGGATTTGGAGGCGGGACTATCCTCATACACTTGAGTGACTAAAGCGCCTGTTTTTGACGATAGATTCAGGGATTTCGATACTTGAGGCGTGATATCTGCGATTCCCACTCCCAAAAAGCCTCGACGAATTTTCCCGTCCTTTTCCAGGTTGGGTAAAATCTCCTTAACATCGTCTATGGGAATGGCGAAGCCGATGCCCTGTGCCCGAGCATCAATGGCAGTGTTAACACCGACCACTTCGCCTCGCATGTTCACTAAAGGGCCACCTGAGTTACCAGGATTGATGGACGCATCTGTTTGAATGAATGAGAATTTATTTAACACGTCAATGTTTCTACCTTTTGCACTCACAATACCCTTAGTCATCGTGTGTCCATGGCCGTAGGGATTTCCAAAAGCAGCCACCCATTCTCCCACTGACAAGTCAGTGCTAGTTCCCAATTTGGCTACCGGTAAATCCCTGTCCACTTTAATTTTGATCAGGGCAATATCGGTTCGCGCATCTTTACCAATGACAGTGGCTTCATAAAGGGTGTCGTCGTTCTCTTCCAGTTGAACTTTAATAACATCAGCTTTGTCGATGACGTGGTTGTTTGTAACAATGAGTCCATCCTTGCGAATCACAAACCCTGTTCCCAGGGATTGGGCGGGCTGACGTTGCATTCCACCGCGATAGCGTGGTCCAAAAAACTCCTCTAGAAATTGTTGGTAGGGGTCCTGATGGGAGCGGCCTTTGGGTAACTGGGTGGTGCTAATATTCACCACAGTTGGGTTAATGAGTTTAGCCAACTCCACAAATAGATTTGAAGGAAGCGGATCTCCGGGATTCACTTTAGGGAGTTTAGCAAGTGATGGTATTGATAGGAGCGTTACTAAAAAAGTCAGAGCGACAAATTTCATACTCACCTCTTTTGTGTGTCTTTACGACGGTTTATTTTCGTTCACATACTTTACTTGTAAATCATTGATCACATGGCCAACGAGCTTTTCCTCATCCTCAGAAAGATTCCCCTGAGTTTTCTCTTGAAGCATAACTAAGAGGTCAATGTTGAACTTAGCTAGATTTAAATCTTTTTCTGTTTTTCCAGTGTTTGGATTGGGTGCTAAGCCCAACGACATCACTGCCGTAGATCCAATGGAAATCACTAATGTTGATATAGAAGCTTCCAAACCCTCTTTAGTCTGACTCACATATCCTCCTTTAAATTTGGGCCCATTTACTAAATGGGATAATAGCCAAGCAGCTTTTTAATGCGATGCTCGGTCGTCATGCGATGGACAAAATATCGAGTCCAACCTTTTTTCGTCAAGGGATTGACCATGAACAAATGCGCCATAGGTGCTGGAGCCTTGTAGGGTAGAGTTTGGGCGTAGGATTCTAGCTTCCAAAGGGTTTTCGCCAAGATACTTTTTGAGCTCAGCCACTCCGAGGCTTGAGCGTCGATTTCACTGGGAGTGGTCTCTTTTATGCATAGTTTCAAAATGATCTGACATAGCGGAAGGACGAGCCATACCGTGAATTGGCCTCTTTTTTGAGCCACCCATTTAATATTTAATGCCCAGCTTAATCCTTGATCAATAATGTTGGGGATAACCATCAAGCCGTTCATCAGTGCGCTAGCAATGGTGGATGCTAATGTGTTGTAGGTCACAATTGAGGCTAATTCATAGGCAAGTACAGCTTCCAGTTCCTCCGGTTCTAAGCGGTTCACCAGGCCATGAGAAACAAAAATACAGCTGTTCTTTGTATTTCTGCCTGCAGAAAAGGCAATTAGAGACGATGTAGGTAATATTCTAATCCATGGAGCTTCCACTCCCGCTCTTTTGCTCAGCTTTCTGAGGATCAAAGTGAGGCCATAGGGATCATATCCCTCAACATTTTTGCCGTTAAATTGCCTAACGATAAAGATGTCGCCATAAAAATAAACCACTGAGTTTAAAATTAAAGCTATGGCAAAGCCCCACAGGAGGCCTTCACGGCTAGCTAGGTGATAACCAACAGAAACTAAAAATATGGATATTAAGCTTAGAAGCAACCAGGCTCTCGTACTATTTTTCAAAAGGACAATCTCCGCCGTTTTAAGAGTCCCTAGTATAATGGGATCTTCTATCGTCTGACCATGTTAAAAATGAGGCTTCTGACATATAGCTTCAAACCTGATAAACATTCGGATCAAGTATTGCTAAGTACTGGAGAGCATTGGAGAATGGTGAGATTAGGAGGTCCGCAGTGGATGTAGATATAGTAGCCCTCAATGAGGCCATTAAGCACGAAAGTAAATTTGTTGATCAAGCGTTGAGCGAAGTCTCCAAGGTGATTGTTGGTCAAAGAGAAATGCTCGAAGGAATATTGATGGGCCTGTTGACAGGCGGACACGTTCTTTTGGAAGGTGTGCCCGGCCTAGCCAAAACATTGACCATTTCGTCTGTATCGAAAGCCATTTCACTGGATTTCCAGAGAATTCAATTCACCCCTGATTTACTTCCGACAGATCTTATAGGAACGATGATTTTTAATCCAAAGTCTGGAGAGTTTTCTCCCAAAAAAGGACCTATTTTTACGAATATTGTATTAGCCGATGAAATCAACCGAGCTCCGGCAAAAGTTCAGTCCGCATTGCTAGAAGCAATGGCCGAGAAGCAAGTCACTATTGGAGAGACGAGCTATAAATTGGATCGACCATTTTTGGTACTAGCGACTCAAAACCCACTTGAGCAAGAAGGCACCTATCCATTGCCAGAAGCTCAAATGGACCGATTTATGTTTAAAATTAATGTGGTCTATCCGAACAAAGCCGAAGAGCTAGAGATTCTCGAAAAGATGGCCAGGAACGATGCTCCCGAAGTAGAAACTGTAATTAGTAGGGAAGAGTTAAAGCGTGCCAGCGATCGTGTTGATCAGATTTACGTGGATGATAAAATAAAACAATATATTGTTGAATTGATCATGGCTACGCGTGAGCCGGATAACTATGGGTTAACACATTTAAGCCATATTATTTCAGTGGGTGTATCGCCAAGGGCAACCATTAGTTTAATTCGGGCCTCTAAGGCGCATGCTTTTATTCGGGGTAGAGGTTACGTTACGGCTGAAGATGTGAAAGCCATTGCTTACCATGTTCTTTGTCATCGTCTTGTACTTACTTATGAAGCGGAAGCGGAAGAGGTGAGCAAAGTGGATGTTATTAAAGAAGTTCTCGGCCAAATTGAGGTGCCATAAATCGTGTCCATACCAGCGGAAGTTTTAAAGAAAGTTAAACTTTTAGAAATTTCCACTCGTAAGCTCGTTAACAACTTGTTTACTGGGGAATACCACTCCGCCTTTAAAGGTCAGGGGATGACTTTCTCTGAATTTAGAGAGTACGTTCCTGGAGATGATGTTCGAGCTATTTCTTGGCCAGTGACGGCCCGAACTGGCAAGCCTTATATTAAGAAGTTTGATGAGGAACGGGAAATGACCGTGATGCTGGCCGTGGATGTCAGTGCGTCAGGTGATTATGGCAGTGGCCCTTACTTTAAAGGTGAGATTATAAACCATTTAGCTGCGCTGTTAAGCTTTACAGCTGTAAGGAACAACGATCCTGTAGGGTTGTTACTTTTCTCGGATCAAGTGGAGCACTATGTTCCCCCTAAAAAGGGACGAGGTCAGGTTCACCGGATTTTGCGTGATTTGTATTACTTCAAACCGAAAAGTACAAAGACCTCATTGAATACGGCCATTGAGCATCTCCAGGCGACGTTAAAAAAGAAGGCGCATATCTTTTTATTTAGTGATTTTATTGATTCCAATTTCGACACTGGTTTAAAGATGTTGGGCAAAAAGCACGATGCTGTAGCTGTTGTCATTAGTGATCCAACAGAGGCAGCAATTCCAAACATTGGTCTTATTGATATTTTGGATCCTGAAACTCAAGAGCTGGTCACCGTTGATACCAGCTCTCCGGCCTTTCAGAAAAGCTATAGAGAAAAGTACCAGCAAACCCTGAGTGATAGAGAGAAAATGCTCAGGTTATCTGCAGTGGATCGTATAGACGTGTCAGTGGGCGAAGATTTTGTCACTCCTCTCGTAAGATTTTTTAAACAAAGGAATCTTCGCTGATGGCTGACGAGAAAAAAGATCTTAAAAATCCAGCCTGGACCTGTAGTGGTGCGGAAATGAATGAGCCCCTGGATAAACTGACTGTGGGCAGTGTTTTTAAATTAGAGTGCAGTGGTGAATTTCAAGAGTATTCTCGACAGGACCTATCGATCAACTTAGATAAGGAGTCAGAGTATAAAATTCACCTCCTAGAAGTCCTCTCGGACTCACCAACCTCTTTGTCAGCGGCGGTGACCGGTTATAAGGTGGGATCATTAGATGGGGTGAAATTTCAATGGCAGGATGGTGCCGGAGTGTCTTGGCCTGCTAAAATTCAAGGTATTGAGATTAAATCTGTTTTAGATCCTCAAAAAGGTCCACCTCAACCTTTTGGCCCTTTGGGTCCTATTCATGCGAGTTTGGATTGGTGGTATTACACTTTTTTAATTTCATTGGGGGTCATTCTCTTTGGCTTTGTATTGCGCCAAATTTTTCGCATTTTACGAAGAAAGAATTTTTACATTAACTACAATATTGAACCCGAATCAGCTTGGATACGAGCTCTAGGTTTGAAATCGAGTAAGGGTATATTGGATACTTCTCGGGATCGGCACTTTTTTATAGAATTCAATAAGTCAGCAAGAGAGCTCACCAAACGAATGCCATCGAAGGGTGAGTTAGAAAAAGAAGAGATCCTAAAATTTTGTAAAGATCTTAAAAAAGATTTAGACCACTATTACACGCAAATGTTTTGGGTGCCGGCGGAGAGGCTTTCGGTGTCTGGATTATTGGCTGAAATTCGAAAGCAAGATCGTAGATTCTATCAAAGACATGCGGCGGAAATCCGGCGAGTGAAATCAGAAATCGACAGGTCTGTAGAGGAACCTGAGAAAATGTCTTCTTATGACTGTCAGCAATTAGTGCAAATGTCCCGAAAGGCAGCTGGGCTGATCTATAATTATAAGAAGAGTGGGGCTGGGCTATGAGTTGGTATTCCGCTTACGCTTTTTTACTTTTGATTCCGCTTTTTGGATTGATTGTTTTATGGTTTCTATTTCGGCGTAAAAGTGCACAGGCTTTTATGCGGTTTTCCTCTCTTCAGGTGATTAAGGCCGCCCATAGAGGACTGCGTTCACAATTAGTCTATGTGCCCTGGGTATTAAAGGTATTAGCTCTTATTTTTGTGATCATAGCCTTAGCACGACCGCGTGAATCAATGACTAAGGTGAAAAGAAACGTCGAGGGAATTGATATTGTTGTGGCTCTGGATATTTCGGATTCCATGCTTATAGAAGATATGAAACCTGAGAATCGTTTGGAGGCGTCAAAAAAAACTATTAAAGAGTTTATTGAGCAGAGAGTTTCGGATCGTATTGGGCTGGTGGTTTTTTCTGGAGAATCTTACACTCGTGTTCCTTTGACTTTAGATTATCCAGTGCTATTGCAAAACCTATCGGAAGTTAAAACTTCCAAGAACATAAAAATGGGTACAGCGATTGGTATGGCATTGGCCAATTCTGTTAGTCGTCTGAAAGACTCAGTGGCGAAAAGTAGAATAGTGATTTTTTTGACGGATGGAGAGAATAATTCAGGAACTATTGATCCAAAGACGGCTATTGATTTGGCCAAACAAGAGGGGATAAAGGTTTATAGTATTGGAATGGGGAAAGATGGGCAGGCTCGATTGCCGGTAACTACCGTGAACCCTTTCGGTCAAAGAATTAAAACCTATAGGCCTATACATAGTAAAATTAATGAGGCTCTTCTGGGGAGTATGGCTCAGGAGACTGGCGGTAAGTATTTTCGCGCCATTACCTCGAACGCTCTTGATAATGTTTTTGGAGAAATCAATCAGTTGGAGAGAACTAAAATTGAAAGCAATGAGTACACCAAGTACGAAGAAAAGTTTTTCACCTGGTTGATCTGGGCTCTTGCCTTCTATTTTGTTGGCGTTTTGCTAAGTCATAGTTTTTTAAGAAGGGGGCCTTAATGTGGAGATTTGCTAATCCTTGGGCCTTTCATTTTTTATGGCTCATTCCGATTCTAATTATCTTGTATTATTGGTATGCAAAAAGGACGGCTAAGACATTGGCTAATGCTTTTAATACTAAGGTTATGGGTTTCGTGTTTTCCTCTGTATCGCCCGTAAAAAAGAAGATAAAACTCACTTTGGTTTGTTTGAGCATTTCTTTTTTTGTTTTAGCGTTGGCTCGCCCGCAGTCAGGCACCGCCAAAGCTAAAATGAAATCAGAGGGCATAGAAGTTGTTTTGTTGCTCGATGTTTCTGAATCAATGAATGCTGAAGATATCAAGCCGAGCCGCTTGGCCTATATGAAAAAGGAAATGGAGCGTTTTGTTGATGAGGCTGTTGGTGATCGAATCGGAATCGTGGCTTTTGCCGGTTCAGCGGTATTGCTGACTCCAGTCACTCAGGATAAAAATGCATTAAGAATGTATATAGAAACTCTATCCACCGAATCAGTAAGTTCTCAGGGGACTGATTTTGGTAAAGCTCTGCAGGAAGCTGTTGATGCTTTTCAGAGGGGTGGCATAGAAGATTCAGAAGAATCTGTAGTGACTCGTGCTATTGTTATTGCATCTGATGGTGAAGATAACGAAGAAAAAGGATTGGTCGCGGCAGAAGAAATTGCTAAAAAAGGAATTCGTATTTTCACTATGGGGTTTGGGACTGAAAAAGGTGGGTTTATTCCTATTCGGGACGAAGCTGGCCAACTGTTGGGATATAAGAAGGATCGATCCGACAACCCCGTTTTGACAGCGACAAAAGGAACTGTTCTCAAAGAATTGGCAAGTAAAGGTGAGGGAGCGTTCTATCACAATACTTTTGGTAGTGGTGCTGTTAAGAATGTAGTTCGGGATTTAAAGCAACTAGAGCAAACTCGATTTGAAGAAGCCTCAGTGGTTGATTATGATGAGCATTATCAAATTTTCCTTTTATTGGGTTTTCTTTGTGCCCTTGCTGAACTTTGGATGGGTGAGCGAAAAAGCGCTGGTCGTATTTGGAAGGGACGTTTTGAGGTGAGTGCACGATGATGTTGCGTTGGGTTTTAATATTCTTTTTTATGAATAGCTCGGTAGCGTTAGCCAATGATCTCAGGGCCGATATGCATGCAAAAGAGGGGGCCGAAAGCTTGGTTGAGTGGCTGGAGGAGTATCAAGAGGCTATGAAAGAGGCCCAAAAGAAGGCACAAGAGCAGGCTCAAAAGACTGGAGAACAACCCAAAGCGCCACAAGTGAACATCTCTCCCGAAAAATTGAATTTAGCCATTAATGAATTTCTATTGGGTTTAGGGCAAACGCCAGAAAGACCAGATATACATATTAACCTGGGTCTTGCCTTTGAGTTAAAAAAATCTGAAGAGCAGGCGTTAGCCGAATACGATACTGCTTTAGAGTTATTGGATGATCAATCGCAACTGCGTTTTATTGCTCTATTTAATAAGGCGCGCCTATTGGGGCAGATGAAAAAGATTCCAGAAGCACTAGAGGTCTATCAAGAGGCACTTAAGATGGACCCAACCTCCAATGAGATCAAAACAAATATAGAATTACTTTGGCAGCAGGGTGGCGGGGGATCCGGCGACTCTAATCAACAAAATGAGAACCAAGATGATCAACAGCAAAAGGATCAACAGGATCAGCAAGATCAGCAAGATCCAGAAGATCAAAAGCAGCAGCAACAGCCTAAAGACTTATCTGAACAGGATGTGAAGCGAATTCTAGAGGAAATTAAAAATCAAGAACAGAAAATTAGAGCTAAGGAGCAAGAGCTTGGCGGGAAGGAAAGATCACGTGACAAAGACTGGTAAGGTCCTTCTAAGATTATTTCAACTTCTAATTCCCTTTTTAATTCTCACTTTAAATCCATTAGTGTCTTGGGGTCAGGTTCAAATTTCGGCAGAGTTTGATCGTAAGACAGTGCCAGTTGGTGATACTGTGAATTTTTTAATAAATGTTACAGCGGATTCAAATATCTCAGTTTCCGCGCCTAGGTTACCCAGCCTTAATGATTTTGACTTGTTAAATTCAAATTCCGCTAAATCAACTAGCGCATCATTTTCAAATGGACAATTCACAACCAAACATTCCATTACCTATACTTTTTTACTCGCACCGAAGCGCGAAGGCGTGGCCAAGATGGGGCCAGTGGAGGTTGTTGTTGATGGACAGCCGCGGCTGACTCGTCCGCAGCAAATCTCGGTGATTAAGGGTAATGGTAGATTGGCTCAGCCCATGGGGCGTCCGCGTTCACGAGGTAGCAATCCCTTCCAAGCTATGGATGAGGAAATGGATCTGTTTAACCAACTCTTGCGACGAAGAGGTTTGCCCGGGAGAGGTATTCAGCAGCCACTTCCAGAGAATGCAGAAGACTTTTTTATTCAAGTAGAAGTGGATAAAGAAAGTGCTTATGTTGGAGAATCAGTTGTTGCTTCATGGTATCTTTATACAGCTGTTAATTTAACTGAGATCGATACATTAAAATATCCAAGCTTAAATGGGTTTTGGAAAGAAGATATCGAGATTGCTACTCGATTGAATTTTAGAAGTGGTTATATAGTTAATGGAGTGCAGTACAGGCGGGCACTGTTGGCTTCATACGCTTTGTTTCCCATTAAGCCTGGCAATGTAAAAATTGACCCCTATCGGGCGAAGTGCACCGTAGCTTCAAATGCTTTTTGGGGCAGAAGTCAGCGGAAAGAAGTCACCAAGCAAAGCCGAGAAATTCCCATTGCTGTGAAGGCGTTGCCAACGGCTGGTCGCCCAGACAACTTCACAGGGGCTGTTGGGAATTTTATTGTTAAATCTGAAATGAAGTCCAAGCAATTCAAGGTAAATAGTCCAATTTCCTACATTGTGGAGTTTGAGGGACAGGGTAATGCGAAGCGAATAGATCTTCCTGAACTCACTCTTCCAGAGGGCTTGGAGTTATACGACACAATCAGTGAATCGAAGTTTTATAAGTCGGGTCGTAGTTTTAAGCGCTTTGAATTGCTGCTTGTGCCGCGTTTCGCGGGAAAAATGGAAATTCCGGAACTTAAGTTTTCCATGTTTAATCCTGGTACCGGAAAATATTACGAACAATCTGTTGGCGCTCGAGAGATAGATGTATTGCCGGGTGAGGATGGTCAAATCATTGCTTCCAAGCCTTTGCAAACTTCAGAGGCTGCCAACGCTGTTGTGGAAAAGGTATTACCAGGACTACTTTTGACCATGGAAACCAGCGATCGATTTTATCAAGCCAATCGTGTTGGGATTTGGGGCGCTCTTTTCCTACTCATGTTGTTAATACTTGTATGGAAAGCCTCTTCGGAATTTAGGTGGTTTAACAAATCAGTGGGATTACAAGAAAAGCTGAAAGCTAGATTCTCAGTTCTTACAAAGGCTGCCAATGAAAACGATTGGAGAAATGTAGGTATTGAGGGCAGCAACCTTATCTATTTTGTATTGGGAGAGATTAGCGGTGAAGGAGGGGCTCATCGGGAGATCGATCGCTTGTTGGAGATGTCTCCACCTATCGTGAGACAAGAGATCGGGCCTGAGCTGAAAAAACTATTATCTTATTTCGAACTTCTCGGTTTTGCTCCTGAAGGTGTTATTGGTAAGAATTCAGATTCCAAGTTATTGAAAGAAAAATTAAAAGATATGGATGCTCTACTGTCGAAAACCATCAAAGTGTCTAATCAATTGTTTTCGACGCAACTTAAGAGAGACGTATGAAGAAACTATTTGTAGGGGCTGCAGTTTTATTTGGGTTTCAAAGTGGCTTTGCAGCTGTTCAAACCATCGTAGTTGATTTAGACAAACTCAAAGACAAAACCATTGAACACTATGAGTTTGGAAAGTCAGAAAAAGGTCCTTCTTCCGTATTGGAAAAAAACTTATACGAGATTAAAAAGGCCGAATTTCTGGGGCGGTATGCTCGATGCTATAAGCTGTCTCAATCAACAGTCAGCAAAGTAAGGGCTTTAGAGCCTTGGTTGCGATTAAGGCAATTGTCTTGTTCTTTGAATTTATTAAAAAACTCTAATCAATCCGGTCAGATCATGAATGTCCTCGCCGTAATTAGAAAGAATAAGTCTTGGCTTTCAGGACAAAGCTATTCGGAATTATTGCGAGAAGCTTTTATGGGGGCGCAAATGGAAGCCTTAGAGTTTTTTGTGAAAAAGGATCGTAATCAGGCTTGGAAGTTGTACAGTGAGATTGATAAAAATCTAAGTTGGTTGAGTTCTGATCAGAAAGCAGATATGTATGCTTTAGTTGGGCAGGCAGCTTTTATTCAGCAAAACTTGGAGCAGGCAAGAACCTTTTATACGCGCAGTCTTTTGGTGAAGGACTCTCAAGAAGTAAGAGAGAAATTAGCCGCGATTCAGTCAAAATTGAACCTTCCCTCAAAGGTTTCCAAGTCCACAGAACAGCAGCGTCAGGAAGATGCCGTTTTAGTGGCATCTAAAAAAGAGAAGGCCTTGTATGATCAAGTTCAGAGGGCTCTTCAGTCGAGTGATCTTCTTTCGGCAATAGAGGTTGGCGTTGAGCTTATCTCCAAATACCCGCTCAGCTATTGGTCGCAGTCGACGGAGAAACAAATCGTATCGCTCTACACAGGCTTGTTAGCCCGCAATGAGGGGCGGCTGGCATTATTAAAAGTTCGCGTGAGGAAGGCCACTCAGAAGCTACCTCCAGCTACTTTAAATTCAATGGCAAGTAAAGCCTATTGGAGAGGCTACTACAATGAGGCCGAGTTGTTATCTCGAATGGCATTAAAAAAGCAACCGAGTCGAGAGGAAAGTAGGGAAGCATTAATTCGCTTAGGGCTTTCGCAAATTACTACTGGAGATTACAAGCAGGCGATAGCCACCTACGAAAATTTATTGGCGCAAACATCTGGAACTGAAGAGGCTGTAGAGGGTTTGTTTAGGTTGGGATTGACCTATTATAGATTAGAAAATTATGCCAAGGCCATTTTTTACTTCGAGAGGCTTCTCGCTTTAAATGATCAGGGGAATTTTGGGCTTCAAACCTTATATTGGGCATGGAATAGCTATTTAAAATTGGATCAGGTTGAAAAGTCCAAAGAGGTTGCGTCGAAGCTTATTCAAGAGTATCCGCTCACCTATTACGGTATGAGGGTAAGGCTCCACAATTCATCAACTCCAATCGGCCCTAGTTTCAAAGGGACTAAGCTTCCTCTAGTAGAGCTTTTGTTGGGTAATTCAGAGATGCAATCTTGGGAAGCGCTACAAATTCTTAGGGGAAGTGGTTGGTATCAAGAAGCACAAGCAGAGTTGCAGCAGCTACCTGAGCCAACGACATCATTACAAAAATTGATGTTTGCCCATTTATGGATGTCGGTGGATCATCCGCGAATGGGGATAACATTATTTAATGAAGTTTTATATGATGAACCTGAGTATTTAAGGTGGGAAACTCTGCAGCGATTCTTTCCCTATTGGCACAAAAGCAAAATTGAGAAATGGGCTGGTCGCAATGGGGTAGATCCCTATATAATTGCGGCCATTATTCGTCAGGAAAGTTCGTTTGATGCCCATGCCGAAAGTTCTGCAAATGCCATTGGTTTAATGCAATTGATTGCCTTTACAGCTAAAGAGGTGGCCAAAGATTTGAAGCTGAAAGGCTATACATTTCCTGAAACACTTCGAGATACTGAGACTAATATTAGGATGGGAACCTACTATTTTAAAAAGATCCTTAAGTCCAATAAGTACAATTTGCCTCTAACTTTGGCTGCATATAATGCAGGGATTGGAAATTTGTACAAATTTATTAAAGCTCGTAAAGATTTATCCAATTTACGCAGACAACATAGCTCGGATCCGGCTAATGAAATTTGGATGGACGAGTTGCCTTGGGGTGAAACAAGGTTTTATGTTCAGGCAGTGATGCGAAACTACCTTATTTATCAATGGCTTTATGGAGATTTAAGCCAAACTAAAATTTGGGATGCGCGACAAAAGGCCAGTGGGAAGGGTCCTGAAAATTGATTAAAACGCAAGCAACAAAAGCAGGGCATTGGCCCCCATTGCATAGTGCAACAAGCTTCGTTACACTGAAAATTGACCTGCTTAAAGGATGGTTAGATTGAAGAACTCGTTATATTTTTCGCCAGTAATTTTGCTATTAGCGACCAGTCTGATCGGTTGTGCCTCGTTGAAAAGGTCACAGGATGTGGAAGTGACCACAACTGTGGTGCCACCCGAGAAAGCCATCGTTAATGTTGAACCCAGATATGTAGGCGATCCGCTTTCAGAAAAAGATATTGAGCTTATTAATAAATTGGGATCGGTTCCGGTAAAAAGTCACAAGCATGTAAAAAAGTGGTTAGACTATTTCCAGGGGCGGGGTAAGCGGCATATGGAGCGCTATTTACAACGTTCCACTCGCTATCTTCCTCTTATGAAGCAGATTTTGAAGGAAGAAGGTGTCCCTGAAGATCTAGTGTACATTGCTTTGATCGAATCAGGTTTTAATGCCAAGGCATACAGTCCAGCTGCGGCTGTTGGTTATTGGCAATTCATTAGGCCAACAGGTAAAAGGTATAATCTTAAAATCACTCGCTTGATGGATGAGAGAAAAGACGTTGTTGCTTCCACTCGAGCTGCCGCCAATTATTTTAAATCGCTATATAATATTTTTGGTAACTGGTATCTGTCGATGGCGTCTTATAATACTGGAGAAAATAGGGTTATGCGGGCCATCATGCGGCTGCAGACGAGAGACTTTTTTGAAATTATAGATCGCCGACGTCTTCCTCGCGAAACTCGTAATTATGTGCCTAAGTTTTTAGCCGCAAAGTTGATTGGATATTATCCAAGACGTTTTGGTTTCTCCAACATCGATTATCAGGATGAAATTTCATTCGATACTATTACGGTGAACCACGGGGTGAGTCTCAGTCAGATCGGAACTAAAGTGGGTGTCCCACATGAAAGAATGAAGAAGCTCAATCCGGCTTATTTGTCTGACTATGTTCCTTTCTATAAAGATCACCCGACCTATGTTCGAGTACCTAAAGGGTTAGGGGAGCAGACAGTTGCGATTTTAGATGACGTAAAATCAAATCCTCCAAAATACGTAGCTGGGGCTGGTTTCACCTATCGTGTTCGTAGGGGGGATACCCTGTCTCATATTGCGAGACGACACGGAACCTCCATTCGTAAACTAAGAAGTGCCAATGGATTAAGTCGAAGATCTATTTTGAGAATAGGACAACGGTTAAGGATTCCTAGTCGCTATGTTCGTGTTTCAAGCTCAGGCTCAACGTCTTCCAATCGTGTAGCAGCTAAAGGGGATAAGTATCGTGTTCGTAGAGGCGATACCCTCACTCATATAGCACGCAGACATGGGGCTTCAGTGAGCCAAATAAGAAGCGCCAACGGATTAGGTCGTCGGTCGCTGTTGCGAGTGGGGCAAAGACTTGTGATTCCTGGGTGGACCAATACCGATTCAAAAAATAAGGAAGCGACAAGTTATTCAGGTGACGTATATAGAGTTCGGCGAGGTGACACCCTATCTGTTATTGCGCAGAGATTTAGAACATCCGTTTCCAATCTAAGACAATGGAATAGTATGGGTCGTCGATCAATAATCAAAGTCGGGCAGACCCTACGAGTGAGTCCTCCCACAGCCAGTGAAAGTACCGATGCCCCAAGTAGCGCTGGAAAAGGTGTTTATCACATTGTACGTAGAGGAGAGAATCTATCTACCATTGCAAGAAAATACAGGTCCTCTATCACTGACATAAAAGCCATGAATGATTTGGATTCCACCCGAATTATTCATGTAGGGCAAAAGCTTAAAGTCCGAGGGGAAACAAAAGTTCATATAGTTCAAAGAGGGGAAACTCTGAGTCAAATTGCAGAAAAATACAGAGTGTCTATGTACACGCTCAAGCAATCTAATGGGTTGAGAAGATCCTCCAGAATCTATGCCGGTAGTCGGCTTTTTATTCCTGTAGATTGATGAATTAAAAAAAAGCCCGTAGTTTTCTACGGGCCCTGCTATCTTCGCACCTTTACCATTCCATAGTAAAAGTGTTTGCTACCAAATCTACCCCGCTATTCCGGCGGCGGATCCAGTAAGAGTTCTATTGGTATTTTGAATTTCACCTTATAAGCCCCCCCCATTTGGTTAGTTCGATATAACTATCTTATCCTATTCGAATAAGATTCGCTCCTGGAGAGGGTTTGATGTGCCACAAGGATTCATAATTATTGGGACTTTGTTGTCCCAATACAGTGGTGTGTTTAACTTTGGATCATAGAAGACCGGGTTCTAGATTTTTAGTCTTTCAAGCACTATGTTTGCCATCTGAGTGTAGGCTTGGCTTTCGTTGCTGTCGCTTTGACTCTCCATAAATGGAATTCCCGCTTCGCTACTCATAGCGATAGTGGGGTGAAAGGGAATGGATGCCATTTTGGTGAGCCCCTTTTGATCTAAATATCCATCCAGTTCACCTTTTGGAAACATCGCTAATGGCTCATCCTGTCCTGGGATCACAAAGCCAGCCATGTTTTCAACCACTCCTAGATTGGGAACATTGATACGCTCCCACATATCGAGAGCTTTCTTCGCATCTATGAGGCTTAAGTTTTGTGGGGTAGTGACTGTCACCGCACCTGAAATGGGGACCTTTTGTGCCAAGGTCAAAGGTATATCCCCCGTTCCCGGAGGCAAATCTATGACCAAGTAGTCCAGCTCGCCCCAAATGACATCTCTAAAAAACTGGTCCATGGCTTTAAACAGCATAGGGCCACGCCAGATAACCGAAGACTCTTCTGCCACTAAAAAGCCTATAGACATTAACTTTAGTCCATATCTTTGAATGGGAAAAATCTTTTTATCTTCGTTCACTTCTGGGTTTTGATTAATAGCTCCAAACATTCTAGGAAGGCTGGGTCCGTAAATATCAGCATCAAGAAGCCCAACCTTACACCCCTTGGTTTTTAAGGCCAGGGCTAGGTTTGCGGCAACTGTACTTTTTCCGACGCCACCTTTGCCGGATCCAACAAATAGAATGTGTTTTATGCCCGGTACCGGGGCTTGGGTATCAAATGGATTCAATGGAAGTCTCCTTAAGATGTTTGTCTGGCATATTAATGAACCAGGATCAAATGAAATCCAACGGTTATATTGTCTTGTAGGGTACGGTCGTGCAAAATGGAGCCATGGGCCTTTTAGAAGCTTTAAATTTACAACAAAATTTCATTTTCATCGCTCTGGGAGCGGCGGCTCTATTTGTGGTCTATTTTGTTCGATTAGTGAATAAGGACAGTGAAAACAAAAGAATGATGGCTGAGCTCAGTGACGATTTAATGGGAGGCCCCGGTTCTCTTGATGGAGATTTTCCTTCCGAAGAAGAGCTTTTTGCTCAGGAAAAACCGCGATTTAAGAGTGCTAAAAAGAAACGGGAGAAGGTGGATTATGGGGACCCGGCATCTTTGGAACTGACAGTAAACATTCCTGAAAATGGCGATGTAAGAGATGTTCAATTTAACTTTAGTGGTCATTCTTTTGATGCCTATGAAGCTCTTGGAGTGAATCGTCATGACTCCTTAGAGGTCATTGAGGCCGCCTACAACAAAGCTCTGGAAGAAGTGGAGCCGAAGAGTCGTGAGTTTGTAGAGCTGGCCTATTTGAGCATAAAAAAACATCAAAACACCTAACCTAAATGTCTTTGCGCGTTATATGTGAAAAACAGAGTCATTTTTGCCTTGTATAGGAGCACCATAGCTCCCCTTTGTTGACCCCCTACAGCGCCCGGTGTTACTTCTGGAAAGTATCCTACTCAACGAAGGTCTAGCCAAATGATAGAGCGTGATTTAGAGGACTTACCGACCCTTGTGTCTCTTTGTAAGCGTCGGGGATTTATTTTTCAAAGTAGTGAAATTTACGGTGGTTTGAATTCCTGCTGGGACTACGGTCCATTAGGTGCCCAATTCAAATTCAATGTAAAGATGTCCTGGTGGAAAGAGATGACTCGCCGGCAAGATATCGTGGGGTTAGATGCCGCGATATTAATGCATCCAACGGTTTGGAAAGCCTCAGGACATGTCGACGGATTTTCCGATCCACTTGTTGATTGCACCGACTGTAAAACCCGTTTTCGGGAGGATCATGGTGGGCAAAGTAAAGACGGGAAGTTGGCTTGTCCAAATTGTAAGTCTACAAATCTGACGGAACCTCGGAACTTCAATCTTATGTTTGAAACCTATATGGGGCCGGTTAAAGATGACGCAGGTATTGTTTATCTCAGACCAGAAACCGCACAGGGTATTTTTGTTAACTTTCTAAATGTCCAAACTTCTATGCGTAAAAAACTGCCTTTTGGAATTGCTCAAATTGGTAAATCATTTCGAAATGAAATTACCCCTGGTAACTTCACTTTCCGGACGCGAGAGTTTGAGCAAATGGAAATGCAGTTCTTCGTTAAACCAGGTATGGATGATGAGTGGTTCGAAAACTGGAAGAAAACCCGAATGTCCTACTACGATAGAATCGGCCTCCGGCAGGAGAAGCTACGTTTTCATCCACATGGCGAGGGTGAGTTAGCTCACTACGCCAAAGCCGCTTTCGATGTGGAGTACAACTTCCCGATTGGTTGGCAGGAGTTGGAAGGAATTCACAACCGTACGGACTTTGATTTAAGTCAGCATCAGGAGTTCAGCGGAAAGAAACTCGAATATTTTGATGAAGCCGCCAAAGAAAAATTTCTTCCCTATGTCATTGAAACAGCCGTGGGCTGCGATCGTCTTTGCTTGGCCGTTCTATGTGATTCTTACAGAGAAGAAGTGCGTCAGTTGGAAAATGGTAAAGAGGACACTCGGGTGGTTCTTCGGTTTAAGCCGGAGTTTGCCCCCATTAAAGCCGCTGTTTTACCGTTATCAAAGAAACCTCAACTACAGGAGCTTTCTGCCAAAGTTCGAGACAGTCTCATTGACCAATGGGATGTTGAGTATGATGAGGCGGGAAGTATCGGGAAACGCTATCGTCGTCAGGATGAAGTGGGTACTCCGTTGTGTATCACCGTCGACTTTGACTCTTTAGAGGATAATGCAGTGACTGTCCGACATAGAGATACGATGGAGCAAGATCGTGTGAATTTAGATCAACTTAGAGGGTATGTGGCTGAGAAGCTCGCCCAGTTTTAGAAATAAGGGGAATGCATGAAGGTAGGAGAGGTGATGACTGAATCAAGCCCAACAACGTCAGTTGCGACTACAGGTAAATCTGTATTTTACTTTTCAGCAGGAGAGGCCGAAGGCAGTGCCTCCATGAAAAATACTCTAGGGGGAAAAGGAGCTAACCTGGCGGAAATGACTTCGCTGGGATTGCCCGTGCCCCCTGGTTTTACAATCAGCACCGAAATGTGCGAGGTCTTTTACAAAAACGGAGAGCAGCTACCGGAAGAGTTAAAAAAATCCGTGCTTGAAGCTCTGGGAAGAGTGGAAGCCAAACTAGGAAAGAAGTTTGGCGATGTTAATAATCCACTACTTGTAAGTGTTCGGTCCGGAGCCAGAGTGAGTATGCCAGGTATGATGGATACGGTTCTGAATTTGGGTTTGAATAAAGATACCTTAAAAGGCCTCGCTGATCAGTCAGGCAATCAAAGGTTTGCATGGGATTCCTATCGACGATTCCTGCAGATGTATTCCAATGTTGTGATGGGAATGAATGTTTCTTTTCTAGAAGTTCATTTGGAAGATCTTAAAGAAACAAAAGGCTATAATCTTGATACAGAGCTGACCGTCGAAGATTTGCAGTCTATTTGCGAGAAATACAAAAAAGAGATTCTAAATTCCACCGGTAAATCGTTTCCGGAGGATCCATTTGACCAGCTTTGGGGCGCTATCACTGCCGTATTCAAAAGTTGGAATACGGCCAGAGCTGTCACTTACCGACAATTACATGGGATTCCAGCTTCCTGGGGAACGGCCGTAAATATCCAATCTATGGTTTTTGGTAACATGGGAGACGATTGTGCCACTGGTGTGGCATTCACCAGAGATCCTTCTACGGGAGAGAAAAAGTTTTACGGTGAATTTCTAGTCAATGCCCAAGGTGAAGATGTTGTGGCGGGAATTCGTACGCCCCAGCCCATCACTAAAAAAGATGCTACCGGCACAGGAATGAAATCGTTAGAAGAAGCTATGCCAGGACCATATGGTCAACTTGTTGAAGTGTATCAAAAGTTGGAAAAACATTATCGTGATATGCAGGATATTGAGTTCACCATTGAGAACGAGCAATTATGGATGCTTCAAACTCGAAATGGCAAGCGTACAGCCGCAGCTGGGCTGAAAATTGCTTGTGATATGATTGATGAAAAGTTGATCACAGAAGAAGAGGCGTTGATGCGAATTGAAGCTTCAGGCCTAGATCAGTTATTACACCCTCAGCTAGATCCAGATGCTGAAAGAAATATTATTGCTAAAGGCTTGCCGGCAAGTCCCGGCGGTGCAGTTGGTAAAGTGGTTTTCTCCAGCGAGGACGCAGTTAAGGCGAGCGAGAGTGGAGAAAAATGCATTCTTGTTCGAGTTGAGACCAGCCCCGAAGATATTGAGGGAATGGTTGCCGCCCAGGGAATCCTTACTTCCAGAGGAGGAATGACCTCTCATGCAGCTGTAGTTGCTCGAGGTATGGGAAAGTGCTGTGTCGCTGGATGTGGTGACGTGGATGTCAATTATGACAAAAAGGAATTTCGTGCCAATGGCTATGTGATTCGTGAAGGCGAAATTATCACTCTAGACGGTTCAACCGGTGAGGTGCTTTCCGGTGAAGTGAGTACTATAGAGCCTAAACTGGATGGCGATTTTCAAAGACTGATGAAGTTAGCGGATAAGAACAGAACCATGCAAGTGCGAACCAACGCCGACACTCCTCATGATGCCGAGACGGCACGAAACTTTGGTGCCGAGGGTATTGGTCTATGTCGGACGGAGCATATGTTTTTTGGGCCCGACAGAATCGATGCTGTACGTGAAATGATAATGGCAGATCATTATGAGGAACGGTCGCGAGCACTTGCGAAGCTGTTGCCTATGCAAAGGCAAGATTTCTCGAGTCTGTTTGAGGTGATGTCTGGATTGCCAGTGACTATTCGATTGCTGGATCCACCACTGCATGAATTCCTTCCCCATACTGATGCGGAAGTGCAAGAATTGGCAGCTCGATTGAATTGGAACGTGGATCGTTTGCGATCCAAGGTAAGGGCCTTACATGAGTTCAATCCCATGCTTGGACATAGAGGGTGTCGACTTGCCATCACTTATCCTGAGATTTATCAAATGCAAGCTCGTGCCATTGCGGAAGCGGCCTGTGAAAGAATTCAACAGGGCCAAAATTTAATTCCTGAAATTATGATTCCGCTCGTTGCTGTTGATAAAGAATTGAAGCGCTTAAGGAAGTTGGTGGAAACGGAAGTTCAGACCGTTCAAAATGAAAGAAATACTAAGTTTGAATATCTTGTGGGGACCATGATTGAACTTCCTCGAGCGGCTTTGACAGCAGATAGTATTGCTGAATATGCTGACTTTTTCAGCTTTGGCACCAATGATTTAACGCAGACCACCTTGGGAGTCTCTCGGGATGATGCCGGACGCTTTCTAAATTCTTATGTATCTGATGAGATTTATAGCGCTGATCCTTTCCAAAGCATTGATGTAAAGGGAGTTGGTCAACTGGTGCAAAAAGCGGTTGAACTTGGGCGCCAAACTAAATCTAATATTAAACTTGGAATTTGTGGTGAACATGGAGGGGATCCAGCAAGCATAGCTTTTTTCCAATCGGTCCGGTTGGATTATGTGAGTTGTTCTCCATTTAGAGTTCCAATTGCGCGATTAGCGGCAGCTCAAGCAGCGATTCAACAACGGAAGGTAGAGCATTGAGAATTAAAAAGCTGGAATTACTGGGGTTTAAATCATTTAAAGACAAAACCGTTATTCAATTTGATCCAGGTACAACAGGAATTGTGGGTCCAAATGGATGTGGAAAATCCAATATTGTTGATGCACTTGTTTGGGTTATGGGGGAAATGTCAGCGAAGCACCTTCGTGGGAGCTCGATGAGTGATGTTATTTTTGCCGGATCTCAAGACTATGCTCCGATGGGTATGGCTGAAGTGTCATTAACACTTGAAAATGATGGTGGCCCTTTTCCAGCTAAATATTCAAAATTCTCTGAAGTTATGATCACTCGGCGGTTACACCGTTCTGGAGAATCTGAGTATCTCATCAATAAAGAGCAAGCTCGTTTAAGAGATATTCAAGAGATCTTTATGGATACGGGAGCTGGAGCCAAAGGTTTTTCTATTATTGAGCAGGGAGCTATCGGGAAAATCATTACTGCCAAACCGATTGATAGAAGAAGTTTGATTGAAGAAGCTGCTGGGATCACAAAGTTTAAAGTTCGTAAACGAGAATCAGTCAGAAAGTTAAAGTCCACTGAGCAGAATTTGGTTCGTTTGCAGGATATTATTGGGGAGCAGAAACGCCAGTTGGGATCCCTGGAACGACAGGCTCAAAGAGCTGAGCGCTATAGAAAAATTAAAAATGAACTTCAAGAGAAAGACATGATTGTGTCCTCTAAGAAGTATTTGGAGTACACAGACGAACTTACTGCGGCCGAAAACTCTTATAAAGAGGCGACGGACTCTGAAGTGGGTACGGCATCAAATATTGATCAGTTGGAGAGTGATCTTCAGCGAATGAAGTTGGAGCTGGAAGAAAAAGGAAAGCTTGTCGAAGAAAAGCATGCTGAATCGTCTATAGCTCAACGAGCTGTTCAAGATTTAGAATATGAAATTCGCGAATTAAAATTTGAAATCGAACAAGCCAAAAGAGATTCTGAAAAAACCGGAAGTATTGTCGAGCAATATCAAGTGCGCCAAGCCGCTCTCAAATCGGATTTTGACCGATTAAATGATTCCTTACAGTCTTTAGAAACTGAAGTGGCTGAGAAAGAGCAGTCCTTTTCAGAAAAGAATGACTATTTTCAAAATATCCATGTTCGTGCAGAAGAAGCCGATCAAGAGTTAACTCAGATCCGCAAGGACTTACTGACTCGTGGTCAGGCGGAAAGCCAACTAGAAGCACAAATTCTTTCTAAACATACCTATCGTGAGACTATAGAAGAGCGTCTAGAGCAATCCCAGGCGGTCATTGATGAGTTGCAGGGGAAAGTGAACGAGTTTGAGCAGATTCGAAATAAAACCTTTTCCAAGCTGGAAAGCCAAAAGCAGATGCAGCTAGGTATAATGGGTGATGTTGAAAACTTTAAAGAGAATCTAAAGTCGGTTGAAGTTCAATGCGATACCAAGCGCAATGAAATGGAATCCTTTAAAGAGGAACTCAACGAAGTATCTGGAAAACTCTACGGCCTTAAGAATCTTCAAGAAAATTTTGAAGGGTTCGAGCAGGGAGTAAAGAGCGTCATGCTTTGGCAGCGCCAGCAACAAGAAGTGCATGGAGATGGGCGGGTTTCTTTTCGGCCTGTTTCTGAAGTTGTTGAGGTTCCAGAGAAATATGAAATGGCCATGGAGGCTGCTTTAGGGCAGAAATTGCAAATGCTATTGTCAGACAGTAGCGATACTACCATGGGTGCTGTGAACTATTTGAAAGAAAATAAATCTGGGAGATCTAGTTTTGTAACAAAAGATTTAGCTCCTTCTGTGGACGCAAGCGCCTCTACAGATTTGACTTCGGAGGAAGGTGTTGAAGCTGTACTTCGTGATGTCGTTAAAGTTCCGGAGCAATACTCTCAACAAGTGACACTATTTTTAAAAGATGTGGTTGTAGTTGATTCAATTACGGCGGCATTGCGTTTGAGAGCCCATTATCCAGGACGTCACTTTGTGACCGTAGAGGGAGATAGTCTTTCCGCCGATGGGGTTCTTACTGGGGGAAGCGTAGAAGGTTCTGATGCTGGCGTCTTGCAGAGAAAACGGGAAATTAAAGAACTGTCTCAGAAGAGAGAAGAGTGGGCTGGAAAGTTATCCCTGGCCGAAGCTTCATTGAAGAAGTTAGAGGAACAGCGGGATCAATTGATTGAACAGCTCGAAAACGCAAAAACTCAACAGAGTGAGCAAGAGATTTTAGTGGTTGAGCTTAAAAAGGACCTGGAAAGATCTGAAAATGAGCTTAGCAACACAAAACGTGCATTTGAAAAGCAAACTCATGAAACCAGTGAGTTGGAAGCTCAAGTTCAACAAGTACTCCATACCATTCAGGAGATGGACGAAAAGCGAACTGAAATAGCAGAGCAAAAGTTAGCTATGGAAACTCGGGTTGAAGAACTCACTGAAGAGCTTCGTATCGCTAAGGATGGAGTGGGAGAGTTACAAGAAGAAGTCACCCAGCTGAAAGTAGATGCGGCATCAAAACGGCAAGAGCTTGAGGGTGTGCGTTCCCAACACTCTATGGTTCAAAAAAGTCTAACAGAGGTCGAGCATGAGCTCTCAAAAATGACTGAAGATGCACAAAAGAGTACAGAGAGTTTATCTTCCAACTCAGTTCTTATTGAGCAGAAGCAAGTGGCTCTTGAGCAAGGTATTCTTTTGGCGGAACAGGCTGAAAGAAACGCTAGTCTCGAGAAAGATGCTTATGAACAGCTTCTAGAGAACTGTCGTGAAATTGAGGAAAAGGTAACTGCTTCTAATCGAGCACTGAATGAATATAAATCTAGAATTAACGAAGCTCAGTTAAAAGTTGAGCAACTGCAAATGAAGGCTCAATATCTTGTGGATCAAATGGCTGAAAGATATATGGTTCAGTTGGGAGAAGTTGCCGAGCAGCATCGAGATGTGGAGGCGGATACCGAGCAGTTAGCTAAAGACGTTGAAGACTTACGTGGAAAAATTAGCCGTATTGGTGAAGTGAATTTATCAGCGATTGAAGAATACGATGATTTGTCTGAGCGTTATAAATTTCTTTCGCAACAACATGAAGACCTTACAGAAGCCAAAGAGCAATTGAGAAAAGTGATCGATAGAATCAATCGTATTTGCTCGAGACGTTTTAAAGAAACTTTTGAGCTGGTGAATGAGAGATTCCAAAAAGTATTCCCGGTTCTTTTTGGTGGTGGGGAAGCTAAGCTAATTTTGGTTGAGAATGAAGATAAGCAAGAGATGGGAATTGATATTGTCGCTAAACCTCCTGGAAAGAAGCCTCAAAATGTAGGCCTATTATCGGGCGGTGAAAAGGCATTGACGGCAGTCTCATTAATTTTCTCCATCTTTCTTGTGAAGCCTTCTCCATTCTGCTTGCTGGATGAGGTCGATGCGCCTTTGGATGATGCCAACGTAATGCGATTTAACGACCTAGTTAAAGAGATGGCAAAACGTTCACAAATTATTATCGTGACTCACAATAAGCACACTATGAAGGTGAATAAAAAGCTTTATGGGGTGACTCAAGAGGAAAGAGGAGTCTCGAAGATGGTGAGTGTGGCTCTAGATCAAGCGGAAAGTTTTGCTGATAACGCATTGTCTGGTAGCTAGTGGATTTTGGCTTACTTGTAATCTTAATGATGCTGACTGGAGTGGTGGGGTTGATCCTCGCCGTCCTCTATTGGTTTTTACGCTATTCATTTGGGACGGATCAGGAAAAAGCAGAAATGGGTGAGTTGAACAAGAATGAGCCCACAAAATCAGATGACATTTCTCAATGAGTTTTTTAGAACTCACCTAATTACAGTAGCGAGGTAATCATGTTAGATCAGCTGATCGCAGCAGAGTATCAAATGCTCGTTTTGGGTGTGGGTGTTGGAGTCTCCTTAGGAGGTACGGCTCTCTATTTTGTTTATCGGAAATTATTTGTTGAGCCGGATTCACCTAAACCCATAGAGCCGCCATCTTCCGAGACATCTTCCGACACGGCAAAAGCGATCGAATCTACAGGGGTAGCCACTCCGAAAGAAATAGAGAAGCAAGCTGAAGAGCAGGTTTTTCAACAGGATTTTAAAGAGAAAGTTCCTGCGGCCGAACCCGTTAAGGCAACAAAGGATTTAAAGGAAGCTCTTGGCAACACGAGAGACACATTCTTTGGCCGAATCAAATCGGTATTCTCATCCAATCAGACATTGGGAGAGGATGAACTTGAGGAGCTAGAGGAAATTTTATACACCAGCGATATTGGCCCTGGCACTGTTCAGCGTCTTGTCGAGAGTGTTTCCGAGAGAATGTCATCTGATGAGAAGTCTGACTTTGAAGCGGTTCGGGGTGCTCTCAAAACAGAGATGATTTCAATTTTTGATGAAGTGGAAGCCGGAGACGTCGAAACATTTGATAAAATGCTTTCAAAGATAGATGAAGAAAAACCTCAAGTATGGATGATTGTTGGAGTGAATGGAGCGGGTAAAACGACCACTATAGGTAAGCTTGCTCACTTGGCGACATTAAAGGGGAGAAAGACCTTGGTCGTTGCCGGTGACACTTTTCGTGCTGCTGCCGGTGATCAATTGAAGGTTTGGACGGATCGAGCGGGTGTAGAGATATTCTCCCCCGAGGCGGTGAGTGACCCTAGTGCTGTTGTCTTCGATGCCATTCAAAGCGCGAAGTCGAAGGAGTATGATCTTGTGATTGTGGATACGGCAGGCCGACTTCACACTCAAGAGAATTTAATGGAAGAGTTGAAAAAGATGAAGCGAGTGATGGGAAAGCATATCGAAGAAGCACCCCATGAAACCTTGATCGTTTTGGACTCCAACAGTGGTCAAAATGCATTGATACAAACGGAAAAATTTCATGAAGCTCTGGGTTTAACGGGAGCCGTTCTTACGAAGTTAGACGGATCGGCCAAAGGTGGTGTTGCCATCGGCTTGGCCTCTCAGTTTCGCCTGCCTATTAAATTAATTGGGGTGGGGGAAAGCATGGAAGACCTTAGACCATTTAATCCCACAGAGTTTGTGGATTCCATACTATAGTCCCGGGGCCATGAGCCTTGGGTATCAATTTTCAAGCTGATTTGTCCGATTCATATAGATAAGCGCAAAAGGATTGAGACATCGGAGATCATAACAACTTTGTAGTCATAATGGGCGGCATTGCTGTCTTCTTACTGGGTTTGCAATTTGTAAGTAATAATTTACAAAACATTCTTGGTAACCGCATGCGTGATGCCATGCAGTTGGTATCAAAGAATAAATTTTATGGGGTTGGCGTAGGGGTTCTACTTACGGCTATGATTCAAAGTTCAGGGGCGGTCACTTCGCTATTGGTGGGGTTGGGTTCGGCCGGCACCATATCTCTGTCTCAGGTAATGAGTGTTATTTTAGGTGTGACAATTGGCACCACTTTAGTGGTACAGCTGTTAAGTTTCAAAATCACGGCTTATGGGTTGGCTATTTTTGCCATTTCTTTTGTTGTCTACTTTCTTACCTCTAAGCCCACTCTAAAAAAAGTCATGGCCGTATTTATGGGTTTTGGAATGATGTTCTGGGGATTGGAGCTGGTTTCCATAGGCACGATTGTTTTAAAGGAAAATGAGCTGTTTCGCGAAGCTCTGATTGCTATGTCTGAAAGCCCAACCTTTACAATTATGATCACCGCATTTTTGACAGCCGTTATGCATAGTTCAGCTGCCACTATTGGTTTTGCTATTGCGCTTTCCATGGCTGGTGCAATCCAAGTGGATCAGGCTATCTTTTGGGTTTACGGGGCTAATATTGGAACAACAGCCACTGCTCTTATTGCTTCTTCCGGTAGTAACTATGTGGGGAAGCAAGTGGCTTGGGCTCATTGTCTTTATAAAGTGGCTGGGGTTCTCCTCTTCATTGGAATCACGCCATATTTTGTTGGTATTGTAAAATCAGGAGATGCTGGGCGAAGTATTGCCAATGCTCATACATTATTTAATGTGATCGTTGCTATTGTGTTTTTCCCATTCATTCAATATGGCGCAAAGTTTATTGAGAAAGTGATTCAACCTACGGACGCAGATAGAGAATTCGGCGTTAAATATCTGGATAGGTCTGTATTTGAAAACTCAACTGTTGCACTGTCTTATGTGCAAAGAGAGATCCTAAGAATGGGGGATATCGTTGCTTCTATGGTGGAGACATCGATTGAGTTGTTCAAAAATCAAGACGATGAGTTAGAGGAGCGGATTCATGAACGCGACAATCGGGTGGATCTGTTGTTTCGAGAAATTCAATCCTTCTTAGCGGATGTGCACGAGAACTTTGACAGTGTCTCCAGTAAAAAGGTGGTGAAACTTATGATGTTTGCTTCGGATTTAGAAAGTGCGGCGGATGTCATCGACAATACGATTTTAGAGTTAGCGAGAAAGAAACATGGTCTGAAGTTGGAGTTTTCTCCCGAGGGCTGGCAGGAGATTCGAAACCTGCATGACGAAGTGTGTCAGATAGTGAATATGTCCCTCAGCTGTTTCCAAACTCAGAACCTTGAGTTGGCCGACCGAATCATTGAGGCTAAGCGCAAGGTGCGAAAATTGGAGAAGGAGTTTAAAAAATCTCACCTCAATCGATTTTTGGAGGGGAATCCAGATACATTGAAAACCAGTACAATTCATTTGGATGCTCTGAACGAATACAGAAGAGTTGTTGGATTGGTTACGAACCATGTTTACCCTTTGAGGAAGTCTGGGGAGAAGAAGGCCAAACAAGAGAAGGGTCAGGGACCACAAGGACTAGATTAGGCTGTGGTTGACCCCCTAAATGACTTATATTACTAATGGATTTACGGGATAACTTTAATTTTAGAGTGCTTCTGAGGTTTAAAAGATGGCTGATGTAAAACCCCTTAAAGATGGGGTGTGTGAAGTAAAAATAGCAGATGTACCGTTGAGATTGAAAACGTCTCACTCTGCTGATCATTTACGTCGGCTCGCTGAATTTGTTGATGATAAGATTGGCGATATTCAGAAAAACCATCCGAATGCATCTTTCCAAAATACTTTAATTTTGGCCTGCCTCACGATTGCTGAGGAGACTCTTGCCGAAAAAATGCTATTCAAAGAAAGTCTAAGTGAACTCAAAGCGAATACGCTTGAAATCATATCTGAAATTGAAGCCAGTCCCATTCACCAGCGAGATTTAGAGTCTTAGAAGATTCCTTCGCTGGTAGAAAATTTATAAATTTTTGGGACATACTACGGTGGAAGTATCTAAAACAAAATTGCGACAGCAGTACAGAAAGAAGCGAACTGTTTTCCGCAAGATTCAAAACGATCATAAGTTGTTGGCACAGGAGTCAGTGGTGTCGAAGCTTAAGGCTTTGTTAGCGCCTTTGCCTGAGAAAATCGCCAGCTACCGTGCGCTGCCTGAAGAGCTCTCCTTGGAGATGTTGTACGCGGACAAATCGAAATCCTGGTGTTTTCCTCGAATGGTGGGCGATGAATTGGAGTTCGTAAAGTCGCCATCTGAATGGAAGACTTTAGATTTTGGGCTGGAAGAGCCCGTTGGACCGGCAATGGAATTGGCAGAGATCGCCGCTGTTATTGTTCCAGGTGTGATTTTTGATCACTATGGTCAGCGGTGTGGTATGGGGCGTGGATTTTATGACCGTTTTTTACAGGAAACCAAGGCCTTAAAAATAGGTGTGGGTTTTGGTTGGCAGGTTTTGGATCAGCCTCTACCTGTGGATAGCTGGGACATTCCCATGGATTTTATTGTAACTGAAAAATTTATTTTAGATGTAAATCATTTTAAAAAAGTGAGTTGAAGAAAAGTTGAAAGGATTTGAATCATGATTTCGGCAATGGAAATTTCGGTTTTTTTAATAAGTGCGATTGGAGGCCTTATTATTGGAGTCGTTGGTTTTTCGATATATGGACGAATGTTAACCAATAAGAAGAAAGATGAAGCTTCGAAAGAAGCGGATCGAATTATTCATAGAGCAAAATCAAAAGCGGCTAAGGTAGACCGTGAGGCTAAAAGTAAGGCCAAGGATTTTGAGAATAGAGCTCGAAGAAATGCGGAAGCTGATATTCGAAAGCAGAAGCAAAAAATCAATCAAGAAGAGAATAATCTAAAAGACAAAGAGCAAAAGTTAGTTCGAGAATATAAAAAGAAGAACGACGAAGTGGATTCCAAAAGCCGTGAACTGGATGAGCGAAAAGAGGCCCTGGTCATTGGTGAAAAGCGACTCGAAACCTTAGAAAAGAAAGTCGATGAAGAGATTCGCGAACTAGAGCAAAAATTGGAAAAAGTAGCAGGAATGACTGCCGATCAAGCCCGTGAAGAAATGAAGTCTGTAATGATCGACGAAGTGGAAAAAGAAATTCACGGTAAATTGAAAGCTATTGAAGAGAATGGAGAAAGACAGTTTAGAGATAAGTCTCGTCGTCTTCTAGCTCAAGCCATCTCTAGATATGCCAGTGAAGTAAGTACAGAAAGAACAGTAACTACGATTGCTATCAGTGGTGAAGAGATGAAGGGTAAAATCATCGGTCGTGAGGGGCGGAATATTAGAGCCCTTGAGGCCTGTTGTGGTGTAGATGTTGTGATCGACGAATCTCCGGATTCAGTAATAATTTCTAGTTTTGATCCAGTGAGAAGAGAAGTAGCAAGACGTTCTATTGAGCGTTTGATGGAAGACGGACGTGTTCATCCAGCTCGCATCGAAGAGGTCACTGGTAAAATTAAAGCGGAAATGGTTTCTGAGATGAAAGATGAAGGAGAGAAGGCCTGTGTTGATTTAGGTGTATTAGGTGTTCATCCTTCTATTCTAAACCTTTTAGGAAATTTAAAGTATAGACTCACCGAAACTCAAAATATGTATCAACACAGTATTGAAGTGGGATACATTGCTGGGCTTATCGCGGCCGAACTCGGTTATGATGTTATGGTGGCTCGTAGAGCAGGTTTACTACATGATATTGGTAGAGCCATAGATCACACAGTTGAAGGAAGTCACGCTATTGCGGGAGCTGAATTTGCTCGTAAGCATGGTGAAAAAGATAAGATCGTCAAAGCCATTAGACAACATGAGGAAGAGGAGCCGGCGGAAAGCTTGCTGTCTCATATAGTAATTGCCGCTAACAATCTTTCTAAGGCACGCCCAGGAGCGCGTCGTGAAATGATGGAGAATTATATTAGAAGACTGGAAGACCTAGAAAGTGTTGGTAACAGTTTTGATGGTGTTGAGAGAACCTTCGCTATTCAGAGTGGTAAAGAAGTTCGGGTGATTGTTGATAGTTCAAGAGTTACTGATGAGCAGGCCAGTATGTTAAGTCGTGATATTTCCAAGAAAATTCAGAGAGAGCTGAACTATCCAGGTCAAATCAAAGTGGCTGTGGTTCGCGAAACTCGAATAGTAGAGCATGCAAGGTAGGCTATGTTTAAGTTAACTCCAGAACAGCAGCTTGAGGAGATTCGTAGAGGGACTGAGGACTTAATTTCAGAAGAAGATCTTCTGAAAAAGCTAAAGAAAAGTTACGAAACTCAAACTCCTTTGCGGATTAAGCTAGGATTTGATCCCTCTCGCCCTGATATTCATATAGGGCATACCGTGGTTTTAAATAAGTTAAAACAGTTTCAAGACATGGGACACACAGTAGTGTTCTTGATTGGGGACTTCACTGCGCTTATCGGAGATCCGACAGGTAAAAATGAAACTCGACCTGCATTGACTCGAGAAGAGGTGGTTGAGAATGCAAAAACCTATGCGGATCAAGTCTTTAAGATTTTAGACCGCGAAAAGACGGAACTTCGATATAATACTGAGTGGATGGATAAGATGACATCCACGGATATGATCAAGCTAACCAGTCAGTACACTGTGGCGCGTATGTTAGAGCGCGATGACTTCAATAAGAGGTATAAAAGTCAACAGGCCATCAGTATTCATGAATTTCTGTATCCACTTGTTCAGGGCTACGATTCTGTGGCTTTGGAAGCTGATGTAGAATTAGGTGGGACGGATCAAAAATTTAACCTTTTAGTTGGAAGAGAGTTACAGAAAGATGCGGGGCAAGCTCCACAATGTATTGTAACAGTTCCTATTTTAGAAGGTCTCGATGGTGTTAAAAAGATGTCTAAGTCTTTGGATAATTACATTGGTGTGGATGAATCTCCACGTGAAATGTTTGGCAAGACCATGCGAGTTTCAGATGAGCTGATGATAAGATATTATACTTTGCTTACTGACAAATCTATTTCCGAGATTGAACAACTGGAAAGTGATATCGCCAGTGGCAAGGTTCATCCAAGAACAGCCAAGGTGGAATTAGCTAAGTTTTTCATTGAAAGATTTCATTCTAAACAGGCTGCCGAGGATGCGGAAAAAGAATTTGACAGAATCTTTGTAAATAAAGGTCTTCCCGATGAAATACCAGAGCATAATTTGGCGGCGCAGACGGAGCTGTGGGTTTGTAAATTGTTAACAGATACAAAGCTGACTCAATCTAATTCTGAAGCGCGGAGGATGATTCAGTCGAATGCGGTAGAGATGAATGGTGAAAAGATTAAAGATTTTAACTTGAAGCTCGATCTTTCTCTTGGAGATGAACATATTTTTAAAGTAGGCAAAAAGAAGTTTGCCAAAATAGTTGTGAGTAAATGATGAAAGTTAAATTTGTTCCCCTCGAAAAGGAATTTGAAATTAAGCCGCAGGAAACGGTTTTTGATGTGGCTATTCGTAACGGTGTTTATATCAAAACGGTGTGCAATGGTGTGCCGAGTTGTGCCGAGTGCAGAGTGCGAGTGATTGAGGGTGAGCACAATGTTTTGCCTCCGTCACAAAAAGAAAAGATCTTAATTGGAACAGCCCATTTTATCGATCAAAGACGTTTGGCGTGTCAGCTGCATTGTTTCGGTGATATTACTGTGGATTTAACCGAGCAAGTCGAAAAAGAGAAGACTGCTGGTTTAAAGAAGCGATTGAAGTCCGGAGTTGTGGTTGATGAATCCAAGTCTCATGCTCGTAGTGGAAATTTGCTAGATCAGGATGAAGATCTGATTAAAGAAATCGATAAAGAAGTGGGTGATGATGTGTCTTCAGACGATGCACTTTCAGCTTCTGAAATTGAAAAGCTAAAAGCGGAAACCACCGAAGAAGATTTAAGGCCCATGCGTCGAAGAGGTCGTAATCATAAAGGACGCGATAGCCGAAATCGTGGTGGAAATAAAAACCGTCAAGGTGGCGGTGGCAATAGGAACCGCAACAACGATCAAAGAAGAGCTAAATCAGACGGTGATGGTGGTAATAGAAACCGCAATAACGACCAAAGAAAAGCTAAGTCTGACGGCGGTGGGCA
Organism: Bdellovibrionaceae bacterium UBA1609; assembly: GCA_002321895.1. Lineage (GTDB taxonomy): Bacteria > Bdellovibrionota > Bdellovibrionia > Bdellovibrionales > UBA1609 > UBA1609. The sequence goes on along the minus strand of DCMZ01000017.1, from coordinate 75,388 downwards.
AAAGTCGGAAAGTGGATCCGGTGACAAAAATCAAGGGCCGAAAAAACGCAACCGCAACAGAAATCGGAACCGAAATCGAAATAAGCCTAAACAAGATAGTTAAAATAGGTGAGTCGTTCGGCATTTGCAGGCTTTGCCTGCTCGCCTCGCTTTGCTCTTCGAAGGCAACACCTCTAGCACCTTTTAGACAGCGAAGCTTGAACCGCACCCACAATTTTTGGTGGCATTAGGGTTGTTGAAAATAAACCCTTTTCCGTTGAGCCCACCTTCGTAATCCAGTTCCATTCCCATTAGATAGAGAATGCTTTGGGTGTCGATGACAACTTTTTCACCATGCATCTCTACAGACTTATCGTTGTCTGCAAGAGTTTGGTCAAAAGCAAGTTTATAGGAAAAGCCCGAGCAGCCCCCTCTCTTAACGCTCACTCTTAAGAATGCTTCAGAGGGCTGGCCTTCTTCAGAACGAAGTGCCGTTATTTTTTTTGCTGCAGTTTCACTAATTTTAATCATCATGGCCTCACTAGAACTACCTTATTATAACACATAGGAAAACAGGAAATCCAGAGTTTGCAAGGTATTCTCATTAGAGAGTCATATTAAGTATTTGGCTCTAAGTGTTTAATATTACTATGCATTTTAATTATTTTCTGAAGAGCTAAGTCTAGGTCAGACTGTTGAGTAAAACGACCTAAGCCAATTCGAATAGTGGCTAGTGCAAGTTCATCGCTCAATCCTATACTTTTAAGAACGTAACTGGGCGCACTAGCGTTAGAACTACAGGCTGAACTGGAGCTAATAGCTAAGCCAGATAAGCCCAAAGCAAAGTCCTCAGGGTGAACACGACTAAAGGAAAAGCTAATGTTATTATATAACCTTTCTGTGGGGTGCCCATTGAGTTGCGCTCCTGGGCAATGAGCTAGAACCTCTTTAATCAAATGAGATTGCATAGATTTAATACGTTCTTTTTCTTGAGATCCTTCATTTTGTAAAATCTGGCAAGCCATTCCAAGGCCAACAATTCCTGGAACGTTGAGTGTCCCAGGACGGATACCTCGCTCTTGAGATCCTCCTACTGTGAAAGGAGTGATTTTAATTTCAGGGTCTTTTCTTTTTATGTAAAGAGCGCCGATTCCTTTGGGTCCATATATTTTATGGGCTGAAAGAGAAAGCAAGTCGATACCCATTTCTTTCACATTAAGACCTACTTTTCCCACAGCTTGGGCCGCATCTGTATGGAATGGGATCCCTTTTTCCTGGCAGATCTGAGAAATCTCTTCGATGGGATTAATGGTTCCAATCTCATTGTTGGCCCACATGATACTAATCAATTTAGTGTTGGGGCGAATGGCTGCTCGAACTTGCTCAGCAGAGATGCGTCCTAAACTATCGGGATCAAGAAAGGTGACTTCGCAGCCCCACTCTTTTAATCTCTCGCCGACCTCGAAAACGGCTTTGTGTTCAATGGCACTGGTAATGAAATGGGGCACTTCTTCAGTTATTTTGGTGGGGCAAAGAAAATTAAAAAGATATCCAAGAATGGCTAAATTATTACTTTCCGTAGCACCACTAGTGAATATGATTTCATCAGAATCAGCTCCAATGAGTTGCGCGACTTGTTCTCGGGCGATTTTTACTGCCTTCTTTGCATTCCAACCATAGGCATGACTGGAGCTAGAAGCATTTCCAAACTGCTCGTTAAAATAAGGTTGCATGACCTCGGTGACTCGGGGGTCGATGGGCGTAGTTGCATTGTTGTCTAAGTAGACTGGCATTTTCATTGAGAAAATGATCCTTATTTACCTGGTTAATGGCCCATTTACGCATTTGTTATTGGAAAGGTCAACTCGGCTGATCCGGTCAATAAAAGCGGGGAAGCAAGGCATCAGCAAATGTGTTTAAGTGCTTGAAATAAGGGCTTAATGTGTCTGTTTAGTGTGGGATTTTGAGTAAATCAGCTTGCTCCACCATACACATTAAGGCAAATTGTAAAACCTCTAATGACAAAGGATGATGGTAATGTCGGACTGGAATAACCTAGATCTATTCAATCCCACAGAAGAGCATAAAATGCTTCGGCAGATGGTACGTGAATTCACTCAAAGTGAAGTTGAGCCCCAGGCGGAAAGCTTTGATCGTAAAGAAGAGTTTAATCTAGAGCTCTTTAAAAAATTGGGAGAGATTGGGCTGCTGGGAATTACCGTATCCGATGAATTCGGTGGTGCAGGAATGGATGCCATGGCCGCAGTTATTGCCCACGAAGAGTTGTCTGTTTCTGATCCTGGGTTTTGCCTCGCCTATTTGGCTCACTCCATGCTTTGTGTAAATAATTTGGCCGTCAATGGTTCTCAGGAGCAAAAACAAAAGTACCTTCCAGGTTTGTGCAGTGGGGAGCTCGTTGGTTGTATGGCTATGAGTGAGCCTCATGTGGGCACCGATGTGATGGGAATGAAAACCAAAGCGGAAAAGAAAGATGGTGGGTACAACATCAATGGCCAAAAAATGTGGATCACCAATGGTGTGGTCGACGAAAAAGGCACTAAAGCAGATCTGGTTTGGCTCTACGCAGTGACTGGAGTGGATGAGAAGGGCCGGTCACAGTTATCCACATTCCTTGTGGATAAATCCTGTGATGGCTATAGCGTAGGGCAGAAAATTCAAGATAAGACGGGAATGCGTGGATCAAACACGGCAGAGCTTGTTTTTGAAAATGCATTTGTAGAAGAAAATGCTCTTGTCGGTAGTGAAGGTTCGAGCATGCATCATATGATGCGCAACTTGGAAATTGAGCGACTGACTTTGGCTGCCATGAGTTTGGGAATTGCCCGTCGTAGTATTGAAGTGATGATCAAATATGCCAACGAGCGTGAAGCCTTTGGCAAGCCCATCAGTGTATACGGACAAATACAAAAGTATATTAGTGACAGCTATGCTCAGTATATGGCGAGCAAATGTTACGTTTATGAGGTGGCCCGCAAATTGGATTTGAACAAGGGTGGAAACCGAGTGGATTCCGATGGTGTGAAATTGGTGGCTACAACTATGGGTAAGCAGGTGGCAGATAACGCCATTCAAGTTCTTGGCGGCTATGGTTATGTCGGAGAGTACGTGGTTGAGCGACTTTGGAGAGATGCCAAACTGCTTGAGATCGGTGGGGGAACCTTGGAGTCTCATCAGAAAAACATCACGAAAGATTTAAGTCGAAACCCTGAAATGGTTCGGTAAATTAGCTTTCTAAAATAGAAATGGCGTCCAACAATAGCTTCTCCACTTTTGCATAGTTATCGAGATTGTTGTGCTTTTCATAACCTACTAAGAGAATTTGAGCCTTTTCTTTCATGGTTACTGCGACTTTTTGTCTGAGGTCTAAATCCAGCTTTTCAGACTTTAAGAAAGGGTGAAGGGCTAAAAGTCTCCAGTAATCCATAGCAAAAAACTTTTGAGAGAGTTGGTCTTCATGACCACCATATTTTTTAATTATGGGATCCTCTATGAAGCCCACTCTATTTTCGGAACAAACCTTTAGCCATAAATCATAGTCTTCGCAAACGGGGAAGTCCTCTCGAAATCCGCCAAGGTTTTTAAACAGATCGCTTTGAATCATTGTAGCAGAAGGACTAATGCAGCAAAGAGGTAGGCATTGAGCAAAAATGGATCCTCCAGATTTTTTATGCTTTTTCATGGGGTTGACCCGCCGACCATTGCGAATCCAAATTTCCTCGCCGTGAATGAGAGGTTCATTGGGGGAAGACTCCAAATATTGTATCTGTTTAAAGGTTTTCTCAGGTAACCATTCGTCATCACTATCCAGAAATGCCAACCAATCACCCGAGGCCTCTCTTGCTGCCAAATTTCTGGCCGCAGAAACCCCCCGGTTTTCACTGGTGATCACTCTAAAAAACCGGGTACTAGGGAATCGGCTGTGATTTTTTTCTTCAAAGTCGGCTAAAGTCTGCAGAGTGTTGTCCGTTGACCCATCATCAACCACGATAAGCTCGTCTACCGGGTGGGTTTGGTCTAGAACGGAATGAAGTGCTCTAGGAAGGAATCTGGATCGATTGTAGGTGGGGATGATTGCGGTGATTTTGTAATTCATGAACCTATTTTCCTCTAAAAAAAGGGTAAAACCATTCAAAAACCTTGAAATCACTCTTTTTTTACGTCAATTTGGGCTCTTGTGTCAAATCAATGAAGTTGAGTGGTAGACCTGTAAAAAGGGAGTGGATTCGTTGTTTTTTGAAGGTTCTGAGAAAAAAATTGAACTGGTATTCCAGGGGCAAAACCTTATGGAATTGGGAGAGGCATTTTGGAAGCAAGTTGTAGCTTGTTCTAACGCTCAAATATTATCTTCGATTAAAAACACTGACTGTCATGCTTATCTCCTATCTGAATCCAGTTTATTTGTGTGGAAAGATCGCTTTGTTATGATCACATGCGGTGAAACCACGTTGGCTAAGGCCGTAACCTTCTTCATTGAGAAAATGGGGAAAGAGGGCGTAGCATTTTTGATCTATGAGAGAAAAAATGAATATCGACCTGAAAACCAAAGGTCGTCGTTTGAGGATGATGTTAAAGAGATCAATCGATTCTTACCAGGTAGTGCCTATCAATTTGGGCAAGAGTCTGGGCATCACTTATATCTTTTCCATTTAGAACAGCCATATCACCCTCCAACGGATGATGTGACCCTAGAGATTTTAATGTACGGTCTTGATGGTAATAGTCTTGTGGCCTTTGGAGGTGAATGTAAAAGTCGCCAGCAGGCCAGAGAACTGACACAGGTGGACCAAATATTTGATGGTTTTGAAGTGGACGATTACTTGTTTGATCCCTGTGGATATTCATTGAATGCCATACGAGGAAGTGAATACTATACGATTCACGTGACTCCTCAGGAAGAGGGCGCGTATGTGAGCTTTGAAACCAATGTGCGTATTGATCACAACTATCTGCCCACACTTAAAAGAGTCATCGAGACATTTCAACCGGAGTCTTTTGATGTGATTGTATTTAGAACTCAGCAGCAGGAGTTTTTAGAAGTTCCCGGGTACTCCTTAAACTCGGCTGTAAAGCATGAGGCTATTGCTGGGTATCATGTCAATCATTGTGAATTTGTAAGCCAAGATGTGGATCCACAAAAAATATATAAATCTAATTCTGCAATTTCCCTGGAGTTAAAAAGTGAGTAGAGAGTTTACCCCTGATTTTAATGTGAAAGCTAACAATTGGATTGAAGAAATTCATGAGGGCATTCTTGGAATGCGCTATCGTGTTCGTGATGTTCTTTTCTCTGGGAAAAGTGAATATCAGTCCGTAGATGTTGTTGATACGGTTGGGCATGGCAAAATGTTGTTTAACGATGGGTTAGCAATGGTGTCTGAGCGGGACGAGTTTGTCTATCATGAGATGATTTCCCATGTACCTCTTTTTGTTCATCCAAATCCAAAGAAGGTATTAGTTATTGGTGGTGGCGATGGCGGTACTGCCAGAGAAGTTCTGCGTCACTCTAGTGTAGAAAAATGTGTGATGGTTGAGATAGATGAGATGGTGGTTAATGCCTGTAAAGAACATATTCCAGTAACATCTAGTGTCTTCAGTAACCCGAAATTGGATTTGAAAATTGAAGATGGTGTAAAGTTTGTAGAAACAACTCAAGAAAAGTTTGATGTTGTCATCGTAGACTCTACCGATCCAATTGGTCCCGCTCAGCCACTTTTTAGCAAAGAGTTTTATGGGAATGTGAAGAAAATTTTAAATACAGATGGGATTGTCGTCTCACAGGCAGAGTCACCATACTATAATGTTGTTCAACAAAATTCATTAATGGAAATTTTGAAGTCACAGTATGAAATAGTTCAACTCTATAATTTTACAAATCTGACATATCCGGGAGGATTGTGGTCATTCTCTTTTGCTTCAAATACTTTACATCCAGTGAATGATTATAGCGAATCGAGGGTTGAAAGCTCTGGATTGGATTTTGACTACTACAACAAAGAGTTACATAAGGCTTGTTTCTGCCTTCCGAGTTTTCAAAAGAAGAGAAATTTAACCAAGTAGTTAGAATAAGTGGATTCCTACTCCTTAGAAGGTGCCGTTTTCTAAGGGAGGGTTAAATAGCTGTTCCTAGTCGTTCTTCCGTATTGAAGTCGTAGATTTTGCCACTTTTATAGTAGATGAGTTCAGCAAACTCATACGATGGAACTACATATTGAATGTATAGGTTCCAAAAACTTTCTGGATCAGAATTGAGCATTTCATTATATTTAGATTTTTTGTGGCTGGCGGGTCTTCGCACGGATCTAAATCTCATTTCCGCTTGAAGTACGCTTTTTAATTCTTGGTGTTTTCTCCAGTAGAGAAGAGTCAGTTTTTTCTTTACGTTATCGCGTCTCAATACTTTGTTCTTTTTTCCTTTCGGCGCGATCTGTATTTGGTAATGCAGGTCTTTGACCCATTCTTCACTGGGATAATCTATTGTTTGGAAAAAGTCTCTTAACTGTTTTCCAGTCAAATTAACTTGTTCCCCTTTATTAAAGTTGCTTTTGCAAAAACTGGGGTTGTATTGACTACCACTTAAATAAGGAGTGCAAATGGGTACTACTCCATTGCAGTAGTTAACATTCTCGGAGTAGGAGGCCATCGCCATTTGACATTCTGAGCGCAATAGGTGGATACGTTTTCCCTTCGGGTTATCAAGACTCTTCCAGGCACTTTTTCTATGAATTTTTTCGCATATGAATGGATTTCCTGTGAATTTAACTAGAGCTAAATAGGTATATTCCATTTCATGTGGAGCTGTAATAGCTTCGATCTCGAAGCCATCACATTTCGGGTCTTTGTGATGAAGTGCACTCAGTCGATCTTTGAGTACCTCTGATAAGGTCGCCATAAAATTGGCGTGAGCGGGCATAGCGGCAACCACAAAGTACACAAAAACTATTGATTTCAGATAGATACCCATACTGACACTATCGGCAAGGGTTCGTACCAAATTGAGCGTTTCATTATGAATTGACTCATTTTTTATAAAATCATTTTAACAATTTCCTCATAATACCGAAAAGAATTTGTAGACTAACATCTAGCAAGGTAGCAAATGAGTATATTCAATCGGTTAGGAATCATAGGTCTCACATTAGCAATGTCCAACCAAGTTTATGAACATTCCTCTAATTTGGACAAGCTTAATGTAGTGGATAAGTCTATCTACGAATCAGGAATTCATTTGTACAATCAAGGTTGTGGAAATCTTGAAGACGGTGAATTAACAAATAAATCAAAGTGTATTTTATCTCTCACTCGACTTAAGCAAGTTGTTAAAAAACATCCTTATCTTGTGGATGCTCAGATGCGCCTTGCTGAAATTTTCTATTATCAACCTTCCCAGATCCAATGGGGAGAGGACTCCATCGCTGTACGTGATGAAAACTTGAAAATCGGATTTAAACATCTTCAAAAGGCTTTGGAGTATGATCGGTGGAACTCTAAAGGTTTACAATTGTTAGAGTTGTACAAAGTCACTCACAGAGCTTCACAAACCGCTGATAGTAAAGCTCCTCGGAAAGAAGCTTTCTAAAATAGCACATCTTTTTCGTGGTAAAATCTCTGGGTCTCCAGGAGAGCAGGGCCGAATCCCGGCGCTGTAGTCTTCAATAATTTTACAATATTAGAAGTTTATTCTGCAGAAGATATGGACCGAGACAGTGAATCAGCAGTGCCTCCGTGGGACTGTTGGAGGAAGGCCGTTAATTCGGAGTCTTCATTGATTTTTGCAAAGTCGATAGCATTGTATCCACCCGAATTCTTAACATTCGGATCTGCTTGATGCATAAGTAGTAGCTTTACAATTTTCACATGACCATTGAGCGCTGCTCCCATTAATGCCGTATCCTTATTGTGATCTTGAGCATCTGCAGCCATTCCCATATTCAGATATCTTACAACGGTTTTATACTCGCCCTGTTCGGCAGCATATACAAAATTGGCAACATGTAAGAGGTTAAATGACTGGCCATCTTTAGAGGTTTGATTTTCAATAATTGGATAATTGTCAAAAGGCCCCTCAGTGGTGGGCTGATAGACAATAGCTGTTAGAATCGCAATGCTGAAAACAAATAAGGTCCCAAAGATATAGTCGGAAGCTCGGCGTACAGACAATTTTCCCCCAATTGGTAATGGGGGTCTGGCATTTGAGCAGAAACCATTTGTCGCCAAACCCTCACATAGACTATCGGCGGAATTTCAACTGGACTTGAGGTTTTAAGAAAATACCAGGGGAAGAGTGATTTGATATTTTTCAGTATTTTCAGGCAGTTTAAATGACATCAAAGCCTGTTTCAGCGACTCGAACTCTGGTTGGGAGTCAGGGTCAGAAACGATCACTGTATTAGTGACTTCATTGACTGAAGTTACTAGTCCTTCAGTGGAAACTTCCATCTTATAGCTACATGTTCCTGTACCAATTTGAGACGAAGAAAGTTTATCCAATAATGGGCCCAATTGATGATTCAGCGGGTCCGTGAGTTCGTCGATATTTTGATAGCCCTTTACGAAGGGGTTAGGCTCCGTAAACCATCCATGTATTACAAGTCGACCTTTTGTAGGGTCTTGGGTTCCATGGACAGGTTCCACACGATGTGGAAAACGGGGATCAAAAAGAGTCAGCTGGTTAAAAGGCGAGTCTATATAGGTACAAATGTCTTCTCTTTCCAAGCCTATGCTCGGGTCAAAATACTCCCAATAGTTGAGTGTATTAGGGTTGAGGATCTGAGTTTTACCACCTCGATAGGTAATATCATTTGGCGACAGGGAGAATACAAATGCCCATGGGCCGTGGGGTACGTCGGCATGCCAGTTTTGGAAGTCACCTTCGGTGTAATAGCTCAACCAAGGAGGGGAAATGTTGCTACATCCTAAATTCTCTTGGCCCCATTGAATCAAAAAGCTTTGAAAATCCAAATACATCTGTTCTGGAAAGTAATGATAAGAAGGGGTTCTGGTAAAGGCATATTGGTCTTCAACAAACCATTTGTCCCAGACAAAGCGCATTTCGTGGGCTTCTCTTGGGTTGGCAAATTGCTGGTCAAAAAAACCACGCAATTCCTCTGCTTTGTCGTAGAAATTACTCTCAATGATTATATGTGATCCCATTCTTTGGGTTTACAGACTTCAGAGGTTTGTGTCAGTATTAAATTCATGCATTTGACTTTAAACTACCGTCCCTTTGTAAAAAAAATATTTTGGTATGTGTTGTTCGGTCTAGTTCTATCTGAATTAGTTATAATTCGGTGGAATTATGAGGCTCTAAAGGATGCGGACTGGCTGACCGCACTTTTCAAGATTTTATTGGCATCCGGGGTGATCATTTCATTGTTTTATCGGTTATTGGTTTATGTAAGGCCAAGAGTGTTTTCTCGCTATGAGGTCTTTGATCAACATGTTGATATTATTAATGGGAAAAAGGTAAAGAAAATGGAGTTCAATCAAATACAAAGAATTCGGTTTTCTTGGACATCTCCTCGGTTTTTTGGTGGTTTTACGGTCTATCTTAAGTCCGGTCAGAAGTTCGTATTCTCTTCGATTTTGGAGCGATCAGAGCAGGTTCTCGTGAGAATTGATCGGAGTCGGCCAGATCTTATAGATGAAGGTCTTTTTAAGAAATACATGAATTTTTCTGAATGGACACCCCATGCATGGGATCGTATTCGATTGCGAATTCAGCAGGTTCCCATGCTGATCATCAAGATTTTTGCACTCCCTCTGGTGACCGCTTTTGCCTATAGCTATCGGCAAACCGGAGCCCTCTGGGGAGATGAATCCATTTCATTTTGGTGGGTTCTATTGGGTTGTTTCGTGCTAAATTTGGTTATCACAATTGGTTTGAATAATTTGGAAGAGTCCATTGTTTCACGACTCTTTTTCAAAGAAAAAAAGCGAAAGCAAGATGTGGAAACTAAGCTTTTTATGCTTTTTACAGGTATTCATTTTTTTGTATTTATGCTGCTGACTTATTTGGTGTCTGTTTACTGAATTTACCTTCAAAATGTGTCAAATTGAGCCGTAGGGTTCAGTTTTTTGGTCAAAAGGGGTTAGAGTCCTGATGGATAATGAGAATGGATTTCAGATGGACCCTGTTTTCTTTTTAAGGGTATGACAAAGTTGTGACAATACCAAGTCCACTCTGGTGTAATCTAGAGCCATGGTAAGAGACCTTAAAGTTCTACATTGCAATCAAAAGAGCCTGGGTGATCTGGATCATCCTTGGTTCAATTGGAAGACCTGTTTGCGCCAGATTGCGATCGGTCACGCAGATTGGAATTCACCGGCTATGACGGAGAGTCTGCAGGTCTATTCTGGTAATGAAGCTTATAGGTTTCTTATAGAAGTTGGGTGTGGTTTGCATTCGCCGATGGTAGGTGAGACAGAAGTTTTTGGTCAGTTCCGCAAGTTATTGACCGAGGTTCAGAGCAGCGAAAATCACTCCCATGAGTGGTTGGCTCAGTTACTTGATAAGGCTCGTTTGGAAATTAAGAAAATCAGAACCCAACATCTCGTTGGCTTAGGCAGTCAAAGCTATGGAAGCCTGATCCGGAAAAAGACAAAGTCTTTTAAAGGAGTGAGCTTCGTTGGTTCAGGTCACCTTACTGTTGAAATTTTACCTTGGCTTGCCAAGCACCCTGGTGGTGTAAATATTTATGTTCGCGATATTGAAAAATACCAGGAGTTATCCAAAAATTTTGGTTTTGCTCGTTGGTTAAAGTTAGATGATCCAGAGCATCTCGCTGAGATGAAGGACAGTTTAGTTGTTTGTGCCCCTCTAGAGTCAGAAAAGATACAAAGTTTGATCGATGCCTCTGGGCAAAATGTTCAGAAAGTTTTTGATTTGAGGGGAGAGTCGAAAACGGACCCTCTATCCGATCGACAACCCGTAGAGGATTTGGAACAACTATTTTCTCAGATTGCTAGGAATCGACAAATTGTAGAAGAAAAGGTATCTGCGGCGAAGGCCGATATTATAGAGATTGCTAGAAAATTTTAAGTCATTGAGTGACCCGCTGAAGGGGTCATAATAGTATCTCCCCATGAATATTAAAATTGCAGCCAGACAGAGCGACCTTGCTCGAATACAAGCTTACGCCGTCGGAGACGCGCTAAAATCCAAACACCCTCATTTGAATGTGGACTATTTGTTTTCAAAATCCGCTGGAGATAAAGACCAAGAGTCTCTTTTGCGTTCAATGGGGGATAAAGGCGTTTTTACGAATGATTTTTACGAAGGACTTTGTTCCGGAGAGTTTGATATGGTGGTGCATTCCTGGAAAGATATGCCCACAGAATCACGTGAAAAAACCAGTGTGGCTTGCACGATGAAAAGAGAAGATCCAAGAGATATTCTACTTTTCAAGAAAAGCCATTTACGGAGATTTCGAGGGAACCAGGGTGGTGACGAAGTGACTGTTTTAACTTCGAGTCCTCGTAGAGAGCATAATATAAAAGGATTTATACAGAGCTATTTCCCGTTGGTGGTAGAAGACGTTCTAGTAGAGCCAATTCGTGGAAATATTCAAACTCGCGTTGATAAATTTCTAAAAAGTAATGCTGACGGGATGATGATTGCAAAAGCGGCTCTGGACCGGTTGATGAACAGCAAAAGGCCAGAATTCGAATCTTCCCGAGCATCAATGAAAAAAGCATTAGAGAGTTGCCACTTTATGGTTTTGCCATTGAATGAAAATCCGGGTGCTGCCGCACAAGGTGCATTGGCTGTGGAAATTGCATCTCAAAGGGCCGACCTAAAAGATTTGCTTCAAGCTATTCATCACGAGAGACATTTTGCTTGTGTGCTGGAAGAAAGAAAAATCCTCGCTTCTTATGGTGGTGGTTGCCATCAAAAAATTGGTGTTACGGTAGTGCCACACGAGCAAGGAGAGGTTGTATTTCAAAAAGGAATTTCAGATTCCGGAGTGGTTTTGGATGGAGTAGAACAAAAAAATTCTAAACTCGACGAGATGAAAGTTCCAAAAAAACTGACTGAGATTTTTCCGTTAGATACCGACAACAACTTATTTTTTGATAGAAGTGAATTACCGATATCTATTGATGAACTTGCAATGATTGAGAGTGAAGAAACTGGCTTATATGTAGCTCGAGCCAATGGTCTACCAGAGGATTTTAGATACAATGACCAGCAATGTGTTTGGGCCAGTGGTGTCGAAACTTGGAAAAAGCTAGCTCAGAAGGGAATCTGGGTGAATGGGTGCGATGACGGACTCGGCTCGAGAAGGCTGCCAGCGGTGGATTATTTCTATGAGAAGAAGCTCAAATGGATGAAGCTCACACATAATCAATCTTTCAATGCGGGGCCATTTAAATTATTTTATACCTATCAATTGGTACCTAAGGCTGAAACGCCAAATCTGGCCAATAAGAAGTATTTCTATTGGATGAGTGGCACGCAATTTAAGCTAGCCTATGAGAATTATCCTCACATTGTAGATGGCTATCATTTTTGTGGAACGGGCATTACCTACCAGGAGATTAAAAGTATTTTATCTGGTCGAGGGACTGTAATTCAGTTTTATAGTTTTAAGAATTGGAAACAATGGATGTTCAATCTATTAGGAGTTGAAGAGATATGAATAGTACTGAGTTATTTGATCGGTCTAAAAAGTTGAGTCCGGGCGGAGTGCATAGTCCCGTGAGAGCCTTTAAATCTGTAGGTGGTAAACCTCTTTTTTTTGACAGAGCTGAAGGTCCCTATATTTATTCCGTTGAAGGGAAACGATTTATTGATTTTTGTCTTAGTTTTGGTCCAAACATACTTGGGCATAGAGATCCAGATGTTGCTCGTGTAGTCGCTGCAGTTAGCGAAAAGGCGTGGAGTTTGGGGACTTGCGAACCCTATTCCTTAGAGCTTGCCGAGTTTATTAAAGAAGAAGTTCCCTTCGTTGATAAATTGAGATTTGTTTGCTCTGGTACAGAGGCGGTTATGAGTGCACTTCGTGTAGCAAGAGGAACCGTCGGCAGAGATAAGGTCGTAAAATTCAATGGAATGTATCATGGCCATGTAGATGGAATGTTAGTTAAAGCGGGGAGTGGACTTGCCGGACAAGGGGCTAGCGATAGTGCGGGCGTGTCTGCAAATGTGGCTTCTGAAACTTTAGTATCCGAGCTGGACGACGAGTCCTTAGTTGACGAACTTTTTAAAAATCACGGGGATGAAATTGCAGCTGTTATCATTGAACCTCTTCCGGCGAATTATGGGTTGTTGATTCAGAGAAAAGAATATTTAGAACATGTGATTAAGGTCAGTCGTGATCATGGTAGCTTAGTTATATTTGATGAGGTGATCTCAGGATTCCGAATTGGAATGCAAGGAATGGCTGGTGATTTTACCGACAAGCCGGACTTGGTGACCTACGGCAAAGTGATGGGCGGTGGGTTTCCAGTGGGCTGTTATGCGGGCTCTAATGAGTGTATGGATAATGTGGCACCTTCGGGGTCCGTTTACCAAGCTGGAACTTTAGCGGCCAATCCAATGGGAATGGCAGCAGGTCTAGCCACGCTAAAAAAAGTGAAAGAAGAAAATGTTCATGAGGTCCTGAGAGATCGTACTCAAAGGTTTGCAAAAGGATTGAATGATAGGTTTGATAAAAGTGATGTTCCTTTTCAAGTGTCCTATAAAGAGTCTTTATTTTGGATTCATGGGCGAACAGATGGACCTATTCGATCTTTAAAGGATTTCCCTGATGGGCAAGCAGAGAATTTCATGAAACTCTTCCATGGCTGCTTAGATAGAGGGTTGTATTTAGCTCCAAGTGCTTTTGAAGTGGGATTTATGTCATTCGCACATACCGATGAAATTCTAGAAGAAGCCAGTCAGATCATTTTCGATTCGGCCATGGAAGCCAGGGGATAATCGTGTTTCAAAGGTCACCAAAGCTTAAATATGTTTTTGCTTTTTCTTGGTTAGCCTTGACCATGGGGATCGCCATTTGGTGGGTTTTTGTATTGCACAATATTATAGTTCGACTTGAAGCTGGAGTGATTGACTGGTCAGAGTATTTGCCAAAACTGAAAAATATGGTGTTTTGGGAAGGTCTAAGTCTTGTCGTGCTGATTTTAATTGGAGCTGTTCCTCTGCTTTTTTTGATATACAGAGAAGAAGCCAACATAGATCGAATTCGAAAATTTTTCCTAGCATTTTCTCATGATTTGAAAACAAGTATGGCGAGTCTCAAGTTACAGGCTGAGGTTTTACAGGAAAGTATCGCAGATAAATCGATCAATGAATCCAATGTAAAATCGGTTGTAGATCGATTGCTTGGCGACACAGAGCGCCTCCATCTACAACTAGAGAATTCTCTTTACTTAGCTCGTTCTGATTCTTCAAAATTATTCATTCAAAAAGTGTCTTTAAGTGATGTCATTGAGTCGATGAGATTGAGTTGGCCAGATGTAATTGTCCATGTACATGGTAAGATGGGAAGCCTACAGACCGACCGACAGGCCCTAGAAGGTGTGTTGAATAACATATTTCATAATAGTCTGAATCATGGACAGGCCAGTGAAATGCACATTAGCATCACAGAGAATGATGATTTAGTAGAGATAGATTTTGTGGATAATGGTCTGGGGTTCAAGGGTGATTTCAGTATCCTCACCCAGCCTTTTACACACTATAATCCAAGCTCTGGTTCTGGTATGGGGCTATACATATCCCACGCAATTATTGGTTCGTTGAACGGTAGCTTTTCAATATGTCCCGAACTAGTACAAGGCAGTGGTTTTGCCGTTAGGGTCTCCTTGCCAAAAGGGGTGTCATGATTCGTAAGCTATTAATGTTAGAAGATGACAGAACTTTAGGCACCACCTTAAAAGAGAGACTTGAAAAGGAAGGGTATGAAGTTCATTGGAGAGAGAAAGCCCAAGAAGGTATTCAGCTCATAGAAAGATTTTCTTTTGATCTAGTCATTTTAGATTTGGGATTGCCAGATGGTTCGGGATTTGAGGTCGCTCGAGAGGTAAAAGCTAAAACAGCTTGTCCCTTTTTGTTTGTCACCGCACAATCCGATGCAGAAACAAGGTTACAGGCCTATGAGTTGGGGGCTGAGGAATATATTCCTAAACCATTTCATTTAAAGGAATTCTTAATTCGGGTAAAGCATGTATTGGACAATCATGTACCAAGGCAGATCATGAATTTTGGAGATTTCTCTATTGATGGTTCAAACTTATCAATCACCCACACCGGAGAGCCACCAGTGAGTTTACAGCTCAAAGATTTTAAAATTCTTCAGCTTTTAGTGTCTAAGAAGAAGCAAGTGGTGAGCAGGGATGAGATATTGGATGTGGTTTGGGGTAGAGAGCAGTATCCCAGTCAAAGAACGGTGGATAATTGTGTCGTTCGATTACGACAAGCATTGAAAGATGAAAAAGGTGAAATTATTAAATCCATTCGGGGAGTAGGTTACCAATGGGAACGATAGGAGTAGGAAATGTCTAATCAAAAATTTCAAAATGCACTTGAAAGAGTTCCACAGGCAGTCCCGCCGATTTGGTTTATGCGTCAAGCGGGAAGATATCATGATCACTATCAAAAGATGAAAGAAAAGAATACATTTGTAGAGTTGTGTAAGCAGCCAGAATTAGCTGCTGAAGTGGCACTTGGCCCCATAGAGGAATTTGATTTCGACGTGTCTATTTTATTTAGTGACTTGCTTTTTCCTCTGGAAGCTCTTGGGATTGGCTTGGAATATAAGCCTGGTCCCGTTCTTGATCGAAAGCTGGATCGTGAAAACATTAAAAATCTGAAGCCAGTGGATGAAGCCATTGAAGCGTTGCGGTTTCAAAAGTTGGCCGTGGAAGCCACTCGTGAGCGGCTTCCTAATGACAAAAGCTTAATAGGATTTGTAGGTGGACCTTGGACGCTTTTTACCTACGCCGTTGAAGGTTCCCATAAAGCTTTAATGACGGATGTTAAATGTGATTTTAATCTTTACGAAGCTTTTTGCGAAAAATTAGTACCTCTTTTAATACAAAACATTCAGTTGCAATTTGATGGTGGAGCTGAAGTGGTAATGGTTTTTGATACTGCTGGTGGGGAAACCTCTCCTTTTGTTTATCAAAAGTATCTTGCTCCTATGTTGAACAAACTATTTGAAGCCTTCCCCAATCGGTTAGGATATTACACTCAGAAAGTGACTGACGATCATTTAAGCTTTCATTGGAATCATAAAAACACCGCCGGAATGGGGTACGACCATCGCTGGGATATTAGAAGGGCCTTGCAAATACAATCCCATGGATTTGTTCAAGGTAATTTTGACCAGACGATGTTGTTTGCAGATAAAGATACTTTTGCCGGTTATTTAGAGGACTATCTATCGCCGCTAAAAGATCTCACTGATGAACAGCGTGCCGGATGGGTTTGTGGACTGGGTCATGGTGTGTTGCCTAAGACCCCTCAATATAATGTAAAGTATTTTGTGAATAGAGTGCGCGAGGTATTTGGTGAATAAGAAAGCCATAATTTTTATAAATTTAGGTACACCTAATTCACCTGAAGTGGGAGATGTAAGAGCGTATCTTAGAGAGTTTTTAAGCGACCCATTGGTTATAGATATCAATGCGACACTTCGTTGGATGTTAGTTAACTTTATTATTGCTCCGTTTAGAAGTCGTAAGTCCTCCCAGGCGTATAAGAAAGTTTGGACCGAGGAAGGGTCTCCACTTCTTGTTTACAGTGAAAAGTTTGTGGATAAAATAAATTTGCATTTACAGGGAACAAATACCCAAGCTTTTCTCTGTATGCGATATGGAAAACCTTCGATGGAAGAGGTATTTAAGGAAGTCGGTGAGGGTGGTTTTGATCAAGTGACGCTGTTTCCATTATATCCACAGTATGCATTGTCGAGCACTCAAACGGTGATGAATAAAGCTAGATATATGCTACATTTGCTTAAAACGGACAATGTGGATTGGGTACAGCCATTTTTTGATCAGCCCTATTTTATCAAGCCACTGGCTGAAACCATAAAAAGGGTGGTGCGCGAGGAAGAGCTAGACTATTTGCTCTATAGTTTTCACGGACTTCCTGAGCGTCATATTTCCAAGATTCCTGGCTGTGAGTCTTGCAGTTTTGATGATAGTTGCTGTGTAAAACCTGAAGAACGTTTGACCTATTGTTATCGAGCTCAATGCTTACGCACTATGGATGCACTTCGTAGTGAGAGTGATACGGAAGCTGTGGGTCACAGCATGTCATTTCAGTCCCGTCTGGGCTCCGGCTGGCTAGAACCCTTTACTGATGTGATGTTTTCAGAGATCGCCGACAGTGGAGTTAAGCGCTTAGGGGTGGTTTGTCCTGCATTTGTGGCCGATTGTTTGGAAACTTTAGAAGAAATAGAGATGGAAGGGCATAATCAGTTTGTCGATGCTGGTGGAGACCAATTGGTGCTCGTTCCCTGCCTAAATGATGATGAGTTATGGGTAAAAATGGTGGGAGACGCTATCATCGAAGGGACGTTGGATACTCTAAAAATGCCAGTTTATCAGCCGGCCACTGGACCAATGCAAGAAGTTAAGGCCTAGACATTTTCTAAAACAATGGAAATGCTAGGATTTCAAAGGTAGAATTATTGAATGTCAGAGTATGAATCCTTTAATGAAAAACAATTTATGATTTTGATCGAAGGAGATAAGGATCTCTTTTCTACTCTTTTAGATTTGTTCGAGCAGGATTCACCACATCTTTTGAATAAATTAAAAAAGGCCGTGACTGAGGGCGATGGGAAAACCATTGAACAGGTGGCACATCGTCTGAAGGGGAATCTTAGGAATTTCTATGCCGAAGATGCTGCTAAAATGGCTTTAAAAATCGAAGATGCTGGCAGAGAAAATACCTTATCTCACCTGGATAGAAAAATTGAAGAACTTACTGCTGCAATAAAAAAGGTAACCGTTGAGCTTAGAAACTTTCTCGGAACCCTATAAAATTTAATCTAAAATGTAATTCCACATATCATCCCACGTTTTTTTAATGGCCTCTGTGGATTGATTATACTTAGCGGCTATGTAACCGATGGTGTAATCATAACGATTCCATTCCTGAACAAATAGATCCCAGCTAGACTCAAGTTGTACCTTGCCTGATGATTCATCGATGCATTGGCTGGGTCCTAGGGCAAGAATTTGGTTCCGTCTGAGATTCTGAACATCAATTGACGAAGCATCTAAAGAATAGGGCTCCCACTGGTATCGTAGATCCTTTGTGTTAGTGAAGTGGAAAAAGGCTTTTGAGTTTGAGTCTCCCATAAACACAATTTCCACTTGTCGACAGTTTTCATAGCACTTCAATGCAATTTCGGTGTCTTTTAGAGCTATAGGTTTATTAAATTTCTGGTGGGATCGACTTCTGGTTCGCCGGGGTCGAATTTTATTTTGTGTTTCCTCTGTGGGATAACTGGGTTGAATAAGCCAAAGTTGATCTTCGATATCTTCAGGGATGATTTTGAATAGTGACGAATATCTATAAGTTTCCGAGTTATGTAAGATGTCGAAAACAACTAGAATCTCAACAATGGGGTTTGGTTCTTGGGCTGAATCGCACAAATTGAAAGGGGTTACATTCAAGTCTATAGCGGTGACATGATTTTTAAGTTGCTCTTTTATAACCTCAAAATGGTCTTCGGTAACTTGGGCAGACTTCCAAACTGCAATTTGTCGTAGTTTATTGTAAGTTGAGGGGGCTTGATCCTGTAGATCCTTACTTGTTGGAAGTTCATGAATACCATCTCCTGAATAGAGTTGTTTCCATAAAGGGATAACAGGTGGGCCGATAGAGAGATCGGTATTTCCATTCGGATCTTTTTCCATCACAAGAGTTGGGCTAACCCTATCATTCTCTTCTGGATGTGACTTTTCAGAGCCGTCATCAGTATCGTTCGGCTTCGAAGTAGAATCTACGCGGCTACCTCCGGTCTCTTCTGAAGGATTGGAGCTCTTTGTTGGTTGTGGCTTCAATTTTCCCTCGGAGCAGCCAAAGGAAAGTGCTAGTAGAATGAATAGGGAAAGAAGTTTAATCATCTTCGTGACCTCTTTCTTTAATCTCTTCAATGTTTTCCATCCATTTTTGTTTGAGATTCTCAACAGCGCGATTTAATTTCTCTATGGTTCCTGAATAGGTTTCAATGAGCTGGCTAATGGTTTCAGTAGCAAGGTTAACTACCTCTCTTCTTCGAAACAGTCCATTTTCAATGATGGTGCTAGAGCTAGCGAGAAACTCTCGTTTAATTTCATTGAGTTGTTGCCTGGAAGCCCCTGCTATAGCTGATCGATCGTTTTCAGAAAGATCAAAGGTGTTTCCCTCAAGCCATTGGCTAAAGTCATTTTCTACTTTTTCTATATATGCCTCTGGCAGTACCGAAGGGGTGAGAATGTCTTCAATGGTACATCTACCATTAGTTAAAAACGCACTTCGCAAAGGAAGATCATTTAAATCGAAGAGTTGGTCAGAAGTTGAGGCTATGAGGTTAAGGTCCACATAGGGGACAAGATGATGAATTTCATTTTTATAGAGCAGGCCTTTGAGGTGAGTTGCTCCGGATGGGTGTTTAAATTCGATGATCATAAGTAGATAGGGGCAAAGAGATTCTACGGCTCCAGTTTTAGCATTCACTCTATTCGGTGCGCAAACCCCCATAGCTCCAATCACAGTTGAAGGATAGGGATTCCCGCTGGAATATTGAGGTGGATTCGTAGGAGGTGTTTCGTTTTGAAGATAGAAAAACTGAGGTTTAGTGGCATCATTTAAATTTGGAACTTCGCCTTCATAGAGTTGAATGTCTTTTTCGGGTTGTCCCAAAAAAGCTTGGACTTTGAATTTATAGTTCTTAAGATCATCGGCCTTTTTAGCCGTACAGAGTTCCAATTTATTAAGTGGATTGGCGTTTTCAATGGAACTAGAGGTTCTAACGATCAATGAAATTGATTCTTCTTGATGGGCAGTATCTATTGTCTTAAAGGCACTATTTGTTCTGAATGGACCTGCCCAGTCACCATACTCATTCAGAAAGGCGCTATAGAGGGACTGAAAGATGTTGTGCTCAGTGGTTGTGCCCCAGTCACCAATTTCAATAAACTGTACTTTGATGTCTTCACTAACCACATTATCCGAAGACCATCTTTCCGGCATTTCGGGATAGTAGGGTTTCGAGTCGGAACGTGAAGAGTCCAACTTCGGAGGAGGTTCGAATGAATTGCAGCCCACCACTAACAGGGACCAGAGCATTATCAGCCAAATTCTCATAACCTGTGGTTTATACCGCATTGCCGTTAGCTTTTCTAAAGCCACGAAGACAGTTGAATTAAATATAGTGGTGAAATCAAATACCTTTGATTTGAGAAATATCGAGTGGGCTGTAATATTTGCATTAGGGAGCACTCGCCCCAAATGCAAAAAAACCCACCAGATTCTCTGGCGGGTCTGAAATTTTATTGGTGTTTCAATCAGGAGCTAATTAGTAGCATCCCAACTGATAACAGCGGTACGAGTAGTCATAACAACGGTTCATGGCACGTTGTTGAACGCGTCTTGGAAACAGGCCAGTGGCTCTAAAAGTTTCACCGCGAGCGTTCTCAGCATAGCAAACATAGTTTGCCGCTGGGTAACGACGTACAGGTGGACGTCTGCGAATTGGAGGAGCTGGTCTTCTTGGTGGACGAGGCGTAACATATCGTGGAGGTTGAGGTCGCCGCCCCCGGTCTACATGTCCGCGTCGGTGGTCTCTTCCGCGATCAGCATGTCCGCGTCGGTGGTCTCTTCCACGATCAGCATGTCCGCGTCGGTTGTCTCTTCCGCGATCAGCATGTCCGCGTCGGTTGTCTCTACCTCTGTTGTTACCATTACGAGCTCCGTCGCGGTTTCTGCGACCGTCACGTGCAAGGGCCTCTAGGCTTTCATCACTCATTAACTCATCAGTAACAGCAAATTCGTCACTTAAAGCTAACTGCTCTTCAATAGGATCAATAGCTCCCAATTCAAAAAGCAAATCCGTTAAATCATCGGCTTGAACCAATTCACTTCTCACGTCGTCATAAGAAAATTGAACTTCTGCATCTTCAGCTTGAGCAAAGGTGCTGCTGAATGCTACTGCAAGCACAGCAATACACTTTACGACTGTATTTTTCATGTTTCCCCCCCGGGTGTATTTAGTGTCTGGTTGATACCAGTTTATTGTTTGCCCCCTTTTATTGAAAAAATCGTGCCAGTAACTAAAGGGATAATTTGCTAACAGGTCTAGCAATTTTAGAGGGAAATTAAGGGTCAATATGACTATGACATTTCGAATCGGTGTCAAAATGGAAAGCGAGTTTTATTTTTACTTCAATTTTTATGATGAGCTTTTTGCATTAAGAATAAGCTCCGCCCACTCTTGACATGCTGTGCTGTTGCTGGGCTGAGGTGAAGTGGAGTTTTCACAGGATTTTTTTAAGTAAATTTGATGTTTTGCAGTAAGTCCCTCAGCCTTGTAGCTTTGCGCAAGTGTATAGCATTGGAAAGCATCCCCTTTTTCACATTCCACAATATAGAAAGTTCGCTTTCCTTGTCGGATGAGTTCTCGGTTTTGCATTCTCATGGGGTCTGCATTCTCGGCTCTACTGTCTATATTGTAGGTTTCAACTGATGCAATAGAGCGTCCAAGACTTGAAGGTCGAGTGATAGCCTCAGGAGGAGCATTGGACTCTAAAGGAGGGTTCGAAATGATGGTAAGATCAATCGTAAATCCGCAAAGGAATGCTATCCAGATAATGAGTTCTATAGAATTCTGTTTGTTAGCTAATTGCGGCCTCAATTCATAGGCTGAGGTTCTCACTTTTTCCCACTGATTGCATTCTTCATTGTGCTCGAGAATGATTGTTTTGGTTGTAGTGTTCTGAGCGACGGAAGACTGCATAGAGTGATTAAGAGCAATAAGAATTCCATCTCAAAACCAAAACCTTGGAATAGAGTGTCGATTCTGTTTAAAACTTTTAAAAAGTATATTTTTTTGACAGGGGTGCCAGCTCAATAACAGTGTCACTGAGCTGATAATGGTAGAGAAAATATTTAGCGGGAAGGGGAAAGGTAATTTAAAAGAGCTTCCGCTGCAGCCCGCTTATTCGGCTGAGTTTCTTCAGCAATATAATCCTCAAGTGTGAGTCGGCCAAAACCAAGTGATTCATGTCGATGAGTTATGGCGGCGGAAAATCTTTGAGAGCTTCTTAAATACAATCGGTGATATTCTCCCACATAGCCATGTAGTCTTTCTGCAAACTGTCTATGTTGGGCATTTGAAGAACGGGTGCTGTCGGCATCATTAGGGGCTCCCAATTGGTCCCAATGGGAATGGGCCTTTTTGAAAGCATAAAGTGATACATCAACAAAATCCTCATTGAGTCGGTAGCCATTATCAAGAGTAATTTTAACGGCCATCCTCTCGCTCAAAGCCATAGCATAAATCCAAGAAATGTATTCAGGAGCACCACCCATTAAATTGTGATTCATCGTTATATTTAGTTGATTGTCGATTCGGTAAAATCGATGAGTGCCAGGGTCTCCCCATCTGAAATTATCATAAGTTTCATCTTCATTGGCAAATTGAGAGAGAAGCATAGAGCCGGTTGGAGTTAAGCTGGTATTATAAATAGCCAATCGACGCTGACGATTGGGGAGTGTGTCGGCACTCGCAACTTGAGAAATAAGAAACACAGAGGCAAAGAATAGGCCCCAATATTTTAGTGTTTTATTCATGAAATCCCCCTATGCAATCAGTTTATGGGTATAATGACGTACATCCCTGCAGTGAATATGAATGCTTCACTCCAAAGCGACTCTAGGTCATCTTCAATTAAATTTGGATAAACCACATCAAAAACTCCCAAACTATTTTTGGCAGAGTTTTTTGAGGAAATGGGTTTCACAAGCCCCACTTCAGCTTTTAAAACAAGGTCCAATGCTTTAAAAACATAGCCAGCATATCCACCAAGAGTATGGATGTCGGATTCTATTTCATAGTCATAAATGACACTGTTGTAGGTTGTATCATAATCGAAGAGATCTTGACGAGTGATGTCTCCTTTACCTCCAGAGAAAAAAGCATAACTGCCTTCGATGTAAAAGCCGCTGTCTACCTGTTGTTGGTATCCCGCTCGTAGGTCGATAACAAAAGCATCGGAAAGGGCTTGGGAGAGAATGTAGGCGCCTTCTTGTGAAGGTCCAAAAGTCATGAATTCGGTCGCGCCAGAAGTGAATCCCGGGCTATATCCAAGTCCTCCTGAAATATAAAAAGTGTCATTGAAGAACCCTTTTAATCGGGCGCCAATTTGGGTCGGTAAAGACCATCCAGCATCCACCTCAAGGCCGGTAAAAGCATGCGATTGGCTGAAGCTTGTAGTAAATAAAAAACCTATAACTATTAGAAAACGAGTCATCGATCTCATTGATCCCCCAAAAATGAATGAATTTCTAGTTCCATTTTTACCCCAAACCACTAAATGTGCAATCAGCCATAGAGTTGCGCCGCGCCCCTCCAGTAGAGTTTTCACAGAGCTTGCTCACCTAAGCTCTAGGAGTTAATTTGTGCGCCCACAAAGGATTTTCAGTGATAGATATATTTCCTCTTATAAAAGATAAAAAGCACGTTATATGGGATTGGAACGGGACTTTACTTAATGATTTAACCACCGTTGTGAAAGCTCTAGAAAAGATGGCTCAAAACTTGAAGATTGAGCCCATCGATAAACATACATATCTGAAACATTTTAGGTTTCCCGTACAGGAGTTCTATAAAGATATAGGTTTTCCAACCAGTGATGAAGAGTTTGCAGCTCTATCAGAAGACTTTCATGCTAATTATGCTGAAGCTTTCCATACCGCTGAATTGTTTTCTGATGCACAGAATCTTTTAGAATCAGTTAAAAAAATGGGAAGTAAGCAGTCCATTTTAACGGCCGCTTTCCAAAAGCATATTGATCAGTGGCTTTTGGATTTTGAAATAGATCATCTTTTTGACCATGTGTATGGCCTTCCGGATAAACTTGCCAAGTGTAAAGTGGATCGAGGTCGTGAGCTTATTGAGTTGGCACAAGTGGATTTGGACCACACAGTATTATTAGGTGATACCACTCATGATTTGGAGGTGGGGAAATCCTTGGGTATTGATGTGATATTGCTTACCAATGGGCATCAACATGAGGACCGGCTAAAAAAGGTCCATCATGCGATTTTTCAGAGAGCTTAAAAGAGTTAGAATTTGAGCTGAGTAGAAATGGAGTAGTTGATAGATGGGTCTAAAGCCTCTTTATCTTCCTCGCTTAAAACGTTTCCCCCGTAGGTGATGGAAATCGGCAGACTAAATTTATGAAACATCAAAAGATCAAAAGATACACCCACTTGATATTCAGAAAAATAGAATGGTTTATAGAAATCACTAGTGGAAGAAGCTGAGTTTCCTACCATAGTGTATTGCAGATTGATAAAGGGAGCGAATCTCCTTAATCCAATGGGGAAGTAATTAAAATAATGACTCCAGTTGATCGCAGAAAGATAGCCTAAACGAACCAAGCCAGCATGGGTGAGGTCTTCATCCACATCCGTACTTAAGGAAGAGAAGTCCACGGAATCGAAGTTTTGTGAAAATAAGCTTCCGTTGTTCACATTCACCCTTGGTCGATCTCCGTAGCCGCCGGCCAAGGTGGCTCTCAAGTAATTTTCAGACCCTAAATCATAGGTCCCTTGAGTGATGAGATCACCCACTGAAGTGTCATCAAAATGTGTACTTCCTAGATTCAATGAAAAGGACTTGGCGGGTAATATAGAAATACCAATGCTATAGCTATAGTTAAGCAAATATTCCAGTCGGCTGGAAACATCGTAGTTGCTACTTAGAAGATTCGTTGAATAAGAGGTGTCTTCATAATTAACCCCGGCAGCGACGGTTTGCGACCATAATCCATTCACGGAAAGTGGGTAGTCCAGAGTAAGGGAAACAGCACTTATATATTCAAAAATATTATTAATGTCTTCATCTTGGCTATAAAGCCCAAGGATAGACCAGCCCAAGCGATGTTGATTATTTGAATATTGAGCTCCAACCAAGTGCGAGTCACGAGGTCCATAAACATAGGCCAATCCTAAGGAGTTTCTTTCTAGTGGGTCGCTGAATCGAGTGTTGAGGCTTACAATTGTGGTGGTTTCAACTTCGTCTTCATCGTCCTCCACCTCTTCAGAGGTAAAAGTGACAGTGGGTAAAAAGTAATTAAACCTCATCTCTTTCCAAGGTGTGTAGGGTTCAACTTTTAAATCGGAAGGCTGAACCGGCTCACTGCTAGCAAGAAGTTGATCGAGTGTTTTGTTACCTAAGGTTTCAAAGGGATAGGTTAAAGGGTAAGGGAATTCCTGTTTAGCATCAACAATAGGAACGATCAGTTTGCGATACTCGTAACCAGTACCAGTAACGGTTTTAACTAGAAACTGGGCCCTTTTGCCTTTAGTCCGAATGTGTTTCGCTTCAATAATATTATCGGCAGGATGTAATCTACGCATCTTGCCTGCAATAAAAGCAAACAGACCGCTACCAAATTTCGTATTTGCGATGAATACCGGATCGGACTTGTTAACAAAGGTTGTGATTTTGGCGTATCTTCCTTTGAAGCGAAGAACTTCTTTTTCTCGGGCGTAAAGAATGCGCTCATCATTTTGTTGTCTAAAGAAGAAGGGCACTCCTTGGGGAGAATAGAGGGCTCTGGAGTGCGTGGTTCCCAATAATTTGCCATTTTCAAATAGTTCTGGTTCTGGGTGAAAGCCATCAGAGGCTTTTAAGTAGAGTGTATTGTTTTTCGATACATCACTAATCAGTTTTCCAGCAGTATTTTTTGCGAGTAGGTAACCTTTCTTATAGAGCCCAGCCACTCGTTGGACGCCATCTTTATCGATTTGCGAATGGGAACCCTGGGTATGGATCGATCCTTGGTAGATAAACGGAGTTCCAAATAACCAGTCCCGTTTCGACGATAGAATTTCTCCCGTTTCTTTGTTTAATATATGAACCTTTACCTCATCATACTTGTTGTTCGTGGCAAACAGGATCGAGCTTTCTGTGGAGCTCATTTCCGACTCAAAGCCACTCCAACCCACGAGCTTTCCTCTGTTCAGCACTTGGGCTTGCTTGGCTTCATTTTCAAAGTCCGCCTTAAACTCGCTGAAAAGTTGATTAAAGGATTTTCCAAACTGACGTTCAAAAGATTTGTTCAATAGGAACGGGTTAAGATATCGTTCCCCGTTTTCTTTAAATAACTGATTCACTTGGTCAACGGGGTAGCTTCTCGATAGAAATTCGAAGAATCTTCCACCTATGCTGTACTTGTCTTGCCCATAGGGGAACATCAACGTGTCATTGAGAGCGTACGTCTCATCAAAATGCCCTTCTTTGGCGATGGCATAATCTCTGGCTCTAATTGGTGCAGAATATAAGCGCCCTCCTAGGCCGAACCGGGATTCATTAAAAGTCGCATTGCCCTCCAGCATAAACGTTGGAAGAAAAACGTTGGGGGTTGTAAAAATCCAAATAAATGGCGGGAGAATGGGGATATATAAATTATTTCCCAAAACGGTTTTGGCGTACTGGGGAAGCTGACCTTTAACGTTCAGTTGGTAAAGGTGGGCGGTTTCATGAACAGTTAAAGCCTCCGCCCAGCTCCTTTCTGCAAATCTTTCCAGCAATAGCGATCCGGAGGGATAATAAGTGGTCAAATTATTAGGTAAAACTGTGGCAAAGGCATTGGCGATTTGGTTTTTGGGGGAAGCTAAGGCTAGTGATGTGTCTTCATCTAATTCCCAATCAAATGATCTTTCATATTCTTTATTAAAAATCCGATTGAGTTGAATCACATGATAGATGTTATTTTTATCTTGTTCTGAAAAAATATATCTATACCCGCCATCGTAAATAATTTGATACTCGTCATCTCCCGGTACCACATTCGCAAAGGTGGAAAGTGATCCAAAAAATAGGGAAACAATTACGATAAAAGCGGTGGGATATGGGATTCTTTGATGCATCATAAATAATTACTCGATAGGATTGGGGGTGGCAATGAAAACCGAAAACAACGCCGGGGAGGACCATTTTGTTGGTGATTTACATTAGTGGTTTTGCAGCAATAGGTGCTCTATCTCGATGGGGAATTTATAGGCTCTTTAATGAAGGAAATATCTTTCTTGCCACACTAGCTGTTAATTTAGCGGGAAGTTTTGTGGCGGGCTTTATGCTGCATCAATTTATGCGTAACGAATTTATCCTCAATAAAGAGGTTCACTTAGGGCTTGTGATCGGATTTTTAGGGGCTTTTACAACCTTCAGTGCTTTGAGTGCTGACAGTTTGAAGCTAATTATGTCAAATCAGTGGTGGTTAGCAGGTGGAAACGTTATTTTTCAGACTCTGTTCGGAATAGTAGCCTGTTATTTGGGATTTCGATTGTCTGCCATTTAGAGCCGTAAAGAATAATAATTACAGTCACTTATGATTTAAATTGGAACTGTTTGTAGTGGCTTTTTTATAGGAATATTTTGCACTAATAAGATGCATATGCAGAGCATTGAAAAATTCAGAACTTTGAGTTATAACCTGTGGGCTTTTAGGGTTACGAGAATTGAAGGAGGTTGGCGTGGACCAAATGACCACACCAGGAGAAGTAGACACACAGGTTGCGTCTGTTAGTGCTGACATGGTTTCTGCAGAGCATGAAACATCTGTTGGAGAATCAGAAGAAGAAATGATGAATGTTGCAGAGGCCGAAATG
Source organism: Bdellovibrionaceae bacterium UBA1609 (assembly GCA_002321895.1). Classification (GTDB taxonomy): domain Bacteria; phylum Bdellovibrionota; class Bdellovibrionia; order Bdellovibrionales; family UBA1609; genus UBA1609. The sequence goes on along the minus strand of DCMZ01000017.1, from coordinate 47,547 downwards.
GTCGCTGAAGGAATGGATTTTGGTGAGTTAGGGTCTATAGATGAAGACCTTAAGAAACTTGATGAAATTGAAAATATTTTGGATTTGGAAGAATCTGAATATCCAGTGTTTACATTGGCAAAAAACAAAGCGCGTTTTTTGCGTATGTTGACTTGGTATAAAAATAAAGAAGAGTGGTTGGATGTAGCTCCATTAAGTGGAGTGTCTAAGCTTTTCAAGCAGCAGTCTAAAGAATTAGAGGGAATTCGCTCTAATAAATTGGATTATGAAATGGAGCTAGAGACGGGGACATTAACGCCTTCTCAGCGCTCATATCGTAAAGATGAGTTAAAGATGTGTAAGGTTCATGAAAAAATGGCTGTGAATCTTATTTCAAAAATGCAGGTCAAAATTAAATCTGGCCGCAGATAATACCAGTGTCGACAGTGTCGGGCATCTTTTCACAAAAAAAGGCTGCCTGACACTCAATCGCCCAAACTAGGGCTGCCTCATTTCCTACTACAAATACATATAAGTTAAAATAAGGGTCGCAAGAGCGGGCAGGGCTTGAACATAGAGTATTGTCTTACTCACGGTTTTCCATCCATACAGCCCAGCAATCAATACACATGTTAGAAAAAAAGTGGCCCAATTAAACCTATCGGCTGGATTTGCGGAAAGAAAGATGGAGTAAAAAAGTCCGGCAGCCAAGAATCCATTATACAGCCCCTGGTTGGCAGCCAAAGTTTTGGATTGTTTAGCGAAAGCGGGGTCCAATCGAAAGACCTTATGGCCTTTGGGGGTGTCCCAAAGAAACATTTCCAAAATTAGAAAGCCCACATGAAGCAGGCCAACAAAGGTTATTGCGAATAGTGTTAGATTTTCCATGACACCGATTATTCTGCAGTGTCAGCTTCAGGTCGACACTCATAGAAAAAGGTGACTTCAAGCTCTGCAGAATCTTGGTTAATGTATTCTGTTTTTGTATTTGAATAGCATCCTTCAGCATTTGTACCTACCCACGAGCACTCTGGAAGACCTATTGAAGACCTGGCTTCAGCTGTAATGACTGTTGATTGCGTACCTGGGGCAAAAACACCTTCACCATTATCAGCATCTTCGAAGACGAAAAAATTAATATCAACCGATCCATTAACCGATCCATTAATAGTTTCGAAGTCCACAGTGGCGTTGGGAAGAGCCATGTCATCTTCTGATAGTTCTGCGGAAGTGGGGATTTCAAAGAACCTAAGTTCATTAAAGACAGTAGTTTGATCATAGCAGGTTTCGTAATCGTTATCCGTTTCGGCGTGCGTTTGGCACTCGTCGAGTTGATAGACATCGAGGGCTTTGAAGCCTCCGTAGCATTTAAGAGAAGATGCATTTGCGTGGATTGAAATACTTACTGCAAATAGAAAAGAGAACATATGTTTGAATGGAACCTTCATTTTTTCTCCATGGATTAGAAAGGGATTAAATAATAAAGGTACGACTACCATACAATTGAAGCTAAAATAGCGAATTTCCAAATTTTTGAAAAAAATTATGGTCTTTCTAAGTAGACAGTTCATTTTTCAATATTGGATATTGGGAAAGTCGGAGCCACAAGTGAATCGTGGTGTATCAGAGTGAGGCACAAAGATTCCGCAACAGTTTTTGTTGGGTCTAGTTTGGATTTGTCTCACAATATCAACAAGATACAGCTTATATTTCAAAATTAGAAAAAAATGCCTTCAATTCTCGAAATGGGCCGCCGATAGGTATTTTGTGAGTCAATAATGGCTCTGAATGATTCAACCAATAGGCGGAGGTTAACAATTATGGCACGTGATGTGTTTTACCTAGTCAGTGATAATTATCAACTGATCGAACGAATGAAGTCGTTTTGCCACGCTCAAGGAGTGACCTGTGAAGTATATGCTCCTCAAGAGTGGGAAAAGAAGATGAATGGACAATCTCTAAGTACTGGTCAAGCTCCTGTACAACAGGGTGCTACAGTGATTCCTTTTCCAGGAACGCAAACGTCTCACAGTAATGTGGGTGTTGGTGGAGTGAAAACGATCAACGAACTTGAAAGTGTAGCTATTGAAAACGCAATTTTTGAATTCAATGGAAACCTTACTGAGGCGGCAAAAGCTTTGGGTATTGGTCGCGCGACACTTTACAGAAAAGTGAAACAATACAATATTGATCCATCAGAGGCTCGTAAGAAAAGAGCTGCCTAACTCTGCCAGGATGGTGAACTGAAACAGTCATTATTGCAATTTATTATGTTTTTTAAAGGCCGGTGATTCCGGCCTTTTTTTTATTAATTCGGACTTAGGTGCATGGGCGAGGAGTGGCGAGATTCCGATAAAATACTGTGAAACTCCCTAAAGTCATTATAGTTGTATTAGTTTTTTCTGTGGCCGGTTCGATCTTCCTTTCTGCCGGAGAAAAGCCCAAACATGCCTTTTTACAGGTGTGTTATTTTGTATCTCAAAAATATTACAAAGTGGACCAAGAACTTATTGAGTGGGAGAGGTTTTGCAAAGACGTAGGCTCTAGTATTCCTCTTTTTATTTCGGAAGAAGAGATGGTCAAAGCTTTACGCCAGGTCATGAGTTACTTGCCAGTTTCCCATTTAGATATTTACTCGCCCTCTGAGGAAAAACGAGCTTGGAAAGGCATTGGAACAGATACGGGCCTCAGAGTTCAGTTGGTGGAAGACTATTTTGTGGTCACTCAAATTTTAGAGGGTAGTCCCTTGGTGGGAAAAATTAAAAAAGGCGATGTTATATATAAAATCGGTGAGGACTATGTTCAGCATTCCGAAGAAGTGGGGCCAGCGAGGCAGACATTGACAGTTCTTAGGTTAAAACCAGGCCTTTCAAAAAAACAAGATTTCGTGAGGGACGACTTTGATAGCTTTTTAGTTGAACCCAGCCAATCAGAAATCAGTGTAGACCCAGCAAATAAAGTGTACTCATATAAAAATTTGACGGTGCTACAATTAGGTAGTTTTAAACCTGAAATGTACAAACAAGAGGATTGGATGAACTTAGTGAACCAATTCATTGATAAGCCTAAACTGGTAGTGGACCTCAGAGGTAATTTGGGTGGAGATTTTGCGGCATTGCTTAGAGGACTTAGTCCTTTTTTCTGTAAGCCCACTTTGATTGGATACATCAAAGCACCAAGAAGGCCTGCCATGGAGCCAATGGTGTTTCCAGATACTTTGGTGTCTGAGAAACAATTTGAAATTCTAGAGGTGGCAAAGGAAGTTATGCTCTCCACTTTTGAAAACTATGGATGCTTTCGGGGAGAGCTTTCTGTATTGGTTGATCATAATACAGGATCCTCCGCGGAAATTTTTGCTCAGGCCATTTTGGAAAAAGGGACGGGTAGAGTTTGGGGGCAGCCGACTAAAGGGGAAGTGGTACTATCCATTTGGTATGACCTGTCTTTCATTTTAGGTAAGGGGTATAGCATTTCTATTCCAGAGGCGTCTTACGTAACCACTAGGGGTTTGGATCTAGAAAGAGTGGGAGTGCTTCCTGAAAAGGAGCTCTACTACGAGCTGAAACATGAGTTATTCGGAAGAGATAGTTGGCTTGAAGCTCTCCGCTAGACACCAGAGAAAGAGTTTAACTTCCATACAATCAATGAAGGGATTTCAGAGCCCTTTACCTGGATGTTCATAGATTTTGCGGGAGCCTTCTCGTTCCGACCAAGGCTTCAGTGTTCAGTAATTTCAAGTAGTTACACTTATACTTAGGGAGAGTGATAGTTGAAAAACACTGAGGAAGTCCCTGAAAGGTCCTCAGTTGAGGAACTTTTTGCTCTGAAATTTGGGCGGTAGCGGTTATTATTGCGCCATGTCAGAAGTAATGCCTAGCGCGGCGAAAACAGCGCCAACATTTAGAGAGCACCTGCAGGAAGAATTGATTCGCAGGTTACAATCCAACTCGAACTATTCCATGCGAGCTTTTGCGCAATTCTTGGGGTGTGATCAGTCTTACTTATCCAAAGTTCTCAGTGGCAAGAAGCCAATGGGGCAAAAGGTAGTGGCACGATTCGCTTCCAAACTAGGTTTACCCACGGATGTGATTCAAGGATTTGAAGAGGTTAGTGGACGTAAAAAACGACTATCTTCGCGACGAAGAAAATCTACGGCGGACTACACTCAGCTTTTGCGGGACCAATACGAGATTATTTCCAATTGGCATCATTTCGCTATCATGGAGTTAACTAAAGTTCATGAATTCAACCCGGATCTAAAATGGATTGGAACTCGGTTAGGAATTTCTACCTCTGAAGTGAGAATGGCCATTGATCGGATGTTGCGATTTGAACTTTTGGAGTGGAATGACGGAACCTGGAAAATCACCCAAGAGAATGTGGTGTGGTTTGATACGGAGAAAACCTCAACGGCGCGTTTGAATTTTCAAAAATATGTAACGAAACGGGCCCATGAAGCTTTGGAATTTGTTCCCTTTGAAGAAAGACATCATAGTGCAATGATCTTTGCTGGAAATAGTAAGAACTTGGAAGTTCTTAAGAAAAAAATCAATGAGTTCATTAAAGAGGTGAATGAGACCGCCGACGAAGAAAAGGATTTTGATACCGTCTACCAATTGTCTACAGCACTGGTTCCGATCTCCTTGAAACCGGTTAGTAGAAACTAGAATTTAAAGATGACAGCTACCAAAAAGTAGTTGTGTTTGCCCCCTAAATCTCCCATAAAATCTTGGCCTGCTCGCTCTAAGCGAGCGGCCTTTTTTTTGCGTCGTAACGGAAAAAGGGACATGGTGCCTTTTGAAATAGTGATTAAAGTCGGACTCGTCGCCCATCTGCAAGAAACAGGAGGCCTCTTCGATGGCCGGGAACGGTACTTCTTAAAGCGCGCACAACGTTTCTCAGTTCTGAGTAAGGAACATCCTTGGGAAGAACAAAGTGAACCCTATCAAACACACGGGAGCCACCAGGGGATTGCCTTACTACCATGATATCCAACTTTGGAGCTTGTCCCGGAGGGGAGTAGGCCAGAAGTCGTTTTTGAAAGGCTTTTTCGTACTCTTCATTTTTTTCTATTCGCCGACTCACGCCAGAGGCGTCCGTGCTCCCTGAACGATTGACGTAAGTGGCCCGGTATTGCCCTTCGAGGGTTCCTCGGGATGTGTTTTGATTGAGGGCTCGAAGGTCAGCTTCAGAAAGGGAATTCTGACTGGTAATGACGATGTCGTCACCCGTTCTCTGAATGGTTTGTTGAGCCAATGCGAGTCTTTGTTCTGTGGAAAGGTTTTCTACGTCTTGGCCTGACAATCGAGCCAGCGTGGAATCGGGGAGTTGACTGACTTCGGTAACCAGTTGATTCAATTCAGTATCTAGTGCCGCAGTAACATTGACTTCCGCTTGACGAGACAGCTGAACCATTTGCTCTGGATTGAGTCGACTGCCAGCCTGTGCATACAAACGCCCAAGCTCGTGCAGGTTTCTTGCACCCATTCCTTTGATGTCCATACTGATAAAAGCCTGGCCCCCATTTTCATAGTTAATTGGGGTTCTGCCGGAAAACCTTGGTCCCAAGGATAGGCTGTCTAAGGACTGGTAGTAGGAGATCAGAGAAACGGCATCGGCAGAAGATAGATCTGCACCCGTGGCATTTTTAATCTGCTTTCGAACCTCATCTATATAGATTTCATCGTAAAAAGAATCCGCCTGAGCCGCATCTCCCATATCAGATGGAGTGGTGGAGGCTCCTTTGGGTCGTTTATCCACACGGATCCGAGGGGTCTTTACTTTTCTTAAGATCTCTATAGTTCGTACACTGGGTATGTAGACGGTTTCACCATCTACGGTAATGGCATCAAGGTGGCTCGTGGTACCGGATTGAGCGATATTTTGAAAGTCCTCGGTGGAGTTAAGAATAGCGCTGCGTCTGTTGTTAAGCCGGTTTTGAACTAGAGGTGATTCGAAACTATGAGGAGTGGGAACATCACTAGTCGAGGTGGCACGACCAATTCGAGCTGCAATGGTGGCTTTGTCATGAGCGTGTGAGCCACGGGCCATGCCGGCACTAAATAAATGATCGAGCGATGCATCCACTCCCTGTCCGCGGGAACGAAACAGTTCTGCCACCTCTGGCATATCTTCATTGATCATGGTTTTCATATCATCAATGGCCCTTTGAAAAGCCATCGTAAATTGTTCGGAGGGAACAGATTCCTCGGCGGCGGAAACCCCTTTAATTTTGTAGTCTCCGTAGTTGCTGGCATCACCAGCGTAACCCAAGTGGTATGAGAAACGTTCATAAAAAAAGCTGTCTAAAGCAGTACAAAGTTCTTTGTCTTTTAAAAGATTGTCATTGCATTTCTTTAAGCGGGAGAACTCATGCTCATAGACCACATTGCCTTCAGGTGCGCTGCCGGAATCGGCTTGCTTTATATAGGCGGCATTGTCAGATTCGCTCACAACCGCCTTTTCACCGGCATACTCTTCTTTGAAAGATTTCACCTTAGGGTTACGTTCCAATGCTCTTTGGGTCAGGGACGTTTTAATGGATGTAGATAAGTTTGCAAAACTGGCATTGATGGAGGTGAGAAGTTTTTGTTCACGGGACAGCTTTGCGCTGGCCGCTCCCGACCTTAAACCGACGGCTTCGGCAGCCACAAACAGTCCGGCAATGGCCATTTGTTTGGCCATCATAGCGTTGCAGTTCTCTCGCTCGGCCCCGCTCTCACAGGTGGGAGACTGGGCGAACTCATTGAGATTTTGGTCGCACATTTGGTAAATTTCGGCCAAGTCGCCAACCTGATAGCCTATGGACGCGGTGCTAGCACCGACAAATGTAGTTGCATCTATAGTACCCCCAGAGAGATTGGCTTTTGGTGCTAGAGCGGTAAAAGCCTTTGATGAGGTGAGGGCTTGCATGAGTTTAACACTGGCAAGAGGTCCTGCCGTGAGAGCCATATTGTAAGCTGTGTTTTCAGTGACCTCTGCCACTTCGATCTTGTCTTGCCGTTGATACAGACGGCAAGTGGCTCGCTCGGTCTCCACTTGTTTTACTGACCTCGGGTAGGAAGTTCGATTTTGAATGTGTATCCAATGACTGGGTGCTAGGGTTCGTAATAGAGATGCACTTCTAAGGTATTTCTTTTGATCCTCTGCTGTGATTGCCGAACGAGCCTCATTCAGGTCGATAAAATTGACTTCCAATTCCTTTTGAATGGCAAAAGCACTACTGGATAGGGCTTGTTTCATTTCTTCATAGGACAGAGTTTCAAATTCCTCAGGGGTCTTTTCTTTGATCAAGTCCATTGTTGCGTCAGATGTTAAAATTGGATGGGCCACATAAAGGCCTTCAAGTCCCTGTGTCATTTCATCCAGCATGTCCTGTAAATCGTCGCAACTGGGTTTTGTGAATAGGTTTCTTTGTCGGGCATGGGGAGTTCCACATTGTCGCCGTTTTTTCTCTCGTAGTTGTTCACGGGAATGGTAGAGTTGATTCGCTATCGCGAAACTCTCAAAGAGCTGATTGGATTGTTTATGAGCCTCCTCACTAGAGAGGTCTCCATCGAGGTTACAGGGATTGGCAAATTCCTGAGTGAACTGAGAATCGGAATTAAAGTCGTCTTCGGCAAGTTCAATGGCATTGCGAAGTTCTTGGTAGTAGTTGATTTGAAAGTCTAACTGCTTCTGTTTTTCAAGAATCTTTTCTTTGGCCCACGCCCACTCATAAGCATGATCTTCGGCATCTAGGAGTTCTTGAACGTAGGGGTCGGTGACTGTGGATTGAACGGGAGATAGGGGTTTGGGTGTAATGGGGATGCATGCATTCTCGGTTTCATAGTAGTCAGCTTGGAGGTTGAGTTGGTCGCAGATAAGTTCATTGTCAACGAGCACCTCTTCTACAAAGGCCATGGACCACTCAGCCACCGCATCGTCTGAGTATTGGTTGGCCCATCCCCATTGAGTGGAAAAAAGCACAACAATTAAAAATGTCCCGCGCACGAACTCCATGCCGTAACTATCGGAAATTACAAGTTCTTCCTTGAAAGGTGTCTGGCACCATTTTGAAGAAGAGGGGGTATGATACCCCACATATGTACCAAATTGAGACAAAGTGAAGTCATTTAGAGGGAATAGGGATTGTTTCAGGGTTAGACACCTGCCTGGCGCAAATTGTCTTTGCACCTATTTTGAGTGGAAATGTGGGACTTAAAGTCAGTCATTTCAGGTATTTATTTCAAAATGACTTGGCCATCTATTTGCTCAAAGTAAGGGTGTGGTAGGTTTAATAACAAATTAAGGATCGAGCAGAGAGAGACAAGCATAATGAAGTATTTGAGCTTACTCAGTTTAGTTTTTTTATTAAACCCCGCCTGGGGTGCCGTTATTGGTAAAGAGAGTCGACGAGACCAGTATGATAATCGGATCGAGTATGACGCCATGGCGGCGACTGTTAAGATAAGTTCAAAAGAGAATGACGGGTTTTTAGGTACAGGTGTACTTGTTATTGATTCGAATATCATGTTTACCAATTGGCATGTTTTGTATGATCCTGATACTGGTGAGAAAAGGAGTAAAAATCCTTTGGCTCAGATTAATCCTCTTTATCATTCAGAAGCCATAGGTGTGAATTGGGATAATGCCATCTGTAGTGAAGAAAAAGACTACTGTGTGATAGAGCTTAAGAAGAAAGTGCCGGGAGGGAATGCTCTGCCTGTAGTTAATCATGTGCCAGAGTCTCTGGCTAAAGACCCCAAGTCATTGGGTCAATTGGTGGTTTCTAATTTTTCTGTTGAGATGTTGACTGATGATATCGAAGAAATTACCGATCTTGGAACGGAAGCTTCAAGTCAAATCCCCCATGCTGTTTTGCAAGAGACCAACGTTAAAAAAGTTCAAGTTTGTGCCGGTCGTGATTTTGATGCGCTCTTTGGAAGTGTAAGAGGCGACTGCGATAATCGGAGAGGTAATTCTGGAAGTGGTGTGGTTGCTAGTATTAGAAATATTGGGACAATGATCGGATTTGTCCACGCTCAACGTGAAAGTAGCACTACCAAAGATAATGATCCTTACGATCCTGATACCAATGCGGTTTTGTTTCGAGTGATCACTTCAGACATCAGCAAAGACATAGAGACGGTTCTTCAGAGAAGTCGATAACTCCCATTGAAAATGAAGTGTTTGATCTTACTCAGTTTAGTTTTTCTGTTAAATCCCGCCTGGGGTGCCGTTATTGGTAAAGAGAGTCGACGTACTCAACCTGATAATCGGCTTGAGTTAGAGGCCATGGCGGCGACGGTAAGAATAAAATCGAGTGAGTATAAATCTTTTCTTGGAACCGGAGTATTGGTGAGGGATTCTAATATTTTGCTTACCAACTGGCATGTTCTCTATGACGAGAAGACCGGGGATAAAAGAAGTAAAAATCCTTTGGCTCAGATCAATCCTCTTTATCATTCAGAAGCCGTTGGCGTGAATTGGGACAATGCCATCTGCAATGAAGAAAAAGATTACTGTGTGATCGAGCTTAAGAAACACGTGCCAAGCGGAAGAGGGCTGCCTGTGGCGAAGCATATTCCTGATTCCTTTGCTCACCGCCCCCAATCGATGGGATTACTTGTCGTTTCCAATTTCTCAATGGAAATGTTAACGATTCAAATAGAAGAACTGACTGACGAAGAGAAACAGTCTCCCAGTCAAAAGCTTAAGGATATTTTGCAAGAGACTAACGTTAAAAAAGTTCAAGTTTGTGCGGGTCGAGATTTCGATGAACTTTTTGGGAGTGTTAAAGGCGACTGTGATAACAGGCAGGGAAATTCTGGAAGTGGCGTTGTCGCTAGTATTCGAAATATGGGTACTTTAGTTGGATTTGTACATGCTCAGGCTGAGAGTAGCTCAACTAAGGACAATGATCCCTACAATCCAGATTCCAATGCGGTTTCGTTTCGGGTGATCACTTCAGACATAAATGCCGATATCAATACCGTGTTGAGTAGGAGTCGGTAATTTTCATCTGATCTGCGGTTCATTGGATTTCAGTCAACTGTTGTTGGACTGTTGTCTCTCATTCAGATTTTTTCGAAAAAATACTGCTTAAGTCTTGAGCGTTTCATAATTAGATCCGATAGGCAAATTATGAAAATAGTCAGCTATATTTTTCTTTTATATTCGGTGTTTACTCCATTAAATCTTTTCGCCCAGATGACCTTAAATCAAGAGAACTTTGCCAACTGGTATGCGTCTGAGCAAAGGATTCAAGACACAAAAATTAGTGAATGTTCAGACTTATGTGCGGGAGTACGATCAGTAGAGGGCGCCAATGCTTGTAAAATTGAAATGGATCAATGCAAAGCCGGAGTTGTGAGCCAGTTGAGGTCAAAGGCTTCGAGAGCCTATCCCCTTGTGAGCAGTTCAGAAATGGCGAATAGTTGCAGTGGAATAAGCGGTCGTCTTTATTCGGGTAATCAGGATTTATACTGTTTTGTAGGAGGTAGCGTTAAGTTTATTTCTGAAGGTGATGGCTCGCGGGTTCGTTATTTGGATAAGGGAGAGTATACCGAGGGATCGGATTGGAATGACGGCTTATCCTCATTAGTCTACTCAATGGGAAACCGATTGTGGGGGGGCGGAGATGAGAACCTTATAATTGACTACAGTCAATTTAGCAGTTTAGTGGATGAGAAACCTACAGAACCCTTGGTAGCTGACAGTGTGGGAAGTTGTGAGGGTAAGTCTGAAGATGAGCTTTCTCCTTGTAGGGAATGCTTAGGCGAAAATCAATCACAAGAAGATGTGGACAATTGTATCGCTCAAGTTTTGGCAAAACAAGAGTCGGAAAATCAAAAGGATCTGGCCAATCAAGTTACCGGATTAGAACAACTAGGGACTCTTTCGGATTTAGACTCTAATCAATTTGCTAATGGACAAAATGCAGCGGTGGCAGCCAACAGTGCCGATCGCTACTACTACGGAAATCAACAAGATAAAACCACGGTGCTTTCTGACATTTGTAAGGGACAATATGGGTTGCGAGGAATTGAGCGCGAAGGCGTTGAGCAAGCCTTGGCGAACAATCAGCCTCCACAGATCGTCTATCAAGAGGGAACTTCGCCTTGTGAGCGCGAAGTGCTTCCAAGTTTTCAGTCTGTGATCGCCAATGGGGGTGTGAATAACGTCCATGAGTTTGCAGAGCAGTTCTGTAATGGTAATGAAACCTGTCAGGATAAGATCTATCGCGTTGCTGGATATACCGGTGCGGTATCTACGTGGGCATGGTTTAAGGGGCAAATCGATCCCTCTATATGGGATATTGTAGATCGAACCATTAAAGGTCAAGACACGAAAGACTACGAAAACTGTGAAACCATGAAAGCCAACGCCGTTAAGTGCTGTGGCGATCCCATGACTTGTGCCGTGGGAGGTAATCAGGGGGTAGGGAGTGCCGCCAATTTGGTGTTAACTTTAGGAACAATGATTCAAACTCAGCGTGGGGCTCAAGGTAATGCCGAAGCTTGTAGAACAGCGAAAGATCTTTCGCTGGCAGGTGCGGGTTTAAATACGGGCCTTGCAGCTCTTTGCACCGGGCGTGTTGAGGGATGTAAAAGCGTCTGTGAAAATTCAGAGCAAGTTTTTAAAAACGCGGGCGAAGTGTTAACCAACCTATGCAGTGGCATGTCTTCCTTAAACTCTGTCACTGGTCTTTGTACGAAGTCAGACACTTTAAATCGTAAAGGTCGTGATATGAAGTCCAAGGTGGCCACTTGTCAAAACTCTTCTGAAACGGCGACGGCATTGGCTCAACAGGCCACAGCCAATACGGCTATGGCGGCTTTTCTACAAGAGTGTGAAGATGAGTTAACCACTTCTGAAAGTGGCTTCGAAGGGTTGCCATCAGTGGATATAGCGTTCAATGGGGATTGTACGACGGCCGCCAATGCGAGTAATCCCATATGTATCGCCTGTAACGCCAATCCGGATGCGGACGGCTGTGATGGAATTGCCACTTTAGGTACGAGTACAACTGGATCTACCGTGGATGCCGGTACTTTAGGTACAGCTGTCACTACGGATATTTCCAGCTTAGGTGCAGATTTAGGTTTACTTGACGATCCATTTTCCAATCCAGAATTTGCAGATCCTATGGCGGTTGAAGCGAACCAGTTGAGCGACCCTACTGTTTCCAGTTCAGGTGGAGGAGCAAACCTTGGTGGAGGTAGTAGCTCGGGAGGACTTCCTCCAGAGCAAGAGCAGGGGAGTGTCAACGGACCATTGGATACCGATATTCTCACAGGTGAGCGCGGTGGTAGCGGAGCTGTGAGTAGCACAGGATTTAGTAGTGGTGGTGGTTTTAGTTACGGCCGTAGCCCAGCGGCATTGGCTGAGAAAAGTTTGGTGGATGCCCATAAGAAAAGTGGTTTTGACTTGAGTAAATACTTACCTGGATCCAAAGGAAAAGCGAAGCTTCCAGGATTGGGTCGACAACCTGCCGGCGTAGGTAAAATGACGGATGATATTTTCCAGATGGTATCCCGTCGCTATCGGCTGCGGTGCTTACAAGGTAAGTTCTATGGCTGCCCAGGTGGTGGCTCTGCCCCTGCCAGATCTCCAGGCAAATAAGCCGTTGTTCCGTCAACAGCTGTCAAATTTCTAGTCACTCAAACCCACCACATTCTCGGTGGGTTGGCACCAACACTGCAATAGTAAAAGGTGCTGGGAGGCGTGAAAATGAAACGAAATAGCGACGAAAAGAACAACAATATAATTCAATTTCCAAAATTTAAAAGCATGCGAGTTTTGCAGAACTCTCGTCTTTCTAGATTTGATCTTGAGCAAAGAAAAGTGGCACTGACAGCTTCCATCGCTTCTATTCTTTTTGTTATGACTTTTGCGAATTCAAATTTATTCAGTAAAAATGAAAACCAAATTCAGTCCGGAAGGATGCCGGCAGCGGTTTCCACTGATAGAAACACCGAGTGGGAGCATAAATTAGCGAAACGCTTATCTGGCTTGCAGGTTCGAGACGTGGCGAGCATTGGTAAAAAGCCAAGTATCGAAGATAAGCTGCGCTTTGAAGAGCTTCAGGGCAAGTACGCCATTCGCTTTCAGAATGATAATCGTGTTCTCAGTGAGATTGAATTTACCACCTTAGACCCCAATAAAAAGATGCGTCCTAAAGTTCTAGGCGACAGTAAGCAGTTTTTAATGACCTACAAAAGTCTTATGCCTCAGTTTGAATCTTTAGAGCCTTCGTCCGACTACACCAACGATAGTCCAGTCTACACATTGGTCGATAACGGTAGAAATGTTGCGAAAGTGAAATTCGATTTAGATCGCTATGGGCGCTTATTAAAGCTAAAAGTGATCCCTACGGAACTCTAATCATCTAAAATTCCATTAGGGCTATAACTGGCCCTGTAATTCTTAAATTTCACCCAAGTTCAAGGCTTATCCTACCGATAAGCCTTTTATGGTGGACAGTAACGACCCGACGGTAAAACCGGCTCCAGGCAAGGATTCTAGCGCAGAAGCGCAAGATTTTAAGGACACGTTAAGTTTGCAAACTAACTTGGCCAATCCGTTTGATCGGGTGGCTGCATTTATGGTCGACCATCTTATTATATTGGGTCCGGTGATACTTCTTTTCTCAGCACCTATCAAAAGCAAAATGACTGAGTTGGCTTACTTGGATAAGCAAGGTGAGCTTTTAGCTCTATTTGCCTTTATGGGGATTGGGATTGGGATTCTAGTGTTTTTTTACCAAATCTTTTTTTTGGTTTGGAAAGGAGCTACACCAGGTAGACAACTTTTCAAAGTTAAAGTGGTACATATTGATCCCTCTAAAGAAGTGCATCCTCTAGTGATGATTTTAAGAACCATAATATGGTCCTTTGAAACACTGTTCTTTTTTCTTCCCCATCTCGCTATTTTTAATCATTTTTCACGAAGACCTTTACACGACAGAGTATGTAATACCCTAGTTGTGAGTACTGATGAAGAAACCCATTTACCTCATCCCGTAGAGTTGTCTTTTGCCAAAGGCATGTATTTTATATTTATTTTGATATTTGCTATGGGAGCTTTGGTTCCTTTTCTTAAAGTGAGCTCGGAATATTTGGCTGAAAATCGTGAGCCAGGAGCGGATACTGATCTGGCTGAAACCGTGTACTGCGATCAAGTCACTGAAGCATGGCAGATGTGGAACGATAATAAAAACAATGTAAAGGCCAGCCGATTACAGGTTGCCATGACTTTGTTTGCAGGACGAAGAATCGATGCCGACTGTTTAGAAGTGGAGTCGGAAGAAGCTCTTAAAGAGGGCAGTAATAAGTCTGCCATCTATTTTGCCAAATCTTTGATTCACTCTAATGAGCCAGAAATTTCGGATCTCTATTTAAATAGGGTTTGTAAACAAAGCCCTAAATCTAAAGTTTGCCAATTGACCCAAGTAATAGATAATCCAACTCCAGAGAACTGGGCTCAACTCAATAAGGATCTTTTGCAGTCCGATGGAACACAATCCTATTTGAAGATTTGGGCTCTTTCGCAAAGTCTTACGAAAAGTGACTTTGCCACATCCGATCAATTTTTAGAGCAGTTAGATGGGTACCCTCAACTAGATGCTCATTTCAGTGGTCTTCGTGCAAAGTCCTATTGGGGTCTTCATCAATATAAAATCTCAGAAAAGTTTACTGATAAGGCTTTACAACTCATTTCGCAAATGGGATCCGCGCCAGGCGATAATGGTGTGCCCTATGATCAGTCCAATGACGATGTCGTACGATTTGCAAGTTGGATGTGTTCTGAGCAATTAGCAAGAAGCTGTCGCTATGCCACAGGCTCTGCTTGCCAATCTATGAGTCGGGTTATTGAAAAAGAAAAACGAGTTCTATTGGATCCAACTGTGGCTCTAGCTCATATTAAAAACTTTGAATGCAAACAAGGTGAAGACCTGGAGTACATGGATCTTGTTCGTGGCTCTTACTTGGATGAGGCTAAGTCTTTGGCTGTCATCGAAAGGTATAGAGTTAAAGGTGACCAGAGAGAGTACCAAAATATGCTATTGCAATTTGTTCGATCAGGAAGAACATCCAAGGTATTTCGTGACGAAGCTATGTTTAGACTTTCTCAAGTGATAGAAGATCGTCCCGAGATTCAAAAGATTCTACTAAGCGCTTGGAGAACCACTGAAAATTCATTGGGTTGGCAGCGTACTGGAGAAAAACTTGTTGAGAATTACCAGCGGGCAGGGGCTTATGAGTTGGCTGCAAAATTGGGCGACCGACTGTTGGCCTACCAGCCATCAATATCAAACAATTTAATGCAAAATTTAGTTATCGCCAATTATAGAGCTGGACGGCAAATGCGGGCCTTTGAGGTACTTAAGATGAAGCAAAGAGAACCTCTTGCTGGAAGACAGTTAGCTACCACCAGTGAGTTTCAAAGAGTTTCAGGTCTGCTCAATAAAAAATTTAAGCAGGGGCGGCGTCTATGATATTTCCGTTTCTTATACCTTATCTTAACGGATTTCGTTCATTTGCTAAAGCTCCTATCACTTGGATGATTATTTTAGTGAACTTGCTGATTTACCTTTCCAGCTACGAGATCAACAACCGGCTGGAAGCCGAGTGGCGCATGCAAATGAGCAACACCACTTTAATGAAGATGCAAGGTCAGATTTATGCGGACTTTGTTTCAAACAATAAAAACTTTTACGATGAATTCACGTTAGAATTAGCCGAGCAGGTGAAGAGTGGGTCACGGCAAAGTGCATACCTCATGGCGGGGATTGCTCTTAAAGATCCAGACTTTGTAAGCACTGGTTCGCACTTTATGAGTTATAAGGATCCTGTGGCTTTTGACTATTGGCAGGGCAAGTTTCAAACCATCATCAATTCGCAATATGAACATCCCAGCCAACTACTTGGTGTCAGTCATGGAAACTCAGGTCCGGCCACGTGGCTTACCTATCAATTTGTTCATGGCGACTTTATGCACTTTTTAGTGAATATGCTCTTTATCATGTTCTTTGGTGCGTTCCTCGAGAGACTTTGTGGAAGTTTAACTTTTTTGGCCGTGTATTTAGGGTCCGGCTTCGTCGGAGCGGGAGTGTTCATTCTTTGGAGTGGTGTTTCAACAATCCCACTTGTCGGTGCTAGCGCTGCTTTCAGTGGAATTATGGCGTTCTTGTGCGTGTATCTATGGACACGTCCTATTAAATACATTTACTGGCTTGTAGTGCCTGTGAGAGGCTACTGTGGGTTTGTTCATCTACCGGCTTGGATTGCCTTCGTTGGATGGCTCGTCACCGATATGGCAGGCGTGCTCAGTGAGTCCGAAGCAATTGTAGGAGCGGTGGCTTACACCGCTCACATCGGCGGAACTTTTGCTGGAGCCTTAATGGCGCTTGGCGTTTTGGCCTATAAGAAATTCTTTTTAGGCCAAACTTTTAAAGCCAATCATCGTGGTTTTATTTCCCGACAAATCAAAGTATAGAGAAACCTCTTTTTAAGCCTTTGGCTGATGATTATAAAGATGTACATCTCTTTGAGGAAATGGGATTTCAATACCATTTTTGTCGAAAGCTTTCTTCGCTTTTTCAGTGAGGTCCCAAAAGACTTCCCAATAGTCCGGGGTCTTGACCCAAACTCGAAAAGTAAAATTCACAGAGCTATCGGCCATTGCAACCATTTTAACAATGGGTGTGGGGTCGGGTAGAATGCGCTCATCTTCTTTGGCAAGATTCAACAAAACTTCTCGAGTCTTATCAATGTTAGAAGTATAGGAAATGCCAATGGGAATATCCACTCGTCGAACATCCTCAGCCGTAACGTTCACGATAACGCCTGAAGCAAGAGGACCATTCGGTAGGATCACTCTGCGGTTATCCAGCTTGTTCACCCAGGTGTTAAAAATATCTATTTTTTGTACGGTGCCTTCTTCTCCTTGGGCTAAAATGTAGTCACCGGTTTTGAATGGGCGGAACAATAAAATAAGTACCCCACCCGCAAAGTTGGATAGGGATCCTTGTAGTGCTAAGCCAACAGCCAAACCTGCAGCACCAAGTACGGCAACGAAAGATGTGGTTTTAATGCCAACCATCTCTATCACTGCAATAGCTAAAGCTATTTTTAATGTAATGGTACTTAAACTAACCAAAAAGTGGCCTAGAGAAGGATCCACATTGCGTTTACTCAATAACTTTCCAAAAGATCGGCCAAGGAGGCTGATGAACCATAATCCCAACAGCAGACTAATTATAGCTAAGGCTAATTTAGGGGCATAATCCATCGCCTTATCCGCAAATTCCTTAAGTTGATTAGCGATGAGTTCGTTGTCTTTTAGAAAATCACTGTCCATTTATTCCTCTTCTGCTGGAGTCTGTTATTTGCATTAATGTATATAGTTTAAAATTACTCTGCGGGAGCAAACCCTCTACGCATGGTGTTTTCAGTTATCACTCGCGGTTCTAAAAATTGTTTTAGATAATCAGGTCCACCGGTTTTACTTCCTACACCTGACATCTTAAAACCACCAAAGGGGTGGCGATCCACAATAGCGCCGGTGATCGATCGATTAATATAGAGGTTACCCACTTCTAACCGATTTTTAACCTGTTCTATATTTCCAGGGCTTCGAGAAAAGAGACCACCTGTGAGGCCATATTCGGTGTTGTTGGCGACGGCGATGGCCTCATCGATATCTTTCACTTTGATTACCGAAAGCACGGGGCCAAAAAGTTCCGTTTGAGCAATTTCATCGTTGGGTTTTACATCCACCACAATGGTTGGTGGAACAAAGTACCCACCTTCTATCCGATTGCCTTGATAAGCCACTTTGGCATAGCTACGTGCCCGTTCCACATAGTGGAGTATCTTATCCATTGAGGTTTGATCCACAACAGGTCCAAGATAAGCCGAGGGGTTTTCAGAGGAAGATTGCTTTATACTTTTTGTAGCTTCAACCAGTCGGTCTACAAACATGTCATAAACCTCTTCCAGAACAATCACTCTAGAACAGGCAGAACATTTCTGACCTTGAAACCCGAAAGCAGAGTACACAGTGGATGCGACGGCTTCATCGAGGTCGGCATCGTTATCGATGATGAGCGCATTTTTCCCACCCATTTCAACAATACAGCGTTTCACATTTTTCTGGCCCGTGTGAACTTTACCCGATTTTTCAATGATTTTAAGTCCCACTTGCTTTGAGCCAGTAAAGGCGATCAGGTCCACATCTTTATGATTCGATAAAAATTCGCCCACTTCCTCTCCCAAACCCGGAAGGTATTGAACTGTGCCCGCGGGGAAGCCCGCTTCCATAATTAATTTCATGAGCTCGTGGGCGACAATGGAGCTCTGTTCGGCAGGTTTCATGATCACGGTGTTACCAGTAACCAATGAAGCACTTACCATTCCTGTTAAAATAGCGAGAGGGAAATTCCATGGAGCAATGACTAACGAAACGCCTCTTGGATCGTAAACATAATGACTGGTTTCACCGAGGACTTTTCCGATTCGTTGAGGCTGAGCGAGAAGGCGCATTTCTTTGGCGTAGTAACGACAAAAATCGATGGCTTCAATGATGTCACCATCCGCCTCGGACCAAGTTTTCCCCACTTCTAATACTTCCAGTGCACAAAGTTCATAGCGATCCCGTAAGATTAAATCGGCCAATCGATCTACCAATTCAGCTCTTTGTTCCGGGGGGGTGGCTTTCCAGGCAGGGAAAGCCTCTTTCGCTGCTTCTAGAGCCTGTTCCGATTCAACGTACCCGGCTAGACATACCTGACCCACGATTTCATCTTTTTTAGACGGGTTTTCCCTGGGTAAGGTTTTGTCCGTAGTGATAGGTTTATTTTGAATATAGAGCGGATAGGTTTGTCCTAGTTTTTTCTTCCATTCAATAAGGGCATTTTGCATCTTCGTGCGAGGCTCGGACTCAGTAAAGTCTAGGGGAGCTTCATTATGGAAGTCCTTTTCAATGTTATGCTCTGGAGTTGTGACAGATAAATTAACGGCAGGATCCGTCATTAACTTTTCCAATTCAGCACCCTCTACAAATTTAGAACGCAAAAAGGATTCATTGGATGTGTTTTCTAAAAGCCGACGTACCAAATAGGCCATCCCGGGGATAAGATCTCCAACGGTTGCATATTCTCTAACTCTGTATCCTTTTTTAACAAAGGCGGATTTAAGTTCGTCGGCCATGCCGTACAGCATCTGTATTTCAAAGGCATTCTTAGGAAGTCCAATATGTTCGGCGTAACAGGCGCTGGCCGCCAAAGACCGCACATTGTGAGAGGCCAAGGCCACTTTTATTTTTGGAAAGTGATCTAATAGCAGCTTAGCACATTGTTCATAGTTGGCATCCGACTCTTGTTTGTTGGTGTACACCGGTATGGGCCAATCCTTTTGGCTGGTCACAATATTCTCGTAGTCCCAATAAGCTCCTTTTACTAAACGAACACTAAAAGGGGTGCCTCTGTGATCGGCAAAGGCTATGAGCTCTTGGAGATCGGCATAGGAATCTCGAAGGTAGGCTTGAAGCACAATTCCGAAATGCGGGTAAGACTTAAACTCCTCTTCAAGAAGGAGTTGTTTGAACACCTCAAATGTCATGTCCTTATGGTGAAAGGACTCCATATCGATATTTATAAATACGTCTTTGCCAATAGCGAGCCGGAATATAGATCGTAATCGATCTTTAAGAGTTTCAACGGATCCTTCCCAATCTTTTTCATTCACTTGGGAGTAAACACTGGTCAGTTTAACCGATACGTTCACTTTAGGGATTTCCCCTAGAGCATCTGAATCGAGAAGGTCTTTGGTGGCCCATGATTTAGCATCTTTACTTAGCCATTTAATAATTTCAGTGTACCGTTGGTGGTAGTCTAGTGCTTCCTTTTCAGAGAGCGTGGCTTCACCTAGCAAATCTACGGTAAAACAGATGTTGTTATCCCGTTGTTTTTTTAAAATGGGTAAAGCGCTTTTTGGGTCTTCGCCAGTAATAAACATTTTGGCCATTTGTTGCACATTCTTACGAATGGCTTTTGCCATCAGTCCCGGGGCTAATGCTCCTACACCAACGCTAAGGTTAAACACCTTAGCGATATCGACACCGTCACCTTGTAAGTCGTTAAAATATTCTTTTATATGTTTGGTTACTTCGGAGGGAGAGGTGAGGGTGGGCAAGACATCTACAAATCGAAACATGCGAGTTTTGAAATCCTCGTTTTGCATGCTCCATTCCATGATGCGGCCATACCACCAGTCTTTCCTAAAAAAGCCACCTTTTGCAGGTGCACTTTCCGCATAACTGAAAATTTCTTTTCCAAATTTTTTTATGTTTTCTTGATCAACTTCTTTTGCCTTTACCATGCCTTCCATCTCTTCCTCAGCAGGATTGACCTTTCGAAAAAAGCCTAATCTTGTAGTGTTAGGTTCGACTTCCAAGGGGACCCCCATCCAGAATGAAAAAAACAGTTGAAGTATTGGGATTAATTCGAGAAAAAGGCAAGGAGATTGCTGGCCCAACTCTTATTTGCAAGCTGCAGCATTTCGATTTTTTGCTGAGCCCTATTAAAGGGCACAATGAGGAGAATTTCGAGTTCATGACCACTTCTGATAATCGATCAAAATTTAGAAAATTCATGTCGCCGAAAGGTGGATTTAGAGCCTGTTTTGTGGACGCCACTGCGGCTGTTGAAAAGATGCAATCTCTACAGAATAGCTACCCACTGGCGAGTATGGCTGTGGGGCGAGCTATGATCGGTGCTGGCCTGATGGCTATTATGCTCGACGATGAAGAGGGCCGTTTGAGTGTTCACTTTCAGGGGGATGGCCCCTTGGGAACAGTATTTGCGGAATCAAACCATCAAGGGCATTTGCGAGGGTTTTGTACTCATCCACAATTACAGATGCCCTATGTTTCTGGTAAGCCTTTAAATGTATCCAAAGCCATTGGCAATGGAACATTAGCGGTTGTGAGAACGTCTAAAAAGTTTGCGGAACCGCAACAAGGGATGGTGCAAATTCAATCTGGTGAAGTGGCCCAAGATTTGGCTTTCTTTTTAACCGCCTCTTTCCAAATTCCTTCGGCATTGGTCTTGGGAGTGAGTGTAAATGAGTACGGTAAGGTCACTGGTGCGGGAGGCATCCACATAGAAATGCTTCCCGATGCGGAAGAGGATTCCATTGCTCAAATAGAAAAGAATATTAAAAACGCTCCGTCTATCAGTGAGTACTTAGAGTCGGGTGGAGATGTTCAACAACTGCTTAACATTTTTTTTGATGGTTTTCCTGATATAAAGGAATTGGAAATGGAGGCAGAGGCGGAGTTTCGCTGCCAGTGCAATAGACAGCGCTTTGAAACATCCTTACAACTTTTTCCTCTAGATGAACTCAAGGAAATGCAAACCTCTGGGGAGACGATAGATGCTCAATGCGAGTTTTGCGGAAAGCGTTACAAGATTCAGCCAGAAGCTATTGGTCGGGTGATTAGATTAAAAACAGATCAATAGTTTTATTGAGGCTTATAAACCTTTTAAATACGGTTGATTTATTAAGATTTGACCCGTTAAAATGTTGAAACCGTGATTATGCAAGGCCTTCATTTTATTGTTATAACAACAAAGGTCTTCGAGGAGTCTTTTCATGTCAGAAACTAAAGTACTTGTTGTGGATGACGAGCAGGGAGTCAGAGAGTACCTAGCTACGGTACTTCAGGACGAGGGGTTTCATGTACAAGCCATTGCTAGTGGAGAAACTCTTTTTGAAACTTTAAAAAGCTACAATCCTAATATGGTTTTGATGGACTACCGTATGCCCGGCCGTGGTGGTGTTGAGTTGGTTCAATCCATTCGAAATTTTGCCGACTACAAATCGTTGCCTATAATAATGGTTACGGGTGTTGCCGGAGAAGATGACAAAGTGGCCGCATTGGAGATGGGTGCGGACGATTACGTAGTAAAACCGTTTTTACCTAAAGAGCTCTCGGCTAGAATTCGAGCTGTGTTGCGAAGAGTTCAGGAAGAGCCCACTGAGCCGGAGCCAGTGCTTCAAAACAATGGCCTTGCGGTAGATGTTAAATCTCATACCGTCACTTTAGACGGTGAAGAAGTTCATCTCACATTGACCGAGTTTAAGATTTTAAGTGAATTGTTGAAGCAAAAAGGCCAAGTGCTTTCCAGAGATAAATTGCGTCAGAAAGCCTTAGGTAATCTCAACGTCACAGACCGAACCATCGATGTGCATATGGCTTCGTTGCGGAAAAAGCTCACTCGATGTGGTGACGATATTCAAACGGTACGCGGTGTGGGCTACCGAATGTCTTTACATTAGGTGCGAGGTGTTAGCCCTCTATGTGAGGGTACGCGCCATGCGGAACTTAGTTTCGCAGAGTTGCTGCTGATGTTCTTACTCCCGGTTTAATCTATAAAAATATCTTATATATATCATCTTCAAATCGAATAGAAGAGATTACAGGGTGTCGTTTCGCTCCGGGGACACCAGTCTCCCTTATATATCTTTTGTGAAACACCGTTATTTTGCATTTCAGGACAAGTTGACACCAAAAAAGTTGGCCCCTCGCTTGCTCTATAGGGAGGTAACTTACCGGCTCGCACCACATTCGTGGAGTCCTGCAAAGAGCCACCTACCCGCCATAAACAACCTACCACCGCCAGGAAGGGGAGCCAGCCTCCCCCGCCTCCTGCCGCCTTTTTTAAGCCGTTTAGGAAATCAGGTTTTCGGAATATTTTTACGGGATATTGTAGTAGTGAGTGCCAGGCATATTTTTCGGATGCAGCGCATGCTTCTTCTGCACGGCATCCGAAAAATATGCCTGGCACCTTCCACCCCTTCCGCGGGTGCGCGAAGTGTCGCTCAGACTGTTAGGATTCTAATCAGTGGGTTTTTACAAATAATTTTAACCATTTAGGTCCGTGTCTCTGTATGAAACAGTGGATATTTCCAAGGATGCGGAAATTGTCAAACACCGATGGTTTTGATAACAAATGAGTGAAAGCTCAAATAACTAGTAATTACAGTAGTTTATCGGCTTGGCTTTGTGGATCTCTATTTGCTCTCTATTAGGGTAGGAGAGATAAGCAAAGATGAAACGAACTTCACCAAGACGACAACAGCGATACTTACTGCGATTACTCGCACTTGGATTTATGGCTTTGGGTATAGTTGCATGTCAAAAGCAGATTGTCCCTGAGGAGTCTTGTAATTTCGTACAGAACTCCGCGGACCAGAGAGTCTCTTGGGGAGCTGAGACCTTGGATTTCTATATCCATGAGTCCGTACCTTCTGAATATTATATGGCCATCCACAATGCGGCAGACACTTGGAATGAGGTATTGGGTCGAGAAGTGATCCGGATTGAAATCGAAGGTGTGGCTGGAGATATCAATGATCGTCGCGACAATGTATCCATGATCTATTTAATGGATACGTGGGATAATGATAATCTGCGTGAGCAAGCTCGTACCAGCGTTCGCTGGAGAGGCACTCAAATCATTGAGTCTGATATCTTGTTAAATGACCAATACTTTAATTTTTCGGTAGAGCCCAAAACCCCCCTTTATTATGTGGATTTGGAAAGTTTAATGGTCCACGAGATGGGCCATGCCATTGGCTTAGCACATGTAGAGGACGATCAAAGCGTGATGCATCCCCAGCTGGCTCGGGGTGAAGAGCGGCGATTGGTTTCAGATTTGGATATTGAGTCGCTAACGTGTGAGTACTGAGAGTTGTAATTAGTTCCATAATGGATCTCGTGGAGCGGCAGAGAGAGTGAATGTAAGTTAATTTAAGTTTTTTTGATAACAAAATATGGATAGACTTTTAACTGTACGCTAACTTTGTTAGCGGAAAAGATAAGCAGGAGATAAAATGAGAAATCTAACGAATCAGGCACAAGCTATACAGCCACTACCGACAAAGACGTCAGTGGAGCCTTATCCGGTTTCTTCTCCTGCTGGGCATGACATCATTGGTCAATTTCAGGCGAATCTCAAGCAAGTGGGAGAGCTCCAAAAGAAGCTCAACTTTATGGTGCGTGAAGTGGATGGCCTTGTGAAATCTAGAAAACGATAATTAATCGTCTTTACCAATTATATTAATTTTTGCTTCAGGTTCTGGCAGCTGAGCGCCAGCTTCTCTCTTTGCGATACTTTCCCTATGAATCTCAGCAACTGAGCGGGCCTGATCTCTGGTGACCGTCCCAATTTTAGGGATCGCTATGCTGAGAGTGCCGCTGTCGTATTGTTTGGAAATGTGTTTCGGTGAAACGGGGTGGGTGAGTTGTAGCTCCTCTCGGAAGCTTTGGTAGTTATTGGTCTCTAGGGTTCGACCTTCTTTTGTGACCTTGTCATTGAACCGACGCTTTCCGCTGACGACCAAACGATCATCTTCTACATACACCTTGATATTCTTACGCTCATGCTCAGGAATATCTATAGAGAAGAGATATCCATAATTGTATTCGGTCAAAGTGTTTTCGAGTCCTTGCAATCTATAAAAAGGATCTTCTGTGGCTTTGTGATAGGGGGCATGCTCTTTCATTAAGTGGATTTTTTGTTCTACAACGGCGCCTGTGTACTGTTCTTCTTGAGCTCTCAAAGCCTTGCTATTGAGGATATGGTTCTGGCTAAAAGCTTTCTTGAATTCGTTTCTTTGATTTTTTAATTCCTTCTCATAAATGGATTTATCCCGAGCCATATGCTGATGGTGAAGCTCTCTGGCTTCAGCTCTTTCTTTGTCTTGAAGTTGTTTTTGCTCCATCAGTTCTCGTTCGTGAAGCTGTTTGGATTGTTCATATTTATGAGTGTAAGACTTTTTTTCTAGCTCGACTCTTTGTTCCCCTTCTTGGTGGGCACGCTTCAGCTCTTTCCGGTTGTTTTCTTGTTGCTTAGACATCTCGACATTATGTTGGTCTCGCTCAAGTTTTAGTTGGTGCTCATTTTTTTGCACAAGATTTTTCAATTTAAGCTCACCTTCTTTTTGTTGAAGTTGCTTTTGCTCTTGAGTTTGGTTTCTCAAATTGGAGAGTCTTTGATTGGATTCCAAGCGCTCAACATCATACTGTTCCGCTGTTTCCAGTCTCTGCTCCTGTAGGCGCTGTTTTCCTTCGATGCGTTGCTTTTCGTATAAATTGCTGTAGTGAGTTTTTTGTTTTTCTATATTTCGACTATTTTGTTTATTGATGTCTTCAATTTCTCTATTGGCACTTTGCTTTGCCAATGTGACTTTGGTTTTGGCCTCTTGGTTGATCTCATTCACTTTATCAGCCTGTTGTTGTCTGTAAGATGAGATTTGCCTATTTTGTTGTTCTTGGACTTGTTTTAGTCGAGATTGAGAACTTTCTAAAACTCGTTTCTCGCGATCTCGTAGTCGCTCTAAATTGCTTTCAATGTTTTGCTCTTGAGTGGTAATGCCTTGGCGGAGCTGATCCACTTTACTTTCACCGGCTTCTTTTTGGTTTCGATAAATCCGCGCTTGTCGTTCTCGGAGATTCTTAATTTTATTCGTATGCTGGTTTTTTAGAGCTTCTAATTTTTTGTCGTTCTGCTCTTGTATGTGGCTGATGGCAGCTTCGCCGCTAGAGCGTACCCGAGTTTCCTTTTTGGAATTGGATTCTTTGATTCGCTCTAAATTTCTATTGTGTTGGGAAAGAATCTCGTCGCGTTTACGTCGATAACTATCATTCAGCTTTTGAACTTCAGTTTGGTTGTGCTGTTGAATGTTATTGATTGAATTTCCACTCATAGAATTATGTTAGCATGTGAGGTGCAAACACTTGATTTTTATCGGTAATCTATAAATGTGTGGTGGTGTTTCAAGCCTTCGGTAGGAGGAAAAAACTTCCGTTTAAGGGGACTGTTCACTGATTTTTTGGGTTGGGGCAGATCGGTTGGCCATAGCTGCCATTGTGGTAACACATCCAGGTATTAAAAAGCTGGATAGTTTCGCCGGGCTTAAGTGTATAGAACTCTCTATATTGTTGATCATCCAGTATGGAAGTGATGGACCGCTCAGCTCCCGATTCCTCATTGGTGATAAGAAGCTGGTAGGCTCTGTATTCGGCAGAAGCTGTAAAAGTGAGCAGCAATAGAGCTAGAAGGGCGAATATAGACTTCATTGTCTCTTTTTCGGACACTTTCTTTGGAAAATTTAATTGAAATTTCAAGCCCTCTATAAGTCCAGCACTTTAAGTTGCCGATATTACAAGTGAGATGAAGACATATCGTGAACATGAAATCTGGAACTGGCATCAGGTTGTGCTCAACGGACTGATCCGTCCCCATCGATTTTTTAAAAACAGTGAGTGGGATGGGGATCTGTACCTCAGCGTGCCGCTTCTGTTCTTTTGGACCTTCCTATCTTCTGCGACTTACTTACATTTTGAAAATGTATTTTCTTGGGGGACGATTGTAAATTCGTCTGGATTTCAAATGGTGATGTTTCTCATCGTTGGGCTCATTTTAGAGGTTTCTAAAAAGTATCTCAAAGTGGGTGTTACTCCCACTCAATTTGCAAGTTTCTTATCCTACATAATGATGACCTACACGTTCTGTATGGTTTCCCTTTTTCTGATGGTTGGATGGAACTTGGCAGTGGGGTTTTTGTTCACCTGTTGGTCGGCCTATGGTTTTGCGGTCACCTTTACAGGCTATAAAGGGGAGTCGATACAGTCCTATGCGGGTCGAATCGCTGCCGGATTGATTCTGGTGGCCCCGCTTATCTATGTGCAGTCCTATATGCTCAATTTACATAAAAAAAACCAGCAGCTACTTTGGAAGATGGCTCAAGAGAATGCGGCCTCTGAGCGAGCCAAGGTTCCTGTCGTAACCCCGTCAAAGAAAGATGCTACTGTCGAGGTGGACTTCTCGAAAATGATCCGTCGTGGTCCACTTAAAAAGGGAGATGTGTTTCGCTACCGAGTGGAATTTTGGAGAGATAAGAAACGCATTCACGGAGATTTGACTGTGGTCATAGATAGTGTGGCCGGAAATGGTGCTGTAAATGTAAATGTCTACTCAAAGTTTGGTAAAAAGAAACGTAGTTTTAGAAAGCTGCTTACTGAACAAGAGCTTTCGGTAAGTCAGTCCATGCTCAATAGAAATCAGAAGCCAGGCCATTTTGTGGCTTACTCGTTACTGACCACGGCCCATGTTTCTCTAGAGCCGTTGCCAAAGTATCAAAAATTACAGAACAATAAATTTCTTAAAAATATTAAAACTCGTAAGATGTCTCGTGGGGGCATTTCAGGGTACGAAATCAAAGGTCTGCCCAATTTAGTTTATTTGTCTTCCGGGGAGAGGGAAAAAACGACCATCTCCGTTTCAGAGAGAATAGGTCTGCCATTGGTTGTAAAGGGTCGGATGCCGGCCTCAAATATCAATTATAAAATCAATCTTAGAAAGTTTGAAAAGGGTCGGCTTTAAAGTTGTCTTACTTTTCTGTTGAAGGGGGCTAGTGCCTATAGGGAGTGGCCATCAATGCGGTATTGTCTAAAATATGAAAATACGCCCGCAAAAGCATTTCGTAGGACTCTTGATCGAGGCTTTGTAGGAAAAGTTGTTTTTCATTGAAGGTTTTTTTATCGATCAGTTGATGAAATAGGTCTTGTAGCTTGTCCATATTTGGTGGATTGAAAAAATCAATGTCCTCGGTGGGGACTCGCAATATCTGTGCGATATTGGTGTGATCCCAAAGAAGGTGCAGTCCGTTAAGGGACTGACATAATAAATGCTCTATATGCTCTAAATTCATCTCATCCATGGCGTATCAAATACTCGTTGTATTAATTTGATCCGATTCCATTCGGTACATTACACCTGTAGTCTTATATATTGTGACCCTGGATTAATGCTTTGTGCAACATTAAACCACTCACGTTGACACGCTTTGTCGGCAACGCGTAAAATCAAAGGGTGAGGTCTTCAATGGCAAAAATTAATTCTGATAGTGATCCCGGGCAAGAAATTGTCATTGATCGGGACAAAGGCTTGGTCTTCCGATCTGAGGAAGAACTGTATAAGCATTTTGAAAAAGATATTGAGCAGCTAGAATCTCAGTTTTTTAACTGGCGTAAAGAAGCGGATGTTGCAGAAAAAGACTTCGATAAATTTGAGCATAGACTGACAGACACTCTAGAAGATCCCGATGAAATTTGGCGAGACAATGAGACTCTCTTAAAAGAACCTGTTTGTATTTATTTAAAGGTATTTGAAAAAGAGTCGGCTCGAAAAAAGCGTCTGAATAAATCTACGGCTAGTGAAGAAGAGTCCGTTCCTCGGGAAGAGGATTTAGAATACTACGTGGCTGTGACTTATTTGACCGATGATGTCCCCAGTTTTATTTATTTACATTTCCCAAGTACTGATATTGATCTTGTTGAGAGATTTAGAGATGGCGATTTAGTGTTTTCTAAAGCTCTAGAGCAGGTGCCTCCAGGTGCGATCATGGGTGATGCAATGACTGAAGGGGATGAATTGGCGTTGGGACTGTATGAGTCCATGCTAGTGGTTCGAAGCTCTAAAGATATAGACGAAGACGATTTTCAGGAATTTGCAGAGTTGCGCGAAAGAGCTGTGGAAGAAGCGGATGAAATTTGGCGCCGAGATGATGGTATGGGTAATATCCTGGTCACATTTGTTCGGGATTTTGCCGACGAATATGATGGTGATCTTTGGTACGTCGTGGTTACGGTAGAGGACAGTCCATCTAATTCACACTCTTTGCTGTTTTCTTTTCCTACCCAGGATAAAACTCTTTTGGATCGTTATCGTCTTGGTGAAAACTTACAGGCAGAAGAAGTGGTTCAAGAGTCCTCTCATTAGGGAGGCCGTCACCAAATGCGTCTTCCTGGGGGTGGAAGAGGGAAGACGCTCTTATTGGGTTTAAAGCATTTCGTTACAAAAAGTGTTTGTTTGCTGATAATACTCATCATCAGTAAGTCCGCTGCTACGAATGTCGTAGTTGGGGTGTAATAGCAACAGATTCAGCGAATCATGAGTTTGTTGATAGGCATTTGGGTTCGCATAGAACGGTGGAATGATAAATTCTGCGCTTTCGATGGAGTCACCACCCGAAAGAGGGTACTGAGCCATACTCACAGCTTGATAGCTGATAGAAACATTTTGAAGAATAAAAATTGTACCGTCAAAGAAGTCCGCCAAATCACTTCCATAGAAACCACTAATGGATTCGTTAATATCACTTTGAATACTCTTAAGTAGACCGGAATTCATTTCAGTAAAAGTTGTGGCTTGAGTGCTCGAAGTAACCAAAGAGTAAGAGTCACCTAAATTCGCCACGTAATAACCAGACCCTTTATGCTGTATTTTAAATCCCGTTGCACTTGGCGCATGAACTATATTGTTACGGGTCTGTTCATGCCACAAATGAAATTCAATCTTAGTCGAAGAGGCATTTATAAAGTTTGTGGGTAAATTTGTAATTCTAAGTCTTACCTGATTGAGGTCAGTAGCTCCAGTATTTGGATCTATATATGTACTCACTAAGCCGGCCATTGATTTAGACTCGTAGTCAAAACCACTACAAAGAGCCATGCTTGCGCCAGCGATAGTTGTGTAGTTTGTATTAGTAGTGGTTAGACCTCGACTGCTGTAGCTCGAG
Source organism: Bdellovibrionaceae bacterium UBA1609 (assembly GCA_002321895.1). GTDB lineage: Bacteria > Bdellovibrionota > Bdellovibrionia > Bdellovibrionales > UBA1609 > UBA1609. Next base: position 17,932 of record DCMZ01000017.1, on the reverse strand, counting down.
CTGCCGTAGGTGCTTGCAGGTTGCGTTTGTCCGCAGGCCATTAAAAGTAAGCTGATTAAGATTAATATTAAGTATTGATTGTTCTTCATTTATCCACCCCCGTGGTATTTCCCTTATATAAGGCAAGGGTCGTGCCGCCGTGCCAGACTCAAATGCAAATGAGAGACACCTGGATGAATCTTAGTGTTTCATAATGAAACATGTTTTTTAAAAGAGACCTTTTGCGCACACTCGAGGGATGGATGATTTTGAGATAGTGCTGGTCGGACTCGTAAGTCTATGTAATCATTGCCTATCATTGTATGTGTTTAATTCTTGGACGATTGGATATGTAATGAAAAGTGTATTGAGTTGTTTATTATTGAGTCTCGTGGTCTCAGGCTGCGCTATGGGATCTAAACTAAAAGATACTGGAAAGAGTGGACTAGAAAAAGGCATCACTTACACGCCGGCTGAAGGCTACTCTGAGAAGCAAATGTTTTTGTCTCATTCTGAGACAAAGCGATTTGATAGCAATGAATTGGTCCACAAGAAAATTGAAAAGGTGAGCTTTGAACTTCATAGTGTTGTTAAAAAGAAGGCAACGGATTCCCCTCAATATTATGTGGAGTTTACTACTAAAAATAAAAATGGAGAGGTGGATCTGCATGCGCTCGCTTTTCCTGAAAACGATGAAACCCTAAAATACGTGTTTACTGAAAACCTGGATGTGGTTTTCGCTGACCGATTTCCTAAGACCTCGTTATTTTATCTTCCCCCAGTGTTTTTGCCTGATGAGCCTATGAAAGTGGGCGATACCTGGACCGACAAGCGTGAGTGGCAGGGACTTTATAATAATCTTCCGCTTAGGATAGATGTAACAAGTATCCTTCAGGGTATCGTCCAATGTCCGGGGGGAGAAGACTGCGCCAATATTGAAATTAGCGGTAGGGTAAGTATAACCGGCCCATTAACAAAAATGACTCAGTTTAATAGTTTAATGCAGGGGCGTTTTTTAATTGGTGTGGATACAGCAAAAATCTATTGGTCGGAGATATCTAGCGAGGAAGAGTTGATCACCTCTGAGGAAAGGGTCGAGATTGATTCATGTATCGTATCCTTCTTGGATGAGCCAAAAGAAAGCGCTCTCCAAAGACCCTCTGGTCCATTGAAGTGTGATCCTTTCCGTAGGGAAGCAAAAGACCTCCCATAAATAAAAGTACCAAACCCCTTTTTCCGTTGCGCCGTAGTATAACCTCGGTCCTTTCCCGCTACGGCACCGCATGACTAAAAGGTGATGGTCACCCCGCTAGATCTCAACAACTGAAAATCGAGAGCTTAAGAAATAGTTGCTGTCTTCATTGAGGATTACATCTGTGAAGCCAAGCTGAACTTCTAGGATTTTCTTAAGGCGACTCATATTAACATAAATGGAAGGGTCATGTTGTGTTGGATCATAGTTTTGCTGCCATACGCGATCGACAATTTCCTCTTTACTTACGGGCTTGGTCGAGCTGCTGAGCAAAGTAAAGATATCGAATAGTACTTTTTTGCTCTCTAAATTGACAATGGTCATTGATTGATTGGCGATAGATTTGTGGTTGGTGATGACATAGATGTCGCTATTGCCCAACAAGAATTCAGACATTCCGCTAAGGTTTTGGCTAGTAAAGTTTAAGCGGGTGTAACACGTCTCAATCAGTTCAGAAAACAAAAGTCTTAATAGTTTTTCGTTTTCGATAAATAGACGACGTAAAGCTCTTTGGCTCTGTGAGGCCAATTCCCAATCATTACTTTTTACGGAAGTATAAAACTGGTTCAAAAGTATAAGAATATGTGGAATTAGAAAGCCGGTGTCATGAACGTCAATATCACTACGATTGAACTCATCGAGTTCTTGTTGTACGTCCTCTAACTGACCTTCGAAAGTGGCATTCATCCATATGCAAGCTTTTTGTATCCAATATTGTAATGGTGAATCTAAAGTTGCCAAGAGATGTGAGTAATAATTGTCTCCATTGTTAAGTAAATTATTGAGGCATTGAAATGTATAGATCTTACTTTGGATGAATTGTGATTCGGATTTGCCAGAAGCCTCGCCTTCAAATTTATAACCATAATAAAAGCTTCTCTGTAAATCTATTAACTCTAATGAAACCTTTTGTGCCAACTCAGGGTTTGTGCGCAGAAGATTTTCAATGGTTTTTCGTAATTCTAGGTACTTCTCTTTGTTTGCAGCAACACAGGCAATGGCTAAAATTTGAATGGACTCTCTCAGGTCTTCACAGTTTTCTAACTCTTGTTCCTTCTCAGCGAAACGATCTTGTACCCATTGTAATCTTAATAGTTGCAATTCAATTTGTAATTGGATTCTAAACCAGCGCCACTCATATGGATTTCTCTCTCTAGATGCAAAGAGGTCTTCGGAGTGCCTCAAGAACTTTTTGGCTTTGTCCAGTTGGCCACTCTCTGCGCAAACGTCGGCTGCGAGTAGGTATCCAGCTATCTGTTGATTTTTTGTTCCGTTGGACCTTATTGTTGGCTGTTCAGAATCGAGCATTCGAAGTGCTTCATTTAAATTGTTCTTACGCTTCTCCAGGCCAACGGAGTGAAATACCAATGAGATTTTTAAACTTGGATTAGGGTTATCTTTTAGAGTTTCATTCAAAGCTTGAAATGTAGACTCTGCTTCATCGAAACGTTTGAGCTCATCTAAGGCTAAGAACATATTGTAGTATGATGTCTGCAAGGAAGCTCTTTGGTCCATCTGTTTGGATAGATCATTGGCTAACTTTGAAAACTTATAACTTTCCTCATATTGAGAGTTCCAGAATAAATCTATTCCGAGATTAAAAGCGTGCTTGAGTTTTACTGCCGGAAGTTCATCAATAGAGGGTAATTCCATCGCTTTTTTTCTAAGGTTAACGGCTTCGACGTATTGCCTGTTAGTTCTCAGCTCAAGGGATTTCCAATGATAAAAGTCTGCTTGTGTTTGTGTATTGGCTTCCTGCGTTTTTAGCGATTCTTCGAACATCAATACATTGTGATGAAATTTATCTAGATCTTTGTAATGGTAACTAAGCTGGCAAACGCTTCGGATAAAATTTTGATCTGTTGATAGTTCGGAATGAAGACTGGTGTTTTGTTCCACAACACCCAATAGCTCGTTGGCAATGGAATAGTTTTCGGAGCGGACATTTATATCAATGGCTGTATTTACAAGCTCGGCATCGATTTGGCCCATCACAATAGACTCCATCACGACTTCAGTATATTCTTGTAGATGTTTATCGTTGTATAGGGTTTGGCAGTAACTTTTTAGCTCAGTAATAGTAACATTCTGCTCGGCCAATAAGCGGTAATAGATATTATCGCTTTTGTCTAAATTGTCGATCATAGTATTTAAAAGTTTATTCTGCTCAGACTCATCCAAAATTTCACGAGAGAAATACTCATTGATCAGGGGTTGCAGAATAATCCGGCTGTCCGTTTTTTCGATGATCTTCAACTTGAGCAAGCTGTTTAAGTTGGCGGTGACAAATTCAGGTGCGCGGTCTAAATACCTTTGAGGGACTTGTTTGTTGACGATCCAAAACTTGAAGCTGTCTAAGAGATTCTGTTCTAAGGTCTCTAAGAGCCATTGCGAGTAAAACATCTTGTTAGTGTTTTTATCGTTCTTAGAAAGTAGGATGATTATAAGTGTTGGGTTGTGTACGTGCAGTGGTAAATTCCCACGATATTTTAATTTTCTAGCGAATTCGCCCACTTCCTCTGGAGTGAGTCCTGTTAATTCAATGTTGAAAACAAAGTGGGAGTGTAGGCTCGAAATGTCTATAGGATAACTAGAGTTTAAAATCAGCAATGAATCTTCTATGGATTTAGTGCTGATCTCAATGAGCTTATCTTTAAGGATGGGATCCAGAAAATGGATGTTCTCCAGTAAAAAAATACATTTTTTTTGAAACAAAAAATAAAGTGCAGATTCTAAGGCTTCGTAGTTAGTTTGGCTTTTGACCTCTTCAGACTGTTTCGCTGACAGTACTGACTGAATCTGATTTACTAAGCTTTCAGCGGAAGTGGGTTCTGAAAGTGAAAGATAAAACGACTTATAGGCGTTGTTCTGAGTGAGGTTTTTTACAAAAGCATAACAGACTTCACTTTTCCCAATTCCGTGCTCACCCGTAATGGCTAATATAGACTGCTCTTTACTAGCTTCACTCAACTGTTGTAGCTGTTCGTTGTAACCGGTAAATAGCTTAGAGGGAGTAGGTATTCGTTTTTTCATTTCTTAAAAAATAGCACTTCTCAGGGAAAAAAGAAAGCCCCATAGGGGGGATGGGGCTTTCATAGAAATTTCTTTCATTAGTGTTAGATTCTAGTCGGAGTATTACTGACAACTTCTTCTAAGTACCGCAAGAATGTTGGTTCCAGCAGTCAGGATTTCGTCCATAAGTTCAGATCTCCAAACGGCCTCTTCCAGTTCCTCCATTTGAGTCTCCACAGCGCAAAAAGAGTCAATCACGGAGTTGATCGCTACTTGTGATTCTGGTTTTGCCGTACTTACTGGTGGTGATGTGATAATTCTTAAAGCGCTTCTCACATCGCGGTTTAGGCGGTTGAAAACTTCTAGTCGAGTTTGGTCACCAACAGTGTCTTTTGCTACAGGGATAAGACATCTTAAACGTTCAATACCGGCAATGACTGGGTCATAATCGTAGCCCTGAGCATAGCAAGGGTTAGGGCCGCTAAATTGAGCGTAGTTGTTGGCTTGTGCCTCTAATGTAAAAGTAAAAGTGAGTAGTATTATTGTTTTAAAAGTTATTAATAGTTGTTTCATGGGGATCTCCTTCATATTTATTTATAAGTTTAGTTAATTCGATCATTGAGGTATTCAATATCTGCAGCGAGCTCATCTAGGTCGGCTGCTCCAAAGTTTCCGATAATAGAGTCTAGAGTGTGTTTGAGGTCTGGCGTGAACGTGTTGACTACAAGTTGTCCTTCACTGTTGGCACACACAAAATCTTGGTCACAGGCAATCATTTTTCGCTTAAAGGAACTGATGGCCAGTTTCAAAGGCTGCGTGTACTCAATTCTTTGCGAATCAGTGAGGTGACCTTCAACCAATGACATTGATTGACTTAAACTTTCGGCAAAGTAGCCACCACCGGGTCTTCCGGCACCATACTGATTCCAAGATCTAGGAAGCACGGGTCGCCCAGTCATACTGTCAATGGGTAGTTCCCAGTACATGGCAATTTCAGTAACTTCTGGTTGGTCGTCGGAGGCATATAAAACAATTTTGTGAGGACAATGATTGACATGGATTGCTGAACTGGCACCTCGCTTTGTCTCTTCATGTAATGTGAAATTGCCTACGAACTCATGATCAATTTCGAGTCCGACGGAGGCCTTTTCATCACCCCATAATGCAAACTCGTTGGTAAAGCCTGATACGGCCACTTTTTGTAAGATAAAATTGTTATACTCAGAGTTGTCTACATCCAATGAGTAGATAAGGTCGTTTTCACTAAATTTGGTTGAAGATCGACGCTGTTGATCGGAGTCGCCATTACGGTTGACGTATTCTGCTGCATGGGGATCTTCGTGGCTATTGAAGCGTATTGTTTCTACATAGACGGCCCCAATCCATTTGGCGTAACAGTTACTACCTGGGTTTAAAAATCTTCCGGCAATAAAGCAAGTGCCAGTGGGAAGAGGGGCTGTGAATGCTCGACCGTAGTGTTGGCGAAAATTGGGACTGTATTGATTGGCATTGGACGTTAGGGTGAATCCAATGAGGGCTAATACCAGCCCCAGTGTGTTTAGTTTTTCTTTCATCCATTTCTCCTTGGTTAGGATTTCGTGGAGAAAAGTACGCCCTCGAAGGCCAAAACAAAACTAAACGGTCCTAAAAGATGTATCTATTTAAATATATTGAATATTTTCGAAATCTGCAGATCTGGTATCTCTTTGAGATAGAGTCCTCGTTCGTGATCAGAACACGGAACATGGTGTATATTAACTTTACAGATTGAGTAGAAATATCAAGAGGGGGGATTTAGCTGTGGTGACATTACATTAGTTGATATCACTATAGAAAGCTTTTTTTCACACTGATTCAAAGGTTGAAAGATGATTCGGATCCTCATCATTCTACTGTTATCTGTACCTGCTATTGCAAGTACTGAATTTCTTCGTGGGTCTATCTTGGTGGATAAGACACCACCTTATTCACAATACATTTTGAGTCAGGACTCGGGAGAGAAATTTTACCTTTATGGTCTGTATGGGCAAAGTTCTTTTGAAGGGGAAGTGGTGATACCGCTCAATCGTGCCTTATACAAAACCAATGAGCCTAAACAGTATATACTAAATCCAATTGTTCTTCCTACTGGTGCTGAGCAGTTCTTAGATATTGAGGACGATGTCGTTGAATTCTATTTCTTGGAACGAGTTCAACCGAAAGATGAAGACATCAACAACACCTCTTTTGCATGGGGACATGGAGCTATCCGAGTTGGAAATAAAATATACAACTTCTTTCCTTTTGGGAAAGAGGAAAGTTATTTTAAACACATTCTCACTCCGGCAGAATTCTTTTTTACTACTCCTGGTTATCTTAATTTTAGGAGCATATGGAGCATTAAAATTAAAGTGCCTGCAAAGAAGATTGAAGGGCTTCAGTCTTTACTAGACAACGAATATGGATTGAATGGTGGTAAGATCCAACCCTACGACAAAATTTTGAATAACTGCATGAACGCACTAAATGCCAGTTTAGGTTTTCTGGGGTTTAACGGCGAGCCGCCTCACTACCGATCTCGGAAAAAAGACTATAAGTTTATAGAGCCCTTCACGGCCTTGTTTACTCTAGCTTCTAGGTTTCATCTGCCTTATATCGTGGAAAACTATTTTTCCTCACAGGACTATAAATATCTAGGTCTGAGCTATTACCCACAACTCAAGGTGGAAGACAGTGTTTTTGAAAGTACGATTGGTCGTCACTGGAATAAAAGTTGGGCCATTCCTACTTTGGGCATAGAGGATGTTTCTAACCCATTGCCGGATTTAACGGAATCTTGGAAATCATTTAGTTCAGAATGGGATATGAGTGTGGCCATTCAGTCTAGTGAAGCCTTTGCTACTGATCCGACCATGAAATTATTAACATGTGATGGGATTATTGAAGAAGGACACATACTGCAAACTCATCTTATAGAGTTTTACCACAAACCTAAGTATGCCAAAGATCGTGCTTTTTTTGACGAGCTTCACCGTAGTGTTTTGCATTTAGGTGAAATCCAATTGCCATTGCGGGAAAGACTATCTGAGTATTTAGGCCTTCCGCTGGATATGATTGGTCGAACTTATCCTTTGGTGTTGTATACTCATCCTGAAGATCTTCGCCCCATCGCTACACGGGCCAAGCCGTCGTATCTTCGCTCGTTGGTGGGCAAGCCAAATCGTAAGCTACTGCAAAGGCTTTCCAGAATATGCCGAGCGGGTCAGCTGACCGAAGACTTGAAAGATCAATTTAATGAACAGTGTGAACCCATTTCTGTGGAAGCCGCTGGTCTGGAAAAATTACAGGTTTTTATCGATTTAGTTTTGAACAAAGGCATTCGGCAGTGCAAAAAGCCCTATGATATCAGGGGTTTAGATATTTAAGTTGGGTTAAGTTGTGATTTTGTCTCAGCTTGCTAAATTGCCTATCACTAGGAGATTAAAATGAACAGCAAAGCTATACTTATTGTTTTTGGATACATTTGTTTATCTCAGATTGCTGTGGCAAGTGCCTCGACCTTTAAGGGTCACAACACGTTTAACAGCCTCGCGGCATGTAGAAGTGCGGAAGCGGCCCAGTCCTCTTGTGATAAAATGATTGCCATAAAGGACTCTTGCCTTTCATTGGCGAAAGACTTTGATGATTTTTATGATCTTGTACAGCCTACATGTGATGTGGGATCCAAGAACTATAATCTCTATCGCAGTCAGCTTTCTCTATTCATCAGTCAACACGTTGAAAGCTTTTTAGGTAAAGGAACCCTGCGAGGAAATTTACCGATTTTAAGTTCACATAACATTATTGATAGTCGCATTAGCCCGGATCAGATTATCCGAATGGGATGCTTGGTGCAGGATCCGTATGCTAGAGTCCGGGTGTATAAGCTGGGACTGGCTGAGGTGCGGAACATTGACGAGTTTTTGAGAATGGCGCAGTCATTGCCTCATATTCAATACCAAGGAGAGAGTCTCTGTCGCTCCAATGATCCACAAAAGCAGGTGGAAATATCAACGGCAATGGCGGGGTTCTATTTGGATTATAAAGAGAGCTTTTCTTCCGTTAGTGATATTGATCCACAGTCTCCATCGGTAGCCGTTCAGCAAATTGTAACTAATCTCAAAGTTGTGCAGTCCTATTATCCTGCGGTATTTAGCATTACTCTTGCTGATATTTTAAGGACGGCTTCTGAAATTGCTAATACAAAAACACCTGATGACATTTCTCAAGCCACTGTAAGGTTGGCCGGCTACAGTGACTATGTGGTCGATCTTGAGTCTTATTGGAGCCAAACAAAAGATATCTCTGTGCTACTGAATGGGGTGTCGAAGGGATTAATTTTCCTTAATCAAGATAGGCGTGGGAGCTTGCTCGCGCAAACGAGAGTGATGCGTTCTCTGCTAAGAGATTTGAAACTCTACTTTCCTCAAGACACGCAGAGACTGTTCCAGCAAGCTATTAATAAGCTCAATCGGATCAATAGGTACTACAAAGGCAATCTGAATGATGCCGATGTGGAGCAATCTATTGATGAATACTTACAGATTATGGATGGCGAATCTCCATTAAGCGAAGTCGCACTACAAGGAGCCATTCAGGTCTTAGATGAGAACTTTGCGGTAAATAGTGTAAAACACCGGGAAGTATCCATAACAACAGATAATTTTTTAAAACAACTTGGAATGTTTAAGGTTTTATTAGGAGTTACCCATGAAGAATAAAGTTCTGACCCAATTCGGTCTATTATCCGGTTTACTAATGTTTGCAGCACCGGCGTTGAGTGCGGTCCCTACCGTTTATAAAACGACGATCTACTCACAATCTATGGAAAGTGGTTCAGCTGTTTTGGTGGATTTGGAAGCCGCAGGATTCACGAGTTTAAAAGGTGGATGCTATTTCATTACAGCGGATCACACTCTTATGGATAAGCCCACAGGTAGTCGTGAGGGAATTTACATTTCCCATGAGTCTAAGCCGGGTGGACAGTTTAAAGCGTCCTTAGTAGGTCGTGATTGGGCTACGGAGACAGCCTTGCTGAAAGCCGACGCCGAGAACTGTAAGGGAGTTACGGCGGCAACCATCGTTAAAGAGAAGAGTTTGGCCGTCGATGATAAGGTTTACACCAGTGGGTATTTGTCAGGGCTGCGCTCGATGGTGCATGGTCGAAGCGCGATTCATCAAGTGGGTAGTTTGGAGAATCGAGACAGTTTAATCCCAAGACCTGATGTGAATCACGAATTTTCTATGTTGGGCTCCGGTGGTCTGGGTGTTTCCGGGGGGCTTGTTTCTCTGGATAAGGCCGGTCAAAAGCTTGTTGGAATGCTATCGCAGCAAGGTGTGGTGAGTATCAACGGAGAGACCAAGACTTCTATGATTGCAGTGGGCGCTTTGGATATTCTCAATGGCTTGGATTACATCGTAAATAAAGAAAATCAGGCAAGATTTTTTGCCTACAACTATAATACTCAAACTGTTGACGTGAATGGACTGACTCTCAGTAGCCCATTGAACGATGAACCCCCAGTACTGAAAGCTGATGCGGATCCGCATGGAACGACAGGGGAAGTTGGAGCAACAGTTATAAATATAGATAGCTCTTCTAAGTTTTATGATCTTCTTGTAGAGCAAGGTCAGCTTCCGGAACAGCCTTTAGTTTTGGCGTCGGTCGTGTGGAATAGCACCGGCCAGCGAGGGTTTATTCGGTCCGCTAGCGATTACGTTCGTGGTTTGATGAGACAAGAATTCCAGACTGATAGTGAATTTGTGGGACGCTACTATGGGTTAGCTGATGATCAGGTCAGGCCCGCTCTGGAATTGTTGGCAATCGTTAAGGGGAATTTAGTTAGTAGCTCCATTCAGGAATCAGATCTTGAGATGGCCAAAGAGCTCATAGCTAAATTAGAATCGGCCCTTGAAGCTAAAGATATGTCAGCCATTTCAAGCTTTTTGGAGTCAGACTGGAGCCAGTTAGAAAATATCGCAGACAAGTATTTGGACAGCGAAGAGCACCCTGAATTATTAGACCTTTTGGACATCGTTAGAATTACTAACTGAGGAACTGGAAAATGAAGATCATATTACTTTTTCTTATTGCATCTACCATTTCCTTCAGTGCGCAGTCTGAACAGGGTGGTGCCTGGTCTCTTTCCAATCCTTCCGGTTCTGAGGTTGAAGGGTCTATCAAGACTCAAGACCAACTAGATATGTTGATTACTGAGAAAGATCGAAACTGGAAGGTGCTTAAGGGAGAGATGTTCGCCCCCACGCTACACCTAGTGCTTAAGGGTGAGTTAAATATGATGACCACTTATGAACAGTTAAAAAAGCAATATGGCTTTTTTCAAGAACCACATGACTTTGTTACTGCGATATTTACTGGTGGAGTAATGACAATGTATGAATATTCCTCCCGAGTCGATACGAGAGCTAGAATCACGGATGAAACCCGGGTGAAGTTTAGGGACGCTACAGCGGAGCAAATTAACAGCGAGCTAAATACAACAATAGAAGGTCGTACGTTTTTAGACCTCTTTGGAAAGGTCAGCTACCTGACGGTAAACCCTGAGAGTGGATTGATTGCAGGTGTTCATACTATGAATTGGAAGTTCTATGTGAAGCAAAACGGTGATTTAAGTCGCGGCGTGAAGGCCCTGCATAATCGAGCCGATAACGAGTTTTATAATTTTATTTTAAAAATCAATTTTTTGAATAATACAGAATTGTCGAATTAGAACTTCAGAGAGGTTTGAAGATGAAAAAATTAGTTTGTTTTTTACTGTTAGTGGCAATGACAGCAACAGCGTCTGCAAATGGCCAAGAATCAGAACTTGAATCGGGCGATTTAAGCTATCAAGAAAAGTATTTAGTGGGTGACTATCCTACATGGGATCTTGTGCTCATTGGTATGGGCGACGAAAAAACATCGGAAGTCCATCAAGATATTTCGGATGTTGAAGGTGAAAACAAGCATATAGGCTACTCCACGGCTTTGCTGGTTGGTCTCACTCAACTTGCCGGAGGTGGGGCAGTAGGCTTTTTGTCCGCTGGAATGGGTCCGAAATTTGTTAAGAATCAAGGTAAAATTAGTGGCCATAAAGATGTACTGGAGTCTCGTGAGGAATGGTTAGCTAACCGGTTGAGCATGGAGCTTAACGAAACAAAAAATGGTTTGGCCTTTATGACTGAGTTTGGTGAAATTAAAGATGTTGAGACCGATTTTTTTGGCCGCGTTCAGTCCTTCAAAACGGCTTATGATTATGAGTTTGTAAAAGTAGACGACGAGGAAATGAGTTTCTACTTTGAGAGCCAAGGTCCCGATGGCGAAATCCGTCTATTCATTCTTCCGCGTATGGGCAGTCATTAAGTGGAGTGGTTGGGCGTCTGGTGCTGTGACGCCATCAATCCTCAGAGGAATTCACATCTGTGACCTCTGGGATAAAGTAAAAGGCGTCAGCCATTTTGCCATAGCTCCCTTTTGCTGGAAACTCACCATTTATAACAGTAATTATTGAATTTTCATGTCTTTTTATTGTTTCATTATTGGTAAAAAATAGGGGATGTTCCGGACTCAAATTGATAAGCTCGGCCTCTAAAGTGCCGGGGATAGCGTTAAACCGGCATCGTCCATCATTAGGGCAGCCATGTCCGCTGTGTTCTCCTTTTCCGATCAACGACCAAATGGCGTAAACGGAATCTGGAAATTGATTTGTAATCCAAGCTCCTATGGTATCCCACGAGGTATATCGAAATCCCTCGGAATTAGGTTCATCCGTTTTCATCAAGTGTCCATTGTGACCCAGTAAGATATACTTAGCTTCGGAGTTTTCTCTTGAAAGAATAGAGCCAGTGATCTCAAACATCTTTGTTTCTCTCCAAACGTAGTGATCCCACGAAAACTCCAAATCAGTAACTTTATGTCTGAATTCAAGACTATCTCTAAAAACCTTTGTATAGAATTTTAGATCAAGTAAATCTAAGTCATTGGAAATGTCTTCTTGAGTGAGCTCATTTATAATTGAAAGTGCTTGATCGATTTTTTGAAACCGTACAAGCAATGACTGGATAGATTTAGAGGCCTCAATGAGATCCCTAATCTCTGTAGCTTTTGTTCGGTTTACAAAATAACGTGAAAGCCCCTCATCGCTAAAGAGTTGATCAAACTTAAGATAAGCTGTTCCCGGGTACATATCGAGGTCATAACCACCATAGGTCAGGTTGGGATACTTTTCTTTGAGTTGGCGCAATTGGCGATAAAAGCGTTTTACTTCAATAGTGAAATTTCTATCGCTATTATGGGGAGGAGTTCCGTAGCGGTAGCCATGAACACCAGCTTCATTGAGTCGATCTTCATTTCCTGTTTCCAGATAGGCTTGTACTTTGCGGCCATCAGCCACGCCGATTTCTGCTAAAATGTGGGTGTGTCCCAACTTTAAGAGCTCTTCTATAAACAGTAATTGATAACCAAATTTCTCCTTAAAATAATGGTCCGGTTCACCCAAGAAGATAAACTTTTTATTCGCTACATCTGTTTGCAAAATCTCTACGATGGGTTGATCTAAAGCCCCATCCCAAATATCAACTTTAGAATTGTGTGCTATGGATCGGCTGACTTGCTCCAAGTCGGCAAAGGCGGTTACGGATATAAACATCAGAACTAAATAAAGCGGATATCTCATTCAAAATTCTCCCTACTCAAGACGGTTTTATTTACTAGGAGGAATTGTTGGGTGCCAGAGAAAAGAAAAGGTGCGGACCGACTTTTGGGACTCATAGCAGCATTTCAAATGAATGGTATGGGTTTTGCTCCACTACCGTCAATGCCACGAAAGAAACTTACATATACAAGTCAGTTCCCGTATCACGTAATGGCTCGATCGAATAATCGAGAATGGTTCTATATCCGCCAATCGGACTTGTGGGATATATTCTGTGGGCATCTCAACTCTATAGCTCTTCAGTATAAAATTATGCTGCACGGCTTTGTCCTGATGAATAACCATTATCATATGTTGGTCACCACTCATGATAGTTTTAACTTAGGGGAGGTGATGTGTCGGTTTCAAACATCCGTAAGTCGGACAGTAAATAAATACTCTGGCCGTACTAATCACGTGTTTGGTGGCGGTTATAAAGGGTGTTTGATCGATAATGCTACGTACTTTCTCAATGTTTATAAATACATTTTCAGAAACCCAATTGATGCCGGAATTACAAGTAGGGTAGAGGACTACGCCTATTCGTCGTTAGTAAGGGCATCGGATCTCCCTCTAGTTACACTCACGGAGGCTATTGCCGAACAAGTGCCATACAAAAATATTATCGATTGGATTAATGATGATAGGTTTGATTTAAATAAAGAGGGGATTAAAAAAGGTCTACATAAGACAAAGTTCAAGCCGGTTATTTCAAGATCCTACTAACGCGTAAAGTCCCAAAAGTCGGTCCGCACCTTATCCATTCTGCATCTTATCCTAATCATTTTTAATGATTGATTCGTAGAGACGACATGAGTAAGAGTGACCTCCTTTGCATGAATCGGGTAGAAATTTTATGAACTGGTCTCTATAAAACTTAGAGTATACAAAATCACTGCATTTTTCCTCATTTTCTTTGTGGCAGAATTCTATAAATGAAGATTTCGCGTTCTCTATCTGACCTTTCTTTAAGTAAAAGTGAATTAAAGAGATACAAGAGTTTAAATTTTCGTCTCTTTCACATCCGATTGAGTAGAGTTTTTCGGCCATTGATTCACCTTTTGTGCTATCTTCGAATGCAATACCTACCTGAGAACAAGCCGGTGAATGGCCCTTATAACAAGATGCAATAAAGTAGTCTCTCCATTCAGGAGATTTTTCATTATTGAAATACCTTTTTCCAATACTATAACATTCTAACCCAGAACTACATTGAACAGCAGCTGGTGTTTTTTCCTCACGATTATCTAAAGCACATCCAGAAATTATGGTTAGGATAATAGATAAGTTCGTCACAAAGAAAATAATTTTCAAATTAAAATCCATTAATTAGTCCAGTTGAATAGGGTCGGTAAATTCATACAATTCTATTTTAACTCTCGTACCGCATAGGTTCGCTGCATTCAATACCCCTTTGTCTAAAAAGATCGCGTCTACATCGTAAGTAGATGGACTCAAGTTGTATAGTCCACTCGACGTGTACCTAACTGCGTCTCTGTATCTTATCTGCTCCCGTCTAACGGGACCTGAAGCAAGGTTTACGCCAGCTCCAGGAATAAGAAGGGTATTGTAAAACTTAACTCGAACTTGTCTGAACTTGGTTGACCCTCCTAAATTGAAGGAGAAATCATTTTCACTAGAAAGCACTATTGTTCTTAGCAATCCGTAAGGATCTACATAGTTTATAGGGTCACTCAGTACATACCCATACAAATTACTATCCCCTCCAGCAAACCCAATCGGATCCTCCGCAGTCCAACTGCCTGTGATTGGATTATAATAACTATTCTAATAATCCAGCCATTAATCATCCTTCACATAAGTTATTGTAAAGTAATTGTATTTTTGAAGTTAGGGATTCTTTGTAGCCTCCCAATTTTCTGTATTTTACTGGAGTTTTTAGAACTTTCGGCCATATTTTGGCCAACTTTCCAGTGAAAGCAAAATTTAAGCTTTTAAGAGTGCTCGATGCTCTATGTGTGATCTTGATCACGGAATTGTGAAGAAGACTTCTGCCTGTTGACATAAACTGTTGCAGGGGGTGTTTACTGGTCAACACCCGGTGAAAGATAGAGAGGTGTTTTAAGTATGCGGAATGATTTTCATTCTTGAAAGTGCAATTGAACTTTGGAAAAGGGGACTGACTGGGGTATGTGCTCTTTTCGATGAAACCTTTTCTAAAAATAGTAGAAATTGGATTCTTTGTCACAAATCTCCCGTTGCAAGGATTGTGTGGCCGTTTTAAAAAACCTTCGAAAACGGCTCAATTTTTTGTATTTTTAAATATCTTTGGCCACCTGGCGGCCACGAATGCTACTTAATCTTTCGATTTTTAAAGTATTTAAAAGTCTCCACAATTGCATATCCTCCGAACAGAATAGTAGCCAATCCGTATATCACTACGGCAACTGTTGCTGAATCTCCACTCATTCGACCCCATTTAGTAGCCGCCATTCCATCAGACAAGAAACCCTTTAGCCCAAAAGAAAAGGCTACAATACAAAGCCATCCTGAGATTACGAAAATTAACTTCATCAGTTTCCTCTAATGGCATAGCAACGTTACTATAATGATCTTGATATCCAAACCTTTAAGTCAATCCAATACCAAATCAGAACTAAATAGCTTACTATAATGGTAACCGTATCCATAAAATCATATCCAAGCCTCTCAACAAACCCACTCATAAAAGCTAAGATCAAATTTAAACATACAGCTATTAATATGAATTTGATAAAAACGGACGCATTGAAGCAAATTAATCTTAAAGCAACTTTTTCTATTTTCTGACGTCTAAAGCTAATGAAAATCCAAATTATCGCAATTACACCTATTGATGTTTTTAAGGCTTCCCCAAAAATAAATTGTGAAAAAATGAAATCTTCTTTCAGCCCTGCATATAAAAAAAGATAACTTTTGTAAAAGGAAATTAGTGTTGCGAGAATAAAGCAAATGCACACATGGGCGTACTTTACTTCTTCTCGAACGAATGCATCGCTTAAATTACTAGGAATTAAAATAAACAGAGCTTTAAAGTAATTCCCTATTTTCATTTTTTGTTAGCCCCTTTGAGATAGATGTATGTCCCGATTAATATGAAAATATTTACTACTACAAGGTAGATTTCAGAACCCTCACCGCACTTTATTTCTATTGTATTTCCAATACTTACACACCCGGAATCAAAAAATGAGTAATTTACGAGGCCTAGTAAGATGATTGAAATTAGTACGGTATATTTTCTATTCACAAGCTTCCCTAATTTCGTTTCCAATAAAATTAGAAATTGCTTCTGCTAGGGACTTAGAGGGCTGGCCTGAAGTCCCAGGTATCAAACCACTTCCTAGACCAGTTCCTACTTGATTACACACCACAGGATTCGAAAGACACAAGGCAATTGCAGACTCTACTGCTGATATAGCTGCAGGAGTGCCCAATAATGCACCTGATCCTACAGTAGCTCCTAGAAAAGGTGCGGACCTACTTATGGGACCAACAGCATCAAACGCACCGAGTCCCAAAAGTCGGTCCGCACCTTATTCTTGCCACCTTCATGGTGATGACCTGAGAGATGGCGTTTAAAATGGTATTTCAACCTCTTCTTAGGGTGTTGTGGAATACCAAATTCATCGAATTCATAAGTTCGGATCACTTTCCCAGTTTCCGCATCCACGATCATCTGTGGAGTGCCCACTTGGTTGGAGATAATCCGGTAGTTCTTGCCGTTGTGGACCATGTAATCAGGGACATTTAATTTTTCACCATAGATAAAAGTTTTATCTATCTGTCCTTGCGGAGAAGGTACGGACATACTTTTGGGATGCGTTGCATACTCAAAAGGTGCTGCACTTTTCTATAATTTAAAATCATACTGTTTGCTACACACTCCAATATTTGAAGTTTCAAGATCCGGTCCGATTCCATATTTTACGGTCAATTTAAATTTTCCATTAGAAGAAATACCAAACATTTCTCCTAGATCTATCACTCTGCCGAATACATGTTTGGGTCTTAATCTAAACTTAAGATCATGATTTTTTAATTTGTATTCAGGGGCTTTATATTTCACGATCTTCCCATTTTTGAGTAAAGAAAGATTTATCCAATAGTCTTGAGGAATCATAGTCCCATTTATATCAATAATATCATCGCTGACATTCTCTAAATAAATTAACAATTTAATATTTTCCTTGCTATGAGGATCTACAGGGAGAATTTGTAGGGTCGAATCATTACAGGCACCATATGAAACGTTGCAAAAAGCAGAGAGCATTAAGAAAATACCAATAGAAATATACTTCATTGTGAAACCACTCCTCCAAAACAGTCAATTTCAAAGAAATTACCTTCTTCTCCAGGAAAGTCTGAACCATCTTGATCGTCAAAGTAATGAGTTAATTCATGTAAAATTGTTGCATCTAAAAGCTTTCCAGACGCCGAGCCTTGTTCAAAAGCTAATAATAGCCCAATATCTATTTCAATTTTTTGAGAAGAAATCCCAGGGGTAAATGCCCCATATGCTCCACCTAGTTGGGCGGGATCAATTTGCGGACCTTTTCCGGCGGATAGAGCTTCATTAACTTGAGATCGTGACGCCTGTCCATACTTAGCAAAAGCTGTATACATCGTGGAAGTAATTCTTGAACTCAAAGTACTAATTTGCGAATAGGATTTTGGGTATTTACTTGCAAAACCGATGGAAAATCTAAGGAGACCTAAAGGATCATTGTAATTTATTGAATCATTAACTGAATATCGATACAAGTTTGTGTCCTTTCCACCAAACCCAATCGGATCTTTCGCCGTCCAACTGCCTGTGATTGGATTATAATAACTATCTTAAAAATCCAGCCACTGTTCATCCTTCATATAAGTAATTGTAAAGTAAATATATTTTTGAAGTTAGGGATTCTTTGTAGCCTCCAAATTTTTTGTATTTTACTGTCGTTTTTAAAACTTTCGGCCATATTTTGGCCAA
>DCMZ01000015.1 GCA_002321895.1 Bdellovibrionaceae bacterium UBA1609 | reverse complement strand
TGGTCTTCACCTTGATCTTGGTCTTCGCCTTGATCTTGGTCTTCGCCTTGATCTTGGTCTTCGCCTTGATCTTGGTCTTCGCCTTGATCTTCGTCTTGATCTTGGTCTTGGTCTTCGCCTTGATCTTCGTCTTGATCTTCGTCTTGATCTTCGTCTTGATCTTCGTCTTCGCAAGTTTGATCAGCTACACCATCTTCAGAACAAGCTGGGTCGGCAGGGTTCACTGTTGGAGGTTGGTCACCACCATTTTCCTGTTCCTCTTGGGCTTGTCTTTCACGTTCAGCTTGTTCGGCCGCTTCGCGAGCGAGTCTTTCACGCTCTGCCTGTTCAGCCGCTTCGCGATCAAGTCTCTCTTGTTCAATCGCTTGTCGATTTTTAGGCTCAAAATTTCCTTGGGCACTTTGATAGTCACCTGTAGCTAATAAGCTAAGTAGGCTTACGGGAATCTCAACCATTGCTTCTACTTCAGCTAATACTTTGCCATTTGCTTTTTGCCGAGCAATTCCTTGGTTTAAGGCCTTTGCCTCTCCCTCAGCTTTTGCGATGGCTTTTGCAAGGTCCCCAGTAGCGATCATTTGACGACCATTAATACTTAATAGGTCTTTTATTAAACTCACAGCTACGGTTTCTTTTTCAGTTGGATTATCACCCCAGCGAACGATTTTAACAATAGTTACGCTACCTTTAGAGCTCGAGAAACGTTGTGTGATCTGTACACCGTCTTCGCTTGTTAACATTTTGCTTGTAGTTTCAACGAATACTTCTTCTCCAAGGGCAGATTGTACACCTATATCTTTAGAGCCATTCATTTTAGTAGTAAGCAATTGACAAGATTGAGCAATGATTTCAGCGTCGGCTTTACCATTGGCTCCATTAGTTATAATTTTTTTCGAATTAGAATCGTATACAAAACCGTTTAACTGGAATGCTTCAGGGTTGGCATCCGCTGTTAGATTTTTTACGATTTCCTCTGGAGCTACTTTACTAGCAGCTAGATCTAAAAGAGCCATTTTTGTCTCTTCGGAATCATCTAATGGAATCACTTCCATATCCACAATCACTTCTCGCTTGGAGTTGTGTTGGGCGTTGTTTTGTAGTTCAACGGCAAAGCCGTCATGGTTTTCACACTGGACTTTCTCTTGTCTTTTAGAGCAAGCAGCTGTGAGTAAGGAACACACGGCCAAAATGGCTACTATTCTTAGGGTTTTCATGGGTAATACCTTTCCTCTCAATATTGATGACTTTAAACACCCTTCTATAGGCAAATCTAATACCAGCTTTCTACATGTGATTTCAGGTACTTATGTTGATTGTGCTTGAAAAAAGGTAATGGTCTGTACGGGTTAAAGACAATTTTCGTTCCAGCAATTTTCTGGAGGACAGAAGGGAAGGGTAGACACAAATGGACCTCTGTATTCACAAATTATGTCATTTTTACGAACCTACGATGGGTTGGTGGTTTCGGCCCATAGAATTCTCCCACATATGGTATCTATGAGGTCTAAGGAGATAATATGAAATATATCGTCATTGCGTTGCTATTGGTGCCCTTAATGGTTGTTGCTGAAGAGAAGTCAACAACTACCGCTGTGAGCTCAATACCTGAGGCTCTTTATGCACGGGATCTCTCTGGGGATAATTCTATGACACTATTAGAGGATGGAATGACTTCCTTTCAAGCCCGATTGGATCTTATTAATAGCGCTGGTAAGGATGACCGGGTTGCTGTTGAGTACTTCATCTATGAATTAGACGATGCGGGACGCCTGTTAAACCAAGCGTTAGCACGAGCCTCGGAACGGGGAGCTGATGTAAAGATCCTTGTTGATAGATCCGCTTTTGGGACTTTCAAGTTCAATCGCTTTGTTGCCGCTGAAGCAAAGACTTACGGTATTGAAACGAAGTATTATAATTCTTCGGGAATATTTTTTTCTACGGCTCAGTTTAGAAATCATCGGAAGATGTTTCTTGTGGGAGGAAAAGTGATCACCGGGGGACGCAATGTTGCCAATGAATATTTCGGAATGGACAAGGACTTTAACTTTGACGATCGGGACATTTTACTAGAGGGACCAATTGTAGATAAAGTTTATGAAAGTTTTATGGCTTTCTGGAATGATGAGCGTAGTTCTATAGCCAAAGATCCCGTAAAACCCACACTCCGGGGTAAAGATCAAAATGCAAAAAGTAAATTGCGTGCGTATAAGCGCGGTATTAAAAAAGCCAGTCGATTTTTTAAAGAAACAGAATCTGATTTAGAATTATTGAAATCCATAGAGAGTAAGACGAGACATAGATTCAATGAGCTTACCACTCATCAGTGTTACGATATTGTATTTGTCAGTGATTCGCCGGGTGCTCAGTTTTCAGAAAGGAAGGAAGCGTCCTATCGGGATGACTTTAAACATTTAAGAAAAGAGCTCTATAAAAGAGTCATGGATGTGGACGACCGGCTTCTTATTTCCACACCTTACTTTATTCAAAATAAGAGAACCGAAGGGGTTATCAATCGAGTGCTGAGTCGCGACGAGGATATAACGGTTGAGGTGTTTACAAACTCTCTGGCAACTACAGATCACATGATTATGTCAGCGGCGTTGTATAAGAGTTTGAAAGACACCTTAGATCAAGGTGTTAAAATGTATCTGCATTCTGGGGATCAAACGGAGGACGTGGCCTTATTGGACAGAGCCCAATCTTCTATTTTTGGCGTGCACAGTAAATCCCATGTCTATGACGAGGATGAGATATTTATTGGAACTTACAATATTGATAACCGATCTGATTTTTACAACGCAGAGATGGGAATTTTCTGTAAGGGAAATAGAGAACTAACGGCCGAGCTAGAAAGCAGTATGCGGGCGCAAATGGAGAAAAGTTTAGACGTTATAGATAGCAAAACGGCTTTAGACTCTGAAGGAAACGTGATTTCCTCCAAAGGAAACGTCACGCTAGGGAAGCGCAGTAAGCTGTTTTTCTATTATTTACCAGCTTGGTTGATCGAATTTCTTCTTTAACAGGATAAAGTATATATCGATGGCCCTTACGGTTCTGGTGTAGGGTCACCGATGGTTGTGCGTTTAAGAACATAATGTGCATCTGAATCATCGCCAGATTCTGAGCCCAGTAAGATGTGATCTTCACTATAGAAGTTGTAAAAGACCACCGGGTCACCTTCATTTAGGAATTCCTGCACCGAAGTGTCGTAAGTGGATATTTTTACTCGAACGCCATCAAAGGGCGTGTTGATAACAGGATAGATCACATAGTTTTCCGTATGAGAGAAATGGAATTGATCCGTGAGAATGACATCTCCAAGAGAACTTTCAATAATTACCTCTCCGGTTCCATCCAAATTAATCTTTCTTAAAATGCCCTTGTTCTCGTTCCAGTCGAGACCTGAATAAATAATACTTTGTTGATTCGGAATGTATTCAAATTGAAAGCTTCCTACCTTGAGCGTAGGGCTTAAGGTTTTATTGACACCAGTATCTAGATTATAGCTAAAAATTTTGTACTGTTGAGTGGAGGCCGCTAAGAAGGCTGCATAAACGATGTACTTTTCATCGGATGAGAGTTTAAACGGTATTGGAGTGGAGGTGTAAGAGCTATACAGAGCTTCTTCGGTGTGAACTGAAGAGTGAGTGCTACCATCCAGTTTTACTAAAAATATCTCTCCACCATTTTCACAGGCAATTTCTCCACGACTTTGAATTTCCACAGCAGACCCGGGTTTACAAACAGTGGACAGCGGCGTCTTAGTTCCGGTTGTGACATCCACAGTATTTAACACTCCACCTTGAGCGTATAAGGCCGTATTGCTCGCTGAGAGAATGAGTATTTCAGATGAGTTATTGGCTGCATTTCCTATTTCTCTGTAGTCCGAACCATCCACTTTATTAGCGTACACATTTTCCATACTCACGGCACCTGAACAACACCAATCACCACGAGAAATATATATTATATATTGGCTATCTGAGGTGAAGTGGTAAGGGTCTTTTTCCGTATAGTGGGAAATGTATCTCGTGCTATCTGTATAGTCTTGAGCGATCTGCACCTGGTTGGAACCATCAATGTCAGATACAAATATAAGGCGTCCGCCATTGACTTCAGGGTTACCCTCTTCATCCAGAATCGCAATTTTTGTTCCATCTGGCGAAAACTTGAACCCATTGATTTGTTCATAAATGGTTTGAGTTGTAAGTGTGTTGTGTGAACTTCCATCCACTCTTACAGTATGCAAATTACTGATACCCGTGGAGAGATCTATACCTATATAGGCAATATGTTGCCCATCAGGTGAAAATTTATACATGTCTGAAGGGTCAGTGAGAGTGATACTAAAGACGCTCCATATGGACCAGGAAGATAGGGGATATTGACTGACCTTTATGGGGTTGGAACCATCCATTCCCGCTACATAAATATGGCCGTCAACCAGATAGGCCATCTTGGTTTTATCATCAGAGATTTGTAATGATAGGCGCGTATAAGATTTAGAAAGTGGAGCACTGATTTCCTTATGGACGGATCCATCGATATTATGAATGGTCATCTGTCTGGCTCCGGAAACCAGATCTTTTATTAACAAGACTTTGTCTTTGGTGGGAAGATAGGTGCATTTATGTACGGTTTCATTTGTGGCTAAGTTGGCATAGTCAATAAGTCCCGTGCCATTAGAGGAGAGTACCGAAACACATTCGTTTTCAATGGAAATGATTCTAGTGCCATCATTGGTAATGACGTGTTTCAGTCCAGCCGTGCCAGACCGAAGGGTCGTTCTAGAACCTCCTCCAATGGGAACTTTGTAAAGATCGTTTTGTCCATCCACAACCAAGTCACCTGCAAAATACACTTGTGTTTCATCAGGTGATAGAAAGGTGTAGTCCCATGCAGATGAGGTCCTTACGTCCCCACCACTCACAAGTGAGCCGGTTATATCGGTGGAAACCCGAGTGCCTAAGTTCGTAGTGAAAAGTCTGACTTCACCAGAGACACTTCTTACGGAAATTAAAGTGGATTCATCCGAAGTTAAAATCCTATTTTGAATAGATGTTCCCGCAGCGGGGAAATTAGTGAGATTAACAACTGTAGCTCCGTCAGGAGTGGATGAGTACCAATCGGCGCGACCATCCACTGTAAAATCACCTGTGAAGTAAATGAGGGTGGAGTCAGAAGAAATTGATATATCCTCCGTGCTCACATTGGCATCCCGGTTGGCATTCGAGGTGGGGTTGAGCCGTCGCATGTTTGAACCATCGATGTCTGCCGCATAAACTTCATTAACTGTATCTGTTGTAATATCCCCAGAAAATACAAAATAGCTGCTATCAGGAGCAATATAAATATCACCCATAATATCTTTGCTGGTTCCGACCAAACTAGAATGCACTCTAAGGTTGTTACTACCATCGATATCCACTCGATAAAGTTCTTTGACACCTGGCCAGTAATTGACCTCTCCATAGTAGACCACCGTGGAACCATCCGGAGAGATTTCATAGGTCTCAATACCGGCAAACAAGGTTGTTGCTGTATAGTTCGACAGCTGGGTCAGGTTGCTACCGTCAATGTCGACAACAAATAGGTTATTGGGAGTGGGATTTAGGCCCACTCGGAAAAACACGACCTTTTGCCCATCAGGTGTGAATTTTACCTCACCGTAAGATTCATCATCTGTATTACTTGAAAGAGTGGTGATGGCTTTAGTAGAGGTGTCTACCATAAATAAACCGTTAGGGGTCCGATAGACCACTTTAGTTCCATCAGATTTCATTGCCAGATAATACAGGCTTTTTGTGGATACTCCGGGTATGAGGTTTGAGAACGTCTTTGTATTGTAGTCGTAAATGTACATCAGGGTATCGCCATTGCTTCCACCGGAGAGAACATTCACAGCAATATCTGCGACGGAGTTGTAGTAAAATGAAGAACTACTGCTACTTCCAATCACACTTCCCCAGGTCATTTTATCGATGGTCCAAGTGTCTAAATCTAGGTTAAAGTTAGCGTTAGCGCCATCTATAGCTGCAGCCTGTGGGCTTTGAAGAATGATCTTTCCATCTTCGAGGCTGATATCCTTTGTACTAATCTTTGCGGGAGTAACACTAAATGAAGACACCACTTCAGTGGTCACCAGTTTAAAACCAGTTTCTGGCTCCACCGGTGTTTCCTCATCAGAAATATCATCAAATAGTCCGTTAAGAGCGTTTTTCTGACAGCCCAAAAGAAACAATGTTAAAAAAAGTAATCTATAAAGTTTCAACTCACGTCCCACCTGTCGGTCTTAATAACTCGACATCCGTCTATAATTTATTATCGGAAAGTTCTGCGGAGTTAGAAAGAGCGGTTTTCATTCTGATACGGTGGTGTCTGGTCAGAGGCTTATTGAATTGATCTGAGTCGTTTTCTGAAGAAATTTGCACAATTCGGTATGTCTCAATTTGAGAGTGTTGCCTGAAGTCTTTCTGTCTCTCGAAGTGAGGTTCGCCAGAACAAGTGGCTCCGTTTACGCCTATTCCGGATCGGGTGTGGGATTTCTAATGGTGGCTTGCTTCAAAGTGTAGTGGACTTCGGAGGAGCTACCCACTTCAGTAGCATAGAGAATTTTATCTTCGCCATACATATCAAAGAAAACCACGGTATTGCCATCGTTAAGGTACTCTTTGACATCCCCATTTAGGGTTGAGATTTTCACTTTAACACCACTGAAGGGATAATCGATGGTGGGGTAAACAATGTAATTCTCGGTGAC
The DNA here is from genome assembly GCA_002321895.1 of Bdellovibrionaceae bacterium UBA1609. Taxonomy (GTDB): domain Bacteria; phylum Bdellovibrionota; class Bdellovibrionia; order Bdellovibrionales; family UBA1609; genus UBA1609. The sequence goes on along the minus strand of DCMZ01000015.1, from coordinate 137,537 downwards.
GTCAAAATGAAAATGATTTGTTAACAAAAGACCACCAAGATTATTCTCTATTTCGAATTCATCGGTACCGTCTAAATCGATTTTTCGCAAGATCCCTTGATTTGAGTCAATACTATAGCCGGAAAATACTATAGAGCTACTATTGGGAATGAGCTCAAACTGAAGAGAAGTTAACCATAAAGAAGGACTGAGAGTTGTATTATCTCCTGAATCAAGGTCGTAGCTGAAGACTTTATAGCTAGTGGACGGGCTAGCTAATGGGGCATAATAAACGAGATATTTACCATCACTGGAAAGTTTGATTTTACCTGGATCTGTTGCGGTTAAAGTATAAAGTGCTTCTTCAGTGTGAACCGAAGAGTGAGCGCTACCATCCGTTGGAATAAGGCGTAGTTCTCCGTTTTTTATACAGGCGAGTAAACCACGGCTAGGGATCTCTATAGCGGTCTTCATTTCACAAATGGCGGAAAGTGGGGTCTTAACATTGGTGGCCACATCCACCGCATTGAGAACCCCACCCTGTGCATAGTAGACAGTAGAGCCAGTGGAAGCGATCAGTAGATCGGAGGAGTTACCCAGTGAATCATCGCCAATGGTCTTAAAATCACTGCCATCTGGCTTGCTGGCATATAGGTTTTTTACACTGACCGGGCTAGAGCAACACCAGGTACCACGCGAGACATATACAATATACTGATTGTCGGCCGTAAAAAAATAGGGATCGTTACCGGAGCTAAGAGATATATATCGGCTGGGATCCGTGTAATCCTGCGCCACTTGGGTATAGTTGGATCCATCCAAATCGGAAACATGGATCAGGCGACCACCATTGTATTCATTACTAAACTGCTGGTCTAAAATAGCAATCTTGGTACCGTCCGGGGAATACTTGAACCCACTTATATTGTTAAATGTGGCGCCAGTAGTCAGTGCTGTGTGAGCGCTGCCATCTGTTCGTACACTGAATATATCTGTGGTGAAGGTTACAATGTTCAAACCAAGGTAATGTATGTATTCCCCATCCGGAGAAAAGCTAAACATTTGATCAATTTCTGTGAGTGTCGAATAAGTTGAAAGACCATTAGCATTAACAATGGGTAACTGACTGACTTGAATTGGATTAGATCCGTCCATATTCGCGGTATAGACATATCCATCCACAAGGTATGCAATTTTAGTCTGATCCGGAGAGACTTTCATGGCCCGTTTAATGAATGAATTGAATCGAGGCGGTGTTAGGGAGAGATCAAGGGTGCCATCTAAATTGTAGACTTTCAAGTCAGCACTACCATTAGGGAGGGATTTTCCCACTAGGATTTTATCACTCGCTCTCAAATACACACAGTCTGTAAGTAACTCTCCTGTGCCTAAATTGGCATATTCAATAGCGCCGGAGCCATCAGACAATAAAACCGACCGGCATTCTGATTTGTAAGAGATCACCCGAGTGCCATCATTAGATAGGGTGAAATAGGTGCCCCCTACGTCAGTCAATAGAGTGGTCCGCGTACCTCCACCGATAGGTGTTTTATATATATCAATACGGGCATCAACGATCAGATCACCCATATAGATGACTTCAGTCTCATCTAAAGAAAGTTGGGTGTATTCTATGTACGATGCAGATCTCACGTCACCACCAGAAACCAATGAGCCAGTGATATCAGTTGAGACTTGAGTGTTCAAATTTGTTGAGAAAAGTCTAATTTCTCCAGAGACATTGCGAGTGGAGATGAGAGTTAAGCCGTTGCTAGTAAATACATTATTAGAAATGGTGGAGGAGACATTTGGAAAATTGGTTAAATTGGTGACGGTCACTCCATCGGGAGTGGAGGAGTACCAATCGTCTCGTTCGTCTATTGTAAAGTCTCCGTTGAAGTAGACTAAAGATGAATCATCGGCAATAAAAATTTCCTCTGTACTTACCCGAGCGTCTCTACTGGCATTGGTGGTGGCATTGAGAGTTCTCACATTTGAGCCATCAATGTCGGCTGCATAGACTTCTATTATATTGTCTGTTGTTATATCACCGGCATACACGAAGAAACTGCTGTCGGGAGCTATGTAGATGTCGCTCATGACATCTTTTCCAGTGCCGACTAAACTTGCGTGTACTCTCATATTGTTGGTTCCGTCAATATCCACACGGTAGAGTTCATCCACACCTGGCCAAGAGTTAACCTGTCCAAAATAGACAACAGTGGAGTTGTCCGGAGCGATTTTATAGGCTTCCACGCTTGCAAAGATAGAGCTTTCGGTAAAATTTGAAAGCTGAACTAAATTGGATCCGTCCACATCAATGACAAACAGGTTGTTGTTCGTAGTCAATCGGACTGCGAAGAAAACGATTTTTTGATAATCATGGGTAAAGGACGCATAGGTGTACACTTCATTATTAGAGTTGGTTATGAGGGTGGTAATCACTTTAGTAGTGGTATCCACCCAAAAAAGTCCTTCGGATGTAGAAAAAATAACTTTGGAACCATCATCGGAGAGATTGATAAACTTTAGCCCGGTGGGATCTATATTGGGAACGAGATTAGAGAAGGTTTTTGTACTGTAATCATAAACATACATAAGTGTGTTTATGAAGGTACCACCAGTTAGAATATGTATGGATTTATTGGACACCGGGGAATAGTGTACGACGGGATCTAGCGTACTTCCAATGATGGTATCCCATGTGAGTTTTTTAAATGAGCCGGTATCTACATCCAGATGGTAGTTCACTGAGCTGCCGCTTATAGGTCCATTTCCAGGATCCTTAAGTATTATTTTGTCCGTGGAGGTATCTAGTGAATTGAGAGATATATCGTAAGGAGTGACACTGATCGAACCGATAGTGCTTTTTGTAAGCTGGGCAAACCCAGAAGGTATTTCTTCTGATTCATCACTATCGGAATTGTCTAGAAATAGACCGCTGATCGGATTTTTTTCACATCCGACCATAAAAACCAACAGAAAGGCATATAAAAATAACTTCAACGTACGTCCCACCTGATTACAATTCAATCTCTCGTCTACTAGACTTATCGGTAGTTTCTTGGGAATCCCAAAGAGTTGATCTCAATTTGATACATTCATTTATAGTTTTTTAGATGGGTCATGGGCTATCTAGTCGGAAATGGTTCCCGTGCTCGTCGCGGTTCCGATGATTCCGGCTGTAATCGTATCAATGGTGAAAGATAGGGTTTCGTCGGTTTCGGCCACGCCATCACTGACCGCAGGAATCCCAACAACCCCAATTTTAGAGCCATCTGTTACAGTTAATGTACCGGAAGGAGGAATATAGTCTGCAACACTGGTGGTGGTAATATCGGCAACGGTATAGTCCACGATAAAGTCACCCGTACAATATCCTTCAGACAGTAAAACGCGCATCATTAAAACGCCACCCTCATTCACAGAGGCATCTACAGCTGTAACGAAGGGTGATGATGAAGATGTGGTGATACTCCCACTATTTGATAGACTTCCGTAATTGAGTGTCCCACAACCTTGATCAATGGTAGTTCCTGAAGCTACGGATAGATTCGATCCTACACTCAGAGTATACTTGTTCCTAATTTCCCATTCCCCGGAGTCGATAATGAGGTCGTAACCTGCGGCTGTATAAAAGTTATCGGTTTGAATCACTTTTCCATTTGATTTGTTCACGGTTACATCGGCATCAAAATTATCACTAGAAGTGATTGTCCCACCCGAAGAGTAATTTTGATTGGAGGAGCCATTAAAAACCAAAGGCATTTTCATGTTCGCAGGAATGGCTGGCAATCCATAAGAAGAGCCAAAGGCGAAATCGCCACCAACATATATTTTCCCGCCATCTAAGCTTTGTAGAACTGTATTTCCACGGTTAGAAGTGATTGTAAGATCTCCTGATACATTGAGATCACCATAAAAGTTAATCGTATTGCTATAATCGATAACTAGGGTGAGTGATCCAACCACTTCGTTATTTAGATTGTGAATGGAGGCCTCGCCATTCTCAAAATTAACATCAAATATTGGACTGCGGCCGGTCAATTCTAGATCTCCATTTATCACATTAAAATCCCCACGGTAGGTGATGCCGTTTCCTGTGAATAGAACAGAACCGGAAGGTTTGTCCACAATCAAGTGAGGTATTTTATTCCAGTCCACAGTGGAGTGAACTCCTCTAATGGTCTGATCTCCAGTACCTATCAATTTGACCGTATACATTGTATTTCGTCCTGCGGCCACAGTACCCCGACCCACATCCACATTTCCGTGCACAGAGATGGTGTAGCCCCCATAGACTTTTGTTCCAACGTGGTTATTGGTCAGGCTCAACAGGTTTTCCACTTCAAAGTTCGATTGAATATAAGCCGTTGCATTGTATCTACGTGAGAAATCCAAATCATACAGGTTGCCACTTAAAAACCTTAAGTAAACCACTTGTCCATCCGCAGAGGCCAGCGAATCAATTTTTCCGGAATTATGAATAAATGTTCCGCCACTCATTTGTATATCCCACCGCACCTGCATAGTTCCTGAGGTTGAGGTGAATGTGCCCCCCTCGAGGACAAAGTCCTCTTGGATGTCTATAGTTGAATTTCCTCCAACAAAAGTTCCCCCTTTTTGGGTGAAGCTCGAGCTGCCAACTGTGAGGTTGTGGCCGTTGTTTTGCGTGATTGTTCCATTGTAGGTGGTAGCCATAGAAATTCCACCCACAGAAATGCTTCCTGCGCTTTGTGCATCACAGTTCTCGCAGGTGTCATTAAAGACCGCGACCTGTGAGGAGCTTGGGGCACTTCCACCAGTACAAGCATGGGCTACAATGGTTCCACACCAGTTGTCTGAGTTCGTCCAAAGGTCATCAGCACCAGCACCCGTCCAGGTGTGGGCCGTCATAACGTAAATGTTGACCGTACCGGTTTCTGTGCCACCAGAAGCGTTAGATACGGTATAGGTAAATGAATCCGTTCCTAGATATCCAGCACTCGGAGTGTAGTCTATGACCCCTCCATCTATCACAGCGGTCCCATTCGTCGGTGTTGAAACAGAATCTATAGCCAAGGGTAAATTTTCGGCCGCATCCGTGTCGTTTACAAGCACATCGATTTCAGTAAGTGTATCCTGAATTAAATAGATGGTGTCCGAATTTGCGGTTGGGGTAGGGGGTACGCTTACATCGACATTGATAGCCACGGTGCGATCATCATATTCAAATTTAATTTGACCAGAGCCTGCAGAGAAGTTGTTAAGAACGGCAGATCGCCCACTGTCTTGAATGGTTAGATCGGCAAAACTTCCTATGAGAGTCCAGGCCACTTCGGGGTTGGAAAGAAATGAGCCGCTGGCATCTTGCTCAAGAGCAAAAACTTGAACGTCACCATCAGTAGTAAGAAGAGATAGAGATGTGACTTGATCGGCACTTGAGCCTAAGCCATCGGATATGGAAAATTTGGATGTGTTTACATTTTCAAAGGGGGATTTAATTTCACCATTTAGGTTGATCTTTTCACAACCAAGGTGAACCAGTGCCAACAAAACTGTTAGCCCTCTTAGAATTAGAAAAAACGTACTACAATTCCTGGACATAAGTACTGTATCGGGCGGAAGCCTCAATCGCTTTAGTATTATTTTGAGAATAAAAAAAGGCGGGGCTTTGAAAGCCCCGCCTGGTGAATTAGAGAGCGATAACCAGTTTTTTAAGTTTGGTCACTTAAGGTGGACCCAACTTGACGCCTCACAGCTCCAAAAGGTGCCAGGCACTTTTTGGAGTTGCAGAGCGGTAATGACTTCTTTGCGCAACAAATCCTTTGCCCACAATCAGAAGATCATTGAGTTTAGTCCTACAACGATAGCCGTAGCTATTGCTGCACACATAAGTAGTGCTCCGGACCATTCTTGAGCTGTCGAAGACATGGCTCAACCTCCTTGTTTTCTTACTATAGGGCTCAGATCCCTGAGCCCTGCAAAAATTATCCTAATAGCTTTAATGCAATTTGCTGGTTTTGGTTCGCTTGTCCTAGAATGGAAACACCTGACTGCATGAGTAAGTTGTTTCTAACTAGTTCGGCGGACTCTTCAGCTATGTCAGTGTCACGAATTCGAGAGTTCGCGGCTGACAAGTTCTCATGGGCGATATTCAAATTATTAATCGTTGATCCCAATCGGTTTTGTAGTGCACCAAAGTTGGCTCGCATGGCATTCACCGAAATCATAGCGTCATCTACGACGGCGATACTTGTTTGAGCCTGTTCCTTCGTAGCCAGCGATTCAGCTGTAAGCCCTAAGGACTCCAACGACGAATTAGCTGCCGAAGAGTTAAAAGAGATTCTATCTTTGAACGCGTCGTTATGTACACCCACTTGGATGTCAACAACTCCACCTGTTCCATTCAAGAGATCTCTACCGTTAAACTGCGTTGACTCAGCAATCCTTTGGACTTCGCTTTTAAGCTGCTGATATTCAACGTCGAGAAACTTTCTCTCCGTGTCACCGATAGTGTCTGATGAGGCTTGGATTGCCAATTCTCGCAATCGAATAAGCATGCTTGATACTTCATTCAATCCTCCTTCAGCCACCTGCACGAGCGATACACCATCGTTCGCATTTCGGTTAGCTTGTTTCATACCTCGGATTTGACCTCTTAAGTTTTCACTTATGGCTAACCCTGCGGCATCGTCGGCGGCTTGGTTGATTCGGAAACCCGAACTTAACCTTGCCAATGATCGGCTCATGTTATGGTTTGTACCGATCAAGTTTTTCTGGGCGTTTAACGAAGCTACGTTCGTTGCTATACGTAATCCCATATTTATCCTCCTTGCATAACTTCATCCTCCTTGATGCTGTGCCTTCCATATTGGCATTAGAGTACATCGTGTACTCGGGTTGATTGTTCTGAAGAAGATACTCTTCTTCTAATATACTGATCGGAAAATTTATGAGTGTTCTAGAGTCTAGTTTTTATTTTGGGGGAGGTTTCTGGAGAGTTGAGAGTTCAAAGGTTTACTCTCATGTTTGTTTCCGTTTCTTTGCTTTTTAAAAGTATGGTGTCGCAAGTTTATTTCATCCTACGACACCATTCATTCGCAGGAAACGGTAAATGTAGTTGTTCAGCTCCACCGAAATTACATCGTGGTTCTAGTTACTACACGTGCTGAGGTTCATATAATAAACATCAGCTGAAGGTTGGTGAGTTAAAGCCGCGATAGTGTCGGGCTAAAACTTCTACTGAAGTTGTAGCGGGTCAAGAGATATCTATGGTATTAAGATATCTCTTTTACCCCATCGAATTATTCAGTAGTGCTAGTGCTGACTGAGCGGATTGATTCGCTTGTGACAACACGGATACACCAGCCTGTTGTAAAATATTATTCTTCGTCAATTCAGCCGTCTCTTCAGCAACATCAACGTCTCTGATACGTGAATTCGCAGCAGACATATTTTCAATCGAGATCATTACATTTGAAATCGTTGACTGTAGTCTGTTCTGAATGGCACCAAAGTCTGCCCGCATGGCTGAAACGGATACAATGGCCGAATCAATCGCTGCTAGCGTGTTTTGTGCTGAAGCTTTATCGGCAACACTTGTTAGGTTCACACCTAGTGCTGCTGAGTTGGCGTCTGCTTTTGACGAGTCAAAAGACAGTCTGTCGATATTAGGATCGTTTCTTGTCCCTACTTGGAAATCGAGTATTGAACCCGTTCCGCTTAACAGTTGAGTACCGTTAAACTCTGTAGAGTCGGCGATTCGATCGATTTCAGACACGAGCTGATCGTATTCCACGTTCAAGAACTGTCTTTCAACAGGTCCGATAGTGTCTGAAGCCGCTTGCACTGACAGCTCTCTCAAACGAATCAAGATCGATGAAATCTCGTTCAAGCCACCTTCGGCCACTTGAATCAAGGATACACCATCCTGTGCGTTCCGAGAGGCTTGTTTGAGCCCGCGGATTTGTGCTTTTAAGTTTTCGGAAATTGCCAGACCAGCAGCGTCGTCGCCAGCTCTGTTAATCCGAAGGCCTGAAGATAGTTTCTCCAAGCTTCTGTCCATTGCCAACTTCGTACCGTGCAAATTTCTTTGCGCATTTAACGAAGCGGTGTTGGTATTGATACGTAAACCCATCTCTTTCCTCCTCCTTGAAGAATTCAGATATCAGTCCTTTGATATCCTGGGTATGCTTCCTTAAAGAACTTCTCGGTGTCTCATTCTGAACATTTAGGTTTTTCGCCTCAAATTAGGATATTCAATACTAAGAGCTGGTAAATATATGGGATTTCAGGACTAAGGGTATGTAAAATTCTACGGTTTTTCTCTCAAGTCCCCGATAGGAACCATAGTAGATTGTATGAGAAACAGTTCTGAGGATAAATAATGAAGCACATTCTATCTATATATATAGTGATATTTTTTGGATCATCCGCTTTTGCTGATTTCAACAATTTTTTGCAGCCTTACGGCTATACTGTTTTTTCCGGTAAAAATAGCCAGGGTAAATATATAGTGACTCTTGAAGATAGTGAGTCAGGTCAGCAACATACCGGTAAATACAATGATCAAAACGGAAACACCGTAAAGCTAGAATCTGAAGATCCAAAGTCACTTGTCATTGCCTCAACAATAGTAAGTAAAGGTCATGGCGATTATTTGAGAGTCAGTACGGCTAAACTCGATAAAGAGGGTCAGCTCTACGCCAGCTCTATTGTTAGACAGGGATTTTATGAAAGTTCCGTGGCCTGTGAGCACGATTCTGTTGAAACTTTTGGAACTAAGTTTGTGTTGAGTTGCGTACAGATCAGTCCAAAGTACTGCAATAATTTGAGAGGAAATGCTCAGGTAAGAAAAGTGCTAAAACACGGGGAAGATTTTATTCTCAACGATCACGAACGAAAGCAAGCTTTAGGCGCATTAACGATGAGGTCAAGTAATGGTGCTGGTCGGTTTGAAGATGGACTACAAAAGGAGACAGGACGAGCCATTGTAGATTTGATGGGTCAGGTGGCTGATTCCAGTTTGGCGGTGTTACGTCCTCGAGCCATTTTGTTTCAACAAGAAGAAGTGCAAAAGTGTAAAACTTCAACTTTTGGCTGTGATAATCCCCTTGTGATTGATGACAACGACAGTGACGATGAGAAGGCTTTGAAAAAGGCCAAGCTCTCTCGACGGATCCATCAAATTGCAAGAGCTTGTGTACGCTCTTATTCAAGTAGTGAGTCTCCAGTAGAGGAAGCTCCAGGAAATAACAATAGTCCATCTCCATCAAATGGTTCTGATAGATAGCATAAATTGAGCAAGAATGAATTAGTAACAACAAAGACTTAGTGGGAAGCAGTGTATGCAAGGGAATAAGGGAAATAGTGGTTTGAAATCGATACTTATAGTGGATGACGATCCGGGTATAATAGATCTTTTTAAGGAAATGTTTGAGATGGAAGGCATTCAAGTGTTTTCCGCAATGACGGGTCAAGAGGCATTAAATGAGTTTAGACGTGTACCTTGCGATTATGTGCTCACCGATATTGTTATGCCAGGTGAGTTAGATGGCCTCGAAGTGATTCTTGAAATCAGGGACATGAATCCCAATGTTAAAATCTTCGCTATGACGGGGGATGCGGATCCTAGTGAAACCAAAGGTTATTTGGATGTGGCAGAAGTGTTTGGAGCGGAAGAGGTATTCCAAAAGCCACTGAGTCCGCAAACCATCATCGACAAAATCGTCGCCTAGCAATTCAGTACCTTAGACTAAAGCAGCAAAGAACCCAGGGAATATTCATGTTGCTTGCATCTGATGTAATTGTGACGCGATACCCGGGTTCTCAAAATTTCCATCCGAATCGATCCCAACTCAAAAGAATTACTACTGCGGCTCATCTTTCCTTTTAGTATTATTTTGTATCCTGTTGTACTTCGCCCATTCGATCGAACTCGGTCTTTTAGAATCGATATGGTAGTATTGTCGTATTCATCGTTATTGTAAGTTATTGTAGCGTCATTAAAATCGGTTTCTGTTAGTGCCGTGTAGTTAGTATCAACAACATTAAAACTAAATTGGTCTTTTTCACTATCATAATTTAGGTCAAAGTTCATAAATAGTTGGCTGTCCGAATAGAGATTTGTACATGCGCGTATAGGATGATAACCCCGCCATTGTGTTGTAAATTCCACCTCGATGTTAGTTTCAAAACTTTGATGACTCCATGGAGTCACTAGGTGACCTGAGCCTGATTGATTGCACCAGTCGGGCAAAGAATCATTAAAAAATGATAAGATCTGGACTGTTCTGTTATTTAGCCTGCCTTGCAAATGCAATCCGGCTTGGGAAGTAAAAAAGGTACGATCCTCTTTGATTTCGGCAACAATGCGTCTTCCAGGTTGGTATTCATACGTTACATAGGAGTAACTTTCATTCAGGTTAAACAAAAGATTAATAGTCCTAGGACTGCAGGTTCCATTTAAATTTACAACCGAGTAAAAGGTTGAGCCCCTCGTAGAAGCGCTAGCGGTAAAGCTAAAGAAAGTAAGACATGAAATGACGCTTAAAAAATAAATGATAAAACGATATTGAATACTTTGCATTTGTCCCCCAGTAATAGCCCTTTTCAGACCCTAAAGAGTGCCAATAGGATAGTCAATGGCTAATAGCGAGGTAAAGGACTTAGGCGTTTAGATGGGCAATAAGAAGTTCGATCCACATACCGAGGACGATTAGGACTCCTACAAAAAATGTAATCATCCGGGGAAGGATCTTATTTTGCCCTAAATGGATAATACTATGGGCCACTCGAGAAGCCACAAAGCCCCAAGCCAAAACCAAAATTAGAATAGACTCGTAGTTCGATGCTAATACCACAGCGCAAACCGCGTAAAACAAGACAGGGACTTCAAAAAGATTAGTAATGTGTCGATTGGTTTGTGCGATCTCTCTTGGAGGAACTTCGGAATCATAAGTTTTAAAATATTTAAAAGAAACTTTACCGGATTTTACAGATAGGGTTCTTATTCTAAGCACGTAGACCGCTGCTGCGAACGTCCATAGGATCATGGCAAACAGAGGAAGAAAAATGGGATTGGAAATCACGGTCTACCTCTTTTCATAGACTTGAAAGGAAAATCGAACAGGATCAGTTCTCTCTGAATCAGCAACCATTTCAAACTCTGCATCGTCCAGAGGAGGGTAGGTGGTATCACCGTTAAACTCTTCAAAAATACGCGTGAGATACACTCGGTCAACATAGGGCAGAGACTGCTTATAGATCTCGCCACCACCAATAATAAAAACTTCATCGCCCCACTGATCGGTTCTTGATTTACAAAGTTCTATGGCTTTCTCTAAAGAGTCGACCACTTCAATGCCGTCTCGCTGGTAGTCCGTCTGTCGAGTGATCACAACATTGAGTCGGCCGGGCAATGGCTTTTGATTGGGAAAAGACTCAAAGGTCTTTCGACCCATTATCATAGCGTGGCCTTTAGTTTTATCTCTAAAAAACTGCATATCTTCAGGGATATCCCACGGCAGATCTCCACCGGTACCAATGACATTGTTTTCACTAGCAGCGACAATATGAGAAAGGATCATACGGAAACCATACCTTTAATATGAGGGTGAGCTTCGTAATCGCTTAAAATAAAATCTTCAAACTTAAACCCGAAAAGGTCTTTTACTTCTGGATTGATAAACATCTTTGGTAACGGATGAGGTTTTCTTTCCAGCTGCGTACGGCATTGTTCAAAATGATTATGATAAATGTGTGCATCACCAAAGGTATGAATAAACTCACCCGGAGCTAAGTTACACACTTGGGCGACCATCATAGTAAGAAGTGCATAGCTGGAAATGTTAAATGGTACTCCTAAAAATACATCGGCACTTCTTTGATAAAGCTGACAGGAGAGTTTCCCATCAGCTACATAAAACTGAAAAAAAGCATGACAAGGCGGAAGAGCCATCCCTTCGATTTCACCCGGGTTAAAAGCCACCACCAACATTCGACGACTGTTGGGATTATTTTTTATGAGCTCAACCACGTTTTTAATTTGGTCTATGCATTGACCGTCGGCCGCCTGCCAGCTCCTCCACTGCGCGCCGTAGACGCGACCCAGTTCCCCGTTTTCGTCGGCCCATTCATTCCAGATCCGTACGCCATTGTCTTGGAGGTACTTTACGTTGGTGTCGCCACTTAAAAACCAAAGCAATTCGTGAATGATGGATTTCAAATGGACTTTTTTAGTTGTGACCATAGGAAAGCCTTCCTGTAGGTCAAATCGCAATTGGTGTCCAAAAACACTGCGGGTGCCAGTTCCAGTTCTATCTGGTCGGTCGGTTCCATTTTCCATAACGTGGGACATGAGTTCGAGATATTGTCGCATCTAGGGTCCTTCCTTGATGGTGTTAAAGATCTAAGGCCATCGACCTATTTTTAAAAGTCGGCATGACTTACAATGACTTAGATGTTGGCGTATGTCGGGGTGAGAGTCTACACGAAACACTATATAACGCTATTTTACAAAATTTGATGAATGAGAAGGCAGAGTTCAGTTTGCCAACTCATTAAGCAAATGTAGTTTAACTATTAAAGATTTCAGGCTTTTTCATGAGTGTTGTAACAAGAGATTGACCCTTATTTAGGATGTATTAGAACCAGCTAGTGCAGGAGGCATGGTCTATGGAAATTCGCGATCCCATTCACGGTTCAATTAATTTATCGGATGCTGAAATAAACATCATAGATTCAGTGGTGTTTCAACGGTTGCGATCCATTAAACAGTTAGGGTTTTCTGAATTTTCTTTTCCGGGAGCCGTGCACAATCGGTACATCCACTCTATTGGAGTTTGCCATTTAGCCGGGTTAGCCTTTGATTCTATTTTTAAAAGCTTTCAATTTTCTTCACAAAAAGTGAGGGAGCGATTGCGACAAGCGGTGCGTATGGGGGCCCTATTACATGACATTGGACATGGTCCGCTCAGTCATACCACTGAGGAAGTAATGCCTCAGTTACAAGATTTAGACATTAAAATTTATGGATTGAAAAAGTCTCCGCCCGAGCCACGAATTGCCAATCACGAAGACTATACGATTAAGTTTTTAACTGATTCCGCCCTCACACCAATTATTGAAGACAATCCCTGCGACATTTCGGCCACACATATTGCTTGTCTTGTGGATAAATCTCTTCAGGTTCAAGATGATTTTTTTACTGATAGTGGTCTGAATTTTCGTCCTATCTTATCTCAAATTGTGAGTTCAGAGATGGATGTAGACCGAATGGATTATCTTCGTCGGGATTCTTATTTTTGCGGAACTAATTACGGTCAGGTGGAGTTGGAATGGTTGCTTTCGCATATGACTTATCATCAGGTGGAAAACGAAGTCTATTTGGCTCTGAATCGCCGAGCTCTTTACACATTTGATGATTTTCTTCTCTCTCGTCACCATATGCATTTAATGGTTTACTTCCATCATAAGAGTATCATCTATGAAGAAATGCTGTTGCGATATCTCACTTCAGAGGATTGCTCGTTCAGGTTGCCAGCAGATATCGAGGGGTACATGAAGTGCACCGACTATGCCTTATATGAGCACCTCGATACCGTCGATAATCCCTGGGCCCAAAGGATAGCGCGGAGAGAGCCATTTAAAATGGTTTACGAGCTTCATTCCATAAAAGAAAATGATCGCTGTGCACGAATGCGACAGGATTTAGAAGAGCAGGGCTTCGAAGTGATTCACGCCAACTCGAAGGCTCGATTGAGTAAGTATTTCTCTGGATCTGTGGAAGATAAGGCGTACAAAATTTTTGTGGTGGATCGATTGGATTGGCAGTCTGAACCCTATCCCATAGAAAACAGCACTGAAATTTTTGAAAAGTATGAAGAGATTCGAAGAATTGAGAGATTGTATGTGGCTCCAGAGAAAAAGGAAGCCGCTAAAAATATTATTCGCTCAAAGTCCTATTAAAGGATTAAAGATTCGCGGGCGTTTCCGCGACCGTTTTTTTGCAACTGATGTCTTTCGAGTAAACCACTTCTTCAACGGGAAGTGGGTTTTGTCGAGATAGAATATTTACCGTGGTTGCAAGGAACTCGCCTTTCATATCATCAGCTGGGTCCTCGGAAAATAAAATGGCACGAGCTACAGCTGTAAAGCCACCATTGTTGGTTGAGGTGAATCGAAAGCCAAAAGCCTTTTTACCAATAAAATCTTCAGCTTGTTTAACATAGCGATCCGCTGAAGGTGTAAGTACGGTACCTAAATAAAAATGAAAGGGTTCGCCATCTTTGATCCAATTGGCCTGAACATAATAACGATCATGATAAAAAATAAATTCTTCGCCCGTAGGAAGTCCAAAGTGATTGGTCACTTCACAATCGTAGCGCGCGGACTGGCTAAATATGGGGTCTTCCGCCTGCCGATAGCGGGAGGAGGGTTCTGCCTCACTTATGGTGGACCACATAAGCCCAAAGAAGCTCATGCATAATGCAAAGTGTCTATATCCCCAAAAAGTCATGGCAAGTTTGTAATGGGGGAAGATGGGATTGTCCACCATTAACGGTCAAAAGCGGGTAAACCGGTGATATGCTGCCCAAGAATGAGGCGGTGAATATCCTCGGTGCCTTCATAAGTGACAACACTCTCTAGGTTCATCATATGACGCCCGCATTGGAAATCATGAGTGACTCCATTGGCCCCTAAGATATCTCTGGTTTCTCGTGCCGTATCTAAGGCAATGCGCACGTTATTCATTTTAGCCAACGAAATATGTTGTGGTTGCCATTGGTGAGAGTCAGCCAACTCCGCCAGTCGTTGAGCCAATAGTTGGCCTTTAGTGATTTCACTAAACATTTTTACGAGTTTACTTTGAACCAGTTGGTAGCCAGCTATGGGCTTGCTGAACTGGATGCGATTCTTTGCATACGATAACGCTTCATCATAACAAGCCATGGCCGCACCTAAAGCGCCAAATGCAATTCCAAAACGAGCAAGGTTGAGACAGCTAAAGGGTCCTTTCAGTCCCACCACATCCAGTTTATGAGATGCCGGAACTTTAACATTTTCTAATAAAATTTCAGAGGAGACGCTGGCGCGTAGGCTGAACTTTTTTTCTATGGGTCGAGTGGTGAAACCTTCACTTTGAGTGTCGACTACGAAACCGTGAACTTTGTCGTCATCACCTTTGGCCCAGATTATGGCAACGTCAGCAATGCAACCATTGGTGGCCCATCTTTTATGTCCATTGAGAATAAAGTGGTCTCCTTGCTTTTGTGCCCGGGTCACCATTCCTGAAGGGTTGGAGCCAAAATTTGGTTCAGTGAGCCCGAAACAGCCAATAAGCTCTCCACGATTCATCTTTGGCAGGTAATGGTTTTTAAGTTCTTCTGAGCCGTATTCAGAAATGGGATACATAGCTAGCGAACCATGAACACTGGCAAAGGAGCGAATGCCGCTGTCGCCTCGCTCCAGCTCTTGCATCATGATTCCATAAGTCAGGTAATCATATCCGGGACATCCATACCCTTTTATGGTGGGACCAAACAATCCCAAATCAGCCATCTTGCTAATTAGTTCTTTGGGAAATCGCCCATCAATATGACATTGTTCGATGATGGGTATGACATCGGATTGAACAAAGTCTCGGATGGAATCTCGAATTTCCAGTTGTTCCTTCGAGTATTTTTCAGAAGTGGAGTAAAAGTCGATGTCGTTAAACTGGGACACGTTTAATTTACACCTTTGTTAATCACAAGTGACTGCCCATTCAAGCCCGCGCTCATTGGGCTGGCTAAAAACATGACCACGTTAGAGATTTCTTGAGCTTCAATGATATCTATTTTTGGATGTTGAGAATTGAGCTCCACTAAAGCTTCTTTAATGGTGGATTTTTCGGGGTATCTCACAAGCAAATACTCTTCGGTCACCCCTAACTGAATACCATTGATGGTGACACCGGATTGAGCCACCTCACGACCTACGGAGGACATTAATTTTGAGTGTTCCGCAATGGCCCTGGTTTGTAATGTATCTGTGGATTCGGTGGCAATAGGATCTCCTTGAATAAGGGAGATGACACGGCCGCGATTTCTCCCGGTCAAAAATGGTAAAGCTCCCTTTATTAGAGTAACGGAAGGGGTAAGAAGATCTCGATCCGCATCGGCGGCGAGGGGCTCTCCTTCCTCGTCCATCATGCGAGTGCAGTCGACCAGTTGGCCATCGATCACTACATCAATGCCTCCAAAGATTTCTGCCACTTGAGAAATGCAGTCTTTTACACCTTCTTCTTTATCTAGTTCAAATGCAAGGGCTGCGGCTCTTCCGAAATCGGAACTAATTTCTCGAGCATTAGATACATTCTCTGCGAACTTAGAGGCATGATTATGACTTCCGGCGGAGGTGACAATGGCCACATCGGCACCCATTTCGGTGAGTCCTGTTGTAAGACTTTGGATCACCTGTGTAAATGGGCCTACCAGCATTACAGTCTTGTCTCGTAGTTTAATCTTGTTTTCGCGCATGACTTTCCATTTCGGTTGAGATGGTTATCAGAATAAAATGAGCATAAGCGGAATACATCTGATATACCGTTGCGTTATCCGTATGGGAGCTGACTCTAATGAGTTTAGAGCTAGCGCCTATGAAAGGATCTTGGTAACACTGTTTCTACTCAAGGAGACATTATGAAAGTCCTAGTCATTGGTTCTGGCGGTCGCGAACACGCCATCGTAAAGACTCTAGAAAAAAGCGTCCGTGTAAGCGCAGTCATAGTAACCCCAGGTCGTCCGTCATTTGCTTCGGACAAAATTTCCTGTATCGACCTTCCTTCTACAGACGGAGAGGTGTTGGCTCAATTCTGCAAGAGTGAGCATGTGGAGCTCGTAGTGGTGGGACCAGAGGTGCCATTGGTCGCAGGCGTTGCCGACACTCTAAGATCTTATGGTGTATCTACTGTGGGGCCAGGAAAGGTGGGGGCACAATTAGAAGGCTCAAAAGTATTTTCTAAGAAGTTTATGGAAAAGTATGGAGTTCCCACCGCGCCATTTGTGGAAGTGAGTTCTGTTGAGGATGTTAAATCCTCAGTAAAGGAATTTACAGCTCCCTATGTATTAAAAGCGGATGGCTTGGCTGCGGGTAAAGGTGTTTATATCTGTAAAACAGAAGAGGAACTTTTTGCGTCCGCGGATGAACTTTTTAATCATAATATTTTTGGTGATGCGGGTCGAGTGGCCATTCTTGAGCAGTTCCAACCTGGTTGGGAGTTAAGTTATATTGGCCTATGTAATGGAAAACAGTTCGAGGCCCTGCCACTATCCCAAGACCATAAAAGATTATTGGATAATGATGAAGGACCTAACACCGGAGGAATGGGTGTTGTCGGTCCATTGCACCTGAAGCCTGAGCTGATTGAGCAAATTGAGTCCGAAGTGGTAGAACCTACCTTAAAGGGAATCCGCAGTGAGGATATGCTTTACAATGGAATTCTTTATATTGGTTTAATGATCACAGAAGAGGGGCCAAAGGTCATTGAATACAATGTGCGTTTTGGTGATCCCGAAACGCAAATCATTCTACCTCTTACAAAAAATGATTGGGGAGAGGTGTTTTTGGAGTTGTCGCAGGGGAACTTGGTTCCTATTCAGCCGTCTTCCGACTTTGCCACCTGTGTTGTCGTAGCTGCTGAAGGATATCCCGTTAAAGCTATTAAAGGTGCCGCTTTGCCGCCGCTACCGAAAGACACTGAGAAAGGCTTTATTTTTCACGCTGGAGTGGGTGGGGAAGAAAATCAACTTGTCGTTGATGGTGGTCGAGTTTTGAATGTAGTAGCCCTTGGCGAGAGTTTGGGCGAGGCTCGCGATCGGTGCTATGGGATTGTAGAGCAAGTTCGCTGGGTAGGAAGTCAGATTCGAACGGATATTGGCAAAAAGGTACTGTAGGTTCATGGAACAGCGAAGATACGAAGACTTAGCCGAACAACTTTCCCAAGGGGGGTTGTTTTTATATCCCACTGAGACCATTTGGGGATTGGGTTGCGATGGTTTTAATCCTGTTGCAGTGGATAAAGTTTTTGAAATAAAAGGGCGTGAGCAAACCAAGGCCGTTAGCCTTTTGGTAAGAGACTATTACATGGCTCAAAATGTAGCTGAAATTTCCTCCCGGGCGAAAAGCCTCATAGAGTGGTGTTGGCCGGGACCATTAACTTTAGTTTTGCCGGCGAAAGAAAACGTTCCTGTACAGGTCCATGGTGGAACTGGGTTTGTGGGTTTACGTTGTTCGGATCATCCGTTTATCCAAAAGCTGTTTCATTATGTGAGGACACCCATTGTTACAACCAGCGCTAATCGATCGGGTGAACCTCCAGCATTAAACTTTGAGGAAGCCAAGCAACTCGATTTGGGCGTAGAGATAGCTCCTTGGATTGAAAATACGGGACTGGGACAGCCTTCCACAGTCATTAAACTAGAGGGTGAAAAGGGTTGGGTTTTGCGTGAAGGTGCCATCCCTAAAACTCAGTTGCTAGAGATGGCTAAAGATCTTTCTATACATTTTCAGTAGAAGCACTGGACTCATTTTCTGTAGCTTCTTCTTCTGTAGGTTCTTGCTCTACAGGTGGTCTTTGCTCTACGGGAGCTGGTGGAACGAAGGCATCTACTTCCATTCCCAATGCCTTGGTGATTGCAGTCATAAGTAAAACAAAGTCATCTTTAAAATCACCTATCGCTTTTGTATGGAAGCTATGGCCATTGTTCGCTCCGTTGATTAATAAGATTGGGTTTTTCGAGGTGCTCTCTGTCTGCATTCGAGCCACAAATTTATAGGAGTGGGCGGGGTTTACACGCTCATCATTACTTCCTGAAGTAACAATAGTTATAGGGTAATCCACATTTGGTTTTACATTATGGTAAGGAGAGTAGCCCATTAAATTTTGAAAGTGTTCCTCTTCGTCTGGATTTCCGTATTCAGCCACCCAGTGTTGACCGGCATCTCTTCCCATAACTGGAAAACGAATCATGTCCAAAACTCCAACACTGACCACTGCTGCTTTAAATAGGTCAGGGGCTTGAAGTAGGGTGGCACCAGTTAACAGTCCACCATTGGAGCCACCATAGCTGGCCAGTTTTTCGGTGCTAGTTACACCATCACTCACCAATTTACGTCCTACCGCTATAAAATCATCAAATACGTTTTGCTTGTTAAGTAGTCGCCCCTGATCATGAGTTTGTGAGTTTCCACGAATATGGGCATAGACAAATACACCGCCGTTTTTTAGGAAAAACGTAACTCTTGGGTCGTAAGATGAAGGTTGTATGTTTACAGAAAAACCGCCGTAACCATGCAATATAGTTGGCTTGTCTTTAGGAAGAATAGGATTTCCTTCGGCATCGATCTCTCGTTTATAAATCATAGTGTAGTCTAAACGAGATCCATCTTCTCGAGTGATACTTCGTACTTCGCCTGTATACTCATTGGGATCAAGGACTTCAGGTACTTGCACAGGAAGTTGAACTTCAAAACTATTGCTATCGTGAATGAAACTGTACACAAACGATGGGAATCGGAATTCAGTGGCGTAGACAAATACTCTTTGTTTTGGGCTAGCGCTGTTAGTTCTTGCAAGTCGGGCGACAAAATTGGTTTCAAGCTGACTGATTTCCTCGCCTTGAAGATCATATACGGAAATTTTTCTCTGCCTGTTTTGAGTAAAGAATTTTCCGTTTTCAAAGCCAATACCTACTAAAATTTCAGGTTTCGAAAAATGTCTAATCAGATTGCGATCGTCTCCTGTTGGATTTTCAGAAAGAAGTTCGTAATTCCAAGTGTTTTCATCCCTAAACTGTCGCATATAGTAGAGGCGATCATTGAAAGTCCCTACAAAATTAACGTTTGCATTTTGAGAGAGTGATGAAGTCACTTCTCGATTTTCTAATTTAATGATGAGCCGACCATCTCGATATTGAGATAATGTTAGGTCTTTTGCAGGATCGAAAAAGAGAACACTAGAGTCACTGCTTGCCGATGGATCAACAATATCTTGAGAGATTCGGTTTCCCACTTTGTGGAGCATCAGTTTAGGCCCACCAAATAGATTGTTAGCAAAGTAGCGAATGTAGCCTTCATTATGTGACCAAGCGAATTGACCTTTGATCACATAGGGGATCTCATCAATGACAGTCTTAGTTTCAGCATCAATGATGACTACAAAGCCACTGTCGCCACCTCTATAGATCAAATAGAGCGCTACATATTTTTCCTCTGGAGAAATACTCATTCCAGACAGATAGGTTCTATTGGTGGGATCAACAATACTGGGATCGTACACCACTTGGGATTGTCCATCGGTATCGAAAAACATCAGTCTGTTGTGCTGAGTTCGGCCGTCATCATATATCGCAAAATGAGCACCGCTTGACAGGGGAGCTACATTTCTTGGATATGCATATTCATAGAAGGCATCCACCCAGGTTCGAATGTTAGTGGCCCGATTTCGATCTTCTTCAGTTTGATAGATCAATGATTTACTGAATCCGTTTTGGCGATCCACCCAACGTTCAACAGCATCGTCCAATCGCTCCATACTTAAAAAGGGATCAGAAACTTGGACTCCAAACTTTTCGTAGGCCAATTGGGGCTCTACTTCAGATTGAGGGTAATTAAAATCTGCAAAAGCAGATACGGGCAGGAACAGTAGGGATAGCAATAAAAATTTCATTCATAATTTATACAGAACCTTGAGTCCAATTGGAGGGTTAAACTCATTTTGTGAAAAAAATTACTGGTCCTAGTAAGTCGGCTAAGGAGTGACTCGGTAAATTACCGGCATAAGGCTAAAGTCAATGGCGTAGATTGAGGCAGATACCTCAAGCTGAATATCTTTTTTAAGATACTTTTTTACCATCTGGATAAACTTTACATCACCTTCAGAGATGGGCGACCCATTTAGTGGGTGAGTGTGGAAAAAACTGACAGACTGAATGTCGTATAAAGGGCTCTTTTTAAGAAAATCTAAAAGCTGATTATAGGAGGTTTCACCGTTCACAGAAAGGCGGTTCTCACCGGGTTCTAGAGGTGGGAGTTCAATATGTAAGATATAAACTTCTGAGTTGAGTTTGATCGTCCAAAAGGCTTGTTCTCTCATAGCAGTTACAACGGTCTTTTCTATAATGTGTTGCAAGGCTTTTTGAATTTTTGGATTCAAGCTTGAAAAATCAATCACATCCTGTGGAATCTTTGTAATATTGATACCTTGGTAGGTGGTAGTTTTGAGAACTTTGGGTTGCAAATCAGATGGGTCATTAGATTCAAATAGACCCTGACAATGGGTAGGGTTTGCATTTGCTGGAGAATGCAAAGTCGATACAGCTATCAAAATTAAATACAATGGCAAAAGGGTTGCAAATCTAATTAAAGTCAAAAAAGACGGCCTTAATTTTGGAATTAGTCTGAACTGTACAGCTCTTTCCAATTAATTTGGAGACCTACATTTTTTATTGAAAAATTGTTAGAAGAATATTTTTACGCCAGCCTGTACGCCTTGTCGGTCCTGTTCAGTAGTAGTCCCTGATTGCTTAAACTCAATGGGTTCATCATACCATTGACCAAAGATACGGATGATTCCGTAATCTATAAAAGCTTCCACTTCTGTGCGCGTGCCTTGAAAGCTAATGTCATTGGCAGATTCTGATTTTTGAATCTGTAGATAGCGACCTTTAATTCCAAAGTACTTGATAAAGTACAGTGTGAAGCTGGCTCCGTAGTAAGGAGATTTAAACTCTTCACCGTTGAGGCTAAATATGTCGGCTTTGCGAAGGTACTGACCGTATTCTAGGGTTATATTTGTATTTTGCTGAGAGCTGCCTAAGAGTCTCAAATTAAAAGCGAGATCAGATCCTTCATAGCCATCACTGTTTTCAACGAGCCTCCCGGTAATCCCAACAATGCTAGCAAAAGCGGATACACCATATTGGCTAGCCCGTTCAGATTCCTCTGTGGAAGAACCGCTGCTCTCACTGGTGACATTTAAGTTACCTGTATCTACGGAGAGTGAAAATTCAAAGGGGTTGTCCGAAGTGTTCATGGCTAGCCAGTAATCCATCATACGAATCCGGTCTTTTTGTGCAAGCCAATCGGCAAGAGTCCAACGTGTGCGTTGTTTTTGTTCCTGTTTTTTAACTACAACCTGATAAATGCCTTCTTGGGCTTGAGCCAATTCGGTCATTACAAGAAATAGAAAAATAACCCATAGGGGAGCCATCCATTTAGTCATGATGACTTATCGGACCTTGGTCTAGGCGAATTGAATGTTGGATTTCTTGACGAACTTTTAGACGATTCTTTTGGGAACCAAGTCGCTTTTTCTGTTGAGCGGCACCTTTTAGCTGATTCGCAACGGAAAATGAGACTTGGTACCTAGGGGTTATTGTGTGACTTCGGGAGGTCGAAGACCTTTTTTCTTAATCTTTTCCACTAAGGTAGTTCTATTCAGCCGCAAGAGAATGGCCGCCTGATTTCTATTCCAGCCGGTCTTCTCAAGGGCTTTCAAAATTAAAGTGTTTTCGTAATTCTCAATGGCACCATTAAAGTCCATCCCACTCTCTGGAATTTCCAACTCTTTGGAGGAGGTAGCAATAGCAGGTGCAGAACCTCGGTACTTGGCCGGCAGGTCTGATATGTGAATCATGCCTTCACCTTTTAATATGGCGACACGTTCCACTAAGTTCTCTAATTCACGAATATTCCCTGGCCAGTTATAGTTATATAAGGCCTCAATGGCTTCTGTGGCGATCCCCTGAATCTTTCTTTCACGTTTATCATTAAAGCCATCCATGAAATGGTGAAAGAGAAGTGGGATGTCGGATCGTCGTTCACGAAGAGCAGGGATTTGGATAGGGATAACGTTAAGTCGATAATAGAGATCCTCCCTAAAACGACCTTCTTCTACAGCTTTTTCTAAATCAATGTTCGTTGCCGCTATGACTCTAACGTTGGCTTGTATTGTTTTTGTACCACCTACGGGCTCGAATTCTCTTTCTTGTAGCACTCGCAGAATTTTAACCTGTAGGGTCGGGGACATGTCGCCGATTTCATCGAGAAACAGGGTCCCGCCCTCTGCCATTTCAAAACGTCCAATACGATTACTAATAGCGCCCGTGAAAGCGCCTTTCACGTGACCAAACAGTTCACTCTCTAGTAACTCAGATGGGATAGCTCCGCAATTAATGGGAACAAAGGGTTGGTTACTTCTAGGGGAGTTGTAGTGAATGGCTTTGGCTACAAGTTCTTTACCTGTTCCACTTTCTCCAGTTACAAGAACAGTCGACTCCGATTCCGCCACGCGCTCTACTAAACTAAGTACATTCAAAATGCCTTCCGATTGGCCAACAATGTTATCAAAGCGATACTTGCCCTTTAGTGCGGACTTCAATTGTTGATTTTCTTGTTCCAATTGGGAGTGGCTGAAGGCTTTGCTGATAATTGATAGAATTTCATCTAAGTTAAAAGGCTTGGTGATAAAATGAAAAGCCCCTTTTTGAGTGGCTTCCACAGCTACCTCAATGGAACCAAAGCCTGTCAAAATAATGGCCTGGGTGGAAGGACTGTTTGACCGAATTTTTTGCATAAGCTCTATGCCGTCGCCATCCGGTAAACGTAAATCGATTAAAGCCAAGTCCACTTTATGACTACCTTGCACAAAGCTTTCTGCTTCTTTCCCGCAACTAGCTGTAATCACTTGGTATCCGGAACGCTCTAGCGATCGAAAAAGAGCGGTTCTTAAACTAGCATCATCA
The DNA here is from genome assembly GCA_002321895.1 of Bdellovibrionaceae bacterium UBA1609. GTDB lineage: Bacteria > Bdellovibrionota > Bdellovibrionia > Bdellovibrionales > UBA1609 > UBA1609. The sequence continues at coordinate 113,790 of DCMZ01000015.1, read as the reverse complement.
TCAACAATCAGTATTCGCGGCTTCTGCATGGACCCCATCCTTCCTTGGCTCTACGGTCTCTCGTCCTGAGTGACCCTTCTAGACTTTGTAAGAGATAGTGGTCCCCTAAAACCCAGTCCCCTACAGCTTTTTATGATAGTGGTGGAGTTTTGTCGGTGTCAAATTTTGCCGTCAAAAACTTGTCTCTGGTCCCTGAAATCTAGACTGGATCATGGAGAGTTTTACCGATGTCCCGGCCATGGGCTGGGAAAATATTTCCAATTGGCCACCATGCTGATGAAGTATTTGGTGGGCAATGGTCAATCCCAAACCAGAATGCAGATTTTGATCTTTAGTAGTAAATAGTGGATTTATAATGAGGCTCTGGTCACTGAGATCAATTCCTGGACCGTTGTCAGAAATTGTGAGTACAGCGTTTTTATCTTCCGTTTTTATCTCAATTCGGATCTGTCCATCATATTCGGAGTCGCGCTCTAGCTCGGATTGTATGGCCTCAATGGAGTTTTGTAGTACATTTCTAATGGCCTGGGCGACCTGGTTCTCGTCACAGTTGATGGCCACGTCCTTTTGGCTTTCAACGATATGAATGTGAATATTCGAATACTTAGATTGAAGTTGAGACAACTTTAAAACGTTCTCTACCAAATCTCTCAGTTTCACATTTTCGGCAATATCAAAATAAGTTCTTCGAGAAAATCCCAAGAGATTTTCGATGATCTCTTTACATTTTTTTCCAGCGCTCAACATAGCTTCGATATCGCCCGTGTGCGGTGAATCTTTGTCTAAGTCCATTTGTATAAGCTGTAGAAAGTTGAGCATTCCTCCCAGTGGATTATTGAGCTCGTGGGCAATACTGCTGCTAATGGTTCCCAGCTCGGCGAGTTTGCTTGACTCAATGATCTGTCGTTCAAGAAGCTTCTTTTTAGTGATGTTATGAAAAATCAGAACATTCTTTTGTTCGTAGGTATTTGGTAGCTTTACTGTATGTTGGCTCACTTGATAAAACTCGGGGGCATCAGATTTTATGCCACGAGCACGAACCTCAACTGGTCCTTCATTAATCTTCGATTTTAAATAATCGGTATTGTCGTCAAAGAAAACATCAAAAGCGTTGATGCCAGTGTTGGCTCGAGTCTTTTTTCTGTTCTGCTCCTGGAAGGCCATATTGGTCTGAACGATATTAAATTTACTGTCTGTTATACATATGGGATCACTAAATGCGTTGAAAGTGGTCTCCCATTGACCTCGCAATTTTTCGGAAAGTTCCTTTTTAGAGATTCGGTCAATGGCTATAGCAACAGTCTCAGAAATTTGATCCAAAAAGTCTCTTTCATCTTTAGTGAATTTTTTCTCCTTGGCGCGGGCAAAAAAACAATAACCAATCAAGTCGGCGTTAATATAAAGCGGAACAGAGATAAAACTTTTTTTATCCTTTGATTGTTCAATGGTTTGTATTAAGTCGGTTTGGTGGGCAAAAACGATCCTTACCCAGGTGAGGGCGAAAGCATCTGATAAGCTATGATTGAGCTGAGTTTCCATATTGGACAATGAGGCGGCCTTGTTTAGGGCAATCAATGCTTCGTGCATTGCTTGGATGCGATGATTGGCTATGACTAATCGTTCTTTGGATTTATTCAATGTTTTTTCACGCTTTTGAATTCGCTCTTCAAGTTCTTCTTTAAGTGTAATCAGCTTTTCATTTTGGTCGTTAAAAAGTTTGTGAAGATTTTCCTGTTGCTCTAATTCGTTATGATGTTCGATAGCTCCAAATAAGATGCCTTGTATTGAGGCCTCCGAAGAATCATCCAAAATTTTATAAACTTTTTGTTCGGTGATTATTTTTCTTAAATTGATCTTACTGTTCTTGTCGAACTGGATAACCACTTGCGTGAGTGGATTCATTGCATGGGCTTTTTGAATAACTCGTTCAGCGTCTTCTTGACTTACCGTTGCGGATACCAGGAGGACCGAGTAAGCGTGCTCGGCAAATAGAGATTCTGCTTGCTCAATATCAAGCACGGCATCCACGCCCATATCCTTAAATGTGATTCCGGAGTCTCCAACAACGAGAACGCTAGAACCGGAAACCGTTAGGGTTGCACTAGACACAGCTGCACCATTTCTGTCATATCTTCGACTTCGTAATCAGCAATCTCTTCAACACAATTGGGTTGAAGAGTTCTATATTCGCCATATTTAATCAAACAGGTTTTTAATCCTAAAGTTTTACCAGCAAAAATTTCTTGATCTCGACGATCACCAACCACAAGAACTTCTTCCGGTCGATAGTTGTAGTCACTGAGTAGGTTAGCAAATGCGGTTAATTTACTTTCGCCATCCAAAGTGTTGACTATTGTTATAGAGTTAAAAAAGTTACCAATATTCAGTTTTTCAATTTTCTGAAATTGTGTGGATTCGATACCTGAAGTGACAAGATGAACGTCAGCAAATTGCGAGGCTTTTTTTAGGACGTCTTCACTGCCAGGTGTAAGATCTAATGGTTCAATGACTTTTCGATCGTAAAACGCTTTTTGGCCCGCATTCATGATCTTTTCATTTTGGTCCGATTTGCCATTGAAAGTTTCAATGATGGTGGAGAAAACCGATCGGCGAGGTCGGGCAGAGACCTCTTGTTGATGCATATTCAAACAGTCTTCGACGGACGCGTTTAGCCCTTGGTCAACCATGGCTTGGCACGCCTCCGCCATTGCATTGGGTAAAATGCAGCGATAGGTGTCTAATAGGGTGTCATCCAAATCAAAAATATAGGCTTTAAATGGTGAGGCTTGTGAGTCAGTCACCATTAAATTGTAAGGTGGAGAGGGGTTAAGTCAATTTAAAATAGTTTGTGGCATTGAACGCTAGGAGTAGGGGCAGGGGGTACTTAAAAGTTTTTTTAATCCCGGTCCAAATCTATCCCAGGTGGTTTTATAATCGGCATTGTCATCTTCTTCTGTACATATCACCGGGATATTCTGATCGGACCAACCAAATTGGCTGAGGCTGCCCGCAGTGGGGTACCCAATGTGATCTTGTAACGGATAGCCGGATGAGTTTGCTAAAAACTGTGCGAGTGGCCGGGCGGGTGCGCCGGTGCATACAACGCAGGGCTCCCAGGAGTGGAAGTGGACAAAAAGCTTCACCGGGTATTTTTTAGTCCATTCTACAAGACTCGCTATCTCTGGTTCTGACCCCGGAGCATTTCCCGGAAAATAGCGCGGCTTCTTACTTTCCGGGCTCCAGTTGGAACTTGGATAGTTGCGATTGAGATCCACTCCATTGCCATTGGTGCGCTCATTCTGGGCATAGCCATCGGCGTTCAAGCAGGGAATGAGGGTCCAAGACCAAGCGCACAGATTATTATCTAGTGATTTTAGGTAGTTAAGAGTATCTTTCGCCAGCTGAACTCCGGCGGGTTCATCACCATGAGTTCCGCCAATCATCACCAAATGGGGCCGGTTCTCGATAGTGGCAAGGTCGAATGAGTGAAACAGAGGAATGGCCTCGCCTTTTGCACTCTTCGCCCACGTTTTAAGCTCTACGATGTCCATAATAAAAGGTTAGACGGACTTGACCTTTTTGTCGACTGTCCTTACCTCTCTACTATGACAAATTTAAAAGCGAACAAGCCATCTTTTTCATTAGAACTTAACGTTATTGTATTAGCTGCTGGTAAAGGAACCCGAATGAGTTCCCCTTTGCCAAAAGTGGCTCATCCGGTTGCGGGTACACCCATGATTCAACGAGTGGTGCGCCAGGCGAAAGACATTGGCGCTAAGGAAGTTCGAGTTGTGGTTGGATACGGCGAGGCTCTGATTCGGCAACTTGTCGAGCCCTTAGGTGGGATCTGTAAAGTACAAACTTCTCAGCAGGGAACGGCCGATGCGGTTCGTTCTGCTCAGCCGCAAGATTTAACCGGTATGGTTTTGATTTTAAATGGAGATCACCCTTTAATTACCGCAGAAGATCTGGTTGGAATTGTTAAAGACTTTGAGCAAGGTAGTTATGACGTGGCTGTCGTTTCTTCTATTTTAAACCAGCCTAAATCTTACGGCCGTATTGTTCGTAGTGGTGGTGAACTGCAAGCAATTGTTGAAGCCAAAGATGCTAGCCATGAAACCCTTAAAATCCAAGAGGTGAATACGGGGATCTATGTGGCTCGCGCCGAAGTTTTGAATCAACTTTTACCTAAAATTAAAAGTAATAATGCACAAGGTGAATATTACCTCACTGACATCATTGAACTGTGCAAGCAGGATGGTGGGTCTGTTGGTGCTGTTAAAGCACCAAAGCGAGTGAGTTTTGGAGTGAATAATCAACAGGAACTCGCGCAATCCACGCGAATTCTCTATCGAAGAAAAGCAAAACAGTTGATGGATGATGGTGTGGTTATTGTGGATCCCGCCAATACCTACATCGACGAGTCGGTAGAAATTGGCCAAGCCTCGGTGATATATCCCAATGTCATGATTCGTGGGAATACCAAAATAGCTCCTTACTGTGTGGTTGAGTCGAGCTGTGTGATTAGCTCAGCCCAATTGGATGAGGGTGTTATTGTTAAAGCTATGAGCCATCTTGAGAATTGTATTATCAGAGAAAGAGCGGAACTGGGTCCCTATGCGCGGATTCGTCCGGAATCTGAAGTGGGTAAAGAAGCTCGTATAGGAAACTTTGTTGAACTTAAAAAAGTTAAATTTGGAGAGGGATCCAAAGCCGGCCATCTGACTTATTTAGGGGATGCTGAGATTGGAAAGAACGTAAATATTGGCTGCGGCACAATCACTTGTAACTATGCCGCTGATAAAAAGAAATACCGAACCGAAATCGGTGATGGCAGTTTCATTGGAAGTGACTCGCAGTTTGTTGCACCCATTAAGATTGGTAAAAATGCAATCATCGGATCTGGATCGACAATCACAAAAGATGTACCGGATAATGCTCTGGCCGTTGCTAGAGGCAAACAAGTGGTAAAGGAAAACTATAAGCCTTCCTCGCCATCCAACCTAAAAACGACTTCACTGGAAAATTAATATGTGTGGAATAGTAGGATATCTTGGGGAGAAAGACCCTAAAGAAGTGATTTATAAAGGATTAAAAACTCTAGAATACAGAGGGTATGATTCTGCGGGAATGGCCATTTTAGATGGTGAGCATTTTCGAAGAGTGCGTGCACAAGGGAAACTGAATAACCTCTGGGCTAAAATTGAGAAGGATAGTTTTTCCGGCTCAGTGGGAATTGGTCACACGCGTTGGGCCACTCATGGCATTCCCAATGAGGCCAATGCGCATCCTCATGCCGTAGAAACAGTGACCATAGTTCATAATGGAATCATTGAGAACTACCAAGAGTTAAAGGCCGAGTTGGCTAAAACGGGATCGAAGTTTTCCTCCGATACCGATTCTGAATTGGTAGCGCATTTAATCTACAATCAAATGCAGAGTGGGCAAGGGCTATTGGAAGCGGTGTTTGAAGTGATTCCACGTTTGATAGGCGCTTATTCTATTTTGGCCGTTTCCGAAGACAGCCCTGATGAAGTGGTGGCTTTTAAGAATGGTCCTCCGCTGTTGGTGGGCATGGGGGAAAATGAGATGGTCGTAGCCTCCGACATTCAGGCCATCGTTCCCTATACGCAAACGGTGTTTTACTTAGAAGACAACGAAGTGGCTCATATCAAGCAAGACTCCGTTAAATTTATGGATACAGCCGGTGTAGCTGTTAAAAAAGTACCGGAAGAGGTGGAGTGGAATCAAGAGCAAGTGGAAAAAGGGGGATACCCTTACTTTATGCTCAAGGAGATTTATGAACAACCACGGGCTGTAGCACAAGCCATAGAGCCACACATAGATTTAAAAAACAAAAGCGTACGTTTAGCGGGTGTGGGTTTTGGAATCGATAAATATGAGGATCTGTCTAAGCTGGATCGCGATGCCGATTGGCAGAAAACTCTCAGTGCGTTCTCGCAAGTGGAAAGAATTTTTATTGTAGCCTGTGGTACCAGCTACTACGCCGGAATGGTGGGGGAGTACCTTATCGAAAGAATTACAGGTATTCCTGTGGAAGTGGATGTGGCCAGCGAGTTTCGCTACAGACATCCGGTGATTCCAAAAAATTCATTGATGATTGTGGTTTCACAAAGTGGTGAAACAGCCGACACATTGGCCGCTTTACGGAATGTAAAGAAAAGCGGTGCAATGACTTTGAGTATTTGCAACGTATCTCGATCCAGCATTGACCGGGAGGCGGATGGGCATCTGTATATGAATGCAGGTGTTGAGGTCGGAGTGGCGTCAACTAAAGCGTTTGTTAGTACCTTGGCTCTATTTAATCTATTAGCTCTATCGTTTGGGAAGGCTAAGGGATGTTTAGAAACCGCAACTGAGCAGCAATGGATAGAAGATCTTTTAGGGGCTCCTGCGCAAATGGAAAAGGTGTTGGCCTATGACAAGTATTTTGATGAAGCTGGTAACGACTTGAAGGAGTATAAGGGCTTTTTGTATATGGGACGAGGTGTGAACTATCCCATTGCTCTAGAAGGAGCCTTGAAGTTAAAGGAACTGGCTTACATGCATGCCGAAGGTTACGCCGCTGGAGAGATGAAGCACGGACCGTTGGCATTGATCGATAATAAAATGGCCGTGGTTATGATGTGCCCTCAGGATGAGCTTTATGAAAAGACCTTTAGTAATTTAGAAGAAGCAAGGGCGCGTGGAGGCATGGTCATTTCCATTGGAAGTGGCGTGGATGAAAAGCTTAAAAATATGAGTGAACATTATCTCTCGCTTCCAGAATCCAGATGGTATGTAAACCCTCTGTTAGAAGTGATTCCATTGCAGTTGTTGGCTTATCACGTGGCGCATCGATTAGGACATGATGTGGACCAGCCTCGAAATTTGGCGAAATCCGTCACTGTTGAGTGATAAATGTAGAGTTTTGTTACACTTTTGTTAGCGTTCTTAGGGGAGAGTGAATAACTTTTATGCGATCGCTTAACTTCTTTAACTTGTTTACTCTTTGCTTGCTCAACCCCTTATATTTAACTGATTTGTGCTAAACTAGGTTCCTATCGCACATTTACCCCGTTTTTATACTGTTTATCAAAATTTCAGCACCAGATAGAACGGGTCAAAGCACAAGGAGTTTAGGTTGAGTGCATATCGTTGGGCCTTCATCGGTTTATTTTGCAGTTTATTTATCAATACACAGTCTTGGGCCAATGGTGCCTGCATTCAACTGTTTGGTAAAAATACTGCTACGAAGAGTGCCTTCCTCAATTTAACTCTGAAAACAGAAGCCTATTCACGAGAGGATCTTCCCGATTTCAAGGAGAAGATCTCTAAGGAACTAGGTGGGAAGTGGTTGACCTATTATAAAGCCGGAACAATAGAGAAGCAGTTTCATTACAAAAAGTACCGTGCAATGACCCCGCGAGAAAAGGGGCGGATGGTATTTGTATTGGGTCTCAACTACGATATTAAATGGATTGAAAAGCAAAAAGATTTCTTTACCCGCTTCCGGAAGCAGGGCTACTCGGTCTATGTGGCCGAGTTGCAAGGGCAAGGTGCTACCTATGCCGCTGAGTACATTCGGAGCGGTCACAGAAACCCCGTGCGAATTAAAAGTTCAGAGCAGAGGCAAATTTTGGAAACTCTATTTGAGCAGGCCGTATTTAAGAATTCGGACAGGCTTACGCTTCCATTTAAAGTGATGGGGCATTCTTACGGCGGGCAGATGGCCTCTGAATTTATGTCGCACTCTCGGTGGATGCAGCAAAGAATTAAAGAGCTGGGTGGGATTGATCTCACTTTTATGATGCCTGGAGTGGTGACCTTGGATGAAGTGGCTTTTGTTCGTTTTGGTTGGGGTACTCTACAAAGTTCTAGAGAGTTTTTACTTTCGAATATTGAGTTAGCTAATGCCGTAGGTCTAGCGGAAAATTATTTTGCCAAGCAAGTGGACCAGTTTATTGAGACATTTCCGCGTTATATTGATGATCCTTTGAAGGTGAGAGGAATGTTGGCCCTTGTAAATGGTATTGCTGGGGTAGACAGTGTGAAAAACGTTAGAGATATGTTGCCTGAAGTTCGTGTTAAGCTGGTCATTGCACAGAATGAAACTGTATTGCCAGGATATTTACACTTTGAATTGGCTGAGCAGGTGTTGTCAGCGGGAGGAAAGGTCGTTTACTCTAAAGACACTCCACATGATTTTATGGAGCTCAACTCCACGCAAAAGCAAAATCTCAGTCATGGCTTAGTCAAATTGGATGGACAAATCGGTGGTCTGTTTATGTTTAACGTAACCAGCGGTAAATTCGATCTTGAAACCGCGATTGCTGATTGGCGTAGACAGATGATAGCACACTCACTAGACTGGTTTGCCAGTGACAATATGATGGGAAAGGCTTTTTCCAATATGGCTCCGGTGGCGGTTTTGGATTTTAGAGATTACCTCCAATCAAGAGGTGACACAGAGGCTATAAAAATCGTCGATGATATTGTTAGCCAACGTAAGAAAGCCACCGACGATATAGATCCCTAAGAGTAACTTTTAATTTACTGTAGACTCTTTTGAAGTTCCATTTGGCGTAGGAATTATATCGTTGGGGTTAGCGAAGTCCACGTGCTGAAAATCAAAACGATTTTTAGCAGCCAAGGCATCCACTTCATTATTTTCATCGAGCCACTGCAAAAGAGCTTTTTGCGCCCTCTCGATTTGCTTTTCCCTTTTTAACCGCTTGTTTTTTCTTCCACTCATATTCTCAATAGTAGGCATTAGGCTAAAATTGATATTTGTGGGTTGGAAATGTTCCTTCTCCTCAGTGATGGCATTGATCAACGAGCCCAGAGCACTGGCCCGGGGAAAGGCAATAGGTTCGGAACCATTCAGTTTTGCATGAACAAAATGCGCCACCATTAACCCGACGCAAGTGGATTCAAAGTAGCCTTCGACACCACTGATTTGGCCGGCAAAAAATAATTCGTGATCCCGGCGACTGCTCAGGTCACTATTGAGTTGTTTGGGGGAATGGATGTACATATTGCGGTGAATACTACCGAGCTTTAAAAACTCAGCGTCCTCCAGACCTGGGATCATTTGGAAAATGCGCTTCTGTTCCCCATAAGCCATCTTGGTTTGAAAGCCCACCATGTTGTAGGCGGTGCCCTCTTTATTCTCTTTTCTGAGCTGAACCACAGCGTGCTTGTATTCATCGGGTCCACCGTGCTGTAAACCCTTCGGCGACATGGGGCCAAACCTGGGCGTCTCCGGGCCTCGGCGGATCATCTCTTCGATGGGCATACAGCCTTCAAAGTAAGGTGTGTCTTCCCATTCCTTTTCGAAATCCTTGGATTCAATTTTTCGAGCATTTTGGATCTCTTCGATCAGTTGGTAATACTTGTCTTTATTTAGGGGACAGTTGATGTAGTCGCCAGTGCCTTTACCAAATCGATCGCCAATGTAGGCAATATCCATGTTGATGGAATCGGCATCAATAATAGGTGCAATGGCATCGAAGAAGTAGAGGAATTCATTTTCAAAATGCTGTCGAAGGTCTTCAGCTAAAGCGGTATCGGTCAGAGGACCTGTGGCCACCACCAAGGGGCGGGGCAGGTCATTTAAGCGGGTGATCTTTTCGCGCTTCACTTGAATATTGGGGTGATCTTCTACGGAGGACGTCACAGTGTCTGATAGGATCTCCCGGTCGATCCCTAATGCCATCCCAGCGGGGACGGAGGCCTTTTTTGCGGCTTTTAATATGAGGCTACCCATTTGAGCGGCTTCCCACTTGAGCTGACCAGGAGCGGAATACATGGTCTGAGATCCAAACGAGTTGGAGCACACCAACTCGGCCATTTTGTGAGTCTTGTGGGCGGGAGTGAAGGATTCGGGACGTCCTTCTTGACGCATCTCATGAAGAACCACCTTGTGGCCCATCTCAGCCAGTTGATACGCACACTCACTGCCAGCCAGTCCGGCTCCTATGATATGTATTGGTCTCAAAATCCATCCTGTGTTAAGTGAAACTATGTCCAAGTTTGACAAATCTAAGCAAAAAAAACGTAAATCTCAGCTGATGTCATCTGCTGAGGTCTTACAATCCCTCTTGCAAGATGTCCATAGTAATCCCCTGAGCACTCAGTTCAAGCGCTGGAAGCTTTGGCAGAATTGGTCTGAGGTGGTGGGTGAAACTATTGCAAAGAATTCCCGACCAGTGAAGATCGAGAGACGGAATTTAGTGGTTTGGGTGTGCCATCCGGTTCAACTGCAAGAACTCATTTTTGTAAAAAAGCCGCTCATGGAAAAAATCAATGAGTACATGGGACACCGTTGGATCACCAATATCCATTTCACCCTAGAGGACAAACATGTGCCCGAAGTGGGTGAAGACGAACAGTTAGAAAAAGACCTCGATAAGCTTTCTAAATAGAGCTTAGAGTTCCACCTCTTTTTGCACTTTCCCTGTATTTCATTTCTTTAAGGAACTTCGGTTTTTGAAGAGAGGCCGCTGATCCACCACTTTTCCGAGCTCGTAACTGACCGGACGGACAATGGCTTGAGTGATTTTTGCAGCCAGTTCCGGTCGGGCGAATAATTCAATGGTAAAGCTATGTTCTCGCAGGTGAAGATTGCGAAACTCAAACACATATTTTTTCTGAGCCTTTTCTATGTAGTGCAGAAAAAGGTCCTCGGTGATGGACTTCTTATAAGGAAACCAAGGTTCATGTTTGAGTGAATTTGAAATTATAATCTGTTGAATGAAACACCTCCAATTTGGGGAGATGCAAACGTGAGTAGGCATGAGAAGAATTAATGGGGCAAAACAAAAACTAAGGATTCAGATTTCGGACAGTGCCGTTGTTAGAGCATCGAGCTTTTGAGAACTCAATAAAGTTCAAAGGGTCCATCCCTCGACCTTTCCAGACGATTTCAAAATGTAAGTGTGGAGCCTCAACTCTGCCAGTGCCCCCTGTAAGGCCAATGATATCCCCTTGCTCTAAGTAGTCACCGGGTTTTACATCAATTTGGCTAAGATGTAGGTAACGGCTAACGATTCCGCCACCATGATCTAAAATGACGATGTTTCCGGGAACTATCATTTTTTCTGCCAGAAGCACTCGGCCTCGAGCGGCTGCGGGTAGGGGGGTGGGGGTTCGCGCTCGCATGTCCAATCCAGTATGGTAGTAGGACTTTCCATTAGGGAGGGTTCTGGGAGATGCGAAGTCAGAAACTATAAAGCTATTTAAAGGTTTCTTAAAACAATAATTTGTAAAATTCCCTTGGGACTGTTTCATTGCGGTTCTAATTTTCCGACTCTGAGCTCGCTTTTCTTGAGCAAACTTATCATCCATTTTACTCCAAGTTTTACGGGAGAGTTGAAGCTTTGAAGCTTGATCAATGGGTAATCGGTCAATTTTTCCGTGCAGAGTGAAAAAGTATTCAGTGGTGTGAAATAAATGGCTCATAAGCCAATTGGGTTTTCGATCAAAAAATTCGCCGTAAATGGTGAACTGATCTCGTCTCTGAAAACCTGCGGTCCCCCAGTAGGAACGAAGTCCGAAAATGGGAGTGAGTGTTTTTCCGTCTAAACGAGCGACGGCAAGGGGATAGTCACTTTTAAACTCAACGACTTCGCCAGGTTGGTAAATACTCTTTAATTGGTAATTGATATCCCATTTGATGGTTTGGGGAATATTGCGAGAGGGATGCAGGACTAAGGCAATGCTAAATAGTATTGCGATCCATTGAATTAAACGCAACGGACCTATTTTTGTTGGGATTGAATGGTTTGCCTTATGAGTGGCTTTAGATACTTGTTGCGTGGTTTCTCTCCCAAAAGTGTAAGTAACTTATTGTGCAAAGTGGGATCGTTGATCAGAGCACCTAAGGTACCTTCAGATTCATCAATTTTTCCCAAAATACTACTTAACCTACGAACGGACTCTTGCATATCATCACCGTTCTTACCGCCTCGTAAGTCTGATAAAAGTAAATGTCCTTCATTTAACAACTTATCTAGGTTTGTGGCAATGGATGCTGCACGTCCATCATCGTTTAATGCCTTTATAAGTAATCGAAATTCATCAATAGCGTCCACAACACGACCAATTTCGCCACCGGTCTTTGCGATCATATCCAAGAAGTCCCCGGATTCATCCACTTGAATGAAGTCTCCCTCTGAAATAGGTTCACCAGAAAAGCTGCCGGGTTCGATATAGATGTACTTATCTCCAAGAGCACCTTGAGTTTTAATGGATGCTACAGCACTTCTAGTGATTTTGGATTTAAATGAGTTTCCAATATCTAGCACAAGAACAATGGATTCATCTTTAGGGTCTAAATGGATATCTTTAATATTGCCCACATTGATACCAGCTAAGCTAACCACGCTTCCTTCTGCTAATCCTTGGATTTGTTTAAATTTTGCATTGATCTCGTAACGTCCAGAGAAGAGAAATCGATCGCCACCTACCATAATGATGGATATGCAGAAAAAGAGTATCCCTAGTCCTACAAAAATTCCTACTTTGGTGTTTTGCATTTTCATAAATTGCCTCTCAAGCAGTCATTCCATTAACAAAGTCGTTAATCATTCCGGTGTCATTCTGTTTTAGTTTTTCAACGCTCTCAACGTGCACGATACGTCCTTTTCGCAAAAGAGCTATCCGATCACAGCAAGCAAAAGCACTGGGCATATCATGAGTTACAAAAATAGACGTAACCCCTTTGGCTTTCATTGCTAAAATCATTTCTTGGATTCTTCGAATATTAAATGGATCTAATCCAGCTGTGGGTTCGTCATATAAAACCACTTCTGGGCCGAGAATGATCGAGCGAGCCATGCCCACACGTTTTTGCATCCCACCAGAAAGCTCTCCAGGGTAGAGTAGGTCGTCAGTGGCTAGGTTAAACTCATTGAGTAAGTCATGAACACGTTTTTCGATTTCAGATTCCGTCAAAGTGGTGTGCTCACGAAGCGGGTAGGCCAAGTTATCAAACACTGTCATGGAATCGAATAGGGCTCCATTTTGAAAGACGTAGGCCACTTGCTTTCTAATCTCTACCATTTCATCTTCATTCAAAAGTGTGATGTCCTGGCCTTCAAGAAAAATCGAACCACTGTCTGGCTTCATTAAACCTATGAGACTCTTTAATATTACACTCTTCCCCGCGCCGGATCCGCCCAGTAAGCCAAGGCACTCGCCCTTCTCTACGGAAAAGGAAATGTCTTCATGCACCGCTTTCTGGCCAAAAGATTTTTTAAAATTCTTAAATTCTATTTCTTTTGCCATAATTAAATCCAAACCTCGAATAACCAAAAAAGTTTGGTAAGGAAATAATCACCAATCATTATGGCAATACAGGAGGTCACAACCGATTTAGTGGTGGCGTAGCCCACCTCTTTTGTACCAACCTTTACATTCAAACCGTAGTAACAAGCAAAAACTGAAATCATTAGAGCGAAAAAGAACGTCTTCCCAAATCCGGAGAGATAGTCCGAGACTTTTAAGGTTTCAAAAATCTTTTGATAGTAAAACATGGGGTCTAGTCCAAGATCGTGCACTCCCACAATAAAGCCACCAAGAACACCGAGTATGTTGGCTGCAACACAAAGAACAGGTAAAGCAATAAACAGTCCGACGACTCTTGGAACAACAATTTTCTTAATGGGTGAGGTGCCTAAGGCTTGTATGGCGTTCACTTGCTCGGTAACCACCATAGATCCAATTTCAGAGGTCATACCTGAGCCCACTCTTGCCGCAACCATAATAGAGGCAAAAACGGGACCAAACTCCTTGATTACGGAGAGAGATACAATTTTAGGTATATAAAGTGACCCACCAAACTTTGCTAGACCAATACCAAATTGCAAAGCCATAACCATTCCTATGCTCATCGTGGTAACCATAACCACGGGAAACGAGGCCACCCCAACCGCATAGATTTGATAGAATGTTGCGTTCCATTCGTACTTACCCCTAAAAATCTGTCGAACCGTCTCTTTGAAAAGAAGGCTCGAACCACCAATAAGAGATATAAATCGATAGGTAAGGGTCATTGAACTTTAAACCCTTCGATAAAATTATTAAATGTCTCAAGGTCAACCTGATAGCTTTTCTCGGAACCCACATAATTTATAATATAGATACAGGAATTCTTTTTTAATATGACCACATCAAATTGTGTGGAGACACCCTCTACCCGTCCCGTGATTTGGGACCGGAGAGCTCCGCGGTTGTTATAGTTAAAGTAGCTTTCATTTTCTATTTTTGAATTTTCAATTCTTGCGATGATTTCTGTTCGAATGCCCTTGAGAGAAGGGTCCGAGGGATCGTTGCAATTACTTAAAAAGGAAATGGTATTCCCATTTGAAGGATTCTTCCAAGTGTTGTCGAGCTCATCCAAATCAATCCTTATATATGGAGTAGAGGGTGGGCTAAATTGAATGTTGGAAGCTTTAACGGCTTCTGATTTAGGAATATTTATAGATACACATCCCCCCAATAAGGCGATTGAGAGCCAAAGGCAGAAGGTGATCAAGATGTGTTGTCTAAGTTGCGTACTTTCCATGTAATTTCCAGAGCTTGTCTTAATTCTTATCGGGGGTTGTATGAATTCATATTAGAGATAGCACTTGTTTAAAAGAAGATGAAGACTTTAGTCGGTATAGACTTTTGTTAGAGTCATGAGATTGTCACGACTGCCAATAAAACAATAAGTAAAACCTGCCGTCGGCAATATTATCCCCATTCAGTTGCAGTAGAAATTGGCATCGATTCTGCTTTATCAATGTGTAGCGGGGGCCAGTGAAAATTATGCACAACTAAGGTCTCAGAGATTGGTAAGATGAAAACGGCAATTAAAGTTATGTTTTTAATGATTTCACTGACCCTTGGTCTATTGGGGGAAGCTCGAGCACAGCTCGTCAATGGTGAAGTCTCTTTGATTGGCGATACTACACACTTTGAGTTTTCCGGAAAGGAAGACTGGCAATACACAGTGAACCGATTGTCCGCTCATCAGGTAGAAGTCTTGGTGCCACAAATTAATGCAGAGACAAAAGATAGGCTCTCTAAGTGGAATGATCGATTGATAGAAAAAGTTACAGTGGACCGGTATGGTACCGATGGGCAAGCAAGACTGGTTCTCAACTTTAAAAAAGAAATTGTGGATAGCTTTGATTATCTAACTGATGAGCCTTCTCGTTTAATCATTGATGTGTATGAAGATCCAGAACGCGCCAAAGATGTTGCCGAAAAAAGGCGCAAGGCTGCGGATGCAAAGAAGAAGGTGGCTGTTCAGCCAAAAAAAGTAGATCGTTCCAAGTATATGAAAATGCAAAGACAGAAACGCACTCCTGCCGGAGAGTTGTTGGTGGATTTGCAAAATTTTGTCGATAAACAAGAAGGAATAGATAAACAGACAGACATTCGATTTCATAAAGGGGTCTATGATAGTGGTGATCCGTATTACTTGAGATTTAAAATTAAAGACTATGAAATTAAAGAAGAGGCAATCATAGCGAGCCAGCAAAATATCTATATTAAATTTCCAATGTTAGATATGCCGGTGAATCAACTGCCGAATCTTCTTGAGTTCCCCCCTGAATATGTGATTCGACCTAAAGATACGGAAGAGAACAAACATGTTCGGCTTTTAAAGACTTTCTTTGATAAAAAAAGATATGCAGCGTTTTTAGAGACAAAAAAGTTCTTTGATTTAAAGTGGCCAGACAGTGTCTACCGACAAATCGTTCAGTTTATGACTGCTGATGTGCATTTTAACATGTGGTTAGCTGAGGGAGATAAGTTTCATCTCAACCAGGCGCGTAAAGGCTACAACCTAGTGCTTAGAGAGTTTCCTGAATCACCTTTAAAAGAGAGAACAGAACTTCTTTTGGCTTATATAGACGTTAAGCGTGAAGACGGTTTAAGTGCTTTTCAAAAATTTCAAAGATTTTTAAAAGACTATCCCGACTCTCCTGAGGTCGATCGAGTGCGAATTGCAATGGCAGACTCATTGACCAAGCTTGCAAAATATGATGACGCAAATGATATGTACGCTGATTTGGAGAGAGAACATCGTTATCCTGCTGCGGCGGCTGAAGCATCCTATAGAAAAGGTGATACTCAGTTTAAGGCGGGAGACTACAAAACGGCAGTTAAGAGATATGATGAAGCCCTGGAAAAGCATGCGGCTTTTGCCACTAAATTCCCCAATGCTTACTATAATAAAGGGGAGTCACTATTTTGGTTAGGAGAGTATAAAAGGTCTCTAGACAGCTATCTCAACTTTGTAAAAACCTTTCCCGACCATGAACACAACGCCTATGCCCTCACTCGAATCGGCGAGATTCTAGGTATTCTTGGTGCTGATGAAAAGCGTGTTCAAGGGGCCTTTTTGGAAAGCTACTTCAGATTCCAAAAATCTCCGGGAGCACAGATTGCTCGAATTCGATTAATGAGTAAAAAAATGGAAAACATGTCGGATAAAGAGTTGAACAAAACTCTAGGTGAGTTCGAAAAGATTATTGAAACATCACCACTAGAGAAGATTCACGAATTCGTTACTCTCATGACAACAAAGGGTTATAGACACAGAAAAGATTTTGATACGGCTTTAGAGCATTTGGTGAGCTACTATCAGAAAAATCCAACATCTGCGAACTTAGAATTTTTCCAAAAGAGGATCGTGGATAATATCGCCGACAGTATTAAAGAAAAAATTGGAAAAAGTGACTTTTTAGAAGCGCTTAAGTTGTATTCTAAATACAACAAAACATGGCTTATGAATGTGGATCGTATCGATATCGATTTCTTTCGCGGTAGAGCCTATGAGATGGCTGGTGTCTACAAAGAAGCAGATAGTATTTATCAGAATGTTGCTGGAAGGCTTAAGAAGATTGCGGGAACACGTGAAGAGGTAGAACGTAAGGTGAATGAGCATCTTCCTAGCCGCGATACAGTGAACTTACGATTGGCAAATACCTACCTAGAAGAGCGGAAGTATCCAGAGGCTTTTAAAAGACTTACTAGTATAGTGGGTAAATCCGAACTTTCGCCATCAGAGCAAATGGAGCGAGTGGCTATCTCAGCAAAGGTCTATGAGCAACGAGGTGATGCTAAATCAGCCATAGGCTTTTTGAAAAAGTTTATAAATGGTTGGCAAGACGACGAAGCCCTATTGGCTCCGGCATATTTAAAAATGGCCGAACTCAATTTAAAGACAAAGAGCTACATACAAGCTGAAGTTGCGGCTGACGACACCATCAATCTGTTAGATTCAGATGAACATAGAGAGCCTCATAAAGACAAGCTGATGGAAGCTATGCGCTTAAAGGGTGAAGCGCTTTTTGGCCAAGGGCGAAGGCTAGCGGCAGTCGAGGCCTTTATGAAATTATTGAACAAATACGAAGGTGACGATTCTTTGGAATCCGTTCGTTATAAAGTGGGCGATATTCTCTACGGACTCAATGATTTAAAAGGGGCTGAAAAAGTTTGGTCTGAGTTAGATCCCGAGAAGAGTGTTTTCTACAACCAGTTGGCCCAGGAGAAACTTAAAAATGCCGAGTGGGAAGATACTTACAATAAATATATTAACCGTTTACCAGCAATGAAAAGGTGAGACTATGAACAAAGAGTTTGGGGTAATACAAACAGCCGATCCAATGATGAAAAACTTGCTTGTCATGGCGGACAACGTCGCCGCGAGCAAGGCCTCCATCCTGGTTATGGGAGAATCTGGAACGGGTAAAGAGCTTTTATCACGATACATTCATGCTAAAAGTCATAGAGCTTCTAAGCCCTTTTATGCCATTAACTGTGCTGCGGTTCCGGAAGGTTTGATTGAAAGTGAGCTGTTTGGACATGAAAAAGGAGCCTTTACAGGAGCTATCCAAAGAAAGCTGGGTAAGTTTGAGTTAGCTCACACGGGTACCTTTTTATTGGATGAAATTAGTGAACTTCCACTTTTACTTCAAAGTAAACTATTGCGTGTTATTCAAGAAAGTGAAATTGAGCGTGTGGGTGGCAGCCAACCCATTAAAGTAGATGTTCGCCTGATAGCCACTTCAAACCGTGACTTAAAAGATATGGTTAAAAAGGGTGAGTTTCGGGAAGATCTTTTCTATCGTCTCAATGTCATTCCGCTTCGTATCCCTGCATTACGAGAAAGACCACAGGACATCGAGCTGTTGTCACAGTTTTTTGTTGAGATGGCCTGTCAGGAGAATGGACTTCCTTTAAAAAGATTGTCTGCTGATGCTCTCAATAAGATTTTGGAATGGAAATGGCCCGGGAATGTAAGGGAGTTAAGAAACGTTATCGAAAGAAGTGTTCTTTTGAATCCAGAACAAGATATCCCAGCTGAGCGAGTGATCATCGATGAAACTCAAGTGGTAGCAAATGTGGACAGTCGATTTAGGCCAGGAATGACAGTGGCACAAGCGGAGCGAATGCTGATTCTTAAAACTTTGGATTACACCAAACAAAATCGCACACAGGCGGCTCGACTCTTAGGTATTAGTATTAGGACTCTTAGAAATAAAATTAATGAGTACAAGCAAGAGGTAGTGGCATGAGTGGAATCTTTGACAAAACCACAGATGGATTAGCAGCGTCGATTAATTTTCGGCAGCTGCGAAATAATACCATCTCCTCGAATATCGCCAATGCGGAGACGCCGGGGTACAAAGCTAAAAAGATGGATTTTGAGTCGGCTCTTAAGCGGGCTTTGGACACTGAAGGTCTGCGCGGAATGTACGCGAATCACCCGGATCATATGGCCATCGGTAAGGGTTCAATGGCAAATATAAAGGCGGATATTTATGACAATCCAGATGTAAATATGAGAAATGATGGCAATACAGTGGACTTAGAGAGGGAAATGTCTGAGTTGGCTGAGAATACCATTCTCTATAAGGCTGCCTTGGAGCTTATCAATAAAAAACTCGGAGCAATTAGGTATGCGGCCACCGAGGGAGGTAGATAATGGATTTCTCTAAAGCTATGCGTGTATCGAGTAGTGGTTTGACGGCGCAGAGAATGCGAATGAATACGATATCTTCAAATATCGCAAACATAAATACCACTCGCACGCCAGAAGGTGGACCCTACAGAAGAAAAGACGTCATTTTTGAATCCATGCCGGAGCAAAGATCCTTTGGAGAAGTGCTATCAACAACTCCACAAACCGAGGTACAGAGGGTGCAGGTTACCGATGTTCATGTAGATAGGAAAGCTCCTATACTAAAGTATGAACCCAATCATCCGGACGCTGATCCAAATGGGTATGTAGCGTATCCAAATATAAACTTGATGGAAGAAATGACAAATATGATTCAGGCCACACGGGCCTACGAGGCTAATGTCTCGGCTATGCAAGCCACTAAAGATATGGCGATGAGTGCTTTAAATATAGGAAGATAACGGATTATTTGCTAATATAAATAAAAGGGATAAGCCATGGAAGGTTTAACAATATCGACGGCAGAAAGCCTCGTACAAACAGGAAAAACACAGAGTGAAATTCGCGCGGATCGAATGAAGAAAGACGCGGGGATGGATGCTCAGGGCCCTTCATTCTCTGACACTTTAGAACAAGCTGTTGGCAAAGTGAATGATCTCCAGAAAAGTGCCGACGTCATGGTTGAAAAACTGTCGACGGGCGAGCAAAAAAATATTCCAGAAGTAATGATAGCAGTGGAAAAAGCAGATATTGCTTTGAAACTTATGACTCAGGTTCGCAATAAAATCATTGATGCCTACCAAGAAGTTATGAAGATGCAAGTGTAGTTGATTTGAGTATTGAAGGGGTAAGAACTTGAATAAAGTCATAGGTAATTTAGTTGTACAATTTAAGGAATTCTATAAGTCGCTGACGCCAGTAAAGCGTGTCTCAGTGATTATGTCTGCGGTGATTGCAATGGTTGCGACGGTGATCGTCTCTACAATGTTGACTCGGACAAACTATGCCATGCTGTTAAAGGATGTGCCGTCGGATCAGCTGCCACTTGTAGTACAAAAGCTCAAACAAAATAATATCCCATTTGAGTTGGATGAAAGTGGAAGCCTTATTAAGGTTCCAGCTCATCTTTTGCATTCCTCTCAAATGGTAATCATGTCTCAGTTGGGCACCTCAGATATTGGCAATATTGGATTAGAGCTTTTTGAAAAGCAAGAGTTTGGAACTACCAGCTATGCCCAGAGAATTAACTATCAAAGAGCAATGCAAGGGGAGTTGATTCGAGCGATCAACTCATTAGCATCTGTTAAAAGGTCGAAAGTAATTCTGGCATTGCCAGCGAAGAAGACGTTCCTTGAAGAGGGACGGGCCGCTTCAGCATCTGTTGTGGTTGAGCTCCATCCAGGAAAGCACTTAGATAGAGATCAAATTCGTGGAATTCGAAATCTAGTGGGAAGCTCTGTTGAAGATCTACGTTCAGAAAATGTGACCGTTCTAGATCATAGAGGGAAGGTGCTCACTCGTTCATCAGATACCGCTTCCTCTGAATCGTCTGAATTATTTGAAATGCAAAAGCGTGTTGAACAAAACATGGAAGAGCGAATTGAGTCGATCCTGCAGAAGGTGGTAGGAGCGGGAAAAGTTATCGCGCGGGTCAATGTTAAATTAAATCCTAGGAAGATTTCCAGTGTAGAGGAAACAGTAGATCCCGACAGAACTGCTGTGAGAAGTTCAGTGGCAGAGACGGAAAGTCTCGCCGGGAGAAGAACTAATCCTACGGGAATTCCGGGGGCTCGAGCGAATCTTCCCGGGGCCCAAGATCAGGGACAAGTGGGATTTAACCAGGATGTGAATAAAGAACTAGTAACTACAAACTATGCGGTTCCAACGACTGTTCGTAATATTCAGGAAGCAGCGGGTGGTATCGAGAGAATTACGGTCGCTGTTCTCGTGGATGGAATGGTTAAAAATATAACCGGTGAAGACGGGAAATTGTCTCAAGAATATACACCTCGAACGGAAGAGGAAATACAAAAATACCAACAATTGGTTCAAAATGCGATTGGGTTTAACACCCAACGAGGAGACACTGTTAAAATAGAGAATATGCGTTTCCAAGAAGAGGACTTTACCGAGGCTGAACGTTTGGAAGCGGTACTGGATAGAAAGAAGCTGATTCGATCTCTCTTTAAGTGGACCCTACTGGGATTTTCTCTCACCATGTTTTTCTTCATTGTAGTTCGACCGTTTATGAGATGGATCACAGACTCCTTCCAGGACACAGTGGAGGACATGTTGCCAAGAACTATAGAAGAATTGGAAGAACTGCAATCGGTTGATAATACTTTACCTGGAATGAGCGGAGCATTGCCAGTTCTCGAGGAAACACTAGATCCGGATAAAGCGGAAAGTGAATTACTTAAAGAAAGAATCATGTCGATCATTAGTTCTGATAACGAAAAGGCTTCCGGAGCTTTTGCTCTTTGGATGGTTAGGAAAGACCCATGAGTACTAAAATTATGAAAGTTGATAATGTAGTTTACGAAGAGTTAAGCGGCTTTGAAAAAGCGGCCATTCTTCTCAATTATCTGGGGCCAGAAGCGGCCAGAACTCTTTTTAAAGATGCAGATGATGCGGATATTAGAAAGCTCTTAAGTACAATGACTCGCTATCGAGTGGTTCCCGTGGGTGTGACGAAAAAGGTGTTGGAAGAGTTTTATGAACTCATCTCTGAAGCTCAGGATTATATTTTCTCCGAGAAAACTACGAGTAAAGATACAGTGATGGATGCTGTTGGCGAAGAAAGAGCCCGTGGTATCCTTGGTCACTTAAACATGAACTCTCCTGCGTCAAGAAGTTTGGAAAGTTTGGAACTCGTGGATGCAAAGTCTCTTTCGAATTTTTTAATAAACGAGCATCCTCAAACTATAGCTGTGATATTGGCCCACTTAGAGCCAGAGAAAAAAGGTGAGGTGCTAAAGCGCTTGCCTGAAACCCTACAAGCGGAAGTGGTTTTGCGTCTTTCTAATCTAGATCACGTATCACCAGAATTAATTAGCGAAGTGGATCGAGTGTTGAAGCAAGAATTGAGCAGCGTTGGTACTATGGAGCAAGCCACACTGGGTGGGGTGCAGCCGGTGGCAGAGATGCTTAACGTTATGGATAAAAACACTGAAGGTGCGATCATGTCTCGGATTGAGGAAAGAGATCCTATTCTTGCCGAAGAAATCCGAAAACTTATGTTTGTATTTGAAGACATCATCAAAATTGATGACCGAGGAATTCAAACTATGCTTAAAGATATCCCGAACGATAAACTTCTTCTGGCTCTTAAAACAGCTAATGAAGAGATCAAAGGTAAAATCTTTAAGAATATCTCTCAACGTGCCGCCACTATCCTTCGTGAGGATCTGGCTAATATGGGGCCAGCACGTCTTTCGGATGTGGAAGGTGCGCAAGTTGAGATTGTTAATGTGGCTCGCCGACTCGAAGCTGAGGGTAAAATACTTATTGCACGTGGTGGATCTGAAGACGCATTGGTCTAATTGTTTGAAAGGAAAGCATGGAGAAGTTTTCACATATAATATCATCGGAAGACCAGGAAAAGGATTCTATCGTATACACTTACGAGCCTAAGATTTTTCCAATTCAGATCACAAAGTCGTCCAATGATTTTCTTCGATCACAACAGTTAAAAAGCTCCGATTTTAAAATCAGTGACCTAGTGGCGGAGCAAACGGGTATTGCTGAAAAGCAAAGGCAAAAAATTGAATCCGAAGTGGAAGCACAGACATTAGAAAAGTTAAAAGATATTCAAGAAAAAGCCTATCAGGAAGCCTATGAATTGGGCCTTATTGAGGGAACTGAAAAAGCTTTCAAAGAAAATCAACAAGCTTTGGCCAGAAAAGTGGAAGACATAGATGTTATAATAGGAACCATGCAAGACTTGGTGACTCAAGTTCATGCTGAGAGCGAAGCTGAAATTATGCGACTCATACACGCGATCGCATCAAAAATTGCAATGTTTGAGATTAAGTCCAGTCCTGAAGCATTGGTAGAAATCATTGAACAGCTATTTCTTGAGTTGAAGTCCGATCAGCGAGTGGTCATTAAACTCTCAGAAGACGATGCCCTTTTCATAGGGACTCTGCGCGAAAAGAATGATCAGTCCGTCGAGTTTATGAAGAATGTAAAAATCGAAGTGGACGAGGAATTAGACAATGGGGGTTGTATTCTGGAGTCTAATTTCGGAGCTATCGACGCGTCCATTCCTCAAAGGGTAGAACGGGTGTGGTCTGCCATTGAAGAGCGTTTGCCTCGAATCAATGAGCATCGAGTGGAAGCAGCGCTTGCCGAGGAAACGGCCAGCGAAGTGGTTCCATTTGTAGAGCCAGGAAGTCACGAAGAGACTGTGGAGCAGCTTCAGGCCACGATTGATGAAATCAACAGTCGTTTGGAGTCGTCGGAAGATGGAAAAGACGAAGATGGCGAATCCGATGATGCTGATAAAAAAGTAGGTAATGAATAAGATGCCCACATCGATTGATTTTGAAAAGTACAGAGATCGACTAGAAATCCAAAAGCCCACAGAGGATGTGGGTAAGGTGACGGAAGTCCGAGGGTTTCTTATTAAAGGTATTGTTCCGGGTGCCAGTGTAGGTAGTCTTTGTAAGATTCAAAGTCTTTATGGGAGAAAGTCTTATTTGGCTGAAGTCATCGGTTTTGCTTCTAGAGAAGTGTTTCTAATGCCATTAGAGGATTTTGAATCTATAGGTCATGGATCTAAAATCATATTACACCGTATCCAGCCGCGAGTTCCTGTGGGTGATGAGCTCATTGGACGAGTGGTAGATGGGTTGGGTAGATCCATTGATGGGAAGGGAAGCATTTTTTCTGGGAAAGATGCTAGCCTATATAATGTGGGCGTAAATCCACTTTCTCGGCCTCCCATTAGAGAGCCTATGAGTCTGGGTGTTCGAGCCATAGATGCTTTAAACACTCTTGGCAAAGGGCAGCGAGTGGGAATTATGGCCGGCTCGGGTGTTGGTAAATCTGTGCTCCTTGGAATGATGGCCAAAAACTCCACTGCCGATGTCAATGTGATTGCCTTAATTGGAGAGAGGGGACGAGAGGTTCGAGAGTTTATTGAAAATATTCTTGGCCCAGAGGGATTGGCGCGATCAGTGATTGTTGTTGCCACTTCTGATCAGAGTCCACTTATGCGTACCCGCGCTGCGTTTTACGCAAAGACCATTGCGGAATCGTTCAGTGCTCAAGGCCAAGATGTATTGTTCATGATGGACTCGGCCACTCGTTTTGCAATGGCGCAAAGGGAGATTGGTCTGAATTTAGGTGAGCCACCCACCATGCGTGGTTATACGCCCAGTGTATTTTCACTTTTACCCAAGCTCTTGGAAAGAGCAGGACAGTTTGAGCAGGGAGGAAGTATTACCGGGCTCTACACGGTGCTTGTAGAAGGGGATGATATGGATGATCCCATCGGGGATACCATTCGTTCGATTGTTGACGGGCACATTGTTTTAAGTCGACGGTTGGCCCATCGGGGACACTTTCCAGCAATCGATATTCTACAGAGCGCCAGTCGAGTGATGTTAAGTGTTACGGAGAAAGAGCATCAACGTTCTGCCGTACAAATTAAAAACTGGCTGGCTCATTATGAAGAAGCCGAAGATATCATTAATATTGGTGCTTACCAAGAGGGAGCTAATCCGGTGTTGGATGATGCCGTTCGAAACCGTGATGCTGTTATCTCTTTTTTAAAACAGGATATAGAAGAGGGTTCCAACTACACTGAATCCATTCATCAATTGATGAGGATTGCTGGAAGTTAGTTGCTATGGCATTTAAATTTTCCTTAGAAGCTTTGCTAAAAAAGAACAAATATGCAGAAGATCTTGCAAAAAAATCCTATGCAGAGGCGATGGGCGAGCTCACTTTGACCATTCAGAAAATTAAAGAACAAGAAAAAAATATTGTAGATACCCGCGATGATATGGCTAGGACTCAGTCCCAGGGTGGGTTAGTGCTATCTCAACTGGAGTACTGTACGGGATATATTAAAGGCGCCCAGCAGAAAATAGCTAATCTTCAAGTTGTGGCTAGGGAGCAAATGGAAGTGGTCGAAGACCGGAAAAGGGCCATGATAGCGGCAAGACAAGAGTATAAAAAAATTGAGGTCTTGCGCGATAAAAGGCTAAAGGAGTACCGACTCAAGGAAAAAAAGAAGGCTGAAAAGCGCCTTGATGATATAATAATAATGAGAAATCGGAAGTAATAGTTCAAGGAAGAGCGAAAACATGTCTGGATATGATGATTTTTTTAAGAAAGCCAAATCGGCCAACAAGACCAAAGTCAATCAAAGACAAAGGGTGAAAATTCCAGATCGAGGACATAAGCGAGCTGATGCTCAAGCTGCCGCACCGGCTACTTCTGCTGAAAAGCAACTGCGTGAACTATTAGTTAAAAAATCTGAATTGAGAAAACAACAAAAGCGAAAAGAATCAAAACCACCAGCGGCCTTGATTGCCTCGTGTTTAATGGGGATGGTTTTTGCTGGTTTAGGATTTCTTTACCCAGAGTATTTAGTGGATAGCATGGAGAAAGTTGAGATTTCCTTCTTTGGCCAATCCCAGGCGCAGGAAGCGGCGGCACCTCCCGCGGCGGCTCCAAAAGATGAGACTGCTAAAGTGGAGAAACCAGCAGAAACGACTGAAAATAAGGCTTCAGTGTCCTCTGAAGATATGAGTTATTTTAAAAAATTGAACCAAAGAAAAGAAGAACTGGATCAAAGAGAAGAGAGTCTCGTAAAACTTGAAGAAGAGCTACATAAGCAAAAAGTAGAGATAGAAAAACGAATCGGAGAGCTTCAGAAAATCAGAGATCAAATCGCTGCGACGCTCAAAGAAAAGAAGACGGTTGATGAAGAGAAAATTGCAAAACTTGTGGATTTCTACTCCAATATGAAACCTAAAAGTGCCGCTAAGGTTCTTATGGATATTGATGAAGAGTTAGCTGTGGAAATACTTGGAAATATGAAGAAGAAAAATGCAGCGGCAATTATGAATTTGCTGGAACCTAAAAAGGCACAAAATCTCTCCGAAAAGTTCGCCGGGTACCGTAGGAAGTAGACGGATTGTATCCCACTGTCTACGAATTTCATTTTTTATCAAAACGAGACGTCTTAAATTGAGAATTATGAAGATTATCTCATAGTATTTACCTCAACTAAGGGCCAGTCGATCCCGATACGTCTAATATAATGGTCGTACGTAAATTGATTTTGGCCACTTTGGCTTGCTTTTCATATATTTTCTTACTGGGTTGCTTTGAGGAAACTCCTCTCACTGGTGAGCTCGCAGCCAATGATCCGAAATACTATTTTGATGTGGTCGTAGAGAAAGATGACTCTCAGGCTGAAGAAACGGCTACCTTCCCCATCATTTTTAAATTCAAGTTTAGTAAGCCGATTAATCTCTCCTCTCTCGGTGTCGAGGATATTAAGCAGTCCGGTACGGCAACAGGAGTGGTTTGGTCTATATCCAGCGCTTCAACAAAATACGTGGTTATTGTAAGGGCAATGTCGGCGGCGACTCCTGGAACAATTATTCCTTCTTTGGATTTGAAAGATGTTGTGGGTTCGGATGGATCTTGGAATCGGCCGTCTCAGCCCATGATCAGTCCGGTCACTTTTGATCCTGCTCCGGATGCCATTGATGACTCAATAACCGTTGAGAAAAATATTGCCAGTACATTCGCTGTTCTCGACAACGACACAGACAATAATACGCTGAATATTTCAGCCAAAACCGATGGAGCTAACGGCGTAGTCGTAATAAATGGGGACTCCACAATTACCTATACCCCAGTGGCAGATTTCATTGGACTTGATTCTTTTACCTACACCATAAGTGATGGATTGAGTCAGGATACAGCTACAGTGAATGTCATGGTCGCCGATGCCTACACTTGGGTAGGGGCTGGCTCCAATACCAATTGGTCTAATTCCCAAAACTGGTGTGGTTCCATTTCATCTGGAGAATGCCAATACGATATTGGACCTCCCGGCACTGGTAATACAGCTAAGTTTACTGAGATTTGTCCAAGCTGTGATGTGGCTATTGATTCTAGTGTAGACATCAAGGGCGTCAGAATAAGCAGCGCTTATAACGGAACCATCACTCAGGCTTCAGGAATTCCCGTAACGGTTGGAACCAATCACTTCTATATGGAGTCCGGTCGCTTTGTAGGCTCTGATGCTAAAATTGATATAAATGGCTACTTTGAAATTTCCGGTGATGCCATCTTCGACTCCACCTCAGGAACTCTTGAGGCGGGGTTAGACAAAGGTGGTACCTGTTCTGTCTGTGCTAGCCAAGAAGGTTTTGTTGTAAAAGACTCCGCTGTATTCAACCACAACAATGGAGTCGTAGAGTATCGAGCTATGGCCCGAACGGCTAATTCTTCCAAAACTGTTTCCATGCTTGTTCATTCGGATAACCCGTTGACACTTAATGAGTTGATTGTCGACCTTGGTGAATACACTGCTACATATAACAATTCAGGAGTTCGAACTACACCTAGTTCGGCCGTTATCACTGTTTTAAGTGATATGACTATTGAAGAAGGAGTCATGTGGGAAGGTATTTACCACGTTCATGGGGATTTACATATTGGCTATACCAATTCAAATGTTAAGGCCAACGGAGGAAACACTCAAATTCATATGGTGTCCAGTTCCCCTCGCGAAATTCACTTTGGAGATGGCGCTAAGGCACCGGAGATTGTGATCAACACCACCAGCACAGTTTCCCCCGCTGCCGGAGTTACCAATATGCATGCAACAGCTCTTATTGTGAAAAATGGAACCTTTAATATGCCTACAGGAAACTTTCAACTTGGAGTGAGCAATTGCAATCTAACAAGCACTCATAATGTCGATTGTAGCAGTAATTCCGGTTTACACTACGAAGCGGGTACTATTAATCACAATAATGGTCGTGTGACTATTAAAGGTTATAAATATTTCGCCGGGAATGCTAGCTACCCTGGGGATGCGGCCACTTCTACTTTAAGAGCTGAACTCCCTCTCAGCTTATATAACTTAGGAATATCTGTGGCTGAAAATGTTCCTTCCAGAGAGTTGTCTTATGTTTCTGTGGAAGGCGCTGGCCAAATCTTAGTGGAAAATGACCTGAGTTTAAGCCGAGGGACCTTCCATAATGGCAACATCCAATTTATGGGAAACCTAGATATCCAATGTGCTAGCGCGGACAGTTGCTCACATTATGGATCCACTTATCTTGAATGGGTCGGCACGACAAACAAAACCTACGCCTTTGAAAGTGGTGGTGGTGCACCAAGATTAATCATCAATCCTTCTGGCAGCTTCTCGTTCTCGCCAGCGGCTTTAACCACTGATTTATCTATTGGAGGGCTCACAATTCTAGCGGGAAGCTTCACGGCTCCTACTGGCCTGCTTAATTTAAATTATCTTTGCGGAAATGGCTCACAAGACTTAGGGATGTATGGCTGCAATAGATCGGATGGATTTGTAGTCGCCTCTGGAGCTACATTTATTCATAACAATGGTACTACCAAATTTCGCTCACACTACAGAAGTGGAACCCAAGGATTTTATGTGGATGTGGACTCGAGTGTAGATTTTTACAATCTAAATATTGATGTGAGTGATGTGTACACGACAGGTACAGCCGACTATATGACCATCGCCGCAGGAGATACCTTGAATGTGGAGAATCAGCTTACACTCTACGATGGTATCGTAAACGGGGGCCAGATAAATGCTCAAAAGAATTTAGATGTGAGATGTACCGGTGGTGCTGGCTCAACCGATTGCTTCTATGGAGGAACGACGTCTATTTATCTTAACGGTACAGGCACTCAAAATGTCACTCAAACTGTTAGTAGCTCTATCCCTGGGAGTGTTCTCTATATTGATAAATCAGCGGGGACAGTGGAAGCCCAATCCAATATTACATTACAAACTGGCACTCAAGACCTAACATTTCTGCAAAACGGAACTCTAAATTTAAATGCATATTCATTAAGTGTTAGCGGATCTATCAACCAAACGCCGGGATCTATCATTAACCCTTAGAGTAATAGAATGATTTGAACTTCACAGTTTTGTGGGAATTTGTTCATATTTCCCTCCAGAGTAAAAAGACGGGGCTCTCGTCTAAATAAGTTGAATTGATAAATATGAATAAGTCCTCATAGATGCCGCTAGGTCTTTAGTCGGGTCAGGCTACTGCCGATCATAATATTATGCGGAACGTAATTGTTAATGTTATTTCAATATTGTTTTTTTCCCAATTTATCATTGGGTGCAATGCAATTGGTCTGTCTGGTGACATGCTTACAGACGATAGTAGCAAAAGCAATTACACCATCTATCTGGAATCAAATGGCGATGGTTCTGGAGAACGATTTGAATCCATAAATCTTTACACCATCTCTCCGGATATGACCATTCATGCCATTCTGAGATCTGAAGGATCCAGTGAGGTCACTACAGAGAACCCCATGGTGAACTGGTCTTTAAATGGATCGTTTGCAGATCTAAATATCAATAATGGGGGAAGGTCGGCCACGTTACATACCTATAATGTGGGGTCGGGTTCCATTGTTTTAACGTATGAAGGGAAGACGTTTACCTATGAGGTGAATGTAGCTATTCCACCGGCGCCAGAAGCTAAGTCGGACTCTGTGTACACCGCGGTCGATACATTAGTGTCAATACCTGTTTTAGATAATGATTTGTTTGACCCCGTTAACGGCCCCATAAATGTACTTTCTGTGACTAACGGTACAAACGGAAATGCTGTGCTTAATGGATCATCTATAGACTATACACCCAATTCTGGATTCTACGGTTCAGACACATTTACTTATACTATTGAAAATAATAAGGGGGGCCAGGACACGGCTACTGTGACAGTGAATGTGGTTACCGCCTTTACCTGGACAGGTAACGGTTCAGATTCCAATTGGGATAATGGAGATAACTGGTGTGGTGTCATTGCTGATGGAGCTTGTCCTGGGGGAGCGGCTCCGAATTCCAGCCAACTGGCTCGTTTTGATAATATTTGCGGAGCTAACTGTGATGTGGATATTAATACAGATATTGATGTGGCAGGCGTTTATATGACGAGTGACTATACGGGAACCATAACCCAACAGTCGGGAGTATCTATTACAACGCGTGGTAGCCACTGGCGGCAGTACGGAGGCACGTTCGTTGGTAGTGATGGGGTGATCAATCATCTCAAATTTAGACTCTATGACGGACAGTTCACTTCCACTTCTGGGACTATGAGTTTATCAGGAACCGTGAGTAACGGGGATGCCTACACTTATGAGGATGCCTTCGTTATTCAATCGGGAACTTTTATTCATAATAATGGAACCATAGAAATGGCATGGGATTCCCCATATAACTCTAGTGGTTCAAGAAATAACGGTAACATCGGTGGTTTGTATGTTGATACGGCCACGGACTTTTATAACCTAGTGATCAATGTGGACGACACTCAGGTGGATGGGGGCTACGGGCAGGCGAACGTCGTGGTTTCAACTACAGACACAGTGACTGTTACTAATCAGCTCATTGTTCACGATGGTTCGCTTTCCGGTAGCGGCACAATATATCTCTCGGGAGATTATGTTATAAATTGTGCGGATTCGACGCTATCGGGTCAGCGTTGTGCGAGTGGTGGCAGCGCTCGAGTGATAATGTTGGGAAAAACAGGAGCATCTCAACCAATAACGACTCAGGGAGAGGGAAGAGCGCCTCACCTCTATATTGACTCCGGATCCAGTGAAGTGGCGGTTGTCGGTACAGACTTAAATGCTCAAAAGTTCACTTTGAACTCTGGTAACTTTATAGCTCCTTCCGGTAATTTTCGTTTGAGCGGATGGGTGCACGGAGCCAATGCAACGGACAATCGCAACGGCTTCTATATAGTTGGTGGAAGCTATACGCACAATAGTGGAACGGTGACATTGGCTTGGCATTCCAGCTACTCTTCTGCGTCCTCATACAACCAAGGGAAAACCGGCGGCATTAATGCTCAGGCCGCTCTGACATTGAATAATTTGGTAATTGATGTGGACGATATCAGTGATTCTGGTGGATACAATCAGGCCCGTATTTGGATTCAAGGGCCGAATGTTCCTGTATTAGAGGGAGACCTCACGGTGGACGATGGTGCACTTTTAGAGGGATCTTTGAATGTAATGGGTGATCTTACTTTCAACTGCGTTGACTTAGTTCAAACCGCTCAAAATTGCGCCGGTGGAGGAACCACAAATATTCAGTTAATGGGTACAAGTGGGCAAACTATAACGCAAAATAATGAAGCTCTATTTCCCGGTAGTTTAATGACCGTAAATAACCCGGTGGGCGTATCGCTACTTACCAATGTGACCTTTCAAGGAACAGGTCATCATCTAGAAGTGGTTGACGGAGTTTTTGATTTAGGAGCGTTTAACTTTTCTAATATTGATAACGTTACAATCACTAGTCCCGGAAGCGTTAATGAAAACACAGGAGACATGACCTGGTTGGGTACTTGTACAGCCACTGGCGGCGCTTCCTGTCCAACGAACTAGACATCCCATTCCTTCTAAGGTCGTAGGCATATTGATCCTAATCTATAAGAGGATTACGGCAAATTATGCCCTCAAGGGAATGGGGCTTTGGTCGAGGGAAAGTGCTTATGGGTTAAGGTGATTGCTAATTTTCTAATAATTACTGGCATTTAGAGTTGAGGTTTTATGGTGGTAGAGATTCAGGTTTTAACCGTATGAGTTGGTAAGCGAATTGCATTAATAGAAAGAGTGAATAGAGCTCGATCTGAAGAAGGTATAGGAAGACCCACTTAACAGATCAGTTCAACAAGAGAAGAAGGAATAGTTCAGGATGAACGCTCTCTCAGGGATGACAAAATTAAATACTCTTAGTCATACATCAAAAGATGTAGGGGCTTTGTCATCGCGTAATGTGGAAGCTCCAAAGTCCTATAATGACAATTCCTCGAAGTCGTCTCAATCCAAAGATCCGGAAAAGTCATTCAATAAAGTACTGGAGAAAAAGTCCAAGCCAGAATCAAAAAAACAAGAAGCTAGCTCCTCTGAAAAGGAGCAAAAATCGGACACAGTTAGTACTCGGTCGCAAAAAGAGAAACGCAGTTACGGTTCGGAGAGAAAAGAAGCGACGACTTATAATAGAAGATCAAGACAGGCTTCCAGCGAAGAATCGAATCCTAGCAATGACTCCAATATTGAGGAGCGGGAAAAAGTTGCCTATGCGGATTCTTCTTTGTCTCCTATTCCGGTCAATGAACAGTTCCACCCAAATCTTTCATCGGTCAAGGTGGGGTCGACTTTAGAAGAAAGTTCACCGGACGCATTAATTAGCTCTTTGTCTGAGAAGATAGATAGCATGGGGATGAAAGTGGATCAGATTGTGGATCCATTGACTCGAAGAGCGGCTATCCAAAACTTTATGAATAAGATGAATCAAGAGTTTGGTGTTGAGCCACTTGATTTAGTAAAAGCATTTTCACAACTCTCCACCGAGCAACTCGGGGAACCGGCTCGAGAAACAGTGGGCCACGTTGTTGAGCAACTGAACTTGGACCCCGCGGACTCTCTAAAAGCGAAACAGTACTTTAACGAAATGATGAATAAGGCAGAAGCGGGTACTCTTGCCGAATATCTTAAGGCCTCTGATCGTCAATTGTCGCTAGAAGTCCTTAGTCGAAGAGATGCACAAAAGCGCGAAACCAGTGAGTCGATCACAAAAATGCAAAATTCTTTCTTTGGTGCTACAGCAGCGACTAAAGCAAAGCCACAAACTCAATCTGCGGCCTCTTTAGCCATGGCTCATCAGTACAATGAAGTTATGAATCAAGCTCCTGAGACGGAAGTTGCGGACGCCGTCATTCCTCAGTCCATTGCCAAAGAAGCGACAGTGACCGATGTGCAGACTCAATCATCAGGAGCTGTAGGTGCTGGTCAAACCTTCGATGATCTATTGGGTAAATTGCAACTGGCAATGAACGGTTTGGACAATACAAGTAGTAATCTAAAAACCACTTCAGTTGTAGGAGAATCAGCGAATGCATCCTCCTCTGAAGGTTTAAACTTGGCCGCATTGGGAGCCAATTCTCAGAGTTCGTCCGAAGAATCACTGGCAGACGGTGAAGGTGAAGGCAGCGATGCTATGATGAACCTGGGCCAAATGGGAAAAGATCTTAACGTCGGCAAAAAAGGCAGTGAAAATTTCCAAATTAAAATGAATCCGGAGCCTTCACAGATGGAAGAGGGCGAAAACGTAAATCAAATTTTGAACAAAACCCAAGCTTTGATCAAAAAAGGCGGTGGTGAAATGAAGATGCGTTTAACACCTGAGGGAATGGGTGAATTAAACGTAAAAGTGGCTGTAGAAAACGGTAAAGTGAGCGTGGATTTAGTCACTGAAAATAATCACGTTAAAAAGATGATTGAGCGTGGATTGGGTGAGCTTAAATCCACATTGGCTTCGCACAAACTAGATGTTGAGCAAATTAAAGTAGATATTGGGAATGATGTTAATCAAGATCTAGGCAAGGACCAGGACAATGCGGAACGCAGATTTCAGCAGTCCTTTTTACAAGATTTTAGAAGAAACAATCAAGCCTTCCGTGAGGGCCTAGGGTACGGAGCTATCGCAAAAATTGGTGGTTCTCAAATTGATGAAGGCAACGATGATGCTGTGAGAGAGCTCGCGATGCAAAAAAGACGTCGTGCTGAAGGACGTTTGGATTTAGTGGCTTAAGGGTAGATGAATGATAGCAATTAAAAATGGAACTAAAACTTTTGCAGACAATCCGAACAGTGCTCGGCTACAGTCCAATGACCCGCAAACTCTGAGTGCAACGGAGAGAAAAAAGTATTTTGGTGATAAGGATATGGGGCAGATCCTCAATGAGGTGGCCGACCCAAACTGGGTAGATCCTTCTAAGAAAGTTCGAACAACAGGTAGTGATCAGTTGGATAAAGATGCCTTTATGCGGTTACTACTCACGCAAATGAAAAACCAGGATCCCACAACGCCTCTTAAATCGCATGAGATGGCGGCACAGTTGGCTCAGTTCTCAAGCCTAGAGCAGCTACAAAATA
This sequence comes from Bdellovibrionaceae bacterium UBA1609, assembly GCA_002321895.1. GTDB lineage: Bacteria > Bdellovibrionota > Bdellovibrionia > Bdellovibrionales > UBA1609 > UBA1609. The sequence continues at coordinate 79,622 of DCMZ01000015.1, read as the reverse complement.
TTAACACAGGGATTGAAGGTCTTACTGAGAAGCAGGCACCAGCGGCCAACTTTGATGCTTTAAGTATGATTGGTAGAACTGTTTCCGGTGACTCTTCTAAATTATACAAATCAGACAGTGATCAGCCGATGGACATTCGTTTTACTCTAGCGAGTCAGGCGAACAATGCGGATATTACAATTAAAGATTCTACTGGGGCAGTCGTTCGAGAGCTCAAAGCCTTTGAATTAAAGCAAGGTGTGAACGAAGTGAGCTGGGACGGAAAGCTCGAAAGTGGAGCCATGGCTCGACCGGGAGACTATTCTGTAAGTATCAATTCAAAAGCATCCAATGGCACGAAAGTGCATGCGGAAACACGATTCTCGGGACGAGTCACGGGAGTGAATTTTACTCCTCAGGGGCCGGTTCTGATGATGGGTAATAAAACAGTTAAGATGACAGATGTTAAGAGTATTGTAGATCAGGCCATGGCCAAGAAAGAAGAAGAGGGGGTAAACAAGGCAGGGGTAAAAAATAATGAAGAGAAGTCTGCAGAGGTGAATCAGCAGCAAGCTCAGGGTGATCTGAGTGATGTGGCTATGAGTCGCCAAATGGTAGACAAAGTTAAAAAACAAGGTGTTAACACAGAGGCACTCTAATGGAAAATATAGCAAAATTAAATTTAGCGAACTCCATTAAGTCCGGTAAACTGGGTGGCTTAGGACAGAGTCCGAGTCCATTAAAACCAGGTAATGCCGGTGAGTTTAAGGAAGCTCTTAATAATGCCAATGAAGTGGCTAAAAAGAGTAGCTCCCTCAGTGTTGGATCTAGTGAAGCGATGTCAAAACCTCGCGTGCTTGAGTTCTCAAGCCATGCTGTTGAGCGAATGCGATCTCGAGGAATTCACTTTTCTCCGGATCAGATGAATAAAATCGAAGGCGCACATAGCAAAGCAAAAGAAAAAGGGGCTAAAGAGACATTGATTCTAACAGATAACGCAGCACTGATTGTAAACGTCAAAAACGACAAAATCGTAACAGTAATGGATAAAGCGGGTATGAAAGATAACGTCTTTACCAAGATTGATAGTACGGTGGTTGTTTGATTCTAGTCTAGGATGGATTGGAGTCATTGGGCTGGCCCTCGTAGAGGAAGCCCTCCATGTCACGGATCGATTGAAGTGACATAAACTAAAACATGGAGGTTAAAGAATGGGTGTATTATCATCATTATATACTGGTGTGTCCGGTCTATCGGCACAAGGGGAAGCATTAGGCGTTATCGGGGATAACATTGCTAACGCGAACACTGTGGGATTTAAAGCTTCAAGAGCAGAATTCCAAGATATCATTTCAAAAAACTTAAAAGGGATCTTAGGTGGTAACCAGATCGGTCGTGGTACAAAGATCGGTGCGGTGAACCCAATCCTGTCTCAAGGTAACGTGGATGCCACAGAGAAGGCTACGGACTTAGCCATCTCCGGTGACGGATTCTTCGTTCTTCGGGGTTCAGATGGAGAGTCGTTCACGAGAAACGGATCTTTTCATTTTGATAAAGATGGGTATCTAGTGACCAACGATGACCAACGGGTACAGGGTTTCCAGGCGGATGCCAAGGGGACGATCATTAACAAAATGGACGATATCAAGTTTCCAACGGCATTGATTCCGGCGGAACCTACTACAGAAATTAAAATGGATCTGAACTTGGATTCTAGAATTCAAGAAGTGAAGACGTTTGATATAAAAGACCCTTATTCCACTTCTGATTTTACTACCGGTATCGAAGTCTACGATTCTCAGGGTAACAAGCATCTTATGACCATGTTCTTTAACAGAACGGCTGATAGAACTTGGACCTACAGAGGGTTGGTTGACGGTAAAGAGGTGACTGGTGGAGTAGAAGGGGAGCCTTCGCAGGTGACCGAAGGGCAAATCACGTTCACCGTTGATGGTCTTTTGGATACAGAGCAGGTGATCTCTTCCAACTTTAACTTTAAAGGTGGAGCCCTACAGAACCAACAGATCAAAATTGATTTTGGTGATTCCATCACTACAGATAAGGGAACTGGAATTGTAGGATCTAAGCAGTATGGTCGTGACTCAGACTTAATCTCTTGGGGTCAAGATGGATCCGCTGCAGGTACCATCACGAACCTTTCGTTTAACGATGAGGGTGTGTTGTCTGCCTTGTACTCCAATGGTCAGACGAAAGATTTAGCACAGGTATCTCTGGCTAAATTTGAAAACCCAGAAGCCTTGTTTAAGGTGGGATCTAACCGATTAAAAGAAGCTTCGAGCTCGGGTTCTCCTTCAGTGGGTAAGCCGAACAAAGCGGGTAGAGGAAAGATCTTTGCGAAATCTCTTGAGCGATCTACGGTGGATTTAGCGATGGAATTCGTAAACTTGATCCAAAACCAACGGGGTTTCCAGGCCAACGCTAAAACCATCACCACTACAGATGAATTATTGGCCGAGGTGATTAACCTTAAGCGGTAATAGCTAACCTCCCAAAAGGTGCCAGGCACCTTTTGGAGCCGTGACGCGTCAGCGACAGCCACGAGATCACTCTAAATTGATTTAAAAGGCGGACTCTAGCGAGACCGCCTTTTTATATCTCGAAAGGTGCCAGGCACCTTTTGGAGCTGGGTTGCGTTAGTTGTGGAAGGGCCAATTCGTTCAGGTTTTAGAAAAACAGGCTTTTGCAAAGTTTAGAGTTTCTATAGGAGAACATATCTCTCAATCTCTGATACTGTTCCCTCATTTTAAAGACCTTTAGATCTATTTTCGAAGAGGTGGCAGTATTAAAAGTTTCAAGTCTATGAATTGAAAAAGCAAACAAACCGAGCAACGCTGTTAATTCCAGTAATATTCGGGCATAGGTAGCAATGTCAGTCACTTCATTTCCAATAAGGCTAAATAATCTATTGCCAGTTTCAAGAACGGTCCCATAAATACCTATAAGCACTACATAATGAAGATTTCTAATAAATGTGGATTTTCTTTGAATGGTGGACTTCACATCAGCATTCCAGCCGTCGTAAATGGGCTGAACGATTTTTTCCACCATTTGTCCGGCTTCATGAAAAATGCGTGTGTCCTGAGGTACTTCCGCCATGTATTGGTGAATGGTTTCTCTTAATGTCCTCAACACAGATTCCAGATATTCCTTGGAGGCCATATTATTTTGATTTTTTATCAGCTGATCAATGGCTGGTTCTTGTAACATCCTTCCAATAAAGTGGCTCAGACTGGATCTTTCGCTGCGAAAGGCATTGGTAAGCTGTGAGAATCGCTCCTGGGTGTACTCTTTGGATAATGTCTCACCCGACACACGGTCTTTAACAATCACTGAATGGAGTTTTGGTAACGCATCCGGGCCCAAACTGTGCATAAATTCAATGGTATACTTTTTCGGGGTTCCATTTCGACTCATTTCAATCTCGATGGAACTCAAAAGTCCAAGATGGTTGAAATTCTCTTTAAACTGAATGGTTCGATCATTCCCAGCTTCTAGATACAGTGGAGCCAAGAAGAGCTTTACCATATTGGCCTGTTGATTAATGTCGTTGATCAGTTGGCGTCGATGTTCTTTATTATCGATAAGACTTAAAATCTCTTCAATGTTTTGTAATTGGATTCGATTGGAACGATCTTTTTTATTGAGCTGATCGAGTTTCTCTTCGAGAAAAGTGGTGTCTAGTTCATTGGGTTGATAGTTTAAGCTGCCAATGAGGTGGTGAGTCAGTGCGTTTCGAAACCGTTTATTGATTTCAATGTTTCCCGCTGTATAGCGAATGATGGATACTATGCCCGCCGTAAAAAGTGATGGCAAGACAGTGGTATACATCGATCCGGCCGCCACAACATCATGAATTAAGGTGCTGTAAGCAAAAGCTCCTAGCGCAGTTCCAATGACCACGCTTTTGGCAGCTAGCTTTAGACGTTGCTTGGTGGTCGCGTTGGCCCGGTCATAGTCAATCTTAAAGTCTTCTGTGTTTACGGTCAGGGATTCCAGTTTGTTTTCAGTGTAGAAGTATTTGTTCAGGTAGCTCTTCCGAACCCCCTGAATAATACTCTCGAAAGCATTGGACACATGCTCCACAATGATTCGTTCTCTCTGATCAAGATCAATATTTTCTATATCACCTCGGGCAATGATTAAATCTTTGAGGGCATCAAAGTGTTGAGAGAGATCTATCCTGTGACCTTCTATATCCAAGGCTTCGGGCAGATGAAAGCCGTCTTTTTTGCTGTGAATCACTTTAACCTCGAGAGCTTCCTCTTGCGACCGAGTGTTTACTCTAAGCTCAGTGATTCCGAGACTTCTGCTTTCAACGCGCTCTATATCTACGCCATTGTTTCGTAAATAGGTTTCCAGGGATCGGGTGAGTTCTATCTGGGATAATGTCAGTGCACTGACTTCTTTGATGGAATCTAAATTGATGACAGAAGTTTGATTTTGACCTTGTCCAATCAGTGACACTTGGTTCAGAGTTTTCCCATTGGAGTTTTCATCCCCCTCGGCGGAGAAGCCAGAGACAGGTGCCCAAATCAGAGACCAGGCTAAAATCCCTTTTAAGGTGGTTTGTAGCCACGAGTGTGACAAATGGATATTTATATTTTTCACTGAAAGAGTCCTTTACACATACGTATTCTATGGGGAGTAAAAATCTGTTCTATTTTTTCAAAATGAGTACGTAGGAATCTGCTTTCACGAGAATTTTTTGTTTTATCTATTTTATGGGCTAGGTAAAGGAAAGCTATCCATTTGGGTAGATCTATTGCCAGTTCCGAAAGACCTTGAAATGGTCCCAGAGTAGATTCGACAATGACCTCGCTTAAACCGACTACGCCAAAGATTAAAATGGCCTTAACAACCTGGCCTCTAGGGGCTGAGTTGGGATTGACTTTGTCATAGATGGGCTGAACTAAGTGGCTGAGTTTTTCACCTAAAGCGCCGATCACCTCGCGATTTTTAGAATACTCAGAGATGGATTCTTTTATATGTTTATCTAAATGCTTTCTCAGTGCTATTAGCCCGTCGTATTTACTAGGGCCTAGAAATGCGTCTTTTGTATAGCCGTCCATTTTAGTATCGGAAAGGAGCTGAATGAGCGATTTTCCGGATTCGCTACGTTCAGTGAGGACGAGTCCTTGAACGCGGTTCAATTCGGTACTCAAGTTTTCTCTCGCTAAAACCTCACCGGTTTTTAAATTCAGAGTCTCAATGGAATCCAGTTGGGGGATTAAATTGGCCCCAGTTTTATAATTCAACTTAATTTCAAATAGAGCACTTTCGCTCAAGGGGCCGTGATTTGATATCACGCGTATGGAGTCAATGAGTCCGAATCTATTCTTATATTCTACCAATCGAATTTCAGATTGGGGTCGAGAGAACTGCTCTTGATAGAGGGGAAGAAGTAGAGTCCGCAAAATATTTACTTGTATATTCAGTTGGTCCACAACTCGCGCTCTGTCTTCTGCGTAGAGCCCCATATTAAAGGCCTCTTTGATGTCCTGGATGTTATCTAGAGTTTGCTTTTGTTCATTGATGTTATTATCTCTTTTGCGCGTTAGAAGGTTCAATTCTTCAAAGATATTTTCAGAACGTTGAAAATCGGTTCTCAAACTTTCCAGCACTTTTGCTCGAAATTGTTTAAAAAAATCTTTGGCAAAAATGATTAGCCCCAATCCACCGGTAATGACTGCACTGAGAATGGTGGGAATAACAGCATGGTATCCCGCATATCCCAGTTCTCCGGTCATGACCAGCCAGACAGTGAGAGCGGTAAGTATTGAGATTCCGCCCATATTCATTGTACGCAAAATGTTTTGCGGTTTATCGTACAGTGAAGTTCCCATTTGCAGATCCACCTTTGCCTCGGCCTGTTTGATATCCGACTGGATTTGTTTGATGTTTTCATTTAAGGGCTGGTTCTTTTCAGAGAAATGCTCATTGATCCCATTGGCAATCAATGTAGTGAGGACGTCCATTTTTCGATAGACCACTTTTTCCAATGCGTCCGAATTTTTTCGGCCGGATTCAATCTCTCGCACGAGATCGTCATAGTGTCGCTTGAGTTCAAATGATTTATTGCCAAGGGTCATTTGAGAGGGGCCTCCAAAGGTCGACATTGCTATATTAATGACTAAGGGGGGCGCCCCTGAGGCGGATTGGATGGTGATGGTTTTATTGCCATTGAACTTGTCCGCTGAATATTCAAAAGTCATTCCCTGGTCAGCCAGCGCCGTTTGCATCGCTCTAATGATATTAGAAAGTATATTCAGCGAAGTGTTAATTTCTATAATGTTGGTTTCCAATGCCTTGTCATCTGCCGTTGTAGTTAGAGGAATATGAGCCACTAGGAGACTTAGAGTGGTTATGTAAGTGATGAATAACTTCAAGGGTTTGGCTCCGTTGGCTAGAGGGACTTTTCCTCAAAGATTTGCCAGAATGGTGCCATAAATTTTATGTAAATGGCTAGAATGCCAGGAATAAATGCGTCTATTTTCGAGCTCATAGGGGATATGGTTTGCCAGAATGTTGCCACCACATAATTGTCAGTCGATGTAAAACAATTCGTCGAATTAGGTGGCCAAAGTGGTGGCCAGTTCAATCAATCGAGGGTCGAAGGTCTTTTTGTTGTTGGCAGGATACTCTAAAGGCTGTGTTACAAGCTTGTTATTTTCAACGGCAATAAAGTGGTTACACTGACCTTGTAGTAGGGTCTCAACAGCGACATTGCCCATTCGGCTGGCCATCACCCGATCGGTGGCCGATGGAGAGCCACCTCTTTGAATGTGTCCTAAGATACAAACTCGAGCTTCCGCCCCGCACTTTTTCCGAATGTTTTCGGCCAAGTCGTAGGAGCGTCCCGCCTTCTGCCCTTCAGCAGAAACGAAAATGCTAGATCTCTTGCCGCGAGCGACACTGTTTTGAAAGTGCTGAACCGCTTGGTCGACGGTCATTGGAAATTCCGGTGTAAACACCACTTCAGCCCCCACAGCCACACCCACTTCGGCGGCAAGGAAACCAGAGTTGCGGCCCATCACTTCCACAATAAAAAGTCGATCGTGGGAGTGTGCTGTATCACGAATTCTATCCACGGCCTCTACAGCGGTATTTATAGCCGTATCAAAACCAATGGTATATTCGGAGCCAGCGATATCGTTATCGATTGTACCGGGTATGCCCACCATAGGGATGCCCTGTTCATTGTTAAGCAAATGGGCGCCAGTGAAGGAGCCATCACCACCAATACATACTATGGCATCAATGCCTTCTTGCTTGAGGAGCTGAGCGGATTTGGCTCTCACCTCGGGCTTGTGAAATTCCGGGCAGCGATCGGTTTTTAAAATCGTACCACCTCTTTGAATGATATTGGCCACTGACCGAGCCGAGAGATTTTGAAAATTGCCTTCCAAAAAGCCCCTGTAGCCTTGGTAGATTCCGACCACTTCCAGGTCCTTATGGATGGCCGTACGAACCACTGAGCGTACGGCTGCATTCATTCCAGGGGCATCACCACCACTGGTAAAAACTCCGATTTTTTTAACTGTACTGGGATCAAATGAATTCATGGGCCCATCATGCCACAAGGTTTTACGCTGGGCAAAAGGTGCCAGGCACCTTTTGGAGCTGCAGAGCATCACCCTGAGGGCGACAAAGCTTTCCAGAGCCCGTGAAAGGTAAATGGCATAGGCTGTTCGAAGGAGAGTCGGCAGATGACCTTAGAAGAGTCTTCGTAAGTATCTAGCAAAGAGAGAAAGGTGGTGTTGGCTTCAAGATGGTGATGTACCACAGCCAAATAGCCGTCCTGTTCAGACCGCTGTGTGGATCTGGGGAGAAACACCGGTTCACTAAAAATCTGTTTTGAATCACCTAGAATTTGTTTGGACTGACCTGAATGGGGCTCTAGTTGATAAATACAGTTGTAAAAGCCCTCATGTTTTTCGGCGATTTTATCGTAGCCGGCGGCATAATAAAAATGGTTGAGCTGTCCAAGATAATGGAGATTCATTTGTGGAACTTCGATAGCCTCTTCAAAAAGTTGCTTCGAAGAGAGACTCTTGTCATCTATTGAAATTTCTAGACGATGGAGTTGGCCGGGTGAAGTGGGGGATTGGTGTTCTCCTAGGAAGGCGGTATTAATCCAATCTAAATTAGAGCCGTCTTTATACATAACCCCATCGATAGTGATTTTCTCATCGTCGTCATAGGAGTTAGCGGTGTGTGTGAATAACATAGGTGATGTTTTAATTTTAAAGTGGTTTTCTGGGTCTTGAATGGGGATCACAATAACCTCAGAAAACTTTTGAGTTTGGAACTTCATGCATTCCGACAGGGGTTTCCCCTGCACAAGCATGGCCCAAGGATGAGCAAACACAGGACTGCAGAAGAAAGTGATAAAGTTTTTGGAAACGGCAAAGTCATGCATAAACGTGCACCCATTGTAGGGAATGCTATATAGAAGGGAGGGAGAGCCTTCATCAGGCAGTTTGTAAATATCCAAACATGGTTTTGGTAAAACCCGAAAACCAAAATTGTAATAGGAGCGTGTGGGCATGTGATACTTTGGGTGGGCGGAAAAAGCTCTTTTCACAACTTCTAAGTCGGTGGGCCCTAACGTATCCAAACTATTAAAATCTATTTCGGTAGGAATTGAGCCTTCGTAAAGGGCAAACAGTCGATTTTGCCAATGCAATAGAGCTGTATTGGCTGAGTTTAAATAGGCATCGTAGTTCCAAGTGGAGGAAATTCTGCGCCAGAGTCCTTTGGGGGCTAAGCCAAACCGGCCCAGCAAAGGGCCTTGACTGTTTAACTCCACTGGGGATTGCACATCGATGAGCTTCCACTGGGCAAAAGCTTTTCCTTTTATAAAATCCACGTTTATGACATAGCCAGCTCCATCGAACCAGTGTTGAGTGGGTTTATCAAATTGACTAAATTCTCCCACTCCAATTCTGAGCAAAGATCCTTCAATGTCCTCGGGTATTTTTCCTTGATCAATTTGAAGTGGACTTTTTTCTGGCTTTTCTAAGACGGTGTTAAACATAAATTCATCATTTCCTGTAGATACAAAAAAAGCCAGCTCTTTGAGCTGGCTTTCTTATTCAAACTTTAAAAGCGCTTAGCGAAGCATGCTTTTGAAGTCAGAACCAGGACGGAACTTAGGATACCAAGCTGCTGGAATTTTGATAGTTTTACCAGTTTGTGGGTTACGACCAGTACGAGCTTTACGCTTGTGCTTGGCAAAAGTACCGAAACCTACAAGCTTAACTTCGTCACCTTTTTTTACTGATTTTTTAATAGTATCAAGAGTGGCATCAAGCATGCGCTCAGTTTGAGCTTTAGTTTGGTTAGTTTCTTTAGCAATCTTTTCGATTAATTCTGCTTTGTTCATAGAATCCCCCGGTGGGTTTGTAGAGTTTATTTTGCTAGGTAAAATTGAAATGCTAAACGGCTCTAGGGTCAATGAATTTCAAAGATTTTATTAAGGAGCTTATTTGTCTAACATGCCGAAAATACGCAGGTTCTTTGAAAAATCGTAGACGTAACATAATAGTTAAATAAACCACTATATAGAGGGGGGGTACTCAGACCTACCCTAAATGCAGAAATAAAAAGTGTTTAAATTTTATTAGGGGTTTTCGGTTTCCCGCATCATAAATAAGAGAGGAAAGCCTGTTAATGCAGCCATGGGTGAGAGTTTTCTGAGAAATTCTCATTGGAATTCTTGTGAAAGTCCTCTTCTGTAGGCATTTCCTCGGTGGGAATACGATGGCTTTCTTCAGCCCATTCACCCAAGTCTATGAGTTTACAGCGTTCGGAGCAAAAGGGTCTGCTATCATTTTCTAAGGAATAGATTGTGTTTTTTCCACATTGTGGGCAGTTCACTTTCTTCATTCTTGAATTGTGCCTGGCACCTTAGGAGTATGCAATTCAAAACTTCATCTTACTTTTCCCACTCAAAAGTTGTCGGGCACAAAAAAACGAAGCCATTTCTGGCTTCGCTGTGGGGGGGGTGAACTTTTGTTTTAACAGTCGGGGGGGGGACTGGAGTTAAAACCTTAGTAAAAACAGTTGGCTACATAGCAACTGGGTGTGGCCTGGCTGGACACTGGAGAGAGTTCGCCGCTGGCGATCTCTGTACCGTTGTACAGGAGGCTAATAGGAATCGTTGTTCCTGATTCGATCGTTGTGTCTAAAAGTACAAGTCTTAAATTGTTGGCTTCCATGGCCAGTTGAGTGTCTAACTGAGACATTACGAACTGACCCACTTGATTCATCAGTGCTGGCTTACAAGCTGTCGAAGTGTAGTAACAGATAGTTGTTCCATCGTATTGTTGGTAGTTAAAAGCTCCGCCGTTAGCGATGGAATCAATAAATACTCGGGCTTGTTGCGGTGCTGTTGTTGTAAAGAATTGGACCTCGACTCCGATGTAATCGTCCCAGTTGGTACAGTTATTATTTAACCAATCGATGCCGTTACCACAGATATTAAGTCTTTCTAAATAGTCTTCATAAACACTTTTGTTGCTCACATTTAAAGTGGTTCTATAGATTCCGTTGCTTACAAATGTACCGGTGCCGGTGATGCTGTTTACACAGGCCTGATATTGTTCGGCATTGTTAATAAGCGAAGCACAAATCGCAACATTAGGTGTGTAGGTGCTATTGCCGCTACTTTTGCTATTGTCACACCCAACAGTCAAACCGAGAGCGACAACAGCTAAGCTGAATAATCCAAATTTTAAAAATGACTTCTTCACCGTTTTCTCCGTTTTGTCTTTTCCGGACCGCTCCGGATAGAACACTTAATTACAACAAGCATTCCACTTGAAAACGAAGAGGTTAGATTTGAGTCCTGTTCCAGCCCTATATGACGTAAATTGTTTTACACTGAGACGATCAAGGGCCCTAAAGTACCCATTCTCTTTTTCTCTTGAGGAGGATGGTGCTGGCGGAAAAAAACAGGGCGATGCTAATCCATGTGGAGACGCTGAGTCCAAACAGGTCAGAGCCTCGGAAGTCGTCCCTAAAAGATTCCATAATAATGCGATTGATAGAATGCCCCATGATCCATAGGAACAGCAGTTGTCCTGAGGGCTCTAACCAAGCTTTAGTCTTTCCGGTGAGCTGGCCCTTTAATCTCATTTTAGAGAGGCCAAGGACAATCCCAAACAGTACCAACTCCAATCCGGTGGCATAGAGTTGAGTGGGATGCCGAAGTCCGTCCACTAAGGGGAACTGCATGGCCCAAGGCAAGTCACACTTGTGGCCGTAACAGCAGCCATTGAAAAAGCAGGCCAGCCGACCTAGGGCATAGCCAAGGGGAGCTATGGGGGCGTAGACTTCGGCCCAAGCATAAAAGTCCATTTTCTTAATGCGGATCACGGCGAGTGCGGAAAAAAAGCCCCCCAGTGCTCCACCGTAAAAAACAAATCCACCTTGCCAAAAGCGAAACACAGCCATGGGGTCTTCAATATAATAGTCGGGAAACTCATAGAGAATATGCATGAGGCGGGCGCCAACAAATCCACCAACCATTAAGGCTAAAGCGATATCGATTCCATCGGGAACGGACATTTTGTAAAGCCGCGTACGGGCTCTTAGCCAAAACAAGCACACACAAAATGTAGCACTTATAACTAATAGGTAGGTAGGAAAGGACAGGCCATGACCAAGTTTTAAAATGGGCTGAATAATATCCCCCCTTAAGCGGAAATATTAAGTTTCGCTGGGAAGGGGCTCAGTACCGGGTTCTTCTTTTCGAAACATGATTAGGATCAATATACCCACTCCAATAACGATAGCTATATCCGCAACGTTAAAAGCAGGCCACACGTATTCATTTTGAATATGAAAATCCAAAAAGTCGATCACATAGCGAAATCGAATGCGATCTATATAGTTACCAATGGCGCCACCAAAAATACTAGAAAGAGCTAATATTTGAATTAAATCTCGATCGTGCACTCCGCGCATTATCATAACAATCACAAGCAGTGCCACTGGAGGCATGGTTAAGAAGATAATATTGCGAAAGGTCTCCTGAGCGGTGCTCATAAAGCCAAAGGCGGCGCCGGTGTTACGTACGTAGGTGATGTTAAAAAAATCATTAATCACTGTGATGGACTCACCCAAGCTGAAATGAGTATGGATGTAGAGCTTTGTGGCTTGGTCTAAAGCAATAATAAGTCCGGCAATTGTAACCAGAATTAAATATTTCAGTTTGATCTTCATTTCAGCGCCTCAACACATTTCGGGCAGATATCTGGAAAATCAGTGTCTGCGCCAGTTTGTTCACTGTAATTCCAGCATCTCACGCACTTTTCTCCAAGGGATTTTCCGGCTTCTACACTAAAATCCCCAGATTTTAGCTCTAGCTGTGAAACGATAAACAGTTCGCAAAGATGATCTTCATATTTTTTAAGCACTTCTTCGGTTTTTCCATTCGCCGTTAGGACAACACGCGCATCCAAACTCGAACCGATCACTTTTTCATTCCTAACTTCTTCTAAAACTTTTGAAACTTTTGAGCGTACATCTAGAAGCACCTCAAAGTCCGCGACCACTTGGTCATTTTTCCACTCAGGACGCGGTTTCGGAAAGTCCGTAAGCAATACAGATTCTTTGTCGCTCGTAGGGAGATACTTGTAAGTCTCCTCACTGATGAAAGTCAGGATAGGAGCCATTGCACTTGTTAGGGTCTCCAACATCTCTAAAATTACTGTTTGGCTGGCACGACGAGGTAGCCCATCTTTTTTGCCCGTATAAAGTCGATCTTTAAGAATATCTAAATAAGTGGCTGAAAGATCCACGGTAAAAAAGTTATTGAGGGCATGATAGACCTTATAAAAATTGTAGCTATCATAGGCCTCATTCGTTTTTTCAATAAAGTCATTCAACCGGATCAATGCCCACTGATCCAACTCTGGCATATCCTTAAAAGCCACTTTGTCTTTTGCCGGGTCAAAATCATCTAGGTTACCAAGCATAAATCGGACGGTGTTTCTTATGCGTCGATAGGTTTCCGAAATACGTTTAAACATCTCGTTACCAATGGTGACGTCTTGTCCATAATCTTCATAGGCCACCCACAGGCGCAATATTTCTGCTCCGTAATCTTTTATGATTTTGGCTGGATCGATGACGTTTCCTTTAGATTTGCTCATCTTGTAGCCATCGGCATCGTTCACAAAGCCATGGGTGATCAAAGCTTTATAAGGAGCTTCGTTGTAAGCTGCCACTGAGGACATTAACGACGTCTGAAACCAACCACGATGTTGATCACTTCCTTCTAAATAGATATCTGCGGGGAAGGCCAGTTCTCCACGCTTCTTTTGAACTGCCGAATGACAAACGCCACTATCAAACCACACGTCTAAAATATCATTACCCTTTTTAAACTCTTTGCCTCCGCAACTAGGACAAGCTTTCCCGGAAACTAATTCTTCCGCGCTGGTAGAGTGATAGGCTTCAATGCCTTTTCCAGTGGATTCCATAAGATCTGCCACTTTATGCATGATTTCAGAATCACATAGAGACTCGCCACAACCTTCGCAATAGAACACAGGAATAGGTACGCCCCAGGTCCGTTGACGGCTAAGACACCAGTCCGGAGAGTTTTCAATCATGGCTTTCAGGCGGGCACTTCCCCACTTGGGAACAAACTCAATTTCATTTTCTGCTAAGTGCAATGCCTTCGCACGCAATGAGTTGTCACTCTCCTTCTCATCCATACGCACGAACCATTGTGGAGTGGCTCTGAAAATAAGAGGGGATTTAGTTCTCGGGTTGTGAGGGTAGGAGTGTTTTAGCTTTGACCAACCCAAAAGATGGTCGGAGGCTTTCATCTTTTCACAAATCTTATCATTGGCATCCCAAATGGATACGCCTTCGAACTCTGGTAAGTCGCTTGTGAATTTACCAGCGGGGTCCACCACGCTGTGGACAGGAAGGTCGTACTTTAGACCCACCACATAGTCATCCATACCGTGAGCTGGAGCTGTGTGAACACAGCCGGTACCGGCCTCCAAAGTCACATGATGTCCAAAAATGATTTTCGATTCCCGGTCAATGAACGGATGTCTTGCGCTCATTCCTTCAAATTCAGAGCCTTGATGTACACTGATTTCCTTCAGTGAAATTTCAGTCTCTTTTTCAAAACTCTCTGCTAACTCTTTGGCGAGTACAATGACGGAATCACCTGTATCGTAAAGACCATACTCGAACTTTTCATTCAGAGCGATGGCGTAGTTGGAGGGGATGGTCCAAGGTGTGGTCGTCCAAATAACAAAACCAACCGGCTTATCAATGTTGGCAAGTGGGCCAGTTTTTTCTGCCACATCAAAGCGTACATAGATGGAAGGGCTTACGTGATCAATATACTCCACTTCAGCGGCGGCTAACGCAGTTCGAAGTTTTGGACACCAGTTCACTGGTTTTTCGCCACGATAGAGTTTGCCGTTTTCTAAGATCTTAGCTAAGACACGAACCTCTTCGGCCTCGTATTCCGGTAATAGAGTCAAGTAAGGGTTATCCCAATCCGCAAGCACACCCAATCTCTTAAATTGTTCACGTTGAGTATCCACCCAAGTCAGAGCTTCTTTACGACACAACTCTCTCACATCTGCATCGGTCATCTCCCGACGCTTTTTCCCTAACTTCTTAGTAACTTTAAGTTCAATAGGTAGTCCATGACAGTCCCAGCCCGGTATAAATGCGGCTCGATAACCTTTCATGTTTCTATGTTTAATCACGATGTCTTTTAGGACTTTGTTTAACACATGCCCTAGATGAATATCACCATTGGCGTAAGGGGGGCCATCGGGCATGACAAACTTGTTATCCGCAGAATTCTTTTCGATCATCTTTTGATAGATCGAATTGGATTCCCAATTTTCAATGGTGACGGGTTCCGTCTGCGGCAATTTTCCCCGCATTGGAAACTCTGTTTTGGGTAGGTTGATGGTATCTTTATAATCTACGGATTTGTCTTCTGACACGTGAGTCACCTCGAGTTTAAATCATTGAAATTAGGGGAGTCGACGGGAAGTGTCAACTTAACCCATGCTTGGATTGCAGAGCACCGAGAGAGGTTGGGGTTATCTTGGAAAAAGTTTCTCGATTTGCTCTTGGCCAATGGTTACCAGCAAGCGAAGGGCCTCTGATTCGGAGCTGAGATTGAATCGCTCTTGTGTCCATAGTACCAAGGCCCGAACTTTTGGATCTCCCAGAGAGTTGGATTGCGTGACCGAGCTGTGTACGGCGGGGCTATGGTTCACCGTGGGAGCCGGTGGTTGATGAGTAGGAGTCTGTTGCTGGGGAGGTTGCTCCTGAGAGAAGAAACTAGCTCTCGGTGGCTCTGAAGGAGAGGGTTGTGAGTTTACAGGCTCGGCAGTTTCAAACTGCTTCAGTCCCTCAGCAAGATTCTTAAGATCCGATTGAAAGTGTTTGATGCTAGCTGGAGGCTCTTTGCTGACCGACTCACTGACCGATCCATGCTTTCCATGGCGTTTATGGCGCAAATAAAGGCTCATCATTCCCTCAGTGGTCTTTACTTGAGATTTGACAGATTCTGGCTGTCGGCTCAGCCATTCGAAGGCTTCGCTCAACATCTCTTTGGTAAAGGCTTGCGGAGGTAGATTTGAATTTTGCATGGTCGGTCAAAGTACAGGTATGTACGTTCTATGAGCAAATAAAAAAAAATTATTGCAGGGATTTCCTAAATTAACTTGACTAAAATTTAAGCAAAACAAAAGCCGCTGATGTAGGTCAGCGGCTCAAGTTCAAATGAAGCCGTGGATAGATTAATTTTGGATATAATCTTTCGCGTTGATTCCATACTTTTCAATTTTCCTAAGTAGAGTTTTCTTAGGGATATTGGCGTGCAGTGCTGTTTGATTGATTCTTCCATTAAAAGTTTTTAAGGCCTTAATGATGAACTCTTTCTCAAACAGTTCCTTTTGAGCATTAAAATCTAGGGGGGCTCCATCTAATGCAGCGGCCATTGAGGATACATTGGTTCCTGCATTGGCTGTGTCCATCATAGAGTCTCCATCGCCACTATTTATGGGAGAGGTTTCCGTCATATCCGAACTCACAGTTTCACCCGATGCCAAATTCGCTGAATCTAGGTCAACTCCTGCAGCGGCGAGAATGGACTCTGGAAGAGAGGAGATCTGAATGCTAGGCGATTCTTCCATGATAAAGCAATGTTCAATCACGTTTTCTAGTTCTCGAATGTTACCTGGCCAGTCATATTTATTTAACACGGCCATAGCCTCAGGAGTCACCCCAATGATGTTTCTAGCATGACGTTGGTTAAACTTCTTAATGAAGTTATTCACCATGTTAGGTAGGTCTTGGGTACGTTCTTCCAGAGAAGGCAAAAAGATCGGCATAACATTAAGGCGATAGTAAAGGTCTTCTCTAAATTCACCTTTTTTGTTCATATCTTCTAGGGGGCGATTCGTAGCAGCTATGATTCGCACATTGGTTTCGATTTCTCTATTAGAACCGACAGGGGTAAAAACCTTTTCTTGTAAAACACGAAGTAGCTTCACTTGCATAAGCATGGGCATGTCACCCACTTCATCAAGAAACAGAGTTCCGCCTTCAGCGAATTGGAACTTTCCAATTTTTCTTTGATCGGCACCCGTAAAAGCACCCTTTTCATGACCAAAAAGTTCTGATTCAAATAAGTTTTCAGGAATGGCCGAGCAGTTAATCGCTACAAACTTTCCAGATTTATTGGCAGAGTTGGAGTGAATGGCTCGAGCCACAAGTTCCTTACCTGTACCGGAAGCTCCGCGAATGAGTACGGGAGTATCCACTTTAGAAAGTCTGTTAATGATATTAAACACCTTGCGCATTTGAGCCGTGTTTCCAATGATCTTTCTACCAGCTTCCATTAAAATGGGAGCTGATTGAGCTACATCAGAAATAAGATTATGAGCCTCCATCGCTTTTTCTACCATGGCCAAGAGCTCATCACTTTTAACGGGCTTAGAAATGTAGTTGTAAGCTCCTTCTTTTACGGCGCGGACGGCATCATCGATGTTAGCAAAGGCTGTCATAATAATAACGATCGTTGCTGGATCTTTTTCTTTGATATGCTTAAGGGCTTCAAGTCCGGTCATGCGAGGCATGTCTACATCTAACAAAACAATGTTGTAAGAAGTCTCTTCCAACTTTTCTAGAGCGTTCACTCCATCAAAAGCCTCATCCACTTCGTAAGCTCCTCCGGCTGAGTCCAACGTACTCTTTACCGATAGTCTTAGTCCGGCATCATCATCTACGACGAGTGCTTTAAACATTTGTAACTCCTTCTTATAAATCCATTGGGATATTCACACTAAATGTTGAGCCCTGTTGAGGCTGGCTATCTAGAGAAATGTCCCCATTATGTAGTTCAATAAAATACTTAGTTAAATAGAGTCCCAAGCCATGACCATTTTCAGAAGAATTGCGGACTCGACTTGAGCGGTAAAACTTATCAAAAATATTGGCTTGATCTTCTGAAGGAATCCCCATTCCTTGATCGGACACTTGGATGTTTACTTTGCCATCCAGTTCCTCTGTGCTCACCATGATGCGAGTCCCTTCTGGGCTATATTTAATGGCGTTCTCTACTAGGTTAGTGAAGACCTGAGTGATTAGGCTTTCATCGACGCGAATACTGAACACAGGCTCGAAATCTTCGATGATTTCGATGTTCTTTTCTTTGGCCAAATAACGAAGTTTATCTATAACTGATTTTAAGATCGCATTTACATCTTTGCTGATCAGTTCCAGTTTAACTTCATTGGTTTCAATACGGCTTAAATTTAATACGGACTCAACAAATGTGGTCAGCTCTCGACTAGATTTAGAGATATTCCTGATGGCCTGTTGTTGCATCTCTGTCAGTTGATCACCATCTCTCAACGCTATATCAGTCATGCCTTGGATTCGGGCCAATGGTGTTTTTAAATCATGGGACATCATACGAAGGAAGTTTGTCTTTAACTCTTCCACCTCTGTAAGCATTTTGTTGTGCTGGAGGTATTCCCAATTCTTCCGGTTTTCCATGATCAAACGGTAAGGGATAAAGAAGTAATAACAGATAAAGATGGCCAGGAGAGGGTGGGTGATGTTCATGATCATGCCAAACCCAAGGAAAGTGAAGTAAGCCACAACTAAAAGACTGACTAAGGCCATGGAGAGAATGATCAAGCCTCTTGAAGGTTTCAAAGTAAATACGGCATAAACTGTTAACAAGGAGATTAAAATTGTAATGATGTAATTGATCCATTGAGGAGCGGCAAAAGGAGCTGAATCCAAAATAAGAGTATCGATCATATTCGCATGGAGCTCATGGTTGGTCATGGCCAGAAGCTCTCGAGAGTATGGAGTGCGCTTGTAATCATTGGTGTCCACAACTGTATTGCGTCCAATCAATATAATTTTATCTCGCACAAGTTCAGGATCAAAAGAACCTGTCATACCAGCCGTAAAGCTGATGGGCTTGTAGGTGCCCGGAGGGCGAAAATCAATGAGTGTTTGTGTCGAGGTGTAGTAGTTAAACATGCCTCGATAGGATTTGGGGTCAGTCTTTTTGTTGTAGGAGCTAGCAAGTTCATGATGAATAAAGGGCTCATCAAAGTTGGTGAGTATCACACGGCGGCTGACGCCATCTTTGGCAAATTTATCACTGTCTTGTGTGGTCATTGCCATTACAACGGGAAATCGATCCAAAGGAGCTCGTACGCGATAGTCTTGTTCTTGACCTCGGATAACAAAGTTTTGTGAGGTGAAAATAAAGTTTTCAAATCGCTTAGCCGTTTCGGACATGGCTTTTAAGTCGGAGTAGGAACCTTCGATGTTGTTGGCATCAATTAAGTAAACCACGAATCTAGGTTTGGCTTCGAGAAGTCGCTCTAAGAGTTGGGTGTGTTCACGAGCATCGGGCTCACCTTCCATAAACTCAACATCACTGGGCGTGATTTCTACCAATTGAATATGGCCACTCTGAGGAGTGCTTGGGGTAAGGCGTACGCTCATATCATAGGTCCAAGAGTCCAAATAATGTAACGGAACTTGGCAAATGGAAACAGCAATCCCCACAGCAAATAGGATGCGCCCTATTGACTGCCAAGAGAGATTGGGTTTTGAGAACCATTGAGACATAATACGTACTACTTTATAGTTGGAAATTATTAATACGCAGGACCGATTCTAGATGTGGTTTCGGAGGGTGAAAGTCCGAGCGTTGTCCCTTTATAAGTGATTTCTGGCGGATTTAAAAGAAATTTGGTGTCAGATGGACACCATATAATATTTTTTGAAATCTTTACCTCGGTGTCCAATGCTTGGACACCTTTATGTTTTACAAAGGGAGTTCTATCTATCGACTGCGACGCTGTCTAAACGTCTTTTTTGCGCCATCCGACCCGCGGGATGTGACCTTATCCTCGGCGGGATTATCAATGTTAGTGGGTCGACTTCCACTTTTTTTGGTTTGAGTGGTCGCTGTCTTATTCAGAGCTTCAGCTTGCGTTTGAAGGTAAGCGTTGGCTTCGCTTAATTTATCAGCCATTACATATCTAAGTGAGTAGGCTTCTTTTACATTAGATTCAGCGTGATTGATGTCTAGGTTTACGCGAAACTCATGATCTCCCACTCTGAAAATATGAATATTGGCAGGAACTGTAGTTTCTCCCATTTTAATATCTATATCCTCTGATGATACGGATTCAACAAACCCTTCTAAAAGAGCATTGTTTCTCTCCGTAGGAATCGTTGATTTGTATCGGCGATTGTAATCGGGTTTTTCAATTTTAGTTTGAAAAGAAACCACAATAGTTTCTTCGAAACTGATTTTACCGTTTTGATTTACAGTAACAATTGCGGGGAACATAAGTTCCGCACCCAGAAAATCTTCAGTTTCTTCCATTGTTTTGTCTAGCAAATACATATCCGCGGGAGATGTGTTGGACTCGCCATTGAATTCGTCCACTACGGCCACCTCTGCTTCCTCTTCTTCTTCGGATTCTGAGGCATCATCAGCGCCGTCTTCGGTAGCATCACTGTCTGTGTCGGTTTGTTCAGACGCAGTGACTTCAATCTCTTCCTCGTCTTGCTCATCATCGGATTCTGTGTCCGTCGAGTTGGACTCAGTCACGGTGATAAAGTCGTTGCTATGTGTGCGAAGTCCATAGGTGGCGATTTGTATGGGTTTCGTTGAATCTTCACTATCTTCATAAAAGTATTGTACCGTGTAGATACTTTCTAAACCGTAATCACCTTCGGCGAGCTCTTTGTTGGAAGCCAACAATTTGGCGGCTCGAGCTTCTATAATTCCTAGGAGCTCACTTCGAGACACCTGACTAGCGCTGCCGCTCGCAAAACTTTTGTAAAGAAAGTCTGGTGACTCCTTTACTGATTCCATGCCAGCCGCATCGCCAGATCCTTTACCAGATCGTTGAAGTCTCCGGTTAGAATCGGGCTTATGACAGGCCACAATTGCGGTTAGAAAACCACCCAATAACAATAAACGAACCAATAGTTTCCACATAGGACACTCCTTCATCCTTTCTGAAATACAAATAATGTACCGTTTTGATACAAAAAAAGATAAGTGATTTCATGTGGTTAGTGAATAGCTTATGGAGGAGTCCTGTAAATCTTATTCACTGTGGACAAGATTTGTCAGGTCCACAGGCACCTGTCAGGACTAAAGTGTAGGTGGTAAAAATCCGATAAATAGGGGTGAGGTTTGAAGTGGTACGTTATTGGCGTTTTGCAGCTCTATTTATTTCTTTTTTTCTCATGGGATGTGATTTCCAGGAGAATCCTTTGAGTGGTTACTTCGATGAGTATTCGGAGGAATCCACCGAGCCGGCACTGAGCAAGGCCAATTCCACAATTGAGGTGTCTCAAGATTGGGTGAACCTGGGTATTTCTAGTGAAGTCACTCTGACTACGAGAGATCAATTCAATGAGATATTTTATGATCCTGCCATCACCGTAGCTTTCTCCGCCACTGGGGGTACCAGTAAGGGATATTTTACCGACGTTGTGAATAATGGAGATGGGACATATACCTCCACATATTTTGGGCTGATCGATGGAACGGCCAATTCAATAGGTGGGACCTTGGATGGTGAAGCCATCACATCAGTAGAACCTGAGGTGTCTTTTCAAACGCCTCGCCTACAATTCACGGGCGATTCGTCGTCGACAGCTGCTGTGGCAAATCGAATTTTTGATGAGGTTGATGGTGGCTTTACCATAACGGGAGATTGCGACGTTGAGTTGGGGGATGTGACTCTTTTTGGAGACATAATTGTTGGCTCGGATATTCCGTGTTCAGATGCTGGTGGAGGCACTTTTTCACTGTATATCAATTACGATACCACTACGCCGTTTTTTTTCGGCAACTCGATGGCGCAAAGAGTGGCTGCTAGGCAAGGTGTTAAGTGGGAAACAGAGACCTTTGTTTATAAGACGACGTCTTCTGCGCCGCCGACGATCATAACTAACCTTGCTGGGCTACAAGGTATTACCTGTTCCGACACAACTGTAAGCTATATTTTAGGAGCGGATATAGATGTGGCGACTGAAGCGGGTTCGGGAGTGGATAATTTCACGACCCTTTGCTCTGGCACCCCTTTTCAGGGAACCTTTGATGGTGCTGGCTTCACTATTTCTAACATCGATATTGTGGCAGGAACCTTTGATGCGGGGTTGTTTGGGCAAACTCTAGGTGGAGACATTGGCAATGTGAATTTTGATAATGTTAACGTTGAAGGCTCAAATGATGTGGGAGTATTAGTGGGTCGAGTGGGATTCCCCATGAATATTCGGAATGTGCATGTTTCAAATGCCGTCGTTACAGCTACGGGAACAAGTGTTGGTGGGATTGTTGGTGTTGGTTCTTCTGCGAGTCTTTACTCAGTGAGCTACCAGGGATCTGTTTCTTCCTCGAGCAATAATGTCGGTGGAATTATAGGTAACGGTGGTTCGGTTGATGGTTGTGAATTTTCTGGTTCTGTGAGTGGGGCTAATTATGTCGGAGGGATTGGGGGATATAATGCCACTCGAGTGTTTCGCTGTTCCTCTACAGGGACAGTTGATGGCACGGACTATGTGGGTGGCATCGCCGGATATATCAGCTTTAATCAAAACAATGAGTCCAATGCGAGTGTTAGTGGGAATCAGTATGTGGGGGGGCTGATGGGTAATGCTCCCATATATGTTGTTGCCTCCAAGTTTGATGGGTCCGTCGTTGCGACCTCTACGAATGCCGGTCCCCTTGCGGGAGATACTCCAACCAATACCAATGTTTACTATCTAGACTCAATCACCTGTACTGGCTGTGATAACTTTCCCACCGGTGCCGCTATAAGCGCTGCGGATTGGGTTAAAATGGACACGTTCGAAGCTCTTGATTTTTCTACCACCTGGAAGATTGACGAAGGAGTGAGTGCTCCTGAGTTATGGTAAACTATTGAGGGACTATGAGTTCAGTGACAGGATCCTCGGCCAAATGTTTCGCGGAATCTAAAGTCTCATACTCCCACTTGGGATCTATCTGGGTGGTTCGCACCGAATCAGGCCACGGAAAATCCAGAAGACCAGGGTCTTCGTTGTATTGCCTCATAAAATTATACCAAACCGGAAGAGCGCCTGAGGACCCAGTGAGTTTATGGGGAGTATTATCATCGTAACCAGTCCATACCACGACAAGGGTTTTAGGGGTAAAGCCAACAAACCAAGCATCTTTAGAATCAGAGGTGGTTCCGGTTTTGCCGGCGGCAATTTTTTTAAAACCCACTCGACGCATCCATTTGGCTGTTCCGGACTCTACGGTCTGTTTCATCATTCCCACGAGTTGAGAAGTGACTTCGGGGGATAGGATTGGTTCAAACTTAGGTTCATATTCGTAGAGCAATTCATTGTCTAAACTCTCCACTCGAAGAATGGAATGCAGTGGGGTGTGCTCACCCAATCGTGCAATCGTCAAATAGGCCTGGGCCACTTCAAAGGGATACAACTCAAATGCACCTAAGGTTAAAGCGGGAACAGGATCTAATTCGGAAGTGATACCCAGCCTGCGAGCGGTCTCGATGATATTTTCCAGTCCGACATTTAACCCTAACTGTGCGGTTGCAGAATTGATGGAATTTTTTAGAGCAAAGTACATGGGGATGGATCCATGAAATTCCCGTGAATAATTGTTTGGGCTCCAAACTTGACCATCGTATTTGTGGCTAAACTTTTTATCTTCAATGATGGTGGTGGGGCTATAGTTGCTGCCGTCTTCTTTGGTGGACTCTAGAGCGGTCAAATAAACCAAAGGTTTCATTACGGAACCCACTTGTCTATGGCCATCTACGGCTCGATTGTACTGACTCTTCCTGTAATCTCGTCCACCCATCAGGGCTCTGATCTCTCCAGAGCGTACGTCTACCACAACCATCATGGATTGAAGTGTCTTACCTTCTTGCTTGTTCTTTTGGACCATTTTGTGTCTGTTTTCTAGATCTGTAAGAGTTTGATTCAGGGTGGAATCGGCCAGATCTTGAGTGTCCGTATCGAGCGTGGTGTAAATACGCAAGCCCTGATCGATATCGATACCCATCTTTTTCACTTCTTTGCGAATGGCATCTACAAAGTAAGGCGCTGGATTGGGTAGCTTCTGCTGGCGATTGATGGGGATAAGTTTTAGTTTTGATTTTTCGTACTCCACTTCATCTATAAAGGAATACTTCAACATATCACTTAAAACTTTGTCTCTGCGGGCAATGGCATTTTCCGGTTTACGAAAAGGGTTAAATCTGCCGGGACTATTGAGAATTCCTGCCAACAAACCACATTCGGCGGTGTTGAGCTGAGCTATGGGTTTATTAAAATAGTATTCAGCGGCAGCGGTGAACCCTCGCACCTGAAATGGACCGTTTTGGCCCATATAAATTACATTTAGGTAACTTTCTAAAATACGTTCTTTATCCACTTTGTTCTCAAGAATGAGGGCCATGAAAATTTCGGTAAACTTTCGAGATAAAGTTTTTTCGCTGGTTAAAAAATAATTTTTTACAAGTTGCTGAGTGATGGTACTTCCGCCGCTGCGAAACCGACCGGACCGGAGCAGGTCAAAAACAGCTCGGGCCATTCCGGGTATGCTTATCCCTTGGTGCTCTAGGAATCGATGATCCTCAATGGCCAACACAGCATTTAGGCAGGCCAGAGGGAAATCTTCCAAGGCCGTGATCTTTCGAATGATGGGTTGGTCGTCATAAAATTGAGCGAAGAGTTCCGCATTTAAAGAAATGGAATCCACTTGTTTTAAAAGTGCTCCTTCATACAGGCCTGTCACTGTGTTTTGCTCAATGGTAATCAGCTGAAAATAGCCTTCGTATTTTTTAATAAGTAGGCATTGAGTGTCTTCGGTGAGAATAAAGGACTCAGGGGGCTCGCTCACCATCTCAGAGCACAAAGTGCCTTGGGAGCGGGTAAAATCTTTAACAAATAGGGCTTCTTGTAGAGCCCGTTCTCTATAGCCGGAATGCTTGAGCTCATTGGTGAGGTCGGCAAGCCTGGCATTTCCGCCTAAAACAAGTTTTTTGGGAGCGGTGTAAATCTCAATGGGAGGAACAAACCATTCTGATTGAAGGCTTCGATCGATCTGTCGATCTAGATTTAAAACCCATATCCCCAGGCTTAGAACGAAAGTCACTAAAATAACGAGGCTGGCTATAAATATTTTTTTAATAGGGAGAGCGTTTTTCATTGGATCCCTTGACTTTAGAGGGATCTGGAAAAAGAGTCAAAGTATGAAATTATCAGATAAGCAAATCCAAAGAATGATTAAGTATATTTTTGATGAACTGAAAAGCCAGTCCGTCGTGACCTTTAAAACCTCTGAAGAGGAGGCAAAGCGTTCCGCCATT
This sequence comes from Bdellovibrionaceae bacterium UBA1609, assembly GCA_002321895.1. Taxonomy (GTDB): domain Bacteria; phylum Bdellovibrionota; class Bdellovibrionia; order Bdellovibrionales; family UBA1609; genus UBA1609. Next base: position 54,699 of record DCMZ01000015.1, on the reverse strand, counting down.
GAAGCGGTTAAGCAAAATATGGCCGACGAAAAAGCATTAGATGATGAGGTAATGAAAATGATGGACGATTTGGAGCGTCAGCATCAAGGGGAGTTTCAGCGATTTAAAATGTTTCCTCTGCTGAAGCAAAGATTGGCCAAGGAAAAGGGGTTCATCCTATGAATATATCGGAAGACAGACAAAGCCATTTAGCCCATCTTGTGATCGATAAAATTTGGCAGGATGACCTTGTGGATTATGATGACGATGACAAAGCCATGCGTGCTGGTAAGCAGGGAATGGCCAAATTTGTTAAAGAACTGGCGGATTTGGACCGTGTGGCAAGAGAAAAGGTAGCTTCTTTGAAGCGTGGGGTGGTAGAAGGTAGCCCCGAATGGGATGTAATGTATCAAAAATATTTTGAAGAGGAGCTTCAGCGTCGTGGCAACTAAGAAAAAAAAGGCAAAAAAGAAAGCTGTAAAGAAGAAATCAGCAAAGAAAAAAGTGGCAAAGAAGAAGGTGGCTAAAAAGAAAGCTGTAAAAAAGAAAACAGCAAAGAAAAAAGTGGTTAAAAAGAAGGCCACTAAGAAAAAGTCGACTAAGAAAAAAGCTGGGAAGAAGAAGTCAGCGAAAAAAAAGGCGACTAAAAAGAAAGCCGTAAAGAAGAAAGCTGCAAAGAAAAAAGTGGCTAAAAAGAAAGCTGTAAAAAAGAAAACAGCAAAGAAAAAGGTGACTAAAAAGAAAGCCACTAAAAAGAAAGCCACTAAAAAGAAAGCCGTAAAGAAGAAAGCTGCGAAGAAGAAAGTGGCCAAAAAGAAGGCATCAGCTAAGAAAAAAGCGACCAGCAAAAAGACTAAACCTGTAAAAACCAAGGCGGCAGCCAGTAAGTCGAGTGCTAAAAAAGGAAGCGCATGGGTGGCTCCCTCAAAAGTGGTGGAAAAGTTGGGCTCAGGAAGAGCTAAGCAGAGAGAAAAACACGATTGGTTAGATATTTTTGTTCCGCTTTATGATGGAGTTTTGGTGCAGATTAAAACGGAAACCATTCAAGAAAAAACTGTGGGTGGAATTATTATTCCTAAATCCTCTCAAAAATCGCCAAATAAAGCTGAAGTTTTAAGCGTCGGCATTGGACGTCGCAACAAACACGGAAAAATCTTTCCTCTGGATGTAAAGGTGGGTGAAACCGTTTTGCTATCCCGCCATTCTGGTCAAACCATTACAATTCGAGATCAGAAACTTCTATTGTTGAAAGAACACGAAATTCTTGGCGTGGTTGATTAAACAATGGGCAGAAATGATTAATAAATTTTAAAGAGTGCGCTTCGATGGAGCGCACTTTTTTTATTACGACTTCTGCCATCTTTGTATTGTATTATATGGCAACCGGATGTTTTAATTGACTCATTAGCGACCTGGCGTTTGTATTCGACGATTCTACGAGAAAGGGCTGCAATGCTAAATCTATCGCAAGTGTTTCGTTTCATCGCTTTATTTGCCATCTTACTTACTGGACCTTTGGCCAGTGCATCTGGTGTTGAATGGAGTGGAAATTATCGATTTGAATTTGTAAATATTGGTAATTCAGAATTGGATTCTGAGAAGAGTTCCAAAGAGTATATGCTTCATCATTTAGTACTGCGACCAAGAATTGTGGCTTCCGATGGGCTCAATATATATAGCCGCTTTAATATTTTCAATTCATCTGTCACAGATCAAGTGGGGCAAACTTTAGGTGGAGACACTATGGGTGAGACCACTTTTGAAGACAGTGCCGTCACCACTGATCGTCAAAATCCTGAAACCATTTTAGTTAACGAGCTTTACCTGACTCTTAATAATGAGTTTGGACAATTGATTGTAGGTCGAGTTCCTATCCACTTTGGATTGGGAATTGCCTATAATAAAGGTGACGGTGCTTTCGATCATTATTTTGATAACAGAGATATGGTTGCCTATAAAATGGTGTTTGGAAACATTCGTGTGACTCCGTCATTGGCCAAAACGGTTGAAGGTCGTCTGAACTCCGGTGCTGAAGATGCCAGTGAGTACAATCTTCAAGTGGACTACACAAATCCAGGTAATCAATTGGCAATGGGTTTGTTCTACCAAATGCGCAGGGTGAACAAAGCAGCCATTAACACAAATATTAATAACTTAATTGGTGGAGCCAGTTCTACGATTTCAGAAGATGCCTCTTTTAACCAATTAGGTGTTTATGTCGATCGCGACAGAGAGAATTACAGGATTGGATTTGAAGCTCAGTTTCGAGATGGAAAGTCTGGAATTAAAACCGCATTGGGTGATTCTGTAGAATACAAAGGAACAGGCCTTGCTTTAGAGTTTGAACATCGACCACAAGGTAAGAGCTTTGTTTGGGGTATAAAGGCCGGTCAAGCTACGGGTGATGATTCAGGCAGCGACAAAAGTTATGACGGATTCATCTTTGACCGCAACTATGACATCGCAATGATGTTGTTCAATCATCAGTTAGGTAATGCTGACTTTTTGCAAACTGGATTTATTGGTGGCGGCGGCCAAGGTGGAGCCAACGGAAACACCGGCTATGATGTTGAAGCCATTAGCAACGCCACTTACATAGCTCCTTATTTTAATTATCAATGGAAACCAAAATGGTTGGTCACTGCTAAGTTTGTAACTGGAACTCTAAATCAGGAGTTCAATGATGGTGATACAGACCTTGGCTTTGAAGTGGATTTAGGTTTAAACTATAAATCAGACGATAACTTTGTCTGGGTGAATGAAGTGGGATTCTTCACACCAGGGAAAGCTTTCGAAGGGGGAAGTTCAAATTTTGATACTGACTCTGCATTAGGTTTTGTTTCAAAGATTGCCATCACATTTTAATTGCATCTAAGTTACATCTTAGTACGGCAGCATAGAATTCGACTTGAATACATCACGACGATGGCAAGCAGGGCCCAGGGGGAAACCCCTGGGTTTTTTTTCGTCTTTTTCTTACTTTCATTTTTTAAGGATATCGCCTGTGCTCTTCCATTGCTCGTGGTGACAACGCGTCTTCGTCCAGCGTCAGCAAGCTGCCGCAGGCCGGATACGCATTGTCCACCGCAAACGGGTCGAGCACAGGCGATATCCTTAAAAAATGCAAACAAGAACAAGTCTCAGAGTACCGAGGTAGTAGAGTCCACCGCAAACGGGTCGAGCACAGTCCTAGCCAACGAAAAATGAAAGTTAGAAAAAGGCTCAAACTCTTATCGGGGTTATGACATAATTTTTCTATGCGTTGGTTAATGTTGATTTTATTTGTGAGCTTATCTGCTGTCGCAGAAGAAGACGGCAATCAAATTGTGATTCAGCCCGGTGAGGGGGTGATTCCAAAATCACAATTGCACAAGGGAAAGCCCTTTTATGGATTTTTTCCTTATATGCCTCGACAACGTGAATACGCAATTGAACTTGGATCTATGTGGGAAGAGCAAACGATGTATTGGGCTGGTGTCAAAGCGGGCTGGCACGTAGGAAACTGTGTGTTTACTGAAACCCAAACCTGCCAGCAGTACTGGGATCTGGTGGGCGGAGTCGGTGGGAGAGACGGCTATACACTAGGGCTCATATTAACTGGACCACGATGGCAGTTTGTGAGCTATCCCAGTATCTACTCTCCTTCACTTAGTTTATTTGTCGGTGCCCTAAATATTTCAGATGAAGACAGGGATGAACAAAAGTTTGCCTACGGCATTGGTTACGGATGGACTATGGCGGTACACCAAAATTTAGATATCCGATTAGAGGGCCGCGTTGGTGGGGGTGATATTCTGTGGACTCAGGCATTTATAAGTATTGGTTTGAAAATTGATAATTTAGTCCAGTACTTCGCCGACAAAATCAAAAGTGTGGGTAAGGGCACGGTGGATGTCACAGAAGGTGTCATTAAAGGAACGGGTAAAGTGATTAAAGGCACCGGTGAGGCGATCAAAGGTACCGGCGAAGCCCTCGGGGATGTGATAATTCCAAAGAAGAAAGAAAAGAGAGAAGAGAATCAGTAGTTCGCCTTATATCATAGACGAAGTGCTAGTCTTCCATTGGGTAAATTTACCCCTCGAATCGGAAACAAAAAGTCCCTAAATCCTGAAATTTTAAAATCAACTCTTAATGGATTGAATCTCAGCTCATTTTTGTGTGGCACAGTTTGGGCATATGCAGATCAGAGGGATTCAAAATATAAAATGAATTTCAATAATACAAATCCATCAAGGAGATCAAAAATGATCAAATATGTTTCTGGAGATATTTTGTTAACGAAAGCGGAAGCGGTTGCACACGGAGTTGCACCCAATGATAATTTTAAACAGGGACTAGCCTTCTCTTTACGGGAGCAATGGCCAGCCATGTATAAAGACTTTCGTCACTTCTGTAAAGAGACCCACCCAAAAGAGGGGGGTGTATGGAGTTGGAAAGGCCCTGGCGGACCCATCGTCTATAATCTGTTAACACAAGAGCACCCTCCTTCTAATGATAGCCATCCTGGGAAAGCGAAACTCAGTTATCTGCGAAGTTCGTTAAAGGAACTACGTACCCAAGCAGAAACGGACAATGTGAAAAGCTTAGCCTTGCCAAAAGTGGCTACAGGAGTCGGTGGATTGGCTTGGGAAGATGTGAAACCTGTAATTGAAGAGGCTTTTTCAGAAGTAGGTTTTCCTGTTTTTGTTTATGAAACCTTTCAAAAGAATACCGAAGCAAAAGAGGTGTAAAGTGAGTGTACCTGTTTCCGAGTATATGACTCAGTTTCCGAAAACCATTGGTCATGATATGTTAGTTACCAAGGCCAAATCGTATATGCAGGAGTTGGATTGTCATCACCTGCCGGTTTTGGATGGTGGAAAGCTCGTAGGTGTTCTTAGTGATCGAGACATCGCTTTGGTTGAAAGAACCGACGGCTGGATAGATACCGTTGTAGAAGACCTAATGGCTGATGAGCCTATATGTGTTTCCGCGGATACGGACATTTCCGAAGCGGTGCAATTGATGTTAGACAAAAAAATAAATAGCCTCATTGTAAATGCAGAAGATAGTACCCCCTGGGGTGTGTTTACCTCTACGGACGCCTTACGTTTTTTCATCAGCTAAAAGGTGCCAGGCACCTTTTGGAGCCGCTATGCATAAAAAAAAGTCAGCCCTGGTAGGGGCTGACTTAAGGTGGAGTAATGAACAATGGGTGTTAAAAATCGAATTAGTAAGAGCGTCCACGTCTTGAGCGGAACTCATTGATACGAGGGTTGTTGTTGAATCCGTTGTTGTAGTTCGAGTTGTATCCCGTGGTGTAATTTCCTTGTATAGTCGAATATTGGTTGCCCATTCTCGTGTTGCCGTAGCGGTTATACGTGGAATTGTTTGCATAGTTAGTGTTGCCTAGTCGGCGACCATTATCGTAGCTCATACCAGCCATACTGTTACGATCTAGCGGTCTACGGTTAGAGCTCATATTACGATCGAAGTCGAACAATGATCCTCTGTCCATTAAGCTACGTGAGTCAGTTAGACCGCGATCGTAACCGAGGTCAGACATGTAACTATCGTTGTAGCTTAAGCTGTCTAAGTTCATAAGGATGTCTTGTCCGGATGTGTATCCACCGCGATTTGCATTGGCACAGTTCCAGTCATACGTAGATGCGGGATAGTTGGGATTCAAGTTAGTTCTAGCTCCGCAGTACATATCGATGGCGCTTCTAGAAATAATGCGTGCCTGATCTCTTTGCTCCGGATCAATATGTCGACTGTATACATAGTTGTTGATTCCATTACGTTGAAACACATTTTCCATTTGAGCGATGATGTCTTTGTTCTCAGCACCGTAGTATCTCGCTTGGCTGTAGGTCTGTGCTGCATTACGAACTTCTGGTAGGGTTTGCGTGTTGTATCTTTCGACAAGTAAGTTACCAACGATAGGCTCAATGCCTTCGTCGACATAAGACATGTCATAGTCGTTGTTGGAAACACTCACGTCGAAGATATCCAGTACATCGTCAATTTTTTCTAAACGATCCGCCAAGTTACCTTTACGTAGGTAAGGCTTTAACTTATTGGCAGCCGTGCGCATAAGTCTCTCGCGCTCGTCTTCGTCTTTGTATAACCAAGGCTCACTTTCGCCTTGAAGAGAGGATAAAAGGTCCATCCAGCACTCGTGGCGTTCTTTAGAGGGAACTTTAGTGGTGAGGTCTTCATCGACCAAACATTTTTTACGTTTGTTAATGTCAGCTTGCAGACGACGAATTTGTCGAGTGTTGGCTGAGTTTTTATCTTTAATGGCTTGTTTAGCTGCGTCTAGAGCTTCAGCCACAGAGCCAAAGTCTTCAAGACTTGCGATCAAGTTTTCATTCATTAATGATACATCATCAACGTCTTCAGAGTTGAGCATGGAGTACTCACTACCGACCAATGCACTTGCATCACAGTTATCAGTACATACATCCCAAAAGCCTTCGGGAAGATCTTCCACTTGAATCTTAACAACGCGTCGGTATTCCTGGATGTAGTTTTCTATGCGTTTGGCTTCATTCACTCGAGCAAGCACTTGGTTTTTCTTAGAGTCAATTTCGTCTTGCTTCGCTTCAACGTCGGCGTCACTGGCGCCATCGCGAATCAGGTCACGTTTGGCATCTATAAGAGTTTGAAGCTCTTGATTCAGAGTTGTAGCTCTTTCCATCTCACCTCTATGTTTACTTACGAGTTCGTTGGTGCGAGGTTGTCTGAGATCATCATAGTTGGTGGAAACAGTTGTTGGTGTCGAGGTTGCGCCAGTTGCGATTTGAAAGCTGCCTGCAGTAGATCCAAAAATAGAATTATTATCTGTGTTTCTAGAACGTCTCGCATTCAGCTGGTTTTGTCGTCTTTGCTCAGATGTGACTTCTGTTTGAGAATAGGCTTCTTCGGCTTTTAGTTTTACACGTTGGGATTTACCGTTACCTAATTTTACATTGATACTATCAGAGTCGGTTTGACCGCCACTTATAGTCTCTGATGTGATTTGACCACGATCTCGCATAATGCGTCGATCATTGTCTAAACTGGATAGAGAGGTGTTCCCCTCTTCTAATTGGGCCACTTGTAGGGTGGTCATTTGAAAACCCGAGATATTAAAAGCTAGGGCAGCAAATAGACCAAACACAAGTAGTGTTTGTTTTGTTTCTGATTGTTTCATTACTCTTCTCCTTTGTAGCCGCTTGCCCTCCACGCAAGATAGGCTACTTGGATTAAGTACAAATACCCTTCCAGAATCTGGCATGCCGTAAATAGCCTGAATCATTTAATATTTTAAAAAATGGAGAAAAAGCAGTGGCGGAGCCGGCTGATGACAGAAAACTCGACACTTCTGGGGGTGGTAAAATTCGTTAATAATTTTAGCTACTTAAAGTGTCTAAAAACAAAACACCCCCACCTGACAATTCAGGCGAGGGTAAAAAGTTTAATAATATCAATAATTTAACTAGAATACGGCCGCATCGGGATACTTGATTAAAAAGTCGTCAAAGAAATTTATGTCCGTCACGTCGTCTGCGACGCCGAGAATTCCATTATCCACAAAATTACCTGGGTATAAATATACTGGTTGATCCACATCTTGTAGAGCCATGGATGTATTAAAGGTTTCTGGATTTTCACCCCAATCGGCAGCGTTGATACATGAGAACATTGCCCCAAGGTTCATATAACCTTCTTTTTCTGGGTGTTTTACATAGGCGTAAGCGAGATCAATTTCGCGTTCAGAGTCGCCAAAACCAGGGTTAAGCACAACTTGCCAGTAAGTCGTGTCTCCAGCTTCTCGCTTACCAAACTTGATAGCGCGATTGTCATGTGTATCATGGCTATAGTCTTCGGGTTCCATTAGACCAAAGTAAACCATCTTCATCACCTGATCTCCACAAGGCTTACAGAAGGTATAAACCTTTCCAGGGTAGTAGGCTAAGAAGTTTCGAGCTCTTTGAGCCACTGATTTACTGTTGTAAGAGCAAATATCAGCCATAACTGGGCCAGCAAATAGTAGTGCGGATAGTAGTAATGCCGCTTTAGTCATAATATGCCTCCAAATTGGTGGGGGGGTGATTTTGAGGCCTTATACCATAGCTCCCAGGGGGTCCGAGGAATCTAAGCCAGACTTGAAAGTTTTTTACTGCCAGTTCCAGGGATTACTCGCTTTCTACGGTCATTGTGTGTGGCCAATGAGGAGAGGGGCTGGTAAGAGGTGTTTATGGGTTATGAATTTTACAAAGTAGAGCCACCCCCAGGTGTGTCTTTTGAAGACTGGATGTCTTGGAAATGGCAGTACCGTAACTCTCTTTCTACGGCAGAGCAGTTTCAGCAGTATATGGAATTGTCGGAAGATCAGGTGCTCGCTTTTGAAAAGGCTCGGGCCTCGTTCAATATACGGGTGACTCCCTATTATGCGGCCTTGGCTGGAGGGAGTGATCCCGTCCCAGGGATTCAGAGAATTTTGATGCCGGATTTAAAAGAGCTCTCTCTCGGAGCGCAACAGATGTTGGACCCTTTGGGAGAGAATAAAAACCGGCCCACCGAACGCATCGTTCACCGATATCCGGATCGAGTTTTATTCATGGTGACGGACTTTTGCAGCGTCTATTGTCGCTATTGCACGCGGAAACACTTTACGGGAAAGGACCAGGCTTTCCCGTCTAAGGATGAATACACACGGGCTTTGGACTACATCGCCAATCACTCGGAAATCCGTGAGGTCATTTTATCCGGTGGGGATCCACTGACCTTGGGTGACGCTCGACTGGAAAAGGTGCTGTCCGATGTTCAGCAGATCCCCCATGTGGATTTGGTACGAATAGGTAGTCGGATCCCAACGGTGGCACCCATGCGAATCTCCGAAGAGCTTGTAAATATTTTTCGTAGAAATAAGCCGGTCTATTTTATGGCTCACTTCAATCATCCCAGGGAGATCACTCAAGAGTCGGCTCATGCGTTAGAGCTTTTGGTGGATAACGGGGTGCCCGTGTTTAACCAGATGGTATTGCTCAATGGTGTGAACAATCACCCTGCTTTGGTTTATGCTTTGTCGCGCCGGCTACTTTCGTTGAGAGTGAAGCCCTATTATATGTTTCAGGTGGACCCCAGCGAGGGAACCGATCATCTACGTACATCCATTGAGCAATCGGAGAGCATCCAAAAATCCCTATGGGGCAAAGCCTCTGGATTGGCCATGCCGAATTTGAGTTTGGATATTCCTGATGGGGGAGGTAAGGCTCCGCTCTATCCGGATTTTGAAATTCATCGCACTCAACATTCTAGGACCTACACGGGTTGGGATGGAGTCACTGCGGAATATATAAATCCTGCTAAAGAAACTCTCATAAAACCCGATGATGTTTCATTCTATGAGAACGAGACACCGTCGTAATTTGTTACACTTATTGTAAGATTTATTTTGAATCGGATTAGGGTTGCGAAGACGGGGTTTTCGAAGACAATAGTCTTTGTTATTTAAGGGCTAGGAGCCCCGTGCGATGAGTAAGAATGAGAGTCAAATTTTAAAAGAAGTCTCGCTGTTTGTGCGAGCCGCTGTAAGGTTAGGGTGTAGGTATCTGTCCTGCGGAGGACCCGCCTCACGATTAGAGCAGTATATCTTAAAGGCTGGAAAAGCTTTCGGTTACAAAACAGAAGTGTTCTCTACCCCCACTGGCGTATTTGTTTCGGCCTTGAACCCCAGTAAAACTCGAGTGGTGACTTTTGTGGGGCGCGTGAAGGACGTGAGTTTTAATCTCACCGAGTTGGACCAAATGGAGACCTTGTTGATTCGTCTCTCCAAGGGTGAAATTCACCCCAGCGAAGCCATTCATATTGTGAAGACGTCGGATCCAGACATGATGCCGTGGAGGCAAACACTTAAACTCATCGGAGCTTACTTAGTTGGGTTTAGTGCAACATTGCTTAACTTTGGGGAACTGTATGCTTCAGCCATCGCCGGCTTAATCACCATGTTGGTTTTCGTGATCGTTGGTCCCTTTACCCATCACTTTAATTTTAACCCTTTGTTCACTCGCTTTTTAGGCGGGGTCGTGGGTTTATCTTTGGCTATGCTGTTATCGACGGTTTTAAGTTTGCCCATGGAGGCCTTGGCCATTGGTTCGGTGATTATATTAATCCCCAGTTTGATGCTGACTACAGGAATTAGTGAGTTGGCAGAGCAGAACTATGTTTCGGGCTTGGTAAAGCTGTTGCAGACTTTTGTTACTGGGTTGGGTTTGTTTATCAGTTACTTACTAGTGAATGACTTGGCTCAATTTATCGATATTGGCCATTTTAGTTTGTCTACTCCTGGAGTGGATGTGGGGGCAGTGCTTGGGCCTGTAGCTCCCTATTTGATTTATTTCACTCTAGTTCTTGCCATTGCCATGCGCTTTCAGGTGCCTCGTCGTGCAATGCCGGGAGTTCTGTTCACGTCCATCGTGGGTTGGATTTTAATTCGTGAATTGTCCCATCCTGATTATCTCATCTCTTTGACGTTTTTAACCAGCTTATTGGTGGGGCTTTTAAGTGTGGCCTTTGGTGCTTTGATTAAGCTACCTTCTCAGATCTTTTCCGTGCCGGGAATATTGTCATTAGTGCCCGGATTATTTGCCATGTCCAGCTTTCAATCCTTAATGGAGTTCAATGACAGTAGTATGGAAGTGATTTTAAAGACGGTACTGATTGCCAGCTCCATTGTTTTTGGATTGTTCGTAGCTCGAGTGCCTTTCAGTGGCAATAATGCGGACTTTGATGAAGTCTCACAATCGCTCACCGATGATCTCGTGGCGGATGACGATGGAGAGCCCCTATTAGGTGAGGAGTGTGAAGAGATCACCACAAAAGATGGTGATCGAGAGTCTTTATCTAATAACTGTGATTACACTCGTGGTTTGATGTAGTTGAATTTAAGCGTCGAGACTAAAGAATTTCCAGTCGGGCGTACTTTACTACGAACTTCTTAACGGCACGATCGCCAAATTGGACGCTGACTTTTTGATTGTCACCGGAGCCTTCCACTTTAAAGATATTGCCTACACCAAAAGTGGGATGACGAACGGTCATCCCTTTTTGAAATCCATCGGCCTCGTTTTCGTCATAGAAGTCTTGGGAGAAGTCTTCAAAAGACGGGGAGGACTGGTTAAACTCATCATACTTAGGGCGGCTGGATGATTGCGCATATCGATCCATAAACTTGGATTTTTTGCGTCCACCGGATTTTTGCTCCAAATACTCATCGGGTATTTCTTCTATGAACTTACTGGGCTCATGGCTTTTTTCCTGGCCCCATACACGCCGGTGATGGGCGTGGGTGAGGTAAAGCTTCTTGCGGGCTCGAGTGATGCCCACGTAGGCCAGTCGACGCTCCTCTTCCAGATCATCTTCTCCATTGTCAAAGGACATCACGGGAAACAATCCATTTTCCATTCCCACGATAAACACCAGTGGGTATTCCAAGCCCTTAGAGATATGTAGAGTCATCATGGTGACGGCGTCCTCAGACTCCTCCATTTTATCTACATCACTAACTAGTGCCATCTCTTCTAAAAAGCTTTGCAGGCTCGCTTCATCACCGCGTTCACTTTCAAATTGCGCAATGGCGTTGTTAAATTCTTCCAAGTTATCAATACGGGCCATGGACTCAGTGGTGTTTTCCTCTTTGAGCTTTTGGGCGTATCCGGTTTTATCCAACACATAGAGATAAGTGTCTGTGGCTGTAGTGCCTTTAGAAAACTCAGCGATATCTTGTAAGAGTCTATAAAACCCTGCGAGTTTCTTGCAGCCTCCGGCATGAACAATCTTTGCATTAATGGCTTTAGGTAGGGCTTCGAACAGGCTGACGCCACTTTCGGCGGCAAAGGCTTCTAATTTCTCTACGGTGGTTTTACCAATGCCTCGAGCCGGAACATTAATGATCCGTTTCAATGAGACATCGTCAGTAGGGTTTAAAACTAATTTTAAGTAAGCCAAGATGTCTTTAATTTCTCGTCTTTCATAGAACTTGAGGCCGCCTACGATCCGGTAGGGAAGCCCGCGGGTACGCAACTCATCTTCCAGCACCCGGGATTGAGCATTGGTGCGGTAGAAGATGGCCATATCATTGTAGTCAAACTGACCAGACTTGTAGGCATCATCCATTTTACCAACCACAAAACGAGCTTCGTCGTATTCACTGCTTGCGCCATGGACGGTGATCTTTTCCCCTTCTTCATTGCTGGTGAAGAGCACTTTCTCTTTTCTCTGGGTGTTGTTTTTAATCAGAGCACTGGCCGCCTCTACGATATTACGCGTGGAACGGTAGTTTTCCTCTAGCTTAACCACTTCGCCTTTAGGAAAGTCCTTTTCAAAGCTCAAAATATTGGTGATGTCGGCTCCACGCCAAGAGTAGATGCTTTGGTCTTCGTCACCGACCACACAAAGATTTTTGTATTTCTCAGATAGGGACTTTACCAATTTGTATTGGACATGATTGGTGTCTTGATACTCATCCACCATGATAAACTTGAACCGATCTTGATAGGCTTCCAGTATGGCCGGATACATATCAAACAGTTCATTGGTTTTTAAAAGTAAGTCGGCAAAGTCTAAACTGTTGGCCCGTTTCATTTCCAGCTCGTACATTTTGTACACATCAAGAGTTTGGTCATCCATTAAAAAGTCAGAACGACGCTCTAAATTATCCGGGGTTACCCCTTCCATTTTGGCCGAGTTGATTCGAGATTGGAATCCTTTGGCAGGGTAAGTTTTGTCGTTGATGTTGAGGGCGTTGAGACATTTTTTTACAAGACTTAGCTGGTCAGAAGAATCATAGATTCCAAAGAAGGGTTGGTAATCCATTAAATGGATATGCTCCCGTAATATCCGAACACAAGTGCTGTGAAAGGTACTGATCCATAGCGGTTCGTGGGTAGGGATTTCCAAATTGTCGAGTAGCCCATAAATCCGTTCGGACATCTCTCGAGCGGCTTTATTGGTAAAGGTCACGCACAGAATCTCAGTGGGTTGGGCCATGCCTTGGGCAATGATGTTGGCAAAGCGGTAGGTGAGGACTCGGGTTTTTCCTGAGCCGGCACCAGCCACAACCAGAAGAGGGCCTTCGATTTTGTGTACAGCGGCCAATTGACGAGGATTGAGTTCGTTTTGAAATAACAGTTCTTCAGACATGGTTCACAGTTATAGGGGGTCACCGCCCCTGACGCAATGACTCCGCCCATCTTTTCTCAGGTACCAGGTCCCTTTTTCGGATGCGGGGCAAGGTAAAAAGGACCTGGTACCTTTTATAGGTCATTCATGAGGTAATCGACGAGTTGGTTCATTTGCCGCTCAGTGAGTTTTGAAGACTGGTTCTCAATCACTTCGCGCATTTTACCGTCAGCCAGTGAGCCGTCCGGCGCCTGTCCGGTGCGTAAGTACCCAATGAGCCCTTCTCGTGACCATTGACTCATCTTTGAGCCGGAGGCAATGGAAGGCACTTTTTGTTTACTTCCATCGAGTTCTATCAGCTCCATGCCGCCTTTCATCCACTCATCCTCTTTCCATTGGAATAGTAAGTTTCTGGTGGTGTGACATTCGGCACAGTGCATGACAGCATTGGCTAAGTAAGCCCCTTCGGGATGACGAGCTGATTTAATTTTAGAGGAATTCAATTCTTCAGAAGTCATCGATCCAGACCTCCAGGTATCTAAACCCGTGTTTTTGAGACCCAAAGCACCACCCCACTTAGCGAGGCCCTTCATTTCGTGGGACTTATTGGTTTTGTTGGTGCCGGGCAATGTTTCTAAATAATTCCAAATGGCCTCTAAGTCCTCATCAGTCATCGCTCCGTAGGAGATAAATGGAAACGACGGATAGTAGGGTTCATGGGTCTTAGGATTTTTACCTTTTCGAATGGCATCCTTGAAGTCTGAGAAAGTCCAAGTATTTAAATTGCTCCCTATATTCATGGTCACTCTCTCAATACCATTTCCAAAAATAGTTTTGGTTTGGGAATTTCGGACAATGCTCGGGGAATAGAAAGTTCCGAAAGGAGATTTCATGCCGAAACCACCGGCGGCATCTGCACCATGGCAGTTCACGCAGCCCGCTATGTTGTATAAATGTTCGCCTCTTAGTGGTGCATACTCCAATCGAGAGTCTTCATTCAGTAAATCGGCTATCACATAAGGCTCCCAAGAGCGACCAGGTGAGTCCATCTCTCTCCAAACTTTCCAAGTTTCGGTGATAAATTTCATGTACATGCTAACTCTGTCTTCAGGGGCATAAGACAAAATAGGGGAGCGACGGGGGGAACGAAAGTTTATTTCGGCTTCAACCATGGAGCAGACTTTCTGGAATAAGTGATCATCACTATTTCCAAAATTGGCAACCTTGGGTAGGTCGCTGTCTTGAGTGGGTTGGTGATAAAATGATTTTATGTTTTGGGCACCAGGGGCGTTATAACTCATAGAGGTACAAAAGGAGTCCGGTGCTCTCCACATTTCCACAAAGTTATCCACTTTAATGCTAATCCGGGAGCCCTCTTGTAGCTCTATTATAGGCCGATAAGGTGCTAACGGTTTCTTAACAACTTCCCGATTTTTAAACATTTCACTCTGCGATTGGAAGTGATTCAAGTTGTCCGGAATGGGGTTAGAGTAGATTAAAGTTCGTTCTAGATTTTCATAACCCGTAGATTTCACGGGGGCCTGTCCGTCAATAAGAAGATGCACTCCTTGAAGATGGTAGATACCAGCTCGGGCTAAAACGGAGATGCTCTCTACAAAATAAAAGTCAGAGGTTTTTATGCGTCCAAGCTCTACCTCGATCTTGATATCCTGGTTGCGCACATCTTTTGCTAAGTCAAACTGGAGCGTTTTCACTTCCGAGGGGCCTAATGTAACAACCGGGTCATCTTCCTCTTCTAAGGATTTATACTCCTCATTGTCTTTAACAGCAGTGGCGAAGGCGTTTAATGTGGTTTGCAGGTCGGCCACCACTTGATCTTCAATGTCGCAATTAAAATTGTACTCTTGGCAGTAGTGTTTGTTCGAACCCGTTCGCCAAAAGCTGGACAACTCTAGGTTTTCTACATTCATTCGTCGCCAAAACTCAGGGAAGGCTAGTTCTGGATTTGAGTGAGTGTGCTTGGGGCCAGCCGGGTCTTCGGCTTGCTCTCCATGACATTCCACACAGCGCTGTCGTAAAAAAGGATGAACTGTATTACGAAACTCCTCAAGTGCAATGCGCTCGTTGGTTTCGGCTTGGTCTGCTAAGCCGTAGGCGGGCATTAATCCAATAGAAATTAAAATTAATATAAGGTTGAGTCGTTTCATCCAAACACCCTCAATTCATCTATAGTGGCTGGCTGAATACGCATGCCGGTAAGTTCTTGAATATTTCCCTCTAGTCCATTGAGGGCGAGGTAGTTGCTCAGCACGGCTTTGATCATTCCGGCTTCATTGGCCACAGGATTGTTATTACTCAATGAAACTTCCCCTTCTCGGGTGTAGTGACCCAATTGCAATTTTAATTGTTCTGTCTTACCCGTTGGGTCGTAGAAACCCATGATGGACAGAGCGTGCAGGCTAGCATCTCCGAGCCATTTGCGATCGTAGCTCTCCGAATTGGCGTAAACCCCTCCATCTGTGATGATGTGAATAAACAATGGGGTCTCCAAGGCGTGGGCAAGAGCGACGGCTCGACCTAATTCGCGACCGAATTCTAAATCTTTGGCATCCCCTGTGGTGGAGCTACCATCGTGATAATCACAATCTTCTATGGTAATCACCCCTGGACCTGAGTAGCCTTTAAGTACGTTATACACAACGGCAGCCCTGAGGGCTTCAGTGGAATTATTGGTCATGTCAGTATATATGTTTCGAACCGATTCCACTTTTCTAGGATCTCCCTTCGTATGGGAATCGCCAAAGTTTGCAAGATCATCATAGGCGGCCTGCAATTCGGGATAGTTAACGGCATGGTCGCTCCATTGACTAAAAATTTCTTCTTTTGCACTTTTCGGAAGATTCATAAAGAAGCTTCCAATAGAGGTCATGGTTTCTACTTCTGAAATTCCGCGGAGATATTTTGGGCGAAAGCTAGAATCAGGCAGATAGGGTCTTGTATGTCCGCCCGAAGGAGAAGACTTTAAGCCAATACCAGATTTTAGTTTTTCTCCGATGAGTCCAGCTTTAGAGATTAACGTTAAAGCGGATTGCGGGGTTTCGCCATCATCATCCAATGAGAATGTGGCCATAGAGGCCATTTGAAACAATCGATTTGTCCCTTGATTAAGAATGGCCTCCGGTAGCGTTTCTTTAAGTCCGGTAAGTATCTGACTGGATTGTACGGACATTGGTAATCCAAAGGATTTGTCAACGCCGTCAAGTGGGTTCCACCCATGCTGTTGATACTTATCACAGAGTTCTTGAGGGCCGCCTCGCTGCCCCACTAAAAAATTGGCAGGTAAACCTAAGCCACCGGCTAGGTCAAAACATAAGAATGGGATATGGGGTCGAGTGGCGGCCCAAGTGTGTGCCGGGAAGAGTGAGGGCATAGCAAAAGCGCCACCGGCAATGGCCCCCAGTTTAATAAGGTCTCTTCGGGACATGGGTGCTTTATGGTGTGCATAAGTAGGTAGGCTGTACTTTTTCTTTAGGTATTCGTAGATGCTTTCGTTAGGTTTCCTCATTTTGCACCTCGGGATAAAATCACTTGGGGGTGTAATGCAATCACCATACAGTTTGCGAATACATCGAAACTGCCATCTTTTTTAAGTATGGCTTTTTCTCTCTCTTCGATGGTGGGCTTTCTTTTTAAAAAACTCTGGTAAAGCCAATCAAGGTTATAAGATCCGTCATCCAGCCAGGCCACTTCATCACACCCATAATGGGCGAGTTTTGCGAGAGAATCATTGGTGGCAATGAACTCACTCGGATCACCGCTTTTTGGGAGATTGGCTTTCACTTTATCAAACTCTGTAATGTATTGATTCCAGGGAATATCTAATGTCCGTGAAAGAAAACGAGCATAGGTACGCCCATCTTTTAATCTTAACTCACTGGCTTGGGTCAGTGGGCTTATGGCAAGTCCCAGGAAAACTACAATGGATAGCTTTAATGACATATTGGACTCCGAACGGAAGATTTAATGAGTTCTAAAAATCGATAACCACTGTCTTCAAATTTATTGGCAAGATCTTGCACTACCACTTTAGCCGACGGCTCTTGATGGAAATCCTCCGATTTATCACAAAATACTTGGAGGACTTTTTGGGCCATACATCGGCTGAATTGACCAGAATTGACAATCATTGATGCCCACTCTTGTAAACCTTTACCTGAAGTGGGTCCTCTCCAGTCAAACCGGGCTTGGTGTGTGGGAGTGGTCAAAGGGTTTTCCCAAAAATCCGAATAGATCAATGTGCCTCCGTATTCTTTTGGGTTTCTATTGAGCTTAGTCAAAACGAACAGTTGGCGGTCAAATCTTAGACTATTATTTTCATTATAGGCATGATAGGAAAATGCCGGTCTTTGGGAGTCAAGAGGTACATGACAACCGCTACAGTCCCCATTAAACTTATGGGGATTGCCACCGGGATCCCGGTCGATGTCCGCTCCAACATAAAAAGAATCTAAAGTGCTGTCTTTGTAGGTGTCGATTTTAGAGCAGAGAAAAATGTCATAGACGCCACGAACAGCTTTTCTTTGTGTGCCATCATTTAGAAATTCTTTTGCAAACTCGTATGTAGAAAATAGTCCCATGGCCATATTAGCCAGGTCAGGATGGTTTGTATCTGAATCGATAAAATCATCCTCAAATCTCAACTTAGCTTTTTTGCTTATATTAGAGAAACCATTCATTGAGATTTCTGAAAGATCGAATTCTTCAGTGCCGTTTCTGTAGATTTGTTCAAGAGATCCAAGTGCGTTGGAGCGACCCACATTCACAAGGGAATAAGTTTTTATAAAAATATCTCGAAAATCAATGTCAGTTGTCATGCCTAAGGCCAAAGCGGCGTGGTAATAACCTAACTCCTCGAAGGGGTTGTCTTCCTCTCGAGTCATTCGTGACACAAGATTGTTAATCTTTGCATCCATGAATTCAGAATCCTCTATACCTTTCTGTACTGCTTCTTCAGGAGAAAGAGCATTTAGGACCAACCGATCTCCCGGGTAATCATAGCCAGTGAGGTTATAAAAAATGAGTTCATTAGAATTTGCCAAGGCTCCAGTGGGCAGCAAAATACTAACCGCGGTAATTATGTAGGAGAAGTAGTGAGTAATAAGGTTCATAATTTACAAATCTCCATCTGGGTGAGGGTAGTAATAGACTGAGGCTACAGGCAGGGAATTTAAGACTGGACCTAAGACAATATCGTTGAAAAAGTGGATAGCTAGTTGTCTTGATGCCTCAGTGGGTTCAGAAAGACTTGTATAAATATCGTCCAATTTCCACATTGTTCCAGTAAGTTTGATGCATCTTCGATTTTTAAACTCATCCACCAGAAGATTTAAGTTCTCCTCTGTATTTTCTTGGCCGATTTCTTCCAGGTAATTTCCTAATTCTACTTCCAAATCGGGACTGTCACACTTGTCCTGAAGTTCAAAAGTGAGTGGCATTATAAATCGTACAAAGACAGATCCAAATATGGAGCTATACTCACCATGGGAAAATTGGTAGCCACTGAAGGATTTTCCATCTTTACCGACCTCTTCAACTTTAAATCCAGAATTTTTATAAAATCCATCAAGTTGTGGATTAATTTTTGTTTGATAGTTTACATAGCTGTCATCGAAGAGTTGTTCGTCCTTTGAGTTTAAATCCATCCGATACCGAACACTATTTCGAGTGTCATCAAGTTGGAAGCGCGATCCTCTCACCCGGATTATGGCTTTGTCTTTGTAGCCCAAGGGGCGAGTCAGGATATTCACTGCGGACTCGCCATATACCCCATTCCATCCTCTATCAAATTTGGTAGCATGAGAAGAAAGGCAAATCGACGTTGTAGCAATAAAAGCCATAAAACAGGAGTATTTCGAAATTATATTCATTGAGAGACCTTTATGTAGATACTTTTTTTATTTGGGATAAATACTTCAAAGGCTTTATTTATAACATCAGTTAAAAATTGGATCTCGATGGAATCCTTTTCTGCAAAGGATGTATTTACATTCGTTAGTTTGTAGGGGCCTGGGGAAACAACAATGCAGGGAAGAGACTTAACTTTAAATTCCCTTGGCTTAGTAGCGTTAGCTGAATTGTAAATATCGACTTGTTGATCTAAGAACCGGGCGACAGAATCTAAAATGTCTTGGGTACATTGATCTTTATATTCTAATAGGTTATCGCGAGAAATAATCCAATTGGCACTTCCAGCCCCATTTTCAAACTTAAATTTGCCAAAATAGGTGACCCGAAGAGTTTTTCCATCTTTGTCAATCTCAGTCACTTCAGCTCCGAGGCCTTTAAAAATATCACTGATATGAGGGTTATTTTTTTCAAAATGATCCATATATTTTGGATCGAATTCGGTGAAAGTACCGTTGTCTATTCCAATCTCAGCGTGGAGGCGTATTTTATTATCAAGCATCTCAATTGAGTTTTCTTTGACTGAAAGCCTGTAAAGGTAGTCTCTATAGGTTGTGTAGATGGGTTCAACTTTATTTTTAATATCTTCCGAAGGCATAGACAGATCTATAGAATTGAAACCGCGGGCCCGCAGGAAGAGTCCGTTGTAATGGCTACTAATAGAGCTCTTTGTTGCATACGAATAGTTGCTACTTAGAATCAAAAACAAGGGAATCAGAAGTTGTATAATTTTTTGGAATCGAATTTTCATAGCTCAGGGACCTTCACGTAAATCAATTCTTTGGGAGCAAAGAAAATTTTAAACATCTTATTGAGCAAATCAGTTATGAAAAGTAATCCCTTTGAGTCATGACTCACTAAGCTGGTTTCCACATTTGTAATTTTATAGTGCTCCGTAAGAGCAACTACACAAGAGAACTCCTGTAGTTCTTTTGTAAAGGATGAATTGTAGAGGTGGCTGTTTCTTGGAGCAAACAATTTCACATCCGCTGGGATAGAAGCCATAGAATTTATATAATCGCCTTTGCAGCTATCGAGATAGATCAATTGAACGGTATTAGATACAACCCATTTTGCGCTGGCCAGTGAGTTTTGAAAGCTGAAGTTGACGGCATATCTTACTTTCAGGTGATCACCAGAAGGGGAGATGTTGATACCTTCAATGGATGTGTCATTTATAATATTTGAAGCTGGTCCAGGTGTTCTTTCACGAAAGTAGTCAACGTAACGAGCATCTGTTTTGCTCAACTGGTTATCGTTGAAATCCACTCTTAACTTCAAATTCAGTCGAACATCTTCGGTGACGAGAGTCGACCCTCTGGTTTTTAGACGAAAGACTTTCTTTCCATCGATAAAATCAAGGGGTAAGGAAATAGAATTGTAGTAACCACTTAATTTCAGGTAGTCACCGGAGAATTTAGGTTCGACGACTTGGTCATCGGCGAAGACAATGGGTCCCCAAAGTAGCGAGCTTAGGGCTGTAAACATAAGTGTGATTGTGAGAAGTCTCATCATCACTGTGAAATCCTTTTCGTTTAGGTTTAGGTTTAGGTAACACTAATGAATGCATCGATCGCTCCATATTGAGATGGAAACCAAGTGCTTGAAAATTATAGGGAAAATGGAAATCCATTAGTTTTGGTGAGTGTCTAATTTTTTGAATTTAGGGCGGAGAGGGCCGAAAAATGTCGCTCCTAAATGGCATAAGCCCATAAAAAAAGCCGGTCAATAACCGGCTTTTTTAACTCAAAAAGAAAACCAAAATCTACTTAATGATTTTTTGAATGATCGCAGATTTTAAATTAGCCTGCTTAACCAGCTCACGCTTAAAGTTATTCGCCGTTGTTTTGCTATCAAACAAGCCTACGCTCACTCTAAACCACACCCGACTTTTAACTTTGGCAGAAATGTAAAAGGCAGAGTAACCTTGGTCTTTCAAATTTTTAGCGTGATCCTTAGCTTCTTTCTCAGTGGCATAGGATGCCACTTGTACCGTGTATTTACCCACAGAGTTGGGAGAGATTTTAGGTAGTACCCGTGCAATCTCTCGCTTCGGTACTGGAGTCGGCAAAGGTGATTTGTTTTCAGCCACTCTGTCGGCCGCTTTTTTAACAACGTCTTTGGCTGCAGCCATATTGGTCTTAGCTTCAGTTTTTTCAGGAGTCGGTTCGGCCTTCTTTTCCATTGGCTTCGCTGCCACTTTTTTTGGAGTGGAAGACGCCGTCTTTCGATCCATTTTAACAAAGCCATCTTCCATGGCTTGCTTTTCTTCGGCTTTAGGTTCTTCTTTAGCAGCAACGGGTTGTGAAGACTCTTCATTTCCCATTTTGTTCGCTTCGGCTTTTACAAATTCATCACTGAGTTTTTCAATGTCCGCATCGGAGATTTGTTCTTCTCCATTCGCATCCATTCCTGCGTTCTGCCGTAATTGTTCATATTCTTTATCATAGGCCAATCGTCTTCGCTCATTTTCGGTCATACGTTTTCCGACGTAGGTTCCAATTGTGAAAGCAAAGAGCGACACAAAAAAGAAAAGCGAAAGTTTTAAGATGGCATCTGTTTTAAAGGCACCTGAATTGTTCATTTCCCCTCCAATAATGGGACACAGCGAAATCCTTACCCGGTTAGCTTTAAGATTAATCTTTCAGCGTAGGGGGGTCAATCTGTCAAAACCTTGACAATATTGGGGTTAACGGGATTAAAGAAGGGATGAACTCTGCACAAACTCCTTATAATAACCAAGATCTATTGGACTCAGCTCGGCGTGCCGCAATGGCCGGTCGTAAAGTTTTGCTGGATTATTTCGGCAACTTAACTCGCGTAGACGAGAAACATCAGGCGGGTTTAGTGAGCGAAGCCGATGTCACCAGCGAGCGGGAAATTAAGGCGATTTTGGGCAAAGATTTCCCGGACATAGACTTTATGGGAGAAGAGGAATCTTTTGGTAAAGATGCCAACAAAATAGACAAAAGTACTAGGACGTGGGTCGTAGATCCTCTCGACGGCACCACCAACTACGTTCATCGCTTTCCGATCTTTTGCATTAGCATTGGATTGATCATCGACGGAGTGAATCAGGTGGGTGTTATAGATGTCCCTAAAATGGATAAAACCTATTGGGCTGTTAATGGGGAAGGGGCCTTTTGCAATGGTGAGCCCTTAAAAATCAGTGGTCGCAAGGAATTGGGGCAAAGCTTGATGGCCACGGGTTTCTTTACCACCAGCGAACAGCAGCTCAACGAGCAACTTACGATTTTTGATAACATTCTTCATGAGACCCCGAGGGGTATTCGTCGAGCTGGCTCAGCCGCTTATGATTTGTGTATGGTCGCGGAAGGCATCTTTGATGGCTATTGGGAGCGAGGGCTGCATCCTTGGGACACATGTGCAGGAGCTCTGCTGGTGAAAGAAGCTGGTGGCGTTGTCACCAATTATGAAGGGGTTCCCTTTTTACCCGACATGAAATCCTGCCTGGCTGGAACCCCCGAAATACATTCTCAAATGCAGTCGATCATTAAAAAATCCATTCAAAGTTAAAAACGATCGCAGCGACTTTCATAACGAATCACTTTTCGATTCCAAGTGTCGTCGCCGTTAAACTCGCCCACCATCTCGAGGGTTATATCAAAAATCTCAAGAGAGATGACTTGATGTATTCGATAGAGATCAAAATCTACGTCTTTCCATCCACTACGTCTTTCCATCTCCCATCGACAAACAGTACGTGGAGGATTGCCTGATGTATAACAGCGTTTAACGGGCTCATCATACCAACATTGCTCACGGTCTCTATATCGATCCACATACTCTTCTGTAGTCTCAACTTCTCCGGTGAGTGTGACATTTAATCGAGATTGTCTCGGGGTAATCTCAAAATCCCCATTGGTAGGAATATCAATGCGATCTCGGGTTTTAAATTTTAAGCGTTGCTCAGCTCCGTTTTGGTCTTCCACATCTAATGTAATTTTTGTAGACCGACGGTTTTGGTTAATTTTAATTTTAGAATAATACGGGCCTGGCTGAAGTTGCATTTTGACTTCGCCTTTATATTCCAGATCCATTGGATTTTGTACGGTAAGTTCTCCTGGGATTTCTCGACAACCTATCACAGTAAATAGCAAAGCTATTAATAAATACGTACCCTTCATTAACCTACTCCTTGGTTGAATTGCGTATATAGAAAGAGTCCCATATCGGGCTTCAATAGCAAGACTTAATGCGAGCAAAAGAAGCGTTGAATATTGGTTGAGAAATCCTATTCCAAGGTCGTGTTACAGGACTCTAGTCCTGTCAAAAAATCTTGTCTCTCGTGAAGCATTGATCAGGTTGTCGCCGATTTTTTTGACGCCTTCGATTTTCGTCGAGAGATGTAAGAGGGTTTAAAAGCATTTGAGGATGAGGACTCACTTTAGTCTGTATGGCATCACACTTGCTTTATATGAAGGTGATAATCCAGCTCCAAGGGGGAAAAGGTGGCTGAAGAAGCTCAGCAAGAACAACAGGAAGCACAACCAAAGGCTGGCCAAGGTCAGAAGCCGATATTGTTTATTATTCTAACGGTGTTCAACATGCTTGTTGTTGCCGGAATTGGCGTAATGCTTTTTATGAATCAGACGAAGCAAGATCAAGAGCCTAAAATTGATGATGTTATCAAGGGTGAAGCTCAAGCGCAGAAGGAAGAAGCCGCCAATGAAGATTTCATTGGTAAGCTCATACCGCTTGAAACTTTTTTGGTGAATCTGTCTGGAAGTCGAGGAAGAAAGCTAGCCAAGATCAATATGGAGCTTGAAGTAAATAACGATGATGTTCAGGAGGAGATTGATAAGCTTAAGCCAAAAATTCGCGACATCATTATTATCATCCTTTCCAGCAAGTCTTATGCGCAGGTGTCTACTAAGGATGGCAAAGATACGCTGAGAACAGAAATTAGAGATCAGGTGAATTTGTTTCTGACAAAGGGACGAATTAAGAGAGTTTACTTTACCGAGTTTATTTATAACTAAGGAAATAGTGGTATGAACCAGGTTTTATCACAAAGTGAAGTGGATGCTCTTCTCGCAGCAGTTAGCGAAGGGGAGATCGATACAGGTGAAGACGCTGCCGGCGGCGGTGGCGGTGGCGGTGGAGATGATGATCGCGTCGTCGTCTCCTATGATTTAACCAGCCAAGATAGAATTATCAGAGGCCGACTTCCGCAGTTGGATGTGATCTATGAGAAATTTATGCGTTCTTTTCGAGTTTCGCTTTCTTCAGCTCTTAGAAAAATCGCTACGCTTAACCATGCTTCCACCGATTTTTTAAAGTTCGGAGAATTCATTAACACCTTACCAATGCCGACTTGTATGTCTGTATTGAGATTTAACTCGCTTCGTGGTTCGGCCTTATTTGTTATAGAAAGTAAGCTGGCCTATGCATTGGTAGATAACTTCTTTGGCGGGGCAGATCATCCCTATACGAAAATCGAAGGAAAAGATTTTACTCCAATTGAACTTCAGATCGTTAGAAAAGTAGTAGACTTGGCCATAGTTGACCTTGATGCCGCTTGGTCCAGCGTTGAAAAGATTGACTGTAGCTTTGTAAGAACTGAAGTGAACCCACAGTTTGTTGGTATTGTACCGCCAACTGATATTGTTATTGCATCCACTTTTGATGTGGAACTAGAAAACGCAAACGGAACCATCACATTGGTGGTGCCATATTCTACCATTGAGCCGATCAAGCAAAAGCTATCTACAGGTTTTCAGGTGGAATCCGATCAAACGGATAAGAAACTTTGGACATCTATTATTAAAGAGCAACTCGTTGAGACAAATGTAAATCTAAAAGTAGATTTAGGAACCACTGAGATTTCTGTTGATGATCTGATGAAATTAAAAGTGGGTGATGTCATTCCTCTGGATCAAGATGCGACAGGGGAGTTTGATGTTCAGGTTGAAGGTGTAAAAAAATACAAAGCTTATTATGGAATTCATCACGGGACAGTGGCTGTTCAAGTGACTCGTCCGGTGGAAAAATAAAAGAGGTGTAACATGAGTACAGAAGCAGAAGACTTAGCAAGCACTCTCGAAGCCGAACTCGACAGCATGGATGTCGGTGGAGGAGACGATGGTGGAGGAGACGCTGGCGGTGGCGGAATGGCTGGAGCCGGTGGTGCCGATGATGGTGGTGGCAGTGAAGGATTATCCCCTGCTGAAACTAGAGATCGCAACCTAAATATAATAATGGACATTCCACTTAAGGTGACAGTGGAGTTGGGTCGAACCAAGATGGTTGTGTCCGAGCTACTGAACCTGGGTCAAGGTAGCGTTGTTGAATTGAACAAGCTCGCTGGAGAACCCATGGAAGTTCTAGTCAACGACAAGTTAGTAGCAAGAGGCGAAGCTGTGGTTGTTAACGAAAAGTTTGGGGTAAGGCTCACAGATATCATTTCACCCACCGAACGGGTTGAGCAGTTAAACGAGGGTTAAGAGTCTAAATATTGGACTGTCAGGAGGACAGTGAAATGCGCAGGATGCGAGCAGTAGTTTATAGTCTATTTCTTTTAATGGTGTTGAGTGTTCCAGCTCATGCAAAAGTAGTGCTTGAGGCCGTGAATGCCTACACAATGGGAGATGTATTCTATACAGAACTCAATTTTTCCGAACCAGTTTCAAAGGAAGAGGTGAGTGTTGAGTTTATCAATCGCACCGTTCAACTGGATATTCCTGATGCGACTTGGGCCAAAGAACCATTTAGTCGAAAAGTGGAACATGACCGCGTACGTAGCATTTACACTTATAATGCCAATGGTAAGTCCGCACGGGCGCGTTTGATTCAAAAGAAGCCCTTTAAAGCGGAAGAGTTGCTAGGTCACGTTGAAATGGAAGAGCAGGGCAACAGAATACTTGTTAAGGTATTTAACCCGTCTTTGAATATGCCAGCAAAAATTCCACCTAGACCCACAGTCAGTCGGCCAACAATCAAACCTATCGATATTGCTTCTGTTGTTGATAGAAACGGATTTGTTAAGCCGCGACAAGAGGGAGCTGGAGTGACTCAGGCTTCGGTCAATCGATTGGCGCAAGAATTGGAATTCAGGCCGGATCCAAAAGTAGAAGAGCAAAAGCGTTTGGCTAAATCTATGGATGAGGCCATTGAAAAACCAGTGGAAGAAGCCTCAAAAGTATTAGGTGTTGAGCCTTCTGAAGAGGATATGCCCATTGCCGAGAAGGATGAAAAGAAGGCTTTGGTTCTGGAAGCTGAAGAAGATATTCCCTTGTTTTCGGATTCTGAAAAGGCAAAAGTGGCTGAAGCCGGTGATACTTGGACGCGCTTGTTAATGAGTTTTGCATTTATTGCGGTGTTCGCAACAGGCCTGACCTTATTTTCAAAATGGTGGTCCAAAAAGAAAACGAAAACATTAGATAATAATAAGATTAGAGTTCTGAATCGTCATCATATCGGACCTAAACGTGAGTTGATGATTGTACAGATCGCCGGTGAGTCACTGCTCTTAGGAGTCACAGATCAAAATATAAACATGATTAAATCCCTATCCCTGTTTGATGAGGAAATACCGGAAATATCTAATCAAAAGTTTTCGGAAGCGCTTTCTGGAAAAATGGACCCTGAAGAGAGAGAAGTCTCTGGATGGGCCACTCAATCATTAAGTGCAAGACAAGACCTGCCTAGCTTCTATGATCAGAAGAGCGAAGTGGAAGAAGAGGATGATGATTTTGCCGTAACAGAGGTGAAAGACATCGTTGCCGCAAGATTGAAGAATATGAGGAACTTCTAATGAACTATAGACTTCTTGGATTACTGGCACTGTTTGCTGCTGTATTGGGTGTAAGTCATGAGCTTTTCGCTCAGGTGACTTTACCTAGCGTTAACTTGGGCCTTAAATCGACAGATGATCCAAATGAAGTGGTGAGCGCCATTAAAATTTTGATGGGGCTAACAGTTTTAACTCTGGCCCCGGCAATTTTAATTATGATGACGAGTTTCACTCGAATCATCATCGTACTTTCATTTATCCGGCAGGCATTAGGAACACAGCAAATGCCACCGAACCAGTTACTGGTTGGACTCGCATTATTTTTAACTCTGTTTATTATGAGTCCATTTTTAACAAAGATAAATGCTGAGGCCGTACAGCCCTATCTTAAAAATGAAATTTCGCAAGAAGTGGCATTAGAAAGAGGTGTCGCGCCCCTTAGGAAATTTATGTTCAATCAAACAAGGCAGTCGGATCTGGCACTGTTTTTGGAGTTTTCAAAAGTCGAAAAGCCGAAGACAAGAGCAGATGTTCCCACGATGACTTTGATACCTGCATTTATCATTTCAGAACTAAAAACCGCATTTCAAATTGGTTTTATCATCTATTTGCCATTCTTGGTTATTGATATGGTGGCAGCTTCGGTTCTAATGGCCATGGGTATGATGATGCTACCACCGGTGATTATATCTCTACCGTTTAAAATCATGCTTTTTGTATTTGTTGATGGTTGGTCCCTATTGGTTGGGTCCATTGTAAAGAGTTTTGGGTGATTGAAAATGACTGAAGAGCTAATTATCGAAATTGGAAAGCGAGCCATTGAGACAACGGCATTAGTGTCTTCACCTATGCTGATTGGCGCACTGGCGATTGGTCTTGTGATTAGTATTATGCAAGCGATCACTCAGATCAATGAAGCGACATTAACATTTATTCCAAAAATTGCAGTGGTTATGATTGTACTCTTAATTGCTGCACCTTGGATGTTGGATTTGATTGGGAAGTTTACCGTAAATCTCTACGAAAGCATTCCAATGTATGTGAGGCATTAATGGCTGGAATATTTGCCTTTAACGAAACAGAAGTGCTGGCATTTTTTCTCATGTTAATGAGAATGTCGGCTTTTGTAGTTTCATGGCCAATATTCGGATCGGCAATGATGCCGGCTCCAATTAAAATTCTGGCAGCGGTTGCGATGACAATTGTGATTTTTCCTGTCATTCCATGGGCTGGAATTGAAACTTCCTTAGATTCTATGATGATCATACTTCTGGTAATAAGAGAAATCTTTGTGGGACTTTGCATTGGCTTTTTGGCGAGGATGTTTCTCCATGCTATGGCCATTTCAGGCGAAGTGATTAGTGTAAGTATGGGTTTAAGCAGCACACAACTGTTTAACCCAAGTACCGGTGAACAGAGCACTACAATTAACCAATTTCAAGTGATGCTGATGTCACTTCTTTTCTTAGCGATCAATGGTCACCATCTTTTTATTAGTGCACTTGTAAAAAGTTTTGATTTGATTCCAATGACGGACGAATTGGTAAGTTTAGCGGGGTTTCAAACTATGGGGACCGTCGTGAACTCAATCACTCTTATCGGGGTGAAATTAGCGGCTCCAGTTATGATTTCAGTGATGTTGATGAATGTTGTGATGGGTATCATTGGGCGTGCGGTTCCTCAGATAAATGTTCTGATTACGGCACTCCCATTGAATATTCTCGTGGGTTTTTTAGTGATGATTTTAACTCTTCCCATTGTGTTTTCACAGGTGGAAGGGCTTTTAAATTTCTCTGCAACCACTGTGTTTCAGATGCTTAAAACATTTTAACCGGGTAAAAAATGGCTGATTCAGATAATGGCGAAAAAACAGAAGAAGCAACTCCTCAAAGGCGAGAAGACTTTCGCAAAAGAGGACAAGTGGCGCAAACGAAAGAGTTGGCCACTGTGTTTATTTTGTTCACCGCTCTGCTTTCAATTTGGCTACTCGGTCGGTTCTTTATGCAGAATATATTAGAGATCTTTAATTTAACTTTCACGGACTATTTAGTGAGATCAGCCCGAGAAGGCGACTATGCCGAACTTTTTGTTTTTACCGCTAAAAAGATCACTATTCTTCTGGGTCCATTGTTCTTAATCTTCTGGATTATGGGATTTGCTTCCAGTGCTGTTCAAGTGGGTTTTCTTGTTAATGAAGAGGCTATGCAGTTTAAGACCGACAAAATTAATCCAATGAATGGATTGAAGCGCCTTTTCAGTTTGCGATCCTTAGTTGAAGGAGCAAAGGCCATTTTTAAGCTACTTTGTGTGGGAGCTGTAGTTATGCTTCTCATAAAGAACGAAGTGACGATGATTCCATTTTTGACCGAGTATAGTATCGAACAATTATTTGGTTACGTAAATGACATTGTCTTGAAGCTGTTTGCCGGTGTCGGATTTTTTATGTTGGTTATTGCTGGTGCAGATTATTTCTTTCAGAGATTTGACTTGGAAGAGAAGATGAAAATGACCAAGCAAGAAGTCAAAGAAGAGATGAAATCCCGAGAAGGGGATCCGCTCATAAAGGCTCGAATCCGTAAAGTCCAAAGAGAGATGGCCACTCAAAGAATGATGGAAGATGTGCCAAAAGCAGATGTGATCATTACGAACCCCACTCACATTGCTGTGGCGATTCGGTACGACCAAACCATGGTGGCCCCTAAAATTCTAGCTAAGGGTGCCGACTCCGTGGCGGAGAGAATCAAGGATCGAGCTAAAGAGCACGGTATTCCAATTGTTGAGAATAAGCCATTGGCGCGACTCATCTTTAAAACCATTGAAATTGGCCAAGCTATCCCAAGAGAGTTGTACACCGCTGTGGCTGAAGTGTTGAGTTATGTATATCGGTTGAAGAAGAAGGTGATTAGGTAATGGAAGCAGTATTTCAGTTTCTAAAGCGGTTTGAAAAGTATTCGAAGAACTCGGATCTACTTTTGGCATTTGCATTAATTGGAACCCTGATTTTAATGATCGTTCCACTGCCGCCAGTGATGATGGATATTGCTCTGACTCTTTCTATCACTGCTGGATTGCTGATTTTGTTGGTAGCGCTCTATACCGAGAAGACTCTAGAATTCAGTGTTTTCCCCAGTTTACTTCTATTGACCACATTGTTCCGTCTTTCGTTGAACGTGGCCTCAACAAGATTGATATTGACTGAAGGTCATTCCGGAGAAGGTGCGGCAGGTGAAGTGATTTCAGCTTTTGGTAACTTTGTGGTGGGAAACAATTACGTTATTGGACTTATTGTTTTTATCATCCTTGTTGTCATTAACTTTGTAGTCATCACCAAAGGTTCTGGAAGAGTTGCGGAAGTGGCAGCACGATTCACTTTGGATGCTATGCCTGGTAAGCAAATGTCTATCGATGCAGATTTAAACTCTGGATTGATCACTGAAGACGAAGCTCGTAAAAGAAGAAAAGAAATTGAAAGTGAAGCGGATTTCTATGGTTCTATGGATGGTGCCAGTAAATTTGTCCGTGGTGATGCTATTGCTGGTATTGTGATCACTCTTGTGAACATTGTGGGCGGGCTTCTTGTCGGTGTTATGCAAATGGACTTGGATTTAGCCACCGCTGCGAAGAATTACACCATGTTGACCATTGGTGATGGTTTGGTTTCCCAAATCCCAGCTCTTATTATTTCAACGGCTGCCGGTATTGTTGTGACCCGAAGCTCTACCGATCAGAACATGGGCCAAGCCATGGCTGGCCAGCTTCTTATAAAGCCTCGTGCTCTCTATATAGTGGGTGGAATTATAGGCCTGTTAGCGATGATTCCAGGGTTACCAGGTTTACCGTTCTTTACAATTGCAGGATTGGCAGGTTTCATTGGTTGGGCCATTGAGAGGTTTCAACAAGAGGAAAAAGACAAAGAGCAACAGGCAGCTGAAGAAGAAGCCAGAAAACCACAAAAGGAAAGCATTGAATCACTTTTGCCATTAGATCTTGTTGAACTGGAAGTGGGATATGGACTTATTAGTATTGTAGAATCCGACGATGCCGGTGACTTACTTGAAAGAATCGTAAGTATCAGAAAGCAATTTGCTACGGATATGGGAATTGTAGTTCCGAGTATTCATATTAGAGACAACCTACAGCTAGAGCCAGGCGAATATCGAGTGAAAATTAAAGGCAGTCGAATTGGTGGAGGTATGTTGAAGCCCGATTGCATCATGGCGATGGACCCAGGCAATGTGATTTCTCCAGTTGATGGAACAGTGACGCGTGAGCCGGCGTTTGGTTTAGATGCTCTATGGATTTCGCAAAGCCAGAAAGAAGAGGCTGAGTTGGCGGGATATACAGTGGTAGACCTTCCAACGGTAATGGCGACACACCTTACGGAAATCATAAGAAATCATTCTCATGAATTGTTAGGACGACAAGAAGCCGATAATCTTATTGAAAACTTGAAAAAGAGCTATCCTAAAGTAGTTGATGAGTTGATTCCTGAAGTATTGACATTAGGGGTTGTTGTTAAGGTGCTCCAGAACCTTCTTAAAGAGCAAGTGTCTGTCCGTGACTTACTCACAATTTTTGAAACTTTAGCTGACGAGGGAACTCGCACAAAGGATCCTGAAGTACTTACCGAATCGGTTCGTAAGGCCTTAAATAGAAACATTACAGCAAAATATATCAATGATGATGGTAGTTTGCCAGTGATCACTCTTTCCTCCGAGATTGAGGAACTGCTTGCGAATTCATTAATTCAAACCGAGCAAGGTATTCAGTTAGTTATGGATCCAATGATTGCTCAACAGATCATTAATGATCTCACTCAAACCATACATGAAAATCCAGATGTGGTGGCCCAGCCCATTCTTCTGACTAGCCCAACGGTTCGTCGACATCTGTATAAGTTAACTTCTAGATTTATTCCTCAATTGATTGTGCTTTCGCACAGTGAATTGATGCCTGAAGCAAATGTTCAATCAGTAGGACTCGTGGAGATGAGCCATGCAAGTTAGGAAATATGAAGCCCGTACCATGCAGGAAGCATTGGTCATGGTAAAACAGGAATTAGGGCCAGAGGCTATTATCTTACATGCGAAAGATAATGTGAGTTCTTTTGGGTTGGGTGGTCAAAGTAGTGTTGAAGTCACTGCCGCAGTGAGTGAAGAGACCTTAAGAAAAAAGCAACTTGCAGAAAAGAAGTTGAACAAAGAGACCCTAGAAAAGTTTAAGAACTCCAGTGCAGCTTCGCAAAAGAAATTCATTAGTAAAGTCTTTGATGATCGACAACCAGTGAAAAGAACATCTGGATTTTCTCAGATTCCCTATGTGGACATTGATGACGAAGAGGAAGATGGCGCTTCAAGAAGAGGTTCCCGTCCTGATTTAAATGGTAGAAGTGTACAAGAGGCCATGAATATCGCCGTTCCCATGCAGACTACATTTCAAGAGAAGACTCTGGATTATAATCAGATTCGTCAACAAAGACGAGATCAGCTCAACAGAAGAGGTGCGACTCAAAGGCCTGTTCGACCCAGTGAGGGAATTTCCTTAGAAGAAGTGGCAAAAATGGTTCAGCCAAAGGCAACCAATGTCTCCCAGGAAAATGAAGCGGATGCAATGCCTCTCGAAATACCTGAGATAAAAGAATCTGTTAAAAACAGTGTACGTCCGGCCATCGAAGAGTTAGAGCTCAATGCAAAGCACAGTGCTGAAGTCACGGCGCTCAAGGATCAAATTCTACAGTTGCAAAAAATCATTGCTGATTTTCAAAAGGTACCTCAGTCATTTATCACTCAGCATCCCGGGGCTTCAGAAGGCATCTCTTATGAGTTGAGTGCAATGTTTGAAAAGTTAACTGGAGTGGGTATTAGCACTGAGAATGCCGTTGAGATTCTTAAACTGGCTCAAGAGGAGCTTCCTAAACCACAACTAAAGAAGCAAGCCTATATTGATGCCTGGGTGGCCAAGTATATTTTAGCGAACACTAAAACTATTGATGGTATTGGCAATAAAAAGTACCAAGTGTTTGTGGGTCCTTCCGGGCAAGGAAAGACGGCATCTCTAGTTAAAATGGCGAGTTTACTCAGTTTGAAGATGAGGAAGAAAGTTGCCATTCTCTCTACCGATACATCACGGGTAGGTGTCGCTGAGCAATTGCGTATTTTCGCACAGATTTTAAATGTTCCATTTGCCATCATCCAAAAGTCATCGGATTGGGCTGTGGTGGAAGAGCGCTTAGGTAGCGTAGACTATATTTTGGTGGACACTCCCGGGTTTCAATTAAAGACTCCTGAAGAAATGGCCATCATGAGTCAAATGCTGCCACCGGTAGCTTCTGGTCGAGCCATTCACTACGTGCAGTCGGCACTGGCAAAAGATGAAAGCGCATTTGAAATAGCCAGTCGATATAGAAGGTTTGCCTTTGAAGACGTTATTTTTACTAACTTAGATGAAACACATCAACACGGCATCATCTACAACTTTCAAAAGAAGTATGAGGTGCCATTGCATTCGTTCGGAATTGGCCCGCGCATTCCCGAGGATATCGAGATGGCAACTAAAGAACGAATGGTGGATTTAATATTTAAACTGACAAAAATGAGAAAGGACTGATGCGGCTATGGGTGCATATTACTATGACGGTGGATTGAGAAAGCGCACAAAAACAATCAGCATTACCAGCGGTAAAGGTGGAGTGGGAAAAACCACTTTAATAAGTAATCTGGCTCTTTACTTGGGAAAGATGGGCAAGCGGGTTCTTGTTTTGGACGGAGATTTAGGAATGTCCAATGTGGACATTATGTTTGGAGTACGTTCACGATCCAACATATATAACCTTATAATTGGTGAAAGAGAAATTTCAGATGTGGTAACGAATGTGGCAGATAATGTGGATCTTCTTCCCGGGGGATCAGGAATTTACGAGCTACAAGATCTTGATGTCTATCAAAAGAAGGCTCTTATTGACCAAGTGGATGAGCTTGCTGGTGAGTACGATTATATGCTTATAGATACTGCGCCGGGGATTGCTGAAAATGTACTTTATCTCAATGCCGCAGCCGACGAGA
Source organism: Bdellovibrionaceae bacterium UBA1609 (assembly GCA_002321895.1). Lineage (GTDB taxonomy): Bacteria > Bdellovibrionota > Bdellovibrionia > Bdellovibrionales > UBA1609 > UBA1609. The sequence continues at coordinate 20,829 of DCMZ01000015.1, read as the reverse complement.
TTATGGTGATTCTTACGCCAGATCCGTCCAGTCTCACGGACAGCTATTCTTTGATAAAAGTTTTGAATGAGCGCTATCGGGTAAATAATTTTTCTGTGCTTTGCAACTTCGTGAAGGATGAAAAAGAGGCTCTACGCTGCTTTCAAAGGGTGAGTGATGTGGCCATGGACTATCTAAACGTCCGGCTTCAATACAAAGGATTCGTGCCCTTGGATCAAAACTTGAGAAATGCAACAAAGTCACAACAGTTAATTTTAAATTCTAACCCACGCTGTCCGTCTAGTTTCGCAATCAAACACTTGGGTGAAAAAGTCAGTGGTTTGGGGCAGATACAAGAGGCAAGTGGTGGAATTCAGATGTTTTGGCATCAAATTGTGGGTGTAGCTTAAGAGATCAGGACTTTAAGAGTTTGGCTCGTTTTGATAAAATGTTTAAAAGAGGTCGGGGATAAATGTCTACTAATACTTCAAATGCATTATTGAAAAAGTATAAAGAGGATGCGAATAAGCTTACGGACGAACAAAAAGACCGTTTGATTATGGAGTACGCTCCGCTTATTAAGTTTATAGCGCAAAAAATCGCGATAAGATTGCCGTCAAATATCGAACTGGATGATTTGATATCAAGTGGTGTTATCGGACTGATGGATGCCATTGAGAAGTACGACCCCTCAAGAGATAACAAATTTAAGACTTACGCTGAATTCCGAATTCGTGGTTCCATATTAGATGAACTACGTGCTCAGGATTGGGTGCCTCGATCCGTTCGAGATAAGGCTAAACTTCTTGATAGAACCACAGTTAAATTGGAATCTGAGTTAGGTCGAACACCTACAGACGAGGAAATTGCCAGTAAATTAAAAGTTTCCATGGAAGAATTCCACGATCTTGTGAACCAGGTTCGACCAGTAAGTATTTTGTCTATTGATGATTCGACCACTTATTCAAATATGGATAAAAAGTCGATCATGAACTTGCTAGAGGGTACAAAACTAAATAACCCTCTGATTCAATTAAATATCAAGTCTGTTAAAGGTATTGTTGCATCTTCCATTGAGGAGTTGCCTGAGCGGCAAAGATTGGTGCTGTCACTTTACTATTACGAGGATCTAAATCTAAAAGAGATCGGTAAGATTTTAAGAGTGACTGAGTCTCGAGTATCACAGTTACATGCTCAGGCCATTACTCGTTTGCGAGCCAAACTCAATGCTCACTTTGAAGAGCAGGAATTTGAGAACGGTTGATCTAGACCAATAACCAGACAACGGCATCATGAAATTCAGAACCTCTCCCTGTACTATTAGAAACTCTGAGATTTCCGTCAGAGAGGCGATCCAAATTTTAGTGGATACCGATAGTTCCTATCTATTATTGGAAGATGGGGCTGAGCAATTAACGGGTATATTCACAAAATCAGATCTGTTAAAAGCTATTTCTAGAAATGAAGATCTAAATGTATTAATGGACCGTCCGGTTCATCAATATATGTCCCGTAATTTGAAAACTATTAATATCGATATGATTCATTCGGCCCCGGAATTTTTGGTGAGAAATAAATTGGGTCATGCTCCTGTTGTATCTATTAATGAACAAACTCAAAAACACGAAATAGTGGGTGTGGTTCAACAAGAGTCTTTGTTTCAACATATTGTTAAAACCCGAGAACTACCTGATATTTATGAAACCCCCAATACGAGGGCAGTGAAAAGGCGTCTGGTGGGCGTATTGTGCGGAGATGGTGCCCTTTTTCACTTGGTGGATTCCGTATTTCGTGAAGCGCAACACATTGGGGTACAGCGATACCGGTTTGGCCAGTTTGACTTAGAACGGGTTTCTAATGATGTGGATGCGCTCGCTGTGGACTTGGATGGAATTCCAAAGCGAAATTGGCTTCCTATAGTTAAAGAGATTGTGGCTCATCCCGGACTAGAGCATGTCATCGTGACTTATAATCCAAAGACATTTGAAGGGGAGAAATCCCTTTTTGAAAAACTTCAAGTGAACGGCTATTTAAAAGTGATAGAAAAGCCATTTATAGTATCGCAACTCATCCGTTCGGTTTTAAATAGTTGGTCCTCTTCGGAGGCCTAGGCAAAAATACCGAGCAAGTGTCAAAACGCATGTTCGGTATCAAAAAGCATCAGACCTGCAATTTGACACTTTGGGCCTAGAGTCGAAACGGCTCTGAAAGTCCGCCAGAAAGAAATAATCCACAATTCAACTTTGGCACATCCTGTGCTCAAGCAAACCCCGAACGCTGGATCGTTTTTTAATAAATACAGAAACATTGGGGGAAATCATGGGAACACTTACACTTGGGAAAAAGCTTGCCGTAGCTGCATTGGCACTTACAGCTTTTAGTGGAGTTAACAATAAAGCAGAAGCTCGGGAGCGGGTTCGGCTGGAGCTGAATCAAACTCTTCGGGGAAACCAACAGATTGGTTTAAAACGAGAGCTTCGTCAACAAACTGGAATGCGTGCATCTGATTTTAAATTGGAAGCCGTTCGAGTGATTGCTAAGTCAAAGCAGGGTAATGGAACCGTAGAATTACTTATAGATGGTATGTCACAAGATCTAAAAGGATTATCTGGAAATGCGAGAGAGTTTGATAGCGATCTGCCCAGAACTTTTGATCGAGTTCTTTTAGAGAATCACGCTCGTGGTAGAGCTAATGATGGGCCTTGGAAGTTAGAGACTCGTGGTAATGTAAAAATCAAAGCCATCGTTTTATTACTGGAAGACAATCGTAACGTCGGTCCTACACCACAACCACCGGTGCGCCCAGCTCCAAGACCAAGACCTCTTCCGCCTTTACCGCCAGGGAGACATCATGGTCGTGTTGTGAATGTTCACTTGGGCGAAGAGAAAGCCGATAAATTTATAACCGAAAGACATACTTTCCAACTTAGTGGAAGTCATGTGCGGAACGTGGTTCTTGAGGGAACGAAAGAAAAGGTGAGAGTGGAAGCTGTCTATTTACATTACATCACTGGCCGTGTGGATCGTTTGGTTGAGCTAGAAGGTACTTTAAGAGATGGTGATTTGAAACAGGCTCATGTCGCCGGGCGTGCTGTGCAAATGATCGAAGTGGAAGTGACGTCTCCGAATCTTTTTGGAAGCCGTGGAAAGTACGCCATTAGCGCAGATGTTTTGAGATAATTTAAATAGGGGGGAAATGGTTACCTCGGTAACCAAATCTCATTGGGGTAGGGTCGTCCGAAAGGGCGACCCTTTTTTTATTTTGTAAACGTAGAGTCGGGAGTGCCTTTGTAGCAATTCATCACCCATGGAAAAGCATTGGTAACGTAGTAGCCATATTGCCCGTCTACAGTCATGCCATTGCATTCATCCAGATCGCCGGCCCCTGTGTATTCATAGTCATCTCTAAAGGTCCCGTCCCAGGTTCCACCAGGAAAAGCACCCTCGCCAGATTGACTGGTTCTTGAGCCCGATTTTAAAGTGTAACCGGAGACAACCTCTCGAATTGAGCTACCGTCTTCAATGTAAGGTCCATAAATGGGATATCCATCCGCTGCAAATCCAATCACGCCAGACGGCTCTGTAGGGCTGTCATTGTCAAATAGGGCCAATGGGTTTCCATGATAATGGTAGGCTCCATCCGGCTGCGTGTGGGCGTTGTGAGAATCGGTTCCAAAGTCATTGCCGGAGTACATGGGGTCATATCTCCATGGGGTATCGTCGTCATCACAACCAATCTTTTCACTTCCCAAGGGTTCGCTACCAATGCCGTAGCAGGCCGCAGGAAGTAGATCCAGTTTGGCTCCGTTGAGGAAAATCCCATTGTCCACCGACAGTGAGAGGTCCGTATCGGAAGACCCATCAGTGGGTGAGCTCGTGATACTAAAAGTCTGTGAAACCTCAGCGATGTCTGTGGCAAAGGAGTCCGAATCATTCACATCATGATTGGGAATTCCATTGGAGACAAACGTACATGTGCTTGAGCCGGAGGAGATCACTAAACTGCCAGAGAAGGATGTGGATGTGCCCAAGTCGGTGATACTTGAAGTAAAGCTTCCCGTGTACTCAGAGCAATCACCACTGAGGTTGGTGAGTTCTACATCGTTAAGACTTGTTGCGCTGGTGCCGGAACTGGATGAACTTGAACAACCTAAAAGTCCTGTCGAAAGAGATAAACCTAAAAGTATCAACAATTTCATAAATCCATCCTATATATAGGGAAATTAAATTTGCTATGCAGATCTATCGGTTTTACTATGACTTATGTTTAGGTTTTGGATCACTTTGATATGTCTAATTGTGGGAATGGGACCATTGACCTCATCGGCTCATCTTAAAAAGAGAACGGTGAGCTATTCCGTCCAATTTGCCAAGGGTCCTCAGTGGGAGGCAGAAAAGCCCTTTAAGAAGCAAAAGAACATTGGTGATCATATCTTCTTTTTAAAAGACCTCTATCATCAAAAGTTTGTATTATTGGCCGGGTCTTACAAGGATCAGAGTGAGACGGTTTTAATTTTACAGGGTCTGAGTTTAGACGATGCAAAATCCAAATTAAATCAAAGTCCGGCCATTAAAAATGGCGTTTTAAAATATAGCATCAGAGAAATTATGGTCACCATGGTTGGCGAGCCCCAAGATCATAAACATTAAATAGAAAACATTAGGGATTAATTGAGGTCTTTGATCTCTTTAATGTCCTCTTCGTCCATTAAAATATCTTTGATCTTCTTCATTAAACGATTTTCCATTTGTCGAACGGCCTCTCGGCTTACCCCATGCCGATCGCCAATCTCCTGTAGCGTGACTGGATCGTCGGAAAGTAAACGGTCTTCTAAAAGTTCCATTTCTCGGTCATTGAGGCTTTCTTTAAGCTTAACCACGGCGTTAGTTAAAATATCGATTTGCTCTTTTAGGGCCACCATATCGTCGGGAGCAATCTCTCCATCATCGGATTGAAAATCCATCATTTCGGAACCTGTGTCGGATGCATCCACAGGAGCATTTAAACTGAGGTCACGCCCCGACATCCTTTGGGCCATTTGTTCCACTTCTTCTTCGGGTATGCCTAGTTTTCCACTCAATTGTTTAATGACCGTCTGTGTGCCAAAACGCTCTAGGTTTTCTTTTTCTTTTTGTAAGCGGTAAAAAAGTTTTCTCTGATTGGCTGTGGTTCCGATTTTTACCATCGAGTATTGTTTCATCAAGTACTCTTGAATATAACCTCTAATCCACCAAACCGCATAGGTGATCAGCTTTACATCTTTGTAGGGGTTGTATTCCTTTACGGCGTGCATAAGGCCCACATTGCCCTCTTGAATAAGATCAATGAGCTTGGCTCCAAATTTAGCGTACTCGAGAGCGATCTTTACAACAAAACGTAGGTTGGCTGTGACCAATTTTTCCGCGGCCGCCTGATCACCATGTTCGTAAAGTTGAATCGCGAGTGCTCGCTCTTCTTCTTTAGACAGCAGTGGATAGCGACCCACCTCTTTCATATACTGAGCTACAGGATCATTGGGTGAGAGTGCCGCCTCTTTGGACTCACTGACAATCAGCGTTTTTTCGCTGCCGGTCCCATCGGAATCGGAGGTGTCCTCATCCGGTGATATTTCTATCACTTCTGATTCCAGCTCCTCATTGTTTTCATCTTCTTGGTCAGACATGCTAGCCACATCCTACGACAAAGCTTTATCTAAATTGGCCTGTAATTTTTTCTGGATAACTCCTTTTACAAGAGAAAGCTTCATGGGGAGATCCAATTCGATAGTGACAGTACTAAAAGCGCCGGAGTGTTCTACATTAAATCCCGCCTTAAATAACTTCCCTTCAGCATTACCAGTCAGTTTTCCATCATTAAAATTACAAGTGAATGAAGGATCATAGGTAGTTATGTCGGGGTTATTATCCAACAGCCCTTTTAGGCGATCGTAGGATTCTTGGGCGGACAATTGTGATGTGGATTGTACTTTTACTTTTGGCATGATCGACACATTAATGGATTTACAAATTCTTGTCTAGAGATGTGCTATGAGGACTTTATCAGAGGACTTGAATGCAGCGCATTAACTAGGCAATTTCTTGCACCTATTCGCCCACACTGGCAGTAAAGTTGAGGTTTGGGAAAAGGAGCACACAGTGAAATTTGTGAGCGAGCAAAAGCGCAGTCATTTTTGTGGAGAATTAACGAAAGAGCACGTGGGTCAAAAGGTGACCTTGATGGGTTGGGTGGACACTCGGCGCGATCATGGCGGACTTGTTTTTGTCGACCTTCGAGATAAATATGGCATTGTACAAATCACTCTGAATCCACAAGAGGCACAAACTGAATTAGCAAAAGAGTTTCGCAATGAGTTTGTTGTGGCCATTCATGGGGAAGTGACCGCGCGGCCTGAAGGCATGATCAATAAAAATATTCCTACCGGTGAAGTGGAAGTGGTTGCCAGCCAGTGTGAAATTTTAAGTCGAGCTAAAACTCCACCTTTTCAAGTGGATGATAAAAAAGTGGGCGAGAATCTTCGTCTTAAATACCGCTATTTAGATATTCGTAGTGAGCGTTTGCAACACAACCTACAGGTGCGCCACGAAGTGTGTCGGGTGGCACGGAACTATCTTTCTGATAATAAATTTACAGAAGTGGAAACTCCCATTTTATACAAATCCACGCCGGAGGGTGCGAGAGACTACTTGGTTCCCAGTCGGGTGAACCTAGGGCATTTTTATGCCCTTCCGCAAAGTCCACAGACTTTGAAGCAGTTGTTAATGATTGGTGGCATGGATCGTTACTTTCAAGTGGCTCGTTGTTTTCGTGATGAGGATCTAAGAGCCGATAGACAGCCTGAGTTTTCCCAAATCGATATTGAGATGAGCTTTGTGGATATGGACGATGTGATGGCCATCAACGAAGGGTTGGCTCGTCTTATTTGGAAAGAAGTGAAGGGCGTGGACATTGGGGATGTACCTCATATGACCTACATGGAAGCCATGAACACCTATGGTAAAGATGCGCCTGATTTGCGTAACCCACTGAAGTTGGTTGATTTAACGGAAGTGGCTTCAGGTAAGGGTTTTAAAGTTTTTGATGATGTGGCTGGTCGGGGAGATGTGATTAAGGGTGTCGCGGCTCCTGGAGCGGGTGAATATTCTCGTGGACAAATGGATAAGCTCACCACCCATGCAAAAAACTATGGAGCTAAGGGCTTAGTCTGGATCAAAGCGGACGCAAATGGCGCATTGACGTCTCCTATTTCTAAATTTTTTAGTGATGAAGATTTTCAACAAATCTTTAACGCCGCCGGTGGCGAAAAGGGTGGAGCCGTTTTTATTGTGGCGGATGATTTTCATTCCACGTGTGCCTCGTTGGCAGCATTGCGGGATCGCTTGGGTGAAGAGTTAGGGCTTACAGATAAGTCGAAAGATAAATTCTGTTGGGTCGTTGACTTCCCGTTATTGGATTACGATCCCGAAGAGAAGCGTTATGTGGCCTGCCATCATCCGTTCACTATGGCAAAAGACGAATATGTGGAAGCCTTGGAAAAGGGCGAGGAAAAGACTTTTAGAGAGATCAAAGCCCGAGCTTATGATTTGGTTTGTAATGGGTATGAAATCGGTGGTGGAAGTATTCGTATCCACCGAACCGATATCCAGCGCTCCATGTTTAAAGCTCTTGGAATGTCGGATGAAGAGACAAAACATCGGTTTGGTTTCTTTTTAGAGGCACTTGAGTATGGAGTTCCTCCACATGGTGGATTTGCCTGGGGCTTAGACCGACTGGTGATGTTGGTTTTAGGAGTGGATGCTATCCGTGATGTGATCGCCTTTCCAAAAACAGCTAAGGCCACCGATCTTATGGCGGAAGCGCCTAGTGTTGTGGAGCGAGAGCAATTGCAAGAGGTAGGCGTTCAATTGAATGGCCTTGCTAAGAAAGCTCTTGAGGGAAATAGCCCCGATTAAGGGGCGTCTCCTGAAGGCGTCAGTTGACTGATAAAAATGTCATAATCACCGGCATTGGCTTCACCCAGTGACCCATTGGTGCCTCCACCTAAAAATAGATTACCGCCGGAACCAATATAGAGGGTGTTAATAAATTCTTCTGAGCTAGCATTGGTTCCTACCAATGTGGCTCCTAATTGGGCTATGCCGTCTGTTCCACCAAAGGTGGTATCCAAGCTTCCTGAGGAATCGAGTTTTGCAACAAAGGCATCGTAACCACCGGCATTGGCTTCGCCCAATGAGCCATCGGTCTTTCCTGCGAGATAAATGTTTCCACTACTATCTAATTGGATAGCAGTGACGTATTCCGCTCCATTGGCTGCAGCTCCCATCGTGACGTTACCCAGCTGGGCAATACCATCTCCACCACCGAAAGCAGTGACGAGGGCGCCATTGGAGTCAATCTTAGCAACAAAGGCATCGTAACCACTGGAGTTGGCTTCACCCAGTGAACCGTTCGATTCTCCCGCTATGTATATATTATTGCTGGTATCTATAAAGATGGCATTTACAGCTTCAACATTATCGGCAGCCGCCCCCATTGTTGTGTCTCCCAGTTGGACAATTCCGTCGCCACCACCGAAGGTGGCATCTAAAACCCCAGATGAATTGAGTTTCGCCAGGAAGGCGTCATTGCCACCACCAGTGGCTTCACCAAAGTCTCCACTAGTTTCTCCAGTAAGATACACATTCCCAACGCCGTCTAAGGCCACTTTTTTAGCATATTGTTGTTGGCTGGCTGCAGCTCCAACTGTGACACTTCCAAGGTGGGCGATTCCATCGCCACCACCGAAAGAAGTGTCTAAAGCTCCCGTGGAATTCAGTTTAACTACAATAGCATCCGCACCACCAGCATTGGTTTCTCCTAAACCTCCATAAGTGTTTCCACCGAGATAAATATTCCCACTGGCATCTAAAACCATAGAGTAAGCGTAATCGGTAGAACTTGCGGCGGCCCCGACAGTGACATTGCCTAATTGTGCGATGCCATCGCCACCTCCAAAAGAGGTGTCCAATGCTCCTGTTGCGTCGAATTTAGCTACAAAAATATCGTTGGATCCAGCGTTAGCTTCTCCTAAAGAGCCACCCGTTGATCCACCGATAAAAATGTTTCCACTGGCGTCTAGCACAATGGAGTAAGCATAATCATAATTATCAGCTCCAGATCCAATGGTCGCTTTACCCAACTGCACGATGCCATCACCACCGCCAAAAGAGGTATCCAGTTTACCGTAAGGATTCAGTTTAATGACGATAATGTCAGTAAGGCCACCGGCTGCCTCTCCAAGAGAGCCTTCTGTAGTTCCTACGAAAAAGGTGTTTCCGCTAGCATCTTGTACTAGGTTGGTTAGGGAGTTGCCCCCACTGGCTCCACCGCCCACGGTGTTATAGCCCAGTTGCGCAATGCCATCACCACCGCCGAAAGAAGAGACAAGTGTTCCGTCAGAATCAAGTTTTACGACATAGGCATCATTCTCTCCACCACTAGATTCCCCCAATGAGCCATTGGTATAACCTGTAGTAAACAAGTTTCCACTGCTATCTCCGGTGATGGCCATTCCAATTTCAAGGCCTGTAGCTGGACTGCCTACGGTAACGTTTCCGAGCTGTAAAATGCCATCTCCCCCACCAAAAGAGGTATCTAAATCTCCTAGGGAGTCAAATTTAGCTACGTAAATGTCGTTATTCACTCCGGCTACGGCTTCTCCCATGGAGCCTGGGGTTTCTCCGACTATTAAAATATTTCCGCTCGCGTCCAAATGTAAATCTCTTGCATAATCAAAGCTGCTAGCGCCACCACCAACAGTTGTATTGCCTAATTGCGCTATACCATCGCCACCGGCAAATGAGGTGTCTAACGCTCCCGTCGAATCCAGTTTCGCGAGAAAAGCATCATAGGAACCACCACTGGTTTCACCTAAATCACCCAATGTTCGACCGGTTATAAAAATATTTCCACTAGCATCTAATTTTAAAGCATAGATTTGATTACTTCCGCTGGCATTTGCACCGATGGTGACATTTCCAAGTTGAGTAATTCCATCACCACCGCCGAAGGCTGTGATCAAAGCCCCATCAGAATCCATTTTTGCGACAAAGGCATCATAGTTACCGGCATTGGCCTCACCGAGAGAGCCGTAAGTGCTTCCGCCAATAAATATATTATCATTTTCATCAATAAATATATCACTTAAGATTTCTGCACCACTAGCGCCGGAACCTATAGTTACATTACCCAACTGTGCAATCCCATCGCCGCCACCGAACGAAGTATCAAGTAAACCCGCTGAATTGAATTTTGCTACTAAGATATCATAATTACCGGCATTAGCTTCTCCGAGCGATGCTCCTGTGCGGCCACCCACATAAATGTTTCCCAAAGAATCAAGAGCGACACTTCTTCCAGTGTCCAGGCTGCTAGCTGCGGCACCGATAGTGACGTTTCCCAGTTGCGCGATCCCATCACCACCGCCAAATGAAGTGTCTAGGTTTCCAGAGGCTGTTAGCTTAGCAACAAAAATGTCATTGCTACCCGCATTGGCTTCACCTAGAGAGCCTTCTGTATCTCCAGCAACAAATACATTTCCTTCAGAGTCTACTACAATGGCATAAAGACGATCATCACCATTGGCATTGGGGCCGATAGTGATATTTCCCAGTTGCGCGATGCCATCGCCACCACCGAATGAGGTATCTAGATTTCCATCAGAATCTAATTTAATGATAAGTGCATCATTGTCTCCAGCACCCATTTCACCTATGGCACCAGCAGTGTAACCAGCTAAATACACATTTCCGTTGGAATCAGTTGCTATATCATTGATGTATTCATTGTTTCCACTATCGTTTTTTGACCCGGTAGAAATGTATCCCAATTGAGTGATCAGCCGAGGATCATCTGAATCCGGTACGATCACATAACCGCTTTTCTCCCGAGGTCCATTCACTCCATCTGGGTCTGCCACCTCAACGGAAAACTTTACTAGGTCTCCCGCACTAAAGGGAGCGACGGTTAAATCCACATAGGCAATCAGTTCGCCACTACTTTTCTCGAAAGTAACTTTAGTTCCAGTTTTTGGATCGCATCCTGGCGTCGTGGCAATACTGCAAACATATGCGTCGACAGCTGCGTTGTTGTTCGCGTCACCTTCGTAATCGAAGGTGAGTTGAAAATTCTCTGAAGATGGATTGGATATTATAAAATTATCAATGGTTAAGGAGTCAGAGCCGGGGAGTTCGCTTATCGAATCACTGTCACCGGATCCTAAAAATCCATTGAGGTCTTGTTTCGTACACCCGGAAAGTAGTAGAAGGGCAGCTAAGCCCAATCCCAAGCCGAAATAACTTTTTTTTATCCGCACACGTTCCACTTCTGCCTCTATTAGTTAACTGTAAGTAGTACCTATCCTTTCGGCTAGTTCGTGTTTTTTCTTGAGAGGTTGCCAAATTGTGAATAAAAGTTCGCAACTCAGCGGCGATCTATGGGTGGCTCGCTAGGAGTATCTCAATGTGAAACAAAATTAATTTTTACAAGTGCTTCCGGATAGGTGTTTCGACTAAGGAGCATCTCCGGAAGAGGTCAGCTGACAGATAAAGATGTCTTGTTCACCGGCGTTAGGTTCCCCTAAAGAACTGGTAGTATCCCCAGTTAAAAACAAATTCCCACTGGCGTCTATTAAAATTGCATTGATGGTTTCGGCTCCATCGGCGCTGGTTCCCATGGTGGTACTTCCCAATTGAGTGATGCCGTCCCCACCACCAAAAGAAGTGTCCAAAGCTCCTGAGGAATCCAGCTTGGCCACGTAGGCATCATAATCGCCGCCATTGGCTTCACCCAAAGATCCACTCGTAGCGCCCGCAATAAAGACATTTCCACTGGCATCCAAAAAGATGGAGTAAACAAAGTCAGAAAGATTAGCAGTGGCACCGGCAGTGACATTGCCTAACTGTGCAATGCCATCGCCCCCTCCAAAAGAAGTGTCCAAAGCTCCATTGGAATCTAGTTTCAAGACAAAGGCATCATAGTTGCCAGCATTGGCCTCGCCCAATGATCCATTTGTGTACCCTGCAAGAAAAATATTTCCAGAACCATCGAGAGCAATAGCAGAGGCTAAATCGACGTTATCTGCGGCTGCACCCAGAGTGGTATCCCCTAACTGAACTATACCTGAGCCACCACCAAAAGAAGTGTCCAAGGCTCCATTGGAATCTAATTTTGCAATAAAAATGTCATCACCACCGCCCGCGGTCTCACCTAGGTTTCCGGAAGTGGGCCCAGTGATATAAATATTTCCGCTTCCATCGAGAGCGATCTTGTTAGGGTACTGCTGACTATTAGCCGCAGCTCCAACTGTGACATTTCCAAGGTGAGCGATGCCATCGCCACCGCCATAGGAAGTGTCTAAGGCTCCGGTAGAATCCAATTTTGCTACGTAAGCATCAGCTCCACCGGCATTGGCTTCCCCTAGATCGCCATAGGTGTATCCACCGAGATAAATATTTCCACTGCCATCGAGTTGCATCGAATAGGCGTAGTCGGTACCACTAGCAGCCACTCCCACAGTAACATTGCCTAACTGAGCAATGCCATCACCGCCACCAAAAGAGGTGTCCAAAGCTCCTGTCGCGTTCAGTTTAGCTACAAAAATATCTGTCGATCCGGCACTGGCCTCGCCGAGAGACCCACTGGTATGGCCAGCAATTAAAATATTTCCGCTGGCATCTAATGCGAAGGATAGGCCATAATCATAGCTGTTGGCTCCATCTCCAATGGTCATTTTGCCAAGTTGTACAATGCCTTTGCCCCCACCAAAAGTGGTATCGAGTTTTCCATAGGCATTAAATTTTATAACGATAACATCACTCAGACCGCCGGAAGCCTCTCCAAGAGAGCCACTTGTAGTACCTACTAAAAAGGTATTCCCACTGGCATCTTTAATGATCTCATTGGATCTGTTATCACCACTAGACCCACCACCCACTGTGGTATGACCGAGTTGTGCAATACCATCTCCCCCACCAAAGGAAGTCATAAGAGTTCCAGAAGTATCAATTTGCGCTATGTATGCATCGTATTCACCGGCACTGTTTTCACCAAGTGAGCCACTGGTGTGTCCGGCGAAGAACAGATTTCCACTACTGTCCGCGGACAATACAGATACATTGTCCACCAGATTAGCCAAAGGGCCCATAGTCACTGCACCCAGTTGAGCTATCCCATTCCCGCTGCCAAAAGATGTATCTAACGATCCCGTAGAGTCAAATTTGGCAATGAAGATATCACTGCTTGTGCCCGCAGTTTCTCCCAGATCGCCAGGAGTCTCCCCAGCGAGATAAACATTCCCACTGGCATCAACGTAAATATCTCTTGAGTATTCACCTCCATTGGCATCCGATCCTATGGTGATATCACCTAATTGTGCTATGCCATCACCACCACCAAAGGAAGTATCCATTGCACCAGTAGAATCTAATTTCGCTAGAAATACATCATAAGATCCTGCGGTGGTTTCGCCTAGAGATCCCACTGTACGTCCAGTTATAAATACATTTCCGCTGCCATCGAGTTTCAGAGCCGTGGATAGATTATTGCTGCTGGCGTTTGCACCAACAGTGCTGCTGCCCAGTTGTGCTATGCCATCACTGCCGCCAAAGGAAGTATCAAGTGTTCCATTAGAATCAAGTTTCGCTACGAATAAGTCGTAGGAGCCGGCATTGGTTTCTCCTAATGCGCCAAAAGTATGGCCAAATAGGAATATATTCCCACTGGCATCCAATGCCATATCGGAAACAACATCAGAACCGATAGCACCGGCGCCAATAGTGACGCTTCCGAACTGTGCTATGCCATCACCACCACCAAATGAGGTATCAAGAGCACCGCTCGAGTCCAATTTAGCAACAAATCCATCGTGGTTTCCGGCGCTAGCTTCGCCTAAGGATCCCTCTGTATATCCTGCGATGATAATGTTTCCAGAGGGATCAATGGCTATGGCATTTATAAGCTCACCGTCGCTAGCCCCAGCGCCAACGGTCACGTTTCCTAATTGCACGATTCCATTACTTCCGCCAAACGTGCTATCGAGAGTCCCGCTGGAGTTGAGTTTCGCAACAAAGGCATCATATAGCCCAGCATTGGCTTCGCCTAACGAGCCTTCAGTTTGTCCAGCAACGAATACGTTTCCATCAGAGTCTAAAGTGATTGCATAGAGCCGATCGTTTGTATTGGCAATCGCTCCAAGAGTGATCTGTCCGAGTTGTGCAATGCCATCTCCGCCACCAAAGGAAGTATCTAAATTGCCATCAGAATCTAACTTGATAATGATGGCATCAGCCTCTCCAGCTCCTAATTCACCAAAAGAGCCAGAGGTGTATCCGGCTAAATATTTGTTTCCACTGGCATCAATAACCATATCTAAAATATATTCTTCGCTACCACTGTCGTTGGTAGAACCAGTTGCAATGTAACCCAATTGAGTTATGAGTTTTGGATCATTGTTGTGAGGTACGATGACAAATCCGGTCTTCTCTTGGGGGCCTGTGAGGCCATCGGGATCAGAGACCTCAACTGTAAATTTAACTAAATCTCCCGAATCAAAAGGCGGAATGGTAAGGTCCACATAGGCCACCAATTCTCCGCTTTGTTTTTGAAAGGTCACCTTAGTTCCTGTTTTCGGATCACAACCTGGTGTTGCGCCAACACTACAAACATAAGCCTCCACAACGGAGTTGTTATTGGCATCGCCTTCATAGTCGAACACCAATTGAAAGCTTTCGGAGGTGATATTTTGAGTAACAAAATTTTCCACGGTTAAAGCGTCGGACCCAGGAGTCAGCGAAGAATCACTATCATCTAGACCTAAAAAACCACTCAGGTCTTGTTTCGTGCAACCGGAAAGCAGAAATAGGGCAGCGAGCCCCAAGATGATTTTCCAATTTTTAGTCCGCAAACGTTCCACTTTTCCCTCTTGTTTCAGGCTTTTAGCAGTACCTATCCTTTCGGCCGGATAGCTGGAACTCTTGAGTGGTATGTGAGTTATGAATAAGAGCTAACAGTTGTATGGGGTTCTAGGAGTGATTGAGGTTGATAGATCTACTTCTCCGTCTCCTTTTGGGAAAATCTAAACTTTAGCCCCGTCATATCTCATCTTGAGATGTCGATAGTATTATTGAAAACCAGAAAGGTTTTTCAATCACCAGGAGGGTGACATGGAAAAAATTAGCGGCATTCTACCTAGCTCGGCGAGAGTCAAAAATGTAGATATGAAAGATGCACATCCGGTGCGACCAGGGACTCCAACATTTGGAAGGCCAGAAGGGGTATCCAACCTGGCTAGAAATACAAAGCTTTCAAGTATTGATACCTATATGGAACGTCCAATGACAGACAGGCAAAGAGAAGAGTTGGGGCGAGCTAAGATTGTGGATCGGGTGAGTAATGGATTTTTTATGAAAGAACCATTACGAAGAACGGAATCTCCAGCTGCATCCGTTGAGTTCTCTAGCAAAGCTTCGGTGGAAAACTTGAATCTATCTTCGCCACCTAATGATGATGCTCATGAGCCATTTATGGTTGCTGCTGAAGATTCAGCGTCAATGGAATTTGACATAGACAGCGACGAGCCAGAGTTCCTTATGCCAGGTAGCTACATTGATGTAGAAGCTTAGAGATGAGTATTCCCAGGGGATAGACGACTTAAATCATTAAGCGTTATTCCCTGTGGTTCAACGGAAGACAGTTCATAGATACCCTTTAGTCTTCTTTTAGTGTTCTTTTTCTCCACAACAACGATCAAATCCAATCCTAGAAATATCATTCGCCGAATGGTCTCGACACTCCACTGTGGGGCTCCCAACTGAATTAACATCTCCAGCCGCCATAGTGCTTGCTTGGCACTGCTGCTATGTAAGGTTCCCAATGTCCCGTCGTGGCCAGTACTCATTGCGAGAAGTAGATCTCTAGCCTCTGCTCCACGGACCTCACCCACAATAATACGATCGGGCCGCAATCTTAACGTGTGGCGCACAAGGTCTCCTTGATGAATTGTATTTTGTGGTTCTAGGGGATTTTCACGAGTGAGTAGTTTGAGTGAAGCCGAGTTGGGTGAAAGGATCTCGTCGGTATCCTCAATAATGACGGATCTCTCAGTGGGTTTTGTTAAACTCAAAAGAGCATTGAGAACAGTGGTTTTTCCAGAACCAGTTTCACCGACAATTAAAAAATTTTTTTTATCTAAAATGGCGGATTCCAAAATTTGCATTTGATCTGGGAGGCACCATTCTCCCGTCACTAGAGAATCTAATGGTATCACTTTTTGATTTTTTCGCCTTAAGGTGAGTGTGACTTTTGCGGATATGGGAGGAGCAGTAAATTGCACTCTAAAATCTTTATAGGTTCCGCTCATCATGGGTGTGGATCTGGATAAGTGAACTCCGCACTTTTGACTGATGCGGTGAATGAAATTGGAATGGGTGATTGTGGAGAAAAATTTTTCGTTGAAAGTGAGGAGTTGTGTCTCCGTTTCATAAAAAATTTCATCGGGCCCATTGACGATAATTTCTTTCACATTGCAATCATCCACAAGAGTCTCTAAAGGGCCCCAGCCAAAGACCTCTGACCAAGCTCGACGATTACATTCTTCAGTAAATTCAGAGCTGAGTTTCTTTAAGGAGTCCTCTAAATTGATACTATGTGAATGAAGTGTGGAGTTGATCAATTCAGAACCGTCCATAGGTCGATCCATGGATTCAAAGACTTTAAAGAGAAGGCTTTCATAGGTCATGGTATTATCCAATTTATATATCCTTCAGAGTCCGAGTTCTTATAAAAATTAGAATTTTCCGAGTTTGTTCTTGCTCGGAAGTGCCCTGGAAAAACGAACCTAGGATTGGAATTTTAGACAGGCCCGGCAGACTATCTTTTTGGAGGCCATTGATTTTCTGACTTAAATCTGACAGAAGGTAAAACGAATCATTCCTTACTGTGACAAAAGACTCGATAGACTTTCTGGAAAGGGTAGGAATCCCATCGATGGCAGATCCTGGATCAGGAGTGGAAATTTTTAGAGATATTCGGATCTGAGTGACTTCGTTTTCAAAAGTCGTAGGTGTAGCATTAAGCCTCAGACCATACTCTTTCCAGATAACGGATTGCTGACTCTCAGTGGTCAGTCGAGTGGCAAATTCACCACCACTGAAAAATTCTGTTTTTCGTCCAGATTGAGTGATAAGAATGGGTTCACTGAGCACAGTTCCTAGAGCTGATTCTTCATCAAAAGAGCTTATGAGTTGAGATAGGTTTTGCTCTTTGATAGGGGTGGGATGAATTTTTAATTGAGATTGAAGGAGCCAGTCAAATCCCATTTGCTGGAGAAGGGTTTGATTGGTCTCGATCATTTTAATATGAATCTGTACCAACGGCTTTTTTGCATGAAGCTTAGACTCACTGATAGCTTTAAATCCTATTTGTTGAAGGGAATCTATGAGAATGTCGTCCTTCTGATTTTTTGCTACTGTTAAGGACCAAGGACTCTCAAAAGAGAAGTGATGAGTGTCTGAATTTTCTAGCTGAGGATATTTCAGTCCTAATTCTTCGATGATTGTTTTTTGAATTTCTTTGTCTGCAACAGCATGTATTTCTACAGAAGTGTCTAATTCTTCCAAAATGGGAAGCAATTGTAGATAGTCTTGAGCTCTTAAAAGTTCCCCATCTATGGTAAGCTTTCCTTTGGAATAGTCCAAACTCAAGCCCCGTCTGTGTGCTAGAGCTTTTTGTACATTAAGAAATTTTTGATACCTGACTGAAGAAAGCACTAGAATATTTAAAGTCTGGTTGGCGCTAGTGAGCTTCACTTTGCCTGTTTTCTTACCGCGAACTTTTAGATGAGGCGCATCCCCCGTGACAGTTAATATTCCATATTTATCGAGATGTATTGGGCTTTTTATTTTGCCAGGTAGTTCATGCAAGACACCTGTTTCCAGGACAAGATCATAGGGCGTCTCTGCACTGAAGGAGATAGTGGGTAACAAAAAGAATAAAGCACTCAAAGCACATAGGTAAAGTTTCATTGGAAAATATGAAAATGCAAATTTGTAGGTCAGCGTAAATGCTCTAGTTTAAATTGGACGATCCAAAAAGTACGGAGTTCGGACAGGTTGATAGTTTTAGAATTTGAGCACAATTGTGGTTGTATTATCATCAGGAACGATTTCTAGGTGAATTTCTAACGAACGGCAAAGTGCGCCGACGATGGCAAGACCCATGCCGGTTCCCGTGGAGTGGTTCATGGCTTTTTCATCAATAGTAAAAGGTCGAATGAGTTCTTCTGTTTTTTCTGCGGGAAAGGGTTTGCCCGTATTCGTAATTGAGAATCTACTTTCATCCTTATCGAACTTGAACTCAATGCTACTATGAGGGTCGGCAAATTTAAGGGCATTGTCTACAATTCGCTCTATAATGGATGTGGCATGAGTTAAGTCCGACTCAATGGTCGCTTTATCAAAATCGAAGGAGATTTTAAATTGATTGTCGGAAATTTGGTAATGGCGTTTTTCCAACTCCGCATCAATGAGAGATTTTAGTTCCACCTTCGATGGGTTTACTTTTAAGGTCTTGGTGTCCGCTTGAATCATTGTAAGAGAGTCATCAACTAGCTTGGTGAGTCGTTCAATACTTTGTTGAATTCTGAGGACGGCCTTCTGCTGTGATTCGTCCAAATGACTCTCTTCAAGTAGTTCCGAGTAGCTGGTCATCACGGTAAGCGGTGTTTTTAACTCATGATTCATAAGCAGCATGAAATTAGATTTCGCCTGATCCAGAGTTTTTAGTTCCGCGAGGGCTTTTTGCAATTCCTTGTTTTTTATTTCTAACTCACTTCTTAGATGAAGCTTCTCCACGGCCTTCTCAATGGTGTTGAGTAGATCAACAGCGTCCCAGGGTTTTGTTAAGTACCGGTAGACTTGTCCAGAGTTGATAGCATCAATGACAGACTCAATGTCTGTGTAGCCAGTGAGAAGTATCCGAATGCACTTGTCATCGATAGCGATACTTTTTTGTAGGAACTCAACCCCCGTCATTTCAGGCATACGATGATCAGAAATGATCACTTGTACGTCATTTTTTTCAAGAAGGGCCAGACCTTCGTCGCCAGATAAGGCCTTAAGAACGTTGAATTTGCGGCGAAGTAGACGTTCTAAGGCGTCTAAAATATCTGGTTCATCATCTACAACTAGGACTGTGTGTTTCATATTGATACACAGTTTACCTCTGTCAGCAGGGCTCAGGCAAAGATCGTAAAAAAATATTGCATTGACCCCCTAAAAGTCCTGAAAACTACAGGGAAAATTACAGATTGTCCAAAATAGTGACGATAAATTGAATGTAGAAATAGATAACAGTGAGCCACGAGGAAGGTATCCCATGAGAGGCCTACATTTAAAATTCTTGATATTAACTTCGTTTTTCTCAACGAGTGCCTTGGCGCAAATGCTGCCCACTCAATGGGGTTCCGGAATGTATGGTGGTACACAACAATGTGGTCATGAATACTATTCAGCTGACGATGTGATTTACAATGAAGAGGGTGTGCAAGAAGCACGTGCTGATTACGATGAGTTGATGGAAGAGCTCTATGAGGATTTCGAAGTTAAGAACTTTGAAAGGGACCTTAAGAAAGCCAAGAGTAAACTCAAAAAGTATTTAAAATCAGGAACCATGGCCTACATTGATGATATTCTAAAAAACGATGGTAATGTTGAGTACAAACCCTGCCAGGACTCTTTCGATAAATGTAAAATTCCTGATGCGACAACAAGCGCTCCGGCTGGTTCTTCGACTCCCGAAATCGATGCGATTTTAGCAAGACTTCGCGGTGGAAATACAACCGAGGATCCACAAACTAGTGGACCTGTAAATATTCCAGGTGGATCATCGAATGATCCCATTTGTAAGCCATTGATTAGCAGAGATGAATACACTCAGCTGGTAAATGCCGGACAAAATTTAGATGGTGTTGAGAGTTTGTGCCAAAACAACAAACCTAAAGTGTATAGTGATGGGACTTTTAATTTAGATATATGCTTTGATTCAGATTTTCATAAGAGCACTAGAAATTATGACGGCTCTGACTGTGCAGATTACTTAGATAAGTACATTGCACTAAAGGCTCGTGAGTCAGAGATTGAAGACGCAAAAGCAAATCTTAAACAGGCTATTAAAGATGCTAAAAAAGATCTTCGGTCTGGCGATATCGATGGCTTTACCGAGGCAGAATGTCCAACGGGACAGTGTTATGGACGAAGCTATCGTAAGACTCAAAGCACTTGGGATAAAGTGGGACGACTATTTGGAGTCGCTGTGGGTGCAGGTTTAGCTTACGCCACTTATAATAAGATTTCAGAAAGAAACGCACAAGCAGGCTGGCCTTCATCACCTTATACTGCGGTTTCTGCGGGTTACCCGTTTTTTGCTGCGGGACTTTATGGCGGAATCCTAGGTGGAGCCAGCTCCGGTGGTTATGGTTGTTCGGGTACTATTGGTGGCGGAATGTATGGCGCTGGTGGAATGCTTGGAGCAACCGGTGGAATCGGTGGAGCTTTCGGCTATCCTTCGGGAATGTTTGGCGGTGGCATCGGTGGCGGCCTTTATATGCAAGGTCTTGGACCATGGGGTGCTGCTGGTCTCGGTGGTATGGGAGGACTTGGTAGTCTTTATGGTGGCATCGGCGGTCTCGGTGGCCTCGGTGGTGGTATCTACGGTGGCCTTTACGGTGGCCTCGGTGGTGGTCTTGGCGGCATCGGCGGTCTTGGTGGCCTAGGTGGTCTCTATGGTGGAATCGGTGGCGGCATCGGTGGAATTGGCGG
>DCMZ01000003.1:337069-789645 GCA_002321895.1 Bdellovibrionaceae bacterium UBA1609 | reverse complement strand
CAAGATCCAGGACAAGATCCAGGACAAGACCCAGGACAAGACCCAGGACAAGACCCAGGACAAGACCCAGGACAAGATCCAGGACAGGAGCCGGATCCAGAGCCGGATCCAGAACCTGACCCGGACGATCCTGATTACCCAGATCCAGATGACCCTGACTATCCGGCACCTTAAAATTCTATAATATATAAAAAACCTTGCCCTACCTAGAGCAAGGTTTTTTTAGTCACCTATGCCCTTCATCAGGAACTCCATTCGCCGAGAATACAGCTTGCGAGCCAACGCATCCATCGTTACAATTTTCAAAGTCAAAAACTCAATCATCAACTCCACAAAACAACTTTGAAATGGAACATTTTATGGAAAAAACTAAATCCGTCTCTGGAACCTGTGTTTGTGGAAAAGTTAACGTTAAAGCTTCAGCGATGAAAACTCATCTTGGCGCATGCCACTGTTCCACTTGTCGTAAATGGAGTGCCGGCCCGTTCTTATCCGTGGAATGCGGAACTGATGTCACCATTGAAAGCAAAGAATATTTAAAAGTTTTTGATTCATCTGCATGGGCAGAACGTGGCTTCTGTGGAAATTGTGGCACCAATCTATTTTACCACCTAAAAGA
This sequence comes from Bdellovibrionaceae bacterium UBA1609, assembly GCA_002321895.1. Lineage (GTDB taxonomy): Bacteria > Bdellovibrionota > Bdellovibrionia > Bdellovibrionales > UBA1609 > UBA1609. Next base: position 789,026 of record DCMZ01000003.1, on the reverse strand, counting down.
GGCGGATATGTATTCTGTTTCCGCTGAATTATTTAATGAATCTGAATTGGAGTTTGATCATCAAGTTTTTATAGATGAAAAACCAAACTATTACTCCTTTTCCAACAAAACTAAAGACATGACCGGCGCTGAGGTTTTTGCCGCCCACGCTCCAAAGGAGTAAACCTTGCCAATATTAAATGTTAGGTCTCTACCTCAAAAAGATCCAAGCTTAATTCCCAAAGCTATGAAGGCCACCTGCGAGGCCATATCTCATGTTTATGATTGTGATCCAAAACATGTTTGGATCACCTGGGAAACAATCGAGCCCGGATTTTATTTGGAGGGAAACCTGGCAGAGGACTCGCAACCCTTGGCCACCCATCCTCCTTTATGCCAATTGACTTGTTTTGAAGGCAAGAGTCCTGAAGAAATAGAGCTAGTCCTTCAAGCTGCCGCAAAAACTCTAAGTGAATCCTTAGAAATCCCTAACAATATTTTCATTACTTATCACGAAGCCAAATCCGGACGAGTTGTGGACGGAAATGGCATCGTCAGAAAGTAAATATTTTCTAGAATCGGCATTTAAGACACCTTTAAAAGTGGAAGGTCATTTATGTCCTTAATGATCATTTCAAACTTTCCATCTACATAAACTTTAATTCTACCATCCGGAGCTTCAGAGATGAGAAGTTCTTTTTGTTTTTCTCCGGCTTCACTTTGAAAAGTGATTTGAGTGTTCCTTAGCTTTTCTTCACCCTTATAAAAATGCTTAACTATATATTTCTGACCGTCTTTTTCAAAATTATATGTGTTCGCACTCACTCGGCCTTCCCAAAAATCCATGGTGTTAAAAATTACGGCGTCTAAAGCTAAGGTAATACCGTAAATGGGTACAGCTACAATGTAGAGTATAATACGAATAATAATATTCTGCTTATTTACAAATCCAGAAAACTTACGCGTCATTTTATAGCCTCCAGAAGCACACCCTAACTGAAGGCCCGTTCCTCCGAGTAAAACAACACAGAAAATAAATTTTAATAATCTTGATGATCCAATGAAACTCATATGCTCCTCCATAGACGATGAGCAAACATTTTCACACGACAATCGCATTCAGACTAGATTCATTTGGAAGACTAGTCCTCGATCTGGAGCATAGAAATTAACTATTCTTCTGCGCAATAGTAAATCGCACCTCTGGACCACTTCCAGGAGTGGAGTTCTCAATTATTGTGAATCCATTTTCCTCTAAAGCCGATGCCAACTCCTCACTGCTAAAAAAATATACTTTAGGAAGAATGCCCAGAAAGGCCAGCCCATCAAAAAGCCATTTAAACTTATACATTCCCGTTGGCTTCAAACAAGCCGTGCTTCCAATAAAATAACCACCCGGTTTAGTGATTTGAGCGATTTTCTCTATGGTGGCGGACATATTTGGAATAAGGTGAAGAATATTTAAACCAAGAACCATATCATAAGAGTTCGCTTCCAGATTTAATGAATCAAAGGTCCCTACTTGGAATTTAACATTCTCCGGCCCACCATTTTCTAATTTTGAATTCGCTATCTCTATCATTCCTTTAGCGTAATCCGTCGCATGGATGCTTTTAACTTTTTCAGCATGATAGATGGCCGTTGAGCCCGTTCCACACCCAAATTCGAAAACATGATCTGTGGGCTTCATCAACGCCCGTGTTTTTTGAAGCTTATACTCATAAGCTTTTTGATCCGATATTTTTTGTTTGGAGTAAGTCTTTGAAAAAAGATTCCAAAACACTACTGACTGAGCCATAACTACCTCACCTATAACTTTTCATTAAAAAACATACCCGAGCATGAAGCCCGTGCCAAAATTCGATTTTGTAACTACGAGAGGACTCTCCTCCACTATAGACCCATCCATGTTATAGTAACCGGCACTAGCGCCAGCCACAATCGGACCAAATCTTTTAGCCAACTCGATACCTAAGAAGTATCCAGTGTATCCACTCTTCTTTCCGTCGAATTCACTACGACCTGCGATAGCATGTTCGGCACTCACACCATAGTACATATTGTGATAAGTTTTATCTCCATATTGAGCCTCTGCCATAAATCGCAACATATATGAATTTGTCCCACTATTTTTTAAGAGCGGAGTCCAACTCAACGTGACTCTCGATAGCACTCCTGCGGACTCCCAATCATGTCCTAGCTGTATCCCTGGGGTGATAGCAGTTTCTAATCTAATTTGTCCTATGTTTAACCCCGCTTTTGCCCCTAGGTACCCCGCCGGAGGCAGATAGCCCATGCCTCTACGAGCATAGTTCGTCGTATTTGAAATCACTCGGGCGTCTTCATCGGTAATATTTTCTGGTGCACTATCAGTTATATCAGCCCCACCAATAGGCAACCTCAGATTGGCATCGAAATCTAAATAGAATGTAGATTTATATTCGTCATGCCACGTCTGCTTTTGCGAAAGTGCCAACGGAAAGGGAAAGGTAACTCCATAGTATTCATTAGATCCGAGATAATGGGGTAATGTCGCATTAACTACAACAAAACCATAGTCTTCTTTTTCCGCAAAGACTGAGGTCGCGAAAGTAAGAATCCCAATAAAAACAGCCTTCTTAATTTTCCACTTTTTAAACTTCATCATAATCAAAACTCCTATATTGTGCTTTTATAATATCAATGCAAAAATGATATATAAATACCTTAAATTGCATATAACCTATGCGTATTTGCATAGTTTTGCTGCCAAATCGAAATGGGCAGACATTGGCTGGAGAAATATTGTGGATTGGAAAAGTGTTAATTTTGACTGGAACCGAGCGAGAGCCTTTCTTGTCGCTGCCGAAGAAGGCTCACTTTCGGCCGCCGCCAAAGCATTAGGCATGGCCCAATCGACATTAGGCCGACAAGTAGCAGCTCTTGAGGACGAGCTGTCAGTGACACTCTTTGAGAGAGTCGGAAAAGGCCTTGAACTCACCGAAAGTGGGCTTGAACTCCTTCATCACGTGAAAGCTATGGGTGAAGCCGCCGGGCAATTTTCTCTCAAAGCTTCTGGACACTCCACCTCATTGGAGGGGAAAGTATGCATCACCGTAACCCCAACTATTGCTGTGTACTTTCTAGGTCCCATCTTAAAAAAACTAAAACTCGCTGAACCAGGCATTACCATCGAACTGGTTTCTACAAACGATACCAGCGATTTAAAGAGACGGGAAGCGGACATAGCCATCCGAAATTTTCGCCCACCTCAGCCTGATCTAATTGCTAAACGCCTACCAGACACCCATGCTTATCTCTACATTCAAAAAAAGTACTTAGAAGAGTTCGGACCTATCCAATCCGCAAGCGATCTTAAAAAATTCAACTTTATTGGCTTCCAAGAGAACAGTCGATACATAATGGGTCTACAAGAGTTAGGAATCGACACCACTGGGTTTAATTTTGTTTTTACAAGTAATGATCATTTGGCCCACTGGGAGATGGTAAAAAGTGGATTGGGTGTAGGAATCAATTTAGAGAAATTATGTTCAAAAGATACTTCTGTTACTAGAGTCCCCTTTTGTCCAAAACCATTTGTTGCTGAAAACTGGCTAGTCACTCACAAAGAACTAAAGACAAATTTAAAAATTCGCAAAGTATTCGATTTTTTAGCTACGGAACTGAGTTCGGCATTTACCTAACGGATCGCCGAATCTGAAACGATTAAACCCACTCTAAAGTCCACAAATATAAGCGGATCTCCGCTCATAGGAAGGAGCACATTGCTCGATCCATTCACCCTCTTTGTAATGGGCATACCCGTACCACCAAGTGATCTGGTCTTCACTGCTCACAGGATATTCGTCGGCATAAACTCCGGGCTCGATTCCATTTACGGAGTAACACCAGCCATAGGCCAGCATCTCAGAATCATTTAAAACCTCCAAAGCCTCGTCCCCTGTTGGACTATCAAAAACTCTAGCTATCCCTCGCTCGGTACCCACAAAGGGAACCGAATGTCTCTCGAAAAGATCTACGGTGACTCGTCCAACATTGGATTCTTCTGGCAGGTCAAAAAACTCTAAAAACTGTGGCTCTTCTGAACAGGGTCCGATAACTTTAAAAGTTCCCGCATAACCAGTTATTCCAGTAAAAACTGTCAAAAAAAGAATTAAAATTTTTAACATATTTGCTCCCCAAATTTATGGAAGCCTTAGAACTATAACAGTTAGCTAGATTTGAGGACCTTTTTACGCTTTTCCGCTGCTTTACTCACCACAGCGTATATATCTTCCGGGGTAAATGGCTTATAGACCACACCTTCGACCACACCTAATCGAAAATCATCTTTAACCTGGTCTAGATCAGAAACGACGCCACCTGTAACTATAATTTTAAGAGCTTTGGCATTTAAACTCTGGTCTTTTAGATTTGTAAATAAAGTGATTCCGCTCATCTCCGGCATATGTAAATCAGATAAAATCAAATCAAACGACTGATTTTGTGCCAAATTCAAAGCCTCAACAGGACAACCCAGTGAAGTTACCTCGCAACCTCCTTCAACTAAATAGTCGTGAATAAGTTCTCTGATTTCAACCTCATCGTCCACTAGTAGCGCCTTTATTGGTTGCTTTTCCTGAGCGTCACCTGTTTCAAATGCCGCCTTGTCATTAGACTTGATTTTAATTAAATCTATATAAAATTTCGTCCCCACTTCGCTGGTTTCAAAACTTAATTCACCACCACAGTTCTGAATATATTTTTGACACAGTGATAGCCCCAGGCCAGTCCCATCCCCTACCTCTTTAGTTGTAAAGAACGGAATATACATCTTCTTTTGAATCTCACTACTAATGCCACAACCATTGTCTTCAATAGACACTCTCCAATATTTTCCATTGCCCTTCGCTGAAATAGAAATCTTTGGGGATTTTTCGGTGGTTAAAGCATCTTTAGCATTCGAAATAAAATTTAAAAAAATCTGACGAAGTTGAGAGGGATTGGCAATAACTAACATCTCCTCTTGAGGCAAATTGACTTCGATAGAAATTCCATCCTTTTTATAGACTTCACCAACCAGATCCATAGTTTCAGTTACACAGTCTCTTACCGATGACTCCATGCTGTCATCCGTTTTTGAAAAGTAAGCCAAATCCCTTAAACCGGTAACAATTTTCATAATATGAGAACCAGCCCTATTTTGCTTTTCAACTATGGAGAGCAGAGCGCTCTTATCTGTGACGTCTTTTTCAATTTCTTTTTTTAATTTATGAAGACTCCCCATCACTATTGCTAAGGGATTATTTATCTCATGTCCGACACCTTCAGCTAACTCGCCAATGGCTGATAACCGAGCCGAGTTCTCCACTAACGATCTCTGCTCTTCCAATTCACGTTTTACACGATAAGACTCTGTCAAATCCCTCACAATGATTGCAATTTTATTAGATGAGGAGCCTTTGCCATCCCGAAGATAGAATGCCGTGAGCTGAACAGGGAAAGTCTCTCCAGAAAAGAAGTTTTTAAAATGAGTTTCACCGGCCCAATGCCCACCCCGTGCGCCGTCAATTTTATCCCAAATTCGACGAGCTTCTTCAGGATCGCTAAAACAATCCGAAAGGGTCAGTTTTTCCAGATCAAAATCGGTAGCCAAATGTACCATTTTATAGCCCGATTGATTTAAGTAGATGAGCCTACCTTGCAAATCAATCACTACCAATAAATTTGGAGACAGCTCGACCATGGCTTCGAACATATCAAACTGATGTTCACTCTTCTTGAAATCCGCGCTTTTCTTAGCCATTTAAGTACTACAGTCTAGATAAAAAAGGTTCTATACAAACAACAATGCTTTTGTTCTATCAAAAGCTTTTCCTTATCCATAGTCAAAGACTTGTTAATCAAACGTTGATATCGATACCTATAGGTAGGTAATAGCTAGCAATCTATAGACTAGCCATTACCAGCTTACCGAACCATTGAGCACCAAGATATTTCCACTATCAGTATGCTCCACTTCTACATCCACCAAAGTCACCGACCCACTATCTAAGTCTAGGGAAATCCCTCCACCACAGTCTGCAGCACTGGCTTGAGGGAAGTGGCAAATGTACCCATAATCCACAGCATTCACTCGAATGGTCATGGAGATGGCCGAATCAAAACCACCCGCTGGAAAATTCTGATTTACAATTACGGCAAAACCATTATTAGGATCGGAAGGAATCGGCATCTTAGTTTCGGCATCGAAGGCAGTTCCCGCGGGAGCTAGTATCGCATAGTCCGGAAAACTTCCCTCCTGCGGTACTGACAACACACTTCCGACCAGAAGAGTTGACCCAACAGCTCCTACATCCGCTCCTGATAGCGAAATCACACCCGAAGCTACGGCTGCCCCCTGGCTTCCCACCGGATCGGATCCACCACCGCCACCGCCACCGGAACATCCCGCTAAGATCAGACTTAAAATCAGTGAAACTATAACCCGTATTTTCGAACTCATCCCGACCCTCTTTACAAATGCCTCAAAATGAAACTATGTTTTCGCATTTAAACCCTAACTTTAAATAGAGCAAACTCCAGACCAATTCAACTTCAATTCCGTCCCATTGATTAACGAGGACTGTCTACACTTTGAAAAGTGCTGACAGCATTTACACCTAAGGCTGAAAAGAGCGTCTCATTTTAGACCAAGGGATGGGAAATCACTTTTAGTCGACTTATGGTCATGTTAACAGAGAAGACCCCGGACATCACAATATCAGTCTTCTAGATCTAGCACCTGAGATCGTGAGTAATGGTAATATATTCCCATTTCTACCGAACAAATTTATGCTAAAACAGTCCCCGAAAAAGGAGCCAAATTGAATACATCATTTCTATGGGGATTTAAAAAGTCACTTCCTATTGCTGCCGGCGTACTGCCCTTCGGAATTGTCATGGGCACCGCTGCGGCTAGCGGTGGTATTAGCCTCTTCGACCTTATAGGCATGAGCTTTTCTATCTTTGCAGGCGCCTCTCAATTGGCCGCTCTTGAGCTAATGATTTCCGACGCATCTATTTTAGTAGTTATTCTTTCAGGCATAATGATTAACCTAAGATTTGTTCTATACAGTATTTATTTTTCCAAACATTTTCGCCCCCATTCAACACCTGCAAAATTGGCACTTTCTCATTTTGTCATCGATCAAACTTACGCAGTCTCTCAGCTACATTATGAACAAAAGAACTTATCCCCTGCAGATAGAGTCTATTTTTTCATTGGCAGTGCCGTAACTATGTTTACGGTTTGGCAATCCAGCGTTTTAGGTAGTTTTATTTTCAGCGCCTACGTACTTGGCGCACAGGATTTGGATTTTATGGTTCCACTTTGTTTTATTGGTTTGATTGGTCCAAACCTGACGAACAAGCAATTCGCAATGGTCACCATCGCTTCCGTTATTGTTAGCTCTGTGCTCGTTAACCTTCCACATAATTTAAATCTGATCGTAACGGCATTTGCTTGTCTAGGCTTAGGTAGCATTCTTGGCACAAAGGAAACAGAAAATGAATTCTAACTATTACTGGACATGTATTGCAGGAATTGCGATTGGCACATATCTGGTGAGATGTAGCTTCATTCTTTTTCATGAATACATAAAACTACCCCGGTTTATAAAAAAGGGCTTGCCCTATTTACCTGTAGCCATTCTCCCTGCGCTGATTTCTCCATCAATTATCTTCCATGTTGGACAAGTCCATTGGCTGTACGGAAATGAGCGAGCATTAGCCGCTTGCACAGCCCTACTTGTGAGCTACAAAACAAAAAATATGATTGCTACAATCGTTGTGGGTTTTTTAACTCTATTTTTTCTAAAAACTATGAGTTAATAAAATTTCTAAAAACATACCTGGGATCAGATTTCTATGACTACTAATATTCTTTTTTCCGAATTCAAATCAACAAAACTCTCTCTTAAAAATAGAATTGTCATGGCTCCAATGACACGCAGTCAATCGCCCGGCCATATTCCCACCTCTTTGTCTGTAGATTATTATAGAAGAAGGGCCGAAGGAGGTGTCGGACTTATAATCACAGAGGGCATAAATATTGATGATCCCTCTTCTGCTGGCTATAGCGATGTTCCCATTCTGCATGGCGAGGCCCTTAGTGCCTGGAAATTGGTGACGGGTGCTGTACATGAATGCGGACAAAAGATCGCTGCACAAATTTGGCATGTGGGATGTAATCGCAGTAAGGACTTTGATTTAGACAATAATATACCTTCTGTGAGCCCTTCTGGAATTTATTACTTGGGCCCGGAAGAACAGAAGCATTCCGTTAGCGAGCTGTCCCTCAAACAGACGGAGGAAATAATTGAATCCTTTGCCCGGGCTGCGGCAAATGCAAAGGAGGCTGGCTTTGATGCTATCGAATTGCACGGAGCCCATGGCTATCTTATTGATCAATTTTTTTGGGATAAAACCAATCAAAGAACAGATCGTTTTGGCGGAGATACCTTAAAGGAACGAACTCGGTTTGCGCAGGAAATATTGAAGGCTTGTAGACGTCAAGTGGGCAGCGAGTTCCCAATAATATTTCGATTTTCAAACTGGAAACTGGGCGCTTACGATCATCATCTTTTCCAGTCATCTCATGATCTCGAGCAATTCCTCGAGCCTTTAACTGCAGCCGGAGTGGATATCTTTCACGCGTCCACTCGCAATTTAAATACACCAGAATTCGACAATTCCAACTTAAACCTCGCTGGTTGGACAAAGAAGATTTCAGGACTGCCCACAATAAGTGTTGGTAGTGTCGGTCTCGAACAAGACTTCATTCAGTCTTTCACAAAATCTCCAAGCAACTCCATAGATCCACTCATAGAAAGACTTGAAAGTGATGAGTTTGACCTTGTCGCAGTAGGAAGAGCTCTCCTCGCCGATCCCCATTGGGCAAAAAAAGTGGAATCCGGGGATTTTTCTAACATTCTTCCATACACCCCAGATTGCTTAAGTCGCCTGTATTAGCCCTTGCCTTAAGTCGATAGGAAAAATCGATTTTTTTTAAAAAAAATGTCACATTTTACAACTTCTTACGTATTTCTCCCTGAACCCTGCAATGGAGTACAAATGAAGTCTATTCTGATCATCACTTTATCTCTTGTTTTAAACGTCGCTTGCGCTGGAGCTGAAAAAATAAACACAAGCTACTTCTCCGGGGTCGCCATTGATGGGTATGATGTGGTCGCTTACCACACGGAGGAAGCGGCCATTGCTGGTAAAGATGAATTTAAAGCTACATATAAAAATGCCACATGGAAATTTTCTTCAGAAGACAATCGCAAACTCTTCCTGGAAAATCCCGAGCACTACCTGCCGCAATATGGAGGGTACTGTGCCTATGCTGTATCTAAGGGAAGCACTGCAGATATAGATCCTACGATTTTCGCGTTAGTTAATGGTAAGCTCTACTTGAATTACAACAAAAGCGTTGGTGAGAAATGGGAAAAGAACAAAGAAAAATATATCCCGCTTGCTGATAAAAACTGGAAACAAATGACTCAATGAAACTACTGGTTTTAATTCTACTTTTTTTCAATGTGACTTATGCTCACGCTGATTTTTTTCGCAAAGATGATTTTGAAGTCGCCTTGGGCGCTCAGTACTCATCTCTACTTCAAAAGAGAGGAATTATTACGTATGAGGGATTCCAAGCCGTCCCCATATATTCTATTCAGCTAGGAAACCCCAGCTTGCTGCTTGCCGGTTCAGCACTGTACTATACACAAAACATTTTTACCGAAAATCAAATTTTTAGAATAAGACTTAATGTGGATTCCACCTTGGATCACCCACTCTATTATACGGACGAGGACGAAGAGGACCGCATTCGTCGGGAATCCACCTCCGAGTTGGACTTGTTTTATGAACTGCGTAGCAAACAGGGCAGCCATCTACGCTGGATGTTCAGTCAAGACCTAAAAGCTCATAAAGGTTTCTACACTGAAATCTACTCACACATTGCTCTCATTGATTTTTTTAAGAATGATAAAGGTCAAATTTTGGTTCAGCCAGGAGTATTTATTTCTCTCGGTGGAGGCAATCAAGAACACAATCGGTATCTCTATGGGGAGGGAGCTAGTCACTTTCGAGCCACAAATGTTCAATACGGACTTTCAATATTAAGTCTGGGTGCTATAGATGAATTTTGGCCCACCCTCAGAGTATCACGATTTGAAATTTTAGGAGACAGCAACAGAACAGCTAGCTATGTTGAAGAGACACAAGGATGGCAAGCCGAACTACTTTTCGCATTTAAGGTGTATTGATGAAAGAAGAACAGTATAGAAATCTAATTGATAAAGTTGTTGAACATTTTTTGCAGGCCGAATCGATTCATTTGGAGCCTCCTTTATCCAGGTCCGACATTGCGGGATTGTTTGATTATGACTTGGATGACAACTCCCCTTCGGGCCAATCAGAAATTCAGAAATTTTGTGAAAACTATCTTCGGCATAGCGTAAATACATCCAATCGCTCTTACTGCAATCAACTCTGGTCAAAAGTGGAAAGCCCTAGCTTCCTGGGGGAAATGCTTTCTGCTGCCACAAATACATCAATGTACACTTTTGAAGTGGCTCCTGTCGCTACCATTTTAGAACACAAAATGATCGATCATTTTTCCAAGAAAATTTGGGGTGAGCCCACTGAAGGTCTTATGACTAGCGGGGGCACTGCCTCCAACCTGCAGGCATTGATGATGGCTAGAAATCATTTTTTAGAAGGAGCAAAGCAGGGCGGTGTTTCTGGAAAAAATGGTATCATTTTAACTTCAAAACTGTCTCACTACTCCATAAAACGATCCGCCAACATTTTAGGTATTGGCATCGATAACTGTCTAGATATTAATCCTGACTCCAAAGGTAAAATGAATTTGACTCATTTAAAACAAACAATCGATGAGCAAATTGAGAAAGGGAATAGGCCTTTTTGCGTGGTCGCAACAGCTGGAACCACAGTACATGGAGCTTATGATCCAATAGATGAAATTGCTGATATATGTAAGGAAAATGACATTTGGCTACACGTCGACGGAGCCTATGGAGCCAACGCCCTATTAAGTGCACAACATAGACATCTACTCAAAGGGGTTGAAAAAGCGGATTCCATTTCTTGGGATTTTCACAAAGCCATGGGAATCCACCTGACCTGCGCATTCCTTCTTACGCGCCATAAAAATCTTTTAAAGTCCACACTTGTAGCTGGGAATGACAAATACTTATTTCATGACGATGCAGATCTTTATGAAGATCTAGGCCCTAGATCATTACAATGTGGCCGACGGGTAGATATCCTAAAACTATGGCTAACATGGATGAGTCGTGGTCGAAAGGGTATGGCTGATCGAGTGGATCAACTTTTCCAGTCTTCAATTCAATTTGCAAAAATGATTGAAGAGCATCGCCAGCTCGAGCTTCTACTGTCACCCGAATCTACTAATATTTGTTTTCGGTATATAAGCTCAATGGGACCAGATATAAGACATGAAGAGGCCATCAGGCAAAAGCTCATGCGATCGGGAGAAGGCTATATTAATTTTTCTTCCGATGATAGGGGACCCTTCTTTAGAATGGCTATAACAAGGCCAGATTTAGATGCAGAATTTTTGGCGAATCTTTTAAAACGTATCATTCAAATGGGGGAAGATCTTGATAGAGTACCAAGACAATGAAATAGAGATTCCAATGCAAATTGAGAACTCACTGCAAGTTAGTGAACTGGAGAATATCTTTAAGTGCGCGAGGGAAATTGTTCTTAAAGACATTAATAAATTCATGCCAAAGCCGGTGAATGACAGCCATAGCAAAAAGGTTCTGTACGAGAAGCGGCTAGGACAACGCTTATTAAAAATTGAACTCATATATTTTACCGGTCTTTCGTGGACGAAACCACATACCCATCCAGAGTGTATGATTGAAAACATTTTATCCGGATCACTCATAGAACAGCTATATATTGAAACAGAATCAGGGTTAAAGAAAGGAGATAAAATTGTTCGAAGTGAAGGACATTATAGAGTGACTCAATGCCATAAGGGTCACCCACACGATGTTATTTCTAGAGATGGCTCTTCTACAGTCCTTTCTCTTAGTTTTGGACGAAATGCTGTAGAGCCTATAGATAGGGAAAAACTATTGGTGAATTAGTATGGAAGTCTTTGCTAACCCACTAATGATAATTCCCGGCACACTCTTAAGTGAGGATCTGACATTTCTTTCTTCACTAGTCCTAATTCAGTTAGACAAACTCAACCCACTTCTTTTTATTGCTCTTTATACCTTTGGCGTCATCATTGGCGACATTGGCCTCTATGGAATTGGGTATCTATTTCGTAAAAAGAACCATTGGCGAGCCGTAAAACACTTGCAAGCTTGGTTTCACAAAAAAAGCTTTCATTCTAAAGATGAAATCACTTCCTTCGACTATTTTTTGTTATTTACGAGGTTCATACCTGGCTCTAGGATTCCCACTTATATTTCTTGTGGAATAACAGGATACTCGTTAAAAAAATTCTCTGCACTTCTCTTGTTTGCAACTCTGATCTTCTCGATTATTGGCGCTTTACTTGTTCTTCTTGTGGATCAGTATTTTCCCATCAACGAATCCATTGTTTTTAAACTGGCCGTTGGATTTCTTTCCTTCTTTATTACAAGCTTCGTTTTTCGATCTATTTATTTTGTCTCAAATTTAAAGAAAACCTATGGCTCCGTTTTTCCCTTTCTGTGGATTAAATTGGTCAGATTAAGGCGGTTCGAGTTCTGGCCCATTCTCCTAATGTATTTACCAATTGTACCCACTTATTTATATTGGATCTTTCGCTATCGGGGCTTTAAACCCCTGTACTCCAACCCAGCCATTAAAATGAGTGGAATATGTGAAGAGAACAAATCAGAAATTGATCATTTGATACAAATCCATTTGCCCGAAAATAGATTGGAAACAGTTAGGATAGACCACCCCAAAGAAATTGACTCACAACAACTCAGTTATGAAATACGACAATCGACACTAAAGTTCCCCTTTATAGTAAAACCTGACAATGGACTAAGAGGAGCAGATGTATTCAAAGTCTATGACTTCCAAGACTTAATAAAGAGAGTAAAAACTTTCTCCAAACCAATTATTTGTCAGGAACTCAGCTCTAAGCCCAAAGAATGGGGTGTGTTTTTTTACAGATTTCCAAACCAAGCTTTAGGGAAAATCTACTCTGTCAACTCTAAGGAGTTCCCCACCGTTCGAGGTGATGGTAAATCCACAATGCTAGATTTGGTTATGCAAGTACCAGAATTTCAAATTCGATTTGACTTCATTTTATCAGATTGGAAAAAGTATTTGAATGAAATACCTAAAGATGGCGAACAGATACAGCTTGTCTATCGAGGAAGCCATTCCAAGGGCAGTATTTTTAAAGATGCCTCTCATCTTTTGAATAAGAAAATATCTCACTCACTGACCCAGCGTCTATCGCTCATTGAGGGTTTCAATTATGGTCGCGTCGATATTCGATTTGACAATTTATCTGATCTAGAAAGTGGCCAATTTGATCTCATAGAAATTAACGGCGCAGGCGCTGAATCTACCAACTTCTATGATCCTAAGTTTTCGCTGTTTAAAGCTTATAGATATATGTTTGGCCAGTGGTCTCTTGCTTTTAAAATCGGACATCAAACAGCTAAAAGTACTCGACCATCATTTAAAGAACTGCCACTCTTCCTCTATGGTCTGTTTTTCGGAGCTAGATAGTAGAATTTAAAATTATCTCATATTATAATAATCCGATACAATACCCAATATAGTTTTAGTTTGGAGGAATTGTGTCCGCTTTCATCGCATCACTACATTATCTAGCCTTAGCTATAGGGTTTGCTGGCCTTGTACTTAGACAATATTTTATAATTGCCGCAAAACCAAATCAGTCAGTAAAACCTGTTTTTTTAGGAGATAATCTTTGGGGAATTGCTGCACTTTTATGGATTGTCACGGGACTTTTGAGAGCCTTCGGTGGGCTCGAAAAAGGCACCGCCTTCTATTTACAGAATCAATGGTTTTTCATAAAGATGGGGCTCTTCTTTTTCATTTTTTTGCTAGAACTCTATCCTATGATCAAATTCATTAGATGGAGAATGAGTAAAAAGAAGACTATCGATTCCCAAGATTTATTCACTTTAAAAACCATAGGTCGGATAAATCTTATTGAAGTTATACTAATTATACTTCTAATTTTCACAGCTTCACAAATGGCCAGGGGTCTTTAAGGATTCGTCAAGACACTTAAGAAGATTGTTTTCTTAAAGTGGTCCTAACTATACTTTTTTACTATGATTTTTTTCTCTCAATTTTTTTGCGGCCTCTGGTGCAATTCCATGTGTGATATCAACACCAAGAGACTCAAAAAATTCCTTTTGACTGACCCATTCGCCGTCCTTCGTTTTAAATTGATTCGTCCAAGCACACATTTGAACCAAGTCCCCTTGTTCATGTAGAAATGGCTTTACGAGCATTTTATAAAATAAGAGTAAAAAGAGTCCCTGGATAAGGATCGACCAAAAAGCTACATGTTCTGCCGGGCAAAAAATTATCAGAAAATTTAAAAAGGCGTAGGCCACTAAAAGAGAGAATGTCCAAATTGGAGAATAGCTCAATCTTAGGTTTTCTAGAGATACAAACTTATTTCTCTCACCCCAATAAATGGATGTCATCAATACAAAACAGACAAAAGTATATGGACTTAGACCAACTCCAATTCGGTCACTGCTCACCCCAAGTATAAACATTTCATCATTCAAAAAGCCAAAGAGAAAAGTCACACACATGATTGTCAGAATTCCCCCACCATATGCGGAGACCTTTACCTTCTTAAAGGCTAAAAATTTAAAAAAAGTAAAAGTTAAAATAAATCCAATAGTGGAAAAGGATGATGGCTGTAAGAATGGAATATCCGAAGAATAGTTTATAAAATGTAAAACAACCGAAAAAACTTGTAAGCCTACAATGACCCCTAATACATTTTTTAGCTTAGAGCGATCGAAGGACGTCAGAAAAACTAACACCATAGAGACACTCGTTAACAGCGTCATTGTACCCATAGCGCCAAAAGGTCGTGACAAGATCTCGAATCCTAAAATATTAAATATGAGGTTTATCGTTACTATGGCCAAGCCAAAGCCTGGCAAAGTTCTTTCAATTCGAATATTCAAAATTATTCACCTTGGCTATACAATAAACTAAAGAGAATTGGTTATATTATTCTCATCACTTGCATAAAAATAGGCAAGGCGCATATAGCATATTTGCATTTTAATACCAGGCCCTTGTCTAGCCAACAACCAAACTAAGTACTTCCATTGGTGTTTAATACTTATGAATCAGGTATTTAGTATAGACTCTCGGGAAACCACTTTTTGTAGCTGAGGATCCCACAACATGTAATCGAAGGTCGTCAGCAGTTCGGTGATCTTCACCCTCTTTACATCCTTGAATAGATGCTCCCACTCTTTGTGACAAGCTTCTAATCTATAATTAGGGATAGCTACGGATAAGTGATGAAGGTGATGGTAAGCAATATCAGCCGTAAACCAATTAAAAATTCTTGGCTGCACCAACATACTTGTGCCTTCCAATGCCGCTCGGTAGTGATTTACATGTTGAGTGTCCGTCGCATAGGCATGTTCAAAGTTGTGCTGAATCGTGAACAATAAGATACCCCAAGTTCCAGAAAGTGAAGTCGAAACAACATAAAGTGCAAAGAACTCCAAAGCTCCAATCCACTGAATCATCACTACCCAAATAGCAAGGAGCAGCAGATTGTTATATGTCATATGCCAAAAATCTTGCTTTGATTTCCAAAACTTAGTTTCCCATTTCTGAAAGTCATCAACGGCTTTAGAAAATTGAAGTGTAATAATGCTTTTAACCAGCTTTACGAGCATAACTAGAATTCCAACAGCCCAATTGAACCTGGGATTGAAAAGGACATAAAAGAATCCTGCAGGAATTAAAATAATTGGCTGGCGATACCACCAATAGTGTTTCTTCTTTTTATCTGAAAGCGCAGCATAATCTTGAGTAGTTATAATATTAAAAACACCCCCATACTTTACCCAGTCGCCATTGGTATTATGGTGGTAATCATGATTCTTTGACCAAACCGCCTGAGGCATCCCCGTAATAACTCCCATTAGATAACCAAAAAATTTGTTCATCCACATGGTTTTAAACATGGCCTTGTGTCCACAGTCGTGCATCAGAACAAAACATCTTAAAATAAAAAAGCTAACTACAAACGAAAAGGGTATGAAGTACCAAATGGACTGTTCCACCAAGTGAATATAAGCCGCCCAAAGGCCTACAAAGGGTATCAAAGTGACAATAATTTGCCTAAAAGCAATCGCATCAGATTTTTTTGTATAGGGAAGGAGCTTCTTGCGCCAAAAAGTTAAGTCATGCATAGGTCGATATTCTCCAGTTAGGCCACTATAACCAGTTTCAGGGATTTTCGTCACGCATTTATAAAGTTTCTCTAGCCTTTGATTAACAGAGACTTTGACTCATATAGTCCTACGCAAATTAGGCCCGCAACCAGACCTATTACAAGGTTTTGAAGATGTTCATTGAAAACTTCGGGAAGTTGAAATGTATGAGCGATGATTCCTCCGCCCACAAGCAGCATCGCCACTGTACCCACAATACCAAGCCCCCGCATTATGTATGGCATAGAATTTACAAAACAAAGTCCAAGTTTGTCCTGTCCCCGGCCTATCAAATAGAGACCAAAATCGTCGACTTTCACCACCAGTGCCACCAAACCATAGATAATCACTGACGCCACAATTCCCACAGCCGAAAGGGTAACTAGCTGCACTAAAAAATCACCTGTTAGAGTGGATTTAGCTAAAACTATAATTTCTATAGACAAGATAAGGTCGGTCCTAATGGCCCCTTGAACCTTTTGCTTTTCCGTAACCAACTTCCGAACAACTTCGACGTCCTTACGTTTTGATATCAACTTTTCGACGATCTTATGAACGCCCTCAAAAGAAAGGTAAATCCCACCCAAAAACAAAATGGCCGTAATCATAGGCGGATAAATCCAACTCAACAACAATACACCCAAAATCCCATAGACCTTATTAAGTAACGAACCCAGAAATATACTCTTTACCATGGGTAGTTCGCGGCTGGGGTGAACACCAGTTACGACACCGGCATTAACCGCTAAGTCGTCTGACATCAGTACACTGGTCTTCTTCATTGCGACCTTGCTCATAATAGCAACGTCATCCATAGTGGCAGCAATATCATCAAGTAAGGCGAGTAAATTAAACATAAGACGAGCTTATCAAAAACAACCTACCTTTACATTAATTTTTAAACAGTAAATGCAGCGTAGAGATCATCATTTGTAAACGGCTTTGTGACCACTTCATCAAATAAACTCAATATTTCACTATGCATGGCGGAACCCGGCCTTCCATCAATACCGCCTGTCATCAAAATATATTTCGGTTTACCTTTAGCCCGCGTCTTTGCCTCTCTAGTAAATTCACCACCATTTAATTTAGGCATTTTGAAATCAGTGAGTACAAAATCATATTCATGGGCAGCAATAAGATTTAAGGCTTCCTCAACATCCGTAGTTAATGTCGGACTCAATCCTAGATCTTTTAAATTATCCTCCAAAATCTCTAGAATTCCTTCTTCATCATCCACTACCAAAATTCGACCATCTAAATTGCCTTTTTCCTGCAGGGGCATCTGAACTGAAGAAATGGGCTTTCTCAAATCTGTATAGAGTGGAAAGGAAACCCAAAAGGAAGTTCCCTCATTCTCCTTGGAACGAACGCCAATCTGACCTCCCAGCTGAGCCACCAACTCTCTCACTAAAGGTAATCCCAGACCTACGCTTTGTTCCCCAGATTTGGTTGTATAAGAGAAGTCAAAAACTCTATCTAGTTTACCTGTCGGTATACCGGCGCCATTATCTCTGACCTCAAAAATAATTTGATCTTCATCAACTCGAGTTGAAACAATTATCTCTCCATAATCTTGGTTGACCACAAAATCCCTAGCATTACTCAGAAGACTTACAATAATTCTCTCAATCTTTCCTTCGTTAGCCAAAATCTTCGACCGATTAGCCTTCAATTGAGATGAAATACAAATGCCATCTAACAAGTAAATATCAGTAAGCAACTTCAGTGATTTCTCCAGCACCTCGTTTAAGTCGATCACCTGGTCGGCGCGATTGAGGTTTTCACCCGAATAGACCCTTAAAGCGGCCACCGTTTTCTCAATGCGAATTAATGCCTTTTCGATGTTACCTATGGCCTCCGAGCAACCTATCGACTTATTCGCTAATTGTTTTTTTAAATTTTCAATATTGCCTTTCGCAACGGCGAGGGGATTATTAATTTCATGACCAATTCCCGCCGATAGCTCACCAATGGAGGCCAGCTTACTGGCATGAAATAGTTTCCTTTTTTCCACTTCAAGTTCATTTTCCAGTTGGACCATTTCTGTAATATCAATTAAAACACCGTTCCACAGGATTTCACCCGTCTCGATCAACCTCGGGCTCGATTTCAGGAATATACTTTTCTGCTCTCCATTGTAGTTTGTAATATCACCGCGCCACTCACATGCGCTCATTGTCGCTCGACTCTGAATAATCGCTTTCCTTAGCCGTTCCGCTCCTTTGCGATCAGCTAAATCAAATAAACTCGGCTGTCTAGACAAGTATTCATCTACGTTGATTCCAAATATCTGATTACATTGCTGGCTTATAAATAGGTTATTAACATTCATCTGTTCATCCACAGACACTTGGAATGCCATTCCTGGAGAGTTCTGCACCACTCCATCCAGTAGGGCCTTTTGCTCTTCAATCTCGGCCAATGCATTTTCCAACTTAGTATTATCCACAACATTCGCTACCAACAACCCATCTACTATGCGAGTTGTCCATTGAAGCCATACAACTTCACCGGATTTGGTTATGTAACGATTTTTAAATCCAACAGTCTCATGACCACCAGAAGCTAATTTACTAGCTTCTTCTATTGACGACTGAACGTCTTCTGGATGGAGAAAATCTGTATAGGGTCTGCTGTAGAGCTCGTCGAGCCCATAGCCCAACAACTCCGACCACTTCGGATTTAGATGTTTAAAATAGCCATTAGTATCACCAATACAAAACAAGCCGTTTGCATTTTCAAAAAAAACTTTAAGCTGTTCAATACTGGGTTCGTTAGCCATATAAATATTCGAATTTTAAGTTTACTATTTCTAATTTACTTTACTCCGTTATTGAATAACAAAGTTCGATCCTATTCTCTATTAAGATTTCGTAATATTTCGCCTCATATCGGTTCGACCTTGGGATAAAGAGGCCTTGGTAAAGCATTGGCTTTATGCGGAAAGACAAAACCCTATTTTTGAGCCAAATTGTCCTAGTTCCTATGACGTTTGATAGTATAATATCCATCCATCGAAGGAACAGGAAGGCTCACTATGAAATCCACACAAATTGACCCTAAAATTTTTGACCTATATGACGAATATTGCCACTCAAAAATGAGTCGAAGGGAGTTTTTAGATCGAGCTGCTGTAACTAGCGTAGCTGGTGGTGCCGGATTCAGCATGGCTATGGCTCTCCTTCCCAATTACGCAAAAGCGCAAACCATTTCTTTTACGGATAAACGCATTAAGCCAAACTATGTCACCTACCCCTCAAAGGACGGTAATTCTAAAAATAATTTTATGCGGGGATATCTGGTCGCTCCCGTCGGAAAAGGTCCCTTCCCGTCGGTGCTCATTGTTCATGAAAACAGAGGCCTAAATCCCTATATCGAAGATGTTGCACGACGAGCAGCTACTGAAGGATTTTTAGCCTTTGCGCCAGACGCACTTTATCCTGTTGGAGGCTATCCTGGAAATGATGATGATGGGAAGGCACTTCAGAAACAATTAGATCGAAATAAAATTTTTGTAGATATGAAAAACGCGGCACTCTTTTTAAAAAATCATAACCTTTCCAATGGAAAATTAGGAGTCACTGGTTTTTGTTTTGGCGGAGCCGTTTCTAACTATTTAGCTACCGAATTGAAAGATAACCTTTTAGCCTCTGCTCCGTTCTATGGAAGTGCAGCCAAATTGGAAGAAGTCAAAAATATAAAAGCTAAAATGCTGATACATTATGCCAGTGATGATCCGAGAGTGAATGCGATGAAAGAGGATTACGAAAAGGCATTAAAAGCAAATAAAGTGGATTATGAAATGTTTGTGTATCCAGATACCAAACATGGTTTTCACAATAACTCCACACCAAGATATAAGAAGGATGCTGCAGATCTGGCATGGCAACGAACGATTCAATTGTTTAAAAAACGGCTCACTTAATAATGACCACAGAAAAGAAAACAACTTTTTACATGTACAGCTGCTGGACAGTGGCCATGATTGCAACCTTAGGAAGCCTTTTTTTTAGTGAGGTTATGCGATTTCCTCCCTGTGTATTGTGTTGGTACCAACGAGTGTTCATGTATCCACTAACATTGATATTTTTTGTGGGCGTCTTTCAAGGGCCTCGTCCCACATTTAGTTTTGCATCCCCTTTAGTTACCCTAGGATGGCTAACAGCCACCTACCACAACTTACTCCATTATAAAATCGTTCCCGAATCAGCATCTCCTTGCGTACAAGGAGTTTCCTGTTCAACAGTATATATTAATGTCTTCGGGTTCATAACGATTCCGATGCTTTCCTTTATCGCTTTTACTATTTTAGCTTTACTTTTATTTTTAATTAAAAAGGACTATTCTCATGAAAAATAAATTTTTACCTTTTGCTTTAATCTTAGTCGTTCTAGTAGTGGGCTACACCGTTGCCTCGAAATATTTCGAGTCCGCACAAAAAGAAAAAATTAATTTTTTGGCTTCCGAGAACTCTGAAGTCTTTGTCAGAAGTCATTCGCCAAAACTGGGAGACTCAAATGCAAAAGTGGTTCTCATTGAGTATCTGGACCCTGAATGTGAAAGCTGCCGAGCCTTTTACCCTATTGTTAAGGGCCTACTGGCAGAATTTGGAGATCGCGTTCTCTTTGTCGTACGCTACGCGGCTTTTCACCGAAACTCCGAGATTGCCATTAGAGCCCTAGAAGCGTCTCGGATTCAAGGTAAATACTGGGAGGCTTTAGAGTTATTGTTTGAAAAACAACCCGAATGGGGAAACCATCACAATCCTAACCCCGACCTCATCTTTGAACTTCTACCAAAGCTTGGCCTGGATATGGATCAATTGAGAACGGATATGGAGTCTGAAAAAATAAGTGAAATGATTGATCAAGACACCAAGGACCTTAAGACTCTTGAAGTACGAGGCACTCCAACTTTCTTTGTTAATGGTCGCCAACTTTATGATTTTAGCCCTGATGGCTTAAAGTGGCTGATTAATGATGAAATTAAAAAGAATTACTAGAGGGGACGACTAAAAGATGCTTTAAATTTTCGATGGATGTAGTTATATCCTTTGGAAAAATAGAAATATAAATATGCCATTTGTTAACTGTATTTTAATTGGAGAAAGTAGACTCTCATGAAGTTTCTTTGGATTACAATAGTAATATTTTTCAGTTTTAACTTACCCGCACTGGGCAAAAAGCCTGTAAATCTGGGCAAGACGACCTTGTTTGAGCTCCACCATGGTATTGGCGCCTTTTCCCTGGAGGAGAGAGTTTCAGCACTAGAGGCGCGGATTTCCAGTTTAGCCAAAGACCGCCGAATTGATATCAATCAACTCACCACGGAAGAATTCGAAAACTCCACCAATGTTATGCTCGGCGATCGGGTTATTGTTACGCTTACTGATAGAGATGCAAAAGCCGTAGCTCTTCAACGGCAGGTGTTGAGTCAGAATATCAAAAACCAACTTGTTAAAACTATAGAAAGCCAAAGAAAGCTGAACTCATGGAGAAAATATGGTCTTTCTATCTCCTATGTATTGATTTCCACTGTAATACTTCTATTTCTTTTAAAGTTTATTGCTCGATTCTTCCCCATTATACTCAATGCTATTCAGGGATGGTCTTTAAAACATATCCCCTCTGTAAAGTTAAAATCCTATGAAATATTACCATCTTCTCGAATCGTCGGCCTCACGGTAGCACTTGTAAAGATCACTAGAATTTTCGTTGTCCTCTTCTTGGTCTATATGTATATCCCACTCGTATTCAGCTTTTTTCCCTATACTTCGGGATGGGCTGATAAGATATTTGGATACGTAGCCAATCCGTTACGCAATATTGCAAAAGTCTTGATCGATTACATTCCCAACCTATTTTTCATTGCCATTATTGTCATCCTAACCAGCTACTTACTCCGAATGTTTCGGTTCGTATTTTCTGAAATCGAAAGAGGATCTCTACAGTTCAGCGGATTTTATCCGGAGTGGGCACAACCCACTTACAAACTAGTTCGTTTTTTGGTTTTTGCTTTCGTGTTGGTTGTGATTTTCCCTTACCTACCAGGCTCGGGCTCACCCGCTTTCCAGGGAGTATCCGTATTCGTAGGTCTCCTCCTGTCGCTCGGCTCTACATCTGCCATTGCAAATATTGTCGGTGGTGTTGTTTTAACTTATATGCGACCTTTTCAGATTGGTGATAGAGTTAAAATTGGAGAAACCACCGGCGATGTGGTCGAAAAGACCCTCCTCGTCACGCGAGTGAGAACCACTAAAAATGTGGATATCACTGTTCCCAATGCGATGGTTTTATCTAATCACTTAGTGAATTATAGTACAGCTTCAAAAAAAGAAGGTCTTATTCTGCATTCCACTATCACTATTGGTTATGACGTGGATTGGAGAATTGTACATAAACTTCTTATAGATGCCGCCTTGAAAGTAAAAGGCATCAAAAAGAATCCCTCACCATTTGTTTTACAAACCAGTTTGGATGACTTCTATGTGTCCTACGAAATCAATGCCTTTACAGAAGAGGCCGGCAAAATGGCCTCAGTCTATTCAGAGCTACACCAAAACATTCAAGACAATTTTAGGGAAAGTAATATTGAGATTATGTCCCCACACTTTTCGGCCATTAGGGATGGAAGCCATATCAACATCCCCCTGAAAGAGTCCGAGGCTGTGAAATTCGTTCAACCCATACGCCACACCAGCCAGCCTATGGATTAAAATCCATAGAGATTATTTAACCGCTCTGGCTTTTCTATGAAAATGAAGTCAGAGTTTTTAAAAAGATTGCTGTTTTACCTGGCATTGGGGTATGAGGCACATAGAGGTCGACCAAACTGTGTGTCGAGTATAGAGATGGCCTTTTCGAAAAAAATTAATATAAGTTTACTCTTCATTATTCTATTTGGATTGGGGACCGCCTACATCCTCGTCAATGAAGAGCCAACTAAAACTAAGTCACCACTTCCGAGGGAAGACTACTGTCAAAATAATCACATTTCAGATTTACCTGACTGCCCTTTCAAAGAAGGTGCCTACCTACTCCCCCGCCACTATCCAGCTAGAGGTATTTTTTTTGGCTACACTCAAGACAGAGACCATATGGAGATGCTTAAAAAGCTCATCCAGCTCGCTAATCTTAGGCAGCCCGCTCCTAGGCTCAATCTACTGATACCTAGAAATGAAGTGGAGATAAGTCATTCCTCCTTGCAAGAACTTCCTAAGGGAGATTTACGGTCTTTGGTTAATATGATTCCTACCCCTTCTGACGATACCTTATGGGCCCAAGACTATATGGAGATTGGGTTCGATCTCGAGAAAAAAGAGAGCTTCTTCCTAGATCTTCCCTATACAGAAAGAGAAGGCGAAGGACTTCCCCCTGCCTTATCTCTCATTTGTAAATCCCCATTGGAACAGCAACCGCTTGGACGCGGTGAGGATTTTGGAAACGGTGATTACGGCGGAAATATTGAATCCTATCCGGGTCACCTTATATTGATTGGCGACAATATGGCTCCTGCAACTAAAATCAAGTTAGCCAATCTATTTAAACATCAGGAGCTTGTGTCAATAAATGTTAACTGGCTTGAGACAGGACACGTGGACGAACTGTTCTCCTACCTGCCCAATCCAATTAATAAAAATTGTCCATTTATGCTTAATTATGCCTCTCCAAAATTAGCGATAGAGCTGCTTAACAACACCCAATCTTGGGAGCAGTTTTTGACATCTTACTACTATGAGAAAAATCTATTTTTAAGCGATGAATATAATCGAACCGACTTCTCTGATTGCTTCTCTCATTCGACAATTAATGAAAGTGAACCTTTGTGTCGCGGTTTGCTGGATGCGAATATGAAGTACGAAGACCTCATCCAAAAAAGCCTTTCACATTTGCAAGAAAAGTTAAACAGCAAGCTTGGATGCTCAGTACCTTCCAATCCTCTACCTTTACTCTTCGCTCCTGCCAACCCAATGTCAGACTACGGAACAGATCAAGATTATGCTCGAAGCATAAATCCTAATCCAATAAACAATATTCTAATAGGCGAAAATCTTGTGGTCGCTCGACAAGCCAACCAGGCTTTCCAGAGTATTACTGATGAAGTGATAAAGGCCACATCTATTCAACCCCATTACGTTAACGGCAATCTCATGCATTACTTAAGTGGTGGAATACATTGTACTGTAAATATAATTCGCGCCTGTAAATAGGGACGGACTGCACTTAGCAACAAAGCTCTTTTGAAAATGGAATGGATCGCAACAGATACTATTTAAAATCGAGGGGAACAAAATCCACCCAAGTGCCCTGTTGATGACTCTGAAAGGCCAGCTCAATAATTTGAATCACTTCTAATGCCTCTTTTGCCGGCACTGGAATCCCCTCTTTTCCCTCTGTAATGGATTGGTATAGCCCATTATAAAATTCCATGTAGTTCCCATGATGAGTTTCCATTTTAGAAACGTTAGAGCCCGAATCTTTAAAAGTGATGAGCTCACCCCAAGAACTTTCTGGATCGACTCCAAATTCCGCATCCAGTGGGCTCATCTTTTCACGCAATTGAGACTCTTGAATATCAACACCAAATTTTCTAAATACACCCTGACTGCCACAAATTTCAAACCGAGGTGTCCCCTCTGCAAAAGTAAAAGCTCTTAGAACTACTTTTTTACTTCCATAGTCTAAAATCAGATGAAAGTAGTCATCCGCAGCATTGGAATCGCGCAAAGAATCAATATCTGCAAATACTCTCTTTGGAAGTCCAAATAATTGAAGAACCTGATCGATCAAATGGGGGCCTAAGTCAAATAGAACCCCTGCTCCAGGAGCTGGCTTTTCTCTCCACTTCGCCAAATCAGAATCAGGCCGAAAACGATCCCACCGAGCCTCAAATAATTTAATATCACCCAGTTTACGAGACGCCACAAGGTCCTTCACCGTCAAGAAGTCTCCATCCCAACGGCGGTTATGAAATACCGTCAAAACTTTATTCTTTGACCTTGCAAGCTCTATGAGAGCTAAACCTTCCTCGACAGTGTTTACAAAAGGCTTCTCAATGACCAAATGCTTATTCGCTTTTAAAACTTCTTTTGCATAGGAAAAATGAGTCTCATTCGGCCCGCAGTTTATAACTAAACCTAATGACGACTCAGAGAGAAGACTATCCAGACTTTGATGAACCCTACAGCCTGGTATTTCCTTTTGTATCAAATCTACCTGACTGGAGTAGACATCTGTAATGCAAAACCCAGGGTGACTCTGCAAGAATGGCATATGTAAAACTCTACCAGCTAATCCGAAACCTATAAGGCCAACATTTATTTCTTTCACTGAACTTCTCCATCACTTTAGATATTCATAACCCAGTGAATCTAGAATGTATATTTGATAATATAATTCTCCTGCCTTACACTTTCGAAGATATATGAAGCGGAGGTTCTTTAATGAAAATTGCAATATTTCTTATTTTCACATCAACTCTTCCTCAGGCACTTATTGCCCAAGCCGCAACCGTAAACGACAACTTAGTTGAGAACGTGAGCGAAAAGACAGTCGAAGAAGTATCTTCTTCCATTCAGGCTGAGATAAAGCGGCGTGGTCTCCGCTTGTTTAGTGTAATAGATCATTCTGCTAATGCGAAGTCAGTGGGAAAAGAGCTCCCCGAAACAGTACTCATTCTTTTTGGTAATCCAAAGGTGGGAACAGAGTTTATGATTAAAAGTAACACAATTGGAATCGATCTTCCTCAGAAAATCCTAATTCGTTCAGGAAAAAAGGGAAAGACCCATATCTACCATAACTCTCAAAGATATCTAGGCGTTCGACATAACCTTAACCATCCTGCTTTGAATAAGGTGGACTCTCTCCTCTTGGAGATTGTCAAGAACTCTAGCAACTAGGAGCCCCGACTCACTGTTTTGTTGCATAGAGATAATTTATCATTGTATTGTTGTTCCTAAGAGGGAAAACTTTTAGCTATGAACAACGGAATGGAATATCTTAAAGGAATCTTGGACACTCTTCCGGATTTAATATTTGTGCTGGACCGCAACGGCATACATATAGATTTCCATTCCAATTTTGACGATGACCTTTTTGTTTCTCCTGATGAAATACGAGGAAAATCCGTTGTGGATTTACTCCCAAAAGATGTCGCTGAACTCACTCTAAAAAATATCGAAAAGACTCTAAGGGAGAAAACTCTATCTACTTTCGAGTACACTTTGGATTTTGAAAATGAAGTTAAATATTTTGACGCTAGAATGACATTTTTAGAAGAATCTAAAGTATTGGTTGTTGTACGCAATATAACCGAAAAAAAATTGATGGAAAATGAGTTAAAAGAGTCTCAAAAAATGGAGCTTGTTGGGCAAATTGTAAGCGGCATCTCTCACGACTTTAATAATATTCTTTCGTTACTTTATGGAAACTTTGGTCAACTCACAAAGAGTGTTGAGCCTGGCAGAGAAAAATACTTAAATTCGACGAAAAGAGTTCTCGATCGCGCAAAAAATTTATCAGATTCTCTACTCAACTACGTTTCAAAAAAGGGCCTACAAAAGGAATGGATTTCAATCAAAGAAGCGCTAGAGGATATCGAGCACATTACTAAAAATTTACCCATTGGATTCAGCGTCGAAGTCTCTGTTTTGCCACCCCAAGAAGACTTGTTCATTGACGCCCATAGAGCGACTTTTGAGAGCTCTATTCTTAATTTGATAATCAACTCAAGGGACTCCATTGTAGAAAAGGGAAGACCTGGTAGCATTGAAGTTCACTGTGAAACTGTTGAAAAAGATGGCCGAAGTTGGGTTGTCGTTTCTGTAGCTGACGACGGACTTGGCATTCCAGAAGATATCATCGATCAAGTCACTAAACCTCTTTTTACCACAAAGGCTGAAGGTACTGGGTTGGGACTCAGCATGATTCAGAGGGGACTCAAAGAAGTTGAAGGACATCTCACTATCGATTCAACCAAAAATGAAGGCACTCGGATTTCCTTATTTTATCCTCTATTAAAAGACTTTAATTAACTCGCTTTAGGAATTTCATCGACATCTGCAATGTCATCTAATTGAAAGCCACATTCTCGACAACTAAATAAATAGATTCCCTCATCATCAGTAGTGAGATGTAAAATAGAATTACATTTCGGACAGTCATGAATATCAAAAGAAACCAATTCACCTTCAGAGCACCCTGTAATCTCGTAGACTTGATGGATTTCCCCCTCGAATCCCTTTAAAGTTCTTTCACCTATCGCTTTTACTTCAAACTCCGAACTAACTAATTTATTGACAACGTCACTTGAAACTAAAATTTGATTGGGTCTTGCCTCACTACACAATCGAGAAGCCAGGTTTACGACAGGCCCTATAGCCGTGTATGACTTAAAATATCGACTCGATCCATAGAAACCAATATTGGCACTCCCAGAAGCAATACCGATACTCACCTCTAAATCTTTAAGCCAATAACTTTGATACTCATCACTTCTAGAGGAAATCTTCTCAATAATCTCAAGGGCGGAATGCACAACACGTTCATGGTAATCAGAATACTTAATGGGATCGTTACAAAATGCTAGAATCCCATCCCCTAAAAATTTATCGACGGTGATGTCATATTTTAAAAGAACCTTGATTGCATCTTCCATAAACATTGAAATAACTTTATCAACGGAACTGGCATCAATATTAGCAACCCTTTCCGTCGAGTTTACAATGTCTATAAATATACAGCAGATTTCGCCACTATGAACCCGTCCCTCAATATCAATCTCATTATTTTTAATGGCATGGACAACCTGTGGACTAAACTGATTACTTAATGTCCTTAATTTAATCCCCTCTTCCGTTTTTTGTAAAATGATGTTCTCTCGATTGACCAACTCATCTTGAAGATTCAACTTCATTCTTATCTCTGAAAGCCTTAGTTTTTCATTGAAGTGTCTGATTAAAAAACATATCGTCACTGTCCCTACCACAAAGAAGCTATTAATCACTAGACGATTTATTCCTACAGCTATGTCTGTGAATAGCAATACACCGATATAGAAAGGTAAAAACACTCCGATGAGGGCCAGCAAAAATTGAGGTGTTCGTAGTGGAGGAAAGGACAAAGCACCTACCGCCACCAAATTCAGACCAGCATAGTAAAGAGAGGTCTGCCCTCCAGACATAATTGTCATAATTGTTATGGGAAGCGCCACACCAGCCGCGTAACAGATTGTAATATACTCTGCCGCCTCCGAAGAATCCGTTCTACGCATGAAAAACAACGCCACTAAACTGGTCGGAATGATTGTCGCCCTTAAAGCCAAAAACTCCCATTTTAGGTGAGGTACATATAGAACGTCTGCCACCCAAAAGGCAAAATAGAGGGGGAAAACCATTTTATTTCCAATGGTTTCCAATACCGCCTTTAGCTCATCCAATTTTTCTTTGCGCCGGATTTCCTCAAAAGCAGATACAGATGGTGGCGTCTCTTGCTTCATTTCAACCAATCACTTTATTAAATTAGCGAAGAGATTTACCCCTTCGTCTTCCTTCTCTATATCAACCTCAGAAGGAAGATGGGCAAACATACTCTTCATCTCGTCATCGCTTCTGTATATGAGTTTCCAGTCTAATGCCATGGTCATTGCACATTCATCAGGATTATCCATACTAAAATTACCGATAATAAGACGCCCTCCCTTTTTGAGTCCGTGGTAAAGCTTCTCGTTGCTCATTTTTGCAACTGGCTCCGTAAAATAATCATATAGACCTGCAGAATAGATCATATCAAAGTCCGATTCTGGTAAGCCCCGGCCAATTATATTTTTAATGGCCAGGTTATGAAAAACTAATCCATACTCTAATTTTTTTGATTTCTTAAACGCATGTAGTTTATTTTGAGCATGTTTTAACGAAGATAAATCCTGATCTACAAAATGAAACTCAACCTTGTGAAGAAACTCTTGAACTTCAGGATCCTGAACCACAAGCTGAACTTCTCGAGCTGGACCGGAGGCCACACTTAAAAATTTAATAACTTGCTGGTCTTTTCTGTTTAAAATTTCCTGCTTAATTTTATTTTTTAAATATACACTTCTGTTTTTTACCGCTCGAGCCGCAGGCTCTTGCACATAGTACCTTTGCAGCGCTTTTTCAAAAAGGGACTCCCCAAAGTTTTCACTCCTATAAATGATATTCATCATCTCAAAGTCACCAGCATATCCCAATGGCTTATTATAGGACCGGTCAGCGAAAATGGATTGATGCAATAATTCGTTCAACTTTGACCTGAAGTATTCAAAGCACAATTTAATTTTCGCATCATCGTATTGATTCATGAGTGATGTAAATCCCCCATAGGCTTTCGTAAAATTGAGCTTAAAGTAATCTGCGAGCACTTCACATACAGCGTCTTCAAAGTTCTTCTTTTCCTCTGAAGAAGTGAACTTTCTAGTGGACTGCAAAGAATTGGTGTAATTCTGGATTCCTTCTAACCAGTCCTTTACATCTAACACTAAGGCCTTGAACTCTTTTGGAATGGCTTCGAATTTTTTCAGCGACTCTTGGTGCTGCCCTATCACCATAAAAGAAGATTTAATGGCTTCAATATATTCTGTATTAATGGGCGCACCACTCACTTCGAAAGCCGTTTTATAACTTCCCGTTTCCTCTTTTTCGTGGCGAACTTTTGTTAAGTTCACCTGCCCCACCTCAATATTTTCGAAAACAAGGGGTGCACTATTTAAAATGTCTGCCTCAATGGGCTCATCGGAAGTCAATGCCACACCAAAACTATTAAGATCCAAAACCTTAAATGATTTACCAAATAGCTCCACATAACATTCGTCATTTTGCACATCGTATCTGTCCTGACGAACTAATTTTTTTCGCCCCTGTACAGAACTTGGTCTAACGGTGAAATCTTCTTGGATTAACTTTAACGCCTTACTCTTGCTCACTTATATATACTCCTCGTTGCGGCCTAGACCTTTTTCCTATCGGACGCATACATGTCGCGTTAAACAGAAAGACAAAAAAATTCAGGACTTTAGCTTTAACTCTAAGGTAAAGCCTATCCAGTGTAATGTGTTTTAAAATAAGACGTTCCAGATGGAATCAAACCAAGTTCTCGCAAAGTTGAAATTGGAGAGTTTTGATACAACTCTCTAGAATTCATAAAAATCTGAGGAACAAGTACGAACTCTAAATGAGTCAATATGAGAGAGGACCTTAGTGTTTCAACTCATGATCCGAAGGGGTTCAGTTGTTATCTATGACACTCATAGATTTCCACTTACCTTGCCGAAACCGCAGATAGTAAATGAGAGCCAAGAGCGTAATGTAAAAAGTTATAAACCCCCAAGCCACATAGGTGGCATTTGGCAAGTGTGAAATATAAACGGTTGGGATTACAAAGGTCGGCCAGGGCAAAATTAACGACACGAGAGATACAAACTTTGTATCTCCAGCTCCCTTTAATGCAAAAGAAAGATTGAAATTAAAGCTGTCAAACAAAGTGAACATAGCAACAAACATCAAGAGGTATTTAGACATTTCCGCCACCTGACCCCACAACTCCGGATTCTGTTTGTTTTCAAACCAGAACAAATAAAAGTCAGGAATAAGAACTAAGCTTAAACCCACGCATATCATATAAGCCGAAGACATCTGGACTCCGGTCATCGCTGACTCGGCGGCCTTTTCTGGCTGACCTTCACCTAAATGTTGGCCCACCAAGGCCATTACGGACTGGGCTACGCCCATTGACGGCAATACTGACAGCATCATTAAAGTGACCGCAATACTAGTGGCTGCCAGTGCCACATCTCCATTGGGAAATCTACCTATTATCATTAGAAAAACAGTGAATGCCAATCCCTCAAGAGCCCATTGCATCCCACTAGGAAAACCATACTTTATAAAGCGACTCATAATGCTGAGGTCAAATTTCCATCCACTCAATACTTTAAACTCTTTTTCAAAAGCTTTATTGAACACGGCCCACGCAGCAAACACAGCACTGCCATAACCGGCCAATGAAGTGGCATATCCAGCGCCAGCAATTCCCAGTTCCGGAAAACCGAATTCACCAAAAATGAGCAGATAATCTAAAATAACATTAATGATAAGGCCCACTCCATTGATGGCCATCACCATTCGGGTTTTACCTAATCCGGTATAAAAACCACTGAATGCTGCAACCAAAGCAGTGGGTAGCGCGGAAAATGCCACCGAATTATAGTATTGTACCTCAAGTATGAGGATATCTTGACTGTGACCTATAGCTTTAAAGAAGTCTTCAGATAGAAAATTCAGCAAAAGAAACAACAAACCAAATACAAAACTAAAATAAAGCCCCTGCCAAAGGGACGGCCCTATAGACTCTTTTTTATTTGAACCTAAATATTGTGCCACAAAGGTGGTCACATAGGAGGCTGTTTGCTGAAGCAGTGCCATGGGCGTCCAAAACACAGCCATAACAGCCATCGCCGCCCCCAAGCTTTCGGTGGAGTAGTTACCCAGAAATACCCGGTCAATGGTCATCTGTAGTGTCCAAAAGCTATTGGCCACTATAAGTGGCCAAGCTATTTTAAAGAGCTCTTTCCAGCGAGACAGCGTTATTTTCATAAGCACAGAGTATTTGATTCCACAAGGGTTGGGAACCTATAATCCTATTTGAAGATTAAATTCAAAAGAAGGCCAAATTATGATCATACTTATCGCGGGCTCTACCGGAGCGGGCAAGTCCACCTACGCCAACCAGTTAGCTCATGACCTGCCGGGACTCGTCTATTCCATCGATCAGTGGATGAGGTCTCTCTATTGGCAGGACATGCCTAAAGATCCCGATATCAAATGGTTTCAAGAGAATCAGCAGTGGTATGTCGAACGTATCCAAAGATGTGAAGAAAAGATTCGTAGCATCGCTTTTAAAAGCGAAGAAATAGGACAAAATAGCCTACTCGATCTCGGATTTTCTACTAAAGACCATAGGGCAAGTTTTATCCAACCCTTTGTGAAAAAGGGCTATAAAGTGGAAACCCATTTTTTAAATATTGATCCGGAAATAAGATGGGATCGTGTGCAAAAGAGAAATGGAGAAAAGGGAGAGACTTTTGCCATGAATGTAGATCGAGGGATGTTTGACTATATGGAATCTATTTTTCAGGCCCCTGATGAGAACGAAGGAGCTACCTTAAAGGCTATTGAAAATTAAGGAATTATAAAATGAGTGATTTAAATTTTGAAGGCTCTTTGATTTTAGAGAAGTTAGCTGAAGTGGGAGTTTTGGATGATTTTTTTGAGGCCGTTGACTCTGACAACTTCGAAAATGCAAAGAGGTTACTAAAATCTGCTGATATAGATTCTGAGACCATCAGCTGGGTTCTTAGTAAAATGCAAGAGGCCGACGGTGAACACTAAAAAAGGACCACATTAAGTGGTCCTTTGAAAACTCGTGCAAAGTTTTAGAGAAAAAATTATTGAATGCGCTCAACTATGACTTTTGCAGTGTTGTTAGCAAAAGCATCTCTTTCTGGCAGTAAATCTCCCACCTGTAGTAAACCTTCATGAGGACGAATGAATCCTTCACCAATTCCAGCATCAACATTTGGATTGTTGCATGGAGGTGCTGGAATATGAGCACAGAGCTCAGTATTGTCTTCCACACCCGCATCATAAGTGTTCGCCAAGTAAACTGCTTTTTGCCCAGGTCTCAACTTTAATGAAAGATCCTTTGCCACTACGATGGCATCATTCGTTCTAGCTAGCATGGTTACCAAAGTGAGCTTATAACGCGGATTATTCGCCTCCACAGTAACGTCTAAAGTAAGTCCTGGCATTGTAAAGCCATCACCCACTACGCTCCGAACCACTTTGTTATCGTATTCAAGCTCTTCTTGAAAAAGGTCAGTGGCACCATCTTTGGCTAATGCTGCCAAGCCCGGGCTTGCCTCATGAGCTAAATGGACTACACTATGCCCGGGAGCATGCACCGCTACCACTGGTGGAGTGAAAGGTTGACCTTTAGTTAGGTTAACTAAAGTGACTTTATAAAGATGTTTTTGAGTCTCTTGCTGCCGTTCTGCACGAGCAATTCCAGCAACCAAAAGACCTATTGATAGTATTGATGTAAACAATTTCATTATATTCCCCCTTTTAATTGTTTCATTAATAAAATTTTGTAATTTCACCCAGTGATTTGCGCTCCAATCTTGGAACTGAAACGGGTTGTTCAGGATAGCCGGCCACCAATAAAATAAGTGGACGATAGTGACTAGCGAGGCCCAAACTCCTATTTAAAAACTTAAGTGGCTTGGGAGTATGAGTGAGTGTCCCTACCCCCGCATTATGTAAAGCAGTGATTAAAATTCCAGTGGCAATACATGTGGATTCGATAGGATAGTAAGTCCTTCCGAAACTATCCCCGTCGCCTTCGTCCTTTAGCTTGGCGAATATAGCAATGAGATGAGAAGCTCTCTCTAGATAAGGTTTGTCTGAGTCCGTTCCCAGTGGCTTTAAATCATTGAGCCACTGTTCACTCGCTCTTCGTTCGTAAAATGCACGTTCTTCTTCTTCTGCGGCTGCTCTTATTTGCTTTTTTACCTCGGGATTCTCAATTACAGCAAACAACCAGGGCTGCTTATGTGCACCACTGGGAGCCGTTCCGGCGGCCAGAATAGCCGACTCAATAACACTGTCTGGGATTTTTTTTGTGGAAAACTGCCGAATAGATCTTCGAGTGCGAATCATCTCATAAAACTCTTGGGACCTTCGGGTAGCATCCTCTCCCTCAATATCCCTGAAACTTCCCCATTCACTATAGTTTTCCAAGTTCATCTTCTCTTCCCATCGTTTAACAAGTACCTGATGGGTACCTGTTACAAAATAATTACCTTGATTTAGTGATATATAGGAAATATATAATTACTAATTTAATGATAGTATTAAACTATATATGCGAGTCGATATGCGAACCTCTGATATTCTAGATCACTTAGAGAAATTCATAGCTTTCAAAGTCATTGCCGAACAGGGAAGCCTACGTAAAGCCTCGGAAAAACTAAATATTTCCCAACCCAGCCTGAGTGTTAAACTACAGACTCTTGAGGACGCTTTAGAACACAGACTTTTTGAAAGATCCCGAAGAGGAATCGTGTTAACTCAAGAAGGACAAAAAACCCTTCGATTCGTAGAAACCCTCATTGAAAGTGCAGAACAACTGACCTTAGAAATAGAGGAAAGCACAAGTGTGCTCCAAGGCCATATTCGCATTGGTGTGTATGATAGTATTGCGCGCTATATGTGGCCCGGTTTTTATCATCAGTTTTCAAAAACCGATCCCAATATATCCATGTCAATAATTACAGGTAGAAGTCAGTTTATCGTGGACCAATTGATTGCTAATAAAATTGACTTAGCCTTAACCATTGAGCCTCAAAGTAACTATGAAATGGATGTCGAATACCTCTACTCCGATCAGTTTTCTTTTTTCTGCAATCAGAAGTTTGCCAACCGAACAGAT
This sequence comes from Bdellovibrionaceae bacterium UBA1609, assembly GCA_002321895.1. GTDB lineage: Bacteria > Bdellovibrionota > Bdellovibrionia > Bdellovibrionales > UBA1609 > UBA1609. Next base: position 754,030 of record DCMZ01000003.1, on the reverse strand, counting down.
GACCTTGTTAAAAAAGGCAAGGAGTATCAAATTCGCAAATCACATAATCAACCCATATCTACTGTTCTATTTTCTAAGGCCATTTCTGAAAATGGAATGCCACTAGAAAGGTTGCTAAAAAATAACCTCACCCAGGGCCTTGTCATTCATCGAGTAGAGAATTTTGAAATTGCACACAGCTTCTGTCTCGAAGGCGTCGGCATGGCTGTCCTTCCAAATAAGGTGGCCCAAAGAGAGTATGAAAAAAACAAACTCTTTAAAGTAAAGGTAGATTCTGACATTCCCACAAGCTTTGGGAGTCACCGTATTGGATTGAGCCTTCTGAAAACCCAAAAAAACAAGCCTCTGATTCAACATGTTGCCAACTCATTGAAAGCACACATTGATTCCCTTGGTTAAAATCATTGGCAAGGAGGACTCTATTAAAAGTCCAAAGACTTTCCAGCCACTGAATTTCTGAAATCCAAAAGCTGATCATTCAGCTCCAACCAACTAAGTATAGACTTACCGTACTCGATTTCTACAGCTTGTTGATCCAATCTATAGTTTACAATATTGGATTCTAACTCCATTAAATCGGTGAGGCTTATTTTACCATAGTTATAACGCTTTAACTCGGCCTGATAAACTCGCTTCGCAAGACGAACCTTCTCCGTATTCAGTTCACGTTGATCTCTTTGCTGTTCTAGTCTTACAAGTAGTTGACGCCTTAAAGTCGACTTATCCTTCCTGTTTACTTGCAAATTTATTGCTGATTCTGCAGATGCATTGGCGGCACTTTTTATGCCGGCTTGCCCCGTAGTGTTCCAAAGAGGTAACTCCACTTTTAATCCCAAAATAGTCTCTTCTCGGTTCACTGTTGATGAAAAGCGTTCCGAATTATCAATGTCGTAGCCTGCTACAAACCGTAAACTCGCATGTGTATCTCTTTTAGCCAGAACTAAGTCATTATCGGCAATTTGTCGCCGTAATTCCAAAGCTCTAGTAGATCGCAGGTTTTCAATTTTAGGTAATTCAGATTTCTTTTCAGAAAAAAATGTAAAAATCTTTTCGAACAAACTTTCAGATTGAGGTAAATTCTCGGCCGACCCCAATATCTCAGCAATGGTTTCCTTTTTTTCCTGAAAGATCCTACGTTTCTCTATAAGATCTTCTTTACGCAATAGAACCTGCAAGCTGGCTTGGTCCACATCGGACTGGGACGCTATTTTCTTCCGAAACTTTTGAAGAACATTTGATTTTAATCTCTCAACCCGATTCATCGCCTCCTGCGAGAGTTGAACATCAATATTCGCTTGCTGATAGTCGAGAAACTCACTCAGTATTTCATTCAAATATTCCTCATACAGCTCTAGGGACTCTGCATGAATCGCTTCGACCTCATTTTTCAATGAGGTTTTTTCAAGTCGAACATCTCTTCCTAAAAAATTCTTAACTAAGTCTTGTTCCAAGCGGATCTCAGTTACGTCTTCTTCTCTATCTGGTTGTAGTGACTGAGTGTGGCTCACAGAAACACTGGTTCCGGTTTCGATAATGTCTTTACTAATGGAGCTTGTTATTGTCTCCGTATCATCATCGTCCTCGCTAGACACTCCTTTTTCTGCTTCCACTGAAATGAGAAATTCTCTGCTAGGCAATCCTTCATCAACGACATAATTCTTTTTCCGATTTTCATTTACAATCATTTGATAATTCGGATCATTCCTCTCTGCCTGCTGAATAAACTCCCCTATGGTCATCGCCATGGCATTTTCCTTATTGACCAAAACAAACGGCAGAACTAAAAAAATAAATTTTATATTCACTGGGTAGCTCCTTCCGCAAAACGCTTAATCTGCACTGCCAAACTATAGAGACATGGAACTAAAACTAAAGTTATAAACATACCAAAAAGAAGACCCCATCCCATAGCCATCATCATTTCCGCCAACATAGAATCATATCCTCCAATGCCATAGGCTGTTGGAAAAACACCTGCAACAGTAGTTAATGTTGTCACCACAACGGCCCTCAATCGTGTAGACGAAATTTCAGCGATTTGATCAAATAGCTTATCTAGAGAACCCTCCGTAAAATCCATACTACTTTTTAACTTATCTATTAAAACAATGGAGTCATTTATAATTACCCCTATCATTCCCAAAATACCAACAACGGCAAAGAAGCCGTACTGCTCAATCCCATGAGCTGCAAATGCAAAGGTCGCACCGACCACCCCAAAAGGGATAATGGCTCCAATGAGAAAAGGCGTCCATATAGAATCAAATAGGAATACTAAAAGTATATAGATGAGAACCAGAACTGTTAATATGGAAAGTCCAAACTCAGATTGCGATTCCCTTGATTCCTCCACTTCTCCGCGAAAACGCAGTGTCGCTGCAGGAGCACCTTTTAGAACCTTGGGGAACACATCTGCCTCAAGATGGTCCGCTATTTCCAGAGGCGTTATACTTGTGTTCTTTTCCAAATCCGCGTAAACCATGGTGGTTCTTTTATAGTTTACCCTCTGTATGTTTGAGGGCTTCTTTCCAACTTCCACATTGATGAGTTGTCGAATCGGCACCAAATAGTTACTGGTATTTGCTACGGTCAAATCTAATAGATCTTCTGAGTTATCTTTTGACTCAGTATTACTAGTTAATCGCACATCCACTTCCTCTTCACCAGAGTTAAGCGTATAGAGAATGTCTCCCTCAATGTAAGATCGGAGAACAGAAGACAATTGATCGTACTTAACAGACAATCGACTGGCTTCATCCGTATTGATTTTCATGCGAATCTCATCTTTTGTTCTAGGGCGCTCTATCTCAACACCAGAGAGACCTTTCACTCCCTGCATAGCCGCCTGTAAACGATCTGCAATTTGAGCGCGTAAAACATCATTATTCTCTTGAACCTCAATCGCTATAGCACTTCCACTATCGGATCCCCATCGGCTCTTAAACAGCTTAATCTGTTCAAATCCTTTGAGAGATTCAAACTCCTTCTCCCACTGCTCAAACATCTTATTGAGTGACACACTACGCTCTCCTCGTGGAACCACCTCCACTCTTAAAGTGGCCTCATTTTCGCGGACCTCTCCACCTCTACGACTTTGTCCAATTTGCGCAATGGTACCTACTGTGTGTGGATGCTTGGCAAATACGTCCTCCACTTCTCGGACCTTTCGGGCCATCTCATATCTATTAAGGTCTTCTGCAGCTACTACCTTGACCCTAAAATCCTTTGATTCTTCTCGAGGAAACATTGAATACTTCAAATGATTACTATAGAGATAAGAAGATCCCACCAGCAGCAGCAGAAATACAGAAAAGACATATTTTCGTTGATCTAAAATAGATCGAACAAGTTTCTTATAAGAACGTTCTATTTTTTCGGTAATTTCAGTTCGCCGCTTTGCGAACCTCTCACCTCTATTCTTCGTCCATCGGTCCCAAGGCAAACCATGCGCCATATGGCTTGGTAGAATAAAAAAGGATTCGATCAAGCTTGCAGCCAACATCAAAAATATCACTAGTGGAAGGTATTTGATCAGCAATCCAAACCGACCACTGAAGTAATAGAGTGGCACAAAGGCAATACAGGTTGTCAGTACACTCGCAATGACCGGATGAATTACATTATATGTAGCTTCAACCGCACCTTCGGGCCCTGCCTTTGTCATCCTTCGCGAAATATTTTCAGCTACAATAATGGCATCATCCACCACTACACCTAAAACCACAATGATGGCCGCCAAAGTCATATTGTTAACTGTGTAACCCAACACAAATGCACTAATTAGTGTAAAAGCTAAAGAAAATGGAATTCCCATGGCCACCCAAATTCCTGACTTAAAATCAAGAAATAGAAACAAGACCACTACAATAAGTAAAAAACCAATTAACCCATTGGCACCAATGATTTCTAGGCGATTTCGAACATCATAAGACTCATCATCCATCATCGAGATCCGCAACCCCGAATCCTTATTATCCTCTGCAAACTGGTGCACGAAATTCACCACTGACTCTTGCGCAGAAAGAATGTCAGCACTTGCACTTTTTGTCAGATTTAAAATAACACCTTCACGCCCAAAAATTTTGTAAATCGTATTACTTTTTTCGAAACCATGTCCAACCTTTGCCACTCTAGCCAGCTTTACCTGTTGCCCTTCAAAACCGCTAGAAACAATAACATTCTCTAAAGCTTCAATATTATCGAGTTCAGAAACAATGGTGACATCCGACTCACCCTTATCTTGCAAACTCCCCAGTGGTCGCCGAACATGTTTCTCAACAACCTGGCTTCTCACCTGGTCCATGGAAACCTCATAGGATTTCAATTGCTCCGGCTCAACCCTAATCTGCAATTCAGGCCTTAGATATCCACTCGTATCTACACCACTTATTTCTTTTAAATTTAAAACCTTGTTTTTAAACGCTAGTACCAAATGCTGTAACTGAGCCCTTTCTTCTACCGTTAGTATCTCTTTGTCTTCGAGATAAAAACCCAGATCAATGATGGCTTTTTCAGAACTTCGAAATTGTCGATAGGTAGGATCGTCGGCTTCACTGGGAAATTCAGCTGCATCGACCGCATCCTTCACTTCCTGTATTTTCTCCTGTAGGTTTGGAGTACCAGCCTCGAAATTAATTCGAAATGAGCTCGATCCATAAGATGAGGTTGAACTCACCTCATCCAATCCGGAGATCCCCTTAAGTTGCTCCTCCACTGGTTTTGTGACAAATAACTCCACATCTTCGGCCGAAGCTCCCCGGTAGGGAATAGAAATCCGAATGGACTCCATAGCAAAATCTGGCATTTCTTCTTTACCAATTTGATCCCAAAAGACAATAGCCATAGCTATCATTCCGAACATCATTACATTGGCTACTACAGGTCGGTTTGTGAAATACTCAACGAGGCTTCTCAGATATATCTCCTCTGCAATTTACTAAGAGATATTCTATCCTAAACACAAACCGGCCGTAACTGTTTTAAAATTTTAAAGAGGTTTTATCGTTTGCTCCTCAACACCATAATTTCTAGTTATCTACTTATATCCACACACTTAGACTAATGTAGGGTGATTCCTCTGCCTTAAAACTAGAAACTAAATTTTGGCTTCCACACTGTCTCAACATTTTTCTTATATCATCAGAAAAATTGCTGCACACCAAAGCTAATATTTTGATCGTCCTCATCTACTAATCGGTATGCATAATCCAAACGCAATACAAACCGATAAACTTTCGGTAAAATAATTCTTATTCCCACACCAACACTAGCACCACTGGCATCTGCAAGATTGGAAAACTTTGTATCCACGGATGCAAGATCTAAAAACCCGGTGGCCTGCAATACATAGTTCGGATTCTCTACAACTGGCTTTCGAAGCTCAGTGTTTGATAACCAAAAAAATCGGCCTAGGAATCGATTATCCGAATATCCCCGGACTTTATCCAACCCCCCAAGATAGTAATAATACTCTTTTGCAGGCGAATCGTTAAACCCAAGCATAAATCTTTGGGCAAACGTAGATCGCCCCCAAATGGTTTTGTAATGGTTAAACTCTAGGTCAAATTGTGTAAAATTGCGTTCTTCCCCTGAGGATATACCTTCTTTCAGATCAATGCTTAACAAGCTTCCATCTTGGCGATAAGAATGATAATTGATCCTTCCAAGATCTAATCCTAATCCCACAAAATGGTACATCGTGGATTCTGGTAAAATTAAATCTGTCACCTCATCTCTAATCTCATCGCCAACCAATTCATTGGAAAACCGATCATCATTATATTCATAGAACATTTTGGTTACTAATCTTGGGCTCCATTCATGCATTAGCCCTAAATAGAACTTCGTCCTCTCCCTTACAAAGCCATTTTCAATTTCAAAATCCTCTGAGTTTTGAGCGTAAATGGTGCGGAGCCTATTGGTTTCCCAAAACTGAACATCGATACCGGTTCTCTGATTAAATAACCTTGGATTTTTAAACCAAATTACACCACTCTCGATATCTCCTAATTTTTCGTACTGGGTGCCGAGTTCAATGTATTTGCCAAAAACATTAGGATCATAAACTCCCGCTATGGTTTGATCTACACCACCACCAGATGAAAATTTAAAAATAGGAATCGTGGTCCAGCGCTCTTCCGCCAAGATGGATAGTTCTCCATCTGCGTTTACGTCATAATTAATGGAGGAAAATAGATTTGTGTTTCGAATATTACTGATACCTAATTCAAGATCATCCTGTGCAACCCTCTCTCCGGACTTGAATCCCAGCTCTCGTTCAATCACAAAACTCTCTGTACGATGATTTCCTTTGATATGAATTTCTTTAATCTGGAGCTCCATAGCCGCGACACTCTTAAAACCCATGACTAAGGTAAGGAAAATCAATAGTTTAGATAGTGGAACGAACGGAATACTCACGGCTATAGCGCCCTCCTGCATAGAATTGCGCTAAAACCGATCAAAAGTTACATAGAAAAAAGTGACTCTATAGATCCAACTCTGTTTTCACTTTTTTAACATTTCTAAATGTAGCCACATGAAAAACAGCATCTCCGCGGTTCACCAAAGGAATTGTACTCTTGCCAACTACGATACCTTCTTCTGGAGCCACAATATTCACGGACTGAGCTCCAAAGGGATCAGAAATGACTGCTAGAATATCACCTTTGACTACTGAATCTCCCAATTTTTTACGACTGCGAAAGGAACCACTGTGTCCAGCACGCACCCAAAAGCTATCCTTGGCCACATAGGCCTTTGCTTGCCGCTTTTCTAAAGCAGAACTGGAACGAACTGGAGGCAACATTCCGATATACCTCATCACAGAAAGACAGCCATTTAAGCCAGATTTAATGACATTTTCATTAAACCTTAGAGCTTCCCCACCTTCAAAAAGAAGCATTTTCACATTCTTTTTACGTGCGGCTTCTCTAAGAGAACCATCTCTCAATTGAGAATTTATCAAAACGGGAACACCAAATTGTTTGGCAATGTCATTGGTGATTGGATCATCTAAACAAGCACGAATTTGTGATAAATTCGATCTATGAATGGCACCCGTATGTAAATCAATACCGTGAGTGCACTTGTTAACGATTTCTTTTGTAAAAATATAAGCCAGACGAGATGCCAAAGACCCCTTAGAGCTCCCTGGGAAAGATCTATTCAAGTCTCTTCTGTCAGGCAAGTATCTGGATTTATTATTGAAACCAAAAACATTGACCACCGGTACTGCTATCAATGTACCTTTTAGGCGATTTAACACTGGTCTTTGCAAGAGCCGCTTTAATATTTCCACCCCGTTGATTTCATCGCCATGAATGGCCGCCGATATAAAGAGCGTTGGCCCATCTTCTTTGCCACGAATCACCTCAATGGGTATATTCAATTTTGTGTAGTCATATAGGGAGCCAACTTCTAGTTGAAATTTCTTACGCTCCCCTAAACGAATTTTTTCGGTACCAATTTTAAGAATATTCACATTTCTTTTAGCCATAAAGGACTCGGACTTACCTATTCAAAATCCACTATTGGGTTTTCAGTTTTTTCATTTTTGGACGCCGACGCTTCCTAACACGTTCAGGCACCAATCCTCGCATAGACTCTAGCTTACCAAAACAAAGCATCCGGTCACCATTTTTTAGCGTACGAGATAATTTTGGATTCGGTACAACTTTACCAGAACTATGCAGAGTCAAAACATTAACATCACTTTCCCAGAGGCCTGTTTCTTCAATGGTTTTTCCCACATAAGCAGATCCTTTTGGAACAGAAATCTCAGCAACTCCATAACCACGACTCACATTTAGTCTTTGACGAACATCAATATCGGGAAAGTCCACCCGGTAATGCATATAATCGATAAAAGCTCCCGCCACATCCAATTGTGTGCACTTTTCAATACCTTCTAAGCCGGGAGAAGAATTGACTTCCATGATTTGAGGACCGTCTTTTCCCTCTAGCATGTCCACTCCAGCAATTCCCAAACCTAAAATTTTACAGGCTCGAACCGCCGTCTCTTTATACTCAGGATCTAAATCCACTTTTTCAGTACGCCCACCACGATGAACATTACTTCGGAATTCTTGACCTTGAGCTACTCGTCGCATGGAAGCCACAACCTCATCACCCACAACGATAGCTCGGATATCCTTCCCCTTGCTCTCAGCTACAAACTTTTGAATCAAAACGTTTTGTTTTTGGCTTTGTAACAATTCAATTATGGAAGTCGCCATTTCTATAGTGTGGGCTAAAATCACCCCGATCCCTTGAGTTCCTTCGAGAAGTTTAATAACAACAGGAACCCCTCCCACTCTTTCAATGGCTGGAATAACATCATGCTTGTCTTTTACAAAGGTTGTAGCCGGGATACCAATCCTATGTCGGCTAAGAATCTGTAAACTTCTCAGTTTATCCCGAGAATTGATAATACTATCCGCCGTGTTAGCACAAAACACATCCATCTGTTGAAACTGTCTCACCACAGCGGATCCGAAATAAGTGACTGAAGCGCCTACTCTTGGAAGTACGGCATGGTATTGCGTGATTCTCTTTTGATCGTAGTAGAGATCTGGACTACCAGCTTCCAAATCAATAGAAAACTTTAAAGTATTCATCACTTTCACCTTGTGACCACGCTTTTTAGCAGCCTCATAAAGGCGCTTTGTGCTATAGTTTTTAGGTTCTCTAGAGAGTATTGCTAACTTCATTTAACTGTCGCTTTCTTTTTGGTTTTTTTCTTTTTGCTGGATGATTTTTTCTCAAGAGGCTGTCCGCCATAATAAGACTTTCCGGCATCTACTAAATAACGTCTGCGGAAACTCTCTCGACCAAGCAACATTCTAAAGCCCATTTCATCTCTGTTTGTTAAAGTGAGTTCGATGGGCCACTCCTCTCCCATTAACTTTAAGGTGGTAAGAATAACAGGGCGTTTTTCAGTGTGACCGTTTGAGCTTTTTACCTGTCGATACTCCATAACTCGTGCTTCACACCGCTTTGTTTTAGCAGAACTTTTTTGAATAGGATGTATTTTAAAATTTACATATTCCTTGGAGCCTCGCTTAAAAACCACCATATCGAAAGCATGCAATGATGAGGATCGTGCACCCGTATCTACCTTCGCTTTTATAGATTTTACGCCCAGCTCAGGTAACCCCACCCATTCACGCCAACCAATGATTTTTACTGGCTTGGTTAGTCTTGACGATTTCATATCTGCCTCCGGACAAAATTGTAGTATCTTTTTCCCTCCTATGCCAGATCCTATGCCAAGCGCCAACCATTGATTTCCCTTCGCTTGTATACATTTGTGTTGTATATAAATGACTCGCCACACATCCCTAGACAACTCTGCCCGGTCCATAGTGGTCGTACCAACATGTAATCCTTATGAGGCCATTGAATATGGAAAATCCATCCCGAACCATTCCGCAGCTCCCGACCCAACCTTGGCCCTTCGTTTTGCATTTCTTAAGAAGTTTTAAATGGCTCATAGGCCTAATGGCCTCTATGGAAATCGCGCAGAAGGCCTGTCAGATACTCATCCCTTATTCTTTTAAAGAAATTTTAGACGGAGCCGTGGCTTTCGACGGCCCTAAGGATCAATTGTTTGACTACCTGAATGGTCCACTTTCATTTTTTGCCTGGATGTGTCTTGGCATTTTGGTTTTCTCAAGAGCAAGTGGGGCGCTACTTGTGTATTTTGGCCCTCGACTGAGAAAAATGACTCGTGAGAAAATTTACCATTACTTGCAATATCAATCTCATAGATATTTTATTTCCAATTTTTCCGGCTCTCTGGCCAATCGAATCAATGAAGTCTCTATGGGTGTAAACCATGGCCTGTGGACAGTGATGTTTGACTTTCTTCCTGTCGCTGTCAGTTTTTGTGTCACTTTATTCCTACTCTATTCCGCGAACTCTGGTTTAGCTTTATTTCTAGCCTTCTGGGTGTTTGTTTACGTATCAATATCTTTTTTGCTCGCTACCCGTTGCCAGAAGTATTCAAGAACTTTTGCAGCAGAACGCAGTCGAACCACTGGACACATAGTGGACGCCGTCACCAATGTTATGAACACTAAACTTTTTGCCCGACTCCCTTTTGAAAGGCACCGCCTCAATAAACAATTAGACGTTGAGGTGGAAAAAGCCACCGAGACCATGTGGTTTTTTGAAAAAATGCGTTGGTTTCAATTCATTGCAGGACTCATCCTACAACTTGGCACCATCGTCTACGCACTAGTTCTGTTTCGAGATGGAGCCATTTCCGTTGGAAGCTTTGCCATGGTGGCTACTTTATCTTTGGTGATCATAGATGATTCCCGCGGATTGTCCCGACGCTTTTTGGAGTTTTTCGAATACATGGGTAATATTAGTGACGGAGTGAAGATTCTTGTTAAACCTCATGAAATTCAGGATATGGAAAATGCCAAAGACCTGGTGGCTAAAGATGGTGCGCTTGAGTTTAAAGATGTCTGTTTTTCATATGCCGAGGGTAAATCGGTTTTCGAAAATTTAAACGTCAAAATTAAACCCGGTGAAAAAGTGGGCCTGGTGGGATTTTCCGGCTCTGGAAAAACCACCTTTGTAAATCTCATTTTACGCCTATTTGATATTCAGGAAGGACAAATCTCCATTGATGATCAAAACATCCAAACCCACACCCAAGATAGCTTAAGATCCTCGATTAGTATGATTCCTCAAGACCCGGTGTTGTTTCACCGAACTCTGCTAGAGAACATTCGCTACGGCAACCCATCTGCTACAGATGAACAAGTTAAAGAGGCCGCTCGTATGGCCCACGCCCATGATTTTATTTTAGAAACTGAAGATGGATACCAATCTCTTGTGGGCGAAAGAGGAGTTAAACTTTCTGGAGGACAAAGACAGAGAGTTGCCATTTCTCGTGCCATCTTAAAAGACGCCCCCCTCCTTGTTATGGATGAAGCCACTTCCAGTCTAGATTCCATCACTGAGAAGGCCATTCAAAACACTCTGGACACTATCATGAAGGACAAAACGGTGATTGTTGTGGCTCATCGACTATCCACCATCTCCCATTTGGATCGAATTTTGGTTTTTAATGAAGGGCGAATCATAGAAGATGGAAGTCACGAAACACTTTTAAAAGAAAATGGCCATTACGCACGCCTTTGGAGTATGCAAGCCGGGGGCTTTTTACCTTCGCGCGATACAGAGTCAACAGAAACACAAACTCCCTCAAACCCTAGACCGACACTTTAGGAGAAAATCCGATGAAAATCTATTTTAGTTTATTCCTTCTGCCTCTTTTGATCTTAGCCTGTACCACCTCTCCTACAGGACGTAATCAATTGCTGCTTATGGGAAATCGCCAAATGTCAGATATGGGTGACCAATCCTTTGAGCAAATGCAAAAGGAGGTTCCCATTAGCCGCAACTCCAAAGACAACCGATACGTAAGATGCATTACGGATCGCTTGCTTAGCGCCATTGGTGAAAATCCACGCTCCTGGAAAGTGAGAATCTTTCAAGACAAGTCTCTCAACGCATTTGCTCTTCCGGGAAAAAATATTGGAGTTCACACGGGCATGCTCAACTTTGCTCAATCGCAACATCAACTGGCTGCCGTTATTGGCCATGAAATTGGTCATGTTTTAGCTAACCACGGAAACGAGAGAGTGTCTCAAGCCCTTGTCACCCAATTGGGACTCCAGGCCACTGAGGTGGCCTTGGGCAGCGAACGCAGTGAAAAGAACAACCTTATCTTGGCGGGATTGGGACTTGGTGCCCAATTTGGAGTGTTGTTACCTTTTAGTCGAAAACATGAAAGCGAGGCGGATCTACTGGGTCTTGAATACATGTCAAAGGCAGGGTTTAACCCTAGAGGGGCTGTGGAGCTATGGCAAAACATGGCCAGTAACTCAAAAGGGTCTCCTCCAGAAATTCTGTCCACTCATCCCGCAAACAGCACACGTATCCGGAATTTAAGTCGACATCTGTCTAAATACACTCCTATTTACCAGGCCACACCGAATAAACCTCAGTGCCTACGATAGAGATCCACAGCTTAGACCACATAGACAAAGTCTACTACCAACAGAGCCCTTTTAATGTTTATAATGGACCAATTGGGAGGGCGAACCATGACAGAATTTCAAATTGTTTATGCAGATATGGAGCACATGGAGAGCTTTCACAAAGCCCTGTCGGAAGTGGCCAACGAGCAAGTTCATATAGAAATGATTCAAGCGCCCGAACTGGATCAGGTGAGAGAGTTCCAAGGACAACTTATTGCCAACAATCAACCTTCTTATTTTGCCCTTTTAAATAATGAAGTCGTCGGTTGGTGTGATGTCACTTGTGATCCTAATCCACGCCTTAGTCATAGAGGCCAATTAGGCATGGGTGTGATTGCGTCCTATAGAGAAAAGGGTGTAGGCAGCATGTTGTTAAAAAGTGCCATTGAGAAATCAAAAAGTATTGGCATTGAAAAGTTGGAACTGAATGTTTATTCCACCAATGAAGCAGCCATTGGCCTCTATGAAAAGTTTGATTTTCAGCAAGAAGGTGTCATCAAAAACTATCGTAAGCTCAATGGTCAATATTTTGATTGTATTCTTATGGCTCTTCAACTTAAGTGAATACCAAATAGTAAAATCAAATCCAATTGACTCCTAAGACCGTTACGCCTACGAATGTAGTTCTTTGTGCCCGAACCTTTTTCTTTTAGCGACCGGTGTTAAATGGCAACTAAATTCTATTTTTTCGCTTTTATTTTCTTTTTACTTACTGGGTGCAGCCACGGTGATTGGCGAACCGCTTCGCGCGATAGTGTAGGCATAGCCCCCAAGCCCTCCGAAGAACAATCGGCTGTGGTTCAAGTCTATGCGGCTCGTACTTTTAACTGGCACAAATATTTGGCTGTACACTCATGGATTGCCTTTAAAGAAAAAGGTGCCGACACATACCAAGTTTATCATGTGCTGGGATGGAGTGCGCGACGAGGTGGACCTGCAGTGGTTGGAAGCGAAGATCTTCCGGACCGCCAGTGGTACGGCAATGATCCCGATTTGATCACAGACCTTAGAGGAGAAATCGCCGAAAGGGCCATCCCCAAAATTAAAGCGGCCATCGCATCCTATCCCTATCAGAGATTTTACAGACTTTACCCTGGGCCAAACAGCAACACGTTCATCTCTCACGTCATTCGAAATGTGGATGAACTCCAAGTGGAATTACCCCCAACGGCCGTAGGAAAAGATTGGATCAACGATGGTGATTTTGTGGGATTTTCAGAATCAGGTACGGGTGTACAGCTCAGCCTCTATGGGATGTTTGGGCTTACTCTAGGTCTTGGTGAAGGCATAGAAGTCAACCTTTTGGGACTTAATTTTGGAGTAGATATTCTACGCCCTGCTTTAAAAATGCCATTAATCGGGCGCATTGGCTTTTCCGACGCTCCAGTGTTTGGGGATTAATCCCGGATAAGATACAATCTCTCTATGATTCTCTTTCGGGTCTTCCTCTTTTTAGCTATATGTATTTGCTGCCTAACCTCATTTGCCGCACCAGCAACACCTTTAAAATTAGGGATTGCCTTATCGTTTCACGAAGACGTCTATGTTAACAATCGAGCCTCAAACGGTGATTTCACTCTTACCCCAGCACCTTTGATTTTTTGGAAAAAAGATCGAATCACTCTTCGTGGCCTCGAGGGACTTTATACCTTTTTCCCAGACAACACGCTTTTTGATGTGGGCTTTAGCGCTCAGTTTAAGGGGTTTTCCTATCGCTCAAGCTCCGTCCAAGAAAGACTACCCGGTGTGTACGCGGGACCATGGATGCGAGTTTTGCTTTTGCACTTAAGTACTCTTTATGATGTTCTTGGCAAAGATGCTGGCCAATTAACCGAGCTTTATCTGATCTACAAATTCCCCGTCTTAGAAAAAAAATGGATATTGATTCCAAAAATTGGATACCGTGAGTTTAATAAAAAGTATATCGACTATTTTTTTGGTGTTAGCCCTCATGAGGCCGTAGTTTATCCAGCTTATCAGCCTTCAAGGGCTGGATCGTCTACATTCTTTACTCTAATAAACTCTATACAGATTAACGAAAGTTACCGAATTGATATAGAGATCACAAAAAGGAAGTACAGTTCTGTGGCTGAAAACTCGCCTCTAGTGGATCGAGCCAATCCGCTATCAGGCACCATAGGACTTGTTTTCAATGCAGATGTTCTTTTTTAGGTTCTTCATTGTAAATTACTGAAATTATGAATAGGTTATCGATAGTACTTTTTACCTAAAGGCTATGACGATGAAATTAAAATCCTTGTTTATTACCACACTCGTTTTGTTACCTCTCATCTCTTGTACAAAAAAGAATCTTGATACTGGTGTAAAAACCCTAAGAGTCCCTTTGTCAGATGATGTTAAAACTCTCGACCCCGCAAGAGCTTATGATTCCATCTCCCTATCCGTCATGCCGTTAATGAATGAAAGCCTCTACCAATATAACTATCACAAGCGTCCCTTTACCCTTGAACCCCTGCTTGCGGAAAGCCTACCTGAAATTTCAAAAAATGGACTTGAGTACATCATTAAAATTAAAAAGGGCGTTCTATTCCATTCTAATGAAGCTTTTAAAGGTCCACGTGAGCTCAAAGCGCAAGATTTTATTTATGCCTGGAAGCGCATTGGAATTCCGGAAGTGACCTCTCCTGGAACTTGGATTTTTGATGGAAAGGTAAAAGGATATAACCTGTTTATGAAGGGGCTCTCAAAAGAATCCGACACCGTGGCTTTAAAACAGTCCGTTGAGGGATTTGAGGTTATAGATGATTACACTCTAAAAATTGTACTGGAAAAACCTTTCCCACAACTCGTGCATATCTTGGCCATGGGATTCACGGCACCAGTCGCCCAGGAAGTGATAGAAAAACACGGCCACCATCACTTAATAACCAATGCCGTTGGCACCGGACCCTATGTATTAGATCAATTCATACAAGGCTCTAAACTTATTCTTAAAAAGAACATGAACTACCGTAAGGAGCTATATCCCCAGATTCCCGAAGGAGTAAAAGAGCCTGCCATGGCCAAACTGGAAGGAAAGACCCTTCCATTGGTAGATGTGGTAGAGTTTCATATTTTCAAGGAAAGCCAACCCGCATGGCTCAACTTTATGGCTGGAAAAACTGATGTTTCTGGAATCCCTAAAGACAACTTCTCCCAGGTCATGACCTCCTCGATGGGCCTCACTGACGATCTTAAAAAGAAAGGCATTAGCCTCCATAGCTACACTCCAGCACTTATGTTCTGGTTGGAATTTAACATGAAGGATCCTCATGTCGGCGGAGCTAAGAATAAGTTTTTGAGAACAGCCGTCTCTCACGCCATCGATTTCAAAGTATTCAACGAAAAGTTTCTAAACCATCTAGGAGTACACACTTCAGGAGTACTCACCCCCGGTCTGGAAGGGTTTCGCAATGACACTAGCAAGATTCCAGAATTCAGCATCGAAAAGGCAAAGAAGCTTTTAGCCGATGCCGGACACCCAGACGGTAAAGGTCTTCCAGAAATTATTTATGATGTGAGAGGTTCTGGAACCTCGTCGCGACAAATGGCTGAATTTTTTAAAGTCAGTCTTAA
The DNA here is from genome assembly GCA_002321895.1 of Bdellovibrionaceae bacterium UBA1609. Taxonomy (GTDB): domain Bacteria; phylum Bdellovibrionota; class Bdellovibrionia; order Bdellovibrionales; family UBA1609; genus UBA1609. Next base: position 738,395 of record DCMZ01000003.1, on the reverse strand, counting down.
AAAGGTCGGCATCAAAATAAAGATTGTTCCCAATTCATTTCCTGGTTTTTTGGAGAAAGCGCGCAATGGCGAGATACAGTTTTCCATTGGCGGCTGGCAAGGCGACTATCCCGACCCTCAAAACTTTCTATTTCTACTGAGTAAAGTCAGCCTCCCCCCAGGACCCAATTCAGCACAATACGAAAACGAGCAGTATGAAAAGCTCTTTTCTGAAATCGAATTTATGGAGCCCGGAGAACGTAGAGTTCAATTGATCCATAAAGCCGAAGATTTAGTACTCGCTGATCATCCTCGCGCAATGAGTTACTACCTTAAACGCTTAGCTCTCTATCACAAACATGTAGTGGGCTATCGACCCAATGGACTCATTAACAATGTTTATAAATATGTGGATATTCAGCGTTAGTTGAATTTCTATTTTCTAAGATTGCTGTAGTCTTTAGCCCAGTGCTTAGCATTGGGCAGGCACCAAAATAGAATTTCATGAAAAAATCTTCGCGGTATAAGTCGCCGCAAATAATAGAAGAAGTAAGCATCTAAAGTTCCAGGAATCCTAAGGCGCGGCTTTTCCGTCCGAACTACATTTAAAATTAACTTGGCTAGTTTCTCTGGACTGGTCAACGATAGACTCATCATCTTCGCCACGAAAGGAGTCATGTTGGCATAATAGTCACAGTAGGCCTGATCCTTTGAAATGGAACAAACCTCAGCTTTTTTTGAATAGTAGACATTCTCAAAAGACTTTGACCTAATAAATCCCGTTTGAATTATGCTTACATTGATTCCCAAAGGCTTCATCTCGTACCATAGAGCTTCACTAGCACCTTCCAACGCAAACTTCGAAGCACTGTAAGAAGACATTGTAGGCATAGCCAACATTCCACTCACAGAAGAGACATTAATAATCTTTCCTCTACCAATTCGGCGCATACTTGGAAGAACCAATCGGATCAGATTAATAGGCCCGAGATAGTTGGTTTCCATTTGATGAAGCTCTGACTCCTCATCCATGTGCTCAACAACACTTCGGTAACTAATACCAGCGTTGTTCACTAAGACATTTACAGAACCCCATTTCTCGCAAATAGAGTCTATACATTCCTGTCGACTGATTTCACTGGTCACATCCAATGGACGGATTATAAACCGCTCTGACTCTTCGAATCTGTCATACAGAGTTTTTAAAGACTTTTCCCTTGCTGTGATAGCAACCCGATACTCCATTTGATCATGAAGAAGTTCAGCAAGGGCATAGCCTATCCCTGAACTACAGCCCGTAATTAGAATTACAGGTTTATATTTTTGCCTATTTGTCTTTTTTCTAAATACGTAATGAATCCAACTCACTCTTCATTTTACATATTCCTTTTGAAAAAAATCCAATGAAATCCCAGATCCTAACCTAAAAACCATTAAACACTCGCTTTAATGACTCAGAACACTCCAATGTACCCATCTAGGAAGTAAATCATGGTGAATAGTTTACTGATAAAACTGAATTGATGGATTTTCCAAACTGAATCCTCTAAGTATCTGTTATTCAATAAGATAGGACAAAAACTCATGTTGGTGATTGGACATAGAGGCGCAAAAGACGAGTGGCCTGAGAATACCCTACTGGGGATTCAAAAAGCCATCGATTGCGGAGTGGACGGCATTGAAATAGATGTTCGCCAGTCAAAGGATGGTCAGCTCATTGTTCTCCATGACGATACTCTTGATCGAACCACCAATCTCAACGGAAAAGTTGAGGATTTGACCTTAGCTGAGATCCGAAAAGCCGATGCCGGCATGGGCGAAAAGATACCTACCCTAGAAGAAGTACTCCAACTCACAATAAAAAATAACGTACACCTTTTTATTGAAAGTAAAGTCTTGGGAGTCGAGTCGGAACTTTTATCCATTATGGATAAATTGGATGCCTACGAACACTGTACCGTTATTTGCTTTAATCACTATCTCATCCGCAGTCTTAATGATCGCAGTTCTAATTTGAATACTGGCTGCCTTTTGGTTGGCACACCTTTAGATCCCACCAAAATAGTTAAAGATGCCGGAGCTGATCTTCTGGCGCTCAATATTTTCACTATGGATAAAAGACTCGTAGATCAATGCGAGAAAGATAACATCAAAGTCGCTGTATGGAACGCAAACACTACTGAAGACGTTGATTTGATGAAATCCCTCGGCGTATACGGAGTTATGACTGACCTGCCCACCACTATCGTCCCTTTAATTAAATAGAACCAACTAACGGAGCTCTAATTGTGAAAAACAAACTCATCAAACAAACAGGATATTGGACACTCTTAGGAGTCCTATTTTTAAGCCTTAGCTGTAAAAATAAATCCCAATCTCCTGAAGACTTTTCCATTACTCTCAGGCTCAGCCATGTGTTCAGCCCCAAAGAGGACCTTTCCATCTCCATGGAAAAAGTTGCAGAGCGAATTTTAAAGAAAACCAATGGAGCCGTAAAAATTCTCACCTACCCACAAGGTCAAATTGCCACATATAAGGATGGTGTTGAGCTCGTATCTAGAGGTGCCTATTTCATTTCAGTGGAAGATCCTTCGTATATCGGAGACTATGTACCTGAGTTCACAGCACTTGTGGGGCCAATGCTCTATAAGAATTTTGATGAGTATGTTGAGCTCACCAAAACCCCTTTAGTAAAAGGATGGATTCAAAAACTTGAACAAAAGGGAATCAAAGTTCTTTCTCTGAATTATATTTTCGGGTTTAGAAACGTAATTACAAGTAAGATTGTTAAGACACCTGAAGATTTAAAAGGATTAAAGCTAAGAACACCTGGGAGTAAACTCTTTATCGAAACGATAAACGCCATGGGCGCGACAGCGACACCACTTCCATGGGGTGAAACTTTTAGTGCCATTCAACAAGGTGTAGTGGATGGACTTGAAGGATCTGAATTTACCAACATAGGCACCAAGGTTTATGAAACCGGAAAACTCAATGTGGCCAACACCAACCACTTTCTTGGTGTGGCTGGGGTATATATCTCAACGGAAGTTTGGGCAAAGATTCCTGAGAAATATAGAGAAATCATTCAACATGAATTTGATTTTCAAGCCCAGGCTCAAGTGGACCTTTTAAAATCTAAGCATGCCGATGTAGTTAAAAAGCTAGAAGGCTTTGGCGTTCAGTTCAACGAAATTGACCGTTCCTCGTTTGAAAGAGAAACCGTCAAACTATTTGAAACCCTACCTGGTGTAAAAATGCAAATGTACGATGATATTCAAAACGAGTTAACTAAGATTCGTTCCGAGGAGAAGACTAATGGCCAATAGAGCAAAATACTACCTTAAAAACTTCGAGGAAATCATTTGCGGCACCTTTCTTATCACTATGGTTTCTATTGTTATTGTTAACGTATCATTACGCTATTTATTTAACTATTCCATCTACTGGGCTGAAGAAGTACCGACGATTTGTTTTGTTTGGTTGACCTTTGTGGGAGCGGCAGCTGTTTACAAGCATAAAATGGATATAGGTATAGATGTATTGATACTAAAGATGCCAGAAATGGCTCAAAAGTACATTCGGCTATTTGTGAGTGTTCTCCTTTTACTCATCAATGGCTACATCTTCTATATGTCGATTGTTTTTACTCATATTTCTTGGAGTAAACCTACCGCGGTACTTGGAGTGTCTTCGGCCGTTTTTAATTCCGCACTCATTTTTGGTTTTGGCCTTATGACTTTCCATACCATTGGATTTATTAAGGCGGATATTTTGAAACTCGGTGAAGAAAGTAAGGGAGCGTAACATGGCCTATATACCAGTAATTATTGTATTCTTACTTTACTTTTCTAGCATCCCTATTGCTTTTGCATTGTTTGGTGCTTCTATTTTTTACTTCACCTTCTTTGACGCCGGAATGCCTCCTGAGTTTGTACTACAAAAATTTGTAACGGCAACGGCCAGTTTTCCACTACTCGCCATTCCCTTTTTCGTAATGGCTGGTTCTGTTATGAACTACTCAGGTATAAGTGCAAAACTTATGATGATGGCAGATGTGTTAACCGGACATATGATTGGCGGAATGGCACAGGTCAATGTGGTGTTAAGTACAATGATGGGCGGGGTATCCGGATCAGCTAACGCCGATGCAGCCATGCAGAGTAAAATTCTAGTGCCTCAGATGGAGCAACGAGGATACGGGAAAGCCTTTTCTTCAGCGATCACAGCAGCATCTTCAGCCATTTCTCCTGTTATTCCTCCTGGCATTACCATGATTATCTATGCCCTTATTGCACAGGTCTCAGTAGGTAAAATGTTTGCTGCGGGTTATGTTCCTGGGATTATTATGGCCGCATCACTAATGTTTACAGTTTTTTTAATTGCCAAAAAACGTGGATACAAGCCATCCAGAGAATCTCGTGCGACTAAAAAGGAAATTGGCCTTCAATTCATTGATTCCATCTGGTCACTTTCGTTGCCGTTTGGGATTATCTTAGGGCTTAGATTTGGATTGTTCACCCCAACAGAAGCGGGGGCCATTGCTGTTCTAGCCTCAGCGCTGATCGGATTATTCATATATAAAGAACTTAAAATGGAGCATATCAAGCCCATTTTAAAAGATACAATTTACGGAACGGGAACCGTAGTTCTTATCATCGTTTCAGCCTCTGTATTTGGATACTATCTGAACTGGGAACGAATCCCACAAATGCTCACCGAGCAACTCCTGCTCATCACTGAGAACAAATGGGTCATGCTAGCACTTCTCAATTTGTTTTTGCTATTTATTGGAATGTTTCTAGAAGGTGGTGCTGCATTGATCATCGTAGCACCTCTGGTCGTTCCCGTTGTGGTGAAACTCGGTGTGGACCCAGTACATTTTGGTATGGTGATGATAGTAAATATTATGCTCGGAGGTGTAACTCCACCATTTGGGTCAATGATGTTCACCACATGCTCTGTCACCAAAGTACCTATTGGAGATTTTGTAAAAGAGATTTGGCCATTTATTATTGCTTTACTCGTATCCCTACTTATTGTGACCTATTTCCCAAGTCTGATAATGTTTTTACCTAATCTCATGGGTTAAGATAAAAGGGCAGCCTAGAGCTGCCTTTTTATTTGAAGAAACACCTCTTTCTACGGGCACAAAAAGACCTCTATCCTCTACGTTTGTAGGGTTTTAGGTCTTTGATTGTTTCGCTTAAAGACCAAATGAATAATTAGAATATGGCTATAGATAAAGTAATGCGTAAGCTTCGATTCGATCGCCTCAATCCTTTTGCTTCCATCGATAGTGTGTATCAATGGTCTGTAGGGATCATTGTATTCGCATTTTTTACCCACCACCTTTACGACATCGTTCACCGTCCACCACACGTAATATTTACAGCAGAACATTGGGGATATTCGACACTCCCTTCCTCCCCTTCACTTTGGTGGCTTTTATCGATCGCTTACCTCACTGCTTTAATTGGCCTATTTGCTGTTAAGAACTATTCCTACCGAGCGGTCCTAGCAGGACTTTGCTTTGTACTGCATGTTACGTTTCTAAAGGGGAATCCCAATTTCTATTGGGGCGCGGGAGTCATGGCGCCCTGGGTATTCCTTATAATTTGTGTTGGGGAATTCACCCGTAAGCGAGAACTCATCCCATTGGCATTTCAATATTTAGCGGCATCTATCTACACTATTGTAATTTTAAACCGACTGCCTTCCATCCATTGGGGATACTCTATTTTAGAAGGCACTCTTACCAACCCAGCATGGAGCCATCTCACAGCTTTACCCGTTGAGACATTCCGTATAGCGCTAATCCCATTAGGCTATTGCGTTTTTATAATTGAACTTATGTTTCCCATTTTAGTGGTGTTCAGAAAAAAATCCATTCTTCCCCTATGGACATGTCTTCTCATTGCCCTTCATTTTTTGGCTCTTTTCGCGCTCTTTATTTACACATGGCAATTATTAATGATCGGACTTCTTCTTGGAGGGGTGGCTTGGAAGCAGAATTCCATCAATCAAAAATCTAGCCGAGGAATGATGGCCTTTTTTGTTATGCTTGTTCTTATTGGCATTCCCAGTAAATTTTTATCCACCTCAATCAATGACATCCAAAAGGAACTGCAAAACTCACTAGATGTGGTGGGGCTTTCCGGGCCAAAATATATGAGCATGTTTCCTGACCCGCGAGAAGAACACTATAAAACATCCTGTCTGCTACTTATAGAAAGCGATGGGATCCAATGGAAAATACTGAACCACAACGCGAGCCTGAAACATTGCACCCGACAAAGTCATTTAATGAGTGATCCGTTTCTAAACAGGTTTTATACCCGCGCTACGGTGAGAGGTGTCTTTTCAGAGAAACCCAACAACCCAAAACTCAGGAAGATACTTTGCTCGGAATATCCCACAGCAACTTACCTCACCTACTTTGTTCTGCGTGAAGGGTACTACATCACTACCAATAAAGCCTTCTCAAGGTTTAATATTCTTAACTCTGTGAGCTGTGATCTATCTAAAGAGCTTCATGTGCCAAATATCACTCAGCAGGAAATGACTGATCGGATCCATTCGAGGTTGGAATAAGAATTTGCTTCGTTAGTGGTTGAGGCTCCTTGGGAAACTGCCTATCTACAAAAACCTCTCCATTTTTAGACTGCCAAGGCTCCATATTCTTTAGGAGAGTTGCGTAGGACAGAATTGTGTTTCCCGACTGCAATTCAAGAGCTCTCTTCTCAAACAAAGTCTTATGATCTTTAAAGCCTGGGCTTCCTACAATAATCCTCTGATTTCTATAGGATGTGCGGATATGAAATACCTGAGGAAAGACACTATTTATAGTATGCGATACTTTCGAGACCAAAACTTGAGAAACCTCTGGCCTTGAATCCACAACATTTATCATCAAAATTCCATCAGGATTTAAATGCCTCTTCACCATTTGGAAAAACTCTTTCGTCACTAAGTGCGAGGGGATATAAGTTCGATTACCGAAAGGCATATAGGCATCAATAAAAATAGCACCATAGCTCGATTTGTCTGCTTCTAAAGCGGATCTTCCATCCGCGACAATAATATTGTGCCTTTTCAAATTTTTTAAATGAAAATAGTCACGAGCCAGTCGAGCTGTAAGTCCATCTATTTCCACGGAAGTATATTGAATGCTTGGATATTCTTTCAAAAAAGCTTTTGCTAGGGTGCCTCCCCCCATTCCAATTTCAAACACTGATCTTAAATTGGGGTTCAATACCTTTGCCAAGTGATAGTAATCGGGATAATCACCTTTCCCATAATTTTTATCATTGAGAAACATGCGACTCTGCAGAGCCGTACCAAAATACAGCCCTCTTATACCCTTTTCATCAACAACCTGGACCTTTTGCCCATCAATAACTTCCGTAAAGAGCACCTTTTTCTGCTGAGGACTAGAACAGCCCAACGCGAAAAGGCAAAAAAATATTAGCCGAAGCACTACTTGCTGCCACCACTGTCCGTCGTAGCACCACAAAAAAAGCATGCCGCTATTAACCATTCATCATCCATCTCACTAAACTCATCAAAGTCTAGGTTCGGAGAATCCTTAGGCTTCTGTGCATGGTCTAAGTCCTTTTTAATATTGGACTCCGAGACCTGGTCTTCACTCATATTAGATTCTGTGGAATTGCCATTTTTCTTTGTCATGGCTTATGATAACACCAGGAAATAGGCAAAACAATATTGAAGTGGGCGACAATGAACAGAAGGACTTTAGGGCGGAAATATCAAGAAATTGCCGAGCAATTTCGAGATGATCTAGGAGGAGATGTAGATTCTGACCAACCACAACTGCGCACCTTCGACGATAGGATTGACTTATCAAATGACAACATTAAGAGTCTACTCCTCAATGAGCGACTCTTCCCTACTGATATAGATCTTATTCATCGTAGCAATCTCGCCCTAGACAAAGCGATTCTCACTCAGGCTCGGAGAGACTATGTCCTTGAGACCAGTGATATGCGCGGAGGGAGACTGAGTCCAAATACTCTAAGCCAGGCCTTCGAATCAAAAGAATACTCTCTCAAACTGTATTCCGTGGACAGTATGTCTGATCATGCCATGGCTTTAAGAAGTGCCTTTACATCCGTTTTCAATTCACGGTTTACGTGTAATCTCTATTTTTCGGTGAAAGATGGGGCCGCTATAGCTCCTCCACATATAGATAGCTATGATGTTTTTCTCTTTGGCTGCCAAGGAGAAAAGACTTTTCATCTCAAGGGCCACGGGGACTATACTCTGACTCCAGGCAAGGCATTGTATATCCCTAAACATGTGGAGCATCATGCGCTCCCTTGCTCGGACGATACCATTCATCTGACGCTAGGATATCATCCACTCACCTTTCAAGAGGCCTTTCAGCTCGCCTATAAAAAGGACTTAAAGATGCGCCAGCTACTTGATTCCCCCTTATTGAATACTCAAGATAAAGTCGGATGCAGCCAACATCTTGAAAAGATTAACTCGAAACTCCAAGACTTTCTCGCCTCCACTCCAACTTTTACAACTCACAAAACCAATGAAAAGGATACTCCATGAAACTCTTATTTTTTTTCGCAACGCTAGTGACATATTCCTCAATGTCGATGGCTCAGCTCACTGAAGCACAAAAAGTAAAGGCCGTCGATATTCTCTCCAAACACTTTATGGGAGAAGTGGATTTTGAATTCCGCATGGCACGCCTTTATCAAAAAGTCGCAAAAGAAAATGGACGTACAGTTTCTGCCGCTGAAGCCAAGGCAAAAATAAGCGATAAGTATCAGAAATTGTTAATAAAGATGGCTCGCCAAACTCGACCGGAAGTTGTTGATTACATGAATAAAGTTTTCGCAAGTAGTATAGGACCAGAACTAAAAAAATTCATTCAAGTTTCCACGCAGGAGTTTAAGGCTCTTAACAGAGAGATCATTAAAGAAGCAAAAAATCCTTAGCTAAGGCCTTTTGCATCGGAAGAAAAGGAATAGTATTCTTTTTCCAATTTCTTTTTCTTCCATACTCCGGGTGAAACGTAGCGAATGATATTTTGCTCCACTCGGACATTCACTTCAGACCATTCTCCTAAATCCTGATTTAAGAGCCATCGAATGCAAGCATCAAATTTTTCGGAGTTCAAAAGTAGCTTTACGTAAAGTTTAGATACTAGCATTTGATCGTCTTTGGCTGGTCCAAAAAAGCTTCTCAAAGGCATTTCACTAACAGAGCCCTCCCTATCTCGAATTTTAACTATAATTTCTAACTCCCTATCGGCAACAGGGTGCTTTTTTGCAAAGACTTGATAGCCGTGCTGAAGCCCTAGCGCCCAAACAAATTGTTGTATCCATCTTCGAATTACAGAACCCCTCTTCTGCTTATGATCCAGGATTGTGGGCCATGACAGAATAAAGAGAATATATGTAAAACAAAATATGACCTCTAAAGTCGTCATCATAGTCCTATAGAAATAAGCTAAGAAAACTCAGCATTGTTAAAGAAAAATATCCAATCGGCAGTATTAAACCAAAGGTAAGATGCATTAAACCACCAATAACAACGAAAACGAGCGATACTCGAGGAAACCACAGGCCAATAGCCAACACGAACTCCACCACGATCGTTCCCCAAGATAATAGTTTATAAACTGCAATCGGAAGTTCTTCTACCTTCCGTATATTCAATTCATTGTTATTCAATACATAACCGACAGATGTACCTCTTCGCCAAGAACGTATCCTAAGCTTAAATGCAGCTTCAAAAAAATAAATCAGTGATAGGTGAATCTGCATAAGCCTACCTGCCCAACACACCCATTCATCTTGAGAATAGTTCACCACTGATAGACTGATAGCCGATTCAGGAAAAAAGCAAAATAGCAGCGCAAATACCCGTTGGTAATTGTTGGCATTATTCAAAGACAGCGGGCTTAGCTCGTGAATTCCAATTAAAAATATAAAATGTATTATAGCAAGGAATCGATTCCCAACCCCAGCCATAATCAAAAGCACCAAAAAAAGGTACACTAATAGCAGAACACACATACTCCTATAAGAGGGAGGTCTTTTAACCCATCGCAAAGGTATCGTTGTCCACTTATCAAGTTTTTTATCCGGAGGAACCATCGCCTCTGAACCATAGTAAAGCTGCCGATATCGAAATAGCTTTAAACCTTCTAGAAATAACGTGAAAAAAAACAAACTACGAAATAGCAGTAAAGGCAGAGCCTCTATAGGCGAAGTAAAAAATTGATATATGACGTCTAAAAGGAACACGGTGTCCAGCTTAGGATTGAACCTCTAAGTGGTCAACCGTTCGCAATGTTAAGGCCACACTCAATCGAGGCTCATTACAGACCGGAGCAAAATGCGGCTCCGCAGACCAACAGGTGGGCAAATCTAAATCTCCGAACTGCACCGAGTGAATTCTATCACGGTTGTAGTACATCATTATGTCCCCAAATCCCAACTCAACAACTCGCAAAGGAAATTGAATCTGTGGCCCATAAAAGTACTGATGAATTTGAATACACCCAGGATCATCATGAATGCCAAACTTCTCTAGTGGAGCCTTATATAGAATAACAATGGGGTCTATTTCTAAAGCTCTCCCTAGTCGATCTTCACAGGCAATGACTGCATTCGCAAAATCTGTTATAGGCTGAATGATGCTAGAAATAATTTTGTTCTCGCCTTCATTGAGTGCGTTCATGGATTTTTCATGAATATAAAACATTCCTTCCCGAGATTTGTATCTCGCCAACACCTTTAATTTTTGTTCGTGCGTTTTTTGCGGATCGTTTTTTATTGAGTCTACCACCTTAGCAAAACACTTCTTGAAAAACCGATCTCCATCTTCCGGACTCGGCATTTCATTTTCACATTGGTTTCTAAAAATCATCCGACCCGAAGAAAGAAATTGATCAAATACCGAATCAAAGAAATTGCTGTCACCCAAATCAACCCTATCCACCTCGGGACAAAGGCCTCGATTTTTAATGAATTCACAAAGCGCCCCTGCCCAATGGTCAGTGCCCCGACTATTTCTCCATTTTAGTCGGGCCTCCCTATAACTTTCTTCAAGATTCTGCTCCGAAAAAAAAGAGAAGTTCTCTCTCCCGCTGCCAGAGTGGATTTCACAGTCTCCTTTTGATCCATAGATTTTCCAAAACTGATTCATTGTGAGACACCTTTACTATTGATATGGCCTTAGAAAGTAAATCGCATCGACATAAAATTTCGTGAAGCCTATAATTATTATATGAAGAGAAGATCGTTTCTACAAGTTTTAGCTATGAGTGCATCGACGCCCTTACAGGCCGCGCTAACGTTTGATCATGACGCAGTTACTATTGGCGCACCGAGATTCTTTCAAGACGAACTTTCGATGACTCTAAAAAGTCTTAAAAAAAAGTTAGAGACTGATTTAAAAATCACAACTAAGATTTTATTTTTTAAAGACGGTGCAGATATCTTTCAAAGCTATCGTAGAGGCTTCGTCAATATTGCGATTTGGCCCTTAGACACAAGATTACATATCCAGCCCGAACTACAATTTTTGATTTCTGCTCCAAACTATATCGATAATTCAGCCTATTTATCTTGGGCCAATCAGATGATTCATAAAATGCACGATTTAGGCTCTACTCAGGCAAGACTTCTTCCAACAGGTTTGATACCTCTAAATGTTAGGCCCTATTCATTCGTTCGCGAAAAGGGTGAAGCTAAGCGCGTGCAGTCGCCACAAGGTCTCCATCCATGGCACCATACAGATCTAATTCTCTCTTTCATAGATAGGACTCATAGTAAATCTTTGAGTCACCTACAAGACGTTGCAGTCACAGCACCCTTTTTTAAGTATCGAATTCCGAACACTTTTCGAAATCGGTCTGATTTAGGAAGATTAGTTGAACAAAGCTGGATAGTTGACCGACCCAGCTTCGAAGTGGTGTTTTCACCAAAACTTCGTGAAAAGCATCAGTTGTCCATTTCCGAATGCCAATCACTCATAGGCAACAAACCAGTATCTCCGAATTTGACCTTGGATGGTTTAAGTACCAATTCTTCGTGGAGAAACCTTGGCTATTCGTTCTCGGAAGATTCGCTGAAACATTGGGTGAATATTCAACTTTTGGAAAAGAGAAAAGCTCAAGCTTCGCGAAGTGACTGGACTCGTGAGTTGGCAAGAAACTTTTTAGACCACTTTGGTTCCTACTCCTAACCCACTATGTCTCCTGCTTTTTCTCTAATACTCTCCATTATTTTTACAAAGTCGGATTGTAGCTTCTCCCCATCTTGAAGGAAAAATTGATCCCAATCATCCGGATATCCCTCTGGTCGCCAATCCAGCAAGTCCCACTGCACGACCATTTGTTTTCCAGAATTAACGAAAACTCTATTTAAGGCAAAAACCAACCGCATCAATATGTGAATCTTTTGTGCCGCAATACCTAATCGGATAGGAGTATGTCGCTTTAAAGATATTCTTCGAAAATCTTGGGCTGGATACAATGGCCACCAATGCGACCACATGGCTCTCTGCAATCTATCATCATACATTGCAAGAATTTCCTCGCGTGAAGGAAACACCAATTCGCCAAAGAGAGCCGGCTTTACACTTAGAGCACTCATCGCCGTATGCGATCGAATGTTTGTACTCTGTCCTTTTGAAACTTCATCCAATCGCTTACGAACATCTTCTTCGGTGTAGGAGTAAAAGTCTGCGGAAAAGTTGTCGCCACCTAATTTATCAAAGTATATGGTACGCCCAGTGTTCTCATCTAGGTTCCTTGTCGGTAACCATTCACCCTCTCCAAGAAGATTTCTAATCAGTTGATGACGATTTTTGAGATCCACTTCTCTTTTCCAGACCAGCATTAGATCCCAATCAGAATCTTCCCCATTCACCTCAAAGGCTCTTGATCCCATTATATAGGCATTGCATAGAGGCTCTAGCCCTCTAAGCTTATCCACTACGTTGATCATTTTTCATTATCTCCTTTAATTTAAGATTCCTCTGAAACAAAACCTTCTCTATCAGATCCGTCGTTGGCGCTTGCAGAGTTTTCCCTGAGAAAGAAAATCTAATCGCTCCACTTTCCCGATGCATCGGCTCTCTATAGTTTTTTTGGAAATAGCAATCTCCATACCTACGATTGATCTCATCCCGTAACCCTTCAAACCCATGCCACTTAGCCACCCGAGCGGCCCGCTCACGTAGCGGAAATCCACCTTCTACATAGGAGTTGCGCTTTGATTGAAATGCCCTTTCACTAAACACGGGTGATGTTCCAGAAAAATCTAAAACCTCTTTTTGCCGAAACATAAAGGAAAGGAGAAACTCAGGGGAATAAAAATGAAAATCAGGTATACCAAAACGATTCGACTCCTTAAGGTAACGATGAAAGTACCAATACCGAGCATCTCGACTATTTACGGTGGGATGAGCCGTTACTTTATGAATTTGCAAGGGCTGCCCAGCAATAACTGGAACTCCAGTCACTTTCTCTAGGAAGTGTAAATGTATAGATCGTTCCGGTGATAGCGTTAAAAATTCTTTGTCATATTGAAGATGTAGGTCTTTTTCCAAGAAAGTAAACGGATCAATTTCAACGAACTCATAATTCACCTGATGCTCGTCACAAAAATCTACAGCATGTTCAATGTCATAGTGATTTAAATTTTCCGACAACTTCATTATGGCTACGGAAAATGGGATACCCGCTTCGAGAAAGGCCAGTGCCATAGCCTCACTATCCATCCCACCACTTAGACATAGCTTTAGGCTACTGTGATTTTCACCTATATTTTTTGCACATCGTACTGCCTCTTTAAAAGGGGATTCAGGCCGTCTCTTTGGCCACTGAGCACTTAAGCTAAAATCTGGCAGTTGATTCGCTGTGGATTGCCTGGGATCGAATTCGATTCTTACATGGTTATCTAAAAACATCATCATAAGGGCCTATCGAGAAGAACATAATCGACTAAAGATTTTTTTAAGTCCTCTAAATTAGACTTTGAAACGGGACCCCACACCAATGTCATTATCCCAGCTTCCTTAAATAATCGGCTCATATTTGGATTTCGCTTAATAGCCCAATCCCACTCCTTCATTAAAAAAACTACACCCGGCATTTTTCTACAGGATGAGGGTAATTTTGAAATATCCTTTAAATTTTTAAGGACATCTAATTTACAAGGGCCCGCTTCTCTAATCGTAGAAAATCGCGCTCCTAAGTATGGGATCTGTTTTTTTAGCAACTTATACACGTCTGCATCTCCCAAATATCGAAATGAGTTTAACGTATCTTTGGAAAGGGGCATAAGCACTTTAGCTAGAGCCTCAACACCAGGACCCGGTGAAAACTTTGGATTTAAAAGAATGGGTTTCCCGGGATAGGCCGCCAAAACTTCCTGAAACAATGTCCATTCCCCTCTTCCCTGTTTAACTAGAGGACGCTGTCCTTTTTTATCTAAGTAACAGGTTTTAGGATTCAGCTCTTTGAGTTGACCTAAGGTAAGTTTCGACACCGACTTATCTACTCCATAATTTTTTTTCAGATGTCGATCGTGAAACAAAACAAGATGGCCATCCAAGGTCACTTGAATATCTACTTCTATCATATCAAAATTTCTAAAACCTTCAGCGGCTGCAGCGAGTGTGTTTTCGATAAAAAGATGTTTTTCACTTTGCAGTTGTAAATGACATGGCCCCATGGGCTTATAATCCTGCATCACTCCTCGATGGCCTATGGTTACCATAGCAAATCCACTAGGTGTTAGAAGTAGAAGTCCAACGACTACCCAAATTAGCTTTTGCATTTTACTCCTTTCACCCACCGCCCAAATGCTGAAAAATTACTTTTAAGCAATTTTATCAATTCTATCCTTCTCTGTTTTGCGTTGGGAACTATAGCTCCCTCATTGGACCAAAACTCATTCATGGGAGTCATTACAGAGGCCTCCCAGTTTTTGCTCCAAAACTGATGTTCCTCTTGGAGAAGTGTTTGACCAATACAACTCGAAAGAAATCGCGAGGTGATCTCCGATGAACCTGAAAGTCGATCCGCAATGGGAGTTGGATGATTCCAGTGAGCAATGAGGATATCATATAAAGTGGGCTCAAAAAGGCCTGTAGCCGAATGGAAAAACCAGTTTAAATTATCTCCCATGCTGGCATGGGCACTTCCAAAGATATATTGTAGGGCCACCCAGGAGGCGAATTTCTTAACATCTAAGTAAAGCTGCATTTGCTCTATAGAATCCCTCGGGGCCCTTTCTAGAAAAAGCCGCCATTTTTCTTCTACATCAGGAAGTGTGACCCCTTGATAGGCCTTTATTCGATATATTGACGGATTCCACTGCAGGGGATAGGAAGTAAATCCTTTTTTCTGAAACCCAAGATCATAGAATGTTTTTCTCTTCGCTCCCACTTGAGCTATCCAATTTCCATCTTCTCCTATTAGAGCGCCTTCCTTACGGCCGTGATATTTCCAGGTCTCTGAGCTCCAGACTTCATTGGCAAGGTAGAGCCCATGGTCCACAGAATTCACCGTGAGTTGAATCCACTTTTTCCGAGGACACAGCAACCCACGTAATCGGGCCATTTCACAGGAAAGACTTTCAACATTAAAAGCTTTATCCGAGGCGGAGATAAGGCTCCACTTGCGAACTCCTCCCAATAAGGCACCATGGCTTTTTACTCGATAGGAGGGATGAGCTCCCTGCCAATGTTTTGGAAGATCTCCATGATATCGCACTAGAGCACGAGAGTTCTTCCCATCACTCGTTGCCCATTTTCCTGGCCACTCCATTCGAAGGTGAGTAGGAAAGTCTTTGGGTAATGTCGCCTGTCTAGCTTGTTTCTTCGCTTGTTCAAACAATGGAGATTTAAAAGTCAGTTGGACTTCTGTGAGAGCGAGAGCGGAATCAACTATCCACCCAGCTGTAATGCTGAATAGCAATACTTGCTGAAAGAAATGGGCTGAATTTTTAATTGACGCAAAAAGCATGAAACCTCATTGTTTCGCGGCTCCTCTGAGCTCTTAACTTCCAAAACCGTTAGCTCTGAATCAAAACCCCGCGGTCCAATCCAATGCTTATACTGAATACCTTCGTCCAGTGTAACGCGTATGGGTCCCAACTCGCAAACCCGGCGGTGATATTGAACAACTAGCCGTGGCACAAGTGTAATAGATAACATATTTAGCCACACCCAGTCCGGAAGATCAAATTGTAGCAACGTTTGTAGATTGTGATTTTTCAAGCCATCGACTGGCTGTCTCCATTTATACTTCCTCCCACGATGAGAGGCTTTCACCTCTAAAAACAGCTGAGGATCCTCATTATAGGATCTGTATCTCAACTTAACTCTTGGTTCTACACTGTCTAAACGCGATCTTAGAAAGATCCCATCTAAACTGTCCAGATACACAGATCTAACATCATATGCAGGACTGTTTAAAAAAAAACTCTTTCGCACCAAATCCAATTTCGATTTGGGAATGAGATACTTCCTTTCAAATCGAGGCTTGAAACTGTTCATGGATTCACTTCCAGCACATCCGCATCTTTAAAGACATTTGGCCCACTGTCTTTTGCGTTAATATTTTTTAGGTACAAACGATTCTTTTCGACAAATGAAGGATTCTTATTACCACTTGCCAGACCAACGGAGGCTTTACTGATTTTAATATCATAGGCATGAAGACTAGATCCATCTTTTACAAAAGCTCCAAAATGACAGTCCTTGAGTTCGGCTCCATTCAAATGAACCTCTGATAATTCCCCGACACTCATGCATTTATCCATGGCTTTCTGCACCCGCACTCCAGTTAAGTGAACCATTGAGTGAGAGAGATCTATCCCGTCCCCTCTGGCAGATACAATATCTGTGTCAGCAACTTCCACATGAGATGCATCCACATCCAGGCAGTCATCCGCACAATCTTTAACCACTAGCTTCGAGATTTTAATGTTGGACGTGACTACGGCAATGCCATCCTCTCCCTGCGGCGACTGAATGTGTACCGAATTTAACTCTCCCTCTGAAGACAACAGGCTAAGGCCCCCAGTAGAAGAGTTGACTGAACAGTGCTCCGCATTGCTCATGTGGAGATGATTCAGCTTAAAAGGCTTGGCAGCATTATTGTTGATTGCAAAACACCCCCACGACTCACCCGGCTTTTCCGGCAGCATCTTTATCGGGAATGACTCTTCTCCTTGGGCGAAGACCGGGGAATAACTCACAATATCTACACCCTTGGAAATATTAAAAGTTACTCCTTTAGAAATCGTAACCTCATACCCCGGAGGAATATGTATGGACTGCTTGATATTATATTCCCCTGGAGCCACCGTGAGTTGATTTCCTTTTAACACAAAACTGGGTGGAACCTGCAACGACGTCAAATCTCGTTTAACAGATGATATTAGGCTTACTTGAAATGAAACAAAGGGTGCTTTTAGTGGACGAAAACTTTCCGTTAGCGATATCAATGGCTCCACAAAGCCCAAGCTATCAATATCTTCGCAACCGTTTATATCAAGGGCAGTTAAGACATAATCGTCATAACTCTGGGACGCCCGAAGATATTTGGGTTTGGACCATCGCAATTGCTTTCTTTTAAAGTCTTTAACCATCCCCTCTTCATTGGCAATGCATGAAAGTATGCGGGGACTCATCCTCCATCCAAAAAACCAAACTCCCTCAGGGTGATCAACAACCCATTGATGGTTTAAGTGAACTGTCTGTTTTACTTTTGAAGATATCTTAAGGTCTAAGTACACCCGTGGGAATTCAGAGGCGAGAGATCCCATTGGAATAATGGTCAGGAGAAGATAGAAAATCCCTCTAAAAATCATTCTGTGCCTTGATAAGGCGAACTGATTGGACCCCTGGTATTTCCGTCACCTTGGCCATAAGGTCCTGTTCTAAAAATTGCTTTCTAAGACTCATTCCCAACGGCCAGAGTCCACTCCAACCCTGATCCGAAGCTTCAAAACTACTAGCTAAGGTGAGTGGCACTTGATGGGCTTTTAAAAGTTCTAAGACGGCCTCCCGAGAGGAAGTGTTTCCTGCAATGGCTAAAACCCATGGCTTAACTCCTCCCAAAAGTTTTTGACTCAACAGTAAGATCACGGCGAGCATGACACTGGCTCCAACAGTAAATATAAATTCACCCGTGCTGGCTCCAAGCCCCACCATAATTGCCCAAAAAAGATAGGCTAAATCCTGTGGATCCCGGATAGCTGTACGGTAACGTACAATGGAAAGAGAACCCAAAAGGCCAATAGACATAGCTAGATTACTACCCACAAAAAGCATAACCGCGTGTACAATGGGCGGCAAAGTCCATAGAACTGATTTTAAATCTTGCGTAGAAGACCCACGCCGAGAAGCTAAAAACGAGATACCAAAACCAAGTAGTGCTGAAAACAAAACACCAAACAGGGCGGTCGGCAGATGGATATCCGAAGAACCGAAACTCGATACTAAGTTTTCAATCATGAAGACCTCTTTTTAAATAGATGAACTAATGGCACAGCGGGATCCAGTTCCAATCCCTTCATGGCATAATTGTATTTATTTGGAAAAGCGTGGTGATTGTTGTGCAGTGCCTGCCCCCAGGTCAGAAGACCTAAAAGCTTTAGGTTATTGGAATTATCTTTTGTCTCGTAGTTTCTGTATCCCCAAGATTTCAGATGGCAAAATGTATTCACTAAGCCCTCTTGATGCAAACTCCAAAACATAGGAATTAACAAACCATATAGAGCCATTTTCCAACTCACTAGTGCCATAACTAAAACCACGCCCCAAACCACCTTATAGTAGTGAACGTGAAGAAATTTTATAAACGGGTCTTTGGTCAAGTGTCGAGCCGCTCGAAAACTCACATCGGTTTTGCTTAATTTAAACTGCCAAAGTAAATAACTAGAAGCCCATCCAAATCGCGGGCTATGGTAATCCCGCTCTGTGTCAGGATGACTATGATGGTACCCATTATGTAAAGCCACCCAAAAGAGCGGTGAACCTTCACAACCCAAACATCCAAGTACTGCTAAAAGGCGACGGGAAAAAGTGGAGCATTTGAAACTATTATGACAGAGCAAGCGATGATACCCGACGGCCACCCCACAACCACTGATCAAGACCCAGCCTAAAAAAACACCCCAAAGCCAGACCCAGTCTTGATTATAAATCAAAACGCCAATTCCGACCAAGCCCAAAACCTGTGTAGGAATAACGATTCGAGTAATATGCGGGGTAAATCGATTCACACAGCCTCCAATGCCATATATTTATCAATCAAACCTATCGTTGATTCCTTTCAACGATTTTAACTCGCCCCTTGAGCTCATCCTCGCAGACAACTAATATCGTATTGGAGGGTTATTAAAATGACAACTGATGCTAACAATAAAATTGAAATGGTACGATTCCTTCCCAAGCTATCCTATTCGACGGATCAGTTGCAAAAAGAGCTGGAAGACCTCTTAAAGGCCTATCCACTCAAAAGGGGCCGCTTAAACCTCACTCACCGGAAAAATGAAACCTACCAACCCTATGATAATCTCTTTCAATCCTACGACTACGAGGCACAAAAAAAGCGGTTTGATGAAGAAGAGTTTTCAGAGTTCGCTGAAGAGCTAAAGTCCACAGTGTTTTACAAGATTTACGATGACATTCGAGAATTTTCACCAATGCCATTAGGACGGGCCCGATTGCTCGAGATCGAACCCCGCCAATGCCTACACCTCCATCGCGATACAAATATGCGATACCATATTGCCCTGAAAACAAACCCCGAAAGCTTCCTCATTTTTCCGCCTGCAGAATGCATCCATTTACCTGTAGATGGTCGCGTCTATTTGGCAAACACCACGGCATCGCACACGGCAATGAATGCCGGACACTCCCCACGTCTGCACTATGTGATCAGTACTGGCCAACGCAATGTATAACTCCTCCAAAGACCCATTGGAAAATCTTCGCGTGGTCAACATTGTCCACAAGGGGGAAATCACTCACACTGGATTTTATGATCAGCTTCTAACTCTATGTGAAGCCATCCAGAAAGAAGATAAAAAGGGAATCAATTATTCACCTGATAGCTTACGCCTTGTTGAACACCTGTCTTTTGATCTTTTGCTAGACGAAGATGAAAGAATCCTCAGCTTTTGCGGATTGTTTAACGGCGGCAGATACCCACCAGGAGTCTACCGCGCCTTGAATCGCACCTGGTTTCACCCCTCCGTACGAAACTCTGGCCCATTTTCATTTTTGGCTTCCAATTACATTTTGCCGCAGCAGCTTGAGCAGTGCGGAACGGAAATCTCTACGCTCTTCATTTCTAGAGAAGGGAGATTCGGCCACCACTTCCTTGAGTTTTGGAAACGTCACCAAGCAGACCATACCAATTGGACTCTGTCTTCAGGATTTGTTCACGTAGCACCAGAAGGCTCAACCCAAAGCTGCTACCAGCGCATTCTTAAAAAACAAATTCGTCCACCAGCATGGCTTCCTGAGTCGATAGACTTGGACACTTGGCAAGCTTTAGAGAAGTAGAACCTCTGGAAACTAAAGCTTTTCTATCTGAAATAAAAATTAAGATGGTAATGAGATCTCAACCTGAAGACCGGGAGACTTATTAGTTAAAGTCATTTTTCCCCTATGAGTGTGTACAATGGTATCTACTAAACTCAATCCCAAACCGACTCCACCTGAAGAGCGATCTCTCGATTGATCCGCTCTTAAGAAAGCTTCACCCACCCGCTCGATGAGAGCGGGGTCCATTCCGGGCCCAAAATCCCTAACGGTAAGTTGAACCTCTTTATCCGACTGACTCAAGTGGATCTCAATATCTTTATCACCACCATACTTCAAAGCATTCTTTACAAGATTGCGAACAACTAGAACCATCCGACTCCTGTCAGCTTCAAGAAAAACCTCATCCTCCAATTGAGTTTTTATCCGTTCACCATCAAAAGCTTTTATGGTTTCTTTAATCAAATCTGAAAGATTCAACCTTTCCTTAACAAGGGCATCGGGTGATTCCCTTAGCCGCTCTTGCTCTAAAAGATGAAAAGTTAAATCATCCAACTGCTTTATATCCTCGATGAGAAGACGCTTCGTCTTCTCGTCATCTACCGATTCAATGGCAATTCGCATACTCGTCAAAGGAGTCCTAACTTCATGACTAACAGCTCTAAGTAACCTACGCATACTTTCAAAACGATTAGACAGTTGTACTGTCATATCATTAATCGCTACAGCCAATTGTGAAAGTTCTCCGTGGCCTTCGTCATTAATTTTTACTTTAAAATTTCCTTGCGCCACTTGCTCAGCCACTCGACCCAAATCTTCTAAAGGCTTAAAAGTCTTTTTCACCTTATGATAGCTAAAAACCAAAATTCCGAGAATCACCGCCAACATAATCCAAATGCCATCACCTTCATAGTGGTCCATATGTGGAACCTTGAACTGAAACACATGTCCACCGTAAGGGACACTTACAAATCGATGTCTTTTAAAAAACCTCTCTTCACCAAGAAAAGTTAATCGATCCGGTATATAAACCGTACCGGACGGTCCCTTCACTAAGATTAACAGATTTGTACGGCGATGAATGGCCATGGCCACATTGGGATCTGGAGGAGAACCAATTTGCTCCGCCAACATCCTGGCGTACTCCCCAATATTCTGATTGAAGATATGCTTTGGAGAAAGGCCACCCCACTTAGGGATAGAAAGAGCTCCTGCTATGGCTAAAAAAGTGAGGCCATAGATAAAAAATAATTTTAAAAAAAGTGAACCTCTTCGACCAATCATTGTTCCATTCCACCAACGAATAAATAACCCACACCCCAAATGGTCTGGATGTACTTAGAACTCTCTTTGCTATCACCTAGCTTTTGCCGAAGTCGACTAATAGCAATGTCAATCGATCTGGAGAACACATCACTGTCTCGTCCATGCAGGGAGTTCATGATTTCATCCCGAGACCATTTTTTGCCTGGCTGACTGCTCAATAGATCAATGAGGTCGAACTCTAATGCCGTCAATTCTATTTCTCTATTAAGAAGTTTTACCCTGCGATACTGCTTATTGATTGAAAGTTCACCAAAGGTTTTCTCTGATGTTTGTGGAGTGTATTCCCTACGCCGAAATATACTATTGATTCGCGCCACTAATTCTCTTGGTTCAAAAGGCTTAGACATATAATCGTCAGCGCCTAGTTCCAAACCAACTATTTTATCCGTGGTCTCTCCTCGAGCTGTAAGCATAATCACCGGCACTCCAGAAAAAGATCTAATTCTTTTAAGGGCTTCAAAACCATCAAACTCGGGAAGCATAACATCTAATATAACGAGATCTACCGCATCACTCTTTAGATAAGAAACACCCTCACTGGGCATATGCTTAGCTGTGGATTTGAAATTGTGTTTCGCTAAATAGTCCACTAGCAATTCGCATATTTTAATGTCATCTTCTATAATCAATATCGACTTCTGCATTCCTATATAGTACCAGATCGATTTCGATAGTCCATCTTTCGGCCCGCAAAAAGCCCTGCAATATCAAATATTTACATTGTTACACTTTGTTACAAACTGTAACTATTCTGAAAGGATCTCGGGGTTCGTTTTTTGTATAGTTGTTTGCATAGGAGGAAACATGAAACACAAAAAACTTTGTATTAGACTCATGCTGGCCGGAGCGATATTTGGACTGGTTGCCTGCGGCCCCAAATCACCAGAAGAGCGTTCAGCCAGAATCCAAAAGAAAGTCACTAATAAATTGGAACTCAATGAAACCCAGGCTGCTGAATTTAAGAAAGTAGCCGATGCACTCGTAGCCGCCAGGCAAAATCTCAGATCCGACCGAGCGGAGCTCTACGAGAAAACGGAGGTACTATTAGCTTCGGAAAATCTGAGCCCTGATCAAATATTACAACTAGTGAACCCTAAAATCGAACAAGTCCAAAAGGAGGTTCCTAAAATAGCGGAATTGCTCGCTAACTTCCACAAAACGCTCAACCCCGAGCAAAGGAAAAAGTTAGTTAAGTTTGTTGCAAAGGTTAAAAAACATCATATGAAACACTAGTTGATCCCTAATGTTCTTACCCGACGCGGACACAGTTGAGATATTCATCCGTCCTACCCCCTACATACTGTGTCCGCGTTACCCTTTTTTAAAAAATCATCCCCAAAACTTCCTTAGCCGCATCTAATCTCTCTTGTTGTGCCATCAAAACCACATATCCAATGTAGATCAAACTACCAAAGTATATCACCTTTGGAATAACCGCCGTTAAAGTCTTTTGCTGTCTTTGACCGGACTCTTTTAATTGCTCGGCTATTCCTTGAAAGCATTGAGTGTATTTACCTGAAATCTCGGCCGTGTGCAGAAGAGGAATAAACTCTCGTGGAAAAAACTTTTCTTTTTGAAAAGCATCTTTCAGTAAGGCTCCGTCTTGAAGAGATTGGTAAACCCCAGCCGCTGCTCGTTTCACTATTAAGTTTTTACTCATTTTTGCAGCTTGTTCTGCAGCTTGCACTAAACTCACTCCAGCATCTACAAGAAGTGCCATAGTAAAAAAATACTCTTCCAAATTTATGGTCTTCAGAAAAGTCCCCAGAACAGGAACTCTCCTCATTAGAAATTGATTAACGCCCTGTAAATTAGGCTCTTCAACTAAAACCTTGTAACCCTTAAAGGTGAAAAATATCAGAGCAATGATAAGTCCCAAAATAGCAAAGTTGCCAAATACATACTGTGACATGGTCACTTCACCCTTCACTAAACCAGGAATCCCCAAAAGAAAAATAGCTGAAACCATAATGAAGCCCGGGTAGCTCATCTGTTTTTTGGTGTTTTGTTGAAGTTGATACTTCTCTTTATGCTTAAGTGCCAGCCTCTCAATCACTTCAGTCACCTTACCCGCGATCTCCGCAGACTGGACAAGAATA
The DNA here is from genome assembly GCA_002321895.1 of Bdellovibrionaceae bacterium UBA1609. Lineage (GTDB taxonomy): Bacteria > Bdellovibrionota > Bdellovibrionia > Bdellovibrionales > UBA1609 > UBA1609. The sequence goes on along the minus strand of DCMZ01000003.1, from coordinate 714,432 downwards.
ACGTCAAAGTGGGGGAAAATTTTGCTTTCATATATGGATTCGGCCAATCCTTTTCCCTGCTTTAAACTCGCACGGATATTTCTCATTGCTTGAACTTTGTAAGGTCCTGCAACCCATTGCTCGGCATTTTCAAAGCCGTCCGCATAACTGATGCCAGCAGAAATGAGTTGATAGAGATTCCTATACACCAAGTGTAACTCTTTAGAGCCTAATTTACTTTTAGAAAGCTGATACTCAATATCCTGGATCCAACGAAACACTAACATGATGCTATTTTAAGGAACTTCTAGGTATATGAACACTAAATAATATTTACAGAGACTTAAGCACTTAATGATTTTCTCAAACCCCTTAGATATAACGCCAGGCATAAGCATTCCGAAACTCACAAAAGACTTCTATTAAAACCCTACCCCAACAAAGGATTAATCTTATGGTAAAACTCTTTTTAGTTCTGTTGGCAGTTTTTGCCTCTAGCGCCTCTTACGGTTACACCGATAACCCCTCCGAGTCTTGCACAGCAGAGTTCAACTCCCTGGTTCGAGGAGATATGAGCGTTGAGTATCTAACCAACAATCAAATGGTTCGCACCAGCAGAGATTACAGCCAAGTGCTTAGCCCCCTCGTTAAAGAGTCTATTGTAAACGCTCACCGTTTCTTGCAGGAGGCTGGTGAGCCCGCGTATATTTACCCAGGTCTCTATCTTTCAAATACCAACTACAAGTTAAATCGATATGTTAGATCAGGAATCTCTTCCCAAGTTAAGGGATACTATTTAGCCACTGAGTTTGATATTTTGAATCGATTTTCAAAATTTAAATTTTACTACGTATATGACTACAACAACGGTGAGCCTAAAGTACGTCTTTTGAAAGTAATCTATAAATTTGAAGATGACTCCACCTACACAACATTAAATGTCTGCGAGGGGCATTCTCGAACTATTGAAAATGGAAAATTCACTGGGTCCGATTCGGAACGAAGAATGATTGAAATCTTTGATGAGATTAATAACTTTGACTGGATTGATTGGAGTGACCTCCCTTCACAATACACTCGTGCTCCACTGAATATTCGCGAGGAGACTCTAGAAGGAAGTGCACGAGAACTTTTTGAATTTATCAACAATGACTCCCGTGAACATTTTGAAGATTTCGTCAGCGAAATGGATGAAAGTGAGCAAGAGTATTACTTAGAGCGATTTAGAGATAATCACCGATACGTTTATATTTCCGAAGTCCATCAAATCAAAGATGGAGATGTGGTTGTTGGTTATATTGTGATTTTAGATGACTTTGCCTATTCATCTATTATTGAAGATGGAGCCTGGATAAACTTGTTTATATCCATCGAACCCGATGGTACTCTGAAAATTGTGAGACGTTCTGACGGGACCGCTTAAGTAAATTTTTAACGTATTATTCAATGTAAACGGTTGCCTTTCTGGCAACCGTTTTTTTTAGAAGCAGGATGACGAAATATATCCCGTACCAAAAGATCCCTTTATCTTTTTCCACTTTAGACCTACTGGCTCCGTCCACATTTTCGAACCTTTCTTCATGGTCTTTATTTTCTTTCCTCTTAGGCTTGGCTTCCGCCTTAAATTGCAATTCTTCTTCAATCTGAGAGTGGCGGCTCTGGGTTTACTCTTCTTTCTGGAGTTTGTTTTAGAAGCGGCTTTGGGCTTAGGAGTCGGTGGAGGCTTATCATTGAATTGAACAGATTTTTGCCCTCCACTCGCTCCCTCTAGTTCTTCAGGCAAAACCATTTCTGAGTTTTCGATGAACCCTTGAGCGCTACCCTCTTCATCAACCACAACCTGCTGAGGCGTATCCTCTACAACCTCTAAATCTTCATCCGGAGCCTCTTCCTCTTCATCACTGGAAATCAACTCAGATAAGAATCCTTCTTCCTCTACATCACTGAACTCTTTCCAAGCTTCTTCTTCTGCATCATTTTTTACAACTTTGAAAGCCTCGTCACCGAAGACAGGAAGTGCTGGCATCGCAAAGAGAACTAAAAAAATGAAAAAGCCTATTCGCCAAAAAGAGGTTAGCAATCTAAAACTCCATGAAACAAGAGCCTACTGTAGGCTCTTCAGTCCATAACATAGATTTATTTTGGCAAAGAATAATATAGCTTGGCAACCCAATCCGCTAGAAGCAGCTGGCGCCAACAAAGGCTGGTCCGGACTTTCGGAAGACTTTTACCCATTTGTTGTTGTGCGGCTCCACCCAAAGTCGCTTGCCCTTGTGAAGAATTTTAATTTTGTCACCACTGAGACTGGCATTGGCTCTCATATTACAATCTCTTTTTAAACTCTTCATTCCCGCTTTGATTGTCTTTCTTTCCACCGCATCAGGTTGAGCCATCATTTCCGAAGACTCCTCTTCAGCCATTTTGATTTCTTCCCGAGCTTGTTCGGCAGCCGTTGGCAGAGGTTCGGCCATTTCAGGCTCTTCTTCCGCTACAGGAGCGGATTCTTGCGGTTCTTCGGCATACTCTTCATCAAGGAATTCGGCATCGCCAGGATCTTCTCCTTCTAACTCAAACTCTCCGCCTTCTCCCCAGTCGTCTCCCGCATCAACCACTACATCAAAATCTTCTTTTCCCACTGAGTTTTCAGCCAGAAGCACTGACTCAAAACTTATATCACCTACCAAATTCTGTGCGGACACAGGAAATACGAGTCCTAAATAAGATGCTGCCATCAAACTGAATAAAATCTTTTTCACACTATCCTCCGATGTCTTATTCAACCTTTCGGCTAGGATTTAGAAGATATGTAGTGAATTTAGTTTATTTTTTTAATTATCAGCTCGACCAAAGACTTGTAGTTAAACCCACTATTATGTTCCACAAAAAGTGGTTTCGACCTGCTCACCGACGGCAGGAGGTAACGTCATTGGGTGATCCTTGCTGCGACTTTTAAAAGGTTCTTTAAGAACTTCGTAAAATTCGTCGAAACCTTTTACATTACCTTGCTCCACTTCATCGATGACTTTCTGGATCCAATGATTTCTTGGAATAACAAGAGGGTTAATTGTATTCATTAGCTCGGCGGCCTTATAAGGGTTTACATTTTCCGCTTCAAGCTGAGACTTCCATTTTTTTATAAACAACTCTCCCTGGTCACCGGTGGATGCAAAAAACTCTGGGATAGAATCATTATTGAGTGCCTCAGAAAGGTATCGATAGGAAAGAGTGTAATCTAATTTAAAGTCGGAGAGTAATTTTAACCAGGACTGAACCATCGCTTCCCCGTCTTTTGATTCCGCCAAACCCAGCTTTCTACAAAAATGAATTCTCCAGCATTGCTCAAACTCCAATTCAAATTGCGACAGTTCCTTTTCTAACTTTTTGATATTTCGGGTATCATCACCCTCCATCAAAGGTAATAGCGTGTCTGCCAACCGAGCTAAATTCCACAACATGATGTGTGGCTGACGATTATAGGCATAGCGGCCATTGCGATCGATAAAACTAAAAACCTTTTGAAAATCAAAATCGTCCATAAAAGCACAAGGTCCATAGTCCAATGTAATTCCTGCCACAGAGGTATTGTCCGTATTCATTACACCATGGATAAATCCCACAGACATCCATCTTGCTATGAGATCTGCCTGCCTTTTTAAAACTGATTTTAAAAGTAAAAGTGGCCTTTCCGGATCTTTGAGATCTATATCCGAGTAGTGCCTGGCAATGGCATAGTCCATTAAGGTCTTTAAATGGTTCACTTCTTGGCGAGCAAAGAAATATTGAAATGTTCCCACTCGGATATGACTACTGGCGACCCGCGTGAATACACCTCCTGGCTCCGATCTCTCTCGATGTACCGTTTCACCCGTAGCCACTGCTGCCAATGCTCGAGTGGTTGGAACGTCCATTCGATGCATAAACTCACTGACCAAAAACTCTCTCACTACAGGACCCAGTGGAGACTTTCCATCTCCTCTGCGCGAAAACGGGGTGGCTCCTGAACCTTTTAATTGAATATCAAATCGGCCTTTAGCTGTATCTACCTCACCCAGTAGAACCGCTCGTCCGTCCCCAAGTTGAGGAACAAATTGCCCAAACTGGTGTCCCGCGTAGGCAAGCGCTATAGGCTCGGTGCCATTCATTAATTTATTACCGGAAAATATCTGGGCTAACTCGTTATCCCCTGTATTCTCAAGGCCTAGACCTAACTCTTCTGAAAGCGCATGATTGAAACCAATTAACTTAGGAGCTGGAACTTTATCTGGCTGAAAAGGAAAATAGAATTCTTTTGGTAGGTTGGCATAGGTATTTACAAATGAATTCAACTCTCCACTCCTATTCGCTTGAATTCACTATTGCCGGTTGCTGGCTGGGTGGCAAACGAATAACAGTAAATCTAGATGTAACGAATAGTCTCCTCTAAGGCGATCTTTGAAAAAAGGATATACCCTCGAATGCCTAAGAACAGCGCGTTAAGCCTGCGTTGCCAGGTATTACGCCCGAGGATTTATTGCCTTAAATACCTAACTTGGCTAGGTTGCATAAAATTTTAAGGGAGAAAATATGTCGCAAATAATACCTTTAATTCTATTCACTCTATTGCCAGTGATTTCTTTTGCAAAAGTTGAGACCAAAGAGTTTTCTGCTCAAGGACTTAAAGATCTAGATGTTAAAAACCTTTCGGGCGATATTCGAATCACTCCATCAAGTAACGATAAAGCTTCTGTCACATCAAATAAAATGACCTTCGAAGAAAACTGCGTTTTAGAGATCGAACGAGAAGGTGACGAACTGGAAGTCGAAGTCAAACGACAAGACCTTTTTGGCAGCGACGTCTGCGAGGTGCATCTTGATATAAAAGTACCTAAGAAAATCTCTTTAAACCTAAAAACGGGAAGTGGTGACATTGAAGTGGAAGGTACTGAAGGTGAAGTTGAGTTTGAAACCGGAAGTGGTAATGCCAGTGTAAATGCCGAAGTAGATGAGCTTGATGCCAACTTAGGTAGCGGAGACCTTAGCGCTCGTGGTCTTAGAGGTGATGTGAAGGTAAAAACCGGTAGCGGAGATATCAATTTAGACTTTGCTTCCGCTCCTCAAGCTGGAAAAGTTAGTATAAAAACAGGGTCAGGGGACACCACACTTTCAATGCCATCTACCGCAAAAATTTTAACCCACTTTAAATCTGGAAGTGGCCAAGTTTACAATGAGCTGGGTGACACTGAAAATGCTCGACTTGAGGTTTCAATGCAGGCTGGAAGTGGTGATTTAAAAATACTTAAGGCAAAAAAATAATTAACTCTTAAGGAAGATCTTCAGGATCTTCCTTACTTCCATCAGCATACTGGGCAAACCTACGCTTCTCGTTTCCATGAACCATATCGTTTCTGTCCCAAGGCCAACCACCAAAATGAGTTTTCTGATAATCTTGGATGGCTTGCATGATCTCCAATCGGGAGTTCATCACAAAGGGGCCCTGCTGGACCACCGGTTCAGAAATTGGCCGTCCCTGTAAAAATAGAATTTCACAAGTTGCACCTTCATTTTTAATGACCGTAGCAGAATCTGATTGCAAAGCTACAGCATGCTTTGCTGCTATATCCTCGCCACAAATATTGACTTGATCACCTTTATAAAAATAAACCGTTCGCATAAGATCCGCGCTGGAGGCCGGTAGCGTTAACTCAGAACCTTTTTCCATTTTAATGAGATAGATTTGCACTTCATTGTTAGGATCACTGGCCCAACTATTCTCTGGTGGGCTCAATGCATTCACATTATCCCAATCTCCTGCGATCACTCTTACAGTCACATTATCCAAAGACACCTCTGGGATTTTTTCCGCCCAGAACATTTTATACTCGGGTGGTACAAACTTATCTTTCTTAGGAAGATTTAACCAAATCTGAAACAACTCCAATGGGTTAGGACTCGAATCATCTAACAATGGAAACATTTCCGAATGTTGAACACCCGCGCCAGCCGTCATCCATTGAACATCCCCATTTCCGTATCTACCAGCAGCACCAAGGCTGTCGGCATGATCCGCATACCCCTCAGTGACAATGGTTATGGTTTCGAACCCGCGATGAGGATGGACGGGAAATCCTGGAACCACATCACCATGGTACATCCTAAACCCATCTTTTAGCTCGAAATCCATTCCTATATTTCTACCTTCCAAAGAGCTCGCTGGTCCCAGCTGAGTATTCCCCTTGGGGAAATCATCCTTGTGATAGGCAAAAAATAAAAAAGGATCAGAAACAGGCCATTGGAATCCAAGAGGGTATTTAGATAATATCATTGCTAGAGATTACCATACCTTTTAACGAGCTGCCAATCGACCACCAACAGCCTGCACGGGCTTTAGGCTCGCGCCTTCTGTAATCCAAAATACTAGGTTTTTCATAGGAGCTTTCAGCAGATCCAGTTTAGATATATTTACTGTCGCCTGAAATACACCGGACTCCACTTTCATGGGAGCCACTCCAAACTTAAGTACCAGAAAATCGTGCTTAAGCACCTCTCCAGAATTTTCACCCGCAGTGATATTTGTAGCAATGCCATCGCCCAGCACTGCATAATTTAAATAGTAGGTTTTTTTAATTTTAGTTAATGGATCAAAAGACACTCTGTAGTTCTCTCCTTGATTGTAGGCCTTCAACACCCCTACAGCTCTGCCTTGAGATAAGATTCCTTTAAAACTTCTGCTTCTGCGCTCATATCCATCAATGACAAACATGGGCGTATATGCTGTTGTTTTATCCCACTCTTTCACATACCTCCGCTGCCTATTGGAATACTTTGCATCCGAATACGGATCTTTCCAACCCAAGTAGTCCCAATAATCCACATGATAAACCACAGGGATGAACTTTTCCCAAAGTCCTTTACGACCCTTTAGGTTCGACACTTGCCTTTGAGCGGGAGGACAGCTGCTGCAACTTTGAGTGCTAAATAGCTCTATTAGATGAGTTTGCTCCAAGGAACTTGTAAAAAGCTCTCGCTCCTTTGGAGAGGACTCTGCATAGCTATTGATACTATAAACTAGACTTAAAATTAAAATACGTAGAAACATGCATTCTCCCCGTTTTAAGGGAATACGAATGAATGCATTCTAGGTTACATCTCAAAAAGGTACGGACACACTTATGACTAATCGAAGAAAAAGCGGATGCCTAGACCCCCACCTAGTTCGGCCTCAAACTCGGGTGCTAGATAAGTAGAAAGAGATAGCTCAACAAAAATTTCAGTTAATGGGTCTTGAAAGAGAACCCGTGCCCCTATAGGAGCCGTTGGTCCAAGGAGGTTTTGAGTCACTTCGTTGCCGTCTTTGATTTTATCACGCCTTTTATAGGCCAACCCATAACCCCAATACCAATGAACATTTTTGATGGGCTTCTTGATAAATGGAAGTTTTTTACTGGCATGTAAACGTCTCACCCTTCCGTCCAAATCATCGCCGATAAGCCCTAAGTGGCCATCCCATTCTATCCGCGCATTATTTTTATATTTATAGGTGATACCACTAATATCTCCTATGAGTAGACCACCACCATGCGGCCCCGCAAAAGCGAACATTCCAAAGAAAAGAGAAAGTAATGAACTTATAAATAATGTTGTTCGCATTAATCACCTCGGAGAAAACAAATTACAAAATAAAAACACTCCAACATTACTTACATTTTAGGTATGGTTTCCTCTTACTAGCAAGAGGATTATCAGGTGCAGTTATCGACGCGCAAAAATATTAGAAAACCACTACTTAGAGGTCAGCCATGGATCTACCGTGATACCTTAGCTGGCATTGACCGCAATGCCAAAACGGCTCAATGGGCGCGATTAAGTGACCACAAGGGTGAGTTTCTAGCTTGGGGCATGTACGATCCTCATGGGCATATCGCATTTCGAGTGGTCTCCTTACAGGACACAAAACCTAAAGCGGCTCACCTGGATGAAAAACTTCAAAATGCTTTTTTGCTCCGAGAGTCTTTGTTCAATAGTGACACCAATGGGTTTCGATGCATTAACGGTGAAGGGGATTGGCTTCCCGGACTGGTGGCTGATCGCTATGGTGAAGTTATTGTTTTGCAAACCGATGGACTCGGACCCTATGAGTTTTGGAACTTAGATCATATTGCTCATTGGTTTTTAAAAAAAGAGTCTGTAACTACCGTCTATTTTAAACCTCGATCCAATAGCCCATTAGATCCTCAGACCTGGGGAAAGAATATCGACCTCAAGTGCGTTTCTATTCAAGAATCTGGCCGAAGATATTTGGTGAATATTTTAGATGGTCAGAAAACGGGTTTCTTTTATGACCAAAGAGAAAATCGAGATTTCATTCAATCCATTGCTGGAGGAGCGCACACCTTAAATCTTTTCAGCTATACGGGTGGTTTTTCCGTGGCCGCAGGCCAAGGCGGCGCTCCTTCTGTTACGAGCGTGGACCTTTCTTCAGATGCCATAGATTTGTGCCAACAATCCTGGGAACAGAATGACCTACTCCCCGATGCTCATAAAGGCCACGCGAAAGATGTGTTTCAGTATCTCAATCAAGAGAATCAAAAATATGACCTAGTCATTTGCGACCCCCCATCTATGGCCAAATCTGAAAAGGCGAAGCCCGCCGCTATTAAGAAGTATGTGGAAAGCTTCAGTGCCGCCTTGCGGTCAGTGAAACCCAATGGATACGCCGCGCTAAGTAGCTGCTCGAGCCAAATCTCATTTCAAGACTTTTCTGACATCGTTGATCAAGCGCTCACCCAATCCAAGCGTAGAGCCCAGTCCCTCAGAGTCTCAGGTCAGGGTCCTGACCACCCCTTTCCTCAAGCCTGCCCTCAGCTACGATACCTTAAGTTTTATGCCCTTAAGCTCTCTAAATAAGCGAGGATATGAGACGGCGAGTCAATAGCCTGAGTCAAAATTAGAATCTATTTCGATAGGTTTTGCCTATTATTCAATACGATTAATGTATTAGAGGTCCCGCTCCGTTTGTGCGATATTAGTTCCATAGCCAAGGCTAGAGGAGGATTTATGATTGAACTGTCACAAGACAATTTAAATGAAGTGATTTCTGGAGATAAACCCGTAATTGTTCAATATGGTGCCGCTTGGTGTGGCAACTGCCGGATGATCAAGCCAAAAGTAAAGCGACTTGCTTCTGAAAACGAAAACATATCTTTCGTCTATGTTGATGCAGAAAAGTATCCGGAATCCAGAAAACTTGCTACTGTAGACAACCTTCCCACTTTTGCGTTATTTAAAGATGGAAAAGTCGTGAAGCAAAACTTTGGAAACAAAATTGAAATTGTTGAGGAATTGATAAATGAAGTTACCGGTAATTAAATCTGTATCTGAATTCGTTGAAGAACACGATGAAGACTATGTTCTTGAAGCTGTGGATGTGCTTGAGCATGTTTCTCTAGCTAAGGGATTAAAAGACGAAGAACTCGACGTCATTGGAGAGCTTATCTCTAATTTTTTGGGTGGCGTTGAAGTGGCCAAAATGGTCAAAGATGGTAAACCAAAACAAGAAGCTCTGAACCAATTTATGGGACGAGTATTAGGATCGATTGATAAAAATTAAGGCATTATAAGGAGGAATTGATTATGTCTAGACTAGTAGGTAACACAGCACCGGATTTTAAAGCGCAAGCCCTTGTAAAAGGTGATTTCCAAGATGTTTCTTTGGGTGATTTTAAAGGTAAGTGGAAAATTTTATTTTTCTATCCACTAGATTTTACCTTTGTTTGTCCAACTGAAATCATCGCGTTTTCAGATGCGGCTGCTAAATTTAGCGAAAGAAACTGTGAAGTGATTGCATGCTCTGTAGATTCTGTTTTCTCACACTTAGCTTGGACTGAGCAAAGTCGTGATAACGGTGGTCTTGGTGAGGTTAACTTCCCAATCCTTTCCGATATCAACAAAACGATTGCGAAGGATTATGAAGTATTAACTGAAGAAGGTGTGGCTCTTCGTGGACTTTTCCTGATTGATGATAACAATGTGATTCAACACGCAACTATCAACAACCTTTCTGTTGGTCGTAATGTGGATGAAGCCCTTCGTCTTCTTAAAGGATACCAATTCACTGCTGAAAAAGGTGAAGTATGTCCTGCAAACTGGAACGAAGGTGACTTAACAATGACCCCAGATCCAACAAAATCTAAAGATTATTTCAAAAAAGCTAACGCTTAATTTGAAACTTCCCCATTCTTAACATACTTAAGGCGCACTACCCGGTGCGCCTTTTTTTTCCTAATGGTGTTTTCAATTAGTATTTTACAGAACAACCGTAAGGTTTCGTGGATGGCTCAGCAATGGCCTGTTGAGCAAAAAGAGAAGTCAAGGCAGCTGTCACGTAGTTTTTCGCCCCTTTTAAACTGGACACACGAGCCGATGGTTGATCATCGATAGCACCGTTATAAACTAATGTTCCTTCTGGATTGATGATGTACATGTGCGGCGTTGTTTTTGCCCCATAGGTTTTACCAACGCTACCGCTTGGGTCTAATAGAATAGCATTCATGTTAGCTTTTCTTTCCGCTGCGATCGTCGGAGCCGTTTCTTTGGTCAAATGCCCTTGCTTACCTTCAGCAGAAGAGTTGACGGCTAACCAAATCAAACCTTTATCTTTTTTACCTTCTGCCCGCCATTTTTTTTGCAGGTTCTGCATAGCCATAAATTCGGAATTATAGTGTTTCTTGACATAGGGACACTCATGGTTAAACCATTCCAAAACGACCCATTTACCCTTAAGTCCACTCAGTTCATATGTTTTACCATCGTGACCCGGAAGTTTAAAATTAGGCGCCGCCTTGCCCACTTCCACATTTGCCCATGCTGAATGACAAAACAACAATGCTAGTAAAGATAACCATTTCATATAAAGTTTCCTTTCGTATTCGGCTTAAAGCGTATCCAGCACCATGTCCACTGTCAAAATCTCTGGCAAGATGATGGGTTCAGACTTGCCCTTTGGATAGTACAGATAGAGGGGTACACCAATACGACCATATTTTTTCAATTCGTTTCCAATAGACTCACTTTTATTGGTCCAATCGGCTTTTAACAATGTCACATTTCTACTTTCAAAAGCCTCTTGGATGGCCTCGTCCTGGAATACAACTTTCTCATTCACTTGGCAGCTAATACACCAAGCCGCCGTATAGTTAACAAAAACCGAATCTCCCTTACTTAAACTCTGATTTAACTTTGCAGAGGAATACTCAGACCACATTCCATCTTCTACACTTGGTGGCGGACCTATTTGTAAACTCAATACCCACCCCAACCAAATGGCGGTTGCAAACAAGGGAATGGACATAGCCTTTTTAAAATGATTCATCCACTGACCCGGCCTCGGCAAAATAAAAATTAAGCGCGGAGCCATTGATATGATCAGAAACGGAAAACCTAATCCCAGTCCCAAAGCAGTGAAAATCATAAATATCTGTAGAGGCCCCTGCGATAAAGCAAACCCCATGGCAGCCCCCATAAATGGAGCCGTACAAGGAGAGGAAACCACCACAGCCAGTATCCCTGTAAAAAAGGATTGCAGATGACCTTGCTTTTTCACTAAACCCTGTCCCACTCCCATGAGTCGATCTAGCTTAACAGGTAAAACATCTAAGAACATAAGACCCATAAGAGTAAACAGCAGGAGAAGAAATCCGACAAACACAGGAGATTGCAATTGAAATCCCCAACCCAAGGCCTCTCCACTTTGACGAATGAGAAAAATCACCAAAGCCAAAACCCAAAAGCTAGATACCACTCCAAAAACATATACTAAGTTATCAATTACAACTTGTCGTTTTTCTTCCGCTTCTTTGCCTACAATGGAGTAAAGCTTCAATCCCAGTACGGGAAAAACACAGGGCATCAGGTTAAGAATGAGCCCACCTAAAAAGGCATACAAAAACATTAAGGCCAGAGGCGGAGATTCCGGCTTAGATTCAACGACATAACTTTTTTTATCTGTTAAAAGTAAAAATCGCGCACTATTAGGTAATGGTCGAGACGCGTTCATCTTTTCGAAGATGAACTGACTCTCCGACCTCTCTGCTTTTTTGTTTCCTACCCATTCATTATTAAACGGCAGGAAATCTTCTCCTGTAGGCGCACCATTAGGAAGCGTAACTATAGCTTTCCCATTTTCCTCTGCAGATACGGCTGACAAAAATTCCTCTTCGGGTAACAAGGCTCTATACTTTTCAAAGAGGGGCGCATCTCTCCCTGACTCCGCCTGGGCTTGCACCACTCCATCTAACTGAAAGCGAAAAAGTCCCGGAATACACTCTTCTTTACAAACTAACCACTCGGCATCCACAACCAGAGAAACGTCTTTACCAGAAAGAGTCTCTGGAATATTGACCGACCAGAAGAGAAGAACCTCCCCCTCATAACCAAAAGATTCCAAAGGGCCGAATGGAATTCTTTTGGGCCGGGGAAACTGTAAAGGCCCCCAAACCACATCTTTAGGGTATTCCAAATGAAAGTTCGGTGCGGAAGCGCTATCGCCAGGATTACGCCAATAGGTATGCCAATGATCCTCTAATTGAATATGTAAACCAATAGAGTTATCACCCACCTGCAAATCTTGATGGTTGGTGACTAACCTCACCTTGGAATGAGCCTGTTCGGTGGATAATGAGTTGGCCGATTGAGCATCAAAAGACCCCAACAACAGAGCCCAAACTATGAGAATTTCGAAGGTTTTTACAAACATGAGACTATTATGGGACTTTAAGATGAAAATGGGTAGAAATGACATGCTTTTTTTCCATGAGGGCCAATGATTTTTCTAGCCATTCCAATGCCGTATGCTAGTATCCACTCGAATTTATTCCGATTGATTCTTGCTCTACAGTTTTGATTCACTTGGATAGTATTCAGTCCAAATGGACAAATAGAGTTTATTAAAACCTCGGAGGAACCATGAGCAATAAACTATATGTTGGAAACCTTTCTTTTCAGATGCAAGAAGATGCGCTTAAAGACGCTTTTGCTTCACATGGAAGCGTAGTTTCCGCAAAAATCATTACTGACAGAGAAACAGGTCGTAGCAAAGGTTTTGGTTTCGTTGAAATGGAAAACGAAGAACAAGCCCAAGCCGCAATCGATGGCTTGAACGGTCAAGAAGTGGATGGCCGCAGTCTTCGTGTTAGTGTTGCTCGTGAACAACAGCGTGGTGGTGGCGGCAGAAACCGTTACTAAATTTTATTTAGTTTTTAATTCTTGGGTGCCTCATTTTCGTGGCACCCTTTTTTTTGATACCAAGTCTCTTTTTCCGTTGCGGCGTCACAATGATTCTTCCTATCTACGACATCAATCACAATGATACAGCCCGATTTTCTTTGGGAGATACAAAAGGTAATACGCTTTTTGTTTTAAGTTTAAACCCGTCCCGAGCCACTAATACGCATCTAGATCCCACCCTTAAAAATGTAGATGCTTTCCGATCGCTATTAGGGTTCGACAGTTTTTTAATGCTGAACCTCTATCCACAAAGAGCTACTGATCCTATCAACATTCACAAAAGAAGAAGTCGAAAACTACTCGATGAAAATCTAAGAACCATCGGAAAATATGTCACCAAAGGTTCTACCATCTGGGCCTCGTGGGGTGACCTCATTGAAACAAGATCATTTTTAAAAGACAGTCTTCTAGATATTTATGAAACCATTGGAAACCGGGATCTGAAGTGGATCATGTATGATTCTCCTACCAAAAAGGGCCACCCCAAGCATCCTTCCAGAAAAAAGCATGAAGATCGCTTCCAACCCTTTGATATCGAATCCTATCTAAATAGCTGATTTCCTGATTCTCATAGTATCAACTTGATACACTCTCCTTAGGTCAGAAATTCCTCTAAATATCTATAACCACTACACTTTTAATTTATTTCATTTTTTAATTAATATTCTCTCACCTCACACGTTGTCCCTATGAAAGCAGGAGAAATGAAATGAATTCTAGAGGCCTAACGAAAGAGTTAATGGAGGAGATGATCAGCTCCACAGAAAGCTCGCTCATTCGCTACACGATCGGCTTTGTGGGAAGTCTCGAGCTCGCACAAGAAATCGTTCAAGACTCCTATCTTAAACTGTGGAACAACCCGCCGGATAAAATTGAGGGCTACTTTACTGAGTGGCTTTTTACCGTCTGTAGAAATCGGGCTCTGGACCACCTACGCAAGGAGGTAACTGTGAAAGGAAAAAAAGTTATGCTCCAAGCTCACAACGAAGACAATTACAAAGAAATAGAAAATGAGCTTGAGCAAAAGCAAACCCACGCAATGGTAAGTCAGCTTTTTAACGAACTGGATGCGGAGGCTAGAGAAATTCTACGTCTAAAGTTTCAAGAGGAAATGACCTATCATCAGATTGCAAGAATCACAGGGAAATCGGTTTCCCATGTAGGCGTGATTATTCACAATTCCGTGAAAAAACTGAGGGAAAATTTAGATAATGATTTAAACTTCGATGGAGGTTCAAAATGAACAACCAAAAATTTGATGAAACTCTGCTGACCTCTTATGTCCTCGGCGAGTTAAGCCAAGAGGAAATGCAACAGGTAGAAACCTGGGCAGCTAAAAGCACTGAAAACCAAGAACAACTCAATGAAATTAAAGCCACTATTAATTTTTTAAGTTCTGAGATGAAGTCCACATCAAAGCCTGAACTAAAACCTGAACAAAAGAGTCAACTCAACAAGACGCTGTCTTCACGAGACTCTAAAGTTTATGCTTTTTGGAAAACTCGACAATTTGTAGGGTTTGCTACGGCTGGGTTGATTGCCTTCACCGTAGTGAGTTTAATTCAGCAAGAATCTCCAGAGGAATTATCTTTTGTTGCCGTGAAAAATAATCCTACACCCAATCAAGAAGCCCAGATCCTCACCGATAAAGATGGTAGTACAAAAGGTGTCTCTAACTCCTCCCCACCCAATAAAGAAGTGGAGTTGAATGCCACGGCAGTAAAACCAAGTGCTGGTTCTCCCCAAAATATCGCCGGAGGAAAAGCCTTAGTTCGATCTCGTGGTCAAATAGGTAAAGCAGAAAGACATCTGAAGAAGCGACTCGTACCTCAAGCCATTATGGAAGCAGATGTTGTGGGGTCACGTCCCGCCCCTTCCATCGCCCCACCCGGAGGATATATTCCACCCTACAAGCCTCGTCCTTCAACGTCGGGAGAGTCCTATGATTCCATTCAAGAAAACTCCTTTCTGTCTCCACTGAAGAGTCCTCTTTCCACCTTTTCCATCGATGTGGATACGGCATCTTACTCAAACCTGAGACGGATGATTAACTATAGCCAATCTATCCCCAACAATGCTGTCCGCATTGAGGAAATGATAAATTATTTCCCATACAATTACGAAGCCCCAAGAAGAAAAGAGCCTTTTGCTGTTCATATTGAGCACACAAAGTCTCCTTGGAGTAAAAATAACATCGTTAGAATTGGCTTAAAGGGTAAAGACATCCCTTGGGACAAGCGACCACAAAATAATTTGGTTTTCCTATTAGATGTATCTGGGTCGATGAATAGCCCAAACAAACTGCCGCTACTTAAAACCGCGTTCACAATGCTGATTGATAAACTCAATGAAAAAGACACCGTAAGTATTGTTGTCTATGCCGGAGCTGCCGGAGTGGTTCTAGAGCCCACCGAAGGATCCGAGAAAAACAAGATCATTACGGCTTTGGATCAATTGCAAGCTGGAGGCTCCACAAATGGAGGACAAGGGATCGCGGCTGCCTATAAGCTGGCGCAAGATCACTTTATTAAGGGAGGTAACAACCGTGTCATCTTAGCGACGGATGGTGACTTCAATGTGGGCACTGTGAACCGCCAGCCTTTAAATCAAACCATTAAACAGTACGCTGATAAAGGTATCTACCTGAGTATCCTGGGATTCGGCATGGGTAATTATCAGGATGGGCGCATGGAAGATTTATCCAATAAAGGCAATGGAAACTATGCATACATTGATACGATTAGAGAGGCTCGAAAGGTACTTGTAGAGCAAATGATGGGTACTCTCGTTACAATTGCTAAAGATGTTAAAATTCAAGTGGAATTCAACCCTAAGTTTGTCGGTTATTATCGATTGATAGGTTATGAAAACAGAAAAATGGCGGCACAAGATTTTGCTAACGATAAGAAAGACGCTGGTGAAATTGGAGCTGGCCACACAGTAACAGCTCTCTATGAAGTTGTGCCTGCCGGGCAAACTCCTGATGCCGGAACCATGCCTAAACTGAAGTATCAAAAAGTGGATAACCCAAAGTCAGTTCCGGTAGCAGACATTAAGCCAGACAGTGAGCTTCTCACCGTAAAGTTGAGGTACAAAGCGCCCAACGCCACTCAATCTAAGTTAATGGAATTCCCACTAAAAGGTCTCCCTATTGCTTTTGAAAAGGCCAGTGAGTCCACTCGCTTTGCCTCCGCAGTAGCACTCTTCGGGATGCTTCTAAAGGGTTCGCAGTATTCCGGAACGGGAACTTACAGCCTTGTAAGACAAACAGCTTCTGGCGCAAAGGGCTCCGACAAAGGTGGCTATCGCGCGGAATTCTTACAATTAGTTGAGAAAGTTAGCGCACTTAAGCCAAACAACCAATAACCCCTACTTTATAAATCGGGCGAACTTCACGCCCGATTCTCTTATAAAAGGGTAATAATATCTTTATCGCCTCACCCAACCTATTACGGAATTTCCAGAGGAAACTCTTCAAAAAACCTGGCACCTTTTTCCTGACCGAAAAAGGAACTTGGTACCTCCAGTTGAAGATGATAAACCGATGGTATGACTGATTACGAAATTATCGACTGTGGAGACTTTGAAAAGCTGGAGCGCATTGGCTCCTTTCGCCTGAGAAGGCCTTCCCCCCAAGCCGTATGGTCCAGGTCACTTGACCGGTCCGAATGGAAAAACCACCAAGCGGAATTCATTCGGAAATCTGATGGAAAAGGGGATTGGAGGAATGTGAGTTCTGACTTACCGGAAGATTGGGATATAGATCACTTTGGCGTGAAAATGCGAATGCGAAGAACTGGTTTTGGTCACATTGGAGCTTTCTTTGAACAAGGACCCAATTGGGTGGAGTTTCGAGAGCTATGTATGAACCGTGGATCTAACACGCCCTACAGGGTACTTAATCTCTTTGCCTATACCGGTGGAGCTTCCATAGCCTGTGCCCAATCCGGAGCTGAAGTGGTTCATTTAGATGCATCTAAAACATCTGTACAGTGGGCCAAAGAGAATTCCGAATTGAATGAATTGGGTGATGCCCCTATTCGCTACATTGTCGACGACGTTAAGTCATTTGTTGAAAGAGAGGTTCGTCGAGAAAATAAATACGAAGCGATTATCTTAGATCCGCCTTCTTTTGGACGGGGTACGAAAAAACAAGTTTGGAAAATTGAGGACGACATGGTTCCTCTATTAGAAAATTTAAAACTTTTAAAATCAGAAAACTTTCACTTTATAAGTTTGTCTTCTCATTCTCAAGGTTACACGCCTCTAGCGCTGGAAAACCTTTTAAAATCTTTTGCCCCAGGTGAGACCTCTTCCAAGGAGATGACAGTACCATTTAATAACGGCCATTTGCCGGCTGGAGCCACCGCCTGTTTAGTGAGTAAGTAAAATAACCATTCGTGGTTTTAAAGCGTCGGCGCCACTTCTGTGACGCTCGACAGCTCCAAAAGGTGCCTGGCACCTTTTTTACTAGAAAGTATACCCAGCGGCGAATTGACTGACAGAAATATCTTCTTCGCTCTCTTCAGATTCACCCGTTAAAGTCGTGTATTCCACAAACCACTTATTGATTTTAAGACCAATCGTAGCTCCGAGTAGATTGTTAGAAGTATTTTCTACGCCTGTTGCATTTGTATTTACGGATCGAATTACAAATTTTGGCACAAGATAACCACGTAAAGTTTCATTGAAGTTATAATGCGTATATACAGGAATCACGAGGTCTTGTAGTGAATACTTTTCCTTAGTAGATCCCGATTCGATTTCATATTCTGAGATACCAATCCCAAGACCCGAAGCTAAACCAAACTCACCATTAATAAAATTCCATTTCCAATCGGCACCATAGGAAGAACCTGAAATTCTTAAACCAAAATCCATGGACTCATGAAAACCATAACGAAACATATAGTCGATCATTGGCACACTAATCTCGTCGGCCAGATCACCAGGCAGACCAGAAGCACCATCCACATCCACTTCACCACCGATATTACCGATAGCCACCGTATGACTCATCTCTCCCTTTTTTGTTGTTTCTGCATCTTGAAGTGTAGATATACTTACACAACCTACAAGCCCATAACTGATGGCGAGTAAAAGCACTATCATTGCTTTCATAATGACTCCTTTTAAATTGTCCTGTTGTTTTGAGAATCAATTATTCTCAGAGAATGGTATTTTGTCAGTTATATTGTTTACCACTAATGCGAACAGACAAATTGACCGCTATAAGGGCACATCTAGAAGAGGATATTCCGTCCAGTCATTGTGATCAAAGTGCCACCATTCACTAGGAAGCCCTAAAAAGTGGTATTTTTGCATCACTTCTTCCAACAACTTTACATTGCGCAATTCGGGATCATTTACGCCTATAAAGGAGCGGCCGGCCCGAGCTGAAAATTCATCAAATGGCGTCGGCATTGGGAGTTCTGCTCCCGCCTTGTCCACTAGAGTGATATCCACTGCTGCGCCTCGATTGTGCTTAGAGCCAGAGACCAGCTTTTCCTCATTACGTAAGGGCCGAGCTAAAAAGGAAGGTTTCGGGTAGCGCTCCCAAAATTTCTCTTGAACAGAAAACGGCCGATAAGCATCTAAGATTTTAATGGCATAGCCCAGAGATTTAAATTCGTTTTGAGCTTTCACTAACGCCTTTGCCACAGACTCCAACAAAAACGCATGATGAGATTCATACATGATTTGATTCATAAAATTGTTCGGGGTCGCATAGGCCAGATGGACTTGGATGGTGGAGTCCAAATCTTGAACATCCACCAATCCCACTTCTCTCATTCGCTGCTTTAACTCAGACATAACGTTCGAAATATCAGTTGTTACAACCATCGTTGATGTGGCTTTGCGTGAAACTCATACCACCAGCACCATTTAAAAACCCAACAGCACTCGGAGCAATACTGGTTTCCACCAAAAAGTCGGCCCAATTGTAAATACAAGTGCGCAATTCCATTTGGCCGCCGCCACCTACTCCCCCAGTACTTGAGGCAGCATCACCACCATGAGCTAATAGCTCTAACTGGTTACCAGACAACACTTCGACCTCCGGAATATTCAGGATCAGTGATCCACCACCACCACCGCCTGAGCCACCTGTACCGTCACTACCGTAAGCTTTAATAGTAGACGTATTTGTCGCTCCCGCTACTTGTACTCTTCGAGCGTTAATGGCCACAACTCCACCACCGGTTCCCCAGCGATTCGCCACATCCGTCGGATCATTTGATGGAGTGGCATCCTGTCCACCAGCCGACCCAAAAGCAAAGGGTCCCTGATTGACAAAAACTCCACCCGCTTCAGCTCCAGCTCCATCGGCACCATCACCTTTGGCTCCAGCACCACCACCGGCGGAACTGGATCCTGGTGAACCACCCGACACCGTGTCAGATCCTCCTCCAGGACCGTACACTCCACCACCATAGGTGGAGGATGTAAAATCCGCTTCATAGCCACGACCGGCGGCTTCAATGGCTCCGCCATTACCGGCAAACTGCAAGTCTCCATTTACTTTCAAAGCAATAATTCCGCCACCAGTAGTGTAATCGAACCGATTTGCTGATATCACGCGAGTGGGATCAATGATTAGGTTTTTAAACTCTCGTACCCGAGTGACGTAGGCCCCACAGTGATCCGTTCCTACAGCAGGGGTTATAGAAAGATGTCCCGCATTCCCCGAATTAAAAATATCCGCTAAAATTCCTTTTCGTTGCACAACGTAGTTATCGGAATCCACTTTATACAAAACACGATAATAGTTACCATAGCCGGTATTAATCTCATTTGTTCCCGGATTTCCGTCGTTGTCCACATAGAAATGATCACCACAAGTGTTCGAACCCTCTTTAGAATGAACTGAAACTAAAATTTCATCCCCTTCTTTGAGGTAATCTGTGCCTGTATTGGATCTTGTTATCCTTAGTAGCTCTGGCATCCCCGGCTCTTGAGCTAAGCCAATGAGTTTACTGTATTCTCCATAAATTGTGGCACTCATAAACTCATCACCACCCACTACATTAAAGTCTTCCGCCCCAATTCCTAAGTCGCCTTCCCAATCGTCGTGAATGATGCGCTCTAAATGGATACCTGATCGAATAAAGTTACGAACACCTGCAACCTCTATATAGGGACATAGAAGCAATTCGTTCATATGAGCTTCCGCCGGAGAAATGTTTAAACTATGGTTCGAAGTAGAGGGATCTAAAGAGGCGAATTCGGTGAAGCCTTGCTCAATGGCGAATTCCTTACAGGTAATATCCTCTCCTCCCCCATAATAATTGTCGCCATCATTACTATCGCTTCTTTCTTTATAGAGAACAGAAATTCCACTAAAAATTTCTTCTGTCCCTGGCAACATACGAATTTCAAGTCCTAATTCCTGGGAGAATCGGTCGTAATGCCTACGAAGGAACGGCTGCCGAGCATCTGCAGCATCAACCACGCCAAACGGCACGTTCATTCCAAACCCACCGTCTCCACCACCAGAAGCTAAGTACTGAGGTAAAAAGGCCATATGTTGATTCGATTTAAACAAGCAATCTTCCGCATACGAAAAATTTCCGAATGTCTTTAATACACCACCATTAAGAGGTCTAACATCAGCCGAAGTTCCACCGGAGGCAACATAAAGCATCCGATCTGACTGATCCGTATCTCCCCCCTTATAAGCCTCTGGGATCGCTATACTCTTATCATGGTAGCAGACCTCATAGCCCCCACCCGTCAAAGCTGTTTGTACGATGACATTATTGGGTCCGGTAAAAAACCCCATCACATATCTACCACCCAATTGAGACTCGGGACTGGATTCGAAAATATTATAAGCTCTCTTAAATGCGGGAACATCGAATTCCGCTCTATACGTCTCACTGCCTACGGTGAAAATAGTGCTAGACGCATTTATGTCTTCAAATAAAACCCTTGGCTCATTAAGAACATTCAATGCGTGAGGCTCAAGTTGTATGGATAGATTAAAGCCATCAAAAGCCGAAGCTGTAAACCACCCTTTTGCCATAAAGCCTTCGTGCACTTTCATCGCGGGAGATCCGTTTCCTGGGCTATACATATAAGAGATAGGACCTGAAGGACCACTCGTCGGCGTATCTAAGAAGCGTCCACCAAACTCTACCTTGTTTGTTACAGTCGTAGATTCTAAAAAAGAATCTATAACAACTTCGGTCTCCCCACCAATGTCTATTGAAGGCAACTCAGCATACTGGAAACGTTCCTTTCCATCTTCAGTAGTACCTTCAATACCCCTATCCAACGTAAGCAATTGAAATTTAACTCCACTGGCTGCAACAACATCCGGCCCTTCAACATCAATTATAAACTCACCCTTAAATGGGTTGGCTGGATCGGAAGGAATAAACTGTACCGATGGATCATCAGGTAACTGAATAACTGAACCCAAGGCCGTTCCGGTAGATGTACTATCTGCTATCAACTCGAAAATTTTTCTGGTCTCATAGGATTTAAAAACCCGCTTCCCGTTGGGATACACCAGATTTATGGCTAAGTACCCAAGTGCAAAATCATCAACACTTTGTGCGCCATAACCACTACTAGAAGTGGAACTCATAGAAAATGAGAGACTATTTTTATCCGTGTTTCTCGTACATCCTGAAAAGGTAAACGAGAATGCGATAAGGAGTAAAAGCCATAAACGAACCACGATCAACTCCGTTGGTTAATTACTCTCTATTTATCGGTTTTTTACTGTCTTTTTAGAGGTTTAATTCAACAAATTAACTCTGGATTGACTCTACTGTCTCAACAACAAACAATCCCCAGATAGTGTTGCTATCCGGGGCCAAACTTTTGTATCAAGATGAAACTTTAAAAATTAATTTTAGCTCGCTGGTGGAGGATTCAATCGGTCCGCTTTATTTTTAGCTGCTGTTTTTAGAGACTCAAGCTTTCTTACCGTTTTGCTAATGTAAGATAGATATCTACGAGCCTGCAGACGAGTTTCCACAGCATCTCCATTAGCATCATCTTTCTCCATACTTTCATAGCGTGCTTGCACCGCCTCTAAGGAGTCTATATGAGATTGGACTCGGATGTTTATGTCTCTCAAGGCATCTACATCATTGGCTTGCGCAGTATTGATCTTTCTCAAGGCCGCATCATAACCTATCACATCAAAATCCTCTGAATCGCCAATGGTCTCGCTAACGATCACTGACACTCGCTGATCCAACATCTCTTCAATACCTTCTAGATCAAATGGCATTTGGATTTCAATATCAATATAGTTTTCAGCTCGAGATTCTAGGTCTTCGTTAATCTCCTTAACAACACCATCCAGATCAAGGGCAAAAATCACAGTCATTGCGGCATCCATTCTGTACATCTCCAGCCGCATTTCATTTTCTAACGCCCGAGGCATGGCTCGGCTTAAAATTTGACGAGTTTCAGCCATAATGTCTTTAGCTCTATCCTCACGAGAATCGTCGTCTTTATGCCAAGACTCAACATCGTCTTGAATATCACCGCCAGGTCGCAAATCCTTGATTAAGGCTTTATAAGACTGCTTACGCATTTCGATCTGTTTTGCGATCTTTGCGCTATCTCTCGGCGCCACTCGCACCTCTTCTAACATATTCTCTAGAGAATAGTCGCATGATACAGTCCTGTAAGCCTCTTCATAAAAACATCCTTCAGAATTGTCTGCAAATCGATCTAAGGTTTTAATGATAACCTCTTCTAATGATTCCAGTCGTTCTTCACGAGTCTCAAGCTTGAGGTTTGTTAGACCTCGCCGAGCATTTCTCACATCTTTTCGAGCGGTAGAAGCCGCGTCCATTATAATGGCGTAACGATTTCTCTCTTCTTGAGTCTTCGTCACGTTTCTGTTCATCAGAGTGAGCTCATTTTCTAATTGAGATAGAAGCTCTGAAACCTCATCTAGCTTTTCATTATTCAAGTCATCCAAGTCACTACAAACAATCTTTGCATCCTGGTTCACTCGCTCAACAGTTTGATTTAAATTACAGTCGTAATCTTTCAGCTTATTGATGATTCGGTTCAGAGCTGTGTTGTCCCGCTGGCTTTGAGGGCTCACACGCGTGTTACTGCCACTGCCACCTTTAGAACAACCAGCAAAAACGCCACCGGTGATTATCATCGCGCACATTAAGATAAGTTGTATCCACGCTTTCATCATTTTTCTATCCCCATTGATATGGTTAAACTTTTCAATCAGCCTTAAATAGAGCAAGCTCCATGCCCGCATTTTCTGGGCTCTAACGTCTCTATGTTTGACTTGAGTGTAATATTTCTCACATTGAGACAAAAATTGTCGTCATTCCTACCGACACCAAGCACTTCCTGAAGAAGCCTTTCATCCTCGGCATTGATGCATTACAGCTCCAAAAGGTGCCTGGCACCTTTTGGTGAAGTCCGCCAGCTCTATCTAATTGTCATAAAATTCAAAGTTTAAAAAAAAGGTCTTCTTAAGTTTTGCAGATGGGTAGACACTTTCGTGTCCGGGAAACTTTTAGGGGGAGGGAGGGGTATCCACTCAACCTAAGAAGACTTCAGCTCACGTACAGCTGACCATTACCTAGAGCAAGGGACGGGCCAAGTGTTCTACTTGGGCTCAGTTTTAGTTCAACAAAACCAATAGAGTTGTTTTAAGAAGAAGTGACGTAATTTGATAGACAGTGGGACGCTATCGGGTCCCACATTGGCTTAACACTCAAACAGATCAGTATAACTTTAGTGATGCTTTTAGATCCCCTAGGGATTCTTGATGGAATTACTCAGACAGCGGAAAGAGTTGAACATTCATTTGATAGACACGGTCCCCCGGGCCATTTTGTTCTCGATTGAGCAACGCTTCGGCATAGATCTTTTTACGGAAGTGCCTAATATCGAACTTTAGTTTTTTAAACTCAGCTTCAGTCAGGCTCAGCGTAATGGTTCCAAACTCTCTTTGCTCTGGTTCATCGTGGAAAAGAGATTCCAACCCCAAATAAATCAATTGGGCCTGCAGCTTTTTGACAAGCTCCGCAGGAATTCTCTCAGCATCTTTCATCTGTAAACCAGTCTTTTTGATCGAACCGTCTTCGCTACGCTCTAACTGACCCTCTCCAATGAGCTTATCCAAACATTTACGAATCTCGTCTTTTTTAGCTCTACCTTTGAGGGTTTTAAAAAGTACCTCTTCGTCAAATTGAGTGACACCCGAATCCGTTAAGGCCACAAGTGCCCAACTCACCCAAGAAGGGACCCGCTCAAAATCCTCTTGTGCTAACTGCCCCTCTTCTATGGAGGACTTCACTCGAATATCATTAAGAACTTTCAGACAACGATTTCGTTCAAGCGGTTCGGTGGCTTGATTGTAATTCACCAAAGCTCGAAACTCTTCCGTGTTCTTTTTATTGAGCCCCATGGCCTTAGCAAACTTATCAATCATAGTTGCGGAAAGGTTTCTTTTACCCTCAATCACCATCTTTAAATAGTTAGGAGATTTAATATCCGCGGCTGCCGAAAAGTGACCATAAGAGTAAGGTCTTCGATCCGTTCTGGTCTCAAACTGTCTAAAACTATAGAAGGCCATTAGATACAACCGGTAGTCCGTAAACTCAGACACCGAAGGGCGCAAGGCCACTACACCCAATTCTGATTCTTTCAATTGTCTTTCCTTAGATTCCATTTGAGTTCGATTCATTCGTACTCACCCCTCTTGTTAGCCAAAAAAATCATCCCTCAAGAAAAAGTAGTGGTAAAGTTAATCGCAGTTATGACAAACCGAGTCCTAGCCTCAACTGGGACCTGTTGCAGGTGAGCCTGCGCGTTATGCCACTTTGTACTTCGCCCAGTAATCTTTTAATGACTCTCTCACTCGATGGGCCAGTCGAATAGTCACCAACATATTTGGGAAAGCCATAAAGGCAAAACAAATATCTAAAAAGTTCACAACATCGCCGGCCTCTGTAACACTACCGATAATCAAAAGCAGAGCATAGGCTGCGATAAAAGACCGAGTCCCAAACCCTTTTTTACCCTTGAAAAGAAAGTTCCAACATTTCTGGCAATAGTTTGCCGTTCCTAAAACCGTGGAAAAAGCAAAAAGGATAACGGCCACACTCAAAAAGTGAATCCCAAAGGATCCAAAGTTTCTCTCAAAAGCCAACCGAGTGATCAATACTCCTTCTGCATCTGCAGGGATACTTTCATAGGGAAGAGTTGTAAGAATCACGAGAGCTGTCAGTGTACATACAACAATAGTATCTACAAAAGGCCCTACCATTGCGACCAATCCTTCTGCCACAGGCTCTTCTGTTTTAGCATTAGAATGGGCCATTGGAGCTGTCCCCACACCAGCCTCATTGGAAAACGCCGCTCGCTTCACTCCAATAATAAAGATTTGCCTCACTGCAAGGCCGGTCGCGCCTCCCCATGCCGCCATACCCGTAAAAGCATAGGTAAAAATTTGATCAAAGACGGAAGGTACTTTTTCAATATTCATCACAACAATGACCAAGGCCACGATGACATAGAAAAGGCACATTATGGGTACGAGTTTACTGGTCCAAGCACCAATGGAGCGAACTCCACCAATTAAAATATAACCCACAACAATCGCGCACAAAATTCCAATGGCTAGCGGATCAACACCGTACTGAACACTCACATAACTACTTAACTGATTAATATTAAATAGGGGCAAGGTTCCCATCATTCCAAAGAAGGCAAACAGGTAGGCCATGGGTATCCACTTCTTACCCAATGCAGATTGAATCACATACATGGGGCCACCTTGAACTTCTCCCTCGTGATCCGCTCCACGATACTTCACCGAAAGGGCACACTCAAAAAACTTAGTGTTCATGCCAAAGAGTGCCGCTAACCACATCCAAAAAATAGCACCGGGTCCACCCTGTGTTATTGCGACGGCAACACCTGCAATATTACCCATTCCAACCGTACTAGCGAGGGCATTGGTTAATGCGCGAAAATGGGTCAATTGGCCTTTCGATTCTTCTTCGCCATCTGTATGAATCTTGCCGGCAATCAACAGCACCGCATGTTTAAATCCCAACAAAGGCACAAACCGAGACACGATGGCTAAATAGAGTCCCCCTCCCATGAGCAAAACAACCAGTGGCATTCCCCAGGCATAATCGACCACAACGGACAACATATCA
Organism: Bdellovibrionaceae bacterium UBA1609; assembly: GCA_002321895.1. Lineage (GTDB taxonomy): Bacteria > Bdellovibrionota > Bdellovibrionia > Bdellovibrionales > UBA1609 > UBA1609. The sequence continues at coordinate 688,024 of DCMZ01000003.1, read as the reverse complement.
GATATCCAGTTCACTTTTTTCTCCCCCAAAAAGAAATGTTTTAATACTAAACGTGCAACTCCGAGCTTGTTGCTAGAAAATCAAATTCAAACTGATGGTCTCTCAACCATTTGCTGTGCTCTTCATGATTAGAACAAAAACGCTTCACCAAACCCCAAAAACATTTGGAATGATCTTGGTATTCTAAGTGAGCTAATTCATGGATAACGACATATTCCAAAGTACCCATGGGTGCAGCGATCAGCCTCCAGTTAAGACTTATGTTACCGCGGCTAGAACAAGAGCCCCAACGAGTCTTTTGTGAGCGATAGCTCACCTTTGCAGGAAACAGGTTCATCTTTTTACTCATCTGATCCACTTTTAACTGTAGAGTTTTGCATCCCGAGTTTTTATAAAATTGGATCATAGGTTTTTTTAATTCCGGATGAGGAATGGAGGTGTAGTCTGCCGACCACTCCGCCTTTGGAATAAAAGCCACTAATTGGTCACCAATAATGGAAAAGCTCACTTTTTTTTGTGTGGACGGCGAAAAATTCAAATAGACTTGCGCCCCCAGGTATAAAAACTCCTCGCCTTGAGTGTATTGTTTGGGAGGATGGGCGTTGCGCAAAGCCCTCTGCTCATCTATGGCCTTTCTTAGCCAAGCATGATTTTCAGATAGGAAGTTGTAAATGGCACGCTTCGAAGTGAGGCGAGCACAAGTGATTCGAATTCTTCCCGATGGGCGAACCAAAATATTCAATGAACGTTGATAAGGTCTACGTACAATTTCAATGGGCTCACCTAAAAAATAGATAGCACCAGACTTTTTCTGAATGGGTTCAACATCCCCACTCCTAAACTTGTCCGCATGATTTTTTGGCTTTGTAGTTTCATCACTACTACCAAATAGATTGAGCTGTTCAAACATAGGCACATATTTAACGCAATCCCGCCTGAAAGCAATGATATTAGTGGTTTTAACGGCCTCTGCTTATTTGATTAGCAGCCCTTTGCCCACCCTATAGAACTATTAAGGATGACATAAGCCACCAATAACTTTGCAACGACCTTTATCCACAGAAAGTCTTATTAAAGTGGCCATATTTTTATCTAAAGGAATCAACTCATCTTCTTCGTCCACCAACTGAGTATCTAACACTCGACTCAATACACCTCGACCCGAATACAGGACGGGAACATCCACATCTGTTACCTCAGCTGTGTTTTCTAAATCCACTTCAATGAAATCCGTCATTTCCTCACTCTTAATGGCGGATTGATGGGGATGAAAATAGAGTTGCAAACGGGTCATCCGATATTCACAAGAGGCGGTGTGTGATCCCGCCTCACTCAAGGCACCGTCTGTGGCGTAGTAATCATTTATAGGAATTTGCTTAATCACTTCGGCCGGAATGAACTCGGGCTCCCATTTCACCGATTGAAATGAAATAGGACAATTGCCCGTTATTCTGTGTTTCAATCGATACTCCATTCTTGTCATTACATAAATGGGCTCATTAGAAGTTACAAAAAAATTATCATATCCCGCCGGCTGCGTGGAGCCATAGGCCCATACAGAAAAGGGGCTAAACAAAAGTAGCAGCAAGACGGAAAAACGAATCATTTCAATCTCCAAAGGGAAGTGTGGTGGTGGCTGAGTTTACCATGGATGTAAAAGGAACTATGGAGATTGGATTCTCAATGAAAAGAAGTTAAGGTGGTGTCTAAACTCTGTACGATTTTTTCGGAGCAAGCGAATTGGCTAATTCTCAACATCTAGATGAATCTTTCTATGACCTGACTCCCAACGAAGTTTTGGATGCGGTTCAAGAGGCTGGATTCAAACCTACCGGTGAGTACTTCCAGCTAAACAGCTATGAAAATCGCGTTTTTGATATATTTTTAGAGCCCAGTGAATCCACCGAGAGTTTTCACCACCGAATCGTAACTAAGTTTTACAGACCCAATCGATGGACTGAAGAAGCTCTTTTAGAAGAACATCAATTTTTACAAGACCTAAATCATGCAGACATCCCCGCTATTGCCCCACTGAAATTGAGCAATGGCAAGACGTTGTTAAACGCCGACGGCATTTGGATGTGTGTCTCCCCAAAAGGATTAGGACGGCTGCAGCAAGAGTTTACTCTCCCTCAATACAAACAGATTGGCCGAATGCTGGCCCAGCTTCACAACGTAGGGCAATCTCGAGCGGCCCATCATCGCCCCAAATTTGATGCCGAAACCTATGCTTGGTGTAACATTGACACGCTTGAAGAGTGGATCGCCCCAGAAGTGTTTGATCGCTATATCGATGCCGCCGAAACCATTGCTGAGTTTTTGGAAGATCATCTCAACCCAGAAAAATTCATTCGCATCCATGGGGATTGCCATAAAGGCAACATTCTCATGTGGGACAAAAGAGACGAACCTGAGCGATTTTTCTTTGTGGATTTCGATGACTTTGTCATGGGCCCTGTGGAGCAGGATTTTTGGATGCTCCTTCCTGGCGACCTGAAACAAAGTACCGAAGAGCTTGAAGCTCTGCTCGAAGGCTACGGAGATATTCGAACTCCCCCAAAAATTGACCTCAAATTTTATGATGCCCTTCGCGGATTAAGGGTCATCCACTACAGTGCCTGGATCGCAAGACGCTTTGACGACCCCACTTTCCCGACGCTTTTCCCTCAATATGAGGACTACTTATATTGGGCCGAAGAGTGCGAATTTCTAGAAAAAATTGCCTGGTCATTGAATCAGTAGTTTTCCCCAGGAAAGACTTTGGAGCTGCAAAGCGTCAACCCTCTGAATCTAGGAATATCCGGGGCATTACTGCTTGCGATATTACAAGCAGCCTGTACATTACCGGGAGCCGGGTCCGTACAACTGATGTCCCTGTGAACCCCGTCAGGTCCGGAAGGAAGCAGCGGTAACAGAGAAACAGTGTGCTACGGGTCGCCCGGCACTTTTTACGCCTGGGGAACTCATTGTCATATCAAGTGATTGCGCGCAAATGGCGCCCAAAAGATTTTTCAACCGTTATTGGTCAGGGTCACGTCAGTCAAACACTGATGAATGCCTTACAGAGCGGTCGTCTTCCCCATGCCCTTTTGTTTACAGGCCCAAGAGGCACGGGAAAAACCTCATCCGCTCGAATTTTAGCGAAAGCCTTACGTTGCCCCGAGGGTGAAAACTACATCCCCTGCGGTGCCTGTTCCGAGTGCGAAGAAATCAGTAATGGCTCTAGCATTAATGTCATTGAAATTGATGGTGCCTCCAACAATGGTGTAGAAGCTATTAGAGAACTTAGAGATAGCGTCAGCTATATGCCTTCTACTGGTAAGTATAAAGTCTATATCATCGATGAAGTGCACATGCTCTCAACCAGTGCCTTTAATGCCTTACTTAAAACACTAGAAGAGCCACCGGATCATGTCATATTTGTCATGGCCACCACTGAAGTGCAAAAGATCCCGAATACCATCTTATCTCGATGTCAGCGGTTTGATTTTCGTAAAATTTCTCTGAAGTTGGTCACGGAACACTTAAAGAACATTTGTGATGCTGAAGGCGTGACTGCAGATTCCGAAGCACTTTGGGTGATTGCTCGCCAGGGCGAAGGATCAATGCGAGATGCTCAAAGCCTATTAGATCAAGTGATTACTTTTTCCGACAAACACATCACTATGGAAAAAGTGGTCGATGTTCTTGGCCTTACAGATAGAACACTGCTTGTGGAAACCGTTGAGGCCCTTGTCTCTCGAGATCTTAAAGCTACGGTTCAGATTATTGATCGTATTTTTCAAAGTGGCTACGACCCTAAGGTTTACGTAAAAGATTTGCTGGAAGAGTTACGCCATTTAGTTCTTGTTAAAGTCTGTGAAGGTAAGACCGACGGAGTCGTGGATTTACCAGATGGTGAGCTCGACCGACTTCGAAACCTTTCCAATGAATTGGGGCAAGAGGACATTCACTTACTTTTTGATATGGCCCTAAAGGGTGGCAATGATTTGCAGCGCGCTCAGGACAGCCGCATCGTTCTTGAAATGCTTTTACTTCGAATGGCACAAGCTCCGAGAATCCAAAACCTATTGAACCTCACGGGATCTGCTACTCAAACCACAGCCTCGGCAGCTGCGGCTCCACCAAAAGCTAAAAATCAGCCGGCAAAAAAAATGACTGCTGTAAAAAAAAACTCTACAGCAGCGATAAATCAGAAACCTATAACTCCTAAACCAGCGATTCCTCAGCCAGAACCTCCGCCTATCGAAGCTGCAGCCCCAGTGGCAAAGACACCAGCTCCAGAAACGCCATCGGGCTCTTTAGATGAACGCTGGCATGCTTTGGTTGAAAAAGTAAAACGCATGAATGGACTTATGGGCGCTCAATTGGAAAATACTTTTCTCGTAGAAATGGACAGCCAAAAAATTTCCATCGCTATTCCAGAAAAAGTGGTTTTTCTCTATGAAAAACTCAACACCGAAGATTCTAAAAAGAAACTGGGTAATTATCTAAAAACGTTCTGGGGTGGAGATTACTCCATTAATGTGCAACTTGGTAAAGACCAGAATCAAAAACAAACGGCGACGGTTTCGCCGAAAGCTTTGTCAGAACAAAAGGCCCACGCTAAAAAGCAAGCCGTCAGAAAACAGGTGGAAGACCATCCTTTAGTTAAAAAAATTAACGCCACATTCACGACAGAAATCAAATCAATCAAGGAGAGGCCCTAATGAAAAAAGGTTTCGGAGGCGGCATGCAACAGCTCATGCGACAAGCCAACCAAATGCAATTAAAAATGAAAAAACTCCAAGAGGAACTAGATACTAGAGAGTGGGACGGGACTTCTGGTGGCGGCGCTGTTAAAGTCAAAGTGAATGGAAAGTATCAACTCACTCAGGTCAATATTGATCCCGAAGTGATCGATAAAGACGACCAAGAAATGCTGCAAGATATGGTGCTGTCAGCAGCCAATGAAGCCCTAAAAGAAGCTAAGACGGTTTCTGAGGAAGAAATGTCTAAGATCTCTGGTGGACTTGGAATCATGGGAATGTAAGACTTCCTATTATGTTAGATCACGTTCCTTCCTTTCAAAGATTAGTGCACGAGCTGAGCCGACTCCCCGGGATCGGCCCGAAAACTGCGGGGCGCTTGGCCTATTTTGTTCTTCGCCAACCCGAAGGCTATGCCACTGATCTTGCTGCCGCAATGCGGCAGATTCATGAAAAAATTAAAGAATGTCCAAACTGCTTCTCTCTCACTGAAGAGGAGCATCTGTGCCATTTTTGCTCGGACACCCTTCGTGAGGACCACGTCATTTGTGTGGTTGAAGAACCGAGTGACATCGCCCGTATTGAATCTTCTGGCGCATACAGGGGCCGTTACCACGTACTTCATGGTGCAATTTCACCTCTAGATGGTGTGGGGCCGGAGGATTTAAAGATTTCAGATCTAATGCGGAAGGTAAATGAGGGCCTCAAAGGGGACTCTCCAGCCATTGAAGAAGTCATTTTGGCTTTAGATGCGGATTTAGAGGGTGACACCACCGTGCTCTATCTTGCTAAAATGCTAAAAGAGAAAGGCGTTAAGATCACGCGTATTGCCCACGGCGTACCAATTGGGGGTGATATTGATTATGTGGATCATCGCACCTTAGGACGAGCATTAGAAAATCGGGTGAATGTTTAATGTCATTTATCAATTACAACGCAAAAGAAATACACTGCAAGATAGTCTACTATGGACCCTCATTAGGTGGAAAAACCACCAATATGCAGTGGGTTTACCATAAAACGCAAGATGACGAGAAAAATGAGATGTTCACGTTGCCCACAGACGTGGAACGAACACTGTTTTTTGACTTTCTCCCTATAGAAATTGGTGATATCCGAGGCTTTAAAACCCGCTTTCACCTCTATACCGTACCAGGGCAGGTGGTTTATGACGCCTCCAGAAAGCTCATCATGAAGGGCGTGGACGGTGTCATATTTGTCGCCGACTCCCAAAAAGAACGCATGGAAGAGAACCTGCAGTCCCTTCAAAATTTAGAGAAAAATCTAGAACAACAAGGGTACGATATTGACGAGATCCCTCTTGTCTTTCAGTACAACAAGCGCGATCTCCCTACAGCATTGCCAATCAGCGAATTGCGTACCGCCTTGAATCGATGGAACAACCCCGATTTTGAGGGCGTCGCCAGCGAGGGCTCTGGAGTTTTTGACTCCCTGAAGACCGTCTCCAAGTCCATTATAACCGTTTTAAAGGGTGGCGATTTAGCCTAAATCCAGGCCATTTTGCATATAAATACATGACATCGAACATTATGTGATGTTTTGTTCCAAATAATGTTTTTTAATGCCACTACTTTAGTCGGGTGGATAGAATCTTGAATATGAAAAAGTTTTTAAAATTTGCTGCCAACGCCAGTGGGTCAACTATGATTCAGACCATGATGATCGCAGCCATCATTGGCGCGATGGCCATAATGAACCTGACCATAATGAATCAACAAAACAAAGCGAACAAGAAGACCGACGATATGTTTAGATCCGAAAACGTCACTTCGACCATTGCTGAGCTTTTAACGAATCCTGACAGATGCAGACACTTTCTAGGAGACAAGTCTCCCAACATGTTTGATGCCGGTGGCGGTGTTTATGGACAATATGTGGATGCAGATTTAGATGATATTGTTGAACCTGGTGAAGAAGCCATCATTGATGATCGTAGGGTTATTTCTTCCGATGCACCCGCTGCGGCTGGTCCTTCCGACTACTCTGTGGATGACAATGTACTCTACAAAACTGAAGCCTCCGCAACAGCCTCAGGTGTAGAAACCAACTACAATGGCCTTTATATCATTAACTTCCAAATTTCTCCCAAAGAGACGCCTGTTGCGAACAAAGCGGACTTAGTGATCTTTTACTTTCCAGCGCGCGTGGACAACTATTATCAAGCAGACACCAATGTTTCTGGTACTATCCCCTTGCATTTGGAATTCGACAGTGGTGGCCACATTACTAACTGCTATGCCGAATAATCGACCTAAGTAATTTCAGACCAACGTCTCAATATAGAACGGTTCGCCGAGTCTATTACACAAACTTAGCTTCTATAGTTAGAATGTGTATATGTTCAGATCGTTAAAAAACAATGCGGGTTTTTCATTAACTGAAGTGATGGTGTCGGTTTTTATGATCTCCGTACTCGCAGCAATGAACCTCACCATGTTTTCTGAAAATATTCGATCTCAAAAAGTCGCCACAGAGACAGCGGCTTCTGCCAGAACTTTTCAAACCATGCTTTCACTTTTGGCAGATCCGGATGTTTGTGACCGATTTTTAGGTGACGACAATCCCGATTTTGGCGGCGATGGCCAGGCCTTACCCACTCAATACACGTCTGGGTCAGATGATCGCATCCTCATTAATAAGGATCGTGTGATACGTATCCCCAATGGCGACATCATTATGTTTCAAACCGCGGAATCTGCCATTGCAGCAGAACCTAAAATTTTTGAAGATCATATTGCCATTGGTAGTATGTGGCTAGAAACCTATCGCAGAAACGCCACCACGGGTGCTGAAACGGTTAAGTTTGCTGTCGACTTTGTATCTAGTCATGTTGACAGTTACCTCTCCCAGCAAAACCAGCATTTCTCGCAAGAGGGTACTCTTTTAATTACCTCCATTGATGACGCTGGAACTCGTAGAATAACAGGCTGTTCAGCTGCAGAGTAAAAAGTAAAAATTTTTGTATTTTATTTTTACAGATGCCGTAGAGAATTACGGTTGCAAAACATGAAATAAAACCTATTTCAATATACTGTCTTATTTTGATACATATGATGGAATAATTCATGCAACTGTTAAATATAGACCTAACTCAATGGTATTCTTTAGGTCGGGGGAAACAAAATTTTGGGGGATCCCAATGAAAAAGAATCTGAGAATATTTTCTATAGCGTTGGCCATGCTAGGCCTTATGTTTGGCTTTCAGAATTGCTCTACACAGACTCCAACGACTGGTGGCACACTCTCGTCTACAGACGAAATAGAAGATCAAGTGGACTCCAGCTCAGACCCTGTTGATACCGTTGTTATACCGCCAGACGATGACACTGTTGTTGATGATGGAGATGGTTCCAACGGCGAGATTACAACTCGTTTAGAGGGCTTCCAGGCTCAATGTGCAGATACAAGTGGCGTATACAACGTAGATGGCGATGTAAAGCTTTGCACCTATACTTATCCTGTTTTGCAGTCCTCTGGAGACATTGCACGGATGATCTGGGCTCACTGCCCTCCTGAGTCTAGTGGTTGCTCTGGAGTGAACTCCTATGAGCCTTCAGGTAGAGATTTTGATTTTAATACCCATGCTGAACTCACTTGTAAGCAAATTATGGGAGCGAATACAGTGTTTCCCTATGGGGCCATAAGAATGATTGCTGGTCAGCCAGGATCAGAATATTGGGATTTTCATAACGGCGGCTGGGAAAAAGTACAAAGCCCAGATGATGACAGTAATCTCTACTTACTACTCAAAGAAGTGAGTTGTCGTTTCTACAATCAAGACGAGTTTGTCGGCACCAATCACATTACTTTTAATTGAAAGAAGCCAGCAGTGAGCTGGCTTCTTCTTTTCTTTAATTCATTTTTCAATGAGCGATGATCGGCCCACCCCGATCCTTGATCTCGTCAGTTAGGCAATCACCTAAACTCTGAGCATTTGCTTGAAACCGACGTGCCAGCTCAAGAACAGCTTCGTTATTAGGTATGGTTAAATATTTTTGATCTATACCATCAATCATCTTTGGTACTGAAAACCCAAAGATAGGATGTCTTTCCATTTCAACGTTTTCCAGGTCACCCGATTGAATGGATTCTAACAGTGATCGACTCACAGAAATTGGAAACCTCTCTCCCTCACCGTAACCACCACCAGTCCAGCCTGTGTTTAATAACCAAACTGGCACGTTGTACTCTCTGATATAGTTCGCAAGAAGTTCAGCATAAACTTTTGGCGACCGAGGCATAAATGGTGCACCGAAACAGGCACTGAAAGTAGCTTCCGGCTCCGTCACTCCAATTTCAGTACCCGCCACCTTGGCCGTATAACCTGAAATAAAATGGTAACGTGCTTGCCACTCATCCAGGCGGGCCAAAGCCGGCAATGCACCAAACGCATCTGCTGTTAAAAACACAACAGAATTAGGTCTGGAAGCTTCTTTGTTTTGATCAAATACCTTATCCAGTGATTCTATGCTGTAAGAACCTCTTGTATTTTCTGTGATAGAGCCATCAAAAAAATCCACTTCTTTTGATTCTCTATCGAAGACAACATTTTCTAAAATAGAACCCGGTTTATTTGCCGCTCTATAGATGTCCGGCTCAGCATCTTTTGAAAGATTAATGAGTTTGGCATAACACCCTCCTTCAAGATTTGAAATCCCCGACTTAGACCATACGATTTCATCATCTCCTACAAGGTATCGCTTTGGATCCGCTGATAATGTTGTTTTTCCAGTTCCCGATAAACCAAATAAAACGCTGGCCGCACTGCCATCTTCCTTACAATTGGCTGACGCATGCATCGGAAAGATTCCATATTTTGGAAATAAGAAATTACAAAGAGTAAACGCAGACTTTTTTATCTCGCCAGCATAAGCCGTTCCAACAATGCCTACTTTAAGCTTTTTGGCATCAAGTACGATAGCCTTTTGATAGGGATGTTCAATTCTAAGTTCAGACACTTGCCCATAAGGATCATGCAAAATATCTATTAAAACGTCGTCTGGAACTTGTGTCTTAAGTTGTTCAACTACAGTTTCTCTAAACATATTTTCAGCGAAGGCAATATGCCAAGGACTCGTAGAGCGGACACGGACGCGAAAACAACCAACGAATGCTTCTTTAATATAAAGTTTTTGATGGGAAAGCTTTTCTTCTAAACGGGAAAAGAAAGTCTCTCCAAATTCAGGAGTAACCGGCTGATTAACACTTCCCCAGTTAATATCTTGTTCTATCTCAGGATGCTTAACAACAAAACGCTCCTTCGTAGATCGACCAGTACTAGCTCCGGTTTTTACCAATAGAGCACCCTCTTTACTCAGTTCACCAACATTCAAATCTATGGCCTGTTGGATAAATGGATTGGCTGTCATTACAATTCCCTTCTTTTATTTTAAAAAAGTTGAAGTAATCTAGTGAAACCCGTTAATCGGGTCAACCATCGTCTATATCGAAACTCTAACAAATAACGATTGCCCCTCAACCGGAAAGTCCTTTGCCCAGTTTTAAGCTGACTCAGCGCATTTATGTGTCTACTTTGGGAGACAATTTTGTTATGGAAATTGTGTGTATTTTTAAACGTTTAATCAAAAGGAGTTCGTTTCATGAATGCGACCATTAAAACTTCAAAAGGAGACATAAAGGTAAACCTTTATAAAGACCAAGCACCAAATACTGTAGAGAATTTTGCAGGACTAGCCCAGGGCACTAAGGAATTCAAAGACCCTAAAACCGGATCTATGATCACAAAAAAATATTATGATGGGCTTATTTTTCATCGAGTCATTGAAGGCTTTATGATTCAAACCGGATGCCCGGAAGGTACTGGCTATGGTGGCCCTGGATATGAATTTGATAGCGAGATTCATCCAGAATTAAAGCATGATCGAGCCGGCATATTGTCAATGGCAAACCGTGGACCCGACACTAATGGAAGTCAGTTTTTCATAACACTTGCTCCCACCCCACACTTAGATGGCGGCTATTCAGTGTTTGGCGAAGTGACTGAAGGGCTTGATGTTGTACAAGCCATTGGCCAAGTACAGACAGGTTCAGCCGACAAACCCTTAGAAGATGTTTCCATTATTTCCGTAGATTTTAATTAAAAAAAAGCCCTGTTCTTGCGAACAGGGCCAAGGATATTTAGGAATACTTTTTTTAAGGGAAACTATTTTAAAAAATCTTTATCACCCAGTTTTGCCTCCTCATTGAGGGGGTTCACTGGAACGCTTTTCTTCACAACTCCAAAACGTCGAAGAACAGTTTGAGCTATGATCTCCTTATCTTGATCCGACATAGGATTCAGGTACTCGCGACAGAGTCGTTCAAAATCTTTGATTCTATCATCAGGAGCGCCCGCCTTCTTTAAAGACATCAAAAGAGTGTAGATAAAAAAGCTCAACTCTTCAGGAGCCTGTATGGGCTGATCATCGGGTGTAATGTATGTAATCATGTCATCCTCCCTTTCTCTATTGTCATTCCATTTGCTACAATACACAATTTGGACTAAGACAAAAGCCCTTGGAAATTGAAACATTTAACGAAGAATTGAACTTAAGTATGTGTAGAATATTCGGCTTTAGATCAGTCATTCACTCACAAGTTCACCAAAGTCTGGTGAATGCTGATAATGCTTTGGTCACCCAAAGCGAACGTCATCCAGACGGATGGGGCGTGGCCTACTATGTGGGTGATGCTCCCCACCTTATTAAAGGAGATCAGACAGCTCTTCAGGATAAGATCTTTAAAAAGGTCTCTGGTGTTGTCGCCTCTCAAACTGTTATTGCTCATATCCGTAAAGCCACCTTAGGTGAAACTAATATTCTAAACACCCACCCCTTCCAATATGGCCGATGGACTTTTGCCCATAATGGCAACGTAAAAGATTTTGATAACTATCGTGAAGAACTTCAGTCCAGAATAGAGCCTGATCTTAAGCGATTTATTCTTGGAGACACTGACTCAGAAACCATTTTTTATTTCCTGCTTTCTTATATCAAACAAAACTTGAATTTGAATGATTCGTCAGTAAGCGCTAAGGATGTTATTCAACAGGTAAAAAGTGCTTTAAGGGAGATTATAAATATAGTGGGCCCTTGTAATTTTGTCGACGAAAACCAAACTTCAGATACATTTTTAACCTTTGTTTTAACCAATGGACATATCATGCTCGCCCATCATGGCGGTCAAAAACTTAAATACTCGACTTATAAAACTCAATGTGTCGATAGAGACAGCTGCCCATTCTTTTCTCCTGTTTGTGAAGCCCCGACTAAAAATGGTTTTGTAAATCATTTGATATTTTCAAGTGAGGATCTCAGCGGTGACAACATTTGGGATGAAATGAAGCCCCATCAAATCATTGGAGTGGACAAAAACATGTCCCTCGTTCAAGACAATTTATTCGAGTAATAAGCTCTCTACCCGGGGACGAGCTTCGGCAGGTAGGGAATCCATTCGTTTGGCAACGCCTGAAACCTTGGCGAAATTTGTACGCTTGGTAAAAACTTCGGCTCAACGGGCAGATTCATCAAAGGCATTTTTGCCTCTGCAGGAGTCTTATCTGCTTTTCTATTATTACAAGGCCCACATGCTGTAACCACATTCGTCCAATTGTGCCGACCACCTCTCGACAATGGATACACATGGTCCAGTGTCAGCTGCCGATAGGGGAACTCCACTCTGCAGTACTGACATGTGTGTTTATCTCGCATGTAGATGTTTTCTCGACAAAACCGAACCCTGTTCACATACCTTTTATGTATATAGCGATTTAGCCTTAGAACAGCCGGCAATTGAAAGGAGTCCGTAGCACTTCTAACAGACAAAGCCCCGTGGAATTCGAGAACTTCCACTTTTTCAGAAAGCCAAAGCAACATGGCCTTCTTCCAGTTTACTATTTTTATAGGTTCGTAACTTGCGTTTAGAACCAGTGACCTAGCTTGAGATTCATTGAAAGCCCACCTCCCTTGTTGTGTGCCTTCTTAATATAATTTTCCCAAGTAGAAGACTATTTTTCAAGCAGATGTGTATGACTTTGAATCGTTCAAACGAAAAACTCACTCAAATCCAAATAAAACGGGGCAAATTCTAAAATTGAGACAAAGGGCTGAAAGCCCCTCTAGCTTTGATTCTTAGATAATACAGACTTTAGTACGGCAATTAAAAACGGATTTTCTACAGCCTTCACCCTACTAGCGAGTGATTCGGGAGTATCGTCAGGCAACACTTCCACTTGTTTCTGACCGATAATTTGACCTTCATCATAATGATCATTCACCCAGTGTACTGTACATCCACTTACTTTTTCTCCGTTTTCAACAACAGCTTTATGTACATTGATTCCATACATCCCTTTACCACCATAGGACGGCAATAAACTCGGATGGGTATTTATCATTTGGCCCTTTACGGCTTCCAGAGTATGAGGCCCAATTTTCCTCAAGAACCCCGCCAATACGACAAATTCAATTTCGTAATTAACGAGAGTCTCGGCCACTTCATGATCCCAATCATCAAAATTCAAAAAGGATCTTGGCTTTATAACAACAAAAGGTATCTGCAAATTTTTAGCATGTGCAATCGCACCAATCTCTTCTTTGTCCGTTATTAGCAGTTTTACTTCCACCGGAAGTTCATTGCGTTGAGCACTCTCTACAATATCTTTAAAATTTGTACCTGTACCTGAGGCTAGGATGGCTAGATTCGTACCCTTTATAGACGTCATAGGAAAATTAATACCTCATATTATTAACAGATCAAGATATTTTCGGTTGGCGATATATATATTTATCAGTGAAAATTATAATTTTAAGGAGGGGATTTGTATTCACTTATTATTGCTTTTATCAGCGCGCTAACGCTCCCCACATTTGGCTCTCAAAAACTGTACTCTCCCATCACAGCGAGGAACTACATTGATAGCACTCTTCTGCTACATCAAAATTCCAATTCCTATAGACAATGGAAACTCTCTGAGCTGCACCCCGAGAAGGTCGCCCACCAAGTTAACAACTACGAGCTAAAAAGTATCTGTATTGCCCTTAGGAACTATCCTACATTCAAACAGGTCCTATTTTTTCCTCTAATAACAAATCATGAAGCCAAAACTATTTCGGAATGTCACCGACTCAGAGATTCCATCATTGAATTCTATAGATCTGCGGGTGCTCATTTATTACAGAGAGTTCGAAAGGAAACCATCTCCCTCATCCCTTCCCAGATTCGAAAAATCGATCCTACCGGAGGTGGCTTTTACGTCAATGCCGACTTGGCACAAGGAGAGCTGAATCTTACTTTCGATGATGGTCCCAATGCTACAACCACCCCCGAACTGCTGGCAATACTTAAGGATTATCAAGTGAAAGCCAATTTTTTCGTAGTCGGAAAAAACTTAGAGCGCTTACCTCAAATTGGCTTGGCCACACAACAAGCCGGCCACATTATTGGCAACCACAGTTGGGATCACAAAGACTTAAGTCAACTTTCTGATCGAGCGGCTCTGGAGAATGTTCACCGCACCTTTCAACTCATGGAAATAATCTTAGATGAAAGCGTTCCGTTTTTTAGATTTCCATTTGGAGCTGCAAAGAGATCCCAGAGAGACCTCCTTAAGGAAAATAATATTCCAGAATTCTTCTGGGCTATAGACACTCTCGACTGGAAGCACACCGACCCTGATTATCTGTTTAATTTTGCATTAGAGAAGATTCGAGAGTCAGGCAAAGGTATTGTTTTATTTCATGACATCCAACCACAAACCATTGCAATTATGCCTGCGCTACTCGAAACACTGAATCAGGATAATTTTCAAACCATTGTTTTCCACCCGGAGTCGAGATGAGAGACATGTGGACCATGACACATTTTAAATCTATCGAGGAGTTGAATGAAGTTCAGCGGCAAAAAATTGTGGAGATATTTTTTGAATCTTCCTCTAAGAAAGATTTTACCAACGAAGTTGAAGCCTTCTCTTTTTTTTATAAATGGACCGTGTATTATTTTTCAGCCAAGTACCCTGGTGAGAGCTTTCTATATAACGGAGTGAACGGCAACCCTTTAGGCTATCTAAGCGGTACAGACAATAGCCTCAAAGCACAGCCCTACTTTGATCAGATCAACACGTGCTATTCCATTTTTGAAGAGGAATTTAAACGCTTCCCGGCTCATTTCCACATAAATGTGGCAGCTGAAGCTCGTGGTAATCGTATCGGCTCTCAATTAATTCAAAGATATACAGACCATTTGAGGCATAAAAACATTAGTGGTGTTCATATCGTAACTGCTGCAAATGCTCGCAATCGAGATTTCTACCGCCAAAACGGCTTCATCCATGAGGTGGAGAAAACCTGTCGCAAAGTCCCTTTAGTGTTTATGGGTAAAATTCTTTAATACCCTCTCAATAAGAATGTGGCTTCCCCTTCGAATGAGTTACAGGAATGTAACCCCCCACTACTTAATTATGGTGGCGAATTGTCCTTCAAACTGTTGCGAAATTGCAGTCTTTACCTGCCAAAATTCCATTTGTACCTTCAAAAACATCAAAAAGTAGTCTTTGAACCCTGTACTTTTTCCAATGCCTCTTTTGACATCACTTTAAACATAGTATTTTTTGGGCACCCTTACAGAACCCAACCCCAAAGGAGCTCTCTATGAGCAAAAACCTTTTAGTTCTTATTGCTTTCACATTTTCCACCCAAGCCTTTGCGATTGACCTTACCTTTGGCCTCGCCGATCGATGGGACAGAATCCGAAATGGACCTAAATATTCCGAACCGGTATGGACTGATTTTTCTGAATACAAAGACCCTTATCCTAATGGAATCAGCGAAGACCTAAGAATTGAGAGTGACGCATGGTTGGATTACTCCACCAAGTCCTTGAATTGCCAACCTTTAAACCGGCCTGAAACCTTTAAATTCTGTTCAGACAGTAATGAAATTAATATGGCCAATGCCTATTGGTTGTCTTGCCTATCTACCAATGCCTACAATCACTACGATGCTGTTTATAAAGATTTAAAACATAACTTAGGATTTGGATCTGACAATGTTGGAAACGATCTCGTTGGCGATCTCATAGAAAAGTATGGCACATTCTATCAGTCTCTTAAGAAGAAAGCTGAAGAAAACGAGAATGATGCTGCTATTTTGGCATGGATTCAAATGGACAAAGAAGAGCGTGAAGACATGCACGCCAGTCAAATGCCACATGGATTTCAAAAAACCATGGCTCACCTTAAATGGCTAGAAGATCAGATTGTACACTTCAACCCAGGATCTAGAGAGCGTCGAGGTACATCTATAGATTTTATCTCCACAAGAAACTCAGATGATGACAACACTCTTGGCATAGCACACGTTATGGATGTTTTAGACAAGGGTGGATTTGGGTTTATGAAGTTTTTTAATCCAAAGTCAGAGGAAGAACTCCAGGCCGACTATGAAAATGTCAGCATTGGGGGAACTCAACTTACCTGGGCAGAACATGATGATTTTGTAGTGATCGCAGTTCGAGGAACCCAACCACCCGTCGACACTAAAGATCTGAATCAGATCAACGACACAATTACTGACGCTGTGGCCTTTCAAACTATGTTTGATTATAAACAACAGTTTGGCGATGAAAAAACTTATACAGCCTTTGTTCATTTAGGATTTAATGCCGCTTTTAAAGGTGTTTGGAATTACATCAGTGGCCGATTGATAAAGTTGAGAACCAAAGCTCGTGAAGCGGGTGAATTTCCAAAACCTATCTTCGTTACTGGCCACTCTTTAGGTGGTGCACTAGCCACTCTTCTTGCTGGACGAATCATGTCTGACAACTTTCGTGAGTATGTAAAAATGCAAGCGAGCAGTGTAGACGGAAACCCTAAGGTGACTGAGTTTGCTAAACGAGTTCTTCATTCCTATTCCCAAGACGTAAAGGGGCCTGTAGATGCAAATGCCTTTTGCGAAGACATGCTTCCTTCAGACTCGACTATCGGTGGAAAGGATGATCTCATCGCTAAGTGGAATGACGGATACAATCGCATTAACAACATCAAAGGACTATATACCTTTGGATCCCCTCGTGTAGGCGATGGAACGTTTAAACTCGTAATGGAGTGCTTCGCAAAAAAATCCGGAACAACCATTGCGCGATTTAGAAACAATGAAGACCTTGTTCCTGCGGTTCCACACTACAATGAGTCAGCCATTCTTCCTTATGTACACATTGGTAGCCAGGTGGTTTTAGGCGACCCCAATGCTTCTGGATTCAGAACTCCCTATATGGAAACTTCATCCATCACTGAGTTTCCTGGATCTTATATTCCCGGCCTTGCCGTTAAGCCTATGTCTCTATTTTATAGAAACTATGCTAATGACAACTATGTGAACTCTTTCATTGGTGATGGCCTTAACCTAAAAGCCTGCGAACCAGGCACCAAGTGTGGCGCCCATGGAAGCCCCTACTACCTAGCCCGTCGTGATAGCCATCCTAGCAAGCTCACTAACAACTTAGCTAGAACTGGACTCAAGCTTGCCTTTAAAGCTCTTACCGGAGAGGCTGATTTTATCTCTACTGTCATGGACCATTCTATGGGACCCGCTAACGCAGGAACGGAGTACGAAAATAGCTCCCAATCCTACTCTGAAAATCTGTCGAGATTACTACCCAAGACAGGTGATTACGAATGTGGAAATTATGATATCCCAGGTGTTCCTTTCACAAAAGTCGACACTGTGTTCACCGATGAACTTCGCGCTGAGACCGTAGAGCTTTTAAAGAAGGCCTTAAGAGCCTCTGTAAAGCCCACTCGACGTGAACGTCTTCGCGGAGCTGAACCATCTCCCGAAAAACAAGCGAAAATTGATGAAGTGAATCAAATCATTTCTGATTTAGACGCCACCATGGGTAGCGTAAAGAACGAAATCACTATCGAAAAAGAGTGATCTGATTCAGATCTACTTTGCTACCAACCAATAGAGACGGCCGCGATCATGCACATGCTGCGCGGCCCTTTCAGCATACTCATCCTCACCAAAATAAAGATCCACTCGAGCCTTACCCCGAATAGCTCCACCCGTATCTTGATCCAACATAAAGCGAGAAAACTCCATATAAGACCTATCATCGGGTTCTGGCTGATTATAGTCGTTAGCATCAGGTCGTAATCTTCGAGTTTGCACAAATGCCAGCATACCTTTAAATGTGTAGTGGTTTCTATCTGTGGCAATAGATCTATTGTCCGAAAGCGAAACTGCATCGTTCCCAAGAGGTGGTGTCTCCGTCACTTTAAAATAAACATAACTCGGGCAAGTTCTATATATCTCTCTTTGTTTATCCGGATTGTTCGCTAAAAACTCTCGTTGGGCATGAATACTGCCGTTGTTGATATACCCCTTCTCACGCATATAATGAGAAATGAAGCGCCAAGATTTTCTGTTGGTACCATCATAGCTTAAATAAAAATATTCTTTGCTTCCATCAGGATGTGTGGTTTCAATACGTCCCCCACCCTCCACTTGTAAAATATAGAGCTCAAAGAGATCTTGCGTGTAAAACAATTCTAAGTTTCGATTCTTCAATTTTCCTTCAAAGTCGATTTCCTCTCGAGAGCTACGCGCCAAACTTTCATCTTCCGGGCGAGTATAGATGGCCCAGGGAGTATTGGATTGTTCTTCATCCCAACCTCGTATTGTTGGTGTGTAATAGGCCGTAAAGAGTGCAAACTTATCGCGACCATAACCATCATCCCCCTCAACAAGATCCGGGGCATATACATCAAATTGATTGGCGATTCTGCTATTGAGTTCATTCACGCAGACACTCTTTGGAAAAACATTTCTCTGTACACATCTTTTATAAAGTCGTACGACCTGCAAAAACTTCTGCAAAGTCTCAACATATTTAAATTGTGGTATTTCACGGCCACCCATAAGAACAGTGCCACTCAAATTCTTTTGTCGGTATCTTCGTAGCTGCCGATCGATAGCCAATTCAATATTTTGAAAGTCTAAGTCATCTGCGAAATTAGGATATTCATTGATAGAAAGTTTTTTTGTGGGAGTTGTATAATCCCGGCGAATGTTGTCCGCGACGTTTGCCAATGAAGACACACTGATTGACAACAGTAAGACTAATAGTAGGTTTCGCATCCTTGCCTCCTCTACTTAAAATTATTTTTAAGGTACCGCCGTTTAAGCCTGTACCACCCTTTGCTCAATCGTTCCAAAAATGTTGTCGCCTTTAGGGCCTAACATTTCAATTTTAATGGTATCGCCCACTTTCATAAAAGGAGTTTTAAACTCCCCTTCGTGGATCTTTTCCAGCATGCGCTTTTCAGCCAAGCAGCTACTACCAACGCTCATATCTTCGTTGGAAACCGTTCCGCTTCCAATGATAGTACCCGCCGTGAGCCGTCTTGTCTTAGCCGCGTGAGCTATCAATTCACCAAAGTGAAAATGCATTTCCTTAGCATTCGCTTTTCCGAAAAACTCACCGTTATACTCGACGGATAAAGGCAGGTGAATACGCCCTTCTTTATAGGCATCAAACAATTCATCTTCCGTAACAGCAAACGGCGCAAAGGCACTGGACGGCTTACTTTGTAAAAAGCCAAACCCCTGCTTTAATTCTGCTGGAATCAAACCTCTTAGCGAAACATCATTAATAACTACAAACAAGCGAATGTGTTTCAAAGCTTCTTCCGGCGAGACACCCATGGGAACGTCTCCGGTGACTACACCCACTTCTCCCTCAAAATCAGTACCATGCTCAAAGTCTCTTTGAGGAATGTCTTCGGTCGGCGCTAAAAAGCTGTCACTGCCACCCTGATACATTAACGGAACTGTCTCTAGGGTTTCAGGCAAAGGTGCATTTCTTGCCATTCGTACTAGCTTTACATGGTGAATAAATGCTGAACCATCTGCCCACTGAAAAGTACGAGGCATAGGAGAATGGAATTCAGTTTGATCTACATCAAAAGATTCAGCGGCAAGACCTTGGTTGAGTTGCTCATAGAGCTCTTTAAGCTTGCCTTCGCAATCCCCCCAGTTCTCTAGGGCCTCTCGGAGGTTCGGAGCAATCCGAGTGGCTTTCACCGCTTTCTTATTGTCCTTTGAAACAACGACAAGTTCACCATCGAGAGCACTTGATTTCAGAGACCCTAATTTCATCTATAACTCCTTAGAAAATCTATTTTCCCGTAAAATAAAGGATCTCGCCATGCTATTCGAATGTTTTCGAGCCGCGTTAAGGCCTTAAAATCAGGTAGTTACTTTAATCTAGGGCCGTTGTACCCTAGACGAAATAAGAGGTATTACATGAGTGATGTTGAGAAGCCTAGACTGTTTAGTTATTACCGCAGCTCCTGCAGCTACCGTGTGCGCATAGCACTTCATTACAAAAACATTGAGTTCGACTATATCCCGATTCACCTCATCAATGACGGTGGAGAACAAAACAGTGAAGAATTTGTTAAAATAAATCCCATGGGCCAAATCCCTTTCTATTTTGATGGCCGTAACGGCTTTAGCCAATCTATGGCTATTATGCAGTATCTTGATGAAACTCACCCCAATCCTCGGATATTTCCGGAGAAGCTGGATGAAAAATTTAAAGTCATTGAACTGTGTGAAATGATTAATTCCGGTATTCAGCCCATTCAAAACTTGAGCGTCATTCAAGCCTTACAAAAAGATCATGGATTTTCTCAGGACGATATTTCTTTATGGTGCCGTCGATGGATTGAAAAGGGGCTAACAGCTTATCAATCCATGATTGAAAAAATAGCTGGTCAATATTCATTGGCTCACATGATCACCGCGGCGGATATGTTTCTGGTACCACAGGTGTATAACGCCAATCGATTTGATGTTGATATGGACCGTTTTCAGTTGCTTGAAAAGATTGTTTCCAACTGCATGCAAGAAGCCGCTTTTATAGAAGCGAGCCCTCAGTCCCAACCCGACACACCCACAGACAACTGAGCCAATATTCTGTTTTAATCTCGATCTAAACATTTTGATCTCGAATTGCTAAAAGCGAGTTCGGATGGCACAAGCTTGCGTAGGCAAGCGATGTGCCACTCTCATGTTTGAGTATTTTAGTAATGCAAGATCAAAATGTTAAGGTCGGGATTGAAGCTTGAAACTTTTCAAAGACGGTACAGCCACTTATCTACGACGGGCGCGATAATAAAAGCGAGCATACTAAAATTTGTCCAAAGGAAAAACGGCAGCCATCGCTTCTGATCGTCAGACTGATAGTACTTTAAAAATTCCCATATCACTTTTAAGGCAAATGGAATGACCAGCACAAAATACATGGCGTGAGCCGTAACAAACCATGGGGAAGACAATGCCAACGCAACATAAACAAATGTATACAATCCCATATGATAAAGAGTCTTAGGCACCCCAATCACAGCTGGTAAAACGGGTATACTCACTCCCCCATAATCGTCTTTATAGCGAATGGCTAAGCACCAGAAGTGGGGCATTTGCCAAAGAAACATGATTAAGAATAAGTACCCACAATCCGGAGTGAGCAAAAAGGGCGTGTTTACCGAATAGCCAATGACCACTGGCATAGCTCCTGGAATGGCACCCGGAACAGCTCCAAAGGCCCACTTCTTTTTCCAGTAGAGCGTATAAAAACCATTATAGAGAATAATGGTAATCAAACCTAAAAGGGCTGTCGTTGGGTTAATCAGAGCCAACAAAAAACTACCCATAACAATAAACAACAGTGCAATTAAATAAGCCTGGGTGGTGGAAAAAACTCCCGCAGGGATAGGGCGCTCTTTAGTGCGTTCCATCTTGCTATCCAAACGCCACTCTTGGGCTTGATTGAGCGCAAAACTTCCACTGGAAATCAGATAGAGGCCAATCAGAAATAGAGCTAACTTTACCCAGTCGTAGCTTTCCGATGGAGTGTAGCTGCCAGCAAAGCCAGCCATACCTGTGAGCAGCGTAAAAATAACGATGCCTGATTTTGTAAGGTTAAAATAAGCCTTCAACATTATGTGGTGCAATATACACAGAAGAAAGCCCCATGACCATGAAAACCGCAGGGTTTCTCAAGGGATGGGGCTTAAATGCAAAAACTTCTTAGATTTCAGTACTTAAAGAACTGGTGCGTGAATCACTCTCGTCCAAATGTCCGCCACGCTAAAGATGTAGAGTACGGCGAGAAAAAAGACGGAAACAACAAATATAGCGATATTTGTAGGTCCGGAGTGTTTTAGGTTCATGAAGGTCGCTCCTACAAAGTAAGCCTTCACCGATGCCACCGCTAAGGCGACAAAAGTATTCGCGCCCTGACCTAAATCAACATAGGATACAGCCACTGTAACCACTGTCAGGAATAGAAGAATAAATAATGTTTTTGTATAAGTCTGTGCCGATTGTATTACATGAGCCATTATAAACTTCCTTTCTTAAATCAGGTACAGGATCGGGAATAAGTAAATCCAGACCATGTCCACCAAGTGCCAAAAAAGACCCACACCCTCAACAGGCGTGTAGTAATTTTCAGAAAATTCATTTTTACGAGCTCGCAATAGCACCCATAAAATTCCAATCATTCCAAAGAGTACGTGCAATCCATGCAGTCCTGTTAGACAGAAATAAAAAGAGAAGTACAGAGCCGTACTCGCATCCAAGCCAGCCGCTTCGCCCACTGGAGCAAAAAACTTTCCTGGGTAAATTCCCAAATGGAATTTATGAGAGTACTCCAAATACTTAATGACCATAAATATAGATGCGAAAAATAAGGTAGCCAGTAACCATTTAACCACAGCTTTATTGTTGTTGGTCTGTGCGGCGCGAACGCCCATCACCATGGTCCAAGAGCTGATTAAAAGCGCTACTGTATTTACTGCTCCATAACGTTTATCAAGAAAAGCGGCTCCCTCGGCAAACATCTCTGGATATCTACCACTGTAAATGATGTAGCCCACAATCAGGGCACCGAACATCAAGATTTCACTGGAAAGAAACAACCAAACACCAAGGATGCTGGATTGAAACTCATGCTCCCCATCTTTAAAATGATGCGCGTGTTTTCTTGTCACTGTTGCACTATCTGTACTCATAAGGACCTGCCGTTACTTCTGGTTCGTTTTCAAAGTTGTGATGGATCGGAGGAGATGCTGCTGTCCACTCCAGCGTTTTAGCACCCCAAGGGTTTGCAGGAGCGTCCGCACCATTTCTCAATCCATCGATGATCACATAAAGAAGAATTAGAAATCCAGTTCCGATGAGATAGGAACCAATGGTCGATAACAAGTTCAAATCTGCATAGGCTGGAAGATAATCAAAATATCTTCGAGGCATACCCATAGCACCCAAAATAAACTGTGGAAAGAAAGTCACGTTAAAGCCACAGAAAACAAAGATGAAAGAGATTTGAGCGATAAACTCGTTATACATTTTTCCGAACATCTTAGGGAACCAGTAGAGAATACCGCCGGAAAGAGCCATCAATGTTCCACCCACCATCACGTAGTGAAAGTGTGCCACGACAAAATAAGTGTCATGAAAGTGAACATCCAAAGCTGTTGTAGCTAGCATGATTCCAGTCACCCCACCTATTGTGAATAGAAATAAGAATCCCATTCCATAGAGCATTGGAGAAGCAAACTGAATGGACCCTTTATACATAGTCGCCACCCAGTTAAAAGTTTTAATCGCTGTAGGCACTCCAACTAGCATAGTTAGGAAAGAGAAGATCACGCCAGCCACTTCAGACTGACCACTGACAAACATGTGGTGTCCCCAAACAAAGAAAGACACCACCGCGATCCCTACAGAAGAAAATGCAATCGCTCTGTAACCAAAAATGGTTTTTCTTGAGAAACAAGTGATCAACTCTGAAACCACACCCATGGCAGGCAATACCATAATGTACACAGCAGGGTGAGAGTAGAACCAGAAGAAATGCTGGAACAGTACTGGATCTCCACCCAATTTAGGATCAAAGATACCCACACCTAGAAGACGCTCAGCCAATAACAAGAGAAGGGTAATCCCTAGAACGGGAGTAGCTAAAACCTGCAAGATCGCTGTGGAGTAGAGCCCCCAAACAAACAAAGGCATTCTAAAAAACGACATCCCTTTACAGCGAAGCTTATGTACGGTGGCTACAAAGTTAAGTCCGGTGAAGATAGAAGAGAAACCAATCACAAAGGCACCAAAAACCACCCAAGTGGTTCCGTTGGCTGTTTCGATACTGTAAGGCGTGTAAAACGTCCATCCCGTATCAACACCATGATAAAACAGAGAGATCATGGTGATTGCCGCACCAATAATCAGACAGTACCAACTCGCTAAGTTCAATCTTGGGAAGGCCACGTCGGCAGCTCCCAAATGAAGGGGCAAAACAAAGTTACCTAAGAAGGCCGGTATCCCAGGAATGATCACCATGAAAACCATAATGGCTCCATGTAAGGTCATAAACTGGTTATAAACTCCACCTTCTCCTAATACCCCGGGGCCAGGTGCTGCTAATTCAGTTCGAAGCATGATAGCTGCAAATCCGCCCATAGCAAAAAACACCAGAACCGTGATCATATACATCACGCCAATGCGTTTATGATCCAAGGTCGTAAGCCAAGACTTAAGGCCCTTCTCATGATTTAAATAATTTTCTCCAGGTGCCGCAGAACCCATTTACTTCTCTCCTAATTTAAAGTCTTTATGTACTCGATTAGACCAGTCAATTCTCTCTCAGATAACAACCCTTGAAATGGCGTCATTGCCGCCGGGAAGCCTTTTACAATTTTCTTATTGGGATAAAGAATTGATTCACGAATGTAGTTTTCGTCCGCTGTAATACCAGCCCCTGCATTGAACTCTCGGCTAGCACCAAAAATTCCAGCCAACCCCGGACCAATTTTTCTGGAGGTATCAACATTATGACAAACAGAACACTTTTGTCCGAAAACCTTTTGCCCCAATTCCGGCAATGGTAAGGCATCATCATTTACTTTTAACCACTCTTCAAATTCTTGTTTTGGAACCACATGAACTTTCGCCATCATAGCCGAGTGTTGATCTCCACAGTACTCAGTACAGAAGACCTGATACTCCCCTTCTTTATCAGCTACAAAACCTAGAGCTGTATATCGCCCAGGAATAACATCTTGCTTAATACGAAGACCCGGAATGTAGAAAGAGTGCAATACATCTCTGGAAGTCATGATGAGTTTTACGGGTGTATTCACAGGAACATATAGACCATCTTTGCTCGTAGCATTGGTTTCTAGATTAGTACCGCCCGTTTTTTTACCGCTCTTATATTGAAACTCCCAGTTCCATTTCTGCCCATAAACATGAACCTCTAGGGAATCTTCGGGAAAAGTTCGCATTTGATGGTAAATGAACCAACCCCAAGCGAACACCACCATAAAAATACAAAATGGAATGAAACTCCACAGGAATTCCAAAGTGCTATTGTGAGAAATATAGGGTGTTTTATCGTCTTCACCCTGTCTTCTATATTTTACAGCAAAGTAAATGAGGCCACCGATTACGAGCGCACAAGAAATCGCACTACAAATCAATAAAAACGCATAGAGGTCATCCACTTGCGCTGCCACCGCCGAACCTGCCACAGGCATAAACGTGCTCTGCGCATTTGCTACATCAATGAAGTTGAACAGCCCTAACATCTCTTCTCTACTCCTTTAAGCCGGGGTCTCCGATTTTTTCTCTTTCATCCAAAGAGGAACCAATACAATTAATAATAAAATAACCATAAACACAGCGCCCACTCGCATAATGTTCCAAGCATAAAGCGTGTACTTACTTCTTGAGGGATCAAACTGAAAACAGAACATTAGAATCTGATCAACGATATTGCCGATTTTACCTTGTCCACCCTCTAAAAGGGCCAATCGAAAGGTGTTTGCATCAAACTCAATACCGTGTAAATAACGTGAAATTTTCCCCTCCGGAGTGGTTATGATCGCTGCCGACGCATGAGCATACTCTCCGGAAGACTCTTGATACTTATATTTAAAGCCCACTTCTGCCGCTAATTTTCTGATATTAGCTTCATCGCCGGTCAGGAAATGATATCCACTAGCTGCAATGGGATCTCCAAACTCATGTACATAAGCATCTTTTTTATCGGAGGCCAGTAAGGGTCCTTCTTTGGGATTCATTGTAACGGCAACTAAGTCATAATCCTTACCAGGCCTGAGACTCAAATCCTTAAGAACTGCATTCACCCCATTTAAGTGGTAGTTACACAGACTTGGGCATTCGTAATAAACGATAGAAATGATAACTGGTTTATCTGCATTGTAATACTGACCTAACGTAACTTCAGCACCAGCCTCATCATAAAAGACATTGTCTAGAGAAACTTGCTCTCCCAGTCTTTCAAATACTCCCACTCCTTCGATTTCACCAGGAACTTCATGAGCGGCCTTTTTCTCCAGGCCTTCACCGGGTTTATATCCAAAACTATATACAGAAATAAGACTGGCGCTCACAAAAAGTGCGCCCATTAAAATTTTCTGTAAAAGTTGGCTGAGTGAATACATTATCGTTTAAACCTATTTCTTAGTCTGCCGACTGACCGAAACTGGCAAGTGCGGCTTGGTCATCTTCAGGTTTGTCTTTTGTTATAGATCGAATGTAATGCACAAGAGCCCATCGATCTTTCACTGGTAAATGTTTGAAAGAAACCATGGATCCACCTGGAATACCGGTTTGAAGAGTTGTGAACAGGTTTTTAGAAGTTCCGCCGTTCTTCCAGCCACCTTCTAATAAGTTTCTTGGAGGAGGAACCAGAGCTCCACCTGCTGGTCCTTTTCCATCAGCTTTTGAACCATGACAAGAAGCACAGTTTACCGCATAAATCTGTTTGCCGTAGGCGGCCATATCATCAGAAAAAACCCATGGCTCAGAAACAGCAGCAATATCAAATCCTTCACTAGGACCTTCTTTTGTTTCAGTGACGTTCTCACCGGACTCGGCCGCAACCACTTCTTTTACGTCATCCACTTGCACACCTTTGTACATAAAACTAAGTACAAAAGTTAAAAGTATCGAAAGTACCATTGAAAACAAAAACGCGTAATAACCACTGCGATTGTAGCTGTCCTGATTCTCACTCATCCTAAACGTCCACCTTTAAGAGTTTCGAAATCTCTTTTTTTTATTTGCTTAATAAATTACCAAGCTCACCGATCTCCAGCAACTTGGATCCATTAAATTTATTAGAGTTTTCTTCTCATACACCCTAGTTGAGGCAAAGCCAAGCAGTTGATTCGAGGGTCCTTTTACCCCGACCCTTCGATTCACCTTCTGCACAAGGGATTAACGAAACACTCTTTGTACCATTTCAAGTTGGCCTAACTTTAGTGGAACTCAAAATTTAAAAATTAAGGCCCCCCATTCAATAATCATTCTCAATGAGATGGATTTGCGCCATGAGTCAATGGCTCTTTTGGCGCTCCTTCCCTTTTCAGAACAGACGACTTTTAGATTTGTGATATATATAGATGACTTTCTAGGAGGAGCTTTTTTGTTTTTTAAAATCCCAAGCCTGCTTTTAATCGGTATATTTTTTTCCGGATGTGCTTCCACCAGTGTAGAAAATTTAGAAAAAATTCGCATAGGAGATAATAAATCTCATGTGGTTGAGACCTTAGGATCACCTTTGCATTCTTATCGCCAAGATGGAAAAGACATCTGGATTTATCAGCGACATACAGCCGATAAAAAACGAGAACGCCAAACTTTAAGTTTTTACCAAGGGACCTTAGTAAGCATGGGCCCCTTACGAAAGGATATTGATCGGGAAAATCTAGCCGAACAGGCAACAAGTTTAGAAGAGTATGAAAGCCTATTGGATGAAAACGAGGACCACAGCTCCTCGAATGACGGATTTTTACCGTTCTAGACGAATTCTTTTTTTAGTGACGGCTTGATCCGCTTCTTTTTGCGTGAACGACCCCGCAGTATCTCGTTCGATTTTAGTCTCATCCTTAACCATCGTGGAATACTTCCTCTGTACCAGCTGACGCAAATGGGTGAGGTCGTAGTCCAAACCCATTTCCTTTTCCATTTGCTCTATAGACTGAAGCTTTTCCGGCACATACTGTCTTTGGTAGGCTCTCCCCTTAGCCGGAAACCGATATTTTATAACTGGAGCCAACTCATTGTATTCGGTGATCGCCTTTTTTAGACGATTATGAACATCCAGCATTTTAGCAATAATTTGATGCTTCTGTTCTTTGGTTTGAGCACTGTTTTTTTCCTTAATCATCTTTTTAATGATTCGTTTGTACTCGGCTACTTTTTCACTTTTTGAGTTGAGCTTGGTAATCTGCTTGGTCCAATCCGTATCCGGCTGACTTTCTGATGCCAACTGCTCGGCTCCAGCCTCTACAGACTTTGGTGCCTCTTCTTCGCCCTCAGGAGTCTCCTCTTGAGCATAACTAAGGCTCCAGCTCACCACTAGACATAGTAGTGTTCTCATCAGCAGAATCATTAACCTGTAAAACATATTGCTCCCAATGCAGTTGCACGTTTACAGGTTTTAATCGGTTTATTAGGACCGTAGCCTTAACTGGACTTAAGCCCGAAATAATCAGCTCTCCCCCGACTACATTGGACATGAGATCGTCTTCATCCCAAAGAAAGCGCCCGTCAGTTAAGGCCTCTTTCAACTCTGCCCTAAGGGCTGGATCATCAATACCAGAAATTTTGAGTTTTATTTTGAGACTGCCTTGGCTGGCCGAAGAGAGCTCACTATTACCAAAAGCCCTCACATCTTCCATTGAACTTTCGTCGGTGGATTGTGGAACTGGCTCTAATTCATAGCCATCGCCCTCAATAGCTAAATTAGAATCCTGACCGTTCTCTTCCGCCACTTCCAAATAGTCCTCATAGTCTTCCATCCCAACTTGATCGGGATCCTCAGGAACACTATCGGCTATCATTTTATCTATTGAATTTGGATCGGAAGGTAGCTCTTCCAGAAGTTCATCTCCTGCAGCTTCTAGCTCTTCGCCAGGACCATCAACCCCTTCATTGGCTAAATAATCATCGCCCACCGCGTAGTCGTTAAACTCTCCAGCCGGATAATTCTCTTCATCTAAATTTTCAGGAACATAATCTTCAGAATGTAAATCTGGTCGGGGCTGCACCACCGAATTCTGCTCAACCCACTCCCCCTCGCCTGGAGGAATTTCTTCATCAATGTAGACTTCCTGTTCACCGACATCATTGGCAACCACCTCAGAGCCTTCGTCGTCCAAAGAAGAACTAGAGAAATCCGACCCCGAATTCATATCTTCGGCAAGCTTCACTCCACCCTCTAGATCTACGAAAACAGAGGATCCACACTGGCCGCAATTGACCAGACCAAACTCATCAGAAATGGAACTCCCACACTTTGGGCAAACAGCCACTCATCCCTCCATGGTTTGACCTCGGCTTTATAGGACTTAACGACGCTTTTTGTTTTTCTTTTCCATCCTACGTCGTTCGGCGCGATTCAACTTTCGATCAGATTGCTGATTATAACCATCGCCTCCAGAAGAATATTGTAATTCCTGTTGCTGAGGTTGCATAGCTCCCAATGGCATTTGATTGTCTACGAACTGTTGAGCGTTGTCTTCTGGGCTTTCGTAAGACATGTTATCAAAATTTTGCGACTGTTGTTCCATTTCCAATTGGGCTTCTTCGGGTGAAACAATTTGAATTTTTAATAGCTTTTCGATGAGCTCCGATTGAATTTGCGACTGTAGTTCTTCAAATCGAGCGAAGGCCTCTTTTTTATACTCAATCAGTGGATCTTTTTGTGCGTAGGCACGTAAATTAATCCCCTCTTTGAGCTGATCGATATTCAATAAATGATCTTTCCAACGTTGATCTATGGTTTGCAACAAGATCATGCGAGCTATCTCTACATAATGCTCTCCGAGATGCTCTTTTTGCTTATCGTAAACCGTCTTTACAGCAGAGCTGACCATATCCGTCAGACCCTCAGCGGTAAGGCGGGACCGATCCCCGATTTCCATTCTAATGCCAAACTGCTGCTGAAGGGCCGTATTCATGCCATCCAAATCCCAAGTTTCCACCTTGTTGTTTTCGTTGGCAAAGACATCAAGAATATGGGAGGTCACATCCCCTAACATATCGAGGACCATTCTTTCGATGTCCTCTCCGCGCAATACGTCTCTTCTTAAACTATAAATACGATGACGTTGCTGATTCATAACATCGTCATACTCTAGAAGATGCTTCCGAATATCAAAGTTGTGCCCTTCCACCTTTTTCTGCGAGTTTTCGATGGCTCTAGTCACCATCTTTGCGGTGATAGGTTCATCATCAGGCACATCAAGGGTATTCATGATCTTTTGAATCCGCTCGCCATTAAAAATTCGCATCAAATTATCATCTAAAGACAGATAAAAGCGAGATTCACCTGGATCCCCTTGTCGACCGGCACGACCACGCAACTGGTTGTCGATTCGTCGAGTTTCATGCCGTTCCGTACCTACGATATACAGACCGCCCGCCTCCAGCACTTTCTGTTTTTCTTCTTCACATTGCTTCCGAAACTTCTCTAGTGTGGCTTTGTATTCTGGTGAAGTTTCATCTTCATGCTGAGCTTTAGCCATAAATTCAGCGTTTCCACCCAACACGATATCCGTTCCTCGACCAGCCATGTTTGTAGCAATGGTCACGGCACCTAGACGTCCCGCCTGAGCTACGATTTCCGCTTCTTTTTCATGGTGTTTTGCGTTCAATACATTGTGCTTTACACCCAACTTGGTCAACGAACGAGATAGGAACTCCGACTTTTCAATACTTACTGTACCTACAAGTACGGGTTGCCCCTTTTGCGTCCGCTCTTTTATGTCTTTTACCATGGCGTTGATTTTAGCCTGCTCATTTTTATAGACTTCGTCTTGAACATCTTTTCGAGCAATGGGCTTATTGGTGGGAATGACCATAACTTCCAGTGAATAGATTTTTGCAAACTCGATCGCTTCTGTTTCAGCGGTCCCCGTCATTCCTGAAAGCTTGTTGTACATCCTAAAAAAGTTCTGAAAGGTAATTGAAGCTAAAGTTTGGTTTTCACCTTTAATCTTAATTCCTTCTTTGGCTTCAATGGCCTGATGTAATCCATCGCTCCATCGACGACCCGGCATGAGTCGACCTGTGAATTCATCAACGATAACAATCTCGCCATCTTTAACCATGTAATCCACGTCAATTTTGAAAAGATGATGGGCTTTTAGAGCTTGGTAGATGTGATGCACCAACTGGATATATTGAGGCTCATAAATATTCTCGATACCCATGAGCTCTTCCACTCTCGAGTTACCTTCTTCAGTAAGAGAAACTGTTTTTGTTTTCTCTTCCATGGTGAAGTGCTTATCAGCCTCAAGCCCTGGAATAATTTTATTCACATCATAGTATTTTTCAGTGGATTCCTCAGAAGGCCCGGAAATAATTAACGGTGTCCGAGCCTCATCAATAAGAATGGAGTCACATTCATCCACGATGGCGAAATTGAGCTCTCTCTGAACAAACTCGCTCAGGTCGTACTTCATATTGTCTCGTAGGTAATCAAATCCAAGCTCATTATTTGTGGCATAAGTGATATCGGCACGATAGGCCTCGAATCTCTCCTTATCGGACATATCATGATAAATCGTCCCAGTAGTAAGCCCCAACCAATTGTAGAGCTGTCCCATCCAAGCACAATCTCGCCTAGCCAAATAATCATTCACCGTGACTACATGAACGCCTTTTCCGCTCAAGGCATTGAGATACACCGGCAAAGTGGCCACTAGGGTTTTACCTTCCCCCGTTCTCATCTCTGCCACTACACCCCGGTGCAAAGTGATGCCCCCAATGAGCTGCACATCATAATGGCGCATGCCCAGCACTCTTACAGAAGCCTCTCGGCAAACCGCAAAGGCTTCTGGCAGGATAGCATCCAAGGTTTCTCCCTTTTCAAGGCGCTGCTTGAATTCAGGAGTTTTTGCCTGGAGTTCCTCATCGGATAGCTTTTGCATCTCAGGCTCAAGATCATTAATTTTATTTACCAGGGGCTGAAGGGCTTTGAGCTCCCTCTCGTGCTTGGTACCGAATATCTTTTTCGCAATTGTAGAAATCATAGCAGCCAGAATATACCTTTCTCTAAAACCTGTCCACCGAGCCTCAGGACGGTTTTGAGGGTTAACGCAGCCGGTCTCTAGGTGTGGATTTGCCGTATCCCTTCGCCCAAAATCATACTTACGGCATTGGACAAGTTAAAGCTGCGAATCTTGTCCGTATGAGGAATGGTGAGAGCCTGCTCCTGATTAGAAAAAATCAGGTCCTCGGGCAGTCCCTTGGTCTCCTTGCCGAAGACGAACCAGTCACCTCGCTTAAACTGTGTATGATATATGGTTTTGTCAACTTTGGTGGTGAGATAAAATATACGACTTGGATCAGGAACGGCCGCCAACCAGGCCTCAAAATTGGGATAAACCGTGAGGCTTAAATCCGGCCAATAATCCAACCCCGCTCGCTTCACTCGCTTATCGGAGAGCTCAAATCCAAGAGGCTCAATAAGGTGCAGGTGAGAGCCTGTCCCGACACAGGTTCTGCCGATATTCCCGGTATTGGAAGGAATCTCTGGCTCTAATAGAACAATATTAAAAAGCGGGTTTTGGGGATCGAATTCTAGTTTCATTTTTGGTCCATCATCCTTCTCGAGTCGTCGCAGATTGGTAACAAATTCGCATTTCCGACGCAACACAGAGCTTTGTAAAAAGTCAAATTGACGGGCCCCTTCGACTTAGTCATGATGTGGCTACTACAAGAACTCGATTGATGAATCAGCTAGTAAATGGCTGTGACAGTAACTTAGAGCAAAAATTCTCTTTTGAATTAAGTTATTGGCATAGAAAGCTTAAAGCAGAGCTTACTTAGCGAGGTGAAATGAAAAAGATCGAGGCGATCATTAAGCCGTTCAAATTGGACGACGTCATTGAAGCCCTCTCAGAGATTGGGATCGAGGGGCTAACTGTCACTGAAGTTAAAGGTTTTGGCCGCCAAAAAGGGCGCTCTGAAGTTTACCAGGGAGCTGAATACGTGGTGGATTTTTTACCCAAAACAAAAATTGAAATCGTCCTTTCCGATGGACTTGTTGCTGCAGCTCTTTCTGCCATTCAAACGGCAGGAAAGACGGGGAAAATTGGCGATGGAAAAGTTTTTGTCCTGCCTGTTGAGTCTGCTTTACGCATACGCACGGGTGAACAAGACGACGATGCACTTTAAAATTTAAACCGGCAAGGTCAGTCATTGAATCAACAAATCCTATTGGAGGATGGCTGATTGAAGAATTGCTCTTGCCACAAATAAGGAGAAAAAATGACAGCAAAAGATGTCTTAGACATTATCAAGGAAGCTAACTGTAAAATGGTGGACCTAAAGTTCACTGATCTATTGGGACAGTGGCAGCATTTAACGGTACCCTCAAAACAAATTACAGAGGAAGTCTTTGAAGAGGGCTTCGGTTTTGATGGTAGCTCCGTAAGAGGATGGAGAAGTATTGAGTCTTCAGATATGGTGATTTTACCAGATCCGAATTCTGCAAAGCTGGATCCCTTTATGGATGTTCCTACTCTTTCACTGATTTGTGATATCGCTAACCCCGATACGCTTGAGCCCTATGAAAGAGATCCGCGACAAATCGCCAAAAAAGCTTTGGCTTATTTGAAATCCACAGGCATAGCCGACGAAGCTTTCTTTGGTCCTGAAGCCGAATTCTTCATCTTCGATGATGTTCGCTTTGATCAAAATAGCTACGGTGGTTTTTACCAAGTGGATTCCGACGAAGCTCCATGGAACATGGGCCGGGATGAAGGCGGAAAAAACTTAGGTTATAAATTTCGCCCTAAGGGTGGTTACTTTCCAGCTCTACCTTCTGACTCACTTCATGATCTTAGAACCGAAATTTGCTTAGAGTTAGATAACGCGGGCATCGAGGTAGAGAGACAACACCACGAAGTGGGCGCTGCCGGCCAAGGTGAGATCAACATTAAGTTTGATTCACTCGTAAATATTGCCGACAAAATGCAGTGGTTTAAATATATCGTTAAAAACGTGGCTAACCGACATCACAAAACTGCGACATTCATGCCGAAGCCTGTTTTTGCTGACAACGGCAGTGGAATGCACACTCACATGTCACTTTTCAAAGGTGGAGAACCTCTTTTTGCTGGTGATAACTACGCAGGACTCTCTGATGAAGCACTTTACTTCATCGGTGGTATCTTGAAGCATGCTCCCACTCTTTGTACCTTCACTAACCCAACCACTAACTCTTATAAAAGATTAGTTCCTGGGTTTGAAGCGCCGATTAAGTTGGCTTACTCTTACAGAAATAGATCTGCCGCCATTCGTATCCCGAACACCGGCTCTAATCCAAAAGCCAAGCGAATCGAGTTTAGAACTCCTGATCCAAGTGCCAACGGATACCTTGCCTTTGCAGCTCTGTTAATGGCTGGAATTGATGGAATTCAAAACAAAATTCACCCTGGTGATCCTTTAGAAAAGGATATCTATGGATTGGCTCCTGAAGAGGCCGCAAAGGTTCCCGCTATCCCTGCAACTCTTGAAGACACATTGAGAGCTTTGGAAAAAGATAGCGAGTACTTGAAAAAAGGTGATGTATTTACCGAAGACCTTATCGAGGCCTGGATTGCTTGGAAGAGAGAAAATGAAATCATTCCTCTTCAACAACGTCCCGTACCTTATGAGTTCTACTTGTATTACGATCTATAATTGTATATTGCCCAAAAGGTGCCAGGCACCTTTTGGGATTACCAAGCAGCACCATCACTGGTTGAACATCTCAAACCCAGAATTGGTGCTGCATTCTCATGCACGCCACCGGAGTTCTCCGGCGCACGGCACCTTTCCAGACAGCTTTTGGTTGAATTTCTAGGGCCAATCCCTACAATAGCTCCTTTATTCATCATAGGAGACAACTGATATGAAGAAGCTACTACTATTGACTCTAGGACTTGTTTTCGCGACCGCTACATCTCATGCAGCTGAAAGAATGAAAGTCTTCACAAGCCAGAAAGGCCTTCCATTAAAAAGTGTAAAGCACGAGTTTGTTCTTTCCACTAACTCAGCAGGATTCACAGGAACCGGAAACCCGGGAACCACTGCGGGCATCCATATCGCTGACGGCGAAAGTGTTATCAACTTAGGTGGCCAATATCGCTATAGCTTTAACCCTTACCTACAGTTTGAAGGTCGTCTTGGAATATTAACTTCAGAAGCTCTAGATATCACTCAATTTGGTTTTGGTGCTCTATACAACTTTGGCGAGGGAAAAATTGGAAATCAAATGTTCGGTGGTGGCGGTATCAATATCTTCTCTGGAGATTTTGATCCTACCTACATTTATGGAATATTTGGTAAACGCTTTGCCCTTTCCAGACATATTTCTTATGCACCTTATGCTCAAATTTTATTACCAACGGATAGCGATTTCGATACTGTGATTTCATTGATTCCGCTTTCTTTAAGCGCGCTGTTCTAGTAATAGTGCCTGAAGCTCTTTTGGAGATGTTGACTTCACCAAGTGATGCGCCACAGCTCCAAAAGGTGCCTGGCACCTTTATAGATTACGGGAGACTAGAATGATCAATTACCTAAGATATCAGTGGTTACTCATCGACGAAGAAACCATAACCATCGGGCTAAACTCTGAAGGCCTGGACGAGTTTATGGACATTGATCAAATTAACTTACCTGATCCGGAAGAAATTGTTTTACCCAATGAACCCTGTGGCGAGATTCATCATTCGGAAGGCACGCTAAGTATTTACTCTCCTGTAGATGGACAGGTTTTAGAAATCAACGAAGCCTTAATCGAACAGCCTGAATTACTTCAAGAAGACAACTACGGCGATGGTTGGTTGATTAAAATAGAATCTTCAGAGCCAATAGATGTAGAGGAAATTAAAAGAGCTTCAAGAGAAGATCTTTGATCACTCACTTTGCCGAATAAGTCTGTTTTTCCTTCAACATGCCCTCGTGACTTTCATTCACATTACTGAAGGTTATAGGAATACTTTCTGGTAACCCACGTTTTTTCCAAACAACAAAATGTAAGTGTGGTCCCGTCGACTTCCCACTGTTTCCCGAAAGAGCGATCTGATCACCTTGCCCTACCAAGTCTCCCACTTGAACCATAACAGATTTACGGCTGAGATGCCGATAGCTGGCGACCGTGCCATCTTCATGTAAGATGTTTATATAGTTGCCTTCCAAACCAGGATTGTTGTCGTAATCGGATTGTTTTACATTAAGAACTTCTCCAGCCCTGGCGGCTATCACCTTGGTCCCCATAGGCATTGAAAAGTCGTAAGCATATTTAGAATTTCCAAAATGACTTGTGCTCGAACAGTTGCTTTGGGACACCGTAAAGGATTCCCCTTTTTCAAAGGGCAAAATGTATGACGAAGTAGAGGCTGAAGGATAATCCTCACAAACATAGGGCTGACTCCCCTTAGAGGAGCAACCCATAACCATCGCTAAAAAAAGAAACCATCCCAACCTAAGCATACCAATCATTCCATTTTGCAATGGCTATGCCGTGAGACGCATAACTGGTTGTACAAAAGTATAATAATATTAAATAGATAGGTGCATAAAAAATTTTTAGAGTTTTATGACTCGGTAGGATTTTCAAATGCGATGACAAAAAGCGGTCGCTTAATAAAGAGATTTTAGGAACCAGTGATGTCATACAGA
Source organism: Bdellovibrionaceae bacterium UBA1609 (assembly GCA_002321895.1). Taxonomy (GTDB): domain Bacteria; phylum Bdellovibrionota; class Bdellovibrionia; order Bdellovibrionales; family UBA1609; genus UBA1609. The sequence continues at coordinate 651,480 of DCMZ01000003.1, read as the reverse complement.
CCTGCGAAATCGTGATCTTCCGAATAGGAATTTGAAGAAAAAAAACGCCGGAGGTTTCTTTTTCCCCTCCGGCGTAGAGCACCTCTTTGGCGCTACTAAATTTTACCCAATGCCAAAAGGCACTGACTTATTACTTTTAAAACTTAAATAAAGCAGAAACTTGTCCCTCAGTCCAAGCTGGATCTTCAATTCCAGATCCTGAAGCATAAACAATAGTGTTGGATTCAAGGCTAACTTTTAAAGTTAAATCTGAATCACACTTGTGAGAGTAGCCTAAAGTAATCTGAGTGTGTGATGCTTCTTCTGGATCCACAGTAGTCGTTGGCAAATCAGCTATGGAAGATTGACCTGTCACTTGCTCAAGGCGAAGCCCAAAAGCGTGCTCGCTGTTCATGTTGTATCGAGTATCAATTAAAATACCTAAAATAGCTTCTGAAGCATCGGAAGCATCTCCACCAGGATTGGTGATTTGGTCTACAGCAAGATCAACGCTAAATTTTCCAAAATCTTTTCCTAACAAAAGATCAATTAACATTTGCGAACCACAATCTGCTGTTCCACAACCTGAATCTGAATAACCTGTGGAAAGAACACCAAGAGAGGCTCTAAATTGACTGCTTGAATAGGCAAACTTTAATCCCATTTCTGGATCAGTTTCATCCGCCTGCTCTCCAGACTGAGCACCAGTGCTCGCAGAGTTACCCACCAAAACGGTATACTCGATGCTGTCATTTATTTTTCCAGCAAAAGTCGCACCCGTATGAGTGACTGGCATAATTCCAAAAACGGCACCATTTCTAGCATAAAAGACATCGATTGAATCATTGGCCTCGAAACCAAAAATAGTATCAAACTGTCCAAATGTTAATTTATAGTCGCCTAGGTTGCGGACCACATAAGCTTGCGCCATTCCAGTAGCAAAAGTTAATGACCCACTAGTGCTATTCTGAACGAAGGGCATGTCGATATGCATAGACCCATTTTCTGAACTCTTTGAAAAGTAAAAAGCCCCTTGATTCACTAGAAATCTATTATTTTCACCGGCTTCGCCAGCTCCAGCACTAGTTGTTTCTAAAAACCCTGGGTTCATCTCGTACCCAGCATCTACAAAACCACCTACCGTGATTCCGTCACTATTTGCGAAAGCCAAATTGGCTAGCCCTACTATTAATAAGATAACTATACTATTTTTCATGCACCCCTCCGTGTTGCAACAATAATGGGAAAAGCTTATCCCGGGAGGAACACGAAGTGAAGCGTATTTATTTTGCTATATTATTAATCAAAAAAAGTGAGTTAAGACGCTTTTCGCCCTTGAAAAAATTTAGTTTTCCCACTGTCTTTCTCGGGGGAGCCTTCTTCCCCCTGATTGACATTCTCTCCTGAAGAACCTACCACAAGCTGAAATAGATCTCCTGCAAGATTATCAATCTCTCCGGATTGATTCTTTAATTGGCCTGCATTGGTTGAGTTTTCCTCTGCTATTCCCGCTGAAGACTGAGTCACCTGATCCAACTGGGTCATGGCCTGTGAAATTTGCTGAATACTCTCTGATTGCTCGATGGATTGCTGAGCAATCTCTGAACTTAAGGCTGTGATCTTCTCCACATCGGCTGTAACGGCATCCATGGACTCTTTGTTTCTCACTGAGAGATGAGTCACATTTGTGATTTTCTCAGAGCTCTTAGTTATTAATGTTGAAACCTGGCTTGCTGCTTCAGCACTTTTACCAGATAGAGTTCTAACCGCATCAGCGACAACAGCAAAACCTTTACCCTGCTCACCAGCTCTTGCCGCTTCGACAGCAGCGTTTAATGCCAACAAATTCGTTTGAAAAGAAATGTCATCAATTAAACTAATGATCTCTTCCATCGCTCTGGCATTTGCTTGCAAGCTTTGAATTTCCACATTCAACTCTTCAGTACTTTCTGAACTCTGCCTTAGACTCTCATATCCCTTTTGGGAAATCTCATGGGCGCGTTTAGACGATTCAGAGTTGGATTGTATGGTTAATGAAATATTCTCCAACGAAGCCACTGTCTCTTCTAATGCCGCCGCAGATTCTGTCGCCGATGATGATAAATTTGCTGAGTTGTCAGCAAGGTCCGTTGACGATTTAGATATATCTATTGCCGCTGCACCCAAGTTATTTGCTAGGGCTTGAAGTGGCCCCGATATTCTTCTAGATGCAACTAATGCAAAACCAAAAATTATAAAGATGGCCAATCCCAATTCAACCAACAAGCTCTTTTGCAGAGCCAAAACCGCTTCCTGAGCTTCCGCTTCATCAATTTCCGACATAATGACCCAATTAAGACCCTCAATATTCAGTGGTCTATAGGCACTGTAAACACTGACGCCGCGATAATCGTCAAACACTTCAGCATCAATATTACCTGCCAAGGCTTTTTTCGTTCCCGCTGTCTCTACAACCTGACTGATTGTCGTCGTCTCTTTATTTAATATGTAATTCATAGTTTCCGAACTCATTCCCAATTCAGTCACCATTTGCCTATAACCCGGCTGATCTTCTACTAAAAATCGAGACAATGACCGCATTTTATAGTCCGAACCCACCAGGTAAGTTTCGCCGCTTTCACCGTATCCCACTTGTCTCCAATTTTTCCCGCTTGTCATAATTTCGTCAATTTTTGCTACCGGTAATTGGAATATAAGTACTCCAACCAACTGATCATTATCAAAAATGGGAGATGATAAAAATCCAGCTGGCGCTTCATAGGAGGGGTAATACTTTTCCAAATCCACAACAAACACATCGTCAGCATTTCGGCTCTTCGCAGCCATATTAAATGCTTTAGCGAAGTTTGTGTCTTTGTAGGGACCTGTCTTTAAGGATGTTGCAAAATCCAACTCTTTAAAAACAGAATAAATAATATGTCCGGACTGTGGCTCTACAATAAAAATATCGTAATAACCAAACTCTTCTAAATATTTTTTAAATGTAGGATGATACTTCTTGTGATGATTCGACCACTCCTGAGGACCTCCAGAAAGCAACTCATGTTTTTCTCCTAAAGGATTCGGGTTATTTGCGATGTAATCAAATTGCAGTTGCTTTTCTAGTGGCGAAAGCTGATCCAACACAGACTTTGCTGAGGTTTTCATTACCTCATTTGACTCTCGATAAGTGGATGCAAACTGATTTTCGTAAAAATCTAATAGCTTTTCATTAATCTGCTGTTCAGTGGCATCTGTTTTGTAGTTATAAAAAGTTTTTGAAAAGTTTTTGGCCGCCTCAACAACAAAATCATTACTCGAAAGTGTAACGACTTGTTTTTCCATTGTTGAGAATAGCTGTTCAATTTGAAACCCTTTAGCCTCACGAATAGCCACCAGCTGACTCAGTGACGATTTTTTTAACGCTTCCTCTGATTTACTAATTGAAATGGTCATGGCAACCATCACCGGAACCGCTCCAATCAACAAAAAAGCAGCCACTAACTTAGCATTTAACCCCTTAAAATTCATTTTCCAGCCTTTCGCCGAGATGAAACATCTACAGATAGATCCAACACTCAAGAATCGGAAAATTTTACGGGGTTCTTTATCTACATCAAAGGAACTACATAAAAAAGTAAGCTTAATATCAAAATAAAACGCCCAAGAATGAGAAATGTACCGTTGCGGAAAATAGAAGACAAAAAACTATTAATTCTAGTCTTCCGATGCCTCTGCAGATCCCTTAGGCAAGGTAGACAGATTGAAAGTTTGAATTTCTTTTCCATCGTGGCGATATATTTTCTGCTCTCCATCCATAATTGTGATTAGATTCACAGGCCGAGACCAAACCTTCTGTAGGTTTTCGAGAGTCGCCACCATATAGTCAGGTTGCATATCCACACCTTCGAAATCATGGGACAATAGCAGCTCGCCTCGATTCTCAAAGTTTCCATCAATCACCTTAATAATGGGTTGACCAAAATTTGTGAGCTGGAATAACAATTGCTGCTTTATCTTTTTAAAATCCCGAGTGTCGATTTCATACTGTCCACTACGCTCGTTAAACTTGTAAACAAAAAGCTTATGCTCGACACAAAATTCTTCTGATAAAAACTCATCAATAAATGTGACGTCATTATAATCCCTACGAACTTCAAATATTTTTTGCCGACCCAGGCCGGTTTGGCGATCCCAATTGGCCTTTTCTTGAATGTCGGCACACTCGGACCAATCCCTGCCAAACTGCCCGCGATTCCATCGATATTCAATATTTCGAAAGAGCTCTATTCCGATCTTGTAAGGGTTAAATCCACCCGGTGCCATTGCCATTGTTCCAGAATGTCGATCGGCAAAATCAATCACCTCAGAGTCATCCATAATCCTCTCAGTCATCAGCTTGGAATGCCAATAACTAGCCCAGCCTTCATTCATGATCTTCGTCATACCTTGCGGAGCAAAGTAATAGGCTTCCTCACGTATGATCGACAAGACATCCTGTTGCCAGTCCTCAAGTGGAGCATAGTGCATTAAAAACTGTAAGATGTCTTTTTGTGGCTCAGAGGGAAAACGCTTCTGATCCTTGCCCCTAGCGGCTTCGCTGGAAGTCCCCTCCAAATATTCTTCCATATACTCTTTTGTGAGCTTCGGTCGCTCTTGAGAAAATATCTCTGGGTTAATGATGGGAGCTTCTTCCTTTTGCTCTTGCACCTTATTTTTTGCATAAGGGGCATGACGATCTATTAGGTTTTCAAGACTTAAACATAGGTCAATGAAGTTCTCCACTTCCTCAACACCGTGACGATCAATGTATCTTCGAACCCGAGTGGCATGATTTGCCATCGTGTCCATCATCTTGCGATCTGTCTGGGAAAACCATTGGTTATTTTTAAAAAAATCACAGTGACCATAAACATGGGCCATAACTAGTTTCTGATCTAGAAACTCATTGCCCTCCATCAGGTAGGCATAACAAGGATCCGTGTTGATCACCAATTCATAGATTTTAGAAAGTCCATATTGATAGCTCTTCGCCAAAGACTCGTACTCCATACCCCAACGCCAATGTGGGTATCGAGTGGGGAATCCCCCGTAGGAAGCAATTTTATTAAGATCATTGTATCCCACCACTTCAAATACGGTTTGAAAGAAATCCAAACCCACTTGTTCAGCAATTTTCATTATACTTTTTCTGGCTCTTTCGAGTTCAGGGGTTAAATTCGCCATATCACTTCCCCTTTCCCAAAAAGTCTTTGATGGACGCAATTATTTTATCTCTGTTTTCTATTTTGCTAATGATCATATTATCTGATTCAGGGAATGCTTTTTCTAGGTCCTTTGCAAACTGCCCACTCCCATACTTGCTCTCAACTTGTCCATAGCCAAACATATTCACCTGAGGTAGAAAAAAATCCGTAAGCATCTTTACACAGAGCCGAGTGTCTTCACCACTCCAATTATCTCCATCAGAGAAGTGAAAGGGATATACATTCCACTCTGCAGGAGAGAATTCTGTTTCAATGAGTTTCTTACAAAGTTTGTAAGCCGAACTGATAAGAGTTCCTCCAGATTCACTGGTTGAGAAAAATGTATTTTCATCCACTTCTTTCGCTGCCGCATCGTGAATGATAAAACGGGTTTCAAGCCCTTTATAATTTCTCTTAAGCCATGTATTTATCCAAAAACTCTCTAAACGAACAATTTCTTTTTGCTCATCACCCATGGATCCCGATACATCCATCATATAGATGACAACGGCTTTGGTTCTTGGCTGCATCGTCTTTTTAAAGGATTTGTAGCGCATATCTCTGCGAATTGGGATTATCACAGGATCATCAGGATTATATGTACCAGAGGCAATGGATCTCTTTAAGGCCTCTTTATAAGAAGATTTAAAATGTCGTAACCCCTCTGGTCCAACCGGGGCACGACCTGAGTATTTAATGGCTTCAGTGGCCGCCTGACTTAAACCTTTAGGTTCAATTCTCGGTAACTCCAATTTCTCACCGAGTATATCCGCAAGTTCCTCCAGAGAAACTTCCGTTTCTAACATATGCTGACCCGGTGAGTTTCCAGCTTCTCCTTGGCCCTCACCTTCTCCAGTCCCATCTCCTGGCTGACCTTGCCCCTGTCCAACACCGCCCTGTTGTTTCGGGCCGTATTTAAATTTTGGGAGATCAATAGAAGGCACAGGAATTTTAACAAGATCGTTTTCCTGCTTTCCAATCATTTCACCGTTAGTTACATACTTTTTAAAATTATGCTTTATTCGACCTCTAACAATGTCTTTAAATCTTCTGTGGTCTTCTAAAATACCCATAGTACCTTTTTCTCTTTTTACCTCTGCGGATCTTTCACATCTCCTCTAGCGAAAATGGATGCCACATAATTTAGAACATCGGTGGCTGAAATCTCGTCGTAGCCATATTCCTTAATCAAGCGAGTTTTTACGATATCAATTTTTTCTTGCGTATCTTTGTCTGCCACCGATGAGACGAGAGTCGTCAACTTTATGCTATCTTTTTGATCTTCAAAGAGCTTTAGTTCTAAGGCCTTATGCAGACGCTCGTTGGTTTTATAATCAAAGGTTTTCCCCTCAAGTGAAAGCGCCCCTATGTAGTTCATAATTTCCCTACGGAAATCATCTTTACGGCTTTCGGGAATCTCAATTTTTTCCTCTATGGATCTCATTAACCTCTCGTCTGGCTCGTCATCTTTACCCGTGAAAGGATTGCGAACCTTTTCCTTTTGAGTGTAGGCCTTAACATTATCAATGTAATTTCCACATAGTCTTTGAAGAGCACCCTCGTCTGCACTAATAGCTCTTTGAACTTCACCTTTGATGGTTTCTTCGTATTCTTGCCTAACAATGGCTAAAAGTTCACGGTAATCGGCCTTTAACTCCTCATTTGAAATCAACGAGTGATGCTTCAAGCCTGACTCAAGTTCATTAAGCACCATAAATGGGTTCACTGAACCATTATTAGACTGCTGAGCATTCACAATGGCATTGGAAATCTTGTCCTGAATGTATCTAGGAGAAATCCCTTCCAATCCTTCACGACGAGTCTCTTTACGTAATTCTTTAATGTTGTCTTCTGTGTAATTAGGTAACGACTTGCCATTGTATAGTTTCAGTTTTTGAATTCGAGATAGATTCGCTTTCTTCGGTTTTTCTAGCCTTGTAAGAACGGCCCACATAGCAGCCATTTCTAAGGTGTGTGGAGCAATACTAACTCCGCGAAGCTTTTTAGAATTAAAGTCTTTTTTATAAATCTGGGTCTCATGTCTTAATTTTGTAATATAGGGAATATCAATCTTTACGGTTCTATCGCGAAGGGCTTCCATAAATTCATTATCTTGCAACCTTCGATATTCCGGCTCGTTGGTATGCCCTATGATCACTTCATCAATGTGAGTTTGCGCAAACTTCTTAGGCTTAATGGTATGTTCTTGAGAAGCTCCAAGTAGATCATACAAGAATGCCACATCCAGCTTTAACACTTCCACAAATTCCAGAACACCACGATTAGCAATGTTGAATTCACCATCAAAGTTAAAAGCCCGCGGATCTGAGTCCGATCCATATTGTGCAATTTTTCTGTAGTTAATATCTCCTGTTAACTCCGTAGAATCTTGGTTTTTCTCATCTTTAGGTTGAAAAGTACCAATCCCAATTCTATCAGCTTCACTCAAAACGAGTCTTTTCACTCTTACATGACCAAAAACCTTTTCAAGGTCTCCATGATAGTGATCCATTAATCCATGAAAAATATATCGACTCGGAGGACAAACCTCTCCTTCCACGTTGATTTTATGATCGCTTCCGCTCCCCTTATTTAGCTTCTCAAAAACCATGGGGCGCATTGATTTAGGAAATAGCAATAATGGTTCCTCATGCATTGGACTTTCAAAAACTCGAACACCCTCACCAAAGATGTGGCCGAGTTGCCCACCTTCATCGACCCACTCAAATGTATAAATAGCGCCTTGAGGAGTTTTTGAATAAGCTTCAATGCCTTTTTTCATCATTCTGCAAATCGTAGACTTTGCACTCCCTACAGGCCCGTGCAGGAGTATTACACGCTTTTCAGTTCCATACCCCATAGCCGCAGAACGCATAACATTCATTAGCTTCATCAGAGGGACATCCAAACCGAAGACAGCATCCTTACCATTATTCACTTCATCATCAAAAAATTTATAGCGAGTGACTTCCTTTTTAGCATCTATGTAAGTCTCTGTTCCCGCCTCCATAATCATGTCATACATTCTTTGGAAAGCGTTTCGAGTGATTGTCGGATTCTGTTTTACCAACTCAAGATAGTCGTCAAAAGTGCCTTTCCAATTGAGTGACTCGTGCAGCCCCTTGTCTTCCCATTCACTGACAATGCCCGCTACGTTTAATTTATCACTCATATAGCCCCCTTCGTATTATTTTGAAACAATGGCATCCAGTGCCTATGCCCCTAACTTAAGTATAAGGGCTAGACTTTAAAACCTCAATGTAAGGCAACGTTTTTATACTTCTGAAAGGGTAAAACAAGACTGTCTGTTAGAGATGTATTAAATGTTTCATTTTGAAAGAGAATTTATTAACCGAACTGCCATAACAACTCACACTAAGTCTTATAACAAGACTTTATGCAAGTATGGCTTTTGTAAAAACTGACCTTTAGTCGCAGGGCAAACTACAACCTTAAAGTCTTATAACTTTTAGGAATTCGAATTTGAAACCGACGCTGTTTATTAGAAATTTCAGGAGTGAAGCTTTTAAATTTCATTTGCACGGAATGACTTCCCTGCTCCAAACGAATCACTTTTGTCCCAACTAACTTTTGATCCCAAGTGATCTTCACGCCATTTGATGAGTTGGAACACTTTTCGGGCCGCCCCTTCTTGCCAAGATCACAGGTCCAGTTATCGCTTACAATGGGCGTATCAAAGAGAAGGTTGTGAAAAATTCTTGGCTCTAACGGGACTTCCACTAGCTTTTGCATAGCCTTGGCAGAACTATCTCCTCGAAACGCTCTACGATTTTCAAAATCTATCACCACAGCTTCTTTTCGAGTTAAAATTAAACTACCAATTATAGTGCCCAAGGGACTAATGGCATCCAGTCTAATTTTTTGATCCTTGATAGCGGCAATATCTAAAGCCACCTCAAACTGATTTAGTTTTTTTGCAGGACTCGTAATAAATGACTGAACATTCCATTGCCCCTCTTTATGTTCAGAATAAGTCTCTCGAGTTGTCTGACAACCCGAAATTACAAAAACGAAAGTTCCTATTATTAAATTATTGATTATCTTTGGTTGGCTTTTTACTCGCTGTCTCTCGCGGTGTTGAAGCTGGAACTCGACGTCCAACGGACTGACGTTGCCTATTAATCGCTGCCAATTTCTGCTGTATTTTAGCCAATTTTTCAGAATCATTTTCAAGTTTAGCCGCCTCTACATACATTTTATAGGCTTTATCAACCAGCTCTAGTCGGTAGTACACATCCGCCAAATGCTCAGCAATGATGCTCTCATCCACCTTAAGCGAATAAGCCTTTTCTAGGAAGGATAGGGCCTGCTTGAGACGCCCTTGTTTAAAAAGAATCCAACCTTTTGTATCTAGAATATAACCATCATTAGGCTTCAATACAATGGCACGGTCCACCAGAGACTCTGCTAGCTCTAGGTTTTCGCCTTCCTCGGCATAAGTATATGCAAGATAATTCAATGCTTGAACGTGATTTTGATCTAACCGAATCACTTGCTCCATTTGGGATATCACTTTTTTCACAGAGCCCAGCCTGTCGTACATAGATCCTAAGAAAAAATGTAATTGTGTGTTTTCCGGAAAGCGCTGAACCGCTCCTTCCAGCATTTCAACTGCAAGTTTATGGTCTTTAGTTTCATCCAATAAGGTGGCGTAGTAGGCATACAACTCTGGACGATCCGGCCTAGCCTTCACAGCCATTCGGATTTTCCGAACCGCTTCACCCATTTCCCCTTGCTCTTTTAACAACTGGGAAGAATGCATGGCTGTTTCTGGATAGTATGAGCTTTCAGGTACAATTTTATCATAATAGCTAATAGCAGAACCTAAATCCTTTAAGCTTTCGTTCACAAAACCCAAATAATAGAGCACCTTATCCGAGTCAGGCGCCTGCAAAAGAAGTTCTTTTAATTTCTGATTGGCCTCTTGAAAACGTTCCGTACGAATCAACATTAACGCCATTTGCAATTTTAAACCTAAGTTTCTTGGATCAAAACCTTCCAAGATTTTTAACTGATCATAGGCCAGTTCAAAACGCTCCGTTTCAATATAGATTTGACTTAAAAGACGAGCTACATCTTGATCTGAAAGGAACTTCTCCTGAAAACTCTTAAGAAGATTTACTGATGACTCCATTTGCCCCATTTTCAAATACAACTTTGCTAATGAAGTTACAGATCTTTCAAAGTCTGGTTTAACTCTCAAACTGTCAGAGAACGCCTCCTCGGCTTTACCGTAAAATTTTTCTCCCCGCTCGGAGTGTATTCTTCCAATGTAGTAGTAAAACATATAGCGTTTTTCGTTATCTTTATTTTCAGCGAGGGCCGTGAAGTGTTTGATGGCCTCGCCATATTTCTTCTGCTCAGCAAGTATGGCTCCTATGAAAAGGGGTGCCTGAATGTTTTTAGGTTCAATATCAAGAACCACTTGGAATTGAGAAATGGCCAAGTCATACATCTTTAAACTTGAATAGAGGTTTCCTAGTAAAATCCGAGTGGGGATATGGTTACCATCCATATTCATTGCGAACTCAGCTTCCTCCAATGCTTCAGCGAATCGTCCGGACTTCACGTACTCTTCTGCTAACCTCACTCTGATTTGAACGGCCTTCTCATCGTAAACAAGTGCCGCCTTGAATGCTTCAATGGCCTTTTGAGTTTGCCCATCCAAGGAATAGGATTCACCGAGAGAAAATTGATAGTCCGCCGTGGATTGCATGTGGAACTCATCCACTCTCTTATCGTAGTTGGAAGGGGGCGCATGCTTAGTGGGGGCGTTGTTGGTATTAAATAATGCTGAATTCCGAAACATTGCTAACTTGGACGTCGTCCCGCAACCCAATAAGGTAAAGGCTCCTATAGCGAGTCCTATTTTTTTTGCTAATAACATCTACACCCCTAACCACAGGCTTCTTATATAGATGTATCGGCCTAATTCGCCGTGAGCTTGAAACAAAATGAGTCGTGTAAAGTCCCTGAAATGAACCCAGTTAGGGCACAGCGCGAACTAGACCAAAGTCATCTCCCACATAGTCCAGTGAGAGTTTCGCTGAAGATTTTGACCCTACCAGCTGCTCCACCGGTGTCTCCATGAGCTTATTCGGTCCACCAGAAATGATGACAATGTATTTCGCTTTATTTGCGGACTCTTTAACCACCAGGTAATGGAACGGCTCACCCCACGGGTCTTTGCCTATTTTCCCCTCACTACCCACCTGGTTCCAATCTTGAACCCACTGAATAGGGTTGCCACTGTTTTCAACAGAGGCCAGACCACGGCTGATCCCCTGTCCCGGTAAAGATTTCATCCCCGCCGCCATAAGCTGAGCGGACAGACTTTCCATGTCTATTTTAGCTGATTCCAGGTCTCTATCACCGGTATTATTGGCCAAAACGTAAACAAAAATATAGCAGACCACACAGAGCACGCCCAACACGGATATAGCATCTCCGCTTCTAAATACCTGATTTTTCTTAGGTTTACTTGGCACTTTTAGCTCCTGCTCGATTATTGACTAGGATCGGCATTTTGGCCTTTCAACTTAAACTGAGAAGGACATTAACCTGTAAGGGATTCATGACGCGTCTAAGCATTGGGGCTCAAATGTGCTTAAACACACTACATTTTTTATTTGGAAAAGCAGATATTAGGCGCTTGACAGCTTACGACGCCCGAGGCTAAGTTGGGCCCGAACGCTGCGACGAATATAAGGCTGTGCTTACTAAACACACATCCTGACTAAGAGCCGAATAGGAATCGCGTAATTTATAGGAAACTTTTGGGGAAATAACTGCGAGAGGGAGGCACTCGGTGAGCCAAGAAACAACGATGGTAAACAAAGCCAACACAAGAACTAAGATAATTAAGCGTTATCAAAACCGTAAACTATATGACACTCAGCAGAGTTGTTATGTAACACTTGATGACATTGCAAAGATGATTCGCGCCAGTGAAGAGGTCATGGTTATTGATAACAAGACTAAGAATGACATCACTGCAGCCACTCTTACTCAGATCATTTTTGAAGCCGAAAAGAAAGCCGCTCAATATGCGCCACTTTTTACTTTAAGAGAGATCATCCAAAATGGTAACGGAAGCATTTCTAGCTATCTTGCTAAATTGGGTGCATTTCCTCAGGACTACCATCAAAATCAACCGGCTCCTCAGCCAGCTATTCCAGATGCCATCAAACAAAAGCCTTCTTTTGATGACATGAAACAAACTCTGGAAGAACGTGTTGCGAATGCTGCCAACCAAGCCGCTCGTACAACTGAAGAGGAAACTTCTAAACTCCCAACTAGCGGCGAAGGATCTATTGATCTTCCTCTTCCTGGTGGAAGCCAACAGTTCGATAGCTAATAGAACTTTAAATTATGATTATTTTAAACCCGGAACTCATCGTCCGGGTTTTTTTATGCCTACTGTTCGTTTTCTGAATCAATGAGGCAAACTAAATTTTTAACTCTTCTAAAATCCCGAGCTGGGTAATCTTCAGAGTAAATTCGAACGCGAACCCTGAGTGGATCTCCACTACCTATGATCGCAAATCGATCATCAAGATTTAAAAGCTCTGGAGTAAAGCGAACTTCTGGAACAACTCCATAGCCATAAGCTTGGCAAATAAAATTGAGCTGTTGATAAATGTACTGAGAATCAGGAACCACTCCAAAAGGAATGAAAGTTGCTCCATAAAAATCGCTACTCGCCTCTAAGCCTATCCCGTACAAATAAACTTGACCTTCTTGCGGACTTTCCACCACCCGCTCCACAATGGGAGTTAAGGTGACCACTTCCGGCTCCTCGGCCGAATCAAACCCATTCAAAACTGGATCTGCTCCCACACCTAAACTCAATGTTAATAATGAAACTATTAGAAATGCCCCTCGCATATCCAATCCCCCTCTTTTGAATTTTAGCCATAGTCTTGGAGACAGGTTTATAAGTCAATGATCACTGCAAAGAACGCCAGCTTACGAATGTGGCCTTGCGTGGATTGATAGTGATGGTCTTTGGAGGCATTACTTCACCAGTACTATCACCTTCACTGGCATAGAGACCCTCTAAGGAAACAGTGTATTCCCCTGGCTTTAAAGGTATCCGAGCCACTTGAATGGTCTGGGGTAAGGTGGACCACTGTCGCAAATCGGCTTGATCCGCTATATTCATAACAAGCCAAGCCAGATCACCCAAACCTTCATTTTGCTGTCTGATCTGGTCCGCAGCGACCGCTTTTACCACCACTCCGGCGGCCCGCTTAGCAACTAGCCGGCCATAATCATCATCCAAAGTTTTTATCGAAGCATGTTCTACATCATAGGCCATTAAGGTTTCAGTCATTGGTTTTCCATTTACTAAAACTTGTGCCACTTGTGTCCTATTACGCACTGGTTTCAGCATTGGAAATCGATGATTTTCCGGTCGAGCCTGCTTACGTGGACCCCATCCCTGTTGAAATATCACAATCAATTCGCCGTCTTTACTGCGTGTACTCTTTGGATCAAATTTGACTTCAGAAAACTCACGTTTCCACTTTTTATATTGCTCCATACGCCGTGACTGCCAAGCCACTCGAATTAAATCTTCTCTGATATAGGGAAGGTTCGGGTTCAGGGAGTAGGCTTTTTCATAATCAATGTAAGCATCATCAAATTTCCGATCTTGCTCCCAAATCATTGCCGCTAAGTAATGGGCAAATTCGTTTTGCTCGTAGGGACGCTTTCCTTCCTTTTTATATAGATAGAGCATTTGATTGAGTTTACGAGTTTCAACAAGCGAGGCATCGAGATCCCCCATCATTAAAAAGTTAATGGCCAACATGGCATTGATCATCACCTTTTCAAAGGGATCACCCTTATACTGAACCATACCTTCGTTCAAAAGTAAGGATCCAGCCTCTTTAGAGATACTTGTGTAGTCTTGAATCTCCGCTATATCCTCTGCCAATAACAGAGCTTGATTGGACTCTTTGAATTTCCCTGCCATTTGCAAAGCTGTTGCATACTCAAGCAAATAGACCAATTGGTCTTTCGTCGGCTGCATGGCTTTTTCTTTGAGGGATTCCGCTGCCTGAACAAAATTTCCATTTTGCATTTGTCGACGAGCCGAACTCACACCCATCTGGTAAGTGGCACAACCGCTCAAAAAAGTTAAAGACAAAAGTAATAACAGCGTTTTTTTCATAGCATCCAAAATAAAAGGGGCTATATTCAGCCCCTTTTATCACATCAGTTGAAGATCAAATTATAAACCTACTGTTTGCTTACGATAGACTTTACGGATCTGCTTATAGCCGGACCAAACAATGATACCGGTTTTTAAGTTTGTCATATTTAGAGTTAGTTTATAATAAACTGTTTTGTCCTTACCGGCTTGTTGAACAATAGAGTCCAAACGACCATTCAAAATAAAGTCGGCACCAATTTGTCCGCCCGGACCCTTACGAGTTTGACGGTTAACCATCCCTGAACCTTGGTAGTCATACTCTTCAGCAATATCCTGCCGAGCCTCTTTATCTACAAACTGCAAGCCTGACGAATTCATCAATTCCACTCGCATCATATCGCCAATACTTTGTGTATCAATGTGCTCGCTAGTTTTGTTTTGAATTCTTGTAATCATAACGATGGGCGGTTTTTTTGCCGTTCGAATCATATAGTGGTTGGAGGCCTTACCCACCAAGTCTTTAACTGCATTCTGCATATCAGACTCAGACCATTTATCCGTTAACAGGTTGGTGGCATTTACATCCTCATCATAAGAACCTCTGACGAATCCCTTGGGACCACAGCCAGACAAAATCAAACCCACAACAGCCAATAAAATCATACTTATTTTTTTCATAACCAATACCTTTCCGGTAAAAAACGAGTTCCTATTTTAGGTGGTTAACTGAGGGGGATCAACACCATGGAAAGGAATACAACCAACTTCACGACCTTTTCACCCTGAGGCCTATGCGACGTTGATGCTATGCGTATATCTTCCATGGTTAGCGCTATCCGTTAGGCCGGACAGCCATATCTCACAGCCTATTTTAGAAACGCTTTGAAAGACCAAGCTTTTTGCAGCCATAAACCTCATGAATTCTCCCACTTGTATTGACCGTAGTCTTGTCGCCTTTAAAGTTATGCGCCCATTGATGGCACAACAAGTGGAAGAAGTGTGGGTGGTCGGATTGAGTTCAACCAAAAAAGTTTTAAGTACCCATCGACTTTTCAAGGGAACTGTAGATGCATGTATGTTTCACCCAAGAGATCTTTTTCGACATCTCTATGCCGTAAATGCTTCAAGTTTTATCTTGGCCCATAATCATCCCAGCGATGACATTACACCCTCTCAGCAAGATCAAAATATCACATTAAACTTAAAAAAGGCTTCTGCAATTATGCAGGTGGAATTTGTCGATCATATTATTTTGACTTCAAAAAATTATTTTAGCTTTGCCGACGCGGGAATTATCTAGCGTCCATCTGGACTTATGTTTTTAACTTCTTTGATAGATAGGTCGTCGTTAAGGATAATTACATATCCATCTTTTCTGGCATTTTCCAAAAACTGCTTGATGTACTCTTTTCTATAGACTTCGTCGTATTCGCGAAGCTCTTCTCGGGTAGCTAAATTTCGAGCTACCTCAGTATCTAATCGATCTAGATCTACAACTACTGGACGACGATTTCTTTTAGCTATCTCAATAGCTGGGTTCTCCGGCTGTAGTTGAGTCCCCCAATCCTGGCCCTCCTGTCGTACCTGATTCATACCCATGGCTTCAGCTTGATTGAGGTCTTGTGGGGCTCTGAGCTTTTCTAACTCCACTTTGTCTTGATTGAAAGATCGCTCATCATGGATCGCTTTAAGACCTTTATTAATTATTTCCAAAGGATAGGCTCGATTTGGATTTATTGATTTTGTACCCTCTGAAGAAGAACTACTTCCCAAAAACTCCTGGGAAAATTCTCCCCTCCCAGCGTAGTCATGAAATACTACCAACAGCATCGCGACCAAAGTTGTGGTGAACAATGATAGATCGCCGCTAAATTTTTCCTTTTTCTTTTTAGATTCCATGCTTACATAGGTCTTCGGAGGATTGTCCTGTCTTTTCAAGACCTTTGTCAAAATTCTCATATTGAGACACAGTTGACATAAAATTAAAAGCTCCCGCCTGGAACCGTGCTACACTTAACATATATATGAGAAATTTATTTTTTACTGCTGTCGTTTTAACTTTAACTCCCGCCACTTTCGCCGGTTATACTTTTTGGCAAGGTTCTGATCTTCCCAATGTAGTTATCCCAGCAGAAAACGAAGTCCGCCGTGGACCCGCCTCTTTTAACAAACCCAATGAAGACAATCCCTCTAGTTCTGAAGCTCGAACCACACCAGATGATACTAGTGCTGGTCCAGAGCAAGCACAAGAATCCTCGAGCAATGAAAAAGAGGATAATGGGAGTGAACCAGCAGCTCAAGCTTCTCCTAACACCCAAGCTGCAAATGAACCCCCAAATTCAGAGGCCGGAAATAGAGAAGTTGAAGCCGACGACGGAAGCCGAACTGCGGATGGCAATGAAAAATCTCAAGTGCAAGGGACTTTAGAACAAATCTCTGCTCTCAACACAAATAATGTGACTGATTTTAACCCCACTCCTGATCATGTTGGATATTACGATTTAGATCGACCCACAAACCCAAATAATGATCCGAATGTAGAAGCCGAGCGCCTTCTAGGCTCTTCAGCTCCCACAACTTCAGCTACCGGCACTTCTGATCAGTAGTATATTAGCTTCGAATATTAGCCGGTCCAGTACGTGGCAAACGAATCAAAAATTCAGTACCTTTTCCAATTTCACTACTGACCACTATGGTTCCGCCATGCTTTTCAATGATCCCAAAAGAAATACTTAGACCCAGGCCAGTACCGACCCCCTGTTCCTTCGTGGTGAAAAACGGTTCAAAAATGCGTTGTAGTGTTTCCTCTGACATACCGGACCCAGTATCTCGAATAGAAATACAAATCATCTTATCGTTCTCGGCATACAAGTGAATAGAGATAGAGCCTTCGCCTTGAACGGACTGAGCCGCATTTGAAATGATATTCATGAAGACTTGGTTTAACTGACTGGGGTAACACGTCACTTGAGGTACGGGCTCAAAATCTTTCACGACTTCTATCCGACCCTTCAGCTGTGGGGCCAATATCTGAAGCGTACTATTAATATTGTCAGCCAAATGAACCGCTTTGAGCTCGGCTTCACCGAGGCGAGAAAAACTTCTGAGACCCAATACGATAGTATGCGTTCGTTTTGCGCCCTCTTCACAGGACTCAATCACCTTCGGTAAATCCTTCTTAATAAATTCGAAATCAATGTCCTGTTTCACTTTTTCCAGTTTGTCCGGGTTTTTTTCTGCGGTCTTAATCAGCAACAAGAGAGACTGAAAATATTCCCGCAAGGGAAGCATGTTTGAGCTTATAAACGAAATAGGGTTATTAAGCTCATGCGCAACTCCGGCGACTAGCTGCCCTAAACTAGCCATTTTAGCCGAATGAATCAGTTGTGACTGTGTTTTTTTAATGGTCACATTTGCTGACTCTAACTCATTTACCTTGGACTTCAGTTGCTGCTGGGAAAAAATAATATCTTTAGACATACTATTGAAGGTCTTAGTTACAAGGCCTAACTCCGTATTGGAGTGTTGCTCAATGGGATCAAACTGCTCCTGCTTTTGCATGAGCTGAATCTTTGAAACCAACTCATCAATGGGTGAGAGGAATTTTTTAGTCAACAACCACCACATGAGAAATAAGAATCCAGTAATTGTTAAAACCACTAGAAAAAAAGCTCTATTTACATTTTCAATAATAACCATCGAACTTGCGATAGAGGAACCAACCCCTGCCACCATGCTGTCTTCGCCCCAGGTGTAATCTGTGAGGTAAAGTCCATAGGGCTCATCATTCACTTTAAATTGTGAATAACCTTTATTTTGAGCCACCATCTCTGCATAGACTTTAGGGGTTTTATCGAGAAGGACAGGCTCGTCGGATAGAATAGGCAAAACATTGTAGCGATTGGAATAAATTCGATTCCAACGACCATCGGTAAGCAACGTAACTAAGCCGGTACTTCCCCTAAATTCCTCCAGATCCTTTTGGCTAATGACCACGTTTTCTTGAAGGTAACCGACCAATCGACCTCGATCTGTCAGAATTTTTTGAAAGATATTTAGAACCAGCTCATTTTTTTTATAATCAAAATATTTGTAGTCTACACGAGACTTATCCTCAGAAAATCCATTTAGAAATTCGACAGGGGCTTTAAACCCGGCCACAGATCCCCGCTCAACCACGACAATTTCACTAGATTTAGATTTTTTAACCCTCGCAAATAGATCTCCTGTCCGAGTGTATACATCCACTTGATGTTTCTCTCCGTAGATCAAATTTTCTTTGAGAATTTGAACCGTCTGCTCATATTGATTGTTAATTAGGTAATAGAATAATCTTCGATTGGAAGACCTTGCATCAATAGACTTTTGCAAAAGATTCTGGCGTCTCGCCAACTCCCTCTCTAGTTCAGAGAACCTAGATTTCAGTTTTTGATAATTCTCCTGATCTATAGCTCTTTTATATTGATAAATCGAATAGACTGTAACAACACCCAAGGGCACCACAGAGAACAGTATAAAGATAAGGATTAGAACAGTTCTAATAGAAATTTTTGGCTTAAATGTAGTTGATGAATCAGACATCAGTTAACGTCATTATCTTTCAATTCGATGATAAATCGAATTTTACCCGATGGCATAACTCTTCTGTGAGGTGTCTTCTTGATTTGCAATTCACCGTGCTGGCCAAAAATCTTTTTAATATCCCCAAGATGTTCTTCGTTCACTATAAAGTGAAAATAAGAGGCATTGGGTTTTCTCCATCCAATCTCTACTTTTCCACCCTTTTTCCCACCTAAATTTTTTATCTCATTAGCAATCTGAGGTGTTATTGTATCTAAATTGACTGCTCCAATCGAACCACGATAAAGAAAAGGATTCCCTTTCGGCTTACTCACCACTCGTTCCTTATTTTTAGATGCTTCTAAGCGAATTTGAGCTTCTGCCTTAGCTCTATTTTCGGCAGCAATTTCTTCTTCAGATTTTTCTTGCGGCACCTCTTTAGGAACATTCTCTTCTTTGATTTTCTGAGCTATTTTTTCACGCACTTGTTGGTTTTTTGACTCTACGGCGGCAATCAAATCGGGACTGGCTGGCCTATTAACATCTGAAAGGTTTTGCTCCTCAACAATGGGTCGAGCAGGCTTCTCAACAGCCTCTTTCTCTAGTAAAACAATTTCTGGTGAGGACTGCGACGATTCAAATCCCAATTTATCCCAAGGTAGAAAAACGGCCACAATAGCTACTACTCCAGACAGAACAAAGGCTTCCACCGACCACTTAGCTAAATCAGGCCATTGTGACCAACCCAATTTATCCACCAGCCAAGGCACAAGTCTAAATTGAGTTCCAATTTGATCCGACAGGGGCTCTGAAATTTCTGTTCGCCCTAATTCCTCGCAGTATTCCAAAGCCTGTCGAATAGATTTTTCTTCACTTTGTAACTCTTCATCATTTTTTAAAAACTCTGCTATGCCCGCATGCCTATCTTTATCCAATTGATCGGTCACATAATCATACAACATCTCTTGTACTAAAAAGCGACTCAGCTTTCTTTCTCTTGCAAATAGACTCTGGTCCTCTCGATTTCCTGCCATTAACCCTGCACTCCCCACATAGAACCGAGCTTTCTAAGCCCTCTACCAGTCCTATGCCTTACAGTACCAACGGTGACCCCAAGTCCTTTAGCAATATCCTCATCTGGATACCTAAGGATGGAAGACCAAATTACAGCTGTATACTCATCTTCGTCAGCATCTCGAACAAAATGCCTCCACAAACCTTGATCCACATTGGAGTTAAACTGCCACCCTGCCTCTAGATTCACCCCAGAGCCAAACTTGGCTCGTTTAAAATATTTTTTAAAAGAAATACTGCATTCATGAATCACTTTAGATTTTTCGATGATTTGAACGGAGTCCTCAGGCTTTACATTGATCTGTCGATGTAACTCTGAAAATGTTTTGGAGGCAGCTTCGACAGCCACCCCTTCATTTAATAATGAAAAATAGAAAAAATTGGCGATATCCTGCTTAAGCTGATTCACCATAAAGGATCAGTCCACAGTCAGTTGTTTAAGAAGATCTAGTTCATCAAGCACTTTTCCAGATCCCATCACTACACAAGATAAAGGATCTTCCGCAATCGAAACAGGAAGCCCTGTTCTCTCTCTCAAAAGAACATCTAAGTTTGCCAACAAAGCACCACCACCAGTAAGAACAATACCGTTATCTACAATATCACTCGCTAACTCAGGAGGAGTCTTTTCCAAAGCCGTTCTTACAGCATCAACGACTTCGCTCAATGGATCCATCAAAGCATCATTCACCTGAGAGGAAGTGATTTCGATGGTTTTAGGAGCCCCAGCTACAAGGTCGCGCCCCTTGATTTCCATGGAACGCTCTTCCTCAAAAGGATATGCATTACCGATGGCAATCTTAATACTTTCAGCCGTTCTTTCACCAATCAACAAATTGAACTGACGACGAACATAGTTCACTAAAGCTTCATCAAACTTGTCACCGGCCACTTTAATGGATTTACAATAAACAATTCCGCCCAAAGAAATTACAGCGACACCCGTAGTACCACCGCCCATGTCTACGACCATGTTGCCGGTCGGCTCTGTGATGGGCAACCCCGCACCAATCGCCGCAGCCATTGGCTCTTCGATCAAATAGACTTCTCTGGCTCCCGCAGAATGAGCGGATTCCTTAACAGCACGTTTTTCCACCTGTGTGATACCATAAGGCACACAGATGATAATTCGAGGCCGAATAAAACCTTTTTTGTGCTGAGTGGATTTTGAAATAAAATATTTCAACATAGATTGGGTAACTTCAAAGTCAGCGATAACACCGTCTTTAATCGGTCGAATGGCCACAATACTTCCGGGAGTTCTTCCCAACATGTCCTTAGCCTCTTTACCCACAGCCAATACGCGATTTTGCATGCCTCTATAATTTTTTTGTACAGCCACAACCGAAGGTTCATCCAAAATGATGCCCCTGCCTTTTGCATATACCAATGTGTTTGCTGTGCCTAAATCAATAGCAATGTCATTTGAAAAATAATCTGAAACTTTATCCATGAAACTCATGTAGTGACTCTTCTCGTGAAATTGTTAAAGCCAGTGTAGTCTTTGAAAATTCTAGGTTAAGAGTAAAACTAGAGTCAATCCGATAGGTTAGATTTCCACTTCAACTCTAAATTGATGTGACGCTGCATTTCGTCGAGCTGTTCGTCCACAGAATGAGATTCCCGACCTAACACACGAGTGATTTCCTCTGCCCACTGACGGTAATAACTCTGGCCATTGTCTTTTAAAGCCAAAAATGCGGGAACTCTACGCAAAACAAAATCCCTTAAACTCAAACACATTGTATTTTTAAGAGCGTAGCGAAGTTCTAGAAGCCAGAGCAGCTCCGTTTCTCCCGCATTTGGATAGGATTCATTGAATTCTTTAAAAATCTCCTCCGCCTCTAAACCATGTCGCTCGACCAAAGCCTGCACGAAAATCACGCTCTTACCCCAAGCTTGGGCCCATTCAGGTATTAACTGCTGTGCCCATCGAAACTGAGCCCCGTTCACTTGGGGATTAAGCGGCGCATTCGTTTGGCAAATACCCAATGCAGCTTGTCGATCCAAACTCAAATATGTGATCGCTGAATCCACCGTCTCTTCCGCCATATTTCGATAAGTGGTGTATTTACCACCGGCCACAAAAGTGATGTTACGAGGATCGTTGATAATCGTGTGCTCACGACTGGTCTTCCCTTCCGAGCTAGATCCATCATCCACCAAGGGCCGAACTCCTGCATAGGAAGCTAAAATATCATTTTCAGTGAGTTGAGCTCCCGGAAAATATTCGTTCGCCACTTTCAATAAATACTGAACATCCTCTGCCGTAGAATGCACTTCACTCAAGGCCTCATCATAATCCGTGTCCGTGGTTCCCACGATCACCATTTCATGCCTTGGAATTCCAAAAACAATCCGGCTTTCTGCTCCCATAACAACGGCGTTATCTAGCGGCAGCCTGTCTTTTGAAAAAGTAAGGTGAATACCTTTTGAGGGACGCATGATTTTCTTCCAGGGCGCTAAAAAATTTTCTCCGAGTTCATCGGTCCAAACCCCGACTGTGCTAATGAAATGAGTCCCTTGAATGGTAAACTCGGCTCCCGATAACTGATCTTTACATTTCACTGCAGAGATACTTCCATCGGGATGCTTTTCCGCGCCAATGGCCCGAACATAGTTGGCTTGAGCAGCCCCATGGCTATGAGCGGAGCGCAACGTTTCATGCACCAATCGGTCATCGTCCATGTAAGCATCGGAATACACAAAAGAACCTTTCAGCTGATCGGACTTTAATGTGGGCAATCGCTCCAAACTTTCACTGGCATTAAGTCGTTCATGTAGCTTTGGTGCGCGAAACAAGGATAGGGCATCGTACAACCACATTCCTACTCCCATTAAAAACATCCCCACTCGAGAATGTTTGTAAACAGGAATCTGAAATCTCAAGGGATGCACTAGGTGTGGAGCCATATCAAATAGCTTGGCCCGTTCGTTCAGTGCTTCAAACACCAAATGAAACTCGAAGTTCTCTAAGTAACGAACTCCTCCATGTATGAGTTTGGATGACCTGGAACTGGTCCCTGAAGCAAAATCGTTCGCTTCAATCAATGCGACTTTTAAACCGCGGCTAGCCGCATCTCGAGCCACACCCGCCCCGTTTATGCCTCCACCTATGATTACAAAATCAAAGTGCTCTTGCTGAAATCGATCAATATTTATCTGCCTAGTTTGGTATGAGAAGTCTTGCATGGTGCCTATTTAAATTTAGTGGTTTTAATTAATACACTGTGATCTTGAAGAGCTTCCGCCTTATACGACGCTAAAGCCTCCTTACAGTCGGTGGTGTCGTAGATCACCAAAGACTGCAAGTGTTTGCTTCGGGCTGTTCGATAGGCCGTATCTAAAATCAACTCTTTCACCTCTTCCGAATCACCCAAGAAATACTCTAACCATAAAGTTTGCGTGAGTCCTCGAAAAAAACAAAAAGGCTGGGCTAAAGAAAAGCCATGCAGGCTATCCGTAGTTTTATCATAAAAACCAAAACACCAACCGTTCGGGAGATAATGCTTGAGCGATTCCTCTCTCCAGGGCGCGGACCAACTCTGCATTTCAAATTCCATCTCCGACACACCTTCAGGACGGGCATTGGACTTAGCGAAGTTATGCACTATCTCTATATCGGACTCAGTGAGAACCTTTATTTCGTATTCCATAACCCTAACCTAACAAATCCCTAGATATAGTTTAAGTTTCTTTTATTCCTGACTTGAGACACTACTCCTTTATCCCTTAAAATGATAACAATTACATAGATCACCACCGAACCTATAGAGGTAAGTTATGCAAATGGCTCTGGCTAAGGACAATATTGACACCTGCATCTCCCTACTACAAAAAGCACTCGATGAGGGAGCCCAACCAGTGGCCGCCTTTGATGCGGACAACACTCTATGGAACACCGATGTAGGTGAAATATACTTTGAATACATTATCGACAACAAGTTGGTAGAACTTCCGGAGAACCCCTGGGACCATTATATGTCTTTACGAAATGGCGACAACCCACCTGAGGGTTATCTATGGCTCGCTCAGGTGATGAAGGGTGTTCCTCTGGAAGACGCTCAAACTTGGTCTAGGAAGATCACCGAATACAAACCCATCCCCGTTTTCGAATCCATGCAGTATTTGATGGAGAAGCTACAAAGCCTTTCCGTAAAAACCTACATCGTAACGGCTAGTGTGAAATGGGCTATCGAGGGAGCTGCCCAGCTGTACAACATTCCACCAGATCAGGTTCTTGGGGTTAAAACTTCCGTTGTCGACGGTAAGATCACCGATGAACAAGATGGCCCCATCACCTGGAAACAAGGCAAAGCAGAGGCCATTTTACAGGCCTCTGGAGACAAAGCCCCGTTTTTCTGTGCTGGCAATAGTTCGGGAGATATATACTTACTAGAGGCGGCTAGCCATTATCAATTGGCCGTTCAAACCGTCCCCGAAGATCATATGATCTATGAGTCCGAGTTGGAACTTCACAAGATTGCTTTGGAAAAGGGCTACTGGACACACGATCATAGGTGAAAAAGAAAGTTATCGCTCATCTCCATATATCGGCATGAAGAGAGAAGTCACAGACAAAACATTCTCTGTAATTATGAAACCGTGCCGGCCCAAATGTCTGAGCCAGAGCCAATGAGAGATTCCAAGTCATCCACTTCTTTAGGGCAAGACTGAGTCATGTTTTCATGTCCGGTGGGCGTAACGAGAATATTATCCTCAATACGAATTCCAATTCCGCGGAATTCTGCCGGAGCGGTTTCGTCATTGGCTGCCACATAAAGCCCCGGCTCTACCGTGAAACACATGCCCGCTTCAAGAGGGCGAAATTCACCATTTACTTTTCGAGTCCCCGAATCATGCACATCAGAACCTAAATAGTGGCTCACTCCATGGGGGTAGTATTTTCTCTGCGCATTTTCTTTTAACAGAGCTTCTCGATCGCCCTTCAAAATTTTTAGCTGCAAGAGGGCATCTAAAAGTTTCTCGTAAGTTTGATCTTGTAACTCATTAAACTTAACTCCGGGCTGAATCATCTCAATGATGTCTTTTTGCACCTGTAACACCGCTTGATATAAATCTCTCTGGGCACCAGTAAACTCTCCGTTAACGGGGTAGCTTCGAGTGATGTCTCCTGTGTAGTAGTGGTACTCCGCACCTGCATCAATCAACAAAACATCACCATCTTGCAAATCACAATCGTTAAAAACGTAATGCAAAGTCACGGCGTTATTACCCGTGGCCACAATGGTTCCATAGCCCTCACGAGCCGCTCCCCGCTGCATGATTTCTTTTATAAACAAACCATGTAACGCACGCTCATTAATTCCTGGCCGAGTCGCCTTAATTACTTCAATGTGTGCTTCGGAACTGATTTTACAGGCCTTTCTCAACTCACCCTGTTCAAACTCCGACTTGATCAAACGTTGTTCTCCAATGAGAGGATAAGAATCATGAATCGGCAAATTGCCCTCACCACTTCGACCCCTTAAGGCACGCACTCGCTTTAAAATTCCATTCATAGTCTGATCAAAATCCGGATCGTGATTTTGGCTAAAATATAAAAGGCTTCTTTCAGCAAGAAGCTTTGGCAGCTCTGCTTCCAAATCATCAATAGGAAAAGTTTGATCCACTTGAAACGCTTCTTTGGCTCCATCCACCCCGTAGAGAAACCCATCCCATGTCTCTTTAAGGGGATCTTTTTTACGAACAAACAAAGTGGCCGGCTTGTCAGAATCCGGAACAAAAACTAACACCGACTCTGCTTCCTCAAAACCAGTGAGATAGAACATGTTTGTACTCTGTCTGTAGGGATGATGAACATCATTGTTGCGAATCAATTCTGGGTGTGCCGGCACAACCAATGCGGAATTCTTCTCCATAGATTTAGCTAGAAGATCTCGTCTTTGCTTAAAAACTTGTGAATCAATTAATGGTTTTCGCATGTTCTTCCTCGTGATTTAAAAAGTACAAATTTTTTATAAAGTCAGGTTTTAAAACGAACTTAAAACCCAAACTCTTGCTTTAACATAGATATCATTTTAGCTCCAGCGCGTTTACCTGCCAACGGTAGCAACCTCAGATTGCCCACCTCCAAAAGGCCCTGACGACTTGCTGAAACATTTAACTCTCTCAACTCAGGATATTTACCCCGCAACGAAGCTAAAGCTTCATGACTGCGGCGCACCTGCAACCAATACATTGCCAGTTCCGGCTCCTCTTTAATTTCATTTCTAGAGAAGAGATCTCCCCCCTGCAAAACATTGACATATACAATAATGTTAGCCCCTGTTTGTTTGAGGTACCGAATACTTTCCTCGATGGCATTCAAGTCGGCAAACCATACCCCTTTGGGAGCAAACGCAGGCGGCGCGGGCAAACATTGCTCCAAAGCGTCCTCGAAAGACCCCGAATCTTTAAACACCGAAGTCCCCACTAGATAAGACACCGTTGGACAAGCAAAAGGGACAGTAAAATTCTCTAAGCTCTTTTTCCGCACATCTGAAGGCACCACCTTTTTAATAAATGGAAGGACAGGTTGCCGTTCTGTTTTTCCTGAAATTAATGCCTTGTCCACCAAGTCACCTTTTTTTAATTTAGACAACTGCCACTGCACCTTTGTGACATTTCCCTCGCTGGCATAGTACCCGCCTACAAGTGCTCCCCAGCCAATACCAACAATGGCATGAATAGGCACCTTTTCGGCTTGAAAGGCATCCACCACACCAGAATGGGCAAGAGCTCGAACCGAACCTGGGCCAAAGATGATTCCAATTTTTGGAACTTCTCTTGTTTTTACTTCAACGGGTTCTTCCAACTCCTCGGGCATTTGCACCTCGTTTGTTGGAGGTAGTGGTTCCTTGTTCTTCGGAAGCTGGCTTCTGGTTTTTAAGTTTTCGCAACCGATAGATGCGATAAGGATGATTGCTAATGATATTAATCTCAGTTGGTTCATTTATTGGCCCTTTGTTCCGTAGATAAAAAACTCTCGATTACCATCTCCGCCCACGATGGCACTTTCAAAATAGGATAACACCTGAATGCCCTCTTGCTCGTAAAATTGCCGCATAGACTGCTCCACATTGTCGTATAGATTTTGATCTTTTACTACGCCATTTTTATTCAGACACTCACGTCCGAGTTCGAATTGAGGCTTCACTAGACTGAGGAGATGAGACCCCGGTTTCAGATAAGGCATTAAATTCGGCAGCACTTGCATTTGAGAGATAAATGAAACATCCATGACCAAAAGATCATGATCTGCCAGAGGCTCACCCAAAGCTTTTACTAAATCCTCTGCAATCCTACCATTGATGCCCTCATAGGCGGTCACCTGAGGCATGGCTTTCACCTTGGGGTGAATTTGATCGTGACCTACGTCCAAACCCGTGACGAAATCCACACCTTGCCGAACCAAAGCTTCAGTGAAACCACCTGTGCTTTGTCCCATGTCTAAAGCTCGCAAACCCTTTACATCCAATCGGGTTTTTATCAGAGCTTGCTCTAATTTATAGCCAGCCCGAGATACATACTCATGTTCAGGTAGGGGCTGAACTTGAACCACCCCTTCAAAATTGTCTTTAATTTCAAAGGCTGGCTTACGAATCACCTTTTCTTCAGAATCTTTTATGACAGAAACACAGCCAGCCTTGATAAGTGCCTGCGCTTTGGATTTGGATTCAGCCCATTTATTCTCTACCAAATACTGATCCAAGCGCACTCTACACTCGCTCTTGATTAAACAGTGCTATTTGCGCAAGCCCTTTAGAGTTTAATCCCTCAATGGCCTGAATACACTTCGCTGTCACTTCATTCAGCTGTGCTCGAGTGGCATCAATGCCTTGGACATTTACGATGCTGGTAGACTCTGGCTTTTCTGGGTCATAGTCGTCAATATCATCGGCCAATTGGAAGGCAAAACCCAACAAGTCGGCATATTTTTTTAACGACTCTCTTTCATGAGGTGAAGCCTGACAGGCCACTGCAGCCGCTTCCACACTGACTCGAATCAATGCTCCCGTTTTCATTTCGTGTACCCAACGGATCTGCTCTTGGCTATGTCCATCCTCGGGCACTTCCACATCCATAGACTGGCCACCCACCATACCCACAAGACCCGCGGCCTCGCTCACAAGCCATGCCACCTCTGTGGCAATAGCGGGCGTCTGTCTATAGCTTTCCGTCACCACGGTAAAGGCCTCGGTCAACAATGCGTCTCCCGCCAGAAGTGCCATACCTTCACCATAAACTTTATGATTGGTGGGCTGGCCACGTCTTTCATCGTCGTCATCCATGCAAGGTAGATCATCATGAATCAAACTGTAAGTGTGAATGAACTCCACCGCTTTAGCTACCGGCAGGGCCTGCTCTATGGGTTTACCCAGCGACTTTGCAGTTAACAAAGACAGCAAGGGGCGAAATCTTTTGCCGCCACTTTTTAAACTGTAAACAATCGACTCGCTGAGTTTTTCATAACCCGGATGAGCCAGTCGTGCCTTTTCATCAAAATGACTTAAAAGAGCCTGATCTATCACACTAATTTCTGTGGAAAATAATTCGTTTAATGACATCTACCTACTCTTCGTCAAAATCTTCTGTTTGAGCTTCGCCCTCAGCGGATATGGAAACTAATTGTTGAACTTTTAATTCTGCTTTCTCTAGCGCCTCTTGGCATTCACGAGTCAACTTCACTCCCTGCTCAAATTTCTTGAGGGAATCATCTAAACTCAACTCTCCAGACTCCATAGCGCTGACTATTTTTTCTAGATCACCTAGTTTCTTTTCGAAATTCATATCTACTCTCCTCTTACACTCACTCTTTCAATGACTTTACTTCTACATCCAGTTGACCTTGAGCCAACCGCACTTTGAGTTCATCACCCGCTTTTATCTGTTTAACGGATTTAACCACTTCGTCTTGTTTTTGCACCAACGCGTACCCTCTATCTAAGACCCGCAAGGGACTCAGGGAATCGAGCAATGCTGACTGCTGGCCCAGGCGTTGTCTTTGCTGGGACAACCGCTCCATCACCTTGCCTTGTAGCCTTTGAAAAATCGAAGTCAGCTGCTCCCGCGCGCGCATTAACTGGCGGCGAGGATGCTCCATTGATCGATAAAGACCCTCTAGTTTTATCTTTCGCTCTCTCAGCTGAGAATGCATCACTCTTTGCATACGCATAAACAGCTCATCATTTCTCTGAATGAAATCCTGTAGAGTGCGCCGAGGATCCACTAGGCGATGAGAGACTTGGTGCAACTCTAATTTTTTCTCACCTAACCGACGATCCATAGATTGAACTAGGTACTTAAACAAGCCTTTGAGCTTCTGTAACAATTCCTCGGAGTTCGCCGCCACGAGCTCGGCCGCCGCTGAGGGCGTGGGCGCCCGGAGATCGGCGACAAAATCGGAAATGGTAAAATCAATTTCATGGCCGACGGCGGAAATCACTGGATGCTTACAATCTACGATGGCTCTCGCCACCCGCTCATCGTTAAAACACCAAAGGTCTTCCATGGAACCGCCACCGCGGCCAACGATCACCACATCTACGTTTTTAAGTGTGTCTACGGCCCTCAAGGCTTTGACTATGTGAGGAGCCGCAGCCTCACCTTGAACGACTGTGGGGATAATTGTAACCACCGCCGATCGATATCGCCGTCTCAGCACATTAAGCATATCCCGAATGGCGGCGCCGGTTGGACTGGTTACAATGGCAATGTGTTTTGGATGCTCAGGAAGGGGCTTTTTCCGTTTAGGATCAAACAACCCCTCTTCTCTGAGCTTGCGCTTTAAATCCTCAAAAGCTTGTTGTAAGGCTCCTGCACCTACGGGCTCCATGTGCTCTACATAAACCTGGTAGTTACCGCGTGGTTCGTAAACAGAAATACGGCCAAAAACGATCACCTCTTGTCCCGTCTTGGGCTTAAACTTCACACGATTGTTTGAACCTCGAAACATAACCCCACTGATTTGGGATTTGTTGTCCTTCAGAGAAAAATACCAATGACCTGAACCATGGGCAGTGAAATTAGAGAGCTCCCCTTTGAGCCAAAAACGAGGAAAGTTGGATTCCAACTGCCCCTTAATTTGGGAGTTCAGATCACTGACCGTCAGGACCTTTCGATCTGACGCGGATTTTCGCGTGGGTGATTCTTTTTTCGGGTTGGATTTTTCCTTCTGATCGGCCCCCTCCTTGAGTTGGCCTCGAGCAGACAAATCCCAGCTCATTTGACTCATATTCCCGCCAAACTAGCTCAGTCTTCTCCATCAAGGTACCAAGTTCCTTTTTCCAGTGCATCGCAACGGAGAATGGGACTTAGCACCTTCGGTGTGTTGAATTTACAGGGGGGTTACAGCCTCGGCTTTCATGCCTGATGCGACGTGTTATAAGCACTCGTATCCATATTTTAGGAGGAAACCTGATGAAGTCCATGCTCGCCCTTTTGATCGCCCTATTAGCTACTGGCTGTGGCAATGACCAATGGGCCACTAAGAAAGATCTCAACAAATTGAAAAACCCGGCACCACAAAGAGTCTCTGAAGAGGTCTATGAGAAAATTATTGGAGCTGTTGAAGACGCCCAAGACGAGCTTTATCAAAAAGGCTACGAGGTAAAGGTTTATGTAGAACCCACTCCCACCGATGGCAAACCCTTTGAGAGCGAAGCTCTCAGTTTTGGTAATCCTGGCCCTTCTGTTAAAACAGATCGAGTCGGCTATACAGATCTCGGAATCAACTTAGTGATTAGAGTAGAAGTCCCTGGAAAGCTCCAAGCCATGCAGGACTTACAAACTCAAGGTACTGCTCCGGCTCGATTTGCAGCCAATCCTGAAAAATATAGAACTGAACTGTGTGAAGACTCCCTATCTGTAAGCAAGGGTATCACCGCATACACTCGACTCTTCCAATTAGTCGGAAACAGAGACTTTGTCTTGGGAGGCCAACAAGAAACCGGCGAAATGGTTTACGACATGGAAGATGTGGGATCTTTAATGTTATTGGATGTCAATGTGGCCCAAGTTCAAATCGAACAACTCGAAGCTATTAAAGAAAAACTCTTACCTTTTTGCAATTAACAACGGAACTTTAAAATGTATAAATTAGTATTATTATCACTTGTTGTAGCCTTCACCGGTTGCTCTAAATCCAAATCCAAATTGGCTCCCGGTCAGGCCGAACTGATAGCCTACGAAAAGGCCTATGTGAACAATGACGTTCCTCAATTTATGAGCACTCACATTATGATAGAAAAAATGTGTAACGAGGAGTCCTCGTTTTTCGACGAGCCCGCCTGCCATTTCATCCAGGAAAACCTATGTAACTATAAACCACTCAGCATGACAAAAAACTGCGGTGGGAATCTGGATGATACGTCAATGAAAGCTCAATTGGCTTCCTTTATCAGTACTGATGACAGCCAAAATAAAATGCTCTTAAAGCAACTTCTTCAAAATATGGATAGCGCTTATAAGAAGGACCAACTTTTAGAGTTTTCTATCGCCTATGAATCTATGGCACAAGTTTGTGACGAAGACTCCACTCTCTACTCCCAAGCTTTTTGTGAGTTTGCGGAAAACACATTCGAAGATGAAATCTGTGCCTACAAACCTTTTAGTGAATTTAAAGATTGTGGCGGAGACAAAACAGGTAACGAAATTCGAAAGACTATGAAAGAAAAGGCGATTCAACAGGGCTTTACTGAGGCGGATCTTCAAATCTTTAATATGTAAATGGATTACTATTTTCCACCAAGTCGGCTTTTTTTGAAACTCCAAGCGAAAAACTCATCCTTTTTGCAATTAACGACGGAACTTTAAAATGTATAAATTAGTATTATTATCACTTTTTGTTGCCTTCACCGGTTGCTCTAAATCCAAATCCAAATTGACCCCAGGAGAAGCTGAGTTGATC
Source organism: Bdellovibrionaceae bacterium UBA1609 (assembly GCA_002321895.1). Lineage (GTDB taxonomy): Bacteria > Bdellovibrionota > Bdellovibrionia > Bdellovibrionales > UBA1609 > UBA1609. The sequence goes on along the minus strand of DCMZ01000003.1, from coordinate 619,550 downwards.
GCTTACGAAAAGGCCTACGTAAATAACGACGTTCCTCAGTTTATGAGAAGTCGCTTAATGATAGAGAAGATGTGTAACGAGGACTCCTCGTTTTTCGATGGATCCGCCTGCCATTTCATAATGGAAAATCTTTGTAACTATAAACCAGATAGCATGACAAAAAACTGCGGCGGGAATCTGGATGATACGACAATGAAAGCTCAATTGGCTTCTTTTATAAGTACAGATGAGAACCAAAATAAGATGCTCTTAAAGCAACTTCTTCAAAATATGGAAAGTGCATACGAAAATGACCAAATGTTAGATCTATTCATTGTCGTCGAATCTATGACACTAGTTTGTGAAGAAGACTCCAATCTTCACTCCCCCTCTTTTTGTGAGTATGCGATGCGCTCAATCTTTAATGAGCCCTGTGCCTACAAACCTTTTACTGAGCATCAAAAGTGTGGCGGAGACAAAACCGAAGAAGAACTTGTAAACACTATTTTTAAAAAGGCGATCCAACAGGGCTTTTCTGAGGCGGACTTAAATGTCTTTGATCTTTAAAGGGACTACTAAAAGAAAATAAAAAAAGTCTGTGGACTCTTTTAGAACTTATTAACCCGAGTTATTTAAGGTGGGTGACCATTGTAACGACTTTAGGCTTCTCACATGAGAGTGAGCATGCTCACCATCGTCAGGGACAGTCCCCTATCTTTGTACTTGTAGGGTTAATATTTTCACAAGTCCACAAACCTACAAGATCCAATATACCAAAGGGTTTTAGAAAGTACAAAAGGTCATAATTCAGATTTTTTATCCAGTCTTTTTTTGCTGTTGCATGTTGTTGAATTCATTTACTTTTCAAAATTTTAGTCCATTGTCCTGTAATATTTTGAGCCATAATTCCGTTCAAAAGACTATGGAATACAAGCCCTTAACCCCAGAAGTCATAGACCAGTACTTTCCGTACTTTGTCTTTTTATATGGCGCTTTGGTCACAATTGTTTTAAACGTTCCGCGTCTTGTGGAACTGGCCGAAGAGCGACTCTCCACCGATCTTTTGAAACAAATGCAAGGTCACCGATATTTAGCGGTCACCTGTTTGTGCTTAGGTTTTTTTTGGAGCTTACAAAATATTTGGTATTACTGAATCACTATCTGTTTGCGCTAGTACCAAAGCCATACCAATATCGCCAGACACCAAAAGCTTCTCGCTCCACAAGATCGCCATCATACAATCCCGTATCTCGCCAAATCAGTGACAAATCATCACCTAAAGAGGAATCCCAAAGGTCATCAAAATCAATAGGCGCAAACCATACCACTCCATACATACTTAATCTCTCTGACTGTTGCATGAGCTCTTGCACATAATCGGCTTGCTTCTCTTCGTCGGACTCTACACTTAAACTATAGGCAGGAATACTTAAATCCTCGGCAATAAAACCCGTTTCGGCCACAAAGTAGCTTTGCCCGGGAGCTATCTCAGTGACCTGATACAACCAGTCTTGTGGCAAGTTGGCAGGATCCCCTTTATCTTCGTGCTCAAAAAAAGCGTATGGGTAAACACTGATTCCAAAGAGATCCATATAATTCCCAATGAGAGTGTACAGCTCCGCCGCTTCAATCATTTTATCGGAGCCCGGTGTAGACAACGTAAAAGAGGTCATAAAGTACACATTGGGATGTCTGGATTTTAACAGTGAGTAAACCGTTGATAAAAAATCTATCAACGCTTCCTTCTCAGCGTCTGTTGTGGTGTTGCCATAATATTCATTCACCTCAACAGCATAATTCACATAGGTGGGATTCAAGCGATCAATGATTTCAGTGAGAAAATTGGTATAGGCCAACGCCACATAAGAGCTATCAAACGTGTAGGTGTCCCAGGGTGAAGGCAAGGCTTCATTGGTCGAGTCCCCCCAATACAGAGCCATTCCATCTCTCAAACTGGAAAAAGGACTCACCGCCACATATACTGTTTTACCCGACATGGCTTCGGTTTTTGCGACCCTCCACTCCACCTCACTTTGTAGGTTATCGCTGTAAGTCTCGAAGCTATCATCTTCCAAAGCCTCGACCCAAGGTATTCCGCCATCGAATTGATGAGCAATAAGATCTCCATTGTCTTCTAAAAATTCATAGGTGGTATCAACGGCTTCCACTGTGGCCGCGTAAGGCCAAGGGGTGAAACCCATTTTAAAGGATCGAGTGGGAGTGGTGTCGCCACTACTGCTAACAGGATCACCGCCGCTACAACTAGAAAGTAACGCGCCGAAAATTATATACAAAACCGCAGCATTCAAAGTCTTCAAAAATACATCTCCCCAGAAACTTATTATACCGTAAAACAGCGCTCTACAAAGGCTGTTATCCCATTAAGACTGCCACGATGTGGTGGTATGTTTCAATATGATACAGACGGGGTCTAGTTTGCTCTGTTTTCATAGGCTTAGGGTCAATTGGCACTATCATTGCTCCGATTATAGGGTGTGACGGGAAATCAATATATGGGGGTTTCATTGTTCAATTCAATTACACGTGTCATTCTGGGATTAGCCATAGCTACTACTTTGACAGCTGTGCAATCTTTAGCCGCTGGGCCGGAACAAGCTAATATTGAAGTGGAAAAGTTCAGGGCATGTCAGAGTGAAATTAAAAAAGTAAAAGATGCCATTGAGTGCGCTATCACCGAAGCCATTGAACAGGAGAAAGACTACCCCTCAGCATTAGAAGGGCTAGATTTTTCCTGTGTAAAAGACGGAACCAATTATAAAAAAGATGCCAATCACACACGAGCACAAAGTGCAATCAATGGGGCCGATGCAGAATTCAAACGATTTTACAGACTTTGCACGAGTGGTCGTATTTCCAAATTAAGAGATGAAAAAAAGGAACGAGAACAAAAAGATGAAAAGACCCGTGAGCGATTTGATAAAGACTGTGACGACGCCAATGACACCTTCAAAGACGAATACAAAGCCTACCGAAAGGCCTGTCAAGAAGCCGGAATCAGCAACTGCTCAGCTAACATTGGCTCATGCATTGAAGCTGTGAATGGGTACGGCGACGATGGGTACGAAGCTTTTTCTAACGCTCGCACACAAGTGGGAACCGAAGAAGCCAATTGTCCGGCCTTAAGCGCTGAGGGATTTGGCAATCTCAAAGAGGCCTATAAAGCGGCTCAAAACAGCTCTTCAGATCTCAGCAAAGACATCGGCGACTACGAAGACCAAACCACAGCTATCACTGAAGAGGCCACCAATTCCATTTCGGAGATGGAACAACAGTTGCGTCAATTGCAGGTGGAATTATCCCAAGCGGATGCTCGCATTGAAGTGATTTACAAACAGAAGCAAAACGAAGCCCTCCAACCGCTCATCGAGCAACAAAAGGCCATAGAAGAGATCTTGAACCAACAAATTGAACTGCGCCAAACCATGATGGATCGTCGCATCGATTTAGATGTAGGTTATCAAGAGCAAATCGGCCAGTGTGTGGAAAGCGCAAAACAATCGGCACTACAATCTTTCCAACAGCTATATGCCGATCGATCCCGACGATCCGCGGGTGCTGGCAACGAAGGTGGAATCGGCCGCAGTTCTGCCGTTTCGGCCTCGAGTCTGTTTTCCGGAGGTGGCCAAAGCTCTCAACAGCGCCTCAAAACCGAGTACCAAAAACAATTAGCCATTTGCCTCAATGGTGGCGGTCTATCTGTCGCTAAGTCGGCGTATTTAAAGCGTGTCAGTAATTTAGAAGAGGACTATCAAGCTCAATTTCAATTACTCAATGAAAAACGCATTCAAGCGGAGCGAGACTATCAGGTTTTAAAACAAACTCTCGCCAATCAACTGGAAGGGGAAGCTCTTTCCTTAATTCAGGAAAAAGAAAGACTGCTTGTTGCCATTGCCGAATTGAACAATGCACTTTCTACACAGCAGTCTCAGGTCAGCAGTATGCTCTCGCAACGAAATGCCCAGTTGGCCCAGATGCGCCTCAGCCAAGCTCAATCCCAGTATCAGTATCAAATGATGGAGCAACAGTATCTTGCAAAAGAAGCCATTACAGGCGGTAAAGAGGTGGAGCCGGGGGCTGTCTATGCCGCCATCGAGGCTTACTACGGTGCTGAAAAGGCCTCCGAAGATATGCTTCGTACTTGTAACTGTACCAACTGCTTCAGTGAGTCCTACTCGACATTGCGCTCGGGAGAAGCTCTTTCTGCCAGCTGTAACAGCACGGGGCTTGCGTTCATTAAGCGCATTTCCGAAGACAGCGAAGAGATTATTTGCCCTTCTGGTGACTTCGAGCCCAATGAAGCTCTCAATCGAAATCATGGAGGCAGTGGCTCCGGGAGCAGCGGCCGATAGTCCCCCTTTCGGAGACCCAAAAATTCTTGTTTATAAATTTATCCCTGCTCCAATGAGCAGGGTTTCTTTTTACCTTTAGGCCTGCTGCTGCGGCGCAGCTCCAAAAGGTGCCTGGCACCTTTTGTGGGGGGACAGAAGGAGTGATTTATAGTAGCTTTGAAAGACCTGTGTTCTGCTATAATTTAATAGTAAAGCCAATACTTTAGGAGCTTTTTAAGGATGAAAAATATCAACACGAAAAAAATCGTCGCTGCCCTATTAGCCGCTGGATTTTTAGTGATTGCCGGTGTGGCCACTTGGGTGATTATGCTCACCTCCAATTTGCCAAAATTAATTTCTGTTGAAGACTATGAGCCGTTGTTAGTTTCTGAAGTCTTTGATCGCAACGGAGAGAAGATCGGTGAGTTCTTTCGGGAAAAGCGATTGATTGCTACTGTTGATGAAATCCCACAACAATTGATCAATGCTTTTATCTCAGCGGAGGACTCTTCCTTTTATGAACATAACGGTATCAACTACATAGCCATTGTCCGAGCGATGATTGCCAACATAAAAGCTGGAGCCAAGGTGCAAGGGGCTTCAACCATTACACAACAGGTGGCTCGATCCCTAGTACTGACCCGGGAAAAGACTTACACTCGTAAAATCAAAGAGGTCGCTCTCGCCTACCGCATGGAGGATAACCTCACAAAGTCCGAGATCATGTATCTCTACTTGAACCAAATTTATTTGGGAGCTGGAGCCTACGGCGTTAAAATGGCGGCGAAAGTTTATTTTAGAAAGGACTTAAAAGACCTGACTGTGGCGGAGTCCGCCATGCTAGCGGGACTGCCGCAAGCTCCTTCGCGCTATTCCCCTATTTATAACCCCAGCTCTGCAAAAGCCCGCCAACGCTATGTATTACAGCGAATGGCCGAAGAGGGCTTTATCACTCAAGGTGATGCTGATACAGCCATAAACTCCGCACTAAAAGTTTATGTCCGAAAAGATTTTAAAAAGTACGCTCCTTTTTATCTTGAAACCGTTCGCCAGATGTTGATCAAAGAAGTGGGCGAAGAAATGGTTTTAGATAAGGGAATAAAGATCCACACCAGCCTGGATATTAAGAATCAAATTGAAGCCCAACAACAAGTCCGCAATGGCCTACGTGACCTCAACAAACGCATAGGTTTCCGAGGACCACTGAAACGCATCGAACCTCCAGAAGATCCAGAGGACAAAGAGGCTTCTGCTGAATACCTGAAAAAAGTGGGGGATTTCTTATTAGAAGTTCGTAATGAATTGATGGAAGAGAAAACGCCGGAAAGGGTGATTCAAGCCGACGGATCTTTCCCTGAACCAGGCCCGCTCAATTTGACGGGTAAAGATGAAAACGGCGAACCTATCCTAGGCCTCCCCGACTACATTGAGTTGGACGACATAGTGAAGGCCATTGTTACTAAAGTGGATGATAAATATGGTTTGGTTCATGTCCGCTTTGCCGAGCAAAGGGGTTTGATCGATTTTGAAACTATGAAGTGGGCCCGAAAACCCAATCCAAAAGTAAGGGCTGTTTACGATGAAATTAAAAAGCCCAGTGATGCTCTAACTACAGGTGACATCATTGAGGTGAAAGTTGTTGGCCGAAAATTTTATTCTACCCGCATCAACAGAGAGCTTTTAGATCTAAAGCGAAGCCAAAAGGATAAATACGTTAGACCGGAAGAGCTTCCCGAAGACTTTAAAGCCTTTCAAGAGGTCCAATTAGAGCAAGAGCCTGACACTCAAGGGGCTCTTATCGCTTTTGACCAAACCAACGGCGACATTGTCTCAATGGTTGGTGGATATGATTTTGCCGAAAATAAGTTTAACAAAACCTACCAAGCTCTTAGACAAACCGGCTCTGCCTTTAAGGCGCTCGTGTACGCAGCTGCTTTAGACAAAGGCTACACACCTGCCACCCGTATCATCGACTCTCCTCTTGTTTTCGAAGAAGAAAAGAAGATTGAGGATTCGGAAGAAACAGAAATCAGTAAATGGAAGCCCACCAACTATGACCAAAAATTTAAAGGTGATATTTTATTTAGAAATGCCCTAATACGGTCCTTAAATATTCCCACTGTAAAAATCATCGAAGATATCTCTGTGGACTGGGTGGCCAATTATGCCCGTCGCCTGGGGATCTTTAGCCCGCTAAATATGGATTTAACATTGGCACTCGGCTCCAGTGGAGTCACCCTTTATGAAATGACAAAAGCTTTTGGACAAATTGGACGGCTAGGTAAAAAAATAGTCCCGCGCCTCATCCATAAAGTGGTCGATGTTGATGGCAATGTCTTGCTTGAGAACATCAGCCTGGATAAACGTTTTGAAAACGAGCTCACCGCACTCAACGATGAGTTCGAATTACGTCGACAGGCCTACCTCAAATGGAAAGCCAAAAAGGATTTGGAAGAGGCGGAGAAAACCCAAGCCGACACCACTGCCGATACCGCAGAAAAACCCCGAGCCGTCGCACAAAAGCCCGGCCAAGAAACCACCGACGCCGAAGAAGAGAATGCCAACCCTTACGCCAATGTGGATTTCTCAAAACATCCACCGTTTTATTTTAACAACCCACAACAGCTCATAGATCCTCGTACGGCTTATATTACAACAAGCATCTTACAAGGTGTGGTTGAAGAACCTGGTGGTACTGGTGGTCGAGCACGAGCTCTAGGCCGTCCCGTTGCTGGAAAAACAGGAACTACCAGTGGATACTTTGATGCTTGGTTCATTGGGTATACACCTGACATTGTGGCCGGTGTTTGGGTTGGGTATGAGCAGGAGAAAACTTTGGGCATCGGTGAAGGGGGCGGACGAACGGCACTACCTATTTGGTTGGAGTTTATGAAGTTTGCACACGAAGGTTTACCGGAACGTAATTTTAGAGTTCCCGAAGGAATCACTTTTGCTAATATCGATAATGAAACCGGAAAGCTCGCCACATCCACCACTGAAAAATTTGTACGACAAGCATTTCTAGATGGAACAGAACCTAAGCTCAATGCTGAACAAAACAAGGCCGGTGCGTCCGAGGAAATTCAAGACTTTTTTAAGCAGGATTTATCTGAATGAAAGACATCCACTTATGGGGGGTCAAACAAAATAACTTGAAGGATCTGGATGTTAAAATTCCTGTAGGATCCTTTACCGTCATTTGCGGACCCAGTGGGTCTGGCAAATCTTCACTGGCCTTTGAAACTTTGTATGCAGAGGGACAGCGCCGCTACATTGACAGTTTATCGAATTATGCAAAACAGTTTTTAAATAAAGCACCAAAGCCAGATATTGAAGGTATTGAAAATATCCCACCGGCCATTGCCATTGAACAAAAAAACTCTATTAAAAGCTCTCGGTCTACAGTGGGAACGTCCACTGAAGTGCATGACTACATTCGAGTGATGTATGAAAAACTGGGAAAAGCCTTCTGTCCGGAACACCATATTGCCCTGGAAAAGGACTCACCTGTTTCCGCTTCTGAGAAAATCGTTCGAGAAATGGAAGGCGAAAGAGCTTACTTACTATGCCATGTCCCGGAAGATGGCCGTGCCCTGGCCAATAAAAAGCTTTATCAATATTTAGTGAGTGAAGGTTTTTTAAGAGTCTACCTGCCAAAGAAAAAGACCACTCGCAAAACTAAATCTAAGAAGACCGCCACTAAAAAGACCACCAAAAAAACAACGGCTAAAGTGGTTAAGGAAGTTTCAGCTCAAGAAACTCAATTGAAGCTGTATTCTGAAGTTGAAGTGGGTGAGGTTGTTAATGTGGAAGACCTTCCCAGAAAGACCGTACCAAAAACAGAGTTTTATGTGGTCATAGATCGGTTTGCTTTAAGAGATCAAGACAAACCCCGAATTGCCGACTCCATTAATCAGGCCTATCACCTATCTACAGTTCTAAATAAAGATAATGTCAGCGGGCATGCCATAGTGGTTACCACCACTGGCAAACAAATGATCTTAGATGAAGATCACAGCTGTTCAATATGCAACTACAAGTTCCCTGAAATCTCAGCCCGGCTATTTAGCTTTAACAATCCGGTGGGAGCCTGCCCTACCTGTAACGGGTTTGGAAACATTCTTGAAGTGGATGAGAATAAAGTCATTCCGGACCCCTCTCTGACCTTAGCTGAAGGTGCTATTAAACCCTTTATGATGCCCAGTGCTCGGAGTGACAAACGAGAGCTAACCAATTACTGCAAGTCCGCTAAAATTGATATGCACACTCCTTGGAACAAGCTGTCAAAGAAACACCGTCAGATCTTATGGGAGGGAAACGAAGATTTTTATGGTGTGCTTGGCGCCTTTGATTATTTAGAACAAAAAAAATATAAAATGCACGTTCGAGTGTTTCTTGCTCGACATAAAAGCCCTAGTAAATGCCCGGACTGCAAAGGCACTCGATTGAGAAGTGAGGCATCTCAAGTACTACACAACAAACACTCTATAGTAGAGCTAGGGCAAATGACCTTGGCTGAATTAGAAAAGTATTTCAAGGACCTGTCTTTTAGCAAAACAGAATGGGAAGCCGCAGGTGAAGTGATTCAGCAGATCCGATCTCGACTGAAGTATCTCAATGATGTGGGTGTGGGATATTTGAGTTTATCCCGCGAAACCAAAACCCTATCCGGCGGAGAATACCAAAGACTTAATTTGGCCAACCAACTAGGACGCGGTCTATCTCAAAGTTTGTATGTTCTAGATGAACCGACGGTAGGATTACACCCTAGAGATAACGATCGTCTCATTCAAATCCTGCACGAGCTCAATAAAATTGGAAATACCCTGGTTGTGGTGGAACATGATCACGACGTAATTAAAAACGCCAGTAATGTCATAGAAATAGGACCGGGCTCAGGTCACCTCGGTGGAAATATAATTTTTAGCGGAGACAAACAGGAGTTCTTCAACTTTGATGACTCTAACACCGTTCCTTACTTGGTGCCTAAAAACAACTGGGTGCCCGAGCGACAGCCTCGCCCTATCGATGAGGCCAATTACAAATACAATTTAAAAATTTCTGGCTGTAAGGGGCATAATCTAAAAAACGTGACTGTGAATTTCCCCCTGCACCGCCTGGTCACAATCACTGGCGTCAGCGGTTCCGGGAAATCTTCTCTTGTGGGGCAAACGCTCTATCCAGCTGTGGCCCGTGAGCTAAAAAAGGACTTCAAACCGGGGTTAGAATATAAAACCCTCACCGGACTAGAACATGTAAACAACGTGTTGTTCATCGACCAATCTTCTGTGGGTAAAACCGCTCGAAGTAGTCCCGTTACTTATTTAAAAGTCTTCGATGGTATTCGCCAAGTGATGGCGGGCACCCCGGAAGCCAAATCATTGGGGTACACTGCGGGCACCTTTTCGCTCAACGTTGATGGCGGGCGATGCCCTGTCTGCAAAGGACTGGGTGTTGAAGTGATTGATATGATGTTTATGGATGACATTGAAATTCCCTGCGATGCCTGTGACGGTCATAAATTCAGAAAAGAAATTTTAGATATTCGGTTTAACAAACGGAACATCAGCGATATTTTAAAAATGACTGTAAAAGAAGCCATGGACTTCTTTGTCTCCTATCCAAATATTCGACGTCCCTTGAGTGTACTTAAGGAAGTGGGACTGGAATACATACAGCTCGGACAAAGTGCTAGTACTCTGAGTGGAGGAGAATCCCAGAGGTTAAAACTGGCGAGAGAGCTCAACCTCACTCAACAGCGCGGTACTTTGTTTATATTGGATGAACCTACGACAGGCCTTCACTTCAAAGAAGTCGAGTTGCTCATGAACGTTCTTCATAAGCTGGTCGACGGTGGAGCTAGTGTACTTGTGATTGAGCACAACCTCGAGGTGATTCGCAACTCTGACTGGATCGTCGACGTGGGGCCTGAGCCGGGAGCCAAGGGTGGAAAGATTCTTATTGAAGGACCACCTTCCACTGTCATGAACACCAAAAAGGGACACACAGGACGTTATCTGAAAGAGTATATTGAATCCCTTCACCCTGCTGCACATTTTGAAACTCAACCCAAAAAGAAGTCCTCTTCAAAAAAGGATCGGGCGAGAACATGAAAAATATTATTAGCGTCATTTGGCCTGAATTAAAGCCTTATTTCAACCGCATTTTGTTTATTATTTCCCTCGGAATCGTTGTCAGTGGATTGCGAGTTCTGGTTCCCCATTACATGCAAGTTCTAACAGATGCTTGGATGGCTGGAAAACAGGAGGACTCCACCTACATCCCATGGATCATTGCTGTGGTTTTTACGGTTTCAGCCTTTATTCGCTACTTCCAAATGTATTGGATGAAATTTATCGCCGAGCAAGTTTCTGTAAAACTCCGAAAAGACCTTATGCAAAAATATCTCTATTTGAATTTGAGTTATTTGCAGAAGTTTGTAAGTGGTACCGGCGGCCTTATCAGCCGAATGATTTCAGACATCCAAGTGATCCAAGTGGGTACACAGAGAATATCGGATTTAGTGCGTGAACCATTTATGGCACTTTTTGCTTTTGCCTATATGGTATGGGTGGATTGGAAACTGGTACTTTTTGTTTTTATTACCTTCCCAATAGCTATAGTAATTATTAATAATCTCTCTCGAAGTATCAGGAAATATAGCCATAAGAGTCTTGAATTCCTAGAGGACATATCAAAGACCTTAAAAGAAAGTCTGGATGGCACTCGGATAGTCCAAAGTTACAACCTCCAGGAAACCATGGGAGACAAGTTTAATGCTCAATCCGATCAGTTTTTAGACTCTCGCCGTAAAATCATATCTCGTGAAGAGCTTGTTGGACCAGCCAGCGAAACACTGTTTGCCATTACTATGGCTATGATTCTCGCCTACATTGGCACTCAGATTTTTGCAAACAAACTCACTGTGGCCGATTTCCTTGGGTTTTCCTTTGCTATTGGGATGCTGGGGGATGCTGTTAAGAAAATCCAAAGTGGTTATGTGAAGCTACAACAGTCCACCGTTGCATTAAAAAGGTATAAGGATGTCTTGGATAAAGGGGATCAAGTAGAAGAGTCGGATAACCCCAAACCATTTCCTGCTGACTGGCAATCCATAGAATTTAAAAACGTATGCTTTTCTTATGGTTCTGACCAATTGGTCTTAAATAATATCAATCTGAAAATAAAAAGAGGCGAAGTGGTCGCCCTTGTCGGCGGAAGCGGTGGCGGAAAATCCACTTTTGTAAACCTGATTGGTCGCTTTTTTGAGCCCAACAGCGGTGAAATCTTTATTGACGGTATTAACATTAGAGATTTCTCCCTTAAAGACCTACGAACAAATATTGGTCTCGTTTCGCAAGACGTTTTCCTCTTTAGCGACACCATAAAATTTAATATTCATGCTGGGGATTTTACCAAATCGGACCAAGATATCGAAACTGCAGCTGAACATGCTAACGCTCATAAATTCATTAGTGAAATGGAACTGGGTTACGAGACCATTGCCGGCGAACGAGGTACACGTTTATCTGGGGGGCAGAAACAACGAATCAGTATCGCTAGAGCAATCTTAAAGGATGCACCCATTTTGATTCTAGACGAAGCAACAAGTGCTCTAGACAGCGAAAGCGAAAAGGAAGTTCAAAAAGGTCTGGCTGCTTTGATGCAAGGTCGAACCACTTTTGTTATCGCTCACAGGCTATCGACCATCACCCATGCCGATAGGATCTTAGTCCTAGAGAAAGGGCAGATCGTTGAGGAAGGTCGACACTCCGAACTTGTCGAAAAACCAGACGGTTATTATAAGCGTCTAGTGGATTTACAGGGCAGTATTTAGAACCTTTTGCAAATTTTCAATACACTCCAATCCGCTCCTACTGATTCATACTGAGACAGTTTTTGGTTAATTCTGTCTCAACTCCGTATTCAAGTCGTCTTTTTTGTCTATTTACCTACACAACCGCTTAAGCCTGTTCAATTTATTGACGATACCTTTACTGTAAAATGAATTAACAACCTTGGGGAAGGTAGCACATGATTAATTGGGATGAATTTGAACACATACATGTGATCAGGAAGTTAAAAGAAATCCTTAACAGCTGGTGGAATATTGACGTAGTTTTCACAGACGAGCGGGGTCAACTTAAAGGTTTTAATCCTGATAAATCTAAGTTCTGCAATCCCTCCTCAGAAGTATTTCTAAACAAGGATTCAGCTCGAGAGAGTTTGGCCGAGATCGTTAGCAATGTCATTGACGACCTTAGAGTTTCGGACAACCGTTACAGTGTTCGTAAGTGGGATACCACTGGCTATGATATTGCGATTGTTCCTATAGTTATTGAAAACGACTTTATGGGCTGTGTTGTTGCTCTTGGTTTTTTTAAAGACGAAGAAGGCAACCGACTGAATGAGTTCAAAGAAAGAATGGCTGTATTCGGCGCTAACTCTAATACCTTAGAAGAATCTGCTAGTCGTATTAAATACATTGGAGATCGGGACAGAAATCACTTTCTAGATCTCGTGGAGCTAGTGGCTCAAGAGGTTGTAACTCTACACCTAGAAATTTCCTCTCGTGAAGACCGAATTAAAGAGTTAAACAAAGAGCTCGGGTCTCGCTACAAGTATGACAATATGATTGGTAAATCTAAGCCAATGCAAAACCTGTATAACTTGTTAGATAAAATTAAAAATGCAGATTCCACCATCCTCATACAAGGAGAGAACGGTACTGGTAAAGAATTGATTGCCAAGGCCATACATTACAACTCTCCTCGTAAAGACAAGACTTTTGTTATACAAAACTGTTCTGCGTTTAATGATAACTTACTTGAATCCGAACTCTTTGGACATATGAAAGGGTCATTTACTGGAGCTGTAAAAGATAAAAAAGGTCTTTTCCAAATGGCCGACAAGGGAACCTTCTTCCTGGATGAAATTGGGGATACATCTCCCACCATGCAGGTGAAATTACTAAGGGTACTTCAAGAAGGTACTTTTACACCGGTCGGATCCACTGAAATTCGACATGTGGATGTGAGGGTGATCGCTGCGACAAATAGAAATTTAAAAGAAATGGTAGAGCAAGGTACCTTTCGAGAAGATTTGTACTACCGTCTGAATGTAATTAACGTAGCAGTACCGCCATTACGGGACCGTAAAGAAGACATTCCTCTACTCTGTGATTTCTTCTTAGGCCGATCAGGAAAAGGCGGAGAGCCCAAACAGCTATCTAAAAGATCACTGGAAAAACTCTACGACTACCAATGGCCGGGTAACGTCCGTGAACTGCAGAACGAAATCGAGAGATTAGTGGTTCTAGCTGGCATGGATCAAAAAATTGGTCCCGATATGCTCTCGCCAAAAATTCTTGAAGCTGCTTCTACTAGCAAGGTTCAGGGAGCCCGTGTTCACGGAAAGTTAAAAGACGCACTCGAAGAGCTTGAAAGAGAAATGATTAAAGAAGGATTACGACGAACGGGCTGGAACAAGTCCAAGCTTGCAAAAGAGCTAGGCATTAGTCGTGCTGGTTTAATTATGAAAGTGGAAAAGTACGGTCTAGATAAGCGTAAGATGGCTAGAAAGTCTTAAGCCTAACTAGAAAAAATTGATTTGAATCTTTAAGCCTGCCGCTTTGGTGGGCTTTTTTTTGACTATAATTTCTACGCTTTTGCCCTCAACATAAAAGACCGTCTCGATATGAGAACTAGCCTAATCTTCCCCTAATAGTCTAAATAAAAAAGTGAAAAAAGTACGACTCATTTTAATTCACATGAGCCTCATTTTCTCCAAGTTATGCTATTCTATTACTCGTGGACTTAGCTATCTTCAGTTCACATAAAAGCTAGCAAAGTGAACGTAATTTCACGTCTACTGACTTTGTTAGCCGGGGGTATGATGAATCGCTACAACATCCGAACGCTTTTATCTTTAGCGCTAACCGCACTTATTATGATGGCGTTCCAAAACTGTGGAAAATCCTTTCAATCCAGCTCGAATGTACTCACCTTCGAATCCGCCATAAGGAGAGTGAATTTCTCCCTAGGTAATATCCCCAGGGGATATACTACGAGTACCGATCATTACATTGAATTCTCTGTAGATAATTCCAATGCGGACACCTACTGCCAATATTTAGATGGAGATAGTCTACCAGAACCCTGTTCATCTCCTTATAACTTACCACCGCTTCCCGACGGAACCCATGGGGTAACCTTGATTGCCCGTGACCGTGATTCCGGTGAAGACTTGGGTTACCAATCTGTGTATTGGACTCAAGATACTGAAGCACCAAGTGTAGACATTGCGGACCCACCGGAAGACCCTACAAATAGTGTTAAGCTCACCTCTGCTTTTATGGCCAATGATGCCTCCTCATACGTCGTACAATACGAATGCTCTATTAACGGATCTTCCTTTGCTCCCTGTTCTCCACCCATTGATTACAGTGTTACAGAAGGAAGCAATACCTTTTCTATAAGAGGGCGAGATGCCGCTGGAAATTTGTCTGAAGTAAGCACTCATAATTGGGAAGTGGATTTACAGGCTCCATCTGTAAACCTAGACAGCTCACCGGCAACGCCTACAACCAGTTCTTCAAGTACTATAAGCTTTAGTAGTGCCAACATTGATGTGGACAGTTTTACCTGCCGAGTGAATAGAGGTAACGGTAACGTGGATACTGAAAACAATTGCATGAGTCCATTTACATGGTCTATGAACCTCGACGGCCCCTATGGCATTACCATCACCGCCGAGGATGAAGCCGGCAATGTATCTGCGGCTCAAGTATTTACTGTGGTTAAAAATGCCAGAGCACCTATTCCCACTATCGATGGAAACACTCCTTCATTAACCACGGCCACCACATTAGATATCGCATTCTCACCAGGTAACGATAGAGATATCGTTTCGGTGGAATGTCAGCTGTCCGGTGAAGGCATCAGCAGCCCGTCTTTCACAGATTGTTCGGGTATGATGATGTTTGATACCACTGATGTGATTTCTATCCTTCAGCATGGAAGTTACACATTCACAGTTCGTGCAACAGATGACACCAACCAGGTGGGAACTGTTTCTCATACTTTTGAAGTGGATCGTATTGCGCCTGTTGTAACTATTGGTACCGAAACCATCAGTGGCCAAGACGTGTCTATACCATTTACTGTGGATGACTCTGAAGCTGAAGTTACCTGTACATTAAGAAACCCATCTAACGCCGTCATCAATGAAGTGGACAATTGTGCCTCTCCTTATACTTTCACCACCTCAGTGTCTGGTACTCATGTACTCACGGTAGAAGCAACAGATCCCGCCGGAAACCTCACATCAGTTCAGCGCGGATTTACTATTCCTTAAAAAATTCTTTAAAAAGGACACTTCCTAAGCTAAGTGTCCTGTAATTTTAACAGCACTGCCTGAGCCTTAAACAAGGTTCACTAACGACTAAATCATACAACAATGGAACCATTGCTTTTGAAGTTCGTGAAGTAACTTCATTGATCCATAATTCATTATAAATTTCAATGACTTACGATCTCCGACTAGCGTCTAAAGTTTAGGCTGTAAGTTGTAATTCCCTCAATTCATTTCGGCACACCCTTTGCCTTTAGTAACTCTTAAGACCGCGTTCCGGGTGGGGCCGTGACCGGTACTTGTGGCTATAACTGGAACGAACTAAACAATTTGGGTGAACTGGGATGAACATTACAACAGTCGATTTTTCGAATAAAAATAATTTAGATCAACGCGTAACTAATGTTTACGAACGGCTACGCAATATGGTGAAAGACACTTATAAGTGCGATCTTACCTACCATGCATTTAAATCACCTTTAAACAAAGATCAAAGGGCCATTCAAGGTTTACTAAAAAATAATGACCCTTTGATGTTTTCCACTCGCACGCTTTTTCCTGTGTATGTAGATAAAGTTATGACCGGCTATGCGCAAATCGACAAGGGTCAGCCTAACCAAGAAACCCAAGAAAAAGTAAGAGGCCTCATTGATCTGCTGTTGGTTCGAAGTGTAAAGAACTCACAACGCATAAGAGCGATCAAACAGGTTGCTAAAAATAGACAAGAGGAAGCACCTACCACAAACGAAAATGTAGTTTTTTTGGATAACACCCACACATTCAAACACCGTATAGAGCGTATGCTTCTCCCTACTTTTGAAAAAAGCTTTGACCCATCCAAGTTAAGCTTAAACTTCCCAGTACTCATACAAGGCTATTCCGCAGATGATATTTTTAAAATGGCTTTAGAGATTCACCACATCTCTAATCGATATGCGTTTATCAATTTTGACGAAATTAAAGATAATACGAGTTTAACTGTCTCCTCCCTGTTGGATTTGGGACCCGTCACGCTCTATGTCCAAGATCTTGAAAAACTCTCTGGCTTTCAGCAGCTGGTTCTAAAAAGACTTGTACAAAGAAGAACCTCTGTTAAATCAGCTCCCCAATTGGTCGCCGCTATTAACAGAAACTTAGAAACCATAGACGCCTCAGACACCATCGATCAGGAGTTATTGGCAGAGCTTAAGGCCGCTCGGATTACTATGAAATTTGAGTTTAAAGAATACAAAAATTATGGTTTAAAAAACTACATTTACGAGTGTTTAGCTGACGTACATCGCTCATAATTTTTAGCCATCGAGAGAGGTCACTACGATGGCCAATTGAGTCTTCTTTGGTCTGCTCCGCCCACTTGCCAATCCTCCCCAATAGAGCAATAATTGAATTTTGCTTAAGGGAGTGCAGGGATGGCACAAAACACCTCTCAAAATTCAGATAACCCCATTGGGGCCAGTACCAATGATATTACAGCAGACCTTAAAAATTTTGTTCATTGCTCCATAGGATCCGATGAGTTCAAAGTCCTACCACTAGCTGGAGATGCCTCCACCAGAAAGTACTTTCGAATTGTGGACGACAGTAAATCTTGGGCGCTCATGGTATGGAAACCTTTTGAAAGCGAATCTGATTATCCATTTCTCAATATCCAAAATCACTTTTCGCGCTCAGGAGTGGAAGTCCCAGAAGTGATTGCCGTGGATAAAAATCTCGGCATGATTCTTCTTGAGGATCTAGGAGATCTCACTTTGGAGAGAAAATACTGGGAAACTCAAGATCATGCCATATCTGTTCCCTTTTATATTCAAGCTATTGAAGAATTATTAAAGATTCATTTCACGGCAACGAATGATAAAAAGCACTCCTGCGTTGCCTTTAATGTTGAGTTCAATACTGAAAAGTTTTTGTGGGAAATGAATTATGCTAAAACCCACCTCATTGAAGGAATCGCTGAAGTCAAATTGTCTACGGCAGCGGAAAAAGGGTTAGCCAAAGACTTTGAAAGCATATGCAAGATTCTCGATAGGCAGCCCAAGAGAATTAGCCACAGAGACTATCACTCGCGAAATCTAATGATCAAACTGGATAAAATGAAAGTCATCGATTTCCAGGATGCGCGCATGGGACCAGTACAATATGACCTGGTGAGCTTACTTCATGACTCTTATGTAGATATGCAACCGAATATGCAAAACCAACTCCTCAAACACTATTTACATCGAGCAAAAGAAGAATTTAACCAAACCTTTGATGAAGATGAATTTAACCAAATTATGATGGTTCAATTGATTCAGCGATGCTTTAAAGCCTGTGGTAGTTTTTCCAGCTTTCTCAACCAAAGATCAGATCGTCGATACTTACACTACATCCACCCCACGTTAGTTAAAGTTGTAAATACTTTGGATAGCATCGAAGAATTTCGCACATTGCGAAGTATACTTGTGGATGAAGGACTTATGGAAATCGATTACGAGGCCCTATGAAAGCCGTAATACTTTGCGCTGGACTTGGCACCCGCCTGAGACCCTATACCGAAAATCGCGCCAAGCCAGCCATTGATTTTATGAGCCTACCCATGTTGGCCTATAGCTTATACCCTCTGGAAAAGTTAGGGATCGAACAATTTTTGATTAATACCCATCACGCTCCAGAATCAGTTGAAACTACTGTAAAAGACCTTCTCCCAACAGATCAATTTCTATTGAGTCATGAGCCTGAGATTTTAGGAAGCGCTGGAGCCATTGCAAAAGTAAAACACCATTTACTAAAATCAGGACCCTATATTGTTTCTAATGGCGATACCGTTAACTTGTTTGCCGACAACAACCCTCTTGAACACCTAATAGAGCGAGTACAGTCTAAAGATGAGTACGCCAGCTTATTACTTATGGAACATCCTGAAGCGGGAAAATCCCTTTCAGCAGCATGGCTCGACCAACATGGAAATATCTGTGGGTTTGGTAAAAAGTCTCCCGTTGGAAATGCCAAGCCCTTTCATTTTTTAGGAACCATTGCATTTGCGGAACGCTCTCTAGAGGACATGCCTTTAAAGTTTTCTAATACACTTACTGATGTGATTATGCCTGCTATAGACCGAGGGGAAAGAGTCAGTGGATTGATAGCAAATGAAGTGATTAATGGTGAAACCGGAAATATTCACGACTATCTTACTTTTCAAAAGGTATGTGCGGATGAGTTGTCCAAAAACACACCTACCGGTCACTATTTGAGAAATGTCATCCAACATTACTTCCCAAGTTTTCAATGGATAGATAGCGTCGAGGCTCAAAGAAATAATATCCCCCTTACCCCCGGCAGTCGGATGGGTATGCATGACACAAGTCAACTCACCTTTGGATCCAGCTCTCATCTGACTGGCACAATTTTGATCGGTCCCAATTGCCATTTAGAAATAAATGGCTCTTTAGAAAATGTCAGTATCATGTCTCGAACAGAGAAGAAGATTGAGACAGATATGGAAAACTGTATCATTCTCTAACGCACCTATGCCTCCTTTTGGGAATAGCAACCCCTAGTAGCTCTTACCCTATTAATAAACAGTTTTACTGGACCGATAAGGAACTAGCTAGTCTTGTAGTTTGAAGGTGAATAGATGTTACAAACGCGCAAATCCAATAGCACATTGAATCGCGCCAGCAGAAAATGGATCCTATTGGCCGAAGACGATGATGACCTTCGTTTGGTTGTCCGTGAAGCTATCGAATCTCATTTTGACTTCAACATTAAGGTGATTGAGGCCCGCGACGGAGTGGAAGCCTCTGGGAAATTAAAGGCCCAAGCCTTTGATTGCATTATCACGGATCTACAAATGCCCAATCGGGATGGACAATCTTTTATAGAATTCGTAAAGCGATCGGCCATGAATGAATCCACACCTTTGATTGTCGCCACTGGTTTTCCAGACCCAAATTTGGAGAAAAAACATAAAGATCTAGTTGTCTTAGAGAAACCCTATTCCACTGAACTCCTCATTGAAAAAGTGGAACAACAGCTTCGCCTAGGTCGATTGAATCAAAGAGTTGGCGCAGAAGTGCTAAATACTTTAGTGGTGGTTTGCAATGAGTTTATTAAACAAGTAGCGCTAGCTGAGACAGAACCCTCCACGCCTATTGCTAAAAAGCCGGGTGATGATCTTCATGGTAAAGTCGTAAGTTGTATGAAAATCAAAACCGCTGCTGGTACCTGCCGCCTTGGACTTGGATTTTCTGAAGAATTGATAAAAAACATGTATGCAGCCGTATCTATTGACTCGAAAACTCCACCAGAAAAAATCGTGGATGTGGCCTTAAAGGTAATATTTAAGTTAACAGGAAAAATGTTTAATCAGATCACAGGCGACTTCCCCACTTTAGATGAACGAGTGGTTTTTGAAAGTAAGTCTGGCGAACTCTATAAATCCATAAAGGACTCCAAGGGGGTTGTTATCCCCATTGAATCGAGTAAAGGCTGCCTCTACGCCCATGCACTGTATGTGCAAAATAGTGCCTCTAGCACTAGTGGAAAAAAGGCCGCTTAGTTTTAATTGTTATAGTTAATGGTTCTAATTAAAGGAGTGATAAACTCACCCTTATTGGCCTTAGTTCGATAGCGTCGGTGAATCATTTGAAAAATATTTTCCTCAGAGTGCCCTATGAGATCATTCCCAAATTTTTTAGAGGCGGTTTTCCCTCCGAAAGAAGCCAATCCCCGTCGGGTCTTACGCTTACCCTTAAACCCTCGCATTAATTTTTTCCACGGATCTTCTTTTTCCTCTTCCACCGCGGCCACTGGAGCTTTGACACTTTTACCAGTTGCGGCAGTAATGGCTCTTTCTTTGGCTGACTGAAGATCTTTGTTTCGCTTTTCAACGGCCTTTTTTTGCTCTTCAAACTTAGCCTGTAAATCCGCATTGTTCTGCCCGGCAAAAAAGGCATCCACCTCGTCTTGAGGAAACCCCGCCGAGGCCATCGCTTCAGGGGATTTAAAATCATTTATATTAAAGTTTCGACCGTCTGGATAAGTGAGCTCACCCGTTTTTGGATCGAACGTGTATCCAAGACTGTTGAGTTGATTGATGGCATCGGTAGTGGCTGCGTTAACATCCGATAAAAAATTACTTTGATTGGTAAAATCATTGGGATCATCTGTATCCAGGTTAGGATAAGCCAAAATTTGGTTGGGACCTGCCACCGGCAATCGGGTGGCGGGATCAATGGGATTTCCATTGGAGTCGTATTGATAACCTTCTAAGTTGCTGTAATTGAATTGATCTAAGTCTGCCAATGAGTTGGAAAGACTGTTGGCACTGCTACTGCTTTCACTAGCCTGCATACCCGAAGCGGCCGCCAAAGCCAAGTTTACGGGACAACAGGATCCCGTTACCACAGCCGCGCAACAAGCAGCTGCAATTCCACCGTGAAGCACCTGAAAGGTCGCCGATGTTCCCGCACTGCTACGTGAGTTACTGGCCTCGTTGCTTATGCTGGCCACCATAGATTCGGCGTCTTGTTGTTGTTGATTCGCTTGGGCTTGATAGGCTTCATAGGCCGCTTGATCTGCGGCCACACGGGCATCCACTTCATTTTGATATCTTTCTAAATCTTGTTCGTATCGAGCTTGCTCTTCAGCCAGCCGCTGCTCGTACGCTTGTCTTTGTTGCTCGTTGTAGGCATCAATTTCTTCTTGAGTCATGCTACTGGGATCCACATCATCGGGACAACCTCCCTCTGCTGTGCAGGTGTAGCTGATTGTCGTTGAATAATAATCATCCGTTTCAGCTAAGGCTAATAGGGGCGCTAGCACGCTCAGTGTACTTAGGCCGAGTATCAACGACGAAACTGTTAAAAATTTTAAATTCAAATTCTTCAACGATGGCTCCTAATAAATCACACCTAAATATTTTACGACATCCCCTTACTTTTGATTGGGCTTTAAAAAGATATTTTGCCGGGCCTTAGCGCGATACCTTCTATGTATCATTTCAAAGATGTTATCCGCTTTGGCGCCAATGCTTTCTCCATTAGGAAGTTTTCTCACCAGACCCGCTGCCACAGGAGCCTTGTTGCCCTTTTTCTTCATCTTTGCCATGAGATCCGCAAAGGGATCACGATCATCGATCTCAATTTCTTCGATTCCCGCTAAACCTCTTCCGCCACGGGATCCACCGCCACCGCTTTTAAAACCGGTACTGGCAATATTGGACAGGCCCTCTTTTGAACCATTGCGCTCTCTCAAGCCCTTCTCTATGGCCGAACTGATAGCGCCAAACTGAGCTAACTTACTATCCACTTTCCCTTTGTCGAAACCGGCGGCGGCTAAAGCCTCCGCATCCCCTAATGCACTGGCGGGAATTGTACCTACGCCGTCAATAGTTACTGATTCATTATTGGGGTCCAATGTAATTCCATTTTTCGAAAACTCATTTTGCATGTTGGTCGCAATGTTTTGTAAATCCGTTGAAGACAGGTTGTTGGTGTCCACCCCAGGATCAGCATAATCATCTAATGTCTCACAGATCGTAGGGTTTACATCACACAAACCCGACAGTGTTGTGGTTTGATCATCTAACGAATCCCACGTGGAGGGATCATCCGGATCACAAGTTCCAGTACAACTGAACGGATTAACTAATTCTTGTGTGGTGTTATTGGTATCACTGGCCGATCCTACCTGCAATGCTCCTTGGGCAATCATTAAAACTCCCCATCCACATTCTAGCATATTCGATGGACAGGATGTTGAGGCCATCCACCCACCAAAACCTATGTTCACGGCCGCCCCAATCATGGAGTTACCTGTCATACCCGCCGCCGCTTGCGCCAAACCCGCATAGCCCATGGTACTGGAAGTTCCTGCACCACTCGTCGCCGTCGCATCCTGTGAATAGCCAAGAGGTGAAAACATTAAAATCATTATCATTGTAATAAGGGCTTTTATCGCCAATGGATCCCCCTGGAAAATGGCCATTTCTCATAACTCTCTATCGGAGTCTTCAGTGTACCACTTTAGGACTTTTGTCTAAAAACATAGACTTAGTCTCGTCTCAACATGAGACACCCCTCTCACCAATTGCTGCCAAAAAGGTGCCAGGCACCTTTTGGAGCTGCAGCGCAGCATAAGAGGCCGTCCAGAATAGGAAATAGTGGGGTGCTGATTTGGGAAGCGCTTACAAAGCCCTAATTGTTTGAAAGCCAAGCACCAACAAAAGTCTAGGCGAATGCAGCCATTTTAGCCCAAAAATGCGATTTAGAGCAAAAATGTGGATAAGTATGTGGGATTGGGGGATAACTTTTTGCTTATTATATGTATTAAAGCATATAAAATTTAAAAAAAATTATACTTTAAAAAATATTATTCAATCATAAAATTATGTAGTAAATACTACGCCATGCTTTCTCAACTGACAGAGCGGCGCCTCGAGGCTTCCAAAAAGTTCGAAGAGCTCCGCCCCTTCATTCAAAAATGCAAAGGCACCAGGTCCTGGCTAAAGTTGGCTCGCCAGTCTCTGAACATGAGTGTGGAACAGTTATCCCGTCGAACGGGGTTAGCTAAGCCCACCATTTACCAGGCCGAGCGCAACGAAGAAGCTGAGCATATCAATTTGGCCACACTTAAACGTTTGGCCAACGCCATGGATTTTGAATTGGTGTACGCGCTGGTTCCCCGAGCTCCAATTATGCAAATTTTAAAAAACCAAGCCTCCGAAAAAGCCTTAGCCACACTTGGGCATCGCGCACACTATAACAACATGAGTGACGTGCAGGTGGATGCACTACGAACTGAATTGGATGAACTCATCCAGAACTACCTACGTTCTAAAGATCTCTGGAATGAGTGACCCTGGCTCGCATTGACTCACCTAAAAGATTAAAACCAAATACAAGCAATACAATGGCAAGGCCTGGAAACAAACTGATGTGAGGGGCTTCCATTAAAAAGTGTCGGCCAGAGTTTAACAACGATCCCCAGCTGGGAGTTGTGGGCGGCACTCCCAGTCCCAAAAAACTCAATCCCGATTCAGTGACAATGGCACCAGCAATCCCAAGAGTCATTTGCACTAAAAGCACTCCCAGTAAGTTGGGCCAAATATGTTTTACAACAATGATGTGAGGCAAAGCCCCTAAAGCCCGAGCCGCCTGTATGTACTCGGACTCCTTAAGATGCAGAACCTCTCCCCGAATCAATCGAGCAAAACTCGCCCATCCGGTGAGACACATGGCCAAAATAAGATGGCTCAATGCCGGACCAAGCATGGCCACTAAAGCCAAGGCCAAAAGAAAACCAGGAAACGCATAAACTATATCCGTCAAACGCATGACCACTCGATCCACAACACCACCACTATAGCCCGCCAAAGAGCCTAGCAATAACCCCACTCCTGCGGAACAAAACACCACACTCAACGCCACGAGCAGGCTCACCCTCCCGCCATAAATCACTTTAGAAAAAACATCGCTGCCATTTTCATCCAGACCAAACCAATGATCTGCAGATGGAGGCGCATACTGAGACTGAAGATTCATGACTTGCGGGTCTTGTGTGGCCAGCCAAGGAGCTAATCCGGAAACAAGCAGCATGGTTAAAACGATGCCAGCACCCCATCTTAACATCATCCTGTAATCCTAACTTTGGGATTAAAGTAGCTGTAAGCTATATCGGTTATAAAGTTGACCAAAACGTAAACCACCGCCACAAACAGAATACACCCCTGAATCAAAGGGTAATCCCGCTGTTGAATGCTATTAAAAAGCAGCGTACCTATACCGGGCCAATCAAAAATGGTTTCGGTGATGACCGTTCCCGTTAGCAATGCCCCCAACTGTAAGCCAACGGTTGTTAAAATGGGGATCATGGCATTTTTTAAGGCATGTTTAAAATACATCCCCTTCCAACTTAGCCCTTTAGACCGAGCCGTTCGAATGTAATCTTGACTCTTAACTTCCATAACACTGGCTCGGACCATTCTAAGCAGAACCGAACCCAGTGGAATGGCCAAACTTAAACTGGGCAAAATTAAATGTCCGATTCCGCCTCTTTCGCTCACTGGAAATAGATCCAATGACAGCGCAAAGATCCATATCAAAAGTGGACCTAAAAAATAAGCCGGCAAACTCATCCCCAACATACTCAATCCAGAAAAAACATGATCCAGTTTTTCATGACTTTTAATGGCTGATAGAACTCCTAAGGGAAGGCCGATGAGAATCGACAAAAACAATGAACCTAACGTGAGCTCCAAGGTGGCCGGAAAAGATCGAATTATCATTTTAACTACAGACTGTTGTTTATAAATGGATTGCCCCAGATCACCTTGAACCAATCCCAAGAGGTAATCCATATACTGCTGACCCAAAGGTTTATCTAGCCCTAACTGAGCTTCTAAGGCCTGTCTATTGAGGGCTGTGGCATTATCGCCCAACATAATGTCTACGGGATTGCCGGGAACAATATGAATCAAAAAAAACACCACAGTCACTACAACAAAAAGAATCGGAATAAGAGAAACAAGTCGATTTAGAATAAAACCAAACAAATTTTTCTCCCTCTTTTGTGTTTATTGACCCTGAGAGGATCCACTACCCGTTGTCGGTGGATTGATTTTTATACCCTGGCCGGAACCATCCGATGACATGCCATTGGCTGTCGGACTTGTTGGAGCGGGAGAGCCGGGCGCGCCCCCACCAGATGGGATCGCAGTATTTGCCGAAGCATTGGATTTCTCTTTGTTAATGGCCAATTGGTTGACCTTCCCTCTCGGAATATCACCAAACACATAACGTATAGCCTTTTGATCAAACGGAAATCCATTGGTTGCCTCAGCCGGAACAGAAACTAAAGTTTGCTGAATTTTTTGAACGGGCGATTGAGCAATGATCACTTCTCCTTTGGCATTTACATTGGCGATGGACATAATGCCTTTGAACTTGGTCAGCACCCTATAAATACCTTTACCTTCAAACCCGGGCTCAATTTTAACCAACGCTTCTCCTGGTTGAACTTCCCCATCTTCCTCACTAATGGCTGAGAAATTTAACTTCGTCTCAGGCTTTAAACCCTTTTGTAACATCAAATAAACCTGAAACGTGCTGAGAAATACATCTGAGCTTATACTTTTCTGAAAGCTTTGATTTTGCTGGCCGTTGGCTGCTGTGTAGGTCATCAGCCAACCTTGCTTTTGCTTTTGCTTTTTAAATTGAGCATCAATACTACTGAGAGCCTTTCCAACAACAGCCGTGTATTTATAACTCACCGGATGAAATTGATTGTCCGCAACGGCTGTCAGTGACTCGGTCACTTGCCCCGCGGGACTTTTAGCATAGACATAGTATTTCGAAGTGAACTGTTGGCTCTTAGAATTGTAGGTGTAGCGCTGAACGGTGTAACCAATGGGTTTATCGCTGGCAGTGATTTTATAGTAGCCTTCGAACATGATCTCTTCGCTAGCCACCGCAGAGAACGAAACTAAATAAATAAAAATGATTCCCAAAGCTTTCAACACAAACACTCCTGATTTGGTGGTCATGGATAAACCCACCGCTATAGGAAAGTCTTGTATGCCTCGTCAATCAGGTCAAGCAGACTCCCCTTACACTCCACCTAGTGTAAAACTACTAGACACTGGTAGTGTCCATACTCTGGTAAATAAATTTAAACTTCCGTATTGGCTATGATAAAATAAAGGTTACGGCAAAGGGCCCGGGGGGGCATGTGAATCAACAGCGGCAGCAGCAGTGGTACGCCAAAGGCAACAGTCGGTCTACGATCGTTCTTTCAGATCGTGGTCAAATGGCCATCTTCATTGCGCTTATATTTCAAGTGCTGTTTGTGCTCTTTGCCATGTCCATTAATGTTGCACTGGTTGTTCATGACAAAATAAATTTGCAGAACTCTGTGGATATTGCCGCTTACTTCGGAGCGCAAAGACAGGCGGAGTTACTCAACGCCATTGCTCATCAAAATTATCAAGTTCGTCAGGCCTGGAAGGTGACTTCTTACCGCCTTAACGTATTAGGATCGTCGGGCCTAAATGATCATCCACTCTATTCTGGGAACCCCATCACCCAACCGGATTCTCCTTGGAAGAACCCCGTGCCGGGAACACCGACAACCTATAATTTTGTTTGCACGGTTGTGCGCGGGCGTACCGGCACCCAACCCTGCTCCAATTCTTCCAGATGCATTTGGGCCGACGGAAGAGAAGACGATAACTATTGCCAACGCTCTGATTTCACCATCACCCCTATTCCGGATTTAGTAGTTATTCCAGGGATTCCCACCTCTTTGGCTGGCTTAAACTACTCCCTACAAAACAGCATTAACAATTTACAAAACAATATTGCCTCCACTTGTAATGAACAGGGCTCTTACAACTGGTACTTGGGTTCTAAGTGGTTACTGGGTTACCGATTGTTCCAGAGTAACCAAATCCGACTCATGCGTAGCTTAGGTTCCAATTTAGGACGCTCGGATTTTGTGACCATCGATGGTGAACGAGTGTCTCAAGGCGTAAGACAAACCTTCTTGAAAAACCTCACTCGCGCCAATTTAGATGGTTTTAATAGCCTCTCCCACATGAACTCTATGAAGGGCACCAGTGTGGATGAATGGCTAAAGACGATTCCGACCTATATTAATTTTTACTACATGGACCTCGCACAAAGTGGTGGCGGTGGGTCTGTCGGATGTAGTTCCACTATTAAGTCATCCAATACTCAGCCCAACCAATTTAGTTCCATCGGTGCTGGAGTGCCGGATACACAACAATATATCAACACTGTACTTTGGCCAGCTGTTAACGACTATAGCCCTTCCTCCTACACTGCCGCCGGACTATTTACGGGCTTTACCATGGGGGTGGAAAAGAACCCCTGGCATGTGTTTTATTATGGAGTGAAAGCAGAAACTCAACCTCGACAGATCTTTTCTCCTTTCAACATTAACGTCCCAATGGTGGCACGTGGATTTGCTAAGCCCTTTGGCGGACGCATTGGTCCGTGGTATCGCCACCAATGGCCAAAAGGGGTTTCTGAATCCCAAGGTGAAGTGGTGGATCAACTTCTCCCGCAGAGACTCTCTAACTTTAACACTCCACCCAACCCTGGAAACACACCCATCTTGCCTAACTACAGCCGATACCCTGGAGATGTTAACGATCCCGCCAGTGGAATCATTATGGGAATGAACTCGAGGCTGATGCAGGCCTCGATGCCGGGGTTTAATCGCCCCAACGTAACAAAAGCGCACTTTCATCATATCACTCACTATGATGCCCAAGGGAGATTTGGAGATCTGCTCGCTCACCCTAGTAATTCGAGCATGCGAGTGGCCGAAACGGTCATCGCCGCGCCCGACTTGTTTGATATCACTTACTATTCCATCTCACCTCAATATGGAAACGTGACCGCATCTAAATTACGCACTCACTCTGCAGCCATAGGTATTGCCTCTAACCTGGCCATTGCCGGTGATTTAGGTGGCCCGTTAACAGGAGCCCATTCCACTACCTTTAATGTGCTCAACCAGATCGAAACCGTAACGGCCAATAACATTTCCATTAACCCTGCGGCCTATCATTTTGTGAAAAACAAATGGCATGTACTGACCGGATGGGTGAATGAAGAATACAACCATTACGGTCAGGACATGAGCTCCATTAACTCCGGTAGTACTGGAGCCATGGACTTTCCCACAAATAAATTTGGTAGATGTTTTGGTACATCGGGAAGCTCCTTCGACGATAGCAGCTGGACCAATATAAAGATTCCTCTGAGTTGTTATGCCGGAGGGCGATCGGGCTATTCCACAAAACTTGTTTCCCAGGACTTTTTAAATGGTTCGAACCACTACAATGGAGGAGATAGCATCGGCGCCAGTCAAATTGAAAATCGACCGGACGATGTGGGCTGGGATCCTATAAACTAAATCACTCTAGACCGAAACCTAGACGTATGGTCTGCGCTTGGTTCCTGGTCCGTCTCATGCCACAATACTGTATGTGTTTTTTAAAAAGGTACGTAAGCTGAATGACACGATAAAGGAAATGAACGAATGAATCACAAACTGGGTCAATTGATGATGATCGGTGTAGAAGGAAAAGTTCTTACACCCGATGAAGCCGAATTTATTGTACGTAACAACATTGGTGGCGTTTGCCTCTTTTCAAGAAACTATGAATCTCCCGAACAACTTTATCAATTGTGTTCGGACCTGCAAGCTCTCCAACCTCGAATGACCGACAAAGCACCTCTTTTTATCGGCGTGGATATGGAGGGTGGACGAGTTCAACGCTTCAAAGAACCCTTCACCATTTGGCCGCCTCTTGCGAAGTTGGGAGAGCTAAACAGTAATTCTATGGCTTTTCGGATGGGCCAATCCATGGGAGAAGAGCTGAGAAGCGTTGGAGTTAATCTTAACTTCGCCCCGTGCGTGGACGTATTAACCAATCCGGACAATCCTGTTATTGGCGATCGCGCCATCAGCAACGATCCCGAACAAGTGACTGCCATGGCCAGTGGTTTAGTGCGTGGATTTATAAAGGCCAATATCATCCCCTGCGCTAAGCACTTTCCCGGTCACGGCAACACTAAAGTTGATTCCCATTATGAATTGCCGGTTGAAGAAGCCGATCTTGAGACCCTTAAAGCGCGCGAGCTCATTCCTTTTAAAAAGGTTTTTCGCTCTCGAATTGATATGGTTTTACTCTCACACATATTGTTTAAAAATATTGATGCCGATAACCCTGTGACCTTCTCCAGTTATTTTATCCAAGAGCTACTTCGCAAAGAACTCCGTTACAGCGGAGTGATCATTACGGATGATTTAGACATGAAAGCGCTAGCGGCTAATTACGCTCCCGAAGAAATTCCAGTGAAAGCATTAACGGCCGGCGTGGACATTCTGCTTTATTGCAATGAGTTTGATAAACCACCTATGGCTTGTGAAGCCATTGATAAGGCCCTAAAAGATAAAGTTCTCGATATGGCCAGAATTGATGAGAGCTATCAGAGAGTGATGGCGCTTAAAGAGAAACGCCTGACAAAAGTTCCTCCGGTGACTCTTGAGGAAGCCCAGGCCATCATCGGTAGTGAGCAAAGTCAGATCGTCGCTCAGGCCATTGCCACTGGCGAGGTTCCCGACGAGATTGCAAACACGACGACTTAATTCCAACTATTCCAATTCGCGGAGGCGTTGTTGATAACGCCGATAGGCTTCTTCCTGTTGTCTCAACCGAGCCAACTCCCTATTGGTGAAGGAGTCTCCCGCTTCGGTCAGATGGTCTTCTTTCTCAAAATCAATTTTAATTCTCGCACTGCTTTTACGGTAGCGCTTACTCGGCAACCGGGTGGCCAACCCATTGGATCTGGCTTTTCTGCTTCTGCGTTTCGCAAATGTTGAAGACCTTCGAGCCTTTTTCTTTGCTCGCAGAGTTTTCTTTGGATTGCGTTGAGACTTCACTGAACGGGCATCAATATTTGCCGACGGACCTACATCTAAAGCGGTTATTTCTATGGGTTGAGCTTGGTGGGAGCGCTGAACTTGATAGCGAAAGTCTCCACCTGAGTTCATAATCACAAGCGCTAGTCCAACATGAACTAGTATGGCAAATTTCATCGCATTACGTGTTCGACTATCGAAGATTCTTTCTGAATCTAGCTTTTGCATCATAAGTACACCCTTGAGCTACAAATCCATGCAGCTGTTCTAAGGTGTATACTTTCAATTCACATTCCAACTGGAACTCAATCTGTGGGATTTGATGCAACAATCCCTGTAAGAACTACAAGGATGTAGATGGGCTAGGCACTGTCTCCAAAAGGTGCCTGGCACCTTTTGGACATAGATTACTCAGCGTCGCCGAATAGCTCTTTCTTAGAAAGAGTGGATCCATTTTCGCGCTCTTGGCCTTTTCTTTTCTGACCTTGACGCTTCTTTTTGTTCTTACGAATTACTTTCGTTCTCTTTGTAGGTGAAGCCATTATTCACTCCTCATTATGCGAAGGGGAATAGCTATCAAAACGACAGACGCAAGTCAACGCTATGCAACTCCGACTGGGGCTCTGTGGTGGTTTTTTTATAGGCATAGTCCATCCGAAGCTTGGGCCCATCGAAGCCGAAACCCAGCATGTAGCTGTTTTCCTTAAGGAAATCGTCTCTTGCCAGCCCTCCCCGGGCTCGGATGTATTCATGACTGGAAGACTCAAACCCCAGGGCGTATTTCGACTTCCCGGCAGCCAAGCCCCGCACATAGGTGCTAGTGTCCCCGCGGAACTGAAACTGCCCCATGTGGAAATAGGTGACTCCAAACCCCACACTCGATGGCCTTTGAAAAACCAGCGGAATATCTTCTTTATCAATAGGTAGTAGATTTGTCCCCACCAAGCCAAAACCCAACTCTCTAAAAGGGGTAAACATGAGCCCCACATCTAAATTCTTTTCTTCGTTGTTTTCAGTATTAGCAATAGAGTTTCTCTGTAAGTGAAAACCCAAACCCAACGACCAAACCGGATTAAACCTTTCAGCTAATGCGGCGGAAAACACTTCGCTGGAAAACTTCGAGCCTGATGAGGGTCTACGTCTCCATCTGTAGTAATTAAAAGCACCAGAAGCAAAATTGATAGGACCATTGTCTAGGAAACCCACACCACTCAATGTGCTCGTTTCTCCATCGCCCGAAACATCTTGATAATAAGCTCCCCCCTCGATTTGAGGACCCTCGACTAAAGTCGCTGGATTCAACAGGGCTCCCTGGTATCCCGAGTGAGCCGCGATTCCAGTTCCACCCATCCCCAAAAGGCGAGCCGGTGTAAACTGCTGGGCATGAGCTTGCAAACATGCAACACTAGTGAAATAAAAGACACACAAAAAGACACTGAGTCGTAACGAGCTACTTTTGAAGGAGTCTATGAAATTCTCAACGTTGTTTCTGCATCTGACCATCGCCATTAGTTTTATCCCATTCACTTCACTTGCACAACCCGGATCGAACCCCTCTGTTAAACCCATTATTCATACCGTACGTAGTGGAGATACTTTTTACTCGCTACTGAAAAAAAATGGCTTTAACCAAGACCAAAAAAATACGGTGGTGGCCGCTCTTAAAGATCTTGAGCTTTGGGATTTATCTACCAAAACCAAGTTTTGGCGGATCAATGAAGGTTCAAGAGTGACCCTTAAGTTTTTTCATCCCGTAGAAGACATGTCTCTAAATTTAATTCGCGAGGGAAAAACTGCGCGAGTGGACTATAAAAAAGAAGACTATAAGGTTCAGGTGATTAGTAAAACCGGTAAGGTGCACGGCTCGATCATCGCAAGCATTATGAAGGAAGTTCCGTCTCGTAATGTGGCTTATCGCTTTTTGGATGCCTATCGCTTTGACTACAACTTAACTCGAGTGCTGCAACGAAATGCACATTTCAGTCTGACGGTGGAAAAAAAGTTTTTGGGAGACCAGTTCATTCGGTTTGGTGAAATTTTAAAAACCGAGGTGGAAGTGAAGGGCAACATCGATCGTCGATACTTCATCCGCACAGGCCTAGGTGGTGGATTTGTTAGCATGAACGATTTGCAAGAAGACCGTCCACTTTATGCTCCGGTGAATTATGTGAAAATCTCCTCTGAATACAAACGCCGTCGCTTTCATCCCATAAAAAAGAGACGCATTGCCCATCTAGGAGTGGATTTTGAACTACCCGAAGGAGCGCCTATCTTTACTGCTGGCCAAGGTACTGTCATTCGTAAGGGGAAAAACCGAGCCGCCGGCCGCTATGTGGTGGTTCGCCATAAAGATGGTTTAGAATCCTATTACAATCACATGTCTGAAATTGACCCAGCCATTAAGGTGGGAACTCATCTGAAAAATGGTCAACGCGTGGGAGCCATTGGATGTACAGGATATTGCACAAAACCTCATCTGCATTTTGCTGTGAAAAAGAGGGGCCGTTTTGTAAACCCCATCGATTACTTGAAATCCTTTAGCTTTACCAACAAGCAACCCGTGGTCAATCAAGTGGAACGATTACGAAAAGTGGCCCAAGCTGGCAGCTGACAACAGGCTTACTGAATTCCCAGAGAACAAATACTCAAATAGTGAGGGCAGTTATTGCTACTGTCCGCATCTGTGTCGTCACAAGCGGTAACTCCACCATATTCAATGGTTTGAGTTCCTGTACCATAACAAGTATCCACAGCGGCCTTCGGCACGATACAGTTTGGATAATTTGTGGCCGCCGTTGCGCTATCCCGAGTGTGAATATACCAATGCGTACTGGACGGATCTAAAACTCTACGTACAAATTCGTGCTGAGTAATTCCACTGTCCGAGGGTTCTGGGTCGGTTCCCACGGGACACAACTCAGGATTCTCTTCCCAATCCGCTTTGCGAATAATCCTATAGCTAATGCATCCGAAGTCTTCACCCTCGATGGTCGATAGGTCGATCATGCTTTTACTGGTCACGGAAACCAACCGTCGGCGTTGGGTGTCCGGAAAGTTAGAGTCGCTATCAAAACCCAGCTGATAAGCACGACCATAAGCCGAAAAGCCAGCATCTTCTGCATCAGGAGCTAATGGTGGAGTGGCCGTATTTTGGTAATCCACAAAACTCACCGTCAACACCCCACCTTGCTCAAAATGAGTGCGCAAACCAATCATGGCTCCCAAATCCCCCATGGAGTGCATTTGGAATTCTATGTTTCGATCAAACAGTGCTGGAACGGACTCAAAGTGACGAATGTAGGTGTCTTGAGATTGAGCCAATGCCGCCGCATACTCATCAGCCCCAAGGGGGCCTAAAATCTCATAGGAATTGGCCGAACCCACTGCCAGAAGTTGTAAATACGGATTGGATCCTGTGGCATTACGAACGGCCGCCTGCGGCTGGGCAATGGCATTGTTGGTAGATGCTTGCAACTTCTCTAAAACATGGGTGGGTCGATCTCCACCGATGTAATCTAAAAACGCCGATGACAATCGAATTCCACTCCCCCCTAAATAGGCTCCCGTTTTTAAAGTGAAAACGGCATCATTGGCTTGGGTGCAAGACATGTGGGCGATCGTATCCATTTTTATATCAAAGGCAAAAGGTGTGGTATCCACCGACGCCGTCGAAAGATCTTCCTCTGCAACGGGTGGAGCGCAGTTTTGAAACAGCAGTCCGATAGAGAGAGCGATCACGCCCGCCAATCCCGCTCTATGTTTAAGAATTCTATCCAACATAAGTGACTGAAACCTCGTACGATTCTGGCCAAAAGCCTATGTACTCTTGTCGGCATAGTCTCAAAATGTTTAAAGGAAAATGTGTCGTTTTTGACCAAGTTAGACAAATTGACGTAATTTCATGCACTTATACCGGTCGACGGAAGCTAAACTGAGACAACTCTCGCCACCTCGAGGCTTGCCTGCATCGTCCCTATTGTGGTTCATTAGCTCTCATGAATTCATCCATTAAAAAAGCTGTGATTCCGGCCGCAGGCTTAGGCACTCGATTTTTGCCGGCAACCAAAACCATCCCTAAGGAAATGCTACCCATCGTAGACCAACCGACGATTCTCTATGTGGTCGAAGAGTGTGTGCGAGCCGGAATAGAAGACATTGTCCTTATCGCCGGTCGCGGGAAGTCCTCCATTGAAGACTTTTTTGATCGCTCCGTGGAACTGGAAGAAACTCTGGAACGATCTGGTAAAACTTCGTTACTCTCTCGAATACAAAGAGTTCGGGACTTAGCGAATGTCATTAGCATTCGTCAAAAAGAAGCTCTTGGCTTAGGACATGCCATTTACACTTCGAAGCCCATTGTCGGTAATGAACCGTTTGCCGTATTACTGGGTGATGAGATCATGATTCCCAGAAGTGACGATGAATTGACGGCCACAGAACAACTGGTCAACGTATTTAACAAAACCGATAAATCAGCTGTCGCCGTAATGCCTGTGGAAGATGAAAACGTACACAAGTACGGGATCATCAGCCACTCTGCGGAACAAGACGGTGTTTACACCGTGGACAATGTCATTGAAAAACCCAGCTTGGATGAAGCTCCTAGTCGACTCGCACTACCCGGACGATATGTTTTTACCCCTAAAATCTTTGATTTTCTAAAAAACACCCCTCCCGGAAAGAATGGTGAAATCCAACTGACCGATCCCATGGCCCAGCTTGCTAAAGATGAAGGCATGTCGGCCACGGTTGTCACTGGACGACGGTTCGATGCGGGTGATAAATTAGGGTACCTTATGGCCAACATTGAAATGGGATTGGAACATCCTGAAGTGGGCGAAGGTTTAAAAAATTACATCAAAGGCTTGGCGAGCCAATTTTAATAGGGAGTGGAGTCAGTGAAAAGCAAATGGATTTTATTTTTTATATTGGCCGTACCCTTAATTTCGACCGCCTACGTTCCCCGTTATGAGATGATCATGGAACGCGTGGGAAGAAATCACGGTTATGGATTTTTTCTCATTGATCAAGAGGTCATTTTTCCAGCCCAGCCCACACCTTACATTGTAAAAGAACAGTGGATGATCAACACTGATGGTAGTTATAGATTGCGCGTAAAAGGTGAGCGTCAACTGCTAGACAAACTGGATATAACCATTGTTTACAATGGTCGACGTAAGCATTACATCAATGCCCAGGGTGTTCGCAAAACCACAAATGTGGGCAGCGAATTTGCCGACCCCCTGTTTTGGAATAGTAATCCAGATAAGCTCACCAGTTTATTGAAACAATATCAGGTGCAAATACCCGACTATAAGTCCTTAGAGCGAGTGGTCAATGCTGATACCAATGCTCCTCTTAATCCCGGTCGTTCCGCCACATTAAATCTTTCTCGCATTGGCGGTCGATTGGCCTATGCCGTAGGCGCAGTGACTGAGTTTGGCAACTCTGAAAAAGAACCGGCCATTTGGATTGAACAAGATCAATTTAATATTTTGAAGTTCCGCATGCCTTCACAGACCGAAATCACTGCCTCGGATTACAGCCGTTACTCCCGGGGCATGCATTTTCCTAAGGAAAGAAAGATTCAAACACCTACGGCCACCTTTCAAATAAATTTAAGACAGGTGAAAGCCATCTCTTCGAGTTCAGGCAACAAAAGGTTGTTATCTGTTTCTAGTTTAGATCCGAAAAAAAGTCCTCACGTGATTTTGAAACTACCGGATATAGATATTATTAAATCTTTTTACCAAAGATTCCGGTAAAGTTGATGGCCGAAACTTCTGACCCAACTTCTGTTCAGGTTGCTGTCAATGCACCGATTGGAGAGCCGTTGAGTTATGCTCGAGGCTCTTTAGAAGTTTCTCCCGGTCAATCTGTTAAAGTTCCTCTGGGTAAACGTTCCGTCTCAGGTTTGATCCTTGATAAAGCCTCTACAACGACGGGTGAGTTTAAGATAAAGCCCATTCAGTCCATCAATGATGAAAGACCCATCTTGCCCCATCAGCATATGCGCTGGCTCAAGTGGCTATCTGATTACTACCTACATCCCATGGGTCAAATTGCAGAAGCTTGTTTCCCCCCATTAAAAAAGCAGGGACGCAAAGACACTTCTGATCAAGTCCTACCTCAAGTGGAACTGTCCCAGCCGCCTGTTTTAACGGAAGGTCAAGAGGAGTGCTACAAGTCCATTGCCTCAACACTGGGAACTTTTAAACCCCATCTTTTATTTGGAGTGACTGGTTCCGGAAAAACTGAGGTGTATTTACATTTGATCCATCAGGTTTTAGAACGCGGAGAAAGAGCGTTGGTGTTAGTGCCGGAAATTTCACTCACACCGCAATTGGTGGAAAGATTTTTGGCCCGGTTTCCCAATGAAGTGGCCGTGATTCATTCCGGACTCACCGATCGTGAACGGACCGATCAATGGTGGAGTGTGATTGATGGCCGAAAACGTATTCTCGTTGGGGCCCGTTCGGCACTGTTCTGCCCCATAGAAAATTTGGGGATCATAATTGTAGACGAAGAGCATGACTCTAGCTTTAAACAAGACGAAAAGCTCAAGTATCACGGCAGAGATTCGGCCGTTATGCTCGGACATTTTAACAAATGCCCCGTGGTTTTAGGATCTGCCACACCCAGCTTAGAGAGCTGGAGCAATGCCACTGAAGGTAAGTACCAATTACAACGGATGCCGCATCGAGTGGGCGGTCGCTCTTTACCTGATGTCAGCGTCATTAACATGCGCGACATTCGCCGCGCCCGTAAAGATCCGGAATCCACAGCCAAAACAAAGGCTTCTTTAGATCTTCCTTTTTGGCTCAGCGAACCCCTTTACGATGGGCTACAAGCGACTCTTGAAAGAGGCGATCAAGCCGCTTTATTTTTAAACCGCAGAGGAATGGCCCAAACCGTTCAGTGCATTGAATGTGGCTATGTTCACGAATGTCCGAATTGCTCCATCTCCCTGACCCTACACCATCATTCAGAACTCAATTGTCATTATTGCGATTACGGCATTCCTAAAAAAGACGAGTGCCCCAGCTGTAAAGAGCCAGGCATTCAGGCTGTGGGGTTAGGAACCGAACTGGTAGAAGAAGGTATTCAAAAACTGTTTCCTGACGCCGTTGTGGCTCGTGCCGACAGAGATGAAATCACCCATCGCACCCACATGGAGGACCTCATTCATCGTGTGGAACGCGGTGAAGTGGATGTGCTGGTAGGAACACAAATGATTGCCAAGGGATTGGATTTTCCAAAGCTGAATCTGGTGGGTTTAGTTATGGCCGATGTGGGATTTAACATGCCCGATTTCCGCGCTTCAGAACGTAGCTTTCAGCTACTCACCCAGGTCAGCGGCAGAGCGGGTCGACACTCGGAAGACCCCGGGCAAGTGTTTATCCAAACCTATAACCCGGATCACGAGAGTATCCGTTATGCCATTAACGCCGACTACGAAGGCTTCGCCCAGTATGAGTTGAATTTCAGAAAAGATCTTCACTACCCCCCTTTTGGCAAAATTGTTTGCCTGAGAATTCAGGGGGTCGACCTAGGTAAAACCGAAGACGCCAGTCACTTGTTGCAACAGCGAGCGGAGCAGTTACAGAATAAGTTCAAAGACGTTTACGGCTCTTTACAACTCCTAGGCCCCGCTCCCGCTCCTCTGTCTAGAATTCGCGGAAAATTTCGCTTTCATTTTTTGATAAAATCCACCCAACCTCAAATTCTTCAAAAGTTTTGCCGGCAACTTTTAAGTCAACAAAAGTGGCTCCCTTCCGGGACCAAAGTACTTACTGATATAGATCCATTGAACATGCTTTAGGCCATATTCTTGAGGAAACTACCCTCCTGAATAAATTCAATTTAGAATGATGGGTATGGCTCAACAATGTCCTAGCTGTGGTAACACCACAGAAAATTTGATCAAAGTCGACACCGGTAAAAAGGTGGCGCTAGGACTAACCTATGATGAAGTCTGTGGTTCATGTTACGAAGCCCTCCCTTCCAAAATATCCCAAGGTATGAAATTGCGAGCCGAGGAAGAGGCTAAGCAAAAAAACAAAATCGCCCTCTGGAAAGGCCGTGTTGAGTTAATTAAACAAGCCCGAAATTTTATGAAATCTCGAGCCTGGTCAGAAGCGGCCATCACCTATGAAAAGTACATCAAAGTGCTCGAACTCATCTATGAACTGGAACCCAACGGATTAACTCCTGAAGTGTTCTCCAACGACACTCGCTCTAAGGAGCTCACACTCGTGGTCACCGTCTATTGGGACTTACTGCGTATTTATGATCAAAGCACTCGTACCCATGATCGCATGGTCAACGCTTCTAAAAAACTGCAAGCGTTCGGCCCTTATTCGGGGATTTATCCAGACATTGTTCGCAAGGCGGAAAGTTTTGTTAGAGGGGCTAAAAACCCCGCCCCCATCCGTGAGTTTTTAAAGTCCGCCAATGCGGGCCGAGGGGGTTGCTTTATTGCCACCGCAGCCTTTGATCATCGGATGGCACCAGAAGTAGTCTCCTTACGTTCATTTAGAGATGAAACTTTGGCCCGCACCCGCTGGGGACGCACCCTTATTTTTTGCTATTACCGAGTTTCACCCCCAATAGCCCGCTCAATAAACAGGCTTCCTTTTACAAAGCCGGCTGTCAGAGCCATTTTGCGGGCCTTTCTACGAATTTTACCAAAATATTCTTGATATCAGTGGGCTTTTTTTAGATCGTAAAAGGTCTTAAACCACTCTTACGTAAAGCGGTGATCGTTCATGCAGAACTATAAAAAAATATCAGGGAATTTTGATGTGGCCATCGTTGGCTCCGATTTATCTGCCGTCATTCTAGCTCACCTCCTTAGTAGTGAGCATGAGCTCAATACGGTTCTTATTTCCGCCAAACAATCCATGGAAGATTTTCGAAAAGGTGCCGAAGAGCATCCCATCAGCATTGATGAGTCTTTAGATTTTTTCCCCGCCGATGAGAAATCTGAAGAGGCCCTAGCCTGGCTCGCGGAAAAAGTTCTTGGTGAGAGTGTCGCTGGAGAAATCAAAGAGACCATTCCCAGCACATTTGAGTCCGGTGAGTTTAAAAAATTCGTTGGTTTTGGTGAACGCAAATTAACGACCATCGATGCCGTGGAATATTATCTACAGCAAAGACAGCAGTCCTTAACTCTGTCTCCCAATCAATGGGTGGACCTACTTCTTAAGCAGTTTAAAGGTGAAGTCATCGACAGAGCTCAACCCACGCAGATTCTGGTGGAAGAGGGCCACGTAAAAGCCTTAGTGATCAACGAAACCAAGCGCATTGAGGCGGACCGTTTTATTTTCTGTGGATCCAGTCGGGACCTATTAGAGCTTGTCCCTCAAGATGTGCTTCCGGGTCGTGTGCGGCAAAAGATTGCAAAGGCTAAACTGTTTCACCGTCTCAACCTTAACCTTACTTTTTCTGAGGATATGGAACATCAGTCGGAAATCCATGTGCTGATGGGTACGAAAGATGATTTCGAGCCCGTCATTGGTCAATTCCAATATATGGAGTCCGAAGAAGGTCAAAAACGACTCACCTCAAGTTGGACCTATCTCATGAACAATGACGAGTACGAGGACCCTGAGTCCATGACTTCCATTGTAAAATACATGAAGAGACAAATTAAACGAGCCTATCCAGAAGCCTTTGAAGTTGTTGCCAGCGAATCCATCAGTGTGAGCCGCGATAGCCATGGTCACCTGGATTTAGAGGACACTCGTGTGAAGGGCATTGATAATTTTTTCATCGGCTCCTCCCACCTGGGCGACGGACAAAGCCACTTGGCTAAGATCACTGCCGCAAAGCGGGTTTACGACCAGTTTTTCTCTTAAAACACTCCGTTTAGCGCGCCGCATAATTGCTCGGTCTTAGGGTTTGTGATAACCCTACTCCACTAATTAAATACGCACCTCCGTTTGTGCCTTGGTCACCTCGAAAGAGGTCTCTAATTTGGGTCCTAAAAATAAACCCAACACAAGGGAGGGAGGCTTAACCAAGGAGAATAGACATGGCTCATGTAACCATGAAAGAGATGCTCGACGCCGGCGCACATTTCGGGCACCAAACACAGCGCTGGAACCCAAAGATGAAACCGTTTGTTTACACAAACCGCGGTGGCATCCATATCATCGATCTACAAAAATCTGTTACCAAAGCAAAAGCAGCTGCTGATTTCGTTAAAGCCACTGCCGCTCGTGGTAAAAAGATCATCTTTGTAGGAACAAAAAAGCAAGCTGAAGAAGCTATCAAAGATGCTGCCGCTAAGACCGAGCAGTACTACATCACTAAGCGTTGGTTGGGTGGAACACTCACTAACTTTTCAACGATCAAAGGTCGAATCGATCGCATGCGTAGAATTGATCAAATGCGTGAAAAGGGTGAAATCAATTTTTATTCTAAAAAAGAACGTATCCAGATCGAGAAAGAGTACGACAAGCTCAACTCTTTCCTCGAAGGTATTCGTGAAATGAAAGAACTTCCTGGAATCATGTTTGTTGTGGATCTTAACAAAGAGCACATTGCCGTTAAGGAAGCTCGCCGTTTAGGTATCCCTGTTGTGGGTATCGCCGACACCAACACAGATCCTGAAGAAGTGGAATTTCCAATCCCTGGAAATGATGATGCGATTCGCTCGATCCGCCTTTTCACCAACATGGTGGCTGACAGCTTCCTTGAAGGTCAAAAAGAGTGGAAAGAAAATGTTCGTAAAGACAAAGATACGGCTGAAGAAACTGTACAGGCTGCAGAGGCCAGCGACAGCAAACAAGACGCCAAAGGCGGACCGGCTGTTGTTAAAGTCAACCGTGGACGTAAAATGGTGGCTGCTGGAACAGCAGAAAACGTTGAAATCGAAATGGAACTTGAAGAAGAAATTACTGATGATTCAGCGGCTTCTGGCAAAGAAGACAGCAAAGACTCGTAATTCTATTTTACTCGTTCAATGGTCCGAGGCCGCCAACGGCCTTGGACATTAAATTCAACTTCTAAATTAATGAAATTATAAGGATCTAAAAAAATGTCTATTTCTGCTACTAACGTAAAAGAACTTCGTGAAAAAACTGGCGCCGGAATGATGGATTGCAAAAAGGCTTTGCAAGAAACTTCTGGAGATATGGATGAAGCCGTAAAGTGGCTACGTACTAAAGGCCTTTCTAAAGCTGCAAAAAAAGCCGGACGTACTGCTGCTGAAGGACTCGTTACTACTTACCTTCATGCTGGTGGTCGTATTGGTGTTTTACTTGAAGTGAACTCTGAAACTGATTTCGTGGCTCGTAACGATAAGTTCCAAGATTTCTGTAAAGACATCGCCATGCATATCGCTGCTCTTGGCCCACAATACGTAAAAATTGATGAAATCCCTCCAGCAGCTGTAGAAGCTGAAAAAGAAGTACTTAAAGCTAAGGCCATTGCCGAAGGCAAGAAGCCTGAGTTCTTAGATAAGATTTTAGATGGTCAAATTAAAAAATGGGCCGCCGAAATTTGTTTGTTAGACCAAAAGTTCGTAAAGAACCCAGACAAAACTGTAAGCGAATACCTTACTGAAATGATCGCCGCTATCGGTGAGAACCTCGTTATCCGTCGCTTTGCTCGTTATGAGTTAGGTGAAGGTATTGAGAAGAAAAAAGAGGATTTCGCAGCAGAAGTGGCTGCTCAGCTTAATAACTAAGGATTGAACTTGTCTGAGTTAAAGTACAAAAGGGTGCTGCTAAAACTAAGTGGCGAAGCCTTAGCTGGTCCTGAAAAAACCGGAATCAATGTGGAGACTCTCGAACAGATCGCAAAAGATGTTCGAGAGGTTTATGATCTCGGCGCCGAGATCGGCATCGTTATTGGTGGCGGAAACATCTTTCGCGGTGTTGCCGCTTCAGCCAAAGGGATGGATCGCGCCAGTTCGGACTACATGGGTATGCTTGCAACTTGTATCAACGCCCTTGCTATTCAAGATGCCTTTGAGAAACAAGATATGCCTGTGCGGGTGCAAACGGCCATCGAAATGGCTGAAATTGCAGAGCCTTATATTCGCCGTCGAGCCATTCGACATTTAGAAAAGCGCAGGGTTGTGGTGTTTGGAGCTGGAACGGGAAACCCTTACTTTACCACAGATACCGCCGCCGCATTGCGAGCCATGGAAATCAACGCTCAGGTGATTTTAAAAGCTACCAAAGTGGACGGAATCTATGACAAAGACCCAGTCACCAACCCGGACGCTAAAAAGTTTGATACGATTTCCTATTTGGAAGTCTTGGCGAAAGAGCTACAGGTGATGGACTCAACGGCAATCAGTCTTTGTAAGGACAACCACTTACCAATTATTACATTTGATCTTTTCCAGGCCGGTAACATTCGTAAAGTATTTTGCGGAGAGCAGATCGGTACATTAGTTAAATAAAGAGGGAGATTCATCATGGTCGACACTTTAAAATCATCTGCTGAAGCAGACATGAAAAAATCCGTTGAGAAACTGATCGAGGAACTGAAAAAGGTTCGAACGGGAAGAGCTAACGTTTCCATGCTAGACTCTGTCATGGTGGAGTATTACGGATCCCCCACTCCCCTTAATCAGGTGGCCACTTTGGCTACACCCGATGCCAGATCTTTTGTGATTACGCCTTGGGAAACCAACGTACTTAAAGACATTGAAATGGCCCTTGTGAACGCCAACCTGGGAATGACTCCACAGAACGATGGAAAATGCGTTCGTCTACGAGTTCCTGAACTCACAGAAGAGCGACGGAAAGATCTAGTTAAAAACATTAAGAAAATTGTAGAAGACGCTCGAGTATCCGTACGCATGGCCCGAAGAAACGCCAACGACGAAACCAAGCGTCTACTTAAAGATAAAGAGATCTCTGAAGACGACCAAAAGCGTGTCCAGGACGAGATTCAAAAATTAACAGATAAGTACATCAAAGACGTAGACCAGATTTCAGACGACAAGGAAAAAGATCTAATGACAATGTAATGTCATTAGGAAGGTTGAATCGGCGTGAACTTACCAAACCACATTGCAATAATTATGGATGGCAATGGCCGATGGGCGCAGGCTCGTGGTCACAGTCGTTTTTGGGGTCATATTCGTGGCGCCAAAGCCGCCACTCGCACCATACGTTCGGCCGTGGATTTGGGAGTGAAAAACTTAACCCTATTTACGTTTAGTACGGAAAACTGGAAGCGTCCAGAAATGGAAGTGAACTTCCTTATGCATCTTCTGTCTCGACAACTTAAAAAAGAGCTAAAGATGCTAATGGAAAACAAC
Organism: Bdellovibrionaceae bacterium UBA1609; assembly: GCA_002321895.1. GTDB lineage: Bacteria > Bdellovibrionota > Bdellovibrionia > Bdellovibrionales > UBA1609 > UBA1609. The sequence continues at coordinate 576,152 of DCMZ01000003.1, read as the reverse complement.
GTTCACTTTTCCTGCGTGGGAGATATTTCTGTATTGCCTAAGCACGCACAAAAGGCTTTGGCGGAAACCATGCAAGCCACCAAAGACAACACCGGCTTAAACTTGGTGTTTGCCCTCAACTACAGTGGCAGGCAAGACCTCCTTAGTGCAGCGAAAGAGTTCGCCCTTCGCGCCCAACGGGGCGAGGTGGATCCCCACTCTGTGACGGAAGAGGACTTTAATCAGTGGTTGGCTGGTAGTGAACGCCCTCATCCCGACCTCATCATTCGCACCAGTGGTGAGTTAAGAGTATCTAATTTCTTTTTATGGCAAGCGGCCTACAGTGAGCTTTATTTTACGGATAAACTGTGGCCTGATTTCAAACACGACGATTTTTTAGCAGCAATAACTGAGTTTAATCACCGAGAACGTCGCTTTGGTCAAACAGGAGACCAGGTCGCTAGAACTTCTGATTCTATGCAAAACGACACGCTCTAGTCAGGACATCTGAATGAGTAATTTACAAGTCAGAATTATATCCGCCGTCGTTGCACTTGTGGGTCTGTTATCTGTTTATCATTTTTTTGGAAACAATGGAGTGATCCTACTTAGTTTGGTCATTGTTCTGATCGGCGCTTGGGAGTTTTCCAAGATTTGCCTGCGACCGTTGTATAAGAGTCGTAAAATCACGGCCCTTTATATGGGGATTTGCAGTGTTCTCCTGCCGCTGTTTAGTTTTAATGCGGAACTCACTTTACCTGTTTTTGCCTCCAGCTTGTGTGTGTTTTTCACGGGTTCTTTATGGCTCAGTCGAGAGCGTATCAAAATTCATGCTTTGCAAAGCCTACTGGCGTTAGCAGCGACGGGATTCATCTACTGCACACTGTTCCCTAGTTTTGCCTTCCGAATTTTACTAATGGACGATGGGTTTAAGATCTTTTTTATGTTTCTCGTAGCCGTTTTTATGGGTGATATTTTTGCCTACACATTTGGTCGATTATTTGGAAAGCATCGCCTTATGCCCGCACTCTCGCCAAAAAAGACGGTCGAAGGGGCCATTGGCGGCACCGTCGGCTCCCTAGCCAGTACCGTCGGTGTGATGTATCTATTGAATTTAAGTTTCCCACCCCTTGCTATCGCCGCCATCGCCTTTGCCACCAGTGCTGTGGCCCAATCCGGTGATTTGTTTGAATCCCTGTTAAAACGTGTGGCCGGAGTGAAAGACAGCGGAAAAATAATGCCTGGCCACGGTGGTGTGCTTGACCGTTTGGACGGTATCTACTTTGGCGCACCGGTGTTTTACACCGGACTTTATCTCATCGAGTATTTTTTGTAGAGAGACTACTCTCCAAAAACAACCTCTTTGCCATTCTCGTCTATAAGACGATACTCCACTTGAATGGGTGAATTTCTGGAGCTTTCCAAAAACTGGGTGTAGCGAGCTGAACCCGGAACGTGATACCGATCCACCTCTTCCGCAATGTCTGTATAGTCTTTATTCTCCATCCAACCATCTATCACTTTATAGGTATCATTAGACCCTTGATTACTAAAAAAGTGAACGGTCTGGCCCGTAGGAAAAGGCTTATAGATGGGAGAGTTAATATGCGGCATCATGTGCTTTAAACGTCTTTCGGAGGAGCAACTCACAGGAATATGCGTAAACTCCTCTGAGCCCTTGGTTTCACGTTGTTGGATCCACTGACCAAATTCCTGATGGCTAACGGTTGTATTCTCATGGGAATATTCTCTCTTTACGGGAAAAAGAGATACAATCTCGTCAATTTCCCCTTTGGCATTTGTCCTTCGCAACACGACTTTGTTCAGCTGCTTTGGAAGAATCATTGCCTTCCATTCCGTACCACCAGAATGGGACTGATCGGCCATGGCATCCCACTCCCCACTTTCAATGGCCTGCTGGATATAGGCTTTAGGATCTTCGATCAACTCTGGTTGACCCACAGGAATATAGCCATTCACAAAACCGTACTCCAGCGTATCGTCCCCCGACCCCTCTTTGTCGCCGCTGAGATTCGCGGATGTGATAATCGCAATGGTTCGCTTACCATTTTTATAAATTTCTTTCTTGTTGGGGGCCGAATTGGGTTCTGACTGGGGTATACGTATCTTCGAATCATCTAAGGTGATGAGTTTGAAATCGGGTTGGTAGGTTTTGCCACCCGTTTTCCAGGATACATTTCCATCTTGGATCTGATACCTAGTTAAAACTCTTTCTTCCATATAGAACCCAAGACTTCGGCTGATATCTCCGCCTTTTCCTTCGGAATCTGTAATCGGCCGTGATGACAGAATGGTCAATTTCACTCGATCTGCACTATTACCAGAAAGGCTCAGGTCCGTTTGTACTTCTGAACTTCGACCAAAAAAAGTGCCCACTCGGTCTGCAGCGAGATAATAAATTTTAGGTGAAAAGATCTCTTCTCCATACTGATCAATGCCTGTGCTACGTATGGTCTCCGCAATAAAATCGATAAAGTTATCTTTTTGTGCCTCAGGAAACTGATTCAGTATTCCTTTGAGAGGAGCTAGTTCCCAAGCCCATTGGTCAAAGGCCATCTGAGGGTAGGACTTTGATGTTTCAGGATAATTTCCTTCAAACAACTCTTTAAGGGTCACTTGTTTAGATGAACCATCGTCTGTGAGGACGGATATACTCGGCGAGAGTGAATAGATCCTTTCCTCGGCGCGTTCCGCCAACCTGGCTGACTCACTTTCGCTCCGACAAAAATTGGGGTTTATGCTCGCTTTTTCAAACACCTCTTCTAGGTCAGAGAATCGGCGATCGAGTTTTTTATAAATTTCTGGATGATCCATGGCAACCGACTGCAGCGCCCCTGCCATTAAATCTGGAAATTTTTCCTCTGCCTTAGCTTTAAGTAAATGGTGTAAAAGCTGGGTGTCTTGATTGGGGATAAACTTCTTATGCATCCGCAAAAGCCGCTTTCTGACAGCCGCATTGGAAATGGCTTGTTTTCCTGACATATCCACCGGGTCTGATTTCAAATAGTCGTTCCAGGATTTTGGATCATAATCCTCCGAACATATTTGCTTTTCTCGAAAATCGCTCACCCAAGTAAATGGACTAGATAAAAATACTCCCTTAGAAGAAATGCAGTATTCACACTGTTGAGTGAATTCAAAGGCCCAGGATTTAGAGTCAGGTATGCACAGCTGTTCACTGGCCCCGACCTCTAACAACTTGCCGTAGCCAGATAGATAGATTTTGTTCTTCTCGGAATTGTAATGGGTAATGCTTTGGCATGAAATCTGTTCCGCATCAGGTAAGACTAAGCGTCCCTTCCGAGGGCTTTTTTTATCCAAAACATAGAGATCACCATTTCTCTTATAAAAAATTTCTTTTTTCACTTCGAAACTATATTCATCATCATCGGACCGGGTGGATCCACATTCCTCGAATCCAGCATTCCCGATTTCACCTGTGCTGGCATCTATCACTATCGCTTTTGGGTCACCTTCAATATTCGGTGACGGTGTCAAAAAAATGGAATCACTCCCCTTTATCTCTGAAAGAAACCAATTTTCAATATCTAAAGACTTGCCGGTGGCTTTAATCTCTCCCGTTTGGGAGTTGAAGTAGTGCGTTTTTCCATTAATGTCGTTATAGAAGGTCAGAGGCCCTGCGGATTTAACACTATTGTAATAGCCATTGGCTTCATCGTCGGATTTTAATGCGGGAGCTGGAACTTTTATACTCTGTCCGGTTTTTAAATTTAACATTCTTGCCGAACCACTACCTGATTTGTCGACAATAATTCCATAGGGACCTGCGGAGTGCACACAGGATTCATTGTCTTTGAGCCGCCCAAGGGGTTTTGATTTTGTAATCAATGACGGTCCTGTTTTTTTCAGGTGTCTGATTTCCCCTTTGCCGTTGACGTAAATGAGTGGCTCACCCTTGATCATCTCTGGCGTTGAGCTCTCTATTGTACATGTGATCTTGTCATAGACCTCGACGGTTGTGGCCTGACCGGAGGAGATATCTATCATTTGCAAAGAAGGAAATTCAAACGAGGGATCCATGTAACTGGCAGGATCTATTTTGGGGTTCACATTTAAATAGCCTTCGCTAAAATAGACCAACTTCTTTTCTTGATCCAATTGGCTAATTAAGTCTCTGGATGACTGACCTGTTTTAACATTTACCATATCCAATAGGGCGGATTGCGAGAAGCCTCCCTCTGCCTCCGGATTCATTTTACTGAGTACAATATGGTCTCCCAACTGACTCACAGCAAGTTTCTCGGAATCCTTTAAGCTGGCTTTGAAAGACTTCCAATCCACCGGGATGGAAAGAAACTTTCCCATTTTAGAATCAAAGTAATTCACTACACCCTTATCAGGGTCGTAAAATACGGTGGTACTATTAAAGACCCCGGACTCTGGAGATCCAGATCCTTCGACTTCCTTAATACGGGTCTCATAACAAACCTTCGGGTCCTTATAGGGCTGCGCCCATAGATCGGAAGGCGCCAAAAGCACAACACTTATCCATCCCCATATAGGACCTACTTTCGCCATCTGTAGGTCACCTTTTTGGAATCCACTTGTCCTGGATTGGTTATAATCTTTTTAGCTCGTGCGATCTTGATGCAATTGGATTTATTCTTCGCTTTATAGTAGGTCACCTGCCGCTTACTAAACCCGGCTTTATAGTTTTTTACCGTCACCACTCGGCATCTGTGCTGTTTTGTTTTTTTAGGTCTGGGTTCACTTTGAACAGCCCCTCTGGGTTGCATCCACTGAGGCAACCCTGGCTGCGCTTCAACAGCGAGAGAAAACAAAATAGCGATGAAACAGGACTTAATAAACATGCCCTTCTCATCGGAAAAACCAAAATTGGAGTAAAAAAAAACGAGTCCAGTTTATAGGACTCGTTTTCCAATGATTTTAAAAAATCAAAGACTTGTGATTATTTTCCGGTTCTGTTGGTTCCAACACCCCAGTCAGACGAGAAGGCTTCTCCTTCTTCGCTAGACGATGAGCCAGATCCTAGATCAGCCACAATAGTCTGCATTTCACTTTTTGTTAGAAACTGAGTGTAAGAAGCCACAACACCTTCGCAAGAAGATATTTGATAAAAGCTAGCTAAAGTTTCATCCTCAAGCATGCTTTCTACTTCTTCATCTGAATACACTTTGCACAGTTTCATACGCTGGCCAAAATCACTTTTAATCTTATTTTTTTGCGCAACAATTTTGTCTCTTTCCGCTTCTGCTTCGGCCAAGTTCTGTTCTGCAGCTCTAAGGGTGACTTCTGCCGCAGTAACCGTTGTTTCTGATTTGCCGATGAGTGTTTCAGATATTTCGCCACCTTCTTCATCGCCAAGTCCAGCAATGATGTCTTCCAAAATCGCTAACTTTTCTACAGAAACCGACTTAGCCTCGGCATCGCCGGATTGGATCGGCATTTCTGCCACTGACAATTGAGCTATAGATAAAATAGCCAATACTAGAATTTTTTTCATAAATGCTCCTTAAAAACATCGTTATTTCATTCCAATTTCAAACATCCCCCTTAAGAGCAATTTACATACCCGAAAAATTTAGCTCATTCGGCTCTATATTTGATTTGATGGACAAAATGGAATCTATCGATGGTGTTTCTACACAATTTGTCGCCATTTTGAGATTTTTCGACAGTTCCTCTGGAGAGACTCTGGATTTGAACAGTTAGTGTGTTCAAATTATATTTTTCTCAGCTTGCATTGAGTGCTGGCTCCCATGTGAGCGCTGCGTATCCGGTATGCGGTACCAAAGGTAACGCATACCGAAGACGAAGTGCACCCACAGGGTCTCGCCAAACGAAAGGTAAACTGAGAAAAATATAAAGGGAGCACACGACCTGGAAGTCCAAAAAAGAGAGCAAAACATGCACGACATTTCCGCTACAAAAAGTATTTGAACCTAAAACTAGGCTAATGTTTGGCGGCATTTATAAGCCATATGCATTAATAATGAAAAATACCGGGAAATCACTGGAGTCCTATGTTCATTGTCCCGTAAAATAGAAACATGGAAGCAATAGCAATTATATTCGAATGGTTAATGTCCGGAATACTCCCCTTTGTACTTTTATTGGGCGTATTGATCTTTGTACACGAACTGGGTCACTTTTCTGTCGCCAAGTTCTTTGGGGTTCGCGTGGAAACCTTTAGTATTGGCTTTGGTAAAAAGCTCTTTTCTAAAAAACACGGTGATACCACTTATGCCCTTTCACTCATCCCATTGGGCGGTTACGTAAAAATGTATGGAGATGATCCCACAAAAGAAGTGCCGGAAGACCAAAAGCGATATTCGTTTTTACATCAGCCGGTATGGCCACGCATTTGGATTGTGGCTGCTGGACCGCTAGTGAATTTCTTTTTTGCCATATTGGTTTTTGCCATCATTGCCTTTGTCGGTGAAGATCGTCCTGGGCCAGAGATAGGCGACATCCTCCCGGGAACGGCTGCCTATGAAGCCGGGTTTCGTAGTGGCGATGTGATCACTGCCGTAAACCCTTCCGTAGCGGAAAACACTTATAAGGTGAACGACTACACAGAGATTAAAGACGTCATCGAATCTAACCCCGAACGCCAGCTGACTTTTTTAGTGGATCGCGACGGCGAGAGTGAAGCTATTGCCATTAAAGCCACTCCGAAGCTAATGCCCAACCGTAATATCATTAGCTTTTACTCTGAAGTGGGGCACATTGAAGGACTCACTATACTTTCTAATTCGTCCGCAGTAGGTGTGTCTGACCCACAGAGCCTCGCCGGAAAAGCGGGACTTAAAAACTTGAGCGTAATTAAATCTATCAATGGCGAGCCCGTAGAATACTGGCGCAACCTGGATGATAAATTAAAAGCCGCATTTCAGACGGGAGCGCAGTCGCAAGTCACTTTAGAATATGTCGATTACCAGGATAAATCAGAAGATCCGGAGATGATGACCGCAACCATCGATTCCTCTGATGTGAGCGCTTCTACTTTGGCGCTTGAAGGGGAAGGGTTTCTCAATGCCATCGGTATTCACGAGCCAGATACATTTCTCGCTGGCGTAAAGAGGGCTCCTTCTTTAGGGCGTAGGTTTTTAAGAGCACTTGGATTTGAAGTTCCTGAGGACATTGAAAACGCCTCTCCCGCCTATAAAGCGGGTCTTAGAGAGGGCGATCAAATCGTTGGAATTAATGGTAACCCGGTCAAGGAATGGGGTGATGTTCTAACTACTGTGGGTAGCTTCAAGTCCGAAGACAAGCAATTAGACTTCACGATTAAACGAGAAGGTGAAGAGCAATCTTTAACCGTGACACCACAAATGACCACAATGATGAGCCCCCAAGGCAAAGAGATCGAAAGGTTCACCATTGGGATTTATTCGGCCGGTGCCGCTACGGCAAGCCCAATGTTTGTGATGCAAACCTACAACCCTATCAAAGCACTCTATTACGGAGCCTACCAAAGTGTTCGCTGGACAGGACTCACTATTATTAGTTTTGTGCGCTTGATTGAACAAAAAGTCTCAGTGAAAAACGTAGGTGGTGTGATCACTATTGGTCGCGTGGCCAGCCAGAGTTTTGAGATGGGCCTCTCTGCCTTTTTAAAAATTATGGGGATCATTTCCATCAATTTGTTTATATTAAACCTCCTTCCCATTCCGGTGTTGGACGGTGGCCACTTGGTCTTTTTTACCTATGAAGCCATTCGGGGCGCTCCTTTGAGTCTTCGTAAAATGGAGATCGCTCAAACGGTGGGGATTGTACTTCTAATGAGCCTGATGCTGTTTGCACTCTTTAATGATGTGAACAACTGGTACTCCGTACAGGGCTGGTAAAACTAAGTTCCCAAAACCTCACCAAGTAGGTTTTTCAAACGCGCTGCAACTCCAAAAGGTGCCTGGCACCTTTTTGGCGATTCTGGTAATTAAGACCCATGAACCTTTTAGCCATTGAAACCTCTAGTCCCCGCGGCAGCATTGCCATTTGCATAGACGGTGAGGTTCGCTTTTTCAAAGACTGGCAACGCCCTAAAGGACGCCCGCGCAAGGGAGAAAAGTTTCTCTCACATAGTGAGATGGTCGGTATGGCCATTGAAGAAGGCTTGAAGGAATGTGACCTCACTATGAAGTCTTTCGATCATCTGCTGACCTCCATTGGACCAGGAAGTTTTACAGGAATCCGTGTGGGATTGGCCGCTGTGAAATCTTTTGCCTTTGCTTTAGATATTCCCTGCTACGGCTACACTTCACTGCAAGTGCTTGCTGAGAAGGGGCGGGACCAGAACTTACCGGTTCTCACTTTGGTGAATGCCTATAAAAACCAAGTTTATGCCGCGGCTTACAAGAGTGAGACCTTAGAGCTACAGTGGGGCCCGGAGGCTTTGCCCTTAGATCAGCTAGAGTCACGCCTCTCCGAAGAAAAGTACTTCGCCCTCGGTGATGGTCTAGAAGTATATAGAGAGGATTTCTGTGAAAAGGTTCGACAAAAAATAAATCTTTCCAATGAATCCCTTATTCAATACCCAAATGCGGCGGAGTTAACGCAGTTACATTTAAAACAGCAGGACTTTAGTCAAAATTGCCGCTGGACGGATTTGAACCCCCTTTACTTACGTGCGTCAGAAGCCGAAGAGAAATTACAGGCCGGCCTACTTAAGCCGGTAGAAGAACTGTAGTTTTTTAAAGGTAGAGGCGTGTCAGATATCAGTGAGTTTAGAAAATATGGTCCCTTAAGAGGCCAAGCCCAACCCGGCTCTAAGATCATCGCCATTGGTGGTGGTAAAGGCGGTGTGGGAAAGTCTTTTGTAAGCTCAGGACTGGCTATCTTTCTTGCCAACATGGGACACAAAACTCTACTTGTGGATTTAGATTTAGGCGCAGCTAACTTACACACCTATTTGGGCATGGGCATGCCTAAGAACACCATTCAATCCATAGTAGATGATGGTAGCTATGACATTGAGAAGGTTTTAAATCCCTCTCATATACAAAATTTAAAACTAGTCGCTGGAAGTAATGACAATTTAGATATTGCCGACATCAATACGAAACAACGATCCCAACTAATGCGGTCTTTGTTTTATTATCCCTCTGACTTTATTGTATTGGATCTAAGTGCGGGAACTCACAACACCACTTTGGATTTTTTCAACATGGCTCAAAAGCACATCGTGGTCACCACTCCAGAACCGGTTTCCATTGAAAATGCTTACCGCTTTATGAAGGCCTCCTTCTTTCAAGTTCTGAAGCGATATGAAAAGCAACTGGACCTGGCTGAAACCGTTGTGGATCTAATGGCGCGTAAAGATGAACTGAACCTGCGTTGCCCTGCTGATCTTTTACATATCATCAATCAAGTGGAACCCGAGAAAGGCCCTGCTCTGACTCGAATTTTAAGTCGCTATAAGTTTGATATCATTCTTAACCAAACCAGAACATTTAAAGACAACAGCATGGGCCATTCTATCCAGTCCGTAACCAAAAAGTATTTTGGCGTACCTTCTGAATATTTAGGTAACGTGGATTATGACAACGCGGTCTGGCAGTCTCTTCGTAAAAACAAACATCTATTGGTTGAGTCTCCTCACTCCAGAATTTATGCTCAGTTACTGGGAATCAGTCGTGATCTCTCTAACTCTGACTTTATAAGGGCCGCAGGTTAATATGCCGCAATCCATTTACTCACAAACCTACTATGAAATTCTAGAAGTGGACGCGGGTGCGCCACAAGATGAAATTCATCGGGCCTATCAAAGAGCCAAGCAAACCTATTCGGGTGGTTCACCAGCACTTTACTCTATGTTTTCTGCGGATGAGACCAAGGAACTGTTAAAACTCATTGAAGAAGCATATAACGTTTTGAGCAATCAAGAGGCTCGCTCTCGGTATGATCGTCAGATCAATGATAGTCCCGCTACAGCGGTAGCCACTCAGCAATTGGATTCTCATAAAAAGCCCACTGGATATGCGACTCCGGCACAGTACCATGAACAAATGCAGCAAACCCCGAGCAGACCTTCTGTAGGAGCCTCTCCTGTACCCGAAGGATTTGCAAAAACCCGGTTTGGTGTTTATGAAATCAATCCTTTGCTCGAGGAAGAGATCGAAGCTTGCGAGAATTTTACTGGAGAGTTTATTCGTAAAATACGCAATTACAAAAAAGTGAGTATAGAAGATTTAAGTGAATACATACGTGTCAGTAAAACCTACATCAATGCCGTTGAAATGGAAGATTACGATGGCCTACCAGCAGCTGTTTTTGTAAGAGGGTTTGTGAGCCAAATGGCTAAAGCTCTCAATTTACATGAGCCGAAAGTGACCAGCTCCTACATGACACGCTTCAAAGCGGCCCAAAATCAATGATGGATTTTACCATTACCGAGCTTCATAGCGGCCTCCGTTTGGATGTGGTGCTCAGTGAACACACCCACCTGGGATCTAGATCTCGAGTGTCTAAGTTGATTAAAGAGAAAAAGATCCTGTCGGCTGACAAGCCCGTTAAGCCTTCCCATCGCTGTGAAGTGGGCGATGTGTTTCAGATCCCGGCTCCAGGTGATTTGGAAACCAAAGACGTGGGTTTAAAACCTTTTGAAATAGAACTGGATATTTTGTTTGAGAATGAAGATGTGATTGTTGTAAACAAACCGGCCGGCCTGGTTATGCATCCCGCTCCAGGACATGAGCAAGACACCCTGGTAAACGCTCTCATTCATCACTGTAAAGATCTTTCTATGGGTACCGGTGAAAAGCGTCCCGGCATTGTGCACAGGCTGGATAAAGACACAAGTGGTGTATTGGTGATCGCTAAAAATAACGCCACTCATGAATACATTGCCAAGCAATTTAAGGAGCGAACCACACATCGGGTTTACTACGCCGTGGTCTATGGCCATCCGACCTTCAGTGAAAAAACGGTGGAGAGCCATTTTATCCGTCATCCAAAAGACCGTAAGAAATACGTATCAGAAAAATACCATGAAGGGGCAGAGCCCAAGGGCAAGAAAGCCATCACGCATATAGAAGTGATTAACAAACTGCCGAGTGGTTTAAGTGTCATTAAGTGCCAGTTGGAAACAGGACGTACTCATCAGATCCGGATTCATTGCTCTGATCTAGGCCATGCCATTGTTGGGGATCAAGTCTATGGAAATTCATCCCGAGCGAACAGTTTAGACTCTGTAAAATTAAGAAAAGACATTCAAGCCATGAAACGCGTCGCTTTGCACGCCGCCGAGCTGGGCTTTGAATTACCCAACTCCGAGCGCCTCGACTTTAACAAAGAATGGCCGTCCGAACTCTTCTTCCTCTGGAGCGGCATCCTCTAGGTATCTATTATGGAATTTAAGCCTGTTTATTGGAAAGAAGACACTCTTGTTGGCCATAAAGTGGAGACCGATGATTTTATCGTGTTCTTTGGCAATGCCGAAGGGAGCGAAGAGCGTCTTAAAGAGCTGTATCCCTCTTTAACATTTAGGTTTCTTAAACAGGTGCATGGGCATGCACTCGTATCCTCTAAACCCGAATCTCTAGAGGCCGACGGCCATTTCACAGACACTTCCGGAGTCGCTCTGTGTATCAACACCGCAGACTGCGTGCCCGTAATGCTCGTGAGAGAAAACTTTATTTATGCTCTCCACTGTGGGTGGCGAGGGGTCGAACAAAAGCTTGCTGTTGTTGCCAGAGAACATGATCCTAGCCCGATTCAACAGGCCTTTATTGGGCCACACATTTTATACACGCACTTTGAAGTGGGGAATGATGTGGCCGAAAGGTTAGAAAAAGATTACCAAGGAATGGTGGAGGCACGGTACAGACATCCCGATCCAGAGAAATCCTACATTGATCTCAGTGCCATCATTCAAGACCAACTACAAATAGAAGACGATGATGACTTCATCATGCTCGCTCATAACACGCTGACGGATGAAGCCTACAACTCCTATCGCCGAGACAAAAAAGTCGCCCGCAACATTAGCTTTATGGCTTTCAAGTAGTAAATTTCAATAATACTATTACCACATCCTGCGCTCTCAGACATGCGTTGGGCAGCAGCGCTCGCTATTGCGAGCACAGCACCCATCCGAACTCGTGCTCGGAAGGGTATAGCATTATTGAAATTTGCTCCTTTAAAGCCAAGTGATGCGGCCGTCGGTTTGTCGGCGGGCTTTGGGTGGTTCATGATCGGGCCAACCTAGTACAACGGCACAAAGCAGTTCCAACTCTCCCGCCTTGTACTCTGGCCATTCTGTGACTCCAGTAAACTCATTCACCTGGTCTTTGATTTCTAAGGGGGCACCCATTGTACAACAGCCTAGTCCCTCGGCGACGCAAGCTAAGTTCAAGTTCTCCACAGCCATATACACACTACCCACGCTGGTATGATAGCGCTCACTCTCATCATTCACTGAATAACAAAACACCACCACAGGTGCGTCGCCCAAGGTGTAAAAAAAACGCTCGGTAAACTCATACAAACTGGGCTTTAACCGTTCCTTTAAAATATCCTTAATGCCTAACCAAGATTGTTGCGAATACTGCAAATACTCATCGCGCTTCTCACCCGTAGCGATCACAAACCGCCAGTTTTGACGATTCTTTCCCGAGGGAGCTTGCATGGCCGCAGCTAAAAGTTTTTCTACAAGCTCTTTAGGAACTGGATCTTTTTTAAATTTCCGAATGGACTTTCTATTTTCCAACAATTCATAAAACTGTGCCTTCCATTCCTCTGTATCAATATGAGACATAAACTCTATCTCCTTCACGCAAAAGACCGTCTAACTTTTTACCGATCGCCAAACCAGCTCTAAACACAATATTCTGTAAAACTAGGGTAATACCAAGGGTTTAACCCCTATCCTTATATTTTTCAATATGAGCTCCCTATTAGATCTACAGCTGTCAAAAAAATGAACACCAAAAGAACTCGCTAAGTTACTGTAATAACTAGGTATTTAATAAGGTGGCCTGGCATTGATATTGAACTCTTTATGTCCAAAGGCAGAGGTAAGAAATGAAAAATAAAAAGATGCGTCCCGAGAATCCCTTGTGGCAAAAATACTTAATACAAACGTTCCGAGTTTTTATCGTTGTGTTGTTTGCGTTTTCTATGCTGAGCGCACTACATCCAAAATTAAGAAACTACGTCAGACACTCATTTAAACAACAATTCCGCACAGTGGTCTCGACAGCTGTGGCTGACTTCTCAGACGGAAAATCATTTAAAGTCGTAAAAATTAAAACCAACAAAGGTCTTTACATAGAAGTCTACGACAACACCAATAGCAACATCAGTCCTCTAGTGGATCGCATTCACCTTCCTGATGAAAAGGATGGGTTTATTGTATTCCGAGGACAGGCCACGAATTTAGCTGTGGATGATGTCGATGGCGACAACATACCTGACATCATTGCTCCTAGTTTTGACAATAATCTTGTGGCTCACATGAACGTATACTCGTTCAACCCTTCGACCGGAAAATTCGAAAAAGTCTCCAGTCGATTTTAAATTCATGTACCCAGGGCTCGTTGGTTCCACTTTACCCTTTGCCTAACCCTACCGACGAGCCCAATTTTCTAATCATTCCAATAACTTATAGACATAAAAAGCCATTTTGACGCGCAGTGCGGCGTATGATACAACTATCCCTTATTTTACACCTCCTGGAGGGATGGTTATGAGTCATGTGATTCGGTTCGCTGTTTTTATCATTGTTGGATTTGTTGTCAGTTGTTCAAGTGGTGGCAAGCAAGGCCCAACCGGAAAACGATGTGCAAAAGATTTTGATCCAGTGGATGCGGGTCTTTATGAAGTTGACGAAAGTAAACCCAACCTACCCATCGAAGAAAGAGAAGTTGCGGCTAAGGTGAAGCAAAAAAAGATTGTTGGTTTTCACGATATCGACTTTTCGGATTTAGAACCGGGAACCTATAAAGCCATTTCTACTTTTGTTATTTTACAACAACATCTCGAAGGTCAAAGCGATTATAACTATGAAGATGGCCGGTACAAACCCGGCACGGGTTTTAAGGTGGCCGCACTCGAAAGAGAGGCGACGCTACGAGATGATAGCCGACTGGTTTCTGATGACGAAACAGTAGTTGAAATTTACTGCTTACGTGGATTCAACAAAAGACAAAATCCAGACCAACAATTTAGCTTTGAAATGAAAGCCTTAAGAGAAGTGGTTGTTACCAAAGATGACGAGACTCCAAAGTTTTTTATAGACAGCGGTACTTACCTCATCACAGATGGTCATGCCGAAGAGGGTGATCCTCGTGGCTATTTTCACGCCGACATGATCGAAAGTTCTGAGCTGGACTCCAAACCTTCCGACTATTTCAAAAGTGGTGATGCTAACGGTTCCGATTACAACGCGGCTCTTTATGCCATTGAAGGGGCGAACGATATCACCCTGTACGAATATCATGCCGAAATTAACGTGGGAAATTACACGGCTCAATCTCGAGTTATATTAAGGAAAATGACCCCTGAAGAGCTAGAAGAACTGGAAAAAGAAAAAGAAGAACGGCGTAAACTTAGAAAGTAATTTAATCTTTGTTTGTGCTGTCTTGAATTTGCCTGAAAGTCAGATTGATTCTAGGCTCCGATACCTTTTTTGTGGGCGGAAGACGATGTAACCAATGGTCCTGTGTCTCCCCCTTCATAATCAAAAGTGAACCCGCCTCAAGGGTTAAAGACACTGATTCCTTAGATTTTTTATGCTTAAAGGAAAACTTTCTTTCTGCTCCAAAACTCACCGAAGCGATCACTCCATGCTTAACAAGATCCTTCTCCCCATCACTGTGCCAAGCCATACCTTCTACACCGCTGTGATAAAGGTTCAAGAGACAAGAGTTAAAATGATCCCCACAGACACTTTTCACTTTTGAATTTAACTTCTCTAAAATAGGAATCCAAGGCAAGGCCTGTTTAGTCACTTTGGAGTAAGTGTATGTGAACGGCTTTTCCGCATACCAGGCGACCTTTCTTTTAGTCACCATGGTCCTTCCAAACATTCGAGCTTCATCATTCTTCCACGCGATTTTGTTCAGTAGGTCTTCAAAGAATTGATAAGATTGTGAAGGCTCGAAGATCGGCCCCCAATAAAACACTTCACCGTCATAGGGCAGTAGGTTTTTAAGACCCATCTAAGCCCTCCTTCTTAGCCGCTTCCCATCCAATAATGGCAGACTTCCGACTCAACCCCCAACGATAACCGCCCAATTGACCGCTAGTTTGAATCACTCTATGACAAGGAATCAAGTAAGCGATGGGATTTTTTCCAATAGCTGTTCCAACGGCGCGCGATGAGCTGGACGAACCGATCACTGTAGCTACATCCTTATAAGTGACCAAAGCGCTCTCTGGGATTTTTAGCAAGCTTTCCCAAATTTTTATCTGAAAGGGCGTACCGTAAAGGTGCAGTTTTATTTGATCTAGCTGATTCCAATCCTTTTTGAAAATGGCCATCGCACTATCTTGTAAGTGGTCTCTCTGCTGAGAAAATTTCGCCTTCGGAAACATTGCTGTTAGCTCAGCCAATGCCGCCTTCTCATCTTCATTAAATGCGATATGACAAATACCTTTTCCCGTGGAAGCTACAATTATTTTGCCAAACGGTGAGCCCGAATATTCATAGTTAATCTTTAGAGACTCCCCTCCGCTTTTGTACTCTCCAGGCGTCATTCCCTCTATAGTAATAAACATATCATGTAAACGGCTGCTTCCAGAAAGACCCGTACTCAAAGCCGTATCCAAAAGCGAGTTTTGTTCGGCGAGTTTTGACTTGGCAAAGCTTGAACTCAAATAACGTACAAATTGCTTTGGACTGACTCCAGCCCAAGACTGAAAGAGGCGTTGAAAGTGAGCGGGACTAAGTTCCACCGATTGAGATATGTCTTGTAGAGACGGCTGAGCTTTATAGTTCTCGATGATGTACTCAATCGCCTTTTCTATCCTGAGATAATTGATATGCGGCTGATTTCCCATGGATCCAATATAGACACGACCTCGTTAATAAACGACCCGATTCTTGCTTTTTAATGATTTTTATATAGAGCTAACGAAAAAATTCAAAAGAGGCCGACTCTGAATCTAGTCTTGATCTAAATCCCGCCAACTTTTCCCCACGCGATTATTACGATTCAACTGATATTTTCTAACCGCTGAATTGTGCTCTTTGAGTGTCTCCGAAAATTTACTGGTACCATCATTTCGACTCACGAAATACAAAAACTCCGTGTCATCCGGTTGAAACGCAGAAAGCAATGCCGCTCGACCCGGATTTGAGATGGGCCCTTTCGGCAATCCCCTAAACGTGTAAGTGTTGTAAGAATTTTTAGTACGCAAATCCTTTTTAGTGATGTTTTTCACAGGCGCACCTGTTTGCATCATCTTGCCATAGATTACTGTCGGATCTGTCTGCAATCGCATATTCTTTTTCAAGCGATTGTGAAACACTGAAGAAATGAGCCCACGCTCTTTTTCATATCCAGTCTCTTTTTCAATAATACTGGCAAGAATCACCCACTGATGTCGAGTGAACCCATTTGTCGGGGCGAGATGAGCCACTTCTCCATAGACTTGCAAAAATCTCCTTACCATCAGCTTAATAAGGCCGCGTGCCCCTTCTGACCGAGTCACCTGATAAGTTTCAGGAAATAAATAGCCTTCTAAGGTTTCCACATTGTCGCCTAAAATAGTCTTAATAAACTGGGAGTCGTGACAATAAGCTAAGAATTGCTTGGCCGTAGCGATACCCTTCTTCTCCGCTAGCTCGGCCATTTCAAACATATTATAACCCTCGGGAAAAGTGATGGGATAGGTCACCGATTTACCTGAGCTAATCACTCGCAAAATCTCAATGGGCTTCATTCCGCCGTGAAGTGCATATTCACCGGTTCTAATTTTAGTCGTGTATCCAGATATACGACCCATTATTTTAAACTCAAGCTCACTCGAGATAAGGTTTTTTTTGTAGAGTTCGGAGGCTACCTGATTAAACGAAGCCCCTTCTTTAACCATATAGACCCATTTATTCTCAGGTTGACCGGGAGAGCTCAAAGCAAAGAACACTCCCTTTCCCACAACAGCAGCCAACACAAGGCAAATCACTAGAATCAGATACTTCATTTACTTAAACTCGTAGTCCACTCCCGGAAACACAGATTCCGGATTAAATGTTGTTTGATCTTCTAAAGATGATACTGGAACCGAACAATATTGAACAGCAAAGTGGGCTGATGGACGGTCATTTCCGGACTTACCCATACCACCGAACGGCATTCTTGAAGAGGCTCCATTTGTGGTTCTATTCCAGTTCAGCAATCCCACCCGGGCTTCTAGCCAGGCCTTTTCGTACAGCGACTGGTCTTTAGTAAAGACCGATGTGACTAGACCAAAGCCCGAAGTGTTGGCAACCTCAATCGCCTCGTCGAAATCATCCACAGTATAAATACAAACATTTGGCCCAAATATCTCACTCTTTTGATAAATAGATTGAGGATCATTCTTAGCAACCCGGTGAATACTTGGAGTGACATAATGCCCCCCAGGATTTAGCTCAAGAACTTTACCACGCATTATATTTTCTGCGCCTTCGCGTTTGGCTATTTCCTGAAAACGTAAATAGTTGTCTACCGACCCCTCGCTGATTAAGGGCCCCATAAAAACATCATCTTGTTTCCAGTGTCCTATTTTTAGTTTTTTAGCTGTCTGATGAAAGTTTTCAATGAATTTATCAGCAATACTTTTATGTAAAACAATTTTACTTGTGCAGGAACATCGCTGACCCGAAGTCAAAAAACTACCTGCAATATTCTCATAGACCGCTTTCTCTAAATCCGCATCATCCCAAACGATGCACGTATTCTTTCCACCCATTTCTAAAGCGAGAAGCTTCCAATAATGCTGGATAGTCTCTTGTTTAATTCGAAGGCCAACATCATATGATCCCGTAAACAAAACACCATCTACTTTTTCGTGAGCCACCAAGCGTTTACCCGTTTCACCCTGTCCTTGTAGTAAATTAAAAACACCTTTAGGAAACCCAGCTTTGTGAAAGAGTTGGGCCATCAATTGACCCACATAGGGTGTCTTTTCTGACGGCTTAAACACAATGGTGTTACCCAAGGCGAGTGCGGGAATAATATGGCCATTGGGCAAGTGTCCTGGAAAGTTAAACGGGCCAATCACAGCCATCACACCACGCGGCTTATAATGAATAACACCATCCACATTAGGTAACGCGTTTTCGATACGCTGTTCAGCCACCAGCTTCATGGAATGATTTAAAGTTATATCTATTTTTCCAATCATCCCTCCCGCTTCTGTGCGTGCCTCCCAAAGCGGCTTTCCCGTTTCACGAGAAATGGCTTCTGCTAATTCTTCTTTGTGCTCGGTGTAGACCTCTTTGAGTTTAAATAGATACTCTTTTCGCTGATCAAAACTCAAACGCCTCCACTTCACAAAGGCACTGCAGGCACTTAATACGGCAGAGTCTATGGATTCGTAACCCCAATCAATCGAAACAACCCGGTCTTTTAAATCTCCTGGTGAAACGTTAGACCACTCTCCATCCTTCCTAGAGGGCCGAATAAATTCGCCATTGATGTAATCACCTTTATATTCATAAGTGGTGCTCATACTATTGTCTCCTTTGCCCGATCTGGAGAAACCATCAATGTTTCTCCCGTATCAATTTCTAAACTTGAACAAATGTGCTTAGGTAAAAATATATTTTGGCCTTGTAACTCATAGGAAGCCTCTACCGCATAAAATTGGTTGTTCCTTGAAAGGGCCACTAGGCCTCTTTGGCTATAGGTGCCCGAACTATTCTCCCCCTTGAATGTACAGTGCTGACCATCTTTTATCAGTGTTACATCCTTTGTAGGGCATTGTACATGAGGTCCTCCGTCAAAAGGATCCACTTCATTATTAAAATCAAATCCTATTCTTTTCAGCAGATGCAATGCCGGTCGTGTTTGATTAGACACCTGCCCCATAACCAATCTGGCTCGAGAATCTAATAGACAAGCATAGATATCTTCTTCCGGAAAGAGTGACTTAATAAACTCTTTGTTTTGTCCGCTCAGTGCATCCGCTTCCTTGTAAGGCATCCCCGTAAACCGACGCCCCAAAGCTTCCCAAAACTCACTTCGCCCTTCATCCGTCAGTGGTGGAGCCAACTCACTCAAAAGCATATCTTCAAAATAGTCTTGATGCAGGCCAATGTATAAAAATCGAGCCAAGGATAAAGTCCGTCCTACTTTTTCAGGTCGACGCCGATAATTTTTATCGACCACTAGGCCGCCCACTTCAGATGGTCCATCCGTGTCCATTTTTAAACGGAGAATTTGATGAATAAAACCCACGCTCAGGTCCGGACTGAACCTTTCCTTTTTAATGATTTGAAAACTAAAGTTGGGATTTTCAGGTGTTCCTTTTTTACCCACCACCTGTGCTGAACCCACCACTCGAGATTGCTCGAGGTCTTCTACGACAAAAAGAAATCGAGCCTTGTCTCTAGATACAGCGCCACTAAAAGACTGGAGACTTAGATCAATCTTATCGGAAATTTTACGTTTATCCGAAGGTAGATTGAGTAAAACAAACTGTTTAGAGAGCGAATAAATATCCTCTAAGTCCTTTTCTTCCGCTCGTCGAACAACAAAACTCATGATTCCGCTCCATTGCTTTTATTCAAACCATTATAATTTTGGAGAATTTTTTCATAGAAATCCACGGAATGCTGAAGCTCTCGAAGGCTGACCTTCTCGTTCGGTTCATGGGAATTGTTCGCATGAGTTCCAGCCCCAAAAACAAGACACTGTATTCCCATTCTGTGAAACACACTAGCTTCCGTGGTAGCAGAAATTTTGCCGTAATCTACATCCACTTCAACATCAAGGCTCTGCAATGCAGTTTTAGCTAACTTTAAAAACCTTGAGTCTTCTTTGGTGGAAAAAGCCGACTTGTAATCCACAATTCGGAAAGTCGCTCCAACTTCTTTACAAACAGAATCGATTCTTCCCATCCATTCTTCATAAGTATTTTGTGCAATATTAGGGGTAATCCTGCAGCTTCCCGTAAACCTTAAATAATCTTTTTGCTTTTTTACCGTACCAATATTGAGTGTTGGCACACTTGGGGTGAATCCTTCACAAGGAAAATTTTCGAACTCAGCTTCTACTTGTTTTACAATTTCAACTATTTTAGCTGTCTTAACAACTACTGTGGGTTGTTTAAACCCGCCCATGATATCAAACTCCAAAACGGCGGACTCTGGAATGGCATTAAAATGTGAACCACCTTCCATGTCTAGAACAGCAATGCCCTCAGGCAGCTGTCCCAGGAATTCCATCATATTAATAATGGCATTTTCTTTTAAGAGCGTGTGCGACGAATGCCCCGCTTCTCCATAAAACATTTTACTCTGGCAAGAGCTACTGACTCGTAAATCATGTTCACGGTGGTAATTCATCTCCTCGTCTGAAAAAGGTATGGTGATTTCCACAGCTGCATACCCGGCACTGGCATTAATCAGCTTTAACTCCGTTGGATGGCCCACCAAAGCATGACTGGCATTGATCTTGCCCCGTCGAATCAATTTTACCGCGCCGGCCATAGAAGACCCTCCCGCGAAAGTTCCCACCAAAACAGCATTGGGCGTATGGCCCAACTCTATCCCCTGAATCATAGCCATCAATTTACATAGAAAATCTAACTTTACGTCGGCGACTCCAAGGCCATAGAGTTCATCTCCATAGATACTTCCATCAAAGGGATTAGATCCGGTTTTAGTCCACAGAGAATAAATCCCGGGGTCAGGTGTATCTAAATGGGTTTGTAACAAAAGTTCACCTGACATGGTTTCAGCGTGAGGGCGAATGATAATATTTTTTTCTTTCCGCCCCTCTAAAACCTCATCTTGAATATCTACAAAAAGTTTATACTCTGCGCACAGCTCCTCAATGAAATTAACAAGGTCCGAAGTACCCTGAGAATGGGAGCTATCTATGGCAATAAACTTTCTGCTGATTTCAACTAAATTCAAGCGAGCTCCAACACTGACTTTTCAATAATCGGCTTCATCGCTGAAAAATGTTTTTCTTCCAAAACCGCTGGCAATAAAAAGCGCAACCGAAAAGGTCCTCTGCCACAGCCAAAAGCTATAATTCCATTTTCGTAAAGCTTTTTCGCTAAATTTAACATCGCCTCTCGGGAACCATCCAAAGGAGTGACCGCACACATAAGTCCAAGTCCTCCGGCATCCTGAAGAAGTCCTTTGCAAGTGGTCTCATTCAGTTCATTGAGCATTCCGATAAACTGATTGTGAATTTTCTGAACTTTACCCTCGGGACCCATATACCCTTCCTTGTCCATCATCTCTAAAATTTCAAGACCCGAAGAAAGTGCCGCCGCAGACCCAGCAAAGGTCCCAGCAATCAATCCCGGCTTAGGGTTCAGTTCATCAGTATACAAAGTGCAACCCGACTGAATGGTCTTTGCGACTGTACAAACATCCACGTAGTCACCAATTCCTAAAGTGTCATAAGCAAAGAACTCTCCCGTACGGCAAAAAGTTTGAATCTCGTCCGCCCAAACAGGAATGCCGTTTTCTCTACACAGCTCCAGGAGTGGCAGGAAGTATTCTCTCGGAGCCACATTATATCCACCCTCCCCTTGCATTGGCTCAAACATAAATGCACATATATTGCCCTTATGTTTTTCAATATGCTCTTTCATTATCTTGGTGGTGTCTTCGATAGAATTAGGATTATTTTTATCAAAGAAGGGAACTCGCAATACTTCGTCGTATCGAGGCAAACCGACCCGCATGGTATCATTATCTGTCACTTCAGCCATCATTGTCGTACGTCCGGCAAAGGCGGCGTTCATGGAAATAATCATTCTTGCCCCGTCTGTTTTTTGACGACACATTTTTAACGCATTTTCGTTGGCCATACTTCCGGAAGTGGTGATCCAAGAATGGTTCAGTCGGCTGCCACGCTTAGCAATTTCAACAATTTTTTTTGCAAACCTAACCATCTCCTTGCCCGGCTGTAGGTTTCCCTGCATGACCACATCCTGCACGGCTCCTTTTAAGCCCGCTTGAATCACTCTTGGATGAGAGTGACCCATAATGTTGATACCAATTCCGTTAATAAGATCAATTTTTATCGAGCCATCTTGTAGTTCCACATAGGGTCCGTTACCAATTCCGCTTCCTATATAGGGGTAGAACAAAGGACGTCCTCGATTTTCCTCAAGCTCTTTAATATAAGATTGAGAGGATTCCGCCAGTTCAGGCCTAGCTTCGCCAACAGTATGAACTTCGGAACCGATGTGTTGCACTTCCTTCACGACTTGTTCAAACAAATTTTCTAGTTGTTGAGAGGAGCTGAGTTGGTCTCCAAAACTTGTTGCCATTTTTTACCGCCTTACTTCATGTATTTTGCGAAAATTGAGTGGGGTTGAGCTTACTCTTAGGGCTCATGACAGACAAGGCCATTCGCTTCTTTCGGTCGTGGGAAGTAACAAGAATACGTTGCTAAAAGGGACCACATAGAGGTGGACGATACGCCGCATTGTTCGATAGACTGTTCACTATGTTGAAGCGAATTCTATTTATTCTCATTTGGACATTCTGTGGGCCCGTTTTTGGACAAAATACGCTCACCATGGAAAATCCCACTACGAACGCGGCCAACTCCGAACAGAGCACTTCCCTAGAGGAAAGCCCAAGTGATACAGAAGCATCAGACACAGAGGCGACTGATGCTGGAGCCGACGAAGAGGAGACTGTCGAAGCAGAATCCCCTTCCGCAGACGAACTAGAACAGGATATGGCTGACAAAACACCTTCCTATGACACCGCCGAAGCCGCTTTCATTGAGGGAGTACGATTTTATCAGAACCAAAAATACCCTGATGCCTACAATGCCTTTAGGCAGGCTTACTTCCATGATCCCAATAACAAAAGTGCCGCCTACAACCTTGGTATCACTGCCGCAAAAGTGAATCGATTAGGTATTGCTGTGGGCGCTTTACGCCGAGCTCTTAATTTAGACCGGAGCTTTGACGCCGCCGAAGAACACCTCAAGGAGCTTTCGCAAAAAGTTCCTGCGGCACAGGCCCATTCCGGCGGCTCCCCAATGGAAAAATTAAAAAAACAAGTCGTACACTTTTTCTCCATTGATCTAGTGCTAGCTTTATTGCTAATGGCCCTCACCTTCACTGGCTGGCAATGGTTGAAATATCTTGGTCATAAAAAGAAGGCCTTTGAGGAAGACTTACCCCTTCCTGATTTGCCCATTAAAGCGCTCGTGGGAACCGGCGCAAACCTGTTGTTAATTATTATAGCCACTCTGGTCGTTATGGAGTTGATACTCACGCGTGCCACTATTTTACCTCCTTCCCAATCACTATTTACTGGACCCAATGAAAAAAGCGCCTCCATTTTCGAGCTCAACCAAGGGCAAGAAGTGATTGTACGAAAGACTCTGGATGAGTGGTCTTTAATTACCTATCCAGGAGGCTTTACAGGATGGGTACCCAATGAGACTATTTTCACTCATACAGGATGGGCAAAATGAATTACCTTTGGGACAATTTTTTTAGAAAAGGGCAGAGTGAACGAACCCTGGCCCATTTTTTAAAAGACAATTTTTTATTTGAGGATCTCACCAGTCGAGAAATTAACTTACTTATGAATACCATCCATGTTCGGAAATATCGTCCCGGAGAGTACATCTTCCGTCAGGGCGAGGCCGGCGTGGGGATGTATATCCTGAGTGAAGGCAATGTCGATATTGTTGTGGAAGAAGATCGGCAGGACGAAAAAGAGTCGGACGCTTTTGTTACCCGCTTAAAGCCAGGCGATTTTTTTGGCGAGCTGGCTCTGGTCGAGCAAAAATCTCGGCGGTCGGCCTCCGCCATTTCCTGTGGCGAGTCCACGCTGATTGGTTTTTTTAAGCCGGACTTAAATGATTTAACCGAGAGAAGTCCTTCCACTGGGGTAAAAATCATTAATAAATTGAGCGAGGTTTTGGGTCGACGTTTAAGAGAAACCACCTCAAAGATCACTGAGCTCAAACGCCAAGTGGACTTTCTGAAACCCAAAAAGACATAAAATATGGATAAACTGGCCTGGAAAAGAAGAATCATAAGAGAACGTCGCATTCAAATGGTGGCGTTTCTACTCACTATGATCTTAATTGCCACCATGTTACTCAAGGTGGATAACCTTCTAATTTCCTTTGTTCTAGCTTTTGTGATCAGTTACCTGTTTAGCCCCATAGTGAATTTATTGGAACGAAAAGGCTTTCATAGATCCTTTTCTATTTTTGGCCTGTTTGGCTTAACCAGTATTATTTTAACTCTTCTTATTGCCGCGCTCTCGCCGGTTTTGTTTGGTCAGATCAGTGAATTTCGAGAAGTCTTCCCACGCTATGTTCGCGGGCTCACAGACACCATTAATCAAACGGAAGAAAAGCTTTATTTTTTGACAGAGTTTTTTGGCGATCTCAATATCACTGAAACCTTTGAATACTATATGCGTATTTTCACCCAATCTATCTTCGAAGATATTCCGCAAATCCTTTCTCAGTCCCTCACAACCGCCTTCCTAGCACCACTACTGGCTTTCTTCATGCTGAAAGACGGCTCTAAGTTTGCTAAAATGTTATTTTCAATGGTGCCCAACAACTTATTTGAACTGACGCTAAACCTTCAGCACCAAATCAACACTCAAATGGGGGATTTTATTCGAGCCCGCCTACTTGAGGCCGCCTTTGTCGGAGTGGTCACTTGGATCGGACTATGGATTATTGAATTTCCCTTCGCGCCACTTTTGGCCTTCTTTGCAGCGATAACCAATTTAATTCCCTATGTGGGTCCTGTTGTGGGTATGGTGCCCGCCCTGGTCATCAGCTTTATTAACGGCGACGGAATGGTGGGGCTTTTTATTACCTCAGTGCCCTATCTCATTGCTCAAATCATCGATGTATTTTTTATTATTCCCATAGTTGTAGCTAAAATAGTGGACTTGCATGCGGTGACCGTCATTCTCTCCCTGATTATAGGAGCCCAACTCTTGGGAGTTCTAGGCATGATCATAGCCATCCCAGTGACTTCCGCACTCAAAGTGACCGTCACCAACGTATACCGTCACATTCTGGATTTTAGATCCTAAACACGTAAACCAAGGTGTCGCGCCGCAATACTTGTCGCCAAACGCTCCCTCATGGGGGCTCTCATTGACTTCCCCTTGAGCCAATAAGTAAACTGGCCGCTATGTATAAAGCGCTTATAACACTCTGTTTTTCTACTGTTTTAATTTCTTGCTCTAGCTTTCAAACCTATGACACCAGCACAGCAGAAGGTGCCTTTAAGCAAGCCGAAGAGTACGAAAAATTTGAACGCTACGACGAAGCGATCAATCACTATCAAGCCGTAAAAAACCGATTTCCCTATAGTCGATTTGCTAAGCCCTCTGATTTAAAAGTCGCCGATATCAATTTTACTCGGGAATCTTACGCTGAAGCTCAAGTGGCCTATCAACTCTACAAAGAGTTCTATCCACGAGATCAAATTGCTGACTACGTGACCTTTAGAATTGGAATGAGTTACTTCAACCAGCTACCAGACAAAATCGGAAGAGATCAAAGCCTAGCCAAAGACGCCATTAGATATTTTGAAGAGCTCATGGATGTGTATCCACAAAGTAGCCACATTGCTAAAGCCAAGGAACACAGAAATAAGGCTTTAAAGAAGCTGGCACAAAAAGAACTCTATGTGGCCGATTTTTATATGAAGCAAGAAGAGTACTCTTCTGCTTTGGGCCGCTATGAAGAAGTACTTAAAAAGTATTCTAACATTGGTTTTAATAAGCGCGCACTTTTAGGTGCCGTGACGAGTGCAAATCGTGGGAAAAACGAAAGAAAGGCTAAGCAGTATTTAAGCCGTTTGGCCGAGCTCGCTCCAGGATCTAAGGAGCATAATGAGGCACAAAAGGAGTTGCGAAGATGAAGGACGTCGTCGATCAGTCGGAACTATTTGTTACGGCTAAAGAGTATTTTAACGAAGGACAGTACCGACAGGCCGAACCACTTTTAAACCAGCTCATTCTTAGAAATTCTAAAAATTCTGAAGTGTTCCATATGCTGGGAACCATTTTCTATGATCAAGGCAAGTTTAATAAAGCCATACGATCTTTTAAGCGCGCCTTAGAAATTGATCCGACCTTCACCGATGCCTCTGTGGGCCTGAGTATTATTTTGAATGACCTGGGTCGCTATGAAGAGGGACAAAAGGTTTTTGAAGATGCAAAAAAGGTATTGGACCAAAAACGTATGGAAGAAGATCCTTACGTTAATGAAAAACTAGCGCTTAAGCATGATGAATTGGCGGAAATGTACACACGTTATGGCCGCGACAGCGAAGCTTTAGACCAGTTTTACAAAGCTATGAACTTGTCGGTTGAAAAAGCCAAGTATGGTATGAAAATAGTAGACATCCTTTTGTCGTCCAACCAACGCAAGAGAGCTATTCAGTTGTTAGAAAAGCTAATTTCTGAACAGTCTAATTTTATTGTTGGTCGATTAAAGTTAGGACAAATATTTTACGATGGTGGCGAAGTAACAAAAGCCATTAGTGAGTGGGAAAGAGTTTTAGATAAATCTCCTGAACATCCACAGGCCATGCGTTTAATCCGCCAAGCCGAAACCGCCGAAACAACTAAAATGGAAAGCACATTGTAGGTGAAATTATGAGTCAGTTAAAAAATCAAATGGGTGCATTTATTACGGCTGAAGAGATCGATGGTATGGTGACAGATCTTGCCAAACAGATTGAACGGGATTACGTCGGCAAAGACATTGTTATGATTTGCCCGCTTAAGGGTTCTGTTTTGTTCGTTGCCGATCTTATGCGAAAACTTCAACTACCAATGGTTTTAGATTTTGTTCACTTGATTTCTCCTCGCGGGGAATGCGTTCGCATCACTCGAGACATTGATGTGGATATCACCAACAAGCACGTGATTGTGGTAGAGGAAATTATCGATGCCGGTAGGACTTTAGATTTTCTACTACAAAGACTCCGCGCCTCAGATCCCGCCAGCTTAAAAGTTGTGACATTACTTGATAAGCCCGCTCGCCGAGAGCTTCCATTGAAGCCTGATTATACCGGCCGAACTATCGATGACCGATATGTTGTAGGTTATGGGCTAGATAGCGAAGAAATTGGTCGAAACTACGCTGACCTCTACACTTTCCGAAACTAAGGTATCTTAAAAGACTTTTGATAGGCCCATACTGTATGCAGATGGGTCTCCTTCAGACGACTGTAGAGGGCGTTCTACTCTGACATTTGCACTCCAACCTTTTCGCCCTAAATGCCAAATGGACTCTAGAGCTAAGTGTTGAGTTTCCGAAGAATCGTTAAGTAATGCATCAAAGGCTGGCTGCATGTTATTGATTTTGTCTTTGTACTGATGCACATACTCATAGGCAGCGCGAATCGCCCATCTCGCACCCGCTTCAAATCTATGGGCTATCTCAATTCCAATTTGATCACCAACATCTCTGGAAACTTGCTCGCTGATAAGCTTATCAGGATTGACTGGATCCTCTTTCCAAAGTGAAGCCTTAGACTCCAGCTGAGCTCTATAGAACACATATAATCCCTGTTTTAGACGCGGACTTAACCATCTGTTCTGAGCCAACAAACCCAACTCTATATCCATCTGAGACTCATTTGGTAAAGGGTTTACTAGGGAATACTCATTCATCTGGTCACTCATGGGAATCTCGAGGCTCATTATCCAACCATAGGCCTCATCAGAGGACTGGTAAAAATCAAATTGCGAAACCACCTCTAAAGATTTCCAATAGTCCCGCTGATGGTCCACCGGTGGACGAATGCCAAAACTCCGGTAGCTCTCATTCAAAGCTTGCGTGGCATAGATACTAGGGTCTCCATTGAGCTGGCGATCAAAAGCATAGCTAGAGGAAACCATATTCGCCGTCATCAAAATCTTCCAATGATAGTCCAACTTAAAACCCAAGCTGGGACGAAACTCCCAACGAGTTTCGTGTAGGCCGTAGGACTCATTAAGGCTTCCACCGCTATTGGCAAAGTCGTACTGACTCAGTTCTCCCTGCAGTTGAATGGCTTGAGACTGACTTAAACTCCGGTTTTTTAAACTTAACTGATCGTTCTTTTCCCAGTTCTTAAAGCCCACATCCATGGAGAAAGAGATCTCTCCCATTTGAGTGGCATCCACAAATTCAAGTCGACTGCCTTTTTCCAATAGGCCAGCACTCGATAGAGAACCCATAGATAGAATTAAAGTACACAGCCACAGCCGGAACATGATCAGCCTCAATACACGAAGGAATTTCGATGAATATCAAAGAAGAGTGTGTCGAAACCACTTTATAATAATTTCTAGGGAGAATTTCAATGGTAGCTCAGGAATCGCCTTAATGATTGAAATTAATCGTCAATTCACCAAAACATTGACAACAAAAAGTATGACTACCGAATACACAAATAACATGACCAATTGACCGTTAAACACTTTCCCAATCCCTCCGTAGATAGGGCACCATTGCGCCTTAAAGCTATCTTTATAGCAGCAACATTTTTTCAAGGCGTCAACAAAAAGTGCCGTCATCTCAGTGGTTTAGCCTATATAATCCGTCCAACTAGATCATAGTCGTGGGCGTCGGTCACCTCCACCTTAACTATTTGTCCGATCTCAGCCTGTCCTTCATTGATGTAAATGATTCCATCTATGTCTGGAGCTTGCATATCTGTACGCCCCTGAAGAAGCAGATCCGTCTCTTCGCTCACTCCCTCCACGACTACATCCAAGGTTCTACCAATCATCGCCTGCTGTTTTTTACGAGAGAGGGTCTGCTGCATTTCCATGAGAGAATCATGGCGACGCTTCTTAGTGGCCTCATCCACCTGATCCGGCATTGTTCCAGCTTTGGTGTTTTCTTCCGGAGAGTATTGGAAGCAGCCAACGCGATCGAAATTTTGTTCCTGCACAAAAGCCATGAGCTCAGCGAACTCCTCCTCGGTCTCTCCGGGAAAGCCAACGATAAACTGAGTTCTAATCACCGCCTCTGGGATCTCACTGCGAATGTTATCCAAACATTCGACAATCTCTTCCCGAGTGATTCTACGATTCATGCGTTTTAAAACCTCGTTGTTGATATGCTGAAGTGGCATATCAAAGTAAGGGAGTAGGTTTTGTTTTTCCTTTATCAGCTGAACCACATCTGGGCCAACACCGTCGGGATAGAGATACAGTAAACGGATCCACTGGGCCCCGGACTCCTCTGACAAACGCTTTAAAAGCGTATAGGGAGACTCGGTTCTCTCTGCATCTTTGCGCTTCAGGTCCCAACCATAATCAGTGAAATCATGAGAGATCACGATCAACTCTTTTACCCCACCAGCCACTAAAAGTTTTGCCTCAGCTACTACAGCGTCTAAGGAACGAGATTGTAGATTTCCGCGGATGTGTGGGATGGCACAAAAAGCACATCTTTTTTTACACCCTTCACTGATTTTAAGATAAGCCCTATGGGAAGGCTGAGAATTCATGCGCGGAGTGGATTCCTCTTGCAAGTAAGTGGGCAAATGAAAGAACTTCTTGTTCACTTGTCCGTTTTCATCCAATCCCGGATTTTTTAAAATATCTGCTATATTTTGAAAAGCACCGGAACCCACAAACAGATCCGCCTCGGGTAACCCTTCGACTAACTCATCTTTATACCGCTGTGTAAGACAACCGGCCACAACGAGCTTTTTCAGGTGACCTTTTTCCTTGAGCTCACCCATTTCTATAATTTTCTGAATGGATTCTTTTTTTGAGTCTTCAATAAACCCACATGTATTAACGATTACGGTATGAGCCTCTTCGGGGTTTTCAGACACCGAGTATCCATCACCCATAAGAGATCCCAACATTATTTCACTATCCACAAGGTTCTTTGGGCAGCCTAGGCTGACAAAATGAACCTTCTTATCTGTTTCATTCACGGTATTTTTTCTCCACCAAATACTTAGAGTTCTGTGATTTGAGATCCTTTAGGTGGCTTATAATCGAAGATGTTTTTCTCAAAAGGGATATCAAATATCATGTTAAAAAACTTCATCTGGACTTCGCTCTCACTATCATCCCACTGTCTGATTAAACGAATTTCATTCACAGCTTTATCCACGATTAAAGCCAGCCGAACAATACCTGGCAAAAACTCAGGCTTTTTCGGCTTCAGTTGAATGGAGACAAGATCTCCTTTTTCGCTCACACCTTGAACGTCTAATTTCTCCCAAACCTTTTTATCACCAAACAATAAAGCCATAAGAGCATGTTGATTTTCTGCACGCGATCGAGCCACTCGAGTGACCTTCCAGGATTCCTTCTTCGCCTGTGTGGTCAACTTCGCTAACCAAATGTCTTTCTTATTAATCACAACCACTTGCTCAATCGGTTTGTTAAAATCCATTCTGAGTTGGCCTTGTGAGAACAACAGCATGCCGGAACTGGTGCTCTCCCGTCCTAAAAGAGAAAGAATCACCTTCTTTTCCACCCGCATAAGTACAGACTCGGCTTCCCAATACTTGCTTAAGATGGATTGAGCCAGCTTCACCTGGGCCTGCGCGTTCCCCTTAGACTCTGCGGAATGGGCCCAAAACCCGACGAGGGTAAAATGTATCGCCAAACTGAATTTAAGGATCCAATGAGTTTTAAGCACTCAGTTCTCTTTCTCTTGGCCCCCTAGGGGCATTAATTGACACACATTATCAAAGGCACTGAGGGCCCGCAAGCCCTATTCATCATTTGGATTTTAATGCCAATAGAGGGTGAACTGCGAGCACATAGGCCCCCTGAACCCTAAAGCCTCTGCTCTCCAATTGACGTCGGGCCTCTCCGAGGCTTGCTCCCGTTGTAGCCACATCATCCACCAAATAGATGGGGAGACCGGTGGAATACTCCCCAGTGAATCGAGGCATACCCATCTGGATTTGAAGGCGACTCTGTGGACCCTTGAGTTTTTGAGGAAGACTC
Organism: Bdellovibrionaceae bacterium UBA1609; assembly: GCA_002321895.1. Lineage (GTDB taxonomy): Bacteria > Bdellovibrionota > Bdellovibrionia > Bdellovibrionales > UBA1609 > UBA1609. The sequence goes on along the minus strand of DCMZ01000003.1, from coordinate 545,068 downwards.
CATAAGGGCTTATTGAGGCGTGGCCCCCGCTGAAAATGACGGAAGCTTGTGAACTCCTCAGCCAAAGCCATAGCATGACCTCCCCGCCCCCAGCGGCTAGGAATGGGCACGATGAATGATGTCCTGTTCACATGAGGCACAGACCACTGAACCACGGCCCGGCCCCAAAGCCTCTGAAGAGGAGGGATCAGTGACCTTCTGCTCTTTTGCCACTGCGTGAGTGATTTAATCAACGCCGAAGATCCTGAATCCCAGTGTACTACAGATTGAATTTCTAGGAGCTTGTCGTTACCAGGGATACGAATTTGAAATTTATGAATGCGCTGAATCTGTCTCCACAGTTTTTCACATCTCAAGCACAAAAACTCTGATCCACTCCAAATCTGACAATTTAAACAGAAAGCCATAGTTTGTAAGGAGCAAAACGAAGTGCTCACTGAGAACTGAAATGATCTTCCTAGATGCGATGGAAGTCCGCCGATCGGCCAATAGGAGTTGTTCAAACTCACCCCATAGACTATTTCTTACTTATGGACTTCATGAGAGATTTCGTTCTAGATCTATTTTACCCCGTGTTCACTCTACAGCTTTTTATCTTTTCCGTTGGGTTTCTCGCGCTTTGGGCTTTTAAAATTATAAAGTCACAACCTCGAGATGGACTATATGCTCTTCTTTTTTTAGTCGGTGGGTTCCTACTCGCCTTCAGCTATCACCTGAACAAAGACCTTTGGTTTGACGAAACATTGCAAATCAACTCCCTGGTGAGGTGGTCATATTTTGACAGTCTCATTAATTATGGCGTCGCTGCAGCGTGGATTCAACAGCCCCCCTTGGATATGATGATCAATGCCTTTGTCTTTAAGCATCTGGGATGGAGTCCCCTTTCTGCACGACTCCATTCCATCTTGTTTTTCGCGCTGGCCAATGGAGCCCTCTATCTCCTTCTCAGGCAGCTTTTCCCACGGATCCTCTCTCTCGTTTTGAGCGCGCTATTTGTAACTGATTTATGGGTGATAAATCTTGGTGCGGAGGCTCGCACCTATGGACTTGCTATCTTTGCCAGTGTGGTTTTTTTAATCGGTCTGTTTAATTACATGGATCAACCCAAAACAAAAAAATCAGCATTCTCACTGGTTTTAATAACACTTTTTTTCTGCCATTCCATCTCGCTCCAACCCGCTATCATTGTGTCTTGTACTCTTGCTGTAACTCTCATTCTTCTCTTTACAACCAAAAATAAAAAACTGTTTTTACCCGTCGGCTCCAAACTCTTTTTTGCCCTACTTGGGACCTTACCCTTCTACATCACTCTTTTAATTTTCAATCGAGATAAAAATGAATATGTTTCTCAAAAAATTTTAGATTGGTCTCAAATCAAATGGCAGTTTTACTATGGTTTTTTAAAAGAGTTTCAAGGCCCGTTCCCCTGGTGGGGACCATTGTTTTGGATGCTTCCACTTGTGGCCATCCCTCTCGTCTATTTGACTGTGGTTAAAAAAACGAACTGCACTTCAAAGACCTACACCTCGCTGGTAGCATTGTCTGTCAGTGCCTTCCCCATCATCTATTTCCTATTTTTCACGATTTTAGTTAAATGGCATTTGAGTTACAGGTACCTCATCGTTTCCATTCCCTTCTACATCATTGCTAATGGCTTTATCTACCAGGAACTCTCAAAGAGGCTTGAAAACCTTAAGGTGCGAGGTAGATCTTTAAAGCTGGCCCGATTTGCGCCGCTGGTTTTTATCCTCGCCTATGGATGCTATGTGGTTCCCATTAAGTTTCCCAAATACAACATTTCACATCTTTCGGAACGCCTCTATTTTATGGGATACAATGGGTTAGATGATAACGTCAGATATCAGCTTTCAGTGCGACGCCCAGGAGATGTCTTTTTAATTATACATCGACAGCCCCCTAACGAAGTGCATGTGGGCGGATGGGCCTCTCGAAATTGGATTTCTGGAGAGAGGGCTGATTTTGATCCCAAAAAAAATCATTGGCTCATTCGTGCCAGCCGCCCCCTTTGGGCGGATGATCCTCCACAAGTAAAACGACTATTTATAACTTTATATGATCGCAATGATTCAGAGAAAAACCCACTTAAGACTCCTTTACCTAATAGGGTGTTTAAGAGGGCTCGCTCTTCCACCCATCTGATATACAGTGCCGCAAGGGGAGATAAGCTTAATAAAGTCGTTCTCGATTTAAATGATTACGCAAAAACCTTAAATGATCCGCAGATGTCGCAGCTCAAAGAGGTGCTCTACATTTTGTTTCTCAGACTGCAAATGCAAGACAAAGCTCAAGAAGTCTTTGAAGAGTTAATTCAAGGACCTTCTCAAGAGTACAATGAGGCTCTCGCTCAATTTAGAGACGAAATTATGAAGATCATAAACCGCTAGTTCGGCGATCTAGTCCCAAATGTTTCATGTAGATTCAATCTTTTGAATCTTCCCTAGTCATTTCATATTTATTTCTCAATTTCTCGCTTAGATATAAAGCCCTCCTAGACCTTCGACCGATAAACACATGTAGGCCGTATTCGATTAAAAAGGTTTTTATGTCGGTGAATTTACATAAAATTCTACTGCTCTGCCTGTACAGCACTTTGATTTTGGGCTGTGATGGCAAGCCTTTAACTGGACTATTTGATGATTCCTCCGCATCATCGGATGTCCTTTCCAAAGTGACTGCGGCCTGTTCCACCACTTCTCCGGAAGGCCTCCCTTTCACCTGCACCACTTCTCCTGAATTGGATTCAGGTGAGAACGCTTTAGAAAGTCTTTCGATCGATTTTGAAATCATTGATTCGGATTGTGATGGACTCTCCATCGGAAGTGATGGCGTTATCTCAGGTGTTCTGGAACTTCCCAGTGCCAGCCTATGTTCCTTTAAAGTACAGGCCCAATCGGGTGATGTATCGGTCGCATCGGATACAATTACGGTAACCGGTTCCGCAGGAATCACCTTCTCCTTCGATACCGAAAGCTTAGAACTTCTTAAAGGGGGCTCTACCCAAACCGTTAATTTAGTGGCCTCATCTCCATTGCCTTTTGACACCGAAGTTTCTTATGAAATATTGGGGTTTGGTTTTCACAATGATCTTTCCGAGTGGAGCCGGAGCGGAACCATTCCCCTAACTGCTGGCTCAACCGTCTTTCCTCTTGAGTTTACTCTACCAAGTACCTCCTCCTTAACTGGAACCTCTGAACTGACTTTTGTGATTAAAGAGGGTGCTCCCACTCAGTTTGCCGAGTTAAAACTTTTGTTATCTACTTCCACACCCACCGATGTGATTGCCGTGGGTGCGGGTGACGATTTTACCTGTTTTATTAACAGCTCCGGCGAACTCTATTGTATGGGTACAGATCAATACGGCACCTTAGGACAAGGCTCTGGGGCGACCGATGATGAGCCCGCTCCCGTCAGAGTGGGCTCTAGTACAGGTTGGACAAATATAGTCGCCGGTACTCAACACGCCTGCGGAATCGATGCCGGTGTACTCTATTGCTGGGGACGAAGCAACAATGGTGAAACCGGCACCAATACAACATCCCAAGTGGATGATCCCACCCAAGTGGGTACGGATAGTAGTTGGACGGAAGTTACCATTGGAAATAACTTAACCTGTGGAATTGAATCGGGTCGACTCTACTGCTGGGGATCAGACACTAACGAAAAGCAGGGAAACGGAACTGGAATCTCCGCGGATGCACTCGTACCCGTACAAGTAGGCTCTCTCACCGGATGGACAGATGTCTCAGCTGGAGATGAACATGTTTGCGGTATTGAAAGCGGCAACCTCTATTGTTGGGGATTAGATACTGACGGACAACTTGGTAATGGACCTGTTGAGGGCAGTAAAGATGCGCCTTTTATATCTAGCTCCACGGGCACTTGGACTCACGTTGATCTTGGATCGGATTATTCATGTGGAATCGACGCTGGAGCTCTGTATTGCTGGGGGGAGGGCACTTACGGCTCTACTGGCTTGGGGTCTTTTGCCGACTTTTCTGTTCCAACGCAAGTGGGAACAGACACCAATTGGACCTCAATTCATTCGGGCTATGCCGATGAATCCTGTGGTATTGAATCGGGTCGCCTTTTTTGTTGGGGCCTCAATAACCATGGAATTTTAGCTACTGGGTCTGCAATTCCTTTTTACTCCCTCACTCCATTACAAGTTGGAACGAGCACCCAGTGGACAAAAATTTCTGTTGGCCTCACGCACGCCTGCGGAATCAAAGACGATGACTTGTACTGTTGGGGAGATCGGTACGGAAGTAAGGGAGCAACGGGTGTTGGGTTCACTTTGATCGGATCTACCAGTACGCCTCAACAAGTCTCTACAATGGATGGGTTCGATTTTATTCACGCGAAATACAATAGCATTTGTGCATTGAGAGATGGGAAATTGTACTGTTGGGGTGACAATAGTGACAACCAGATCGGAGACTTTAACACAGGTACGGCCATTGTAGGCTATCCCGTACGAGTCGGTCTGTTTAGTGATTGGGAAACTGTCAGCGGCGGACGATCCCACACCTGTGGAATCCGCAGTGGGAGTTTGTATTGCTGGGGAGACGATACTGATGGAGAAGTGGGGAATGGCTCCGCTTCCAGTGCAAATGTAACTGCTCCTGAAAAAATAGGTGTAGATTCCAATTGGACGGATGTATCCAGTGGTTTTGAGTTCACTTGTGGTATTGAATCGGGTCGCCTTTTTTGTTGGGGGAACAACTCAGTGGATCAGCTTGGAAGTGGCGGAGCCGCGGCCGCACAAGAAGATGCCCCCCTACAGATTGGCGTTTCTACCACATGGACAAAAGTGGAATTAGGGAAAGAGCATGCCTGTGGAATCGATGCTGGGGCTCTGTATTGCTGGGGCTCCGATGCCACTGGACAACAGGGAAATGGCGCGACCACAGGAACTATCACAGCTCCCACTCAAGTGGGCTCAGATACCAATTGGACCGATATCTCTTTGGGTGAGGATCACACTTGTGGCATTGAATCCAGTCGACTGTTCTGTTGGGGTGGGGACTCGAGAAACCAAATTGGAGACGGCCCAGGAGCCACCGATATCCTATCACCATTGCAAATAGGGGTTTCTAGTTTATGGACTTCCATTTCGGCAGGTGATCTGCATACCTGCGGAATAGAAAATGGCTCCGCATACTGTTGGGGTTATGATGGCGAATTTCAGATGGGAACAGGGCCAACTAATAGCGAAGAGGACACTCCTCTAGCGCTGCCTGATGCCACTAACTATATTTCTGTCATAGCCACCGATAACAACTCTTGCGGTATAAAAACTGATGGCACCATTTACTGCTGGGGTTGGAATACTACGGGCCAAATCGGAATCGGTGCCTATTATGGCTTTCCTCATAAAGTCTACGGCTTCTAACCCCGAACAAGTGTATCCGTACTTTTAAGCGTTGTGGTAGGGGATGCCACGGATGATGGTGCAGGCCCGATAAATTTGCTCCAACACCACCAGTTCCGCAATGTGATGATTCATCACCATAGAAGATAGACTGACTTTAAAGTCCGCCTTTGATTTGATCTCTTCGCTCAGTCCAAACGCGCCGCCAATGACAAATTGAATCTTCTTGGGGCTTTCCTCCAACTTACTCTGCAGTACTTGAGCGAATTTCTCACTGGAATAGTTTTTACCGCGCTCATCGAACACAATGACCACTCCGCCCGGTTGAAGCTTCTTTAAAATCTTCTGCCCCTCATCTTCCACCTTTTGGCTCTGTTTACCGCGACCATCGGAGTTGGATTTAATCTTATCTACCGTCATGGGATAATAGGGATTAATCTTTTTAACAAAGAGCTGTTCCCCTTCGGAAACATAGGCTTCTTTTGAAGACTGAATGGTAATGAGTTGTAGTTGTGTGGCCATAAGCAATTAGGACGTACGTTCGCGCAAGTCTTCATCAACCAGATTAAGATTATTAGAGCTGCGCCATAGTTCTTCTAATTTATATTCGCTACGAACATAATCATAAAACAGATGAATCATTAAATTACCGTAGTCTATGACCACCCATCGACCATCTTGCTGACCTTCAACGTTGTAAGGGTAAACGCCAAACTCATCTTTAACATTGTCTATTATACGTTCCGACAGGGCTGCTGTATGCCGCTTACTGGTTCCTGACGCCACAATAGTATAGTCCACCGGCTTACCCATATCGACCAAGTCATAACCTTGTACATCAATGGCCTTACGATCAAACAACACCTGGCCGCAAAAACGAGTGAATTCCTCATAGTCTTTAATTTTTGTACCCACAGAGTTGTACAAACTGTGTTCCCGAATGTACTTATCCACTCGAGAATCTAGCTGTTCTGCGGTTGATTTACCTGTACGTAATCTTTTTCGAATATCTGATGCGGAAATATTTTGATCTTCCAATTTGATGAAATGAATAAAGCGACCCGTATTCAAGGCCGCCGTTTCGCCATCGAACTCAGCCACCAAATCAGGTATGCTTCCTGGGAAGTCTTCTTTCGCCAAGGGCAAAAAAGCACCCGGTCGAGTGGTCACTATAAGATTCACTTTCGAAAGGAGTTCACCGTACTTCAACCATTTATCAAAAATTTCAAATTGATCGGCGCCAATAATAAGATACAGAGTTTCCGAAGAATAGGTTTGTAGGAGGCTATCCACAGTGTCGATGGTATAGCTGATTCCTTTTCTTTTGAGTTCTATGTCGTCGAACTCTAAGACTTCGGGATAATCTGAGATGGCATACTTCACCATCTCAGATCTCTCTTCTGGAGAGGGACCTTCCATTTGTTGTCGTAAAGGGGCTTGTGCGGCAGGAATCACTTTAATGGTCGTGAGTCCCATCTTTTCCGCCACTGTTACCATTGAATTTACATGCCCCACATGTATGGGGTTAAACGATCCACCAAATATTCCTACTTTGCGATTCATTCACTATCCTCGGAAGATAAGTCCTTTAGAACTTCATTAAGTTTAAACTTCAATTGGTCTATATTCTGACCCGTAGCTGCTGAAATCTCAATAAACTCTATATTTTTCTGCTGTAATTGATGTTTTACACCATTTAAAACTTCTAATGGTGCCGCATCCACTTTATTGAGTGCGACCAATTGTTTGCGCTCTGTAAGAGGAGAACCGATGCGTCCATCACTGTGATCTAATTGATCGTAAGCCCTAAGTTCCTCGTTGATATCAGCAAAATCCTCTAACGGCTCTCTTCCAGACATTCCACTCACATCTAAAACATGCAAAAACATTTTAGTGCGTTCTATATGTCGGAGAAACTGAATTCCAAGACCCGTTCCCTGGTGAGCGCCTTTAATCAACCCAGGAATATCTGCCACAACAAAACTTTGCTCGTCGCTGACTTTCACCACTCCCAGATTCGGAGATAAAGTCGTAAAATGATATTCTGCCACCTTGGGCCTGGCCGCAGATATCACAGAGATAATGGTGGACTTACCAACGCTGGGAAAGCCTATGATTCCCACATCCGCAATAGACTTTAACTCCACTGTGACGTTTTTAAGCTCGCCGGGCATTCCCTTTTGAGCCACACCCGGCGCTTGGTTCACCGAGGTTTTATAAAAACAGTTCCCCTTGCCACCAATTCCACCCTTTAAAAAAGTCACTTCAGAATCAGGAGCGGAAAGATCTAATAAAATCTCTCCTTGATCACTTTTAATAACGGTGCCAACGGGCACTTCTAAAACCACATCTTCACCATCTTTACCGGTCATCTTTGAACCCATGCCAGGTAGACCATTGGGAGCACTAAACTTACGTCTCCCCTGGAAATGGACCAGTGAGTTTAATCGATCGGAGGCTTTAAAAATAATATGCCCACCACGACCACCATCTCCGCCATCAGGGCCACCTCTAGGTATATGAGCCTCTTTTCGAAAACTCACACAGCCCGGACCGCCTTTGCCGGATTGTAACTGTAATTTAATTTCATCTATAAATTTCATAGCTTCATTTTCAGGACAAAAAAAAGCCCAAAAGATCTAGTTGAGAATCCATTGGGCTGTAAAAATCAATTAATCGAGTGGATCAATTAGGCTGTACGAGGATAAACGCTGATTTTCAGCTTCTTTTTATTCACTCGCTCAAACTTTACTAAACCATCAATCACAGAATAGATCGTGTGATCGCGGCCCATTTTTACGTTGTTACCCACTTCAAACTGAGTGCCTCTTTGGCGAACAATGATGGTTCCAGATTTTACTGGCTGACCACCAAAGCGCTTAACACCCAATCTTTTACTATTACTATCTCTTCCGTTCTTAGTACTACCTGCGGCCTTCTTCGATGCCATGATAACTCCTCAATCAATAAAAATTTAAATTACGACTTCTTCTTTGTGGCTTTTTTCTTAGCTGTCTTTTTCTTAGCAGTTTTCTTTTTAGCCGCCGTCTTTTTCTTAGCAGTTTTCTTTTTGGCTGCTGTCTTCTTCTTAGCGGTTTTTTTCTTAGCCGTTTTCTTTTTAGCTGTTTTTTTCTTCGCTGGCTTTTTTACACCGGCCTTTTTCGCTGCAGCCTTTTCCGCTTTTAGAGCCGCTTCTTTCTCTTTCTTAGCCTCTGGGTTGTAAACCTTAGCTTCCGCTTTGGCTTTTTCAGAACCACTAGGTCCGCTAATTTCTTTAATAAAAAGCTCTGTGTAAAGCTGTCTATGACCTTGCATACGACGGTAGCCTTGACGACGCTTCTTTTTGAAAACAATCACCTTTGGTGCTTTGGACTGATTAGTTACCACAACAGTCACTTTAGCGTTTGCAACAGTGGGCTCACCAAGTACGGTTTCATCTCCACCCATGGCAAGAACTTCTGTTACGTCAAACTCTTCACCCAGTTCTTTGTTAAGCTTTTCTACTTTTAATGTATCACCTGGTTGCACTTTATATTGCTTTCCACCGGCGCGAATAATGGCGTACATGGGTTTACCTCCAAATCAAAATCTGAACCTCAATGGCCTAAAGACAACGAAAACTGCCACGCTGCACCAGTAATGTCAACGATTTAGCCCAGGATATAAGCAGGAATTTCCTTTTTTTAAAGTCCCCATGCTCCCCTGCATCGAAAGTGAATGAATCTAGCAAAAAGATGTATTTTCAATCACTTACACTTATTGTGTTGCGCGTTGCTGCGCGGCGTACACTCCCCCTAGGGGTCAAGCTCAGCCCATTCTCCCAATTAAGACCCATAATATACGGTCAGTTGGGCCTTCTGACTTCATATTCTTCCACATGAAACTGCGGTTCCGCATCTATCGTGAGCGGGTGCCCAAGTAGGCCCTCGATATGATCCAACATCTCGCCTTCTCGTTCATACATCCATTCTGCCACCAAGCTATTACATGAAATGGTAAGGTCCTTCCCGAGCTCCGGTGACAAAACCAACTCTCTTTCAATCGAGCGAAAGATCTCATTGGCTACCGTGGCTTTTTGCTTCACATACGCCTTGCCTTCACAATAGGGACAGGGCTCGCACAATGTACTCACTAAACTAGGGCGAGTGCGCTTTCGGGTCATTTCAACTAAACCCAGATCGGACATGCTGATGATCGCCGTTCGTGCCCGATCTTTTTTCAATTCAATTTCCAATTGATTCAAAACCTTTTCTCTATGCAACGGGTTTTCCATATCAATTAAATCTAAAATAATAATTCCACCACTGTTCCGGATCCTTAGTTGGTGAGTGATCTCTTTCACGGCCTCCAAATTGGTTTTCAATATGGTGTCCTCTAAGTCTCTTTTCCCCACATAGCGACCGGTGTTCACATCCACCACCACAAGGGCTTCGGCTTCATCCACAACAATATAACCACCAGATTTTAACCACACTTTCCTCTGTAGAGATCTAGAGATTTCGATATCAATGTCATAGGTATCAAACAAGGGCTGCTTGTCCTTATACAGTTCTAAACGTCTTTTAAACTTCGGCATAAACTGACCTAAGAAACTGGAAATTTTCCGGTAGGCCTTTTTGTCATCCACTATAACTCGGTCCACATCATCATTAAGAAGATCACGAAGAGCCCTTAACTCAACATCTAGGTCTGAATACACAAGACCTACTGACTTCTTTTTCTGGTAGTTCTTTTGCACCTCATCCCAAACCAACTTTAAATACTTCAGGTCCAAATCTAAATCCGCGGCATCCGCTTTCTCTCCCGCAGTTCGCACAATGATACCGCCACCTGGATTGAGCTCCTCAATGAGCTTTCGCAGTCGATCTCGCTCGGATTCATCCTCAATACGCCTGGAAACGCCAATATGTTCCACTTGGGGCATGTACACAACGCTTCGTCCAGGCAAAGAGATTTGCGTGGTCACCCGAGCCCCTTTGGTTCCTAACGGATCTTTTGCCACCTGTACGAGTAGGGATTGCCCTTCCTTTAGTAAATCTTGAATGGGGGTTTTAATGTAGTTTCGCTTAAAGGGAGTATCGTGGGTGTCGGTAACTTTAGGAAGGTTACTTTCTTCCGCCGCCTCTTCTTCCTCATCATGAGAGGACATATACTCTTCATTGGCCAAAATATTTTCTAAAATATCACCCACGTAAAGAAACCCTGAACGCTGCAAACCCATATCAATGAATGCGGCCTGCATCCCAGGTAAAACTCGAATGACTTTCCCTCGATAAATGGACCCCACTAAGGTCGGGGATTGCTTCTTATCAATCTTAAAATCGGTGAGCTCTTTGTTCTCTACGTAAGCCACACGTGTCATATTTGGTCTTACATTAACTAAAATTTGTGAGGACAATGAATTTCTCCTAGACCATGGTCTCCACTACTAAGTCTTTGGGGAGGTTAAGCGGATTAAAGACTCATACTGGACCATAAAACCATAATTATCTACCTCAGATTTGCCGAAAAGTTTAGTGAAATCAATGAGGAGTCCTTAATGGCAGCAATTGATGAGCTATTTAAACTAATGGTAAAGCAAGACGCATCGGATCTACATCTTACTTCCGGAGCCCCCCCATATCTTAGAATTCACGGGGAAATGGTAAAGTTAGATCACCCCTCTTTATCCAATAAAGATGTTCAAGGGCTATTGTTTGAAATCCTCACAGATAAACAGAAAAAAGAATTTGTTGAATGTTGGGAGTTGGATTGTTCTTACGCTTTAGAAGGGTACGGCCGTTTCCGCTGTAACGTGTTCATGCAGCGTAAAGGCCTGGGTGCGGTGTTTAGAATCATCCCGACGGAGCTAAAAACCATTAAAGAGCTGAACCTACCCAATAGCTTGATGGATTTGGCCAACGTACCTAGAGGAATGATTCTAGTTACAGGTCCAACCGGTTCGGGTAAGTCGACCACGTTGGCGGCTATCCTTCATACCATTAACCAAACTCGCAAAGAACATATGATCACCATTGAAGATCCTATAGAATTTGTACATGAAAATCAAAAGTCCCTTGTCAACCAGCGGGAAGTGGGATCACATACCAAGTCTTTTGCCAAAGCCCTTAAGGCCGCACTTCGTGAGGATCCAGACATCATTCTCGTGGGTGAGATGCGGGACTTAGAAACCATCAGTCTCGCCATGACCGCAGCTGAAACAGGTCACTTAGTATTTGGAACACTTCACACCAACTCTGCGGCGAAAACGGTTGATCGTATTATAGATGTGTTTCCTGAAAACCAGCAGGCACAGGTACGGGTAATGTTAGCTGAATCCCTACGAGGTGTGGTAGCACAGAATCTATTCCCCACCATAGATAAACCTGGCCGAGTGGCAGCCATTGAAATTTTAAAGAACACTTCAGCCATCGCCAACCTGATTCGTGAAGGGAAGACCTATCAAGTGCCTTCTGCTATGCAAACAGGTATGCAGCATGGAATGATCACTTTTGAACAGTCCATCAATAAGCTCATTGCGGATGGTAGAATCGCCAAAGAGGTTGGAGATCAATTCTTGGGTAGAAAAAGTACCAAAGAAGAAGCTAAAAAGGCTCCAGGTCAAAACCAATCTCCCGGCCATAAACCACCACCCTCAGCGAGCGTTGTTAAGCCTAATCCGAATGCTCCCCCTCGCCCTAGCGCAGGACCGGGCGGCGCTCCTCAGCGCCCATCGCCTCAGCAGCAACAACAACCCTCTGCCGACGGCGGAATTAAGTTCTACGAAGATGGTGAAGGTGAAGGCGGAGCCAAGAAGTTAATCAATAACTTATTTGGTAAAAAATCCGGCTAATTTTAAAATTCCCAAGAATAGGCCAAGTTAATATTTGGCTTTTTTGTGAAATCCACTTCCGACTGATAACTGTTTTCTGGTGGTAAAAGTTTATACTCAGATCCATAGTAGTCATAAGGGCGTGTTGCCGTTTTATATGTAGTATAGGTCGCTCCCGCAATCACTCCCAGCGCAAATCCAATGGCGATATTAGAAAGCTTATCCTGTGGACGGCCATAAAAACTCAACGTACTTAAACCTAAAATCGCACCAGCGAGCCCGGCAAAAATAATGGTCGCGATTTGCTTTCTGGTCCCTGTGGATTCAGCGAGAGCTGGATCATCAAACGACTGGGCAAAACTATTCGTCGCGGGACTCATCACCGACATTACAACAACCATCAAAGTAACTATTAATCTTTTTGCCATGGTTTCTCTCCATCTTTCTCAATATTAAAACCACTCATTTCAGGCGCTCCCTCAATAGAATGCCTCTCCACAGATATCACATGTGAGCTCTCCGGCCCTCGATTCATATCTATAGCAAAACGGTTCAATGCCATTTCATCCCCAACCGCCAAAGCTTCTACCCGACCGTCAATGAGGTTTCTCACCCATCCGTTCAGTGCATAGTCCTGAGCTTTTGATTGCGTGAAATAACGGAAACCCACTCCTTGAACTTTACCTGCAATTATAAACTGATAAGCCAATTTTGGACCGCTCATAATAGATAGTTTAATGGACTGTGTTGCAAGGCACAACTTAGACTCTAGACCAGTAGCGGTACAACTAAACTCCCCCCTAGCCTGGTAATTAAACTAGCAAAGGATCCGTTTCTTTTGTAATCTTGCCGCTTTGGAGGAAATGGACCGTGAAACTCAATCAATACATTGATCATACACTTTTAAAACCTGATGCCGAGCCAAAAGACATAAAAAAGCTATGTGATGAGGCCAAAGAATTTCAATTTTATTCAGTATGTGTAAACCCCGTTTACGTGCACTATGCAAAACAATGCCTGCAACAAACACAGGTTAAGGTGTGTACTGTGGTAGACTTTCCCTTGGGAGCTTCTGGGATAAACAACAAAGCGACCCAGGCAGAATACTGTATACGTGATGGCGCTGATGAATTGGATATGGTGATTCCCATTGGACAGCTCAAATCAGGCCGATTAGATGAAGTCGAAGATCACATCAAGGCTGTTGCGGCTAAGCGAAACGGACGCCCCTTAAAAGTGATTGTAGAGACCTCTTTGCTGAATTACGCCGATAAGTTGGCTATATGTAAAATTCTTAACAAATGCGATGTTCAGTTCATCAAAACTTCTACCGGTTTTGCTGGTGGCGGTGCCACCGTAGAAGATGTAGAAATCTTTAAACGTGAACTTCGATCAGATATAGCCATTAAAGCCTCGGGTGGAATTCAAAGCGCTGCCGATGCCACAGCTCTGATTGAGGCCGGAGCCACACGCCTTGGTACCAGTCGAAGTGTATCCTTAGTGACAGGAAAATCATGAAGGATCTTACTCCCACACAGATCATTCGAAATCGCAAGCTCGGCCAGGAACACACCGAAGAAGAACTACAGTTTTTTATTGATGGTTTTGTGAGCGGAGCCATTCCCGATTACCAAATGTCCGCCTTTGCCATGGCTTGTTTTTTCAATCCTCTTTCTAAGGATAATACCGCCACACTCACACGCATTATGAAAGAAAGTGGCGATGTGATTCAATTTGAAGGTGTAGATAATGTGGTGGATAAACATTCCACGGGTGGAGTGGGAGATAAAATCACAATGATATGTGACCCGATTGTTGCCGCTTGTGGTTTGCCTGTGGCCAGTATTGCTGGGCGCGGATTAGGACACACCGGTGGCACTTTGGACAAACTCGAAGCCATCAAGGGGTTTAACGTATTTTTGAGTACCCAAGAGTTTGTGGACCAAGTGAACTCAAGTGGTCTGAGCATTATGGGCCAAACAGACAACCTATGCCCAGCAGACAAAAAACTCTATGCCTTAAGAGATGTGACAGAAACCGTAGATATCATTCCGCTGATTTGTGCCAGCATCATGTCTAAGAAATTGGCTGAAGGTGTTACTGGGCTCGTGTTGGATGTTAAGCATGGTAGTGGTGCATTTATGAAGGACATTGAACATGCTCGGGAACTGGCCACCTGGCTCAAAGACATCGCTGAAAAGAACGGCGTAAAATGCCACGCGCTGCTTACATGTATGGAGCAACCCTTAGGTCGTTTTGCAGGAAACGCTCTCGAGATTAAAGAGTGTATCGATATTTTACAGAGCAAAACTTGTGTGGAAAACAACATTGATTTTTATGAAGACACTAGAGAACTCAGCCTCGAGCTGGCCGCCCATATGCTGTTAGTGGGAAATAAATATTCCACAAAACAAGAAGCCCGTCGTGCCGCAGAAGGCGCATTAACTTCCGGTAAAGCCTATGAGGCCTTTATTAAGATGTGCACAGCCCAGGGCGCCAGTGATCCCCATGATTTTAATATTGCTGAGTCCACAACAACGATTGTGACTCCAGAGTCAGGGCATGTAACCGCCGTAGACACCGAGATGGTGGGTCGAGCCAATATTTTACTCAAAGCCGGCCGATTAAAAAACACCGACCGTATCGATCATTCCACGGGTGTGGAGTGGCACTTTAAGATTGGCAGTACCGTTAAAAAGGGAGACTCACTTTTTACCCTGTACCATTCTGGTGACGAGCATCTTGAGAGTGCAAAACAAATGTTATTAGAGAGTGTTACTGTATCCGATTTTAACATTGAACCCCCGAAACTCATTGATGAGGTATTAGCGTGATTTTAGAAAATGTGAAGAAGTCTGTGGATTACATTCGTAAACAAACCGATTTTATTCCAGATATTAGTGTG
This sequence comes from Bdellovibrionaceae bacterium UBA1609, assembly GCA_002321895.1. Classification (GTDB taxonomy): domain Bacteria; phylum Bdellovibrionota; class Bdellovibrionia; order Bdellovibrionales; family UBA1609; genus UBA1609. The sequence continues at coordinate 529,960 of DCMZ01000003.1, read as the reverse complement.
ACTTTAGGATCTGGGTTAGGTCATTTTGTAAATGCTGTAGAAGCCGTTGCCACGATCGACTACAAAGACATTCCTGGTTTTTTCCCGCCCACGGTAGAAGGCCATGGCGGACGTTTGGTTTTAGGTCAACTTGGTGATAAAAACGTCGCACTTTTACAGGGACGCGTTCACTACTACGAAGGTCATTCTATGGCCGAAGTGGTTCATCCCACCCGTGTGGTAGGCATGTTAGGCGCTCAAACCATGGTGATCACTAACTCTGCCGGCGGACTCAACAAAGACATTCAACCCGGAACTTTTATGGTACTAAGAGACCAAGTCAACATGACTGGTGAAAACCCACTACGCGGCCCCAATGTGGCCGAACTGGGTGTTCGCTTTCCGGATATGAGTGAGCCGTTTGATCATAAGCTTTCAGACCAATTGGAGGGGATCTTAAAAGAGAAACAGGTGCCTTACTTTAATGGCACTTACTTTGGTGTGCAGGGCCCCACTTACGAAACGGCAGCAGAAGTGAAACTTTTTGGCGAAATGGGTGGTGGTGCCGTAGGGATGAGCACCGTGCCCGAGGTGATTGCGGCCAAACATATGGGAAAAAAGGTTGTGGGAATCAGTTGTATCACCAACTTAGGTACCGGCCTTTCCTCTGAGGCCCTCACTCACGATGACGTGAAAGCCGTGGCTTCCCGAGTGGAAAGTCAGTTTAGTGACTTCCTGGCTCAGTTTATAAAGTCTCTTTAAACATCGTATTTCGCATTTCTACTCTACAACTTAGCATTACAGTAAATTGGCAGCTTTTATGGCTGCCATTTTTTTTATTTATTAACCCAAAAGTCTAAGTCTAGATTTTTCTCCTAAGACCCACCTGTAGCCTTTTACAAGGATTGGACTAACCGCAAACCAGAGCAAAAGAGACAATACTATATACGGGCATAGGATGTGCCTGTTGGAGAGGACTCACATGGATGTTCGCAGTCTTTATAGGGTTATTTTAATTACATCTTTATTGCTGCTAGCGGCTTGCGATAAAGATGCGGGTGATAGCGTCTTTCAAAAATCTGCCTCTTGTGAAGAACAAGAAATCAAAGGCGAATACCTCGTGGAGTGGATCGACGGAACGGTGACCGTTGTGAAACATGATTCCGAAGCGGAACTTTTTAAAGAAACCATTGAACCCCATCGAGAAAAAATTCGTGTGGTCAATCCCAACTTGCGAATGATCGTTCAGCCCTATGAAACCATGAACTCTTCCAATACCCAGGTGAATAACCTCAATGGAAATACCGGACCGACATTTCGCAACTGGGGACGTCAAGCTATCAATGCCGCCTATGCTTGGGAACAGGGCTATACAGGCCAAGGCATTACTGTAGCCGTGATTGATAGTGGTGTTGCCATTGATCATCCGCTGATTGCTCCCCGCCTCATTGCCAATCCCGGTGAAAAAGGAACGGATAGTTTCGGCCAAGATAAATCCTCCAATGGGATTGATGACGACGGCAACGGCTACATAGATGATATTCATGGCTATAACTTTGCTGCTCGTATTCCAAATAACATCGATAACAATGGCCATGGAACCCATGTAGCGGGGATTGCTGCCGCCGATCATGATGATATCGCTTACTCCACAAGCCTTCCTCAAGGTGTAGCACCTGGAGCCAGTATTTTACCTTTGGATTTTATTGAGGAGACCTCCGGTGGAACATTGGATGCCGCCGTTGAAGCCATGGAATACGTTCGTAACATGAGTGAGCTTATGAACATCCGAGTGGTAAATGCCTCTTGGGGTGGGCCCGCATGTAGTTCTATTTTGGAAAATAAAATTGCTGAACTCGGCGCTCGTAATATTCTATTCGTAGCGGCAGCTGGTAACTCCGGCAACAATATCGACATACCCAGCCTACAAGAATTTCCCGCCGCATACATTCAGCCCAATCAAATCACCGTGGGATCCACTACGTTTTTTGGTGGTATGGCTTCCCATTCTAATTTTGGTGCTATCACTGTAGATATTTTTGCTCCCGGTGAGGATATTTTCTCCACGGTATTTAGTAACGGCGTGGGTAATCTGACCGGAACCAGTATGGCCGCCCCATTTGTGGCTGGCGCTGCTGCGGCCCTGTGGTCGGCAAAACCCACTGCGGATTATCAGGAAATTAAACAAGCGCTTTATAATGGAGTGGATTCAGACTCCCAAATGATCAGCCAAGCCCGAGGTAGCTTAAACCTACAGCGTTCGCTGCAGGTTCTGTTGGGCACCTCCATCAATTCAGCACCCTAACCTCAATTGGTTTTTAGGACCTAAAGGGACTGCAAAAGTCTTGTACTCGATGCTATCGACATTGAGCCTTTAAAATCACAAAATCCCGAACAAAACCCACCGCTTAAAACGGGTTTTTTTACTGTCTTCACTGGTAAATTGGTGTAAGAATTTGTCCAATTTTTTACTCGAAATCCAATATAGGAACGACCATATGCGTTATTTTATTGAAGACCTGGGCAAACACGTCAACGAAACCGTCGAACTGAAAGGCTGGGCTTACAACACTCGGTCCAGTGGAAAGATTAAGTTTCTGGAACTAAGAGACGGAACGGGAATGGTTCAATGCATTTACTTTCGTGGTGAGTGTGATGAATCTGCTTTTGAAAACTTTGGAGATATCACCCAAGAGACCTCACTCAAAATCACAGGCGTTGTGCGTGAGCATCCCAAAAAACCTGGCGTTTACGAAATTGGCGCGCAAAATTTTGAAATCATCGGCAAGAGTCCTGAGTTCCCCATCTCTCCGAAAGAACATGGAACTGATTTTTTAATGAATCACCGCCATCTTTGGCTACGATCTAAGCGTCAGCACGCTGCCATCCGAGTTCGAGCGGAAATTATAAAATCCATTCGCGACTTTTTTGATGGCCGCGGCTTCACACTGACCGACGCTCCTGTTTTTACACCCAACGCCTGCGAAGGCACCACCACACTTTTTGAAACCCAGTACTTTGATGACAAGGCTTACCTCTCGCAAAGTGGCCAACTCTATATGGAAGCCACTGCGGCGGCTTTTGGTAAGGTGTATTGTTTTGGCCCCACTTTCCGTGCCGAAAAATCTAAAACTCGCAGACACCTTATCGAATTTTGGATGGTCGAACCGGAGGTCGCATTCAACGATCTTTACGACAATATGGATTTGATGGAACAATTTGTTGAGTATGTGGTGCAAAGAACCATCACCAACAAAAAAGAAGAATTGGAAATTCTAGAAAGAGATGTTTCTAAACTGGCTCCTGTAAAAGGCGAGTTCCCACGCATTCACTACAAAGAGGCTGTAGAGATCATTAAAAAAGAAAATCCGGACTTCGTAGATGGGGATGATTTTGGTGGAGCTGATGAAACCATCATAAGTTCACAATTTGAAAAACCTGTCATGGTTCACCATTATCCCACAGCGATCAAAGCCTTCTATATGAAGGAAGAACCAAAGGATGCCACTTACTCCATGAGTGTGGACATGCTCGCGACAGAAGGTTACGGAGAAATCATCGGTGGCGGCCAGCGGGAAGATGACCTGGATATTATTTTAAGAAAAATTAAAGAACACGATTTAGATGAAAAAGACTTTGCTTGGTACAACGACATTCGTAAGTACGGCTCTTTTCCCCATGCCGGCTTTGGCTTAGGCATCGAAAGAACAGTGGCTTGGATTTGTGGCTTGTCTCACGTGAGAGAAACCATTCCATTCCCACGCATGTACGGCAGAATGTACCCTTAACGGATTTTAATATTGAAAGGATCCAATTATGGAAACGACCACGGAATTTAAAATCGACGATCTTGCTGCTCGCAATGAAAAAGCCTTTGAGGGCGGTGGTTCGGATCGAATTGCTAAACACAAAGAAGGTGAAAGACTCACTGCTCGAGAAAGATTGGATGTCTTACTCGACCCTGGAAGTTTTGTAGAGATCGATCGCTTTGCCAAACACAACTGCCGAAACTTTGGTATGGAAGAACGCCGTATTGCCGGTGATGGTGTTATCACCGGTTATGGACGTATCAATGGCAAAATGGTTTACGTCTACTCTCAAGACTTCACTGTATTCGGCGGCAGTATGAGTAAAGCACAGGCTCGTAAGATTTGTAAAATCATGGATATGGCATTAAAAAATGGCGCACCAATCATTGGCCTTAATGATTCCGGTGGTGCGCGTATTCACGAAGGTGTTGAAGCTCTAGCCGGATACGCAGATATCTTTTTAAAGAACACCATCTCTAGTGGAGTGGTTCCACAAATCTCTGCCATCATGGGCCCCTGTGCAGGTGGTGCGGTTTATTCGCCTTCACTGACTGATTTTATTTTTATGGTTAAGGACACCTCTTACATGTTCGTAACCGGACCCGATGTGATTAAATCTGTAACTCATGAAGAAGTGACAAAGGAAGAACTCGGTGGAGCTACGGCTCACGCTCAGAAATCCGGCGTGGCCCATTTTGCCACGGATGACGACAAACATTGTTTGTTAATGATTCGAGAACTTCTTAACTTCCTTCCGGCCAATAACGTAGATGATCCACCGATCCTACCCACAAGCGATGATCCAGATCGGGTTTGTGACAGCTTAAACGATTTTATCCCTGATAACTCCAAAAAGCCTTACGACATGAAGGAATTGATTAAAACGATTGTGGATGAAGGTTACTTTTTAGAGGTTGCCACTCAGTATGCGCAAAACATCGTTGTGGGCTTTGCGCGTTTTAATGGACGAAGTGTCGGTATTGTGGCCAATCAGCCGCAAGTTTTGGCTGGCTGTCTGAATATTGAAGCCAGTAAAAAGGCCGCACGGTTTGTCCGATTTTGCGATGCCTTTAATATTCCTCTAGTGACTTTGGTGGATGTTCCCGGTTTTCTTCCTGGAACTGATCAAGAGTGGAACGGCATTATCACACATGGGGCTAAGTTGCTTTACGCCTATGCGGAAGCCACTGTACCAAAAATCACGCTCATCACTCGAAAAGCCTATGGTGGCGCTTACGACGTTATGAGCTCTAAACATCTTCGAGGCGACATTAACCTCGCCTACCCCACAGCGGAAATCGCCGTAATGGGAGCTGACGGTGCTGTGAATATCATTTTTAGAAATGAAATTAAAAATGCTAAAGATCCTGACGCGGAACGAGCTCGACTCACTTCTGAGTACGAAGAGAAATTCAACAACCCCTACGTGGCCGCAGAAGTAGGTTTTGTCGATGAAGTGATTGAGCCTGCGATGACCCGGAAACGAATCATTGATTCTCTAGAAATGTTGAAAAACAAAAAGGATACCAATCCACCTAAAAAGCATGGAAACATCCCTTTATAAGGTGGCTGAGGAGAAAATCATGTTTAAAAAAATCTTAGTTGCTAACCGTGGTGAAATTGCTATTCGAGTGATTCGAACCTGTAGAGAACTCGGTGTACAATCTGTGGCCGTATACTCAGAAGCTGACCGAAACAGTATGCATGTGCTCCTCGCGGACGAGGCCTACCACATAGGACCGGCACCAAGTGCTGAATCCTATTTGCGGATAGATAAAATCATCGAAGTCGCTAAAAAGTCAGGGGCGGACGCGGTTCATCCTGGTTACGGTTTTTTAAGTGAGAATGCCGAATTTGCAACGGCATTAAAAGAGGCTGGAATTACTTTCATTGGCCCTACCGCGGAAAATATACGCGCTATGGGCGATAAATTGGCTAGCCGAGATTTAATGCAAGAAGCCGGCGTTCCCATTGTGCCCGGAACTGAAGGTTCTGTGACAGATGCTAAGCAGGCCAAGGAAGAAGCGGATCGAATTGGCTACCCAGTCATCATTAAAGCTTCTGCTGGCGGCGGTGGTAAAGGGATTCGGGTGGTTCATGACCCAGCCGAGTTAGAAAGTCAATTTAGAGCCTGTCAAAGTGAAGGCTTAAACTTCTTTAAAGATGACCGCGTGTTCATTGAGCGTTTTGTTCAAAACCCTAAGCACATTGAAATGCAAATTTTTGGCGACACAAAAGGTAATGTGGTTCACCTGTTTGAACGTGAATGCTCGGCTCAGCGTCGCCACCAAAAAGTGATTGAAGAAGCGCCTAGTATCAGCGTTCCCGAAGAGGTTCGAAAACGAATGGGTGAAGTGGCCGTAAAAGCCGGACAAGCCATTGATTACATTGGCGCAGGAACCATCGAATTTATATTTGATAATAACTCAAAAGAATTCTTTTTCATGGAAATGAACACTCGCCTGCAAGTAGAGCATCCAGTGACGGAAATGATCACTGGTTATGATCTCGTGAAGGAGCAAATCAATGTTGCTCTTGGCAATGCTCTTAGTTTTAAACAAGAGGACGTAAAAATTATTGGCCATGCCATTGAAGTGAGAATTTATGCGGAAGACCCCAAGACATTTGCTCCTAGCCCAGGACTCATTAGGAAATGTCGGCCACCGCAAGGCCCATTTATTCGAATGGACAATGCGGCTTATCCTGGATATGAGGTCCCTATTCATTATGACCCAATGATTGGTAAGCTGATCGCATGGGGTGATACGCGTGAAGAGGCGATGACTCGCCTGAATCGTGCTTTGGATGAATTTATGCTCACCGGTGTGAAATCAAACATCGTTTTACATAAAAACATTTTATCGCACCCACAATTCATCGATGGAACTTACACCACACAGTTTATTGATACAGAGATTGCTGGCAACAAGCAGAAAGATCTCTTTATGTTTGTGGATGATAATGTCTTTATTATTTCTGCGGCCATCGTTGCTTACAACGAGGCTAAAAGAAGAGACACTTCCCGCCTGAACCTCGTTAGTCGCTGGAAAGATGTTGGTCGAGCTGATCAACTAAGAAACCACTAGGAGTTACCTATGTACTTTGAAGCAAACACCCACGGTCATGATTATAAGGTAAAGGTTTTTGAAGCTCGAACCTCTTGGAACGTACAGCTTAAAAAAGATGAAGAGCCCTGGGTAGAACATATTATCTCTAAAGATGACTTCCAAATGCTGAACGAAGCCATCACTTTTATGTTTAACAATCATTCCTACCTCGTTGACGTGGTGGGAAAAGATACTGATTACACGGTTTACACTCGAGGTTCTTTTAGATCCGTTAAAATCTATAATGATGAAATGTTGCTTCACGAGAGCTTGAAGTCTGGTAAAGGTCTTGGCGGTGGTAACAGCCTGGATGCGGGTATGCCTGGTAAGATCACTAAAATCATGGTGACTGCTGGCCAGGAAGTTAAAGAAGGTGATCCAATCCTCATCATGGAGGCCATGAAGATGGAAAACGAAATGCGCGCCGACCGAGACTGTAAGGTGAAAACCATTCACGTCAAAGAAGGGCAAACCGTCGAATCAGGTGCTGAACTCATAGAGTTTGAAGACTAGCCCGCTTCAACCACCCGAGTTTTACCAATCATATCATGCCATGCACGGCGTTCTGGTTTATCAAAGAACGCCCATAGGTAACCAATAAAAAGAGCTATATAGCCAATTAACTTACCTACCAATTCTCTCAACACCATTTGACCAATGCTCAACTCTGTCCCCTGATCCGCTCGGACAATTCTTAAACCCATGACTTTCTTACCCGGTGTCGCCTCAAGTTTAATCGGCATAAGAACCCAATAGAAAAATGCAACTACATAGGAGGCGAGTATGGTGACCAAAAGGTTCGTATCAAACACGGGCTCAACCAGAAACTTAATAGAAGCGATAGTTATAACTTGCGATATCACTCCATCAATCATTGCGGCAATAAAGCGTTTTCCCATGGGAGCAGGTTTAAACTTCATGTCCGTGGCCACTTCAAAGTTAGGAACCACCGGTGCTGGTGACGCCACGGCTTCTTCTTTTGTAGGCAAAGTCTCGTCTATGACCGGGGGCTGGTTTGGATCGTCACTCATTTACATATCTCCTGAAGGGTTTGAACTGTCAGTGTCTGATTGTATTTGCTTCTTTAAAAACTGCAGAGTCGGATGAATCTGAGCTCTCACTCGCTCATCAAGCGGTCTATCAAAAGCTGTTGAATACAGCCTATAAGCTGCTTTATATGCTCCTACTTTTCCAGCACTATCTGCCAATCTGATAATTTTTTTCTCATTAATTTCTTTAAATAATGAATAATCAAAAAGATCTCCTGGAATGTTCTTCACAAAATCATTCACCCATTGGGGTCTTTTATTGAAGATAAAATTCGCTGTGAGCTTCAGTTGCTTTTGAACTCTTTCTTTAATCAAGAGCTGAGAGATTTCCATAGGATGTTCATTCATTTTCTTTAAAAATAGAAGTGCACCCTTCCAGTTTTGCGGATTCCATCTTGATAATTCTATATAGGAATTTACAGCATCCTCCCCTGTCGCCGCATGTTCTAACTTTCGCAGTAGAGGACCTTCTTCTTCAAACAGTTGATTCGACTGCATGGGATGCAATTTGCGATCTACCATTGCATATACTAGCCCGAAAAACAGACCACCCAAGTGGGCCGAATGAGCCACACCGGAGCTGTTCAAATTGGCCGCCCCAATCAAATCGTGAATAAAATAAAAGACCGGGAAAGTCCAATAGGCAGACAGATAGATTCTTTTAAAATAGAAAGGGAAAAGTACGAGTAAAAATCGCACTTGTGCTTTAAAGAAAAATACAAAAAAAGCACCCATAATTGCACTCACGCCTGCGGAAGCCCCCAGAACCGGCAGCTCCGAAGTAAAAGTATGCAGACCTAAACCAAATAGACTGCCACCCATAAAGGTCCCAAGTACGGCTACCGTCCCCACTCGTTGTTCCACCCACATGCCTAAAATGAGAAATAGAATTAAATTTCCTATGAGGTGTCCATAGTCAGCATGGGTAAACGTAGACTTCAAAAGAGCCGAAATTGATCGATTCTGTGCGGATGTCAGGCCCTTTTCGCTATATTGCCTCGCGATTTCATCAATAACACGTTTTTTAGTTTCCAAAAATTTTGGATAGCTGGGAGTATTTTTTATATAATCCGGGTGATCTTCAGGGTCCTTTTGCATATCCGTAAATAATTTTTGAAGCAGAACCACTTGTTCATAAATTTCTTTTAACCTTAAGTCTTTTTTCTCATCAAAATCTTTATTTAGAACCCGCTCTATTTCCGATGGTTTGGTATCTCGGAGCAACCGTTCCAGTGGAGTTTTTCCATCTAAGTCATCTTCCTCTGGTTGAGCCTCAGTAGAAGACTCTGCTTTGCCCTCTGACTCTGACTTCGTTTCAACTTCTGTATTGGTGGGCATGCGATCTATGGATTTCTCATCCAGCCCATCACAAATAGATGAATTGGGGGCCTTGACCCTACAGGCTTCCGCCATCACTTGAACCGTGATCTTTCGTAACTCTTCTGCATGCTTTCGGCTATCTGCCCTGAGCTCATTCACTTTTGGGAAAAAGAGTATGCTGTAGATACTCGTAAAGATAAAAATCAAGATGATGGCTATGGGCCACCTGCGTGGCATCATGCCTAAACCTGTTGGAAAAAACATATTTACACATCGGATTTTAGGCTAGAAGACGTTAGATCTATTCAAGCTCGCAGTGTCTAGCTTTGAGACTTTTCATTGTCCTTCGCAATTATACTCACCAAGATTATGGACAATCCATATAAACCCAGCATGGGAATCATCATCATCACCATGCTAATTACATCCGGTGGAGTAAACATAGCCGAACCTGCAGCCAAAATAACAACAGCATAGCGCCAATTGTTAATTAGAAAATTAGGGCTTACCACACCCAGTTTAGCCAATATGGCAAACATCAGTGGCATCTCAAAGGCGACGCCAAAGACTAGTGTGGTTGTAATAAAAAAGGATAAATACTCTTTAATGGTAATCATGGCCTTATCTACTTCTCCCCCAAACTGAAGAAGAAATTTAAACGCCATAGGCATAACTAAAAAATACAGAAAACTCACACCCGACAAAAATAAAATGGTTCCAAAAAATATAAAAGCCAAACCGAACTTGCGTTCCTCTTTATACAGGGCCGGAGCAATGAATGCCCATATTTGATAAATCCAAAGTGGAGAGGTCACAACAATAGAGGCCAGCAAACACACTTTAATATGCGCTAAAAACTTATCCATGGGTGCAGTAAAAACAAGTCCGTCTTGAGGAAGATAAGGCGCTATGGGCAATCGAATAAAATCAAAGATCTGCTCAGAAAAATTCCAGCAGGCGAAAAATCCTAAAAGTAACGTGATAATTGTATAAACCAATCGGCGACGAAGTTCTGTCAGATGAGAGACTAGGGTTTCGTCCGATTCTTCAGTACCGGGCAACGCTTTGGAGCTCATGAAGTTGACTCCTTACCACCGTCCTCCGTCTTATCGGTATTTGCTTCAGAAGGGTTATCGCTAGAATGATCTACCTCATCTTCTGGAAGACCGTGAGGTTTTATCCCTGGGTCTCCATCGAAGTGGGCATCAATATTTTTTTTCTTTTTGGGCGGTGGCTCGACGGGAACAGCGTCGTTTTGCGCCACTACCCCTTCGGGTGATTGTTTGGCCTTCTCGTTGATTAAATCCATAACTTTAGCTTCAAAATCGGCGGCATCTTCCACTCTGTGTTTAACCTGATCCACTTCGTTTTGAATACTATGACGTGCGTCCGTCAACGAACCGGCCACCTCAGATGTAATGGACCGAACCTCTTTGAGAAGTTTGGCTACGGCCTTCGCCACTTGTGGTAATTGTTTAGGGCCTATCACAAGCAGGGCAATCGTCCCTAAAACAATCAGTTCTGTAAACCCAAAGTTAAACATAGTCCTAGGATACCCGCAGGCCCTGTAAAAATGTAGCCTTAAATGTTAATTCTTGATGGCCTTTTTAGATTGAGCGTTGAGAAGACCCTTTTCCGCCAATTGCTCCTTAGCTAACTCGGATCCAGTAGCAATATACCGATCATACAGCCTTAGTAGATCTTTATTAGATTGAATCTGGGTTCGCTGTGAGATGTAAGTCAGAGCGTCTACATAGCTTACGAAGTTTTCAGCAATATCCTCATAGATTTTAGCGATCACATCTTGGGTGACCAAGGTGGAAAGAGAACCATAAGCCGAGCCGCCAATACTGATGTAATAATCAATATCAATGATCTTACGCTTTAAACTGTCACCAAAAAATCCACTCATATAGAGGCTCATATCCCCTAATCGTTTCAGCTGCTCTTCACGCATTTTATGCTCTAAAAGATTAGCTTCGAGAAAAAGCTCGGCTAATGTCACATTTTTCCTCTTCCCGGAGTCTTCACAAACTTCGTAGAGGTTGTCTGTGACCATAAAATGATGAAGTAGTTCAGTAAGATAGGTTTTGACCTGCGGAAGACCTTTAATTTTTAGCGACGAAAAGGCCTCTTCGACAGATTGTCGAAAAAATTCTGTGCTATCTAAGATCAATTCCGGCCCAAGAGGGCTGTCACCGTATCGATTCAACCTAACGCCTCCCTATTTTTTAAAGCCATTCCCCTACTCAATATTACGGAATTTCATCTCTTTCATTTTATCAAAGATTCATTAAAATTTCGAAATTTCAGTGTAATGTTAAATACAAAGGGCTTGCTGCCATAATTTCTAATTATGGCATTCAAAAATGTCTCATTCTGATTCAGGACTTTCGTAAAGTGCCAGGCACTTAGCGACCTACCCGACTGATCACTGGCGGCTGGCTAAATATATCTTTGGCTAAAGTTTGGATATCCTCACTCGTCACCGCATTGATAAAGTCCGCATATTGAAAAGTCTCTTCGGCTGCTATTCCATAAATTTCATCAAACAAGAGTGAAGAGGCAATTGTACTGGTCCTCTGTAAATCAATATCATGTCGACCTATTAAATAGCGTTTTGCCCGCGTCAACTCGGCCTCTCCCACTTTTTCGGATTCCAACTTATCGAACTCAGAAAACATCATTTCTATAGCTTTATTGGATTTTTCCGGACTACAGCCAATGTAGGCACCAAAGTAACCTGCATCTATACCTTCCATTTTGATCGGAGAAACACTGTAGGCGAGTGATTCTTTATCTCTCAGTTCTAGGAACAAGCGACCGCCCTGTCCAGCTAAGATAGCCTGTATCACTTCAAGAGTGAATTTTCTACGGTCTTCAAATGTCAGTCCCGGAAACCCCACTATGATATGCGCTTGTTCCTTATCGGATTCTTTAATTTTCTCTACCCGTTTTGCCGGGGGATTAAACTCAAAGCGTGTGCTTAAGTTCTTACCTTTATTCATTTTTGAGAACTGTTGATTCAACACCTCAATCCATTCTTTTTCATCAAAAGATCCCGCAAGAACAATTTTGCAGTTATTCAGATTCATAAACTGATTTCTTAATGCAATAAGATCCTCAGCAGTGATCGACTGAATCCGTCCGGTACTACCGAGTGGGTCTCTACTGTAGGGATGATTCCCATATAGGCTCTGACTAAACTGTAAAACACATTGCTGGGTTGGATTATCATCCCGCTTCCGAATCTGCTCCATCATAAGATGCTTTTCTCTATCGAGAGCCTCTTGATTAATTTCATCATTATAAAGGCAGGTAAAAAATAGATCTCGCACTTCAGAGGCATAGGGCGTAAGTGCAGTCATACTTATACCCGTCGTATTTCTCCCAGCAAAGGCGCTAATGCTCGCGGCAAGAGTATCTAGCTTCTCACTGAGTTCGTATTCCGAAAGCTCTGGTGTTCCCGATGTCCAAACTCTTGAGAGCAATTCAGAAGCACCTACTTTGTCTTCTGGCTCCATTCGCAATCCACCCAAAAAGGCCACCTTCATGGACACTACGGCTGTTTCATTGGATGGATACATAATAAGCTCGGCTCCGCAATCTAGCGTGACTTTTTTAAGCTCTGCTAGTTCCTCAGACTTTTTAGGCTTCCAGGTGGAAAGTTTTATTTTCTTTCCCTGTTTGGGTATTTTTAGTTTTTTACCTGACTCGTAGACCTTCTTATAGTCCTTCAACCACTTTTTTAAATGCCCCTTCATTTCCTTTTCATCTTGATCTGTTAAAAACGAAATACAGGCTTTTTCTGGCTTTAGGTATTTCCTTGCCACTCGCATAATATCTTCAGCTGTGAGTGATTTAATCTGTTTTAAAAACTCTTTTGAATATTTATGATCATCAAAAAGATGTTGATACGTTCCCACTTTTCGAGCCAACCCATCAACAGTTTCCAGAGTGTAATACTCATCGCTTTCCATATTAATAAGGGCCTTTTTCATTTCTCCTTTGGTGGGTAACTCTGCATAAAACTCCTTAAGGGTTTTATTGAGTGTTTCCAAAGCCTCAGCAAAGGTTGCTGGATTCACACTGGCCGTAATAGTAAAAAATCCTGGATCGATCGGGGTAAAAGCACTTGAGCTAACGTGGTTTACGAGGGGTTTTCTAATACGCATGGACTGGGTAAGTCGACTACTATCGCCTTGGCCCAATATTAAACCTAGCACATCCAACGCCGGGATATCTTTATGTGTGACCTTCGGCACGGGCCAAGAGATATATAGAGTGCTTTCCCTAAAGGAACTCTGCTTGACCTGAATACGAGGTTTATCAATTTTTTCTTCTTTTTTACGTTTCACTTTTTTCAGCGCATAGTCTTTAAAGGGGCCAAAGTATTCTTTCACTTGTTTTTTCATATCTGACGCATTCATGTCTCCGGTTACAACAAGAGTCATGTTTTCTGGTACGTATCTACGGTGATAGTAGTCCACCAAGGTCTTCTTTGTGACTTTCCGAATCACTTTCTCATATCCAATGACTGGAATTCCATAGGGATGTTTCTTGTAGAGAGTGGAAAATAGCTGCTGGCTAGCCACTCTGCTCGGACTATCCAGGCCACGCTTGATTTCCTCAATCACCACTTCTCTTTCATTATTGATTTCCTCTTCATCAAACTTGGGAAAACCCATCATTTGACTAACAACATCCAAAGCCACTTCAGTGAATTGCTTAGAAATGGTGACATAAAATACTGTTTGGTCAAAGGATGTATAGGCATTGAGTTGTCCCCCAGATCCCTCTACGGTCGAGGCGATTTCACCCACCCCGTATTTTTCAGTACCTTTAAAAACAAGATGTTCAATAAAATGACTGATTCCTTCTTCACCTTTTTGCTCATCCGCACTTCCTGTTTTTACCCACATTTGAACTGAGACAACGGGTGCTTTATGAGACTCAACAAAAATAACATTCATCCCGTTTTTTAATTGCATTTTTTTATACATAAAATAGAACCCTTAGTTGTGAATTCAATTGGTGTTTATATTCATATTCCCTACTGTATTCAGCGGTGTCGGTACTGCGATTTCACCACCTTTGAGCAAGATAAAATATTACCACCCTCTGAGTATGTTGAACATTTAAAGCAAGAGATTCGTCAGCGCTTTAGATGGGCCCCTTCGTCCAAAGTGCATTCCATTTACTTTGGCGGAGGCACACCCAGCCTGATTGACTCCTCTCTTATTGTATCGATCGTTGAAGAACTTGCCAATGAAGGTATGGTCCTAATGCCACAGGCTGAAGTGACCATAGAGATCAATCCGGCCACCTTGGATCCTAAGAAGATTGAAGACTATCTAAAGGTCGGGGTAAATCGATTTAGTGTAGGCGCTCAGTCCTTTGATGATGACCTACTTAAACTCTGTGGGCGCAGACACAATGCCCAAGACACCCGAGACACCTTAGCACTCCTGAATAAAAGCAAATTAAATTATTCCTTTGATTTGTTGTTCGGATTACCCCATCAGACACAAGAGCAGCTTCTACGAGATTTAGAGGAAGTCCAGAGCTGGTCTCCCAATCACTTAAGCGCCTACTGTTTAACTGTGCCTCAGGGTCACCCCATGTCCTATCACCGACCTAGTGAAGATAAGCAAATTGAAATGTTTCAAGTCATTGAACAACAACTGCTCGCAGTAAATTTACATAGATATGAAATTTCTAACTTTTCTCGTCCCGGTTTTGAGTCACAACACAATTACACCTACTGGAACGATCGACCTTATATGGGTTTTGGTCTCAGTGCTCATTCCTATTTTCCAAAGATGCCAGAAGCCCCTTTTGGAGTAAGGTTCTGGAATCCAACCGTCTTCGACGCCTACTTTGATAAGGTGTCCTCAGCTATAGATGGCCCACTTGATTTGCCGCAACCTCAAAGGGAAGTTCTTAAGGAACACGAGGCTTTAACGGACTTTTTTCATATGCACCTGCGAACTGAGGCGGGCCTACCAGCTGATGCTCTGCGTTTAAAATTCCCACGATCTTGGGAGTGCGCCATTAACCCCTTGGAAAAACTGGAGAATCAGAACCTGATTCAAAGTGACGGCACTAGAACTTCTTTGACTTCGAAGGGAAGACTCATGAGCAACCAGGTTTTTGCCCAGCTCACATTTACTGCTGAAGACCTCACGAGTTGAAGTGGCCATACATCTGATAATTTGCTAGAAAGATTGACTTATTCTGGGCTAGTACCACATTAAATATATTTAAGCAGGAGTGAAGTCGTTGTCTTCGAAAAATGATACAGATAAACAAAATAAATCCAATTCAAATGATGAGCTTGAAAATATCATAGCCGCCGACTTTTCCGGCAATGAGGATGATATCGAGATTGAGGCTAGTGGACCTGATGGTGCCGATGAAGCCCATCCCACTGCCGAGCCAGGAACACAAGAGGCCTCTTCCTCTGCCTCAAATGAAGAAGTGGAAACACTGAAAAAAGATCTTCTTTATTTGAAGGCTGAGTTTGATAATTTTAGAAAACGCGCCATTAAAGAGCGTTCGGATCTCATAAAATTCGGTCCAGAACGTTTGGCCATTGAAGTCCTTAACGTCATTGATATTTTTGAAATGGCTCTTGCTCAAGATGTTACTCCTGAAAACTTGGATAGCTTTAAAGAGGGTATGACAATGACTCATAACCAGCTGGCTAGCGCCCTTACTAAGTTTGGAATAGAAGAGCTCTCTCCTTTAGGTGAAGTTTTTGACCCAAATATGCATGAAGCTCTCACCAGTGAGCCTACGGATAAATATCCAGAAGGCCATGTTTCGCAAGTGTTTAAAAAAGGTTACAAGTTTTACGATAAACTCATTCGCCCTGCACAAGTGGTTGTTGCCGCGCCTGTAGAGCAAAGCACAGAAGAATAGGATTCTACTACTGTGAAGGATTATTATAAAATACTTGGCGTAGGACGAGATGCCACTGCCACCGATATTAAGAAAGCCTATCGAAAGATGGCCGTTAAGTATCATCCCGATAAAAATCCTGGAAATAAAAATGCTGAAGAACGCTTTAAAGAAGTCACAGAGGCTTATCAAGTTCTCTCCGATCCCGAGAAAAAGCGCATGTTCGATAACTTTGGTACCGCTTCCGGTCCGGGCGGGTTTAATCCTAGTGATTTTGCTGGTGCGAGAGGCCGCCCACAAGATTTCGACTTTAATTGGAATCAAGGAGGACCTTCTCCTCAAGATATATTTAATGACATTTTTGGAGACATCTTTGGTGGTGGAGCCGGTCGGGGCGGATTTACTCCAAGAAAACGCAAAGGTGCAGATTTAAAATACACTCTCTCCCTCTCCTTAGAGGAAGCCTGTACTGGAACTACTAAAGTGATTAGTTTCGTTCGTCAGAGGTCCGGCAAGGATGACCAAGCGCGGTTGTCAGTGGCGGTACCCGCTGGAGTGAAACATCAACAGCGCTTAAAACTCTCCGGTGAAGGAGATACTCCCGTCCAAGGTGGTGACGCTGGAGATCTATATGTAGTGGTTTCTCTTCTCAAACACCCACTTTTTAACCGCAATGAGTTAGATCTTCTGATGGAACTTCCCATTTCTTTTGTGGATGCAATCATTGGCAAAGAAGTTAAAATTCCGACTTTGCAAGGACGAGCTAGCCTTGTGGTACCCCCTGGAACCCATGCTGGACAAGTGTTTCGCTTAAAAGGCAAAGGTTTCCCCTCTTTAAAGAGCAATGAGCGTGGCGATATGCTGGTGAAAGTATCTATAGACGTGCCTAAAAATCTCTCTAAAGAAGATTTAGAAACTGTTAAACAGCTATCAGACATTGCCGAAAGTGCCCCAAAAGTGCGAGAATTCAAACTGAATATGGATAAGGTATTAAAAGCAAGGTCATAAAATATGCGTACAATTGCCATTTTACTTTTCGCTCTCTTTTTTGTTTCCTGTTCGACGGCACCCAAAAAAGTTCCCCCTCGTCCCGCGGCGAAGGCGGACCATAAACTTTTTAAAAGTGCGAAGCGCGATGTGAAAGCCCGGCGACTGACTCAAGCAGAAAAAAAATTAAAAAGCTTGTTAACTGGTGATCTTTCCTCTGAGTTGATTGACGATGTCTACATTGAGCTGGGTGACCTCTACTATAGCCAAGAGAAATATCAAAACGCATACGACAATTATCTCTCAATTATAAATTCTAAAATCTTCTCCCCGATAGAAGCTGAAGCGGCCTACAAAGCGGCAAAATCATTAACTAAGATGGGCCGATTTGACGAGGCCATTGCTTTAACAGATCGGCTACTTAGATACACAAAAGAAAATAATCAATCCGTAATCAATATCCATAAAATCAGATATTTTTCATTCAATCAGCTTGGCGATCGAATTGATGCCATCCAATCATTGCTCACTTTATCCCGCTTAGAGTCGGACCCTAAAAGAAAATCATCCTACCGTTTGCGCGCTGTAGATTTCGTTGAAAATCAGTTAGACGAAAAAGATCTATCTCAAGTGGCATTTAACTCAGAATTTGAGGAGCTTCGTGCCTATGCTCTGTTTCGGCTGGGTCGAATCGAATTTGAAAACAAAGACTTTGGTAGTGCTCGAGGTAAGTTGTCTTCAGTCGTTCAATTAGCGCCTGATACAGAGCTAGCTGATCGCTCTAGCCGAATCATAGAACAAATTGATGCTCGCCGAAAAGTAAATCCTCGTACCATTGGGGTGGTTTTACCACTCACTGGTAAACCCAAAGATGTGGCCTATAGGACCTTGCGCGGACTTCAATTGGGCTTAGGAATCTATGGTTCAGATCCATCCAACTTTAAGTTGGCCGTCATTGATAGCGAAACTAATCCCGACCAGGCCCGAAGAGCAGTAGAACGATTAGTTGTAGAAGATAATGTCATCGCTGTTGTGGGCAGCCTACTCAGTAAAACAGCCGTAGCTGTGGCTTCAAAAGCGGATGAACTGGGTGTCCCTAATATCACCTTGTCGCAAAAATCAGGATTAACGGATATCGGTGAAAATGTTTTTCGAAGTGCTTTAACCTCACAAATGCAAGTTCGTGAGCTCGTTCGAACGGCAATGGTGGACAAAAACATGAAGCGCTTTGCTATTCTTTACCCAAATGACAGGTATGGAGTTGAATTTGCCAATCTGTTTTGGGACGAAGTGAAAGCAAGAGGCGGAGAAATTGTTTCTGCACAAATATACCCGTCCAAATCTACGGATTTTGCCGGCCCCATTAAGCGTTTAGTAGGCACCTTTTATATAGATGATCGTGGATCTGAGTATCGACGCCTTTTGAAAGACTGGTACTCTAAACAAAAAGTTGTTAACTCCAGAATATCTCCACCCAACGACCTGCTACCGCCCATTGTAGACTTTGATGCGATTTTTATCCCAGATAGTGTTCGCGCAGTAGGACAGATCGCTCCGGCATTGGCCTATCACGAAGTGAATGATGTTACTTTGCTGGGAACTAATTTATGGAACACTCCAGGTCTGTTAAGTCGAGCCGAGCAATATGTAGAGAACTCCATTTTTGTCGATGGTGTCCTTTTAACAGATGATCAGTTCCAAAAATCAAAGTTCTATAGAGACTATTATAGTACCTTTAAAAGCTATCCTACGATCTTTGAAGCCCAGGCCTATGATGTAGGGCTATTATTAAGACAACTTATATTAAGTGGTGAACGCTCTCGTCCCGGTTTGCAGTCCGCTTTACAGCGCGTAAAGGGCTTTCAAGGGTCACTGGGTGAGCTTAGCATGCAAAACGATCGGGAATTATCCAGAAATCTCGTACGCTTAGGCGTTCAGGATGGAAAGATTCTACGCCTCGAAAACATCAAAGCTAAAGCCACCACAGACGAAAAGAATCCGAAAAAGGTTACAAAATAGCCCAACTGTCAAAACCTTAGACATAAGTTTTTGTTATGTTTTCAAGAAACATTTTTCAGACCATTTTAGCTAACCTAAGTCTCCTCGCCCTTTGTCATCTAACCATCGGAACGGCAACGTTTCGATAAGCGAAAGAGAAAAGCCAGGATGGCTTTAACAATTTGGGGGACGATCGAATATCACGGATGAAGTTCGATAAAGGGCCTCGGCAATAGTCTAGGTATGTAATCTGTTAGGGGACTATGCTGCAGGCCCGAGTCGCGATAAGGGGATATAAAATGGGGAGCGATATTACTAAGGGCACATTGCTAGAGTGCAGAACGATTCTTCTAAATAAGAAATCCGATATTCTCAACCAGCTACAAAATGTACGAAGAGAACTGGAAGAAAGACGCCAAGACACTTCCGGCGATGAAATCGATCAAAGCCTTACCGTATTGGCCGAAAACCAAATGCTTTCAGCGACACAAAGATTACGTGGTCTACTTGTTGAAATTGAAGCAGCACTTCATCGCATCGAAACTGGGCACTTCGGAATTTGCGAAGAAACGGAAGAGCCCATTGAAGCCGACCGACTCAAGGCCATTCCATGGACTCGCCTCAGTATCGAAGGTGCTGAAATACGCGACGCCATGAAGTCCAAATTTGCATAGTGTTTAAAACATGATTTTCCACCCTCATGTTTCTGTCATTGCGGGCACTCTTCCCAGAGTGCCCGTTTTTTTAGTGCCTGGCTCCCTTTTGGAGCTTTAGGTGCCACGCTAGTGATGCCGTGCAGCTCCAAAAGGTGCCTGGCACCTTTTTGTTTGATAGAAAGCTTCATGGATTTTTCAGATCGACAACAATTAGAGAACTTGGAAGAGCTGATGCACGAACGTGCAGACATTATTAATGAAACCATTTCTCTTAACTCCAATCCAGATTTAAAGCCGAGATTGCGAGATCGATTACGTCGACTTAAATTGATTCGCCTCATGCGCATTGAAAAAACCTTAGCCAAAGTCCGTAACACTTATAGATTTCGGTCATAAGTCCTGTAATAAATTTAAGCGATAAATTTTTATTGTCTAAAACGACAAAATTTCGACGGGACGTTAGCTGCAAATTCGCATAATGATTAGAAAATCCGGACCGTCCTGATCTCATTTTTCCTTAAACCGTAGCGCCTCGGGGCCGAATAGTATCTTGTAACAACAACTAAAGATCTGCTCCCTGCTGGAGGAAAAGCACATGAGTTTTGATGATAAAGTACTCGATATACCTGAAACGCTACCCATGCTACCTGTTCGCGACATCGTTGTGTTCCCTTACATGATTCTACCTTTATATGTAGGACGTGAAGGTTCGATTCGTGCGGTGGAAGAAGCGCTCTCTAAAAATAGATTAATCTTTTTGGCCTCGCAAAAAGAAATCACTGAAGAGAATCCCACAGAAGAGTCTATATATAAAACCGGAACCATCGCTATGATTATGCGTATGCGTAAATTGAGTGACGGACGGGTTAAGATTCTTATCCAGGGTGTGGCAAAAGGAAAAATTGAAGAGTTTAAACAGGCTGATCCTAACTTTACTGTAAAAGTGGAAAAGCTACCTGAAGATGAAGTTCCAGGAAGCCACGTTGAATACGAAGCCATGATTCGCAATGCAAAAGAGCAACTAGAAAAAATAATTGCTCTAGGTAGAGTACTCTCTCCAGATATTCTATTAGTGTTAGATGACGTCACTGATCCTGGTCGACTTGCAGACTTGATTGCAAGTAACCTAGGCCTAAAAGTTTCCGATGCACAGAATGTATTAGAAACCGATGACCCTAAAGAACGGCTAAATTTAGTTAACGAAATCCTAGCCAACGAACTTGAAGTACTACAAATGCAAGCTCGAATTCGAAATACGGCTAAAGATGAAATGTCCAAATCACAAAGAGAGTATTTCTTACGTGAACAAATGCGGGCAATTAAAAATGAGTTGGGTGAAATGGACTCTAAAACAGAGGACATGGAAGAGTTAAGAGAGCGTGTCATGAAAGCCGGCATGCCCGAAGAAGTACAACAAGAAGCTGTTAAACAATTGGGTCGCCTAGAGAGAATGCACCCAGATGCCTCTGAAGCTTCAATGGTAAGAACCTATTTAGATTGGATGGTTGATCTTCCTTGGAACAAAACCACTAAAGACAATATGGATCTAACAGTGGCTCAAAAGTACTTAGATGAAGATCACTATGATTTGCACAAAGCTAAAGACCGAATTATGGAATTCTTAGCTGTTCGAAAGCTTAAGAAGGATATGAAAGGGCCAATCCTTTGTTTTGTAGGACCTCCTGGAGTTGGTAAAACATCACTTGGAAAATCTATCGCAAAGGCCATGGGAAGAAACTACTTTCGAATCTCATTAGGTGGAGTGAAAGACGAAGCTGAAATTCGGGGTCACAGACGAACTTATGTAGGTGCTATGCCCGGTAAGATTGTCCAAGCTCTGAAACAGGTGGAGTCCAATAATCCAGTTATTGTTCTTGATGAAATCGATAAATTAGGATCAGACTTCAGAGGAGATCCAAGTGCAGCAATGCTTGAAGTACTAGATCCGGAGCAAAACGCTACATTTAGAGATAACTATTTAAACGTAGACTTTGATCTTTCCAATGCACTCTTTATCGCTACAGCTAACGTTTTTGATAACATTCCCCCAGCACTACGAGACCGTATGGAGACCATCCATATCTCTGGGTACACCGAAAACGATAAATTACTCATCACCAAAGCTCACGTTATAGACAGACAGATTAAAAATAACGGTCTAGAAAAAGATCAAATTAACTTCACTGACGACGGTGTGGCTTACCTTATCTCGCACTACACTCGCGAAGCAGGTTTAAGAAACCTAGAGCGAGAAGTGGGATCCGTTTGCCGCAAAGTAGCTAAACAGATCGTCATGGGTGAAGTGAAAAAGGTAACCGTGACCCCTGAAGTGGTTGTTGAGTTACTCGGCCCACCTAAGTACATGCGAGATGAAGCTCTAAAAGAGCATCAAGTAGGTATAGTAACAGGACTGGCTTGGACTCAAGCCGGTGGGGAAACCCTCTTTGTTGAAGCTCTTGGAATGAAGGGTAAAGGCAACCTTGTTATGACTGGCCAACTAGGTGACGTAATGAAGGAATCAGGTCAGGCCGCTTGGAGTTATGCCAAATCTCATCAAAAAGAGCTTGGAATCTCCGCAGATTGGTTTGAAAAGAACGATGTACATATTCACTTGCCAGCCGGTGCCATTCCTAAAGATGGTCCTAGCGCCGGAATAACTATCGCAACCGCTTTGATCAGTCTGATGACAGATACTCCTGTAAGACATGACATTGCTATGACGGGAGAGGTCACCCTAGCCGGACGAGTACTGCCCATCGGTGGCGTGAAGGAAAAGGCTTTGGCGGCACTCACTCAAGGTGTAACAAATATAATTTTACCTCTGCAAAATAAAAAAGACCTAGCTGATATTCCTGAGGAATTCAAAAAGAAGTTAAGCTTTCAGTTTGTAGAGAATTTAGATGAAGTTTTAGCTCTCGCTTTTGATAAAACGGCTAAGAAAAGTCGCCGTGGATCTAAAGGTGGCAAAAAAGCTAAAACACCAACAGCTGCCAGCGCCGCTTAAAAAAAGCGTGCCTGGAACACTCTTTGGAGCTGAAGGCGTTATGTAAATGACGCCGCCCGGCTCCAAAAGGTGCCTGGCACCTTTTTTGGCACCTTTTTTATAAATGATTTTAAAGACCGACTATATTTAGTCGGTCTTTTTCTTTTCCGCTTCCAAAAGTTCCTTGCGATACAATTCACTATTTTCCACTTTTTGAAGGGATCCAAAGCTAATTTTTGTTAATGCCACATCCACCTTCGCTTCGTGAATCAGTTTTAATTCCCGGTGAATATCCTGCATTTTTTTGCCACAAAACTCTAACGCCTTTTGATCAAAACCCTGCAGAGTTGTCCACAAAAGAGATTTCTTAATCAAGGCCTTGTAGTCATTAATGATCGTCGCATAGTTGATGGGATACTTTTGGCTGTATGTATAAATCTCTAGTGCCATTTTCAGGAAGTCACCACTTCCATAATCCGGACAAGCTTGAGTCGACGAAACCATAGATGTAGTCACCAATGTATATCCAGATTCATCATAAATTTTGGCCAGCATATTGAAAAAATCAACATCATGGGTCTTTCCAAAATTTTTGGCTAACAGTTGGTAGTCGGAAGACTTCACTTTCCACTTCGCCACATCATCCACCTGGGCATGAAAACCTGGAATGTGAATATTAGACACCTGCTCTTGCACAAAAACAGGGGCTCCCACTCTTTCTAAATATTTTAGGAAATCTTGAGCTGCGAGTTGTCCTTTTAAATAGACCTCTTCAAGACTTTTTTGGCCCGTTTTAAATTCATCCAATGCCTTTTTGTAGATTTCTACGGAATCTGGAAGTACCGGTTCCGCCGGCTTAATGGTGGTCAGGTTGCGAAATCCCTCTTGGCATTTGAATTTTAACTCTCCCAACTGTTCGTCGATGGGTGATTTGGAGCTGCGATAGTAATAATTCACTCTATCTTTAAAATTATCACATCGAACAATTCGATCATCGCTTGGACATCGTTTGGACCCACTCCAGGTGGTGTCGGGTTTTTCACGACATTCGTTCTCAAACCTTTCCACTCTTTTTTTGCTCTGGAAAAAGACTTCCGTACAAATCACACCATCTGGATTAGGAACGTATAAGCATCTTCCTTTAAAAACCTCAGCTGACAGGTCAATCGTAATAAGCGCAATAAATAGGAAAATGGTTAATGATCGATTCATACAGTCTATTTTATCTTTTGAATGAAGTAGATTTAAAGGGAAAACCTAGAAATTCATAAAATGAGAACCGTGAGGTGCCTAAGAGTTTGTCGATATAATTGATTTCAATTCTCTCGATAAGTATCTAGTCAATTTCCAACCAAGATTCGCTGGAAGCCATGAATGGTGGATCTTCTTGTGGAGCCGGGGGTCGTTCAATAAATGTCATTTTAGACATTTCCTTGCGCGCTTTCGTTGTTTTCTCTTGCTCCACTTCCTCGCGTAGACGCTTATTGTCTGATTCGAGGGCACTTACCAGGGTCTGAAGGTCATCAATCTCTGACTTTAAAATCAGGATTTGCTCCTCTTTTTCCTGAAGCACTTGCATGTATGCCGATTTAAGCTCCCGTAACAGATCTTGGGTTAACCCCAAGATCTCTTCCGAATCGCTAAAAGGTGTGGGGGGGCGACTCTCGGTATATTGGGACGCTTGACTTAAACTCTCCAAACCATCCTGGTCGGGTTCAGTCCGTAATTCATTCGCAGGAGCCTGTGTGTTAAGGGCCTGCATGTCACTGGGATGATCATGGTCTTCTAAAGGCACGTCTTTTACCCAGTACTTTCCGTGCACCATCTCCGTCAGTAGGTTGGACTTCTTAATCCGTCTCCTTAAGGTGGATACGCTGACATTATGCTTAGCCGCGTACTCATTTAAGGATATCCAACCTGGTTTCGCCATTAAATAGGCCTCCTAACTGACTATCCAAATCTACCATGGGACCCGGGCTTGTCCAGTGAGTAGGTGGATATTTAAGTGAATAATTGGCCTGAAGGCCAGGTCTGGAGTGGATTTCAGGACCTTTGGCCAAGTTGACTAGGCACTTGCTCACAGACCTTCACCCTGCTCCCGGTGAGCCTTTGAATAGGACCTTCACCTGGATAGAGCCTCTTTGATCAGCCTCCCATCATAATTTGTTTCAAGCAGAACCTTTCTACTCAGGGATATCTCCCTAGAAAAACCCCCTTTTCGACACCGGCTTCGAACAGACCCAGCTTTGTTCATTGGGTTAAATATTTCCTCCCAGGCCCGATCACCTTATCGCGTCGGACGGTGCGTATCCGGGTTGCGTCACACCGTGATGCAATCCGAAGACGCAACGTCACCGAAAGTGCCGAGGTGAGAGGACCTGGGAGGAAATATTTAACCCAATGAAGGAAGTGGTTGAAGAGGGTGTGGAAGAGTCCAAAAACCTAGACAAAAGGCCTAGTCAATTGCCTACTCATTAGCCTGGTCAGTTTTAAGATTCTTACAGATTTTCAATAATTTGGCTCTGGTCAGCCTTATTCACAGTTTTCCACAGGGCGATGTGGAAACACACACTTCGCGCAAAGGCTTATCAACAGCTAGTTTGAAGGGTTTTCCACATTAATAAGTGACAACCCCCGGCCCTCCTCCAGTACAATAGACCTCATGGTTCTTAGTCAAAAAAAGCGTCCTTCGCTGGTACTTAGCGGTGGCGGAGTCAAAGCCGCAGCTTTTCATATAGGTGTTTGTTTAGCTTTGCGTGAAAAGGGGTTTCAATTTGCCGGTGGCAGTCCCTCCAATGTGATCGCTAACTATCCTGATGAGGCGATGACCTTTAAAACCTATGTGGGATCTAGCGCCGGAAGCATTATTTCTACGTTCTTAGCCTCTGGATACGCCATTGAAGACATCATAGAGGCCTTCATTCGAGGTACTGATGAAACTGGAATGGAGCGTTTTTTCCGAAAAAGAAAACACGTTGGTAACTATAGGCCGCTAAAGCCCTTAACTTACTCAGATATCTTTGGACTCAATATAGACATGGGTATTCCTAAGAAGCTTCTACCCAAGTTCTTTCAAAAACGTACTGTTATTACTGGTGGCCTGGAAGCTTTGCTCAAAGCAGGATTCAAGGTCAATGGGTTGTTCTCAATGAAAAATATTGAGCGCTATTTGCGTGAAGAAGTGCTGGAAAGCAATCACTTCTCTAGTTTAGGCGTGAATCTCTTTGTCATTGCCACCCAATTGAACCATTCCCGAAAGGTGATTTTTGGGGATTTTCCTGAGTTGATGAAAGATGACGACATAAAACGGGCCCATTACGCTACGGTCAGTGAAGCGGTGGCCGCCTCGGCCAGCCTGCCTCCAGCATTTGCCCCCTATGGAATTAAAAATCAAAAAGGCAAAACCCTGCATTTTTTTGATGGCGAGATTCGCGATACCCTGAGTACCCATGTGGCCGCCGATCACGGCAGCGATTTGGTGATCGCCAGCTACTCCATCCAGCCCTATCATTTTAATAAAGAGATCGGCTCTCTCAGCGATTACGGCATTCCTGCCATATTTAACCAAGCCCTTTACCAGGTGATTGAACAAAAAATAAACAAACATATTAAGCATCAATCGGACATTAAGAATATGATCAATGCGGTCTATGGGTATTTGAAAGAGATCAACCTACCCGAAGAGCAGCGTGATAAGCTCATGGAAATCCTGATCACTCGAACGGATTTTAAATCTGAGGTGGACTATATTTACATTCATCCGAGTCCCCAAGATTACAAAATGTTCTTTTACGACCATTTTAGCCTCAACCCACAAGTGCTCACTGCCATTGCTCGTACGGGATTTCGGGCGGCCATGACAAAGCTTCGTAAACACAAGGTTTAGCCAGCTTAATCGCTAGAAACGTTTAAGGGCACAAGGGCCAGAACAGATATACAGAGTTTTAGGCTTTAAGGAATGTAGCGACATCCCGGTCTCAGGTAGTAACGGATCCACTGCCACCGGCGAATCCTCACTTTTTTCAAAGCGGATCATGTTTTCCATTTCTTCGGCAGTATGATTGCGGGCAAAGATACCCGCAGATTCTAGAAACTCTTCCTTTTCAAAACACCGGTTACGTTCTTCGGAATACTTCAATCGGGAGGAGGCTCCACGGATCGTGGTCGAAGCTTCATCAATATTCACCACAAATAAAGCACAGACCTCCCCATTTCCATAGTTGCTAACCATGGACTCTTGATCATCGAAATCAAAATCATCAAAGGACGACGAGGAGGGGTCTACCGTCCAAGTACAACCCGCCAACAGGCCCACCATAAGCAAAACAATGAGGTTCTTCATCCGCAACTTACTCCAAATTTATGCAATGCAGTGTATACCACTGAAGCCGAATTCCTCCAAATTTCAGTGCCGATCTTCTATAGAGAGAATGAATTTTATTCAAGGGCTATCCATTTCATTTACACTTTCCATAAATCCCCGTTATTGAGCTAAGTGTTCGAATTTAGACCCATATTGGCAACTCTTTGGCCGGTTTTTGAACAACTTACAAGTGGTTCCATTCAGGGGCCTTATAAATAAGAGATGAGCGCAAAATTCGTGGCCTGGATTTTGTAACTGAAGTGAAACGTTAAAATAGTTGTATCAAGGGTAAGGTCAAAATGTTGGTTTCTCTTTTTCAAAACAAAAATAAAAATTGGTTAAAATTCGCATTATCACTGCAAATGGCGTTGGGTAGCTTACCACTGGTAACTAGCAGCCAAGCCATCTCTGATGACGACCTCACTAAGCCACAGTATGCCGAAAATGGTTTAGGTGAAGATGTGATGGCGTTAACTCGCCAGTCCTATCGTATCATCGAGAAGGACCAGACCTCTCGCATGCGATCTTGGGCGGATGCCGCCATAAAAGCATTAGGTGGGGAAAATAGTGCTGCTGCTAAAGTTCTCTCCCCTTTCTCTAGCCGCGCTGGAGGAGAGTCCGGTCGTTACAATTTAAGCGAAGGGGATATCATGACCCCTTACCGCGGAGTACCCACTAACATTTCTAAACTTAGAGTTACCAGCGGTCCTTCATCATCGGGTGACACTCATTCCATTTTTATTGAGTTGGAAGAAGGTAGAAGAGTCCATCAACATGAAATTGCTGGATTTACGGAGTTTACAACCACTCCAAAGCTTAACCCTCAAGATAACGTGGTATTTTTCGCCACCAAGGAGCGCGGTGTTTTTGCGATTCCATTAAGAATCTATCAACAGGGTCTTTTTAAAGGCCCTATCCCCGTTATACATGTATTTGGAAATCCACCTTTCCCGGGCGCGGAAATTACCAATATCCATTCTGAAAAAGTGTATCGCCCTTCTGATTTAGAGCTGGCCGAAGAGAACAAGGCTTTTGAGGTTCTCACCGACCGATCTCCTCTACTTCGCGATGGCAGCAATGTGTCCGACGATCTTTTAATTAAGGCTTCCGATGTGACCATCACTTACAAGTGGACCGATAAATCCGGCGAAACCCATGTGCTCGATCATGTCTACAATCTTCAAGATGTGATGAAAGTGATGGTGGACAAATTACTGGCTGTGTATGCCGGAGGTATTGTTGCCAGTGGTGATATCGAAAGATATCAAGAAATCAAAGCACTCATGGATACTCGTGCAGAGTTAACGAATGCAGCTATTAGTGAAATGAACCGTATCATTGGTGATCCTTCCGAGCATAAAGTGGAAGCCAACGTAGATATGCTGGCCCTTAAAAATGTGATCTCTCATCCTTCAATGAAAGATGGGTGGAGCAAAGTAGTACCTGGAAAGAATGGTACTTCTACATTGGATCAAATTTATGGAATGGATCGCGATCAGTTCGAAGTGCGTGAAGTCCGTAAAAGCTATCAAGAGGTCATACTTGCCTCCGAAGAACAAGAAGCTCGTGCGAGAAGCGATGCTCAACAGAGCTTAGAAGAATACAATAGTAGAAAATCTGTAGTTCGCGATGGCTTAAATATTGTCAAATACACAATAGCCAAAGTGCGCGGTTACTCTTCGGCCTATTGGTTTCGGTTTGCCCAAATCTACATGAAACACATGCATCACTCGACTTATTCAGGCCTTGCAAAAGCGGCCACCACAGTGAGTGCTGGTGCCAGTACCTATGCGGCTGTCCTAACGGCTTCACAGACAGGATTTGGACCTGAGTTTGTATTGGACTTTCACCAACAAATTCTTGAAGGGATGCGCATCGTTGTTGATAGCTCACAAATGGTGTTTACAAATTCCATAGAGCTCATTAAAGCGACCTTTGGCTATGAAAGCGCTATGAATGCAGCCTATGCAGCAGCCGGCTCCATCTCCGCTCAAGCCATCTACTTCGGTTTCTACGGATTTTTACCTTATATATTAAAAAATGCCGCGAACCGTGGCGCTTCCCACGCAAAGATTAGCTACGAAGCTATGAAACGTTGGTTTGCAAAGCTGAATTATGGTCTTGCCGCTCACTACCATGAAAGTATCATGAACCAACAATTGCTCTACCGAGTGTTGGATGCCGGATATAAGCCATCTGATTTTCCAGGTATCGTCACTCACTCCAGAAATGCTTCAAAGGCGACCATCAGAGCTCAAGCCGACGAAATCAATGCTGAGATGAAACTCGATGAGCTAGCTAAATACAGAGCTGCACAGTTGGCGGCTCTCGTAATGGTGGCTAGAGCAAAAAATATCGACATCACAACTCTGGAATCCATCCGATTGCTTTTACACAACAATAAGTTTTTCAAAGAAAATGGTCTCAATGATGCATCAGCAACCGTTCGAGAATTTTTAGGCAGTGAAGATTACATTCGTGCCTGGGAAAGCATGAAGAACGACTTACATCGATCTTTTGTACAGCTGAATCGCACCTTTGGTAAAATGGATGGAACCACCTTCGAGGCCATGGAAGCCGAAACCATAGCAAAATATGTACGCTCTTACGAAGTGGCGGCCAATGAAATCACAGCTGTCGCCAAAGACTCTAGCCTTCAAAAACTCACAGGATTTTTAAAAAACCGTATGAGTTCTTTTAAGGAAGACGTTGTTCCCATGTTTAAGTATATGAACAATTGGCGGCAATTTTCTCTCAATGAAGAAGTGGGAATGATCAATGAGCGCTCGGCCCAAGCCGCAAAGCGTGGAATAGATAAAGATATCTTGATCTCCTTCTCCTTTATTATGCCACTTGTGGATATAAACTCTGCCATCAACGCTGGTAAACTTCTGGCCTTCCTTGCTGGAGCTGAGGGTGTTGTCGAATCCATGGAACCAAAAGATCTTGTTGGCGCTCCTAAGTTTTTTGTCATAGCGGTAGAGCAGACTTTCCTAGCTGGTACCGTTGGTGTGATGCAGGCGGAACAAGGGGAAGCATTAGAGGAGTTTAAAATGGAGCACGCTAAGCTCCGCTTCCAACCTTTTCTAAAAGATGGACTGAGTAAATCGGATCAGAAAAAATTCTACAGTGAACGCCGTGAAATGCTAAAAAACTTGTATGATCGTGCGGGCATCTCCTACACAGAGAAGGATCTTGATTTAAGGAGGCGTTCTACTAATCCACTCAAGCTTTGGGACGTCGAAACAGAGATAAGTCGGGATAGTTTTTCCAACGGTCTTAAAAGTTTAGGTCATGATATCAATAATAATGCGGGTGAATATCTGACCCAACACCTTAAAGGCCTTGAAAATATCAGTGGTCAGGCGGCCCAAGGTCAGCTGGCCGGGGGCGCACTCGCCTTTACTTTTGGTAATGCCTTAAGTGCTATGCTCGCCGCGTATGTTGGGGTTTCTGCCGCATCTGCCACAGCATCCGGTGGTGCCGACGTCATGTCTGCGGCCACAGTGGGAGTTTTTAGTGCTATTAATATGCTCATCTTAAAACACACGCTTTTAGGGTATGCTTTTACTTGGACTTATGCCCACGCTATGTATCACGCAGTTACTGGTCGGATTGAAGCTATGAAAAACTCCATCACCCGATTTACTGGTCTTATTGAGCGAGGCATAGAATTGAATCGCCCTGACATGTATTCCTTTGCTGCGAAAGAGCTCGTAAAGATCTATCAAGCCGCAGGCAAAGACAATCTACTTCGTGAAAACGGGGTCTCGATTGAAGCTATATTGTCGAGTGGTTCTAAGGGCTCTGCTGCTTTGGAGGCGAGTCAAGCCGCACTGGTTTTAAAAACCTCTTTGGCTCACCCACCTTTAGCCACTAAAGAGCATCGGATGCTAGAGCTACTTATCAACGTGGGTGTTGGTGGAATTGCTTCTACAGCATTGTCCGTTGCCCCTTGGGGACTTTACACATTGTTTGCAGATGTCTTCCCTAACTGGTTTGCTCAAGGTGTAAACCCCTACTTGTTTTTTGCAGCCTTCACTCCCCTGGCATTAACCCTTAGAACTTTAAACATTCAGCTGAATAAAAAGTTAATTAAAGCGTTAGAGGGGAAAACTCTAACGGGCTTAATGAAGAGTTCATTAAAAACTGTAAAAGATAACGTACTCTATCGAGATTTAACCACCCGAGGACGAGCACGATATATGGATCGAGCTATTTTGGGGCAAGAGAATATCTTAGGCACAGCGCCTATTAGAAGCTGTAAGGGTCTCTTCGGTGGATGATTTCAACTAACAACTTTTCGCCTGGTTTTGTTAAAGCCTCACCCCAGTCGGTGGGGCTTTTTTTATTTGTGAGGTGCCTGGCACCTTTTATGGTTTTGGATCGGGTAAGAGCTCGTAGCGATAGCTATCAAATGTTTCCCCGGCGATGGTTCTGTGGCAAATCCCTGTCCCTGATAATTGGGATGGATGGACCAACCTAAATTCGCCATGGAGCTTTGTTGCGAGTCTCTTCGGATTCCGCACCCCCCAATCAATCGGTCTTCACTTTTTAAATGAACCGCAAACCCAAAGCGGTACCTTGGCTCGGTGGCCGCTTCCACCATCATGTCCGCTATAAACTTCTTTGTGTCTTCAACGGAATTGGGGCCCCACATTTCATATTTAGAAAAGTCCGGGTCTGCGCCATACTCATGCACGGCTTCCCAATCTTCTGGAGTGTAAGGACGGAGGATCAGTCTCTCGGTTTCTATTTTTAGAATGTCCACCACATCTATCTCTTTTAATTCACAGCTTTTACGGATTCGCCAAATGAAAGATACAACCCTACTCCTCTAAATAAATAAGGCTCAGCCTCAACGCGCCACGGCTCCTAAAGGTGCCAGGCACCTTTTAGTACAGAGAGAGAACGGAAGCCTGCATCTGCATGTAAAAGGGTTCGCTGGCCAATCCGATAAGAATCACTAGTAAAGCCATGATAACAATAGCAAAACGAGTGGCCGGCGTTCGATCCACAATGCCCGCACCCGCTTCATCAGACATGTACATCACCACCAATGGTCGTAAGTAGTAATAAACGCTGATCACAGATCCCACTACACCCCAAACAGCCAACCAGAAAAACCCTTCGGCTATGGCTGCAGAAAAGAGGTAGAACTTTCCAAAAAATCCTAGCGTGGGTGGAATCCCAGCCAGCGACAACATAAATACACACATCGCCAGAGCTAATAAAGGATGTCTGCTAGACATACCTTTTAGGTCGTCCACCTTGATGGGTGTGTCTGTGTCCTTTTCAAGAACAGACACCACAGCAAAAGCACCCAAAGTCATAATTGCGTAGGCAAATAAATAAAACACAACACCACTGGCACCAATACTTTGACCACCGTCGGCTCCAGCTACAATAACACCAATTAACAGGTAACCAGAATGAGCCACTGACGAATAAGCTAAAATACGCTTTAGATCGTCTTGTAAAATCGCTGCCACGTTACCAACGATAATGGTTAAAACAGCCATCCACTGTAAGGTGGTAATAAAGGCTTCTGAGTGAACACCACCTAAAATGTCCGTCGTCATAAACCGAAGGAAAGCCACAAAGCTAACAACCTTCACACCTGTTGCCATAAACGTAGTCAAAGGCGTACCAGACCCTTGATACACATCGGGCGTCCAGTTAAAGAAAGGAAATAAAGACACTTTAAACGCAAACCCCAATGCCACCATACCTGTACCAATTAAAAATACACGGTTAATGGAGATGATCTCACGGGCACCTTGAACGATTTCATGAATGTAGGTGGTTCCGATGGTTCCATACATAAGGGCAATACCGTACAAGAAAATCGCCGATGCAAAACTCCCCAAAATAAAATATTTAATGGAGGCTTCTTTTGAGTGACGAGTCTCATTGCTTAAAGCAATTAAGATATAAAGACACAAAGACATCACTTCGATGCCGATAAAAGTAACTATTAGATCGTTAGACCAAGCCACAATCATCATCCCCACAGCTGAATTCACCAGAAGGAAAATGTACTCCGAGAACTGCTTTCCTTTTGTATAAGGGTTCTCTTTGGAAATGAGAATGATCACACACAAAATGATAGAAACTAAAAAGGATGTCCAAAGTGCAATGCCATCCATAATGAGGGCACCGCTAAACGCCAGTGGGGATGACTTAATGTTTGGATCACCCATTATATAAAGTGATGCTCCTACGCTTAGAACAGCCGCTGCTAACCCACCGCAAACCGGTATAAATACACTAAAAAAGCTAGAGGGCTCTTTGTTGCCATTTAATACCTTGCTTAAAATAGGAACCAGGCTCACCAAAAATAAAACTATAATCGGTGAAATATAAAACAGATCTATTAGGTCAAAACTTGTCTTCATCACTTACCTCTAATTACCTATTTGCGAATAAGTTCCCTTAGGAGCTTTTCCGGCGTCTTCAATGGTCAAAAAGTATTGGCTCTTATTCTTTACCAAATGATCAATACTGGTCTTTGAGAAATCCAAAAAGTGGTTAGGAAAAATCCCCATCCAAAAAATGAGTATTGTCAGTGGGGTTAAGACTGCGATTTCGCGAGGATTAATATCCAAGTTTTTGTCTTTCCATTCGGTCACTATTTTACCAGCAGGTCCAAAGAAAACTCGCTTCACCATCCACAACATATAGGTGGCAGCTAATACCACTCCAAGAACAGCAAAAATAACAAATGGCTTATAGGCTAAAAATGTACCTAGCATAATTAAAAACTCACCCACAAAACCGTTGGTCATAGGGACCGCAATGGATGACATAGTTACAATGATAAAAAAGATCGTAAATATCGGTGCTGCCGGTGCGAGTCCGCCATAGTCTTCAATTTTTCTAGAATGAGTGCGCTCATAAATCATTCCAACAAGAAGGAATAGAGCTCCAGTGCTGACTCCGTGATTGAGCATTTGATATAAACCACCCGTCAATCCTTCAGCATTCATGGCAAACAATCCCATCACCACAAATCCCATGTGCGATACTGAGGAATAGGCCACAAGCTTCTTCATGTCCGGCTGAACCATAGCCACCAGAGCGCCGTAAATAATTCCAATGACAGCAAGAACTAAAAACACCCAACCCCAATACTGTGTGGCTTCAGGAAAAAGTGGCAAAGAAATTCGCATAAATCCGTAGGTACCCATTTTCAACATAACACCGGCCAAAATCACTGAACCCGGAGTGGGTGCTTGTACGTGAGCATCGGGTAACCATGTATGAAAAGGGAAAAGCGGCACCTTGATGGCAAAGGCTATAGCAAACCCAAAGAACAATAAGGTTTGCGTGCTTAAAAACTCGCCCGCTACAAATGGGATCTGCAGTTTATAAAACTGAAGTAAGTTAGAACTCATAGCGCCCAATTGATCTTCTGTCATAAACATCAAAGCAATGATGGAAAGAAGCATAAACAGTGAGCCAAACATCGTGTAAATGAAGAACTTCATAGATGCATAGATGCGGTTCTCACCACCCCAAATTCCCACCATAAAATACATAGGAATTAAGGAAGCCTCAAAGAAGGTGTAAAACAAGATGGCGTCCATCGCTAAAAATGTTCCTAGCATTGTGGACTGTAGTAGAAAAAGAGACACGTGAAAGCCGCCCACCTTTTTCTCAATGGATGTCCAGCTGCCTAATACAATCAGTGGAACGAGAAAGTTAGATAGGACAATCAACCAAAGTGAGATGCCATCCATTCCTAAAAAGTATTCAATTCCGGCACCTTTGACCCACATGACTCGTTCTACAAATTGCAGAGACGCCGTCGCAGAATCAAATCCGCCCAAAAAGGCAAGAGTATAACCGAGATGAAAGATCGAAAACCCTAAAGAGGAATAACGAACAGCACGATCATTGGGCATCATCCAAACAATCAGTGCATAAACTAGTGGTAGAAAAATCAGTACGCTTAACGACATTGTGTTACCCCATGATAAAGCTCAAAGCGATCGCTGCGCCTAGAGCTATGTACAGTGCATAAGTTTGAAGGTTTCCATTTTGTAGAGTTCTAACTGAAGAACCTAGGCTTTTTACAAAACCACTGGCTTGATAAGTGGCCTTATCAATAAAGTTCACATCAATATAAACCCACAAGCCTTTAGAAGCTTCTATCAGCGGGTTAATGATCCGACCAAAATAGATCTCATCTACAAAGTATTTATTGTAAACTAAGTTATGTAGTCGACTGTAACGTTTTGCTAGTCGCTCAGGACGGTCCGGATTTCTGACATAACTGTCATAGGCAAAGATCGCGCTCAGACCAGCAACAGACAGAGACACTCCCATTAAAATCCACTCCATAACGTGAGCATCTTGCGGCAATGTAATTTTAGCCACCGAGTAGTGCAACCAACCCTCTAATAGATTTGGTGGATGTCCTGGAAGAACCGCACCAATCACATGTGGAATTCCAATCCATCCACCCACAACGGAAAGCACTCCTAAAACAATCAATGGAATGGTCATAGTCGCCGGAGACTCGTGAGGATGAACATCTGCCGGCACTCGGCTCTTACCCCAAAAGGTCAGCGCCATTAAACGAGTCATATAAAACGCCGTCAATCCTGCGGCAATCACACCAATCACCCACAAAAAGGGAGCACCTCGATCGCTGGCAAAGGAGTACCAAAGGATCTCATCCTTACTAAAGAATCCCGCAAACGGTGGAATACCGATAATTGCGAGCCAACCCAATGTGAAAGTAAAAGAGGTGATTGGAAGCGCTTTTTTAAGACCACCCATTTTACGGATGTCTTGCTCTTCATGCATAGCGTGAATCACACTCCCCGAGCCTAAGAACATCAAGGCTTTAAAAAACGCGTGTGTCATAAGGTGGAACATCGCTGGCATAAATGCGCCCACGCCCACACCTAAAAACATGTACCCCAATTGAGAAACCGTAGAATAAGCCAACACCTTTTTAATGTCGTTCTGACAAACACCTATGCTGGCTGCAATCAATGCCGTTGCGGCACCCACACAGGCAATGATCATCATTACATCTGGAGCAGCCATAAATACGGAGTTCAACCGTACAATCATGTACACACCTGCGGTGACCATAGTGGCTGCGTGAATTAGGGCCGACACGGGAGTCGGTCCCGCCATCGCATCGGGTAGCCATACATAAAGAGGTATTTGTGCTGACTTACCGCAAGCTCCAATAAATAGAAAAAGACATGCCAGAACTAACGGCTCTCCCCAACTCAACAACGAAGCCGCTGGAGCCAAAGCATTTAGATCTTGAAAATTTACCGTTCCAAATTCCATAAATAAGAAAAAGATACCCAAAAGAAACCCGGCATCACCAATTCGGTTGGTGATAAAGGCCTTCATCCCGGCCGCCGCTTTTTCTCTATCCGTAAACCAAAACCCAATCAGAAGGTAAGAACACAATCCAACACCTTCCCATCCCACAAACATAACGAGTAAGTTGTCACCTAGAACCAACAACAACATGTTAAATACAAAAAAGTTCAGGTAGGCAAAATACTTAGAGGGCCGTTCGTCGTGTGAAATATAACCCACACTAAACAAGTGAATTAAAAATCCCACACCGGTGATCACTAAAATCATAATGGCGCTGATGGCATCTACCGTAAACCCCACTTCAGCATTAAATGATCCTGCGCTGATCCAATCGAATAGCGTGGACGTGATATGACGATTAGCTGGATCCATAGATAGCAGCCGAGAGCTTAATATCACACTACAGGCGAACGAAATGGCCATGGCTGAGCAGGCCAAGATTCCAGCAAACTTATAGTCCTTAGACTGAAATCGAACCCCGTTAATAACAAATCCCACCAAGGGCGCTTGAAGTAGTATAGCAAAAAGTAATTCATTCGACATGGTCGATCACCCTCTCAAGTTTTCAAATAGTGAAATGTTCACTTCTTTAAACCGCTTAAATATAGATACACAAATGGCTAAACCCACACCAGCTTCCGCCGCAGCAATGGTCATGACAAAAAAGACCATCACTTGCCCGTTAACCAATTGGTTATAATGGCTAAAGGCTACAAACGTTATATTTACTGCATTCAACATCAGTTCAATACCCATAAGCATAACGATTAAGTTTCTACGCAAAAGCACTGTTAACATTCCGATAACAAAAACTATCGCCGAAAGTATGAGATAGTGATTGAGGCCTATGTTTACAAAATCAACTGTCAGCATGGGTGCCTCCTTTAATTCTAGAAATAGATACGGCTCCAATAGCAACAAGAAGCAAAAGTATTCCTAGGACTTCAAAAGCAAATACATATTCCGTGAAAATAAGATCCGCTAAAATTTTGGTGGTATCTCGCCCCGACTCAGCTTTTGCTGCGTTAGAAGTCGCGAGCTGCAGGTCTGAGCTTAATATGACATTGTTAATCACCAAAGATACGACAATCCCAGCCGCCAGGAGCTTGCCAATATTACCTAAAAACCCCTGTGAAAAAGCGTCGCGCTCCTTTTTAAGGTCGAAGATCATTAATACCATCACAAACAGCACCATGACCGCGCCGGCATAAACCGCCAACTGTACCCCACCCAAAAATCCAGATTGTAAGTGGAAAAACACTCCAGCAACGCCCACCATGGCTAAAACTAAATTAAATGCCGCCTTGATAGGGTTAGGGTTCATTAAAACCCCTAATGCAAAATAGATGATTAAAAAAGAAAGTGCGTAAAATAATATACTATCACCAGCCATACTTACTCCTTACGACCGCATCCAAAAAACAACAATGGCAGTAATAATGGTGTTGGCCAGTGCCCAAGGGAGCATGGTTTTCCAACCCAAATCCATCAATTGATCATATCTAAAACGAGGAATCGTCCAGCGAACCCAAACAAAGATCCATAGGAACAAGCCCACTTTTGCTAAAAACACCAAATGAAGAATGACGGCTGCCATTACATTTCCATAGGAAGCGATCAACTCTTCAGCCTGTGGTAAGAACCATGGCAAATTGTATCCACCGAAGTAAAAGGTCACCATGAGCCCGCTGGCAACAAGCATGTGCCCATACTCACCGATATAGAACATATTCATTTTTATACCGCCGTACTCGGTATGGTATCCGGCAACAAGCTCTGACTCCGCTTCCGGAAGATCGAAAGGCAGGCGGTTTGTTTCAGCAAACACTGCAATCACAAACAAAATAAAGCCGATGGGCTGGTAGAATATCCCCCAGTTAGGGAGCGGAAGTGCGTTTCCAGCAATCACCATTTGGCCCTTTTGAGCATCAATAATTTGTTGAAAGTCGAAGGTATTAAAAATCAGTAAAATACCTACCAATGACAAACCTAATGCGAGTTCATAGGAAATCATCTGAGCCGAAGCACGTAGAGCACCGAACATAGAGTACTTATTACTTGAACCGTAGCCCGCCATAAGAAGGGCATAAGCACCTAATGAAGAAACACCTAAAACAAAAACAATTCCAATGCCAACTTCATAACCTTGAAACAAAAAGGTGTAGGGTCCCCAACTTTGACCGAATAGCTCGAATGTTTCTACACTGATAGGGATAGAAAGAGGTATCGCTGCAAAAGCCAAGGCTCCAGGAATCAAGGCCACAACTGGGGCCGCATAAAAAATGAATCTGCGGTTTTTATCCGGAATAAACTCTTCTTTAAAAATAAATTTAACCGCATCAGCTAGTAATTGCGTCAGTCCCAACGGACCCACTCGGTTGGGGCCAAATCGGTTTTGGATGTACGCAGAGCCTCGTCGCTCCACCCACACTAAAAGAGGTACAATCTGTACCATCATTAAAAATATAACTAGTAGCTTGGCCGTATTAACGCCAATTTCAAAAAGATCGGCTCCCATTTATTCCCACTCCAAAGCTTTTGATTTAACTTCCCAAAACAAACCTACAATAAACACAAATAGGAACACGCCCATGGCCAACAAGACTTGTAGTCCGTAACCACCAGTTATGGAATCGGCAAAAGTGACGGCCCATGGGTACATGAATATGATTTCAATATCGAACAGAATAAATAAAATGGCTGTGAGGTAAAATTTAATTGGAATCTTTGAATGGCCAGTCTCTTGGACTTCAATTCCACACTCATAAGATTTTTTCTTTAGTTCGGATTGGGGCAATTTAGGCCCTAACATACCCGTAACCACGACTAAAAAGATCCCGAAGCCTACAACAATCGCCGTAAGAACCAAAACGGGGACAATACTCGCCATAACAAACTCCTGCGTACAAACACATGGTTGGTTGGTCTTAAAAATGACATCTATAAAATATGTAGTTTTAATAACAGTTTACGTTCTTTGTGGCAGCATTTTTCACGAGTTATTCTTGGAATTTCTCAAGCCCTCCTTCTAATAAATTTTTCATGTTTTGTGATTCATTGAAGCTTTTCAAGTTTTGGAATTTCAGGCACAACTAGACACCTTAAAATTTCCTTTGTACTTTGATCCACCTGAACTTAAATGAAAGCGATTTTCACTCCGATGAAATGTACAAAAAAATTTATCAACAAGCATCATGTACTTGTAAATATTGAAATTTTATAAAACAAGCGAGTAAGAATTAAGATGACCGAAGACCCCATGACGACTTCAAAAGGGATGGAAACCGAAAACAACTCTCAATGGAGCGGGCTAAAACTATTGCCCATTGGATTGCTTTCCAATTTTTTTTCCTCACCTGAAAAGCAAATCGAAGTCTCAGGGTCCACTTCTGAGTTCGGCATTAGCCTATTAATTGGGCACTTATTAGGATCCACGCCTCGCTCTACGCCGCAGCTTGTTGTTTGTAGCGACGAGAAAGTCGCCGAATCCTTAAAGAGCGACCTGCAATTTGCTAATCCTCAACTTAATGTTCTTATTTTGCGCAGCTTTGATGTGGGTGCTTATTCTGGACTTTATCCCAATCAAAGGCTGTTGGCCGAGCGGGTGGCCTGGCTATCACGTGCGACCCAACCGAAGCCTTTCGATATATTTATTGCTCCTGTACAAAGCCTCATTCAGAAAACTGCCCCCTATGGATGGATCGAAAAAAACACTTTCCGATTTTCGCTGAATGAAACTTTGCCTGAAGATATTCACGGTTTCTTTCAATCCCTGGGATATGATTCTGTTCCGCTTGTAGAAGATGTGGGTTCGTACAGTTTGCGTGGGGGTATTTTGGATGTATTTTCTCCAGCCCACAGTATGCCCCTACGTATGGAACTTTTTGGTGATGTCATCGACACCATGAAAACCTTCGATTTAGAAAATCAACGCAGCTTGGATAATGCAAGAGAACTGGTGGTATTGCCAAAACGAGAAGTCCTTTTTACAGATGAAACCCAACAACGCGCTTCCATTGGATTTAAAAAATTAGTCTCAGGTAGAGATGTTCCAGCAGAGGATATGGAGTCCATTTCTAGATCTCTAGCTAAGGGACAATACTTCAACGGTGTAGAGTATTTGTTAAGTCAGTTCTATGAACAGGCTGGACAGCCATTGGACTTTTTTAATGAGGGTGTTCACGCTTGGTTTTTGGATCCTCTTTCCATTGCTCGTGCCTACGATAATTTTTTTGATGAACAAAAGATGCTGTACCGTGAATCAGAAGAAATTGCACTTAGACCAGAAATCTCTGATCTATTTATGGAATACGATCAGCTACAGTTGCCCGAGGGCAGTAAAAAAATTGAACTTTCAAAAGTACATATTGCAGATGGAATTAAGGATTCTGAAAGAGACTTTCAATGGTCCGTATCTTCTTTGGCGGAACTGGATACGAACAAGGCTTTAGACGAAAAACAAGAAGCTTTAACTCAAAAAATTAAACTTTGGAAAGAACAGGGATTTTCAATATTTATAACCTCATCTACAAAAACTGCAACGGAACGGTTGCTGGTATTTCTGGAAGATCGCGATTTACAGGGTGAGCTCGTAAGTGGTTTTGATTTTTTCAGATGGACCGAGCAGCAAAAGGCCGACAAAAAGCGAATTCAAATTATTCCTCGTAAAATTTCTGGTCCCATTAAACTTAATGATGAAAAGGTAATTTTCCTTACCGACCAACAATTCTTTGGGCGACGCTCATATGCCCCAAAATATAAAACCTCTGGATCACTACAGCAAAGAACAAGTGCACTCAGTTTTGGTGATCTTAAAGAGGGCGATTATATCGTTCACAAACTGCACGGCGTAGGAATTTATCGCGGCCTAATGACCATGCCCGTAAATGGGATGGATAGTGAGTTTGTACATGTTGAGTACAAAGGTAAGGATAAACTCTACGTCCCGATTTATCGAATTGGGCAAATCCAAAAATATTCAGGCCCTTCCTCGCCTAAGCTCTTGGATAAACTTGGGGGCACCTCTTGGGCAAAAACCCAAACAAAGGTTCGAGCTCATTTACGAGACATTGCCAATGACCTATTAACACTTTATGCGGAAAGAGCTCGTTTTAATAAGCCTCCTTTTTCACTGCCTGATAAAGATTTTCAGGAGTTTGAGGCGGCTTTCCCCTATGAAGAAACGGAAGATCAACTTAAAGCGATTAATGATGTCATCTCCGATATGTGTTCAACAAAACCTATGGATCGACTGGTTTGTGGCGATGTGGGTTTTGGAAAAACCGAGGTGGCCATGCGTGCCGCCTTTAAAGCGATACAGGATAGAAAACAAGTTGCTATTATTGCCCCGACCACTGTTTTAACCTTTCAACATTTACAAACTCTTAAAAAGCGATTTAAAGGGTGGCCACTTACAATTAAAAACTTGAATCGCTTTGTGCCTAAACCAGAACAAAAGAAAGTCATTCAAGAGCTAAAAGATGGAACTGTAGATATCGTTATCGGCACGCATAGGTTATTTTCAAAAGACATTGAGTTTAAAGACTTAGGCTTACTTATTATCGATGAAGAGCAAAAGTTTGGGGTAAAACATAAAGAGAAGATACGTAAGATTAAAACCGGAGTGGACACACTTACACTTTCAGCAACCCCTATCCCGAGAACTTTAAATATGAGTCTTGTCGGTGTTCGAGATTTAAGTCTTATTAACACCCCACCGGTGGATCGTTTGCCCACTCGAACATTTGTCACTAAATTTAATGCTGGAACTATCAAAAAAGCTGTTGAGTCTGAAATCGCTCGTGGCGGCCAGGTTTTCTTTTTACATAATCGAGTAAACAGTATTTATGCTCTCCACGATGAACTTAAAACCATTCTACCGGATGCACGAATGGCCGTTGGACATGGGCAAATGGATGAAGCTGAACTTGAGCAAGTGATGTTAAAGTTTTTTAACCACGAGTTAGATGTTCTGATTTGCACGACTATTATTGAAAGTGGAATGGATATCCCGAAAGCAAATACAATGTTTATTGATAATGCCCAACAGTTGGGTCTATCACAATTATATCAGCTGCGCGGACGGGTTGGGCGAAGTAAGACCCGTGCTTATTGTTACCTAATGATTCCAAAGAATAAGAAGATAGAAAATGTGGCTCAAGAACGTCTAAAGGTGATTCAGGAAAATACAGCTTTAGGAAGCGGCATGCAGATCGCCCATTATGACCTGGAACTGCGGGGCGCTGGAGATATGTTGGGAGAGGATCAGTCCGGAAATATAAACGCTGTCGGTTATGAACTTTATCTCGAGTTGCTTGAAGAACAAGTGAATATTTTAAAAGGTGAACCGATTAAATCAGACCTAGAGCCCGAGTTAAATTTGAAAGTTAAAGCTCTCATTCCTGATGAGTATATTTCGGATATTCGAATACGCCTGAGTTACTATAAGTACTTATCGCAAATCCAACAGGAAGAAGACTTAGATAGAGTTGAGGAAGAGTTGCGAGATCAATTCGGAACACCGCCTGAGCCAGTGCTAAATTTAATGGGTTTAATGTTAATTAGAGCATTATGTTTGAAATTAAAAGTGAAGGACCTCTCTCAAGGTAAAGTGGGAGTTTCCATCATGTTTACTGACGAAACACCATTACCTGTAGAAAAGGTATTAAAGCTCACCCAAAGAAAAGACAATAAATATAGCCTTACTCCGGACAACCGATTGATCGTTAGGATGAAAGATATGATTTGGCCTCGAGTTTATGAGGAACTGAAATTCATATCTGATTTATGCTAATTCAATGATCAAGCAACCCTACTCATACTTTTCATTTCGTTGAGTATGTCTTCAATCATATAAACCGTATCATTAAACACCGATATGATTTGGCTAAACTCAGGGCTTAGTTCCTTAATGCTCGAGCAACCTTCAATTTGAATATGATCTTGTAGAGATTGAAGCTGTGTTTTGAGATCATCCGCGCCCATTTCAGTACACTCTGAAATGACATCATCTATAATCTCGCAGGCTGAGGAAAAACTATGGGACTTCAGCTCCTCTTTCAACTCTGTGAGCTTTTCTCTAAAGTCTTCTTTGAATTCTAGAAATCTATCCTCGAACAAAAGGAATTCCGAAGTTCCCCGCCGATTTAGGATTTCATATATATAGTCTTCATTAACCATTAAACCCCCATCTTTTTCTTTTATTGGTAATGAAGGCTTCTCGGCTGGAGCCTGCAAACAAATTGTCTTATAACGAGAATTCCTCAACAATACAGGTGATTTACAAGTTCTCTTAACTTAATCTTAACACTCAGGCATCCAACTGATGCTAAATTTTCATAAATTTAGACGGTGATACCCAATTTCTCCGGCACCTTTTTTTCGTCTAGATAGGGTTGTGTGAACGTTTCTTTTTGGAGCGTTTTTTGTGATGTGAAGTCACTTCACTTGCAGGCTGACGCAATCGTTTTTTACGTTTATGAATTTCATCTACGGCATTTTTAATCCATTGGCCCAATTGATTATGCTGGCTATTGAG
Organism: Bdellovibrionaceae bacterium UBA1609; assembly: GCA_002321895.1. Classification (GTDB taxonomy): domain Bacteria; phylum Bdellovibrionota; class Bdellovibrionia; order Bdellovibrionales; family UBA1609; genus UBA1609. The sequence continues at coordinate 485,915 of DCMZ01000003.1, read as the reverse complement.
ATGTAGAACTCCTGCATATTCTGAAGCATTTTGAATGATTCCAGGGTAAGTACCATTCACTACAAGGATTTTATTACGTAACCGAGACGGCATACGTTGTAGAATACGGGCGGTCCCGTGACCCGAAACATAAAACAATCCCACTTGATCCCGTGACTTTAATACAGAAAAATTCACCTTTTGCCCGGGCTTAAGAGGAATGTATTTTAGTTTGGTCCCTACTTGATCCTTTAAGTTTTGATATAGGCTCCAACTGCTGGTGTAAAAATACACCTTCTTCGCTTGGCTGATGTGTTCTATAGATTTACCAACAAGCTTAGGGCTGGAATTAAAATTGGCTTCAATGATCTTGCTGCCTATGTCTTTAAGTCGAGCCAATGAGTGTTTCACTGCCTCAATAGGGTTGTGTTTCACAGGCGGATACCAAACTCGCTGTTTCGTTTTTAAGATTCGTAAAACCTTTTGGTTGAGTCGACTGAGTTCTATATCTCCCTGTCGTACAGCATTGAGCACCTTACGGTAGGCTTTCATTTGGCGATTATGACTCCAAGCCACCATCACCATATCTACACCTGCATTCAATGCTTTTATTGCCCGGTCTCCTATATCTCCTTTGACCTCAGCTCCGTACATCTCCAAATCATCAGAGATAATTAAACCTTTGTATTTAAATTCATTTCGTAAAATCCCTTTTAATATGGGCTCAGAAAAAGTGGCCGGTAAACCCGAAGGGTCCAAAGCCGGATAAGATACATGTGCCGTCATAATGGCCGTAGGAAAGTCAAACTGAGCTACGTGTTGAAATGGACTCATATCATGTTTGTAAAGTTCCTCTTTAGATTTTTTATTAATAGGAGTCATTTTGTGGCTATCGCCTGCAATACCGCCATGGCCAGGAAAGTGTTTAAAGGTGGCAATCACACTGTTTTTCTCGTGCTCCATAGCAAATTCTGTGAGCATTGAAGCCACAGCAGCAGGGTTGTCCCCAAAAGAACGATTGCCCATAAAGTTTTTTTCATAAGGATTGGAGAGATCTGCTACCGGAGCCAAATTAAAATTGAACCCTAAATCTGTTAGTATATTGCTCGTTAGTTTTGACACTGTCTTTACGTACATTAAATTTTTGGCTTGTCCCATGGCTAAAGCACTGGGCGGCGGTGGAAAACTTTTGATCCTACTCACCACGCCTCCTTCTTGATCGATCATCTGAAAGGGATATAGCGATGAATGGGAGCGGATATTTTCTGTAAGCTTATGGGTCTGCCGAAGCTTCTTTACGTTACGGCCGAAAAATATAAATGCACCCGGTTTTATTTTTTTAATTTTCTCATGAATTTGTGGATTAAAACTCTGACCTTGAAAACCTAAAATAAAAAGCTGACCGACTTTTTCTTCTAAACTCATTTGATCCACAAACTTTTCAACATCTACTTTTGGCGAAAACTTTGTCGATGAGTCATTATTTGCCCCAGCATTTGGTACCGAAATGAATACAAACAGAAGACCAAAGCCTATACATAACCCAACTTTCCATACATTTTTGATGGCATCGAGAGTTAAAATAGAAGGTATGTATATAGATGTATTCAACAAAAGATGGTTCCCCTCTCTAATACTTATCGGCCTGAACTTCCTCTGTACTCAAGGTGTTCAAGCAGAACTGTCTCAACGTCCTGAAAGAATGTTAGCCCAAGACTCAATACAGGTGGAGCCCGGCGATGGTCTAGTTGTTGTGGAGCCTGTTGGTGTGGAAGCCAATATTGTAGATGGAAAATACGAGCTCTTGGCTTACCCGGAACGGCGACCGCCCTGGACCACTAGTTTTGGTATCTCCTACGGCAATTTCGATCCCTTGGATTATGAATCGGAATTCAGTGGTGAGTTTTACGAGGATATTTTTGCCATTGATGATTCAAGCTTGATTGAGTTTGAACTTACCTTTCAGAGAAACCTTAGCTTTGGATCACTCGCAATAGAAGTGGCCCTAGGCTACTATTCCGCAAATGCCTCCGATGAATATGTGGATGCCACCACGGACAACATTTCAATCAACCTCACGCAATTACGAATGGGAGGCCGGTTTAGCCTGGATACCATTTTTGACACCCCTTATGTGGTTCCCTATGCAAGCCTTGGTGCCTATTTGATGTACTACGAAGAAAGTCTAAATAGTCGATCCGTTTTTGGTAACACCTCTCCAGCCATCTATTATTCGGCTGGAGCGAAATTTCAGCTGAATTGGCTAGAACCTGAGATCGCTCACCAGGCCTACCAACAGTATGGCATGCAGAATACTTTTCTATTTATTGAAGCTCGGCAAACTTTAGAATCCGTAACAGAAGCGGATCCTAATTTTTCCAGTGAAGTGACACTCAGTGGTGGGCTCTCCATTGAGATATAAAAATATCAACTTTTTAACACTCAAAACCCAGTGAAATTACAGACATAAACTATAAATAAGTTTGATTGACGAGCAATAGTTCTTCTACCTAGGATGGCGCATATTTTTCTATAGAATGTAGTCCATTTAGGGGGATAGCATGAAATTTATTATGGCTCTTTTGGTTTCTAATCTGTTTCTTTTAACCAATGTTCAAGCTAATAACGAGTTCCGTTGGAATAACCCAAACAGTTGTCAGGGTTCCGATTGGACCTTCACTCAACTCTTAGAAGATCTAAGAGCTAATAATAACGAAATCCACCTTGGAAAGGCGCTCATCAACGGCATGGGTGAATCTTATTTTTTCCGCCATCGACGTTGCGGCCGTGGGCAGTGGTGCTCAGATCAATACACCAACACCCTAAGTACGGTGACTTTATCTAGCTTTAACTTTTCAAATGAATTGGATTTAAAGCTTGTGCTTAAAGAAGATAACTCTGTGGAACTTAAGCTAGTCAGTGAAAAGTTTGGGGATCGGTTAGACTACCAATGGTCAAAAGTGGATCACGTGTGTAGTGTCACTGCGGGTGATCGGGATAAAGCCTTGATTCACTGCGGATACCTTAAAGGAATTATTAGCTATGACTATCACAGAAGATTCAAAGACGAGTTTCTCACCGTGGGTGTTTGCCCGGCAACAGTACCGAACTTCAATGGGTTTTTAAAACAAAACTGTATTTGGGTCGGTGGTAAGTCTCGAAACGTGGAATACTCCAATAGTGAAGCCATTGATATTTGCCGACAAAGATTTGAATACGGCGAGTCCGAATTTGTAACTCATTTTTAGAATATTCTTTTTGAGCCTCATTTATGATGGGCTGTTTCTACATCTTTTTTTATGTTTGGCTTTGCACAGTCGTCTAATCCATAAACGTTCGATATTGAGAATATTCTTGATATTCTAATAGTTTACGCATGGCCCCCTGTTTGCAAACTGTTAGTACTAGTTGAAGCAACAACCTTTATCGGGGGGATAAAGAAATGCATATGGATTCCTTGAAATTGGCACTTACGGTAATAAGCATGGTCTTTCTGACCAATTGCGATTCTTTCCAAGCTGGAGAAAGCTCTTCGAATGTACAGGCCAAATCCTGCGCTGATCAGGTCTCTGACAATAGCAATAATTGTCCTAATCAAGAAAGTTGGAAAAGTCGCTTTCCTTCTCTATGGAATGCAGCCTATGCCGATGATACTACCGCACCCAGTGATGTGACCTACGATCAATTTCTTAATGATGTTGCAAACAAGTTATCAAATCGATCTTTGTGGGAACCCATCTACAAGGGATCTTTGGAGTCTACTACAAATTCAATCTCTAACCTTCAAAGTGGTTTACTTACTGTAGAACCTCGACTCTTTGATTTAGAAAAATGCTCGTACCGATTAAAAGCTTATCATGGCACCAACAACAACCCTGGACTCAATTCTCAAAGAGTTATTAACTTCAAATCCGTCAGTTTCTCATACAACCCTTTTGCAAATAATTCTTTGGTTTTAAGTATGCGTCATTCAGAAGAAAAATTTACCGTCTTAAATGCGTCTAACCCTCAAGAAAGTCGTACTTTAAGGAAAGACACCACTGAATACACTTTTGCTTTAAATTTCCCGGAAACCACTAGTGTGGAAGAACTGGATAACTCCAGTAGCATAGAATTGAACACGCTTGAAGTCAGGAATCTGTCTCAAACTTTTGATAACGATTTCAATCAAATTTCAAGCTCGCCGGTTGTCTATACATTTCCAGATGATGCAGTTGTATCCATCGAAGCGAGCTGTCGATAAAAAAAGGCCGACAGTTTGTCGGCCCATTTAAATTTAATGATATTCGCAGCTTTTGTGGCTTTGCCTAAATAGTGAAATCAATGAACTATTACTACTAATGTGCCTTTCCTTCTACAGCTTCTTTACGAACCTGAGCACGTTTTAACTTACGTTGATATCTCTCTATGTCAGCTATGGTGATATCACCTTCGGCTAACTTTTTCTCAGTCTCTGAAATCGCTTTCGTTACACGAGATAAATCAATCTCTTGAGGATCTTCCGCGGTCTCTGAAAGAATGTTTACAGCCTTGGGATTCACTTCTAGATAGCCCCATGAAATGACTATTTTTTGCAATTCACTGGATCCCTTTTCTCTATAGCGAACAATGCCTGTATCCAATGTACTCATCAACGGAGCGTGTCCCTCTAGGATATCCAACTCGCCAGCGAAGGCAGGAACAATCACTTCCTCCACCTCAAGATCAATCACAAGTTTTTTAGTTGGCGTTAATACATTTAAAATCATGCTTTTCTCGTCTCTTGAATCACTTCAATTAAAGTGTCTTAGCCTTTTCTTTTGCTTCTTCAATGGTACCCACCATATAGAAAGCCTGTTCAGGAAGATCATCGTGTTTACCGTCAATGATCTCACGGAACCCACGAACGGTATCTTTAATGTCTACGTACTTACCTGGCATACCAGTAAACTGCTCGGCAACGAAGAAAGGTTGAGATAAGAACTTCTGTACTTTACGAGCTCTGTAAACTGTCGACTTATCATCTTCAGAAAGCTCGTCCATACCTAGGATCGCAATGATATCTTGAAGTTCGTTATATCTTTGTAAAAGAGCCTGTACGTCCCGAGCCGTCTTGTAATGCTCGTCACCTACAATACCTGGATCCAAAACACGAGATGTCGAATTCAACGGGTGAACCGCTGGATAAATACCCATGGCCGCAATGTCACGATCCAAGTTAGTCGTTGCATCCAAGTGAGTAAATGTCGTTGCTGGAGCTGGATCCGTGTAGTCATCCGCAGGTACGTAAACGGCCTGAACAGAAGTGATAGATCCTTTGTTTGTTGATGTAATACGCTCTTGAAGAATACCCATCTCTGTACCCAAAGTCGGCTGATAACCCACCGCTGAAGGAATACGACCAAGAAGGGCTGACACCTCAGCACCCGCCTGAGTGAAACGAAAGATGTTATCTACGAAAAGTAGAACGTCTTGTCCTTGAGTATCACGGAAATATTCAGCAATAGTTAGTCCGGTCAAAGCAACACGTGCACGAGCTCCTGGAGGTTCGTTCATCTGTCCATAACAAAGAGCTGTTTTACCAAGTACGCCCGACTCTTTCATTTCATAATAAAGATCGTTACCTTCACGAGTACGCTCACCCACACCGGCAAATACAGAATAACCACCGTGCTCGGTAGCGATGTTACGGATTAGCTCCATGATGATAACCGTTTTACCAACACCGGCACCACCGAACAGACCGATTTTTCCACCTTTTAAATAAGGGGCTAACAAGTCCACAACCTTAATCCCTGTCATAAGCATTTCAGCGCTGGTCGACTGGTCTTCAAATTTTGGAGCTGTACGGTGAATGTCCCAAGTTTCTGTTGTTTCAAGAGGGCCAGCTTCATCCACAGGCTCACCAACAACGTTAATGATACGTCCTAATACTTTTTCGCCCACTGGAGCTTGAATGGTTTTTCCTGTGGCCAATACATCTTGTCCACGAACCAAACCATCAGAAGTATCCATGGCAATTGTTCTAACAACACCATTACCCAAATGCTGAGCCACCTCTAAAATTAGGTTCCACTCTTTATCGTTAATGGCTTTGTTTGTTACTTTCAAAGCGGAAAAAATTGCTGGAAGTTCACCATCAGTGAATTCCACATCGATTACGGCACCTAGTATCTGTACGATTTTACCTTTTTGCATGATTTGCTACTCCTCAATTATAAACTTTAAAATCAATATTAAACGGACTCTGCTCCGGAGATAATCTCAACCAATTCAGTTGTGATCGCCTCTTGTCTTAGTTTGTTATAAGTTAATGTCATTGAATGAATCATTTCTCCGGCGTTTTTCGTGGAGTTTTCCATGGCAGACATTCGAGCTCCATGCTCTGAGGCCACCGATTCACTCATAACTCTAAAAATTTGTGTGGCAAAATGTCGGTCTAACAACTCATCCACCATTTCCTCAGGACCTGGTTCAAAGATAAGATCATTAGCGAAACTTGACTCTTCTGCATCAATTTCACTGCGCGATAAATCTACTGGTAGTATGGATTCGTTAACAACATCCTGCTGAATGGCAGATTTAAATTCGTTGTAAACAATCTGAACTTCATCATACTCACCTGTTGCATATTGCTTTTTGATTTGTTCAGCAATTTCAGAACACATATCAAAAGTGAGTTCGCGGGCTAGGTTAAGAATGGTTTCTTTACCTAAAATGTCTCTATTTTTAAAATAATCGGCACCACGCTTACCTACAAAAATAATGTCAAAAACATCATAATTGGGCTTCTTCTCTTTAATATATTGTTCGGCAAATTTAATCACCGCTGAGTTAAATGATCCACAAAGACCACGATCAGAAGTCACGACCACCAATAAAAGGTTTTTCGGGTTGGGTTTCACCGTCAATAGCGGATGGTCCACCCGATGAGTGGCTGCGATATCCGCTATGACAGTTAACAAGCCGTGAGCATAAGGACGAAGGTTCGTGATCCGCTCCTGCGCCTTTCGCAATTTGGCTGCCGAAACCATTTTCATGGCTTTGGTGATCTTTTGTGTGTTCTTCACACTGGAGATCCGTTTTCTAATATCTGCTAAACTCGCCATTAATTTTCCTTACTTAAAAACTGCTTTGAACTCGTCTAGAGCTTTCTTCATTTCAGCTTTCAAATCGTCACTGACCTTACCCTCAGATCGCACTTTGCTAAGTAATCCAGAGTGTTTGGACTTTAAGAACTCTAGAAGTTCTTTTTCATAACGAACAACGGCTGTTTCCTCAACACTGTCGATATAACCATTTGTACAAGCAAAAATATAAACAACCTGCTCTTCCACTTCTAGAGGAGAGTATTGTGGTTGTTTTAGAGATTCCACCAATCGCTTACCACGCTCAAGTTGAGCACGAGTGGCCGCATCCAAATCTGATGCAAATGCAGAGAAAGCTTCTAGTTCTCTAAACTGTGCCAATTCTAGCTTCAAAGTACCCGCTACCTGACGCATAGCTTTTACCTGTGCAGATCCACCCACACGAGAAACCGACTTACCTACATCAACCGCTGGACGAATACCTTTGTTAAATAGGTCGGCCTGCAAGAAGATTTGTCCATCAGTAATGGAAATCACGTTCGTTGGAATGTACGCAGAAATATCACCAGCCTGAGTTTCAATAATAGGTAGTGCCGTCAATGATCCACCACCTTCTTGATCAGAGAGTTTTGCGGCACGCTCAAGAAGTCTTGAGTGAATATAGAATACATCCCCTGGGAAGGCCTCACGACCTGGAGGACGACGAAGTAGCAATGAAAGCTGACGATAGGCTTGGGCTTGCTTCGTTAAATCATCATAAATGATAAGGGCGTGACCACCATTATCTCTGTATTCTTCAGCCATCGCACAACCGGCATATGGTGCTAAATATTGAAGAGGAGCGGGATCAGAAGCTCCAGCAGCAATTACGGTAGTGTAATCCATAGCTCCGGCTTCTTTTAGCTTTTCCACAACTTGAGCAATGGTAGAGTTTTTCTGTCCAATAGCTACGTAGAAACATTTAACGTCTTTACCTTTTTGGTTAATGATCGTGTCGATAGCAATGGCAGTTTTACCCGTCTGTCTATCACCAATGATCAATTCCCGCTGGCCACGACCAATTGGAATCATTGAATCAATAGCTTTTATACCTGTCTGAAGCGGCTCGTGAACAGATTTACGAGCAATGATTCCTGGTGCTTTAAGTTCCACGATACGAGATTTATCGGTTTCAATTGGACCTTTACCATCAACTGGTTCACCCAATACGTTCACAACCCGACCTAGAAGTGCATCCCCTACTGGAACTTGCACAATCTTTTTTGTACGCTTAACTGAGTCACCCTCTTTAATGTCTCTATCTTCACCGAAGATAACCACACCGACAGAGTCTTCTTCCAAGTTAAGTACCATTCCGGTAACTCCACCTGGGAACTCAACCATCTCACCGGCCATAACATTTTCTAGACCGTAAACACGAGCCACACCATCACCTACAGAAACCACTGAACCAGTTTCAGAGACTTCGATGGTCTTGTTATAATTTTTAATCTGTTCTTTTAAGACGCTACTAATCTCGTCCGCGCGAATTTGGATATCCATCTAGTGTGCTCTCCTCTTTAAATCATCTTTTAATCTTCTTAAATGAGTAATGACAGTGTCATCAAATACGTAACCACCAACTTCGGCGATCAATCCGCCGATCACGCTGGGATCCAATTCATAATTTAGGATCACTTTTTTGCCCGTCACATCGGCGATTTTTTCTTCAATAGCTCTTTGTTGGTCTTCCGATAGTGCCGAAGCAGCTTTCACCGTTCCACGAGTCACTCCGTGGGCTTCATCACTCGTCGCCTGAAAAGCATCTATGATTTCATCAATCAATTGAAGGCGTCCTCTTCGGGCCAATAACAACACAAAGTTTTTAACCAAATCTGTGGTTTTGCTATCCAGGCTCGCATTGAGAGCCTTCTCTTTCAAATCAGCTGTTACAAAGTCGGAATATATATAGTCTTTGATGGTGGCATCTTTATGAAATGCGGATCTTAAGGCCTGTAGCTCCTCAAACACTTGCTGCCGAGAACCAGACTCTTGAGCTAGATCATATATAGATTTTGCGTACCGTGCGGAAACCTCTGAATATCTCATTATTGCACCACCTGAATTTTCTCAACAAAGTGCTTATCAAGGTTCGCCATTTCATTGGCATTTTTCTTTTTAAGTGCCTCTTCTGCCGCTGAAATAGATTCTTCAAGCAAACTTTGGCGTAATTCAGTTTTCGCCTTATCCACTTCGTACTGAACCGTATTCATGGCATCCGAAATCATTTTTGCGGACGCCTCCTGGGCTTCCTTTAAAATTTTATTTTTAATGGCTTCTGCTTCAGTGCGAGCTTGATCAATAGTTTGAGTCTTAGTGTTTTCCAACTCATCCAATTTTTGTCGAAACTCAGATCTTAACTTCTCCGCTTCCGCTTTTGAGGCTTCCGCTTTTTTCATTAACGTTAAAAACTCTTCTTTTTTGGCCGCGATCATTGGAACCACTTTTTTAACTACAAGCCAGCCCAAGATGACGGCGAATGCAGAAAAGTGAACCACTTGCTTAATGACGAACCCTACAGGTATTCCATCCCCAGCAGCCAATGCTGTGGTCGATGAAAAGAGTAGAGATGCGATTATTAATAGTCTCATTCCGTTTCCCATCTATTGCATCATTTTGCCGACAATGATTTCTCCCATGTCAGCCACATCCGATTGAATCTGTTTTTTTGCACTTTCAAATTGTTGAGCAATATTTTCTCTCGCTGAATCCATTTCCGTTTTTGCCTTGGATCTGGCAGTGCTCAAGATGCCCTCTTGTTCTTTAAGAGCAGCATTACGACCGGTATCATATATAGTCTTGTACTCGGCATTCACCTCACGGGTGCGCACCTCAAGCTTTTCTTTCAGTTCATTGGCTTCTTTTAGGAAGCTTTCTGAATCTTGCTGATTACCTTCAGTACGGCGTAGGCGTTCTTTGTAAGCCTCAAAATAGGGCTTAAACACAAGCAATTTAATTGGCAAATAAGCCAATAGAAAGATTCCAAATTGAATGAAAATTGTCGAATCAAGTTCCAGCGTCTTTAGCAGGTTTAGGATAGAATCCATTTTAAACGGTCCTCTGGCGTGTATTTTGGGCCTTTGAGGTAACATTTCACAGCAATGAGGGCAAGCTTAAAGTGCCAGGCACTATTTTCGAAAGCTGCGCTTCCCACGGGAAAGCGTTGCTTGCGTAAATGGTTGCTGGCGCACTTTATTTTTTCTGGTTTGGGATGCACTGCATACGAAAAAGGTGTCCGGTACCTTTTTTAGTTTTTCGGCATGTAGGAGGCACCCTCAAAGACAACACCTTCATCGATCTGAAGGCTTGGTGTAGTGACGGTTCCTACGAAAATGGCCGGTGGATGCATGATTACTCTACGCCGAGCAAAAATATTGCCTTTGGTGAAACCACTGATAATCACCGTATCGGCTTCGATTTGAGCCTCTACCCTAGCATTTTCATCAATCACCAAGGTGTCGTTGGTGAAGATTTCTCCCGAAAACTCTCCACCAATGCGAACAGTGCCCTCAAACGTAAGACGCCCCTCAAAAGAAGCTCCTTTATCCATTAGGGCTGTGACCTGACCCAATTCCACCTGTCGACCAGATCGAGCGGAATATTCTAATATATCTTCAGTTTTGGAAACGGTTACTTCTGCCATCCCTTTTTCAGCCTCTCAACAAATGTATTTAGCTCATCGTCACTGTAAAAACTTAAAGAGATTTTACCCTTTCCTTTGTTGTAATCAATGGACACTTTCGACCCAACGGTTTTTTGTAGATCTTCTTCTAGTCCACGGATCAATTTCTTGGCCACCCCTGCAGATTCAGGTTTGGATTCTATGGCTTCGCTAAGGTCCCCGCCTCCTTTTAGCTTTTGAACCAATTTTTCGGTTTGGCGCACACTCAAACCATTTTTAATGATTTTTCGGGCTGCTTTGCGCTGAAGCTTATCCTCATTAATGCCAAGAAGGACTTTCGCCTGGCCCAGAGACAGCTCTCTCGCCATAACCATGGATTTAACATCCTTAGAAAGGCCGTTGAGGCGAAGCAAGTTGGCTACGGTAGCACGCTCTTTACCCATGCGTTCTGCCAACTGTTGTTGGGTGAGATTATACTCTCGCATGAGATGGTCGTAGGCTTCCGCCTCTTCAATGGGATTTAAATCCTGTCTTTGGATATTTTCAATTAACGCGAGCTCCAAAGCCTCTTGGTTTGTAGTTTCTTTAATAATTACAGGTACTTCATGAAGTCCAGCCGCCTGAGCAGCTCTCCATCTTCGCTCACCCGCAATAATTTCAAATTTATTTTCACCCTGCCTACGACAAACAATTGGCTGTAAAATTCCCTTTTCTTTTACTGATGCTGACAGCTCTTTAATGGCCTCTTCAGTAAAGACTTTTCTAGGCTGATCAGCGTTTGGATATACATTCGCAATATCTACATTCCAGATGCGCGCTTTATCAGGGATTCGAGCCTCAACCGCAGTTTTCAGAGCCTGTTTAGCCTCCTCTGGAGCTGGAGTTTTAACTGAAATTTCAACATCACCTGGTCGACTAATTATTTTAGCTTTAGTTGTCGCCGCCTCTTTTTTCTCAGCCTCTTTTGAAAAAACATCTACACGGGTGTTTTCGCCAATTAAGCTACCTAGACCTCGGCCTAGTCCTTTTGTTTTTCCTTTTTGTTGGGATTTATTAGACATTTGCTCCTCCATCTAGCTCGCTAACAGGTATAGATGGCGGCACCATCGCTTCACTCTCTGTGTCTTCTTGAAGTTCAACTTTTTTATCTTCCACTTTTTCTATTTCCGGCTCAGAGATGGACTCTTGTTGGTTTTCTGCCTTAACCACCTCTTCGACTTTTTGGGCCACACCATACACTTTGTCATCCAGCTCTTGAGCAAGCTCTAAGTATTTCTTGGCTCCGATAGACCTACGATCATAATCAAAAATGGACTGGCCATGACTCGGCGCTTCACTAAGGCGGACATTTCTTGGAATAATAGATTTAAAAACCTTGTCGCCAAAATGGCTTTGAATTTCAGTCACTACCTGGTGACTTAAATTGTTTCTCTTATCAAACATCGTGAGAACAATGCCTTCAATTTTTAAATCCTGATTCAAACTCTTTTTAATCAATCCAGCTGTATTTAAAAGCTGGCTGAGACCTTCAAGGGCATAATACTCACATTGCAATGGAACCAAAAATGTATTGGCTGCGCACAAAGCATTTACAGTTAAGAGTCCAAGTGAGGGAGGACAATCTATAAGTACGTAGTCATAGACTGAAGCCACTTTCGCTAGTTCATTTTTCAATCGATATTCCCTCTGTGGCATATCTACTAACTCAATTTCCGCTCCAACAAGGTCCGGATTAGCAGCTACTACATGAAGCCCTTCTAATTTGGTCTTCTGAACTGTCTCCGCAATCTCTTTTTCACCAATGAGCACATGATATGCATTGCCATCCTGGTTTTCGTAGCGCTTCACTCCTAACCCACTAGAAGCATTTCCCTGAGGATCCATATCCACAATAAGTACTTTTCTTCCCAGTGAGGCCAGTGCTGCAGCCAAATTCACTGAAGTGGTCGTTTTTCCAACCCCACCCTTCTGATTTGCTATACATATCACTCTAGACATGCCGTCTCCTTGGTTTTAACCCCGTTTTACTCTCTAAAGTCGGGGCTCTGGACTCAATCTTAGGCCAGAACCTTCCGATATGTTCCACGTGGAACACAAGAATAGAGATAAAATGCTATCAAAAAGTAAAATGTACAAGTTGATTGTGCTACCCCTCTGCTGTTTTTTGTTTTTGGGGTGCGAAAACGAGGACCCAAACCCTGAGTTAAGAGACAGAATCTATCTCGATCTAAAACAGGACTACGAGGCCTCCAAGGCGGCTTTGGAGGAGTTTCAGGGATATTTTAAAGAGTCGCAAGAGAAGCTAGACAAAACACAACCACACTCTGTAGAGCGTGTGGCCACGCGTCGAGATATTAAGAAGCGGCGGGCGCAAATTCGAGTATTTGAAAAGCAAACACGCTATTTGAGGATCCGCATGGAACGAAGGATGTATGAGTCCCGGAAAGCCTACAAATTGGCTCGGATGAATGGTACCAAATGGCCTGATCCCGAGGAATTCAGATTTTATATAGTAAACAAGAAACTCGTTAAGGCTGACTTAAATTGGAACAATCGTGTTCCGAAACTGTTTGATAAGTCCTCACAATATGATCCCAAGGACTATAAAGTGGCTGAAGAGTGATGTTCCACGTGGAACATCACCCAATGATCTCATCTTCACGCCTTCGTGGACTTAATAATATAGTATCTGCGCTTTGAATCGGGTAGATCATAGGACCCAACCAGTCCCTGATCCCAATACTTACAGATTTGAACGGGTAGTTGACCTACTTCTTGGGCCCAGGAGTCCGACTTTAAGTTAATATACAGCCCGCCCGAGGCAAACTTACTCCGCAACTGCACCAAAGACCGGCCCAGGGGTGCATAAGCTCGAGAAACAGCACTTTGTATAGAACCATCCGGCAGATCTTCAACCAACATGTGCCTTGCTTCAGCATTGGATACCCTTAGCTTAGCAATCATAATCTTTAAAAATTCTACTTTGCGCATATCCTTGTCTATCAGAACATAATTTACGTCTGGATCTAGCATGGCAAAAATTAATCCTGGAAAACCATTGCCAGAGCCAATGTCGTAAACAGTAGGGGACTTATTGAGCTCTTTAAAAGCCTCAAAAGCAATAATACTATCCGCAAAATGAATTTCGTCTGCGCTTCGGATGGTTGAATCCGAAATTAAATTAATGGTTTTATTGTATTGGATAAGATGTTCCCAATAATTTTTGAATCTCTGGTATTGGTCATTAGAAAAAAGTTCTCCAAACCAATCTTCCAACCTCCAATGAGGTGTACTGACTACTTGAATAGGCTCACCACCATGACCACTTTGATTACCCTGACTAATCAGCACTCCATTTTTATATATCAACAGTCCACTCCCACTAAACGTTCCTCTTCATAGACTTCAAGTGAATGAGTAGGGATTGGATGGCTGATGGATTAACACCAGAAATTCTTTGTGCTTGGCCAAGGGTGCGGGGGCATACGCTGGATAACTTTTCTACTTCTTCTCTCGAGAGTCCTTTGACTCTTGAATATTCTATATCGGCAGGCATCTGCATTTGTTCAAGCCTTTTGGCCTGATTAATTAGATCTTCCTGACGTTTTATATACCCTTGGTACTTCACATCGATCTCAACAGGATCCTTGACCCATTTTGATTCAGGAACATCTATTCCAAAGCGAGACATATCCTCACTTTTTACTTCACTGCGCCGCAGTAACTCATCTAAATTAATAGGCTTTAATAGAACAGGCGTGCCTAGCTGCTTTAATTTATCCTGAGTTTCTGGGGTAGGGGTGATCTTTTTTTCTTGGAGTGATTTTTTAAACTGTATTCTTTGATCAAGAATTCCCTTAATCACTGAATAGTCTTTTTCTCTCAGACTACCCACCCCATATCCAATTTTGGATAACCTATCCAATGCGTTGTCCTCTCGAAGAACCATTCTAAACTCTGCCCGAGAAGTCATCATTCTATAAGGTTCTTTGGTTCCCTTGGTGATCAAGTCATCAATGAGCACACCAATATAGGCCTGCTCTCTGCCTAATATAAGTTCTGGAGCATTTTTGATTTTTAAAGAGGCATTGATTCCAGCCATCAACCCTTGAGCGGCAGCCTCTTCATAGCCGCTGGTTCCATTAATTTGACCTGCTAAAAATAAATTTTTAATAGCCCGAGTTTCAAGAGTTCCCCAAATCTGTGTGGGTTCAATAAAGTCATACTCCACAGCATATCCAGGACGAATAATTTTAACATTCTCAAGCCCAGGTATTGTTTTTAAAAACTCATACTGAACCTCTTCGGGTAGGGAAGTAGAAATGCCCTGCAAATAGATCAAATCTGTATTGTGCCCTTCCGGTTCCAAGAAAGTCTGATGACGAGTTTTATCGGCAAACCGAGTGATCTTATCTTCGATACTAGGGCAATAGCGTGGACCCATGCCTTCAATGGCACCTGTAAACATGGGGCTCTTATCTAAGTTCTGCCGAATAATTTCATGAGTTGCTTCATTGGTATAGCTTAAAAAACAGGCCAACCGAGGTAAGCGCATTTTGGGTACACTGTTAAAGCTAAACGGGAGAAACTCCTCATCGCCCCAGTGGGCTTCCGTTTTAGACCAATCGATGGAAGATTTGAGTAGGCGAGGGGGTGTTCCCGTTTTTAACCGGGTCACCTTGAAACCAAACTCCATCATTTGTTCGGAAATACCCAGAGTGGCCTGTTCACCCACTCGGCCACCTTCAATTCTCTGTAAACCTATGTGCATTACTGCTCGCATAAAGGTTCCGGTAGTTAAAATTACGGAATGGCCACGAACTTCACTGCCATCAATGAGTTTTACACCTACACATTGATCCTTTTCTAAAATGAGAGACTGTACTTCATTTTGTAAAATGCTTAAATTTTCATAGTTGCTTACAAGCTTACCCATATAATCACAATAAACGGCTTTATCGCATTGGGATCGGCTACCCCGAACCGCAGGGCCTTTGGAAGCATTTAATCTTTTAAATTGTACCGTGGAATAATCGGCCGCTTTGGCCATTTCGCCACCCAAAGCATCGATCTCTTTAACCATATGTCCTTTTGCCAACCCACCAATCGATGGGTTGCAACTCATATAGCCCACTTTATCTAACTTTAAAGTCACCATTAAAGTGCGCATACCCATACGTGCTGAAACCGTAGCGGCCTCAACACCGGCATGACCAGCACCAACAACAATGACATCAAACTTTTCCACGTCTTACTTTCCTAAACAAAACTCTTTGAAGACCCGGTCCATCACCTCGTCATCAAAGCGTTTTCCTAAAACTTCAAACAGATCTTTTAAACTTTGCTGCAGATCCAAAGCCACAATATCCGGACTTTCTGAATTCTCTAAATGGTTCCAAGCATGTTGCATATTTTGCCGGCAAGATTGCAAAAGTTCATAATGTCTTGCCTGACTGATTGTCGCCGAATGCTCGGCAGATTCATTTTGTGTGATTTGTAATAAATACTCATGAATAGGTCCTAAGGATTCCGGCTTTTGAGCGCATACCACAAATACGGGAGTCTCCGGGTTTACATTTTTTTGACTCAATAACTCCAATAACTCCCGCTTTTTCTCGTTCAAATCACCAGCAAGATCGGACTTATTAGCAACCACCACCAAAGGTGCCTGCTCAGTAGGTAAATCATCAATCCACTGAGGTTGATTTAAATCCACGACTAAAAATGTGTAATCCACATCACCCAATAGACTGTAAGTGCGATCAATGCCTATTTTTTCCACTCTGTCTTGAGTTTCTCTCAACCCGGCCGTATCAATAAACTGAACCCGCAATCCATTAACAGAGATCTGATTTTCCACAAAATCTCTGGTTGTTCCAGGAACATCAGTAACAATAGCTTTTTCTTCAGCAGTCAATGCATTTAACAAACTGGATTTACCCACATTAGGTTCACCCACCAGGGCAATCTTCAAACCCGATTGGATCAATCGACCCTCACGATAACTACTTAAAAGTACATCGGTCTTATCCATTGCTAGACGAACTCGACTTAACGACTCGTCATTACTTTCAATTTGAATGTCCTCTGCGGCAAAGTCTATATTGGCTTCGAGGTGGGCTAGGGTGATCGTTAATAGCTCTTCAATTTCGAGTAACTCTACAGAAAGTTCTCCCTTGAGCTGCCGTAACGATAACCGAGCAGACTTTTTGCTATCACTCTCAATGAGTTGCAATACACTTTCCGCCTGCACCAGATCTATACGGCCATTCATAAAAGCCCGATAAGTGAACTCACCAGGTTCCGCTAACCGAGCTCCAGCTTCGATCAAAGACTCCAAAATAGACCGACTGACAACGGATCCGCCATGACAGGAGATCTCAAAGGTTTCTTCATTGGTGAAAGAGCGGCCCGCTTTAAAATAGCTCACCAACACCTCATCAATTTCTTCTTGGGACTGACTCGATTTAAAGAACCCGTAATACACCCTATGAGATTCAGGATTTGACGGGATAAAAGAACAAACTTTGCTAATGATCTTCAGCGAATCTTTACCGCTAAGCCGAAGGACGGCAATACCTCCAACACCGGGTGCTGTAGCCACAGCACAAATAGTATCGCCGTCTCTATCTAAGGAAAACATGACATCTCTCGGACATTAGTTTGTCGGTTGAGCGGCGTCAGCCTCCATTTTTTTTGACTGGCCCGCAGGGTAAATTTTGATTTTCTTATACAAACCATCGCCTACGGAGTGACTCTTGATGCGGTTATCTTCAGACAAATATTGATGGATCACTTTTCTATCTTTTGGAGGAAGTGCTCTGAAATAAACAGACTTCTCTTTCTTTAAGGCAATTCCTTTAAGTTTCTCGGCCAACTTAATTAGCGCCTGGTTGGCCTGCTGCCTAAAGCCATCACTATCTACAGTTATAGCTACCTTTGATTCCGGCAATTGATGTTGAACTACACGTGTAAGTAATAGCTGAATAGCATCTAACAATTGCCCATCTTTTTCTTTTAAAAATTCATCGTCTTCGCCAAACAATTCTACTTCAACACTAGAGTCATCTTCAGCTACCTTAATTTCATAGGAAAGCTCGAAACCACCATGCTCAATAATACCGATAACAGTGTCTTCGATAATATCATCCATCTTTTCGCTGCCTTTTTCTTTTCCGCCAAACAGCTTTTTTAATAATCCGCTCATAATATTTCTCCCGTCGTTTGCAGTCTGCGCACTCTACGCTTATTTAGCAGTAGCGCTCGCTGCGTCGTTTCTATCCTTAATCATGTACTGTTGAATGATCCCAAATAAACCACTTATAAAAATATAAAGTGTTAATCCGCTGGGAAGTGACAACATAAAAACCGTAAACATAATGGGCATGAAGCTCATGACCTTCTTCTGCATTTCATCCATTGTTGAGGGTGTTAAACGCATTTGCAGAAACATCGTTATACCCATTAAAACAGGCAAAACATAGTAGGGGTCTTTTAAACTTAAATCTTCTATCCAGAAAATAAATGGCGCTTGATAGAGCTCAATACTTTGTCCTAGCACTTGGTAGAGCGCAAAAAATACCGGAAGCTGTAAAAGCATAGGAAGGCAACCACCAATGGGATTGATTTTATTTTCTTTATAAACTTCCATCAACTTTATGTTTTTTGTCTGTGGGTCGTCTTTGTATTTTTCGTTAATTTCTTTAATCAACGGGCTTAGTTTAGACATATTCTTCATAGATTTAAAAGAAGACATGTGCAGTGGAAAAACGAGAAGTCGAACAACCAACGTCATTAAAATAATAGCGAAACCCCAATTGCCAATCATATCATGGAACCAATGCAAGAGATGCAGCAATGGTTTAGCGATGAAACTAAAAAAACCAAAATCAATAATGCTAGTTAAAGTTTCATTTACGCTATCTAATAAATCCAAAGACTTCGGTCCCATATAAGCAACATAAGCAATGTTAAAATCTTTATTTTTATTAATTAAAGGATAATCAATCATGGCCAATGCCGTATTACTTTTAGTATCTACTTGAGTCTTTGCATCCGGAAGAACGTCTGACTTATCAACAAAAGCCTGAGCAAAATATTGCTCTCCCACAGAAACAGACGCTACCGATGTGTAGCTATTAACTTGCGGTTCTTCTTTATTGATGACCTCAATATCTTCAGACGAACCATAAGAAATAAAAAAGGATTGAATATCAAAACGATTAAGATCTAGAAATCCACCACCAGATGTATCTTTTAATGGTTCTGCCATATAGGTCTTAACGCCAATAAAGTTTTCGTTGGGTGTGGAAACACTAATTTTCGTATCAAAAGAGTAAGTTTTAGAATCGATAGTGATAGTTTTAGTTATGATATTTCCTAAGACTTCTGCCGTACCAACGTAAGCTAAATCACCCACCTTTTTCAGATCAAAATCCAATGGCTTACTTCGCCCAGTCAGTGTAGTGGCAAAGGGCAACAGACCATGATCCGTTCCAATCTCTTTAGGCTCTTTGTCTCTGTTATAGTACTTTTTAAGCCTTAAGTTTTTAACACCCATACCCTTAGAGGAAATATCAAAAGACCAATATTCATCTTCAAAAGAAATCAATGTTTCTGCATGAGAGGTTTCTACAACTGTTGCTGCCGCTGTAGCATCTTGGCCACCATTTGTGACTGCCGTTTCAGAAGATACTGCCGCGTCGTCATTGTCTTGGGAAACAGTACTCTCATCAGAATTTACGGCGCTCTTCTCAACCGCCGTTTTAGGCTGATCCATATTATATTTATTTTTTAAGTAACTGTTCCAACCCATAAATAAAACACCACTTAAAACAATGGCGAGCAGGGTTTTTGAATCCATAAAGTTTTGATTTTCTCTGGGATGTTGGTTCATATAAGAACATCCTTCTTTTCGTCAGGTAGAGGGTCATAGCCAAAAACACCAAAAGGGTGACATTTAGCGATTCGAATAAAGCTTAATTTAAATGCCTTCATGGGCTTATATTTAGCAAATGCTTGCTGAGAATAAACGGAACAACTGGGTTCAAACCGGCAAGCCCCTCCAAATAAATGAGAGAGAAAAATCCGATAAAAATGTAATGGAAAAAGACAAACTGACTGCAATAACCCGGAAGGATTACTATTTAACTTTTTTGAAACACTTCCACAGCGCTTGTTTGTACAATTCATAGGTCAAATTCTTGTAAAATTCTGGGTCCATCTTGCGAAAAACAACGTTTACTTTTGCTGAAAAGGCAGGGCTTTTTTTGAGCCACTCACGCGTTATTTCTCGAGTCCATCTTCTTAACCTGTTCCGTGTGACAGCTTTGCCGACGTAACGAGGTATAGTACAGCCTAACTCCAGCCCCTCATGAGACGGAGAATAGTTAATCACCAACCAGCGTTCAAAATACACCCGTCTTCCCACCTCTTTAAGGTTCAAAAACTGGTTGCGCTGCTTAAGCGATTTTAACTTTACTGAATTATTTGCCACCAGTGGTAACTGAGAGTCGCTTGCGACCTTTTGCTCTTCGACGAGCGAGTACTTGTTGTCCATCTTTGGTTGCCATCCGGCTGCGAAAGCCATGGGTGGATTTTCTTCTTCTTCTTGAAACTTGTAATGTTCTTTTCATTTCAACAACTCCAACAACGACAGAGGTTTTACTTTACGACAGTATTTACGTCATTCTACCTTACCGGGCCCGCCCGATAATTCGACACATATAAGCATATGCCTGATTCCCCAGTCAAGATGTTGAATATTTATTCCCCTCATGCTACCAGATCCACCAGTTATCCACATAACCACATATCCACAGAGGCGCAGGGGGAAACGTGATCGACGCTCAGATGTTTTGGGAACAGGTAAAGACCAATTTAAATGGTAAAAATTCCAAAAATCAGCTTCTGAAACACTGGTTTGAGCCCACATCTATCCTATCCATTGAAAATCGCCAACACACAAAATGTTTTCGCATTGGTGTGCCTACAGATTTACATAAATTTTGGATCACTCAAAACCTATTAGATCGTATTTGCTCTGAGATTTCAGCTATTTACAATAATCCATTTGAGGTGGAGTTTGTGGTCACTGGTGAACCCTATGAGTCTCATTTAGATACTGGTGACCACCAGCCCGATCTATTTGAGTCTGCAGCTAAAAAAATTCAACAAAATCATAGAGTTATGGCGCCAAGTCCCATCACGGCCAATCTAAAGCCATCTGATAATCAACAGAATCGAGATGTGCTCAATCCTGATTATACTTTTAGTACTTTCGTCGTGGGTCGGAATAACGAATTTGCCCATGCGGCTTCCTATTCTATCGCTGAGAACCCAGGTACGGAGAATTACAACCCACTATTTATATGTGGTCCCACTGGTATGGGTAAAACTCACTTATTGAATGCTGTTGGAAATCAAATTCGTGCGGCCCAACCCCAATTACGGATTATGTATGTTTCAGCGGAGAGATTTTTAAATGAGTGTATTCAGTCCATTCGTCGACATGAAATGGATAAGTTTAGAAAACAATATCGAGACCGCTGCGAAATCCTATTGATGGATGATATTCAAATTCTGGGTCGTGGTGAAGCTGTACAAGAAGAATTCTTCCACACATTAAATGATTTCTTAGAAAAAGGTCGCCAGGTCGTTGTGGCCAGTGACCGGATGCCTAAAGATATTAAAGGTTTAGAGGATCGAATTCGGACTCGTCTAGAATGGGGTCTTATAGCGGATATCCAGATGCCGGACATTGAAACACGAGTGGCCATCTTACGTTATAAAGCCGAAAGAAAAGCTCTTCGATTAAGTCACGACATCATTAATTACATTGCTCGCATTTCAAAACGCTCCATTAGGGAGCTCGAAGGAAACTTGAACAAGGTGAAAATGTTTTCCGAGCTTCAAGGTTTGGATATTAATTTAGACTTAGTAAAACGTGTTTTAGCCACCCATGATGACACGAGCACAATTACTGCCGATGAAATTCAAAAGCTATGTGCTCAACATTTCAACGTTCGAGTGCCCGATTTAAGATCAAAAGGTCGAACTAAACCTCTGGTTGTGGCTCGCCAAGTGGCTATGTATTTAGTGAAAAAGCACCTCGATAAATCACTTGTAGATATCGGTCGCACTTTTGGTGGGAGAGATCACACTACTGTTATGAATGCGCTGCGTAGAGTGGAATTTCTACAGGCCAAAGATGCCGATTTAAAGAGAGATATCGAGGACATAGAGCTCCGTATCCACAATATCACAGGCCTGTGAATTGTGGATTGTGGATAACTGTGTAGAAAGGATTGTGAGTAGCTTGTTGATGAATTTTTGTCCCCATTTTGGTGTGAATTATAGTGGGTTTCTTAGGGGGACTTTTCCACAGCTAAAAGCAAGTAAAAACAATAGGTTAGGGTGTAAAACCGGTTATCTACACCCCCTACTACTACTACTTATTAATTATTATATACAGATTAAGTATATAAGGGAGATAGATCATGAAAGTAAAAATTGAGCAGAAAGACTTTTCTCAGCTCTTAGCCCGATCACAAAACATTGTAGAAAAACGAAATACAATGCCCATCCTAGTTAATGTTTTATTAGAAGCTAAAGATAATAAGCTGACTCTTTTTTCAACAGATCTAGAGGTGAGTTTAACGGACTCAGTGGATGCTGAAATTTTAGAACCAGGAAGATCCGCTGTAAATGCAAAGAGCTTGTTTGATATTGTTAAAGAGCTTCCCAGTGGAGAGCTTCAAATTGAAACTTTAGAAAACCATTGGATGAAAGTAACGATGGGAACATCGGAGTTCAATATTGTTGGAATTAGTCCAGATGAATACCCAGTTTTTCCCACATACAATACCGATGAGTTTACGCAAGTGGAGTCAAAGATCTTCACCGAGATGATTGAGAAAACCATCTATAGTGTTTCTAACGACGAAACTAGATATCACTTAAATGGAGTTTTCTTTGAAAAGTTAAAAGGATCTGAAAACTCTTGTCGGATGGTGGCAACAGATGGTCATAGACTTTCAGTGATCGACAGAGATTTTGGGGATAAACTTGCGGGTATCGGTGGACAAGGAGTCATCATTCCAAGAAAAGGATTGAATGAGATAAGAAAACTCATCGAAGGCAAGGATGAAACTTTTGAAATGGCCGTTGAAGGTGCACAACTTATTGTTCGAACAGGTAGTACGTTACTAATGATCCGTCTGATCGAAGGTAAATATCCCAACTATCAACAGCTTATTCCACAATCTTTAAAACAATCCATTCGTGTAAGAAAAGACGAACTTTATTCCACATTAAAACGAGTGTCCTTGTTGTCTAACCAAAAATCCAAAGGCGTTACTTTTGCTCTTAGCCAAGGTCGGATGCAAGTGTCTTCGAACAATCCAGAAATGGGTGATGCCAGAGAAGAATTGGAAATCGATTACAAGGGCGAAGATTTTAAAATTGGCTTTAATGCGAAATACATTTTAGAAGCTTTAAATTCTATTGGTGATGAAACGGTAACCTTGGAGATGAATGATCAACTTTCCCCAGGGCTTGTTAAACCAGAAGCAGACAACAACTACACCTGTGTAGTGATGCCTATGCGCATTTAGTTCATATCTTCGGATGTTAATAAATACTATACAGCCATCTCGATCATCGGATGGCTGTTTTTTTAATTTTTAGTGAATCAGTAGCTTGAGCATTATAAACGAAAGAAAGCCTTTCGATTTAAACAGGTTTCGAAAAAAATAAATACAAAAGACAAACAGAAAAATGTGTATAAACCTGTTGGGTGTGTGGAAAAGAAATGGAACTTAATAAAATCAAGGATTCCGAATTAGATGCTTTTCTTGAAAGAATTTATAATGACTTTGTATCTGAGCTTGTAAAGAACTTAGAGATCTCAAAAGCAGAAGCAAAAAAAACCTCTTTAGAGCAAATCAAATATTTTTTTCCTGATAATAAAATTCCAGACACGCAGTTTGTTTATAAACTTGTGGATAATGCGCAGAACATTGGTTGTCTTTGGTGGGGTATAAAACCTGGAGAAAATAAAAAGGCTTGGCTTTATGAGTTACGGAAAAGAGTGTAGTTATGTCGAAATCATTGATTTGATCCGTTAATGATTTCACTTTCTTTAAGAAAATGGTGCTGAAAGCCCTTGCAATGTGAATAACTCTGTTGGAAATGTGTACGAGTGTTAGTTAAAGAATTACAGCTTCATAATTACAGAAACTTTAAGAATTTGCGTCTTAAATTAGGGCCCAAAGTGAATGTGTTCGTTGGGAAGAACGGGCAGGGCAAAACGAACCTCATTGAGAGCATTTATTTGTTAACACGTGGGCAATCTTTTCGCCCAACAAAGACAGATTCCTTTTTATTAAAAACGAGTTATGAACATTCCACACAGGGTTTTGCACATTTACGGGTTTTAAACCACGACTTAGAGAGCGACTTAAAGGTGCAACTTTCTGGAGTTCGAAAAACTTATCTTAAAAACAACAAACGTCTTACAAGCACCCAGTTGGTAAAAGACTATCCCGTCGTTTTATTTTCACCAGAATCCTTAAATGCCATCAAAAATGGTCCGGATGAACGACGCATCTTGGTAGATGAATGGTTGGTGTTATTAGATCCCCATCAGATGAAATTGATTCAAAAATTTCGCAAGTTGTTAAAATCGAGAAACAAGATTCTTAAAGATATCCGGATATCGGAAGGTCCGGCCACTCAACAGAAACGGGTTCTCGCTTCCATAAACGAGCTGTATTTTCCTGTAGCCGCTGAGCTTACCCTTAACCGCATCTCAGCATTAAAACGGCTTAAAAGGTCTTTTAAAGAAGCCCTTCAAGGTATCTTTACTGGCCAAGATGTGGATATCTCTGTGGATTATTTAATGTCTGGTCATTCTGTAATGGAGGTGACGCCAGATTTAGTGAAAGAAATGATTATTGAAAGAGCCAATGAGCTTTCTTCAGCCGAGCAAGATTCCGGTCTTTCACTGGTCGGTCCACATAAACACGATATTCAATTTCTGATGTTCGGAGAAGACTCTAGATATTACTGTTCTCAGGGGCAACAAAGGGCATTAATTTTGGCCTTTAAAATGGCTCAAATCATCGAATTTCATAACGTTTTTAATGACTATCCCCTCTTAATGTTAGATGATGTTCTGTCTGAATTAGACGAAGATAAGCGCACTCATTTAGTGCAGTTTTTAAGACGGATAGACGCGCAGATTTTTATCACAACTACGGATCTATCTTTCCGCTTCGATCAGGATTCAGAGGATGGAATTTCAGTGTTTGAAATTCAGCAAGGACAAATCATTCCGAATCGTTAGAAGGGAATAAGTTGTGTCAGAAGGTCAGCAGGTAGAAGTGGGTTCGAATAAAGAATACGATGCGAGTTCTATCCAGGTATTGGAAGGTCTTGAAGCAGTTAGAAAGCGTCCCGGTATGTACATTGGAGATACAGGGAATAGAGGTTTTCATCACCTCGTTTACGAAGTCACCGATAACTCAGTGGACGAATCTCTCGCTGGGTTTTGTAAGAATATTAATATAACCATTCATCCTGACGAATCCATCACAGTAGAAGATGATGCTCGCGGAATTCCAGTAGACATCCACAAAGATGGCCGGTCCGCACTAGAAGTTGTGATGACGGTGCTTCATGCGGGTGGAAAGTTTGACTCTGATACCTATAAAGTTTCTGGTGGATTACATGGAGTGGGTGCATCTGTAGTTAATGCTCTTTCGAGCGCATGTTCTGTAGAAGTTCGAAAAAAAGGGAAAGTGTGGAAACAATCTTATGAAAAGGGCATTCCCTTAGGGCAACTAGAATCCATTGGTGAAACGGATCGTACAGGAACCAAAACTACATTTAAACCTGACCGTGAGATTTTTAAAGGCGACGATATTAAGTTTGATTTTAATACCTTAGCTAAACGATTTCGTGAATTAGCTTTTCTTAATGCCGGCCTTCACTTCACTTTGAAGGATGAACGAACTGGTAAAGAGGAACATTTTCAGTATGTGGATGGTATTGCAGAGTTCGTTAAGTTTATGAACGAATCGAAAAAAGCCCTTCACAATGAAGTGATTTATTTTAAAGCCAATAAAGATAATGTCGATGTTGAAGTGGCGATGCAGTGGAATGATTCTTACTCTGAGTCCATCTACACCTACTGTAACAACATCAATACTGTAGAAGGTGGAACACATTTAGTTGGATTTCGTGGTGCTTTGACTCGGACTACAAATTCCTATGCACAAGATAAAAATTTACTTAAAAATTTAAAAGCTAATTTAGATGGAGATGATATCCGTGAGGGATTAGCAGCCGTAGTTTCAGTGAAAGTTTCTGAGCCTCAGTTTGAAGGGCAAACCAAAACGAAATTAGGTAATACAGAGGTAAAGGGGATTGTTGAGTCGCTTGTTAATGAGAAGCTTGGTGACTTTTTTGACCGCAATCCAAGTATATCAAAAGCTGTGATATCTAAGTGTGTGGATTCAGCCCGGGCGCGATTAGCCGCTCGAAAGGCTAGAGATCTAACTCGAAGGAAGACAGCTCTGGACTCAGGAGCATTGCCGGGGAAGATGGCGGATTGCCAAGAGAGAGACCCAGCTTTATGTGAATTGTACCTGGTGGAGGGAGACTCGGCCGGTGGATCTGCAAAGCAGGCCCGCGACAGAAAAACTCAAGCTGTATTGCCGCTAAGAGGTAAAATTCTAAACGTTGAAAAAGCACGTTTTGATAAAATGCTTTCAAATAATGAAATTAAAATGATGATTTCTGCTCTAGGAACAGGAATAGGAAAAGATAACGTTAACGTTGAAAAAATCCGATATCATAAAATTATAATTATGACGGATGCAGATGTGGATGGTTCACATATTCGAACACTTCTTCTCACCTTTTTCTATCGGCAACTGCCAGAGATAGTCGAAAGAGGTTATGTATATATCGCTCAGCCTCCTCTTTACAGAGTTAAAAAAGGTAAGAGTGAGGTGTATCTAAAAGATGAACCGGCTCTTACGGAGTATCTACTTAATAGTGGTCTGTCTAATACCAATATTCTTAATTTAAAAGATGGTACCGGTGAGGAAGAGTTAAAACAGCTCATTATCAATATTCAAAAATGTGATCGAATGTTAAATGCTCTCTCGGCTAAGTACGACAGAGATTTGTTAATCTACTTCTTACGGACAGATGTGGCTTTTTCAGATGTGCTAAAAGATGAGTCGGCCATTCGTTCAAAAATTGATGAGTATTCCAAGTGGGCCGCAGAGAACCCAGAATTAGGACTCGCAGAGATTTCAGTAGATGTACAAGCTGATAAAGAAACGGGTTCGAATAAAATGGTAGTGACCTCTACTAAATTTGGTCATCGATCTTACTCCACCTTTACTTCTGATATTATTGATAGTTCTGAATGGAAGGATGTGAAAAAGCTATGGTCCAATTTCTCTTCGGTGTTGTCTTTGCCAATTCAACTTCAGGATGGTGATGAAGCACGGGAAGTAAATAGCTACTTTGAATTTGCTGAAGTGGTTTTGGACAGTGCTAAAAAGAACATCTATGTACAGCGATATAAGGGATTAGGCGAAATGAACCCCGAGCAGCTTTGGGAAACCACGTTGAATCCAGAAAATAGATCTTTATTACAAGTAAGTATTGATGATGCAATGGAAGCGGATGACACATTCTCAGTGTTGATGGGTGATCAGGTTGAACCGCGCAGAAAGTTTATCGAAGACAATGCCCTACTAGTGGGCGAGCTCGACGTTTAAGATTGAAAAGGTAATTTGAGATGGAAGATACAAATACTCCAAGTGATGTAACTCAGGTCGATATTAATAAGGAAATGCGTGAAGCCTACATGCAATACTCTATGAGTGTTATTGTTGGGCGAGCTCTCCCGGATGTGCGCGATGGTTTAAAGCCGGTGCATCGACGTATTCTCTTTGCAATGAATGATTTAGGTAACCAACACAATAAGCCCTATAAAAAATCGGCGCGTATTGTGGGGGATGTGATTGGTAAATACCACCCACATGGTGATATGGCTGTTTATGACTCTATGGTTCGAATGGCTCAGGACTTCTCTCTAAGGTACCCTCTTGTAGACGGACAAGGTAACTTTGGTTCCATCGATGGCGATTCTCCAGCCGCCCAACGTTATACAGAAGTACGTATGACTCGCTTGGCGGAAGAGTTACTAAAAGATATTGAAAAAGACACTGTCACTTTCCAGCCCAACTATGATGATTCTTTATTTATTCCTTCTGTTTTGCCAGCTAAGTTTCCAAACCTATTAGCTAACGGTTCTTCAGGCATTGCCGTGGGGATGGCTACTAACATACCTCCTCATAACTTAGATGAGCTTATTGACGGAACAATTCACCTCATAGAAAACCCGGAAGCCTCGATTGATGATCTAATGGGCTTTGTAAAGGGCCCAGATTTTCCTACACATGGAGTGATATCTGGAACTCAAGGGATCAACTCCGCCTATAAGAAAGGTAGAGGTGTAATTAGTATTCGTGCGGTTGCGGAGATCGAGCCACACAGTAAAGATCGAGAGCGCATAGTTGTTACTGAAATTCCCTACCAGGTAAATAAAGCGAAACTCATTGAGAGTATGGCAAACTTGGTAAGAGATAAAAAAGTAGAAGGTATTTCTGATATTCGAGATGAGTCCTCTCGAGAAGGCATGCGTATCGTGATCTTCCTTAAAAAGGGAGAAAATGCACAGGTTATTTTAAACCGTCTTTACAAGTACACTCAGTTACAGGTGAGCTTTGGTATAATCATGTTGGCGATTGATTCTAAAAATCGTCCACGTATGTTTAACCTGAAGGCTATGCTAGAAGCTTTCGTAGAGCATCGTCGTGATGTTGTTACCCGTCGATGTATTTATGAACTTAAAAAAGCTGAGGCTCGTGCCCATATTTTAGAAGGTCTTAAAAAAGCCCTCGATCAAATTGATGAGGTTATTGCGGCGATTCGATCTTCAAAAGAAACAAGCATAGCTAAGGCTAAACTTGTAGATCAGTTCTCTTTTACTGATGAGCAGGCAAAAGCCATCTTGGAAATGCGCTTACAGAGATTAACTGGTTTAGAGCGTGAAAAAATTGAAAACGAACTTAATGAGCTTATGAAAACCATTCAGTGGTTGAAAAAGGTTCTTGGTGATGTTGCTGAAATCTACAAAATCATTGTGGAGGAGCTCAAAGAAGTCAAAGAGCGCTATACTTCGCCTCGTAGAACGAAAATTGAAGCTGCGGAAGACGACACGGAAGACGAAGACCTAATTGCCAATGAAGAGATGATCGTTTCTTTAACCAATTCTGGTTTTATTAAGCGTATTCCCATCGAAGAGTACCGTTTACAAAAACGCGGGGGTAAGGGTTTAAAAGGGGCTAAGACTCGGGATGAAGATTTTGTTTGGCGTATTTTTGCGGCCGACACTCATACAACGTTGTTAACTTTCTCCGATCGTGGAAAAGCTTATTGGACAAAAGTGCATAGATTACCTCAGGGATCACGAACGGCTCGAGGTAAATCGATTGCAAACGTAGTCAATCTCTCTGGCGGAGAAAGGGCTCAAGCGATACTTCCCATTCGAGATTTTGCTAAAGGTGAAGAAGCGAATGGTTTTGTGGTTCTGTTAACAAACAATGGAATCATTAAAAAGACGGCTCTACAGCAATTTTCTAAACCACGGCCTTCAGGGTTGATAGCACTGACTACGGATTTAGAAGACACATTGATTCAAGCGAAGCTAAGTACGGGTACAAGTGATGTGCTGATCGCCACCAGAGAAGGTATGTCCATTCGATTTGATGAAGGTGATGTGCGAGCAATGGGTCGGACGGCCAGAGGAGTAAAAGGTATTACTCTTGGTAAAGAAGACCGAGTGGTAGGTATGTCAGTAATCCCTAAAGACTGTAAAGATACAGTTTTAGTAGTCACAGAAGCGGGTTACGGAAAAAGAACTCCTATCGAAGAGTATAGAACGCAAAGTCGTGGTGGAGTCGGAATTATTGCCCAGAAGACCACCTCGAAAACTGGAAAAGTGGTAACGGCAACATTGGTGAGTGAAGATCAACATCTCATGATTACCACAAATGAAGGCCAAGCCATCCGCATGAAGTGTTCCGATATTTCGACATTTGGTCGAAATACCCAAGGTGTGCGGCTAATTAACATTAATGCCGGTGAACGAGTGACTGGTGTAGCGGTACTAGACAAAGAGGACGACGACGAAGAGTGATTCATTTTGAGATATTAGATTCACTTTGATACGTCTAATTACTCCGCATTTTTTTAAACAATCCATTTTTTATACGTTGAGAGCTAATGTAACAGCTCTCGGCAGGCATCTTAGTTGCAACTTGTATTTGCTATCAAGGGGTAACGATGATGAAAATATCAAGAAGCATATGCATAGTTTTTGTGGGTTTACTATTATTTGCTTTCCAAAACTGTAGTGATGTTGAGTTTGCTAATGTAGATAGTGCAACAAAAGGCACTGCCGCACCAACTATTCCTGAAGTGGTAGAGGGTTTGGAAAATGGTGAAATAGAAGAGCCGGATGGGATTGTAGATGCGGATCCAGATGATCCGGACTATGTCTATGAGGATGATCCCGTCGACGAGAACTATCCTACCGATGAAGACACTAACAACGGCGAATATGCAGATGAGGGGGGTGAACCCTTAGATCTAGACAATTATGCATGTGACCAAGATGACGGAAGAGAGGGTGTTCTCGTATGTCATGTTCCAGGAGGCAACCCGGAAAATCGGCACAATATCTGTATCAGCGTCAATGGACTGAACGGTCATTTACATCAAAATGGAAATTCATCGAATCATTCAGAAGATTACCTCGGACTCTGTAACTAATAAAAATAGCTAGGGAAAAATGAGTCTTTAAAGGCGATCGTAGTGGGTCGCCTTTTTTTATTTCCCAAGGAAGAGGAAGCTGTGTGCTAGCCATTTCATCTAGCAGAGGCTGGAATTCAGTGCTAGATTAGGCCATGTTTTTATTGAAATGGGTGCTTCCATTAATATGTATTTCTATGCTCACTGGATGTGATTTTTCCTCTGTACGGATGGAGTTCAATCGCGCGGAAAGAGCTTATAAAGAAAAGGACTATACCACCGCACGTAAATATTACATCAGGGTTCTAAAGCGAAACCCGGAGTCGGAAATAGCGTTATTGGCGGCAGAAAAAGCCGCTGTGGTAATGGTTGAAGAGCTTGGAATGTATTCAGAAGCCCTCGATTTATATCGTTTTTTAATTATAAAGTCGCAAGATCCAGAAAAAGTAAAAACCTATCAACTTAAATTAGCTATGGTTATGTTTGAAAATATTCAGGATTTTAGTGGAGCCATTGAGGAATTCAACAAGCTCATTCGTTTAGAAACGGACAATAGTAAACGAACAGAATATAAGACTTTTGTGGCAAAATCGTTTTTTAATCTCAATAAGTTTTATCAAGCCCAAGTGGAAGTGGAAGAAATCCTAAAAGGGGACTTGAAGGAAGATGAAAGATTTCAAATATTACTTTTCAAAGGCAATATTTTACTAACGGTTAAAGATCATAAAAATGCCATTGATGTTTACACGGAATTAATTGAAGAGTTTCCTGAACGGTCTGTGAAAGAGAATGTTCAAATCAATTTAGCGGTTTGTTTTGAAGAGCTTAAAGATTTTGATCGGGCCATATCCATCTTAGAGGAGTTGCGGGGCAGTTTTCCGGATACAACCTTTATAGAATCGAAAGTGTCTCGTCTCAGAGAGCGTAAAAAGAATCTTCCCGGTGCTAGGGGACGTGTCCGATGAATAGAGGTATGTATATTTTCATCGGTGTAGGGATTGAACTCGCATTTTTGGTAATTGGAGCTCTCTATTTGGGAGAGACGATTGATAAGGAGTATGAACTGCGCGGTCTCGGCCAAGCGGGGCTATTATTGGTGGTTTTTGTGGGTTGGGTCATCCATTTCATCGTTTTGCTAAAACGCTTTCAGGATCAATTGAAGGATCAAAGTGAGTCCGAATAACCAAACGATTTCAATAGAATATCCTCGCATTATTATACCTCATGGGGTTGTAACGGTTTGCGTAATATTATTATCATTTGCCACTCCAATTCTGCAAAATATCCGGTGGGAATTAATCATTGGCAGCTCAATGAGTTTATTAAATTTTTCCTTAGCCGGTTGGTGTTTAAAAAACATTTTTATCAAAAAACGGGTTGCCTTGAGCCTAGGTGTCATTGTATTTAAATGGCCAATTTTAGGGCTAATCTTGTATCAATTGGTTATACACATGGGATTTAATCCCTTAGGTTTGATCGCAGGAGTAGCTACGTTAATCCCAGGGGTTGTTGGCATATTTTTGCTCAAGCGGCCTCAATAGAAAGCGAAGTCATGGTTCATTTTAATTGGACGCAATTAATCCCTTCTGTTGGTCACCACTATATACACGTGGCCACTCTTATTGCTGCTACAGGGTTGTTAATTGGACTATCTATTTTAGGGCGAATGGCTTTGGGTTCCGGAGAATCAGCGATCCTTCCTGCCGGCAAGTTAAATTTAAAAGGCTTTTTAGAAGTAGTTACCGAGTTCATAGCTAGCCTAACTGTAATGGTGATGGGTGAAGATGGTCGCAGATACTCACCTATGTTTGCGACGATATTTTTCTATATCTTTTTTAATAACGTTTTGGGTTTAATTCCCGGGATGACGCCGGCAACGGATAACATCAACACGACCGTTGGGTTGGGGCTGTTTGTATTCGTTGTTTACAATATTGAAGGCGTTAAAGAGCACGGAATCAGTTATTTGAAACAGTTTTTAGGTCCTGTCATGTGGTTAGCATGGTTAATGGTACTTATTGAGCTGGTATCTCATATTGTTAGACCGATCAGTTTAGGTCTGCGATTAAAGGGTAATATGATGGGTGACCACGCCGTATTAGGTGTGTTCCTGGAGTTGGTTCCAGTGGTTCCTATTGTATTCTATTTTCTTGGGTTATTTGTCTGTTTTATGCAGGCGTTTGTTTTTACTATGTTGACCATGATTTATGTATCCATGGCAATATCGCACGATCACTAAGGGAGAGAAAACGATGAAAAACAATATTATGCTCACACTGGTAGGTCTTCTTAGCTCCGTCCCTGCATTTGCTCAAGATGCTGAAGCTATGGGAAGTGGAGACAGTGGATTAATGGCATTAGCAGCTGGTCTTACAATTGCTATCGCCGCTGTTGGTGGAGCTTTAGGCCAAAGTAAAATTGGTGCTTCTGCAATGGAAGGTATTGCAAGAAACCCTCAAGCTAAAGATGCTATGTTTGTACCAATGATTCTAGGTCTTGTACTTATCGAATCACTTGTTATCTACGCTCTTGTTGTTGCGTTTAACTTAGCAGGTAAGTTCTAATCTAGAACCTATTCCAATAAGTGGATCAAGGGACCCCGATGTTTTACATTGGGGTTTTTTGTATGATTATGAGATCTCCTGTATTGATTTGATACAGAAATTCTTAGCCTTCGCCTTTTTTATTCTTAATAAGGTAGTAAATCCTCTAATACATAATATTCACAGCCATAGGCACCGATAAGCTTCTAGAATCACAAGTGAATTGGACAGATGGCAGAAGACGAAAACACGGAAAAAAAACCACCTCAACAAGGTGAACAAAGAACCACTGAGATTCTTGCAGATATTGCTCCGGACGAGCAGGAGATTCGGATTCTTGTTATTTGTAAGAGTTTGGCAAAGTTCAAAAGCATAGGTTCGTTCCTTTCTCGAAGAGGCTGGCCCACATTTATTGTTGCAGGTTTGGGCGAAGCTATTCAGACAGCCGTCAAAGAGGTGCCGCACTTTGTACTAATCAGTGTGGATAATCCCAATCCAAAAGTTCAAAAGTTACCAGCGTTACTCGCTCAGACATTTAACACCCGAGTGGTAATGTTTGGTGAGGATATGACGGGACAAACCATGAAGAAGCTTAATGCTTCCAGACAGCGATATGTCTGGAAAAATGCAGTGAGTGGACCTTCTATCCAATGGGGTTTAAAGAAAATCATTCAGCAGGAGTTGAATCCAGACTCCGATAATTCCAGTGACGAGAACAATCCATCCTTTGGCTCAGATGGTGAGCAAGGTAATATCGAAGTAAAAGGCAATTCGGATAAAATGAAAGATCTACTCCGATTTGCCAATGAAGATGATGATGGAGCTGGCGGTTATAGTGGCAATGCTGAAGATGGAGCTGGCGGGAGCAACGGGTATACACCCTCCGGTGAGAGTTCGGACAATGGCCATGCTGGTATGGTGGGGGGCACAGGACAAGGTTCTTCAAACTCAGGCCATATGGGTGGAGACCAAAACTACGATCCCTATGCGCAAAGTAATAGTGGATCTGTGAGTGGGGGAAATTCTGGCCACTCACAACAACACTCTTCAGCCAATGGCGGAATGGATACAGATAGTAGTACCAACGGAAGTAATCCAACGGCAGAACAAGGCGAAGCGGGATCCGAAGGACAAGGTCAAAGCGACTCACATGATCCCTATGCTCATTCTTCAGGTGTAACGGCCGCGGCAGCGAGTGAAAAAAGCAATGCTGAACACAAGGATGAAACGGATCATTCTAAATCGGCGAGTTCAAGTGGACCATCTGAAGATTTACCTTTATGGGATGATGGTGAGGAGTCCTCGGAATCCTCTTCTAATGAGGGCACAGATCCCTATGCCCATTCATCAGGGAAGACAGCAACAGCTAAAAACCAGAATCCGTCGGAAGAATCGACATCCAACGAAGACGGATCACAGGCTGAAAATACAAAGGGTCTGCAAGGCAAGCAGGCCGATCAGAAGAAGCCGGATAATGATGATAACAGTAACAACAATCAGTTTGCATGGGAAAAAAGGCAAGACACCGCAGAAGAGTTGGATAAGTTAAAAAAGAAAAACAAAATCATCCAAACCAACAAAGATGATAAAGCTCACTCTGAACAGGAAAAAGTAGATCGTGAGCGAAGAAATTTAAAAAAGATAGGTGAGCACGAAGAGTCGGAACCTATGTTGGAAGCTCTTTATCGAGCGGTCCAAGCGGCATTCAATACCTCTTGTAATAATAATTTTAATGAAATGGATCCACTAAAGATTGCACATGCATTTAGGAGCTTTACTGTCAGGTCCCCAGGACTTAATGGCTATCTCTTGGTAGCTGCGCCGGAAGGACTTGTGGACGAAGATTTTATTCTAGATTTTAGGTCGTCATTGATTCAAAATTTTCACGAAATTGATGCTGAGTTTAGCGTTGATGTTCCAGATAACATTGAAGTGGAGCCTGTACAATATGTAGATTGGTCCGACGATATAAGTCGGTTTTGTCTTTTGAATGTTCATAAAAGTAAGGAATTAGGTGTAAGCTTTTTCGTACATGAAGATATGCTTCCCCAGTCGTTTTCATCGCACAAAGGTATGATTGCCATTGATATCAAAGATTTATCGACGGCGAAAAAAGTAAGTTTTGATGTATTTCTACATTTGGCTAAAAACAATAAGTTTTATAAATATCTAAAACAAGAACGCATTCTTTTGGAAAATCAAAAAAATAGAATGATGCAGAAAAACTTCAGAGAATTTTTTATAAAAAGAACTGCGGGTTCTAACTACAGAAAATATCATCAGGAATCCTTTCTCCTTCAGCTTATTGCAGAATATTACAATAAGCTGGTTCAAGAGAAAGAGGATTCAAAGGCCGCTTAGAGTAGTGGATTCACCACGTCTTCAAATTCTTTTCGAATGTTACCGAGGGACTCTTCAGATTCCGCTTCAAAGCGAAGAACAAGTACGGGTTGCGTGTTTGAAGCTCGAGACAGAGCCCATCCATCTTTGAAAGATACACGCACTCCATCTTGCATATTCACTTTGTAGTCTTCTGTATCGGATGCAAACTTCTCTTTAAGTTTCCCAACTATAAGATGCTTTTTTTCTTCGGTAGTGTCGATGCGAATTTCAGGAGTGTTAAAAGCTGGTGGTAATCCTTCCAACAACTGTGGAATGGTTTTGCCCGTCCGAGCCATAATTTCAACTAATCTCAATCCTGCATAAAGCGCATCATCGTATCCATAGTTTCTGTCTGCAAAAAAGATATGTCCACTGAGTTCGCCTCCAAAGGGAGCGTTCTCTTCTTTAATTTTATTTTTGATCAAAGAGTGTCCAGTCTTCCACATAATAGCGTTACCACCACGATTGTTAATATCGTTGTATAGTCGATCTGAACATTTCACATCCCCGATAATTTTAGCACCGGGAGTCTCCTCTAATATGGCGCGGGCGAATATGAGCATCATTTCATCCCCTAAAATAAAATTGCCTTCGCCATCTACGATACCGATTCGGTCAGCATCTCCATCGAAGCCTATACCTACGGCGGCTCCCACTTCTTTTACTTTATTTTTTAAGTCAGTTAAATTTTCTTCCACTGTAGGATCGGGATGATGGTTAGGAAAAGTGCCGTCTGGTTTTTCGTACAATATTTCAGGGGTTAATCCTACGGTTTCATACAACTCTCTAGCAATACAGCCAGCAGCACCATTTCCACAATCTAATACAACAGGAATGGATTTAAGATCTTTAAATTCTTCTTTATAACGAGCAAGATAAGATGGAAAAATGTCAAATGTTTCAGAAGACCCATCTCCAAAAACGTAGTCTTGGGTTTTAATAATCTGTTCAATCTCTTTGATCTGGGATCCATGGATGGTTGTTTTACCCACTGATATTTTAAAGCCATTGTACTCGGGTGGATTATGCGATCCAGTCACCATAATTCCACCGACTACATTTTCCATAGTGAATGTAGAAAAATACGAGATAGGAGAGGTGATTTGGCCTAAGTCATAAACCTTAGCTCCAGACTCAACCATACCACGAATTAAATTTTCAGAAATAGGTGGACTTGAAAGTCTGGCATCGTATCCAACGGTCACAGTGGGATTCTTTGTGCCAGTGGTTTTCTCTACTAAACTTACATAGGCTTTACCCAGATTATAGGCAAATTCAAGGTCGTAATCTTTCTCAAAAACTCCCCGAATATCGTACTCTCTAAAAATGCTTGAATCCATTATCATTTTCTTTGTCCTTTATGAGGTTAAATCTAATTTTTGATCTCCGCTGCAGAACCAAGAGCCCATTCAATGGCCTCGAGCATACTTTTTGACTCTGCTTTATCTTGATTAAAAATGTCCTTTGCTGTGCCATGATCCACGCTGGTGCGAATAAATGGTAGTCCTAACGTAACGTGAACCCCAGAATCTTGTCCATGAACAAGCTTAAAAGGAATTAATCCTTGGTCATGATACATTGAAATGTAAAAACTATATCTGTCCCAATTTTGACGCTGAAAGGCCACATCCGGAACTACCGGTCCCTCTACGTTAATTCCTTTGGACCTACATTCAGAGATAATGGCATTAAAATAGGAGACTTCTTCTTGGCCAATGACACCTAGGTCGCCAGCGTGTGGATTTAATCCTACCAAAGCCATCGGTTTTGCCGCTTGCTGCTCTGACAGGCGCTGCTTAAGTTTATGAGTCTCAATGATACATTGAACGACTAGCTCAGGGGAAAGGTGCTTGGTGACCTCACCTAGAGGTACATGATCCGTGACCAATGAAACATTAAAATGCTCTCCTAGAAACGCCATAAATAG
Source organism: Bdellovibrionaceae bacterium UBA1609 (assembly GCA_002321895.1). Taxonomy (GTDB): domain Bacteria; phylum Bdellovibrionota; class Bdellovibrionia; order Bdellovibrionales; family UBA1609; genus UBA1609. The sequence continues at coordinate 448,457 of DCMZ01000003.1, read as the reverse complement.
GGGCTTATCTTTTACCATCTGTCGAAATAGTCCAGTATGACCGATAACACCAAGTCCTGATTGAGTGATGAGGGGTTTTGAAAGAGGTCCCGTGACAATGGCATCTAAGACACCATTTTGACATAACTCAGAAGCCTCTTTTACAAAATAAGCGGGATTTGAATCCACAGAGATATCAAAAAACACAGTGTCATCGATGTGCGACTCTTTTATGGCTTCATGAATGGAATTGACTTGTTTACGATAGAACTTTCTATCGATCAGAGCCAAATGCTTTTTGGGGCACTTGGGTGTTCTATAAAAATAAAAATGTACGTTACGCTTGAGCTGTATTTCAGAGAGAGCCTTTGCCACCACTTCGGTGCCAATACCGTCGGCATCCCCTGTAGTAATAGCAATCTTTAAAGGCGTCATTTGTTAATCCGGATAAATGCTCTTTCTCTTTGTTCGTCTAACCAACTTTTCAGACCCCGTTTAATAGCATCTGCCATCAAAACTTGTCGAATAGAATTAGTTTTAGAAGCAATTTCTGGGTTAGTGGTAAGTGTTTTTTTCACAACTTTTACGATTTGAAAGCCCTGTGGAATAGGAATGACTTTGGTGGTTTCACCCACATCTAGCTTACCGATGGCGCGCTCTATTTCTTTCCGCATTTCACCACTTTTAAAGGTCCCCATGAGTCCACCGGAAGTGAAATTTGGATCTTCACTGAGCTGTTCGGCTACGGCGGAAAATTCTTCTCCAGACTGCAGCTTAGCCATGGCTTTCTCCGCTTTTTCCAATGCCGCCTTTTTGCCGCCATTTTCATTAAGAGTTAAAATATGAGCCAATTGATATTCGAAAGCTTCCTTCCCAGTAGTCCCAAACTTTGAAATATAGTATGAGGTTACATCCTCTTCAGAAATTTTAACTTTCGATTGAACTTCCTTTTCAATCAAAGAACGTCTTTCAATACTGGTTTTTATAAAATCTTGATAATCAGAGTACTTAATTCCTCTCTCTTGTAACGCCGCTTTAAGCTGTTCACGAGATACACCTTGAGTGCTTGCTATCCGTCGTATTTCTTGGTCAACCTTTTCGAACGTGATGGAAAGCTTGCTACGCTTAATTTCGCTATCCACTAATTTTTCGTCGATGAGATGACTAATGAGATATTTTTCGTCCTTCATAAGTTTTGGCTGATCTTTAAACTGTAGAACAGCTTGATCTACTAGAGAGTCAGATCGTAATTTAGATTTGTATTCACTGACATCACTTAATGTAATGATTTCGTTGTTAACTATGGCAATGATTCTTTCAACAGTTTCTGCTGAAAGCGCATTGGTAGAAAATAAAAAAACAAAAATGAGTAGGAAACGCATTATTCTCCTCGAGTCTCAACGATGAGTTGATTGATGAGGGATTCATTCTTGAAAACCCTGGTTTTTCTTATCTGTTCTTCTAGCCAAGCCGAATGAATGGCTTGTTCACGATTGGATAAAAGTCGCCGATAGATTTCATCTTTAACTTCTGCAAAGGGTTGGCGCTGTCCTTGTTTGCGCGCTATCACTTTATAGATGTGGTAGCCAAAGGGACTTTTAATGATATGGCTCAGCCTACCCACTTTCATGGTGAAGGCAGTATCAAACACTTTGGCTGTGCCTTTTTCGACCCAACCCAAATCACCACCGAGCTCGCCTTCGGGGCTAATAGAGAATTTTTTAGCTAAGTCTTCTATGGATCTTCGGCCTCTTAGCTCTTGAAGTATTCGCTTGGCATCAGCTTCCGTGGAAACAACGATTTGTTTAAGTTTAGCTTGCGGAGGAGTACGAAACTCATCTCTGCGATTTTTGTAATAATCCTTGAGATCTTTTTCTGTCGGCTTTTCCATTTGTTCATTGAGTTTACTCATCACCTTTTTCTGTAAAACAGAAAATCGTACACGAGCTTCCCACTCACTTTGAGCCAATCCGACTTGATTCAATGATTGGCGAAAAGCAAGTTCGTCGGGATAGTTGCTTTTTAGTTTAAGCACTTCGTTTTCCCAACCATCTTCACCGTCTTTTTGAATTTGTACTTCATTTTGTTTGGCCCAATCTCGAGTGATGATTTGCATAATATAATCATTAACCACTTTGTTTTTGGCAGTGATTATATGATTGGGATCTTTTACTGTGACAGCGGATAGATCACGTAACTGGTAGGCCAACAGTTCTGCAAATTGCTTCGTAGAGAGGGTGGAGTTATTCACTTTCAATACAATTGAATCAGATACGGCTTTATCCTTTTTTGTACAGGACAAAAGGCCAGTTGCAATCATCAAAAAAAGGGACCAGAAAAGGGCCCCATTTCTATTTAGTTTCATAACTATCTCTTAACAGACTTTAATGGCTTCTTGTCTGTTGAAATTTTGTATTTCTTTTTGAGTTGAGCAAAATAGCGATCGAAAATTTGTTTTCTCTTGGCTTCAAAAACTACGGCCCGAAGTTGAGTACGGTCAGCTTGCTTGTACGTTCTTCTGCCTGTGAGCTTAATAATGTGAAAACCATAACGCGTTTCTACGAGGTCAGGAGCAATCTGCCCTACTTTTAACCTTTTAGCCGCGTTGTAATAAGTGGGTACAGCGGTCACTCGAGTGAGATAGCCCACGTTACCACCGTTGGCCTTTGAAATGGTATCGTCAGAGTAAAGCTTTACGAGTTGTTCAAATGGTCTTTTTGAGGTTTTAACCTCACGCAAAACTTCCAGAGCTCGTTTTTTAATAGTGGCTTTTTGTGCTGGCGTGGCGTCGGGTTTAAACTCGAATAATATATGACTGGATCTCAGCTCTGGAGATCTTTTGTATTCCGCACGCATCTCAGCTTCCGAAACTTTAATCTTTTCAACCGCATTGCCGATGGCTTTTTCTAAAAGCAGTTTATACATTTCTTGGCGCATACGTTCTTTGATGATGGGATCGTTTTGAAGCTTCTTTTTATAGGCTTCCTGCACACCGACTTCGTAACGAACAAGATCTTCTAAAAATATTTCGGGCGTAGGACGATTGATGGCATTTCTTGTAGTGGCATATTTTTCTTCAAAATCTTCTAAAGTGATTTTTGTGCTGTTCACTCTGGCCACAACATCGGTCTTCTTTGCTGCAAAAGCAGGCACTAGAAAAACGAAGGGAGAAATTAGTAAAGCCATTTTTTTAAACATAGATTGTCCTCTCAAATGCATTGCATAAAGAGTATCAATTGGAATTAAGCGTCTGCAATGAGTTTGCCCAGTTGTTGCTTTGAGTCAAATAGCTTCTTTTCCAGTTCTTCCGCCAGTTTAGGGTCTTTTGGGTCTGCCTTACGATCCAGCGGAGAATAAGCCTTTTCGATGTAAATATCCACACGAGAAAAGGGTAGTGGGAGATAGGTTTTGTTCCATGCTTTGGGGAAATGTTGAGCATGTTCAGCACGTCCTGTGAGGCAGAAAATTTCCGCCTTACCTAGGCGAGAAAGTTCAAACACACCGGGCTTCACTTTGTAAATCGGGCCCTTCGGTCCATCCACGGCTATCGCAGCGGGATGCCCTTTCTTCATTAAACTGATAAGTCCTTTTAAAGCCTGGACAGCGCCTCGAGTACTACTCCCTCTAGAAGTAAAACCCCCCAGTTTGCGGACCAAGAAATCCATCAAAGATCCATCTTTGGAAGTGGAAATCATAGTTGCTAGTCGGTACTTTTTTATGATTTGAACACAGGCCAATTCGTCACCATGGAAAAAGGCTAATATGAGAGGCTTTTTCTCGGCTAAACTGCGTTTGAATTCAGGACTTTCAATGATTCGTGTGCGCCAAGTGGCCATTAGGCCTCGATAGAGCAAAAATACGAGCCACTTTTTAAAAAAATCTTTCATGGGTGTGCCTCGAGTGGATCACCCGAGGCCCTCCGTAATAATTAATTGAGAACTTTTTGAAATTCTTCGTTGAGTTTAGGAATCACTTCAAATACATCACCGACGATTCCGTAGTTGGCCTTTTTAAAAATTGGCGCTTCAGGGTCTTTATTGATTGCAACAATCACTTTAGAGCCAGTCATACCAGCTAAGTGTTGAATGGCGCCTGAAATACCACAAGCAATGTAAAGAGTTGGTGCAACAGTTTTGCCCGTTTGCCCCACTTGGTAACTATGAGGCACCCACTCAGCGTCAACGATAGCTCGGGAAGCTCCCAGAGTGGCTCCCAAAGTCTCGGCTAAAGGTTCGAGGATTTTATAACCTTCCGGATCGCGCATTCCTCTTCCGCCGCTGACAATGATATTGGCTTCGGTGAGATCTAATTTCTCACTGGCACCTTTAACGACCTCTTTAACAATAGTGTTTAAATCTTTAGCTTCAAAGTTGATATCCTCAACACTTGCAGTGGCACCAGTATCGGCTTCATCCACTGGCAACTGATTCGCTCGCATGAGTACAATTTTGTGTTTTGAGTTTTGAAAATTCACCTGCGCAGAACACTTTCCTGCGTAGAGTGGTTTGCGGGCGACTACATCGGCACCATTTATAGTGAGTTCAGTACAGTCACTGGCCACGCCGGACTCTAATGCAGCTCCAACTCTTGGAAAGACATCTTTCGCTAGCATGGAGCCCGATGCCAATACGATATCTGCGTTTTCAGCGGTAATTGCAGTGGCAATCACATCCGCGTACTTTTCAGAGTTGTAAGTAGTAAGATCAGCAGAATCGTTGACCAATACCTTACTGGCGCCAAATCCACCCAGCTTGCTCGCAACTTCTTTGGCACCTTCGCCTAAACAGAGCGCAACGACGTCGTTTCCAGACTTTTTTGCAGCGGTGAGTAGTTCAAGAGCCCCTTTTTTGGGCTCACCATTTTGGAATTCACAAAAAACAAATACTTTAGCCATGATCAATGCTCCTTAAATGACTTTGGCTTCTTCACGAAGCAGTTTAACTAGTTCGGTGGACTGAGCACCAGGCTCCCCATCGATCATTTTTACCGGTGGTTTTTCTGGAGGAAGTTGGAAGTCAGAAAAAGTGATTTTAATATCTGTGTCCGTCACTCCCAGAGCGGAAAGCTCGAGTTCTTTAACGGGTTTTTTCTTCGCTTTCATAATACCTGGTAGGCTGGCATAACGAGGTTTGTTAAGGCCTTTGTTTGCGCCTACAACATTAGTACCAGTGAGCTCAATAACTTCTTTTGTTCCGCCCTCAACTTCTCTTTCAACAGTGACTTTGCCATCACCAGCCTCATACTTACCCACAACGAGAGCATGAGGAGCACCTAAGTGCGAGGCTAACATCTGGGTGACGCTAGAGTTGTTTTGGTCAATGGACTGTTTACCGGTAAAGATTTGATCAGCGCCACCTTCGTCAGAAATGGCTTTAGCTAAAGCTTTGGCCGTTGCAAAGGCGTCCGTGGTTTCAGGAGCGTCAATTAATATGGCTTCATCGGCTCCCATTGCAAGGGCTGTTCGCAATGCATCTGTGGCGCGCTTCTTAGGTCCTAGTGTAATCACAGTCACCTTGGAGTCTCCACCTTTAGCGGCTTTAAGTTTAAGGGCCTCTTCCACAGCAAATTCGTCATAGGGATTCATAATCCATTTGGCCGAATCGAGACCGGGAGTATCGCCGCTGATCTGAATTTTAGTTTCCGTGTCGGGAACTTGTTTAATGCAAACAAATATCTTCATTGTCTCTCCTAGAGTAGCAAAAAAACATAAAGGCCATATATAGACAAAGCCCCCACAAAACGCAATCCACTCCTTGCCATGGGCGGGGGCAATCAAAAAAGTGCAATGTATAAAAAATAAGCACAGATATGGGGGTCTTATTGAGGGCTATTTACAATAAGGGGATTCAGCGCTTTCAAATGGAAAAGGAACTATATTCATTTCAAAGTAATTTCTGAAAAGTCCAGTGGGATAGACAATTTATAGGCATCGAGTTACCTTTAATAGTCAGTAACAATTCAATTAGTTTGCAAAGAAGGATGTCATTCATGGCAAAGCTCAACGCCGGATATTTTAAATCCACCGTGGGACAAAAGCAGATCGTGGGTCTGATGGGTTTACTTTTGTGTGGATTTGTTTTTACACACATGCTCGGGAATCTCATTATTTTCATAGGCCCAGAGGCTTACAATATGTATGCCTACAAATTAGTTTCAAATCCATTGATTTATGTGGCTGAAGCGGGTTTGGTGGCGATGTTCGTGGGGCACATCGTTTTAACGATTAAACTCACCATACATAATAAAAAATCTCGCCCTCAAGCTTACGCCGTCAGTGCCAGTGGTGAAAAAAAGACGACGCTTGTACAAAAGACCATGGCTCATCAGGGAATTATAATTCTAGTATTTTTAATTCTACACTTAATCACCTTTAAGTGGGGTACTGTTTACACAGTAGAGTACGATGGATTGGTCGTAAGAGACTTGTTTCAATTGATGGTGGAAAAGTTCAATCAGCCACTTTATGTAGTGGGTTATCTGGGATGTTTAGTGATTTTAACTATGCACCTAAGTCATGGTTTTCAATCCTCGTTTAAATCGCTGGGATTTAATCATCCACAATATGAGCCAAAAATTAAGTGTGCGGGTTTTGCCTATGCCGCTTTTGTTGGTTTTGGTTTTATTTCTCAACCCCTATACATTTTCTTTTTTCTATAAGAGGTAAATCACATGTCAGTAAACTTCGAAGATAAAATACCTAGCGGCCCACTGGAATCTAAGTGGGAAAGGGCTCGAAACGATTACAGTCGAGTGAACCCGGCGAATAAACGTAAGTTTGATATTATAGTTGTTGGAACGGGACTCGCCGGAGGCTCCGCAGCGGCGACGCTGGCTGAGTTGGGATACAACGTTAAATCGTTTTGTATTCAAGATAGTCCAAGACGAGCCCATTCTATTGCCGCTCAGGGTGGTATTAACGCTGCGAAGAACTATCCCAACGATGGTGATAGTGTTTACAACCTTTTTTATGACACGATTAAAGGTGGTGACTACCGCTCCAGAGAAGCCAATGTTTATCGTCTGGCTCAAGTGGCGAACAATATTATCGATCAGTGTGTAGCTCAAGGGGTACCTTTTGCTAGAGAATACGGTGGCTACTTAGATAACCGTTCCTTTGGTGGAGCACAGGTTTCAAGAACTTTCTATGCCCGAGGACAAACGGGACAACAGCTATTGTTAGGCGCTTATGCAGCTATGAACCGACAGATCGCCAAAGGGAATATCGAAATGTATTCTCGGCGAGAAATGTTGGATCTTGTCACCGTTGATGGCGTTGCTCGAGGGATTACGGTACGAAATTTAAACACAGGTGAGATTGAAACTCATACCGGCCATGCAGTGCTATTGTGTACAGGTGGATATGGTAATGTATTTTATCTTTCAACTAATGCCATGGGATCCAACGTAACGGCGGCCTATCGATGCCACAAGAAAGGCGCTTACTTTGCCAATCCTTGTTACACGCAGATTCATCCGACTTGCATCCCTGTCTCCGGGCACTATCAGTCCAAGTTAACTTTGATGTCTGAGTCATTACGTAACGATGGTCGGATTTGGGTACCTAAAGAAGTGGGAGATAAGCGATCACCATTGGATATTCCGGATTCTGAAAGAGATTACTATTTAGAACGCATATATCCGAGTTTTGGTAACTTGGTACCGCGGGATGTAGCTTCTCGCCAAGCTAAGTTTAGAGTGGACGAAAACAGAGGCGTGGGTAAAACCGGTGTCGCTGTTTATTTGGATTTCTCAGATGCAATAAAGCGCATGGGTGAAAAGGCCGTGAGTGCAAAATACGGTAACTTGTTCCAGATGTATGAAAAGATCACGGGCGAGAATCCCTATAAAACACCTATGCGGATTTTTCCGGCCGTTCATTATACAATGGGTGGTTTGTGGGTGGATTACGATCTGCAATCTACTATTCCGGGACTACATGTTTTAGGAGAAGCGAACTTCTCTGATCATGGAGCTAACCGTCTTGGCGCTTCGGCATTGATGCAAGGTCTAGCAGATGGTTATTTTGTGATCCCTTACACTTTAGCCAACTATCTAGCCAATGCGAACCTACCTGAGGTAAGTGCAGATCAAGATGAGTTTAAGGATAGTCGTGCGGAAGTCGCAGCAAAGTTGGATAAACTCCTTGGGGTAAATGGAAATAAAACCGTTGATGAGTTTCATATGGAATTAGGTCTACTCGCATGGGATAAAATTGGCATGTCGAGAAATGAACAAGGGCTTAAAGACGTGATTAGCAAGATTGGCGAACTTAGAAATGAGTTTTGGCAAAACGTGAAAGTGCCTGGAGAAAAGAACTACAAGAATTCAGAACTTGAAAAAGCCGGTCGAGTGGCGGACTTTTTAGAGATGGCTGAAATGATGGCTAACGATGCGTTAACTAGAAACGAATCTTGTGGCGGACACTTTAGAGAGGAATTTCAAACTCCTGAAAATGAAGCTCTTCGTGATGATAAAAATTATTGTCATGTTTCGGCTTGGGAATACGGGGGTAATTCTGAAAAGCCGTCATTTACCCTTCATAAAAAGAAATTGGATTTTGAATTCGTAGAGTTGAAGACTCGTAGCTATAAGTAAGAGGTACAAAATGTCTAAAGATGGAAATATGACAATACATTTAGAGGTTTGGCAGCAAGAGGGTCCTAATGAAAAAGGTCACTTTTTAAAATACTCTCTCGAGCAAGTGACTCCCGATATGAGTTTTTTAGAAATGATGGATGTTCTAAATACGAAGCTCATTAAAGAGGGGAAGAGACCCGTAGAGTTTGACCACGATTGCCGAGAAGGGATTTGTGGAACATGTTCGATGGTGATAAATGGTGATCCCCATGGTCCTCAAAAAGCAACGACCACTTGTCAGTTGCATATGCGAAGCTTCAAAGATGGAGATCGCGTTGTGATAGAACCTTTTAGAGCGAAAGCATTTCCTGTCATTCGTGATTTAGTTGTAGATCGAACTTCGTTTGATCGTATCCAGCAAGCGGGTGGTTATGTTTCCGTTAACACTGGAAACGCTCAAGATGCCAACAATTTGCCCGTGCGCAAGCAGGACGCGGACATGGCTTTTAATGCTGCCGCTTGTATTGGCTGTGGTGCGTGTGTGGCTGCCTGTAAAAATGCTTCGGCCTCTTTGTTTACTTCAGCAAAAATTGCTCACTTGGCATTGTTACCCCAGGGTCAGCCCGAGCGGGAAGAGCGTGCGCTTGCCATGGTAGCGCAAATGGACTCGGAAGCGTTTGGTGCTTGTACAAATACGGGAGCTTGCTCTGCTGCGTGTCCAAAGGAAATTCCATTAGAGCATATCTCCAAAATGTATAGGGAGTTCGCTACGGCTTCTAGTCGAAAGCGTGATTCTTAGTTCAAAAATGGTAGATAAAACTACGATTAAATCTTTAATTGATCGGTATGAAACGCAGGATCCAGAGCAAATTGATTTTAAAAATCGATTTTTAGAGTTTCTGGATTCCTCCGACGAATGTTTTAAACGGTCTCATCTTGTGGGACATATTACGGGATCGACATTGGTAGTTAATCCCGACAAAACTAAAGTCATTCTTACCTTACACAAAAAGCTCAATTGTTGGTTGCAGCCGGGTGGTCATGCGGATGGAGATTCTGATCCTATGCGAGTGGCAGCTAAAGAGGCTTGGGAAGAAACAGGAATTGATGGTATCCAGTTTTTATCGGACCAGATATTCGATTTAGATATTCACACTATTCCCGTTTTTGGTGATGTTCCAGAGCATTTACATTTTGATGTTCGTTTTTTAATGCAAGCTCCCCATGAGAATTTTGCCATCAGTGAAGAGAGCCATGATTTAAAATGGTTCACCTTTGAGGAGTCTCTTAAAGAAGATTTAGACTCCTCATTGGTGAGAATGATTAAAAGAGTTCAAACTCTATTCAAAGCTCATTAATAGTTTTATTCGTGTCGTACTGGAATTTTCAAGTAAGACAGGCCGTTGCTTTCCGCTTTAGGGAAAATGCCATTTTGAATATTCACTTGTACGCTAGCCAACAATAATTTTGGTGCCATTAGAGTTTTATCTCGAGCAGTTCTAAACTTTAAGAATTCCTCTTTGCTGATATCTTCTTTAATGTGCACATTCGACGTCTTTTGGTCGCCTACAGTGGTTTTAAATTCCAAATCTCGACCATTGGGTTGGTAATCATGACCCACATAGATCTCTGTCTCATCCGGTAAACTGAAGATTTTAGTAGTTATAGAATTATAAAGATCCTCTGCGCTACCCGCAGGAAAGTCACATCGACCAGTTCCGAAATCAGGCATAAAAATGGCGTCACCGGTAAAAAGAGCTTTTTCATTTATCAAATAACTTGTGCAGGCAGGAGTGTGTCCTGGAGTGTGAAGGGCTTTAATTTTCAGCGAGCCGGCCTCTAACACATCATTGTCTTTGACGAGTCTATCAAAAGTTTTTCCTTCAACGTCAAAGGAATCATCAAAGTTGAAGATGTCTTTAAAAGTGGACTGAACTATTTTAATGTTTTCATGAATAACAGTTATAGCTTGAGGCAGTTTTCCTTTTAGATATTGCGCTGAAGTTAAATGATCTGCGTGAGCGTGTGTTTCAATTATAAAGTGAACATTCAACTTTAATTCATCAACAAAACCTAAGATCTTGTCTGCGGTTTCTTCAGCTATAGTTGAGCCTTGAGGTTCGTAATCCAAAACGGGATCTATAATGACAGCATCTTTAGTTTCCTCATCATAGGCCACGTAGGAGAGAGTGAAGGTGGGTTCGTCGTAAAATTCTTTGATTTTCATAATATCCTCCTTGGAGTATTAACTGTAAATTTGTTGGGCAAGAATAAAGGTACCCATAATTAAAACAAAGTAACCAAAAGCCTGTTTCAGCTTTTTATCTGAAACGAATTGGGACAGGTAGGAACCAATAAAGATACCGACCACAGAAAGCCCAGATAAGATTAAAAGAAAAGTCCAATCCACGTTGGAATTCACCATGACATCACCTAAAAATCCTAAAAGAGATTTCACAGATATAATCATTAGCGATGTGCCTACAGCTACCTTCATATTTAGGCCGGCAAGGACAACTAAAGCTGGGATAATAAGAAAACCACCACCGGCTCCAACAAATCCTGTGAGAAGTCCGACAACTAAACCTTCTAGGCCTATCAGTGGGAAGTTAAGTGTTTTTGGGTCGGAGCTGACATCACTAGTTGCTATGGTTTCTTTTCTTCCTTTAATCATAGTCACCGATGCAGCGATCATCATGATGGCAAATATCAACATGATTAAAACACCTTTAGTAACGACAAAGCTTCCCATGGAAAACAAAGTGTCAGGTAGTTTAGGAATGATATAAGCCCTTGCTAAGAACACACCCATAAAAGCTGGAGTGGCAAAAATGGCACCCACTTTAAAATTTACGTAACCCTCTTTGGCTTTCTTAAATCCACCAAAACCAGCGGCGAGTCCAACGATGAACAGGGAATAAGCAGTGGCATCCACAGGGTTAATTTTAAACAAGTAAATTAAAATAGGTACGGTTAAGATGGAGCCGCCTCCGCCAAGTAGACCTAAAGAAACACCCATAATTAATGTTAAAAAATATCCAGCGAATTCCATTATAAGCCCCTAAGGTAAAAACTTATCTATCAAAGGTTTAGAAAGTCGAAACAACAGCATGCCCGCAATCATAGAACCCACAAAAATAAAACTCTGAGTATTTCCCGAAGCAATGCTAGCAATGCCTGGTCCTGGACAAAAACCACCAAGCCCCCAGCCAGTACCAAATAGGGCTGCGCCAATGAGCAGGCTAGGCGTCAAGTCGGAACTTGTCGGGAGGTGAAACTGATCTTCCAAAATAGGCGAAGATCGTTTTGTAACCCAACGATAGGTGACGGCGTGAAATCCAATAGCCCCAATCATTACAAAAGCGAGTGCTGGGTTCCAGTCGCCCGTGATATCAAGGAACCCGATCACTTTTTGTGGCTGAGTCATTCCTGAAACACCAAGTCCGATGGCAAATAAAATTCCGGCTAATAAAGCAACGGTATATCGATTCATTAGAAGCCTCCTAGAAAATGTCTAGAGATAAAAACAGCGATCATACCAAAAACCATAAAAGTTCCGGTGGCGGTGATGGATCGGAGAGAAAATCGACTGATCCCACACACACCGTGTCCACTAGTACAACCATTACCAAGTACAGTTCCAAAGCCGACAAGCAAACCGGCAATGACCAGTTTTCCGTTTTCAATGTTAAGTGTGTTTTCTAGAGAGCTAGGATACATGATGGAAAGTCCAACTCCCCCGACTAACAAGCCTATGAAAAATAAGAGTCTCCATGCTCTCTCTTTCCACTGACTTTGCGTGAGTATTCCATAAGTAATTCCGCTAATTCCAGTAACACGACCGGAGAAGAGCAACATAACAGTCACGGACAATCCAATGATGATTCCGCCGAGAGTTGCTAATCCTATTGCTTGAAGATCAATAATCATGGTTTTCCCCTTCTTTCGAATTCTTATCTTCAACTATAAGATTATCAGTGTCAGTGGATATCCATTATCAGCTGGATGATAATGGGAGAAAGAAATTTTAAATGTATGTTTTAATTTGAGACACGCTACTTATTCTTGAATGAAATCAAGGAGTTTGGATTCGTCGACAATTTGAATTTCTCGTCGATTTTGTGAAATGGCTCCGCTGGACTCTAAATCTCCCAGGACCTTAATCACAGTAGGAGTTCTTGAAGCACAGTAATTTGCGATTTCAGTGCGAGTCCATTGGTGCTTGGGGTGCATTCGCTTAAACAATAATAAAGTAGAAGCCACCCGTTCTAGTATCTGCGCTTCAGAAACTAAGACGCTGCGGTTTTCCGCTCGACGCAGTTCTTTTGCTAAAGCGCGAGCTAAATAAAAGTAAGCTTCAGGCTTTTCTTTGAAGAGTGAGAACACAGTTGTCTTGGGAACAAAGACAACTTCTGTGGGTTCTAAGCATTGCGCGGAGGCGTGGTATAGTTCTTCAGAAAAAAGAGAACGATGGCCAAAAAACTGACCCTGTTTGAAAATTCGAAGTAGGCTTTCACTGCCATTAGAAGTTACTTTTATAAGGCCAACAAGACCTGAACGGACATAGTAAAGCCCTTTAGGAGTGTCGCCTTCCCGATAAACGGATTGACCCCGTTGCAGTACATCTACGTTGCCTTTTTCTACTAAAGTGTTGGAAAAAAGTTTTTCTTCCTCGGTGGTGAAGTCCATCCACAAACGCTATCACAAATAGGTTCTCCTGGCAGCGTGGGGAATGCTTTCATCTCGGTGATGGAGTCGATGCCCATCTAAGGCGCATCTACGGTGAAAACTTTGAGTTTAAAGACCAACCAGCTGCAGCGTTCAGCAGTAGATTACAGGCCCTGTAAGATTCTGACAAAACGGGTGGTTCCAAAATTGGTCTAGTTAGAACTTCCATTGGTCAAATAAGGACACCTAGATATAGGTCCATATAGACAAGGTGGGGGTCTAAATAGGGAGTTATATACAGGAAACCACAGAGTTATCCACAATCCTTGGCTTCTAGCGGGACTATGGTCTAGGGGAATTTCGAGTTGTCCACAGCTAAAGGTGTCATTTTTTGAGCAGCCATAAATTCATTTCATGACCCATTAAGCTCTGCAACACGTGTCTCTATTATATGGATCGCCTTAGCGATCTGGAAAAAACAAACAATTGGGCCCTGCAACCTAAGACTTTCATCGAGATATGCCGAATAAACCTCTACCAACATCGAGGAGAAGACTTGATGAAGTCGATGAAAGAAATCATGCAAGAGCTAGGATGGGAAGATGATGCCAACGAAGCGGTGGCAAAGGCATTCATTCGTAATCTAGTGAAGTCGGCAGAACAAAGTAATCGACCCATCGCACTAAAACAGACTGGTCAAAAGTCACAGAAGTCTAACCCTAAGACTAGCGATAAAGCGATTCCTCAACAACTGTCATTCGATCTTTTTAAAGCCAGTGGCGAAAAGTAGCCGGAATAACATTTTGTTATCGTAGCCAAAAGTCCTTTTCATAGAAGAAAGGTTAAATTTTATTACCCAACCCTTATTACGCTGGTACCATTTTGGAACTGAAAGACCTTCTTAGGTCTATGACCTTCCACGGATGGACAGATAACAAAGGATTGGAGTCTCTATGAAAACATCTCGCATAATTAAGCCATTGGTTGGCTTAGCTGCAATGATCGCAGCCGCTGCAACTGCGAATGCAGCAGTCCCAGAAGTTAAAGCCGTACCCGGTGAGTTCATTGTTAAAATGAAGCAAGCTGTGGATACAAGCAGTATCAAATCTCTTTCTGCAAGTTTAAATGCAGAAGGTGCTGAGATTGTTTCTGAAAAAGGTAAAGTTTTACTTGTAAAACGTAACCAGCTTGAAACGGCAGGTTTTTCTATGAACGCTCTTAAAAATAGCGGACTCGTAGAATATGTTGAGCCTAACTATATATATAATGCCTTAAATCTTCCTGATGATCCGATGATGGATCAACTTTGGGGTTTAATTAACGAAGGACAAAGTGTTGGCGACCTTGGTGAAGGTACTCCCGATATGGATATCGATGCTGAAAAAGCATGGTCCATCACAACGGGTAGCGAAGATATCGTAGTCGCAGTTATTGACACTGGTGTGGATTATAGAATTGCTGATCTAGCTCCTAACATGTGGGCGAATCAGGCGGAACTCAACGGACAACCCGGAGTGGATGATGACGGAAATGGTTTTGTTGATGATGTTTATGGATATGACTTTGTAAACAATGATGGAGATCCATTAGATGATCATGGTCACGGATCTCATTGTTCAGGAACTATCGGTGCACGCGGTAACGATGCAAATGGTATTGTTGGTGTGGCATGGAATGTAAAAATCATGGGATTAAAATTCCTTTCGGCTAGCGGATCTGGATCTCTAGATGCTGCGGTTCGAGCGATTGATTACGCTGTAGCCAATGGTGCGAACATTATGAGTAACTCTTGGGGTGGTGGTCCTAGATCAGAAGCACTTCTTGAAGCGATTCAACGTGCGAACGAAGCTGGAGTTAGTTTTATTGCTGCCGCTGGTAACCATAGCGCTAACAACGATGCAAGCCCGACTTACCCAGCTAACTATGAAGTGGATAACGTGATTTCAGTTGCGGCCATTGATAACCGTGGTCAGCTTGCAAGCTTTTCTTGTTACGGTTCTACTACCGTTCATGTTGCAGCTCCTGGTGTAGATATTCTTTCAACCACTCCGGATGGGTTCAAATCTTGGAGAGGCACTTCAATGGCAACTCCTCATGTATCAGGTGTGGCTGCGCTTTTGTTGGCTCAAGAGCCCAACTTATCTCCTGCCGAAATTCGTGAAAGAATCGTTTTCTCAGCAAGGCCGAAAGCGACTTTAAGAAATAAAGTGGCTTCAAATGGTATTGTTAACGCTTATCATGCATTAACTAACACTGCAGCTCCCATTGATCTAATGGATCCTTACTTCTGGCCGCAAGAAGCAGCTGAGCATTCTACGGCGCATCCGTATGCTGATAATGCGAATGAATCTATCACATTTACCAAAGAGGGCGCTGAATACATCGCAGTTCATTTCTCTAGATTTGAAACTGAAGGCGGATATGATTTCGTCATCTTTAAAGATGCCGAAGGTGCTGAGGTGGCAAGATGGAGTGGAACCTATGATGATTCTTTCTCTCCTTCTGTTCCTGGAGACACCATAATTATCGAATTTGTATCTGACAGCAGCGTAACTAAATATGGATTTGATATCGATGGAATTGCTTTTAGAGAAGCTGAAGGCGAATAATTCCTACTTTGTTATTGAAAAGGTCGAAGGCCCTGGATGATTCATCCGGGGCTTTTTTTATAAATAAACAAATGAAGTGACCGGTCTACTTGCTTACGGAATCTTGAGCATCTAAGGATGTGGCTTCAACAGATACCTTAGTCTTCTTAACTGAAGTTCCCTTTTTAGAGGAAGCTTTGTTGGCTCTACTTTTCTTTTTACCAGTTCTTTTAGTGGCCGGAGTAGCTTCCACCTTTTCGTTCGATTCCATGACTTCACGTAGGAACTTTTCGATACGAATATTTACATATTCTGGTAAGTCGAGCTGCGTGCAATGGGACCCATAAGGCATCATGGTGATCTGACTATTAGGAATCTGTTCGTGCATGTGCACTTGATGCTTCACCGGGGTAACGGCATCTTTTTTACCACCGATGATCAATGCCGGGCATTCAATGCGAGGTAAAACCGGTCCACCATCATAATTCATCATTTGCTCAAACAGATCGATAAAGGCTTTAACATCCATATGAGATAAGCCGCGAGCATAGATTTCAATATCTTTATAACTTGTAAGAGAAAGATTAAAACCACCAGCTAATGCCGATAGGGGCACAGCAAGAGGGCTACTAATGGAATGTTTCCAAATCGTCGAAATGGCATCAGGAAGGAGTTCGAAGCCTGATTTAATGGTTTCAAATGCCTTGGTAGGTAAGTCCGAACCAAACATGCCAGAAATGGGATTAGAAACAAAACCATTTACGAAAGTAACGCTTTTAAATAAATCGGGATATAGATCATAGGTTTTACATAAAACCTGAGCTCCAAAGCTGTGTCCCACAAAGTGTGCGTTTGGAATTTTTAAAAATGAAAGCAGGCCTTGAACATCTTTTGCTATGGCTTCGAGAGTAAGGTTTTTCTCGTTATCTGGCATATCGGATTTATTGTGAGCTCTGTAATCGAGAACAATGGTTTTGTAGTTTTCGCTGAAATACTTGAGCTGGGGATTCCAATGGTTGATTAGACAGCCTATGCCGTAGACAAAAACTAAGGGTTCTCCCTTACCACGCACTTCATAATAAATGGATGTTCCATCAAAACTATCAAAAAAACCGGTTTGTTTCGGTGTCGCGTTCATTAAAATGTTTCAACCTCGATGGCAGATTCGCCAATTTTTATAGAGTCTCCGTCGGAGAGAATTTCAATTTTTATGGATGCACCGTTGAGTTTTATCTTATCTGGGTGATCCGTTTGAAACATTACGCCTTTTTCTGTGGGGTACAAGGTAAAACAAACTCCAGGTACATTTTGCTCGATGATAGGAAATTCGCTGGAATCAGGTCCGACACTTCTGGGCCCGTAACCCAGCGTCCATGTGGTGTTCAATTGTGGTCCTTGCGTAAAAACCAAGCGTATGCCAGGCACGAAAGGTTGCATGGACTGGACATCATTTTCTACGTGTCGTCCTACGGATTCTATGGCTTGATCAACAGCATCGTCCCAGGCCTGACCATCATATTTAATTCCACTATCAGAAATATTTTCTGTTTTTTCTATATTGGATTCCAATGAGGGGGAACCAATAGGCATTGTTTTGGTCATGCCCTCAGGACTTTGCGAAACACTCTCCTGCGGGGTGGTGGCAAGAATATCTTTTTCTGAATCGACAGCATCATTTAAAATCGGGTTTTGGTTAAGGTCCACATCGGAAGTGCCAGCGTCTATGACATTGGCTTCCGCAGATTCCACCACCATTTCCAGTTTACCAAATGGATCATCTGAATTATCTCCAGTCTGTGAGGCTAATACAGCAGCTACAGGTATACCGGAGTGGCTATTTTTAGACATTTCCACGGCATGAGTTTTATCGAGTTCTTGAGGCGTTGAAGACAATTGAGGTGGCGAATCGGACTTAACTCCCGAAACATCTACGTCCATGTCCTCTTCCTCTCCGAGTTCAGAGGCTATGGAATTTTTAAAATTATCATCCGCTTCAAAGGAAGGGTTGGTGGCCAAATCCTTTGAAAAGTCCATATCACCGGTAGATTCGTGGTCTAAATCATCGGGAGCACTAAAGCCGGGAGAATTATTGGGCCCATCCATTTTTCTAACATTAAATTTAGGCCCACCATCAGAAGGCTTAATGAGAGAGTCTCCGGACTTTTCTTCGTATCTTTTTATATTCAATTTGTGTGCGGAAGTGATCTTTTGGCTAACATCGGCCTCATCTTGATAATAGTTGTGGTCTGAGCCTTGGTGATTGCCTTGGTGAGGGCTCTCTATCACTTTTACATCTGCACTTTGATGATCCGAGCCTCTATCCAATTCAGTGCGATCCATTTCGGTTTCATTATAATCCGTGGAACCGAAACTGAGCTCATCGCCATGGAAGTCCTGGTACAATTCCTCTTTAACTTGCTGAGCATCTTTAGATTTCGATCGCAAATACGCAGAAAAATCGATGATTTCGCACTTCGTACTCCCAATTTGAAAGGTGACTCCGGGCTTTAGAATGATCTTTCGGCGCTTTTCGCCACCCACTTTTGTGCCGTTCCGAGAATCATTATCGACCAAAACCAGCTTGCCAGTCCGAGTCTTCTTGATCATAGCGTGGATGGAAGAGGCCTTAGGGTCAGCGAGATTGATATGGGCTCGTTTCCGACCCAAGGTCAATCCAGGCTGAACGGGAAAAATTTTACCGCCACTTGCCCCCGTTAAAACTTTGATACGCCAATTTTTCATGCCCTTAATATATTACCTTAAGGTATTATAATGACTAGTGATTTCCCAGTTTCCCTGGACCCAAAGGCAATTCCATTGGAATTTGGGCCGAATCCCATCCTATGACTGGGAATATAGTGCCTAGGAAGCTTGTCCTAGGGCGAGCCCCGTGGTACACCAACTTGCATAAAAATTGAACTTATTCCTTGCTCTAGAAGATGGACTTCCAGGGCTACAAACCAGAAGGACGTGAACATGGCGACAGCTAATGTGAACAATTACGAAAGCGTAATCATTCTCGATCCCACTTTAAGTGAAGATCAGCAGAAGGATTTTTTCAAAAAACATCAAGCTACAATCAAAGAATACGATGGTGAGATCAATCACTTGGACACTTGGGGACAGAGAGCGTTAGCTAACCCAATCAAAAAGGTTCATCGTGGTACTTATTTCCACACAACATTTACTGCCAACAGTAATTGTGTTGCTGAGCTTGAAAGAACAATGTTGATCAACGACAGTGTATTGCGTTTTATCCACGTTCGTTTAGATAACCGTACTCCAATTGCCAAGCATCTTGAGCAATTTAAAGAAGCTCTTGTTGAATCCAACCGCAGAACTCAAGAGAGAGAAGCGAAAATTCAAGCGAAAAAGGCGATGAGAAAAGTTCGTAAGCCTTCAGTGGGCAAGTAAGACTTTAATCGGAGAAGCTTTTAAGTGAAATCGGAACGTACATTCATAGCAATGATATTATTTTCTGTTTCTTTGTTTCTAACAAAGATGATGGGAGTCATTGCTGCGTTTCCATTGATGCCCACTCGGGTGGTTTTGGGTTCCAAATTGTATTGGGCACTGAACTTTCTGGCAGGCGGACTTTTAGTTGCTATTGGGCAATATGAATGGGGCGGAATTTTTGTACTGCTTACGGTTTTATTAGGTAGCTTTGGTGAGTTTGAAAGTAGGGGAGATTCCTTACAGACGGCTGGAGTGTGTTCGATCATCGTGACTTTGATTGTTTCCGCAGGGGTTTTCGGAGTGGCTTATTTAGCCTACGGAGCCGAGTTGTTTAAAATGATTCAGCAAGGTTATGCTGCTGGATTTAATGCTTTAAACGCAATGTATGTCGAGCAATTTGGCGAGCAATTGATGGATGAAAAAACATTGTCTGCCTTGAAAATGCAAATCCCGTCCTTTGTGGTTATGGGTTTGCTTGTGGCTTTGTTTTTTGGATTATTGGGCGAGGCGCGATTGTTGAGATTGAGCGGTTTGGCAAAAGGTAAAAACTTTTACCAACTCAGCGAATTTCGATTACATGATGCTATCATTTGGTTTTTTATTGCATCTCTCTTGGGAAGCTTTTGGAATCATGGGAATGAGCCCATTCAAGCAGTTGCCACGAATGTATTGAACGTATCCGTGCTGTTATTATTTTTTCAAGGCCTGGCAGTCATGTCGAGGTTTTTTGAAGTATTTAAAGTGGGTGCCTTTTGGCGCATCCTTTGGACTGTACTTTTAGTTGTACAGTTGAGTTTAGGAATTATTTTATTAGGTTTAACAGATTATTGGTTGGATTTTCGAAAGCGGTTTAAACAACATGCTGCTGCCATAAAAGAAGGCCAAAAGAACAATTCAGGGAGAAAGTAATGAAAGTACTATTAAAACAAGACGTGAAAGATCTTGGAAAGGCCGGAAAGATCGTTAATGTCAAAAATGGCTATGCAAGGAACTTCCTATTTCCCCGCAGCTTAGCTGTAGAGGCCAGCGATAAAAATGAAAAGGCATTGGCACATCTTAATAAGATGGCGGAAATCAAAGCGAAAAAGGCCCTTGGCGAGCGTAAACATCTTTTAGATAAGCTTGAAGGCGTGACAGTGACTTTTAAAATGTCCGCTTCTGATGCTGATAAGTTGTTTGGCTCCGTTGTGGCTAATGATGTTTCAAAGAAATTATCAGAAATGGGTTATGAGGTAGATAAGCGTGATATCGAACTTGAGCCGATTAAAATGGTGGGTCAACATCAGGCCAAAATCGTTTTAGGTGAAGAACTTTCTATGGATCTTCCAGTGAACGTAGAACGCCTTTAAAAGGTAGCATCACTTGTGTCTGGCACGTTTGTGTCCAGAATTATTTTTGAGATTTAAAAGGCTCTGTTATCAGAGCCTTTTAAATTTTGAGCAGTAAATATTTATGTTTAACCAAGAAACGGTTAGCTAATGAAGTCCATCTGAGTGGCGGCATCTTTCGCCTCTAAAATGACATCCTGTAGGAAATCAACGAGTACTAGACGTAACTCTTCCACTGTGAGTTCATCGGATGAGATGCCCTTTGCAGCCAAAAGTGCCTCCAGGCGTGGCTCTACAAATGAAGTTGGCAATCCGGTTAATTCTATGACCTGGTTGAATAATTTTTTGTCCATTTTCCCTCCATGGAAAATCGTTAGTGATTCCGTTAAATCCGCTTCCACATTCATTTTAAGGACACGCTCATTGGACCAAGAGGTGAATGTGGGGGCAACGAATTGGATCCCTGGCGAGGGAAAACTGGACCAGGGGCCAAAAAAGTATTTTTTTAACCTAAAAACTTGGAGCTCTCTTCTCTAAAAAGGCGGCCATTCCTTCAGTGCTCTCGGAATTTTCGAGCACACGTCGATAGTTCTTACGCTCCATTTCTAAGCCGGCTCTCAGTGCCGTTTGAGCTCCTTTTTCGATGGAGTACTTTGCTGTGGCTACGGCCTTGGGTCCCCGTGAAGAGATGGCTAAAGCGGTCTGTAGAACACCCTGTTTTAAAAGCGTTGAGTTTTCAAAGTTTTTATTACTTAGCCCGATGATCTGGGCTTCCTCACCCGTAAGAGAGTTTCCTGTGAAAATGAGCTCTTTGGCTTTGGCCATTCCCACGCGTCGCCCTAAACGAACACATCCACCGAAGCCAGGGATGAGACCTAAGCTGACTTCGGGTAATGCGAGTTGAGCCTGGTTGCATGTGTAAATAAAATCGCAAGCCAAAGCTAATTCCAGTCCACCGCCCATCGCCACGCCATTGACACTTGCAATGATGGGAACGGGAAGGGCCTCCAACAGTAATGTGACTTCTTGGGCTAAGAAAGAGAGTTCTTCACCTTGTTTTGGAGACATCGTGGAGAGCTCCTTTAAGTCAGCACCAGCTGAAAAGGCTTTATCTCCATGGCCAGTTAATATCACGCATCGAGTGTCAGGGAATCGACGAGGTAAAGTGACCAGTAAGGACTGTAGTTCAAGAAGTGTTTCAAAATTCAGAGCATTGTGTCTCTCCGGTCGATTCAGAATTATAGTTAAGACATTGTTTTTGTTTTCTACTTGGATGTTTCTCATTTTCTTTCCCCCCGGTACGGACACACTTTTGGGACTTGGTGTGTTAATAAAATTGACGTTGAAAGTCCCAAAAGTGTGTCCGTACCTATTGTTTAAATTTTTAAGAATCCCAGATGGCACCAAAACAAGGAATGCCACGGCTTTCGAGTTCATAGTTAACTTTAAAAGTTGTCTTTTGGTTGGAGATCACGATCACAGCTTCGGCATCAAACTCTTTGTAAGCTTCGTAGGCGAGCTGTGTGAGATCGGGTTTGCCTTTAGCGGTTGTATCCCAAATCATGGCTTCCTGTTGCGCCTGTTGAATTTCTTCAACAAGTGCATGGCCGTAAGTTTTTTCAGGAGTTCGCGTAGACCAAACCAGTCGTGAGGGCACCTTTTTATCTAAAAGGTGAGGCACACATGGGCCGATCCCACTACCGGTGGCCACCCACACCACTTTTTTAAAACACAGTTCAATGTTACCTACACCAGCAGCTGGTATTCCCTTCACCCAAATATGTTTGGGCTTCTTATCAATCAAATCTCCTGTCCAGTCACCGGCACGAGAAATAGTGAGACGAAAACCATCTTCTCCAGGAGAAGGAATGTTAGCGAAAGAGTGCCACTCTAAAAGCGGATTGGTACTCAAGTCAGTGGACGATCCAGCAAAGGGAGTTACACCGTAGTTAAAGTTCGCTAAAGCTACGTGATTAGATGGTGTGTTGATATCTATGGCCACACGGCGAAGGCGCAACCAAGGCAAAGCGATCATTCCGGTGAGATAAAGTAGTCCAAAAAATTCAGTGGTTTTATACATGGGAATTTGTCTGAACTCTGAAACCATCCATAATTGTCCCCACAACATGTAAACTACGAACCACAATCCAAAGCGAACCACTCGTTCAAATAGGTCGTGGTGTTTGTGACGGATTTGTGGGAGGGCCACTATCATCATAGCCATTAACACAACAGCGATGATCAAAGCAGTATAGCGAGTAGCAACTGGCATGTTCATTACGTAGGTGGGCTGAATGAGCAACTGAGCCGTGGTCATAAAATGCCAAACACTGCCGGCGAAAAAAGTGCCTATATGTATGCCGCCAAAGTGGTAAACCTTGCCGCAAGCCCAACGTACACTGAGTGGAAAGGATTTAGGTACGCTGGTGGCGATTCTAAATAGAGTGTTCACCACCCATTGTTGGCGGAAAAATGCGCCCACTAAAAAGTTAACCAGCGCCATTTTCCCAAGAGTGTCTACGCTGAGCCCATGGTCTAAAAAACTCAAGGACTCAGTAATTTGCGAAAATACATAGATATTAAGGGCGATCATCGCGACCATTAACCTAAAATAAGGGCGCATTAAAGGGTGTCTAAGTGTTCTGTAGAACAAACCTTTTTGCGGAGGAAGTTGAACTTTGTCATTTTGTTCTTCGGTTCTTGGTGCTTCAATTGTAGTACTGAGTAATCTCATTTTAATTCCCCCTGCTCTTTGTCAGCAGCCTCTATCTTTTCAACAGCTAACTGAGTTAATGCGCGCTTATCAATTTTTCCTCGATCTGTGCGAGGAAGTTCCGTCACCGGAATTATGATCTTGGGTGTACAATAGTAAGGAAGTAAGGCCTGGACAGCATCGTAGCAGCGTTCGATATTAATAGAGTTTGTCTTAACAAAAGATACTAAAGTGACAGAATCCAACTTTAAGGAAACGGCTTGTTTGCATCCTGATACAGATTCAAGGGCTGTGGAGATGGAATCCAACTCAACACGGAAACCTTTGATTTTCACTTGGTCATCGGTTCTTCCAAAGTGCTGAAGTTCTCCATTTCGAGTCCAGCGGCCAAGATCACGAGTGCGAAACATCACGTGGTCGCCTCCTAAGAAGGGGTCTGGACGATAGCGTTCGTTAGTGAGTGCATCGTTATTGATGTAACCTTTGGTGACACACTTTCCACCGGCCCACATTTCACCAATTTCTCCGATCTTACATGGCATAAGGTCTTCGTTAAGAATATACACGGTGTTGTTTGGAGTGGGTCGGCCAATGGTGAGTTGGCGAGCCACGGGACTATAAGGCTGAAGGGTGTTTATGATGGTGGTCTCTGTTGGACCACAGCTGTTGTGAAAGTTGCAGAATTCCGACCAGCGGTCGGCCAAAGCTTGAGGACAAGGTTCTCCGGCCACGGCAACGACTTTTACATTTTGGTGTTTTTCAGGATCTAAGCCACCAAGGACACTAGGTGTGGCAATGATCACATCTGCTTTCCTTGTAGTTTCACCAATGTCTTTGCCACGGATAAGTAAAGTGGCGCCGTTAGTGAGAGCACCCAAGGTTTCCCAGGCACTCATATCAAAAGATATATTGAGTATTTGGGACACTTTTAAGCCGGGTCTTATACCTAAGTTGCCTGGCGCAGTGTTTATGATATTGATCACATTTTCGTGGCTCACCTTTACACCGTTTGGCATGCCAGTGGTTCCACTTGTGAAAAGTAGAAAGCAAAGTTCGTCTTGCTCGGGCTGACTTTTAATAGGTAGTAACTGTCCCCATTTGTTCGTCTTGCTTTGCAGGTTGAGTTCATCAATAGCGATCATTTCCACCTCGTCTGTCAGTGGAATTTTGTGTTTGAGGTGACTCACGGTGAGAACCACCTTGGCTTGAGCTGTATTAAGTATGTGTCGCAGTTGATTGGATGGAGTGATGCGAGCATCCTGTGGGATGTAGGCGGCTCCAGTTTTTAAAATGGCAAAAATCCCTATAACCATTTCGATAGATCGCTCAAGAAACAGACCTACATAGTCTCCGGGACCAATCCCTCGCTGGATAAGCTCTAAAGATAACTGATTGGCTTGTCTGTTGAGTTCACCGTATGTGATGGTGCGACCCAAGTGGTCCACAGCTACGGCTTGAGGTTGGGTTTTTGCAAATTTCTCAAACCCGTAATGGACTCGCTGGAAAGGCAGGTCCACCAAAGGGCCTTGGCCAAATTGTTCAAAAAGGACCTGGTCTTTTAAAGATAATCCTGAAATTTGTGCTGTATCAAAAGCTGAAGAGTTTTCAGGAGCCTTAACGATTGATTGAACTTGTTTTGTGTTCATATTTCCCCCTATGTGCATTTCCTTCCCCCCGGAAGGACAGTTAAAGTAATAGGGGAAATCTTGAGATTTAAATATTTAAAAGGATATAATCCTATGTTAGAAAAATTCTAACAATGCCTGGAGGCCCCATGGTACCGAACTTGGCTAAACATACAGAAAAACTCTATTACTTCTTTGAAATCGCCAATCACGGTAGTCTTCAGGCCTGTTCCAGAGCATTGGGGATGTCTGCTCCAACGCTTTCTTACAATTTAAATTTGCTGGAGGAAATACTAGGATCCAAGCTTTTTAATCGAGGTAAAGGTGGGGTGGAGCTTACCGCTGCCGGCGAACGGCTTTGGAGATTTTGTGGCAACTACTATCGAGAGTTGGATCTGGTCGAGGCTTCGTTGAGTAATCCTGATTTGCCGGAACTCCGTAGGATACGTTTGGGAACTTTTCAGTCTATTGCTATCTATTATTTACCTCTTTTGCTGGCGGAACTAGAAAAGCTACCCAACATTTCTTTAAGTATGATGACGGATCGTAGCTCAGTGATACATGAAGCTCTTGTACAGCGAGAAGTGGACATTGCACTGACCGTGGAGACATTTAAAAAAGCGGGAATGATTCGCCACGAACTCTATCAAGATACTTATGGTGTCTATGGCAGTAGGGAGATGAAAAAAACCACTTTTACCGCCGAGGATTTAAGAGAGCACTCGTTATTTTATATTCCCGATGCCTCCGACAAAGATAAGATCACTCTAAAGCAGTATATGCAAAAATGGGGATTGGTGTTCCGACAAGAGTTTGAACTAGATTCGTTTGAAGTGGTGGCGGAATTTGTGGTGCAAAATTTGGGTATAGGTGTTTTACCCACTCAGGTGGCTAAGCGATTCAAAGATCAGCTCAAACCGCTCAATATAAAAAACATTCCAGAAAAGCATTTTGGCGTGCATCGTTTTTTTCTCTCTTACCGAGACGATTTGGATATACCACAGCGCCTAATGACCTTGTTGCTTGATTCCGCAGAAAAAGCCACCCGTCAAATGAAGTGATATATTTGTATAAAGAAGCGGTCACGCGAATGCCAGCAAACAATATCGATAGGAGTTTGCTTTTTGAATTCTAGCTACCTGGGGCGAAGTTCTTCGGGCCGCCAGAAGGCGGTCCTGCGGAAGGGGCCGACTTACCAGGGTTGGCCTGGGCACCAGCGCCAAAGCCCGGTGGTGGCTCATCTGGAGCCGGTGGCTGTGGTCCTCCGAAGGAGTTAGGATCTAGGTTGTCGAAAATACCGTATTCAGGAACCCACTTGAGTTTAACTGTACCCGTCGGTCCGTTACGCTGTTTACCGATAATAACTTCTGCAAGGCCTTTGATGTCCGGGTTATCCCGTTCATAGTAGTCCTCACGAAAAAGCATCATGATAATATCCGCATCCTGCTCAATGGATCCCGATTCCCGCAAGTCAGAGAGCATGGGTCGACGATCGGTACGGCCTTCCACACCTCGGTTTAGCTGTGCGAGGGCAATCACAGGTACTCTAAATTCCTTAGCGATGGCCTTAAGGGTTTTTGAGATCTCTGAAACTTCCCGTTCACGAGATTCAATTTTGGTCTTCATACTCATGAGCTGAAGGTAATCCACCACCACCATGTCGACGCCCACTTTTGTGGACATGCGACGGAGTTTAGAGCGAATTTCAAAGGGGCTAATCCCAGAAGTGTCGTCGATAAAGATCTTGGCTTCGCTCAATTGCGCAGAGGTACTAATCAGCTTGGGCCATTGTTTATCATCAATGTTACCCACACGAATGGAGCCCAGTGGAATTTTTGAGGCCAGTGAGATAATCCTCATCATTAGAGATTCTTTCGCCATCTCCACTGAGAAGTAAGCCACAGACTTTTTCTCCCGCAATATGGCATGCAAAACCACATTCAGAGAAAAGGCCGTTTTACCCATAGAAGGACGAGCGGCAATGATGGTTAATTCGCCGGGTTGAAATCCAGCCGTCATATCATCGAGCTCTAGAAATCCTGAAGGTACACCTGTGATATCACTCTTGTTAGCAAATAACTCTTCCAACTTTTTTAAACTGGCTTGTACAAGTTCGCTAGGTCCCGTTAGACCCGAGGAGACATTTTTGTGAGCGACGTTATAAATAGCGGATTCCGCCGTATTGACGTACTCTTCAATATTTTCAAAACTCTGAGTGTATCCTTGATCGGCAATGTCTTGTCCTACATGGATCACTCGTCTCACTGTAGATTTATCAGCTACAATTTGGGCGTGGCTAGCAATGTTTGCAGCTGAAGGAGTGTCGTCTAGAAGTTCAGCTAAATAAGCTGGCCCGCCAACCATCTCAAGTTCACCGGATTCCATTAAAAAGTTGGAAACTGTCACTAGGTCAGAAGCCTGACTTTTATGATTTAAGGCTTGAATGGCGTGGAAGATTTTTTTATGCGCTGGCTTATAGAAGTCATCTTCGCTAATGATCTCAACGATTTCAGTCCATGCTTCTTCCTCAAGCATGAGACCACCCAAAACAGATTTTTCGGCATCAATGTTGTTAGGCGGGACCCGCTCCATAAATTTATCCCCTAGCACGATCAGTGTGCAAAGTGTGCGGGCCTAAACAAGGATGAAAAAACGATGAGGCACCCGCCGATGCTTCAATTTTGATTGAGAATCTTAAATACTTGCTTTAATTCCACGAACTTTAATTTCGTAGGAATCAATTTTCTTTTTTAAAGTGTTACGGTTGATACCAAGCATATTGGCAGTTTTCACTTGGTTACCTTTGTTAGCTTCCAAGGAAAGCTCAATAAGAGGCTTTTCTACTTGCTTGATGAAAAATTTGTATAAACCAGTTCCGTCTAAATCCACACCAGCTTCAGTTTGTTGTTCAAACAAAACCTCCAGCTTGCTCTTAACGAGTTTTTCTAGAGATACATTTTGAAGATTAGCTACGAATAAATGGTTTGAACTATTAAGACTCGGTGTCATTAAGAACTGCCCCTACGCTAGAGTTGTTGGATTTTAAAAAAAAGAGTTTCCTCTCTTCAGTACACACTACGCTTTTAACGAATGAATTCTTTTAAAAACGCAGGACCATTAATTTTATTATTTCACCTTCTTTTGCAAGTTTTTTTTGCAAAAAAACAGAAGATGCCAGCCTGTATAAATTTAAAAAAAATCTTGTTGTGGAAAAGTCTGTAGAAATCTAATGGACTTCTTTACAAAACCAACATGGAACGGTCGGCTATCCAAAAACCACATTGACATAATGGGTAGTTAAAAAATCGTAAAGATAGAGTCTCAGTTGAAAATTATCACCCGTTGAACTCTAACTTTAGTCGCGAGATTCTTCTTTCAAGACTATTCGATGGCACATTAGGTTTATATACTTAAATGATGAATCACGTTATAAATAAATTCCGGCGTGACATTGTAGGTACAGCTTGGCTCGCCCTGGCTGTATTTGTAGGTCTAGCTTTGGTTTCTTTTAATCCCAGAGATCCTTCGTTTAATTCTATTGGCAAGTCTTTAGAAGCAACAAATTATTGTGGTTACTTTGGATCGTTTCTTTCCGACATTCTATATCAGGTTATGGGGCTAACAGCTTGGGTCCTTGTTTTGGCGTCCATTCGATTGGCTTGGATGAGTTTTCGAGGTCGAGAAGTAGGGATTCGCAATCTAAGATATCTTTGGGCTTTACTCTTAGTGGTTACAAGTTCCAGCTTAATGGGTCTGTACTGGCCAGAAACCTATTTTTTTTCGGGGCAGGTACCCGTGGGCGGACTGTTAGGTATTACCGTTAGTCATGCGCTGGTTTCGATTTTTAACTTTTACGGTGTGGCCATAATCCTATGGGCACTCACCATCGTATTAACGATCTTTTACACGGAAAAAACTCTTAAAGACCTGTTGCTTGTGCCAAGAGAGGTGATTTTAGATATTAGTGACCGGATGGAGGAGCAAGAGTGGGGTGTAAAGATCATGAATATCTTTCGAGCCATTGTGACGCCTTTCAGAAAAATGCGTCTGCCTCAATTAGGATGGAGTACTTCAGCGGGAACCACTTCGGGTACAGAGGAAAATGATGCAGGAAAAGCCTTAGGATTTTTCAAAATCTCTAAAAAAGATGCCTTTGATACAGAGGAAGAAGAGGAAGATTGGGAAGAGGAAGAAGAATATGCTGATGAGGACGAAGTCGAATCGGATGAATTTGATGAAGAGTTTCCTCCCATTGAGGCTAAGGTAGGCACGCAGTTAAAATTGGTAAATCAGTTTTCTGGAAAAAAGAAAAAGCGTCGGGTTAAATTAAAAGCCAAAATTTCCAGACATATAGAGAACTGGGAATTACCAAAACTCAGTTTATTAGAAGATCCACCGTTAGAGCGCCGGCGACTCGACGAAAAGGAAATTCGAGTTAAATCTAGGTTACTCGTAGACAAATTAGAGCAGTTCAACGTGGGTGGTAAAATTGTGGGCATAAAGCCTGGACCTGCGGTGACCATGTTCGAATTCAAACCGAACATCGATGTAAAGATATCAAAGATCACTGATCTTGCAGATGATCTGAGTTTAGCATTAAGTTCAGAGAGTGTTCGAATTATAGCGCCGATCCCAGGACGAGATGTGGTGGGAATTGAAACATCCAACTCTTTCCAAGAAACAGTTTATTTAAAAGACATCGTTGCTGAAGATAAATTTTGGGAAGAAGATATTAAATTGCCAGTACCATTAGGACGACAGGCCAATGGGGATCCAAAAATAGTGGATCTACGTAAGATGCCGCATCTTATGGTGGCAGGTACCACCGGCTCTGGTAAGTCTGTTTTCATTGTTTCATTTATAACAAGTCTGCTATTTAAACATTCTCCCAAGACCCTTCGGATGATTTTGGTGGATCCAAAACAGGTGGATTTAGCCATATTTAATGATGTCCCTCATCTCATGATGCCTCCCATTCGAGAACCTAAAAAGGCGGTGGTGGCACTTCGTTGGGCGATTAGAGAGATGGAAAAGCGCTATGCTTCAATGGCTAAGTTTGGGGCTCGAAATATAGAAAGCTTTAATGAAAAAGTAGCAAAACTGAAAGCGGATGATGTTGCTGAACATGAACAAGTGAATGCTGAGTTTGAAGAGAACATGCAGAAGAACCAAACCTACTATTGGACCCCTCAGCCCTATGTGGTCTTAGTGGTGGAAGAATTTGGTGATCTTATGGCTGTTGATAAGCAAAACGTTGAGCAAGGTGTGGTGCGATTAGCTCAAATGGCACGGGCTAGTGGTATACATTTAGTTCTAGCCATGCAGTCGCCGAGAAAAGATGTGGTAACGGGATTAATCAAAACCAATATTCCAGGACGCGCTAGTTTTAAGGTGGCCTCTAAACTTGATAGCCGGGTGATCTTGGATGAATCTGGTGCTGAGCGACTACTCGCTCGCGGAGATATGTTGTTTTTAGCTCCAGGAGTTTCAAAGCCTGAAAGACATCATGGAGCTTATTTAACCGAAGAAGAAATCAACGGCGTGATTGAGTTTTGGTCTGAGCAAGGTGAACCAGAATATGATGAACTAGCAATGAAAGCTCTAGAAGGTTCAGGCGGTGGCTTTGATCTTAATGGTGATGGATCCGGCGGATTGTCAGATTCATCTGAGGAGTATGACGAGCGCTATGATGAAATTTTGTCTTGGGCGTCCACTCAAAAGGGCATTAGCGCTTCGTTGATCCAAAGGAAATTCCGTTTAGGCTATCCTCGCGCAGCGAGACTCATTGAGGTTTTTGAAGCGGAAGGCGTTGTTGGCCCAGCTAATGGTTCAAAACCACGTAAAGTCCTTATTAACAACTACGAAGCGGAATGATTAAATAAAAGTTATAAAATTCTCTGATTTCTCTTTGTTAGGGATTCGGGTTTTGTCGTCCCAAATGTGTCAAGTTGGTATACAGATGTTAGAGTCTTAGAGAGCTCGAAATTCTGAAAGTCCCCTAGGTTGATTCTGAGCCTAATTTTTCTCGGTATGGTCCATGCACTTCTAATCTTTGTCAAACGCGTTTCTAACGTTTGATTAAGCTAGGGGGGAAACAAATGGACAAATATATACTATTGTTATTGGCAGCACTGCAATTTGGATGTGCAGGAGAATGGCAAACATCAGAAAATCAATCTGTGCCAGAGGGTCATGCCTTGGTCTCAGACATGATCGTGTCGGAAGACCTATTACTAAAAAGTGAAAATGGCGAAGATGAATCAGCTGAGTACGGTGTAGAGCTTCAAAATTTAGATTTAGAAGGTGACGACGAAGAATTTCTGGATGAACTTTCACTATCAGGAACACGGAACAAAAAAGTTAAGACATGGACTCGAGGTGTAGTGCCGGTCTATTTTCCAAGTAATATCAGTGCAGACAGAAAAGAATCCTTTATGAAGATATGTAACGAGTCCGTTGGAGAGCAAGCGAATATAACTTGTGTTCAGCAATCCACTTCGACTCGTCGAGCACCGGTGCATCTTTATGTTCGACTCGTAACTGGTAAAGTTGAGTTTTGTGGTCGGTCCTATATTGGACGACAGAAAAACAATGGTCCTCAAAATATATATGTTCATGAAAAATGTTGGAAAGAAAGAACCATTGCACATGAACTTATGCACGCTTTAGGAATTGTGCATGAGCAAAGTCGACCAGATAGAGATAAATTTGTGACTATAAAATTTGAAAACATCAATAAAGAATATGAGAGTAATTTCAGAAAACTAAGCTATAGCCAGGCCGCCACAACAGAAGACTATGATTACGATTCAGTGATGCATTACCACGGTTACTCTTTTTCTAAGAACGGTAAACCAACGATCATTAGTAAAAAGACTGGAAAGCCAACCAATGGGCGTAATAAGTTATCTCAACTCGATCACGATATTTTGATAAGCATCTATGGACACAAAAGTGTTGTTGGTGCAAGTCGTAACATAGCCTCTGATGATCTTGCTAGAGATCGCTCTCGAAATGTAGGATACCAGTGTGTTCGAAGAGCAACCACTCGTTACAGATGCATTAGGCCGTAATTTAATCCCAGATCATTTTTAATAAACAAGACTTAGGTCGACACTTTTTTAGTGTCGACCTTTTTTGGTTTAAGAAATCTCGACTAGACTAGACCCTGCTACCGTCTTGCCGCTTAAATAGGACTTATGGTTTGATGGGTAGAAATCAATAATGTGCAAAGACGCACAGATCATAGGAGCTACAACAATTTTGTAGCCGAACTTAAGGATGAGGGGAGAATCATGAAGATTTTATCAACACTAATAGCTACGTTTATTTTTAGTCAGGCGCACGCATCCCAGGTGGATCCGGTGGCTGTTTTCAGCACACTACTTAGTCAGCCTATCAAGGCTTTCCAGCTCGATTGGAAAGTGGGAGACCGCGCGAACTATGATATTGATATGGGGTTCATTAAGGGGACTAACGAGACTCTAGTTCGAGAAAAAAATGATAGAGGTTTTTGGGTGGAACAGAATATGGACTTGGGATTTGCGGGACAGCAGAAAGCTGAAATTCTGTTTGATAAGAACACCGGACAGATTTTGGAGTTCATGGTGAATGGGCAGCCACAAGATATTCCTGATTCAGGCAACCAAGAAGTGATTGAAATGCGTGAAGATAACATTACTGTTCGTGCTGGAAACTTTGATTGCGTCTATGTTAAGGTTCGTGATACCGATAGCAATGATGTTTCAGAGGTGTGGATTAACCCGCAAGTGGTTCCAGTATCTGGCGCATTAAAACAGGTTTCCCCTGGTCCAATGGGGACAGTGACAATGGAGCTCACTTCGTTTGAAAAGAACTAAGTATATAGTTTTTAGTATTTTGTTAGGGTTGAGCATATTTTGTTCAACCCTTTTTTTATGGGCGCAATCCTCAATTGTAAAATCCGCTCAAGACTTGGCGCTCGATCAAAATCGTGAGGGTATTTACAACCTGATCAATAAGCATGAAGACCAAATTAAAGCTTCAATTTCAGAGATGACACAACTCAATCGTTTAGCTGAGGTTTTTTTTACTGAACTAGGGCAAAATCGATATTCATCTGGACTCAGTGTATTGGGTTCCGATCCGAAGTTGGCTTATTCTCGTTTTGCAGAAGCCTATGAGATGGAAAAGAATCATCAAAAGTCGTTACACGGAATGGCCGTCGCTGAAATTCAACAACTGCAGTGTTCACAGGCCAAGACCCTTCTTGTAAAGCATCTCTTAAGTAATCCCGTAGATGGTGAGGCGCATTTGCTTCTAGCTATGGCCTACCTTTGTATGAACCAATGGGCTGAAGCAGATAAGGTGCTGAGTCAGCTTGAGCAGCTGGGGACACATAGCAGCGATGAGAGATTATTTATTTTAAGAATTCGAATTGCAGAAAAGCGAGAAATTCTCGATGAAAAAAATAAAGTTTTAGAAAAAGCCAATCAGAAAATCCAAATATTTTCTGCTGAAAAATCCTGGTATCGTTGGCTACTTGCTGAGACCGCAGAGGATAGAATCACTTACGCAGAAGAATATATACTTCGTTGTAAGAAGTTCTTACAGCAGACCTATCGCAAAGAACCCCTGTTTCCTCTTTACTGTTCAGAAACTTCTCTTGTCGAGAAAGAGCTAGCAGTGCTAAAAAGAGAGATTCAACAGGAAGACGTTCAATGAAAAGAGCAATACTCATATTCATGTTTTTAAATATTGGCTGTGGAGTGAAGGGCGACCCAAGGCCCCCACTGACTCCCACTGAGATTGGTCGTGGCCGACCGGGATTTAAAGGCGCGTTGAATGCACAAGATCTTCAGAAAATGCAGCAAGATGATCAAGATGAAGAAGATACAATTAAGAAAAAGAAACCAGAGGATCGAAAATGAGTTTTACTCCAAGGGGTGTTTACACGGCACTTGTAACTCCATTTAAAGATGGAAGTATTGATTTTAAATCTTATGAAAGACTATTGAAGCATCAATTGGACAATGGCGTTCAAGGTTTCGTAGTGAATGGAACGACGGCAGAAAGCCCGGCACTAAAAGTAGAAGAAGTGCGAACCCTTTTTGAAAAGACGAAAAGTTTTGTCAGCGGACAGGTTCCTTTGATTTTGGGAACCGGTTCAAATGCGACCTTTAAGGCGATACATTCTACCAAACTGGCAAAGGAGTGGGGTGCTGATGCCGCACTTGTGGTTTGTCCTTACTACAACAAACCCACCCAAGCGGGAATGAAAGCTCACTTTCTGGCTATTGCGGATTCAGTAGACATACCGTTAGTGCTCTACAATGTGCCCGGAAGGACTATTGTCAGTCTCAACCCTCAAACTACGGTGGAGCTTTCGGCTCATCCCAATATTATCAGCATAAAAGAAGCGAGTGGAGATATGGACTATCTCAACCATTTAGAAGGGCGGCTTCCAGAAGAGTTCGCATTGCTAAGTGGTGATGATGGAACTTATTATGAGTTTTTAAATAAGGGCGGACATGGGGTCATTTCAGTCATGTCTCATTTGATTCCGCAAAAAGTTGTAGAGTGGACAAAGAGTCAAAGCCCAGAGGGAGCTAAGGATTTCGAGTCTTACAAAGATCTTATAGCGGGGTTGTTTATAGAGCCCAATCCCACACCCACCAAATGGGCTTTAAAGGAAATGGGAATCATCGAATCCGCTGAGTGCCGTTTGCCATTATTAGGTCTTTCCGATGATGGACAAGCTCAACTGCGTCCGTTATTGGAAAAAGCAGGACTGATTTAGAAGAGGTAGAGTGAGATATGAAGTTTTTGATGAGTGGTTATTCCGGGCGGATGGGTCAACAGATTGTAGCTTTAGCTGAGGCTGAAGGAGTGGGTCAGTTGGTTTACGGTTGGTCTCCACGTGCGGAAGGTGAGCGCGCCATTCAAAATTTGAGCGAAGCAGACCCGGGTAAAGTCAAAATTGTTATCGATTTTTCTTTACCTCCTGGGTTTCGGGAAGCTTTAATTTGGTCCAAAGAAAATGGTATTCCTTTTTTTAGTGGCACCACAGGGTTGGAAGATTCCGATTTTCAACTTCTTAAAGAGGCCGCAAATTCGATCCCTGTATTGTGGGCACCGAACACAAGTTTGGGGGTTAACTTTTTAAATGAGTTGATTCGACATTTAGGGGCATTGGATGGTTTCGACTATCAAATTATAGAAGCGCACCATAATCAGAAAAAAGATGCGCCCAGCGGAACGGCGCTTTTTCTGCAGGAGACTTTGAATTCAGTTGTAAAAAACCCAGCTC
This sequence comes from Bdellovibrionaceae bacterium UBA1609, assembly GCA_002321895.1. Lineage (GTDB taxonomy): Bacteria > Bdellovibrionota > Bdellovibrionia > Bdellovibrionales > UBA1609 > UBA1609. The sequence continues at coordinate 413,235 of DCMZ01000003.1, read as the reverse complement.
CAGATCCTTTAGCTATTCGTGGTGGTGGGATATTTGGAGATCATGAAATAATGGCCATGTCGAAAGAGGAAGTGATTACGATTAAGCACTCAGCACTAACGCGAAGCGTATTTGCTCGTGGTGCAATAAAAGGGGCACTTTGGCTGAAGAATCAAGCTCCCGGTCATTATTCAATGAAAGATATACTAGGGCTGAAGTAAGTGGAAAAGTTAGCAGTTATAGGCGTAGTCGTTTTCTCACAAAAGGGTATTCCTGAACTCAAGGCTGCGATGGGTAAGCTTAAAGGCTTAGGATCATTGGAAAAAGTCTCATCTATTTACTCCATTCGGGGTACGCATTATGTTCCAGATCAAATTCATGATTTAAGAACAGATGGACAGTTTATAGGCTTGAGTTTAGCACTGACTCTACATACAGCCGATCGGGCCAGTGAACTCCTTTCAAAAATTAAAATGCTTGAGTCGGAGCTTACAAGTACGATCAATAAAAGAAGTCTAGAGCTGATTCTTATGGTCTATGAGGGGGAGGCAGTCATGACGCCAAACTTGACTTTGCCCTATCCAGACCTCTTAAAGCGGCCAGAAATCACCATTCCGGCGGCGGAAACATGGGGAGATTATTATCATCCCGTCTATAAAGAGAGTTTAAATGCCCTAGCCAAGCGCTCTGCCGCAGGTTCCTGGGGCGAGTTTTTTGCCCACAGCAAGTCCGCACTTGATTTTTAGGCCTTAGAGGCATAGGTATGTGTCATCAAGGGAGTAGAAAACTATGGATTTTCATATAGATACTGCTGATATCAGCGAAGTAAAAGCGGCCAATAGCCTCGGTATTTTAGATGGCGTTACAACCAACCCTACATTGGTGGCTAAAACCGGTCGTCCAAATAAAGAAGTGATTGCTGACATTTGCAAAGAAGTAGACGGTCTTGTGTCTGCAGAAGTGATCAGCTTAGAGGCTGACAAAATGTATGCTGAAGGCATGGAATTAGCAAAATTGGCTGACAATGTTGTTGTTAAAATTCCAATGTGTGTAGAAGGCCTAAAAGCGGTGAAGCGTTTTTCCGCCGAAGGAATCAAAACCAATGTGACTTTAGTGTTCTCACCATTGCAAGCGTTGCTTGTCGCTAAAGCGGGTGCCACTTTATGTTCTCCTTTTGTGGGACGATTGGATGACATCAGCAACGACGGAATGGGTCTTATTGCGAATATTAAACAGATTTATGACAACTACGGTTTTACGACAAAGGTCTTAGTAGCTAGTATTCGTCACCCAATGCACATTATGGATGCGGCATTAATCGGTGCTGATATTGTTACGGTTCCTTTAAAAGTAATAAATCAGTTAGCAGTTCACCCACTTACCGACAAAGGTATTGCGCAGTTCTTGAAAGACGCGGAAAAAGTGCCACAATAAAGGGATGCGAAAGCCCTTATTATTTTTAATATTTTTAAGTCTGTGTGGTTGTTCTTCTGCAGCCACACTTCAAGATCTCTCTATACCTCTAGCGACTATTAAGCGTGCCATCAATTCGAGTCTTCCCCTTGGAGTTCGCAAGGTGAGTGATAATGGACGCACCTACTATTCTCACTACTATACCTTTTCTAAAAAGAAAAAAGGGGTAGTTTCAGCCACCAATGCTCCTAAACGATTTTATGCAGAAGTGATTATCAACGGAACGACTAGACCTTATGATGTAAAGGTCACTGTTAGGCAGGAAGTGAGAGAAAAAAACGTCAATGCGGTTCTACCTGTTTATAGCGATCGAGGTATTCATCAGGGTCAGTCTAAGGCCGTTGCTAGACGTATAGGTAGGGCACTCACCCAACGTCCCAAGGAAATTAACATAATTGACGACTATAGAGTGTTTTAATTATCCTAAGATCTGATCTGTATTAGGTCTTAAGGCAACAGAAGTCAGCATGGAGGCTGTGTTTTGGGTTTGTTAAATACAATCCATTCAATTTTCATTTTTGGTATCGTTGCCGGTACGTTTTTGTGGGATCCTTCTCCCAAAGACGAAGTTTTTTTAGGTGTAGGTCCTCGTATTTCCGTTAGACATAATGAACCCTCTCCGGCCCAAGCGGCACTGGAAGATGTACTTACCATTGATCGTTATGAGGACGAAGATGATTTTGAATCCATTCGTGAGGTTCAATTGTCCGCAGGCGAATCTTATAAGCCGCAGGAAACCTATAAATCTAATCCGATTGCATTAAATACGTCGAAGCAGGGATCTATTGCGAAGTATCAACCACGACCTAGCATCACTATTTCGGAACAAGACCTGAATGAGATTTTATTAGCTATGGAAACGGCCAAACGACCATCCTATTTAGAAGATGCTTTTGTTCAGTCAAATTCTAAAGAAGAAAAATATGTAGCCACCAGTCAGGGTGCTCCGATCATTATAAGACCCGCTCAAGTGAGTCTTAGTCAATCCGAAGCCAATCCAAAAGATCGACGACCGAGTTTCACCGATAGCCGTCGTTCAAAAAAATCATTCAATGGGGCCGTGGATCGTCGGACATATTCAAGATCCGAAGATACTCCAAGAAATGTCTCTGATCTTATCCATCCTAGCGAAGTGGAGTGGGGCCATCAGGGTCTTATATTACAGGGACACATCGGCGTGACAGAGGGGCTGCTCTACAATCCGGAAGAGCATCTTATTGAACTCTATCAATTGGTTGAAGGTATTCGAGTAGAATATGGTGAAGTGAATATCAATTCGGCGGAATTTTACATAGCGGTGAGCGAAGCCTCTGGTCGGTTTATCGCAGAAATGCGAACACGTGCTGGAGAACTTATTGGTGCGGGTCATTTAGAATCAACAGAATTACCTCATATTGAAAGAAATGTGGATGAAATAGACGGCCTGCAAATTCACTTGAGACCCACTAGTGAGCTTATTGAAGGTCAGGTCATTTCAGCCTACTCTTATCGATCAAATATTATTCCTGAGCCACAAGCTCAAACCTTTATAGCACCTTTTAATAAATACATCTCTTCAAATGGGTTAGCAAAATTTAGAGACGAAGATTACCTTCCGGGCAGTGAGTCTATACTCACCACCCATTTGGAGAATCATTGGTCTAAAATAACTCGTATCAAATCAAGTGTGTTTCAAAGAATAGAAGTGTTTACAGATAAAGATATAGAAGCCACTTATGCTAATGCGTTTCCCGAAAAACACGAAAATGATCTTAAGCGCTTTGCTATAGTAAAAGGTCGAATTATAAAAGAGGGTCGCGGAGTCTCAGGAGCAAAGGTGGAAGTCGAGGGGGATGCGACAACTCCGATATATTACGAGTCTTTTTTACCAAGACCCTCGCTGACTGAGACAACAAGTACCGGTGAGTTTATCATTTTCACTGAAGTGGAAGGGCCAAGATATATTCGGGTTTCGGTGGATGGAGTGCCTTATCCTGCCCAGTGGGTGGATATAAAGCAGGGGCACATTTCTGAAGTGATTTTTGATGTGGATTTCTCTCGATCTAAAAATATAAGTATTGCAGATGGTTTGTATGAAGAGGGCTTAGAGGCCACGGGTAAATATGTGGGTGTCGAAGAACAAGTGGGCATTTACTCGGGTGTGTTGGATTTACTTGTCCCGAAAAGTGATGGTCATTTGGAAATGGATGTGGATGCTGGTGATGATTATCCAATAACAAGGTTTACTGTAAACCATAAATCTGAATTACAGCGTTGGCAGCTTCTTCGTTACGAGAACTTAGAGGTCCTCTTGGATAAATCATTTCAACAGGATACGCCTTGCCCCATCATTGGTTGGCTGGGTGAGGACATTGAAATGATATCTGCCTACATTGGGGAAGATCCTATAGCTGAAGACCAAATCATCTATTTTGATAGAAATGGCGAGAGAGTGAATGCACCAGTGAGTGGTGGAGGCTTTTTAGTAGATGTGAATGAAGAGGAAGTGGTGCATGTTCAAGCGGTACCGACTTCCGGTTCAAAAATTCTGAATCGCTATATGTTGCGAGACTCTCGAGTTTGCCAAGTTTTATCCTTCTGATCAGATAAACTGTAGAGGCGGGGTTGATCGAACTTCGTTTGATCTAACGCCTGAGCGCGATGCGCTGGGAAGTAAATTCGAAACCCCTTAGGTAGGCGAGCATTGGTCTGTAACGCATTTCGCAGTTCTAAATTATAATGGTAAACGTCTTCCACAGAGAGGTTGAGTAATTTCGTCAGACTTTGCGCTCGAATAGAACGTTTCAGCTTAGCAGAAGCAACATTCAAGGCTGGTAGTCTAGAAATGTTTTTAAATATTTCATTGTGGTAGGCCTCAGCATGAATCACGGCGACGAAAGAAGAGTAAAAGTTTTTAGAGGCAAAGCCAAAAGCGGCTGATTTGTTTCGGTTAATAATATCAATAATAGTTTTTGCGCGAGTCTGACGTTTGGCTTTGCGGATATTACCAATGCCATAATTATAAGCCGTTACAGCCATGCCCCAATCGCCTAAGATTCTAAAATCCCGTTTCAGGTGGTTGGCTGCATAAATAGTGGATTTAAAAGGTGATGACCTTTCATCTAAGGTGTCGTTTTTAATTAAGGAACCTTTTGCACTTTTAGGCATAATTTGCCAAATACCCGCAGCGCCCACTTTACTATAAGCTTTTTCATTGAAGCTACTTTCCACAAAGGGAAGTCGGGATAATTCAATAGGCAGACCTTTAGACTCAAAATGACCTTCGATGAAGGGAAGGTATTTATTGCTATTAACGAGAGCTTCTAAAAAGAAATCTCTTTGGCCCAGTTGAGATCGCATATTAACGGACGCATGTCGAAAAACAGCTCTACGGTTTCCTTTTAAAGAAGCCATGGCATCATAAAGCTTTTTTTCCAGTCCCTTTAAGTTTTTGAATGAGCGCTTTTTACTGAGTCGTCTAAGCGCGTTCTTTATCTTAATTCTTTGAGTGCGGACATATTTACGTTTTTTATGATACTTGGTCCATCGATGCCCTTTACCTTGATCAATATGGTCAGTGTTAACAACATCAAATACGATCCATGGATAGTCCACATGGTGGACGACATGGTCATTCGCTCCATAGATAGTATAAATATCGAACCAAAAACCAGCGCGTTTTTGTAATATCTCAGGAATTTTGAAATCATCACTGATCCGATTCTTCGGGTCTAAAAGAAACTTTCTAGCTTCAACATTATCCCTGTTCTGGATAGCCATAGCATAATTGACTACAGGGGTTCGGTCGATTTCAGGTAGGTTCAATTTTCCTGATCGGGATCGCTTGGCCTTTTTAATCACTGGCTCGTCGGGGACCCTCACAATACTAGTATTTTTTGGAATGACTGGGGTCACAACCAAAGCGGGTTGCTGGTCTTCAGAAACAGAGGGTGAATCCACAGGTGAAGATGAAACTAGCCAGGCGAGGTATTGATGAGTGCTTTCACTGGTGAGTGTATGGGTGAAGGAAATCCCCACCAGGGTTGAAAACAAGGCCACAGCCACTAAATAAATACTATTTTTAAGGGTCCATTTTCTAGAAAGAAGAGGGGTCCCATTTTTAAGCCAAATCATGCCTACTTTTAGAGCAAACGTGATGCCAGCCTCAAAGTCGACCAGGTGTTTTTGGCGCCTCAGAATGGTACATGGGGGAGTTGGGCAAGTGTCTAAGGTTGCGAGATGTCACCGAAATTTGTCATATTTTCAGGCCGAAGTGTTGGGGAATCTTTGCTATCAATGGGAGGACCTGGCATCCTAATGAGATGAAGTTTTGGGGCTCAAAAGACATCGAGGATTTTTCTAAGGCCAAGTATACGGCGGTGATCAGTGACCTGCATCTTTGCGAAGCGGAAGCCCCCCATCCCAAATACCCGTTATGGAAGAAATATAAGACGAGGGACTACTTCTTCGATGGTGTTTTCGAGGATTTTTTAGATAAGCTGGATGAGAGGGTGGATGGCGAGTCCATAGAACTGATACTCAATGGCGATATTTTTGACTTTGATAGTGTGACGGCTAAACCTCCAGCACCACCTTACCGGGTTTCATGGGTGGAAACACTCACGGGGTTAAAGCCCCAAGAGGAAAAATCTGTCTTTAAGGTGAAGAGGATCTTGAATCATCACGAGCAATGGGTGCGTTCATTAAGAGACTTCCTTAAAAAAGGTCATCGCGTGATCTTTGTTATTGGAAACCATGATCTAGAATTGCATTGGCCACGAGTGCAAGAGGCTATCGTAGAGGCACTCACTGAAGAAGAGGAAGATCTTCAAAGTCAAATTCGATTCAACGAGTGGTTTTACATCAGTAACTCAGACACTTTGATTGAACACGGCAATCAATATGATCCCTACTGTTTAGCAGAGGATCCCGTGAACCCCTTGATTCAGAGGTTTAATCGACTCGAGGTCCGAGTGCCCTTCGGTAATTTGGCTACGCGCTACTTGATCAATCGAATGGGTTTTTTTAATCCCCATGTGGATAGCAATTTTATTATGTCGGCTTGGGAGTACGTAAAGTTCTTTTTTAGGTATATGTTCCGCGCGCAACCACAGCTTCTATTAACGTGGCTATTTTGGTCCATTGTTATTTTGGTTCAGTCATTCTTTGATCGGCTATTACCTTCCGTAAAGAACCCGCTCACAATTGAAGACCGGATTGAGAATATTGCAAAAAAAGCAAACACCAAACCTCGTGTGGTTCGGGAGATGCGAGAACTGTTTGTGCAGCCGGCAACCAGTCATCCCATTATTATATTGCGGGAACTTTGGCTCGATAGGGCTTTTCTGCTCATGCTAACTCTTTTAGCTGTCTTTCAAATCTTTCTACTGATTAACAATTTTTATAAGGTGTCTTTATTTTGGACCTTTATTCCCATTCTTTTGTTTTTACCTTTCTTTTTATTCTATTCCAGTTCCATCTCCAGCGAAGTGCATGAATACAAAGAGCCTAAGGAAAAGATTCTGGTCACTACCGGGTTAATTACAGGAGTGCGGCGGGTGGTTTATGGTCATACGCATATTCCTCGACATGAATTGATTGGACCCGTGGAGCATTTAAATTCGGGTACCTGGTCGCCGGCCTTCTTAGATGTGGAATGTAAAACGCAAGTGGACAATAAGACTCTCGTTTGGATTGAGCCAGAAGGGCGCGGGCCGCGTAAAGCTAGTCTGCTTAGGTTTAAAGAGGGCGCGTTTGAAGTGCTGCTTAAAAAGCGAACAGTATAGAGTTAAACCCCTTGAATAGATGAAGATTATGCGGCGTGTTGGCTCGCCTTCAAATGCATCCCATTTGATTTGAGGTCCAAATGCCTCGCACAAAATAGCTGAAACCCCAATATTTTGTTTCTCATGCCTGGTTATCCATGTAGGATAATTCTCGTTTCAAAGGCATTGGAGGAATAAATGGCTGAAGTACTAGTAGTAACAAGCAAAGTTAAAAAGCTGATCAAAGAAGCTGGTGAATGTAATACATCTGCAGAAACCATCGAAATCCTTTCTCAAGCAGTTGAGAAACTATGTCGTAAGGGTTTGGACAGCGCCAAGTCTGATGGCCGTAAAACCGTTATGGCTCGTGATATTCCAATTGATCACATCTAAAAATGAATAATTTTTAAATCAAAGGGTCTCCCATAAGGAGGCCCTTTTTTTTGTCAAAAGGTGCCAGGCACCTTTTGGAGCTGTATTGTGTCGAAGTTCAATTTCATCCAGTGAAAGTAGGTAGGAAAAATGAAGCACGTTGTGATTTTATTGATAGTAGCAGTTCTTAGTCATTTGGCATGGGCTGAAGAAGAAGCCCTCACGCTCCAAGAGCAAGCGTCCTTGTCAGACAAACTCAAAGATGGATGGCATCCTAAAATCAATTTAGGTTTGGATTTGAGTTTTAGTGCCTCCAACAGTGTTGTCGGGCAAGAAGATGGGGATACGCTTACAATAGGTGGATCGCTCAAAAACAAATTGATCTATAAAAAACAACAATCGGAATGGCGGCAAAGCTTGGACATTACCGGTAAAACGGCAAAAACACCTACGCTTCCAAGATTTGTTAAATCAGCTGACGAAGTCAAATACGAATCCCTCTATCTCTATTCACTAGAAAAGTATCCGAATATGGGGCCATACGTAAGAGTCTCTGCGAGTGCACCGGCTTTTTTTGGGGAAAGCGTGCAATCTGAAGCAAAGACGTTTCAGGTGACCAATACTTCTGAAAACCTCGGTGTCGGAGAATCACAAAGACTCACGGATGGTTTTAAACCACTCACCATAACGGAATCGGTGGGTCTGTTTTATAAATATATTGATCGAAAAAACACGAAAGTGGATTTTCGAGTGGGTCTGGGTGCTCAGCAAATTAAGGCTGATGATCAATTGGTTTTAGACGACGACAGCGACACCGACAGCATTATCGAATTACGTCGACTAGAGGATTCGGACACTGTGGGTTTGGAGTATGGTTTTTCATGGACCGGACAGTGGAATAAACAATCCGAGTACAGCTTTACGGGCCAATTTTTAACTCCCTTTGGGGAAGATATTGAAGCGGGTAAAGAGTGTGAGGACTGTGATGATATTGAACTCACTAACGTGGACATTGCCTTGAGCTTTACCACTAAGATGTCGGATTGGGCCACAGTGAAGTATGAATACAAAGCTCTTAAGCAGCCAAAGACCTTGAATCAATTCCAGATTCAACATGGCCTAGTGTTTGGTATCACCCATCAGCTTTTATAGGGCCACTAAGGTAAATGAGAAACTCAAATGATCTATCAATTACCAAAATACTCAGACATGCGAGTGGCACATCGGTTGCCTGCGCAACCTTGCGCCATTCGAACTCGTTTTTGGCAATTATAAATCATTTGAGTTTCTCATCCACCAGAGTTTAGTAAAGCCAAGGGGAACATTGCAAAATAAATCTATTGAATGAGGGCCTGAAAATCTTCCCAGGCCAACACTTTTACACCCAGTTCTTCGGCCTTAGTGAGTTTTGAGCCCGCATCTTCACCGGCTAAAACGTAATCGGTTTTCTTACTGACACTGCCAGCGCTTTTCCCACCCAAATCGGTGATCAAATCCTTAATCTCATTGCGCCCCATAGGTAGCGAGCCGGTGACCACAATATTAAGTCCCTTAAGGGGCTGTTTTCCGGAAGAGTTACCAGAGGCCATCTCTTTAATGCGAATTCCAACTTGAATGAGTTCATTCACTTCGGAAACAAACTTCTTATTGTTAAGTCGTCCCATAATGCTTTCGGCCACTTTTGGACCCACGTCGTTTATTGCAGTGAGTTCATCCGCGTTTGTATTTAAAAAAGCATCCAAAGTTTTAAAGTGCTTAGCCAAAGTTTGTGCGGTCTGCTCGCCCACAAAACGAATGCCAAGCGCGTAAATAAACCGACCTAGCTCAATGTCTTTTGATTTTTCGATGGATTTTAAAATGTTCTCAACGGATTTCTTTCCTTGGCGTTCAAGTTCAAGAAGTTCCTCTTCTTTGAGTTTATAGAGGTCGCTAAATGAATTCACCAAGCCCTCTTGGTTGAGCTGTTCTACGATTTTTTCGCCAAGCTTATCGATATTCATCGCTCGTCGGGCTACAAAATGTTTAAGAGATTCCTTCATGATGGCGGCACAAAGCGGGTTTACACACCTTGATTTCGCCTCGCCCTCGAGCTGTTCCACAGGCTCAGAACATACGGGGCAATCTTTAGGTAGTTTAAAAGGTTTGGAGCTTTTGGGCCTTTTGGAAGAGATCACTTCCACCACTTCCGGTATGACGTCACCGGCTCGTTGAACGACAACGGAATCACCAATACGGACATCTTTTCTGTCGATTTCATCCTGGTTGTGAAGAGTGGCATTACTTATGGTGACGCCACCGACCTTAACAGGTTTAAGCTTTGCAACAGGGGTGAGTGCTCCGGTTCGCCCCACCTGTACATCAATATTTTCAATGACCGTTTCACCTTGTTCCGGCTGGTATTTAGCTGCCGTGGCCCATCTGGGAGATCGTGCAATAAAACCCAGTTGGTCTTGTAGCTTAAAGTCATTCACCTTAATCACTATCCCATCGATATCAAAAGGGAGTTGATGGCGGACAGCTTCAATAAACTCATAGTATTCTACAGCTTGTTCTGCGGTAGATATTTTCACCGTCAGTGGTGGCAAAAAGTATTCGCCCTCTTTAAGACTTTGAGCTTTTTTAACGATGGATTCAAGTTTTTTGGAATCTTTAGCTAAATCTAAAGTGGGTAAATCCAGTTTTGCAAGATCGCTAATCAATTGGCTTTGGGAGGAAAAGGCAATGCCGTCTGTAGCCCCCAAAGAATAACAATACATTTTTAATGGCCTCTGGGCCGTAATACGCGGATCCAGTTGCCTCAGAGTTCCAGCGGCGGCGTTACGAGGGTTAGCAAATACTTGAGTGCCTTCTTCCTCACCTTGCTCATTGATGGCCTTAAAATCTTGTTTGTGCATAACCACTTCACCACGTACCTCAAGCAGGGCTGGTGGGTTTTCATCATTTAGTTTTAACGGCACACTTTTAATGGTCTTTACATTGGAGTAAACATTCTCACCGACTAATCCATCTCCGCGAGTTAAAGCGGAGGTGAGAACTCCATTTTCATAAATGAGTTCGATGGCCAGACCATCGAGTTTGGGTTCGCAGAAATACTCCACGTCTTGATCTCGATCGAGGAACTTTTTCACTCGCTCATCGAAGGCCACAATGTCTTCCGGTGAGTAGCTGTTGGATAGAGACAGCATGGGAACGCGGTGTTCTTGTTTTTCAAATTGATCTAAGGGTTTTGAGCCCACGCGCTGTGTGGGAGAGTCGGGCGTAATACATTCTGGGTTTTCGGCTTCTAGCTTTTGTAGCTCGGAGAGGAGCTTGTCGTAATCAAAATCGGAAATTTCAGGACGGTCTAGGGTGTGATAGAGATGATCATGGTGACGGATCACTTTTCGCAGCTCTGCGATTCGTTTTTCCACTTTTTTCAAAGCCCCATTTCCTTTGCTTAAGCCAGATTTAGTTAGATGTATCATGGCCGGGTAAAATTTTACAAGGTATGAAAACCACTCCCAATTTTTGAAATTCTGACGCAACACAAAGGGGGTCAGTAACTGCTGAATCTATGGACAAATTTGCGGGAATCCACTACACCTTATTCCCTTGTAAACAAACTTGTTAAAGTGAGGCATGGATTATGGAAATCGATGTGAAACGGGTGGCCCAATTGGCTGCTTTAAAATTATCAGAAGAAGATACAAAGCTGTTTGCTGAACAGTTGCCTTCACTATTAGGGCATTTTGAAAAGATCTCCTTAGTGGACACAGGCGATTTGCCTCCGATGGTGTGCCCGACGGATATGCATATTGAATTTAGAGAAGATGATGTGATCGATTGGGAGAATGCGGAAACCGCGGTGGCGAATGCCCCCGAAAAATCTGGCAACCTGTTTAAGGTTCCACCGGTAGTGGGGTAATAGAAAATGGAAATATTAAAAACTTCCATGACGGAACTAAAACAACACATCGATAATGGCGACGTTAGTTGTGAAGCCGTAACGTCGGCCTTTTTAGAGCAAACCAAAAAGCACAATACTGAGCTTAATGCCTATATTACGATTAATGAAAACGCGATTGAACAGGCCCATGAATTAGATAAGCGCCATAAGGCCGGCGAGAAGCTGGGCAAACTAGGCGGCATTCCCATAGCGGTGAAAGATTTACTTTGCACCCGTGGCATTCGCACGACGGCGGGTTCAAAGATGCTGCATAACTTTGTTCCACCTTATTCATCCACAGTGACTGAAAAAATGGATGAAGAGGATGCCATAGTTTTAGGTAAAACCAATCTGGATGAATTTGCGATGGGTTCAAGTAACGAAACCAGCTATTTTGGTCCGGTAAAAAACCCTTGGGATACCACACGCGTTCCTGGCGGAAGTAGTGGTGGATCTGCCGCGGCTGTTGCTGCTCGCATGGCTCCCGCGGCTATTGGTACCGATACCGGTGGGTCTATTCGTCAACCTTCCAGCTTTACCGGAATTGTTGGAGTTAAACCTACCTATGGCCGTGTCAGTCGATTTGGAATTACAGCGTTTGCTTCCAGCTTGGATCAAGCTGGGCCTATGGCAAATAATGTAAAGGATGCCGCGCTTTTGTTAGAAGCCATTTCCGGTCGCGATGGTCAGGACGCCACTTCGGCGAATCTTCCTGTGCCCAATTGGGTGGAAAGCATTAACACCAATGTGGCCGGTAAAACGGTGGGACTTTTGAAAGAGTGTTTTGAAGACGGGGCCATGACCGATGAAGTGCGTAAAGTTGTGGATAACAGCTTAAACATATTAAAAGATCTGGGCGTTAAGTTTAAAGAGGTCAGCGTTCCCGCTATCGATACGGCCGTTCCCATCTACTACTTGATTGCGACGAGTGAGGCGAGCAGTAACTTAGCAAGGTACGATGGTGTTCGATTTGGACATAGGGCCAACTTTGATGAAATCCCCGCTGAGAACATCGCTGAATTTTATGCGCGCACGCGAGCGGAAGGGTTTGGCGAAGAAGTAAAACGTAGAATCATGATGGGAGCTTTTTCCTTATCTAGCGGTTACTATGATGCCTATTATGATAAAGCCTGCCGCGTGAGGGCTTTACTTAGAAAACAATACTTAGAAGCACTTGAGGGTTGCGAATTACTTTTCGGACCGGTGACAACAAGTACAGCTTTTAAAATTGGGGAGCGTATTGATGACCCCATTGAGATGTATAACAATGATATTTTTACCACGGGTTGTAACCTTGCCGGACTTCCCGGGATGAGTGTTCCTGCTGGATTTAGTTCAGAGGGATTACCTGTGGGTGTTCAGTTGATTGGACGCCATTTTGAAGAGCAGAATCTTTTTGATTTTGGCCAAGCATTAGAAGATGAATTAAAACTTTCAGAGGTGCCAAGTGTCCTATGATGATTGGGAATTAGTGTGTGGGCTGGAAATCCATGCTCAGTTAAAAACGAAATCCAAAATGTTTTCACCGGATAGTGGTGATTTTGGAGCGGGTGATAATGTGAACACTCACCCGGTAACATTAGGCATGCCGGGATGCTTGCCTGTGCCGAATAAGCAAGCCATTGAGTATTCCGTAAAAACGGGATTGGCATTAAATTGCACCATTCGAAACACCAGTGTGTTTTCCCGAAAGAATTATTACTATCCCGATTTACCAAAAGGTTATCAAATCTCTCAGTTCGACAAACCTCTTTGTGAAGAGGGCTTTGTTGAGTTTAAATTAGGTGATGAAAAAAAGCGTGTTCGGATCGAACGAGCTCACATGGAAGAAGATGCGGGCAAGAGTACCCACCATGGGGAATACACTTTAATCAATCTCAATAGAGCTGGGGTGCCTTTACTAGAGATCGTATCTCGACCGGATATACGATCTGCAGAAGAGGCTGCCGAGTACGCGAGAGCCGTTCGCAAAATCTTAAGATATATTGAAGTGTGTGATGGAAACCTGGAAGAGGGATCCATGCGTTGCGATTGCAATGTGAGTGTTCGAAAAAAAGGCGACGAGAAGTTGGGTACTCGCTGCGAAATTAAAAACGTGAACTCATTCCGCTTTGTGCAAAAAGCCATTGAATATGAAACACAAAGACAAATTGATGTGCTTGAAAGCGGTGGGAAGATTGTTCAGCAGACTCGTCTCTATGATTCGGCGGCGAACAAAACATTCGCTATGCGTGATAAGGAAGATGCTCACGATTACCGTTATTTCCCTGAGCCGGATATGTTGCCAGTGGAATTAACGGAAGAATACATCAGCAAGGTGGAAAGCACGCTTTGTGAATTACCGGATGCCCGAGTGAAGCGGTTTATGGCGGAATACGAACTGCCAGAGTATGACAGTTTAATTCTGACTCAAGAGCGAGATTTAGCGGATTACTATGAAGCCGTCGCAAAGGCGTCCAATAATCCGAAGGCATCGAGTAACTGGATCATGGGTGAATTATTAAGAGAGCTTAATGAGCATGAATTAGATTATTCAGCCATTCCTATTAAGGCGGAGAATTTTGCTAAACTCATACAGCTCATCGATAATAAAACCATCAGCGGAAAAATAGCTAAAACCGTATTTCAAGAGCTGTGGAAGAAAGATCAAGACCCAGAAGACATTGTTAAAGCGAAAGGGCTTGTACAAATCACCGATGAAGGCGCCATTGAAAAAGTCATTGATGAAATCATCAATGCAAATCCAGGCCAGGTGGAACAGTACCGGGGTGGTAAAAATAAGTTGTTCGGCTTTTTTGTGGGTCAGGCGATGAAGGCCACTAAGGGACAGGCCAACCCTGAGATCGTGAACAAGATTTTAAAATCCAAACTCGATGGCTAAAAGTTATTTAGAAAAACTGAATTTGGGAGAAGTGTTGAAGCCCGAGGACTGGGAAGCCTACTTGATAGAGACCCATCATCGGGCTCCCGGTATGAGTCCGGAAGCCTTTGCGCATTTAAAAAACTCAGATGGACACAACTCCTATGAGGAATTGGTTCATAAAATTTCTGGTTCTCCTACAACCATTTTAGATTTGGCCTGTGGCGATGGTTACCTTGTTGAAAAACTGGCGCATCGATTCCCACAATCCAAATATATTGGCCTCGATATGTCCGAAGGGGAGTTAGCTGTAGCGCGAGAACGGAATATTCCCTCCGCAGTGGAATGGATCCATGGGCGAGCCCAAGCACTGCCTCTTGGGGATAACTCTGTGGAGGTTATAACTTGCCACATGGCATTTATGCTTATGCAGCCTATAGAGCCGGTACTGAAAGAGATAGCTCGGGTATTAAAATTGGGCGGAAAGTTTATGTCGGTCATTGGAAGTCCAGAAAATGCCGGATCTTTTGACGAAGAGGTTCGTAAGGTGATGTCGGGCTTTTTTATGGAGCACATTCCAGAAATTAAAAATGTAGTGACCGGTGATAAGCGAGTTAAAACTAAAGAAGAGCTCTCAGGGTTATTAAAGCCAGTGGGGTTAACTTTAGAAACCGTTGAAGATCAAAATTTTGAAACCACTGGCACTCCCGAAGAGTTTTGGCAGATCACTAAGAATATGTATTTCATTGATCTATTGAGTCCAAGTCATCGTTCAGCACTTAAACAGTGCATTTTAGATCTTGCGAAGAATCATGCCGACAGTAGTGGAGAGCTTACGTTTGGTTATCGTAGACGTTTTTTAACCATTGTTATTTAAGTGATTTTAAATTTTCTAAAAACTTCTACCAAAATGCTCAGACATGCGAGTGGCACATCGCTTGCCTACGCAAGCTTGAGCCATCCGAACTCGCTTTTGGCAGAAGTTTTTAGGAAAAATAAACAACTGAAACATCAATGGTTAGGAAAAACTTAGAATATATTACTTTTCATAGAAGTACTGGCGGATAAATATCAACCGCACGCGTCCGTCCCAACCGGAACCATGGTTGGTTCCTTCAAATTCGCCTGTAATAAAGTTCTCTTCAAAGCGTTCATAAAAACCACGTCTTGCACCTTCAGTTAGCACTAAGAGAGAACCCTCGGGACTCGCCTTTCCCTCAAGGACTGAGCCAGCACCCATTTCAGATTTTACAAAAGTAAATGCCATACCTAGATCTATCCCAGTAGATCTTTTATGACTGTGAGAGTCTACAGTAGGCTCTGTTTCTGCCCTTAGCATATAGGAACTGGAAATCACTCTCTGATCGCGATTAGAGCTTTGAACCCTATTGATTTGCTCATCCAAATATTTTCCGAATTCTAGTAATCGGGATGCCTCGGCTTCACTAAAAATAGGACTCTTTTCGGCACCATGAGCGATGGATTGCAGTTCAGAATCTTCGATGTAGAGCTCCTTTGAAGAGCGTTCTCCAGCCATACCGTGTTGGAAAATCTTTTTGAATATTACATCTGGTCGTGAAAAGACGCTGTTCATTTCCATGGAAGTCGCCATTTTGCCTGACAGCTCTGAGAACATGCGTTTTGTTTCTCTTGGGTGCTGCTTTTCCCAGGGCTTTTGCTTAGACTTTTCCTCTGCTTTTGCAATCTCAATTTTTGATTTTACTCCAAAGAGTTCCCCGCAAATACGGGGGGCTGCCACTACCGAGATCGGGCTATGCACCAAAGCACTTAGGGTAAATAAAAGAAATAGCGTTTTCATTAAAAAATAATTAGCAAATTGTGTTCCAGCTCACAAGTAGCTGTACGGGTTATAGATCAGTACCCTTTAGGGGTAATAGTATTGACGAAGAAGGAGCAGTCGATTCTTTCCATCCCACCCCGATCCATGTTGCGGTCCTTCCATTCGACCTGTAACTGGATTTAATTCAAACCGATTGAAGAAGCCATTGCGGCCACCTTCAGTTAGCATTAAAAGAGTGCCCTCGGGGGTTTCCTGATCTCTCAAGATGGATCCAGCCCCCATTTCTGACTTCACCAAAGAAAAGGCAATTCTGTTTTGGTAAAATGGATTTCGCTGATGACGATGAGGCACTTCAATGGTCGGCGCTTGTTCTGCACGAAGGATCCAGGGACCAGGAATCATAGGGATGTCCCCTGAGCTCACTTGAATATTTTTGATTTGTTCATCCAAGTACTCACCAAACTTTAATAGTCTAAGCGCCTCATGAGGAAGGAGAACCCGACTGTCTATCGTATGGTTTGCAATGGATTTAAGATTCTGATCAAGAATCATAAAGTCCTTTGTAGTATCACCTTTAAACTTCTGTCCCTCGATAAAAACTCTTTCAAAGAGTCTTTCTGGATGCTCAAAAACCCCATTCATTTCAATGGCCGTGGCCATTTGATCCGTCATCTTCAAGAACGCTTGCTGGGCTTTTTCCGGTGAAAGTTTTTCCCAGGACTTCCTTTGTGGTTTACTGGAAGTTGAATTTCTAGATTCAATGGTCTTCTTTCCAAATAATGCTGAACAGGAGATAGGGGCTGCTTGCGCTGAAGCGGCATCAATGACAAGGAAGGATAAAATGAAGAGTGCTAAGACTGATTTCACGATGGAATAAATAGCAATTGAGGGTCCATCTTCCCGCTCACTACGGGCCTGTACACTAATAAGGTTTGTACAGGATCTATACACCGAATGAAATTATTTTAAATGATTCGGTAGGCTTTCATTTCTTTAAACAGGGTTTCCGTAACCACCTTGAAGATCACAATGGCAGGTATGGCCAAAAGCATTCCGGCAAAGCCAAAAATCGTTGACCCCCCCATGACACCAACAATAACGACGAGGGGATGCAGGTTAACTGCGCTTCCAAGAACCACTGGTTGGAACACGGAATTATCAAGAAGTTGGGCAATGATCACCACAGCAACGATGGCTAAAAACAAACCGTCTAAGGTGACAAAGCCAAGAACGGGATCAATTTCTTCTACTATCAGGCCATATCCAAGTCCTACCACTAAGCCAATGACAGGGCCAAGAAATGGAATCGCATTGGCTATGCCAGCGATAGCTCCAATGCCGAGGGCGATCTTTAGATCAAGACCAACTAAAAAAAGACCGAGGCCGATCGTACCACCCACAAGTGCACATTCTAAAAAGGTGCCTCTCAAATAATTACCAATTGCGGTATCCACTTCATCCACGATCCGTAAAGACAGCTCGAAGAACTTATTGGGAATCAGTCGAACAAAAAACTTTAAAATCTGTCCATTATCAAACAGTAAAAATATAAAAACAAAAGGCGTGAGCATCCAGGTTGAAATTAAACCTAATGTGGCCATGATAAACGAGGCACTTTCTTCACCTTCATCATCACTAGCAGAAGCAGGTTTTCGCTGTTCCTCTTTTTTAGCCGCTTCTATGGCCGCTTCCTCAACTTTGGCTCGCTTTAAATTGGCTCTATAGTATTCATAGTATTGTTTAAGCTTTGGATTTTCTTTCTTATTTTCTTTATAGTACTTTCTAAAAGACCTGCGTTGCTCGGGATTGAGGTTCAATGCTTGAGACAACTGAAGCATAAATGGATTGAGCTCATCTTTCACTAGGTTGTAGACAAAGTTGCCTTTTCCTGTCTTTGCATCTACACCCATGAGATCTATGTATTTTTCATGCATCTTGTAATTCATTCGGACTTGTAAAACGAGCTGTTCTTCTTTACTTGGAATATTGCTTCTTATCTTTTGAGAAGTATAGACCACTCCTCCCATCATGAATCCAAGTAGCAAAATAACTCGGACCCCGTTAGGAAGCCAGGGCATCATTCTTTTTGCAAGAATAGGTTTACACAGATAAGCCAAAAGAGCCCCAACAATTATGGGAAGTAATAGGGCTCTCAGTGCCCATAACAAATAGATGGTTAGCGAAATAGCTAGTAACCCTGAGAAGGAATAAAATAAAATCGCACGAATTTTACGGGCACGATCATGCGGCATGTGTGGCCTTCTTATTCATTGTACTCGATTTGAAAGCAGTAATTTGCTTTGTTGTGGCCTCAAGTCGTCGGCCAACCACTTTGGCCAAGGCTTTGTAGATTTCAGCACAGATTTCTGGACTGGAATCAGCCAGTCGATCTAAATCATTCCTATAGAGCGCAAAACATTGAGTGGGTTTTAAGGTTCTCGCACCGGCCGTTCGCTCAGCGCTACTTAATAGGGCGAGCTCTCCTAAAAAGGAATTACTTTCGAGAGTGGCCACATGATTAACGCCATTTTCAGTGGGAACTTCAATAGCCACCTCACCTTTAAAGATAAGAAATAGCGCTGCACCAGGGTTACCGTATTCAAAGAGGTACTCGTTTTCCATGTATTCTCTGTAATGGAGATGGCCGCTAATAACCCTTACTTGCCTCAAAGACAGCTTTCTGAAAAAAGGTAAGCGTTGCAGGAATTTAATTCGAGTGACCTGTTCGGAACTCTCTACGTCTTTGAAAAAATAATCCCAATAAAAATTTACGTTTTCTTTTAATTTTTCCATCAACTATAGTTCGGAAATCTAGAGTGAAAAATCGAGTCTAGCTCGCTCGTACTAGCGTAATCATTTGAGGCATTGCTAGACTTAAGGCGGTTGCCGGTGGCGGCACACTAAGATGTAATAGATATATTGCTAAGGAAATTAGAATTATGTGGAAAAAGTATCTTTCTCTCCTAGTCATTGGTTTTGGATTGCTGGGTTATTTTGCGGGAATGGGAGCAGAAATATTGGGTATCACTGCGGCCAGTCCTATTTATGACTTGGTATTATTGGTTAAGGAGCTTTTCTTTTCGGCACTAAAAATGTTGGTGGCACCGATAATTTTCTTTTCTTTACTCTCTGGAATGATTCAAATTTCTGAAGTCAGTCAGTTGGGGAATATGGGTAAATACACTTTGATGTATTATTTCTCAACCACTTGTATCGCCATCGTCATTGGTTTGATTGTCGTATTTTTTATACATCCTTGGGAGAATGTAAGTACGCCTCAAGAACGAACCTCCGTTGTTGAACAGGTTTCAGAGCGACCTGCCCGTGAACTGGAAGCCAAGGATGCCAGCTCCATTAACGTTGTCCGAAACATGGTAAAAAGAGTTTTAGTAAATCCAGTGGATGCCTTAGTTAATAATAACGTATTGTCCATTGTGTTCTGGGCATTTCTTATAGGAGTGGCCTTTATGGCCATTGGGGAAATTGACAATGGGATCACTAATTTTATTACGCAAGCTAATTTAGTGCTCAATAAAATTTTAGGGTGGGTCATTCTTGGCGCTCCTATTGGAGTTTTTGCCATTGCCTTTGATTTTCAATATAAATTTGCCGGAACAATACTGAGCCAACTTTTAGCATTTATGGCGGTGGTGTTTAGTGCCACAATGGTTCACGGCCTCATCGTTTTACCTACAATTCTTAAATATTTTACGGGAATTGGACCGAAAGAGTTTTTTACTAAAGCTTCAAAGGCATTGGTTCTTGCCTTCAGTACATCTTCCAGTTCTGCCACTCTACCGGTGAGTTTACAGGTGTGTGAGGAAGAGTTTAAAGCAGATAAAAAGGTATCTAGTTTCGTTCTCCCTCTGGGTGCCACTATGAATATGGATGGTACGGCTCTTTTTGAAGGTATAGCGGCTGTGTTTTTAGCTTCCCTATTTGCGATGGATCTAAGTACTGGCGCTATGCTAAGTGTGTTTTTTATGGCCGTTGTATCAAGTATCGGGGCACCAGGCATGCCAAGTGGGTCTATGTCTGGAATGCAGATGGTACTATTGGCCGCGGGAATTCCGCTAGAGGGAATTGGAGTATTGATGGTGGTGGAGAGACCACTTGATACCTTCCGTACGGCTGTTAATGTACAAGGGGACATTGGTGGAGCTTTGATTGTAGATCATGTCCTACAAGGCAAATAGGATTTAGCAGTTTTCAATATACCCGATGAGTAAAGATAGAAATGAAGACGACGACCAAATGGATACTGTTTTTCATTGGCTTTTTGATATTAGCCCTAGGGGGTCTTTATTTTCCTCTTCCCAATGCCACATTTAACAATCAAGTTAAAAGGATTATAATAGAAAGTGATCTCAGCTCTGATATTGTCATTGATGAACTTTCTATTTCGCTGCGCTTAATAGATGTTCTGCTACAAAGACCGGCTCAAATTTCTTTCAATGGAACAGTTTGGGGTGCCCCCCTCTCATTTGAGGGCACTGTAGAGTATGATTTAAAACAATCCATATCGATTAAGTCAGAAGTAAAAACCCAAGTAGGTGATATGTCCATTTCTGGACCGGTCGATGTGAACGTTATTTTAAATGAAAACCGTAATTCACTTGAGACTGTAGCCTTAAGTTCACTTAATTTGGAATTAAAAGCCAATGAACTGGCACTCATTGTAAAGGCAAACGGCGGAATTGGTGGTGAGTTTTCAAATGGAGGTTTTCAGATTAATGTTGAATCTGAATACCTCTATGGATGGGATCTATCAGAAGCTAAAATCAATTTGAATCTCAAGAATAAAGAACCTACTGTCATTATTGACATAGAAGAAGTGTACAAAGAAGAAGGGGACGAGTTTGCTTTCAGTTTAGCCGGCCTTAAAACAACGATCAGCTCTTCAAACTACACTATATCCGATAGATCCATTAAAAGTGAATTGCAGTTCAAAAACGTAGAGCTCCTCAATGGTGAAAGCTACTTTGTCGTTTCTGGCGACGGCCTTTTAGCTCAGTTTGAATTGGGCATGAAAAATCAAAAAATGATTCATCCGACTTTTAAAGGCGTATTCCCATGGGGACAAATTAAAGCACAGGCCTTGGGAGAACTTCCCATTGAATTAGATATTGGGTCTTTAAAATCTTTACCTTGGAATTTAGAGGTGGCTATTCAATCCCTAAAAGATATGCGGTCTTTTCTGACGGGATTGGAGTTATTGAGTCTGCCCAACACAACTAAAATTTCCGGACAAGGAGAGCTAAAGGTAAACGGTAAGCATAGCTTTAAAGAGAAAAAAACTTCCATTGATCGACTCAACCTTCAAATTTCAGACCTACTCATTCAAGATCAGTCTATAGGGTACAGTTTATCTGGAGTCAAAATTGATGCACCCATAGATTCACGGAAGGAAACCATTTTACAGGCAGAGTTCGGCCCGGCTTCATTTAAGAAGTCGGCTATTAAGTTGAGTCCTTTAAAGTTGTCGTCAGCAAGTTTTAAAAAGACACAGACACTCTTCTTTTCTCAACTAGGAAGCTGGTCTCTTGCGGATACCATTGGGTCCAAAGAGTTTAAGGGAATTATCTTTGAAGCAGATTCGTTTTTTTCCATGTCAGAGCCTTATAAGTGGAAAGTGGATTTGGATCTTTTATTAGGTCGTCATAGTTTACAGAAGATGCTGGAGGCCATGTGCGTGGATAGGAATAAAGCGCCAGATGCTAGCACTCGGGAAACCGAATTACATATTGTGGCCAATCCTAAGCGGTTGCTAGTAGATGGCAAAGTTGCCATGACCAGCTTGGGAGGGGAAGTGGTCGTGGAAGACTTTAGGATATTTAATTATCTCGATGATTTTCCTGAGCTTCAGTTAAGTGCCGAAGTTCGCCGTTTGAGCTTAAATCGATTTGCCAAATGGTCGAATTTTGGAAAAATGGAGGGCTATATTAATGGCTATTTTAGAGACGCTGTTTGGCAAGGTAAATTACTGACACAGTTTAATGCCAAAGTGACTCTTGATGGTAAGCGCGGCCGAAAAGTGTATTTTTCGAGCAAAGCGATGAAGAACTTTATGTATTTAGTGGGCTTAAAGGAAACCATTCAACAAATGGAGGCGGCCAATACATTGTTCTTTGGTACAGTCTCAGATCTCATTGGGGCCTATCGTATCGATTATGCGGGGGTTTCGCTCTACTCCAGTCAAGGTAGTATTTTATTGGAAACACCAGACCCAGAGCCCACCCTAGGGGCTAATTCAGCGCATTACCTACTAAAGTCGTCTCGAGTGAAAATTCCCTTAAGTAGCAGTACTTATCCGGTGGTTTTAGATGCCTATCAGGTGGTTCAGTTTTTAGGATATATGGACAATGTGATTAAGGGTTTACAAAAGACGGAGGATTCCGGTTACAATGCAAACTCGGATCAAAAAATTCAGGGAGAGAAGAATGAAGAGTGTAGGTTATTTTAAAAAAATTATTTTAATTGGTGTGTGTGGAATTTTAGCCTCATGTATTACCGTAAATGTGAATTTTCCTGAAGCAGCTGTTCAAAAAGCAGCGGACGATTATGTGAAAGAGCTATACAAAGCTAAGCAAGAGTCTGAGGAAAAACAAAATACATCTTCACTTTTTGAAATACCAGGAACTCACTTCGCATCTCTAAGTCTATTTCCAATAGCACATGCCCAAGCTGAATTTAGCATTAAGTCTGAAAAAGCGAAGGCCATTCAGGTGAAGCAGGCCAAACGGCTCGACAAAATAGACCGTTTTAAAAAGAAGGGCCTCATTGGGGAGGCAGAAAACGGACTTCTTGTGGTGAAGAAAGAGTCTTCTAAAAAAATTGAAAAGAAAAGGGTAGACCAGCTTGTTTCAGAGGAAAACGCCGATAGAGAGATGCTTTATGAAGAAGTAATGAGCTCTAATGGGATTGACGCGTCCCAATCAGCGCGACTGAGAAAAAGTTTTCATCAGTCCTTTGTAAATGCCTCTCCTGCAGGAACTCCTGTAGAAAGTGGCGGTTCTTGGACGAATAAGTAAGTGAGAGTCGCTGCACTTGATTTAGGATCCAACAGCTTTCTTCTCACCATTGTTGAGTTCAATGGTGAAAAGATCCAGGTGCTACACGATGAAGGTGTAGTGACACGCCTGGGGCAAGAAGTGGGCAAAACTAAGAAGCTGCACCCTGAGGCCCTAGCTCGAGCAGAAGATTGCTTTAGAGAGTTCTCTCAAAAAATAAAAAAGTTTAACGTAGATCGCACGGTGGCTACAGCCACCAGTGCAGCTCGTGATGCGACCAACGGATCCTTGTTTATAGATCTAGGTAAGAAATATGACATTCCTATAGAAATCATCACTGGCCAGAGAGAGGCGGAACTCACCTACGGAGGAGGGCTCCATGATTTGGGCCCGCTGGATCACCCGATGATCATTGATGTGGGCGGTGGCTCCACGGAGTTTATGAGTGTAATGGATGGCCAGCTACTAGGGATGAGTCTTGATATCGGCAGTGTGAGATTGTCAGAAAGGCACATTTCAGGACATCCAGTTCCGTCAAAAGAACTGCAAGCGGTGAAAGATAATATTGAAATTGAGCTCAGAAGATTACCCGAAGAGCTGAAAATAGAGAATGTGAGCCTAGTCGCTGTTGCAGGAACTCCAACAACATTGATGAACATTATTAATGCTAGAGAGTTTGATTGGGAACTTACGCATGGCAAAGGGGTCGAATTGAGTGAAGCCAAGCTCTGGCTCGATAAATTGGCCGACATGAGTACCAAGGAGCGGCTGCAATTGCCTGGTATGCAGGCCGGGCGAGAAGATGTGATTGTTGCAGGACTGCAAATTTTAGTAAGTAGCATGGAGTTTTTTAATTGTTCAAATTTAACAGTAAGTTGTGCAGGGGTAAGATATGGTCTTGTTCAGGAAGCACTTAAGAATGCTTAATTTCACAGCTGTTATTTTTATTCTATTGGCGATGCCATTTTCCGCTTTGGCCGAAATGTCTTCCGGATCCAATCTTCCATGGGCCAAAATCAAAGTGGGTAAAGTGATTTTAGATGTGGAGGTAGCAAAAACACCAAACCATCGACAGATTGGACTTATGTTTCGCCAAAAACTAGAAGAGGGTAAGGGTATGTTATTTATCTTCGATGATGAAAGCTATCGTTCATTCTGGATGAAAAATACCTTTATTCCATTGAGCATTGCGTTTTTTAGTAAAGACAAAGTGCTCGTGGATATGCAGGATATGACCCCTTCGACTTCAGTAATGCAAAAACAAATTCCTCAATATAAAAGTAGTAAGCCCGCTACCTATGCACTCGAGGTGCCTAGAGGATGGTTTAGGAAAGTAAAAATTAATCTAGGTGATCGTTTAGAATATCCCCTGCAGACTAGACCTTAGTTTTAGGGACGAATCGCAATATTATAAGTAAATGCTGTGACTTAGGGCTGGAGGGCCCTTAGAAAGGCTTTTCACTCTAGTTTTACAATGGTCTAATGGGAAAGTGTTATAGATCTCAAGCTACTTAAGGATAACGACATGATGAAACATCTTTTGGCTCTATTACTATCTTTGGTAATTGCCTTTGCAATTACGGGTTGCTCATCGAGTGATGATAGCAGTGGTGACGGTGAACAGGTCGAACAAGCCGACGCCGGCGACGAGTTTGGTTCCGACGAATTTTCAGACGATGAATTTGCCGATGAAGGTTTTGAAGACGAAGGCGGGGATGAGTTTGGTTCCGATGAGTTTTCAGATGATGAATTTGCTGATGAAGGATTTGCTGACGAAGGCGATGAGTTTGCTGACGAAGGCGGAGATGAGTTTGCTGAAGAAGGTGGCGACGAGTTCGCCGACGAATTTTCAGACGAGTTTGGTGAAGAGGAGCAAGTGGCTCAGGGTGAAGATGCGCTGACAGATGAGATGGCCGTCGAAGACCCACTTGAAGAATCAACAGAAGATGCCATGGCGGATCTAAGCCAAGATGAAATGATAGAGCCTGTAGTTGAGCCGGAAGTGGTTGATGTGGTTGAGCCAGAGCCTTTTGAGGATTCTTTTGTAGATCCTATTGCTAGCACTGGATTTGGCGATGATGTGAACTCTCAGATGGGTTTGGTGCCCGTTAAAAAAATGAAATCAAGTCCTTATAGAATTCGGGGAGCATTGGTGAACGCCATTTATATTGCTCGACCGGGCGATGATATTTCGGGTATTAGTCAAAAAATTTACGGAGATGATCGATCCTCTGAAATTTTAAACACGAGCCCCTGGCTGAACAACGGTATCAAAGTGGGTGATAAGGTCTACTATAACTCCCCAAAACGACCGAATGACGATCAGCAATTACTTACTTTTTATGAAGATCTTGGTTTGTCTCCGCAAACCTATGTAGCAAAAAGCGGAGATAACATCAGAGTCGTGGCAAAAAATCTTTTGGGACATAACCGGAGCTGGATGGAAATCTATGCGACGAACCCAGATATAGAAACCAAGGGTGAACTTTTAGAGGGGACTACTCTCAGATATTGGCCGGAAAACGTGGCGTCTGCAGGACCCGCGTTAGCGGCGAATGATACCCCTCCACCTCCACCACCAGAAATTCCAGAGATGGAGGATATTCCACCTCCGCCGCCACCAGCTGAAGATTTAGCTATGAATGAGCCCCCAGCTCCTCCGGAGCCGCCGGTAGCAGACTTACCTCCGCCACCACCGCCGACAATGGGTTCAACGGGTGGGCCGGATTTACCTCCGCCGCCACCACCGGTTCCGTCGGAGCCACCATCTAACATGCAGGCGAATAACCCACTGGATGCGGGTGGGCCGACAGATAATTCCGAAGATATGTTGCTTATGCTCGTTGCCGCAGTGGCCGTATTAATGGCGATTGTTCTTGTTATCTTTCGTAGAAAAAGAGGCTCTCGCCAATCGATGGATTTTAACACCACAACTCATACACAAATTGAGTAATTGAATTTATAGACAATTAGATTTGCTAGCCCGGTCCAAATGACCGGGTTTTTTTTAAGATTGGGACAAGATTCCACAAAGAGATTTACTTTGCTGAAATTGCCCATTAATCTAGTGTTCTGGGTTAAAATTTCTCGATAAAGGAAACGCATGGAAAAGATCCAATGGCCGGATAACATAAATTTATGTTGTTTAGTTGATTCGGAAAATGAAGATTCCAAAGACTTAAGTTACCAGGTGAGTAAATGGTCTATGGGAGTGGGGCAGTTTCATAGGTTTTCTAATCCGGATGAGCTGTATGATTTTGCAATGGAATCTGAATCGCAAACTCTTATTATCAATTTAAATTTTGAAAATAAGATTAAACAATATATCAAGGACAAGTTAGGTGCCGAGCAAGAGTCTCTACCCGTTTTACATGTAATCTCCGAGGAGCCAGAGGAGATGAATCTGGAAGAATCCACTCTATCCATAAAGGGTTTGGAGGTTGGACAGCTTAAGCAATCTCTAGTGGATGCCTATTGTAGATGGAAGCTAGAGAAACATATAAAAGCATTAGAGTTTCATGTGGCTGAAATCTCACGTTTAAGAATGATAAATAAATTAACAAGTAGTGCGGCTCATGATTTGGCGAACAAGCTAACAGCGGTATCGGCATTGACCCACAAAATTGAAAAGCGATTACTCACCGGAGATACGGTGACTGAAGAGTTGCTTCGGATTCGTAAACTGATGGACTCTAGTGGCAAGCTTTCAAAGAAGTTGCAAGCGACGGAGAAACATCATGGACCCAACAGAGAACGAATTGTATTGGCAGACTCTGTATATAAGTGCCTAGAGCTCATAGAGTCCAGTATTGAGGATAAGGTTGAAATTGATTTCAATAATAGATGCCATAGTGGAAGAGTTAAAATAGATGAGCTGCATCTAGACCAAATACTGTTAAACCTAGTGATCAATGCCAAACAAGCGTTTGGAGGTCAGGGTTATGTTCTCGTTGAAGTTGATGAGGTGGAATTTGAAACGGAAGTAGAGGGAAAATTTATGAAGATTCCCCCAGGACAATACGTAAGTTTATCTGTTTTCGACAACGGGCAAGGCATATCCAAAGAGCACATTTTAAAAATTTTTAGACGTCATTTCACCACAAAGATAAAACAAGGTGGAACGGGCTTAGGTTTAAATACTGTTTATGAACTTGTGCAATTAAATAAAGGCTATATTGAAGTTGAATCTGATGTAGGGGAAGGAACAGGATTTCGACTTTACTTTCGAAAAATCAACGAAGAGTCCATGGTTTGACTAGTTATCTAGGGGTTGCGTCGTATGAGAAACCATAATGCCGTAAAGCTCACCATCTTTAATGAGTGGCGCACCTTTCATTAGGCCAAACAAATAACTCTTGTTAAACCTTGTTGGCATATACTTCTCCTTAACCACATGTACAGGAACGGAATAAGCCACAGCTTTCGTGCCAGCACAAATTTGTATGGTTTCATCCACGATCATTTTATCGTAATCAGGGTCTCGATAATACAGCTCATTAAATGATTTATGCATGGTTACCATAAATGGGTAAGAGTTGAATTTATAATAACCCCTTGAAGCGAATGTCATATACAAACTTGGCAATTCATAGATACATATTGTTGTATATTCATCGATATCTTCAAAAAAGGATTTGTCATAGGAGAGTCTTCGTTCCCTTAAAAACTCTTTAATAATTCCGATTTCAGAGAAGATATCATCTGAAATTTCTAGAGCGGCTAATCTGTGAGCCAAATCAATCATTTCCGTGAAATCATGTTTTTTCGCTTGAGGCAACAATTCGACTAAACTCTCAAGCTGTTCTGGGCTGGATTTTACGTCTAATTCTTTCTCCAGATATTGAATTTTTCTGATTAAGTCCATCATTCCCCTATAGCATTGCCGGAAAAGAATTCAATAAAATTGGTCGATTTAGTAAAGATTTGCCGATTAGAACCATTTAAACAGCTTTGAAGGCTAAATTCTTGGAGATCAGGTTTGTGCTACAGTAGGAATGTATGATCTGTGACGGAGTCTCTTTTGTATCATTTCTGGCAAAGTAGATTATCTTAACGCCCACTAAATAGAAACTTAACAAAACGTTTAACTTTGGGCCCCAACAATCCGAAGGAATGATCATAAAGAAATGTGATTTATTGAGGGGGATAAATGATTGAGAAGACCATCAAGACTATAGAAAATGGTGTCGCACAGTTCGAAGAGCTCTATGAGAAACACCACTTTATGGAAGACAAAGACGCTTATGCCGCATGGTGCGCACAAACTTATTACTATACTCTGCATACCTGTCGACTTCTAGAAATGGCGGGGAACAATGTCGAAAACCCTAAGCTGAAGGAAACGTTTCTTGCGCATGTTGAAGAGGAAAAAGGCCACGAATATCTAGCAAAAAAAGATTATAGAGAGATGACTGAAAATAAGAAAGTTGAGGATTTTCCGGAGTTCCCGGAGACCCATCACTTCTGGAGTTATATTGAGTCAGAAACTGATAAGAATCCATTAGCTATTTTTGGATATGCTATTGCTTTAGAAAACTTGGCCGCGAAGTCGGCAAAGGCTCCACTAGAGGCTTTAGTCAAACTGAATTGGCCTATAGCATTCATAAAAGAACACTATGAGGTTGACCAAGAGCATACCGAAATAATTATTGAACTAGCTAAAACTCTTACCGACTCGGAAAGAGAGTATGTGAATGGAATTGTTGAAACTGTTTTTGAAAACTACTTTTCTATTTGCCATGCTTGTATCTCGTATTCGAGCAGCCAGAAAGCAGTAGCATGAATATCGGTGATTTTAAGTATACGGTGATATCACCAAAAGGTGTTGAGCCGCACGAGTTAAGAGATCGGTCTTTTGAAATGTGGTATGAAGTATGGACGAATGCTTACAAAGCCTATTGGGGCTCCTCTGAGATATTTTCGGACCAGTTCACTCGACAGGCTCAGCAAGGGATTTTGGAATATCAAGGAGAGGTCATAGGAACTTTAGCCTTCGATTTAAAAAATTTGGAATTAAAAACAACCCGAGAAGATTCCTATTTTAGAATGTGGGATGAAGTGAGTTATCAGAAACTTAAGGATTCATCTGACAATGGTAAGGTTTTAGTTTGTAGCTGGTTCACCTTGAGCTCAAAGTTTCGTAAAGAAAATAAAGGATTTGATGCTAAGAGATTGCTTGTCGAAGTGGGTATTCGTCATTTTGAAGCTTCACTAGAAAAGACTATGGTGGGAACTATGGTTCACGTAGGCAACCTACAAGAGGTTTGTTATGACTTAGGGTCTACCTGTATCCGTAAAGATCACGAGGAAAAAGGGCTTCCCGTTGACCTTATGTTTTGGAGTCGTGAAAAGTCTGGAATGTTTTTAAATTATAAGTTTAAAACTATTTTAGATAACATTATTCCAATCAAATCAGATTCTTTAAGTTCGGTAGCGTAGTGCACAACCTTCTTTGTTCTATGAACATATTTGTTGGTGCTCATTGAGCACCAACATTCCGCATAGCCAAAAGGAAGTGAGGAAATATAATGATAGATGATCTGGATAAAGAAATTCTTAAATCTTCTAAAGATCTAATTAAGGAGAAATCCCGATTAAGAGGCTATATTTCATTGGGTACAATTTTGATCGATTGGATAATCATTTCCGTATGTATTTATACATCAGTTAAAACTCAACTTAATCCCTTCATAACAGCGATCTCTATATTTGTAATCGGCACCAGACAACATGCATTGTTTATTTTAATGCACGAAGCAACTCATAATAGGCTTTCAAATAACTCAAAGTTCAACGATTTCTTGGGGGACTTCTGTTGTGCATTTCCTTTGTTCTTCTCAAATCTGGGCTATAGGTTGAATCATCTGCCTCACCATATGCATGTGAACTCCTCTAAAGATCCCGATTGGGCCAGAAAAAAGGGCTTAAAGGATTGGGAGTTTCCTAAGTCTAAAGCTGAGATAGGGAAGGTGTTTCTAAAATACGCTGTAGGCTTTGGCTTTTTAGAAATGCTGATGTTTATTAAGATTATTTTTTTTGTAGCAAAACTTCCGACACGTCATAGAGTTTCTCAGGCGGTCTTTTATATTCCCGTCCTCTCTGGGGTAGTATACTTTGATGCCTTTTTAGAGGTGTTTGCTCTTTGGATTGTTCCTTATGCTATGGTGTTATTACCAATTAATCGTTTCAGAATCATCGCAGAACATTTTGGAGTCGAATACAATCGCGAACTAGATCATTCGAGAAATGTCATAACAAACAAGATTGAGGAATTTATATTTGCACCACATGGAGCCAACTACCATATGTTACATCACCTGTTTCCAAGTATTCCATTTTATAACTTAAAAGCATTACACGATCGACTGATGAACAACAAAATCTATAGAAAGTATGGACATCATTCAGCAGGATATCTAATGGGTGGAGATTCAAGTGTGATAAATGAAGTAAAACAAAATGCTTCTAAGATCTCACCCTCTATGGAGAGGGTGGCTTAAATGGCAAAATTAAAAACCAGACTTAACGCTTAAATAAATTTTAATTAAAAATAAAACTTATTTAAGCGGCTCCACCTTTTTTAAACTCAACATTCAGCCGAGTTTTATAGTCCTCAAGCATAGCATCGATAACCTGCTTTTTATTGAGCTTATACAGTTTGCATAGCTTTACTACAGTATCAAAGGGCACTGGAGCGGCATCACGTTCGATGTTGGAGACCTGCTGAGCTGTAGTGAACCCTAGGTGCTGAGAGACTTGAAGTTGAGTAAGACCAGATTTCTTTCTAGCCTTTGCCAATAAAACGCCAATTTTTTTCTTATGTGTTTTCATACTCAAATCATATCGGTT
This sequence comes from Bdellovibrionaceae bacterium UBA1609, assembly GCA_002321895.1. Taxonomy (GTDB): domain Bacteria; phylum Bdellovibrionota; class Bdellovibrionia; order Bdellovibrionales; family UBA1609; genus UBA1609. Next base: position 382,223 of record DCMZ01000003.1, on the reverse strand, counting down.
AGTTTTCGAAAGTGGCAAGAAAAATTCTATATTTGAGTCACCTCTTTACATAAATTTTATATCTTTATATCGAAGTAATCCATTTCTGTTGCAATTGGCTTTAGCGATGTGGAAGAGCCGTCATCGGTAATGTTATTTTTTATATATTTTCTTTTTGAAAGGGGAGAGTCAGTCTTTACTGAATGAAACATAAATCGCAATCAGAGTGATTTGGCATAAAAAAGCCAGAACCAATGATCTCAGTTCTGGCCATATAAAATTGCAGTTATATTATTTAGGACACTTTATCGAAAATAGAGTCGAGCACTTTTTTACGAGTCTCTTTTTTAGATGCCACGAAATACATCAAGTCATCTACAATTTGGATGTCCCTGTTGTTGAAAGGCTGAAACTGAACTCCACAGCCGTGGTGGCCTTTCCAAATCACTCGAGCGATGATCTCTCGCTCTCTTCCGCTCACAGTAAACTTAACATTGAGTTTTTCATTTACGTTGAGAAGACTGACGTCATCTGTTTCTAGAAAGGCTCCTGTTAGACTGATATTCTTTAATTTTCCAATATCATGTCTTCGCGCATAGTTTTTTCGAAAAGCAACATCTAGCTGCAAATTCAAACGAGGCGCAGGATTTTTTCTAGGAATGCGTTCCTGGTTGTTAGACATGTTAAACCCCCTTAGACGTACTTTCCTATCGGATCGAATCTCAAAAAGGATAAGTAAAAAGAAGCAATTTTAGGGGTTTGCAACATTTTGGATAACATCTGAGGATCAAACTGGGGCACTCTAAAGGTCCTGGGTCTCAGGCTGATACGCTCATTTCTAATACATTTGAGACGAACTTTTTTCCAAAATAGGGTCAATTATTGTAGATTAGGGCCACAAAAATGAGCAAATATTGACAAAATCGATAATCTTAATGTACCTTCAAGCTTCAATAGGTCATCGGATCGAGTTCGAAGAGACATTTCTTAACAGATATAAGTCTATATATTAATAGAAAGCCTTATCACCCAAATAATTACATTCCAGGAGAACAAAGTACCATGTCTGAAGTGGGATCTACCGAATCAGAAGCAAAAGAAGCAAAAGCTGAAAAGCCGGAAAAAACAGAAAAAACAGCAAAATCCAAAGAGAAAGCCTCGTCAGAAGACACTGGTTCTTCAGAGGGCAAAGACTCCAGATCCAACGGCCGTAGCCGTCGTCGCGTAGGTGGCCGAGGTGGTGAGTATAAAAGCCGATCCAACTATAAAAAAGGTGGTGGCGGTCGTAATGGTAACAAAGGCAATAAACAGCCTAAAGAAGATCTGCCGAATATCGAAGAAGATGCCATTACCGATGAAGTGGATTTATCAGATATTACGCTCACTGAAGAAGAGCAAACCAACCTATCGTCTAAAACTTTAAAAAAGAAAGACATCAAAGACGTTATCGCCTTTGCCACAAAGCTAAAGATTGAGAACCCGGCGGGTATGCGTCGTCAGGATTTAATTTTTAATGTGTTAAAACGTGCCGCCAAGCTGGGCGATATTTTTGGTGATGGTGTTTTGGAGATTCTTCCCGATGGATATGGGTTTTTAAGATCTCCAGATTTTAACTATCTGCCGGGCCCAGATGATATCTATGTAAGCCCCTCTCAAATTAGGCGTTTTGGTTTAAGAACCGGTGATACCGTGACAGGAACCGTTAGACCCCCTAAAGATGGCGAACGGTATTTTGCCCTATTAAAAGTGGACTCTTTGAATCATGAGCCACCAGAGAAGTCGAAAGAGAAAGTCCTCTTTGATAACTTAACACCGCTTTACCCTGAAGAGCGTTTGCAGCTCGAGCATGACCCTAAGGAGTTAACGAGTCGGATTGTAGATTTAATGGCGCCTCTTGGAAAAGGTCAAAGAGCCCTAGTTGTGGCTCCTCCGCGAACGGGTAAAACGGTTTTATTGCAGCAGGTGGCTGATTCCATAGCGAAAAACCATCCCGAAGTTCAATTGATTGTTTTGTTGATCGATGAACGCCCTGAGGAAGTTACCGACATGCAAAGACATGTGAAGGGTGAAGTGGTGAGTTCCACATTTGACGAACCGCCAACTCGTCACGTGCAGGTGGCAGAAATGGTTATTTCCAAAGCAAAACGTTTGGTGGAACACAAACATGATGTGGTTATTTTGCTCGACTCTATCACTCGTTTAGCTCGTGCCTATAACACAGTGGTACCGCCGTCTGGGAAAATCCTTTCTGGTGGTGTGGATTCCAATGCCCTTCATAAGCCGAAGCGGTTTTTTGGGGCGGCTCGAAACGTGGAAGAGGGTGGTTCGTTAACAATTATCGCGACAGCTCTTATCGATACGGGTTCACGAATGGATGAAGTGATCTTTGAGGAGTTTAAGGGAACGGGTAATTGTGAAATCCATTTGGATCGTAAGTTGATGGAGAAGAGAATCTTCCCTTGTATGGATATTAATAAGTCTGGAACTCGTAAAGAGGACCTATTGATTGAAAATGCAGCACTGCAAAGACTTTGGATTTTACGTAAAGTTTTAGCCCCAATGAACGTTGTGGATTCAATGGAGTTTTTAGAAGACAAACTCAAGCAATCTAAGACGAATTCTGAATTTCTTTCTGGAATGGGCGGGAAGTAACCCTCTGATATCATTAAGACTTCATAAAACAGCAAAGGTGGGCCAGAGGAAATTTGGCTCGCTGAATGCAGAGCGTAAAAATGTGGATAACTCTGTGAACAACGTGGCAGTTATACACATTAATCAAATGTTTGTAGTTGAATGTTTTGATGCGAAGGCAGATAGAATTATCAACATGTAAACCCCTTGTAAAGAAATAGTTTGTAATTATTATATGCTTTCGCGCAATGGCATTGAGCTCCAACCCAACCTAGGCAAAAATTGATCTATGTTCAGTAAATTAGACGAAGTAGAAGGTCGCTACAACTTAGTACAACAACAACTACAACGCCCAGATGTAGCGGATGATCAAAATGAATTCAGAAAGCTCATGAAAGAGTTATCTGATTTGGAGAAAGTGGTCTCCGTTTATCAACACTACAAAAAAGTGGTGCAGGAATTAAAAGACAATAAGGATTTAGTGGCTAACGAGTCAGACCCAGAGCTTAAGGAAATGGCGAAGGAAGAGCTTCCAGGATTGGAAGCGGAGAAAGAAAGCCTCGAGGCTGAGTTAAAGATTGCTCTTCTTCCCAAAGACCCCAATGACGAAAAGAACATCATTTTAGAAATTAGATCCGGAGCGGGAGGCGATGAAGCGGCTTTGTTTGCAGAGGAATTGTTTCGGGCTTATTCACTATTTGGATCCAACCGTGGTTGGAAAACTCGGATTCTTGATATCAGTGAAGGAAATCAGGGTGGCGTGAAAGAAGTTGTCGCGGAAATAACTGGGGACCGGGTGTTTTCCACCATGAAATTTGAAAGTGGCGTGCACCGAGTTCAAAGGGTTCCTAAAACTGAATCCCAAGGTCGCGTTCACACGTCGACTGTGACAGTGGCGGTTATACCTGAAGCCGAAGAAGTGGACGTCAAAGTAGATCCAAATGATTTAAGAATCGATACCTATAGGTCTTCTGGTCACGGTGGGCAGTCGGTGAACACCACGGATTCCGCTGTTCGGATCACCCATGTTCCTACTGGCTTGGTTGTCACTTGCCAGGACGGTAAATCCCAGCTCTCAAACAAGGAACAAGCATTAAAGGTACTTTACTCCCGTTTGGTGCAAATTGAAGAAGAGAAAAAACGTAAAGAGGACTCTGATCAGCGACTTTCGCAAATAGGAACGGGTGATCGCTCTGAACGGATCCGTACCTATAACTTTCCTCAGTCCAGATTGACGGATCATCGCATTGGTTTGACGGTTCATTCTCTAAACGCAATTATGGATGGGGATATGAACGAGGTTATAGATGCTGTGGTGGCTTATTATCAAGCGGAAGCCCTTAAGCGTCAGTCGGAGCAGGGGTAATGACTTTAAAAGAAACTTTAGACAAGACAGTACATTTTTTTAAAGCTAAAGGGTTAGATAACCCTCGAGTGGATACGGAATACCTTTTCCATCACGCTTTGGGTTTAGAACGCATCGATCTATACGTAAATTTTGAAAGAATTATGACGGAGCAAGAATTGGATCAGCTGCGTCCATTAATTAAGCGTAGAGGTCAGGGCGAACCGGTGGCCTACATTACCGGGGAACGCGAGTTTTACGGATTTCCTTATAAGGTGAATTCTTCGGTCCTCATTCCACGGCCTGAAACAGAACTGATCGTGGACCAAGTGTTGGACTGCGTGAAAGCGGGAAGCTTGAAGGAAGATATGCATTTTATAGACCTTGGAACGGGTTCTGGCTGCATAGGACTTACTTTGGCAAAGAAGCTGGAGAGTTCAAGGTCGCTTTTAGTGGATGTGTCCTCCGAGGCCATCGGTGTCGCCAAAGGCAATGGTGAAGATTTATCTGTATTGGATCGAGTGGAGTTTTTAGAACAAGACGCATCTACTATCACAATGGACCAATTGCCTCAAAACTTTGAAGGGCGAGTGGATGTGGTGGTTGCCAATCCACCTTATATTGCCGAGTCCGATCAAAACGTGGCTTCCGATGTCAGAGAGTTTGAGCCATCAACGGCATTATTTTGTGAGGATCAAGGTTACGCCTTGCCTGAAAAATGGTTAGAGGTGGCTTGGTCACTCAACCCTCAAGTGGTTGTTTTTGAAATGGGTTACAATCAGGGGGAGCGACTGAAGCAAAAGGCGCAGTCCATCGCCCCAGAAGCGCAAGTGGAAGTGATACAGGACTACAATCAGCAGGATCGCATCTTGGTGATTTCTCGAAAGTGAGATTTTAAATGGATAAAATGTGGGTGAAGGGTGGAAACACTCTCAATGGTCGGGTCTCCGCAAGTGGAGCAAAAAATGCCGTTTTACCGATAGTATTTAGTTCTCTTCTTGCTGATGGGAAACATCGTTTTGAAAACGTACCGGATCTATTAGATATTAAGTCCACTCAAGTTATTTTAGAGTCTTTGGGTTGCACCACTCAATATGAAGCTGGAGTGCTTTCTGTAGAAGTCGAGGAGCCCAAGGAAAAGCTAGCTCATTACGACTATGTAAGAAAAATGAGAGCCAGTGTTTTGGTTTTAGGACCACTGTTAGCTCGTTATGGTGAAGCTAAAGTCAGTTTGCCGGGTGGTTGTGCCATTGGGACTCGCCCCGTAAATATGCACTTAGAAGCTATGGAAGCATTAGGTGCAACGGTGGACATAGCAGAGGGCTATATTATTGCCAGCGCTGAAGGTGGACTTAAAGGTGGAAGGATCCTTTTCGAAACCGCCACAGTAGGCGGAACCGAAAATGCTCTTATGGCGGCGGTCTTAGCAAAAGGTGAGACGGTCATTGAAAACGCGGCTAAAGAGCCAGAAGTGGTAGATCTATGCAACTATCTTATTAAGATGGGTGCTCAGATTTCGGGAGTGGGCACGGGAATTTTAACAATAAAGGGTGTCGATCAGTTGAAGCCGGCACAGCATAGAATTATTCCCGATCGTATTGAAGCTGGTACATTACTCATTGCGGGTGCAATTACCGGAGGAGAAGTCACTGTTACAAACTGTGAACCGCAGGATTTACAGCCTCTGATAGCTGTTTTGCGCGAAGCTGGATTTAAAGTGGATACGGGGTATGGTGAAGTCACTGTTAGGCCCCAATCTCAATGGCGTGCCGTGGATGTAACTACATCTCCTCATCCAGGTTTTCCAACGGATCTACAAGCCCAATATATGGCTTTGATGACTCAAGCAGATGGCACCAGCTTGATCACCGAAAGTGTTTTTGAAAATCGATTTATGCATGTTCAAGAGTTGACCCGAATGAACGCGGATATAACGCCAAAAACACGCGTCGCAGTTATCCGAGGCGAAAAAGGGCAGCTGACGGGAGCTCCGGTAATGGCTACAGATCTTCGAGCTAGTGCCTGCTTGGTGTTAGCGGGACTCGTAGCAAAAGGTGAAACCGTTGTAAGTCGAATTTATCATTTAGATCGTGGATACGACCAACTTGAGAAAAAGCTCCAATCTCTAGGTGCTGAAATAAAAAGAGTTTCAGAGTAACTTCACTCTGACTGACCATTCCCTAAAAAAAATAAACCCTGCTCCTTGGGGAAGAACAGGGTCTAAAAGGGGTTTGGGGTAGGTATTTGGGGGGGTCACGGGAGACTTGAACTTAAACCAGACACCCACAGTCGTGGAGATTTAGTTTTTGCCATGCCTCTGTCCGAACCTTTTAAAATCAAATCGGGTACGCTGTATTCAAAAACATAACCGGAAACGGAAACGTACTCGTTGAGGTAATTTTCTAAATGTTTAACATTCATAGGTTCATTAAGTTGTAACTGATAGGCGACAGTGGAGCCTTCGAGCTCAACTAATAAATAATACTGACCTAGGCCATTTGAAATTAATTGCCCTTCGAGAACCGTGTCGAAAAAAGGGAAAGAACCATCAAAGTTTACGGGATCAATGGTGATCACTTCACCGGTTTCTCCAATTTTAATTTTTAAAGATTCGTCCCAGCGAATGTCGTTGAGCTGTAGCTGTGAGCGCAGGTCAAAAACCAAATCGTAAAAACCTGTCTGTTGAGACGTGCAGGCAAAGTCATCTTGTACAAAGATTTTTAATATTACAGTGTTACGATCTTCCGTAGGAGTGAACAGGGGTTTGGGGTATTGGTCACATCCGACGGAAAGATCGCCACTGATATAAAGCGCATAAGTGTCTTCATTAAAAGTAATAGAAGCGGGGTCAATAGAAAGGTACTTCACTCCAGAAGTCGTGATGACTGTATGGGCGCGAACGGTCCCTGCTATAGTAAGTACAATGAGTATGTAAAGTGCGATTAGATATTTAGTCACAAGTCCCCCCGGCTTTGCACACTCTTATAGGCAAAGCTTGTGCCAAAATAAGACGAGTGAGTTTCAATTAAATTGGAGCTCAGATCAGCTCATGCTGTGCATCAATCCCACCTTGGGTCCAGAACTGAAAGTCTCCGCAGCTATATAAGCAAAAGTATAATAAAATTAGATGCTTAAAGGGCTTGGTTCCAACCTGGGGAGGATCCCCAATTTGGAACCATTCCCGTAGCTACGGCATGCTAAAACAGTGAGCATCTGAGCGGGGGAGAAGCGTGGCAAAACAACAGTGGGTGGTCCGGGATGAAAATGGTCGAATCCGTGGCCCCTATACAACTGAAGATATTCTTCGGCGCATCGGTGAAGGGGTTTTCTCCGGCGAAGAGCAAATCTCTAAATACCCAGGTAATGAATGGTATCCCATTTCTCACGATCCCGCGTTTTATGATCAAATTTTGATGGCCTTATCTGGTGGTATTGCCGACATTGATGAGCGAACGGAACGATTGGATCAAATAGACCGTCCAGAAGAAGAGAAAGAAGTCACTGGTGAAAAAGCGTCGTCGGATGATCCCTCTAAAGCATCTCAGACTGCAGGGACGGAGGAAGTGGTTGCAGATCCTGTGAGTCGAAGTGTGGATGCTTTTGATTTTGGAAATGATGAAGAAGAAGAGTTTGAAGTCGCAAATTTTAAAAGTGATTCCAAAGAGAAAAGTGACGGCAGTGGCAATAAGGTAAATCGAGCCAGTCGCATCACTCGACCCATTCAAAATAAAAGTGAAGTGATCCATCTCACGGATCAAAAGAAAGTGGAAAAACGAGCTAAGAAGAAAGCCTCCCGAAAACCCTTACTAGCGATGCTATTGATATTAACGTTAGGACTCTCAATTCTATTGTTGCTGGAAGAAGGGGAGGGGCCAAAGACATCCGGTGAAGGTTTAGCTTTTCCTAGAAAGCTAGAGCAAAGACCGCCAAATGCAGAAGCGCTAGCGAAACAAAAACTCGTTAGCGGGACTCAAAACTACTTATTGGACACGCTTCCGACTTATAAAAAAGCTATGCAAGATATCGTTCTCTCTTTGGAGTATGAACCCCGTGATCCAGGAGCTTGGTCATGGCTTTGCCTCACTTATTATGAGCTTTGGCCGTACACATCTCAAAGTCAGAAAGACTTGCGAAGATTGACTCGTGCCACCCAAGTGGTCGCGGGATTGCAGCCGGGTGGGATGGATGCAAATACATGTAAGGTGGCTGAACTCATGATCAAGGGCCAGTTAGAGGAAGCCTCACTTCTTACCAACTCGGTGCTTAATGGAAATAACGGAAATGCTCAGCCTGTAGCATTTTATTATTTCAAAGCGAAACAGCTTACGGATCCCAGAGATGTTTACACAGCTATCGGTTACGTTAGATCCGCTCAAGAGCTTCTACCACAGTGGATGCGTGTGTTCTCTTTCGAGGCCGAACTTCAGATGAAGGTGCAAAAATATAGTGCGGCTGCGAACATCTATAATCAAATTTTAAAAGCCACGGGGCAAAGACATACGATTTCAAAACTGAACTTGGGCATCATTGAGTACAGACATTTTAATCGTATCGAAAACGCCAATGGATGGTTGCGTCCCGTTCTGTCCCAATCAAAAGTGGAGGCTCCTAAGGAACTGTTAGGCCGGGCCTATTTAGCGTTGGCCGAAATTTCAGGCCGATATCAGAGAATGGATGATGCCAAAACGTTTGCCCAAAAATCCTATGCCATTGATCCAACCAATATTTCAGCAAAAGAGATGCTGATGAGTTTAGGTGGAGAAAAAGTTCTTTCAGGAACGCAAGTGGATGTGACACGATTGATTTCCGTTGGGGATCAATTTTATCGCGAAGGTAACTTAGAGGAAGCCTATGCTCAATATCAGGCGGCTTATAAATTAGATACTACTAGTGCAAGGGCTGCCATGAAGTCTGGGCAAGCCATGTTTAAATTGGGCATGACCACCGATGCCATCACCTGGTTAAACAGAGCTATTCAGTCGGACTATAAGTTGATTGAAGCCTATGTTACGTTGGCCGAATTTTATGCCATCCAATTTGATTTTCTATCGGCCAATAAAATTTTAGAAAAAGCCAACAAGATTTCCCCAAATAACTTTGAAGTCTACTATGGGCTGGCCAATGTCCAATTTATTGCGAATAACCCTCAGGCTACGATTAGCTACGGTGAAAAGGCATTGAAGCTTTATGAGGTCGATACAAAAACTCATATTCTCATGGCTAAGGCTTATTTGTCCTTGCGAGATTATAACAAAGCCTATGCTTCGGCAAATACGGCTGTAGAGATTGATTCTAACAACAGGGAAGCTCAAACCACTTTGGCCTCTGCCTTGGCAGAAATTCAAGGTCCAGATGCTGGGGTTTCTTATCTTCAGGGTTTGGTAGAAAAATATCCCTTGATCATCGAGTATCGAATGGCACTAGCGAATATACTTTTGAAGGCGGAAAGATATGGAGATGCTTCTCAAGCGTTTTATAATGTCATTCAGATCGAAAATAAAATTAAAGATGCCCATTTGGGTTTAGGGAAAGCATTAAAAGCTCAATCGGATTTTCAAGGTGCCTTGGATTCGTTTCTAAACGGAGCGGCCATTGATCCTTCGGATCCCACGGCGATGTTTGAAGCCGGTCTTGTCTATCTACAAACCAAAAAGTACGACCTGGCTCGAAAACAATTTGATCGAGTATTGGCAGTTAATCCTAGGTATCCATTGGTGCATTACTATATGGGTAGAACCGCATTATTGTCGCGGGATTATAAAGAGGCGCTGAGGCAATCCAAAGAAGAACGACGGGTGAATCCTAATCTTCCGGAATCCTATTTACTGGCAGCAGAAGCTTATTTGAAAACAAAAAAATATTCTCTTTGTACGCGGGAATATGGAGAGGCCATTAAAAGACAAAATCTTGGGGCTGTTAGTTACGTCAATATGTCGAGATGCTACCGTTTGTCGGGACAATTGGACATTGCCATAAAAATGTTAAATAGGGCCGCTGAAGTGGAAAGTGGATACTCGCCCATTTGGAAGGAGCAGGGTTCCATCTATGAGACTAAGGGTGAGTACTCGAAGGCCGTTCTTTCCTATGAAAAGTATCTGGCATTGGAGCCGGGTGCACCTGATAGAGGTCAGATCAAAAGAAAAATACTCGCTTTACAGGGGAAATAGACCCCACTAGATTAGTAGTTGTTAGAGAATCAAGGAGGACGCATGGCTTTAGATATGAATGGTGTAATGCAGGGAGCGCAGAAGCAGGCGAAGTCTTCAATGATTCAGATGTTCACCCTGATGGTTAAAGTTTTCACTGGTGGCATGCTCGGGGTGACCTTTGCACTTATTGGCCAGGAGGCTTTTGGTTTTGGAACTTTTTCATTTATATTTGTTTCTGTTACTATTCTTGGAGCCTTTTTAAAAATTGCTAAATCCTGGAAGTTAATGTCTATACTTCTATTCGATGCCTTTTGTATTTTATTAGGATTTTTGTTAAAGATGTACATCCTTATCGCCCCAGGAGCGTAGATTAATGATCGACATTAAACGTTTAGAAAAAAACGATCCCTTTGCAGATACTGGTCTCGGCTATGCCGATCACTATAGAGCGTCTTTAAAAGCACGGGGAGAAGACCCGGGTTTAGTGGATCAGGTATTAGATTTAAACACCACACGTAAGCAAAAAGTTCAGCAGGCAGATGAGGCCAAGTCCGAACAAAATAAAATGGGTAAAGAAATTGCCCAGCTTAAGAAGAACAAAGAGGATGCCACTGAGCTCATTAATCAGATGCAGAAGGTGGCAGGTTCTGTAAAAGAGCTGATGAAAGAGGCTGAAGGTGTTGGTGAAAAAGTTAAAGATCTGCTAGCGGGGATGCCGAACCATTTGCATCCCTCCACGCCCGAAGGTGGCAGCGAAGAAGACAACCGTGAAGAAAAAACGGTCGGTACTCCTGCAAACCTAGGTTTTAAAGCCAAAGATCATGCGGATTTAGGGGAAGCTCTTGGAATTGTTGATTTTGAGAGAGCCGCAAAAGTGACGGGCGCGAGATTTAGCTATCTTAAGGGTGCGGGAGCATTTTTAGAAAGAGCCCTCGGGCAATTTATGTTAGATGTACATACTCGTGAGCACGGCTATAGTGAAATCAGCACACCGCTTATGGTGAACGCAAACAGTATGTTTGGAACCACTCAGTTTCCAAAGTTTAAAGAAGAGCAATTTGAAGTGACGGGTACCGGTTATTGCTTAATAGCCACTGCAGAAATTTCCGTAACCAATTATTTCGCCAATGAAATATTGGAGGCAAAGCAGCTTCCAGAAACGTTCACAGCCTTCACTCCCTGTTTTCGAGCAGAAGCTGGAAGCTATGGCAAAGACACAAAAGGGCTTTTTCGCCAGCACCAATTCTACAAAGTGGAGCTAGTGAAGTTTACCCGTCCAGAGGAAAGCTACGAAGAGCATGAAAAGCTCACGCAAAATGCAGAGAAGATTTTGGAAATGTTAGAGCTTCCCTATAAGCGGATGGCACTTTGTTCCGGTGATATTAGTTTCGGAGCTGCAAAATGTTATGATCTTGAAGTTTGGCTTCCTGGCCAAGATTCCTATAGAGAGATCAGTTCCTGCAGTAACTTTGAGGATTTCCAAGCTCGTCGCGCCAACATTAGGTTTAGGGATGCCGGAGGAAAGCCTCAGTTTGTCCATACATTGAATGGATCGGGACTAGCTGTAGGTAGAACCTGGATTGCTGTACTAGAAAATTATCAACAAGAAGATGGTAGTATAAAAGTGCCAAAAGTTCTGCAGCCTTACATGAATGGCTTGGAAGTGATTTCCTAATTTAAAAAAAGTATTCACTTCCAAAGGTTATCCCAGCACTGGAAGAGAAATTGTCCGATTCATCGATGCTGTAGTAGAGCCCTACTACAGATCGATTCCCACGGTTTTTCCACGAATATCCACAGGAATAATAAGAGGCCTGGCCAAAATGTTTTATGCCTACGCCCAGCTTTTGTCTAAAACCAACAAGCACTTGATGCTCGTTTTTTGAAACCATGCGGTAGCCAAAACTTTGATAGGTATCATAGCTGTTTTGTTTTTCCGGATCTTCTGACAAAAAAGTGTCGGTTGTAAACTCGTGTCCGTTAGAGAAAAACCCCTGGCCGATACGCAGTTCAGACGAAAGAGAACTTGGGGGTGTTTGATTGACGCTCGAGGTGGATTTAGTGAGAGTGCTGGCCGTGCCCGGCAAATAGGTGGTCAGTTCTGCATCGGCGGACTCTGTCAATCGCCAAGCTCTGGAAAGATATTGATAACCAAATGTATATCCCCCAAATTGGTGATGACCTGAAAAAGTAAAAGCCACGTCAAGGGACTTAGCTAGTGACTCAGTCTTTGAGACGGAGATTAAATCATCGGAAGAGATAGGATTGGCTTCGGAAATGCTATCTGTTTTTTGTTCAGTGGATACGGCGGTAAAACCAAATGCAAAAGGGAAACGTCTAAATGCAAAGGAGTAGCCTACCCGTATGGAGGTGAGATTTAAAATTGTGTTGGTGCTATAGGTGTTTGATGCATCTGAATTAACGAAATCCAAATTCAGTTGGGTCTCTAGAAGTGGAACGACATAGAGCTCATGATTATAAAACTCTCCAATCATTACCGAACTCATATAACCGGGCACGAGAGTGGAGGAGGTGGATTTTTCAGAATCAATACTTAGCGTAGTTGTTTCAAGAGTGGAGCCCGAATAGCTGTACCCCCCCACTTTTCTGCGGGCGAGTAAACTGGCGTTATACATTGAGGGTGCGGTGGAGTCACTTAGGGCGGCGCCGGAATTTCCCAGAAGACCTTCGTAAATACCAATGGGTAACTCTGCCGTGGATGTTAAACACCAGAAAAGACAAAGCGCCAGTAATTTCAGTCGAGCGTAAGAGATCATTAACAAAAGCTATCATGAGGCCCGGTGGGGGGATAGTTTCTTTTTGGGTAGTGGTGAGTAGGCACTTTGGGCTGGATTTTAAAATACATTCTTTAACTTAATTAAATTTCTACTAGAATTAGACGCGAGAAATTAAAAAAGGATCTATTATGGCTCAGTTTATGATTGGATATTTTGGAGGAAATCCACCGGCTTCAAAAGAAGAAGGTATGGCTCACATGGAAGCCTGGAAAGCCTGGGTGCAAGGGCTTGGCGATAAAGTGGTCAACCCGGGAACTCCTTTGCCACAATCCAAAATTGTAACAGCTGAAACTGTTAAAGATGACACCACCGGAACAGGCATGAACGGTTTTGCTGTGATTAAGGTGGATACGCTTGATGAAGCTGTGGAGATTGCTAAATCCGATCCGTTTCTAAAAATGGGCGGGGAAATTCGAGTTTCGCAAATGATGGAAATGAGCTGACTTTTCTTAAAAAGTAACAGGCTTGAGTAGAGTATTGCCCAGTTAAAAGGCATAAGCGCTTGTATTGCGGAAGCGGCTTTCTCCAATGGAGCGGGCAACCAATCAATAAACTTTGTTGTTTACTGAATTTCAATATGCTTAAATTGCCCCCAATTCTATAGGGGGGATAATGATACGTTTAGTATTAGGGGCCGTGTTGTCACTGGCTTTCATGGGAACAGCATTTGCTAATGAGGTAAATCCAACGGAAAGACTGGGTAGATTGAAAATTTCAATACCCGATCCGGTGTTTCTTAGTTATCGAATTGAATTAGATAAACTGTCTTTTCATTTTTCGATCGACGGGCAAACAAAACAATTTCAACTGGATGAAGTTCAGGATGTAGCTGCTGGAAGGGGCTGCTTGAATATTCGTTATAGAGGCGCTTACTACTATAGAGTCGATTATTGTGGAGTTGTTATTGAGCCTCTACAGCTTAAAGAATTGAAGCTTTCCTCGTTTAATCCTTTTTGGGATGACGAATTTTATGATGTGGATTTTGGACCAGAGGTTAAAATAAAGTTAAGTTCCGTTGAGGAAAATATAACTTTTGAAACCATAATTGATCCTAGGTTTGCGCGGTCGGTCTCCCATTTTTATATTCTCCCAGCTGGAGAAGTTAAGTTAGAGGAAGTGCATCCCGATGTTGCTGACTTACACAGTAGAACATACGATGTTCCAGAGGGAAGGCGCTCATCAGGGAATTTTATTGTGCCCGACACTCTAGGTACTGTGGATGTAAAATTTGTAGATGGTGCCCCAAGGTACGAAATGATTGATAACCACTATATGCTTATCAACTACAGAGCTAACCCTTGGATTGATGGATATTCTAGAGTTTCCATTGAAGCCACTCGAATAGAAGAGGGCCAAAATACATCCTCTATTGGTTGGGTTCCTAACTTTTATCGCCTCAATCACAGCGGACGTCGGGTTATATTAAAGGCGCGTTCGCTCAGAGAACGACCAGGATTGAGTTATGAGTTTTCCGCCAATGAACAAGCTGTAGATTTTAAATTACATCCAGGACAAAGAACGGTATTAAATGTAGCAACGATTAATGTAAATCATTACGATACCGAGCGTGAAGGTAAGTTCTATATGAATCATATTTTAGATTCTACAGAGGACACCTATAAGCGAATCCTAATGCCTAAGGTTAGAGGAGAAAGCGTTATCTTAAAATCTGTTTTTTTAAATACCCAGCGTAGCTTGTTTCTGCCAATGGGATCCACTTACCGGTTTGATTTCTTTGCCGTTGATGATCTCGGCCGTAACACTTTACAAGATCAGGTTGTTGTAGATCTTACCGAACAATAGAGATCCAATAGTTGCGAGGGGGTGTTAACTCCTCGCAACCAATCAATAGTTAAAATCCACATCTAGTCCAAGTGCTACCAAAAAAGAAGACGCCTCTGGAAAGTCCACCTTTAGACCTTTTAGCTTTGTGTAATTGGGGTCAATAAAATAGCGAGTGGCATTTCTCAAATCGGCATTTCTAAGATCCGAGCGATGAAAATTAGCATTCTCCAAAAGGGTTCCTGTGAAAGCCGTACCAGAGAGATTGGTCGTTGAAAAGTCTACGTCCTTGGCCGAGCAGTCCAGAAAGGAAGAGCCTCTTAGGTCCATTCCCTGAAAAATAGAGTAATCCAATTTACAGCTTTCAAATTTGCCATCCACTAAAGACTGAGCGTCCGACCAATTCACGCCCATGAGTCGGCAGCTTTCAAAGCGCACTTCGCGGAAGGTGGTATTCACTAGTTTTACCTGACTCAAGCTGCACTTTATAAACTCACAATCTATAAATTTACTGGATCGAAGAGACAGTTCTTCAAAATCAAGATCAATAAATTTACATCCCTCGAACTCCGTATTTTCTAATTGGTTCAAGTTCAGGTCGCTATCGGTGGTAAAATTTTGGTCCATAAATTCAGTCATGGAACTAGGTTGAAGGGCTTCGACGAAGAAGGCAAGGCGTTGGGTGGCCGTCATCTATAGTATTGCACAGCGACGGAAAAGGGGACTTGATATCTTTAATCAAATTTCGATGGAATTTTTGTCAGATGTTACAACGGCCCTGAGTTGAGGTGTAGGGCCTTGGTCAATTTGCATTGGAAAATCAAGAGTATCGAATAGCTTTCGAAATCTATCTGGGTGGGGGTGTTCGGCCCAGAAGTTATCCAAAGTACAACCCCTGGGGCTGTTGTGTGCGGGGTTTTCGCCGAGCCATTGAATAAAAAAGGGTGCAATCTGCGGTGTTTCATTAAACTCAGGTTCTTCTAAAAAGATATAATTCCACTTCAACTTAATATTTTCAGGAGTTCGTCGAGAACCAGATCCAATTTCTGATACAGCAAACCCCGATTGACGGAGCTTTTGTTGAATCTCTTGTAAAGGTACACTGATGGCCCAGCCGACGATCTTTGGTTGAGTGACTTCTCCAATTCCGAGAACCTGAACACCTCCTGGTACTTTATTTGTGGGATCGGGACTGATGAGCTCCAGATAGGAATCGGAACCCAGTGAAACTAATGAGTTGTGGGTGCCAAGATCCAAATGTTGTCCGCCCAATCGGGGTGTGACTCCGGTTTGTTCGGAGAAATTTTGGTTGCCTAACTCGAGATGTGGGTGAGCCCATACAATGTGATCTAGCTGGATATTCATTATGGGTAGATTAACGCATTTTTTGTGGGGTGACCTTCCAGAATGCGGGGCAACGGAAAAAGGGACTTGGCACCTTTAAGGCAAGTGTTTTGCAGTCAAATAGGCCACTTATGCGAATGCGGAATGTTTACGAATTCAGAGAGAAATGGCTCATAGTGGGTGTATATCTACTATTCACCTTTTTGACATTTATTGGCAGTTTCAGTTTTGCTCAGGAAGAAAACGCCCTACATTCCATAGGACAGGTCGAAGCGCTCATTCAAAATACGCCCGGTTCCAGTAATGCAAAGCTAGATCTCTATTTGGCTCTTGCCGACTTGTACGAAAACGACCAGCGCTATCAGGAGGCCATTTGGACTTTGCGAGAGGCTGGGCAACACACTAGAGCTGAAGCACTAGAGCAGCTGTTGATAACAAGCTTCCAATCTGCTGATTTAAATTTAGCTGGTATACTTCCAGGTCGGACTGGCCCATTAAAATTCAAAGTCGGCGATATGGAAGTTTTTGGAGTTTTTAAAAGAGATGGCCAATCGACTGAGCGAGAGATTTTAGCTTATAAGCTAGATAAACTATTAGGATTAAATATTGTTCCATTGACAGTTGAAATTGATATCTTCGGGTTTGGGAATGGACCCTTCCAGTATTTTATTCGAGACGCTGTGGAGAACCACGATGGTCTCGATCCAAAAGTTGAGTTTCGGATTTCGGGATATCCGAAAGCTCATGAAAAAATGTGGCTGTTAGATTATCTTCTCGATAATAGGGATCGCCATGGTAGAAACTGGTTCACTCGCATAGGCGAACTGTTTGTGGCTATTGATCACGGTCTTTCAATGGGTATTTTAACAGATGAGCAATGGAGAAGGTTTGACTCGAGAATTGAAATCAGAATGCAGGAAGAACTTTTTCCGGAAGGTGAGATTCTAGATCGACTTATTGATTTAAAAGCGTCCGATTTTAAAGACATCGATATTGACGTTGAACCCATTTTGCAAAGGCGAGATAAGTTGATTCGTAGCATAGAAGAGAAGCGTCCGAATCTCCTCTGTCGAAGGCTGTTTGCCTCCTAATTGGAGGAGAGACCGTCACCTTTTAAAGAAGTATGAAGAAGTTATGGAGGTTGATTATGAGGATTATGATTTTAGTGGGTTTAATGGCCACTCTAAATTTTGGCTGCAAGCAAGATAAAGTAGAAAAAGACTCCAAGAAAGAGCCTCAACAAGAGGTGAAACTCGAAAAATCAGTAATGCCAAAGGTTGCTTTGGAAAATGGGATGAAAATTATTTTTTCTAAGGAGTTCAGTCTAGCAGGTCACAAGTTTTCTGTTGAGGGACACGGGTACGGAGAATTTTGTGATTATGAAACGTTAGTTTTTTCATCTGAAGGCAAAAAAATTGGGACCTTTTCAAATCTCTGTGGCCGAAAATTAGATGGCTTAAAGAATAAAAGTCAGGGGTCTAAATATTTTGCGCTGGTAGGTTTAAATAGTAGTGGTGACAAGGCGTTTTATTTTCGGGAAGAACCGAGCAACTATGTTTTTAAAACCACTCTTTTAAAAGTTTCACCCGAAGAAGCGAAGGTACATTTCTCAAAAGAAATAGATGGCTATTTTGAGGATTACAATAAAGATGGATTAACTGACATTGTGAAGATCGGCGGAAGAGGTGAGCCTCAATCGGGAGGGACCTCTTATGATCCTTATTTAGTTTATAAACAAACCAATGCCGATAAAATCGATTTTGAAATCGACGAAGATCTATCGAAGAAGCTCAGTCGTGAAAACAATTATGAATGGCATGGCCCCAAATACGACGAAAGCGTGGTTGTGGACAGCCAGTAGTTGGGAGGCTGTCACTTGTTTGCTTTGCGAGGTCGCGGGAGAGGGAGCTCGTAACGCAGGTTTAGAATTCTCGGCTTAATGAGAGCAGCAAAAGTCCCTTACCATCATTTATGACAGGCATAAAACCTATTTCATTTTTGGGATCGCTGTTCGGCTGTCCTTTGAGCTTTTGATTGTGCATTTCACCGATATCAAGAATTTGTTTGGATGCTAGCCGCATCAAAGAAAAGCCACCAAGCCAGACTGCTGCTCCAGTGAGTCGTGAATCACTGTTATCTGACTGTACAAGGGTGGTTACACCAGCCACTGTTAAAATGGCTCCACTCCAAAAAAATATGGGAGTCTTTTTAAGCTTTTTTTCAACACGTTTGTTTTCGCCAAGGCTGTCGACCAATTGATCAAATTCAAAATATTGACCATCTTGCTTTACTGATGGGCCAAAGAAGGCTCTATCAACGGTTACCGGGCGGCTAGAGTCAAACTTCTTAATCGGCTTTGAGGCACATGAAGCTGTAATGAGAGTAAAAGCAATAACTAATAATTTATAATTTTTCATGGCGAGTTGTTCCCATAGATTACAACTTTAAGCAAGGAAGGTGGCTGGGTAGGGTAGATCTTACCTGGAAGAGAGGGTGAGATGGACGTCGGGCTCCTGCCCTCCTGCTCGCGAGCTGAAGCTCGCTCCTCTCAAAAATAGCCTCCTGCTATTTTTGTCGAACTCGGTGATTGTTCAACTCCTCAACCCTCGAAGAAATTAAAAAAGGCACCATAAGGTGCCTTTTATTAATTTGGCGGAGAGGGTGAGATTCGAACTCACGGAACGCTATTAACGCTCGCCGGTTTTCAAGACCGGTGCATTCAACCACTCTGCCACCTCTCCGCAGCGGTTTTTACGTGAACGACCATTCTTAAAAAAACGGGGCCCAGTTGGCAATGGTTTTGGTGGGTGGCCTCATCATAATGCGGTGCCCAATTCGAAAATTCTACAAAATTTCGGACAGTTGCTCTCGCATTTCCGCTAACCAGGCCTGTTTTATACGGTCGGCTTTCACAGACAGGAAAACCGGCTGCTCGAACCGATATCGCGGCGGAATAGGTACTTCCTTGAGAATCTTCTTTCGTAGCATCTCAACCACACTGAGGCGAGGCACAAACCCAAGTTCATTGGAATAGGTCACTATTTCTAAAGCGGCCGTCACTGTGGAGGTCTCAGTTCCACGCAAGCGCTTTTTAATCTTTACTGGAAAGTTATCATTTCCCCAATGAAGGGCATTGCCTTCCCAGTAGACGGGATACACAAAAGGATATTTCAAAAACTCTTGCTTAGAGGAGGAGTTAAACAATGGGTGGTTCGGTCTCGCTACGAGTACGTAATCAATGTGGCCCACCTTTTCACTGATCCACGTAGAAGGCCATTCGACCTTTTGCAGATGAAGAGCCGCGCTAAAAACATTCCTTAAGCCCACAGGCAAGATCTGCGAGGGGGATAGCTCAATGATACGGTAACTGTTATGGCTCTTCATCCGAGTCAGTGCCATAGGGAAAACATAACTAGATAGGAATGCAGTGGATGCCAATGTAATTCGGGCCTCTTCTAAATCGGGTTGGGAATCTTCCAATTGTTCTGTGAGTTCACAGATCTTCCTAATTTTTGGTAATACCGAATGGCCATAGGGTGTGAGTTGCACACCCTTGATGGATCGGTCTAACAGCTTCTGACCCATCCGTGCTTCGAGAGCTTGTATGCTTCTTGAGACTTGGCTGGGTAAAATCTTTTTTGAGCGCGCGGCTTCACGGAGAGAGCCAAAGCGGACCACATCCAGCAAGAGTTCTAAGTCCTTAACTTTTAATTCACTGACATTCATGTCTTCAAGTGTACCACTTACAGCAACATATGTTCACAAATATAGCGTCTTTGCAAATCTTTACCAATTGACGACATTGGGCCCAGCTCAACGAGAGCGAAAATCACAAGAAGGGGGCCGTGATGAAAAATTTTATATTGATCGTATTACTATTCACATTGGGTTGTCAGGAATCCAGTCATTCTCAAAGCAATAATATTCCAGGAATTGGAGACAGTGGTGACAAAGCCGCACAAACGCCTGGGGAACAGGGAGAAGCCCCCTTAACATCCGATGAGTTATTTAGCATGGTGAACGAAAGAGTCATTCAAGCTAGCTGTATAAGATGCCACAACTCGGAGAGGCCTCGAGCCGGTATTGACCTTTCCACGCGTGAACTGGTGGACGAGCTCATTGTTGCTGGCGATTTGGAAAAAAGCCTTCTCCATGAGGTGATCGCTACAGGTTTCATGCCCCCCCGAGGTACTCCAGTGTCTGATGAAAACCTGCTCCTCTTAGAAGAATACATTCTTTCCCTAACTGCCAACTGAAAATAAAAAAGGCCACTTTCCAGTGGCCTTTTTTAAACTCCAATAGAATTTTAAATTTAGGGAGTGTCTGGCTGACGCATCATTTTACGAACCTCGTCGGCGTGTTCGATTTCGTCTTTAACGAATTGACGAGCTAGCTCTTCAAGAGCGATATCCTTGCAATCCTCAGCAACTGTAACCAACTCTTTATACAAGTCCACAGCCACTTGTTCCATAGTGAGCGACTCTTCGAGTAACTGTTGTACGGAGTGATTGTTAGACTCTGTCGTGGTTGCAGCGACCATGGGAGGGTGTCCGCCCAGGCTTGTAATCTTTTCGCCGATGATAGTTGCGTGGTCCATAGACTCAGTGGCATTGGCGCGAAACCACTTTTGAATGGGAATACGATTGTGTCCCATGATCATAAAAGAATAATGCAAATAGCGAGTCACTCCGGCCATTTCTTCTTGGTAGATTTTACCGAGTAGGCCTAAGACCTTTTCGTTTTGATAGGATTTTTCAGTAATGCTCACGTAAACTCCTTAAATTGGGGTGAGTCGATAAAGTAGTGAACATCTGAGTCTCACTCAACTAAAAAGGGACAATTGAATAAATTCAAACAGAGGGGTAAACATTTTTCCCCCTTAGTCTAGTGAGCCTAAGCTAAGAGGATGGATGAAGTTGTACTAAGTGAAGGTTCTTAATTAGTAGAACACCACATAGACGTGCGAGCCGGCAGCAGATCCGCCACAATCCAGCGCACGAAACTGTACACTAAGATCCGTCATAGCTGGAACAGAGCTAGAAACGTCAATGGCTGTAACTGTAGCTGTACCACCTCGGGCAAAGGAATAGAAGTTCTCAACCGGTTCATCGTTGACCATAATTCGGCCACCACTCGGCTCGGCGTCAGCTGTCCCATAAGCCCACATGGCCGACATGGATGTTGTTTGCAATTGAATAAGAAAATAGTTATCAATTTTCATCTCAGCCAAAGGGTCATCAAATTTTCCAGAAAAGGCCACTTTGCGTGGACCCAACAATTTAAAGTCGAAATCTACGTCAGCTAATATGAAAGGTTCAATGGATCCGCTTCCGTTGTGATTGTCTGATATGACCCCTGCAGCTCTTTCTTCTCCGGCAGTGCCTGAACTATGATTAGCGATGGGATCCATTAACTTTTTATAA
Source organism: Bdellovibrionaceae bacterium UBA1609 (assembly GCA_002321895.1). Classification (GTDB taxonomy): domain Bacteria; phylum Bdellovibrionota; class Bdellovibrionia; order Bdellovibrionales; family UBA1609; genus UBA1609. The sequence continues at coordinate 360,772 of DCMZ01000003.1, read as the reverse complement.
TAACAAATTTTACTTTCGTCTTTGGCAGGTATCTCCACCATATCTGAAGGCATTTCTATGTAGGAATCACATCCAGCAAAGCTTACTGGTGGTGGGTTATACGGATCATCAGGATCATAATCTGGATCTGTAATGTCTGGAATTTCAGGAGCACCATCTCCAATATCACCGGGGCCGGTCTGTTCCTCGTCAACAGGAGGATCTAGTACTTCAAGAGGCTCTTCGGCGGCATTATTTCCACCATCATTAGAATCTCCTTGGCCATCGCTTAGAGTCGGTTGTTCTAAGTTCTCAAATCCCATTTGTTGTTGATCACAGTTTTGAAATAACATGAGAAGCAGTGATGTCATGGCAAATGCGCTGATGGTCTTAAGATTCATATTACGTTCCCCCAACAATTATATTATCCCTTAGTATTTCAAAATTCGTACCTGCTCATCTTTAATAGGTGAGGCTAAGATGAATCATTATGAGAATCCCCTGTCATTTTCGTGACTTTGATTAAAAGTTCTTCGTATGATTTTGATACAATTTTAGGATCGGGAGGAGCAAATGTCCTACATATTTCACATAACTGAGGGTTCTACTTGGCGAGAGCAACAGTCAAAGGAAGGGTATAAACCCAACGCTTTTGAAGATGAGGGGTTCATTCATGCCTCAGATAAATCGACCGTTTTGGGAGTCTATGATAGATATTATAAAAACAAATCGGGTCTGACTTTGTTGGTGATAGATACTGGGAAATTAACTTCGGAGGTAAAGAGAGAACCTACGCCCAATGGAGAATTTCCTCACATATTTGGCGAAATCAACAAGGACTCCATCGAGGCCGTCCTTGCGATTGATTCTGAGCTAGGTTTGGCGCAAATCCTAGAGAAATATTAGAAATACAAGTGAGCTTGAAGTTGTATCAGCTGGGTGTTATTCGTTGATCCTGTGCCTGACTCACGTTTTTCAAAACGACTGATGTAGAGTAACTCAAGTTCGCTACCAGGGTATAAAAAGCTTTTTACACCTAACATGGATTCTGTGGCCTGACCTTCAGCCCGAGCACGAGTGGTGTTCGACTCGGCATAGTTGAGCATTAGATAGTTTTCACGCCACACCCGATACTTCAACTCTATGGTACCCACGAAGCCCTTGTTTTTAGATCCATCGGTAATGTTGAAGTTAATCACTTCTCCAGTTCCAATGATGTCTTTATACATGAATCCGCCAGAAGCGGCGATCATCTCTTTTTCGGTGTCGTTAAATGAGTCTTTTGTATTCCAATAGGAAAGTAGTCCACTCAAGCTCAAGGTTACAGCGCGAGCGCCCACATTAATAACGACACCTTCATCTTGTGCAAATTCACTTTGGTTATTCAGAGTGCTAGAAATGTAGTTTATGTTTGCAAAGGGAACGTTAGGCGCAGTTCCGATGCCGACACCTTTGTGAGTGCTATTTTGATTTATTCCTGAGATATCTGCCGCTAGGCGGGTGTGATCAGGAGTGTAATTACCAAACATTGGCAAGTAGATGCCGCCCATAATGTAAGTGTTGTACCAAAGATCATCGGCAATGATATACGCAGATCGGACAAAAGCATCGCTCGTAAAAAGATCTTCAGGCTCGGTGTTGAGAGGTCCATTTGAGAACCTGGCCTCAACAACAGCGCTTATTTTTTCTCTTACGGGACGAATGCGAACCCCAAGGTCCGCGGCCATTCCAAAGGAGTAATCAGTTATTACAGTATCGGGAACATCACCGCTAAGCGAACCAAACACCCATCGGAAATCTCCACCAACAGTCGTATCGAAATCACGTTCTAAGCGATAAGGGTCGTTATAAGGCACTCTTGATAGAAACTCTCGTTTGCTTTTAGCATCTTTGTGCCAGTCCTTATAAACTTTGTTGGTAAACTGATAATCATGCACCCAGGGGTTCTTCACAACAGTAAAGTTTTTAATCGGGTAAACGCCATTCTTCTTTGGCTTTGTTTTCATATAGGGCTGTTTGTAATGAGGTGCGGGGATACGCTTATGTCCAAAAGTCTTTTCATTTTTGAAACTGCGCAACCATCTCTGTTGGTTCCATTTTCCGTATTCATTTCTCAACCCACCACCGTTTGGATTTACGTGGCAGCCCTGACAGGAAAGTGTGCATCGACGGCCCGCTGGGGGTAAATTTAATCGACCAGGAGCGTGGCAGGCTGCGCAGTTTTGTGCATAACGATTCGAGATCCATGGTTCAGCATGTAAGGACTCGATAGCAAATCCAGTCATAAAAAACAAAAACGCGGTAAGAGCGATAGATTTCAAGATGTCTTCCCCCCGAGATGGAACAGTCGATGTAAATTTTAGTAAACGCTAAGGGGTTTGACTACTGATTATTGGCTTTAGACTGGCAATTTGCAGTTGCTAAAAGAGTGTAGGATTGTTCACCAAATTTTCGGGTCTCTGTGAGGGAGTTGTTTGCGGAATCAGAGGATATAAATAATTCCGCTTCAACGGCCTGAGGCCCAGTAACTATAAGGCGTTCAAGCAATTTGCCGGATTTACTTTCCCAGTGCTTGCCGTTTTTCGAGTAAGTCTTGAAAATGTGTTTCGAACTGTTATTAACGATTTGATCTGGACTTTTGGACTGGAAGTTGAGCAAGTCGGATACAAACTTTCTATGATTTGGCCGGTGTTTGCCAATCAATGTACAGTCAAATGCACCAGAAGGCACATGTCCCATAGTTTTAAATTCGGTTGTTTCTAAGCCAGCACTCCAAACAGGTCCATTTAGACCCATTAAGACAGCCATTAGCCAAATCTTCTTCATAGTTCACCCAGGTATTGGCTTAGCAAAGGCAATGCCCAAGAGTTGGGGCGGCAAGCAAGCAATAGATTAGAACTGACTGAGTCTGGAATGAAGTTCTTTCATGTGACGAACAAAATCTAGTCACCCGATCGAGTGGCACGAATGGTATTTATAGGTACTTTTTTAGATTCTAAGCCTAGTACCTGTTTAATAGGTGCTGGTAATCCATTGGTATTCAATTTCCCCTTAACAAATAGAATCATGACAAAGGCTAGAACTAGGATATGAAGTTGTACTATGGCTTTGATCACGGGCCTCTCCTTTTTGGGGAACTAACTCTTTTAGAGCCTATCTAAAATCATACGGACGATCAAACTTTACTGTAATAGGAGACGTTGATTTTCCGATTATACTTTCAAAGTTCTCTGTTAAGGTTCTAGCATTCACATTCAGCCAACGAGTCATTCTTCTGGCTTCAAATTTCGAAGAGACTTGTTGCAATTGAAGTGGGTTAAAAACACTCATAGGAATCTGAGTGGTCATTTCTTTGTAGCAATAATTTTGTCCATCGAAGGGATCCTTATTGTGACACCTTAAGCGCACTTTTCCTCCCGCCACTTTCCTATAGGCTCTTTTGTCGAAGACTTTTAAGGTAAGTAGTACGTGATCTTTGTTGTTTTCCACTGCAAATTGAGTGTCTACAATCGTATAGCGTTCTGGATCCAATTCATCAGGATTTTCCACTCTATGAATTGAATTTTTCCATTTTAAATCAGCAGGTAAGTCAACAAATGTGGGTCGATCAATGTCCTCAGTGTCTTCTGTATGCTTTAAGACAAGCTCTCTTAAAAGGGAGCTATAGACATCCCACCCGATACCCATGCTAAAGCCACAATGGTTGCCTCTGCGTAAGGGGATGATACCAATATTTGGATTGGGTCTTTCGCTCAATTTTTTTTCTAGAGCAAATGCGTTCAGCTCTGAACGAACTAAAAAATCATCGGAAGAGTGAATGACATAGGTGGGAATGGAAACTCTCTGTGAGTGCTCAATAAAGTTATTGAGGTGCCATAGTTCCTCTTTGGTATCTATCACCGTACCCTCGAAGGGAGGGCGTACCCATGGCTCTTCTGTAGTCCATTGATGGTAGTTTTCAAATGCGGTAGAGCGAAAGGCCTCTCTTAGCTCCCGGCTATCCCATTTGTAGAGTTCGTCGGCGTTAAGGTATTCTCCTAATATGGGAACTTGAAAAAATATTTTTCGTAAATTGGAAAGTGTAACGAGTCTATAGAAGAACCCTCGTGCGTCGGGCTCAAAAATACTAGTAAGGGTGGAGTCTAAATCTACAACAGGACAAGTGGCTATTGCGGATCCTACTGGAATATTGGTATGGCTAGCATAGACGGCAGCCATAAGAGCTGCATTTCCACCCAGAGATATGCCGTGAAAATGCACCTTCGAGACGATTTGTCTGATGGTCGAATAGTCTCGCATAATGATTTCTGCGGCCTGAAGCATTTGTTCACCACCTTCAAATCCCCCCATCGCAACAACCTTGTTGTCCAGTGAGTAGTCGGATCCGGTAATGTTGGCCAAGACCAAAACATTAAATGGCGATTCATCAAAAAGATGCATTAGGGTGTTGTCTACGGAAGAGGTAGACTCGGCATTACAATAAATACCACATTTTGAAATCACTAGTGGACGAGGAGTTTCCAAGTCTTTAATGCCTAAAAGTCCTCTTAGCTGAATGCCGCTTCTAAGGGTAAACTGAACGGGGATGATGTGTGGGTTGTTGTTCGCCTCATAATTGATTCTTTGGGATTTAAGTAAAGCGCCAAAGGTACCATAGTCATGGAGTTGGTCGCCACAACGATCATACCACTGGGAAAACCTAAGGCTGAGTGATTGAGGACTTCCATGCTCGGACTTTAACAGAGATTTTAAAGCATTTTTGTCACATTGAGGAGTTTGGTATTTGGTGTGATTGCCAGTAGGATGAAATTTAAAAATAAAACTCGTTGAGGTGTCTTGTCTATTTGTGGAAGAGTCGAGTTTTTCATATTCAGAATAGGGAGCGTCTTCCGCTTCAGGAATTTCAAAATCTGAGAGGACTGTGAATCCGGGAAAATTTAATGAATTAGTATTAAATTTGTGAACACGAGCTTCACTGATTAAGCTACTTAAAATGAGCAACGCAAATACGATAACTTTCATGTCGACCCTTTGATGTTTTTGCATGAACCAAATCTTATTATTTCATAAATGCTGGGTCGTAGTTAAAGCAATTTTTAGATTATCTATTGGCATGACTAATGTCTTAACAACGTTGTCTTTTGGTCACGAAAAATTTCGATAAAAGACATAAAAGTAGCTGCTGCTATACACAAGTTGTCTGTCGTCTCTTGCCCAAAGTACAGTTCAACCAATGTCCATTATTCCGCGATTCCGGTACCAAGTTGTGCCTCGATAGAAACATTAGAGATAGAATAAGGACATGTATATCGTGTTGTATAAATTTGAAGTTCGACCAGGCAAAGAGCAGGAATTCGTGCAAACTTGGCAAAAACTCTCAGAGGAGATGAGAGAAAAGTTTAATTCATTTGGATCTAGCTTGCATGTTACCAATGATTATCAATTCACAGCGACTACCTTTTGGCGCAGTCGAGAGCAATGGGAAAAATTTTGGCTTTTAAAAGAGCAAGTTATGGAATCTCTCACTCAACTCAATACCTGCCTGGAGACTTCGTCAGAAACGGAAGGCATGCAACTCATTTATACGAACGTAAAGTATAAAGACGGCGATTCCGTTAAAATCAAAGATCGAGAATTCGCAAAAATTGTAAGTGCACGAGATTTGATGATTCGCGGAATTCTTAAAAAAACTGAAGATGAGATTCCCAATGACGATAACGAATTTTTAACTTCTACTGGCGTGGCAGAGACGGCACAAAACCGTGATGAGATGAATATCCAAAGCAACAGTGTATCTGAGGATATGATACAGCCCCTTTCTGAAGATGTGGATGCGGAATCAGCTAGTGCTGTTTGGGGAGATGTTGATATCGAAGACATCAATCTTGAAACCATCATTGAAACAAAGAAATATAAATAATTTTCAATACTAGTGATCAGTTAGCAAAAGTCCTCTCTTTTCGGATAAAGTAAAGACTCTGTAGCGTTCAATTGAATTGCCTCGAATCGATAGGAGTTGGTCTAGTATGAGCATGTTTCAAAGACTGTGTGACCCTTTCGGTTCGTTGCTTGGAATTTTACTGGTTTTGTTTTCCAGTCTTTCATTGTGGGCCGCCGAACTTCAAGAACTTCAACTTACCGTCCCTAATGAATCCCCGATAGAATTGGCCGTTTATCACAATCCTGGTGCTCCGGTGATCATGTTAGTCCATGGTTTTGCAGCGGATTACAATACCTGGGCGCACTCGGTAGGTAAGGGCCTTGCAAATACTCATGGCTATACCGTCATTATGCCTAACATGAGAAATACCAGTGGTTTTGAAAAGCGGGTGATCACAGACATCGATCACGTTTATCAGTACGCTCGTGAACATCTTGGTGAAGTGAAAGTGGTAGTGGGCCACTCTATGGGGGCTGTGATGTCCGAACAGTGGGCTGCCGGACTCAGTATGGATGAGCGTGGCGTTGTTTTTTACGATGAAGATAAAGCTCGGAGAATTGGAGCCGAAGTGGTTTCTATTGTTTGGGTGGCAGGGCCTGTAGACATTGTAAATCGAAAACACGTAGGTGATATAGTTGGTGGTTCTGTATTTGGAGCGATTTCAGAATTTTGGTCAACTCTATTTAAGCTAAAATATCCCGGGCTAACAATTAAAAAAGTTTTTAGATCAATCAGCCACTTATTTTCTTCAACGGCCAAAGGGGCTCTAAATGGGGTTGTAAAGCTGGATAATCTAAATAAAGAAGAAGTTAAGCATATGATTCGGCAACCGGATCCAGCGCGACTAGTGGGGCCGTTTGCTGCGGATTTAACCCGATTCGGTAGAAAAGGGTTTCAGTCGCCAAGGGGATTAGATTATTCAGATGCAAGGCACTTTGTGAATAATGTACTCTATGTGGCTGCGGACACAGACACTTTGGCGCACCCCAATTCAATATACAAGAAATTCGAAACTCGACATGAGAGGCATCCCGAAAACTCCCGACTATTGCATTTGGAAAAAACGGGGCATTTGGATGCCATTGTCGGCGAGAGGGCCGCAGCCATGCTCAATCCGTTTTTAGTTGTATCAGCGAATAATCCCACAGAGCTGGGGTCAGCGGGCACGGTTCATGTGGCCGAAGGTATGATTTCATCTTTGAAAGTTAATTTCTGTGGGAAGCTTTTCGGCGGACGATAAAAGCAAAGTAGAGGAAAATGTTAAGCGCAAAACCCATTCAGACAGAAGTTTTTAAAAAAGGCATGGATCTAGAATCGTTTCTGCTGTCCCACCTTAATGGACGAGAGCTTGAAGGGAAGATCCTGGCTGTCACCTCTAAGTTAGTGAGTGTTTCCGAAAATCGATTTGTTAAAAAAAGCGAAATCGAAAAAGAGGATTTAGTAAAAAGGGAGGCGGATATTTACTTGGGTCGATGTTCCTACGATTGTCACCTGACGATCAAAGAGAGTTTACTCATTCCTTCTTCGGGTATCGACGAGTCCAACTCCGAAGGGGACGAGTTTATTCTCTATCCGGAAAACCCCTTTATCAGTGCAAAACACATTTGTGAAAAGGTGAAGGCGGCCTTCAGCTTAAAAGACTTGGGTGTCATTCTCACCGACTCTCACACCACTCCATTGAGGCGTGGGGTGTCCGGAGTGGCGTTGGCCTATTACGGATTTAATGGGCTTCAGGATAAAGTGGGCCATAAAGATCTGTTTGATCGGCCTTTAATGATGACATCTATAAACGTCGCGGATGCTTTAGCTGTTGCGGCCACTTTGGTGATGGGTGAGGGCAACGAGTGTTGCCCGCTAGCGATCTTAGATCACCCCGTCGAATTTAAAATCCTTGAAGATAATTCTGAATTGCATATCCCCTTAGAGGAAGATCTCTATCATCCCATGATCACAGGATCTTTGCGTTAAGATTCATATTAATTACCAATTTGGCACCTTAGTTCATTGATCAGCAAGGTTGATGCCAGGACAAATGGTTTCGAATGGTGACCGGGCCCGTGCTTGAATAATGGTTTGTCAATGCTGTCCACCGCCAAACAAGATATCTCTGCCATTGTTGTGGTAAGAGTATTAGTGTTACAGCATAGGATATATTTTCGGAGGGGATGATGAAAAATATTATTTGTATTTTGATTTGTGGATTTGTTGTGGGATGTGCCAGTTCGGGCTTCAATCGAGGTACTTTAAAGGGTCAACTTGGAGTTAAAACTCCTGTTGTTACCGATGCTGAAATTGAAAAAGTATTAGCGTTGAAGCCGAATTTACCTAAAACCTTTAAGTTGGGTGTCTTTTTCAAAAACAGCGATAGTTACTATCAGTTTTCCAATTGGCGATGGTCAGATGAAGATAAAAACATTTTTCTAAACCTTTCAAAAAAGTCAGATTATTCTGAAATGATAACAGAGGTTTTCCAGATACTCCCTTCAACAATTTCTGGTGAAGGAGACTTGAACTCTATACGTCTTGCAGCCGCTCGGCATGGAGCTGACGCGGTTTTGATTGTGAGTGGTGTGGGTGAAGTGGATCGTTATACGAATAATTTAGGTTGGTCCTATTTTCTTATAGCCCCGGCTTTGTTTGTTCCCGGGTCAGAAGCCGACGCTCTATTCATGGCCAACGCGACTCTTTGGGATGTTAGAAATGGATATCTTTATCTGACAGCAGAAGCAGAATCTCAAACGAGCAACACTTACATTGCGGCCTATGGAAAAGAGAACAAACAACTTTTAGAAGTCTCTAAAAACAAAGCTCTTAAAAAGTTAGATGAAGAACTTTTGAAAATGGTCCAAGGCATAAAGAAGCGCTAGGGCAAGGGTGGGGATTTCCTAGTTCGTACATGAATTAGAAGCATGCTCCGTGCAGTTCTCATAAATTTATGAATATACAACGTTCAACTCAAATCTATAGGTCTTTGAGCTATTTGGTATTGAGTATATCGTTGACAGTTTTGCCAAGTTTGGTGACGGCAGCTCCCACCAGTTGCCTTCCCCTGTTTAGAGAGTCCAAAGGGGAGTTTCGGGTAAAGACATATGAAGAGCACAGTCGATTTTCGATCTCCAAAGACTCCCTTGTCGGCTTGGGTGGGTCCACGGCGCGTAGTATTTTTAACAAATTACATGATGTAAAAAAAGATTACTCTTTTAGAGGAGACGAACTTGGTGTCGACCAGACATTGGCAATCACGAATGCTGTAAAGTTCTATACTGAGAAATTGGAAGCTGTCGAGATGGCCATTGATAAACTGGCTATAGAGTCAGAACCGATCTCAGGTAATGGTCACATTGGAATTATGGATGTATTACTGAGGTTAAAGCGTGATCTACGTAAAGGTATCAAGGGTAACATTAAAGGGTTGAGAGAGCTCCAGGCAGGAGGCATTGAAACCATAGATTTAAAAAATCTCAAGGATGTGGATCTGCATCGTCAGCTGGATGTAATTACTGTGACTAGTTTTATAGAAGTGAAAGCCCATTACCAGGGAGTGTTTGTTGCGCCTACAATGGGCCTCGCTGATGCGAAGGCACTTAGAGTTTTCGACCGGCAAGTGAACCAAATAGTGGCTCATAATACTATTGCTAAAGCCACGGGGTTAGAGGCTGCGATTCTGTTTGTGGATGGGCAATACGGAATTTCCCTAAGGGACAATCCTGTGGATGGGAAGTACGATTTTATCTATTCGGGTTTGGAGATATAAAAAAAGACAGTCAATGCTGTCTGGATTTAACTTTATGAATTGATGGCCTCGGCTACGCCGCTGGAAAGCCAAACGCTAGGTTTTCGCGGCATAAAGTTTGCTTATATAGCTTTATACTTTAACTATGTAGAGGAAATTATGAAGTTTTTTATGATGATATTTTTTGCATTGTCTATCAATTTTTGTCTTACTGAATATAGCTTTGCTCACCCCATACCGGATAATGAAGTCAAATCTAAACTTTTATCTTATCTTAATGATTGGCAAGTTAATGGATGGCTAGAGGGGATGGCCCTCCCTTATGATATCGAATCTGTGAGTTTGCGCTGGTCTTATGATCTTCGTTTAGGTGTCGATTTTATAAAAGAAGGAGATCAGGAGGTGAATAGAGCCGTTGTGCCGGTGGAGGACGAACAATATAAGTACGAGCTAACGTGCGAGTTAGTCTTAAGCGAAGAGCCGCCAAAGCGGGGAAATCTATATCGATACGGCATTAAGGTGGATTATTGTTCACTTGAAGGAATAGATAACCCGACGGAAGAAGAAGATATATTTCCGGCAGGCTTCTACCAATTTGAATGGGAAAGAGAAAAGTATTAATTCCAAAAATCTTGTTTGTGGTACGGAAGATGGATGGCCTCGGTTACGCCGACTGATGTGGAGGGACTGTCCTTCGCTTTTTGCTCCTGCAAAAAGCTGCAGACCGCCGGTTCACCTCTTAAGTCAGCCCTCGTGGCTGACTTACCTTGCTCAACAACTGCGTTGTTCATCAAGGCCAGAGTTTCACTTCTCGCCCCTCAACTCAGACCCATTTAGATATAAAAAAAGACAGCTAATGCTGTCTGGATTTAACTTAATGAATTGTTGGCCTCGGCTACGCCGACCGATTTCTTCGAAACCGGTGAGCCATTTGAACTCCTCGGCTTCGCCTGCGGGGTAACAAATGGCTCAGGTGGAGGGACTCGAACCCCCGACAGGGTGATTAACAGTCACCTGCTCTACCAACTGAGCTACACCTGAACGAGACAACTGAAACTATCCAAATCCCTATGGGCTGTCAATTTAATCTGAGATAAGAAAAACGAATAAAAGGATTACAAGACTTGTGGAGGGTGGTTGTCGCTGTGAGCTAAAAATGGCGCGCCCGGAAGGAGTCGAACCTCCGACCACCTGATTCGTAGTCAGGTACTCTATCCAGCTGAGCTACGGGCGCGCAACATGAGGTCGTAGGATTACTGCCTGAGCCCTTTAAAATCAAGTCCGTTTTAGCTGGTAGGGCTCTGGATCCACCGATCCTCATCAAAAATAGGCTAGAAAATACAGGGGCCTGGTGCTAGCTTGCCGTTAAAATTGTATATTTGACCTCTCATACCCAAGGAGATCTCATTTGAATATTTTAGAGCAGTGGAAATCCGAATTAGAAGAAGCCCAGCAGACATTGGAAAAGTTTCTCTCTCAGCCCGAGCAGTTGGAAAAATGCGTGGAATTTTCTCAGATTCTTATCGAGGCCTATAAAAATGACCAAAATGTCTTTAGCTGCGGCAATGGTGGCAGCCACTGTGATGCCATGCACTTTGCGGAAGAACTCACCGGTCGCTATCGGGATGACCGTAAGCCTCTCGGAGCCTTGGCTCTAGGAGACCCCAGCCACGTGACCTGTGTGAGCAATGATTATGGGTTTGAGCAGATCTTTGCTCGTCAAATCGAGGGGCTAGGGCGCTCAGGTGACGTACTTATAGGGCTTTCTACTAGTGGTAACTCTAAAAATGTGATCAATGCCTTTAATGTGGCCAAATCCAAGGGCATTAAAACCGTGGCCCTATTGGGGAAAACCGGCGGGGAGTTGAAAAACTTAGCCGATCTACCCATTGTCATTGAGGGGCCATCTTCCTCTGATCGGATCCAAGAAATGCACATAAAGCTGATCCATACCGTGATTGGATCGGTAGAACGGGAATTATTTCCAGAGAACTACCAATAAATGCATCGTGTCCAACAGATTGAGACGCAAGGGAGTTGATTCATAGGGCAGCCTATGGCAAATTTCCTTCATTCAGCTAAAAAACATTGCTCGCGGAGAGGTGGGTGAGTGGCTGAAACCATCGGATTGCTAATCCGGCGTGCGGTGAATTCCGTACCGAGGGTTCGAATCCCTCCCTCTCCGCCATTTTCACCAGTTAAAATCCCTAACATTGAAAACTAGCCAGCACTCCGGGTTCGCTCACGTATATACATACGCTCCCTCACCACTTCGCTGGTCTATTTTCTATGTTAGGAATTTTTCCATGCTGAAAATTTGAAAGTAGGAGAGAATGAATCGTGGGCCCGCAGGCATGAGCCGGAGGCGAATGGCACAATAATTTCTAGGGAGTAAGCAATGTTAATCGATGGAGATCGGCACCTGGAATGGGTCGAGAAAAGGTGGTCCGAAGAAAAAGCGTTGAGGATCATTGATGACATATTTGAAAAAACCACGGCAGCGTTCGACCCAGAAACATTTTGGCCAGCCCATAAAGACGAAGCCTGTGATATCCCATGTAACAAATCTCTGTATTTTGGTGCCACAGGAACATTACTAGGACTAGATGAGATATCTAGATTTAGGAAAACCAAAGCCCCGTTTAGTATTAATAGCGTCATAGATAAGGTTTTGGAGGAGTACAGACGGGCTCCAGATACGGAAGAAATAGTGCCGTCCTATTTTTTAGGTGAGACGGGAATTTTACTGTTTCATTTTAAATTTTCAAAATCCCAAGAGGTGGCGGATACTCTCTTCCTCAAAATAAAAGAAAACATTAACAATCCCGTAAATGAAGTTCTTTGGGGCTGCCCGGGAACAATGTTGGCGGCGTTATATATGTTTCGATGGACTCAGGAAGGACGCTGGAGAGAGTTGTTCATCGAAAACGTGGATTACCTTTTTGAAAAATGGCATCTCAATGACAATGGCCAGTGGGTCTGGACTCAAGATTTATACAACAAGGTCAGGCAAATAGTAGGTGCGGAGCATGGGTTCTTCGGCAATGTCTACCCCTTATTACAGGGCTTTGACCTCCTTGACTCTAAAAGGCAACAACTCCTACTGGAGCGAATTGCTGATACCACTATAAAGTCAGCTAAGGTTGAAGGTGACCTAGCCAACTGGCCTGTGCTGTTTGAGGGTAATGATGAACGAGTCATGGTTCAGTGGTGTCATGGGTCTCCGGGCGTAATCACTTCATTGGGTGGCTATTCAAAAAATGCCTCTGCGGCTCTTGAGAGTCTTCTGTTAAAAGGAGGAGAACTCATTTGGAAAGCCGGCCCATTGAAAAAAGGAGTGTCGATTTGCCATGGGACAGACGGCAACGGGTATGCTTTTTTAAAACTATATCGTCGAACGGGTGAGGTTCAATGGCTCAATAGAGCGAGAGCCTTTGCTATGCATGCCATTGAAAACCGTAGTGATCGATATACGCTGTGGACGGGAGATGTTGGATTGGCCTGTTATCTGATTTCCTGTATTGAAAAAACCGACAAGCTACCGGGGCTGGATTTCATCTGAGTTTTTAGAGTGTCACTCACCTCTTAGTACAGCACTGCGGTTCTAAAAGGTGAGGGGCTCAATTCTAATCGTTTTTCTCTCCACAAACCACTTTAGTGAGAGCTACTCCACTAAAAGCATCTCTTTCATTTTTCACAAGATCTATGGAAACGGCAGAACCCAACCAATACGATTGACCTTTTTCAATTGTGACTTCGGCGGGTGAAATAGAAACTGGAATTTTTCCTCCAGCGGAATCACATAGCTTGCCAGCAGCTAATTCGGGAATGTTTTTATAGGCAATAAGTGGCGGTTCATCGTCAGCTGTCAGATCGAGTGTGACTGACTGTGCTTGCATAAGGTCCTTAAGGGTGATTTTTCTAATGGTTTTTGTAGTTGCACTTGCGACCACAGAATGTGCACATAACGCAAAAAGCGTCACTAAAGCGGCTAATTTTTGAGTGTTCATCCAGATTCTCCTTTAATTGTTTGATCACGCTGTCCTTTAGAGCCATACAAGTGCCAGAGTTCTTTAATGTGATCGATCAATTACCCAAAGGCTCATGGCCAGGGACAATGACAAAGCCCAACGCTTGCAATTTCTGCAGCTTTTTAAGGGATTCGAGTTGTAACTCTTGATCGAAGGAGGGGGCCTGGAGGAACTCGTCATTTAAGATCTGCTTTATCTGACAGGCATCGCTAGCTAAGACCATCTTTTCTTTGCCGGTTAGAATCTGTAGGGATTGGTGGCCGGCCGTATGTCCGTGTGTGGGCAAACAAACCAAAGAACCATCGTTAAATATATCAAACTCACCGTTAATCACTTGGTAGTTGTGCTCAGGAACTAAATCCATTGTGTTGTAACCACTTTTCTCCACAAACTCCGGAATTCGAGTCGCCTCGAGCTCTTTTTCTTGAACGATGACGGTGGCATTTTTTAACAGGCTATTCCCGCCCGCATGGTCAAAATGAAAGTGGCTAGTGACGACTTTTTGAATTCTGTTGGGATCTAAATGGGCTTCTTCCAAACAGGTCACAATATTTTTGACCCCATCAAAGCGGAAACTTCTATTCTCGCGGCGCTGATTGTTTTTGTCTTCAAACGCTTGAGGCAACCCACTATCGAAAAGGAGTTCACCTTTTGGGTGGGAGATATGGTGAGCATAAACGGGCAGACGTAATGTGCCACTTCCCCCTTGAATGACCACGGATTTATTTAATGTTATCCAACCTGTTAACAAATGAGTTATAACTATGCCGGACGGTTCTTTCATCCTAAAGATTACCTATCCGAGGACTGAGTTTTGGAGTTACCAGATGCTGGAGCCGTTTCATTCGGTGAACTCGAATTCCCTTGGCAATAGGAATTGAGATGGTTTACTACCCCTCTTCCATGAGCGCTGCCTAAAACAACGAGTCCATCTCCAGATTGATTTAAGACGGATCGAGCCATGGTGGCGTCTCTAATTTCTGAATTTTTATAAAATTCATTCCATTTTGAAAACAGTTTTTCAATGACGTTTTTAACTTCGTCATTATCAAACTGTGAGGTGGTCTGGCGAGTTTCTTCGGGAGTGATTCTTCGCACTTCACTCATTGCTTTTAGCCGCAATTCATCAATTGCAAAAAATTGTTCAGGAGTGAGTAGTCGCTTTTTCATTCCAAGTTCAATGAGTTCAGAACGAGCTCTGTCCATCTCTCCAACAAGACGAGAGCTTTCCGTTTTTGCAGCATCATCGTCAATGGGAACAATTTTTATTGAGTCAAAAGCCTTAGGATTCTTAGCCCATGCAACGACGTAGGGGGGATACATTAGACTTAAAATTTTATCCATCTTATTGGAATCGGTGATGTATTCACTTAATAGACTCTTCATTCCGTTATAGTCCTCAACAAGTTCTTCCCATTTCAAGCCTTTTTCCAGTTCTAGGGGAGAAACTTCGACCCCGATCCAAGAGATTTTTTTTTGTCTCACTAAATGGGTGATCTGCTGAGTTTTTCGCTGTTCGTTTTTTATAGTCGCTTTATGTTCGGGATCGTTGAGAATGTCCTCAAAATTTTCTAGCATCTGGGTAGGTCCTCCGCTTATCGCGTTGAGAACGACTTCGCTTTGATTCATAAGATGGGTTGAAAAGAGTGTGTATAGGGTTCCACCACCAATGTTTGCAGATTCCAATTGATTTCCCTGAGAGGAAAAACCGCAATCGCCCATAGAGCTCACTGGGGAGTATATAATCATGCAGACAACGAGTATGAAACATTTCATTTTTTCACCACCCAATGGGGAGCTTTTAGAGCGGTTTCAATTTTTTTATGCTGACTCAGAAATTGATCACAACTTTTACTCTTAAAACATACGAGCCGCATTTTAACTGCAAATCTTTGCCAGTAAATTCTGTTCTCCGGATTGGCAAAAAATAGGGAAGCTTGGTCTATGTTTTGTTTGCAAGCTTTACGATCTCGTAGATGACTATCCCTAGTCCAGGACTGATTTCCATAGAGTCCATCAAAACATTTACGATAAAACTTCTTATTTGTGGAAATTACGATTTCGTCAAAAAATGAAAACGACTCCTTTTTAATAAGGAGGTGCAGTTTTTCTAGATACTGTTTTCTCGTTTCTGGAGCGACCTCAGAAAGTTGTCTAAAGGAGGGTAAAAACTCCTTAGATTTGGCTTGGACTGTGGTTGAGCTTATAACAGTGGCTGAGAAAATTAAACTGTATGCTATTTGTTTCATAATCATACGGACTTATCGGAGAATGAGGTGCCAAAATGAAGAAAAGGGGCAGAAATTACACTCTCCTTGGGGGCCTGTTCTGTGGGGTGCCAACTAGTAATCAGTCTGTGAATAAATTCCATGTGTTCAACCCATAGATTTATCGAGGTGCCGGATACCCACCTATTTAAGGGCGTTTATGAAAATAGAAAAGTAACGATTGTGGTATGTCCCTTGCTTTACCTACCCCAAATAACGATTCACTGGGAGTGAACTATGAAATTAAGTAATAGCTACAAGGCTATAGCTTTGGGCGGAATCATGGCATTGATGGCGGGTTGTACCCTCAATGACAGTGGTGTGTCGCGCAAGAAATATAACAATTTAGTGGATAAATATAACTCTCTTGTCGAGCAGTCGACGGCTTCCAACGAAGACATTCACTCAACCAATCAGTTGATCCAACAATTGGATGTTGCTGCTCTAAAAGTAAGAAAAAAATCTCGAGAAATTCAGTTAAACATTACTTCTTACGCCAATGCCAACCAGTTTTCCGAAGACATGAAGAGGTTGGATGAGTATGTTACTTCGGCGCTTATGATCGTGGGGCGATTGGAAACTCAGTCTTCCACTAAAAACGTGGATGCAATGATTCAAGTTTCTGACATTGCTATAAAAGAAGAGTTTCGAGAGGACTATCAAAAAACAGCAAAGTCCACCAGCGACAAACTCAGCACGCTTTCTGGAATTAGAGACCTAATTATTGGTCAATACAATTCGGTCATGCAATTGGCCACTTTGCACTTTGATGAATTGCCTTCTGGTGTGACTCAACGGGATATCAACCCCCACAATGAGGTTCAGTACGTTTCAGAAGACGTAAATCCTGTGGTTTCCGGATTTAGCGAAGGTGGACGAGTGCGAGGTATTGCTCGTGACTCGGTATCTGGAAATGCTGTAAGTAATGCGTTCGTGGGATTTAAAAGACGTCCAGAAAGTACGGACTACTTTTTTGAGACGACAACAAACTCTGACGGTGCCTATCAGTCACCTTATTTGTTGCCGGGGAGCTACTACGTAGATATCCGTCGTGAGGGTTACATCAACATGACTAACCAGCTTGTAAGTGTGAGTCGTGGGCAAGAGTCCAGCGAAAACCTTTCTATGTCCGAGCCGGTTGCTGAAGGTTCTTTTCGGGTGACTTTAGCTTGGACTGATGAAAAGGCTAATGCCGTAAGTGATGTAGATTCCTATTTAAAAATTCCCGGAGTTTCACGTCCTTTGAACTATACTCTTGTAAGGACCGACTACCATGGCTCTTATTTGGATATCGATGAGCGATTTTGGGTAGGTCCCGAAACCACTACTATTCACGAGGTAAAACAGGGTACCTATATATTTTACGTAGATAATTACAATAATCGTAATAATAGGAGAGCTCTCGGCAACTCAAATATCCGTGTGACTCTGTACAAAGGTGAGTCGGTATACGGAGTGTACAATGTTCCTCAAGGTGAAGGGTTAACCTATGAGGTTTTCCGAATCATTGATGGAGAAGTGAAAGTGACGGGTCGTTACGACGATAGCTTATCCAGAAACTAAATTTTGGATTAAAATCAACTTTCAAATGGTCGCCGCTCGTGCGACCATTTTTTTATGTCTTTATCTTTAAAAATCATCTCCATTGGTATTTTATTGTTTTACGGACTGATCCGTTGGGGCTTGAATTCCTATTGGATCTTGATCTCTCCCTATTGGGGATATGCTTTTGAGTTCGCATTTGTTTTGTCAGCATTTTATTTGTTAAGAGTAAAATCATTGGGTCGCCTGACCCGACGGGACGTGGCTCCACTGAATGTGGCATTTGTCTCAGGCTTCATTGTTCATGTCTTTGCCAAGCAGCAAGGCATTCAAGTGCCGTTTGATATGTCCGGTGCGGAAACAGCCTTCTTACTTTTAATCTTAGCGCCCCTATTGGAGGAGTTGGTGTTTAGAGGGGCGCTGCAAACAGCTTTAGTGAATCTTTTGCCCGTAAAGGGCGGCGTAGTGGTATTGTCGGGAGCTCTATTTGCCTTGTCTCACGGGATAGCCATCACCTATGTGCCCGAACCGTATTATGATTTTGTTTACTATCAAACCTTTTATACGTTTGCTTTGGGGATGTTCTGCGCTCGAGCCAAAGAAACAAGCGGTGGACTGTTGTCAGCCATAAATGTTCACTTTGGTTTTAACTTAGGTTTTTATATCGCATCCGTTTTTGGCTTTAATTACCTCTAAAGCTTAACTACTCCACCTTGAAAGTTTTAGATAAACTATCAACCTTGCTGTTTAGCTTTTTGTACAAATCAAATTTCCCTAAAAAATATCTGAGCACCAAACGGTCGAACAGTTGAAAAATAGGAATAGAAAATAACATTACACCTACGAGGCCTAGCAATGTGTAAATCACATACATGGTGCCTTCGGGATTGTCCTTAAAAAGTAAGCCCTCGGTGTTCATTCCAAAAAAACCAACGATAAGATTAAGAGGCAAAAAGAGTCCCGAGATGACCGTTAACAGGTAAATACTTTTGTTAAGGCGATCCCCTTTAATAGAGAGGTAGTAGTGGTGGAGCATATCCAAGCGTGCCAGTTCATCTTTAATTTTAGATTGAATGAAGTTTATGTTGGATGTGACATCTAAATATTGCGAGTGAGTCAGCCTTTTAGTGTTCATAGTTTGATTGTGGAAATCTTGGATCACTTCAATGAGTCGCAAATTGTACCGGTCTATTTTGGAGAGCTCGTTTCGTAGATCAAACCACATATCCATAAAGTGTTGCGGGAAACTCCGGGTAAATAAGCTGTCCTCTAGATTTTCGATGTGTTGACTGAATTCTTGAATGATCACTCGGCTATTGGAAAACAGGGAGCTAAACACTTCCACCACAACGGTATTTTTATTGGCCTGAACAAAGTCATTTTGATCGGAATTATAGAGATAGGTTTTGTCGTCCTTAAAAAGAAAGCAGTGCAAATTAAATTCGATGTCATCGGATTCTGGGGAGAGCTCCCTAAGAAACAAAAGTTGGTAGTCCTTTTCTATGACAAATCCAGAGAGGCGATTTTTATCGTGGATATCACGAATGTAACGATTACTAATTGAGTCTAAAATTTTTTGTGCCATCTATAAGCCTTCCTCTCACCAGATTACATCATTGTCTCTATACGCAAACAACTCCAATCCAGGTACATCCCGTTGATATGATTTATGTAATCCGATTTGTGAAGATTACTCCCTGCATCAATTGTTTAAATTTCAAGCTCTGGATTGGAAATGGCGTTTAATTTTTTCACGTTTTACAGATGGGTTCAGCTCAAATTGTAACCATATATAAGAGCAATGCTGTCCAAGGAGTCATTACAAGTGGAAATGGGAAGTTTTTGTTCAAAGGGGAACGTCATGCAAAAGTTCATAGTCTTTTTAACTATGACTCTATTTATCACTCCAATTGCGCAATCGAAGGAATGCAAAGATCTCTTCGGTGAAAAAACCTACGACACCATTAAAGAGTTCATTGAAAATCCCATTGCCAGAGAACCGGGATCAACAAAATCGAAGGAGCCCACTTACTCAAGGCAGGATGAAAAAGTAAAGGCAGCCAAACAGGTTTACGAATTCCTAAATGAATCCACTGGGTCCCTTTTAGAACGAGAGTTTTTGCGAGATCTTATTTTTCTTTCCTTTGCCACTCGAGAGCATGTTTTACTTCTAGGTCCTGCCGGTACAGCAAAGTCTTTAATATCTAGAACAGTACTTCCTAATATTTTAGAGCGAGGTACGGGAAAAAATTCATTTTGGAAAATTCAAATGACTCCTGATGCGACCACTCAAGACACGCATGGGCCGAATGACCCTAAGGTGATGCTTGAAGAAGGCCGTTATGATCGCTTATGGAAAGAGGGAATGCTGTATTACAAATCGGTTTTTATAGATGAGATTTTTGACGCCAATCCAAAATCAGAACGAAATATTTTAGAAGCCGTCAATGAGCGCTCTTTTACCTCAGGTTCTAGAACCTTCAATGGAAAATTGGAGGTTGTTATGGCTGCCACCAATACTTATATCAGTGAGGTTTTTGCTCGAGCCGCAAAAATGGACCGCCCCGAAGCGCCAAGAGCTGTTCTCGATCGATTTGCTTTTAAAGCCTATGTTCCCGAAGAGTTTAACGCACTTAAGTCAGATATTTCGCTCATCCGCGGTGGAGAGCGCAAGCCAAAGCCGGACCCGATCTACTATGACCAAATTGAGGCTCTTAGAGCCTTAGCCAAAGAAGTGGAATTTCCGGAACATGTAGTCTACTTTGTACAGGGCCTAACCACTAGAATTCATGAAATCGGCCAAGTATTAGAGCGTAAATCGGTCAATGATTACAATAAAAAAAGAATGGAAGGAAAGGTTGACCTCGAGCCTCCGTATCGACGAACAACTTATCTTTCTAAGAGAACAATATCTAAAGTTAAAAAGATTCTTCAAGCCATAGTAGTTATGGATTATGTCGCCAAGGGTGGAAATCGACCATTAGAGATCACAATCGAAGATGTGAAAAACTTAAGTAAGTACTATACACTACAAGCACCTGGAAACCCGCAGCAGATGCAGAAACTGTTGGATCGTGCGCGTGTTCCCGACGATCGTTCGCAAATCAATACGGTGATTCAGGAAAATCAAACCTTCAATAAAGTCTATAATGAACTCCTCGATCAATACAATGCAGCTATGATTGAAATGGCTTATAAAGAACAGCTTAAGACCCTGGATGAAATTGAAAAGTTACCTGAATCCGAACAGCTGGAAGCAGCCACTCAGCTAGCCGTAGCATTGGTTCGAAATCTGCCGAATATGGTGCGAGCCGAAGAAGCGGCTCCCTGGGAAAATGACGGGAAAATGATTGCGCAAATCCAGTACAACGACATCATCACCCAGCGTTTAACTGAGATTGTGGGTGAATCTCAAATGGAGCGTGTTCTCCAACCCGCACGGGAAAAAATAGAAATAGAAATGGAAGAGGCCCGTCAGGCGGAGCTCAAAAAGCAAGAAGAAGAACGTTTGGAGCAGGAACGCATAGCTGCCGCAGAGGCTAAGGTAGAAGCTCTAAAAGAGTCCTTTAATGAATATTACCTGAATGACGGAAAAGCAGTTTCTTTTGCTAAGGAGACGAGTTTGACAGTGCAAGGACCAATGGCTGTTCAGGGTAATATGCTGGTTCAACTATCTAGCGAAGGCAAAAAGTTATACGTGATCAGTGCGAAAGAGGGGGTGCAAAGAACCATTGAGTTTGATCCCGAGGGATCGTTAGAAATTGCCTCAAATGAAGCCACTAAATTGTATTTAACCAGTGATACTAAGACGGCTGTAATTGTCGATTCTAACCAAGTCGTCCGAATTCCCCTTGAAGAGGGTAGTAATGAGTCAGTTGGTCATAAGATTTTTAGCAAAGAATATACATACTTCCCCACAGCGATGAATCCCCAGACAGGAGAGGTCATCTCTGTAAATAAAGTTCGAGCTGAAGACAGTCCAGAAATGCTATCGATCTCAGTTATGAGTGCACACAACAATAGCAAGAAAGTGGTTCAGTTGGCACCGGCGGAAAAAGCTTCAGAAGAAATTTTTAAAAGTGGATTTTCTGTCCTTAGAGCAAATAGTTCACAACATATAAAAATTCAGCCAATAACCGGTAAACCGGGTGAATATATGATTTATGGAAGAGGTATGAACAATTGGAAATATGTCATGTTCGTGAATCTAAATACCGCAAAATACAAATTAATAGATATACCCGATGTTCCATTTCTTAATTTTGCTTCTGTCGAACAAGGTCGATTAATATTAGGGCTAAGTACTAATAAATTTAGAGTTTACAAGCTGACAGAAAATCTCGACGTGGGCCAGCGTGAGGGTGAAGTCGAAGTTTCTTTTAGACCGATCAACATAACGTTTGGGCGAAGTCGTTCAGAGCTTATCGCCATTGGAGAAAACTCTATATTTACTGTACACAATATTTCCGACAATTCGTTAAAATTACCTGGTCAACTTTCTAAAACTCACAGCTTCATATCTGAAGCGGTAAAAGAGGTTAGAAATCTAGATCTTGCCAAGAGCTTTGATGAAAAAGAAGTGAACACGGGTACAATTGGTGAATTTCTTGTTCATGGAGATAATGGCCACGTCATAGTACGTATTGGAGGAACAGAAAAATTTGAAAGTATCGAACAAACGTATTCGGTAAAATCAGAAAAAGATAATCGGGACGATGACGGAGAGTAGTGTTTGTGTCTATTGTCCCCAAAGCCTCCTTTTTAGTAACTACTTTAGTCTTTTTGGCGGGAACACAGCCGTTGTGGGCGGCAAAGAAATCTTGTGGGTCCATTTTTAGAGATCTCGGTAAGGCGAGTGTTTTTGATGAGTATCGCGAATTAGAGCCCATTTCAGATTTGATTAAAGATAGTAAAGACCTGGCTCATCTTTCGAGAACGCTAGATCTACTTGAGCCCCAATACGAAGCCTTGGTAAGTTTGCATGAGCGCATTGAAGCTGGCGAAATTCATCCCGAACAAGTGCATAGAGAAGTGGATGATTTTTTAGAATCTGCGAGTCCCACTTACGCTGAGATTCATCGACGAGCTAATGCGGGAAGTAGAGACGATCGCATTCGACAAGAAGCCCTCCGTTCCATGCTAGACAATATTGATAGCTTTCGCAGATATTTGGATAAAAAATCCGAGGAGATGGGGGAGTTTGATCCTGAGAAATATGAAAATTTGCGTGAAGAAAAGGAAGTCGATCCGGAGCCAGTAAAGGCCGAGGAAATTAGAGAAGAGGAAAACTCAAATTCGGAGCGAAGTGCAGCCGAAAGAGAGTCCGAAGGGCGAGAGGATGAACAACATAACCAAGAAAAGTCGGACTCAGTAAATAATGAGAGAGAGCCCTCTCAAGAGAAGCAACAGCAGAGGTCCCAGTCGGCACAGTCGGAGAGTGAAAAGTCAGATCACGAGAAATCAGAGGAAAGTTCGGATAGGTCAGAAGAATCCAATGACACTGCCGAGAAAGATAATTCACAGAGAAATGAAGACCCTCAGTCGAGAGACGAGCCGGCTGATAGAGATTCAAGTTCGGAAAAGGATCTTGATTCTAAGAAAAATAAAGATCCCATTCCAGAACTTAACAATGATTTGTTGAAAGACGAAAAGCAGGAATCGAAAGACACCGAATCTCAAGAAAATAGGGAAATGAAGCGAGATTTTGAATCGGAAAAGTCGGACAGTGAGAAGTCCGATTCCGAGAAATCCGACTCGGAAAAATCAGATTCGGAAAAGTCGGACAGTGAAAAGTCCGATTCGGAAAAATCGGAGAGTGAAAAGTCAGAAAGCGAAAAGTCTGATTCAGAAAAATCAGATAGCGAAAAATCCGATAGTGAAAAGTCTGATTCTGAGAAATCAGATAGCGAAAAGTCAGATAGTGAGAAATCGGATAGCGAGAAGTCCGATTCGGAAAAGTCGGAGAGTGAAAAGTCAGATAGCGAGAAGTCTGATTCTGAAAAGTCCGATTCCGAGAAGTCAGACAGTGAGAAATCTGATTCGGAAAAGTCGGACAGTGAAAAGTCCGATTCGGAAAAGTCAGACAGTGAAAAGTCGGACAGTGAAAAGTCCGATTCTGAGAAATCAGATAGCGAAAAGTCAGATAGTGAGAAATCGGAGGGTGAAAAGTCCGATTCGGAAAAGTCAGACAGCCAGGGTGAACCCAGTAAT
>DCMZ01000003.1:336610-336733 GCA_002321895.1 Bdellovibrionaceae bacterium UBA1609 | reverse complement strand
GGTGAACCCAGTAATGAGAAGGGTGGCGGAGAACCCTCAGATAAATCTGGCGATCAAAAAGGTGAGCCTTCCAGCGAGGGCAAAGAGTCCGGAAAATCCGACAGCCAGGGTGAACCCAGTAAT
>DCMZ01000003.1:287867-336264 GCA_002321895.1 Bdellovibrionaceae bacterium UBA1609 | reverse complement strand
GGTGAACCCAGTAATGAGAAGGGTAGCGGAGAACCTTCAGATAAACCTGGTGATCAAAAAGGTGAGCCTTCCAGCGAGGGCAAAGAGTCCGGAAAATCCGACAGCCAGGGTGAGCCCAATAATGAAAAGGGTAGCGGAGAACCGAGTAGTGAGAGCTCTGACAGCTCATCAAAAAGTAGCGAAAAAAGCAGTTCAAATGATGAGCTCCAGGGTGGGAGTAAGGTCGATCCTGAAAAAGGAGAACCTTTTCGTCCAGAAGATGAAAATTCACACTCCTTTTCCCGTTCGGACGAAGCCGGTGAACAAAATTTTGCTGATAAGCTGAATGAATATCTCAAAGAAAATTTAGAAAAGTTTTTTGAGGATGCAAAAAAAGATGCGGAAAAGATAGAAGATAGTAAGTCGGAATTTGAGGATCTACTTAAAGATTTTTCAGAAAAGCCTGAAAAGAAGGATGTCGATCAGGAAAAAGTAAAAGACGAGGAATCTGAAAAAAACGATGAAATGTCAGAGGCTTTAGAGAAGGCTCGCACCGAACTTGATCGTAAGGATAAAGAAAGTGAAAAAGAGGAGGCCGAAGAGGAGCGTACATCAGAGGAGAAAAAGACCACCGAAAATCGTGACATTAAACCTGTGCAATCAGAAGATACCCAAGAATTCTATAAAAATGTTACAGAAACCTTTTGGTCTCAATTGCTCGAAGGATATACCAACAGTAAGGGCACGCAAAAAGCACTCACTAACTTTATTAGAACTTTAGAAACATTGGAAAATGATGGTGCAAGCAAAGACTATGTAGCACCTTATAAAGAAAGAGCGAAAAAACTAAAAGATTCAATCAAGGGATTAAGATTAGAATTTGAAGACTTTAAAGAGCTGTCTGCTCAAGTGGTAGAGCAAACTTTTTCCAATGAAGGTACAGAAGTTTATAGGGCATTGAAATTCTTTAATAGTATTTTTAAGGAACTGGCTGTGATTCGTGATCTAACAGGTGATGAGTCACGATTGCTTGAAATGTCGGAAGTCATGCTGGTTGCGAGAGAGGAAACCTCTGTAACGGACGAGAATATAGCTCGAGCGTTCTATGACAATTTGCCAGGTCCACTTTCTCGGCAAGAAATTGAACAAAGATACGCCAGTCAAGACAGTAAAGATGGAATGGACTGGAGTCGATTAGGGGCGGACCTTAAATCTGGCCAGCTGAACGATTTATTATTGTTCTACACTATGCACGACTATCTTAATTTTGACTACAACCCTTCCATGATACCGAAAACCTATTTGGATTTTATTGGAAGAAAAACAGCAGTGAGCGAATCGGACAAAGAACCATTTATCGCCGATGAAATTGAAAACTGGAAAAACTTCCAGCATCAGGGACAGCCTCCGATAGTAAGTATGTTACGTTTTTTGAGTGATGATATGACAGAAATGGCCCATCGAGAGGCGCGTGATTATCAGGATCCCGTTAATCCGCAAAAGAAAAAGGTGACGATTGTATTGTCGGACGTCTCCAGTTCTATGGCTCAACAGGAAAAATATGTAATTAGAAATGCAATTACAGGAGCTTTTTTAGATAGCGCACAGAAGATGGCTATGATGGAAAACTCTGAGCATATTGTTTATTACATTCCATTTGATGGAAAGCCTCATAAGGCCGAAGTTTTTAGAAACTTGGCGCAGTTTAGAGAGTTCTTTAATAGAATTAAAGAGATACCACCGGGAGGCGGGAACAGTACGGATATTACGGCTGCGTTGTTAAGAGCTTTTGAACTTGTGAAAGAAAATCAGGAAAATGGCGGAGATCTGGGTCGAGCTAATATATTATTACTGACCGACGGCGATGATACAGTTGTAAAGAAAACCGTGTTAGATGCACGTAGAGAAATTAGTGATGATGTTGTTATCAATGTAAATTCCATTGTTATTAATAACAAAAATAAAGATCTTGATTTTAATATAGACGGCGGGAAGAACGACAAATCCGTTTATACGGATATCCCGAATATCTATAGAGCGGGGCTAAAGAATCCTTCCAAGAGTTTACAGACCTTTATAGAGGCCGCTAAGTATTATGAAGAAGCTAGAGAAGATGATGTGCCAAATACGGATACGGCTCTTGATCTCCGCGATATTTTTATGCGCATCCATCGCGATAAATCTCGTGACTCGGGAAAGTCCCTTTACCATTTGGAGAGAGTGATTGATGAGGCTAGAAATATAGAGCTAGATACGAAGTCTAAAAATAAGTTGCAGAATGTAAAAAACGTACTGCTTAACTTGCTGAAATCTCCGTTGT
Organism: Bdellovibrionaceae bacterium UBA1609; assembly: GCA_002321895.1. Taxonomy (GTDB): domain Bacteria; phylum Bdellovibrionota; class Bdellovibrionia; order Bdellovibrionales; family UBA1609; genus UBA1609. The sequence continues at coordinate 333,965 of DCMZ01000003.1, read as the reverse complement.
CTCGAGAGATGAATATGAGTCAAAAGGCTGAATTGGTAGAACGTATTGAAGAGTACCTAGATACTATGGGAGCCGAGTTTAGAGATTTTGTGAGTATGTTAGATCCGCTGGATCAGCAGTGGCTCGCCTCATGGATAAAAGAAGACTAAATATTCTTTAAAGCTCTTATTCCGTCTTCCACGCCCTTCCAGTAGGACGATCCAAAAAGGTTATAGTGATTTAAATAATGGTACATGTTGTAGATGGGAGCTCTGCTTTCAAACCCTTCGGAGAGGGGCAGTTCCTTCTCATAAGCGGAGTAAAACTCTGGCGCAAATCCTCCAAACACACGAGTCATAGCCAAGTCCACTTCGCGGTCACCGTAATAAACGGCAGGATCAATCAGCCAGGGCCCTTCAGAGGAGAACATCACATTACCGGACCAGAGATCTCCATGAACTAAACTGGGGTGAGGGTGGTGCTGGTTTAAAAATTCCTGTATGTGTGGAAGCATGTTTTTTAAGATGTGAACCAGTTCCTCTTTGAGCGTTTGTTCTTTTATTAAGTGAGCCTGAAAGAGCAGACGTTTTTCTACAAAAAACAGCCCCCAATCTTGAACGAGATGATTGGATTGGGGGTTAAGCCCGATAAAATTATCTCTATGGAATCCGAATTCAGGATGATTAACTCTATGTAATAGAGCTAAACCTTTTCCGAGTCTTTCCCAGTTGTCAGCTGTAGGGGGAACACTTTCGATCTTCTCTAATTCTAATACGGTATCGTCTACGGCGATTATATGAGGCACTTTTATGAATTCCTTTGGAACTTTGGAGTGAAGGAGTTCTAGTCCTTCTTTTTCACATTCAATTGAGAGGCTGCCGGAAATGGGATTTTGCTTTTTAAACGTCATTAAATAAGGGTATCACCAGTAGCCAAATCCTTCATCCATAAAAAATCCTGTGTTTCCATGGAGTTAGGGTGGGTTTGGGTCAAGGGTGTGCCTTCTGTTATTTTTACAGCTAACCCCTCTGAGGACAGAGTTTGTGGTAGAAGCACTTCATGATGAAAAACGTAAAATACATTTTATTGGCCCTTTTATTAACACCTGCCATGAGCTATGCCGTGGACGAGCCACGTGAACAAGTGTGTGGTGCTTGCTTTAACTTTGAAGTTGGAGATGGTAAGCTACAATCAACTTTCACCACCTGTGGCAAGGATGAGAAACGAGTGTCCGTTCTTAAGCGTGAAATTAAAGACGGTGATCCTGAAGGCGAAATCCAAATCGGCCAAACTTATAATGTCTCTTGTGACTAAATCTTGAAGAGTTAAGAGGAGGCGCTGGGGTTAAGCTTCAGCCTCGCCTCCCACATCTCGGGCTTCTTCCAGTAAACCCATGCCTTCGGGCAATTCTTTTTTACCTTTGGCTCCCAGTTTTTCCAGTTTACGAGCTTGAGTGATCACTCGACTTTCTAGTCGCGTAAAGCCGCGATCATATTCTTCTCGAGCCTTATCTAGGTGTTTACCCACGGCTGTGTAAGCTTCAACAAAATCACATACCCGTTTATGTAACTCTTTGCCTACTTCAGAAATACGAAAGGCATTTTCAGCTAGAGCTTCCTCGTTCCAGCCATATCGGATCACTTTCAACAATCCGATCAATGTAGGTGGAGTGGCCACTAAGATCTTTCTCTGTAGTGCAAACTCCATGAGGTCCGGTTCTGCCTCTAAGGCGGCATAGAGAAAACTTTCGTTAGGTAAAAACATTACCGTAAAGTCTGCGGAACCTCTTAGGTTGGCGGCATAATCTTTGGTAGATAAATCTTGAACATGCTTTTTGACATGCTTTCCATGTCGGGCCATTTCAGCAGCCGCTTCCTCTTCCGTATTGGCTTCTAAGGAAGACATAAAAGCATCGATGGGTGTTTTACAATCTACAATGACTTTTCTGTTACCAGGCATCCGTACCACCATGTCGGGACGGAGGTTTTTGCCGTCGTTGTCAGTGGAGGAGTCTTGAAAGCTCACATCGGAGTATTCACTCATTCCCGCCAGTTCGATACAGTTTTTTAACTGAACCTCTCCCCAACGTCCGCGGATGTGGGGTTTTTTCAAAGCATCTTTTAGGGCGAGAGTGTGTTTAGCTAAAGTGTCGTGAGTTTCTGCCACTTTTTTGATTTCAGATTCTAAGGTGGTATACGCCTGCACCCGTTGCTTCTCCACATCACCCAGATTTTTTTGATACTGGATCAGAGTTTCATTGATGGGCTTCACTAGCTCCTCGATAGCTACTTTACGTCTTTCAAGCTGTGATTGGTTTTCGGCCTTTTCTGTCTCCAATACGGATTTGGCTAAATCCAAAAATTGTTTATTGTTGGACTCTAGAGACTGTGCCGCCAGACTTTTAAAAGCATCTTGAAGCTTCGTTTGAGCTTCTTCCAGGATTGCTTTTTCCTTATCCATAGCTTGTCGCAGATTTTCATTTTGCGTGCTGAGTTCCGTGGATCGAGTCATCTCCTCTTCTAGGCGCAGTCTGAGTTGCTGAACCTCTTCAGTGGAGTCGGCCAACAGTGATTTCAATGATTCTTCAGATTGCTGAGATCGAGCCGCGGCCTCTTTAGATTCAGAAAGTTGAGTTACGTAGGTTTGGGATTTTCGAAAAAACAGAAACACAAGTGTTATGAGCAGGAAGACAACCACTAAAAATGCAATGACAAATAGACTTTCCAAGAAACTTCCCCTTCAGGCATGCGAGCGATAAGAATAAAAGACCGCTGAATTTTCAATAACTTATACAGTATCTCGGGACAAGGAGAAACGTTGGCCTAAAAGTTTTTGTTGGATGCCTATTGATTTCTAATAGAGATTGGATATAACGCTGTGCCATGGCCAGTTCTAAGGAAAAAGATTCGTTTTATGTTGTGACCTTTCGTGATGGGGAAAAGGGGGAAATCATTTCCCTCAAAGCACGCAGCGTGAGTGACTCATCATTAGGGTTGAGCTTTATTTGCATTTCCGATTTTATTTTTAACTTAGATGGCATGGTGGTGAACCCTACGGAAGAGCATCTAAGTAAAAGATTTGAAAATATAAAGAGTCTGCATCTTGGCCTCTATGCCATCATCAGTATTGAAGAAGTGGGAATGGAACACAAGGGTTTGAGCTTTAAGAGGGATCGCTCAAATCTTGTGGTGTTCCCCCAGGATACTTCTCCCACGCCAAACTAAAAAATCTATGAATCACAAAAGTTTACAGACCATCCATGACAGAACCATTTGCTCTGGAAATCTTTGAGAATAGGTGTTGATGGCTAATGGATTCTGGTTGGCTTCAATGGGCCACTCTGGAGGCAGGACGGCGGTACTTTTTTCGATCAAAAAATCACCCGAATCATTCACTCGGAGCTCTTCCGAAAAAGTGATTATTATTGCTCGATCATTGATTCGACCACTATAAAATACGGTTTCATACTCTCTGAAGACGTAATGATTTTGCCAATGAAAGCTCGGTTTATTAGTTGAAAACATGTCTCCAGTGGTGAGCCCACCTTCTTCATCTCTTTTGAAAGTCTCATATGTAGTTCTTATGTAGCTGACTGAAGTGGAGTTAATATATCTGAAGCAGCGACGACCTTGTCTCTGAAGTGTATTCAGTTGCGTTAGAGGCAGGGGAGTGGCACTGGAGAATTCCTCATGGATCTGGGTAAGGGTTTCCAGCAACTCTTCTTTTTCAAATTCTTCCAGGGGTGCAGCTCCAGCGAGGGCTGGAATCCATAGAGATGTGAAGGCCAAAAAAATAAGACGTTTTATCAAAAGCAAGACAGGCTCCACTCAATTAAAGTCAGTTGTAAAAAGAAACTTTTAGCCACTATATATTAGTGAGGGCTGCGTCAAAAGAGATGGGTGCCATGCCTGTAAATAAGAAATGACTGTTTAAGATTTATCTAGTCATTTAGAGGACTTATTCTTTGCGGGTGACCATTTCTGTCGACATGATTTGAAAAATCCTCCTACTGTAGGTCCCCGCCTACAGCTTAAGTGCCTGAATTCACTACGATCGAATGTGGCATCGAGAGTGCAATTCATGCCCGTAACTCTCATTCACAGAGAATGGGAAGTATTGTGATGGGTATTTTTGTGAAAAATTGGATGGCTGTTCTATTTATTGTGTTGAGTTCTGTAGTTGGCTTGGGAAGTCCTACTCCTGTGCCAAATTTTGAAGTCTGGAAACAAGAGCAAATTGTGCGTGGCCAAAATGAAGTGGTTAAGCTCACGAATAAATTATTAATGTCTCAATCTCAAGATCATCAGCTGATCGCTAAAGCTCAGTCGCAAAAAATATTTAACCGAAAGTCAGACGAGATGCGTCAGGCGGACGTGGGTTCGTTGTTGAAACAGGCCCAGCAGAATCTAGAAATCGCTAAGGAGCTAGAATTTGACGATTATTTAGAATTACACATGGACCAACTGATGTCTGACCCAGACATATTAAAGGAATGGTTAGGTAACCTTAGTAAAGACGAGGTGGTCGAAGCCTTCCAATATTTGGCAAAACGGGGCAACCCAACACTTTTGCCACCCATAGATGTGGGGGCACACCCATCAAATCAACAAATAAAAGCCAACTGATTTCAGTGGCTTAATAAAAAAGCATTAAAATTAATAAAAATTCACGGGCCTCAGCTTGACTTATTTTCACCCCATTACATATTGGGTAGGAATTTTTAAGCAATTTAAAATCAAAGATAACTATGACTAGTAAATAGGAGGGTGCCAAAATGGCTACATCAGAAGTTCGAGTACGTCCTCTACATGACAGAATTCTTGTTCGTCGTGTGGAAGAAGAATCCACCACAGCTGGTGGGATTATTATCCCTGACACTGCAAAAGAAAAACCTCAAAGAGGTGAGATTGTTGCCACTGGAAACGGTCGTGTGACTGAAGACGGTAAGGTTTTGGGTCTAGAAGTTAAAGCAGGCGACAAAATTCTTTTTGGTAAGTATGCCGGTACAGAGCTTAAGCTCGATGGAATCGACTACTTAATGATGAAAGAAGACGATGTTTTAGGAATTTTAAACTAATTAATTAAAGAGGATATATAAATGAGTAAAGAATTACGTTTTTCTGAAGATGCAAGAAAATCCATCCTTAAAGGTGTGAACACTCTTGCCGATGCTGTAAAAGTCACTCTAGGTCCTAAAGGCCGTAACGTTGTGATTGAAAAGTCTTTTGGCGCTCCACTTATCACTAAAGATGGTGTGACTGTTGCTAAAGAAATCGAGCTTGAAAACAAGTTTGAAAACATGGGCGCACAAATGGTTAAAGAAGTGGCTTCTAAGACCAATGATGATGCTGGTGACGGTACAACTTCTGCGACTGTATTAGCTCAAGCTATCTTTCGTGAAGGTGCAAAGCTAGTTTCTGCGGGTCACAACCCAATGTCTGTTAAGCGCGGTATCGACAAAGCTGTTGCTGCGATCACTACTGAGCTTAAAAAGATGTCTAAAAAAGTAAAAGACTCTTCTGAAGTAGCTCAAGTAGGTTCTATCTCTGCTAACAACGATAACGAAGTGGGCGAGATGATCTCTCAAGCTATGGATAAAGTGGGTCAAGAAGGCGTTATCACTATTGAAGAATCTAAAACAGCTTTAACTGAGCTTGAAGTTGTTGAAGGAATGCAATTTGACCGTGGTTACCTTTCTCCTTATTTCGTAACTAACCCAGAAAACATGGAAGCGGCTTTAGATAACCCTTACATTCTTATTTACGATAAAAAAGTTTCTACAATGAAAGATCTTATTGGCATCTTAGAAGGTGTTGCTAAGTCTGGTCGTCCTTTGTTGATCATTGCTGAAGATGTAGAGGGCGAAGCTCTTGCAACTCTAGTTGTGAACAAACTACGTGGTACTTTGAACGTATGTGCGGTTAAAGCTCCTGGTTTTGGTGACAGAAGAAAGGCTATGTTGGAAGACCTTGCTGTTCTTACTGGTGGAGTTGTGATTTCTGAAGATACAGGTCACAAACTTGAAGATGCTACTATTGATTTTCTTGGTCAGGCTAAAAAAGTCGTCATCGACAAAGACAACACCACTGTTGTTGATGGTGCTGGTAAAGACAAAGACATTGATGGCCGCGTAAAAATGTTGAAGGCTCAAATTGAAGAGACTTCTTCTGACTACGATCGTGAAAAGTTAAAAGAGCGTTTAGCTAAACTTTCTGGTGGTGTTGCTGTTATTCACGTAGGTGCTCCTTCAGAAGTTGAAATGAAAGAGAAGAAAGCTCGTGTTGAAGATGCTCTAAACGCAACTCGCGCAGCTGTTGAAGAAGGAATTGTTGCCGGTGGTGGTACAGCTCTTCTTAAAGCATCTCGTTCTGTTGAAAAACTTGATGGTCTTACTGAAGACGAGAGATTTGGTGCTCGCATTATCGAGAGAGCGTGTGAAGAGACAATCAGACAGATTGCTTCTAACGCAGGCCTTGACGGTGCGATCGTTCTTGATCGTGTGTTGAGTGGAAAGAAAGCCTCTTGGGGTTTCAACGCATTGACTGAAGAGTACCAAGATCTTATCGAAGCTGGTGTTATTGATCCAGTTAAGGTGGTTCGTTGTGGACTTGAGAACGCGGCATCTGTTTCTAGCTTAATGCTTACAACTGAAACTATGATTGCTGAAGCTCCTAAAAAGGATGAAGGTCCTGCAATGCCTCCAGGCGGCGGCATGGGCGGAATGGGCGGCATGGGCGGAATGCCTATGATGTAAGCCTTTGTCTCTGACGAGCCAAAGGCGAGGCAGGGGAGGCCCGGAAGGGCCGACGCAAAGGCGACAAGCAAGACTATAATTTTAAAAAGGCCACACAATTGTGTGGTCTTTTTTTATTGAATCGTCCTCGCATAGGATAAGTGGCCCGATTTTCTTAAAGTGTTAAGGTTCATTCTTATAAAAGTGCAGGTGTTCAACTTCTAGACTATTTTTAGAATTTCTATACCTAAATCAAATTTTCTTAAAAAAAGTAGAGAAATCCGAAGTCCTAAATATAATGAACGGATGATTTTTAAGCGGATTATATTATTGGGATTGATCGGAACAGCCTTTGGCTGTGATCGCTATGATAAGGAAATGGTGCCTTTCAGGGCTCAGGATTTGACTGAGATTCAAAGTGAAAAGCAAAACGGTTGTTTTCGGCTCCCTAATAAACATGCCGGTGTCCGCTACCTATTTTTAGATGTTGATGGTGTTCAGTCCATGCGTCTGACCAGCCAAGAGGATATTGGTCGATCTCACGTACATAAGCTGGAAGTTCTAACTAAAGATGGTCGTCTTTACGATGTAGAAGAGTTGGTGTTTTCCTATGAAGCCGGTAGTGATTTAATTTATGAGTTTCCTCAAGTGGAAAACTTGAAAGCCATTCGAGTCACTGGGCATACCGGAGCGATTTACGATGCCGATGGAAGGCAAAGGGTGGACGTTAGCCTCTATGATGAAGATGGTGAAGGGCCCCTGCTTCGACATGCCAATTGTAATATGGAGGGGGCGGAAGAAATCCCATCAGATCCTTATGCTAAAACTATCAGGGCTTTTAGGAGCAGCTGGCCTGTGGATGATTTGGGCCGACCCATACCTAAATTCAAGAAAAAGAAAAAGCAGTGGTATAAGCTTTAAGGGTTCTCCTCTTGGGAGTCGAAGCTCTAGAGTGTGAGGATTCCCTTTGCGATTCGCAATTTCTCTGAAATTCATGCAAGAAAATCCAATTCAGCAGTAAACATTTTTCAAAATCCGTTCGAATTATATCGAAGTTGGACGCAGTTTGTTAAAAGTGCGGCTAAATGTCTAATCCATATAGGAGAATATAATGAAATCTCTCTTTCTGTTGGTTCTAGTTACTTTTTCTTCTTCGGTATATGCCAATACCCAGTTCAAGTGTGTTGTCGAAAAATCAAATGGCGACAAAATAGAAAAATCAGTGGGTCGAAATGAATGGGGCTCATTCCGCATTGAGTTCACTGCTGAAGAGGCAGGGTTTGATGTAGTTTTCCATTCGGACGTTACGGGTAAAAGTAAAGTGACTGTGAAGTCGGTTACCGTTTCTTCCCAAGATATGAAAGCGGGCGATTACATCGGCCTAAGATATGGTCTTGAGTGGGGAAATGTTGAATATAAAGGTGTAAGCTGCTCACCAATGGGTGGATCTGATCTTCCCGTTCGCGCTATCGCCACTTCAGTGGCATGTTCAGGTCATGTGCTAGTACAAAACGATACAGTGGGTGAAGCGCCTTTAATGAACCGTGAGTTACCATCGCAGAGAATGGTGATCGATGAAGGTGTGAGATATTCAAGCATCGATTGGTTCGAAAATGGTGAAGTTCCAGAAATGGATTTTACTCCAGGACTTAGCTATTCAGAAGATGATGCCAATGGTCCGATGACTTACTTAGAATCTGCCGCATACTTTGATAAACACGAATCATTAGATATTGTTGTTGGTAATAAAGTGGGCCAGAAATTCAATTTCCGTCGCAAGACGGATAACTACACTGTCGATTACGTTTGTGGTTTAGACTGATTAGCACATATTCTTCCAAAAGGTGCCAGGCACCTTTTGGAGCCGTGCTGAGTCAAAAAATCTAAGGTCCGAAATCGGGCCGGTGTCTTTTCTAAAATCAAAAATACTTAATATTGAGTTAGAGCGGAACCTTGCAAGCTATACAAAGCATGGCAAGAAAACCCGTCGAGCATTCGCAAATATACCCCTACCATATATGTGCGAGAACTAATAATAAGGAGGTATATCCAGCTCCCATGCCGACGGTGTTTGCCATTTACCTTGATACTATTCAATCTCTCAAATCAAAATACGGTACTGAGTTCTTTAACTTTGTTTTGATGAACAATCATTTTCACATGGTTGTGAAAACACCAGATAGAAACATATCGGAGTCTATGCAGTTCTTTATGAACCAAACCAGCAAGATGATCGCTTCGGCTTCTGGTCGAATTAATAGGATTTATGGGGGAAGATATCATTGGACCATCATTAAAGAACCCCATCATTTTGCACACGCCTATAAGTATGTTTATCAAAATCCGTTAAGAGCAGGCTTGGTGAAGTGTATTTCAAAGTACCCTTGGTCCTCGATAGCTGAAGATCAAAAACACTTGAGAACAATGCTCTCGGAGATTCCCGAGCCCTATTCAATTTACTTCAGTGAGAGAAGGGAAGAAAATTTAGCTTGGTTAAATCAGATAGGGTCTGACAAGTGGAGAGATCGCATTAAAAAATCGTTAAAAAGAACTACCTTTAAGATTACTAGGGACCGAAAATCTACTAAGCCAATGCAGCTCGATGACGAGCTGCAGCTCCAAAAGGTGCCAGGCACCTTTTGGACAGTTTAAAAGAGATAAGTAACGCCACCAGAGAGTGTTGTCTGTTCTTGGCTAGAGTTAGAAGTGGATCCGCTAAACTTAGCGGTGTAGAGCTCAATATCTAAAGTCCCTTGCAGCTTCCAATTGATCCCCATCTTTTTGTGAACGAAAATGGAAAAGTGATTGGCGGTGGTGCTACGAACGCTGCCCACCTTAGGCGTTTGAGTCACAGAGGGCGAGATAAAAATAAACAACTTACCGCCGGCGGCCCATTCATTATTTAGAGTGAGGGGAAACATTCCGGAGAGTCCAAGTCGAAGACCAGAGTAGTTGAGTTTTGTAACTGTGGAGCTAACATCTTCCACGTCGACTATGTAGGATGCAAATCCACCCAGGAGTTCAATTTTCGAACCCCAAATGTCATTAGTAAATCTGAAGTTATATCCCACAGCAAAGTCATATTTAGCTACGGAATTGTTGGACACGATTCCTTGTTCAATACCAATATGCAGTGAATACTTGGGATCCATCCATAGCTCACCAGCAAACTTAATATTTTTGGCAAAGCTATCGTTAGTAGTATACGAGCTACCGCTACGTCGAACATCACTTCCAAAACTACCAAAGCCAAGATGGGCGCTCACAGCTCCAAAGGTAGGGGGTCTTTGTGGAACCCACTCTTTAGCTTTTGGGCCGAAACTGATGCTAGAGTCGGGGCGTGCAGAGAGATCATCTTTTTGTTCGCCAAGAGACAGATCGTTAGGGTCGTAAGAGACAAAATCAATTCCGGAAATTTTAGCGTTTTTCTGAATGGCCTTTTTTTCGATCTCGGTAATAATCTTTGCGAAGGATAAGGTCTTATCAACCTTTGCCACCTTTAGTTTTCCCAGAACTTCCTTTTCGGTTGAAATGAGGAACTTAAATTTGGGATGATATTCTGCTTTTATAATTTGAACTACGGTGAGTATGGATCCTTTTTTTAAGCCGTCCCGTTCACCTAAGTTAATGGTCACGGTTTGATTGGTTCGGCTCATAATGAGTCCATCATAGGGAATCCGCTTAATGACCTGGCCCACAAGTTTCTGTGTTTCTCGCTTTAATGAGGAGATGTCAAATTTTTTAGTTTCCTCTAAATTCGATTCGGCTAAAAGTTGCCCGTTGTCGGTAAGATACATGCTTACGTTGAGACTGATCCCGCGCGGTCCTTTAATCAGCTGCGAGGCGAGCAATACATCAGCTTCCAAGTATCGGGAAATTTCTTTTACCTTTTCAGGATTGTCTCGAAGTTCGGAAGGCGAGTACACAGGGCCAATGTTCTCGGTAGACGCCAGATCAAATCGATGATCCAAACGTATTATTTTTCTAATGTGTTCTTCTAGAGGTCTTGAATAAATGCCACCAATATTGTCCACAGAGGGAAGAATAGCAATTTTGCGAATAGTTAATAGTTGATCGGTAGGATTAGTATATATCGCTTGATGCTCTTCAAGTTGCGCCAAGCCGATAGCAGACCAAAACAATAAACCAAAAAATAAACTGAACCTTTTTGCCATATCTCTATTTTGAAGGTCTGTGTGGGAAGCGTCAAATCTGATAGCAAGAACAGCCCTAGGCCGCAGGATTATTTTGCCGACTTCGCTTGGCCTTTTTAAAAAGTAGGTAGCCAATAATTAAGATCGCAACGGCGATGATAATAAAAACCTGGGCTTGCTTAGCGAATTCAAGAGCTTGGTCTAGGTTCTTAGCAAAGTACCAGCCGGCCACAACCCAAAGGGGAACACTGATAAGAGCGGCAAAGCCATCCAGTAGGAAAAAGGTAGAGGGCTTAACGCCCATCACGCCACTGGTTAAGTAAACGGGGGCTCTAAGGCCTGGCAAAAAACGGGCTGTAAAACAAATGAATTTGGAGTTGGCGAGAATTTTCTCTTCTGCTTTGGCAATGCGAACAGGAGTGAAATATCTTCTGAGTAGTGGCAGGTTAAACGCATTACGGCCGAGTTTTCTGCCTAAGAAAAATAAAAATGTATCACCAGCCAACACCCCAACCATTCCAGCAACGAGAGCGCCGAAAAGAGAAATTTTATCTAAACCTGCTAATATTCCCGCAGCGATCAGAGTGATATCCTCTGGAATAGGTACACCCATTCCACAGGCCAATAAAACTCCGAGTATGGCGGCATAAGCCGTAACGCCGCTAAAACCCGACAAAAATCCTATTAATTTGGCTGAAAAACTAACTTCTTGCATGGATCATTTCTCAAAATCTTTTTGGGGAGTATACTAGCAACTATGGCGATTAAACTAGTAATAGCTGATGACGCTCCGTTCATCAGAGAAGTGATTAAACAAATTTCAGAGACTCACGGATTTAAAATATTAGGTGAGGCTGGTGATGGTAGTGAAGTCGTTCAGATGGTGGCTGAGTTGCAACCTGATATTGTCATAATGGATCTAGTGATGCCGGAAAAAAATGGAGTCGAAGCCACCGAAATTCTGATGGAAAAATATCCTGATTTGAAAGTGATAGTTTGTACAACTGTAAATAACGAAGGCATAGTTTTGAGAGCGCTAAAAGCTGGTGCGTGTGATTTTATAACTAAACCCTTCACTCAGGAAAAGTTTGTAGCCACGGTCAGAAAAGCAATGGGGTATGTTCAGGAGAATACGTTATGATTGGTGATATATTATTTTTCATTAAGACCATAGTGATGACTTTGGTTGTGGTGGTTTTGTTGCAGGTAAAGATTGGGGAATTCACTCTTGAACAAAGAGCAACACAATGGGCCCGTCAGAGCTCGGTAGCGAAACCCATTCAGGATGTTGCACACGGTGGGCTGTTGGCTCTCAGGGATGGATGGCGTCACTTCTATAGTTTGTTTTCGGGAGAAGTGCAGAAGGTGATTGGGAGTGATGAGGCTCCAGGCAAGAGAAACCTAGGTATCACTTTTGAGAGATCCAAAAAGTACTTTGAGGAAAAATCTGAGAAAGCCAAAAAAATCGCTCAAAGAAAAGCGGCAGAGGCCAAAAGAATTGCCACAGAAAGAGCTCAAGAAGCCAAAGAGCTTGCAAAACAAAAAGCCCATCAAGCCACTGAAGAAATGACTGATGAGCTTTTAAATACCTTTGATGCTGATTCTGAAGAGGAGAAGTAATTAGGCTTTAGAATTACCTTCTAGAGTTACCTTCTCCGACTTGCATAATTTTACCCAGTGTTCTGCTGAGTTCACTACTATAAGCTAAGCTTTGTTGTGATTCGTTGGTTTTAGAATTTAACTTAATAGAAGTTTCGGCATCTTTAAGTGGACAGGTTTTTTCGTTACCTTGTGTGGCCAGGGCCGCATTTGCAGATACCGACATTCCGAAAGCAGCTAAAGCTACTAATATTAATTTGCTGTTCATGTACATCTCCCTTTAATAAATCGTTACATATACACCCTTCTATATAGCGAATGGCATGCCGGAAAAAAGGAAAGGCCACACAAAAACATCTGTAATTTCAGCTACTTATAAAAGGCCACTCTCAAAGGGGCCTCAGGAGCGCAAAAGGTCACCGATGAGTCCTAACAGCTGTATAAACTGTGTACAATATTGAGACTCTTAGGGAGGTGGCAGGAGATACAAAAAAAAGGCCTCTAAAGGCCCTCGTTTCGAGATGAGCTGTATTGAGAGTGATCTGCACCAGATTATCGGTCCGCTTTGCCTGGCAACGTGAGGGAGTCATCAGGTAGGCCCTCAATCCATCGGGCGGCAACCCCAGGATTATGGGTGAGTTCCGGAAGATGGCAGCCACTAGCAGTTAATAGGCAGGTACATTGTTTGGGCTGGGATACATCTAATGCTCCGGCCTGGGTCAGGGGGCTCACTCCCTCGCCGTCAGGGCAATCATACTGCCCCGCTAAGGGGTTTGAGGGATCGGTGATTACGCGGCCATTAGCCCAGCTCATTGCAGATACTAGAACAATGGCAAAAAATAGAAGGCTTGCTTTAAACATAAAACATTCTCCTTATAGCGCCAGATCAGATGTGGCAGGTGAGATGATTTCCAATAAATTATTAAACACATTGGCCACTTGAATGGTGATTCTAGGTCCATCCTTACTGTCCACCTTTTCGATATCGCCATTGGACTTATAGGTCACACGAATAGAGCCTAAACCGGGGCGTTCGACAAAGCGTGGTTTACCAAAGCGCTCTTCATATTGAATGTTAACCACTTTTTTGGATTGGTCGGTGATCTTTGCGATGCGACCCTTTGAATCGTATTTTAAACGTACTTTTTGTCCATCAGAGTTGGCTGCAGAGACTAAGTTACACTTCCTCTTGTCATAGAAAAACCGTGAAGAAACCTTTTTCACTAAAGGACGTTTCAGCTTAACCACCTTTTTCTTACCCTTTTTCTGCGTAACGGGTTTGGCTTGTCCGTAGTAGGCTGTGGTAACTAGAGATACTTTTTTACAGCTATTCTTATATTCGTAGGAGTAGTGTCTAAACTTCTCTTTTTTATGTTTGATAAATCCGTTGTCATAGTAGTCATATGCCGTCCGAATATTATTTCGAACTAACAGTACGGGTTTACCGAAATCGGGATGATATGTAACTTCTGAACGATCATCGTTGATGATGGATTTGGCTTGGTAGAGGTACTTCTCGTTGGAGCCAGGTTTTCTTTTGTAAATGAATTCGTAAGAACTTTTGTTGGTCACCTGCCCATTACAAACCTTGGTCACTTGAGAGGTGTAGTGGTCGTCGTTTTTAACTTTATAGTCATAGGTCTCTTTACAACCTTTTCTGTTTTTAAATCCAACCACCCAGTCTCTTTTCTCGTTGTATTCGATCTCTTTGGTGGTGCCGTCGCTAAAAGTGATTTTGGTGAGGTTATGCAATTTATCGTAACCATATTTAAAAGGCACTTTCCATTGGTTTGTCACAGCAGCTAAGTTGTCGCCAGAGAAAGCATATGTGGCTTTTAATTTTCCTGGAGCAGTGATAGCAGCTACTTTACCAGTACCTTTTTTGTAAATGAGATTGATCTGACGGCCATTATTATCAATGACTCGTGATAATTTTTCCCCGGTGTATTTAAGGTCCAAATAGTTTCCGTTTTTGTCCTGCATTTTAACAAGCTTACCTTTGGTATCAAAAAATTGATAAGTTCCATCGGCAAGAGTTCTGATGTAAGTGTTTTTCTTCAGGACAATGTTTTCGGTCTCGACGCCATTGGCGCGATACACTTTACCTTTTTGAATCTTTCCGCCGAGATCTAGCTTACGGGCGAGAGCCATTCGTAGATATTGATCTTTTCTTAAATCTTCACGAAGACGATTAATGTCTTTTGTGGTGAGTTTGGCATTTCTTTTCTTAACTTCTTTAAGGATAGATTCAATAGTAGTACTTACTTTTCCACCACCATTTCCGCCAAGGCGAAAAGTGATTTCGGCGCCGCCACCACACTCTGTGAGTAGTAGGTTGTTTTCTGCAGTGATTTCCAATTTTGTTTCGAAATCAGAACACCAACCAAAACCAAACATTCCGTTAAACAAGGATCGGCTACTGTAAGTTCTTCGAATGCGTAAATCATAGCCGGACCCGGGTACAATGATATCAGTCCAGGTGTCAGAGAAGTTTGCACTTCGCATATCTACTATCGCATGTGCAGCGGGCAAATAGAGCAACCCAAAAACCAAAGCCAGTAAGTGTTTCATTCATTCTCTCCCAACCAAAATTACACTTTAATTGTAACAAGTTTATTCATCACAGTTCCACCTATAACTAGCAATACCAGTACTATGGCCAAAGCCACCCAGCCCATAGCAGTGGTAAATAGGGGAATCACTTTATCTGGATCAAAGGCTGCTAACATAGCGAGTACAAAAAACGGAACCATGGTCATGATCCTTCCCTGCATTCGGGCCGAAGCTGTAAGAGCCTCAATTTTTTTGTGAATCTTTTGTCTTTCTCTAATGGTAAACGCGATGGTTGAAAAGGTCTGGGCTAAATTTCCACCGGTTTCTGCCAGAATCCCAATCGAGTTTACAAACATGATGACATCCGGCTCTGGGATACGTTCGCTAAATTCATTGAGTGCGTCTTCCAGAGACATGCCCAGGCGAAGCTTATTCTGAATCAGTCTAAATTCTTGGGTTATTGGTCCAGTCATATTATCACAAACACGATCAATGGTGTTTTGAACACTCAGACCGGCTTTTACCCCATTTGCCATAAGGGTCATCGCATCCACCATTTGTGCAACTACGTTCTTACTTCGTCTTTCCCAAAGTGCCATCAAAACTTTTTTTGGTAATGACCACCCCAAGATGGTAACAGCACCACCAATGATGACCCCCATAATTACGTTCGGCCAAAGGGCTAGAAAGAGGATGACGCCAACTCCGAAGCTCAAAAGCAACATGGTCCAGGTGACTTTTTCTTTATCCACCTCAACAAACATTTTATCCATAAGTTGGATAACCTCTTCTCGAGTACCAAGACTTCGGCGATAGAGGAAGTTTAGGATTTTATCCGTCCATAAATAGGCCACCACAAAAGACGCTAAGCCAAAGACAATCATAAATATGAGATCATTTTGAAAAATAAAGCTCATCCATCATCTCCACTGACTTTTTTATTAGGAGGGGCCGCCTGAGGCCGCTGTACAGATCGTGCGGGACCGCGGCGCGGAGCAGCTCCGGCTCTTTGAGCTTTTGCTGGTCCATCTTCTTTTTTGGGGGCATTGCTGTTCATGCTAAATAGATTTCTTGGGATGGCTACTCCACGAGATTCAAATTTTTCAATAAATGTTGGAATCATCCCTGTAGGCTGAAACTGTCCAAGAATCTTCCGGTTTTTATCAAATCCGGTTTCTTTGAAGAGAAATACATCTTGTAATTCGATGGTCTCACCACGGAGTTTACCCACTTCGGTGATTTGTTTGATTTTACGACTTCCATCGCTGAGTCGTCCAATTTGCACAATCAAATCAACAGCGCCAGCAATCTGCTCACGAATGGCCTTGGCAGGTAAATCCATTCCGGCCATCATACATAATGTTTCAATTCTTGAAATAGCCTCGCGAGCGTTATTGGAGTGAACCGTTGTCATGGATCCATCATGACCTGTGTTCATCGCAGATAGCATATCTAATGCAGCACCATCTCGACACTCACCTACAATAATGCGATCTGGGCGCATCCGCAGTGAGTTACGGATAAGATCCCGAATGGAGATCTCTCCAGTGCCTTCCATATTTGCTGGTCGAGTTTCCAACCGCACAACATGTTCTTGGCGAAGTTGAAGTTCGGCGGCATCCTCAGCAGTGATGATGCGTTCATTGGAAGGAATGTAACTAGATAGCATGTTTAAAAGGGTCGTTTTACCAGAGCCGGTTCCTCCAGAAACAATTATGTTGAGCCCTTGTTCCACACAGATCTTTAAAAAGTCCATCATTGAGGGCGTAGACGTTCCCCATTTGAAGTAATGCTCTTGAGTGATGGTTTCTTTGGAGAATTTTCGAATGGTGATTGCCGGGCCATCAATAGAGAGCGGCTCAATGATCGCATTCACCCGGCTGCCATCTTGTAGGCGAGCATCCACATAAGGAGTCTTTTCATTGATCTGTCTACCTAGTGGCGACACAATCCGTTCAATGATCTTTCTTAATTGGTCATTTGATGTAAAGTCCACTTCACTGAGAGTGAGTTTTCCATTCTTTTCAATAAATACATGCTTGGCCCCATTGACCATAATTTCCGTAACACTGGGATCAGCCAACAGTTCTTCAAGTGCGCCGAGGCCCAGTGACTCATCTAACACTTGCTTGATGATTCGAGACCGGTCTTCTCGAGACAGGCCTCCGCCCAGTCGATCCGTTAATTGAGTCACAAGCCTTTGTGTTTTCTGTCTAAGCTCAGCTTCTTTTTGCGGATCACCATTGGTATTTGAGAGATCCTTTTTCAGATCCATTTCTTGAATGAGGCCCTTGTGTATTTGCAACTTCAACAGTGTTTCAGGATCCAGATCCGACGCGCCACCTTTTTTGCGTCCAATGGTGGGGACATCGGTTTTAGCTTTTGCTAAAGCGGCCGTTTTGGCAGCACCCAAGGCTCCGGCATCTTTTGGTCTTTGAAGATTCTTAAGTTTTTGTAATACACCACCGGTTAGGTTCCGCAGAACTTGGGTGTAAGCGGCCTTCATTGGAGAATTATTATTGCTCAAAATAAAGGGAGTAGAGCTTTGCAGCGCCGTCATCGCCGTTGCGTCGTCTTGTGGAATGGCACCTATCACTGGTCGTCTTAAACTTTGTCCAATAGACTGAGGATTAATTCCTCCTCGGCCCACACGGTTTACTACAATGTGGAACATCTCCATAGGAAATGTGGCACCGATAAGGTCATTTAAAATCCGGCGGGTTTGGTTCACCACAAGCACTTCAGGTGTGGTGACCACGAGGGCCACACTAGCTAGTTCAATCATGGAAGTTTGCAGTTCACCCATGTCGTTTCCCAGGTCCACAACAATATACTGATAGAAAGGACTGATCAGAGAGATCTGCTTTTTAATTAGATCGGCTCTGGCATTTAACGTTTGATCGGGACCACTAACAGCTCCTATGAAATGCAATCCGCTGGCATGTTGTGTGACGATGCTACCTAATGATTGTTGGCTGACGGAACCCGTAAAGCGAGTAAAGTCACCAATGGTTTTGTTGGGGCGCATGCCGGTTATGATATTTTGGTCACCCGCACTTTTAGAATCCATATCGAGCAGCAATACTTTGGCTCGCATTTCTTGTAGGAGTGCACAGGCAAAGTTGGCAGCAAAAACACTTTTACCAACTCCACCTTTTCCGCCAACAATAGCGATCACATGACAGTTTTCATGTATAGCCAAAACGACCTCCACACAGACTTACACCTTCTTTTATCGGCATAAAGCCGGGAGATCCTTAAGTATTAGGCCTTTGCTGAGTTCGTAATATGCGTTGATTGATGCTGAGTTCAGACTCTGGACTAGTCTTTGAGCCGGAATTTACGTTTGATTTTATTGGAACCCGCCGAAGCCGAGCTTTTGATCACTGGAGTCACAAATACCACAAACTGGGATTTAGAATCTCTGAAGGTTTTAGAAGCATAAAGTGAAATCAGCGGATTGGTGCTTGCTCCAGATGGGAGTTTATTGAAATCTGTTCCGCGTGAGCTAGAAATCAGTCCACCCACAGCAGCACTTTGGCCACTACGAACAACGATAACGGATTGAATGGATCGAGACGAAGTGAGTGGCCCAGTAGGGGTCATTCCGATGAGAGAAGAAACCTGAAAAGCCATCTTAAGCTTTATCGAATCCGATCTAGCTCCAAGTACTTGAGGGGTAATAGTAGCAGTGATACCAGTCTCTTCAAAACTTGTAGCTGTTTTCCCATCAGATGTTGTTCCAATGTATGGAATTTTTTCGATGGAGTTAATAGATCCCGTTTGCGTGTCTTCGACAATAACACTGGAGCTTTGTAGCACGCGGGCATGTCCATGCTCTTTGGCCCAGTTGAGCTTAGGAAGTAAATTCGTAATTGTACCGGTAATGGTGGATACAACTCCAGCAGGGCCTCGTTCGCCGGTTGAAAACTGTACAGCTGAACCGTCACCAATATCGGGTGTCCATTGAAATCTGAAACCTTTTTGATAATCCTTTTTGAGTTCCACATAATGGAGAACCAATTGAATGATTTTCTTAGGTCCCTCAGGCTTCTTTTCTCTCACGTTAATGAGATTGATAACTATCTGAGAGGTACGCTCTTTCACTTTGTTTTCTGCGACGGCATCATCAATGACCACATCAGGAGCGTATGCTTGAGCAATAATAAAGGCTTGATCCTTTTCATTCACCGAATCCACTAATCCTTCAAGGATAAATTTTCCGTTAACCGCCCTTACGGAAACCTCAGGATTATTAATATCTCTCTCAATCAATTGAGCAATCTTTCTCTGTGCGAGGGGAGAAAGGGTTACAAGAGAGGAGGCAAGATTACCGTATTGTTTCACCACCGAGAAAATACGCTTCATGTCTCTAGGTAAAAGAATTTGTCCATCCACAACCACACGATTGTTAATAATTTTAATTCGGATACCTTCAATATCTGCTAGCAGGCTACGAATCTCTCGAGCCACTTTGCCGAGGGTTGTAGCGAGAACGTTCACTCTAAATTCATACACCACTTTTTTAGTGGTGGGATCTGTCATTATAACAGTACACAGTCCAGGCTTCTTGGGATTAAAACGAATCATCTTTTTCGTGGGACTAAACTGTGAAGTTACAATGGAAGACTTACAGTTCCCACTTTTCCCAGGAGCTGGCGGAACCTCAGGAACGGGCTCGTCATGAAACACACCCACAAGCAAATCAACCGATTTGACAACTTTGGCCTCCGACAAACTAGGAGTCGAAAACAGCGCAAAGAATAAGAATGTGGTAAATAGTGTTTTCATCATATCTAAGTAAACCTAACTAAAAAGTTTGGAACCCTCCGTTGCTCTTTTTTGTCTTTTTCTTTGGAGTGGTTTTAGGTGTTGTCTTTTTTGGTCGGGTGATTGTTGGTCGAGAACTCACCTGCCGTTTCACTACAGCACTAGAAATCTTTCCTCGAATAGTCTCGTTTGTCGTGGGCCGTAAGCTCACGCGAGCTCCACGGTCACTCGGGTGCCGAAGTGTAAAGTAAAGAGAGCTCGGATTCGTAGCGAGTACGTAAACCAAATTTTGGGCTTCCTTTGGGTCCACTTCAACAGTGACATTGGTGAAGGTGGTGTCCGCGCGAATATTTTTTATATAGTCGTTGTTGCCGGCCCGTTCATAGAGACGAGGCAATTCATTTGCGACTTTTAATCCAGTGGCTAAAATGAGAACGTCCTGCATGATGGTCCGAACTTCTTTTTTTTGATTAAGGCCAGAACCTACATCTACCGCAGCTAGTAAATCTATTCGATCACCGGGCTTTATTAGCCGGGCCACACCGCGAATGTCATCGACAGGCAATGTGACCGCTCTTTTCCCAGGTGCAACCTGTAATGATAGACCTGTGACGGGTGAGGGTTGAATGATTTTTGAACTCAACATGATTTCATCTTTACGAATAGGTGCTAGTGCCACTCGACCCACCGCAATTTCGGGATTATCTATCGAGTCAGCATGAATAAACTTTGTGGGGCGTTCTACGATCTGCAACATAGTTTCATCGATGGTCTGCATTTCATCGATATCTTGAGTGGCGACCACAACCCGCTGCTTAGTACCGAACTCTTCAGAAAGCTGTTCTGTCTTTTCTTGGGTATAGCTATAGAGTAGAAATACAGCGAAAAGGGCTGCACCTACAGATATCCACAATGTTCTCGATTCATTTGGATTCACTTCGTTTCTCCTCTAATCCCCACAAACTGCTCGGAGGCAAATTCCATAGGAAGTTTGCACCCATACGGGGTTACTTCTATCTCGGCTTTCTGTACCTATTTCATGAACATTCTCATTATGAAACGATGCTGGTGGTGGTTGCGGACTTTGTGTCTGCAATGAAACCGGTGTGTCGGTTATGGTTATGGACCTTCGTGTGGCTACATGGTTTGCATTCGAATTAAAATCGTCTTCATCAGAGTAAATACTGTGGAGCCTAAATCCAGTGGTCATAAACTGGTTTTGAGCGGGTTGACTGAGATTGTCTCTCAGAACGGTAAGGTCGGTTCTTTGGTTAAATGTACTAAAAGCATAAGCGCGAGCCCCCATACTGTTGTGAACGGCAGTATGAACCACACCCCACATACCCACGCCGTAGCTGAGCATCATGGTGAAAATCACAAGCATGGGTACCGTCTCAAGAATAGCGATACCTTTATTGTTATTAAGAGGTCTATTTTTAACAGCCATTGTCCTCCATCCTATAGTACCGAACTACGGGTGCGGCGGAATACTCATTAGCTAATGAAAGGATCCCTTGAGCCCATCTGTTTTCCTGGTTATTGAACCGAATGCATTCCCCTTGGGAAGGACTCCGACCTAAAAACGATGTGATGGTGGTGGCTAGCTCTTGTGGGTTTCCAGAATTTGATGTGCTAGCTCCAAAATAGGGAAGATTGAAATCAAGTAAGATGGGTGTAAGTACAGCCGTGGCACCCCAGTTCATAGAGGGTTCGCCGGCCTCTTGTTTACCATAGCCGTCGAAACCATCTCCGACCTGACCCGCAATTGGTCCTGTGAACAAACTATCAAAAGAGAAAATATTAGGATTATTTAGATAAGCAAACGCCGGTTGAGAGGCTATGTTTTGAAATTTCTCTTGAGCTTTAGTGGCGGCCTCATTGGGGGTACCATGAGCCACAGCACCCACTCGAGCTGTTGAAAATACAATGTACTGAGCCACTTCTATGGTGGTTAGAGTAAATGCAAAGAACGTCATGATCACCATCATGCCCACCACAAGTACTAGCCCAAAGATAAAATCCATAGCTAGAAAGCCCTTATTGTCTTGTAAAATCTTACGAGGGCTCATTGTACGGGTTCCCCTTCGTAACTCACGTGTCGTTTTAAATGCATTGGATGATTTCGAATACTTTCATCGCGATCGGCAAACCAATTTCCATTTTGCGCCATATGTTTAACCTTTGTATAAGGCACTTCGACAAATTGGCGCATGAGTTGGTTGTCTTTAAAATACTGAGACACCATTTGGGTGATACCCAGAAAAACTACAATTAATAAAACGGCTTCGACCACCATTTGCCCTGAGTTGTGTCGGGTTCTTTTCATAGACCGACTCCCAGCGCTAAGTTGGTTCCCTTTAAGGCCACAAAAGTGGCAAAACCAAATAAAAGAGCCACAGTGTAGGGGATTTTTGTCATATCATTGGTTTCGGCTTTACCTTTATTTACAACAATACTCCACATTCCGTTCATTAACTGTGAGCCTTGTTTGTTTAAAAGTGCCTTCATGAGGCCGAGTACAGCCCCCCAAATAATAGAATAGATCAGAGTCCAAAAAACCACAGACCAGTTCGTCAGCATACCAAAGGAAAGCATAAGTTTCATATCACCAGCGCCTAAGGCCCGGGCTAAAACAAGTGGGAGCATGAGTCCGATAACCGCTCCCGTTCCAATTAGGCCTTCAATCAGACCGGCTTGGCCAAAAATGACTATTTTTGCAATAAAGGAAAGTACAAATAGAGAGAGGGAAAGTTTATTTGGAACTTTCCTATATCTGAGATCAGTATAAATACCTATACTAATCAATGCGAATGCAAGTAGAACTACTCCCATGTAGATCCCCCCATCTTGTACGCCGACCCCAACTAGTTGGGCTCCACCCATTGCACTGGGAAGACCCCGTTTTGACCAAAGTTGCGTCCAGTCGCAACATCTCTTTCGATGAGTGAACCTAAGAACGGCCCGGCCTCGTCAAAGGTACTTTGTGGGCCGAGAATCACCACGCCCATGAGGATCGTGGTGTAAACGGTTAATAGTATAACAACTTCGGTTGTCATCATGATTCAAACCTCGGTCTAAAAGTCGCTATGTTGAGTTTCAGATTATTGGTTAGTAAAGCCTTGAAACTGAGCCTTCACATCACCCATCTTATCTGAAACCATGCCTTTTATTTCAGGCCCAAAGAAAGACATGATTCCTAAAATAACTACTATGAGTAAAATATATTCTGTAGCACCCTGAGCTGATTCATCTTTTAGGATCTCAGCAAACTTCTTTTTCATGATGTTTAACTTTGCTTTCATTTTACTTCCCCCTGGAAATACTTTTTCTTTCATTAATTTTATCGGTCATTTTAAGAGTCTCTTTTATATTCTGAATGTAATTTCTCGGTGCTAAATGACGGATTTCCTTAAAATTCCCTCTGCCTCTACAAATATTTTATCAAAAACCCATAACTTTTAGACAAAAAAGAGAGGTGTGTCTCAAATTGAGTCATTAAGATTTGTACAGATTGTATAAGGGCTTTTCATGCGTTCAGTCAGTTTCTAAAATTTCGTATCAGAATGAGAATTTCAATCACACTGTGGCAACAATTCAGTTTTTTAATGGATTGTTTTGGTACGTCTGAAGTGATTTGTTTTGATCCATTTGATGATGGATTCTATATTTTTTATGGGAGCTTGTCTGTCTTTTGGCTCCATGGTAGGTCCCTCTTATGGAAGATGAACCTCAAAAACGTCCTCTTAAAGAGGGTAAAGACTACTATATCGAAGATGGCGTTTGGGTTTTTACTGAAGCCTATCATCTCAAGCGGGGCTATTGTTGTGAATCTGGATGCCGGCATTGCCCTTATGGGTTTGATAAAAAGAGGCAAAGTCAGGAGGGTGAATCTTGCGAATAGTGAGCCTAGTCCCCTCTTGGACGGAAACCCTTATTGAGGCAGGAGAAATTGTCGTTGGATGCACGCGTTTTTGTATTCATCCAAAATCTAAAGTGGAATCCCTAGTCCGAGTGGGAGGAACGAAGAATCCCAATTGGGAGAAGATTGGGGAGCTGAATCCCGATCTAGTTATCTTTGATCAGGAAGAAAATAATAAAGAAGATTTCGATAACTGTCCTTATCCTAAGTGGGCCAGCTCCATTCATGATTTAAACGCCTGCGGAAAAAGTCTTATCTCTCTAGGTAAATTTTTAAATAATGATCGACTCGAAGGCTGGGGAAAAGAGTATCTCAATTTTTCACAAAGAGAGAGGCTTGAATATAGTGAGAACACCCTAGCCCTCCTACGCTGGGTGAATCCACCACCCACGCCTTCGTTTGCACCTAAAAGAGTACATTATCTGATTTGGAAAGATCCGTATATGGAGGTGAGGAGTAGTACTTATATAGGCTCCGTATTACATACATTAGGATTAAAAGTACCAGACTCAAAAGGGGGCGTTTTATACCCAGAGGTGAATGAGGAAGATATATTTAAGGAAGATCATTTAATATTACTGTCTTCAGAACCTTATCCCTTTGCCAAGCATGTAAGCCAGTTCAAAGGCAAAAGTGGGGCAATTGGTCTTGTAGACGGAGAAAAAATGAGTTGGTTTGGAGTACGGGGCTTAAATTTTCTAAAACAAGTTTTTGAAAGTCTACAGACCTAGCTTAAAAGGCTTTCGCGATTCGACATTTCCTCGATTCCGAATCAAATTTCTTAATCCAATTATAGTTTTTATCTTGGCGTAGACGACTGGCAGCCCCTCGAAAAGCGACAATGGTTTCTTTGTTGTCGTACTGACAGGCTTTTTTAAAATTTTCTAAAGATAAATCGTAACGTCCAATTTCGAAAGCGCTTTGGGCCAAGCCCAGTCGAGATCTATGCGAATCCTCTTTTGCGGCAACGGCCTGTCGAAAATACCTAAAGGCAATGGGATAGCTTTCCTTGTCGTAATAGTATTGCCCAAGGGCCCATTGAGCGAATTCAGACTTTTTAAAAGAGCGTGCCGCTCGAGTGAGAACCTTAAGTCCTTTATCGGTGTCTCCCGATTCTTTATAGGCCACACCTAAACGGACATGATTGTCCGCTATTTTAGGATTCGATCTGACGGCTTTAAGACACACATTAATAGTTTGATCAAAAAAGGCTTCTAATGAAAATAACCGACATTGTTCGGTGAGGTAGACGGGTTGTTCTCCGAGCTCTTTAATCATTTCGAGGAGGAGCTGGCGCTGTTCATAGGTGTTTTCTGTTTCTTTAAAAAGATCAAGGAGTCGTTTATAGGGAGCTACGAATTTTGGATTAATACTAATGGCTTGGCGATAATTGTTTATGGCCTTGTCGGCTTCCCGCAATTCATAGTAGGCATCCCCAACTCGTGTATACAGCTGATAATTTTTAGAATCATAAATCAACATGTTTTCGATGACCTTAACCTTATTGCGATAGTCCAAGCGCTTTTCTAGGCATCTCACCAAAATAAGTTTGGATTTTTTATCAAGTTCATCCAGATAAGGGAGAAGTGTATTTTTACAGGACTCATAGAGTCCAAAACTATACAGGCGTTGGCCCAGTAGTTTAATGATTCGAGTGTCTTCCGGTTTTTTATCATGAGCGGCTTTAAGCTTAAGAATCAACTCACGTTTTTTGGGATCTAAACTACTGATTTTCTTTATGGGAGGCAGTTTCGGTGGGACGAAAGGCGAGAGGGGTCTATAGGTTTGTTTTTCACCCAAAGCTGGGTCGACCTTGGAGGAATTGGTAGCTTCTTGAGCAAATCCAACCCCAGCTTGAAAAATCAAGGCTAAGATCGAAAAAAATCCTATTGTGAGACACCATTTCTGCCGATACATCTTTTGAGCACTACCTCGACTGTTTTATGGATAATTATAATATAGATACTAAAAATTGTAATCCCTCTGGAAAAAACCCAGCCTTTTCCATTCTCAATGGAAACCGGGGGCAGTCCGCCTTAGAACTTATACTTTTAATGGTTATTGTATTTGCGATATTTGGAACCGCTATCTGGCGGTTCAACACCGCTTTTGCTCAGTATGGATCAGGTTATTTTGGAGGCCCCAATTCCTATATCGGGTGCTTGCTTTCCACAGGACAATTACCACAACAGGGTGCCAGTCAAAGTACGAATGGTTGTTCTACGGGGACATTTGATTTAGCCAGTGGAAGTAATTCTGCCGGCTACACGGGCGGCAATGGCGGCGGTGGAACTGGTGGTGGCAATGGCGGCGGTAACGGCAATGGAAACGGTAACGGAAACGGTAATGGTAATGGCAGCGGCAATGGTGGGGGAGGAACTACCGTTGGTGGCGGTGGAGACGGAACTTCCGATGGGTCAGAAGTCAGCGATTCACAAGAGACTGTGACTAATGGAACTGGTGCGAATGGAACTTATGGGCGCATTAATGGTGGTGGAGCAGGATCTCGAGGAAACCCATTAGAGGGTGGCGCGCGAAGATTTAAATTAGGTGGTGGCGACGGTGAAGGCGGCGAAAGTAAAAAAGAAAAACGGGCCGGCCCGGCTGAATTTGGAACTACAGACTATGGATCCACTTATGAGGCGGGCCCCCAAAGAATTCGTGTGAAGAGAAGAAGAGCACGAGGTTTTGGCGGATTTTCCTACGGAAACGAAGATGAAGAAGATCGTTTTATCGCTTCTGGAGCGAGTCGTGTTAAAAAAGATGTGGGCAATGGGAATAAAAAGAGCGGTGGACGCATCGCTGTCAGAAAAAAGTTTAAAGAAAAAGAAAGCATGGAGATTGATGACGAAATTGGATTGGGTGCCTACTTCCGCTATCTTATTATTATAGTAATACTAATCGCCATCTTGGTATTTTTCTTCATGCAAGCCAACAGCATTATGAAAGGTATGGATGCCAGTTAGGAACCAAGTCCCTTTTTACGTTGTGGTATGACTTAAAAGTGTGTTCAAGCCAAGTTACTAAAACAAATCGCAGTTAATAAAAGGCTTTATGAGCCACAGGTAATCTACGCCCTCTTCCAAAAGCATGGTCGGAGACCTTTAAAATCGGAGGAGCCTGCCACCGCTTAAATTCACTTTGCATCATTGATTTTAGTACCCTGCGTTCTAACTCACCTTTAGGTTTTTTTGTTTTAATCACCAGATTGGTAACGGCTTTGTCTAGAACATCGTATTTAGGTAACGAGTCTTCATCCTTTTGATTTTTTCTTAATTCGGCACTGGGTGGGCGGTCGATGATAAAGCGAGGAATGATCTCTTCATTTCGATTAATATATTCAGCGAGCTTTACCACTTCCGTTTTCAAAAGGTCTCCTATAGGGCAAAGACCTCCACATTGATCTCCGTACAAGGTGGAATAACCCATAGCGAGCTCACTCTTATTAGATGTGTTAATCAAAAGGCTATGATTTAAATTAGAGTAAGTCATAAGTAACATGCCACGGGTTCGAGCCTGTAAATTTTCGTGCACGATGCTGAACTTTTGTTTACCGAAAGTTTGATCTACAAGCTTTGTTTCACACTCGTAGAGCTCTTGGATTGGCATTTCTATAAACTCACAATTTAAATTTTTAGCTAAAGTTTTGGCAGAGGATAATGATTTTGGGCTGTTAAATTTTGAAGGTAAAGCGATACATGTCAGCTTTTCGCTACCAATCGCATCCGCGGCAATCGCTGCAACCACAGCCGAATCAATTCCTCCACTTAACCCTAAGTGAACCCTTTGAAATCCGACTTTGTTTACGAAATCTCGTACTCCCAAAACCAATGCATTGTAAATATCACTAGTGCGGTTGACTCGAATGATGCGTTTTTGACCGGACTTCACCTTTTTTGTTTTAGGCTCGATTTCAAAGCTAACTAAATCTTCTTTGTATCGGCTAGCCTGTGCCACCCGGCGACCTTTTTTATCGATAGCAAAGCTCCCACCATCATAAATAAGCTCGTCTTGTGCTCCCACCATATTTACATAAATCATTGGCGCTCTTAGGTGGGAAGCGCATTTTTCGGTTACAAATTTTCTCTGATTCCATTTTTTTGTATGAAATGGGGATGCAGACAAGTTCACAATAAGATCAATGTTTTTATCTTTGATCTTTTTAATAGGGTTTGTGTGGTAACGCTGTTTTTCAGATTCTCCAGGCAATGTCCAGGCCCAAATGTCTTCACAAATACAAGTTAAGATGCGGAAACCTTTAAATCTAAAAATATTTTTAGAGGTTTCACCCGGAGTAATATGTCGGGCTTCATCAAAAACATCGTATGTCGGAAGAAGCTCTTTATGAAAAATTTTTTGTATTTTATTTCGATAGATAAAGACAGCGGAATTGAAATAGTTCTTTCCAGGCTTTTCATTTCTGGTAATTGCACCAACAAATACGCCAATATCTTTGGGTAACCTTTTGGCGAGCCGTTCTAATTCTTTAAGTTGAGCCTCTACGACCGAGTCTCTTTCTAAAAGATCCACCGGATGATATCCGGTCAAGCTACACTCGGGGAAAATAACCAAATCACTACCATTATTTTTTGCTTTTTGGGCATATCGAACCATCCTATCAGCGTTGTAGGAAAATTGCCCAAGACAGGAGTTGATTTGTGCGAGACTCACCTTCATTTCTTTGCCTTTGTTTTATAGGGGCAAGAATTTAAAGGGAAAAGTTCCTTTTGGCTACCTTTTGACGCAATTTGAGGCCTTTTAATAGTTATGATCCACTTGTATCTTATGTCTAATTGGAACACGGCCTTTAAAGCCTTCGTTGTAGGCGTGCCAAAACATGATATCGGGTTCAGGATGTTTCCAACAGTAGAATCCATCACCGCTATCAAAATCCACTAACCAAAGCCCTTTGGTAATGCCACCTAAGCGTGTGATCTTAGAGTTCCATTCGTCTAATTTAAAATTTATTTTAGATTCAATGTCAGCGGTTTTAACGGGGTTTTCTACGGAACCCTCCAACGCCTGCATTAAGCGATCGACATCGTCTTTTATTTGAGTCGTAATCTTTTTAATGATCGGTAAGATTTGCTGGACTTCCCCTAAAGTCAGCACACCTTTCCGACTGATGCTGATGACACTCGCCTGCATGATCCCCCCCAGAATTTTCAGACTTTAGTGTTGATACCTGCCAGGAGAGGTCTTGTCTAGAAGTGAAGAGTTTCAAAGCTAAGGAGGAAAACATTTCCGACTCACGCGAAGCGCAAAATTGCAAAAAAATCAGAGGTTTAAGAGATTGGCTCATCCATTAAGCAAGGTTTAACAAATCTGATGCAAACTGTTCTAAATAATAAAGTAACGGCTGTTGTTCTATATTAAATCGAACATATCCAATTGTTTGGGTTGCTTTACAATCTGAGGAAAACGCATTTCAGGTTTTCCTGTCAGTTGGATAAGGTTGTCTAGAGGTGGCATCACATTAGTGCCAGACATTTTGGTCATCATTTTATAAAACAATTTACCACAATAGCTCGCATCCTCTTCAGCTCTGTGGAAGTTTGTAGCGGGTATCCCTAAGTGTTGAACTAGGGTTCCTAGTTTATAGTTAGGTAGTCCAGGATACACTTTGCGCGCTAAAGATAGGGTATCCAAAACGACACCTTTAGGCGCTTTAGATTCATATTTTTCAATTTCAGAAACTAGAAAAGGAACATCAAAGCCTGCATTGTGAGCAACGATCACACAGTCTGAACAAAATTCAGCGAAAGGATCTAAAAGCTTATCAATGGTTGGCTTGCCTTTAAGCATGTCATCGGTGATTCCATTCACTTCAGTGGCTTCTTTAGGTACACCCATTTGAGGGTCCACAAGTGTTGAAAATACAGCTTCCACTTGTTCATCAACAAACCTAACGGCACCAATTTCAACTATTCTATCTACACCAGGAATAAAGCCTGTGGTTTCCAAATCAAATGCTATAAATTTCATACTCAAGGGATACTGAAAATCCGGAGTGATAGCAATGAAAATCCTTCATGAGTACACCATGTTGCTTCAAATTGGTTTTAAGATAAAATCTTTTATAAATCTTTTTGAATAATGCGGAGTTGAATTTTGAATTTTTCTTTTGAGGGATATCCAGATCTAAAATTTAAAGAGGGTGAAACGATTCTAGAGTTCGCCATTCGGAACCAAATTCCGTTAAATCATTCATGTGGTGGAAATGCGACCTGCGGAACTTGTAGGGTATTGGTCACTTCAAATTTAGAGCATCTTCCTGAAAGAAATGAAGTCGAAAAAGAAATCAGTGAAGATAGATCTTTTTCAGAGTTTGAAAGATTGGCTTGTCAGCTCAATTGCGGACCCAATTTAACCGTTAAATTACCGGATTGAAAAGGGATTGGTGTATATCCATGGCATCCATCGCGCATGATCTGGAGCCGGTAGAGGAACTTTGGTTTGTACTTCTATGCGGTAATCCCCGGGAACCGTTAAGTCTACCTTCACTCGATTTGAGTTCGTGGTCATAAACACCTGTCCATCTTTCATTATAGCAATCTTCGATGGTGCCGTTAAATTACTGGGCAAATTAATGGTTAGCTCGGCCGGGGCGGATACATTTGCGTTTTTCCCCATAGCGACTATTTTCTCTAACCCTTTTTCTAAGTAGGCTTCAAAACCTACGGGCTTTGCCAAATAGTCGTAGCTCATATAAAATTGACCATTTTCAAGTGCGCTCTGAATTTTTCTCTTGTCGCTAAGAAACTCTCCTGTGAGTTCACTTTTTAGCAAGATATGATTGGTGGCCACATTAAACATAAAGCGGTAGCTGGGAACCTCAATAGGGTATTTTTTAAAAACTTTAGCTAATGCTTCCGCTTCATTTCCAACAAATCCAATTGTATATCGATCGCCTTTATTGAGCTGGTCCCAGAGTCTAATGTTTTTAATCGGGCGCTGTAGGAGTCGAATGAATGCCAGACGTCCGTTGATCGGGTAGAGAAGAGAAGTAAAAAGAAAGGATGTCTTAGAAGCTTCCCACCATTGTTGCCATTGGCTTTTAAGATTTATGACTTCAATGCCATCCATTCCCTCTGGAATGTTTCCATCCCATTTGTAGCCGGGCTTTAAGGGATGGGAAAGGACAAAAATGCCTTTATCTAGAGGTCTGTTTTTTTGTTCTAAGAGTTCCGAAAAGCCTAATTGAATTCGCCCCACACTACTTAAATGTTCATTGGTCGTATTGTGATAGTTTAAAAATTTGGAATCAAGGTATGTATATTCACCTGCGACGAACAAAAGAAGGTTGCCGTAAACCCCTTCTTTATTTTTGGATGAGCGATCAAAATCGTTTAAATCTGTGATGTAAATAAAGTCTAGCTCAGCAGCTTGTGCGGCTGCGGCAATATCATCGATATTTCCACTGCCAGAACTTAAACTGGAGTGGGTATGGGTGACTCCACGATAGTCATAAAGCTGTCTTGTTTCGGGGTATTCGACAGGCTCAGTCGTGATCTGCGGGTAATAAAATGCCAAATACATGATGTAAATAAAGATGAAGAAAATAAAATAAGTAGCAAACAGCTTTTTCGAAGTCATTGGTGAGTGAGCTCCAAAACATCAAAAGAAGAATCTATAGATTTGCGATCTGTGATTTTATAAGGATTTACTGTAGCCCCAGACGGAATGTTTTCTCCAGATCTAACAAACAAGTAGATCACTTCCTCTTTAGGCTGAGACATTTCATGCATATCATAAAAATCAAAGCGACTCGATCCTAGAATTTTTGGGACGAGTACTCCTGAATCATAAGTCACTTTTGATGCCATCTGGAACGTGCGAGCATAAAAAGGTTCCTCAGGATTTTCTTGCACATATTTGACTATATTTTCATAGTAGTAAAATTCCTGGGATTTAATGCTTCCAGGATTTCCTGGAATCCATCTTAAAAAGACATCGGACAAAACAATTAAACTGAATCCGGACCAAAACCAAACGGCTGAACGCGCCCATCTGGTTTTGTTACCAGAATTAATGGTAGCTAAAGCAATTACAAAGGGTACGGCAATGATGGGCCAGTTGGCTTCAACGTGAGCTTTAGTGCTCGAATAGAGAAAGAACAGCAACGGGACAAACCCAAAAACAATCAATGTTTTATCTAAAACGGACCCCTGTAGTCTTTGCCTGAATTTCTTTGTAGCGACAAATAGAACGGTTGGGAAAAATATCAAAATTTGACCCAGTAAATAGGAAAGAGTCCATCTAGGTTTCCAGCTTTCTCCTCCCAAACCATGATTCAGTTGAAAAGAAAAGGACACCCAGTCATTGGTGTAATTCCAGTAAATGACAGGAGCTGCAACTGTAAAGAATATAAGAGCTCCCACTAAGAGACCTGGCAGGTTTTTGATATTTAGTTCCTTTGCCAGCATCATAACCATTAACGCCATTGGGAGGAAGAGAGCAACGTGATACTTGCTTAAAAACCCCAGTCCTAAAAGGGCTCCTAAAAGTAGAAATTTTTGAAATCGAGGCTGCTCTAAAGTTTTAATAAATATTAATGTGGAGAGGGACCAAAAAAACATTAAGGGTACATCAGGAGTAATAATAAGGGAGCCCAGGCCAAGTAGTGGTGTGGTAAGCAACAGAAGCAAAAACCATTTTAAAGTGGTTTCGCTACAGTGAGGTTTAACAATCACTAACCAAATATAGACGGTAAGGTGCCCCAAGATGACACCTGGCCATCGGACGGCTTGGCCAAGAAACTCCAAGGGTTGTCCTAATAGGTAAAGCCAGGAAACCAGGGGTGGGTGATCAAAATAACTTAGCTGAAGGTTGTGAGACCACACCCAGTAGTAAGATTCGTCAAGACTCAAAGGCAAAACTGCCGCAAGGACCAATTTGACTGCGAATGTCCAAAGCCACAACGACTTAATTTTCTGCGGTAATGTTGGAAGCAAGCTGACCTCCGATAACTAAGGGTAAGTGAGCTTTATGGATTGGCCGATGTCACCAGGAACACCTCTGTCGCTACCATTGTAAGTGACGTTCACGGCTCCAGCATTGCTTAAGTCGATGGCTAGTTTCTGGCTGGCTTTCAGAATGATCGTTTGATCCGGTTTTAGACGAGTGTATTTTAGCTCGCCACCATCAATACGGTAATCAATTTCCACTGAATCGAGAGCTTCAATGATGACCTCCATAGCTGTTTTGACTGGCGGGGTGGTCTCAGTGGTTTCTTCCGTCGATGCGTCATTGGAATCCGCGACGGGGGCAGATGAGTTTTCTTCTGGCTTGGGCTCTGAAGCCGTAGGTGTGACATTCGATTCAGGTGGTGCTTCCACAACAGGAGTCGCTGCTGCGGGCTCCTCTTTAGGTGCGGCAGAAGGGGTCTGCTCTTGTTTGGGGGATTCTTTAGCTTTGGCTTCCTCACCCATTTTCAAATCTTCAGGCGATTGAACCAATTTGTCTGGTTGTGATGAGGGGGTTGTTTCCTGAGTGTTTGTTTCGGGAACGGTCGTAGCCTCTACTGTGGGTTTAGCCTCTCGCTCGAGAGAATACTTTTCGTAAATATTTTTAGTGATTACGATGGCAAAAATTGTGAGAGCTAAAGCGCCCACTATAGCGGCTTTTTTTAAAACCTTGGGAGAACTCATATCAGGTAAAGCTTCACTGAAGGTGGGGGCCGTATCTAGAGGAGGAGTTGGCTCGGGTTTAGTTGAGCCGACAAGCTCCTTAAATTCGTTCATAATTGAGGTCACATCCATCTTTAGATAGGAAGCGTAGGAGCGAACGAAACCTCTAAGGAAAGTTTTAGCAGGAAGGTTAGCCTCATCTCCTTCTTCAATGGCCTTTAAGATTTTTGCGTTGATCTTAGTGGCCATGCTCACTTCAGATATGGATAATCCTTTGTCTTCTCTGTTTTGACGAAGCTTTGTTCCGATTTCTTTCACTGTTTTCTCCCGCCAATTAATAGGCGTAACATTTCTTTTGAGCGCTCGACGTATTTTCCTTCTTTAGACAAGTGTAGGATTTCTTCGAACTTAGCGCGAGATTGTTCTCTAAAGCCTAATTGAAAGGCGGCTAATGCACTATAGTACCTTGGTTCATAAAATTTTTGTTTATCACAAATTTCGATAGAGGACTCTAAAGTGTCCATAGATTTTTTATACAGCTTTTGCTCGTATAGAGTTCGGCCATAATAATTTTGAGTTGTACAATGCTCACGTCTTAGAACGAGAGATCTTTTGAGATGGTCTTCGGCATCCTGAAAGTTCTTTTGCATAAAGTAAGCAATACCTAAGTTTGAATGAGATTTTTCAGGCGATGGGAAGGTGAGATCATCCACAGCAACTTTCAATTCGGAAACGGCATCGTCCACTCGATTTTGATGTAAAAGGACTCGGCCTAAATTATTACGAGCTTCAGTATAACCAGGTTCTAACTTAATGGCTTTGCGCAAATTCACTTCGGCCGTTTGATATCGGCCGCGAACCAAATAGGCTAAACCTAGATTGTTATAGACTACAGGATTGTCTGGGTCATACCTTCGGGCTTTTTGCAGTTCTCCGAGCGCAGCTGGGTAATTGCCTTTAGCTAAATGGGAAGTGCCGAGCTTTAAATGTAGCTGACCTTTTTTAGCTTGATCGGCCGGCTGATTGGTTTGACAGCCTGTCAAAATCAATAAAATTACTGCGGCGAAACTCTTCCTGCTCATATCATCAAGCTAGCAAAAAACCGTTAAACTTAAAGCATTTAATGCGTCGAGCTATTGTCGAATCAGGTAAGTGATGGTTTCGATATGATCTGTTTGGGGAAACATATCAATGGGGCGAAGGGTTTCTACCTTGAGGCCATTTTCCAACAGAGCGGCTAAATCTCTCTTAAGAGTCATAGGATCACAGCTAATATAAATCACCTGATGAGGGTTGGCCTCAATGAGGGCGGAAAGCGCCTCCGGGGTGAGCCCAGAGCGAGGGGGGTCTAATATGATCAAATCGTCCGGTTGAAATTGTGCAGAGTCCCTCAAATATTGGGCGACATCGGCCTGTAAAAACTGAGCGTTAGGAGAGCCTTCCGCGCCTTCGATGGCGAAATCCAAATTCTTTTTAGATAGCTCGACTCCGATAAACTCGCATTGGGTGAAGGTGTCAGCCAGATAGAGAATAAAATTCCCCTGTCCACAGTAGAGATCATAAAGTCGACGGGGTCGATTGCGATCGACAATTTCGTAGACCGCCTCATTTAAAATTTTGTTCACTTCACTATTGACCTGTGAGAATTGCCCCTCGAACTTAGTATGTTTACCAAAGCGCCGATTCACTTGATTGCTAGGGTCCACATAAATCTCTATGCGCTTTTCATTGGCCGGTACAATGCGGGTTAACTTTGGAATTTCCAAATTGATCCGAGCATCGGTAATAGGGCAACTTTCGATGGGTAGAACATGATCTGTACCCCGCTTTTTAAAGCCCCATTGATTATTTTGATCTCGGTGTAATTGGATTCGGTTTCGATAATAAAATGCCCTAGGGCTTGGGGTGGGATCTAGGATCTTGTCGTCGTTAATAAGACCGCTAAACATGTCTAAAAGCAGATCCTTCTTATAAACAAGCTGCTTTTCATAGGGAATGTGTTGCCAAGTGCAACCACCACATTCACCAAACAATATACAGGGACCTACTTGGCGTTCAGGACTTGGCTTAACAACCTCTATTAGTTCAGCTTCGCCATACCTTTTTTTAATTTTGGTGATCTTGGCTTTAATGGATTCTCCGGGAAGAACAAAGGGAACAAAGAAAACAAATCCTTCGTGACGAGCTACTCCTCTGCCGCCATTGAAAGAGAGGCGTTCGATATTCAAGTCTAAAGTCTGTCCAACTTCGTAAGCCATAGCTTTATGGTATTACAAATGTGTAGAAACAAAAAGCCCTTGCGGGAAACGTCCAGCAAGGGCCAGTTATCAATGCTTTTAAGGCAAAAAATTATGCGTTTACGATTTCGTTGGGCTCAAAAAAGAGAGCTAATTCTCTTTGAGCACTTTCTGGAGAGTCAGAACCGTGAACAGCGTTTTCGCCCACACTGTCACCAAAAAGTTTACGAATAGTACCTTCTGCAGCGTCAGCTGGATTCGTTGCACCCATGATTTCACGGTTCTTTGCAACGGCGTTTTCGCCAGCTAGACACATAACCATGATAGGACCAGAAGTCATGAAATCAACTAGCTCACCAAAGAAAGGACGTTCTTTGTGCTCGCCATAAAACTCTTCAGCCTTAGATCTTTCTAGGTTGATGAGTTTAGCACCAGCAATTTTTAAGTCGTTTTCCTCAAATTTTGCAATGATGTTTCCCATAACATTTTTGTTTACTGCGTTCGGCTTAATGATGGAAAAAGTTTTTTCTACTGCCATTTTTTTATCTCCTATAATTTATCTTAAAGACTCGCTTTTAAAGTAGTTCCTAAATCCGCAGGGCTGCGGGCAATTTTACAACCAGCTCCTTCAAGGGCTTCAAATTTTGCTTCTGCCGTACCTTTACCACCACTGATAATGGCACCAGCATGACCCATGCGCTTACCGGGAGGAGCGGTAGCTCCAGCAATAAAACATGTTACCGGTTTTTTAAATTCTCTTTTGATGTACTCAGCAGCTTCTTCTTCAGCTGTTCCACCGATTTCACCGATCATAATCACGGCATCAGTGTCTGGATCTGCATTGAAAAGCTCCAAAACATCGATGAAGTTAGTGCCATTGACCGGGTCACCACCGATACCAACGCAAGTGGACTGACCTAAGCCAACATTAGTGAGCTGCCAAACCGCTTCGTAAGTTAATGTTCCCGATCTGGAAAGTACACCAACGCGGCCTTCTTTGTGAATATGGCCAGGCATGATTCCAATTTTACATTGTCCGGGGGTAATAACTCCGGGACAGTTAGGTCCTACCAAACGGGTCTTTTTGCCTTCCATGTAGCGCTTCACTTTAACCATATCGTTGATTGGAATTCCTTCGGTAATACAAATAACGAGATCAAGCTCTGCCTCAGTAGCTTCCATAATGGCATCGGCCGCGAATGGCGGAGGAACATAAACAACAGAAGCGTTGGCTCCCGTTTTTTCAACAGCCTCCTCTACGGTGTTAAACACAGGGATTCCGACGTGCTCAGTGCCACCTTTATTTGGTGTTACTCCACCCACCATCTGAGTGCCGTAGGCAATGGCTTGTTCGGTATGAAATGTTCCTTGCGAGCCTGTAAGACCTTGGCAAATGACTTTGGTGTTTCTATCAATCATAATAGCCATGTTATGCTCCCTTTGCTGCTGATACGGCTTTTTCCGCGGCATCTGTTAAATCGTTTGCAGGGACAATGTCTAAACCACTATTGGCTAATAACTCTTTCCCTTTTTCTACGTTGGTTCCTTCAAGTCGTACAACCAATGGAACTTTCAGTCCTAGCTCCTTAGAGGCAGCAATCACACCCTCAGCAATAATATCGCACTTCATGATTCCACCAAAAATGTTCACTAGGATGGCTTTTACGCTAGGGTCTTCTAAAATAATTTTAAAGGCAGCTGTCACTTTTTCTTTTGTGGCGCCACCACCGACATCTAAAAAGTTGGCCGGCTCTCCACCGTGAAGTTTAATAACGTCCATAGTAGACATAGCGAGTCCGGCACCGTTAACCAAGCAGCCGATGTTTCCATCTAACTTAATGAATGCGAGGTCATATTTAGACGCTTCCACTTCAGCAGGATCTTCTTCAGTAAGATCTCGGTACTCAACAATTTGTGGTTGGCGATAAAGCGCATTGGAATCAAAATTCATTTTAGCATCCAAGGCGATGACATCTCCATCATTAGTTTCAACCAAAGGGTTGATTTCAACCATTGCGGCATCTTTGGCTACAAAAGTGTTGTAGAGGCCTATAAAGCTTTTTACAGCGGCATTAATAGCTTTTCCGCGCATGCCAATTTTGAAGGCGAGTTGTCTGGCCTGGAAAGGAGCTAATCCAGTTTCCGGGAAAATATCCACAGTATGGATTTTTTCAGGAGTTTTGTCGGCCACTTCCTCGATGTCCATTCCACCTTCAGAGGAAGCCATCATTGTCGCTCGACCAGTAGCTCGGTCAACGAGGCAAGCTACATAGTATTCCTTTTTGATGTCACAACCTTCTTCCACGAAAAGTTTATTTACTTTCTTGCCCTCAGGTCCAGTTTGGTGAGTCACCAACTGCATTCCGAGGATATTAGAAGCATGCTCTTTCACTTCTTCTTTGGATTTCGCGATTTTTACACCGCCACCTTTTCCGCGCCCACCGGCATGGATTTGGGCCTTAACAACCCAAAGACTTCCGCCCATTTTGTCCGCGGCAGAAACAGCTTCGTCCACAGTGTCGCAGGCGATCCCTTTTAACGTTTTAACGTTAAACTCTCTTAGTACTTCTTTTGCTTGATACTCATGAATATTCATCTATCGTTCCTTTAATCTTAGTAGTCTAATCCTTTAAGTGCATCCACAAGGCCCTGAACGGCATCAGCAGAATTCTTCAACATAGCTTGTTCTGGCTCGGTAAGTTCTAATTCAACCACTTTTTCAACGCCATCGCCACCTAACTGGCAAAGAACTCCAATAAATAGATCTTTGTAACCAAATTCGCCTTCAAGGAGACAAGCGCATGGCAAGATTCTTTTCTGGTCTTTTAGAATAGCTTCGGCCATTTCTACAGCGCTTGCACTTGGCGCATAGTAAGCCGATCCTGTTTTGAGTAGACCCACGATTTCAGCACCGCCTTTTCGAGTACGGTCCACTAAGGCTTCGATCTTTTCCTCAGAGAGAAAGCGATCTAATGGAGCGCCACCGATGGAGCAATATCTTGGCAATGGAACCATCGTGTCTCCGTGGCCACCCAAAACAAACGCATTTACGTCTTTTACAGAAACATTGGCGGCTTCAGCGATAAAACTTCTAAAACGAGCGCTATCTAACACTCCGGCCATACCAACAACTCGGTTTTTTGGAAATCCGAGAGTGTCATAAGCGACGTGGCACATAGCATCGAGTGGGTTGGCTACCACAATCACAGTGGCGTTAGGAGAGTACTCTTTTACACCTTCGCAGCAGGTCTTCATGATTTTTGCGTTTGTCGCCAAAAGATCATCTCGACTCATGCCCGGTTTGCGGGGAATTCCTGCCGTAATGATAACAACATCTGAACCGGCAGAGTCTTTGTAGTCGGCAGTTCCGGTCACGCGGGAATCAAACCCTTCAACAGGAGAGGCTTCGAAGAGATCTAAGGCTTTACCTTGAGCCGCACCCTCGTTGATATCCAACAAAACAACATCACCCAGTTCTTTTGACGCAGCCCAATGAGCAGCTGTTGAGCCAACAAACCCGGCACCAATGACAGTAATCTTCTTTCTTTTATGAGACATGAACGTCGCCTTTCTTGTGAGGTTCTACGATAAGCTTGTTTCTATATAAATGGTACGGTTCGAAGGTATAGCAAAGCTTAGGCAGGGAAGGAAGTAGTTACCCATTTGCTCACGCTGTTTTTACATTCGGTAAAACTGCAACGCTCCGCCAAAAAAAGTACTTAGAAAGCTTTGGCCCAGCCCCTCAGTTCTGCGATCATGAAACCATGCCGTTGGTGAAAACAAAAAATTTAGCAATTCAGTTGGATGATTTTTCTATCTCCAATGTGAGTTTTGAGGTGGAGGCCGGGGAGTCTCTGGTGATCATTGGCCCTAGTGGAGAGGGAAAGACCGTTTTGCTGAAAATGGTTGCTGGTTTAATGCAGCCCGATCAAGGTCAGGTTTTTATCGATGGACTGGATATATACAGGTCAGAACCCAAAGAGCGCGAATTTAAAATGCTGCAAATGGGGATGTTGTTTCAAAAAAATGCCCTTTTTGATTCTCTCACTTGTGCTGAAAACGTGGCTTTTCCTCTTCGAGAGGTGAAAAAAATGAAAGGCCAAGAGGTCGAGGATTTAGTGCATGCCTTTCTAGAAGCCGTTGGCATTTTGCACGCCAAACAACTGTTTCCGCACGAAATTAGTGGTGGAATGCAGAAGCGGTTGGGAATTGCCAGAGCCTTGGCTTTGGGTCCGAAAGTGGTGCTCTATGATGACCCTACGGCAGGTCTAGATCCGATCACTAGCCGAAAAATTGCACAACTTTTAATGGAATTACAGATGAAAAATCAGTCGGCCAATATTTATGTCACTAATGATATGGCCCGGGCCTATCAGTTGGGAACTCGTATCGCAATGGTGGTGGACGGGGAGTTTATTTTGACCGGCTCAGAAGAAGAGACTCGGTCGCATAAAGACCCTCGTGTGAATCAATTTATACGAGGGGCTCAAGAGGGGCCATTGACGCAAGATTTTTAATTGTGTTGTGAGGGGATAGTCGTTGATCGAATTCATTAACCTTAAGAAAAGCTTTTCTGGCAGAGAAGTGCTACGAGGAATCTCTTTTAAAATAGAAAAGGGAGAGATTGTTTTTATTCTCGGCACGTCAGGAACGGGGAAATCTGTATTGTTAAAAAATTTGGTGGGCCTTTTACAGCCAGATTCGGGGGAGATCTATATCGATGGCGATCGAGTGGATCAAAAAACGGAAGAAGAATATCTTCCAGTGAGAAAGAAATGTGGAATGGTCTTTCAGCACCCGGCCTTGTTTGATTCGCTCACGATCTTTGAGAATATTGCTTTTGGGTTGAGGAAACATTTTGATCTAGAAGAAGCCGAAATCACTCGTCGGGTGGAGAAAGCATTGCATCTGGTGCACTTGAAAGATGTCGATAAAAAGATGCCTCAAGACATCTCCTATGGCATGCAAAAACGAGTGAGTTTAGCTCGTACCTTAGCGATACAGCCGGAAGTATTATTGTTCGATGAACCCACCACAGGTTTGGACCCAGTAACAACGAATGCGATAAATAAGTTGATATTCGATCTATCTCGAGAACTTAAAGTCACTTCTGTGGTGGTAAGCCACGATATGCATTGTGCGATGGATATTGCCGACCGAATTATTGTTTTAGATAAGGGGCAAGTTGTGGCGGAGGGAACAGCAGAACAGATGATGCAATCGGAACACCCGCTTGTTAAGGACTTTCTAGAGGAGGTGGAGCGTGGTCATTAGTTTACTTTCGCCCATTGTTACCGATATTGGCGGTGGTTATTTATTTTTTAAAGATGTGCTGAGGTCAGCTCTTAAAAAATGGCCGAGACGAGAATTGGTTTTCCAGCAGATTTGGATGGTGTCTACACAAAGTGCCTCTACAACGGCTTTGGCAGGATTCTTTGTTGGCGCTGTTATGACGGTGCAATTCACAATGCAGATCAAGCAATTTGGAGCCTTAGGATATTTAGGAGGTCTGTCGACGAGTGCGACCATCAGAGAAATCGGACCACTATTGATTGCCTTTATGCTTTCCGGAAAAGTGGGAGCTTTTACTTCTGCTGAACTGGGAACCATGCGAGTGACAGAGCAAATTGATGCCATTCGCTGTTTAGGGGCCGATCCCATTCAAGAAATCATTCTACCTCGATTTCTAGGAATTGTGGTGAGCAGCTTCTTCTTGCTTGCGGTGGGTTTATTCATGTCCATATTTGGCGGACTATTTTTAGGGGTCTTATTTGCCGGAATTAATCCGGAAGAGTATTTGCGGCATGTCCCAGCTATCGTAAAGTGGCCCAGCTTAGCCATTGGGTTATTTAAGTGCTTTACGTTTGCTGTACTATTGGGTGGAATTTGCACTTATAAGGGTTACACTACAACAGGTGGAGCTGTTGGTGTGGGGAAGTCGGTAGTGAATACGGCGGTTTCAACAATGGTAGCTATTGTGGTAGCGGATTGGATAACGAGTGTTATTGCTGAGTCCGCTGGTATCATTTATATGAGTTGGTAGGAAATGGGCGTATCTGTCTTCGAAATTACAGGCCGATGGTTAATTCGTTCACTCAATCAATTGGGTGAATTTTTCTATCTCTTTTTCCAGACTGTAAAACAGCTTTTTAGGTTTCCCTATCGCTGGAAGGATACATTAAAACAACTTAATTTTGTGATGATTGAATCCGCACCGATTGTGGTTTTCTGTGTTTGTGCGGCCGCAGCAGTGACCATTGTTGAGTCCAGTTTCCATATGAAAATCGTCATTAAAAATGATGAACTTGTTCCCGGATTTGCGGCACTACTCATTTTACGAGAATTGGGCGTTGTGATTTCCGCTCTGTTAATAACTTCCAGAGTGGGGGCCGGGTTAGCCGCTGAAGTGGGAACCATGAAGATCACCGAACAAATTGATGCCCTTAAAATGCTTTCAATGAATCCGGTGCGATTTATTGTTTTACCTCGCTTCATAGCCTGTGTGATTGGCGGAGTTATTTTAAGTTTTGTAGCCAACCTGATTTGTCTGTATGTAGCTATGCTGATCAGTGAATACAAACTTGGGTATTCGACGGGTAGTTTTATTGTGGCTATGCGCTCCTTTGTAGAAATCAAAGATCTCTGGTTTGCCGCCATAAAAGGGGGTGTTTTCGGGTCGGTAATACCCATTGTGAGTTGCTATTATGGTTTTAAATGTAAATCTGGTGCCGAAGGTGTTGGGCTTGCGACCACCAATGCGGTGGTGACTTCATCTGTGATGATCATTGGCTTGGATTTTATGATGTCTTGGCTATTTTCCTATTATTATTAGTTTCAAGTTTGATATTTAATTATTCAGAATTTATCTGAGAGCGGCCTTTCTTGAAAGATTTTCTGTGCCTTCCTAGGAAGTGGACTTTATCGTCAATTTTGCTATGTGTTTAAGCATTAAAAGATAATAGTTCATATCCCGAGGTTGTCCATTTTTGGACTCGGATTTAGGAGTTTTAGTGATTGCTCTCAGTTCGTTTCATTTAAAGAGGCTGTTATCTTTCGGTTTATGTACTTGGTTGATCTTGAGTCCAAATACTTCAGACGCCAATTTTTGTGGCTATTTGTTTGCTCCACCCCACTTTTATATGGCTAACGGGAGGCAGATCCCCCTTCCCGAGCTGGTCAAAGAGGCGAAGAAATTTGCACGAGAATGGCATAAAGGGCAAAAGCGTAAGTTCGATGGCAAGCCCTATTTCACTCACCCAGCGAGAGTAGCAAAAAGATTGATGGAGCATACAAAGGACCCAGAAATGGTCGCTGCCGCCTTTCTCCATGATGTCATCGAAGACACTCCAGCGAGTCGGTATTTGATTGGCAGTCTTTTTGGAGAGCGTGTTGCCAGGTTGGTGAGCGAATTGACCTCCGATAAAGAAAAAATAGAAGAAATGGGGAGCAAAGCCGAGTATCTCGCATGGAAAATGGAAAGAATGTCATTGGATGCGCTTTTGATTAAGTTGGCTGACCGTTTGGATAACGTTTCCGATTTCGAGAGTGCAGAATGGAGTTTCATTCGTAAATATCGCGTAGAAACCAATTATGTGTTGTCCATTGTAGGGCAAAGACAGGATTTAACCTATTCCCACCAGAAATTGATACAAGACATTTATCGAGCGATGTCGGAAGGGGAAACACTGTTTCGGGTGAAGGAATTTGCTAGAGACAAATATGGTGATCTAGAACGCAAACTGTCGGAAGAGGATTATTTTATCCATCCTATGCGAGTGGTCGGAATACTTAGTAAATTAGAGGTGTCCCTAGAAGTTAAGACGGCCGCATATTTGAAGGATGTGTTGGAAAAGGGAACGGGAACGACTTATGTTGAGATTCGTGAACGGTTTGGTGTTGTTGTTGCTGATTTGGTTCTAGAGTTGACGGTTAACTATGTGGAGAGAAAGCAGTTTCCCAATAGATCTAGCTATATGGTCGAGAGACTGAATAAGCTGTCTGAAAATGCCTTGTTGATAATGATGGCTGGTCGCGTGGACAACCTCAGTGAAATAAGACAATTGGGAAGTCCTCAGATATTCAGGGAATATGTCATGGAATCGAAAAGTCTGCTTCAGGCCCTCACAAGTAGAGAGGCTT
This sequence comes from Bdellovibrionaceae bacterium UBA1609, assembly GCA_002321895.1. Classification (GTDB taxonomy): domain Bacteria; phylum Bdellovibrionota; class Bdellovibrionia; order Bdellovibrionales; family UBA1609; genus UBA1609. The sequence continues at coordinate 290,253 of DCMZ01000003.1, read as the reverse complement.
CTTTGAGCGAAAATCACAAGACACTTTTAAAGCAGATAAAAGATCTCCTCGCAGAGTAATGGCTAACATTTAAAATTAAAAATCTAGATTTCCCTATCTTTTGGCCTACTAATTGCTGGTATTTATTGAGTCAGTTGATTAGGGGGAAAAATGACACTACTTAAATGGGCATTTATGATGCTTTTGTTGGCATCATCGAGTGTGATGGCCGAGACAAGTATTGAGCAAAAGTCTTTGGATATTGAAAAGGTGAAAAGTCTAGTTAAAGAGTTTGAGCTAGAAAAGCAAAAGCAGGACTTCAAAAGGAATCTCACTCTGGTTTTGGGGGGGCAGCTTCGGACTTTGGATGTTGATCACTGCGAACCCGATGGAGATTTGCCGCCCAGAACAAGTTGTATGGAGTCTGTTTGTGAGCGCTTGAATTCTTGGGACTGTGATAGCCAAAGTGAACTGAACCAGGTGGCTGATATGTGTAGAGGAAATCACAACGGTCGATGCATATCTGCCATGTGCGATAAGATGAATTCATGGGACTGTGATAGCTTAAGCGAGCTCTCCGATGTGGCTCAATCCTGTAGGGGAGTTCGAGGATCGTGCGTGGATTTTGTATGCTCCAAAGTGAGTTCTTGGGATTGTGACAGCTTAAGTGAGCTCAGGCATGTGGGCCAGATTTGCCAGGGTGCTAGAGAAAGCTGTTTGGAATTTACATGTTCAAGACTCAACTCATGGGATTGCGATAGTCTTTCTGAGCTTGAGCAAATCGCTGAGCAGTGTAGAAGTACGTCTCATTAAGTTGGACCGGGCTGCCTGAAAGGTGGCCCTTCGCGTCGAACACCTCTAGTTTTATCGTTGTTCTTCGAAAGATAAAATTTTGTCTATATAATAGATATGGTTTTTCTCTCACAAGGACGTCGGATGAAAAATGAAACCAAAGTTGGCCTGATGTTTTTAGGAACCATCCTTATGGTGGTTGTGTTTGCTTATTACATCGGAGCTCTAAATCCATTCTCTAGTTCCAAAAATATTAACCTCGCCTTTAATTTCGCTGGAGGAATTGAAGTGGGGTCTCCCGTACGAGTTATGGGGATTAAAGTGGGAAAAGTGGAGTCGATCGACTTTGTTCCCGAGCAAAAGGTCAATGGCGAAGAAGCAAAACTCAGAATTAAAATTTCAGTGAGTGAAGAAGCATGGCCAACGGTTAAAGAAGATTCCCGTTTTTTTATTAACTTAGCCGGAGTTATTGGGGAGAAATTTTTGGAGATTTCTCCCGGGTCATCAGACGCGCCAGGTCTAGAATCAGGGCAGCTAGTACGCGGGGAGGACCCTCCAAGGATCGATCAGTTGATTTCTCAAAGTTATGGATTGGCTGGAAAAGTTATCGATATGCTCGAGAAAAATGAAGGCTCAATTCATGAAACAATAGATACCATTAATAGTTTAACTACAAATTTAAACCGTATGTTAAAGCAATTGAACGGTATGTCCAAAACAGCGGATGTGAAAAAGCTAGTACAGGACTTATCAAGTTTAACTAATGACTTAGCTTACTTCAGCTCTTCTTTGCGTTCCGACCAAGGCATTGAAACTATGAAGTTGGTGAACGAGTTAATTCATCGCCTGAAGGGGTTAGATAGTGAATCCATCACTAAGTTTCTCCAAGAAGAAGGCATTAAAGCTAAAATATTTTAGAGGAGCGACATGAGACGATTTTTAAGTTCTATTTTTATATTCCTTTTCTCCATTCCATTGTGGTCTGCAAACTCTCATCAAACGACTTTTCATGCGGATGGTTTATCTTTGAGAAAGAATAAAAAAGTAGGAGTGGGTATGACGGCAATGGGGGCCTACGGTGTTACGGGTCTTCATTTAGAGCTTAACTTTACTCCAAAAATTAGTGCGGTGACTGGCTTTGGTCTTGGTGATGGCTACCAAACTTTTAATTTTCAGATTCGAAATATGATCGGAGGAACAAGTTTTATCCCTTATGTAGCTGCTGGATATGCTCGTTGGTACACCACGAGTAATGATCCAAAAGACTTCTCCGAAACCACACCTGAGTTTTTAGGTAAAGACTTTCTTAATTCAGAAGAACGCCGAGGTCGGTTTGCCGAAAATATTATTTATCCGGCAGCTGGAGTTCAATTTATTATGCTCGATGGAGAATGGGCTGGTTTCGCTATCAATGCAGAATTTCAATTTCTAATTGATATAGATGATTTGGTTTCAGCGCCTGCAGGATCGCTTGGCGTTTCCTATTACTTTTAATTAAATATAAAAAAACCCTCGACCGAAATCGAGGGTTCATTAGAAATTAACTCTAAAAAAGTAAAATTACTTCTTCTTACGAGTTGTTTTCTTAGTGGCTTTTTTCTTAGTAGCCTTTTTC
>DCMZ01000003.1:274957-287479 GCA_002321895.1 Bdellovibrionaceae bacterium UBA1609 | reverse complement strand
GCCTTTTTCTTAGTGGCTTTTTTCTTAGTAGCCTTTTTCTTAGCTGCTTTTTTCTTAGTAGCTTTTTTCTTAGCTGCTTTTTTCTTAGTAGCTTTTTTCTTAGCTACTTTTTTCTTAGTGGCTTTTTTCTTAGTAGCCTTCTTTTTTGTAGCCTTTTTCTTCGCTTTTTTGCGAGTGGCTTTTTTCTTAGCTTTCGCCATAGTTGATCCTCCTAGGATGATTTAACATTTGTTGTTAACAATGTTGCTTACAACTCCATGTTACCTGTGTGACTCTCATCGTCAATAAAAAATTATTTCTTAAGCATTTTTTTTGCTTAAGTAATTCGGATGATGGTTCTTCTAAAATTACTTTTGGTTTTGTTCTTTAACTATATTGTTTGGTCCGTTTACCGGACATATCAGTCAATACAGGATAGGGTTTCTCGTCAAATGTTGCCGAAAATTGGCACCGCGCTTTTTTTGTTTTGGATTTTTGCAATTTGGACAGCTTTAAAATATCAAAAACTGTTTTTAGTATTCTTAATCTTAGGAATCTTCATACCAAAACTCCTTCATTGGTTCGTTAATTTCCATAGAGACAGGAATTTTAAAAAACAGCTACTGTTATTTTTAAACACTTTAATCCTAAAAATGCATATTGGTTTCGGTTTTAGAAGTGCAATGGAGCAATCCATTCCCAAAAACGAGGATGTTTTTGCTCTACAAATTAAGAAAATCATTAATTCTGTGGTTTTTTCGCAACAAAAGGTCGAGTTTAAGGGGAGTTCAGGTGTTTTAGAGCTCTATGAAAACTTGAAATATGCGGATAAGCATCCTGAAGTCGCACGATCTATTATTAAAAACTATAAAAACAAGCTCACAATGATTCAAAATTTTCGACGTAAGTCCTTGCAAGTGACTTTAAATATCCGCCTTCAAGTTATGATTTTGTCCGCTTTGTATCTCGGAATGTTTCTTTTTTCTTCTTATCAGTTTGGTTGGAGCGGTAATGAAAGGCTGTTTTTGTCGTCTTTTTGTCTATTTAGTATTGGTCTTTTAGTCTCTCATTTCTTATTCCGGAGGTGGAAGTGGAAGACGTAGCTCCACCGTTAAAGTTGTCACTTTATATCTGTGAAGGCTTAAAAAATGGATACTCTCTTCGTTATTTGCTGCAGCAAAAAGAAGGTCTGCTGAGTTGTCGGTACGTAGAGCTTGTTCGGCAGTTGGTGTTTCACTTTGATCAAGGAATAGATTATCGCCCGATTTTGCTGTCGGAAAAGAGCCCCTATCGCAGATCACAAATGGAATTGATCTTAATCGGACTGCAAGGTGAGCCCATTTTGTTAAATTTAGAAGAGCTGCAGATGGAAATCGAAGAGGCGTGCAATGATGAAATTGAAAAATCACTTAAAGTGCTGCCGTTTCTATTGCTAGGGCCCACTTTAATATTCCTTATTCCCGCCTACTTATTGATCCTTTTTGGCCCCATAATTTCTCATTTTATTAGTGGAGTAGTTAAATGAAATACCAACAAATTCTGATATTTATCTTTTTTTGTACATTTTTTTGTTACATGTTACCGCAAGCTTATTCAGAGAATCCAAGTAGTGGGTATTCCGAAGCGTTAAAATCGTTATGTGTTCAGCAAATCACGGAAAGGCAGTTCCCCATTCAGTGCTTTGAATGGGCCGATAAGATGCCTAGCAAAGCCAATAGTGAACACTTAAAGAGGGAAGCAAATGCCCAATGTTTAAACTTAAACTCCAGTGAGCTTTTAGCCTTTTACGCTTTAGAAAAGCACAGGTCATTCATTCCGAAGCCTTGTTGGAAGCATTGGAAGAAGGCGGTGGAAGACTACAGATACAAAACGAGAAAATTTTAGCTTTAAGGAGCAATTCCTCCCTGACAGGAGGTCTAGTAAAAACTATTATAATCAGCATGGGAATTTTTGAAGCAATAGTTTTAGGAATCGTTCAGGGTTTAAGTGAATTTTTACCAATATCTAGTTCGGGTCACCTTGTAGTTTTCCAGAAAATTCTAACTCCAGGGCCGCACAGTATACTTTTTGATTTAGCGGTTCATTTAGGAACAGTTTTATCTATTCTTACGCTCTATAGGAAATCGATCCAAAAGATCTTCTCTCAGGCCTTTAAGAGTTTGGGGACAAAATCGTCTTCCCATGGGCTACAATTGGTTCTTTTTGTATTTGTCGCTAATATTCCCACGGCCATCATCGGATTTGGCTTTAAGGATCAGTTTGAACAACTGTTTTCGAATTTTACGGCAGTCGGGGTGTGTTTTTTCCTGACAGGATTGCTTTTATTCGTTACCCGCTGGAAATCTAAATCCGGACAAATGAAGGCCACTCAGTTGGATGATCTCTCTGGTTTGGAAAGCATGACCTATGGAAAGGCCATCGTGATTGGGATCGCACAAGGATTGGCCATTGCTCCCGGGATTTCTCGATCAGGATCAACCATTGCGGCTGGAATATTGATTGGGGTCGAGAAAAGTACGGCGGCATTATTCAGTTTTGTAATGTCCATTCCGGCAATTCTGGGCGCGAGTCTTATAGAATTGAAGGATTTTTCTGCTCAAGATGAAATTAGTCTTATGCCAGTGATCTCGGGATTTGTAGCCGCTTACTTATCTGGGCTCATCGGACTGGGAATTGTTCTTAAGTTTGTTAAAAAAGGTCGGCTGGAAGTTTTTAGTTACTATTTATGGGCTTTGAGCCTTTTTATCTTATATAAACAATTGGTATAGTCCGGGAGGTGTTATGGAAAAGAAAATACAAGCCACAGATTCCCAAGAAAACTATAGAAAAAACGTTGAAAAGTATCAGGAACTGGTGGAAGAACTAATGCGTGATCAACCCGACGAATCTCGAGTGCGAAAACTCATGTTGGGATTAAAGTTAGAATATAAAAAGGAGCCTATAGAGCGGTTAAACTCCGTTCTTCTTGCGCTCCATCAATAATTGGCAGAGGAGCGCTATCATGAATATCAAAGAAGCTGGTTTTGAAACTCGAGCCATTCATGTTGGACAAGAACCAGAGGCTGAATATGGTTCTGTGATGAAGCCCATCTATTTAACCACCACATTTGCACAAAAGAGCCCTGGGGTAATGCCAAAGTACGATTATTCTCGGGGAGGTAACCCAAGTCGGACGTCCTATGAGCAATGTGTGGCGAGCTTAGAATCCGCAAAACATGGGTTTGCGTTTTCCTCTGGTTGTGCCGCAACCTCCACTGTCATCCAGATGCTTGAGTCGGGTGATCATGTTATTGCAAACGATGACATGTATGGTGGAACAAACAGACTTTTTTCCCGAGTGATGTCTAAATTTGGGATCGAATTTTCTTTTGTAGATCTCAATGATTCCTCGCAATTGGAGTCTGCTGTAAAGGAAAACACCAAATTGATTTGGCTTGAGTCGCCGACGAATCCCACTCTCAAAATTGCTGATATACGCAAAATCACTGATTTTGCTAAATCTAAAGGTATTATCACTGCCGTGGATAACACCTTTATGAGTCCCTATTTTCAACGTCCATTGGAGTTAGGTGCGGATATAGTCATGCATTCGGCGACTAAATATTTGAATGGTCATAGTGATGTTGTGGGTGGTGTGCTTTGCACGAACAGTGATGACTTGGCGGAAAAAATCAATTTTCTTGTGATGAGTGTGGGTGCTGTCCAGTCCCCATTTGATTCTTATATGGCCACTCGGTCATTAAAAACATTGGCTGTCAGAATGAGAGCTCATCAGGAGAATGCTCAGTCTGTGGCTGAGTTTTTGGAAGGCCACAATCGAGTAGAAAAGGTTTTATATCCGGGATTAGAAAGTCATCCACAACATGAATTGGCCAAATCACAGATGCACGGATTTGGTGGAATGATCACTTTCTTTATTAAGGGTGGTTTGGCGGAAGCGCGTAATTTTCTAGAGTCCGTCCAGGTATTCACCTTGGCGGAGAGTTTAGGTGGGGTGGAATCGTTGATTGAGCACCCGGCAATAATGACTCATGCAAGTGTTCCAGCGGATCAGAGGGAAGCATTGGGTATTAGTGACACTTTGATTCGGATTAGCGTGGGGATCGAAGATAAAAAAGACCTCATAGCGGATTTGGAACAGGCACTGGGTGGATGACCTCTGAAGGTTCGTTTTATCAAGGAACTCCAATAAAGAGATATAAGTTTAAGGTTTCCTTAGTGATTTCAGCTGTCTAACTCATAGTCAGCTGACTTGTTTCATATCGGTAATTCTCAAAATGAGTCACTCAAATTCATTGTGTTAGAATTTGGTTGGCCTTTTCATTGCATTTTTAAGCTGTATGTTACGATTATCGATCATATTTATAGGTGTTTTTGGGGTGATGGGGGCTTCTGCTGGTTCAGGTTCCCTATGTAATGTTCATATATCCAAAGTCGAGGGTGTGAAATCAACACCTCTTGAAAGTTTGGCTGAAGCCACTGTGTCTGAGGCGACATGTAAGGCTGAAGCGATGTCACAGATGAAGTCCATTTGTGAAAAGATTGGGATGGATGAAAAGAACTTAAAAGCTAAATATGACTTTTTTGATTCCGTGAAATTTGGGATGAAAAAAGGAGAGCTTTTTCAGGATTGCAAAACCTTGGCTCTAAAAACCGCTGAAAAGTAAAAACGTACCTAGCTTCTAGGTACCTATATCGAAAAATGGTGCCTTATCGAAAAATGGTGCCTGGCACCTTTTGGAGCCGCGGAGCATCACCGATTCTCCGTTCTCCTACGTCAAATCACAGAGATGTACATCTGACAAACCTCAGTTGTGAATCTTATCTATTACTTTAAATTGATCAAAAAAGAACATGACCCTGAAATTTGGTGCTACTAGATTCCAGCTATCAATAAATTCAGGGGGATGTATGAGAAATTTGGTTTTTCTTTTTGGAATATTGTTTTCACTCGCGGCATGTTCCAACAGTAGTGGCAGCGGAAATGAGAGCCCACGTTTAACACCATTTGATGAGACTTCAAAACCTATTCTAAAAGACATTATGCAGTCTTTTGGAAAATCCAATTTTAGTTTGAACAATCAAATTGAGCGTTTACGTTTACCCGGATCAGTTATTGATGACGGGCAAAGCCATATTGGTATCGGATCCTACAATAATTTTGTCGAGGAACAGCCCTTCGATCCAGAAGATGATTTTATGAGGGACATCGAAGATGTCGGCTGCCGATTTGATTTTACAGAAGAAGCACCTTTAGAGCATGAGCAAGGATCGTTACCGACTTTTAATTTTAGGTCATTGGGAATAGATTGTCCGATGTCTGTGAACATGCGAGTGGCTGCTGCCGTGGAGCAAGAGTTCAATATCGCCGTCGATTATTCCTTGGGTTACGAAATCTTTGACGAGGAAATGAAACAAGATGCGGGTTTTGAAAAGTCCCAAATGAACGGACGCATTTCCAATGAATTTAGTGAAACTACGGATGGTGGAATCATTAACAATGTGGGTATTCGTCTTGAAACTCGCGCCACTCATGTACAGCATGGCACCGTTTACATTCTCAGTGAAATGTCCGTACGTGTGGAAATGAGTCCTGGAATGAATGATGGTGGTGATTTTGAGGTTGTATTTCCAAATGCGCAAAATGAAGTTCCCTTTCCTTTTACAGAAGATGCATCTGAAAGTGGCTTTTTTGGTATGAAACAGGTGATCACTGAAAAGCAAACAGTCAATGTGGGTACGGCCATTGCCGCTCAGTTTGAAAGCTCCATTCGCATTGAAGGTTTTCTTAACATCACCGCCATTTACAAAATCAATGGGCGAGAAGTGACAGCTGATGAATACCAAACCTATGTGAATGAAATGCAGGTTCCTGGAATGGATGAGGAAGATGAAGACGACTTTGATACTGGTAATCCTTTCCCCCCAGATGGACCTTTCCCATGGCCCGATGAGCCCGTTGGGGAAGTGCTGATGTCGTGTTCTCTTTCTTTCTATGAAGCTGCAGACGTTTCTTTGTCAGAATTAGAAGATGCATTGGACAGAAACGAAATTCATCTGATTCCGGCGATACAGTTTGGTATGATTCACGAGGGAACAGAGACAGAGCCTTACGATCCTATCGTAGTGAGTTTGCCAAACAGTGACCAAATAAAAGTGATTTTGGAGGCGCGACCCAACGGTGAAAAAACTCTCATATATCAAGTGAATGACGGGCCAAACGTTGGTTTTGATTTTGAGCCGAACGCGCCCGGCGAGTCCAATAAACTGATCCATGATATTCAGCCGGGGTATTTTTCTTATGCGGAATGCTGGTAGTTTAATATTAGTCAGTGCGCTCATACTTATTTTGAGCGTAATGGCTTGGGCCGATTTTAGGGTTTTAGATCCCAATGGGATTTTACGCCGTCATCAAGGTTTGCCGTATCAGCAGGCCTTTACTTGTGACAATCAGTCCAACAAGTTGGTCAAAGAGATGCAGAGTTGCGAGATCACTTGCAACTTCTTTTGTCGATCCGTTTGTGTCAGCTTTCCCAACCCTGTTGCAGACGCCTTTTATGCCGAAGAATGTTCTCCGCAATACGTAAAAGTATACTCTGATGGTGGCATGGATATTCTCGTGACTCGCCAAGATTATATGTTGTCAGGGAACAATTGGATTTTGTCCTTTTTGAAGAAAACGTCGAAATTTGTACGTCCTGATGAAGGTAAAATGTTCCTGCGAACGAAAGTGTCGCGGCAAAGAACCATAGTGGAGAATGGGGTTTCAAAGTCGGTGATCGTGTATCTGATTACCGGGGAGTATCAGTGGCAAGAAGGTACTCAAACTGAGGTGTTTTATTTCTACTACTATCCGGAAGCGGAAAATGCCCTCAATCAATTGGTGGAATTTGGTTTAGGTGAACCTATGTGGGAAGATACAGAACCATTTTTAGAGTTAAGGAATTAGTATGAAGTTTGTTGCGGTTGTTTTAGCATTCAGCGTTTACATGCCGATGGCTTTTGGGGGCGGTTGGTCCTCATCTGGTGGTGAGGTGTTTCGGTTTGCCAAGAATCCTTGGTTTCTAAAAAATGTGAGTGAAGTCACTTACTGTGTACAGAGAGATGAATCCCATTTTAGCGCCAGCAAGGAAGATATTTTACTTTCCATCGAATCCGCCCTCAGCTACTGGCGTTCCGAAATGAATTCGCAGCCCGGCCAAAACAAGCCCGGCCTCGCACAGCAAAGATTCACAAAAAAGGAATGTTCTGAGACGGTCGATATTGTTTTTAAAATGGGATTCTCCACGCTCTCTCAAGAGGAAGTTGAGTTCTTAGAAGACCCGACCAAATATATTGGGGTTGCTGTTCGCAAAAACTACGATTTGCAACAAATGCGTGGTTCGGGCTTCATATACATAGCCTCTGATAGTGGGCCGAAAGGTTACGCCAACAATGGTGAATTGGTCGAGCGAGCTTGGCGGTCGAAAAAGCTATTAGATTATGCATTGATTCACGAACTAGGACATGTTTTTGGAATTCCTCATACAGGTTCTGGGGTTATGAGTGAGGTTTTTCTTGATCAACTTTTAAATCGTAGATTCATCAGATACTTTACCGACAATCCCGTACAAACCTTTATTCAAGCTCCGCATGAATTTGAGGTGTGTCAGTTGAGCGGTAGCTTTATGGCAACTTTTTTTAAAGCTCCTGCTTCAGTGGCCTGTATGCGCATTGAGCGCAAGCCCACACCAGAGAACACTTGGAAGGTGAGTTATCGTCAAAGTAACAACACTCCTCTTGTAGAGTTAGGAGAATTAAAGGGTGAGGAACAAGTCTCCCGCCTCATGGGGTTGCGCCCCGCCGTGGTTATTCATCTTCCTGAAGAACAAATTGTATTTACTCGGGAGGAGACGAATTACACCAATTTTATGGTGGGTCCGAGCTTTTATGAGATGGGACTTCAGGGGTTTTATAGAACTTTAACTTCGCGTAGACCTTATCCGGTGTACATGGAGTTGAAGCCGGCCAGCTTTAATGTTGTGGGCATGGTTTCCGGTAGTATGGTACCTGTTCTGGTTTATGCGCCGCCGACTTATTTTAACTGGGGTTTTGAATGGGAAAGCCAAAGCGCTAAGTAAAAAAAAAGGGGTGAGCCGAAGCCCACCCCTTAAAGCGTGTCCGCCTGTTTTAGAAACCTGAGACAGCGGTGCTAACACTGACGTAACCGCAATCCCTGATATTTTTAAAACTAATTCTAAAGATATAATTCCTGCCGAGTTGAGAGCTGAAGTCTACCCAGTCGGTGACATCGGTGGAAGAAATCACTTCACCATTGTTGTCCACCTCAATCCATTTGTACTCCAATTTTCCGCCGGCAGCTTCACACTGATCAGACATTTGCAGGGCTTCGCTAGAGACATACATGTCTCGAGAGGAAGACGCATTTTCTAAGACAAAGTCTTTGTATGCGGCATCGAAATCTCCATCAGGAGTGTAAGATGCTGAAAGAGTAGAATATAGGCTGAAGGTCTCTTCGCCAATTTTGAAATCCGTTTCTTCTTCCTCAACGGGATCAGTAGGTTCGGTTGGATTTTCAGAGGTCGGAGGTGGGGGAACGAGGTCGCCAAGTTCATCTGCTATAGCTTTGGTACTGGACTTGGCCGAGCAGGCCACTTGGGTCATGCCCATGGCGACGAGAGTGATGGCGAGTGCGATGTTTTTTAATGTTGATTGTTTCATTGTGCTGTCTCCTTAGTGGATGTTTAGTTTTGAAAAAGGGGCGGCCCGAAGGCCGCATTTAAAAATATTTGAATTAGAACCAGGTTTTATCGGGATGCCAAAAGAAGGCGACGTTGGCTTGGCTGATATCCAAGTCTTCGTCTAGGTCGCGAAACTGTCCCACCTCTAGCATGGAGCCCCATTCTTTACCGATTTTTAAACCAAGAGTGGCACCCAATAGGGCTGACGATCCAGATCCCTCACCACTAATGGAGCGATGAATGTATTTGGGAACGGTATAGATAGAGACTTTCTCACTGACGTCATAGCTGGCATAGAGGGGCAGCATGAAGTCTAAGATGGTGGTTTCTGATTTCTCATCCCCAGATTCAGTTTCAATGCTGAGATAGCCTAAGCCGAGTCCGGCAGCTAGGGCCCATTTGTCCCCGGAGTAGAAGTTATATTTTCCGTCGAGAACGGCGGTTCCGATGAGTGTGACCTTCAGTCCAACATCCCAGTTGTGACCAACCCCCTGGCGATAACTGTACTCTAAAAATGGCATATCTATGTCTTCGCCATCTTCGGTGTCGTTGACAGAAGCCGCAATATCGCCACTGGAGTAGTAACCTCCACCAAAAGTGGATTGAACTTTTCCTTTTTCTAGTACTCGAGCGGTTTGCAGTCCTGACATACTCGCGCAACCCATCAGTCCGGCAGATGCTACGAGCAGAGTTAAAATGAGTGAAATTTGTGATTTACACATTTGCTGTCTCCTTTAGTGTTTCAATGCCACTAAGAATGACTGCTGGCTTATGTTATGGGTATTAACCTATTGTATAAATATGCAGATTTAGTTATAGGAAATATATAATTTTTAGAGGAGTCGGGGCTGAAATCCTATCATTTGTACTCATATGACAATTATAAGCTGGCGGTAAAGGACCGGGTGGCCCACCTAAAGGGGTTGGGGCAATCTGTGACTTTTCGGCGTATCAGTGAACGCATTCCCTTGCAGTATACGTTTTTATCAAAGGTGCTTAATCAGCCAGGGCATCATTTGAGCCAAGATCATTTGTTTAAGATGGCCAAAATTTTAGATTTTTTGCCGGAAGAGATCGACTATTTAGATTTGTTGCGATCTTACTCAACCACGGAAGAGCCTGATCGAAAGAGCTTCTTGTTTGCTCGGATCGAGAAGGAGCGGAAAAAGCGTGCTATACAGGCGGAACACCAGGACTTCTCTGATTCCAGCACGATGATGCGAGAGATGAGGTATTTATTTGAACCCATGGCTGTCATTGTCCATGTGGCGCTTTGGATGCCCGTCTATCAAAGAGATCCCAGAAGACTATGCTCTCTTACTGGAATGAACCCAAAAAAGCTCCTAGAAATTTTAGATTCCCTCGATATGTTGGGGTATATACGGTTGGGGGAAGATCCTTTTGAAGTGGTGGAGGTGTTTGATCGGGATCCCCATTATGGGCGAGATAATCCTTTAATGCGGGCACATCAGGCTAAGTTGAAAACGCAAATGATCTCACGGTTGAACCAAACATCCGAGGAAGAAAAAGAATCTTTTATGGTCGCGTTTACTGCGGATGAAGAGGCTCGGGAAAAAATAAACCAAGAGTTTAAAAAGTTTATTCAGAATGTTCGTGAGATCAGTCAAAATTCAAAAGAAGAACATCTCTATCAAATGAGCTTTGATTTTTTAAAGTGGTTTTGAGGAAACAAAACTAAAATTACATGGCAAAGGGATTGTTCATCTTACTTTTTGGTTCTTATAGAGCTGAGGGTCTAATGGGATATTCAGTAAAATGAAGTCCGAATCGGGCACTTGCGACTAGAGCAATTCTGCCATCGTGAGAGTGTTTACAAGTTTTTTGGATCTTACAGCTGCAGGAGTAGGGGAGGCAATACACCCCACAACGGCTTTCTTGTTGAAAGTGGTGAGTATGTATTGTCGTGGGCATAATTCCCGTTTATTTGAGGGGGTAGCTATCAATTCTTTAATTTTTTTTAATAGATACTTGGAGTTTTCGGTGGACAGCTGTGTGGACTTCTCCGTGCGAGACGACTTTACTGTGACATGGGGTTCTTTGTTTTTGTATTGGGTGGTGATTTTATACTGTGTCACTTTGTGTCCGAAATTGACGAGGACATGGGATTCGTTAGCCTGAGCGAGTGAAGCGAAGGTGATAATTCCGCAAAATAACAAATTGTTAAATATAATCTTCATTACCTTCTACTCCGTCCATGTTTTTTCGGTCTCCATTGGCGCTTTCTCTCTTGTCTAGGTGGCTGTCCATAAAGCTTTGGTGTGCTTGAAATTCCGTCGCAATAACCAGCTGAATTTTTTGAACGAGAACATCCTAAGGATTTTCGAACTTCCGGGTGGGCGAGTGTAAGATCATTGACTCTATCCTTCGATGGGGGGTGGGTGTTAGAGGTGATAAAATGACAAAACCCCGCATATGCTTTCGAGTAGTAATCAATGGCAGACTCGATGGACATTTGTGGGTTTTCCTCTGCGGCGTACTCGGCTAACACTTCGATAGCGAACCAGTCAGGGACGCCTTCTCTAATCTGATCATCTTCACAAAACATGGGGTTCATAAGACCAAAAGTAGCCATTCCAATGTAATCTAAAAGCCCGTCATATCTTTTTGCGGCAATGGAATTTTCGTTTCTTAAACACTTTATAAGTGGGGTTATGGGATACTGAGTTTCAGCTTGTGCAATATCTTTTCTAGAGTATTGAGGGGTAATGGAAAGCGGACCTCGTTGGATGTTACAGGGGTCTATACTGTGTGCAAGTTCGTGTGCGATGACCACTACCAAAAAGGAGTCAGAGTAGTTATTCAGTAGAAATCCATCGCAGATCTTAAAATTGTTAGCCATAGGGTCGTAAAACGCATTGGACACAAAATTTATATTGAGGGAGGTGTCGAGTCCTTGGGACACGGGATTGCACGTGTCGCGATCAAAACGAATAGATTTTATCTTTTCGATCATCCGTTTTTTTTGGTTGTCCTCAATATCCAGGGATGTAATTTTTTGGGCGAGTAACCTTTCTACTTTAGGAAACAGGTCATATTCAATTTTATCTAATTGGTTTTGCCAATTGAGTGACTTTCTTAAGTCACCTTTAATTTGGCGGACCAAATCTTCAAAAGTAGAATTGTACAAGACATAGTCAATGTCCTCCAGGTCGGCGTTGGAGCCAAGGTTTGCGGTATTGGAGGGAGATATGCGATACTTTGCCAAGCTATATAAGTGGTTCACAACTCTTTGATTACAATCTTCAATTTTTCTACCATTTACGCAGGACGGGTGATCTTCGAGACCAAAGATATTAAGAGCTATTTTTCTAAAGTAAGCACTATCAGGATCATTCAATTGCTTGAGAATGGTCTTTTTGTATTTCAAGCTCCGCTTGTCTATTGCGGTTTCTATGTCAAATTGACTCACCGATTTAGAAGCACATGCTTTTGAATAGAGGTTTTCACAATGATCTTGTGCCAACAAAACATGAGATAAAAGTATGACAATGAAGCCTGTGAAAATACATTTCATTACTTCTATTCTAACAAAGGTTTTGGCTCAAAAAACGGGGTTCCCGTATCTACCTCTTCCTCCAGCCCCATTTCTGGACATAGGAATGAAAGGTAAAAATAGTACGGACACACTTTTAGGACTTGGTGCGCCACCTTTTGTCTAGCCACATACTTAGATGGACTGAATCGATATACTGGGTACGGAATTGAAAAATAGAGTTGAAAAGTGGTGGTTCGGGACGGATTTGAACCGCCGACACGAGGATTTTCAGTCCTCTGCTCTACC
>DCMZ01000003.1:0-274654 GCA_002321895.1 Bdellovibrionaceae bacterium UBA1609 | reverse complement strand
AGGATTTTCAGTCCTCTGCTCTACCGACTGAGCTACCGAACCACGGTTGTCTCTCACGAGAACCTCTTTAGTTAGTTCCTAGGTCCGCCAGAGTCAACTTGTACCTGGAATTAATAACAGGTGCGGGCCGTCATAAATGGGGTAACCCCACTGTAAATACTGCAATTTTTCCTCTGAGTGATTTATATCTGCTGGTATCTTTGGCATTTTATCACGGCACGTCAGGTGTGCGATGAGGATACCCATTTGGATTTGATTGCAGAGTTAAATAAGAACCCATTTGTTCTAGCCCCCATGGCTGGAATCACTGACAAGCCGTTCAGGACCTTGATGCGCAAATATCACTGCGGACCTGTGATCACCGAGCTAGTGAGCTCCAATGGTCTTAAATACAATTCTGAAAAGACCGTAAAGTTAATGCAATTTGATAAAATTCAGCATCCCATAGGTATTCAGATCTTCGGCGAAAGATTGGATGCCCTGGCGGAGGCGGCAAAATACGTCGAAGATATGGGAGCTGACTTTGTGGATCTGAATTTCGGTTGCCCTGTGAAAAAGGTGGTGAGTAAGGGTGCGGGAAGTGCCGTACTCAAAGATCTTGATCAGCTGACAAAAGTCCTTCGCGCCACAAAAGGGGCCGTTAAGATCCCGGTCACCATAAAAGTGAGGACAGGTTGGGATGCGGAAACCCGCAACTCTGTTGAGGTTGCCCAAGTGGCCTACGATGAAGGCATCACATGGATGGGCATTCATGGAAGGACGCGGGCACAGGCTTATAATGGAAAAGCGGACTGGGACTATATTGCTGAAGTGAAGTCCAAATCTAAAATACCCATTCTGGGTAATGGAGATATCACATCACCGCAATTAGCCAACCAGCGTCTGAAAGAGTCCGGCTGTGATGGAGTTATGATTGGTCGGGGTTGTTTAAAGAACCCATGGATCTTTCGAGAAAGCATGAATCTTTATCAGGATAAAGAACTCTCGGTGGTTCGAAATTTTATGGACCTGTTTAAAGAAATGGAAGAAGAGTTCTATTCTTTTCACGATGAGCGAGTGGCTGGATTGCAAATGAAAAAGTTTGCGGCTTGGTATTCGGCGGGCTATCCCGGGGCGGCTAAATTTCGTAAAACGATCTTCCAAACCAAAGACCCGAAAGAGGTACGGCCACGGATTGTGGATTACTTTGAGGAAATTAGTCATATTGTCCAAGAGGACACTTCGAGTGAGCCATTCTTAATGGGTGGACACGGCTAGCCTTATCTACTTTTGTCGAGTTGATAAATGTAATTGAGCCGCCTTAATTTTAGATACACCCCATCCGGTCTAGTCCCCTTTTGCTTCCTAAAAATGAAGTGCTATCATTATTTCTCAGGGTATTTTTCCTGTTTTGGGGGTGAAATTGTCCACTGTAGTTGAAGCTAGAAATTTAGTTTTAGAAGGCAAGGGGCGCGTGCTACTGAGCCATTTTCATTTGGAGTTACATGCCGGACTTTGCACTGTTGTCTTAGGGCCTAAAGGATCGGGGAAATCGATTTTGCTAAAAGCAATGGCGGGCATTTATCCAGTGAGTGCGGGTGAACTCTATATTGAGGGAATTAATCTTCGGGAAAACACTTACAAAGCAAAACAACGTGTCGGTTACATACCAGAAGAAAAATTGCTAGATCCAGCTTTTAGTGCCATGGATAATCTTTATATATTTTCTCGATTGCATGGCATCACACCTCGGAACACAAAAGACCTCATCAAACAACAACTTAGAGTTTATCAATTAGAAGAAATGGGAAACTATGATGTTTCCAAACTCTCAGAGTGTGAACGAGAGAGATTTCTATTTATTCGATCTTTGGTCAATGATCCTCGATTTATTTTATATGATCAACCTGTGGACGATACAGAACGTGACAAACAATGGGCTCGCCAATTTATCTCTCGCTGCAAACAAGAGAAGCGTGGGGTCTTAGTGGCTACAGATAATCTAGATTTTGCTCAGTCCATTGCGGATTACATTATAGTACTAAATGATGGGAAATGTATTTTTGAAGGTGAGCCCAAATCACTGGTCTCCGAGCATGTTGGAAAAGAAATCGTTGAGTTTCTAATAAAACCTGAAGATGTTGATTATTATATAAATAAAATCAAAGGACGACATAGCTATCAGCTGATTGATAATAGATTGAAAATCTATGTTAAGGCGGGGCAGGATAGTATGTCTGCCCTTCAGCTTGCAGTATCTGACGACATTAATCTTAGAAAAGTAAACTTAAGGGATGTATATGATTGGTCTCTCACCAACAAGGACAAAGAATACGCCTCAAACTAGAATAAGATGGATTGATCATCTTATGTGGGCCTTCTATTTTCCCCTTCCAGGGAGGGGCTCTTACTATGTTTTGCAGAGGAACTTCTTTCACTTCAGCTACAGTTTGTGGGCAAATCTTTTACTGATAGGTTTGGAGCCAATTTTCTACCTGGTTGCGTTTGGGTATGGTTTAGGTTTCTATATTGGGGATGTTTTAGGGGTTTCCTATTTTCAATATTTTGGCATATCTCTACTGCTCATCTCTGGGCTAATGAATACTTTTACCGAAAGCACACAGTCGTTGAGGTCTCGTTTCTTTAATCCAGGTAGCTATATGCCCTATGTTCTAAGTCCTTTGCCGCTACACCAGATTGCTCTGGGCGAAATGTCTTGGAGTGCCCTGAAGGGAGTATTTGGTTCTATTCTGGTGGCCGTAATTCTGTTTGTTTCCAATACCATTAGTTTTCAGACAGCTTTAGTAGGAGTGTTCTTCGCTGGAGTACTTGGTTGGATATTCTCCGCACTGGGAGTATTAGTGACGATGACGACAGCCAACCGAAACGTCGCTATCTATATTCAGTCTTTTGTGATTTTGCCGATGGTGTTATTTTCAGGCACCTATTTTCCAATAGATTTTTTACCTGACTTTATCGAAGCAGCGATGTTTATTTCCCCTATCACTCATGCCATTAGTATCACGCGGTATGTAGAAGCAGGAGTTATAAACTACAATATGTTTATAAGCTTTGCGGTTCTATTCACCTACACAGTGTTTTTAACGAACTATGCAACGAGCTTTTTCGAAAAGCGAATGGATGAAACCTATAACGGCTAAGGGGACTCTTCGAACGAAATAATGATTCGCTTATATTTCGTTCACCTCTTGTAGGCCCGAGTCTTTGAAGATGGCCTTTGCTTCTTCACGTAGAATGATTTCAGCTTTCATTGAATAGTAGCCGTTTCTGTATTGATATTCGATGAGGTCACCACTTTCAGAATCACCAGGTATAAAAGTGAATATAGAGGAAAACTCATTGGAGCTTTTATTCTCTATGTGAAACTGTGACGGATTGATCCAAACTGTTCCAATAAACAGGTAGTGATTTTCTTTGTTTAAAAATAAAAAGGCTTGGGATCTTGAGGACTCTCCGGAGTGGCTGTCCACAAGAATGGTATCTTTCTTTTGGTCATTATTTAAATGGGTTTCTATAAAGAAGAGTTCGTCACTTTGTGCCGTTAAAGCATTAATGCTTTCTATTTGCTGGCCGGGTTCCAATTCGGAAATGTTGATAGACTTACCTTTTTCAGTCGGCTTGGGAAAAACAGGTTGAGCCGGCTCGGCTGTGATTTCCTCATTAACAAAGGAATCTTCGGTGGGGATAATCGGACTGAAGTTGGGAAAATTCTGAACCTCACTCATAGCCAACGCATAAACTTCATTACTGATTCGCCGGTGTAGCTTTAAGCTTTTTAAGATCCCTTCATGTCTCCAAGTAGCAAATTTTGTGAGTTCACCGGTTTGAAACACTCGCGAATACAATTTTGGATTGGGAAGTAAATAAGCTAAGCTGACACTTTCCAAAAGGGTTAAGTTTAAGGGCTCTTTTCCAAAATAGTGTTGGCTGGCTTTACGAATTCCGTAGATATTTGGACCCAACTCAATCATATTAAGATACTTCTCTAAGATTTGGTCTTTGGTGAGTTGGTTTTCCACATGCATGGTTATATAGGCTTCAGTGAGTTTTCTAGTGAAGGACTTTTCATTGGAAAGATAAAAGTTTTTTACGAGCTGCTGTGTGATGGTAGATCCACCCCGACTGTAAGCCATGCGCTCAATATTAGTAATAAAGCTTCGATAGATTTCTTCCATATCAAATCCATCGTGCTCGTAAAATTTGGCATCTTCTGAAACGACAATGGAATCCACCAGGTAAGGGGATATGGCATTGAGGGGTACATAATCGGGATTCTGTTCACACACCAAAACTTTAGTGGTGCGGGTAGTGACGCAATCTTTGATTTTACTTACGTCAGGACTTACAGCGATTACGTAAAACAAAAGTCCACAAATGCATCCGGCAAAAATCAAAAAAAGACTAAATATCCATTTCGCAGCGATAATGCCCATATTCAAGGGGTTCATATTTTTCCATTCTCCTTGGCCCATTTCATACTTTCTCTTATGGCTGATTTGGAGTCTCGAAATTGAAGGCCGAGTTCTTTTTTAGATTTTTCATTACTAAACCAATGAAACATTGTGGCTGTGGCCGCATTTTCAGAATTGGTAATGCTCTTTAAATTATATTTCTCAAGTATATCTCCCACAACACCTAAGGCTTTTACTACTGGGGTAGGCAAAAACAAACTTGGTGGAGCTACACCAGCGGCGTTTGCGATCGTTGAGAACAATTCTTTAATGGTGATATTATCTCCGGCAAGAATGTAGCGCTCGCCAGATTGGCCCTTTTCAAAAGCTTTCAATGTACCCTCAACCACGTCGTGGATACTTACGACATTCACTCCACCGTCGGTGTAAATAGGAAATTTTCCTTTCGCCACCTTTAACATAACTTTTCGACTTCCTTTTTTGGCGTCACCCGGTCCGTAAATAGTTGAAGGATTAACCATCACGGCATCAATTTCGCCTTGATCCACGGCCGCCTTCACTAGAAGTTCCGCATTTCGCTTGGTTTCAAAATAACCTAAATCTAAATGAGATATGTTAAATTCGCTGTCTTCGGTAAGAATTTGATCTTTGTTCAAACCCGCACCAATGGCAACGACACTGGAAAAGTGTAAAAGTCGACCGAGGTTTAAATCTTTAACGGTCTGAATGACATTTCGTGTGCCCTCGACGTTCACCTTTTCCATAGCGGCCCGAGCCTGCTTAGTGTAGCCAACCAATCCAGCTATATGGAAAATATTATCGACGCTTTCTGCAGCTTTTTTTAGCGACTCAAGATCGGTGATGTCGCCAATACAGTGTTGGACATCAAGACCTTCTAATTCAGAAATATCGCTGGAGCTTCTACGAAGCACTCGCACAGTATGTCCATCTTCAACAAGTTTTCGGGTGACCCAAGAGCCAACAAAACCAGTGGCTCCAGTTACTAAGTATTTCATAAACACTCTCTTTAAATGGGACTCAAAATAGCCTTTTTTCACCAGAGGATCAACAAGTGGCGAACACTTCGAAGGTCGAGAGTGAAGATAATTTTTTCATTGATAGGTTCAAATGTGTTTCAATGGATTTAGGGTGTTTTGTGAGCGATCTGAACTTATTTAAAAACATATATCTCTTCAAAGAGCTTTCTCCAGACCAAATTGAGGAGTTGGCCGGCATTTCTTCCAGCCATTCTGTTGAAGCAGGAAAGAATATTTTTCTGCAAGGAGATGAGGCGACGGCCATCTTTATTTTACGGCATGGCTCGGTAAGAATACATCAGAAAACAGAACATGGGGAAGCGGTTGAAATAGCAGTTCTTGGTAAGGGCAGTCATTTTGGAGAGATGGCTTTTCTTGATAGTGCTCGTCGGTCTGCTACGGCAACAACAATAGAAAGCTCCGAAGTGGTTCGGCTGACATATTCCGATTTAAAAAAATTGATTGATTCACAATCGGACCTAGGGCTTGAACTGTATAAGGCCTTTTCCCACTTCCTTTGTAGTCGACTAAGAGTGACAACAAGTGATCTTTCCTATGCCAAAGAGAGAAATATAGCTCACTTTTAGTTTTTCTATGTATGTTTGGTCCCGACAAAGGACTTGGATAAGGGCGTGAATCTTCCCAGTCGGACTAAAAATCAAAAACATCTTGGTCCGGTCCAGGATAGTAAAACTCTAATACTATTGAGATAATGATAAGAACTTTTAAAGCAGGTGCTTATGGATATTACAACTCTGTTTGGAATCATCGTTGGTCTGATGTCGATCTTTATTGGAAACCTTTTGGAGGGTGGCCACTTTTCCGCACTGATTCAATTCACAGCTTTTCTCATTGTTTTTGGCGGCACATTGGGAGCCACTCTGGTTTCTAATCGGCTAGATGATGTTCAACGAGGTATCGAGCTCGTCAAAAGAGCTTTTGCCAAAGACTCCGAACAGGAAAAAATAAGTTTAGCTTTGCAAATTATGGATATCACAAAACTCATTCGTTCTGAGTCAGTTCAATCCCTTGAGCAAAATTTAAATCGCATTCGTAATCCGTTTATGAAAAGAGTTTTTAAGTACATGCTCGATGGTGGGGATCCTAAGCTGATTCGAGATGTGTTTGAAAGTGAAATCACGCAGAACGAAGACAAGCTCAATAAAGGAGCTAAAATTTGGTCCGATGCTGGTGGATTTGCTCCAACCATTGGAATTATTGGTGCTGTGTTGGGTTTGATTCACGTTATGAGCAATCTATCGGACACCTCTGAATTGGGTAAAGGTATTGCGGTGGCATTTGTGGCCACAGTCTATGGGGTGGGGAGTGCCAACCTGATATTTTTACCGCTAGGGAATAAGATAAAATCAAAAGTACAAGATGATATTTCAGCTCAAGAGATGGTGTTAGATGCGGCCGAGGCCATCACTAAAGGAGCTAATCCAATTGTTATTTCGAATAAACTTCAAGGTTATCTCGCCGATGAAAATAAATCTAAAATTGGAGTGGTTTAGTGAGTCGCAGAGCTTCTCGTCGAAGTAAATCTCACGAAGAGCATGAGTCTCATGAGCGCTGGCTTGTTAGCTATGCTGATTTCATTACTCTCATGTTTGCATTCTTTGTGGTTTTATATGCGACCAGTTCTCCCAATGAAGGCAAAGAGCAAGAGTTTGAGTCATCAGTCAGAAAGTATTTGGCTAAAATTGGAGGCGGTGGGGCCATGATGTTAGTGCAAGGCGATGGTGGCTCGAAGGAAACAGCAAACCAATATCAAAAAATGGATTCACCCATTGAGCACCCTTTGCAAAAGTTTAAGTTTCAAGATCCAGGAGTTGGTGATTCATTAAAACGGGTGGAAATTTTTATTGAAGAGAATTTATCTAAAGCGGAAATCTCCAAATTCATTCAAGACATATATGCTACGGACAAAGGGGTTCGATTGGTTTTGTATGGCGACTCTGTGTTTGATGGAAACAGCAGTTACTTGAAAAAGGATGCATTACCTGTAATCAATCGATTGGCAGTGGCACTTAAGGCGGAGAACCGAAAGATCTTTGTAGAAACCCACTTAAGTAAAACTGCAAAACTAGCAAAAGGGGAGCACCCCTGGTCACTCAGTTCTCAACAAGCCGCCACCGTGGCAAGATATTTAACCCAGCGAACGGAAATCACTCCGCAGGTGGTGGTACCGACGAGTTTCGGAACCCATCGACCTCGATTCCCTTTACAGGATGAGGGGCCTCGAAAGAAAAACAGTCGATTGGTGTTTTTCTTGCTACCTATGGACACAGAAATATAGCTCATCGAGATCCGATTTGGCCTCAAAACAGTGGCCAATATGGGGGTTCCATTCGGCGAGTGGCCTTCGCCGACTTTTCCTGGCCTTTTTCATTGGTGCTGCGATACGGGTGAAAATCAACTGAAATATCAGTAACTTATGGGAGCCAAAATTCGTCGTTTTGGGTGTAAAACTTTATTACACTTTTTATTTTAAATATCCTAATAATTACAGATATTTACTAAATTGGTGGTCAAACCCTGTTCACTCACTGACCCGGAGCCGCTTATTGTCCTCCAAAACATTGTCGTCCGTTTTCACTACTATTAGTCATTTCAAGCACTTAGCTCTGAGAAATTGTGTCCCAGACTGGAACACCAATTGCTCTTTAGTGTCCTTAACAGGGAGATGTGAACTAGTGAAATCATTTAAAAACAAAACAATATTAGTACTAGTTGCTATGGTTTTTGCCGTGGGAGCGGGCGAAAATCAACCCTCTGTGGAGGAGCTGGAGCAGCGCTATTTCAATAAATTAACTTTAATGTTGGGGATGCAGCAGGGTGGAGAATGTCCTGTTGAAGACAAATCCAAATGTCTGCGATCCACCGGTAGAATTGTAAAAGAAGAAACAGAGCGATTTTTTGACAAAGTCAATAATCATCCATCTGCCGATGCTATGACTTTACAGCGTAGAGTACGAGATTCTTTGGAGACGTCGGCTTGTTTGTCCCATATAGATCCCGAGGATGAGCAGCAATTCAAAAGAGAGATGCGCAAAGATGAAAATCTCTCGGCAGAGTGTTCTAAATTTATCAGCAAAGTGGATTCTTACCGTGATGTTTTGAGCTTGCTACTTCAACACTACAAGACCACAGAGGTTAAGCAGATCCTATATAAAATGGGTTTAGTGTCCATGCCGAACACTCAGGTGTTTGCTCCTTTTGTTTCTCCTCTAATTATATATGAAAAACCTCAATACACTCAGGGTGAGACCATTTCTTTAAGAGTCCGATTTTTTAGTGAACTTATATATAGTGTCTCATCCAAGCGAATCTATGCAGAGTTGCCAGAAGACTTTCCTAAAGACGATCCTAAGCCTCGCGTGATAAGAGATAGACATGGTCGAGTAAAGTATAAGGGTTCTGTAGAGCGCTATCAAGAGTGGGCCAAGCGAGAAGCATTAAGAAACACCTATGATCTTGAAGTTAAATCTAACCTTATGTTGGATAATACAAAAGGTGACTTGGAAGTTTATGCCAATCTAGTCACGGATAGAGTCGGTAGTATTAAACTCAAGACGGTAAAAATTTTCCGTTCAGGAAACTTAGAGATGTCGGTGACCGACGAAGGAGAGGTTCTGAAGGATCACAAGGGAGATCCTCGGTACGGTTACTACTATGACGCTGTTTTTGATATTCCGGCTGATAAAATTGGAACATTTAGTTTGTCGAACCTCTCCATTATCTACACTCCGGCCGAAGGTGCTTTTGTTTACGCCGATCGAATGTCTTTAGAAGAGGACCGATACAGAGATATATTTACTGTGGTGCCGGCTTTTAACATGACCGCTGAGAGCATTGCTGAATTAGAAGCTATGGAGCGTGAAGATGTCGCAAAGGGGAGTACAGTTAAGTCGACTTATTTAAAGTTTGAAAAGACGGATGAGCTCGCCTTCCGAATCACGACGGATGCAACGAAAAAGAGAGTGTATTTGTCCAGATGTAAACAGATGACTGATTTAAGCTATGACTGCGCCCCTTTGTTTGACACTTATAAAGGCTATTACACATTTGATGACATCATGATGATCAGTCAAAACTTACAAGCGCTTTACGAACATAAAACTTACGTGAACCGAGCCATGTCGAGAGACTTATATAAAATGGTTTCATTTTTAAATAGCCACATTGATTCTTATATGACAGCAGCCATGTATGTTTCTACCGCCATCACTGCCGATGCAGCTTTTGCCGCTTTTAGTGCCAGGTATGGTCCTGTGGTTATGGAATACATGGCCACTCGATCGGCTACGGCTCGATTGAATCGGGGCTTGGGATTTATACTGGCTCTCGCCGGTGGTGGTGCTGTGATCTATTATGGCGAAAAAGTAGCGAAAAAATGGATGCAAAAGCTCGAAGGAAAAGTGGGCGGCGTGGACGAAGCGGTTTTCCATTTTCGTGAACTACTTGAGAAAAATGAAGACAAAGAAGAATACGATCAATTTATTCGGCTTTACCCGGAAGCGATGGAGTCCTTTTTAGATGCTCTGGAGAGCGCATTAGAGGGCTATGAAGAAGTGCTTAAAGAGCAACTTCGACAACGCCAGCTGCACCCCCTATACAATCCATGTAGTGGGCCGCCGGAAGAAATGGATGATTCATGTTGGGCTTAATGGGAGGAATTCAAATGAAAAAATGGTTTAAAATTTTCCTCTCTGTGGCGGTATTCTTACAGATGCCCGTGGCGTGGTCGGCCGTAAAATCACCTCAGTTTGGTTATAATAAAAATTATCAAAAGATTTATATGTCTAACCGAGATCTCTATGAAAGATCTCAAAAAGGCAAAATTCCGTCTCGATCTGGGCAACGCCCTCTAAAGAACAACCATGTTCGCCAAGTCATAATTAATGGTAAACCGTTAACCAATGACAGCCCACTTTGGTATCAAGGTGGAGCCAAGCCTGTAACGGATCGACCGTTTACATCTCGGAATATGAAGTTAGACTCCATTAAGCTTCCAGGCACCAGTAAGCATTTAAATGTGGCCTTTAAAGATGTAGTGGGGCCCGATGGCAAAATCTATCGTCGGTATGCTGAAAGTGGACCCGATGGCCGTGGCCGGTGGCGGGATGTAGAGCTGCCTCAAGGGCCTAAACCCAGTGAACTTCGCCAAGAAATTCAATCTTACCGCAAAGCCGGTGGGATGATCGCAAAACGTTTTGTGTTAGATACTTTGGGTTTCTACTTTGCCGGAAATGCCGTTCAAGGAACATTACATCGCTTGGGTGGAGCCAACCTGGATGAAAAGTTCGAAGATAAAGTGGATGAAATGGTGAAGTATGTGGAGGCCAATCCGGACGACACCACGGCGCAAATGCTCGGTCATACTTTTGCCTCAGAGATCTTTCAAAACTATGTATTACTGGGCGATCCATTGGCGCTGGAGTACTTAAATAAAATTAAGCCGGTATTGGATCCACGATTCATACAATCTGAATTTGAAATGTCTTTTACGGAGCCCAAAGGTGCGGCCCACTTTGCCTCGTTCATTGGAATCAATACTCTCTATGGTATTTGGATTAACAATCAATACGTAAAAGCTTCAAGTTATATAAAAGCGAATAACCCTCGGTTTATGTCACAACGTACGCTCAATAGTATGTTTAAGGTGTTTCGCAACAATTACTTTTCCATGATGGTGGCTTCCGTGGGAGCCAGTGTGGTTACAGATACGGCATTTATGGCCTATGATTGTACCATCACAAAAATTATGGATCTGGATCCCAATAATCTTGAGGACCGTATTAAGCTGGAAAAGTGCGATGATGCTTATTTTGAATATAAAACCGGAAAAATTTATGAGCGTTGGTTAACGACAGCCTCCTATCAATTGATTCCTGCCGCTTACTTTTCTGCCAACCTTCAGCGTGGGATCACTTTTGCCTATAACGTGGGTCAAGATATCTTTGCCCGACCAAAACCGATGATGCCGCCGGGTAAGCTTAACATGACCGGACAATTTAGACGGTTGGTTCGAGGCACAAGAGCACAAGTGGCCGGGGTTGCTGAAAAAGCCGCGGCTTCTGCAAATACTTTACTAAATGCTGTAGACAACAAAGTTATAGAAAAAACGAGCCAGATTTCTAATCCGGGTATTCAGCGTATTGCTGTTAATGGATTCTATACTGTGAAGGGGGTTGCAAGCCCCGTAGCCAGTATGGTTCGGATTCCCTTTTCTACGGCGGCCGTCATTGGTAAAGGTGTTGATGCGGCAGTGAATGGTCTTAAGGGATTGGCGCGAGCTCATCCGGCGATGACCTTTGCCCTAATCACTGTGCCTCACTTTTATAACTTCTTATTTTGGAACGAAATCTTTATGCCCGCCTATGAAATGGGAATGAGTGAATCCCATTCGGAGTTTGTTGACAGTCAAGAAGATCAATTGATTGAGCAAATGGAGCAAGCGCGGGCGCATGGGTTCGATGCGCGCTCAATGATTATGGATAGAAGAAACCGTAGTCGCAGTAGTGCCGGCCCGAGCTTTGCCCAATACAATGGGGCTTTAAAAGAGAGCCTTTATAGATACGGTAAATTTCAAACTCAATACCGTAATTTCTTATTGGAAGAGGGCAACATGGGTCTTTCCAATTGGAAGATGCACTTGATGAGTTTAGATCAACGTTTAGTGGGCGCAGAAACCGTTTATAGAGATTTTTTGCAAAAGCTGGCGGAAAAGGAAAAATATCCGGAAATATTTAACAAGTCTAATGATAGCTTGGAATTCTTCTCCCAAGTAAAGCCTTTAGAGGCCAATGCAAATCCGGATGACAGTGGTCGCTTTCAACTGGTTTATAAAGTGAAAGACCTAGAAGGTATGAGCGAGCAGGAAATCAATAAGGCTCGCATGGATACTGTTATGATTGCGAGGCAGCTCCTTGTGGATACCAAGACACAACTACTTCCTTTAGTGGCCAAGCGTACGGAAAGTCTCTGGGGACGTGCAAGAGCCGGTATGGCTGATTTAATGGCTTCCGTAGGAATTGAAAGCTACGAAGTTTTAGATTCCGCGGACCCGGCCCTGGTGGAGTTTATCAATAAGGTGGATGAATATTTGGCTCTCTTTAAGGATTATAATCCACAAAGGGATCAAGTGGACATGACTGATGCGCAAGCTCTCAATAGATATTGGCTACGTCTGCATAAGGAATGGGATAGAGGCATCCAGAAGTTGGCTCAAGCCGTGAGAGCCGATCAGGGTATGAATGACCTTTGCCAGCAGCAAGCATTGGGTGGTTTGTACTGTCTCTTTCAATACACCTATGAACGCCTCGGTGCTCCTACGTTTAGAGGCCAGGACTATTTTGATAGCTTGGCATTGCACATGTATTCCACGCGACTGGCTTCCGATGAGACCAGCGAAAAAACAGTGGGTAATTTAAGAACCCGCCATTATGGGGAATACATGTTAGGTCAAATGGCCTGTGGGCCGGATCCGTTTGCTGACTCGGGAAACATGGCTTTTTATAACACCCAGACAGCTCTTGTTAAAAAAATGAAGGACGACCTAGCACAATGTAAGACTTTGATTACAGATCAAGTGGCGGTGTGCAATTCCGGTGACTACGAAAAAGCGGGACAGGCTGTGTGTGATCGCTATGCAGCGGCACGCGCCGAAAGCCCGCTGTTGCCTCCAGATTTGCGCCCATTCCGTAGAGCTTGTACATCAAACAACTTGGAAGAAGCGGGACAGCGACGATGTGAATCTCTAACAACCGCGCGCATTGATGACGATCGATTTGGCGGAACTTATTTTGAAAATTGGCTCAAGAGTCCAAACACCTATATGCAAAGTGCTGCCAAATGGAGTTATGAATTTTTTGGTGATTTTCCAGAGTGTTCTGACTATGTGGTAAGTAAGTCATCATTTCTTAAATCTATAACTGGGTTTGCCTTTGGTTTCGATCCTCCTCGGTTGTTAGACCAAGCGGGAATTTGTAATCAAGGTTACGGGATGGCTAATGTGGATGTGGCAAAAGAATCTACAGGCAACAACGCTCTTTCTAATAATAAATATAACCGTCTAATGAATCCTTTTGCGGGCGAGTGGATGGTTGGTGACAAATCCTACAGAAACTTTGTGGATCTTGTGGCTGAGAATTTAGGAGGGCATGTTTTCCGTGCGGGCAACAATGAATTTGATATCTTTTGGAACAACCATGTGAAGCCTTACTCGGATCAGCTGTTTCGACATGCTCATGATCAGTACCTGGATTTGGTGGAGTACTCCATTAAGCCTGCCCTGTATGGTCGTCTTCACTACCGCACCGGACAGTTGTTTCCTCCATTAGAAGATTTACGAGAAATCGTAGACGTTGGTGGTTTGACGGGCTGGGCTTACAGACATATTCGCATGGATGAAATTGGCGCGATCAGTTCTCTACGTCTAGAGTTAGACTTTTACTTTAATGAAATTCTTCCCGAGCTACTCATT
Organism: Bdellovibrionaceae bacterium UBA1609; assembly: GCA_002321895.1. Lineage (GTDB taxonomy): Bacteria > Bdellovibrionota > Bdellovibrionia > Bdellovibrionales > UBA1609 > UBA1609. Next base: position 260,717 of record DCMZ01000003.1, on the reverse strand, counting down.
GGAGCCATATCGGTAGAACGCATTCAAAAGCGTCGAGCCTTTGAAAAGCTGCGTGTGGAGAAGGTGGATGATTTTATAAATGAGTTTGCGAAGTCTTTTGAAGATGAAGGATTGGAAATCACAGAAGAGGGTCTAAAAATATTTAAGGCTTTTTTAACAGATGATCCTGCCTTTGAAGAAATGGAAAAGGATTTAGCACCAGAGTTCAAAATGATTCTCATAGGAATGCAAGTGGGCTACCCAGAATACATTCAACAGGAGTTGGATAAATTCGACCTTTCTACGATTGTAGTGAGTGACTTGGATATGGAAAAACAGCGGCAGCAGGTGAGAGACTACTTGTCTGAAATGCAAGGTCGCTTCGAAGAGAAAATGGAGATGGCCGCAAAGTTTGAGTCCAAATCGGACAAAGCGGCATTTAAGCAAAACTCCTATGAATTATTAATGTTACTACAAAGACTCATGATTGATTTGGGTCAGTCCGAGTTGTCGGCTCAATTGGGTGAGCAGTGCTCTAAAATTCTCAATATCGAAAAGGACCTTCCGGAGGAGCAAGTGGAAGCCTTAAAAGAAGAGGTGGAAGCTCTAACAACTGAGGCCGTGGAAGGGTCGCCTTCCGAGCAAGTGGCTGCGGCCGCTGCGGAAGTGGAAGAGGCCCCCTTAGAAGGCCAAGACAAGTGGTTGGAGGCTATAAGGTCTGCAGAGGATTCAGAAGACAAGGTGACAGAAGTGAGCCCTAATAGCTTTAAGTTTGACAGTGAACTCCCTGAGATTTGGGTGAATGAGATGCAACATGAGGCCCTTAAGCAGAGCCTACAAAACGCTCTCAACGGCCTTACAGAGTTCTCTGGCCACATAAACCTCATTGAGGACCTTAACTACTCAGAACGTTTAGGGATTCAGTGAGAGGGTGGCATTTAATTTGCTTTAAAAATAGCTGTTTAAAGGACACGGAGAAATAGCTTATCAGATGTAACTGATCAGATGTGAGCCGGTCTTTTTAAACACCAGTGAAAAATGTACAATCTTAGGAGGATATAGATGAAATCATTACTATCAGCTGTCGTACTTGCGTCGTTTGTAGGTGCTCCAGCATTCGCTGCAAAAACAAGAACAGAAGTAAGACCAGAAAAAGTGGAACATGCCAGAGAGCGTATTGAGGCGAAATACGATGCCGCTCAAATTGCTGGTAAAGAAGCCCTAGAGACTTCTGTAAAAGAAAGTATTGCTACTTCAGTAGCTCGTGGAGAAATCAACATCGAAAGACTAGAAGATGGTGTTTTTTCTAAAAGTTTTGATGCCTATCTAACAGGTATCTATGGAAAAAATAGTGCGCGCGATAACACTCAAACGGTTGAATCTGCACTTAAAGAATCTTTTGAAAAATTAGATGAAGCTAAAGAAGAAGCTAAAGGAAACTCTGAAAAAGAACAAACAGCAGAATTTGCTGAAGCTGTAGCTCTTGAAATTATGAATATTATTTCTGCCAGCAAAAACGCTACAAATAAAAACTCAAAATTATCTGACAAAGCCATTGAAGATCACGCTCGTGTATTAAGACTTTTAACTTTCCACACAGCTGAAATGACTCGTGGTGCTCAGGAAGATCTTCCTAAGTTAAGAGAGTTCATCAATGCGGTAAGAAACGAAATCGGTACGGATCCTGTTGATGGAATTTTGGAAGCGGCCACTCGTGCAGCTGCTGAAACTCTTTTCACAGATGCTCAGATCAAAGAACAGGGTCTTGATGCACTTGTTAAAGAATTTGTACGTAACCTTAAAAAGCTTTGCGCTTAATAGAGTTTAAGGTTAACTGGGTGTGGCTCAGCCATGCTTGAGATGCGCCTCTGATTTGTAAATTTAAATCACTGGTAAAACCGCGAATCCCTTGGATTTGCGGTTTTTTTTTACTCATAATGGATGATCATCAGACTTCTGATTCAGTGTAGAGCTTTGAACTACTTCTCTCGAATGATCGTTATTTTTTCTAAAATCACATCTTTGCGAGGTCTATCTAACCGGTCGGTGCGGACTTTGCTGATCTTCTCCACGGTTTTGTAGCCGCTCACCACTTCACCAAAAATAGTATGTCTGTCGTCCAGGTGTCTGGCTTTATCTACGGTAATAAAAAACTGACTTCCGTTGGTGCCAGGACCTGCGTTGGCCATTGAGACCAATCCCTTGCGGTCGTGTCTCAATGAGGAGGAAAACTCATCTTTAAACTGGTAGCCTGGTCCACCAGTACCATCGCCGGCGGGGTCTCCGGTCTGAATCATAAACCCTCGAATGACTCGGTGAAATTTAAGGTCTTTGTATAGGGGAACATTGATCATGGAACGACCATTTTTAAACCATGTTTTTAGTCCTTCGGAGAGTCCAACAAAGTTAGTTACTGTTTCTGGAGCCGCCGTATGAAACAATCGGATTTTTACATCGGGTAGTTTTTTATCGCCCACTTTTATATGTAAAACCGCATAAAGTCTTTTAATGCCTACAAACAGATTCTCTTCCCAATTTTTGTTCTTCTTTTGTTTTCTTGGGGTGAGCAAATAGTCTGGCTGACCTTTTTTAGTCTCCGGCGCCACTTTCTCTGCAGGAGTTGGATCGCTAGGAGTGTTAGCCGTATCCGTAGCTTTATTTTCCACAGCAGGAGTTTGTGTAGCGGAACCGTCTTGCGCCCATGTCGGATGAGTTAGAGGTATTAGAAATCCAAGGGTGAGTGAGATGATAAGTATGATATTTTTCATAATGGCCCCAATCCGTTGGTTCTCATTTGTAGTGTGGTTTAATCGAAGAAATACCTATACAAAACGGTATCTTACCTATTTTAGGGGGTCAAGTTGATCACACAAACCTTGACCTCGATGAAGGCCTTCTTGCAATGTGTTTGTTAACTGCTCTGAGCTTAGGGCTTTAGCCTCAGCCAAACGTTGAAAAGTGTCGCTGTTCCACTCTAAAAAGGATTGAGATCGTTGGCCAAACAGCTGGGTCAGTTGCTCCCATTTTCGGAGGGCTAGGTAGTGGTCTTTCATGTCGTTCCATGCGGAATTTTGAGTGAGAGAGGCAAGCTGCTCCATTTGTTCTACAGTGTTCGCGGAGAGGGGTAGCCATTGGTTTTTCAGAAAGCAGTGTTGGGTGACGAACTCACATTGTAACAGTCCGCCGGGATTGTATTTAAAATCCACACCTCGATCTCTCTGCGCTTTTAACAACTTATTTAAAATGTCCTTAAGTTCAATGATCTCTGCATCCGTCAAATCTTTAGCGACGGCCGTCTTTAAGAGGTCTTGTGTATAGTCCTGACCATCTAAATCTCTTGCCCGCAGATAAGACTGTCTGAGCCATGCCGGAGCCTGTTCCGATAGGAATTTGAGTAGCTTACTTTTAGAGGTAATCAAAGGGCCAGATTGACCTGAGGGTCGAAGTCGAAGATCTACTGAATAGAGTCGACCTCCTCTTTGGACGTCGGTGAGGCGAGCTATAAATCTTCGTGCGAACTTCATTTGTGATGGGGTAGGGGAGTCTTCTGTGACAAAAATAAAATCTAAATCCGAGTGTATACCCAACTCTCGACCACCCCATTTCCCCAAACATAGGATGCTGAGTCCATCTTGCTCAAATTTCTGTCCTAAAAGAGTTCGCAAATGTTTGGTGATGCTCTCCGCAAGCTGACTGGTTTTTTTGTTGAAAGACGCAACGTCTTGATTGAGCAAAAAATCTTGGCAGTGAATGAGTTCCGTAAGTTGTTTAGTTTCCGCCATTTGGTCATAGGCGATGTTTTCGTCTAAGCTGAGTTCGGAAGTATTTTTAAACACGTAGCTGTCTAGAATTTCTGGCCGGGAGGCAACCAGCTGTCCTAAATAGGGAGAGCGTGAAAACAGAAATGCCAAATCTTTAAGAAGCTTATCTTGCTTTAACAGGAAAGCAAAAAAGCTGGCCTTGGCACGAATGTTTCTAAGAAATTCGGCAAATAAGTTAAGAGCCATATCCTTACCGTGCGAGTGCTCTTTTTGGGAGTTTTCAGCGAGGTGATGTAAATACCGGAACAATACCTGCTTCCGATAGCTCTCATCTCGAATGGGGTCTGCAGACTGGGCTTGCATGCCTATGAGCTTAGGCCAAATCTCTTTTTGCGCCTTTTCGGAAAAGCCCAACTCGGAAAGTAGTTCGATTTGCTTTTCTTCCGGTTCAGGTAGGCTTTGATCTATACTGGTGATCTCTCCAAGAAGTGTCGAGACCACTGCATTGACTTGGTCGAATAAACTCAAAATCCCATTTATCTCTACATCTTGTTTCTCTAGGGAGGTCCGATTGGTTTTATCAATCACGTGAGTTTGACGATCGTTTTCCAGCTGAACCAAATTCTCAATATGTCTCAGTTTCCAGTAGGTCTCTGTTAAAGTCTTCTTTGTAGCTTCAGCAATAAGTTTACTGGTCTCAAGATTGCTAGCAATGGTTTCTGTGGCAGCAGATATAAGGTGAGGCTCTCGACCTCCATGTAAAATAAGATGAACATGCAAAAATAATTCGATATCTCGAATGCCGCCGGGATCCAGTTTTAGGTTTATGGTTTGGTCGCGTTTTTCTGGATCATAGCCATAGTAATCACGAATTTTAGACCTCTGGCTTTGTAGGCTTTCCAGTAAATTGTAATCGGCATACTTTCTAAACACAAATCGATGGGTGAGGGCTAGAGTTTCATCGATAACATGTTGATCGCCGGTTACTGGTAGCAAACGAATTAAAGCAATGCGTTCCCAAGTGGCCCCTTGCGACCAATAGTAATCCACCATTTGGGAGAGGCTGGTGACTAAGGGGCCAAATCGACCACCGGGTCTCAAATCATAATCTAGCCGAAAGCAAAAGCCGAACTCATTGTTCAGTGAAAGCCTTTGATTGAGTTTTTGAATTTTTTTATTAATGGCTGGGCCAGCCGGTTTGTCGGACACCCAAATTAAGTCTACATCGGAAGATAGATTCAGCTCCAAGGAACCTAATTTCCCAAGAGCAAAAACTGCCACGGGCTCTTCATTGAGTCCCACCTCATTAAAAGCTTCTGTTAAAATCTCTAACGAGGATCGGCTCCAGCTTTGTACCACTTGGGAGGTGGGTGCTGTTTTAAAAAATGTGGCAAAGGCAGCATCTAGCCATCGGTGATGACGTTTTTCTTTTAAGGGATCAAGGTTTGCTTTATCACCAGTGAGAAAGCGCATATAGCGTTCGCAGGCAGAACTCCATTGGGATACTTCCGCCTTTTCGCTGTCGCTGTACTCAAGCCAGGATTTCATAGATCACTCAAAGATTTTAGACCATTTTGGTTTTTCGTAGTTAAACCGATCTTTTGTTAACTGCCGCTCATTGGTGCCATCGGCATTGACCAGAAATAGCTGATAGTTACCCGTACGATCACTCACAAACATAATATGTCTGCCATCGGGAGAAAAAGTGGGACTTTTGTTGTTCGCCCACTTTCCATTGGTTTTTTTCGACGAAGTGAGACGCTCTAAATTAAACCCGTTCCAGTCCATAATGAAAATATCGAAATTATTCTTCTTTCTATCAAAGCCGGCAAAGGCTAGCTTTTTGCCGTCCGGAGACCAGGAAGGAGTGGAGTTATAGTGGCCCGCCTTAGTCACTTTTCGAACACTCTTTGTAGCTAAATTCATTACGTACAACATAGGTCGGCCTGAGCGATCTGAAGAGAAGGCCATTTTAGTGCCATCCGGTGATATGGCAGGCTCCACATTCATGGCACCAGCGGGTCCATTGGTGATGGGGGTGACTGTTCCAGAGCTAAGGTTCTTTTTATAAATATCAGCATTGCCTTCGCGAGATATGGTGAGATAGAGATCGGTACCGTTAGGGTGAAACTCTGCACCAGAATTAATTCCTTTTTTGTAAGAGACTAACTCGGGCTTTGCCCCCGGGCGAGCATCCTGGATAAATAAATCCGCATTTCTGGTTTTGGCTTTAGGATGATAGGCCCAGCTCGTATAGGCCACACGCTTTCCATCAGTGGACCAGGTGGGGGAAATGCTCAAATTTCTAAAGTTAGATAGTCTTTGAATGTTAAACCCATCCCAATCCATGGAGTAGATCTCTTTATATTTCCCATCTCGGTTGGCAGTTAACACCACTTTCGAATTGAACATAGCGCCTTTACCAGTCAGGGCTTCCACCACATCGCTCGCAAAGCGGTGAGCGATACTGCGGGCTTGCGATTTAGGACCTTTATAGTTTCTTCCTACGACAAGTTTTGCCTGAGGTACGTAGTACACGTAACCCTCTAGCTCCACGTCTCCTCCGATGACTTTATAGCCCGCACGAATAAGAAACTCAGAACCAATAGCGGACCAATTTTTAAAATTAAAACCGTTGGGGTCGTTGGGTTTGGGTTTTAGTCCCACCAATGAGACGTCTTCTAAAAATGCATTGGGTTTCATCATCACAAACAATGAAGAAACATCTAAATCGTTTTTTACCGCTTCATACATTTCAGAGCCGATGCGGATGGCAGAACTTTTTTGCGCTTGAGAGCCAAAATAATTAAACGAGGGAAGTGCAAGCAGAGATTTTTTTGATGTGGCCTGTCCTACGCTGATGTAAACCTGGCCGTTGCCTTGGGATAAAGCGGGTAGTGCACCTAAGACAATGGCAGCTACGACTGAGAATATTAAGTGTTTCATATGTGCTCCTGTTGTGTACGTGTGCTTTACTCTGGAAATCCTAACCTAAATCCCGCATTTTCTAAACGACTTTGTAGACGTGGAGGTGGTTCGGGAAGAGGGGAGGAGTTGTCAATGGCAGTTAAAATGGCGTTATCAAAAATGTCATTGCCAGAGGTTTTAGAGATGCCTCTAAAAATAACAAACCCGCGGCCGTCAATTTTAATATCCGCTTGGCCTGAGAGTTGTGCGTTGTTGAGAAATGAAGGGATTTGAAACTGGCTTTGTATATGTTGTTGTACCTGTCCAAAGTAACGTTCCATTTGAATTTTATCTAAACCCTTAAGTGCCGTACCCATGGTGATTATATTTCCAGCTACGGGCTGTTCTGGCTCGGCGGGGGTTTCTTCGGGTTCCTCTTTTTGGGTTTGCTGCTCCAGTTTTTTTAAAGCCTCCTGTTGCTTCTTTTTAAGGGCCTCTTCTTTTGCTAACCGATCCAGTCTTTCAAACGCACTCTCTTGGGCTTTTTTGTCGGCTTTAGGTTTGGGTTTGGGCTTAGGCTTTTTTGCGGTCTTCTTAGGTTGTGGCTTAGGTTTTGGTTTTTTACGAGGAAGTGCCGGTTTAGGTTTCTTTTTTTCAGGTAGGCCGACAACATCCACTTTAATGGCATTTTGGATAATTAAGTCGTTTTCGCTCACCCAAAGAGAATCAATGTTAAGAAGAATCAAGACTGCAATGTGTCCAATGATGGATACACCCAGAAAGACTTTAAATGTTTTCTCCAAAGGGTTTGATCTCTCTGACATAGCCTATTTCGGTAAAGTTACTAATCCTATATTAAATATTCCAGCGGCTCGTACTTCGGCCATGACTTCTGCAACCACACCGTAGGGGGCGGCTTTGTCGGCTCGAATGTACACTTGCTTGTTTTTTCTAGTGGCAAAGATGCCGTTGAGTTTATCGGCCAAAGTTTTCATAGGTACCTTTACATCGCCAATAAAAACTTGCTGGTTCTTTTTTACTGTAAGAATAAATGGTTCATCTGAGGTTTCCACTCCACTGGACTTGGTCTCGGGTAAATCCACCTCTAGGCCCTGTTGCATTAGGGGTGCGGTGACCATAAAAATAATAAGTAAGACGAGCATAACATCTACGAAGGGTGTTACGTTGATCTCACTCATCATTGCGCGGCTACGTCCGCCGCTAGGCCCTGACATTCCCATGAATCACTCGTCCACGAAAAAGTTGCGTTTAGCGATATTTAAAAAGTCAGCGCAGAAGTTCTGCATGTCCAATTCAAGTTTTCGGATATTGGCGACATACATGTTGTAAAAAACCGAAGCTGGGATAGCTGCAAATAGCCCCACAGCTGTTGCGATAAGAGCCTCGGAAATACCGGGCGCCACAACGGCCAGGTTAGCACTTCCTGTTTGGGCAATTTTTTGAAAGGCCGTCATAATTCCAATGACCGTTCCGAACAATCCAATAAATGGCCCAGAAGAACCGGTAGTGGCTAGAAAGCTCAAGCGATGCTCTAGAAGTGCAATTTCAGAATCCGTCGCTTTCCTTAAGGCGCGTTCAAGGTTGTCGATTCCAGTTAAAAGCGGACCGGATTCATCATTTCCTTTTTTTTGCGCCAGATTGGAGTCGGCCATTTTTCGAAGCTCAAGATAGCCGTCCTTAAATAAGTTGGCGAGTGGGCTGTCCGAGTATCTACTGATGTGCTCATAGATATCATCTAAAGAATCCGCTCTCCAAAATTCATCAAGAAAGGGCTCATTGGCTTGTCTTACTTTGCGAAATTGTTTTCTCTTCTGAGCAATGATAGCCCAGGTCACCACAGACATAACGACTAAGGTGAGGAGAGAGAGTTGAACAATAATATTGGCACTGGATATTGCGTGCCACATTCCGGTATCTACTTTGGCCGTCTCAGCGGCATAGGCAATCTCAATCATAGTGTTTAATGATAGATTTTAAGTGGGGCACAGGCACAGCAGGCCGCGTCAATTCATTTGTGATTTTAGATACTTAGAGGCGACTTTATGGGCAAAAGTAGGTCTAGTTTTTAATGCCATAATAGGGGTTAATGACGCTGCCTTTGACCTGACCTCTCAGATTGTCGGATGGGCTTTCGTCTGGGTTGATTATAAGGATTGGAATTTGACGACGATTCAGTTCGTCAACAAGACGAGGTTGAAATAGAGGGCGTTTCCGGTACTTGGTGGGAGCAATAACAAGATCTCCATCCATCGGCGCAATGGTCTCAATAAAGAGTGAGTTCATGAAAACCAGTTTTCCCACTTGAGCTACATTCATTGCAAAAAGGGCTCGAGGAATCTCCTTCCTTAGAAAATCTAAAGGTTCCACATAGGCGCTAGTAAATACAATTTGTTCGGGTCGGAGAGATTTTAACAGGATGTCGCGCAATCCTTGAAACTTAGCTGGGTCCCGGTCGGCGAGGTCGATAAACAAAATTTTGTCCTGAGGGTGAAACTTCAAGTAGTCCGACAGCATTAGATGTTGAGTGCTCGCACTGGCTTCCAATTCAGTGAGAGCACTTTCGCGATCCAGCTCAATAAAGAAGCGCTCTTCGCCGGAAGTGTTTTTGAAGCTACCAAGGGGATAAATTAAAAACTCTCCGGTAGATAAGCGCTGCAAGGGTAAGGCAAAAAACTCGTTGGAAGACAGGGGTGTGGTAAGGGAGCGACCTGAGACTGTTTTAGTTCCCGTGGCGTAGTAAACCACAAGTCCTTCTTGTTGAAGTGGCTCTGGTAAAATCGAAGCCTTGGGAGTTTGGGAGAGGCCAATCATTCGAAGAGCGAATAGCGCTAAAAAAACACTTATAATGCTGGTGAAACTAATGAAAACGATTCTCAGAACCGGTGAGATTTGCATGACTATCCTATTGAAAATACTACAGTTATTTTGAACTCTTGAGTCCAATCTAATGTTTTATATAGGCTAAAAAACAACTTATTTGTTATAGTAATTGCTGTTTTTTAAGCCAATGTCTGTTTTAACTCCCATTGAATGTCGGAGTGTAACTTGAGGATCTCTATGTGCGCAACTGCTGGGGCCATGAATGAATAAAATCAATCGTAAGGTGGAATACGCTTTAATGGCGTTGAAGTTCTTATTGGGCCGACGACCTGGAGAGGTGACTCCAGTGAAAACCCTGTGTGATGAGTTGGGTGCGCCATTTGATCCCATGGCCAAGGTATTACAATCCCTTTCTCATGCGGGAGTATTAAAATCGGAAAAAGGGGCCCAAGGCGGTTATCTCATAATTAAAGACCTAAAAAAGGTATCTTATTTTGAATTGAACGAAATTTTAATGGGTCCAGTAGAAGTCATAAAATGTTTAAAAGCCAGCTCGCCCTGCGAGTTGATGGACACCTGTAATATTCAATCGCCCTTAACCGTACTGAATGAAAAGGTGATCGGGTTTTATAAATCTATCAGTTTGCATGAGATTTTAGCGCCATCCTCTAAAGAGGGATTGGCTGAATTAAATGTGGATCGGTTGGGAGAAGCAGCGGAGAAGTGGTCATGAGTGATGTGGCACAAAATGTAAAAAAACAGCGCGAATACAAACACGGGTTTATTACCAAGGTGGAAGTGGATGCCATTGAGAAAGGCCTCAATGAAGATGTAATTCGCTTGATCTCACAAAAGAAAAACGAGCCCGAGTGGATGCTTGAATATCGACTTAAGGCGTTTGAGCATTGGCAAACATTAGACGAACCCACTTGGGCCGATGTGGATTATCCGCAAATCGATTTTCAGGACATCAGTTACTATTCCGCCCCAAAAACAAAAGAGGGGGAAGAAGCCAAAGAGGGTCCAAAAAGTTTAGAGGATTTGGATCCAGAGTTGATCAAGACGTTTGAAAAACTAGGAATTCCCATTCAAGAACAAAAACGCATCTCTGGTGTAGCTGTAGATATGGTTTTTGATTCCGTTTCCATCGGCACCACTCATAAAGAGATGCTAGATGAAGTGGGTGTGATTTTTTGCTCCATCAGCGAAGCGGTTCAAGAACATCCAGAGCTTGTGAAAAAATACTTTGGGAAAGTGGTTCCCTATAGAGATAACTTTTACGCTGCTTTAAATGCGGCTGTTTTTACAGACGGTTCTTTTTGTTACATTCCTAAAGGCGTTAAGTGCCCTATGGATCTGTCGACATATTTTAGAATTAATGCCGCTGAAACAGGCCAGTTCGAGCGAACTCTTGTGGTGGCTGATGAAGGCAGCTTTGTGAATTATTTAGAGGGCTGTACTGCTCCGATGCGTGACGAAAAGCAATTGCATGCCGCCGTAGTGGAGTTGATTGCGTTGGACGATGCAGAGATCAACTATTCCACAGTTCAAAACTGGTACCCAGGTAATAGCGAAGGCAAGGGTGGAGTTTATAACTTTGTAACCAAGCGGGGTCGGTGTCAGGGTAAAAACTCTAAAATCTCATGGACTCAAGTGGAAGCGGGTTCGGCAATCACGTGGAAATATCCGAGCTGTATTCTGCAAGGGGAAAACTCCCAAGGGGCCTTTTACTCCGTGGCCATGACCCATGATAAAATGCAGGCGGACACCGGAACAAAGATGATCCACATTGGTAAAAACACCAAGTCCACTATCATATCTAAAGGTATCTCGGCAGATGGGTCTAAAAACTCTTATCGTGGCTTGGTCAAAGTATTGCCTTCGGCCACTAACGCAAGAAATTACACCCAATGTGATTCCATGCTTGTGGGAGATAAATGTGCGGCAAATACGTTTCCCTATATCGAAATGAAAAACAAAACGGCCAAGGTGGAACACGAAGCTTCCACTTCGAGAATCAGTGCGGACCAGTTGTTCTATCTCCAGTCTCGCGGACTAGACATGGAGGACTGTATTGCCATGTTAGTGAATGGTTTTTGCAAAGACGTATTTAAACAATTGCCTCTCGAGTTTTCAGTTGAGGCTGTAAAGCTAATAGAAATGAAACTAGAAAATAGTATCGGTTGATGGAGACCTTAAATGTTAAAGATTGAAAACTTACACGCAAGAGTTGAAGAGACAGAGATTTTAAAGGGCCTTAGCCTTACGGTGAACGCCGGTGAAGTGCATGCCATCATGGGGCCGAATGGTTCTGGTAAGAGTACACTTTCTAAAGTGGTTGCTGGACATCCAGATTATGAAGTGACTTCTGGGTCGGTGACTTATGATATCGATTTTAAAGACACCGATATTTTAGAGATGGAAGCGGACGAGAGAGCCAGAGAGGGCATCTTTATGGCGTTTCAGTATCCTATCGAAATCCCAGGTGTGACTAACTTTCACTTTTTACACAAAGCCTTTAATGCCGTAAGTAAGCACTCCGGAGCCGGAGAGATGTCGGAGGAAGACTTTAGAAATTTCCTGAGTGAAAAAGCTAAAGTTGTGGAAATGGATTCTAAGTTCTTAGACCGCCCGGTGAACGAAGGTTTTAGTGGTGGAGAGAAAAAGCGAAATGAAATTTTGCAGATGGCAGTGCTGAACCCAAGACTGGCCTTTCTTGATGAAACAGACAGTGGGCTTGATATTGATGCGCTTAAAGTGGTTTCTAATGGGGTGAATAAAATCAAATCCAAGCACAATGCGGTTGTGCTTGTGACTCACTATCAACGCTTGCTGGATTATATAAAGCCCGATTTCGTACATGTTTTAGCGGGTGGCAAAATTATTCAAACCGGAGGGCCAGAGTTGGCATTAGAGCTCGAGGAAAAAGGTTACGACTGGTTGGTGAATTAGGAATTATGATGATTTCAACAAATAATTTAGATTCTATATTTAATGAGGGCCTAAAGGGTCTTCAATCTTACGGTCGTGGAGATTTTGGTGAACGTCTATTAAAGGAAAAACAAAATTCCTGGGGACGATTGCAGGAGTCGGGGTTGCCAACAACCAAAAAAGAAAGCTGGAAGTACACCGATTTGTCCACACTTTCTAAAAAAGAATTTGCCCCAGCGCCAGCCATAGAAATGGATGTGTTGGAGTCCGACCCAAAAATCCTCCGTGGGTTTTCTTTGGATGCCTATCGGTTGGTGTTCGCCAATGGCGTGTATATTCCTGGATTGTCGCATTTGCCAGTAGTTACTGGCGTATCAGTGACGGCGTTTTCGGAAGTGATCATGGGCATGAACAGTGACCAGATAGAAAATTTTAAAAAGGTCGAAGACACTTATTATATAAAACATGGTGAAGCCTCCATGGATGATCTTAACAGCAGCCTTACCGAGGATGGTTATTGGATCCGAGTGGCTAAAAATCAAAAATTAGATAAACCACTTCATGTACTACATCTATGTGCGGGGGAGTCCTCAAAGGCGTGGACTCAGTCGCCAAAAAGTGTGGTTGTCTTGGAGACGGGTTCGGAACTAGAACTTGTGGAAAGTTGTATTGGTAGTGGAGATCACGGTCAGGGCTATTTTCAAAACGTGTTTACGACCATTGAATTAGGCGCCAATGCACGGCTGAAGTACTCTAAGTTGGTGGATGAGTTTGAATCGGGTCATCATTTTGGATCTGTTAAATGCAATATGCAAAGAGATAGTTTTTTTGAAGCCACCAGCGTGAGTTTAGGTGGAGAGCTCATTCGCAATGACATTCAAGTGGACATATTGGGTGAGGGTGCTGAGGCTCATGTGAACGGCCTCTATTTAACAAAGGGATCGCAGCATGTGGACAATCACACGGAAATTCGACACGCCAAACCTAATGGGTTGAGCCGTCAACTCTATAAAGGCATTTTAGATGATCAGTCCCGAGCGGTTTTCAATGGTAAAATCACTATTGATCAAGAGGCACAGAGAACGGACTCCTCTCAGTTAAATCAAAATTTGTTGCTGTCATCCAAAGCAGAAATTGATTCCAAGCCAGAGTTGGAAGTGAGTGCGGATGATGTCAAAGCCAATCATGGGTCGGCATCAGGTCCTCTGGATAAATCAGAAGTGTTCTATTTTAACAGTCGCGCCATATCTGAAGATGAAGCCACGAAAATGATTGCTCGTGGTTTTGCTATGGATGTTCTCTACAAACAAACCGCTGAGGATTCTAGAAAGTATTTAATTCAATTTGTCGATCAAATAGATTGGAACGTGTAATGGCAGATTTGGGAGTAAGACAAGATTTTCCAAGCCTGAGTGATCAAGTGCGGGGCAAAGATTTAATCTATCTAGATAGTGGCGCCAGTACATTAAAACCTCAGCCTGTCATTGATGCTCTTTCGGAGTTTTATTTGCACAGATCTTCTAATGTTCATAGAGGGGCGCATCATCTTTCCGATCTGGCAACAGAGGCCTATGAAAATGCGAGAATTGGAGTGCAAAAGTTTATTGGCGCTAAGTCTCCTAATGACATTATTTTTACCTCAGGAACTACAGACTCCATTAATTTACTGGCTCATGTTTTAGCCGATGGTCGTTTTAAAGAGGGCGATGAGATCATTCTTAGTGAAATGGAACATCACTCTAATATTGTGCCTTGGTACTTAATGGCTAAGCAGCGCGGTCTAAAAATAAACGTGATTCCTCTTTTGGATAATGGCGAACTGGATATGGAAGCCTATAAGGGGTTTTTAAATCCACGAACTAAAATGGTCAGTGTTGTGCATGTTTCTAATGGCATAGGAACTATTAATCCGGTGAAGGAAATCACAAGGTTAGCCCATGAAGTGGGAGTTTTAGTGCATTTAGATGCGGCTCAGTCGGTTTCATGTATGCCGGTGGATGTTCAAGATATCGGGTGTGATTTTATTTCGTTCTCAGGGCACAAGTTGTTTTCTCCCACAGGAATTGGTGTTCTCTATGGTCGAGAGGAGTTAATGAATGAACTGCCTCCTTTTAAGGGTGGCGGAAGTATGATCGACCAAGTGAACTTTGAAGAAATTACTTTTCTGAATTCGCCGCAGAGATTTGAAGCCGGAACTCCACATATCGCCGGAGTGTACGGTTTAGCTAAAGGCCTTGAGTATCTCAGTCAGTTGGATTTAAACAAGGTTTTTGAACAGGAAACCGAGATGACTCAAGAGGGTCAGCGACTGCTATCTGAAATTACCGACCTAGAATTTCTAGGTGGGGAGTCAGACAATAGAATTAATATTTTGTCTTTTAATCTAAAGGGCATTCATCCTTCAGATGTTGGTGCGATCCTAGATCAGCAAGGCATTGCCGTTCGATGCGGCCATCACTGTTGTATGCCATTAATGAAGCGCTTTAAAGTGCCTGGCTCCATTCGGGCCAGTCTGTCTATCTATAATACTATTGATGATGTTCACCAGTTAAAAGCGGCTCTAGTAAAAGCCAAGGAGATGTTAGCATGAGTTATCAACCCCACTTTACCGTAGATGACGTAATGGTTAGAGCACAGCCGACACCTAACCCCTATGCCATTAAGTTTGTTGCTAACCACGCTTTTAAAGCTTCGGGTAAAGCCACGATCACTCACCCCAGTGAATTGGGGGATTCCAAATTAGTAGAGAGTTTGTTTCAAGTGCCTGGTGTTAAGCAGTTGTATTTGCATCAGAACACCCTCACTGTGAATCATGAAGGAGCTATGGAGTTTGAAGCCTTGGCCGATCAAATAGAAGGCGTGATTAAAACCCGCTTACCGATCCATGATCCCCATTTTAAGTTTGACGATGAGGTCGACGAAGCCAAAACCAATACTCCGAAAGATCGATCTCAACTCAGCGAAGAAATGCGCGAGATTGAGGAAATTCTAGATCGTACCATCCGACCGGGATTGCAGGCCGATGGGGGAGATTTAGAAGTTTTGGAATTGAAAGACAATGAGCTTAAAATTCTTTATATGGGAGCATGTGGCGGTTGCCCCAGTGCTATGATGGGAACACTCGATGCCATTCAAAATATTCTTCGCCATGAGTTAGGCAACGATTCCCTCAAGGTCCGTCCCGTCTAAAAGGTGCCAGGCACCTTTTGGAGCCGCGGCGCATTCTCGCGGGAGTTAAAATGTGGGATAAGAATTAATAAGATTAGACAAAGGTCCTGAAGTTTTCTCGGAATACACCGATAGGAAATTATCGTATGTAAGAGGAAATTTAACTATGACTCAATATTTTACACGTATCTGTATCGTTGTATTGGTAGTGGCAATATTTGTCGTCTGATTCAACAATGAAAGACGCTAAGTCCAAGAGAATAAGTCTGTTCTAGAAGACCGGCTTTTGTGTGGCTTCGCCATTTTCAATTTTCTTTTTCACAAACTTTTTGTGCTTTTCATTTAATTCTTTAGCCAGTGCCTCAATTTGAGCCTGTTCCTGAGTGTTATATTGTTTCACTAAAGAAAACGAGGCGTCTTGATTTTTGGATTGAGCGGAAAAGTGAATTTTATAATTACTGTAATCGGGCGCCTGTAGCACGATTTCACTGACATGAGTGTTCTCCGGACCTATCACATCCACCTGGTAGTCCTCGCTGCCACTGATCACTTCAACACCTTCAGGGATCACCCATTCGATATTTACATTTTTTTGAAGGGAAGTGGTTTGTACTGTAGCGGTTAAGCGAAAGGGTTGTTCCGCCTCTACGGGATCGAGACCGGTCTCAGATTCCAACTGAATCTCAAAGGGCGTAGAAATTTTTGAAGTGCTAGGGGCATAGGGTGTGTGGTCTTTATGTACCAACGCCACTTTTACTTTGGAATTCGGTTTCGGCTTATAGCCTACCTCCAAGCTCTCCACTTGAGAGGACATGATGATGCCCATTCCAATCAATAACATGATCACAACCACCATGGCATAAAGTAGGCCGGGGTGTTTTGGTTTTTTATCTACGGAAGATCTGCTGGACATAATACTGTTCCTCCTACCTGAAGAGCATAGTCAGTAGAACTGCCTGCACCGTCACCCGTGTAGACATTCACATTAATCAAATAGTCTCCAGCAGGAACGGATTGGCTCACTTGCTCGGTTTCCGTGTCACCGACAGTTCCATTGGGAACGCTAAGTCCTTCTTCTGCAGAGACGTTGTTTATAATATCATTAGATGTTCCAAAGCGGCCAAAGGTGGTGGAGCCATTGCTGGAATAGACATACAAATCTAAATCCGCTTCAGTTCCGCTGGCTGTGGTGTAAGTTAAAGTCACCGTTAAAGTCCCACCATCGTGTTTGTAATGATAAAAATCATTATTCAGTAATAAGTGTGAGGTACTTAAGCCCCCTGGATCCGAACCCATCACTCCGGGTGAGGCATCGACGTTTCCAGCATTGGATTGAGGAACAATAGTAATTAATCCTGATCCACACACACCTGTAGTATCCATATACCGCGCATAGTGCAGCCTGTCCTCTCTTTGCTTGGCATTAGCTCTCACACCTGACCAATCTGTACCTGAGGACAGTCCTGTTTGAAAATCATGAAACAGTCCCACTGACCTAAAGGCTGAGCTGGAACCTAAAAATCCACCGGCTTCAGAGCTAGAGATCACTGCCCATATTTCAGAAAAAGCACTGTCTGTGGACTCACTGCCATCATCATCGGTGTCAATGGCATCCCAAAGCATCCGCGTGATAGACAACTCTCTAAAGTTACCTTCTTCGGTGTTAATCGGTTCGTCATAGTAGGTGCCCGTTTGTCGCTCTAAGTTCAGCCGAAAATATTCGCCAGTACTGCCATCGACATTTCCATAGGTATCAATGTAGCGAGGGACATCTAGAACGGCGGCTTGCATAAAGTTGGCGAAGCCTTCACTCCAGGCGAGTCGCGGGTCAATCAATCGATCCAGGGAATGAGAGCCACCGGGTGAATCCGAAGCAAACACATTGTCCTCTAAAAAATGGCCGTATTCATGAATGATCACCGAGTTATCAAAGTGATCGGTGTCGGTGTTGTCCGTGTCGCCGTTAATTCCCCCCAAAATAAAAAGTCGTTTGGAAGAGGGGGTATAAAAGCTAGTTCCGCTGGAACTACTACCCGAATAATAACCTGGGTTGAATCCAGGATCCCAGTAAATGTTGGCCAACGGTGCCACAGAAAAATCGGAACAAGTGGAGTGTACGGAAGAACAACCCGAAGTGGCTGTTCGCAAGTAGTCGTTGGCGTTAAGGACTTGATCTAAAATATTGAAGGCCCCACCAATGATTTCGCCAGTCACGGGAGCGTTAAGTGTACCAATGCTTTTTGAGCTGTCGGGTGTAACGGAACCGCTGATATAGAACGCTTCGTTCTCCTCAGGGCAGTTCATTACATAGGCTTTGTAATTGGAGTTGTTGGCGCGTGAGTGAACCTTCACCGTGTAAGTGCTGCTATTATTGGGTAAATCAAAACTAAAATTACCGGAGGCATCGGTCTCTGTACATTGTACTTGATTACCGCTGGAATCTTCCACGGTGACCTCAGCATAGCGGATGGGATTGGCTGAACCAGCATCCAATAGGCCCGTGGTCGGACTCACTAGGTCATAATCAATTTGTCGAGCTTGATAAGTGGCTGCTCCTGTGATGGTAACCCCACCAGAATAGGTAGTAGAACCCGAACAATAAGAGGGTACTGTTGGGCCGTCCACTTCAGTACTAATTCTACCATTGAGCTCGCAAGTGCCTCCAAGGCTACCGCCACCGCTACTAGATTGGCTACCTCCGCAGCCCACCAGTGCTAAACCCATCACAACCAAAAACCCATTCAATAGTGCGCCACAGACTTGCTTTTTCATAGGGAACTTATCGGTGCGAATTGCCAAATCATGTAGCACCATATTGGGAATTAAGTTCTTGAAAATGCTAAAACTTTTTACAGGACACCCCCTCTTAATATTCTGACATAAATCCAAAGCGAGGGGTTAAAATCCCGGACCAAGGACACGCAAGTTGTTTCATTTTGGGATGGTTTTTTTAACAAACTGTTATTACACTACAGTTCAAATCTGGAACCGGTAAATGGACTAGGAATTTGCATCTGAGCGGAGATCATGGAAAAGGGTTACAACACAGATATAGATCACTCCAACGGGAGTTATCATGTACAAACCGAAGACTGGGGTATGGACAATCCCTACCTTGTAAGTCGTGTTTATCAAAACGGTCGGGTGTTAAAAAGTTTAAAAATTCCCTATGCGGAAATCCTTCCACCCTCCCAAAGACAGTCGGGTCAGGCTGTTCGTCTTGCGATGAAGATCCAGCATCAGAAAATTCTAGACCTATTGGTTTCTGGCCAACTTTTATAAGTATCTATAAAATAGAGGAATGATACATTTCTCACACGTCTACAAAACATATTCTGGTTCCGTTCAAGCTCTTAAAAATATTGATCTCTACATTGATAAAGGGGAGTTTGTTTTTTTAACAGGTCCAAGTGGTGCGGGTAAATCCACACTTTTTAAAATGATCAGTGCTTTTGATCGCCCCTGTTCTGGTGAAGTCACAGTGGGGGAATACAATATGAATAGTATCTCTTCCTCTCAGGTGCCCTTTCTGCGGAGAAAAATTGGTGTGGTTTATCAGGATTTTAAATTACTCAAGTCTTCTACTGTATTTGAAAATATCGCGTTACCTCTTAAAGTTCGAGGGGATGGTGACAACTACATTCGTGACCGTGTAGGTGAGATGCTCGAGCACGTGGGCCTTTCTTTCAAGAGAGACACATTTCCTCAATTTCTCTCTGGAGGAGAGCAGCAGCGTGTGGCCATTGCTCGAGCCTTGGTACACCATCCAGGAATTTTAATCGCTGATGAGCCTACGGGAAATTTGGATCCCCATTTGAGCGAAGAGATTATGGATCTGTTAGATAAGGCCAATGCGCAGGGCACAACAGTTTTTGTGGCCACGCATGATCATGAAATGGTGAAGCGCAGAAATAAGCGCGTTGTTCAAATCAATAATGGAAACATTGAAAAAGAATTTGGTGGGTTAGATGTCTAAAGCAATCATTGAGCATATATCCAAAAGCTTTCAGCATCATCCATTGACGTTGTTTTCGTCACTCCTTGTATTAACGGCGACATTTACTATCGTCGCTGGTTTTTTTGTGGTGACTCATAATATTGAAAATTCATTCCAGAGTATTGGAAAAAATGTTCAGTTAAGTATCTATTTGGATGACAGCATTAGTCCTGAAGATAAATCTAAATTAGAAACTCAAATTAAGGCGTTAGAGGGCTTTAACGAACCCATTTTTACCTCTAAATCACAGGCTGCCGAGCACTTTAAAAGCTCTATGTCCGCTTATGCACCAGAGCTTCTGAATGAAGAATATGGTAATCCGCTTCCGGCCAGTTTTGAAGTGGCACTAAAAGCTGGAGTTGATCCAGAGGATCAGTTGGGACTTTTGAAAGAGGCGTCAAAATCTATTGAATCTTTGATAGGAGTTGATGCGGTTTCATATGGTCAGGATTGGGTGGAAAATTACGCCACTGTGGTCAGAAGCTTTAAGGTTTCAAGTTTACTGCTATTATTTGTATTGTTTGCCGGTGGGATGTTGATCGTCAGCAACTCAATTAAGAATTCCCTCGAGCAGCGGCGGGAAGAGATAGAGATTTTGGAGCTCGTAGGTGCTACGTCCACAGAAATACGAGTACCCTTTATTGTTGAAGGTGCCATGATAGGTGTTCTCTCTGCTCTGGGAGCTGTTGCGATCACCTATTTGGTTTTCCTGTCACAGTCGGGATTAATTCAAAAGGAGTTAGGCTTTCTTGGTTTAGGAAATGGATTACAGTTTTTATCCCCATCTAAAATCATTCTATTCAGCCTATTTGGATTAGTTTTGGGAGCATTAAGCTCCCATTTGACAGTACGGAATATAAATACCGGCTGGGCAGCTTCCGGCGCAGGGAGCGTCAATGGCTAAAGGGCTGTCCTTATTTATTTTACTATTTTCTGTTCTCGTTTTAGCGGAAGATGCACGTCTTCCAGAAGTGAAACTTACAGAGGATTTAAATAAAGTTGTTCAAAAGTTTGACCAACAGAAGAGTCAGCTGTTGAATGTTGAAGTGGAGCACAGAAAAGTGCTGGGAGACATTTTTAGTATAAATTCAGAGCTTAAGGAAACTTCGGAAAAAAGAGCAAAACTACAGAATAAGCTAGTCTCGGCTGAAGCGGATGTGAAGTATTTGTCGCGCGATATAGCCAAGCTAAAGATTAAAATTTCAGATCAAAAAAAATGGTTAGGACGCAGGCTCCGGGCAATTTACAAGTTTCACAATATGGGATCTCTATCTATTTTCCTAAACAAATCCTTTAAAGGAAATTTAGATAGAAATATGCGCTACTTAAAAAGTATTGCGGATAGAGACTATGAATTGATTAACTCCTATCAGAAAAATTTATTTGAACTACAAGCCAAGAATCAAGAGTTAAAGGGTAATGTAAAAACACTGGTCTCTCGGCAAAAGCAATTATCGAACCTCGAGACAGAGTTGGATGTGGCTCAAGAAACTAAGTCTAAAATTCTAGGAAAAATCAATCAGTCAAAAACTAAATTCAAGCGTCAATTTGAGGAGCTGAAAAACGAAGCTAAAAAACTTAATATCTCCGAAGCGGATTTTAATGAAATCATAAATATGGATTTCTATATGCAAAAGGGGAGATTGCCTTGGCCCGTGTCTGCCCCAATCGTTCAACGCTTTGGGCTCATGGAAAATCATGACTATAAATTTAAGCTCTATAGCAAAGGTTTGAGGTTTAATGTGGCTGCCGAGGAGTCGATCCATTCGGTATTTAAGGGCACAGTGGATTATGCGGGGGAGTTGCCCGGTGTGGGTAATGTCGTGGTGGTTAACCATGGATCCAATTACTTTTCCGTTTATACCGGCATGGATCAATTGAGTGTGGTTCGAGGGACTTCGCTCTTAGGTGGCGAATCTTTGGGTTCAGTGAAAAAGAGAGCGAAGAGTATTTTCTTTGAAATTCGTCACTTTTCAGACGCGATCAATCCTGAGCATTGGTTAGATAAAAAATTATTAGTGAAAAATAGCAATAATAGTAAGGCATCGTGAGTCGGAGGAAATTGTGAAAATGAGATACAAAATTCTATCAGCTGTGGGAGTAACATTCTTCGTGCTAGCGCTGAGCCTTTCCATGGGAAGTATTAAGTCCTATGCCGAGGGTAGGTACGAAGAGCTACAACTTTTCACTAAGGTATTGAATCTTGTGCAGAAGTACTATGTGAAAGATGTGGATGCCAAAAAGTTACTTCATGGCGGGATTAAAGGAATGTTGAGTGAGCTGGATCCTCATACAAACTTTCTTCCTGAAGAGATCTATAAAGAGTTTGAAAGTGAAACCCAAGGACGTTTTGGTGGGTTAGGTATTGAGATCACTGTTCAAAAAAGTGTTCTTACAGTGATTTCTCCCATTGAAGACACTCCGGCTTGGAAGGCCGGAATCAAAGCGGGTGATAAAATCGTCAGCATCAATGGAGAGTCCACTAAGGGCTTGAGTCTTGTTGAAGCGGCACAAAAGATGCGTGGTAAGATGGGCTCCGTCGTAAAATTGGGAATTTACCGAGATGGCTTTCAAGAACCTAAAGTTTTTCCAGTCAAGCGTGGGGATGTGAAAATTCGATCTGTAAAGTATACTGATCTTGGCGAAGGGTACGCCTACTTTAAAATCACTAGTTTCATCGAAAACACCACTCGCGACTTCAATCGGCTCTATAGTAAGCATAAAAAGAAGTCGAAAGGGGTTCGAGGAGCTGTTATTGATCTAAGAAAGAATCCGGGGGGATTGCTAGATCAGGCGATTAAAATGAGTGACCTCTTTCTGGAGGACGGAACTATTGTCTCCACAAAAGGTCGCTCAGATACAGAGTTCTTCTATGCCAAGAAGGAAGGGACTCTGGAAAAAACACCTCTTATTCTATTGCTCGATGAATATTCTGCTTCAGCCAGTGAGATTTTAGCGGGAGCCCTACAGGACAATCGCCGTGCGCTTGTTATGGGTAAAAAGAGTTTTGGTAAGGGAAGCGTTCAGTCCGTCATTTCGTTGGGTGAGAATAAAGGGGGCTTAAAATTGACCGTCGCCCAATATTTTACTCCTAGTGGACGCAGCATTCAGGCGGAAGGTGTATCACCGGACGTAGAGGTTGAGAACTTTGATCCGGACCTTCTAGAGAAGGCCGTGATTAAAAAATCAGTACGCCGTGAAAAGGATATCAAAGGTCATATTTTAGGGAAGAAAGAAAAAGAACGCCTTAAGAAGACAAAGACTTCTGGTGGCTTTAACTTGTGGTGGAATGAAGAGGAAAATAAATCTAAAAAACTTTCTAAAAAGGACAAGTTGCTGAAGTCGGATTTCCAGATCCTCCAAGCTTATAACTATTTACGAGCATGGAAAGTGATGGGCGGCCTTCACCAACTCCGCGCAAAAGCGCCTTCGGAGAATGAGCAAAAATGATTCCATGGGATTACCTACGTAATCTGGTGAATATAGGTACGGACACACTTTTGGGATTCTGTGCGTTGCCACTGGTCGCTGCGAGTGTGTTCGTCTTCTCCTTAGTTTGTTCCACTGAGGTGAGCTTGGCCAGTGCAAAAGGTGGTATTCAATGTAATTTTCGTTCCATCAGCGGAAACTGTGAAATGTTTAGTAAGGCAGGTGAGTCTAAGATTCAATTTTCTGATGGGTCGAGTATTTTAAATATTTTGTCCGAGGTTCCGGTGGAAGATGATCAAAGCGCAGAGGGCCGAGCGGAAGTTCAGCTCAATGATGCATCGGATATGGGAGATTTTATAGAAGGCGTTACGGAGGCGATGAACTCCGCGATGAATGTAAATAGAGATTATAACCTGAAATCGGTCACCTTAGATTTTCAATTGGAAAAAGACCTAATGACCCTGCTTGATAGTTCTAAAGACTTGTCCGAAGAGGCAAAGATGTTCTTAGCAGGTGACCCTCATTTGATTATATCGCTTTATGGTTTGTCAGAAGGGTTGGGGATCTCGGAAGAAACGGCGTATGAGCTGCCAATGCTTTGGCCTCTAACAAAGGGGAAGGTGGGTGGAGCGGAACCATCCATTCAGTATGTTTCAAATTATGAAGTGAAAAAAGAGCTAGATAAAATTCTTGGCACTAGATTAGTGGATAAAGTCGATCAATTATCTGTCAAATATCGTGCTGATTTGAATGAGCTTAATGAATCCATTGAGGGGTCAAGCTATCAAATATTTACATTCTCAGGTGGCGTTTACACTGAAGAGGAGCGTCTCTCCACCCAGCAAAAGGATAAAGTAGACATACTTTTTGAACGAGTGAGAGATAGGATGATAGCCAACCTGGTGGGGGAAAAGCCGCCGGCTCAATGGACTCAAGCCGAAAAAGCGGCAGTAGAAAAATTAAAAGCCATTCAGCTTATACCCGGTGATGACGATCGAGCTTACTACTCAGAGATTTGCTCCGGTGAAATGCCTAATGCCTTTTACAATCCTTCGGCAAATACAATGAGCATATGTGCTAACTTTTATGATTATCCAGAAGAATCACTGGCAATGGTATTAGCTCATGAAATGGGCCACGCTATCGATCCTTGTAACTCCCAGTTTGGCATGTATCAGGTTGATGTTAAAAAATTCATGCAGCTTGATCCGTCTTCTACTGATGATGAGGTCGTTCAACAGATTTTGGCGGATGACGATTTAATTTTTTTTATGGAGCACGTCGATCAAAATGTTACAGAGGAAAATTCTCAGATATCCGACAAGGTAAAAATGTATCTGTCCGACCCGGGGAAGTTAAAATATTTTGAAGATTTAGGAATTATATCTTTAAAGACGGAGCCACCTCCAGAGGTGTCCCAGCGAGGGAATCATCTGTATGGCTATGTTTTACAAGACGTCTATAGTTGTCTTCAGCCCAAGGAGGGTATTCGTTCTGTCACAAAATCTGATATTGAAGTGGCCGTAAATAGTTACATTCAGGAGCGATTGGCTATTATGGGCGATACATTTGATGTGGAATCCGAAAAAGAAAAATTAACGTCGGCATTCACCAAGTATCCCCAATGTTTCGGACCTGGATCTTCTGGGCAAATGGGCGAAGCCATGAGTGACTGGTGGGGTGCTAAAGTAGTTGGAGATATGTATTCGGATAGGGAATACAAGACGGATAAAGAAAGATTGCGTCCCTATGCCTTTTGGATCGGCCAATTGTGTTATCAACGGGCGAATTACGAGTATCTGGATACCAACGAGGCTTCCGTGGCGGAAATCGCATACCAAGTTATAGGCAATCAATATAGAAACAATATGAGCCACCCAAAAAGTATCGCGCGATTGGAAAAAATATTTTTATCTGATCCACGCATGCGAGAAGCCATGGGTTGTGAACCGACTCAGGAACCATTGTGCTCGCACTCGATCAGTGGGAGTGGGGAAAGCCGGGGCGATTCTCGAAGTCAACAATCTGGAGGTACGCGATGAAAAACCTTTTTATGGGGTGGTGTGTGGCCGCAGTAGCCGCCTTTACTTTTACTAATGAGGCGAAGGCATTTAAAGGCACAAACTCAGCATGGAAACCTGTTAAATTTTTTAAGGTGAGTATTAATAATAAAGCCCAGGAGGACGTGGTTTTAACCCAGTTTAAAAGGGGAAAGAACGCGGTTTCATACGCAGCCTCTTACTATATTAATGATAAACAGATGGGGCATCGGGTTCTGCCAAAATCAGTCTATATGCAGTTGAGAAAGAGGTTTCCCGCTAGCAGCCCAAACAAGAGCACTCGCGTAAAAGGGTTAATGGGTTGTGCTACAGGCGGATACACGGTTTCAGAGGGAATCTATGATAAAAATGCTAAAGCAAAGGCGCAATCGTCTGAGTTAGTTTGCTTGAAGGCAAGTGCTTCTCTAAAAGAACGGAAGAGCTATTCCCAATGGTTTCGAGGAATGACAAGTTTGTTTAAATTTAAAACGATGAAACGTAGAGTGGCCAAAAAATAGGTACGGACAAAAAGATTAGTCCGTACCTCAAAAAATTAAGAGATTTTTACGTCTTCGATTTTATCCGCTTCCACTTCGGTAACAGTGGCTGAATCTTTTAGAAACTTAACAACACGGTCTTCGGTGATTTGAAAAGACAATTGTGAACGTCTTTCGGGTGTGTCGTAAAATTGTTTCACCTTGTCCACTTCAAGGCCCATTTGCTTGGCGTACTCACCAATTTTATTAGTGACGTCCGCTTCAGAGGCTTTGATTTCTAACTCTTTGGCAAGAGCATCGATAAGAAAGCTAGATTGAATCATAAATCGGCTGGTGTCTTCAAAGTCGGCATCCCATTTGGTTTTGTATTCTTCAAATTGATCGGGAGTCATACCTTGCTGAGCCATACGGTTTTGTGTGTCTTGAATCAGCTTTTGTTTTTGCTCTTGGAAAAGGCTGCCCGGTACTTCCACAGGGTTTTCCTTAACAAGAACTCTTAAAAGTCTTTGTTTAAACTCATCATCGATGCGGTTGGTTTCACCTTGAACAATATCTTCTTTGATACGCTCTTTGAGCTTATCCAAAGTTTCGATCTCTTCGCTCATAGCTTTTGCAAAGTCGTCATTTAACTCAGGAAGAGACTTCTTGAGAAGAGCCTTTAGAGTCACTTTAAACTTAACCGATTTTCCAGCAATTTCTGGTGCATGATATTCGTCAGGGAATTTAAGATCCAATTCCTTCACACCATTGATGGCCATACCTTCGATGCCTTCTTCAAAACCGGGAATAAAAGAGTTGGAGCCTAGTTCAAGCTCAAAGTCATTACCTTGTCCGCCCTCTAGAGGAGCGCCATCAATAAAACCTTCAAAGTCGATTTTCGCCACATCACCAGTTTGAGCGGGTCGATCTTCCAACACCGGAGTGTTTTCTGCTCGGTCCGCACGCATGCGCTCCAACACTTCATCGATACGGCTGTCATCTAGGTTGAGTTTTTCCTTTTGAACTTTCAAGCCTTCGTACTTAGTGAGTTTAACGGCTGGACGGATTTCAAACTCAGCGGAAAACTTGAAATCTTCCCCTTCTTTGAGCTCGTCAAAGTCGATTTTGGGCATAGAAATCGGGTCTGCCGAGTGCTCCTGAAGAGCCTTTGTGTAATTTTCAGAGATAATTCTCTGAAGGACATCTTGATGCACCTTGTCTTTATATAGGGTTTTGATTTTAGAAATAGGAGCTTTTCCTTTTCTAAATCCGGGAAGGGTGACTTGTCCTTTGATTTGATTGTATGCTTCATTCAGCTCTTGTTCGACCTTGTCTTTAGGGACTTCAACGGTCAGTTTGCGGTTTAGTCCATCCAATTCTTCTAATTGGGCCATATTCTGCATCTCCTTGAAAGGTGCCCAAAATATAGGAAGAGAAGAGGGCCTGCAACCCATTTATTTATGATGAGGGATCTGTTGGAGAACAAGGTTAAAGTATCAGCACCACTTGTATTTGTTACCGGAAAAGGGGGCGTCGGGAAATCCCTCTGGGCAGCGGGATTGGCCACTCAGTTAGCTCGCTCAGGTAAAAAGGTATTGTTGGTCGAATTCGGCGAAACCAGCTTCTATGGGTTCTTTTACGGTAAATCCTTCGGAATGGACCCGGTGGCCATAGAAAATAATCTCCATTTATCTATCTGGAGTGGCGCGACCTGTTTGCGGGATTACATCGGCCATTTGGTCAAAATAGATCGTCTTGCTGATTTGTTTTTTGAAAACAAAGTGATGAAAGCTCTCATTCGCGGGGCACCCGCTTTGAAAGAATTGGCCATTTTGGGGAAAGCCACCAGTGGTGTGCGAAACTATGGCCCCGAGTTGGATTTTGATCATGTGATTTTTGACAGCTATGCCACTGGCCATTTCTTGGCGCTACTTCGTGCTCCGGTGGGTATGTATGAAGCTATAAAGTTTGGCCCCATGGGGGATCAGTCCAAAGCAATCGTTAAAACCATGAGTGATCCCCGGCTGACCGAGTACCATGTGGTGTCCCTATTGGAAGAGTTGCCGGTGAGTGAGACCATTGAACTCTGTGATGCACTAAAGTCAGAGTTTAACGACAATATTAAAGTGGTAGTGAATAAGAGTCTAAGAGCTCTGCCAACAATTGAAACCTCATCCAACGTTTTTGAATCCTCCATCCAGAGAAACCTGTCCCGCCAGAATCATGCTTGGGAGCATTTGCTCAAACATTATGAGCCAGCGGTGGAAGTGCCTTATTATTTTGAAAGTGAACCACAAAAGTTAGTGGATCATATGGCCCAGCATTCAGGGGATGCCATCCATGGAGGGCCGTCATGAAGGATTTGTTTCAAAATACGGAAGTGATTGTATGTACCGGTAGTGGCGGTGTTGGGAAAACAACGCTTTCAGCTTCATTAGGGGTTTTGGCAGCCCGTGAGGGTAAAAAAGTTTTAGTGCTTACGATCGATCCGGCAAAACGATTGGCCACGGCTTTGGGTATTACTTCTAGTAATACAGTGGTACGTGTTCCTGGGCAGGACTTTAAAGGGGAGTTGTTTGCTGGCCGTATTGATTCGGTGGAAATTTTCAGTCAGTTCATTCGAAATTCAGCCCCATCCAGTGACGTGGTGGAAAAAATCTTAGGCAACCGACTTTACGAACAATTGTCGACCACATTGAGTGGCTCACAGGAATTTACAAGTTTAGTTAAGTTGTATGAGGAAAAGAATTCTGGGAATTATGATTTGGTCATTTTAGACACTCCTCCCACTCAACATGCTATCGATTTTTTACACTCACCCGAGAAGATCTACGCCTTGTTTCAAAGCTCCATCACCAAGTGGTTTATTAACAATGCCGAAGTGGGGAAAAGTGTTTGGTCCCGCTTGATACATAAAGGGACGCAGACAGTTCTATCAGTATTTCATAAAGTCACAGGCAGTGATTTTATGGATGAGTTGTCCAACTTCTTTTTTAGTCTTAAAGATTTACAAGATAATATCACCCAGACTTGCAAGGGGACGCAGGAGCTTCTCAAAGAATCCACCACTCGATTTGTACTCGTTACCAGTTTTGATCGGGCCAAAATTCAAGAGGCCACCAGTTTTTATAGTGAGCTGGTCGGTGGCGGCTATCAATTGCACACCACTTTAATTAATAGGGCGTTTCCTGCATGGTATTTGAAGCCGCGTCCTGACCATTTTTCCTCCGAAGCCCTTGAGAAAAGTTATGAGGAGCAAATGAAGTATTACTCAGCTCGATCTCAGGTGTTTGATCAGTACCAAAAGGATTTTTCTGATCGGCTAAACGTGGTAATGTTACCAGAAGTGGAAGATGAGCTGGCTGGCCTGGAAGGCCTAGTCACGGTGGCCAATTTAATAGAAAGCCCCACGAGCTCACAAAGCTAGGAGGCCCGCGGTGATTCGATCGATTTTAATATTCTCATTAGTGTTTTTAACAGGGTGTTCTCTATTCTCCCGAAAGCGGCAAGGTTCCCTTGCGGGGTCTGAATCGGCAGCTACAGCGGCCAAAATTTCTGCCGAAAAACAGCAAGTCCAAATGGAGTTTAATAACGCTCTGGCGTTATTGGATCTAGGCAAATTTTCAGAAGCCGGGCGCAAGTTTAAACAAATTTTAACGAAGTACCCTAATACCGACCTAGAGCTTTTAATCGTCTATAACTTAGGTGGTGCGTTGGAGGGGTTGAAGAGATGTGATCGGGCGGTAAAAAGGTATCGCCAAGTGCTTCAGCGCTCTGCTGGAAAGTTTAAGAAGCTGGAAGCAAAGGCTCTATTACGTATGAGTTACAGTTACGAGTGTGTTGGGGATGATGCCAAAGTGGTGGCTTCACTGCTAGATTTACAAAAAAGAGGTTCCTTTTTAGGGAAAGAAGTCTCTTTGGCTGAAATACCCGCTCGATTGGCGGCCGCTTACTCAAGGCTTAATAACGAGTATTTAGCCCAGTCTTACTTTTTAAAGGCACAAGAGGGGCTCAAGCAATTAAATACTAACTTTAGAACACCAGGAAAAAAGAGAGAGCTGCTGGCACGAACCCTTTTCCATATGGGGAGTATGCAAAAGCATTCATTAGAGTCCATGACCACTAAATCTTTTTTGGAGAGTCAAAAGTACTTACAAAATTATTTACTTATGTCGGTGGAGCTCAACGATGTTCGTTGGTCCCCCCGTTCGGCAGAAGAGATTTTGGAAGGCTACGACAAAATTTTTGCTAAAATTAAACAAGAGGAGCCATCTTCGACCGACGAGGTGGACATTCGCAAAGCTCGAACCCGCCAACTGAATTTAGCTCAAGGGGCTATTGGCAATCTTCGTAGTTTACAGTTGCAGCGTTTTCAGCAGCGGCAGGAGCCGGTCATCATTTCCAGTCTGTTTGAGAGGATAAAGCAAACGGAGCAAAAGTTTGAGGTGGAAATGGCGCGGGTTACACGTGGTACGAATCTCACAAAAGAGGCGCTGGAAAGAGATGCCTTGAAACTGCCCGGACGTGTGCTAGAAAGTCCTAAAAAGCAATAAAGCTAAAGCTCTGGACTCGCAATGGTTCTTCAAGTGGTTCAAAACAATAAATTTGGAAATGGTTTACTGGTTCTATTTAGAGGTTGGGCCACTCTTAAAGAGTATCCCAGCTTAAAAAAGTGGATCCTACTTCCATTGCTCGTAGACCTTTTGGTTTTCGTAATTGGACTTGTCACTTTAGGTGGCTGGATACAAGGTTTAATTTTAAGTATGAGCACTTGGCTTGTAGGGTTACTCAGCTTTTTACAGAGCTTTGAATGGATTTTTGGACTGATTTACTACCCTCTATTGTTTATAGCTTTTGTCGCTTTTGCCATCTTATGGATTTATCTTACGTTTATTATCGGAACTATTGTGGCAGCGCCTTTCAACGCCCTTTTGGCTGAAAAAACGCTGTTACAGCTCAAAGTCATTGAGGAAGAATCTTTTAGTTTAAAATCTTGGATTGGATTTACATTGCGAATGCTTGTGGCGGCACTCACCAAGGCTGTGGTGTTCTCATTATTTGGTGTAGTGTTGTTTATCTGCTCATTTATTCCGGGATTAAATATTGTCTCTGCCTATGGGGCACTTCTGATTGTCACCTTCGATTGCTTTGATTACAGCTACGAAGTACTAGGGCTAAATTTTGGTCAACGAATCAAAACCTTTCTGGGTTCTCTGCCAATGGCCAGTGGAATGGCTGCGGGCATGGGAGCCACATTAATTATTCCGGGTTCAACCTTACTTCTTCTTCCTTTAGCTGTCGTGGGTGCCAGTCGGTTATTGGCTGATTCGAGAGGATAACATGTCCATTCATGATCAAGTTCACACTAAAATTTTGAAATCTAAATCTGACGTTGACGACTGGTTTAAGGAAAAGAGAGTGGGATTAAAATTTCCTCTCTACTCCAGTTTTGATATTCGCGATTCAGGATGCAAAATTGCTCCTGTGGATGCCAATCTTTACCCGGCTGGATTTAATAATATTTGTCTTACGGATCAGGATTCAGCCGTTGATTTAATGAAGACATTTCTCACAGATCATTATGAGGATGTCAAAACAGTCATGTTGTTTACAGAAGAACATACGGGCAACCCCTATTATGCAGACAACGCACGGGCAATTAAAACCATATTAGAGCGCGCCGGATTTGATGCACAAATCGCTTGGCCTAGAAAGTTTGAATCGGGATCATTGACTCTAGAGACGGCTTCAGGAGCTACCATTGATGTCCAGGAGGCACACCGCGAGGGAGCTGGGGTCATGGTTAATGGTAAAGCCATTGATCTTGTGATTTCCAATAATGACTTTACTCAAAAGTATGATGAATTTATGGAAGGTCTTGAGACTCCGGTAAATCCTCCTTATCAGTTGGGTTGGCACAATCGACGTAAGGATAAGTTTTTTACTCTTTACAATGAACTGGTG
The DNA here is from genome assembly GCA_002321895.1 of Bdellovibrionaceae bacterium UBA1609. Classification (GTDB taxonomy): domain Bacteria; phylum Bdellovibrionota; class Bdellovibrionia; order Bdellovibrionales; family UBA1609; genus UBA1609. The sequence goes on along the minus strand of DCMZ01000003.1, from coordinate 229,225 downwards.
GGAGAGTTCTCCCAACTTATTGGGTTAACACCCTGTCTATTACGGATTTTTACCGAGACTCATAATGATTTTGATATCAATGATGAAGAATCTCGTAAAAAGTTAGCCCTTCACGTGGATGAATTTTTAGATCGAATTCGTGGCAATTATTCCCATTGCAGTGTGCAGTATGAGCCTTACGTTTATATAAAAAACAGTGCAGGCACTTACGGTCTAGGGGTGACAACGGCCCGCTCAGGGAAAGATGTTGAAGAGTGGAATAATAAAACTCGGAAAAAGATGAAAGCGGCAAAAGGCGGTGGAGGCATTCAACAGGTCATTCTGCAAGAAGGGGTTCCTACAGAGGTGAGTGAATCGGGTAATGCTGCAGAACCGGTCATTTATATGTTGGGCTGTCAGTTGGCGGGTGGGTTTCTTAGAACCCACGATAAAAAAGGAGCCACTGAAAGTTTAAACTCTCCAGGGGCGGTCTATAAGAGACTTTGTGTTTCAGATCTAAATGTTTCTGTAGAGGGAAACCCACTGGAAAATGTCTACGGTTGGATTGCTAAAATTGGGTTTCTTGCACTTGCGCGAGAGGCTCGTGAGATGAACGCAGACTTTTCCACTTACCGTTAAAAAATAAGTGTTTTTAGAATCGATCGAAATGAATCTGAATGGGGTCGCCTTTTAGGATTTTATCAATTTCTTTTGACGTCACCCGAATTTGTTCACCGCCACCTTTTTTATAAAGACGAGCGGAATGCAGCTCCCAGCTCTCCGGCCACTCTCCACCCATGTTTTCAAATGAAACAGTCACACGTTCATTTTCCCAATACTCCAAAACAGAGTTTCCGGGTTTTTCAGTTTTAATCTTTGAAATGGGAATCCATATGGGATCAATGCGGTCGAGGGTTTTAGTGAACTTACAAGAACCTTCGATTTTCATTGTGGGAACGCTTCCGCTAACCATCATGTTTGAAGCACGAAATTCCATTTCCACACTATCAAAGCTATTGCATGCAAATTCTTTAAGGCCTTTATTACCTCTTTGGACGAAATGCCCGAGCTCGATCCCAATTTGCCCCGGTTGAGTGACCATTTTAGCGTGAGAGAGTAGGCGTCTTTGAGAGGCGGCATCTAGTGCGCTTCCCCGAAGATTTGAAAAATCATATTTACTTTCAACTGCCGCCGGGTAGCGATTCCCGTCGTGTTGGACGTAGACGTAAACCAATCCGTCCCAAGAATTTATGGCAATCCGATGGCCAAACATGCCACCGACTAGAAATACAAAAAAAGCCGCCAGGTATTTGAGATTCATTCCCGCTCCTATATTTACTTAATTTTAGCACCAGGAGCGGCGTTCCACCTACAGGCATAGGTATAGATTATAAAGTGCCAGGCATATTTTTCGGATGTGGTGTGGCAAAACATGCCAGGCTGCATCCGAAAAAGATGTATGTTCGGCATTGCCAGGCTACGCCTGCTCGCCTCGCTATGCTTGTCGAAGGCAATACCTCCGGCACTTTATGGGATTAGGCTTTGAAAGTTCTAGCAAGCTCGACAAAGGTACGGATCATAGATCCAGTAGCACCTTTACTTGGAGCATAGCTTAAACGATTACCACAGTTCCACGCCGTTCCTGCGATGTCACAATGAACCCAAGGAATATCCTTCTCAACGAAGTGACTTAAAAATGCACCGGCAGTGGAAGAACCAGCCCCTCTAAAAGAAGAGATGTTGCTAAGGTCTGCGTAAGTGCCTTTCATGTCATTCAAATGGTCTTCAATAAGTGGCAGTTGCCAAACTTTTTCACCAGTGGTTTGAGCGGCGTCTTGTACCATTTTTACCATTTTGTCATCACGACCCATGATGCCCGTGTGAGAATTTCCAAGAGCTATCACGCAAGCGCCTGTTAAAGTGGCGGCATCGACGATGGCAGCGGGCTTCTTTTCACTGGCATAAGATAGAGCGTCGGCAAGTATCAAGCGGCCCTCAGCATCAGTGTTATCTACGTGTGCTGTTTTACCATTACGAAATTTTAAAATATCACCTGGTTTGTTAGCCATAGGGCCGAGCATATTCTCGGTCGATGGAACGTAACCAACCACATTGGTCTTTAATTTCAATTTTGCGATAGCAAGCATAGTTCCAATAACGTTAGCTCCACCACACATGTCGTATTTCATTTCATCCATACCAGCAGAAGGTTTAATGCTAATTCCGCCAGCGTCGAAAGTGAGGCCCTTACCCACAAAAGCCAAAGGTTTCTTGCTCGCAGCTCCACCTTTGTATTCCATGATAATGAAACGTGGATCAGGTCCTCCGCCTAAATTCACACCAAGTAAACCGCCGAAACGTTCCTTTTTGATGCGCGCTTTATCCCATACGGTGACCTTTAAGCCAGTACCTTTAGCCGCTTTTTGAATGCGTTTTGCTAAAATATCTGGAGTCATTAGGTTTCCAGGGGTATCGCCTAAATTTTTAGAGAAGTTCACACAATCTGTTAGTGTTACACCATAAGTGGCGGCTTTCTTTGCTACAGCGGTGGACGCTTTTTTACCAGAAAGAAAACGAACTGAATTTGGAGTGGGCTTGGGCTTCTTTTTATTATCAACATCTTTGTATTCGTCAAATTTATAGGAAGAAAGGTTTATTCCTTCAGCCAAAGCTTGGACCTGCATAGGGGCCGTTTTTGCAGTTTTAACTGCAGAGTCTAAAAGAATATCTGCCGAGGGAGCTTTTATAGTACTAAGACTTTTGTACAGTGAGCCTCCAGCGCTTCTCAAAACTTCAGCGTCCAAGTCTGAGTCATTCCCTAGACCAATAGCTAGTAAGTGATCATAACCACTCACTGAAGCATTTCTAAAATATAGAGATGCGCCTTTGGCAGAGGAAAAGCTTTTATCGTCAAAGGCATCTTGTAAAAGAGTTTTAGTTTCTTTGTCCACAGAGCTATCCACTTTTAAGGTCTTATCTTTTCCCTTGGTACTGGTCTGAGTGAACACGACCAACGTCTTGGCGGGATTTTTGGGATTTGATTCAACAGAAATTTGCATAGGTCTCTCCTTAAAAATGATCAAAACAGCAGCATTGTTGCGACGCATCCAAGGCTGGAAATCAGCTAAATGTGTCGAAGTAGAACGAGTTGTATCACAAGGTGAGATGGCAATAAAAGGATTTTTAGATTGTTCAAGTTCGTTGGTTTTTTCCCCGATGAGAACTTGTCATACCAGCATGAATGCTCATGTTAAATAAGGTATGCTAGGTAGCAATGATTGGAACCTATGCTGAGATTTGGGAAGATGACAGTTTACTGAGAGTCTTTTTTTTATAGCAGCCATTCCAAACCGCAAAAAGAGGAGACGGCTTTGAGTTATGTACCTGTAGTTATTGAGCAAACACCACGCGGCGAGAGAAGTTATGACATTTACTCTCGATTATTAAAGGATCGAATTATCTTCCTAGGTGGCCCGGTGACAGACCAGATGGCCAATAGTGTAATGGCGCAGATGTTCTTTTTAGAAATGGAGAACCCTGAAAAAGATATAAATATCTATGTGAACTCTCCTGGTGGGAGTGTAACTGCAGGACTTGCCATCTATGATGTTATGCAATTTGTAAAGTGTGATGTTTCTACAACATGTACGGGAATGGCGGCTTCAATGGGGTCATTGCTCTTGTGCGGTGGAACTAAAGGTAAGCGATACGTGTTACCTCATTCTGAAGTTATGATTCATCAACCTTTAATTATGGGTAACGGTATTACCGGACAAGCGAGTGATATAATTATTCATGCAAAAAATATGGAAAGAACGAAAAAGCGCCTCACTGAAATTTATGTAAAACATACGGGTAAGAAGTATGAGGATTTGACTGATGCTATGGATCGGGACAACTTCCTCACTGCCGAAGAGGCCGTTGAGTGGAATTTAGTAGACGAGATTGTTAAGTACAGAAAAAAATCCAACTCTGAAGAAAGCTAAATGAATGAGTAAAAAAGATAAAGAAAACTACGGTGGAAATTTAAGTTGTAGCTTCTGTGGCAAGAGCCAGAAGGAAGTGAAAAAGTTAATTGCTGGACCTGGCGTATACATTTGTGATGAATGTATTGATTTGTGTAACGATATTATTGCCGAAGAACGAGAGCGAGATGATTCGAAAACGGGTGAGTTGGTAGTACCAAAGCCGATCGATATTAAATCTCATTTAGATGATTTTGTCATTGGACAAACTGCCGCGAAACGAGCTCTATCAGTTGCTGTACACAATCATTACAAACGTGTGAACGCTACCAAGGGAGCTAAGAAAAAGGACGAAGTGGATATTGCTAAATCAAATATTCTTCTCGTTGGACCTACAGGTAGTGGTAAAACTTTGCTGGCTCAAACCATTGCTAAAGTTTTGAATGTACCTTTTGCTATGGCTGATGCCACAGCGCTTACTGAAGCTGGGTATGTGGGTGAAGATGTTGAGAATGTGATTTTAAATCTACTGCAGTCTTCTGATTATGACGTGGATCGTTGTCAGCGTGGCGTAATTTATGTGGATGAAATTGATAAAGTGACTCGTAAATCAGAGAACCCATCGATAACAAGAGATGTAAGTGGTGAAGGGGTTCAGCAGGCATTGCTGAAAATTCTTGAAGGAACTGTAGCCAATTTACCTCCAAAGGGTGGAAGAAAACACCCACAACAGGAGTTTATACAGGTAGATACAACGAATATCCTATTCATTTGTGGCGGGGCTTTCGTCGGGCTTGATAAAGTGGTTGAAAATCGAATTTCCAATAAAGCATTAGGTTTTGCTGCGGATATCAAGACTAAAGACGAGAGAAAGAAGGACGAAGGAAGTGCTTTGAAAAAAGTAGAGCCTGATGACTTCGCTAGGTATGGATTAATTCCAGAGTTTATTGGTCGACTCCCTGTAATCGCTGTTTTAGAGGAGTTGAACGAAGACGCATTAGTACAAATTTTAACTGAGCCAAAAAATGCTTTGGTTAAACAGTACCAACGTTTGTTTTCTTATGAAGATGTAAAGCTTACATTCACCGAAGATGCTATCAAAGCTGTTGCTAAAGAGGCCATTCGTCGTAACACGGGTGCCCGTGGACTACGCGGTGTTATGGAAACAGCAATGTTGGATATTATGTTCGAAATCCCTAGCAAGGAAAACGTAAAAGAAGTTATAATCACTGATAAGGTGGTGACAGAAGGTGCACCGCCAGAGTTAGTAATGAAAGATGGCAAAGAAGCCAGCGTAACTAACTCATCATCTGCCGAAAGCGCTTAAGAAATATTCTTGGCGCTTTGATAAAGGCGCCAAGGATGATCAGTTAAAAGCGCGCACTTCCAAATTATCATTCTGCACTAGCTCTTCTGACCCACGAGACATAAGGTTTACGAGTGAGGAGAGTCTATGAGTGACGCAAAAAATAAAGAAGTTCAAGAATTACCACTGTTGCCATTGAGAGATTTAATTATATTTCCTCATATGATGATGCCCCTATTTGTGGGCCGTGAAAAAAGCATCAACGCTTTGGAAGAAGCAATGAGCAATCAAACTGATATTGTTTTGGCAGCACAAAAAGACGCTAAAACAAACAGTCCAACGCCAGATGAAATTTATTCTATTGGGACTGTTGGAACAATTATTCAATTGTTAAGACTTCCGGATGGAACGGTTAAGGTTTTAGTTGAAGGTAAAAATCGCATTCGTATTAAAGACTTTTTGCAGACGGATGGCTTCTTCAAAGTAAAAGTAGAAAATATTGAAGAGTCCATGGATAACGAAACGGAAGCACACGCTTTAATGCGTTCAGTGAAAACAACTTTCGAAACTTACGTAAAACTGAACAAGAGAATTCCGCCAGAAATTTTAATGCGGGTTTCAACAATCGATGAGCCATCTGAGTTGGCGGATATCATTGTAGCGCAATTGAACTTGAAGCTTGAAGACAAGCAAAATATTTTGGAGATCGCATCACCGAATAAGCGTTTGGAAGAATTGCTTAACATGATGACTGGTGAAATCGAAATCCTAGAGGTCGAAAAGAAGATTCGTGGTCGTGTGAAAAAGCAAATGGAGCGATCGCAAAAAGAATACTATCTCAATGAGCAAATGCAGGCCATTCAGAAGGAACTGGGCGAGAAAGATGATTACCAGCAAGAGTTAATGGAGCTGGAAGATCAAATTAAAGATAAAAAGATGACTAAAGAAGCTCGAGAGAAAACTCTTAAAGAGCTAAAGAAATTAAAAATGATGTCTCCAATGTCAGCGGAGTCGGCTGTAGTCAGAAACTACATTGATTGGATGGTGAGTCTTCCTTGGAATGAATACAAAGAGGAGAAGCACGACCTGGAGTTAGCTGAAGAGATTTTAGATGAAGATCACTATGGACTAGAGAAAGTTAAAGAAAGAATCATCGAGCATTTGGCGGTGCAAACATTATCGAGCGAGTTGAAGGGTCCAATTTTGTGCTTAGTTGGACCTCCAGGGGTTGGTAAAACTTCATTGGCAAAATCGGTAGCTCGATCATTGAATCGCGAATTCACGCGAATTTCTTTGGGTGGAGTGCGTGATGAAGCTGAGATTCGGGGTCACCGAAAAACCTATGTGGGTGCAATGCCGGGGAAAATCATTCAGGCATTAAGAAAAGTAAAATCTGGAAACCCTTTAGTTCTTCTCGATGAGATTGATAAAATGAGTAACGATTTTAGAGGCGATCCTTCTGCAGCACTTTTAGAAGTTCTAGATCCTGAACAGAATAAAAATTTCAGTGATCACTATTTAGAGGTGGAATACGACCTTTCTAAAGTTATGTTTTTCACAACAGCGAACTCATTGCATCCGATTCCTAGGCCTCTATTAGATAGAATGGAAGTTATTTCGTTGGATGGTTATATTGAGAGCGAAAAATATAATATTGCCAAGAAGTATTTAATTCCTAAGCAGATTAAAGCTCACGGTTTGAAGGACTATAATGTTTCTTTTTCCGATGCTGCTGTGAAAGAAGTGATTCGCTCTTTTACGAAAGAAGCCGGAGTTCGTGGACTTGAAAGACGTGTTGCGACTCTATGTCGAAAGACGGCTCGCGACATCGTAAAAGCGGAAGCGGTTGAGACTTCTAAGAAAACCAAATCTAAAAAGACCACTACAAAGTCCAAAGGGCCAAAACAGGCTCCGAAGAAGTGGCCTATAACACCGGCAAAGGTGATAGAGTTCTTGGGTGAAGAGAACAAGATTAAGTACGGAAAAATTGATGGAAAAAATGAGATCGGAATTACTAACGGTTTAGCTTGGACAGAAGTGGGTGGTGATCTGCTGGTAGTTGAAGTCTCAATCGTTCCAGGAAAAGGTAAGTTTATTATCACCGGATCTCTGGGTGATGTGATGAAAGAATCATGTACAGCGGCGATGAGTTACGTTCGTTCTCGTGGGCCACTATTCGGCATCGACAAGGAGACTTTCCAAAACTTAGATGTTCATATTCATGCACCTGAAGGGGCGATTCCAAAAGATGGTCCTAGTGCGGGTATCACTATCACAACAAGTATTGTTTCAGCTCTTATTCGCACCCCGGTAAAAAGAACTGTGGCGATGACTGGTGAAGTGACGTTAAGAGGACGAGTTCTTGCTATTGGCGGGCTCAAAGAGAAGATCTTAGCCGCTCATAGAGGTGGAATTAAGATGGTGATCTGTCCGAAGGAGAACGAAAAAGATCTTAAGGATATTCCTAAAGAAGTGATGAAAGATTTAAAAGTAGTACTCGTTGATCATGTGGATCAGGTGTTGGTGAATGCTCTTGATGTGAAAAACGCAAAAGAGATTTTCAAACATCGTGGCGAGCGTGGGTCAGGAATCAAGGCTCAGTACACGGGGCACACCCTTCAGCACTAATTATTAAAATTTAAGTGGAACTTAAAGGCGCGATATCTATCGCGCTTTTTTTTAATCCGTTGTAGGGTTGTTCTCTGACAGCGAGAAAATATCAAAAAAACGTCACTTTAAGTTCCTGATGAGACTGGGGGTGGAAATTTTTTCACTTCCTGGAATGAATTCTGCCAGATCAAAATGAGAGCACTCAGGACAGATCTGTTACTTTTTTAATGGGCGGATTGGCGGGTTCTCAACAGGATATTCACAGGGATATCCACATTCCCATGGCTTACCGAACTTCCTGATATTATTTTGCAAATCGTTATATAAATTAGGAATGTTGACTCAGAATACAGATCTTGTAAGAAATTGGTCTTGCTTACAGATCTTTTGTAAGATTTGAGAAAAGGACAACAGTGCAAACTGAAACTGAAACTGAAAGTGATGTTATAACCACAGATCATTTTAATATGGGGAAAATGCTCGCTGAGCGAGGCGATTTTCTAGAAGCTGAATCTCTTTTAGAGCCATTAGCAAACGATTACTTAGAAGATAAAAACTATCAACAGTTCATTGAAGTTGAGAGCGTGCTACTAAGAATTTACGGAGAATTAGAGCGGTTTGATAAAATCAACGCGGCTAAAGAACGTTTACAAGACTTAGTAATTCGCTCCGAGTTTCAACTGAACTCGCGAATGTATTATGTTCTTGGCGTTTGCGCGGCACTTAAGGAGCAAACCGATGTGGCGCATGAGTATTTCCAACAAGCTCTTAAATTAGGGCTGGATACGAATATCAAAAAGGATATCTGTCATGCCATCTATGGGATGGCATGGGTCTACCGGATGCGTGAACAATACGATAACGCTTTGAAGGAGATTTATAATCTTCAGGTATTTTTCGAATTGATCGATATTCCAGATCTGAAAGTATCTAGTCTGATTTTGAATGGAAATATTTTAAGAAGTATGGGCAAGTACGATCAAGCTTTGGATGTGTACTGGCAAGCCTATGATTTGGTGAAAGAGTCCAAACATCTTTATATGTACATTCGATTACTTTTCTCAATGGGTTACACCTATTTGCTTCAAGGCGAAACCAGTATGGGCAAGGTTTACTTGAATCTAGCTAAGCGATCCATTGATCCTAAAAATAATATATTTATGGGCAATGCCATTGATCGGGTAATGGATAAATACGCTGATATTTCCGAGTCCGAATTTGATTTGGTCTTAGATGAAGAGGCCCACCAGCTCCTTGAAAAGAAAAAAGGTAAGGTGGATTTTAAATCTCAATTTATTTTATTGGATCTATTAAAGCTTTTCATGAGTCAACCAGGACAGGTTTTTTCAAAAGAGGCTTTGGTTGAAAAGGTTTGGAAGCAGGAATACGATCCAAGGGTGCATGACAATAAAGTCTATGTCACAATCAAGCGGCTTCGAAAACTTATTGAGCCGGATTACGATCGACCTAAATACATTTTCAGGTCAAAACAGGGTTACTATTTGAATAAGTCAGCGAAAGTTATGGTTCATCACTAGGGAGTCAAAAATGGGTAAAATGGGTGTGGTTAGGGTAGCTTTGATAATGTTAATGGGGTGGCCAGCATGGTCGGCCTTGAGAGGTGATGATGGGGGAACAGACCCTTTCCCATGGGGTAGTCCTTGCCAATTTAAAGTAGAGAGTTTCGAAGGCTTTTGGGCCGCGAAAAATAGAGATGGCGAAGCCGAATTGTTTTTCAATATTAATATTAAAAACTCCGGAAGAGGCCGTATTTTACTCGTTCAACAATTCAAAATGATTGAGTTGGAGGATGGAGTAGAGAAAGCTTATATTTCTGCCAGTGGAACGGGTGTTTTCCAGAATGAGGGGCGCCAAATTAACGCGGTTATGAGGCCCTCAGAAGAGTTTGTGGCCTCAGAGCCGGTCACTTACTGGTTATATTTCCATTCCTTCTGTGATGTGGATTCTGGGCTGCAAACCTACGTTTTGAAGCTTCAGGACACAGAAGCCAGTGAAAATGACCCTGAGGCTTATGTATTGGAGCGAATTGAAGCCCCAGAATTAATTGAAACCTTTTTAAGGGCTTATATTTGGCCGCCTAAATATTAGTGAAAAAGGCGCTGGACAGCCGAAGAAATTTTGGCTAATTTGGCGCCTCATTATCCGATTTAGGGAGTTAGCTCAGTTGGTAGAGCGCCACCCTTACAAGGTGGATGTCGTCGGTTCGAACCCGGCACTCCCTACCAAATTAAAATGCAGCCATTTTGGGCTGCTTTTTTTTTGTAAATTTGCCCTCAGGAGTCGATGGAATGGTTTTGCGCCAATGGATTTTCTAAAGATTTTTTTACTCACAGTTTTAGTGAGTCTCTTTGGAGCCTGGAGTTGGGCTGATGATCCCGGAAAAGTCCTTTTTAAGAGGGTCGATAAGTCAGCCGCCGGTGATTTGGAAGTCGTCGATGATGGACAACGAATTTTACTTAAACAAAATTCAGTGGTTCAGACGGTTGTAGGTAAGGGCGAGAGCCTGAGCGGGAAGGGCCTCTATAACGATTATTTCCATGGCGCATTACTTATCAATAGTCATGTTAAGAATGTATATGAAATTGGATTGGGCGGTGGGCACAATGCTAAAGCCTTCCTGAAGTTGTATCCAGAGATCCACTTCACCTCCGCTGAAATAGACCCGGATACTGCCAAAGCGGCCTTTGATCATTTTGGTCTGCCCAAGAATCACCCGAGGTTAAAGGTACATGTAGGTGATGGACGTAAATACTTAGAGAAAACTAAAGAGTCCTTTGATCTCATCATCGTGGATGCCTATATGCCGGCTCGAAACTCAAGTTTGATGGTACATAGCTTATCGACCGTTGAGTTTTTCAAATTATGCTGGGATCGCCTTACGCCAGGCGGTGTTTTATCTATCAACGTAGCCTCCTCATCGCAGAAGCTGTACAGCTTACTGGTGCGAGATTTGGGAGGAAGCCTAAGAAGCGTTTTTGGAAATTTGAATGAATTTGTAAAAAGCACGGATCATCAAAGCATCGTAATAGCAGTGAAAGAGAGATCGTCACTGATTGCCTTAGATCAGGAGGCATATAGAGAAAACTATGGACCTGGCCTGGAAGAGATTGAAACTGTCGGACGGAGTTTTCGGGAGGCAAAAAACCAAATTAGCTATGGTCGGCTGACTGACAAAAGTACTAGTTCTCATGGCGGTCTCGACTCCTCTTTTTTAGAGGAAAACTATAAGAGAAACTTGCAAAAACTAAAGATCAAATAAAATCTTGGAACTTTTTGTAGAGGGACTTAAATCGTATCGGCTGGCCTGTTGACGGGAGTATATTTTCCGGAACGATTTGAGTGTAATTTTTTACGAAGGGATTTAGTTTTTCCAGAGGACGCCTAAAAATAGCATCAAAGCCTTTCCCATCTTTCGTTCCTAGTTGATGATCATAGTGTTTTCGTAAAACTTCAAATCCGGTTTGTTTCGCCTCTTGTGGGATTATATCAAAGCCGGCATTTTGATAGGCTAAGCACCGAATAGAATATTCATCGATAAATGAGCTTTCCGCTCTTTGAGAAAAACTTTTCAGAACGGGTAGGCTTAAAAAAGATCTTAAAACCTCAGATCGATTTTGGAAAAACCAAGGTTCACCAGGTCGATCATTCTCCAAAAAATACCTAAACAAGCAACCATGTAGGTCTCCAGGCATACCAAACCAAAATAGATGATTATCTTTCATTGTAGGTAAATAGAAATTTCCAGAGGCGACCGGAGTTCCATCGACTTGGTCAAACAGCCACAAATGGGAAGCTAGCTGAGGCGATTGGCATTGATACTTTTTTCCGTACTCTATAAAAGTTCCGGATTCGAAAAAACGGATAATATCAATGTCTACAATGGAATGGGGAATGTTAAGTTCAAGGCATTGCTGTTTGGCTAACCGGATATCGTGTTCGTTGAATCCATTTTTGAACTGCATGATTGCCGCTCGGAAGGGAACTTTTGCTAATAGAAAGGATTGCAATAGAGCCTGGCTATCAGCACCAGAGGATAAGCATAGGACTATTGGATCTTTAGACAGGTGATAGAGTTTTTTGGCCGTCATGGCACACTCTTCAATGGTAGAGCCCTTTAGCTTTCCGGAGGGAGTAATTCTAGCGTGTAGTTGAGATCCAAAGCGATCATTAATTTTTTGACAGCTAAAATCTGAGTTTAACTGTTTAACCCTTTGAAACGTGGCCTCGTCTTGTAGGCCAGCAGTTGAATCCATTTGTTCTGTATTCTTAGAAAGCATCGATGGGTAGCTCCTGCAAACTTGTAGGGAGGATCGTTTTAGATTCTTTTTTTGAAGGGGCTATGACCACAGAGAAAAGGTGGTCGATAAGAGGTTCAAAAAATTGATCCTGAAAAATCAAATCTTCAATACTAAAGAAGTAAGCTTCCTCCAGGGTGCTAGGTCCCCCAATGAACTTGAAAAATCCTTGAGTGGTTTGAGTGGCAAAGCTGCGGCTGAGTTGATAGCCATCGGCAATAACGGATTTGGACAGTTCAAGCTCTAAAGGATTCTTTTTGTTCAATTGGCAAAACGAAATGAGAGCATCCACTAAAGAGGCGGAAGGTTTGGTTTCTTTATGGTAAAAATTAGCTACTACAAATGAATAGAACAGCAATTTAAAAACAGACTTTTCACCGATTTTATTTTTTAAGTAAGAATACTGGGTGGTGTGTTCCGTGCTCGGGGTTCTATAGAGGTTGAATCGGCAAAGGCTACCCAGGATTTCATCATGACAATTATGAGCAATCCAATGTTCAAAGGTATTTGCTGCAGATTCGCCAGCAATCAATTGTCCCACATAATACTTATCAACCGGACCCTCTGTAAAATGGAGAGGTTGTCCGCCAAAAAAATCATTTACTAGAATATGAACGGTCTCATGGGTGATAGGATTAACGGGTTTAGGATAGAACTTTAAATCTAAATGGTAATCTCGTTCAAACCTCCGCAGGGGACTGACGTTATCTTTAGCGGGAACACATCTATGCTTAATAATCTCATTCAAGCATAAAAGCGGAAATGCATCGTACTGGGATTGGAGTTCTGGTTCTGCGCCGAAAGTCACACTCGATTTTAATGCCTGGTCCCTGATGGATTTAAATACATGGGAATGGCTATAGAGGTATCCGTCTCCAAACACATGCTTTAGTGGAGTACAGTGTTCGAATTCTGTATGCTTAACTAGCAAATGGCTGAGATCGTGAAAGTAAATCTTAGCTCCCCCTTAAGAGATTTTTCTTTGCATTATATATAAGCATAAAATGAGTCTAGATCGAGTAAAAAGACGACTATTTATGGTGATCGTAACGGAATAAATTATTCAAAGATTGGTTGGTTGGATTTTGGAATTTATTCAGCTCTAAACCCTTGAGATTAAAGACACTTGGGGAGTTGTACTCATATTTTTCCACCAGAGTGCGGTGCCAACCAAAAGGGAGCAAATTACATTTTCTGGTACATACAATCAATTCGGGTTCGAGTCGCATGACTTTCTCAAAAGCCACTTTGTTTTGGCTGTATTGATTGGGCCCAAGGAACGCAAAGAGCTTCATGTCTCTAGGCAGAATTCCAATGGGATCATAGTAAGATGAGATGTTATTTTTTTCTATATAACTCTTTAATGCGAACTGAAATCGTCTTTGATCAAAGTTCGTCCATTGATCCGAATAAATAATGATGACGAGTAGAGTCTTTACCAACAATAGTCCACCTGCGAGTCCATAGATATTGATGGGAGCTCCACTCTCCTCCTTGAGTTTTGCAAGAGCGTGTAGAAAATAGCTGACTGCGAGGATAGAGAATAGGGGGGAGACGCTCGCAATATAATAGGCATACTTCTCGGGGGTCATTAAGACATAGCCAAAAAGAAGGACACTATAAAATGTGAGAAAGTTTTTATTTTTCTCATTTGTAAAAACCTTCTCAAAAGAAAAGAACAGGCGAGTTATGCTAAAGAGTACCAGTGAAAAGTATCCAACCCACAATGCCGGATTGCCTATGATCCATCTGTAAATATGGACAAACTTAGAAGTATAGCTATTAAATAGCGGGGAGTTAGCCTGGCTGGCGTAATTGGAAAGTGTCTTCAGGTAATCTGTTAAAAAGCTAGCTTTAAAGAGAGTGATGGCCATGACTAAAATAAATATGGCTACAAGTTGAGCGATGAATTTATATTTATAAAAGCGGGCCCAATATTTTTCTTTTGGTGTTCCAACAAGAAGAAAAAAGTAAAGAATGTTGAGCAGGAACCAAATTGGTAAGTACTTTACAGTGCTGGCCACCATTGCGGTTTCGTACAGAATGATAAGAACCATCGAAATTTTTATCTGACGTTTGCTAGCCTCTATCCTTTGAATTCTAAAAAACTCATACAGAACTAAGCCATGAAATAAAGAGGCCAATAGATCGGCTCGAATACGAAATCCGCGTTCAAAGTAAAGTGTGGTAGTAACAATCGCAACAAAGGCGATGGCCCAACCTTTTTTATTGGAAAGTATATCGTGAAAGATTCTGGAGTATACGTAGGCGGATCCCAGGCCGATAATAGCTCCAAAAATTCGATTGATGGCCATGATATCCCAGTGACTAGGAAACGCAAAATATATGAACTTGATCATCAGGTGATGTAACGGTTTAAAGTACATCCCAATGGCATTGTCTGGGATATGAAATGCAGAATCGAAAAGGAAAAAATGTTCTTTAGACAGAGTGACAGCCCATAGTTCGGAGTCAGCCCAAAAAACGGTAAGGCTCTTGTAGAAAAACACACTGCCGACAATCACAGCTAAAAAGGCAATCCAGTCCTGAATACGCATACAGAGCACTATTGTAAGGTCCTATAGGCGAAATTTACAAGTCGAAGAACGGAGGGAGGCCTTCTTCAGAGGCTAAAATTAAGGAGTATCCTAGGGGTAGGAACCAAGAAATGGCTTCTAAAATTCCCTGATGTTCTTCTTTGGGTGGGTTACCTATGGCGTCGAGGGAGATGACCAGATCGTAGTTTTTACCATCGGAGCTCATGACTAAGATTTTAGGCGAATCCACGTTCTGTTGTTTGAAGAATTGCTTTAAAATATCTCTGGCGTATTTAGGTAAGTAAGCTTCATTAGCATCACCAGCATGGACTTGTTGGCCCTGTTTAAAGACAATTTCCCCAGTTTTATCTGGGAGGGCGTCTTTTGAGCTCAAAAAATGGCCATTATGGCGAAAGTTCCAAATCATCCCGTAGGTAAAGACGTAATCGGGCATTTCTTTGTGAGAGTTGATGACCAGGCCCACACCATTCTCTGAAAGCCAATGTAATAGGTTCCTAGAGGGCTCTTCAGCTTCGGCAGACGTCTTTACTAGCATATAGGGCCATCCGTCCGGGCCGGACATGGGTTCATCGGAGACAATCTCCACTTGCCCCTGAACCAGCGCATTGAGGAAATTCTGCTCCCACTCTTCATCTCTAAAAGCTTCGGGCTGTTGGGCCCATTCGTGTAATTGCATACCAGGGATGTATCAGCGGAAGGCTGGGAGTTCAAGTCCCCATAAAAAAACCGCCACAGAAAGATCTGTGGCGGTCAAAAATATTCATTATACAGTAATAAGAGCTTAGTCTTCTACGCTCGCTAAGTTGCGTAAGGTGCTTAGGTAGAACTCAGTGTCTTTCAGAGAGCCCGTCGCATAGGCGAACATCACTTCCAATTTAACATTTCGTTCGTTGTACAGTTTTCGCTCAATACTAGGTACTTCGCTCATATCGATCTCTTCACCAGCAGCTTCTGCTTGCAATCGTTGAATAGCAATCATTCGGACACGTTGGCGGCGAACAGCTTTATCCGCTTCAACGGCTTCTTCGTCATCAGGATCTACATCGCCAGAAAGCTTATCGATAAACTTGTTGATCACTCCGAGAGTGTTAGATCTGTCTTCAGGATCAATTTCTTCGATAAACGTAATGGCTCTTTGAGCAGATACATTCTCTTTTGTCGCTATATAGGTATTGTTAGAATGAGGATCCTTGAAAACCTTTCCGCCATCAGAGATGAAACGCGAGAAGTTAAATGAGCGGTCGAAGTTGGAAACCGTTTCAAGCCCGGTGTAGTTGGCCATTAGGTTGCTGACTTCTACATCCGACTCAGCTTCTGCATTTTCCTTCATAATGTCTGCGATCTTCTTTTGCAAAGAAGTGCTTGATTTAGGAAGTCCAAAGTAAAGTCCGATACCTCTAACCAAAGGCTCTTTAATTGTGCCCGCATTGTCATTCACTAAGCTATATGACATAGGCTGAGTGATCATTCCGCCCAAGGCCTTATCAGGGTTGGAGTTAAAAACAGGCTCAAGACTTACGTTTACATATGCCGTATGCTGGTCGTTCAAGACTTTATCCAATGTATTTGTGATATCGTCTCTTAACTCTGGTAAATGCAGATAGTTTTCATCGTACTCGTCATTGGCCATGCCCGTATCGCGAGTGAAAAGAGCCTGAGCGGCAAGTAACTTATCTATCCAGATTCCACGAACATCAACTTCATCGATATACGAGCTTGGATTGTTACGAGACTTTCTGGAGTTGAGAGATTTACCGGCTTGACCAGAGATGATCAACCCAGACAATGGATTCAATTGAACCTCTCCACAATGGGCGTAAGAGTCACCAAATTGTGCTAATGGAACAAACGGTGCCATTGGGAAGGTTTGAGTTGGATTGGAGGCAGGTGAAATTCGGCACATAGCATCTGGAGTGGTAATAACACTCAAGAAGAAACGTCCGCCTTTGGCCGCAGCCTGTCTTACATCACTTAAGAACTCGTCAGTAAGCCACTGTGGATCGTTCTCAGGGATATTGTACTTATTCTTAATCAACTCATAGAATTCGAAAGGAAGTCTCAAGTTTCTGAACAATTCACGGGTACGCAACAAGTATTGAATGTCTCCGCCACCAATATCAAAGTTGCGGCGACCATTTCTTAGGTTACGACGATGATAGTTTTCTTCGTAGCTGTCGATATAGTGTTGAGACACTTCAGAATAGTTGGTTCCTTCATCGAAGCGGTTACAAGTCGCGTTGAGCGAAACACCTTCATCTGTACAGAAGGCATAGTCGCGAAGTTCAAAACCTGCAGCTAACGCTGCTTGCTTGCCTTCAGGTGTATTAGAAGCCACCATTTTTTCAACAATCTGCCCGTCCGCATTGCGCTTTACAAACTCAAGAGCCGAGTCTTCCATAGCGCCAGTAAGAGGGTCTACAGCAAAACCATAGGCGAATCTTAGTGCTGCCACATCATACTTACCCATGATGTTAAGTTCGTTCATAGTTCCATAAGCATAGTCCATGATGGAGCTGTATTCGATCTTACGTTTGATACCAAGTTTTTCGAAAAACTGGATATCTTCTTTAACTTCAATAGCCTCGCTAGTCTCTAAATCTGTGGCACTGTGGTCATGTTTATGTGCATACCAGTTGTCCTTGTCCGTTGATCCGGCAAAGTTATGGCGAAGCCCCAGGTTATGTCCCCATTCGTGAACCAATGTTGGAACATAAAGCGCAGGAACAAGTAGATCTATGATTTCTTGCTTCTCAGCTTCGCTTAACTTCTGAGACACGCCGGCATATTCAGGAGTGTTTGGAAGCCAAGGCTTTAAGCCATACTTTTCTTTGATCAATTGAATTTTATCATCAATGGCCGAGTGGGCATTGAACATTTCAACAGGATAAAAGCTTTGTTTTATATAAGCTTCTTTCATTTCTTCAATTCGGTGCATGATTTTATGGCTATCAGTTTCAAAATGCTCAAGGAACAAAGAATTGCTCAAAGAGATTTGATCCGTTCCAAGATCTGGATTGATGCGTCCAAAGCCATCCACATTGCGGGCAATAAACATCATGGCGTCCTGATCTTGCATAGCTACGATTTGATCTAGATCAATAGGTTGCACGTAATCGATACGATCTTTAAAAGCTAAAGCGTTATCTCTGAACCCCATTGCCATAGCTAAAGACATGTTCTCATCAGAGCGTGCCGTTTGGGTTTGGCTCATTAACTGTTGTTGCTGCTGGGGAGTGAGTTGCGCTTCTTCTTGCTTCGCCAATTGAATGACGTCGTTGTATGCATTTCGAATGGTCTTTTTTATAATTCCGGAGTACATAGCCACGCGACCAGTAAGTATTTCACCGGTATCAGGGTTCGCAACAACGGGTCCGTATCCAAGTAGACCGCGAGTGATAGGGTCTTCTGCCAAGAGCACCTGGCTGTATCGAACGTCACCATCGATAATATTTGGATCAGGATCACGAAGCTCTAGACGAATCTTTGCTCCGGCTTTTTCCAAACTGTGGTTGATCAAGTTGGCCGCGTGATACGTGGCATCTTTAAGGCCTTTGTTTCGAGGCTCATTAAAGTTTTGACCTAAGTAGTAAACAATACTTTTCTTATTAGGATTCCATCGGTTTACAAGTTCGATGTCTCTTTGCTCGATATTATTACTGGAATCATAAACTGGTTTTTCTGTGAGGAAGAAACCAAATTCGTTGGAGTTACCACCTGCTGAAGCTAAAGCGGCCTGCATAGGACGGTAGTCAGGGGAAACTAGGTCCTTCAGCTTCGCAAAAGAGAAGTTTTGTTTTGTTGTAAATACTAAATTACGAGGGTTGGTAAGGTCATTCCAGCTGCGGATATTATCGCCAAGGCAGCTTGGTAAAACAGTAAAAGTTCTTTCCACCACAATGTTCATGGCATCGCCATTATTCTCAATGATAAAATCTTTAACTGCCGCGCCAGACTGAACAGTACAGCCGGAACGTAAATAGCTATCGAACTCCACATCAATCATGGGGCTGGTGCTATTAAGGCCGTTGAGATCGACTTTAATATATTTTTTATCGTACCAGTCTTTGTCAGAGTCTTCTTCCTCAGTGTTTGTACATTTGCCGAAGTCATCTTGGGCACAACGGTAATCCACATGGGTGACCGGAATCTGCAGCAACACTTTGTCGTTGAGAGGGTTTGTCGTGAAGTTTTGTGCAATGGACACAACTCTTAACTCGCCTTCCTCCGTTAAATCGAATCGGACCTTACCAGAGTAGCCTTTATAATAAGTGATGGCTGGAGAGATGCGATCGGCACCAATATTGGAAACCATCATAATGTAGTCTTCTGCTTGAATGCCAAGAGAAGAGTCTTTACTCAGTTGCGGCTTAAAAGTAGCCACTTCCTGAACATCGACTTTGCTATTGGCGGGAAGCGTATCGTAGGGTTTCTTTTTAGTACAAGCCGTACCAACAATCCCTAAGCCCATGGCCAGTGTGATTTTTATTAGTGTCTTCATGATTAACTCCTATGGTCCCCTTAAAACTTAATTCTTAATGCTTAAACTCATATAAACAGTTGATGTGGCTTCATCGTAAACTTCGATGTTGTTACTGACGCCATCGTATCGAAAGGCATTGCCTTCATTGGTATGTCCTACCGTTACGGAAAAGGTCTTGTTCACTTGGCAGGAGACATACTCCTCTAATGCGAATTGATTCTTTAATGTGCCCCGATAGGTTTGGCCGGTTTGATAAGTGCCGCCTAAGCCTAGGGTCCACTTGTCACCCAAGGCACGGCTCACTTCAAAACCATGGGAGAGAGCGTACTCTACATTTTCTCTATTTAAGTTATCCGTTTCGAATTCGTGGAAATCCTTTTTAAGAGTAGGGCCGTATAACCAATCAAGTCCCAAGAAAGGCTGGTCGGTTGTAAACAGAAGCCCTATTGCAGCTCCGCCGAAATATTTTTTATCAATGCGATTGCGTTCGTTTGTTGGTAAGTAGGCACTGATTCGCGGAGACATTTTTAAGTTGCCGCCAATGGGATAAGATTTTTGTGAAAGACGAAGGCGAATGTTATTTAAAGTGGTATCACCCACACCGGCCAGGTCTTGGTTTAAGATGATACGCGCCGAAGCCGTCAATTTGTCCGTCAGTTTGTAGGAGGGAATGGCATCCATTCCAAAATCTGTGGCTTTTTCGAACTCTCCATCGGCGTACAAATTGGAGCTGTAGGAGAAGGTTGTGGAAATCTTGAATTTCGATTCCACTTGCTGTTGGCTATCTAATGTAGCGGTGGATGTACCATTAGCATTTTCGGCAGATGTTGCTGCGGTGACAGCTACAGGCGAAAGCAACAAAATGATTAACCCTATTGTTCTTTTCAAGACTTATCCTTTCAAATCTGGCGTTGCCCAAAAAGGGGGCAAACTGTCACCATTGGGTCTTCTAACACCAAGAACTGTGCCACGCAATGTGGCGAGTTAAATATCTGTTTTCATTAAAAATTTTAGAAATTATAAGTAGAATTTATAATTCTCTAAGCCCATAGAATTGCTCGATTATTATTGTTTTGTGAGTCTGGAAGGGTTTAGGCCCGCAGCTTTTAAGACAACTGTGGGGAACAGTTTGTTCCAATTAAGGCAGCAAATATCAGATGTGATGACACCAGCGGTGTCCAAAAGACACCGAGAAAGATCATAAAAAAACCTCATAACCAGTGAAAGTTATGAGGTACAAGTACAAAGAGTTTTTCAACTCGGGTTAAAGATTAAATCAGCTAAAATTCTTCTCAAAAGCGTCCAATTCATCTTGATTGGGAAGAAGATCCACTAGGCATTCCCGCCAATACTCGGGGACGTCTCTTGAAAACTCGACGGCCAATTCAAAATCTCCTCGGCCAATATGCTGTCCTCGAATCACGTGCCCATCTAAATCCAAATTCATTTGAGGTAAATAGAGGGCCACACTTTGACCTACAAGTTGGTCTACATTCAAATCAGATTTTAAACTTTTAGAAAGTGAAGATCTGGGGATGTGGACTAAAAATCCAGTGATTGAGGCATCCACTATGAAGCCATTTTTCGCAATGACTTTGTAGGTATCTAAGGAGGTCATTTCCTTAAACTCAACGCCACTTATATGTTTTCTATTGTGTCCCCGCCGCTCTAATGTGCTCATAGTATATCTCCATCTAGTAATTAACTCTTCGGCGGAACTAGGCCAAAGTTGAGATATTTCTGCAGGATATTCCATAAATGAAACGGTCGTCCTCAAAGCCAATAGACGTAACCCCTTGAATACACTCACCATTTACGCGAATGTCAGGGCTTATGCAAATTTCGTCGGGAAAGAGTTGAAATTTTGAAAACTGTAATTCAACAACAAGTTTTAAATGTATGTTTTTATTTAGGGCTTTAAAACAAGACTCTTTAAACGCCCATATAAACCTATATTCTTCCCCAAACTCCTCCATTTCTTCGGGGCTACTAATCCGCGCGATCAGGTCTTTGTGGATTCGCGCTTTGGACTCCATATCAAATCCGCATTGTACGGATTTCTCAGTCACAATAAATCCACCATAATCACCAGAATGGGAGAGGCTCAAATTATAAGACGATAAAGTGGGCGGCTGAGTGAGATCCTTTAAGGTAGAAAGCTCATTCTCAGGTACAGCCCATTGGGGGGAGTCCTTGAAGCAAGTGATGATTTGTTCTCTGAGAAAAAGACGGCGTTCTTCATGGGTGCGCCCTTGTAGCGGGAAAGTCTGCAGTAAAAGCACTTCAGAATTTAAATGTTTATTGATTTGGTTCAGTTCTATCAAAGGGTATTCCGGAAAAAGAACATGAGTTTACGATTCAGGCGTTCTGTTAGTTCCTTAAGTCGCAAATTTTCTTCGAGTTGAGATTGAAAAAACACCGATTGATTTAAATAGGAATCTTTAAAGTAGGTTTGGGAAAACTTATCGAAGCGAATGGCTATAGGTAAGGTTCGACTATCGGCTTGAGTGCGAACCACTTCTGCTTTTGAAGAAGTATAAACCACATTATCAAAATTAAGTGTCTTTGTTTGTTGGGACGGCTGAGTTTTGTTGAAAATCTCTTCGGGTTCCAGGGACCAAATGGTGTCTGTCATACTCGCCTCAAAAGCACCAATAAATTTTGGTAATCGCCTACGGGCAAAGGCTTGTGCCCATGGAGTTTGAGTGGATCCATCTTGGGCTTTCTCAAACACACGGCTCATAACATAATCATCGGTAAGCATCAGATAATGATCTAAAGATTCGGGGGACCGTAATTCGCCATTTTCGGCCAATTCGGACATGGCTCTTTCAAGAAGTAAGTTGTATGCGCTATGGGTTTTATGACAATAGATTTGTTTGAACATTTGGTATCGACTCCATAAAAAGTCGTCCAAAGTATTTACTCTTTTGGAGTTAAAGCCCAACGCCAATTCATTATCATCCACAACAATTTTTAAAGCCGAAATAAGGCCATCATAATCATACAAACCATAATTCACTCCACACTCTCTAGAGTCTCTGAGCATATAGTCCATTCTATCCGCATCAATTGTCCCGCTAACGAGTGAACTTAAGATACTCTTCAAATTGGCGGGAATGTTTCCTTCCACTAACTGGGAGGATTCAATTTTTGGGATATGCTCTAAATTTTGATTTATGAGTTCTATTCCCGCAGTATCAAATTGCGAAGAAGTGGGGATGGAGTAAAGAATCATGGCTGAAACATCTTGAATCCATGTGGCAAGAGGGATCTGCATTAACTCCTCGTTGAGCTCACTTTCCACTTCGTGGAACATTCTCTTGATAATTAAAACGGATAGGGCTTCATGCTCAATAGGATGATCTTCTTCACCATCAAAATATTCTTTTATGCCGGCGGTTAAGGGGTCGTCATCGTGAGATTCCAAATTCCATTTCTCAGGATGCTCCAAAACACTTTTTAAAGAAGGTAAAAATCCTTGATCTCCAATCACCACATGAGGCAGGAGATGGGAAAAAGCTCCGTGCCCAACATCATGTAGAAGACTGGCAACACGAACCACTTGTAAACAGTAGTTGGACTCATGATTCTCATTTTGTGGAAAAAGTTGTCTTAGGATCTTACTCGCATTGTGACAAACACCGACTGAATGTGAAAAGCGAGAATGAAACGCTCCTGGAAATACGTAATGTAAAAGTGAGTTTTGCCGAATAAATCGAAGCCTTTGAAACTCTATGGTGTCAACGAGCGCGCGCTCTAAGCCATTGAGAAAAACATGTCCATAAATGGGGTCGTGAAAAAAACTTTTAGACGGCATGCTTAGGCATAGCACCCCAGGCAAAAAGGTGCCAATCCCCTTTTGGAGCTGCAAAGCATCACAGTCGGATTAAATGACTCAATGAAACGGACATATAGTCTCATTCGCTGTACTGCGGCGGCTTTTAAGTGAACTTGTTTAGTTCTCACTGAGCACCTAACTTGCAGGCCATGCCATCCAATTATTGAAAAGGGGAAACCATGAGGGGTTACGGATTAGTATTTTTAATTATTTTTTTAGCGGGACCGGCTTGGGGATTGTCAGACATAGAGGCGGACTTAAAAGCATTTAAAGATAATCCCATCGAATACATGCAGAGATCACTTTCTCACAGTGGCGGGACGAGAAACGTGGCACCAATAAATCGAGATTTTTATCGGCAGAAGATCATATGGAGTTCTGGAGATGTGGGCATGCTTTCCGAAGGATTGCCGGCAAGTACTATTGAAGCAATTATTGACCTTCCTTCTGACCAAGTTCTTCACTCTTTGGAAGCTATGGATCAGCAAGAATTGTTGAGTGCTGAGCTGAATGACTCTCCATGGTCTGGAGACTACTGGCCAATAGCCAATGGTATTCTAGCTTCTCGTCCCTTTGATCCAAGTTTTATGAATGCAGAGGGCTGGTTGGCAAAGAAAGAATATACTCACTCATCACCAGTGAGCGAAGTATTACAGAATGATAATGCTTCGGCGCTTTTGAGTACTTCTGAGAAGTATGATCTTTTAGTGGGATCTGAGGGGACACTAACGGAGAAAATGTGGAAACAGGGTCAGTACTACTTTGATGCCCGCGGTGAAGTAGAGACTTGGATGGGAATCTGTCATGGTTGGGCACCGGCGGCTTATTTGTCCCCGCGACCCGTAAAATCTGTGGAGTTTAAAACGGCTGAGGGTCAGACATTAAAATTCTATCCAGCAGAACTGCGTGGTCTTGCTTCATTTATGTGGGCCGAAGGGCAATACAGAACTCGTTTCCTAGGTGGACGATGTAACGAGAAAGAGCCGGAATTAGACGAAGAAGGACGCTTGATTGAGCCTCAGTGTTTGGATACCAATCCGGGTAACTGGCACACCATTGTAGTGAATCAGATTGGTAAAGCGAGAAAAAGCTTTATCATGGATGCCACTTATGACTATCAGGTTTGGAATCAACCGGTTTACGCCTATTCTTATCGTTACTTTAACCCTAATCTTATGCGTCCAGTGGAGACCTTAGCGGAAGCTAAAGTGGATCGTGTAGATTTAACGGATGATATTTTTGCAAATCATCGAGCAGAAGCTATGGCAAGTGTTGTTGGTGTAATTATGGACTTGGCGTACATTTCTGAAATCAGTGCCTATCAATCTGAGGTGGATCGATCTCAAGATAATGTGGTCTGGGTAAGATACACTTATGATTTAGAGTTAGATGCTGAAGGGAATATTGTTGGCGGTGAGTGGTATAATTTAGCTCATCCGGACTTTCTTTGGTCTCCGGAACTGAATTCTCGGCCTAGGACTTTTAACGACTTTGGTTTTGAACCCACCACTTTAAGTTTTGATGAACCATTATCCGAAGAAATTAAAACTAAAGCTAAGCAAAACACTCGTTACGGTTATATTCTGCCGACTCTCGTTGAGGCATTGCTTCATAAGTCAAAATGGACAGAAGAAGATGGGGTCACTCAGTGAAGCCACTTTTGCTTTTGGTATTTCCCTTTCTATTTGCGATAGCATTGGGTTCGCTTTCCATGGCCGATGAGGCGGAGTTTAGTTTTGATGACTTGGATAGCGAGCCGGCAAGGCCCGTCGTTAAAGAAAGACCGTCTAGCCACTTGAAGTTTTTTGGTAAGGTTTCTGTGTCTACGGAGTTCTCTCCCTATGATCGAAAAGAAGTGACCACGAATAGTGAGTTCAAACAACAACACTTTCTTGTTTTCCTTTCTGCACAGACGGACCCTAAGACTCGTTTTATGGGAGAGATTGTGAGCGAGACTTTTTATTTTGTCTCTCACCAGTTTCATTCCAATTGGGGATTGGAGTTCGGTAAGATCATTGTGCCCTATGGTGAGACGGATCAGTACCACCATATTTATGGAGGTAATGTCAATTTTAATGGGTCTGGAATTATGTACCCTAACGTTTGGGCGGAAAAAGGTTTCAACTTTAAGTATAAAGGATCCAGTTACGAAGGTGATATCTATATGGTGAGTGGGGTTACCTCTTTGAACGGCTCCAATGAACCGGAACTCAATTTGCCCTCTGACGATTCTCAGCAGGGCGGAGGTCTCAGGTTCACTTATTTAATGAATCATCGATCGAAAATGAGAGCATCCTATTATTACACTGAATGGCGCCCCAACTCGGACTTGCACTCCTACGGACTGGATGCCAGTTATTCTCTCAATTTGCAGAGCAATTGGGTGACGACGGTTGATCTTAAAGCTGGGGTCTCGTTAGTGGATATACTGGATACGGATACGAGTAACTTTCAAAAGCAAGGTGACTATTTCCAGGCGAAACTCAATGGGCTCAATAAGAAAAGCCTGAGGTTACGTTATGGGACTTACGACAATGATAGTCGGCTCGTGGATCAAAACGATAAGAAGACTTGGTCTTTAGCTTATATACAGCGAGTGCGCTCTTTGCGCTTTATGCTAGAGCATCAATGGAACTTGGAAGCCGAAGATGAAGAAGATAATGATATTTTGCGGTTTATGGCCAGTGCTGACTTTTAGGCGGGAAGAAAATGAGTATTTCTGAGATTCAATTACAAAACCTACCGAAGCCTTTTAAGGTAATGGGTTTGGGGTATCTGTTTGCATTGAGTTTAGCTTATGCTTATGCCCTGCTTAACATCGCGTTGGTGGTAGGCTTAACACCTAAGGATATAATGATTCACTATTATGGATCGGATAAAGTGATTGAGGTCTCAGAGGTGCAAAATGAAGGAGAGGAATCCTTTTCATTTGAGGAGATGGATGCAGAAGAAGCACCTATCGTCGTTCGACCCAGTTTAAAATCATTGGTGGCAGAGGGGCATTTTCATTTATTTGGAATGACGAGTTTCTTTTTTGGCCTATGCCTTTTGGCTTTATTTAGTTCTGTGAGTTCTACAGCGAAATGTTGGCTTGTAGGCTTACCCTTTTTTACCGTTGTTGTTGATAATTTAAGTTTTTTAGCCACTCGGTTTCTTGGACCAAAATTCGCTTATTTGACGGCCTTTGCAGGCATGCTGATGTTTATTAGCTTTTCCGCGCTTTGGTGGGTGGTATTTCGTGACCTCATAAAAAATAAGGAGATGACTCGTGTTTAGATATATTGGGGTGTTATTAATTTTTCTATCATTGCCTGTGTTGGCAGAGCAATTGATGTCAAAAAAGTCTTTTCTTAAAAATAACTTATCCAGTTACAAAAAGTTGACTCAAGAAAAATTTAAGGTGGACGGCAAGCAAAAAGAAAGAATGCAGGCGTTGGCAGAGAATGCGGAGGACAGTTCAGTGGCCTTCTATTTTGGAAAGTCCGATGAAGATAAAATTGAAAGCGCCTGTACCGTTATTCCTCAAAGAGGTAAAGAGGGACCTATGCAAATTGGTGTATGTTTTTCCCGTGAGGGTCTGGTCAGCGCAATAGAGCTATTAGAGTTTAACGAAGATAGAGGACAAAAAGCCAAGGAACGGGGCTTTTTAGACCAATTCATAGGAAAGTCCCATTCTAAGAATAAAGTCTATCCAGGACAAGAAATTCATGGGGTCAGTGGGGCTACTTATACTTCGGAATACATTTCCGAAGGAGTAAGAAAGGCTTCTTACTTTTTTAGTGAGTTTGTAAAGGAAAAGTTATGAAGCCTTCATTCTTGATCATAATAGGTTTTTTACTAGCTGGTTGTTCAGTGCATGGGCCTTTCGATCGAGGCGATGTGACTAAAAAGGAAGTTATCGAGGATGAGAAGCCGGACTCGAGAAAAAATCAAAACCCTGGGGGTGAAGATATCAATCCAGAGCCTATTGGCGATTTCCCGGGGGATGAAGATCCTTCTATAGATGATCCGCCAGTCGAAGAGCCTTCCTTAACTCCAGAAGAGTTTTATCAGTCCAACATAAAGCCATTGGTGGAAGCGGACTGTATGATGTGCCATCCTCGAAAAATACAAAGCTACAATGATGCTAAAAGTAGAATAGTACCGGGTTTTCCGGATAGGAGTTCCTTTTACACAAAATCAGTAGGGAGCCGGCATCGAGCCATCTGGCGGGAGGGTGATCGCGCCTTGGATTTAGTCACTGAGTGGATTGTTCTAGAGGGTAACCAGTAGCAATGAAGTTTTTAATAGCCTTGTGCTTTCTTATTGGGGCTGGTTCAGCTCAGGGGGCACAGAATTGCTATGTTGAAAAGACTCTGCCGTCGATGGGTACGTTTATTCACATCAAGTGGGTTCAGTCTTGCGACGAAAAATTGAGTCCAACCCATTGGACGGAAATACAAGCTCTTCTAAATAACCTAGAAGCCGAATTGAGTCTCTATCAAAAGAACTCCGGGATTCGTCGTCTGAATAGAGACAAGCTTCTAAAAGTATCGAGCCACGATTTTAAAGAGTTAATAAATATTTCCCATCGAGCTTATTCAAAGACTCGAGGATATTTTAATATTGGGGTTCTTCCTGCATTAGAGATAATGAAAACAAGAGGATCAGGTTTTGACGGTTATGGCCTAAGAGAAAGAGAAAGATTGCTTGAGGCCATGGCAATGCCCCGAAAATCTCCAGTCGAAGGCAATGAGATACATCTCCGAAACAAAAAGATGAAGGTGACTTTAGACGGAGTGGCCAAAGGGTATGCCGTCGACAAAGTTGCGGATCGGCTTCAATTATGGGGAAAAAGAAATTGGTTTATTAACTTTTCAGGGAACATTCGAGCTCATGGCAACGCCATACGTGGGCAGGGTTGGCAGGTGGTAGTGCGCAATTTAGATACAAGTAGAACAAAGAACTTAACCCTAATGAATCAGTCCCTTTCAACCTCCAGTGGTGAACACAACTATTTCTCGGCGGATCGAAAATGGCATCACGTTATTGACCCTATAAAATTGCAGCCCGCGAGTAGACCTACTGTGTCAGTGGTAGGGCCCAAGGCTTCCACTTGTGATCTGCTTTCCACGGCGTTTTTATCAATGCCAGAAGTCATGGCACGAAAAGTGTTACGGGATGAGTACGAGGGCTATTTCATTGTTAATATGGAGTAATTCCGGTCAGAAAGTCTCAAACTTAAAATCAACCACTGACTTTGTGACCCAATAAAGTAGTTCTCAATATTTTGTCAATTTAGCCTTGCGAACTAAATGAAAAGAGTTACAACAGGGCATACTTTTGGGGGTAAGAATGAAGAAACTAATCACAGCAACTCTATTTGTGTTGTCGGGTCTTTTTTTAATGGGTGCCGTAAATGATCAAATGCCAACCATGCCGTTTGATTGTGCGGATCCTTTTCGGGATACACTTGTTTGTAAGACGATGCGCCACCTTCGATCCAACGTTCATCTTTTGGGAGAACAAAGAGATTTGATGCGTGTG
The DNA here is from genome assembly GCA_002321895.1 of Bdellovibrionaceae bacterium UBA1609. Classification (GTDB taxonomy): domain Bacteria; phylum Bdellovibrionota; class Bdellovibrionia; order Bdellovibrionales; family UBA1609; genus UBA1609. Next base: position 200,644 of record DCMZ01000003.1, on the reverse strand, counting down.
GATTTTGAGATGCTTAAAAACTTGGGAGAAGACATTGAATCCATGGTTTCTCATCTTTTAGTTCAAAGATCTGACAGCGGACATCTTGAAGATTTAAATGAAGTGCGAGCGCTGGCAGCGCAGCTTTCCGAGGCGGCATTGGATGAGCGGGTTGAAGCATTAACCTATGCCAACAACATTCAAAGTACCTGTCAGAGATGTCATAATTCAGCACAACCTTCTAGTGGCCATCGATGGGATCAGATTTATAAAGTAAATTGGTCAATGATTGTGGAGACTTGTAATACTCCAGCACCTGATAGAAGCCCGTATGTTTGTAAAAATATGTTCGCAATGCTTTCAGCTGTGGATTACTTCTATTCAGCGACTCAGTTACAAAACTTCAATTTTGCAACTATCATTTCCGTAGCGAATGAGTTGGGCAGGGTGGCCAAAGATTTAAAAGATAGAAACATGACTCATGGAGAAGATAGCATTCAGCTTTTTTCTGAAATTATTCAACGTGCAGAAAAAATTGAGATTCTATCAAGAAGTGAAGATTTAGAAGTGGTTCAACATATGAATCAAGTGACTTCTACTTGTTTTGCCTGCCACGGGATGGATGGAACTTCTGGTTCTGAGGACAATGGGTCCATTGAGTTTAGCCCCTTTAATTAAGAAACGAGAATGGGAATGAAGTTCGTATTAATTTTTATAATAACAAATTTATATCTATTATCGGCTCATTCCCAGCCTTCAATGAATGAAGCAGCTACAGGGTTTTCTCAGCAAGGTCAGCTGTTTTCAGTGAAATTAGTGCCTGGTGATACATCCTTGAAGGTCTATGTGGTGGGCCATAAAACCGTAGATATAAAAGAATCTCTTTATGGAATCGAAGCCAGTTTGTATTTAGGGTCAGAGGTTAAAACGCTAGTGATGACACCCGAAAATGACTACTACGTCATCAAAAGACCAAAAGGCCAAGGGCAACTGAATTTAAAGCTAAGATCGATTAGCAATGTCTACGATGAATTTCAATTTCATCTAAAATAGAGCCAAGTCCAAGTGATTGATTTCGCTTAAGAATCCTAATACAAATGAAATCTAATTTATTTGTCCTACACGAATGCAGTGAATGCCTTTGAGTACCAAGGTCCGAAAAGGGGCTTGCTAGGGGTGACGGAAGGATTAGGGACCTGAGAAAATAGGGATTGATTTCGTGGAGGTTTGCTATTCATCAAGAACAGATCCTATTGCAGAGAATTGCCGATCGAGACTCGGCTGCAATGACAGAACTCTATCATCGCTATTCGGGAGTATTGTTTAGTAGCATTTTAACTATTGTTAAGACTCAACCCCTTGCTGAAGAGGTTTTGCAAGAGGTGTTTGTGGTCATTTGGGAGAAAGCCCATTTGTTTGATGGAGAAAAGGGTAGTCCATTTTCATGGCTAATAGCACTTACTAGAAACCGAGCTATTGAGCGTATGAGAGCCGTTTCAGCAAATAGGGATTCTATCACTATTGACGAGGACGAACTCCTGGATCGATTACCTCAAAATGAGGCTCTACCCATTGTAACTTCACTGTTAAAAGAAAAAAGGGAAATCATTCGTGAGGCTTTACTTGGGTTGCCAGAAGATCAAAGAGATGTACTTCAATATGGTTATTTTATGGGTAAATCTGAAAAGGAGATTGCGAAAGAGCTAAAGATTGAGAATGAAGCGGTGAAGCCTCTTGCTCGTTTAGCGCTCAAGACAATTGCAGACCTTATGAATGGGGGTCCAGTTGGAGCTTGAACAGTTTGAAGAGCTTTGCGCTCTCTATGTTATGGGTTCTTTGGCCGATACAAAGGATATTGAAACCTTTTATCAGGCCTTAGATAGTGGAGAAGCAAAATTTTTAGAAACATATCAAATGTTTTATCGTTCAGCGAACTTACTATCCGGAGCAATAGATTGGCAGGAGCCGTCAGCTCAAGTTTTCGAAAAAATAATGGCCCAAATTAGCGAAGCTACATTTGCTGGGTTCGAAGCGGAAAAAATTGAGGAAGAGGCCAAAGAAAAGGCGAGTATGAAATTTAAGATGCAACGGTTCTTTACTAGAGTTAAAGCAAGGTTTTCGAAAAAAGATAAGATGTCTGATCAGTCGGAGCCGGTTAAATTCAAGTTAGATCGAAAGTTTTCGCCGGCGACGGGTATATTAGTGGCCGTGGTGGTGGTGTTATTAGCGTTGAATGGATTTCAGTTCTTCCAAGCTTCGGAGCAGGAACTTCAATTAAATACATTGCAGGAGCAAGTAGATACGCTTCAAAATAGAATGAAATCACAGACGACAAAATTGAAATATCTTGAAGCCGTGAACTCATATGAAAAGAAGGTTTTGGAGTTTCTGGGGCAGCCCGGATTAGAAATTGTAGATTTAAAAGGATCCGCTGATCAATCAATAAGTATGGGGAAAGTATTTTGGAATCCGGACACCAAAAAAGGTGTGCTTCAAGTCATCGGTTTAGCACCGACAAACCCGGACAAACAGTATCAACTATGGTTAAATAGAAAGGGTGAGGATAGCTCGATAAACGTAATATTGTTCGGCGTTCAAGAGGGGCAAGGCCATTTTCATCCAATTGCAGAGCTGCCAGAATCAAAGCCTGAAAGCATAGACTCATTTGAAATCACACTAGAGCCAAAGGGTGGTTCTGAGACACCTACAGGATCTATGTTTTTAAAGAGTGAAAATTAATTTTTCAATTAATAATGTTCGCTGAGATAGAGAGCTTCACCAATATCATCAAACAGGTGGGTGGCGCGAGCTCGATACCGTGTATTTCCATTAAAGAAATAGCAAAAGATAAACTCATCTTGATGCGCGGTCTTTACGAATCCGGCCAGTCCTACAACTCCCGTAAGGGTACCTGTTTTAGCTCTGACATACCCTCTTGCTGGGGAGTCTTGCATCCTTTTCTTAAGGGTTCCATTTACCCCTGCTATGGGAAGTGCTGCAATGATCTCTGGGGAGATATCTGAACGACTTTTAATATGTTTAAGTAGGAAATGTATAGAATCAGGGGTGAATCTATTCCGCCGACTCAAGCCAGCGGAATTGGATATAGAGTAGTCGGCATCAGATACACCTATTTCAAAGAGAAAATCGCGAATGACATCAAGGCCTGTTTGCATAGTGGCCGGGGATTCACCTGAGAAAACAGCCAATTGCTTGGTCAATGCTTCAGCGATTAAGTTGTTGGAAAACTTCAATAGGTCTTTGACGATTTCAAAGAGTGAGGCGCTTGAGACCTGTGCGATTGATAGTGAAGACTCTGGATTTATTCCTTTAATGACTTCCCCATTAACGCGGATACCTCTTCGGGATAAAAATGTTTTAAGCTGAGTTCCTATCCAGAGATAGGGCTTTGTGATGGATCTATATCTAACCACTTCGGAGGCATCGACTCCTATGGTACCCCTGATAACGACCTTGTCAAAAAAATCACCGCTCGTTCTTCGAACTGAAATATTTGAGCGATCTCCTCTTACCGTTGTCGATTGATTGTCGATCTCGAAATATTCTGAATCGGGATCTGTGTATACCAAAGTGGGTTGGTCGGGATGAGCGCCAGGTCTTACAAAAATTCCAGAGCTGTTCCAATTTAACATAGCTCCATTCAAAGGGGCTGCATAGGCGGCGTCAGTGTTTGCGGGCTCACGGCCGCTATCAATATACTCATCATCGAAAACAGATTCATCAACGATGATGTTGCCGTTGATTTCTCGTATTCCACTTCTATAGAAATTGTTAGTTAGATTCCAAAGGCTTTCTGAAATGAAACTGGGATCTCCACCTCCCTTTAAAATGACATCACCATGCAGAAGATCTCCCTCAACGCTGCCGTTAATGAAAAGTTGAGTATTAAACCGTGTGGTTAGATCCATGTTATCCAAAACGGCGGTGGCTGTTACCAACTTAGTGACGGATGCAGGGATAAAGAGTTGATTTGAATTGAGAGAGAATACGGGCTCAAAGTTTCCGTCAGAAACCTTACTAATGATGAGTCCTAAGTTATCGGTGGGGAGGTTGGATTGGTTGATCAACTGATTGATCTGAGATTCAAGTGGTCCTGCTAACACTACTCTGGAATAGAAGATGAAGATTACAATGAAAAGTCGACTGAACATCATTGAACCCCCCTTAACCTTTGAGTCTTGTAGAGAGAGGGTGTCAGGTCAATTCCTATAGATAAAATTGGACTAGACAGGTTTTTGAGGAAAGCTAGAATGAAGTATGAGAAATTATTCGCCACATTCAATGAGAATACGAAGACCTGATGAGAAATCTATTGAAGCCATATCCAGCATTGTTGCTGGACAGGGGCAGCTTTTTCTTAAACAAAAGCTTGAAATGGGCGAGTTGATTCTAAACTTTGAAACAAAAAATAAGTATGAAATCCTAACTTCTTCAGGGCAATATCATGGGGCGGTTATCGAAGAATCTGGTGGATTCTGGGGTTTCTTAAATCGAACCGTTTTTAGATCACATAGGCCTTTTAAAATCACTGTCTACAATAAATCAAATGTTCCCATTCTTCGGTTAGAGAGGAAATTTTTTTGGATGTTTTCGGATCTTTTTATCTCGGATTCACATGGTACGAGAATCGGAAGTATTCATAGACGATTCGGATTGCTAAGAAAAAAATATGATTTAATGGACTTTAACCAAATGGTTTTCGCGCAAATTAATGCGCCAATTTGGCGGATTTGGACTTTTAAGATATTTGATGTACGAGGAAAAGAAATCGGATCCATTTCGAAGAAGTGGACGGGAGTTTTCAAGGAAGTGTTCACTGATTCTGATAGTTTCGGTGTGGACCTTAGCTATTCGGAATGGGATACTCTTAAAAAAGTAATAGTTTTTTGTGCGGCCATAAGCGTAGATTTTGACTTTTTTGAAGACAATTCAAATAGACATTAATTTCATGTAAGGATAAATCCGTTTTGGAAATTGTTTTTGTTGTACAGCCTTCAGATCAAATTTTCCATGAATTGGAGCAGGCTATAGTTGCCTATAGCTCGGATCTGCTTTGTTTGAGAATTAAGGACACCGGTGAGGCCGCGCAAATCATTAAAAAATTTTTAAATGATTCCTTTGAAGAGGAAGAGGTGGAAAAATATTTTTCCGGCGACAAACCTGATAGCTTCAAAATTAGACTATTCGTTTTAGATGTGGAGTCGATTGCCCATTTAGATGTAGGCATTTTTGAGAAAATGCAAAAGATGCTCCTTAATACCCCTTTGGGGGACGAGGAAAATCCCCCCGGCTTTCTTTTGACAGATTCCACTCCCGAAGATGTGGAGATGAAGAAGTTTCTAAGTCCATATATTCGTAATTTGATAGTTACTCCCTTTGATCCAATGACATTAAAAGGTTTTATAAAAGCGGCGTTTGATGGGAATGCGCCAATTAGTACGGATCTTTACACTCATAAATGTTCGGTCGAAATTGAGATGCTCAAGTCGGTTCATATTAAAAGACTGACGGAGTTGGGGTTTAGGACTTTATCTAAGAGAGAAATTGCCGTGGGTCGAAAGGCAAAATATTTAGGTAAGGTTTTTGGAGATCCGCCCAATCACTTTGTCTTTGCGCAATGCTACACCAATAGGCCTCAAGAAAACGGTCTTTTTGAAAGCTCTTTTAGTTTCTTTGGTGTGTCGCAAGATCATCTCAATGCAATCCGAAAAGATATTTTACAAGCCTCAGATAGCTATGAAATGGCTTTCGACAAAGCGAGTAGCTCCAAAGCACAATCGATTTTGGCGGTGGTTTGCACGGATGACGGACTTGTTTCCAATGCGACTCAATATATCTCGGAGAGATATGACAGTGTGAAGGTGGTTCATGTTTCCAGTATGGAAGAGTATGAAAAAGTAAAGTCCAATGGAGACTTAGATGGTTGGATGCTGTTTGAGTCTGTTCTTAGTGAGGATTCAGAATTACATAAAGTTTATGAAGAAGTTTCTGCCGATAAGCGCAAGAAGTTATTTATAAGTAGTAGCGGTTTTGTGAATTCATTTGAGAAAATGCAAGCGTTGGATGGATTTGATGATCACTTTTTTTATCCTCTGGATCGATTTTATTTTATTAGAAAGCTCCGACAAGCTTTCCCGGAATGGAAAATTAAAGAGGGACAAGATTTTGGAAGAAAGTGTCGAGAAGGTGATTTTGAGATAGATACAGCTTTGCCTATTGAAATTCATTCTGTATCGGAAATACATCTGGCGTTTCACTATTATAGGGAGATTCGAATTGGAGATGTTCGAAGATTTCGATTCCAGCTTCCAGATGATCCAAAGCAGGAGATAACCTTGCAGGGAGTATGCAATTATAATAACAAGATCAGTGAGGGTAAGGTGGACTGCGAGTTTATTTTATACGGATTAAAAGAGTTAGATTTGCGCTTTATTCGACAATGGATGATTAAAACCAATGCAACAAAAGATAATTAGAAAACTCATCCAATTAGGCCCTTTCAAAAAAACTTCTGAAAAAGCCCTTTTTCTTTTGGGGTAGAGGTTTTGGCGGAGCTGTTTTTCCAAGAGCTAAGTTTTTACAGTAACTCCAATACATGTCCATTTCGGGAAAGGTTGTTAAAAAATCAGTCCCTCGACGACGGTCATGTTCGTTGAAAAAGAGATAGAAGTTTTTTCTGTGAGTTTCTAACCATTCGGATTCTTTTTCCTCTTTCATCCACTCCATGATGCGGGTCATTTTATAGATTTCAGCATCTTTAAATCCGGTCTTTTCATTTTTATATTTATTCATAAAATCTATATGGCTTTCCATATAGTCGATAAAGTCCGGGGTTAAGATTTGGCAGGATTGATGATGGGGAGCCTGTAGGTGAGGGATGTCTAGTAAAACCTCTCTATGGTCATTGTTGTATTTCTGGCGCATTTCTAAAATTTGCTCCAGAAAGGACTGATAGCCAACAACACTTAAATTATTAAAAGTAGACATAAAAGCAATAGAGCCATTTGGAATTTGGGTCATATAAGCGTCTAAGTTTTCCATGAATCGATCCATTTTCAAGCCGGATCGGATGTATTCCGCTTGTGCACCCCAAGCATCTAAGCTTGTGTGTAAAATATGAGATCTTACTTTATCATTTTCCATGATGTCTTTCATGGCGTCGATAAACTTTTGATTGAGTGACTTTGGAATACCCAGGTTACTATTGATGGATAAGTTGAGCTGGGGAGCTGGGTGCTCTCGAAGCCATTCGAGAACTCGGAAAGTATTTTTACTCAAAAGAGGCTCACCACCAGTAATCCTAAAATGCATGAGATCACCAATTAAATCGGGCCACCACTTCCAAAAGGCCTCCAGGTAGGGATTTTCATCCTCTGGAATGGGCATCTGCCCGTTATCTTCAAACCAAGGAAGATATTGATGCTCTAAATCTGATAACTTATAAGATCCTTCGCGCTTGATTTCTTTCATCCACTCCGTACTCACTGCCGGCGAGCAGTAAGAACATTTAAAGTTACATGCACTTGAAAAGCTAACTTCAACATAAGTTGGATTGATGTTTTCATCCCAATTCATGTTTTTTACTTTTTCGAAAAATGGCATCGTCCAATCGTCCACACCGCGATAATGACGATCCGAATAGTGATTGCCTGGTAAATCCTCAACACCCCAGCAGATTCCACATTCCTCGGGTCGTTGGCCTTCTTTCATCATTTTACGCATTTGCTTTTTATGATTGGTATTATGTAAGGCCGTGGGATCTTTTTTAATTTCTTCCAATGGAATTTTATGAGTGGGTGGTAGATAACAAGAGTGGGTGTGGCCAGTTAAAAGGTGCATAGTCACGTGCATCCACTTTGCCATACAAAATGAGGGAGAGACATCGTTGAGTTTATCCTTCATTTCATCGATCTTATCGATTTGACCAAACATTCAAAATCCTTACTTGTTTCTACTTCTTAACGACTCAATAAGATCACATATTTATTTATAGTTGGTCCGTCAATGCTTCTATAAATACTCTCACTGAACAGGGCTCTAAGCACTTATACTGCGTCTGGCTTTTGTTGGAGGAAGTGATTGACGCAACGCATGCGTCGTTGGGGGGGCTAGCTCTAACGCTGGTGAATGCCAGCAAATCCTAGTATCTGAAAGGAATGGATAGAGATATGATTTTGAGACTTACATTGACTAATTGTTCCGGCGCAACTGCAGATGTGGAGTTTGAGGTGCTTTCTCATAGCGCGGCTCAAAAATGGGCTCGAGCTCTGAGCTCGGCTCAGGCCGAGAGTTCTATAAGAGAACGTCATTTAGTGCAGAACTTCCATGCTAATGACGAAGAGAAGGTTCGTGAATTAGTGGCTCAGTTGGAAAGTGTTATTCAGAAATTAAATTCTATTCACCCTCAGTTAATAACAGAATCCATTGATATCAAAGATCTTCAAAAAAGTGTTAATCGTTTACATCTACATTTTGCCGACAGTCACCATGTAGCTTCTAGAATTACGGAACAAAGCGATCTCGCCTGGCAAGAATTTAATAATATTTTGCATGCCCTGGAAGGGGTACAAAGATCGTCCTTTGCACGAAAAAATGTGGGAGTACCTTGCGCGAATGTACTTGTTACGTGGAATAATAATTTTAGAACTCCAATTGGATCTGATGATGAAAAGCACTTTACCATTAAAAAAGACTTCGGTACCTGCTATGTGAACTATTGCCAGGTGGGGCGCCATTTTTATGAATTATTTTTGGCTCAAGATGATTTTGCGGCAGACGATCACATCTTGCCTTTGGAAAACATAAGTGCTGATAGCTATTTTTGGTTTGGTCCAACGCATTCAGAACAAGTGGTTGAGAGTAAATGGTGGGCTATTCAAAAGTGGTTTGAGAAGAATTCGGAGAAGTTTTCTAGACTGGGTTACACTTGGGGCGACTCTTCGTTGCGAATTGGTTGGTTGCCCGTAGCCAGAATAGTGGGCGACTATACAGATGATTTTGAGAAATTGAGACTCATCGAGAGGTTGAATGATTTTGATCGGGTGGAATCAATGAGTCTCATTAAAGTCTGATGGAGCTACACTTAGCTCGCTTTCTTTTTCAATCTTTCTGGATTTATTAAGGTTTTCAGCATTTGCGATATCTCAAGCGGACTAGCTATGGCTTCGGCAAAGCCTTTGTTAACGGCCTCTCCGGGCATCCCGAATACAGCAGAGGACTGTTGATCTTGTGCAACGGTAAAGTGGCCTTTTCTTTGGATGGCTCCAAGAGCTTCAGATCCATCTTTTCCCATACCCGTCAAAATTACTGCTGCCATTGGAATATTTATTTTGGCTGCTGAGCGAAACAAATGATCCACACTGGGTTTGTGTCCAAACTTGGGGTCTTCGGTAGAGAAGCTCAGTGAGAGTTGCCGGGAACCCGTCTTTTCAACAGCAACATGGCGATAGTCTTTGGCCATATAGACATAGCCTCGTTTCAATGTCTCTCCATCTCTACACTCTGCAGTTTTTAGAGCGGACTTTTCTAGCAAGGTATCGTAGAGCTTGCCTGCAAACTTTTGGTTTATATGTTGAACTAAAACAATGGGAGGGCAGTCTTCTGGTAATTGCGTAAAAATATTTTGAAAAACGGGAATAGCGCCGGTGCTGCCACCCATAACGATAAGTTGTGGTGATCTGTACTCACTTAGCTGTTCAGCCGTGAGTACTTTTCTTGTTGTTAAATTTTGACTTTTCAGGTTACCGCTATCTCTTTCAGTTAGACCCTTTAGGGAATCCACTAGAATGGACATCCCCTCATTGAGAGAGCCTTTTTCAATATAATCTTGTACTCCATAGTCAAATAGACTGATATTTTGGCTGGCTTCGTCTTCTCGAATTTCGCTCACAACAATGACATTGGTTTTAAGGCCCATCTTTCTTTGCTTCTTTAACCAATCTAATCCATGAGTATCAGGTAGGTTTAAATCTAGGGTAATAATGTCGAAGTGTCCTTGTTTTACCGCGGAATCGGCGGCCTCTCCAGTATCGGCAACGGTAACGTCGAAAGATTCTGCTGTTAAATGCTTTTTAATTAACTCACTCACAGCTTTTGAGTCTTCTATGACTAGAACTTTTGGGTTGCGAACAGGTGCGTTTTTTATGTTTTCAAGTTTTTCACTAGCTCTTTGTGAGGCAGAAGCGCTGTCATCACGGCAAAACTTATTGCCCCCCAGTTCTACGAGTTTTTTGGGTGGCTCGATGACAAATTCACTATGTCCAAGAAATAGGTGACCTTGGTCAGCTAACATGGAACCCATGTAATTTACAACCTCCACGACGGTCTGTGGGGTAAAGTAAATCAAAACGTTTCTGCACAACACATAATTAGATTCTTTGATGAGGTCGAACTTTTCAAAATTTAACAGGTTAGAAAATACAAATGCCGTATTTCTCATAATTTCTTTTTTAAAAGTAAAGGTATCTCCATCTGTAATAAGATGAGAATGGTACTCCTTGGGTATCTTTTCCTTTTCCTTAATAGGGTAATGTCCCTTTTTGGCTTTTTTGATAGAGATGCGGTCAATATCACTGCCTGTAATGTGATAGGTCATCTCTCGGAATCCATTCTTTTTAATATTCTCTAGCATCAAGGCCAAAGAGTAAACCTCTTGCCCTGAAGAACATCCGGCACTCCATATCTTAACATGCTTTGGTCTGCGATCTTTTATGTCCTGCTCAATAGTTCGGAAGTGTGGTCGTTCACGAAACCAAAATGTAGTATGAATGGTAGTAGAGGAGAGGAATTCCAGAAGTTCGCTTTCGTTCTGAATGAGCATGTAAAGATATCGGCGCAAACTGCCACCAGCGACCTTTGTGATTCTCTGGTTAACAGCTGTGAGCATATGTTTTTTTCTGTGCTCTTTCATCATTGTGTTGCCAGTTAAATAGCCTACAAGTGTGAGCACAATTTTTTCTTCTTCAGGATTAAATGTGGACATTTATACCTTCTCGCTATGCGCTTTTATTGGAGTTGTCTTTACTTGTAGTCAACCCATCGTCTTCATCCGGCTGGCTTTTATCAACACCACTTTTATTAAGTTGGCCACCGAATTTTCCCACTAGCATATCGGCTAATTCGCTCAGGCTAGGTAAGTTTTCCTCTTCAACATTTGAGCCTACAGAGGGTGCGGCTTCAATTTCAACCGAAGCTGTGCTGGAGGAAGTATCGTTCTCAGAAAGTGCTGCTAAGGGATTAAAGCTTTTCGACGGTTTCCTCTTGTTCTTTTTGTCCATTTTCATTCGTGCAATATGAACATTCAGTCCCTCGGATTGAGATTTAATAGTTTTCGCAAGGGTTGCCACGTCCTCGGCTCTTGTTCCAGTTGTGGAAGTGGCCATACTAAGTTGTTCCATGGCCTTAGCCACTTCATTGAGTCCTTGCTCTTGTTCGTCATTGGCACTGGCGATTCCGACAATATGCTGGCTTACTTTTCTCAATTCTCCGGCCATCAAGTCGAAGGATTCTTTAGCCATGGTGCTGGAGGTATGTCCTTTTTCCACTTTGTCTTCGATAGAGTTCACAATGGAGTCCACCTGTCGCTTTGAATTTTCTAATAACTCTCCAATAACAGTGGAGGCATCACCACTTAGGGTTGCAAGTTTACCCACCTCAACAGCAACCACAGAGAATCCACGACCATGAACTCCCGCTCTGGCAGCCTCTATAGACGCGTTAAAGGAAAGAAGCTGAGTTTTGAAAACGATTTGATTGATGACATCGGTCTTTTGCTCAATCTGACTCATCATCTCTCGAATGCTTTCTAGTTCTGTAGAAGCTTTCGCAATAGAATCGATATCGGACACCATATTTTGAATATTACTCTGCCCCTTACCTGCGGCATCTTCAAGGGAGTTACAAGAGCCCGTGGCCTGTTTCACTCGGTTTCCCGATTGTGCTAACATTCCGCGAATCTGTTCTATAGCACTGGCACTTTCTTGAACGGAACTGGCTTGGTTATTAGCTACATCTGAGAGCTCTACAGCGCCATCAGCGAGTTGATTGGACGTTTCATTCGATTCTTTTACGGTTTTTTCAAGTTCCAAAACCACTGAGCCTTGAATGTTTAAGTTCTGCTTTATGGTTAGAGCAATCAAGGTAAGCGGAACCATTTCCACGACGACAAAGGCAGCATGTAAGAGCACTACCCAGAAACTAGCGTCATAATTAAATAGACTGGTCGGAAGAAGGAAGAAAGCCAGTAAATGGTGGGCAACTACCACTCCGGCGGCCGAAATCAGTGGTGAAACTAGGCCGAAGCGAGAGATGGCTGCTAAAAATACAAAAATATGAAAATGCATTTCTATCATCCCTCGTCCCAGATGAATGAGGAGACCTGAAAAAATCATCAGAGACATAGCATTGATAATTGAGGAGTAGATTGAGCGAGGAGCAAATACATAGGCAACGATAGGCCCAGCCAAAATAAAAGACGATAGTCCTAATGCCACCCAATACTCAGTTTCAAAAAACCAGGCCGTAAGTGTGAAGACGGGTAAGTGAGCGACAAGGACCCATAAAAAGGATTTGTTAACTTTCTGTAGATAGTCCTGATGAAGTACATTCATAATGCATTTTCCTCTAGATTATATTTTAGTGAAAAGCGGTCTATGTTTTTTTGATGTTTTTTGCTCATTGCACATCCACGAATCTGATGATTCGTCGGGGTGTCACCATGTTTCAGTTGAGCATAAATTTGCTGATCTGTAGGTGGGTTAGCCGGAGAGAGTAATGTGTGACTATAGCCACCTTGATAAGCCACTTGTTTTTGATCGTCAAAAATGATCAATGTTGGGGTTCCAGCAAATTCCCCCATTTTACTCACTTGCTCATCGGTGGGCTGCTGTACGTGAAAGCCTTTTTGTTTTACTTCTGCGACGATTTTTTCTGAAAAATGACCAATAAATATGACGTGTTCATAGCTTTCATTGTCAGCGCCACGCTCAATCAAGGATTCCGCCACATACCTTGAGCACTTACATCCTTCCCCTAAAATATGTACTAGGCTCCATTGTCCTGGTTTAGCTTTTGATGCAAGTTGGGTGAGGTTTACATCTGGCGGATCAAATCCAACATTATGTATAGTATGCATGACACTCAGGAAAAATCCTGAGGAAAATGACCAAATAAAAAGTGCTACAAAGGCAACAATATTAATGGCCGTCTTCATGAATGGCCTTTCTAATGGCTACTAGATCATCGTTTTCCAACACACTAGACAAATCCACTAAGTGAATAAATTCATCTTCATGGTTGGCTATTCCTTTGTAATAGTTCAAATTAAACTTAGTTTTTACATTTGGATTCTTTTCAACTTCATTGGGCTTGATATTTGTTACTGAAATAACTCGATCCACAATGGCTGAAATAGGACCAGCTTCGGTATCAAAAACTAGCATTGTCGATGACTTAGTGGATTGCTCTCCAAAAGAGACTCGTAAGTCAACAACTCCCACCACTTCTCCGCGAAGATTAATAACACCCATAAAATGATCGCGCATATTAGGGATGGGATTCGGCTCGATGTATTCAATGACCTCACGGACTTCAACGAGGGGAGTTGCGTATTTTTGGTCTCCCACCCGAAAAATTAAATAGCTAAATTTTTCGCTCTCACTTTCTAACTCCATATCGATATCATTTAAATCTTCTTTTAAGGCTGCTTCACTCATGCTGCCACCTCCAGCCGTCTTATTATGTCGGTTAATTGTAAAATCATACAAGGCTCACCATTTGCCAAAATTGTTGATCCGCCAAGGCCTAGACTATTTTCAATTTTGTCACCTAAAGGTTTGACGAAAACGGTTTGTTTTTCGATCACCTCTTCAAGTTCAAAGGCCCACTGTCCATTGTGACTAATCACAACTACAGCGGGAGTACCTCTTCTTTTGCGTCGACTACCCATCGAGCTTTCTTTCACATTCCCTACTTTCAGGTGGTCAGAAACATTCTCAACAATAACTTTTTCTCCTCGTAACTCGAGTAACTTTTGGTTATTGGCAGTCATTTGGATGTTGTATTCTTCTAGGTTAATCACTTCACTAATATCTTGTGCGGGAACGGCGTAGCATTGTTTGTTTGTACGAACAATAAAGGCTTCTATAAGGCTAAGGTTAGTTGGAAGCTGGATATAAAAGGTGGTTCCTTGTCCCTTAATGCTGTCGATCCACACACTCCCACCGAGGGACTTAACTGTAGATTTAACAATATCTGTTCCAACACCTCTCCCCGAAACATCCGTAACCACTTCTGCCGTTGAGAACCCAGGAGCGAAAAGTAAGTTAAGAATCTTTTCTTTGCTAAAATCTTCATAGTTTCCAGAAATTAAGCCCTTTTCAGTGGCTTTCTTGAAAATTACTTCTGGGTCTATACCTTTACCGTCATCAGTGACTTTAATCAGAACATTTCCAGAAGTGTCTTTGGCTTCTATTATCAGTTTTGACTTTTCGGATTTTCCTGATTCAACACGAACTGCATTTGGTTCAATCCCATGATCTATAGAATTTCGCACAATGTGTATAAGAGGCTCAACGACCTTATCTACGACGGTTTTGTCTAAGGTAACAAACTCACCGATTTTTGTGATTTCTACGTCTTTATTTTGCTCAGAAGAAAGCTCCCAAGCCACTCGCTCCAAGCGCCTGAACATGGCCTCCAGAGGAATAAGGCGTATATCTATAGTGGCCTCTTGGACTCGTGAGAGTATCATATCAATTTGATCCATGAGCTCATGTGTTTTGTAATTTAAGTTTGAATAGGAGCCCAGATCATTTTGTAGAATGTTATTAGCGATTGTAAGTTCACCCACTAAATCCATCAAAAGGTCGATTTTATCTCGGCCGACTCGAATCGACTCAATAATGTTTCCCTTGGTCTTTTTTTGTTTTTCAAGCGCTTTATCAATTTTATCAGGAGAGGTTTTATTGTTCTCAACTAATATCTCGCCCAGCTTTCGATTCTGTTCATTCAATGCCTGCTGCAAATCTTGCTCTGAAATGTCGCCTTCTTTTACCAAGATTTCGCCCAGCGTTTCAGGTTCTTTTAATGTTTGTTGAAAGAGGTCGTCAACTCGTTGAAGAATCTCGAGGGCAGCAGGAGGTTCAATTGAGGGATTGTCCGGGATCGCTTCTAGCCAATCTCTAAAAACAGATTCTGCATCAAGAAAGAGCTTCACTGAACTGTCTGTTAGTGTAAGTCTTTGCTCTTGTATAGCCTTTATGAAGTCTTCCAATCGATGGACGACTTCGGAAAATAGCTTCAGGCCTAATACCTTTGAGCCACCTTTAAGGCTGTGGGCCACGCGAAAAATACCGTCTAGCAATTCGATGTCGTGAGTTTGTTTCATCTCTAGGCAGTAGGATTCCCATTTAGATAATCCATCCATTGAATCATCTAAGAAATAAGAAAACATTTCCTTATCAAAGTTGCTAGATTCATCGCTCATTATTGGTGACCTCCCGTCATGAACCTTGTCGGTAAAAAAATGATATAAATAAACAAGTTCTATGTGCGGGATGGAAGATATTAACTCAATATTAGGCTTTGATTCAGACCACCAACTTTTTACCTGTATAGAATTGAGATCTGAGGGCTGTTAAAGGTTTGAGAGTAAAGAACTGTGCGGAGAAGAATTCATTTGTAACAAGTGTTTAATTGTAAAAAATCAGGCCGTCCTTTTGAGTGGACGGCCTGACAACAACAAGGAAGATACCTAAAAGAAAAGTTTTTAGGAAAAAATTCTCAAATAAAATTGAGGATTGAACAACTCATTTTTTGGATTGTTGGAAACTCATAATGGGATAAAAATATTTAAACAGTTATTTTAAACAAATAGATAGAGCTTTCTAATTTCGACGAAGGTCAGATCACCTATTTTAAAGGCGAGTATATCTAGTTTGATGCTACTAAAGATGTCGAATTTTAAGGTATCATTCTCTTTAGACCTCTATATTTGGGAGTACTCTTGCGGAAGTTTGGTTTTTTTTCTTCAAAACAAATATTTTTTTTAATCTTTTTTCTTATAACTCCAATGTTGAAGGCCAATGTGGAGTGGAGTGGTTTTGGTAGCTTCTACTTGACCAAATCCATGAATGAGTCCTATTTCATTGAGTCCGCAGAAAGTACGCAAACGGAGTTCACAAGAGATAGCTTTTTTGGTCTTAATCTATCTTCATCGTTGTCGGATAAAATGAGAGCGAATGCTCAATTTGTAGCGAAGACTGAGACCGGTAGTCCAAATGAAAATTTCGATCTAGCTGCAAAATGGGCCTTCGTGACTTATGGTTTAAATAATAAGTTTTATTTTACCATTGGTAGACAGCTCATTCCATTTGTCTTGGCTAACGAGTATGCAAGTGTTGGATTTCTTTTGCCTTATCGGAAGATCCCCAGTTTATTCACTCAAACCATTCCTTTTTCGGGATTTGATGGGTTAGCATTAGATTATAAAGTTGGATCCAGCCATATTATTTTATATGGAGGAACAGCTAACTTGTCGTTTTCCAGCGAAATCACTGATGTCGAAGGTACTGAAGGCAATGTTCTAGGATTCACTTACCGTAGATCCGTTGGCTTACTAGACGTGCAGTTGGGATATCTACATTCGGAACCGGATTTAGATTTAACTATTGATGGCGTTGAAGGAGTTCAGGCAAAAGGTAATTTTAATAACTACTCTTTAGGGCTTCAATGGAAAAGGAATAATAATTTAATTTGGATTGAGGGAATAAATAGAGTGAATCATAATGAAGTTGATGGAGGTATTGGTAAAACCCTCAATTCTGCCTACTTGATTTATGGTTATACAATGGACAACTGGATGCCAAGATTGACTTACTCCCAGTCTTATTGGGATTTAGATGGGGTGGATCTTTTTGAGTCTGCCATTGAGGTGGGGTTTAATTATAAGTTGGGGGAGCAAATTCTTTTTAAAGCGGATTACGTGCTTCATAATAAATTGCAAGACGACAATCCCTTAGGGGCATCTACGGTGGTAGGTAACGAAAAAAGTGGCGATTTGGTTTCGCTGGGAGTTGACTTCATTTTTTAAAGTCTAGGTAGCACTGCGGAGTCATCTTTTCTCCCAGTATCATATAATTACATCTCAATTTTATATCACCATAAAGACCTTTGTCTTTTGAATTCTTAATTTCAGATTAATTTTAAATTAATGTTTAAATGGGTTGATGAGATTGTAAATGGAATTTCTAAAGTGGGCAGTTTCTAAGTCCGAAGAGTATTTTGGATTGAAATACCAGAAGGTTAGGAAGCTATTTATGATTCGCAAATTTAGAAAACTCTCTATGCAAGCTAAACTCTATTTTTCAAACGGTTTATTGGGATTAGCCATTGTAGTTTTGGCTTTACTCGGGGTGGTCTCTCTGGTTTCTGTAAAAAATATTGTACACAATGCCAATAAATTTAACTCCAAAAATTCAAAATTGATACTCACCGCAGAAATGCAAACCGAATCTATAAGTTCTAAATATGCACTTCTCACCAGTTCGGATGTAGACGTAATGAAACTTGTTAACGAGTTAAATGAAGAGGTGAAAGAGGCAAAAGTAATGTTTGATGAACTAATAAGTGCCAACAAAGACACTCAATGGTTCGTAGTGAGCATGAAGGAACAGCGGCATGAATTTGATAAGTTCGATACGGCTGGAAGGGAAACTATTAAACTTTTCTTAACTGGCGATAGGGAAGCTGGCGTAAAAAGCTTGGATCAGGTGATTGAACAAAAAGATGCAATTATTAAAAAATTTCAGAGAGCACTAAATAATATGGCTGAGCATTCTGAAAGTAAATTAAGTAGTACACTTAACTGGTTTATAGGTATTTTTATTGGATTGAGCCTTATCTTTTTGATTGGCCCTGGCATTATTACCTACATTACCCTCATGGGTGCTAAGAATCAGCTTGAAGGCTTCGCGAATTCCTTATCCAATTTAATCGGAAAGAATGAACAATCTGTGGGTATGCTTTCTAGCTCTTCTAATCAGCTGTCCAACTCTGCATCTGAACAAGATTCTTCTCTACAAGAATCATTGTCTGCTCTACATGAGATTGCTTCAATGCTAGATCAGACAAACTCCCATGTGAGTGATTGTAGAAATATGTCTGTTGAGACTCTGGACTCTACTCAAATTGGTGGGACGAGTATGCGACAAATGACAGGAGCTATGCGTGAATTAGAAGAATCTCAAAATCAGTTGAGCGAGCTTACGGAGCTCGTTGAAAATATCTCAAAAAAGACAGATGTAATTAACGACATCGTTTTTAAAACTCAGCTCTTGGCTTTTAACGCCTCTATCGAAGCTGCAAAAGCCGGGCGGCACGGTAGAGGATTTGCTGTTGTGGCCGAAGAAGTGGGTAAGCTGGCTGATATGTCTGGAGAGGCTGCCGACGACATAGATTCACTTTTAAATAAGGCTCATGGACAAGTGGAGTTAGTTGTAAAAGAGATGTCAGATCGGGTGGCCGCGGGGATTGAAAGAAGTGATCAGGCTGCGGAAAACTTTAATAAGATTGATTCAAATATTAAAACCATTGATGACAAATTAAATTCAATTGGAAATGCCTCTTTAGAACAACAATCGGCCACACGAGAAACTTTAGAGGCCATATCTGGTCTTACAGATTTGGCGAGCGAAAACTCAAGAAGTGCGACTTTGATTAAAGATTTATCCGAAGAAGGACTTAAGTTAAATAGCGGCCTTCAGTCTTTGTGTGTACAGATACAAATGATGGTAGGAATGGTAAACTCGGAAGGTGAATTTATAAAAAAGGCTGCTTTGTCGGGTAAATCCCACTCAGCAGCCTCTTCAAAAGAGAATCAAGCCGCATAACAAATGGGCTTGATTTAATTCGCTATTTTTAATTAACAGTTAATATCTTAACCTTGCCAGATGCAGCACCTGTATCGCTGTCGGAAATAAAACCGATAGCTCCAGGTGTCGAGCTTACAAAGTTAATTACCTCAGCAGAACTACTTTTCTTTTTAGGAGCTGTTCCTTTACCAGTTAAGGCTTTCTCGAGCCATGCTCTTTCGAAAACCTGTAGCTTAGTACCAAGAACTTGATCAAAAAAAGCTTCTGAATCGGGACCTGAATCCAAAACGGCAAGAACAACATTGGCTCCACTAAACGACTGAATATCGCCATTGAATACATTCTTCAAATCTGTTTTAGAAATTGATGATGCGGAAATGCCATTATTGGCGATGACCGCATAGCCAGCATGAGCCAGTCCACCCCAAAGAAAAAATATTATTACGAGTAACTTATTCATTGTGTACCTCTCCTTAAAGCTGCCAGAAGTAACTGAATGAGAAACGAACTTCGCCGTAGTTCTCTGAGTCACCATCTATGGTTGAGTTAGAAACCGTATCGACTTCTTGAATATGTTGAGAATAATCTAATTTCAATGCCAAGTTGGCCTGTGGTCTGTAAACAGTACCTAAAGTGGCTTTAACGAAAGAGCCATCATTAGATATTCCGGCCTCGTTGTCTCCACCTTCGGACTTAACAGGTAGCATTTCTGGGTTTTCATAATAGTCGTATTGCACGTAAGGAGTGAGAGTGCCCGACTTAAGGTAAACGTCATATCCAGCTCGTATATAATAAGTTTTCGCATCGAACTCACCATTTAAATCAGGTGTTCCGCTACAGTTAAAGCGCTCGTTCAATCTGTCATCCAAAGTGTTTGTACAGATGTCTGAGGCCCGTGTTCCTTCATGGCTTGAGGCGTAGTAAGCCACTTGAACAGTCCATGACTCGTCTCTGTACTGACCATAAATACCACTTACGCTGTATTCGTCTTCAGTCCAGTAAGGTAGAACTCCACCTTTGAAGTCACTGTCATAGCCCACTTTTCCACCGGAAGTGTAGTAGCTGGCACCAACTAACCATTTACTTCCCATATTCCATCTTAAATCCACACCGAGTGGAGTGTTGGTGTCGATGGCATCATCATTTCCAGTGGTAAGGGACCAGTTTAAAAAGCCCGGTCCAGCAGCGAGACGACCGTGAATCATCATATTGGTTTCACGCGATAACATGAGGTGGTCAGAGTCGTATAATTCTGGTGACTCAATACCAATGTAGGTTGGGACGGCATCCAACATTTCGTTATAGAGACCAAAAGGACGGTAAAGCTTACCGATTCTGAAGCGAACCATTTCCCCATGAAGATCCATTTCAGCCCATGCGTTGTTTACATTTACAGTGCCAGCGTCAGCTCCGCTTAAGTTGATGTAGGCCTTTGTGCCGTCGCCTACACTTTGAATCATTACATTCAAGTTAGGAACTTGGAACTCTCCTGGATTTTCAGATGGAGTCGTTGTGTTAACAGATGGAGTGTCATCCACTTTTTCGTAATATCCCTCAACGTAACCATAGATACTCGTTTTGGGAGCTGCTTGGGCGACAGAAGCACTCATTGCCGCGGCCAAGAAGATAAATCGCAAAGAATTCATATTTCTTCTCCTGATTGATGATTTTTCTCTGAATAGAAAGTTTCAATGAGAATAGGGTAACGAGCAACCCATTTTTTTAGAAGATCATTGCATAAAAGAGTCGATTTTCTCTTTGGAATCCGGTCTAAAAATAAATAGAGATCTTTTTTTAAACAAAGAATGGAAAATTTCTATCTAAAAATTATTGTTTCAAAAATGATGTTCTATGAAAGGCCCTATCCGTCTATCTCTTAAGGAGTTTAAACGTTCACTTAATCGTTTAAACAATGACTTAAAAGTTTTTAATCAAGTCGATGTCTATACTTGAGTTTCCAAAATAGAAAGAGAGTGAATATTAAAATAAATTATAGAACTAGTTAAAAGAAGTGATTCAACGGGTCTAGGTGGACTGGTCTTTTATTCGGCAGAATTTTTTGCACTACGGAGAGTGGCTCTATTATTTGGGCAAAGTCTGCAACCACCCAATCGATTGGCGCAGCAAAATCGAACTTTTTCTTTATCTAAAAACGCTTTGTCTTGAAGTTCTCGCTTCGAGGGAGCTTTTATCTCTGCTAAATATTCTAGTGCCTCTTCTGCGTTTACAGTTCTCTCGTTCGGGTGTGTAGGCACGCGGTTCAATTCGTAAAGGTAATTTGTTAGGTCGTTGACATGTTCTCGTTTTAAATCAGATATAGACAGCGGCTCACCGTAAAGAAGTGTATGTGCCTTAACTTGAAGTATGGTCATGTAAGCTCTATCAATGAGACCCTGTAACCCATTGGTGTAAAACTCTGTGAGTTGCTCGAGTGAGATAGAATCTAAATCATGGGCTTTTGAATTTTTTAAAATGAGATAAGCCGCATGAGTGTCTTGTAAAAATTCTTTTCCGCGACCCACAATGATGTAGTCATGGGAGTAACGATACTGTTCAATTTTTAAATCATAAATCAATTCTTCCAGTGTTTTGGCGTGGGTTATGGTTTCTGGATTCAAACGCTCCAATGATTTTACAAAAGTGCCCATCCAGTTAGGGGAACTGAATAAGGAACTACAGGTTTCGGCCTGCGCTGTAGTCAAAAACCAAAGCAATACTAGGGGGAGAAAGATAAATTTTAACATTTATGGCAATAACTTATTGCCATTGATTGGTGAGCTCAAGGTCGTTGGATTTTTTATACACCCTCTAGGCGATATCTTATGGCTGGTATTAGTCTTTGAAGCTCTCCTCGCCTGGAATGGAGCTGGCAGACGGCTGAATTCGATCTACGCCTAGATGCAATATTCGAGTTCCGGCAGAGCAATTGGGGGCCACATTCTTTCCAATGACTACTCCCGACTTATCCGCTTTGATCCGCTCTTTGACTTGTCCAAAAACATCATAAACCAGTGCGATCTCTTGCCCCTCTTTCACTTTTTCAGTGAGTTGAGGAAACACATCGACGATGCCCCCTTTTGTAGAATATATCCAATAGGAGTTATCGCAAACCACGGCATCCGTAACCATGTTTGTAGGTCGACCGCGAAGCATTTTTAAATGCTTCATCGTATTTATGACCCCATCAAGAGTCTCATCGATGAGAGTGTGTTGAAAGGCATTGGAGTTTCCAATTTCAACGGTAATGGCAGGAATGCCTTGGCTGTTGGCCCAAGCTCTAAGGGTTCCTTTTTCATCATATTTTTGCACGATGATTTGCGGGTGTTGTAGGTAGGCCAAGTTTCTCGTTTCTTCAGTAGAGAGATCCGCTCTTATGTAAAGACTATTCACTCGTCCGTGACTGGCTGTATGTAAATCTAAAAGATAGTCAAATTTCTTAACGATCTTTTGTGTAAGGTGATGAGCATAGATATCAGATGCTGGTCCGCTGGGTCGTCCAGGCATGATTCGATTGAGATCAATATTGTCCTCAAATTTTCTTTGGTTCATTAGGTACCCTGGGACATTTGCAATCGGGCAAAGTATTAGGGTGCCTTTCATTTTTTTAGGATTGACCTTCTCAATGAGCTTAAAAATCGTAGAAATGCCATTGAGCTCGTTACCATGTAGCGCGGCAGTGATTCCAAGACTTGGTCCCTTCTCTTGTCCGTGTACAACAATGACTGGTAGACGCCAAGGTACACCCAATGAATTATCGGACAGGTGTACGTGAAAGCGATGAATTTCTCCACGCTTGAGTGCGGATATTTTAAGATCTTCTTTTGATTTTATAACTACGACTTTTTTCATTGTTTTTCCACGGACATGAGTTCATTGGTAAGTGCGGGGTCATTATCTAACGAAGTAAAAAGCTTCCGACGAAATTTACCCTTTTTGTTGATTAAATTTTGAGACATTCGATCAATGGCGGCGATACTTAATACGGTTTGTACATAGGCTTCAATAAGATCATCTAACCCCAGGCCCAATCGGTTAAAATCCTTTTGATCCATAAGAAGCAACCGCTGAGTTTCAGAGTCCCAGCTGTTCTTACCTTGTTTTACCGATAGGTTTGTACCTAAAACACTCCAGCTGTCCTCGGGGGCTACTTCTTCCATAGGGGATTTAGCTCGACGTGCGTAGAGCGCACAAGGGCGGAAACCTTGCGGGGTGCTGTAAACCATAACTCTAAGATCTGAAATATAAATATTGTTCTTTTTATCAGGCACAGTGCCTACGTGAAAGAAGCGCCCTTCACTGCCAGTGGAGCTCCAGTTGTGATGACCAATCAAACTTTGTACGATAAATTGATCATAGTCATGATCCTCTTCCATAAAATTTTCAAGCTCTCTCTCGGATGTGAGTGTATAAACGCCCTGGCCCGCATTGGAGTAGGGGTTTTTCACTACAGCTCGGCCACCGAACCTTTGCACCCAAAGGGGCACTTCTAATTTGCTCACGTCTTTCACAGTTTCAGGCATGTAAATTCTTAAGCCGGATTGAGCGAGCTCGGAGTTAAACAGCTCGTAAGCTTTGTTACCAACAAGTTTATTTCTCCCTCCAGAGAGGCAGGCCAAAACACCATTAAAAATAAAAGTGCGGCTATCCACAGGAATTCGGTTCCAAGGCTTTTGTGTTACGTACCTGAAGGCGGCTCGAATGGGCTGTTCTTCGCCAGTGGGGAGAGTGGCAATCATTATTCCGTCGTCAAAACGTATAAACTGCTCTTCGCCATTAAAATGAGGGATAAGGTAAACGTCTTCTCCGGTGAGATCGGCAATGGTCTGTGCGTATCCGGAGGTCTCCATATAGTTTTTGTCATAAATGACGGCAAGCTTTCCCTCCGGGAGTCGGCGCTTTTTAAGTGTTGGAATAAAAGATTGTTCTATGAGGTTTCTATAGCCTCGATGCTCGTCTCCATAGGAGCGGATGGGCATTGATTTTTGCCCCGAGGGGCAGGAGTTGGTTTCTAGAACCGCCATTCTTCGGTCGCCGGCTTCGGTGGTCACACAAAACAAGTCGGCCCCACCCCAAAAAAAATGTTTTGTGGGTGTGTTTAACACGACTTTTAGTTTTTCTCCGTCCACTTGTGGGTTGAGATGTTGATAGCGCTTAATCAGGCGTGTGTGGTCTAAATTAAAAAAATGATTCACCAGTGTATGCATTTGTGAATTAAGAGCCTTTGGATAGAAGTGATCCTCAGGCTCAAAGTTATCCGGTGTTATAAGTTTAATTTCATTTTTCAAAGTGTCACTCTCCTTAAAGGTACCATGTCCCTTTTTCCGTTGCCCCGCATCCCCAAAGGATGCCAGAGGCGATCTTTGGAATTGTAAGTTCGAAGGCAGGGGAGTGCACTACTTTTCTTTCAAATTATTATACTTGGTATTGGTGTTGCGGGCTACGAACTCCATTTACTCTATCTCTTCATCGTAATGTTAAATGTGCCTTCAAGTGTTCCTTCCGGATTGGGCGTAAATTCAACGACGAGGTTGTTTCGTTGCTCCTCTGAAAGGCTTGAGTCCTGTAGCAGATAATCTTTTTGGTTGAGTTCTTGAATAAAGTCATTGTTATTAATATCTTCACCTTTGAAATACATTTGAGTGACTAATTGTGGAAATCCCATAGCGGAAATCATAAAATGTATATGCGGTGGGCGGTACCAGCGATTTCTTAAATCAGCTGGGTAAAAGCCGGGCACAATGGTTTTAAAAGCATATTCGCCATTTGCATCACTTGTAGATTGGCCCCAAAACTGAAAGGACGGATCTAATTCTCTTTCGATCCACTGGCCAGTTTCAGGATGTTGAAATCTTGTGTCGGTGCCATCGCGTAAGTGGTTATATTTGCCAGTATGAGAAGCCTGCCAAATTACGATACGAGCATTGGATAACGGGTGACAGTCTTCATCTGTTACAGTCCCCTTTATGATAACTGTTTGGCCTTGAGCATGACCGCCAATACCTCTAACAAATGTGAGATCGTTGTCATTGGCCAAATGAATGGGCAGTCCTGGGCTGTTGTCCTCTTTTACGGGTATTTCAGGTGTTCCTTCGTTTGGGAAAAACGGACCCAGGGCCTGTCGCGCAGTGGTAGATGAACATACTTGTGCCAGAGCTTTGCCACCCAATAGTGTTCCAGCAAGCCCCGCGCTCGCTTTAAATAGATTTCTTCTCGATAATTTCTTATTCATTAGATCCCCCTTGTTGTTTTTGTTTTTAGCAAGGCATTAGATATAGGCATAGTTGCCATATAGTTATCTTTAAGATAGGTATTTACCTATGAATATAAATCCAAACGATCTAAAAAACTTTATGCAAGTGAGCCAATATAGCAGTCTCTCTAAGGCGGCTAAAATGTTGGGAGTGGCTCAGCCCACTTTGTCACAATCCATTAAGAAGCTGGAGTCTTCTGTGGGGGCTGCGGTGTTTTATCGATCTAAATCGGGAATATCTATGACTCCAACAGGTCATGTGGTGTTGCAGAAAGCGCAACGAATTTTAGCAGATCTTGAGGGGCTGCAGGGATATGGTACAGCAGAGTATACTAATGAGATGGAGACATTAAGTGTGCGTTTGGGATGTCATCCTATAGTCGCTTCCTATTTTTTAAAAAACCTCATCAGAAAACTTCACACTCATAAAGTCATATTTAATCCGCACCTGATTCATGATCATTCGGCTAGCATTCAAAAGTTGGTGCAAGATGGCCGATGTGATGTGGCTATCGTTGTGAACCCAATTCGTAACCCTGATCTTGTAATTCGAAGAATCTGTTTTGATACAGTTTATGTTTGGCAATCCAAGAAAGAATTAAAATTCGATCGCATTATTTGTGATCAGAAACTGGTCCAGACACAAAATCTTTTAAGAAAGTGGAATCACAAATCACCCCAAAGTTTGCATACACCCCATTTTGAAATTATCTATCAGTTGGTTGAAGCCGGTCTAGGCTACGGTGTTTTGCCAGAGAGGACCGTGATTCATTATGGAAACAATTTAAAAAAGGTGAAGGGATCACCTAAGTATTCTGATGAACTGTGTTTGGTGCACAGGCCTGAGTTTGGAAAAATAGATTTAGAAGCGCTATTTTGTGAACAAGTAAAAGCCGCATTTGATTAAAAAGAAAAGGTACAGAAAAGGTACCAAGTCCCTTTTTCCGTTGCCCCGCATCCCCAAAGGATGCCAGAGGCGATCTTTGGAATTGTAAGTTCGAAGGCAGGGGAGTGCAAGAAGCCAAGAAGGGCCTCGTTCCGAAACCTATTCACAGCATGTCAATTTCCATCGTCGCTTCAACCTAATTATTTATAGCAGTCTCTTCTAAGTTTGGCGGCTGAAAGCGTGGCAAATCATAATCAAATGCCAAGGAGGTTTACATTTAGGTGGGGCTGTTTTTAAATCATGATATGAAATACCTTATAAGACCTTTATTTTTGTTCGTTATCCTGTTTTTTCAAAGCCAATTAGCATTGGCGCATGGTTTTGGAGGGAGTGGGTTTCTAGACGGCCTGGTTCATCCGGTTTTGGGGTGGGATCATCTCTTAGCCATGGTGGCTGTAGGAATTCTCAGTGTTCAAATTGGGGGGCGAGCGGTATGGAGTGTACCGGCTCTATTTGTATTAATGGTTATCCTGTCAATGACCATTGGACTGTCAAAATACGAGTTGCCGTTTTTAGAATTGGGTATTGTATTTTCCGTAGTGTTTTTAGGGATTACCATCGCCCTAAATACCGCTAAACGGGAGCTTGTGGCTATGGTGTTTGTGGCGTTTTTTGCTTTTTTCCATGGGTACGCTCATGGAGTGGAAATGCCAGAGCTAGCTAAGCCGTTATTGTTCGGGGTTGGTATGGCCATGGGAACCACGCTTTTACATGTCTTTGGAGTGGCTATCGGTGTTGTAGCTGAGCGATTTCAAGAACAGGGTCGTGGTTTTTTACGTCATGTAGGATCCGGACTGGCAGGGATTGGGCTTTTTGTTTTGGCCACCGAATATTTAAAGATCTTTTGATTGTGAATGATCGCTAGTCCTTGCTGTTTGTTCTCACTAGATACACAACGAGACTTAAAATAAGTACTAACGACATCGCTATAATACCGTATCTCCAGCCACTGATTTGAGAGTCGAGTTCAAAGGTAATCAGGCCGGTATTATTGGTCATTAATTTCTTATCAATTTTATCGTTATTTTTAATGTACAAAACTAAGTCATAGCTGTGTTCTTCAGATCGGCCATAACTCCAATCCATTGAAATGGACTTTTGTGGCGGCCCTTCACAGGAGGCCATCATATGAACCTTGATTGATGGGATAAGTCCGATCATTTGTTCGGTCTTAGATAGAATTTCTAAGGGACAGGGTCTGTTGTTTGTCCCAATACGAAGGCTAGAAAGAATGAGATTGTCCAAGTAGACGGGATCATCCATGAGGTGACCGATTTCTGTTTCAGGGATCTCCCAGTAGGCTTGTATAGTTGGGCTGTCTTTAATCTCTAGAGTGAGATACTGCTCACCACTAGCATGCCCAAAAGCCATCTCCGCAAAAACTAAATGTACAGCAAGTATCAAAAGGTGCCTGGCACCTTTTGGAGCTACAGCGCAGAATGTTGAGAGCCACTTTGCTTGGGTTGTTCTTATAACCATCCAATTAAGTCCATGTTCATTTGATAAAGGTTTTCTGGTTCAGAAGTTTGAACTTCTTTTTGTATGGATTCTATGGCTTCTAATAGTATAGCCTGAATTCTGGATCTAGCCGCTTCGTTAGAAGTAAAGAAAACAGAAAACTGATAATTACTGGGGTCGTTGAGCACGGTTTTATTTTGAGCCATTAGCCGAACCTGGTTTTTCCATGCCGGATAGATTTCCGACGAAGGTGGTAAATGCGCATTGACCGGTTCTTTTACAATTTTAGATGCGTTGATTGAGATAAAACCATGTTTCTCTAGAAACTGCAGAGCCTCCTCCACTTGAGATTCAGAGAAGTTAAGATCCACACTCAAAAGTTTAGGATTGGAGCTGTATTTAGGAATCGACAGAGCAATATGAATTAATTGAATGGAAGGATTCAGATAGTACTGATGTTGTTCAACGGAAGGTAGATCGGCAACATTGGTTTTAATTTTATTTTCGGTTTTAAGTTGCTCGCTTTGAATTTGTTTGGCCTGTAGCTTGAGTTGCTTTTTCCGTGCCGCCACACCAGACCGTTCAATTTCAATTAACAGGAAAAAGTATTGAGACTCGCTGTCTGACATTCCCAGATGTTCAGCCAACAGATAGGCTTGATCTATGTTTAAATTGGCTTTCCCCTTCATCACCTGAGACAGGTAACTCTTTTGGATTCCCATACCAAGGGCTAGGGACTGGAAGGTAACACCTTCGGAAATCCTTTTTCTGGACTCCATCGCCGCACGTATTAAGTCCCTGTAATTATTAAATTTAAATAACATAGTTTAGTAATACTATACTGATTTGACTGAGTTGATTAATTTTAAATTTACTAACAAGCCGCTCCAGTCGTTAATGCAGGTATTGCCATTGCGGCAAACAATGCTTTTTATACTGGGAGGGGAATTTATGTTTCGTTGGGTGACGGTAAGTCTAGTTGTGTTGTTGAGTCTGGGGTGTGTACCTGATAGCGGTTCAAAGGATCCTGCAGAAAAGGGAAGTGCAGCTCGCGGTGGTGATTGGAGCGGTGGCGGCGGAGAAAACTTCGGTGTTCACCAGAACCCTTGGTTTCTAGAGAACAAAGAAAACGTCTATTACTGCATTATTTCAAGTGAGGATTTTGGCGCTACAGAAACGCAGGTCGAGGAAAAGATCCAGCGAGCTATAGCTTACTGGAAGACGGAGTTTAGTTTTCTGGCTCAAGTGACATTGCCGTCTTTAAAGGTAAGATTGGGTATACAAAACTTTTCTAAAACCCCTTGTGACTACAATACGGATATTATTTTTCAGGCGGGGTTTTTATCTGAAGATCAAAAAAGTAAAATAGGAAACCCTCAAGACTACATTGGGTATGCCGCTCGCACAGACTACGACCGCGTTCAACTCATGGGTAAGGGGTTTATCTACTTAGCTAAAAGCGGTGATGTCTTACAAAATTTTCCAGTACCAGGTGTGGAGGATTTTTGGCAGCATAGGGATCAATTCTTTCTTGAGGCCGTGTTAATTCATGAAATGGGGCATGTCTTTGGGATGACCCGAACGCAGCATTACATGATGAAGCCTTACAAATGGTTATTCACCAGACCTATTCCGGAGTCTCTTACAACTCAAAGGTTTCGTCCGGGGTTTAGCCTACATAATGAAGAGGGAATTAATTTTGCTTTTTCCGATTGGGGAACTGGTCCTGATCATCCCATTCAAAAAATAGATTTTAATAACTTGATTCGGATTGAATGGGAAATAGCCCCTGTTCTAAACTCGGATATTTTGGAGCCAAGTCGAGTGAGCTTTTCTGAATACACTCCCGAAGGGGAGTATGTGCGAGATTTAGGAAGTGCCACTATCTCCGCTAGCCTTGGGGGGCATGAGATTTGGGAGCTGGGAGTGTTCTTGCCACCTGAGCAGAGTGTGTTTCCCGACTCGGAGGAGACTCTACTTAACACTCTCATGTGGTTTCAATTTGCAGTTTCTATGGATTACGTAAGCGCTACTGATGGAACAGAGTCTAAGATCTATTTGAACTACAATGGCGAAGTGCTTGATCTTGGTTATGTAAATCACAGTGGCAATCTCGAGTCCTCCTCCATCCGTTTTGATATGCTCAACCCCTACGTTCAACAATAAAAGGTACCAAGTCCCTTTTTCCGTTGCTCCGCATCCACAAAACATGCCTGGCACTGGCCGCGCCCGCGGCCTCAAATTGTCGGTGTCTAGATCTTGTACGCCTAACCAATCATACATTGCAGGTGAACCTGGAACAGGGAATGCATCCTAGGGGACTGGTATTGTCCCCTAGGAGGATATTAAATATGGATCATTTTATAAAGGTAGCAATTGGAGCTATTGTGATTCTGGGACTGAGTTTGCTGTCTAAGAGTCGCTGGTACTTGATAGCTGGATTTCTGCCTCTAATACCTGTGTTTGCAATCATAAGCCAATTTTTTATCTACTCGGATCGTGGGGTTTACGATCTTAAAAAGACCATTTTAATTTGCATTCTTTCGCTCATTCCCTATTTCGCCTATCTTGTATCCATGTATTTCATGGTCGACCGAATGAGGTTTGGCCATGCGATTATGGGATCCTTAATGGTGTGGGCGTTATTATCAAGCCCACTCATATTTTTTAACTCTTCCCTGGAGAGTCAGTTTGAGAAGCTGGGATTGACGACTCCTGCTACTGAAAAATCAATGGTAGCCACTGAGGCCGTGAAGTAGAAACATATAGATCTATTTTTATCCAAACTTTAAACCCTCGAAACGTTTAGTAATGAAACGAAATTTTAAGGACAAGAAATGAAGATCATTCATGTTGATAATAGGGGTTTGAAGTTAAGGGTGATTCATAACCCATCGTCAAATCCGAAAGCCACACCGATTCTTATGACAACTCCCGGTTGGGGATGGAGTGCTGAAGGGTATGTGGGGACCTTGGGATACCTGGCTGAAGATTATGATTTCTATTTTTTAGATACTCGCGGGTCCGGAGGCTCCGATGCACCCCCTTCCATAGAGGACTATCAATTTTATCATTTTGCCGAAGACTTTGAGTGTGTCCGTAAGGCCTTTGGTTTAGAGAAATTAAATTTTGTAGGTCATAGCTACGGTGGGGTTTTAGGTATGCATTATGCTCTGCAGTTTCCCGAGTCCATTGAGAAGCTTATTATACTTTGCTCCTACATGGGTAAAGATGACCAGTATGTGAAGGCCTATGAAAAGGCGATGGATCAAAAAAAGCAGGAAGCTTGGTATGTGGATGTTAAGTCCTATCAAGAATTAAAAAATGTAGATGAGTCCCAGGAGAAGTTAGAAAATTGGTTAGACGGATTATTGCCTTTGTATTTCTCCGATCAATCGGCATTAAAGCAAAACAGAGAGTTACTGGCACAGGCCACGATACGGCTAGAGCCTTTTAAAGGGAGTCTGCATTGCTGTCCGAACTGGGATGCCGGCCTATACGAAGCGGTTAAAGCCATAAAAACAGAGACTCATATTATTTGTGGCGAAGAAGATTTTGTGTGCCCGGAATCCGAAAATCGACGGATCCATGAATCTATCAAAGATTCTAAATTAACAACTATTCCCGGTGTGGGCCATTTTCCATGGATAGAAAAGCCAAAGGAATTTAAAAAGGCCTTTGATAGCATTTTCCGGTGAGGGTTATCAAAAGGTACCAAGTCCCTTTTTCCGTTGCCCTGCATTCTCAAAATATGCCTGGCACCTATTCGGTATTGCGCGTCTTATTGCCTAATCTTGGTTAACGGCTTCAATATCTAGGCTCCCAAACCGTTGATCATAGCTGTGTTTGATATTTTTCAGGACGCCGCTATTTTCGTGTAGATCGGTCTTTGTGTACCCAATTGTGATATGGGGGAAAAACCAAGTCGGGTCAAAACTTTCCGGGGCACCACCATTTACGACATACTCTTCATAGATTTTGTATCTTATTTCTCTTAAGTTTTTAGAATCTACTATAACGAAAAAGGTCTCTTCTTCAGATCCATCAATGTCTCGTTTTGCACTGCCAATGCCTAAAACCTGGATGTCAGATTTTTGAATTTCATATTCGCGAGCAATCTCATGAATTCTCTCCATAGAGATATGATGTCTAAGCGTAAACACGTACTCAGGTGGGGTGATTACTGTCACATGAGCTTCTCCCTCAGGATTCCAAGCCGTAAGAAACTTTAAGTCTCGGCCAATCGTCTCTTCAATGATGGGTCTTAACGCTTTCACGGGTTCATATTGTACATTAAGTGCTAAGGCGTTTCCAAAGGACTCAGGGTTGTCACTTACAATATGAGCTTCAAAGGGAAGATCTGCATTGTTTCTCATTCTTTTTAAAGCCTCGGCATCGAGAGCGTTAGAAAAAGCACTATGTGAAAAGAACGTCCCTGAAATTAACAGGATTAGATTAAAAAGCCTCATTGGTTTCCTTTTTGCTGGTTTTAGTCTATCTACATGATGCCCAGCTGCTCATCAATAGCTGTACGAAAAAGTGTAGGGGATTCTCTCCACAGAAACAAAAGGCGATCGTTGGGTAAATACCTAAAATTTGGTATTAAATTGGTAAGAAGGGGGTATCAATGGGAGCGCAAGCCAGGTTCTATATTCAATATTTGAAAGGAGAGCTTAAAGGTCGCATTGAAAAAAATCCAGCCTATTCTCTTCGAGCTTTTGCAAAGAACATTCAGGTGGACCCCAGTTTGCTTTCTCGGGTTTTAAATCGAAAAGAACACTTTACTATTGTGGTGGCTGAAGGAGTTGCTGAGCAGCTTAAATTGGATTTTGACACTAAGAAAAAGTTTGTTCAGTCGGTAGCCGACGGGCGTGCTTGTCGAAGTATTTATAAGGTGGCCCCTGAGCTGACGGATTGTCAGGAATAGTGAGAGAAGATCGACCGATCTCATTACAAAATTTGATTATTTTTAATAAATTCTTTGTAGGCTTCGTATGCGGGTCTCTTGCGATTTTCAGAATCGAGTAATCCCGGTGAGCTTTGACTGGTTCCTTTGGAATTGTCTCTTAAGATAAACCAAAACACTCTCTCCAGTGGTTGGGCTTGAGCCTCTGGAGCCGTCCGCATCATTTGAGCGGCTTGCATTACATTGAGTAGTGAGGCGGCCTGTTCCTCCTCACTTTCTACATCATAAGCGGCATGCTCTCCAAACTCGGTCCACCAAATTCCTTTATTATGTCCATTGCTCGCAAGCACCGAAGCTGTGCCGGCTTCACCATAGGTTTGTTCAATAGGATTGTAATACATGTCTTCGCCAAATAAATCCACACCACCATACCAGTAAGGATGGATGCCAATGGCATCAAAGCAATCGGATTCGCCACATAAGTTTTGATGAATATTCTCCTCCTGGAGAGCCGTTATAGTAGTTTGTAGAAAATCGGGAGCAACATAAAAAATGTCTCTATTTCTGGAAGAATTTTCTGGTGGTTCAGAGGGATCGTAATGACCAACAATTCCATTATAGACTAAGCCGCCCATAATGGCTCGGGCTTCTCCCGCAGAGGCATTTTTAACAGCCGCATACCCGGGAACTAATATATACTGGGCAAAATTCCATGCGGTCCAATTGCTTTTGTTGGGTACTTCTAATGCAAAATGGTTATTATTCTGTTCATTCCAAACTTCATAGTTTTTTACACGATACCCTACGGTTTTCACAACCTTCTCTACATAATCAGAGTAGTGTCTCGAGAATCTCACAGGATTGGTTTTAATCAGCTCAATACAGGAGTCCGGCGGTGCGGTCAGGTAAACGAGAATGTCGATATTTGCTGGAACTGCATCGATGTGTTTTAGAACTTTTTTGATGTTCGCTTCATTGGGTGTGAGCTCAGCATAGGGATCATCGGAAGAGCAGTTGCTTCCTTGAGGGTCAATCACTCGCCAGCGAATGGGTATGCGTAGAGAGCCCACTCCAAGGTCCACTAAACTATCGATAATAAGCGCGAGGTCTTCATCACGGTTTTCATTATCAAGCTCCCAAATTAAATCAATATGAACTCCAAAGAAAGGATCGCGTTCAGGGAGTTGGTTGTCAGGAAGGGTATCTTGATTGTCTGCAGAAGCAGATAATTGTGAGTTGGTGGTTTTAAAATCGGTACAGTTTTGAAAAACAACTAATATACAGATGCCAAATAGTGAAAGTGCAAAAATGGATATAGCTCTGTTACCAATAAGACGCACTTTTTCCCCCACATTATGATGTGTCGTTATCGGACAATCTAGACTCAAACTTTAGGCTAGAGTATTCCTAATGGGAGACATTGGGAGTATAGAAAGTTCCAAGTGATTTTATAGGCTTAGGAGGGAGAGATGGATGGTGGGCTCCTGCCCACCTGCTCGCGAGCTAAAGCTCGCTCATCTCAAAAATAGCCTCCTGCTATTTTTGTCGAACTCGGAGATTGTTCCAATAACTCCATCAGCAGAAATTAAAAAAGCCACCCCTTTGGGATGACTTTTATAATTTGGCGGAGAGGGAGAGATTCGAACTCTCGAGACGCTATTAACGCCTACACGCGTTCCAGGCGTGCGCATTCAACCACTCTGCCACCTCTCCGCTTGAAGTCTTATTCAATTGTTAATTTTAAATTCTCATCTCCCAATGGGTCGATTCGACTTTAAAATTGTTTCCGTTCTCGCCTGACCCTGGCTCCTCGCCTTTCAGGCTGCGGGGCTGTCAGGCTTACCACTCTGCCAACTCTCCGCAAGGAACTTTGAAGGGGAATAATTAACATCTCTACGGAGGACTGTCTAGATCTTCCTGGAGTGAGCGGATAGCCTCGAACGAATAGCTAAACGGCTTTAAATATTGGGGTTTTCGGGCACAATTTCGGGTTCTGGGATCCTCGAAAGAGGTTCTGAGCGATACTGCAGCTTAGCTCCTTTTAGGTTTCCCAGGCGTTGCAGCCATTGGGTGCAGCTCTCATGTTCTTGCATTTTAGCCATGAGCCGCTGGTTCTCCTGAAGCCTTTGACCGTTTTGTCTATAAAAATCGGCCCACTGATCTGGGTTCAGTTGTGAGAGTCGGCGAACTTCATTAGCAATGGAGCGTAATCGCTGAACGGGATCATCGATCAAATCATAGGAATGATCAAAAAAATCATCAAACATATGAAACCCCATCCGGCGCAAGTGAAAAATGGATCTGGCGGGGCCAACA
Organism: Bdellovibrionaceae bacterium UBA1609; assembly: GCA_002321895.1. Classification (GTDB taxonomy): domain Bacteria; phylum Bdellovibrionota; class Bdellovibrionia; order Bdellovibrionales; family UBA1609; genus UBA1609. Next base: position 165,899 of record DCMZ01000003.1, on the reverse strand, counting down.
TAAATCATTGGGTGTAAGTTTAAAAAAGCCTTATACGCCATGGGGGAGAAAAAGATCTGATTTTCAAAAATAGTTTTCTCTTGAATGTCGCAATCACCAAAGAACACCCGATCCGAAATCAACGAAAAATAACTCTCTGAATATTTTCTTGGGTCATGGTTAAATTCATGCCCCGTCGGCTCTTTATCTGCAGTTGTACTGAGAGGCAAGCGTTCTTGTAAATGGGAAAACCCCTCTAGAAGTTCGGATTTAATGAGTTGAAATTTTTTACTCTCAGAGGCTTCGAGTAAAAGGCTTCTAAAGTTTCGCATGCGACTGTGTTTATCCCATTTTGGGCAGTCCACAAGGGCTGGGGTTATTAAATTTTTATCCTCAAGCAGACAGTTAAGAAGGACCTGATGGAAAAACATAGACTGAGATTCATGAATATAGAGATATGGTCTTTTCTCAAAAGTTATGCGGTGGTTGAAACCATCGGGGTTGACCATCCACTGACTGGCTTCGGCCGCGCCGAAATTATATGTGATGGTGGGGTATTCGTTCATTAGGTCCTTTTTTAAATCGGCACTCAAATCCGAAGTCAAAAGAACCAATTGCGTTCTGGGGAGAGCATGCTTCTTAGTAAGTCGATCAAAACATTCAAAAATATCATATCCGAGAGGTTCACTTATAAAGGAAAATAACAGTGTACAGTGGCAGCGTTTTACCTGATCTACGAGCCAAGGGCTGTCCAGTAAGTGCTTCTCTAGGCGTTGAATTTGCCCAGGTCCTCTTGGCTCTAAAAGATAAAACCAGCCTCGGTCTTCCAACTCCTTCTTATGGCGAACCACATTCCACTCTCTAAGATCCGTGTGTCTTCGCAAGGCTTGCTGAAGAAAGTTTGATGAAGATCCAGTAGGGCCATTGGGAAGGCCTAACTTTTCAAGGGAGATTTTATCAAATCCCAAATTAACTTTATCCATAGGTTTTTTAAAGACCAACTGAATGGGAGTTTGAGCGGCGCTTCCCCGTTTTTGTATCAAGCTAAATATGGGGTGGGGCTCACTCAAATCACAAACATGTTTCATGTTTTCTAGTGTGAGGCGGAAATCTATCCGGCCGCCATTTAATAGGTCCATATTGTGTGGCTCAACCAAATGATTTTGAATTTGCTGACGGTTAATCGCCGTACGGGAAAAATGACCGTTTAAAATTACATCCGTTAGAAAAAGAGCATGCCCGCCCGGTTTCAGTACCCGAGCCACTTGTTTCGCTAGGACGCTCATTTCTTCAGGGGAATCAAATAGACTTTGCATATCTACTACAATCACAAAGTCGAAAGCATGGCTCTTAAAATCCAGGGGCCCGGGTTCTCGTTTTTCAAAATAGTGTTTTGTTCTTGGAATTAGATAATCTTTAAGTTGACCCAGGTCGGAGCCTATACTCAATCCCACTTTGTCAGGTCCAAAGAGCTTGAGTTGCTGTAAGGTTTTTACGGCAGTCACCCGCATCCAAGACAAGCGGTCGATTCTGCCAACGGGTTCTACTAGCTGATACATAATGTGCTGAAAATCAGCGTCCAAATAATCATGTTCATCAGCGATCTTGTTCCATTGAGCATTGCGCTCATCTAGATTGAATTGGTCGAACTCAATCATGGGAATGATGGGTTCTTGTAGTCGAAATAAGGGAGCTTTATCTAGATGTTTCCTATTAAAGGGATAGGGCCCGAAACGAAATCTGTAATAGTTAGACATCCGCTGAAGGACGGATTTAGGGTGCCACTTTCCGGGCCAAAAAGATTTTGGACGGGATGGGGCCAGATCTGATTTGTGTTCGCTCTGAAGCATGCGCCAATAAACAAAAAGATGACTGCTTTTTCAACAGGGGAGTGACTCCCGAGCCTTATGCTGCTGTGCGCATCACGTCAGTGGCTACTGGCGCGTGTTTCCTGGAACAGACTTTGCCTTTTCGCCCACTAGAAATCCCATACCCCATTCCCTCACGGTAAATCCCGAACTGGATTCAGGTGGATCTGCCTTCCAATTTTCTTTAGGGCTTAGTCTGAACTTGGTCGATGTGAGCTTACGAGTGTTGCCTGGAACAACGATAAAATTGATACGTACCAGTTGCTCGGGTTGGGGTTCCGTTTTCAAAATAGACATACTTTGGATGTCGGTTTCTAGTTGCGGATACACACAGTAGGAATGATCCGGTGGGATCTTTTGTTTGAAGTAAACGGTAAAGTCATTAATCGAGCTTTCAGTAAACTGATAAATTTTTAAAATGGATTCTAACTTCTCAATCAAATCATCAGGTCCCGTACAAAAGCCTTTGGTGTTCTGCAGGCCATCTAAGTATGCGCGATAATCATAATGGATGTAAGGATAGCTAACGCCACCAATGACTATATTCCCATCTTTTGCTGGTGAGACTTCCCAGGTGGGTTTATGGATGGGTACCGTGGCGATCATTCGGCTCTTATTAGGTAAATTGATGGAGACTTTAGCGCCATCCTTAGGAACATTCTCAAAATAGACATTGGGTTTTCCCATCATGACCGGCCCACCTGAGGGGTAGTAATTACTGGCACAGCCAATGCCTTGCCACGCGCAAGGGAAAGAATGATTGGAGTACATCATCTGTCCAAAATTAGAATATCGTCGCGCCATCCATTGATTGTTATAGGGAAGCGGAGATCGATAAAGCTCACAGGCGGGGCAGTAAGTGCCCTCGGTGTAATCGCTATAGTAAGTGGGTATTTGTCTGGGCCAAGTGGATCGGCCTCTCTGAGGGTAATACACTTGGTTTCTCGCTTGCCAATGAGGGCCTCCAAAACCGGGGTCCATGATTGGACCGCGAAAAGTGGACGCGGGCATGCGGTCGGCTTTTTTTAGCCCTTCATTGCGAGCCACGTGAGAAGGCTTTACGTCAAAATTCTCTATAACATCTTGGGTGGTGACGTTTACCACTTTACCTTGAAAACAATCTTCGGTGGACGTTGCAATTAAGTTGTACTGTCCGGGGCGAACATAAAATGAATAGGTACCCCCAACTGGAACTATGGATTGAAACAATAGCTGTTTCCCCTGGGATAGCCATAAATCGATAGGTTTTTTTTGGCAGCTGCTATCACCACTTACAATTTGACCTTCAAGTTTATAGGCCACTGCGGGTGAGGGGTTATTCCCAAGGGTAGAGATGGAAGTAAGAAGTGTAGTGATTAAAAAAAACATTCTTTTCATAATTTAATTATATATGAAAAAGGAGTCCGATGCCTTGCGGGCAGCAGTTTCTGGACGATAGGGAGGCCTTGGTCAATGTAGATTCACTTCTTTTCGAAGCGAACTTGAAACTCTATGAGCAGTTTATCTTCGATGGGCATTCCTAACAAACTGGGCAGGGGAATTCCAAAGTCACTGACCTTTAGTTGTGCTTTTCCTTTGGCGACACGCTTAAACCAGTCTGAGGTCAGTGAAAACTCCAGAGGTAAACTATGGGAAGATCCGGCAAAATCAATTTTCATATTCGTTTTGAAGCTATCATCGTCAACGACTCCCGTTCCAGAAAGTTTAACGTGAGGGTAATCCTTGGATTGAATTGCAATTCGCATATCTTTATCCCTGTCTTCGTTGCGAGAAGCGAAGGTCATTACAGGAATAAAGAGCTCATAAGTGCATTTTGATCCATCAGCACAATCCACAGAACCACTCATTTTATTTGAGAGCCCTTTTGCGTTATGCATAAAATGGAAAATTTTAAATTCTACTTTAGAGTCAATGGGGGTCCACTGACCTTGGTTACCAAAAGCCCAAGAGATTTGGGAGTTGAGTATTACAGCAAGACTAGCTAACAGCGCGCGCTTTAAACTGCTTAATAAGTTCATTGGGGATATTACCTAGACTAGCTACTGTGTGAATGGCTCCGACTTCAAAAGCCTCTCTGGGCATACCATAGACCACACAGGTTTTTTCATCTTGGGCGATGTTAAAGCTGCCAGCCTCCTTCATTTTCAGAAGACCTTGAGCTCCGTCTTTCCCCATACCTGTTACAATCAAGCCAATGGCATTGGCTCCCACTTCTTTGGCCACAGATTCCATCAGTAAGTCTGCCGCTGGGCGAACCCCATGGATATGGGGTTCCTGAGATAGACGGATTTTATAAAATCCACCCACTCGCTTAATGCGCATATGAAAATTTCCTGGGGCGAGATAAACATGTCCCGGTAAAATCGTATCATTCTCTTCAGCCTCTTTCACATTGAAGGGGCAAATTTTATTCAGAGATTCCGCATAAGTTTTAGTGAAACCAGGAGGCATGTGTTGGACGATCACCGTACCCGGTATATCTGCGGGAAGTTTAGTGAAAATTTCCTTTAATGTTTCTGTACCTCCAGTAGAGGAGGCTACAGCTAAAATTTGGTGTGTGGTCTTTTCTAATGCACCAGAAGAGATATTCGTTTTAGCAATAGATCTGTAGGTCCGTTTTGGTTGAATTTGAGATACATTCGCTTTGGCAACTTGTTTTACTTTCTCAATAATTGTTCTACCATTATCCATCATCACGGTATTTACGTCGATGGATGGTTTTTCAATGACGTCGACAGCGCCCACTTCAAATGCACGCATGGCGATTTCTGAACCCGCTTTAGATAAACTACTAATAATCACAGTTCGGATAGGGTGGTGAGCCATGATCTTTTCCAAAAAGGCAATTCCATCCATTTTTGGCATCTCGATATCAAGGGTCATAACGTCGGGTGTTTCCCGTGCTATCATATCCCGGGCAATGTAAGGGTCTGGGGCAGCACCGATGACTTCAAAGGTGGGCTCTTTTTCAAATATTGTTCTTAGTAATTTACGAATAATAGCTGAGTCGTCGACAATTAAGATTTTGGTCTTTTTCTGGTTCATAATTTAAGCTGCCTTTAATTTTTCTGGATTCAAAATCAAAATATTCTTTTCGTTGTATCTGTGAATTTGGGAGAAGATCGGCAAGTGATGAATGTCAATACTAAGATCAAAAAAATCTTGGCTATTAAACTCCATGACCTGATCGACGTCTTGAGAAGGAAAGCCTAAAATTCCATTCGTGGTATTTACTAGAATAAAATAAAAATTTCGTTCTTCTAAACTTAGATTCCAATTAACTGCTAAAGGTTGAAAGATATCGTAAATCTCAACAAATTTGCTGTTAAAATCTAAGACACCTACACTTTGTTCATCTTTAGTGTCTACCAAGGTTGTTTCACATTTTTTTACCACCTCTAGAACGAGATCCGCATTGATGGCGTATTGTTGCCCATTGTTTTTGAATACTAAATATCGATCTTTCGTGTCTGCTGGAGTGTTGTTCATGCCCTCCATTATGGGGACAGTAGAAGGTGTTACGGTTTCTTTAGTGGGTTCCACTATCGAGTCTGGTTGAGAGGGTTGGCTGGGAGTGTCGTCACTTTCCGAAATAGATTCAGAAGCCGATATATCAGGGAACTGAGCTCCCAGGTCCAAGGGGCCTTCTGGTCCAGATGTGTCTGAAGTTTCATCTTGCCCTATATCTGATTCACCTTCACTGTTCAACTCGTCTGCTGGCTCTTCAGTCGATGCTTCCAATGCCTGGTTCAATTGGGCAGAAAAGTCATCTTCAATAGGTTCGCTAGGGTTCGGCTCATCTGCGACTTCGGTCACTTGCATCTCAGCATCGACTTTGTCTAAGAACTCATTATCATTACAAATAGTTGCATAGATTTTATCGAAATCACTTTCTAAATTAAATTCACTACAACACCATTCTTTAAAGTGAAAGAGTTGGTGTGACTTTTGTAATAACAGATCACGATCATCACTCAGGTTTTCTCCAACGCTATCACAGTAAACCTGTATAACTGAAACCACCTCTGACATGTAAAACTCTAGCACCGAGAGAAAGGGTCCATCTAAATCTTTCGGTAGCTTTTGATCAAGAGGAATTATAATAGACTCTAGTAGGTGAAAAAAACTAGCAAAGTTGGTAAAGCCAACAGCATGAGCATTGCCTTTAAAGTTATGTAGCAATTTACTAAAGTTATGAATAACTTCGTTTGGGCGCGAGGAAAACTCATTCACTTCAAGAACAAAAGATTCAGCCTCACTTTTAGTGTCATTGATAAAGTCAGTTTGTAGCTCAGAAACAAAGTTATCATCCATTGGAATTCCTCAATTGATTCTTTTGTAGACTCCAAAGGTGACTTTTTGTAACCTCTGGTCGTGTATGTTTCCGCTTTCTGAGTGCCCGACGAACAGTAGCCCGCCGATTCGCAAATTGTCGGTCATTTTCGAAACGGCGTAGTTAATATCATTTTGATCAAAATAGATTAAAACATTTCGACAGAAAACAAGATCAAACTTATTTTTGAAAGGGTATTCTGGAGAAAGTAAATTAAATTTAGCAAAGGTCACTCGGTTGGCCATAAGATCTTTAGCTCGATAGGAGACTTTATCTCCATCTTTCTTTTTATCGAAATAATTGGTCAGCAAGTATTTAGGTACACCTTTGACCTGTGCCTCTTCGTATTCACCTTCTGCGGCAACAGCAAGAACTCGGTCGTCAATGTCTGTAGCGAGCATTTTTATATCTAAGTTACCAGGTGAGAAAGTGGATGAGTTAAGTAATGTCATTAAAATCGTGTAGACCTCGTGACCATAGCTAGAGGCAGAACACCAAATTCTTGTTCCGCCAGCCTTGTTTAAATGATCCAAAAACTCAGCTGACTTTACGTATTGATCTAAAAACGTAAAATGCTTTTCCTCTCTGAAAAAATGTGTGGTGTTGGTAGTTAGACAGTTGATGAATTCATTATAATATTTTGGCCCCGATTTTTTAATAAAATCTGCGTACTCAGAATAGGAGTTTAGATTATATTTAATCAAGATTTTATTGAGACGACTGGATACGAGGGTTTTGTTCTTGTCGCTTAAAACAATATTAATTCCAGTATCTTTTTTTAGCATAGTGGTGAGTTTGGTGAATCCACTAATATCAGAATTAATGTCTATTTTCTTATGGATGTCTGGATTGAATTTAATGGCTCCTTGACTCATGCGACCGCCTGGGGTGTATTTGTAGCAGTAGAGCTAATTCGGGATTTATCTAAAAGGTATCTTTTGTGAATTCCATTGACATCAAGTATTAGTGACACTTTTCCATCACCCATTATAGAGCCGCCAGTGACTCCTAAGCAGTTTTCAAACGACTCACCTAAACTTTTGATAACAAACTGACCTTTTCCAAGGACCTCATCGACTACGATGGAATATTCGGTATTGTTGTGCTCAACGATAACAACAGTTTTGTCGGTGACACTGTGGCCACTACCTTTACATCTATACTGTTCTTTATTTAATTCAGAGACGGGTAGTACTTCACGGAGATCTAGAATAGGGATGTATTTTCCTCTAGAAAAGATAACCTCTGAACGCTGTGCGGTTTCAGTAGCTTCAACCTTAGAAAACTGAAGAAGCTCTTTCACGTTGTTAATAGGCAGAATATAACTGATCCCATTGGAAACCATAATCATGCCATCTATGATAGCTGTGGTCATTGGAATGGAAATACTAAATGTAGTTCCTTCGCCCACTTTAGATTGAACTGTGATTCCGCCTTTGATCTTTTCAATGTTGGTTCTTACTACATCTAGGCCGACACCACGTCCCGATACATCGGTAATTTCCGCTGCAGTAGAAAATCCGGGTGCAAAAATAAGATTTACAGCTTCGTCGTCTGACATTTTTTCTGCGGTTTCTGGGTCCAATACCCCATTCTCGATGGCCTTTTGTTTCACCTTTTCAGGATGAATGCCCTTACCATCATCTTTAAATTCGATAACAACATGCCCACCTTCTTGATAAGCTCTAAAAACCACACTTGCAGTTTCGCGTTTTCCCGACTCGGCTCTTTCGCTTTTATTTTCTAATCCATGATCTATGGCGTTTCTTGCGATGTGTATAAGAGGGTCGGTGAGGGTTTCAATCATAGTTCGGTCGATCTCGGTGGCCTCTCCGCTAACTTGTAAATCTATTGGCTTATCCAGCCTAACTGAAAGATCTCTTAAAACTCTCTGAACTTTTACAAACAGGGGCTTGAGAGAGGTCATTCGCATGCTCAGGGAACGGTCATACAAATCGCGAACCATGCCGTCCAATTGATCCATAAGGGAAACAAGTTTGTTGTGGGATCCAGGCTCATTTTCTACTTCTTGAATGAGCTGACTTTTTATAACAACGAGTTCACCCACGAGATCTAAAACCGAATCAATTCTTCGGGTATCCACTTTAACTGTAGAAACAGCGGAAGCTTTAGTTTTTGGTTGCTGATGATCTGTAGATGTCTCCAGAACTTCCACTTTTCGATTCGTAACAGATTCTTCAGAAGACATATCATCAGTGGCCAATGGTCCTGAATTAGTTTCTGTATCAGCTTTATCTATCTCAGCCTGTGCCGCCATTTGAATTTTTTCAGCCTTAGTCTCTGGAACAGAATCAATGCCATACAGGGCTTCTAGGTTTTTAGTGTGATTTGATACGGTTTGAGCAATTTCCGAAGTGTCCCACTCAGCATCATGGTCGCCATTTCTTATGTGTTCTATTCGCTCTTTAAATTTATCAACACTTATGAGTAGGGAAGACACTATGTCTGGTTCAACAGAATCAGGATAGGTTCTAAGTATGGACAATAAGTCTTCTACTTTGTGGGCAAACTGCGAAAGGTCATCATACCCTAAAACCGCCGAACCACCTTTGATCGAGTGTGCTAAACGGAAGATCTGAGTCAGCTCTTCCCCAGGGTTTTCAGAGGATTCAAGGCTTAGGAAGGCTTCTTCACACTCATCGAGGGCATAAGAAACCTGTTCGACAAAATCATCGGTGAGTTCTTGTAGAAAATCGTCACTCATCCGGCTTTCCTTTTGTTCAAGTTGGCCATGGCGAGATTCATTTTTAGCAATTTATCTAACTCTTGCTTCGAAAGCTTTCCTTTGGATCTCATATCCTCAAGGCCTTGATTGACTTTGAGTACTCTCTCACCCATTTCAATACCGGCTCTTACCGATTCAAACACCCGTTTCATATCAAAAGGCTTATTGATAAAATCGATGGCTCCTAAGCGAAGTGCGTCTACCGCCATATGTTGATCTCCGTGTCCGGTGATTATCATAAAGGGCGTATATATTTCTTCGTCTCTAAGAGCTTTAAGAAAGTCCATTCCATCTTTTATTGGCATTTTTACGTCTGACAGAATAATAGAGTAGGAGTTTTCTCTGGCGAGAACTAGGGCTTCTTCACCGTTAGAAGCGGTGTCTACCTGTGAGCCTTCAAACTCTTCTTCCAAACTATCTTTGAGGATACTTTGAATATCTAAATCGTCCTCGGCAATGAGTATTCTCGCCATTGTTGTCCCTGCTCGAAAAAAAATTCAAAAAAAATTACTTAAGAAGCCGCTCTTACTTGAACTTTCTTATAAGTTTGAGTGAGCTTTTCCTTCAGCGCATTTGTGTTAAATGGCTTAACTATGTAGTTGTCCACACCGGCTTGGATGGCCTCAGCCACCTGGGCCGCTTCGGATTCAGCCGTTAAAAGTACAAAAGGCATGTTCTTGAGGCTTTCATCGGCCCGTACTTTTTTTAAGAAGGCCAGTCCGGTTAAGTTGGGCATGTTCCAATCAGATATCACAAGGCCAATGGTGGATTTATTTTCATTTAAAACCTTCCATGCCTCATCACCATCATTAGCGAGTATAAACTCCGAAAAGCCAATATCACGGCAGCTCTTCTGAACGAGCTTTCTCATCATTAACATGTCATCGACAATTAGAATTTTTGTATCTGCTGGAAACATACTTCTACCTTTTGTTGAACATTAACTGGCTTGCTCAGCGGTTTGCTGGGAACCACCTACGCTGAGCTCGCCCTTATCTAATACCTTAGCAAGATTTAACAATATACAAACCATATCTTCCAGTTTAGCTAGACCGGCGACGTACTCTTTGGCAATTTCGCTACTAAAGTTGGAGGAATCTTCTATCGAGTCTGTGGCAATATCGATAACATCTCGCACGGAATCGACTATAGTCCCCATCATTCCATTGACTGTTTCCAGTACTATAATACAGGACCGGTTTGTAAACTCAGCATCACTAAAGCCAAACTTACATCCTAAGTCCACAATGGGAATGATCTTACCCCGAAGGTTTAAAACACCGTTTATGTAGTGAGGAGCCTCAGGGACAGGTGTGATTTCGGCAACTTGATTGATCTCAATCACATTCTCAATGGGAACTGCGTAAATTTGGTTACGCAGTTCAAAAGATAGGTATTGATTTAATTGGCTCAGTTTATTTTCATTCACTTGATCGCTCATATTAAAATCCTTAAATTCGATTAAAAATCGCTTAGATTACCGACTTTTCGACTTCCACCGCCATTGGAGAAATCAGAGTCATCTTCATCAAAAGGAATTAGGTCAGATCCTTGCGAGGAAGAGGGCTTAGGCTGTAGCTGTGTAACATTATTATTGTGCGCTGGTGTTGGAGCACTATGGTGATGACTTCCACCAGATTGGGAAGGTCTACCAGCCGGTGCTGCTCCACCGGAAACAATGGCAAAGAGTCGATTAGCCATTTGCTGAACGTTATGGGCTTGAGCCGACATTTCCTCAGATCCAGCAGCTGCTTCTTCTGCGGAAGCCGCGTTTTGCTGAGTCACTTTATCGAGTTGGTTCATGGCTTGGTTAATCTGATTCAAGCCAGTACTTTGTTCCTCAGAGGCCGTGGCAATTTCATTGTTTAGGTCAGAGACCTTTTTAACAAAGTTCACAATCTCGTTAAGAGCAGCAGCGGAAGCATCAGCCGTTGATGCACCACGCTCGACTTTTTCCGAACTCTCTTTAATAAGAGTAGTGATCTCTTTGGCAGCATCCGCACTTCTACCTGCTAGGTTTCTAACGGCATCGGCCACCACCGCAAACCCTTTACCTTGTTCACCGGCTCGAGCGGCCTCAACGGCAGCATTTAGAGCTAGTAGGTTAGTTTGGAAGGCAATGTCGTCGATCACGTTAATGATCTCTTCAATTTGCTTAGAGCTTGAGGAGATGTCAGTCATTGCACTGATTAAATCACTAATTTCTTTTTCACCTTTTTCTGCAGAATCGCGACTAGATGAGGACAGTGCCGCGGCTTCTTTTGCATTATCTGTGTTTCGACTCACCATACTTGAGAGTTCTTCCAGGGATGAAACGGTTTCCTCAAGGGAGGCCGCTGACTCACTTGCACTGGCAGAAAGAGAGGCGGAGACAGAAGATAGTTCTGAACTTGCCGTTCCGACCTGAACTCCTGATTCTTTCATGTCTTCAGAGGCTCTAGTTATGTTGCCGATGGGTCCTCTAACAGTAATGAATCCGATAAATAGGGCAAAGATAGTAAAGCCTGATCCCCACAGAATAATAGACATTACGGCTTCATTACTTCTGGCGTGAACCGGCTCTAAGCTGGAGATTACAGCAAAAGCCCCGTGAAGCTTGCCGTCTTTCCAGTTTTCCATTTCATAACCCAAAACATCTTTACCATTTCCCCATGGGCTTGTAGAGGGATGACCATGACAGGTAAAACAACCTTCTTCTTCCGATAGATAAACTGGGCGAATCACTTTAAGGTGGGAGCCGTCTTCTGCTCTAACAACAATTTCTGTGAGTCGGGGATCAGCATCAAACTGTTTTAAATAGCCCAGTTCTTCAGCGTTAGGAGTGTTGTCCTTGTTTCTAGCTTCGCGAGCAAAAACACGAAATTCATAGTTTTCTTTTTCAGCACCTTCAGCACCCAGCTTTAAGGCTGCATAAACAGGAACCGCTTGCAGGATTTTCTCTTTGGTCTCGGTAGTGAGTTTTCCATCAGGATATTTGGCGACAGTGTCTTGTACCATATTTTCGAGCTGCCCTTGTTTGGCAACGTATTTTCTTCCAACCTCTAGGCGAGATAGAATGGCTTGAGATTTTTCCACTAAGGCCGCCTCGCCGTTATTTTCAAGTTTATTGAAAGAAACTGCAATGGCTGCAGTTACGCAGATCACACAGGCCAAGAATATTGTTGCTAATACTCTATTTTGAAAACTTAATTTCATGACTTTGTCCCCTTAAAATTGTTATGAGTCACTTGTCTCATCGGTCGCTCACAAACGGACTTAAATTCCTAAAATGGGGCGTATTTGCTTAAGCGGAGATTTAATATCTGGGTTTTTTCATATAAAATTAAGTTTAGTGGATCATAAAATAGAAAATGTTTGGGCTTTGGCGAAAATCACTAGTGATTTGCCTAAAAATGAAGCTGAAATTGTTAAGAATTTTTACAAATAATTAACTCACCATCATGATGAAACGCTTGTTTTAAGCGGCTGACAAGGGAAATTAATTTTAAAATTTGGACTGACGTCGATGTAAAAAGAAGTCCTGTAGCACTTTGGAACATTCTTCTGCTAAAAGTCCTCCGACCACCTGAGGTTGGTGATTGTGTTTTCCTTCGGTAAGTAGTGGGTAAAGGCTTTTTGCGCACCCAAACTTAGGCTCATCACAGCCATAGATCACAGTGCCCACTCGAGCCTGTATGATGGCTCCGGCGCACATGGCACAGGGCTCAGCGGTGACGTACAGTCGACAGTCATTAAGGCGCCAACCATTAAGTGTTTTTGAGGCCTCTTCGATGGCCAGAATCTCAGCGTGGGCAGTTCCCATTTTGAGGGATTCCTTTTGGTTGTAAGATTGCGCAATCACTTGTCCCTTGTGTGTGATTACGCAGCCAATGGGCACCTCTTGATGCTCTTTCCAGCCTCGCTCAGCAAGCTGAAGGGCTAGCTTCATCATGGATTTGTCCTCATTGGAATACAGTGTGTTTGAGGACTGACCGTCGCGCGTCATATCGAAATAATTGCCCTTTTTTACGTCAATGGTTGTCAAATTATCGGCCCAGTGTTACCAAACACTCTTTAATTATTCCAGTAATTTGTGTGCCTTGGAAGGTGGTGATTTAAGTGGCCTACATCCAGATCCGTGACGGAGAGTCTTTTGAACAAGGTTTTCGTCGATTTAAGAAGTCCTGTGAAAAAACAGGAATCCTTTCCGAGGTGAAAAAAAGAGAGCATTACGAAAAACCAAGTATTGCTGCCAAGAAAAAGTCTATTGCAGCTAGAAAACGTCTTATGAAGAAGATGAAGAAGAGAGATTAAGTTTCTTTTCATTGGTTTTAGTTTGAACAGGGCTCGGGTGGAAACACTTGGAGCCCTTTTTTCGAAGAGAGAAGTACATGTCATTACGTGAACAAATTATGAGTGATGTAAAAACCGCTATGAAGGCAAAAGAGGCGGATCGCCTACAAGCCCTTCGTATGGTGCAGTCGGCAATTAAAAATAAAGAGATTGAGGTTCGACCTAATGATATCTCAGAGAAGGACGTCATGGACGTTCTCAAAAAATTGGCTAAACAAAGAAAAGACTCCATTGAGCAGTATACCAATGCGGGCCGCAAAGACTTAGCCGACAAAGAAGAGGCAGAACTGGATATTATAAATGCCTACCTTCCAGAGCAAATGTCTGAAGAAAAAGTAAAAGAAGTTGTGGAGAAAGTGGTCGCTGATATGGGCGCTGCCGGAGATATGAAGCAAATGGGTGCGGTTATGAAGGCTGTCATAGATGCCACCTCTGGAGCTGCAGATAATAAAGTAGTGAGCCAACTCGTAAGAGCTAAATTATCCAATTAAAATTAGGGGGAACCACTCGGTGAAGTTTGACCAGGGGTTTATAGATAAGGTGCGTGAGTCCAGTAATATCGTTGATATTATTGGACAGTATACACAGCTTAAAACCTCATCGGCGGATCAGCACCTAGGGCTTTGTCCGTATCCAGATCATAATGAAAAAACACCCAGTTTTTCCGTTTCTGATTCTAAACAGGTTTATTATTGTTTTGGATGTAAAAAAACAGGCAATGTATTTACCTTTTTAAGGGACATTATGGGGCTTAGTTTTCCCGAGGCCATTGAGTATTTGGCGCGTAGGGCATCTATCGATTTACCAAAGCAGCCGGCGTCTCAGCATCAGATACAGAAACAGGAAAAAGACAAAAAAGAGAAAGAGCTTTTAAAGCGCATCAATGCTTTGGCATCCAGGGTTTTTGTTAAAAACCTGCAGACCCAGCCGGAGGGCTCCATGGTCAGGGATTATATTCAGTCCCGAGGCTTTTCTCCCGAGATCATCGAAACTTTTAAAATAGGGTATGCCCTCCCCGAGTGGGAACATCTTGCAGGTACTTTTAAATCAAAGTCTGTACCTATGGGTTCCGCTGAAAAGTTGGGGCTAATAAAAACCTCTAAAAATGTAGAAAAAAGCAAAACGGGCTTTTTTGATATTATGCGTGGTCGATTGATATTCCCCATTGAATCACCCACTGGTGAAGTGATCGGATTCGGTGGACGAGTGGTGGATCCGGAAGACAAGCCCAAATATTTAAACTCTCCAGAAAGTCCTTTGTTTCATAAAGGTAAAACTTTTTATGGACTGTATGAAACGGCCAAGTTCATTCGGTCGGCGGATTATTCTATTGTGGTGGAGGGCTATACAGATCTTATTGCTCTGTATGCCGCTGGCATCAAAAATGTGGTGGCGACCCTGGGTACGGCCTTAACTGAGGATCATGCAAAGCTACTTAAGCGCTATTCTAAAAATGTTGTTGTTCTTTTTGATGGAGATCAGGCGGGACGAGTGGCTGCGGAGCGAAGCCTGCCGTTGTTGTTAAAGGCTGGGTTATATCCTAAGGGCTTTGTTTTGCCAGAGGGCAACGACCCCGATGATTTTTTAAAAGAGCATGGCGTAAAGGTCCTCAAAGAAAAATTGGCTAAGTCGCCGGACCTATTTCAGGTAGTTATGTCTTGGCATTTTAAGGGATTTACGGGAAGCGCGACCGAAAAGGTCACCATTGTCGATAAATTAGCCCCTTATTTAGCACAAGCGTCGGATCGAAGACTTAAGTCACTCTATATCAGAGAGCTTCAGGATCGGTTAGGAGTGGATCAAAAGTGGCTCACCCAATCATTGGGTGCCGCTGGAGGATTTCAAGCGGATTCGGGTGTGGCTCCGAAAAGCCACCAGAACCCTGTACAAAAAGGTAATAATTACAGCCCTTTAGAGGTAGTGAAAATCGTCAATCCTCCCAAGGCGGAGCTGTATCTACTGAATTTAGCATTGAAATCTCCGGAAAACCTGGAAGCCATTAAAAACAGTGGAGTTCTGGAACAATTTTCGCATACGAAAATAGCAGGTTTAATTATCGAGACTCACGAGAAATACCTACAAAATCTCAATGAGTTTGATAATTTAACAGCTTCGTTAGTTGATCGTGTGGAGCCGCCTGAAATACTTAATTTGCAATTTCAAAAGCAGATTGCAGACCTAAAAGCAGGTGAAGAGCGAAAATTGATCGACGACTGTATTCGAAGGGTTAAGCAAGAGGCTCTTAAGCGAAAGTCAAAAGAGCTCGCCTATGCGATAGCGAGTGCCCCAACGGAGCGGGAACAAAAGTTAGAAGAGTTAAGAGATTTACAGAAGTCGAAGTTGATAGATTTTAAAGATATGAATCAGGAGTGAGCTTATATATGGCATCCACCAACCAATTAGTTGAAAGTCCTCTTTCCCTTAAAGAACAAGAAGATCTTGTTAAAGAGGAAATTAAGAAGTTTCTTGCATTAGCCAAAGAGCAGGGCAGTCTTTCGATCGAAGAGATCAATGAACTCCTTCCGAAAGAGATTATAGAGCCTTCAGTTCTTGATATGTTCATGCAGTCGTTAGAAGTGAACGGTGTAGAGTTCCGTGACGAGAACGATGAAGAGCAAGATCAGGAATCTGAAGAAAAGGAAGAGTTTCTTCTTGAAGATCCTAATAAGGATGAAGAGGAAGAAGAGAAAGTTGAAGCAACAGACTCCAAAAGTAACGATCCAGTTCGTCTTTACCTTAGAAAGATGGGAAGCGTATCCCTTCTGACACGAGAAGGTGAAGTTGAAATTGCCACTCGTATTGAAAGCGGAGAAAGGGAAATCGTTAAGGCGATTTTAATGTCTCCCATTGGAACCAATGAAATTATCTTGTTAGGCCAACGCTTAGAAGAAGGCCGTATTAAGATGAAAGCAATCTTCCGTGGTCTTGAGGATGAAGAGACTCAATACGACGAAGAAGAATACATGGCTAAAATTAATGAATTAATTGGACATGTAAAAGCCTACAAACAAACAGCAAAACCATTATTTGATACTTTGGCTAGCAATCCTCCAGGAAGTGCAAAGTCCAAAGAAGCCCATGATAAGCTAGTGGGTCAAAATGAAGCTTTGATGGATAAGTTTGAAGAAATTAACTTTAATCGTAAGACCATTAACCGCATTGTCATTAAGTTTAAAAACCTTGTTAGCCGTATGAATGAGCTACGTGGTCGAATGAAAAGTGCTGTTAAATTCACTTACTCAAAAGATATCGATGCTATGTTGGCTAGATATAAACTTATTGAGCGGGATGATGCTGAGTTAGCTAAAATGACTCGCGAAACAGGTCTTAATTTTAATAAATTTAGAAGCTATGCCATTTCTGCAGAAGATGCAGACAAGCGCTACAACCGCCTCTTGGTGGACACCGAGATGTCTTTTGAGTGGATTCGTGACACCTATACTGCCATTTGGAAAGGTGAGCGCCAGGCTGATAAAGCTAAGTCTGAGTTGGTAGAAGCTAACTTACGTTTGGTGGTGTCTATAGCTAAAAAATACACCAACCGCGGGCTTCAATTCTTGGATCTTATCCAAGAGGGAAACATTGGTCTTATGAAGGCTGTGGATAAGTTTGAATATCGTCGTGGATATAAGTTTTCGACCTACGCCACTTGGTGGATTCGTCAGGCGATCACTCGCGCTATTGCCGATCAGGCTCGTACGATTCGAATTCCTGTACACATGATCGAGACCATCAACAAGCTTGTGCGTACTTCGCGATACCTTGTTCAAGAGTTGGGTCGAGAGCCTACTCCAGAAGAGATTGCCGAGCGCATGGATATGCCTGTTGATAAAACTCGTAAGGTATTAAAAATTGCCAAAGAGCCGATTTCCCTTGAAACTCCTGTAGGAGAAGAGGAAGATTCGCACCTTGGAGATTTTATTGAAGACAAAAAGGTGATCAACCCGGCAGAGGCCATTGTAAACCTTAACTTAGCCGAGCAAACTCGTCGTGTCCTATCTTCCCTGACTCAAAGAGAAGAGAAAGTACTTCGGATGCGTTTTGGAATTGGTGAAGAAAGTGACCACACTCTGGAAGAGGTGGGACAAGATTTTAACGTAACTCGAGAACGGATTAGACAGATCGAAGCGAAAGCGCTTCGTAAGTTGCGTCATCCGAGCCGCTCGGGTAAGTTAAAAACTTTTATGGACAATTAAATTTTAACGCCTCAGAATCTTCTGAGGTGCATCTACACAGATGGGGCGTTAGCTTAGTTGGTTAAAGCATCCGGCTCATAACCGGAGGATCCCAGGTTCGAGTCCTGGACGCCCTACCACTCGCACTAAGCTCCCAACATTCAAAACTAGCTTCATTCGGACTCAGTCATTTACTGTTTGTAAATTCCTGTCGTCTCTCATTCATCTATTTTGAATGTAGTGGCTTATTGCGTGTGGTAGATGATTTTGTGTATACCGGGCGAGAAGTGAAAGAGCGTGCAGCCCCTATTCCCTCTTATATTTCTAAAGCTCTTCAAGGGACGCTCAGCAACGGAAAAAGGGACTTGGTACTGTTTAATGAAGATACCATGGGAGGAGCTCGGTTTGGGTACGGGAGCGTGATTTCGGGGGAACCGTTTCACCTTTAACATTAGTCCCGCTAAGGACTTCGACCAGCGACTGTGGTTCATGAGTTAAGATCAAATACCGGTGAAAAGGCACTTTAAGGGCGTAGGCGGGATCGGTGTTTAGATAGCTTTCGCCGGGGACGACGAACACAAGTAAATCCTCTTTGCTGCCTTTGAGTTGGCCATCAGAGGATTGAATCTGATCCTTAGTCATAAAATATTGGGTGAGGTAATCCCTGTACCCGATAGGATTCGGATTTTCCGTAAAATCCAAATCATAGATGGTGCCTTTATGCTCTAGAACCATATGATAAGCAAAACCCATCGCCTTTTTTAATTGAGCTATCTCTGAACCTCCACGGGCATTTTGAACATGAAAGTGGGTGGCTGGAGTTAAGTTCTGAATCCACTCTTGGGTGGCAAAGTAAAGCACATTAAAATCTTCCTCTTTAAGTTTGGGTATGGCCTCTTTGAAAGCATCAAACAGGCGAATGACATTTCCCGAGCAATGAGAACATTTATAAACCTCAGCATCTGAAAATGCGGTTTCAAAGGCTTTGTTCAGCTCAGATCTGGGCGTTGAATGATTGGTACTCTTAAATAAACCAATGCATTGCCGAACTTCAGACATTCCTAAACAACCATAGCTGGAAGCACTGATAAATATTACTAGCTGTAAAAAATATGTGCGCATGGAGTCCATTTTCTAATTGGTTATTTAGTAAAAACAAACACTTAAGGGGCCGAAAATCCTTTGGCTCGATCCTCCTAGAGAGATTTGAAATTGCAATCTTTGGGCCTGATGGGCTCCTTCAGCCCGAAGGTCTTGTCTGGCATCTTGAGGCGTCACCTTTGTAACTTGCCCACTGTGGAGACCCCGCGAATTTCAATTGAGAGTGAGAATTCAATAAGTGATGAATAAAGCATTTACTTAAAGCTGTGATTTGGTAGTTAAAGGCCTTAGTTCATCTCTCACAAAAAGGATAAAACAATGAAGGTTGCCCTCATGCTCCTATTGAGCTCTTTTTATGGAATCAACTCCAGCTTGGCCTACAATATTGATCAAAGTAAGATTTCCGTTTCTGGAATTTCCTCAGGTTCTTATATGGCCGGGCAGCTACATGTAGCGTTGTCAGGGACATTTTCGGGAGTAGGGCTTGTAGCCGGTGGTCCTTATTACTGCTCCCAGGGGAGCGTGTTAACTGCATTGACGGGATGTATGAACATTTCACGCCCAGTGGATGTCAATCCAGCGGTGGACTTAGTTAAGCAGCTTTCAGAGTCTGGGGATATTGATAATTATGAAAATCTCAAAAATGACCGGGTGTTTGCCTTAAGTGGTACCTACGACAGAACAGTTTCTCGGGATGCCGTTTTGAGTGCGGTCGATTTCTATAAGGCGTTAGAGCTACCCAATGAGAGCTTTCATGTGGAAACGGAGCTTCCTGCAGGGCACACTTTTCCCACTGAGAACTATGGAAATGACTGCTCTACAGCGAGCCAGTCACCCTATATTAGTAAATGTGAATACGATGGGGCGGGTATGATCCTTAAGCATATTTATGGCGAACTTAATGCTAAAACTACTGCTGTTGAGTCCCATTTTTTACTTATGTCTCAAAATCGGAGAGGGGCTGACGAGATCAACCCATCCAGTATTTCCATGGATTCAGAGGCGTTGGTTTATGTTCCCGAGCGATGTAAGCAAGGTCATTCCTGTAAGCTTCATGTGGCTCTGCATGGGTGTCAGCAGTACAAGCAAAAGATTGGCGATCAGTTTATCCGCAATGCCGGTTATAATGAGTGGGCGGAAGCCAATGATATGATTGTCTTATATCCGCAAACCATCTCCCAAACCATCAACAACCCTAACGGCTGTTGGGACTGGTGGGGTTATACGGACGCTAAGTTTCACACTCAATCGGGATCGCAAATTCAGGTGATTAAGTCGATGATTGACCAACTCTCTCGTCCAGAAATGACCTTGAGCTCTCACCAATAAGAGAGAGCTCACTCCATTTAGAGTTAGATAATCGGGGATTCTACATTATTTGCGGAATCCTCTTCCTCAGCAGCATTCAAATTCAAAATTTCAATCAAAGTGAAAAAGGGTTCTGGCTTGGAAAAGAAAGTTTCCAGGTGAGGCTCCACAACGCTGGATGCGAAGTGTTCATCATATTGGTCGATAGCACCATATTCTCGTCCTGTAGCCTCAGCATCACGGGAGTCATCGAATTGAGTCACAGTGACATGTATTAGTCGACCCTTTTCAATGGCTATTCGTAATAGTCCCTTGGCCTCAAGAGTGCCTTGAAACGGAGTCAAATTACCCATAAGACTCGACTCGATAAAGCGTAAGTCGACGACAAAAGGAACTGTAATTTCAGTGTCTGTCACTGTCATTTGGTTTGGTATAATGTCTAGGGCTTTTAAAATAAGGTCTTCGATTTCATTTACATCGACATCCTGGTGCCAAGTATCTAAATCGACCAACTCTAAAAGTGATTCATTAATTTTACCTTTACGAATGATCTCAATGTCGGACCACCCAGGAAAGCGTACATAGTTTTCATCGGCTTTCCGAATCTTCTTATGGGGAATGTCGCTATAGGAAATGGTGGTCTCAGCCAGTGCCAAACTGTTAACAGAAACGGCTAAAAGAGTAATTAATACAAGAGTTTTCATCTAAAACCTCAGTTGTTTTAAGTAGATATTTGATTGTATGGAGAGCAACAGTTGTGCCAATAGCCTAGATGTTTTGAAACTGCTCGCGGTACTGTTGAGGTGTGAGACCCGTGAACCTTTTAAAATATGATATGAAAGTCGCTTTGTTGGCAAATCCGCTTTCATAAGCAATGGCTAGGATTTTTAATTCTTGATTTTTGGGATCGGCTAAAAGTTTTTTCGCCTCAGCAATCCGATAGGTGGCTATGACTTCGTTAAAACTTTGTTGTAGGCTAACGCTAAAGATTTTGAAAAGTTTATGGGTGAAAGTCCTCAGGGGTGAGACCAATTGAGTTCCAGTTAAACTAGAATTCATAGAGTCTTCTGATTTCTCTAAAAAATCGAGCACTTCATTGGAGAAAAACTCTAATTCAGATTTGTTCAGTTTAGGTTTGCGGAAACTCTTTTTCGTTGGATCGGAGCTGACTATTTTTTGCGTCAGAGCTTGGACCATTTGAGTTCTTTGTAAGGCTAAAAAATAGAGCCACCCGCCAGAAATCACGAAAGATCCCACCAGCTTAACCGCACCACCTATGCTAGCGAGTTGCGGGTTAGGCCGTGGAAAAGTGTTCATCGCATTAAGATAGGGATACAAAAGAAGGCCTAGGGTAAAGGTTGCTGAATAAGCAATGAGTTTCCAGTGCTGATGAAATAGTAGGATAATTATAATTTGAATGGATATCAAAATGGTCATGATGTCGGGCACCCCGAGATAAAATAGAGCAATAAAGGAATGATAAAAAGTATAAGCAAAAATCCAATTGAGTATGGTTGTGATCGAAGTTCTGGTGAGTTGACATAACAGAATCATCGAGGTCACAAAGGCCGTAGAGAGAACAGGAAGAATCAGATGTTCAGTTGGTGCCCCGGGTTCATTTAGGATTCCTATTATGCGTATGGGCTGTATGGCTGCTAGCACACTTAGGATATATGTCAGACTGTTTCTAGAAATCTGATCAATTTCAGAATCGGGAGACAATTGGCCCAGAGTTAAGTCCTTTTAAATGGGTGGATTTAGTACTTCTATCTCATCGCAATCTTATTAAAAGATCTTTGAAGGATAAATTTAATTCATTTATAGGGATTTTATGTCTCTTTCTTTGAGTGTGTAAAGACTCCGGCAGGGGTTCTGCAAAAATAAAGGAGAAGGTTTAAAGGGTTGAAAGACTAAACGATTGGAATCACTAATAAATATTAATTATTTAGGATTTGCTTTCGACTTGTTTTGCCGGAAAAGCCCCGTCTTAAGTCCATATAGGTTTGAGCTTCTTTTAATGCTGTACAATACCCAGCCCTCTAATTGTAACTTTTGTTGAGCCCTACCGTAGAGGTCAGTATAACTCCAATAGCACTATTGGAATCATCAACCGTGCGTATCGAAGGTTGATCAATCGAGAAGGGAATTCTATGAGCCAACACAAGTCCGTTGAAGCAATAAAAGATTACTATGGTAAGGTTTTGTCTACAAATGAGGATCTACAAACCTCAGCTTGCTGTACAGCAGAGGCTATGCCATCGGAATTGCGTAAAATCCTGCCTGAAATCCATCAGGAAGTGAGAGATAAATTTTATGGATGCGGAAGTCCCTTTCCTCCGGCTTTAGAGGGCCGCACGGTACTAGATTTAGGCTGTGGAGCTGGTCGAGATGTTTATATGTTGTCTAAACTTGTAGGGCCAACGGGAAAAGTGATTGGTGTAGATATGACCGACGAGCAGTTGGCCGTAGCGGAAAAACACATTCAATATCACACTGATAAATTTGGTTATGACAAAGCCAACGTGAGATTTGTTAAAGGATATATCGAAGATTTAACGGGAGCGGGAATTGAGGAGAATTCGGTAGACCTAGTGGTTTCAAACTGCGTAACTAACCTTTCTCCAGACAAACCACGACTTTTTTCTGAGGTTTTTAAAGTTTTAAAGCCGGGAGGTGAGCTCTATTTTAGTGATGTGTTTGCAGACCGTCGCATCCCAGCTCCGTTGACTGAAGATCCTGTGCTATTGGGAGAATGTCTCGGTGGGGCTATGTACATCGAGGACTTTAGAAGAACCATGCATGAATTAGGTTGCAAGGATTTTAGAAGCATAACTTCTAATAAGATTTCTTTGAACAACGCAGAAATCGAGAGAAAAATAGGAATGGTGAATTTCTATTCCATCACGTTTAGAGCTTTTAAGGTGGATCTAGAAGACCGCTGTGAGGATTTTGGACAGGTGGCCTATTACAAGGGGACAATTCCTGGGCACCCACATAGTTTTACTTTGGATGATCATCATGAGTTTTTTACGGGCAAGCCCATGTTGGTTTGCGGAAACTCAGCGGATATGGTGAGTAAGACCGCCTATGCTGAGCATTTTAGAATTGAAGGCGATAAAAGCACACATCTAGGTTTATTTGATTGTGGACCAGGCATAGTGACTTCTGGCACTAATGATGAAGCCACTGGTGGCGCATGCTGCTAATTTTGCAAACCGATAAGAACTAATAATCAATACTTGTTCTTTAAAATAGTTTTCTAAATTGAATTTGGGCCCTATAAGTGGGGCCCTTTTTTTTGGACGAATTGGGTGGGAGACTATTGCGCTACACATCCCGATGGGGCGGAATCATTAGCGATTTCGCTCAGAATGGATCGCAATTGTTGGTTACCCACCTGACACAACCACTGGCCGTTGCCACAAATGGGTTCCGAAAGCCCAAAATCAACGTCTTGATGATTGTTAGAAAGAAAGATATCGGGAACACTCATAGCTAAACACTGTACCAAATCTGGGTCTGGCGGTGGAGGCCCACAGAGGGCAACATCAGTTAACAATGGATTTAAAACTTCAAAATCTTCATCGTGTAAATCGCAAA
Source organism: Bdellovibrionaceae bacterium UBA1609 (assembly GCA_002321895.1). Taxonomy (GTDB): domain Bacteria; phylum Bdellovibrionota; class Bdellovibrionia; order Bdellovibrionales; family UBA1609; genus UBA1609. Next base: position 142,457 of record DCMZ01000003.1, on the reverse strand, counting down.
CCATCGTGGCGCCATCGACCACCTTATATACAACTTCTTTATTTTCTAAATCCACTTCCACATAGGGTTGGACGTAGTTACCGGATACTGAGTCTAAATAGGATTGTACGGAATAAATCCTAGCTTTAGAATAGGTATCAGCTGGAATCACTTCCACTTCATCGGATAAATCAAAAGTGGAGGTATCAGGAGTAGGCACCACGATCTGATTCTGGAGATCAGTTATGCTATCGCCGTCAGAAGTGGGCTGGGTGGTATCACAGTTCTGGAAAGTCAGTGTGACAGCAACACCTACAATCAGCCAGGTGATCATTAAAAAGTATCGATTTGAGACAGTGGGTCTTTGTAAATTCATATTATATTTAAATGCAAAATGAATACCTATGATTAGCTCTAGGATAGATTTGAGACACAAGAAGTGTCAAAAAACCGATCGCATGACCAAAATATTCTGACGCCGTATCTTAATGAGTTAACTACTTTAAACGCTTATTGAATTTTCTTAGTATTGCGTAAATTTAGATGTTCGTCTAGCAACCTCCGATAGGTTTATCCCGATAGAGTCTCTAGGTAAGGGATTTAAAGGTTATGTCAGACAATCAAAATAAATATCAGTACATACATAATCCAATTGTTGTTGTGGATGATGAGCCAGATATTCGAGAGACCGTGATCTTTCTCCTCGAGGAAGAAATTGGATATCATAACATTATTCAAGCCGAGAATCCTGTGGAAGCCTTAGAGTTACTTGAAGGTCAAACTCCGCTGTTGATTATTAGTGATTACAAGATGCCAAAAATGAATGGTATCGATTTTGCCACCACTGTGAAGGGTATGTTTCCAGAAACTCGTTTTATTTTGGCCACTGGCTATGCTGATAAAGAAGTGGCCATTGAAGCGGTAAACCAGTCGGTGAACTATCTACTCGAAAAACCATTTAATATGGAAATAGTAGAGAAACTGATTCTTGAAGCTTTAGATGCTAAGTACTTTGAAATTAAGCAAGAATTAGAAGAAATGGAGGAGTTGACGGACGGCTTTGTGGAAGAGGCCGAAGATCTGTTGGCAGACTTACCTAATTTAATTTTGCAAATTGAGAAAAAAGGCTGTGATCCAGTCATAGTGGACTTAATTTTTAGAAAACTCCATACCCTAAAGGGAGGGGCTGGAGCGATTTCGTTAGCCAAAGATTTATCTGAGCTGGCCCATGAGTTTGAAAATGTTCTAGGCAAAATGCGTGATCGAGTGTTTGGTCCCAGCGAAGAGCATATTGATCTATTTCTAAAGACGACAGATCAGTTGGTAGCACTTGTAGAGGCACTTAAAAAAAGAGAAGAACTGGATGAAGAGAAAATTAAGCGTGTGGATGCTTTCAAGGGAGCTATGCGTGACATTCTCGATGGTATTGCCTCTGGAAAATTCCCAGCCGTTTCCGAAGTTTTTCAGGAAGCTCCGGCGGAGGAGCTTGTAGAAGAGCCTATGGAGGAGGACAAGGGAGTTATGGTGGCCAATGAGAAGCTGGACACTTTTATGAAACTCTCAGGGGAATTGATTGTACTAAAAAATTCCCTAAGACAAATTTGTTTAGAATTAGATCTTGGCGACGGTCAGGCAAAACAAATGGCCAAACTATCTAATACTTCTCAGGCTTTGAATAAAATCACGGACAATTTGCAAGAGCAAATTATGGACGTGAGAAAAGTAAAAGTAGGAAGCGCCTTTAATAAGCTTCCTCGCATGGTGAGGACAACGGCCAAAAAGCTTAAGAAAAAAATCAAGTTAGAAATTACCGGTAATGATCTATCTGTTGATAAAAATGTGAACAAAGTATTGGGTGGATGTATGACTCACTTGGTACGTAATGCCGTAGATCATGGAGTTGAGTCCCAAGAAGATAGAACCGCAACTGGGAAAAATCCTCAGGGTAGCATTTGGATTCGTGCATACCAAATGTCCGAAAAGATATTTATTGAAATTGAGGATGATGGAAAAGGAATTGATCGAAATATCATAGCTAATAAAGCCGTTTCTAAAGGTCTAATTTCTGAAGAAAAAGCGGCAGCTATGGAGGATCACGAAGTCTTTGATTTAATTTTTCTACCGGGATTTTCAACAGCTGAGGTTATTACAGATGTTTCAGGCCGTGGTGTGGGAATGGATGTCGTGAAATCTGATATAATCTCTCTCAATGGTAAGGTGAAAATTGAATCCGAGGTGGGTAAGGGATCTAAAATAGTCATTGAAATTCCTGTACCAAAAACAGTAATGGTTGAGAAAAGTATCATTGCTCAATCGGGTTCCGTTTATATGGCCTTCCCGCAAGTCAATGTTGCTCAGGTGTTGTCGGGAGATATGATAAGTAAGATAGACTTCAGCGGAGCTTACGGTTTTCAATTCAAAGAAAAAACTATACCTCTTGTGAATATCCAGGAGTTTTACGAGCAGGGGTCAAGCCAACTGCAGAGTTTTGATCTCGATAAGTGCAGTATAGTTGTGACATTTTATAAAAATCATTTTGTAGGAATAATAGTTGATAGAATTAAAGAGCAACTTGAGGCCGTGATTCGACCATTTAGTGATGTCATTGGGCAAATTGATGGATTTCAAGGGACATCTCTCATCGGAGATGCAGGTGTGGCTTATGTGATTGATCCTCAATCAGTTGTTGAGCGAATTTATAATCAGACAAAAGCGGCTTAAGGATAATAGTTATGAGTGAAGAACAGCAAGATCAGGACGTATTTTTACTCGAGATGCAAAAGTCTTGTTTGGAGGCTATTAAAGAGGGTTACGGGCAGTTGATGGGCCGTACCTCTGAAATAGCAACACTTCGTGCTGAGGTTCTTAAAGAAATTACGGAAAAAAATAAAGAGTTCATTGAAGATTTAGAAAATTCAAAGTTTGAGTTTATGCCAAAACTACTTGAGGAGTTTAATGAACTTCTCAAAGAGAAGCGCGGACAAGTTATTTCTGCAGAAGAAACAGATTTGGTAGTGTTTGAGTTTATGTTATCGGATGTTTTACAAAATCTGATTTTTTACTGTGATGATATCGCAAAGGGTTTGATTGATACCGAAGCAAAGCGAGAAAGTAGGCAGCTTCCAATTGTTATCTTAAAAGGTTGGGCTCCGGCCTCTGAAACCCAAGCAGAACAAAATAGTGATTCTAATGCCGATGGGGGTGACGAATCCGTTGTCTCAGAAAACGAAGCTGTGGCTGAAAAGCAAAACGTAGCCGGTTCGGACGGTAGCGCTGAGGGTTCACAAGAGGCTACTCAAGAAGAAGAAACTACTCCTGGAAAAGAGGAGGGAAAAACCTTTCTCATATTTCAGCTGAGAGGCAATCAGTTTGCCATTCCCATTGAGTTTGTAGTGGAAGTGTTGAAATGGCGAAATGTGGTTCCTTTGCCGTATAAAAATCCAAAAGCACTGGGATTACTCAATTTTTATGGGGAAATGCTACCCGTTGTAGAGCTGTTCAATTCTGCTGAGGTAGATGTGACGGATTGTGAGAAAAAATACTTTGTTGTGACTCAGGTAAAGGGTGAGCGATTTAGTTTTTTTGTGGATAAAGTGGATCAAGTGGTTACTTTTGATGAACTTGAAGAACAGCCCGTTTCTGAACAGAGTTCTTTGAGTCATTTAAAAGTGATTCGCTCCTTATTTTCATATGAAGAGCAATTGACCATGGTTGTCGATCTAAACAGAATCGGCGCAGCAGCATGAATAAGCACTTTCTACTCCCAGGAAAGCTCGTCGTTACGCGCTCTGAAGCAAAAATTACAACCGTATTGGGGTCATGTATTTCGGTGATGATTTACGATGACGTGGCGAAAGTCTACGGAATGAATCATTTCCTTTTGCCAAATGATGCCGGCAAGCCGGGCTTATCCGGTCGCTATGGTGAGTACGCGATGAGTACTTTGATTGCAAAAATGGAGTCGCATGGGGCTGCCCGTTTAAGAATGAAAGCATTTGTATACGGTGGAGCCGAAGTTCTGGAAACATCTACGGGTTTGCGAAAAATTGGTGAAAAAAATAGTGAGTTGGCTTTTCAAGTTTTAGACCAGATGGGTATAAAGATCTTGAAACAGGATGTTGGTGGCAAGCGTGGAAGAAAAATCGTATTCGACACCAGCAGTTTAACGGTAGAGGACTTAAAGGACTCTTCGGACTCCAAGGGTAAATTGGATCGTACGGGCTTTGGAACCCTAAGTATGAAAAAAGCAGTAAAAGTTTTAATTGTGGATGATTCTGCCACAATCAGAAACCTGTTTCACAAGCTCTTTACACAAAATGGATTAAACGTTGTTGGCATGGCTAGGGATGCTTTCGAAGCCCGTGAGATGATCGCTAAATTCAAGCCCGATGTATTGTCTCTTGATATTGAAATGCCAAAAATGAACGGCGTAAAATTCTTAGAAAAAATAATGAGTTTCCATCCTATGCCTGTGGTGATGGTTTCGTCATTGAGTAGTGATGGACAAGCGGCTTTGAAGTCCTTGGAATTAGGAGCTATCGAGTTCATTCAAAAACCGAATCAGACGAGAATGGCGGATTTACAAAAGTTAGGTCACAGTGTTGCTGAGAAAGTCAGAGCTGCAGCGAATGTAAATATGTCACTTTGGATGAAGCAATTAAAAGAAAAGCCTAAGGCTGTTTCGAGTTCTTCATTAAATATTGAAGCTCCGGAAAAGGTGAAAGATGTTTCCATAATTTGCGTAGGTGGGAATGCTAGTGCACAAAGACCATTGGAAACCTTAATGACTCAGCTTCATGATGATACACCACCGGTTGTGGTGGCGGTATCGACAATTGGAACTTTTGTTTCCGATTTTATTGCAAAGCTGAAAGGTAAAACTAAGGCGGCATTGCATGTAGCCCAAGAGGGGCAAAGTCTGTCTGTAGGAAATATCTATATCATTGAAGCTGGAAAAAATGGGCAAATCACAAAAGGGGCATTGGGTCCGGTACTCCGTTTTTCCGATCCCTCGGGTGGACAATCTCAGATTCCTTCCAGTGATGTACTTATGGATTCGGCGGCGAAATCCTATTCGGCTTCAGCTTGTGGGATTCTTTTAGCTGGATTTGGCTCTGACGGGGTTAAGGGACTAGAGTCTGTCAGTCGAGCGGGTGGAGTAACAATGGCACAAGAGCCATCCACCTGCCTTATGCCCCATGCTCCACAGAATGCTTTAGATCAAGGTTTGGTGGAGTACATTCATCCTCCAGAGGCTATGGCACAACAGCTTTGGACCATTCGAAATAAAAAGTAGAGTTTTCGCCTATATTTTCTTGTAAAATTTTGAGATAAAACCCGGCGGTTTCTATATAATACAGTAATATTATATACTTATGGTATTTCCAGCAGATTAAATGTTGAGCATAATTCCTATAAATTGATTGAGCCTATCCAACAGAAGTGATAACCCAAAAGCCTTGAACGTCATTAGAAGAGAGTTTTTTGATATGAGCCCTAAGGCTTTTTGGTTTTTGGTTATTACATTTTACGTGGGTTCAGCAAATCCGGGCGCGGATGCGCCCACCAATCGTAGGGTCGATGTAAATCAACCCATTCAATGTAGTACTTACCGAACGGTAGAGGCCGGGCCTCAACAGGTTGCAGCTCGACCTGAAAAAGATCAGCAGCTGATCCTTCAGCGCCGATCAAGTGCCTCCATCAAACGTAAACTCATAGTTAATGATGATGTTGAACTTGATATGAAGTGTTTTTGGGAAGCTGAGATATATCGGTGTGAATGGTCTGAATATTATTTTGTAGAATTCTATGTCGATGAGGTTTGGACACCTATGAGTAAGCATGGGAAGTCCAAGTGGCTTTTGTTCAGGGCAAATTGGTCTAAAGGTCCCATAGAGAGCACAAAAGAGATGATTCATTGCGGACAGCGGGTTTAAGCGCCGATCCATTGAAAGGTCTAATAAAAAAGGCGGGTTTGCTACAACAACCAGCAAAGCTCCGCCTAACAGCCCAGTACCTATATAAGCTGTATTTACTTAACGGGTTTTATTTATCGTCAGTTAAGGCAAGTCGCCCTCTATATTGTAATAATTTTGTTAAGTTTGACCGCAGGACTATGTTATACACGTGTTCGTAATAAATCGGATCATCGCTTTAGGTTATAGTCTTAGGACAATGGTCTAGAGAGGAAAGTCCGGACTCCAAATGGTAGCGCAAGGGGTAACGCCCCTCCATCCCTAGGATGAGGACCAGTGGAACAGAGAGAATGTCCAGAGCATTGATCTATTGATCGGGAACGGGAGATCGATAGGGAGTTGCTGGAGTGAAAGCAGCTAAACTCTGCGTGGAGCAAGATCAAATAGGAGAGCGTTTTAAGTCTAACCAGGACGAGGCTTTCGGGTTGATCGCTAGAGGTGACTAGAGATGGTCATCCCAGATGAATGATGATCAGTCATAAATTGATGCGACAATTTATGTCTACAGAATCCGGCTTATAGATTTATTGCATTCGTATTATGGGAGCGAGGCTGAAAGGCCGAAGCTCCCTTTTTTTATTTTGTTTCAAGTGGACAGTTCCCCCAAATAAACGTAGTTTTCTCTCATGCAAGTCCTACACATTGGCTTAGAAAAATCATGGCGCGGTGGCGAGAATCAGATCTTCTTGCTCATTAAAGGTTTAGAGGATCGTGGAGTTAAGTCTCACGTTGCTTATCCTCAGCAAAGTCGTGGATATCAGAGATTCGGCGATATTGTTTCCACTTTAGGTTTACCGTCTACTTCTGGGTATGATTTTAGAAGTATCCGGATGATCTGCGAATATGTATCAGATCATAAGATAGACGTAATAGATGCACATTCTTCGGGCGCACATTCTTTGGGTCTGGCAGTTAAGCTGCTCATGCCACAGGTGAGGCTAGTGGTTCATCGCCGAGTGGATAATGAGATTAAACCAAGGTTTTTGACAAAGAAAAAGTATCTGAGTCCTCAAGTCGATCGCTTCGTCCCCATTTCTGATTGTATTCGTAGGATGCTGATAGCTTATGGTGTTTCAGAGCAAAAAATTTCGGTAGTTAAAAGCGCTGTTGATCCAGATAAGTACGATGGATTTGACAGAGCTGTTTGTCGTAAAAATTTATTGGCTGAATTGAAGATGAATGATCCGGGATTTTTAATAGGAAACGCTTCGGCCTTCACTCATCAAAAAGGCTATGATGTTCTTATTCAGAGTTTAAAGCCACTCAACGATAAAGGTCTCAATTTTCATTGTTTACTTGCCGGTGATGGTGAGCTTTTAGGTGAAATGAAACAACTGGCTAAGAACTTGAGTCTAGAGAAGAAAATCACTTTTTTAGGTTTCAGAAAAGACATTCCGGAGTTTCTTTCTGCCCTGGATGTTTTAGTAATGCCTTCAAATAATGAAGGGTTAGGTACACTTATTTTAGATGCGATATCTGCCGGATGTGGTGTGGTAGCAACGAGAGTGGGTGGCATTCCGGAAATGGTTATAAATGGAGAAACAGGCTTAACTGTGTCAAAAGGTCATCATAAAGAGTTGGCTCGTGCTATTGAAACCTTGGCAAAAGATAGAGAGCTGCTAAAAGTTCTGAGTGAAAATGCCAAGGCTTACGTGCGGAACAACTTTTCCCTCAACTCAATGGTTGAGGGAAATTTAAAAGTCTATAAATCTTTTTAAGACTCATTTAATGCGAGTCGGCCCATATTAAAATATTCAAACCCCATGGCTTTCATTTTGTTTTGGTCGAAAATATTTCGACCATCAAAAATCAAGGGCGCTTTTAATTTAGACTTAATTTTATCAAAATCTGGTTTTTTGAACTCATTCCACTCAGTAACGATGACTAGCGCATCAGCACCTTCCATACCATCGTAGGCACTGGGCATCACTTCGAAAGATTGACTGGCTGCTGCCAATGCATTTTTGCTGGCAACGGGATCAAAGGCTTTAACCTTTGCTCCTGCCTGTTGCAGTTTCTCTATGAGCTTCAAGCTTGGAGCTTCCCTGACATCGTCGGTTGATGGTTTGAAGCTCAAGCCCCAAACTACAATTGTGCGATTTTTTAGGTCCCCAAAATGATTCAAAAGACGTTTATGCAAAATTATTTTTTGATAATCGTTGGCCTCCTCGACGGCTCTAATGACCCGCATAGGAATGTCATGCTCTTCACCCTTTTTAACTAACGCCTTTACATCTTTAGGAAAGCAGCTTCCGCCGTAACCCAGTCCTGGTTGGAAAAAAGCCGGGCTGATGCGGCTGTCAGAGGTAAATCCTCGCCGAACCTCGTTGATGTCAGCACCGACTTCGTCGGCTAATAGAGCCAGCTCATTAATGAAAGAGATTTTAGTGGCTAGGAATGAATTGGCAGCGTACTTACACATTTCAGCGGAGGCATTATCCATATAGAGAATCTGATCTTTCGAAGAAAGAAAAGCTTCATAAACCTCATACATCATCTGTTTCGCTTCTTCAGTAGTGCAGCCAATGACCACTCGATCCGGTTTTAAGAAGTCGGAAAGGGCAACGCCTTCACGTAAAAACTCAGGATTGGAGATTATCTCAATCTCCTCGTCGGAGTTGTCCGCGCAAACGTCTTTCAACCATTTAGCAGTTCCGATAGGCACTGTGCTTTTTAAGACTAGAAATTTTTTACGGTTAGCATGCTTACAAACACTTTTAGCCACAGTCTCAGTAAAATCCATGATGGGACGACCATCAGGTCCTTCTGGTGTTCCAACGGCACTGAAAATGAGATCATTCTCTTTAACGGCAGACTCAATATCTGTAGTGAAGGTCAATCGGCTCTGAGAGCGAAGTAAAACGTCTCTAAGTCCCGGTTCATAAATTGGAACTTCGTTATCTAGAAGTTGTTTGATTTTTTCTTCATTATTATCAACGCAGGTAACATCGTGACCGGCGTCAGCGAAACAAACACCAGCAACAAGTCCTACATATCCTGTTCCAACGACTGCAATTTTCATTTTTTGCATCCTTTTTGTATAAGCTTTTAGGCCTTTAAAGGGTCATAAAAACCATAATTTAAGCAAATCTACAACCCATAAGCTACTCATTGCGAGCCTTTCTTTGGCCATAAACAATCAATTCTGAGCCTTGGCGTTCATCTTCCGATCTGCGCCAACGAGTCCAATAGAGAAAGTCAAAATAAGGATCGAGACGGCTTTTAATTTCCCATTCAGAGCCTCCAAAAGGGGGGCCGCCGGGTCGATCAAAAACAAAGAAAAGACCCAGCAAATAGCCTTCTCTATGTAAGCATCGGTTCCATACTTTAACGAGATCATTTCTCTTTTCTGGATTGATCGCACATTGAAAAGTGTGTTCAAAAACTAAATCATACTGGCCCTGAAAAGTTTCAGGGAGCTGGAAAGCATCGCCATGAAAAAATTTAAGATTCGCCCTGTCGCCAAATTTGGTCTGGGCCTTTTCAATGGCGGCTTTAGAAAAATCAACGGCTGTTACAATGTGCCCAGCATCAGCCAAAAAGGCCGCATCATGAGCTGAGCCACACCCTAAAACAAGAATTCGCTGTTTGTTTAACTTGAGTTGAGGCAGAACCGAAGCCAGGGCCGGGTGAGGCCGTTCCATGTCCCAAGGTGTGCTTTCTTTTTGGTAACGTGAAGACCAAAAAAGTTCATCCGAAACTTCTGTATTAGGGGCTAACCAAGTCTTTGGAGTGTATTCAGAGCCATTTATTGTAACTGTTTCGTCGGTGAACTCATCACAGAGATTAAAAAACATGGCTTGCGCGGGTCGTGTAAATACAAAGGGTATGCCTTGTTCTGTATATCCGCGAAAACGATCCCATTCGTCCAGATAGAGGTTTTGCAACTGGACAGTAGTTTTAAAGTCGTAGTTAGCTGTCAGTTTTAATTCTTCGGTGTTCGAGGAATTGAGTTCGACTCTTTGAATAATAAGTGGTGTGTCAAAGGCTTCAATAATCGCCCGCACACCTTGGAATTCAGTTTCAATTCTGGTTCCAAAGCCCTCTCGAGGACGCATATTCTGCAATAGTATTAAACCTTCTTCTTTGGACTCCAGCCGGTTTCCGTCAAAAATGACGAAGCCGTCTTGATCGATAGTAAGGTACTTGTCTGGGATAGAGTTAGTTGTCATTTGCAGTGGGGCTCACACGCAAAGGCTTTGTGTATTCCACTTGATTATTTAAAATGTAAAACTCTTCAAAGTTCCAATATTCAAAATCCTCATCTGCATCCTGAGCACGGTTTACAATAGCGTAACCATCGAGAGTCACTTCATTAGGTGTGGATTCATCGTTATCTAGAGCATCGATATAAGAATATCGAAAGTGAGCTTTAACAGATTCTTTGTTTACGGTCTCGGTCCAGAACTTATGAAACTGAATGCTTGAAGCTGATGGAGACTGCTCTTGAATGACTTGCTTAATGATGGATTGCAAATCCGCACGAATACTCATGTGAGTTTCTTCATTTACAACAGAGGGACTATTAATGTAGTTCCAAGAAATTAACAGCGCCAAAATGAAAATCACTGAATTCACAAATGCCATAAACATCCTTAATTAAATCGACTCTAATTAAACTACATGAAGGCCGCTTTGGCGTCCATTCGGAGGTGATTGTTCCTCGACCAATTGACGCAATAAGTTGTGGAATTTTAAGGGCTTTTCGGGTGATGTGGTTTGGAAAAAATGCTATCTAGGCCTTTAGGTCTACTTAATAACAGGCACATTAGTAAAGGGTTAACTTCCATGTACGCATTGGACTCTCAAATTAACACTTCAAGCGCAGAATTTTCAGCAAACAAGAAAGCTTACTCTGTTCATTTGGAATCTTTTTTTTCAGCTAGAAACCGAGCTCTACAGGGTGGTGGCGAAGCTTCCGTTGAACGACATAAGTCGAGAGGTAAATTAACGGCCAGAGAGAGAATAGAAAGTCTTATTGATCCTGGCTCAGAGTTTTTGGAGTTTTCTACGCTTGCAGCCCACGACATGTATGAAGGTAGTGCTCCTGGTGCTGGGATCGTGACTTGCATGGGGATTATCCACGGGCGTGAATGCGTTATTGTTTCCAATGATGCTACTGTAAAGGGCGGCACTTATTTTCCAATGACAGTTAAAAAACATTTGCGTGCCCAAGAGATCGCCCTTGAAAATGGACTGCCGTGCATTTATTTGGTGGATAGTGGTGGAGCGTTTCTACCTAAGCAAGACGAAGTATTTCCGGACAGGGATCATTTTGGTCGAATTTTTTATAACCAGGCTCGAATGTCCGCTCTTGGGATAGCGCAAATAAGTGTAGTGATGGGCAGTTGCACCGCCGGCGGGGCCTATGTGCCTGCGATGAGCGATGAAAATATCATTGTAAAGGGAAATGGGACGATCTTTCTTGGTGGACCTCCTCTTGTTAAGGCAGCCACAGGTGAAGAAGTGACGGCGCAAGAATTAGGTGGTGCTGAAGTCCATTGTCAAAAAAGTGGTGTTACAGATCATTATGCCGAAGATGATGCGCATGCATTGGAGATCGCTAGAGACATTGTTTTTAATTTAAATCGTCAGCCAAAATCTCATATAACCACGCAGCCGGTAGAAGCTCCTCTCCATTCACCGGAAGAGCTTTACGGGGTTATTCCAGCAGATAGCAAGAAGCCCTTCGACGTCAGAGAAGTCATCGCAAGGATTGTGGATGGGTCTCGGTTTCATGAGTTTAAGTCGGATTATGCGACCACTATAGTTTGTGGTTTTTCACATCTTTACGGTTTTCCTGTAGGCATTATAGCCAACAATGGAGTTTTATTTAGTGAAAGTGCTCTTAAAGCGGCTCATTTTGTGGAACTTTGTGATCAAAGGAAAATCCCATTAATTTTTCTACAAAATATCACCGGTTTTATGGTGGGGAAAAGTTATGAAAATGAAGGCATCGCTAAACATGGTGCTAAAATGGTAATGGCCGTGAGCAATGCGAGAGTGCCTAAGTTTACGGTTGTCATTGGCGGTTCTTATGGTGCAGGTAACTACGGCATGTGCGGTCGAGCTTTTCAGCCGAGACAGATGTGGATGTGGCCTAACGCTAGAATTTCCGTTATGGGCGGTGAACAGGCGGCTAATGTTTTAGCCACCGTTAAAAAAGATCAAATGGAGAGGGCTGGAGAATCAATGAGTTCCAGCGATGAAGAAAAGTTTAAAGCACCCATTTTGGAAAAATATGAAAAAGAGAGTCATGCCTTTTATTCCTCAGCGAGAATTTGGGATGATGGGATCATTGATCCCAAAGATACAAGAAAAGTTTTAGCGTATGGTATAGCAGCAAGTCTTAATCGGGACTGGGGTGCCATCCAGCCCGGCGTTTACAGGATGTAAGGATCATGGAATTTATCAAGTTTGTTGAAAAATCAAATAGCACAGAAATTATTTTAAACAGGGCAGATAAGCGAAATGCTTTTCATCCTCAAATGATTGATGAAATCACTCAGGCCTTTTCTCAGGTGTCTTTGGATGAATCCAATCGGGCCGTCATTGTAAAAGGTGAAGGTGCTTCGTTTTGTGCAGGAGCCGATCTGGGCTGGATGAAATCTATGGCGGATTTTTCTGAAAGCGAAAATCAAGACGATTCTAACAAACTATTTGAAATGTTCTATTCCATCTACAGCTGTCCATTGCCCGTTATTTCCGTGGCTCATGGTCACGTAATGGGTGGAGCCACCGGAATTGTGGCCTGTTCGGATATAGCTATTTCCACACCTAAAACTCTTTTTGCTTTTTCAGAAGTTCGGCTAGGGCTGGTGCCGGCAGTAATAAGCCCTTTCCTCACCCAAAAATTGATTCCCTCGCACAGCTCAAGATGGATGCTCACGGGGGAACGGTTTAACGGGGAGCAGGCTTTGGCGGCTGGCTTAGTGACTGAATTGGTGGAAGAAGGTGAGCTAGAAGGTAGTCTTCAAAAGTATCTGAACTCATTTAATTTGAGTGGGCCACTGGCGGTTCGGCACACAAAAAGACTCTTAAGGTCTCAACTCCCAGATCCACAACAACATCGTTTGGCGACGACCAAAGTGATCGCGGAAAGACGTGTAAGTGAAGAGGGGCAAGCTGGCTTGAGAGGGTTTTTAGATAAGGCGGGTATCCCGTGGCACGTGGCCAGCAAGGATGGTGAAAAATGAAAATAAAAAAGTTAGCCATCGCCAATAGGGGTGAAGTGGCTGTGCGGATCATCCGCGCATGCCAGGAGCTGAATATTCATTCTGTATTACTTCATTCTGAGGCTGATATAAAAACAGAAGCCTACCGATTGGCTGATGAAGTCGTATGTGTAGGCGGGTCTGAAGTTAATGACAGTTATTTGAATATAGAAAATATGGTGAATGGGGCCAAGAGTGCTAATGCGGATGCCGTTCATCCGGGGTTTGGGTTCTTATCTGAGAATGCAGAATTTGTAAGGGCTGTTGAAAAGGCGAGAATGATTTTTGTTGGTCCCAGTGCTGAGGCCATTGACTTGTTTGGTGACAAGGTGTCCGCTAAAAATTTAGTGGAAAAAGCCGGCGGCCCCGTCATTCCAGGATATCAGGGAGAGGATCAATCCTACCCAGAACTATTGAGACAAATGGAGCGGATAGGCTTCCCTGTCATGGTAAAGGCAGCAGCTGGCGGCGGCGGTCGGGGTTTGAGAGTTGTAAATTCAATGGAGACTGCAGAAGACTCCATTGAAGCGGCTCAAAGGGAAGGGCTCAATGCGTTTGGCTCGGATAGAGTGTTTGTTGAAAAGTATTTAGGAAATGCTAAGCATATTGAAGTGCAAATCTTTGTTGATGGAATGGGGCAAGTCTTTCATTTATGTGAGAGGGAATGTTCTGTTCAGCGACGCCATCAAAAAATCATCGAAGAAGCACCAGCCTTTGAGTTACCACAAAAAGTACGTCAGGAAATGTATGACACCGCAAAGCGGATAGCCAAAGAGGCCGGATACAAGGGTGCCGGAACCGTGGAGTTTCTGTATCAGGATAATGAGTTTTACTTTCTTGAGATGAATACGCGGCTTCAGGTTGAGCATCCTGTAACCGAAATGATTTTAAATGTAGATCTGGTAAAAGCACAGATTCTTTCAGCTCAAGATATGGCTGTATTGTGGGATCAGGATGAAATAGAGCCAAGGGGTCACTCGATTGAATGCCGGTTATATGCTGAAGACCCTTATGCCAACGGAATGCCAAGCACGGGCAAAGTGGGAACAATACAGTTTCCGCATGGGTTTGGGCGACGACTGGAACTGGGCGTAGATTGTGGAGACGAGGTGACAGCGTTTTATGATTCTATGATTGCCAAGGTCATTGTATGGGATGAAAGTCGCCCTCGAGCCATTGAGAAGATGAAAACCACTTTAAAGGACACAGTGGTGTTTGGCGTGAAAACAAATATTCCATTTTTACTAGAGATCTTGTCGCATCATGAATATGTATCCAATGAAATGACCACTCAGTTTATTGGGAAGAATTTCCCCCAAGGATTAACTGGCCCAGAGATAGATGAAGATGAAAAGAAGTGGTTGGAGTCATTGGCAAAAAAAGTCCCCAGTGCATCGGTGAATAACAGTGCTTCAACTGGAGGAGATTCATTGCCTAATCCATGGTTGGGAAGTTGGTGATTCTATGAAGAAGTTGATTGCATTAAAAGACGGTAAAGAAATAGAAGTGCTAGTGGAGAGAGTGGGAACAAAGACTTGGTTTCACTATGAAGGTAAAACTACAAGTATTGAAAGCTCTCATGGCAGTTCTCGCCGTAGTGGAAAAGACTCGGCGTCGACTCATCCGGGTCAAATATTAGCGCCAATGCCAGGGAAAATTTTGAAGCTCAATAGTTCCAACGAGAGCCAGGTGAAAGCTGGAGATATTATACTCATCATGGAAGCTATGAAAATGGAATATAGTTTAGCTGCCGATGTGGACGGAACAGTTACTGGGTTAAACGTTTCTGTGGGAGATCAAGTGAATAAGGACCAATTGTTGGCCCAAATTCAAGGGGACGAGGTGTGAAAAAATCGATAAAGATTGTCGAAGTTGGGGCGCGAGATGGATTACAAAATGAATCCTCTATGTTTACTGTTAATGATCGTTACCAGTTGATTAAAAAATTATCTCAAACGGGGCTGAAAAATATAGAAGTTGGCGCCTTCGTTTCTTCAAAGTGGGTTCCACAAATGGAGGGCAGTAAGAAGCTAGTCAACAGGGTTTTGAAAGATCAATCCTCTGGCAAGTTAGATAAGAAGGTGCAGTTTTCAGCCTTAGTTCCTAATGTGCGAGGAATGCAGGATGCGCTGACTACAGAGATTAGTGAGATTGCTATTTTTGGTTCTTGTAGCGAGAGTTTTTCCCAGAAGAATATTAATTGTTCTATTGATGAAAGTTTTAATCGTTTTTATGACGTGGTTCAGTTGGCTAAAAAGAATAAGGTCAGAGTTCGAGGTTATCTTTCTATGTCCTTCGGCTGTCCTTATGAAGGGAAAATTTCCCAATCAAAAGTGGTAAGTCTCACTGAGAAAATGATTGCAATGGGTGTTCAGGAAGTTTCCATTGGGGATACCATTGGGGTGGGGACGCCAAAACAGGTGATCTCCTTATTGAGGAAGATGGAGAAAAAGGTCCCTCTAAAAAAAGTGGCTATGCATTTCCATGATACTCGAGGCACAGCATTAGCAAATGTATTAGCGTCACTGCAATCGGGTATTTCTGTGTTTGATTCCAGTGTGGCTGGGCTTGGTGGCTGTCCTTATGCCAAGGGAGCATCCGGAAATTTAGCGACAGAAGATCTAGTTTACATGCTCGATGGAATGGGACTTAAATGTGGTGTGGATGTAGACGGATTAGTAGAGATCCACAAATGGCTGCGTAGCAAAATTGACCATCCATTGCCAAGCCATGTTGGGCGCTCTGGTCGTCCGGGAATCCCTGTATTGTAAATGGCATCTCTATTGCTTTTGTAGAGGGTGATGAAGTGGTCGTGGCTCACTCTGCCGAGTATTTTATGTATATCTATAATCATTTGGCTCCTAGATACTAATCTTGGCCAACGGGATTGTATTAATTCTAGCATTGTTAAAAAAATCGTCACCTACGAACAATGGACAAGATTCTCCGTTCCTGAGGATCCTTCAAATTTAACTGAGTTGAGTGAAAGGGTTATTAGGAACTGTGCACTGCTACCGGCTCATTATTCCTCCTCCCAACCTCTGTCCCCGCTACAGCTATCAGTGCGCGAAGGGGTTGAGAAGTTAAATGGGTTAAAATCCATCTTCCCCAGTATGAAGATGAAAAAGAGAATGAATGTTGTGATAGTACCAGAAATAGATGCTGGTATTCGTTGGAGTTCCGGTGAGTTAAAGTTGAGCCGAACTCATGCGATGAACTCTAGGTTTGTAGCAAAGTCGATTTTGTCTAAAGCTTTGCAAGAGAACTTCCCTCTGCTTACAACCCATTATGTAAATGTCTTTACAGATTTGCTGGACTCTATACTTTCCAATCAACTTTCTATTGGTACCGAGCGGGAGGATAGTATTTTTCTATCGGGCTCTAGCTTGCGACTTTCCCTGTCCGACTATTGTAGGTATCCGGGTAAATCGGTTACATATTATGAGTTTTGTCACCATCACTTGCGGGCTGAAGAGATTTTACCGGAATCACATCATCAAATGAGTAAGCAGCCTACCATATGGGCTGCTTCCGGCTTGTTCTCAAAATTGCTTTTTAATTACTATCAAAATCTATCTCTTTCTGATCGCCAAAATTTTACAGAGAACTTGTATAATTATATTGAGAATTTCAAGTGGGAAGTTCCTGTGGTGCTAGGATCAGAACAGCAGTATTTGGATTGGATTGAAAGGGAGTTGGATCGTGTCGAATCGGAGCTACTTCTAGATGCTAGAAACTGGAATCATTTGGTGCTTTCTGAAATGTATGGAAAACCTGTGTCTATAGAGACATTAGTGATGGTGGGTCCAAGTCATCTAAAGAGTTTGATAGAATTGGAGTCGAACTCAAAAGCTAATCCTATGTGGTCTATGGCTTACTTTACAGAGGACTTTAAGATTTATGTACCTAGTTTAGGGTATATCGAAAATCCAGTTGAAGAAGTTATGGTGAGTCAGTTGGTTTTAGTGGATTGTGGGGCTATTCAGTTGAGCCACCCGGTTTTCCGTAAAAACATTGCTCCTAAAATGATTTATATTAATGATTGCACCCCAGGTAGGCTAGCTAGTTACGTAGATAGAATCCAACAAGGCCAAATTAAAAATCATCTCTATAGTAACGATGACCTTTCGTTTATTGAGTTTCATATGCCATCTGTGCAAATGGCTTTAAGAAAATCCAAAAAAATCGCACATTCCTTTGCAGAGCAGTTTTCCTGGCAGAGTGTTAGCTATGAAGATGAGACAAAAAGCTTTCGCCCTCTTGCGCCTATAGAGGGCGTGGTTCGCTTTAGGTAAATAATTTTATTTCGTGAGACAAAGGTTTTTTGTTCGATCGAAAGTATGTTCTCGGAGAAAGGGCCAATAGGTCTGAAAGTTTACCCATATAAATACAGGCGAAGCGATCTACTTGATAGGCAAAGTAGCTTTCTTCAATACCCGTTCGAAAAACCTCACCCCAGTAGGGATTAAAACAGGCTCTTTGCTTTTTAATCAAAGGGCCGATTTTAGTATCTATTGCAGAAACGGTATGGATAAGCTCTTTGATTTCCTGTTCATGCGATTTGTGCTCATTAATGATTTGATCAGAAATGAGTGAGTCTATTTTGGTTTCAATAGGTCGCTTTTCTTCCATAAGTTGATCAATTTGCTCAACGAGGCTAAGAGCATTTTGAGAATTATGGATTTCTTCCTCGATCTCCTCAACCACAAGAGCTGTTCTCCAGGCACAATCCTTTTTTAGTCGAACGATATCACCGTAAATATGATCGCCGATGTAAAGAATTTCTTCGGGAGAAAGTTTAAGGTTTTTAGTTATAATGTCGGCACAGCCACCTTGGTAAATTCCACCAGTCTCTATACCGTTAGCATTAATCATTGTTCCTTCATCGGAAGTGATCTTAAGGAAGGGTAAGCGGTCAGTAAAAAACCGAGGCTTGCTGGCTAAGGTCACCACAAATTCAAACAACTCAGACCAAGAAGATGAATCTTTTAAGAACGGTTGAATGGCGTAATCCATGAGAAGTTTTGTGTAGTGATACTCCGAGTTGGTTACGACAAATATTTTCTTTCCGTGTTTCTTATATCTTTCGAGTCCTTCAACCAGTTCTGGATCTTTAATGATATAGTGATCTAAATCTTCGGCGACTTGATTTTTAATGGTTCCATCTCTGTGGGCGGCATCGAGGACAAAAATAAGATCCGCGGCGATCTGTCCGTAGTCTGGCAGAGAATCTCTCAATTCGTCATCTTTAAGATCTACGAGTTGAGCAAAGAGAGTTGCAAAAGAATAGGAAAAGCTTGTATCGACAGGATCATAGTCTGGATCACTGAGATCGATATAAGTACTTTTATAGATTTTTTTTTGTTCCGAAAAATTAATGGGACGCGTGCCGTGATAACTTTCACGGATGGCAGCATGTCGTGACAGCTTTAATATATTTCCTCGAACTTTATCTATAACAAGGCCTCGTATGGCTCTATTGAAATTAAATTTTAAATTCGCAATTTGCTTGGGGTAGCTAAGGTCATTCACTAACTTTTGGCACATACTTGCATAGGCAAGTTGTTCAAAGTTTTCGGTTTTATATCGGACCAGTGTATGATCCATATCGAGTCCGATATAATTTATTTTTTTCATATTAAGTGTTCGGTTTACGAACACAGGTGAGTTTGTTGACACAAAAACCTCTTATTTTTCAGTTTCGAAACCCAGTTCATTCCAGGCAAGCATTCCACCTTTCATATTGAAGGTGTTTTCATATCCATTTTCTTTAAGAAATTGACTGGCCTGAGCAGATCGTCGACCACTTCGACAAATTAAAACTACAGTCTCGTCCTTAGGGATGTCATTAAATCTTTCCGGTAAGGTATCCAATACAATGAGTTGTGCACTTTTTATGTGTCCTAATTCACCTTCGTATTCGTCCGGTCTACGTACGTCTATAATCATCAGCTGATCCGCATTCTCTTTTACGGCCTGAGGTGGTACATCTAGAACCCCTTCAAAATCGGGATTGTTTTCAGATTGATCATTTAGTGAGCTCATAAATTCTCCTTAATAAATGGTTCTCTATATTAGTGAATAACAACCAGATATCGAACATAAATTGCTGAAGCTGGACTTACAATTACGCAGCACAGAAAAACACACAGATGTTCTGAACAGCCAGGGATTATGCCAATATGGCCCGATGGAAACACTGGAGTTATCTACCGAACAGGCCAATGCTCTCAATATGTTGAGATCAGGAGAAAATGTCTTTTTAACAGGAGCTGCTGGAACAGGTAAGAGTACAGTTGTACGGCAGTTCGTAAAAGAAACAAATTCTAAACTGTTTCCAGTTTTAGCAAGTACCGGAGCTGCTGCTGTATTGGTTGGGGGCCGGACTTTTCATAGTTTCTTCGGTTTGGGGATTATGGACGGTGGTTTGGATCGAGTGGTCGAACGAGCCACCGGAAATAAGCGTGTTGTCAGCCGAATTAAGAATGTTGAAGGAATTATCATTGATGAAATCTCCATGCTTTCTGGTGAGACTCTAAAAGCAGCCGAATTAATCAGTAGAATGTGTCGAGGTGAGCCCAGTCTTCCATGGGGAGGTATGCAAGTGATTGCTGTGGGGGATTTTGCGCAACTTCCTCCTGTTGAAAGAGGCTATGGACACCAAAAACCTTGGGCGTTTAAAGATCCTGTGTGGAAACGATCTGGATTTGTTAATTGTATGTTGACTAAAATTCAGCGTTCTCAGGATGTGGAATTTCTAGAGGTTCTGAATCAAGTGAGAGTGGGAGATGTGACTCCTCAAGTGCAGGAGTTTTTAGATTCCAGAAGCGCTGATGTGAGTGAAGCCTTTTCAGCAACACGACTGTTCCCTAGAAGGAATCAAACCGAAAAGTTCAATAAAATTAAACTCGATGAAATTGAATCCGAATTGGTGTCTTTTCCCTCAGAGTACATGGGAAGGGCTAGAGATGTTGATAAGCTGAAAAAGCAGTCCCCCGTTCCAGAGGTTTTGCAGTTGAAGCAAGGTGCTTTTTTGATGATGCGCCAGAATGATCCTAAGCAAAGGTGGGTGAACGGAAGCTTGGGTTATTTGGAAGAGATTATTGATGATAAATTGCTGATTCGCTTGGTTCATAACGATCGATTTGTAGCTTTGGAGAAGGCGACATTTTCTATGTTAGATGCCGAGGGAGAGGTGATTGCTGCGATTCGAAACTTTCCGGTGAGTTTGGCTTATGCGGCGACCATACACAAAGCTCAAGGTCTAACTTTGGATGCAGCTGTGGTTGATGTGAGTTCTCTTTGGGAGCCCGGCCAGGCCTACGTGGCTCTGAGTCGTGTGACTCATACAGAAGGTCTTTACATTCACAATTGGGATCGCCGTTCTATTAAAGCAGATCCGGCAGTGACTCACTTTTATTCCTCAATATTGTCCGACTCTTCGATCGGGTAAATCATTTCCACAGATGTACACCGACAGGGTGGCTTTTTGCAGAGTGTGCAATCATAATCTATGTTGGCCCAAAACATTGGGTGCTCTCCTATAGGCTTAAAATTCATTTTAGAAAAATATTTTAAAGAGGAGTTTCCAGGGGATTCTTTCCAAGAGTGACTCACTATACATGAAGCTTTCATCTCTTTGAGAATTCCTATGCTGGCCCGTGAAAGTCGGCTGCCAAGGCCTTGCATTTGATAGTCGGGATGAACACTAAGCGTTTTGAAATAGGCGGCGGTTTCTTCCGGGAAGCCCCAGTTTTCCGGCAAGATTTTGTTCTGTCCAAAAAGAACGTCCCAGTTGGAGTAAGGAGCAAAAGTGAATCGAATGCCGACAATCTTTGTCCCATCCCAGGCGACCAGTGAGGCATTTTTCCCCTGGCAGTGACTGTACTCGAATACAGTCCTCAGGTCTTGCTTTGAATAGAATCGCGCTCCAAAACAAAGGTCGGTAAAAGCAATTAGCTGATCTTCAAAGTGCAAATCCAGAGGGGCTATTTTAATTTTTCTGGAACTTTCGGGCCTCATTTTTACCTTTATGATTTAAGTGATTTTACTTGCCTGGAATTTGGCTAAACACTACGTTAAGGAAGTAAAAAAAACAATGTACATATGAAGTGGAGAGGACAATGGAAATGAATTCTGAAGTGAAGTCAAAGCGGCCGCAAACACAAATGGGTCAACGTTCACCGGATATGATTGTTCGGAAAGAAAACGTGATTGGGCTGGATGGGTTAGAGTTTCTAGAATTTGCGACTCCCGATCCAGAGGCGATGGAAGGCCTCTTTACAAAATTGGGATTTCAACACGTAGCCAACCATAAAAATAAAAATGTAAAATTATATAGACAGGGCCGAACGAACTTCATTTTAAACAAAGAAGACAATTCGTTTGCACAAAAGTTCTATGCCAGTCATGGTCCCTCGATTTGTGGAACTGGTTTTAGGGTGAAAAACTCTGATGAGGCATTCAAGGCTTCTGTTGAGCGTGGTGCAGTTGCAAACGATGATGAGTTCAGTCATAGCTTTAAGACGGTCAATGGTATTGGTAACTCGGCCATTCACTTTGTAGATAACTATGATGAAAACTATAGAAATTATGAAGCTGATTTTGATTTTTTTGATACCTCTAAAACTACCGAAGGATTTGGGTTAACAATTATCGATCATATGACTAATAACGTTCCTTCGGGAGAAATGGACGAGTGGGTCAAGTTTTACTCTGAAATTTTTAATTTCGAAGACGTTCGATTTTTCAATATTAGAGGGGATGCCACAGGGCTCTTGTCGAAAGTTATGCGGTCGCCTTGTAATAAAATTACCATTCCTATCAATGAGCCGACCGAGCAAAAATCTCAAATTCAAGAATACTTGGATGAATATAAAGGTTCCGGGATTCAACATGTGGCTCTTTTAACGGAAGATATTGTTACTTCAGTGCGAAAGCTCCGGGAGAGCGGCGTAGAGTTTCTAGATGTTCCTGATACTTATTACGATGATCTTCAAGAGCGAATCCCCGGGATCACTGAAAACATTGAAGATCTACGTCAGCTGAAAATACTTGTGGACGGGGATGCTGATGGATATCTGTTGCAGATTTTTACAAAGAATATGATAGGGCCTATTTTCTTTGAAATTATTCAGAGAAAAAACAATAACGGTTTTGGAGAAGGTAATTTCCAAGCGCTTTTTGATGCCATTGAGAGAGATCAAAGAGCCCGCGGCTATTTATAATAAGGTTTTTTTATGCATCACTTTTTTCAAGGCAAAACTCTGAGACAGGCTCATAAAGGTATTCCTGAAGGGCATTACGAAGAAGAGCAGGGGCTGAAAGGTTTTTTTGGCCCTGTTTCTCATCTGGTTAAGAAGAAGCCGAGCACTCGATGGACGCAGATTGATGGTCCTTTAAAACCTAGAATGTTTGATTGCGTAGAGCTTAAAGCCAGTAGTGGGTGGCAGCGGACGCTATTCAACGAAGATGTAACCATTTACTTTCAAGATTTAGAGGTTGATGAGAAGCAATTGCAGAGTGCTATTCGAAACGGCGATGGTGACACCTTATACTTTTGTCATGCTGGCAAGGGTCGTATCTACTCGGAGTATGGATTGCTAACTTATTCTAAAGGTGAGTATGTCTGTGTTCCAAAGGGATTAACCCATAGCTTTGTCGCTGAGGAACCTAGTCGAATTTTAATCATTGAAAATAAGACCAGCCATTATGAGGAACCAGACCGTGGCGTGGCAGGTAGAAATGCCATTTATGACACTCAAACTATTGGTCGCCCAGATTTAGATACAATGAATGCCCAAATTGAGGGTAATGAATCTAAATGGTTTAAGCAGGTGAGAGTAAAGCGCCAGGATCAATGGACAACATTTACTTATGAGGAATGTTATTATGATGTAGTTGGATGGAAAGGTGATCTTTTCCCGTACACTCTACATATGGACAATATCATGCCATTAATGAGTCACCGGGCTCATTTGCCACCAAGTGCTCATACTAATTTTGTGGCTCGAGGCTTTGTAGTTTGTAGTTTTTTGCCACGTCCTTTGGAAAGTGACTCAGATGCACTCAAGGTTCCCTTTTATCATCAAAATATAGACTATGATGAAGTGTTGTTTTACCACGACGGAGATTTTTTCAGTCGTGATAATTTACACCCAGGAATGATGTCTCTGCATCCGGCCGGTTTTCCACATGGGCCACATCCAAAGGCTGTTAAAGGTATCGGAACTAAAACTCACACTGAAGAGTATGCAGTGATGGTGGATACACTTAAACCGCTTCAGGTGGATGAGTCGTTAGATGATGTTGAGCTAAGTGATTATTGGAAGTCATGGCAGGGTTAAATATTGGCGAAAAAACTTTCATGATGGGAACCATCGTGGAGGAGAGAGAAGCCTTTCAACTCTGCCTTGATTTGGCTAAAAAGGGCTTGGGATCTGTAAGTCCAAATCCGCCCGTTGGATGTATTGTTTTAAATAAAGACCGTAAGTTAATTGGATTTGGGTATCATACTAAAGTAGGAGAAGCCCATGCTGAAGTGGAAGCTTTTCGTTCTGTTTCAGATAAATCTCAACTCAATGGTTCAATTGTTTATGTCACTCTAGAGCCATGTAGCTTTGAAGGTCGAACTCCTTCTTGTGCAAAGATGTTGATCGAGCACCCCATTGCAGAAGTTGTCTTTGGTCAAAGGGACCCCCATCCAAAAGTAAGTGGGGAAGGCTTAAAAATATTAGAGAAGAAGGGTGTAAAAGTACGACCTTGGGGGCTTGATGAGGAAGACGTAATCCAAAAAGAGCTAGTACATTTGACTCGACCGTTTTTTGTGAATCATTCATTGGAAAGAAGTTTTCTTTCTCTGAAAGCAGCAAGTACTCTAGATGGGCAAATTGCAATGAATGATGGAGAAAGTCAGTGGATCACTTGTGAAAAAGCAAGAGAGTTTGGTCATATTCTTCGTTCCCAGCATGATGCCATAGCGGTAGGCAATGGAACGATTCTATCCGATAATCCCAAGTTAAATGTCCGTCATCCAAAACTTTTAGATAAAACTTTGCGACCCATTGTATTTGATTTGTCGGGTAAGTTACGGGAGCAAATTCAGAATTTAGAAGTTTATAAATGTCGACCTTCCGAAGATATTCTAGTGGTTTCTAATGCAAAAGAATGGGTTGGGTTGTCTGAGGAGCAATTGATTGTGCCAAAGTGTTTAGATTCAGGTGAAGTCGATATGGATTGGTTGCTCAAATATTTATGGTCTGAACACAACATATCAAGTGTATATCTAGAGGGCGGATCTAAAACCATCGCTTCGGTTTTAAGGCAGGGTCTTTGGGATAGGTTCTATTTGTTTACTGGATATAAGATTATTGGTTCTGATCAGGGTCGTGGTTGGTCGGGGCATCTTGGTTTGGGAAGTTTGAACCAGGCCAAAGTATTGAATCATATCGAGACAAAACACTTTCCAGAATCCCAATTGAACATATTTTGCCAGGTAAAATAGGTCTATAACGACTCAGAGCTGATCAAAAATCTATATAAAACTTCATGAGTATCGATTGCTCTAAAGAGCCCCTTTAATAATCCCGAATAGCAATAGGATAAGTTATTGAAATTAAAGGTGGTTACAAGTTGTCCGCAAAAAAGTTGCAACAAAGTGATTACCTTGATCTGATACACAAATCGTGGGCAGACAAGGTTGAGGTGGTTCCGTTGATGAAGGATGCGCCTCAAGGTCCTTTTGCGAGCCATCATATTGGCCTTTCTAATACTGCGGATATTGTTAAGAATTTGGAGCTTTTCCAAAACTCCAAGTTAATGCATTTAGTTCAGCCGAATAAATTTGATTTTGAATTAGAACTCAATAGTTCAGCTCTTATCGCGGCTAATCCCAATACTTTTTTCGACTTTCCAGCGTCTACTATCTTGGCCCCTCAACGGGCTGGAAAAAGTGCTGAGGAGGAATTTGTATTTATCGATTTTGAATTTAACAAGTCTTCAGAGAAGCACCCGGCTCTAATCCTGCTTGAGGTGGAATTAGAGAAGATATCTTCCAACCAAAGTTTAATTTCTACTGTACGTACTATTGGCGATGAGCTTTTTACCAATGCGATCTACAATGCTCCATTTATTGGATCGGTGGGAATAAAAGGCGAAGACCGACAGAAGGTCATACAACTACCTGAGAGTAAAAAAAGCCGAATTTTCTTGGCAAAGGATGATCAGAGATTGGTTGTTGGGTGTGTGGATCGATATGGATCTCTAGAACTGAATCGATTAGTAGATAAAGTTCATAGCTGCTTCAAGATGGGAGCAGCCTCACAAATACAAATGGACTCAAAAAAGGGTGCTGGGATTGGTACCTATATGCTTTTTGAAGCCAGTCCTAGTATTTATGTTGGTGTGGACGAGGGTCAGCACACCGTTTTTGCATGTGTTTTACCAATGAACATGAGCTCTAAGAAGGTTCAAGAACTTCCAAAGAGCTATCATTTTATTAGTGAAAGAGGAGGAGGAGAGTCATGAGTTTTGACTACATGATAAATAAAAAAGGTGATGTATGGACAATGCATCTTAAGGGCCACATGGATGAAGATGTAAAGCTAGATCAGGTCGATTTCGAAGAGGTTAAATGCTTGGAGATTGATTTTGAGGCGGTGGCATCTATTAATTCCTGTGGAATCAGAGAATGGATAAAATGGATTTCTGAGCTTCATGGTGGGCTAGAGTTAATCTATAAAAACTGTCCTAAATTTATAGTCGATCAAATTAACATGATCGCGGGATTTCTTCCGGACAATGGCCGGGTACAATCCTTTTATGTTCCTTACTATTCAGAAGATTCGGATCGAGAAAAGATGATCTTATTTACTGAAGGAAAAGAATACACCAGTAATTCAATTAATGCCCCCGAAACTATTCAGGATGAATCTGGTGAAGAAATGGAAATCGACGTAATCGAGTCCAAATATTTTAGGTTTCTACAGGCCGGATAGGGATTATGCTGAATTTTGGTATCTTTGATACTTTTTTGGATAGCATCTTTGTAATTGATGCCGAAAAGAAAATTCGCTACTGCAACGATGCAGCTGCAAATCTTTGCAAATCCTCCGTGCGAAGACTTGTTGATTCCGAATATTTTTATGATGTCATTGATTTTGAAAATAAAGACCTGTTTACACAGAAGAACGGAACCAAAGGGCAAGAAGCTTCTACAAACTATAACGAAATCGAGTATAAGGTTCTAAAAGATAGTACCGGTGGCAAAGTTAGGGTTCGTATAGAGCCATTTGAGAAGAAAGATGATCAAAATCTCTGGTTGGTAACGGTTCATGACGTGACCGTAGAAGATCAACTACATTCAAAATACCACCATGAGCTTAAAGAAAAAGAAGAGCTTATAGAAGAATTAGAAGCCGCGAAATGGGAGCTGGAAAGCTACAATAAAAACTTAGAAATGATCATTTCCGAGCGAACTAAAGAATTAAGAGATTCTAATTCAACACTTCACGCGATGATGGATTCTCTGGGACAGGGGTTTTTAATTATAGATGCCGATGGGATTTGTGGTTCCATCTACACCAAATCTTGTGCGCGAATTCTAGAAGAAGAGCCCGAAGGAAAACCACTATGGGATGTGCTAGATTTGAAAAATGAAGATGCTGAACAGGTTAAACTCTGGGTATCAGCCGTGTTTCAGGAAGCTTTACCTTTTGAAAGTTTAGAAGAGTTAGGACCAAAAGTTTACAATCATTCAGAGTCCAAACATATAACCTTGGACTTTTTTCCTATTCGAGACCCTGATGAACAGGTGCAGAATATTGTAATGGTAGCTACAGATAAGACCGCCGAAGTCACTGCAAATATTGCAATGGAAAAGGAAAAGCAGCACTCACAAATGGTTCTAAAAGTAGTAAGGAATAAAGAACAGTTCTCTACCTTCCTTAATTCGATTGAAGCTAAAATTAATAACATAGTTAAATTCACTCGACGTTCTGATGAAGAGTTTAATGTGGACGAAATTCTTCGTTATTTACATACTTTTGAGGGGGAATGTGGAGTGTTTAGTGTCCATACCCTGGGATATCGGGCTAGAAGATGCCAGGAAGTTCTTTCTCCTTTGAAATCTGTATGGGCCGAAGATCTAAGAGTGGTAAGGGGTGAGTTCAATGTGGAAGTGGCCGAACTCACTCGAGACTTTGAGGAGTTTATAAGAGAAAATCAAAAGACATTTCAGAAAGTTGGAATCTTTGACTCTAGAAAAATAGAAATAAAGAAAGAAGCCATTGAAAACTTTTATAGCTATATTTCAGCAAAAGATCTTTCAAAAGATTTGATAGAAAAGTTTGAGTATGAATTTATCAAAGAGCCAGTACGTTCATTTATAAAACATTATGAAGACGTTATTCAGACGGTTGCGGCAAAACAAGATAAGAAAGTAAGTCCTCTGGAGTACATAGGTTGTGATGAACGTATTCGCGGGGACTATTTACGCCCTTTCTTTGATGTTTTAGTTCACGCGTTCCGAAATGCTGTGGATCATGGTATCGAATCTCCGGAGGAACGAGTGCAGCAGGGTAAAAAACCTATGGGAAATGTCTCTGTAGAGTTTTCGGAAATGAAAATCGACGGAAAGAATGCAATGAAATTTGTAGTTAGAGATGATGGACGAGGTATAGATCCTGAACAACTCAAAGGGAAGGTAAAGATGTTTCATCCGGAACTAGATGTGAATCAATTGTCCGACCATGAAATCATTCAAAATATTTTTGAACCAGGATTTACAAGTAAAGACTCCGTGGAGGAATTCTCTGGTCGTGGAGTAGGGATGGACGCTATTAAAAACCTGGTCGAAAGTATGGGTGGAGATGTAATGATAACGTCAATTGTCGGTCAGGGCTCAACACTTTCAGTAATAATTCCGATCAAGAATAAGACAAATAATGATCAGATACGAAGGGCCTCATGAATCTGCCAAGTGATTTACATTTTTTAGTGGTGGATGACTCTCCATCGATACGGGATCTAATAGTAAGGTCCATCAATCGTATGGGGTTTACTAAAGTGGATGTGGCAAAAGATGTGAATCAAGCTTGGAGTAAAATTGAAAAGAAGATGGTGGATGGTAACCTCTACGATTTCATTGTCTCAGATTTAAACATGCCTGGTCCAAATGGGTTAGAATTTCTCAAAAGATCAAGAAGTACTGAGCTTGTGAAAGAGCTTCCATTTCTATTAATCACCACTGAGAGCGAAAAGGCATTGGTTGTACAGGCTGTGATGGCTGGTGTATCGGAATATGTCGTTAAGCCTTTTGACTATGAAACCTTCTCTAAAAAAATTATTGCGGCCTACACGAAGCATCATCCTAACGCAGCATAAGTCTCGAAAATCTTTAAATTAATTTAAATCAACCTCCAGAAAGTCCGATAAATTACTTATGGATAAGAGTAAGTACACCATCCTCATTGTTGAAGATGATGTTACATTTCTAAGTGCTTTGAGCGAGGTCTTCTCTCGAGAAGGTTATAATGTTGTTGCCTGTAAGGATTCAAAAGATGCTATTAGCCAAGCTTCATTTCGCCAAATTCATTGTGCAATTGTAGATTGCATGCTTCCAAAATCTAATGGGGTAGATGTAATTCATGAGATTCGTTCCATGGGTGCAGAGGAGATACCCTGTTACTTAATGAGTGGAATTTTTAGAGACCGAGCTTTTGCGGCAGACGCTAAGAACAAAACGAATGCCATTGATTATCTTTTTAAGCCTTTCAATGTGGATGAACTAGTGGACAATGTGACTAAGCAATTGGCCTCAACCGATGAAAGTGTTGACGACCTTCATATGTCCACCTTCCTCACGAACACAATGGATTCTTCACGTGAAAGAACCAAGGCATTGGATCAACTTGACTCTCTGACAGGTTTTGATCTTCCATTTGCGATAAGTATTTTACTCGATGGTGAAAGTACAGGTCAGCTTACTATTACGAGTGATGGTGGCTCTGTATATCAGGTGAACTTTCAAGATGGTAAAATTATAGGTGTTCAATCGGAAGATGGAGTGAAGCGAACTTTAGATTTGCTGATCGCCAAAGGGCATCTCTTTGAGGAGGATCTTAAAGAAATAGATGTTTCAGGAAAGGCTCCCGCTGAACTGTTGCAGTATCTTGTGGATGAGTCCTATATAAGTCCGCATATGATTTCTATAATTCAAACTGAATATATATTAGGGGCCATTAAGAAGTTAGTTGGAAGAGAAAAGTACCAAGTGAAATTTAATGCAACTGAAGCTAAGGAGATTACCTATTCTTTGCAAACAAGTCTCTTTGTTCCGTTAATTCATGAAATGATTAGTGAAGGGCTTGAAACACAATGGCTTCAGAATTTCTATGAAACTTGGTTTGATATTCCAATGGTGAAGGGACCGAGATTTTCACCTACACATCAAGTTTTGTATACGCCTATTTTGGCGCAAGTTCAGGGTATAGAAGAATGTTTAGATAAAAAAATGTCCTTGAACGCGATTCTTTCGGAAAGGCCATATAGAGAATCTGACCTATTGAAGGCCGTACATCTTATGGCAATCCAACGGTTAATTTCATTTGATCCTACAGCTGGACCAGAGGAAGTGGACCTTCAGGATATGGAAAGGTTAATCACTTTAAAAGAGCAGCTATCCAATAAAAATGCTAAAGAGATTTTTAGGTTTTTCGGTGCTGGAGAGATGGTCTCTGTGCCGGATGTAGAGCGCATCTATAAAGAGGTGGCGAAAGTTCATCACCCAGATAAGTTGCGAGCAGACACAAATCCAGAGAAGTTAGAATTGGTTAAAGAGATCTTTACGCAGATCACTACAGCCTTCGATGTACTTACTAATCCTGAGAAACGAGAAGAGTTTGAAAAGCAGGTGAGGCAAAAGGATGCTGAGAAGCAGTTAAAGGCCGAAGCGATTCTAGATGACGGGATCAAGGAGTTGAAAAGAGGTAAGGTTGGAGAAGCCATCATCTTACTTGAGATTGCAAACGAAATGTATCAGATGCCAATGGCGGAGCTTTACATCCAATGGGCAAAGCTCAAACAATATTCTGACGAAATAGCACCGGATGGTATTATGCAAGACGCTAAACACTTCTTTGATACATTTCCGGCTGAGTTTCGAAAAATGCCGGAATTCTTCTTGGTGCAAGGTCTCTACCATGTAGCAAAGGGCGATAACGATGGGGCGAAAGCCTTATTTGAAAAGGCTCTTACGAAAGATAGTTCATTTATCGAAGCCAGAAGAGAGCTTTCTCTATTGAAGGCCGACTCAAAAACCAATCCCACTATTTCTGAAATTCTCAATGGAGATCTGAGTGTTGTTATTAGTGGAATCTTCAATAAGAAAAAATCGAGTTAATTACACTTCACTTACAATTTACTCGCGAATCAGTCTGATTGTTTGTCGAACTATTTTTTCGAAGAGGGCAGCTTCTTTCTTGGTGGGCTGTGATCGTAGTAACATATTTTTGAGGGTGTAAAAGGCGTTTGCCTTAGGAGCGTTGAGCTGTATACCCATTGATTTCAGCCATGATTTTAAAGTCGAGTCATCGAATGTTCCTAGGTCCGAACTATTTTCTGGCTGTGTTAAAATAGGTCCCATTGATTTTACTATATATAGAGAAAGAAGTACGGCTTGAGCTAGGTTGAAACTAGTAAATGTTCCAAAGCTAGGGAGAGTGGCTAGTAAATGACATTGATCTAAATCTTCCTTGCTCAATCCATGGTCTTCGGGACCAAAAATAAGATGAATTCGATCTGCTTTGGTAGATTTAACTTCGTTTGATAGTGTAGAGAGCTCTTCTACTCGACGATTTTTTCCACTGCGTGCAGTGAGGCCAATACGTAAACATGAGCTATGGCGGTTAAAATACTCTGAAGTGGAATTATAGACAATGGCTTCATCGAGAATCATTTGAGCGCCGGCAGCACCTTTGTACGCGTTCTCGTCTATAGTGCATTTAGGTTCCACAACAATGAATTGGGGGGATCCTAGATTAGCGGCAGCTCGTGCTGCAGTACCAATATTGCTCGAATACTTGGGGCGAATCAGGACGGGGATGACTTCAAATTTAGTGTTCATTCGCGAGTCGAATTCCATCTTCAATATACAACGCCATGCCGGGATCATCTTCCTTAATCTGTTCTAGATCAGAAAGGATATTTTTAATCATATTTTCTGGAGCGGCGACAAGGTAAGCTATCTCAAGCAACTCAATACCTAATAGCCAGTGGCCCCTATAACTTTCTTTAAAATCTGAAACAAACTGATTCAGTCGATTCAGTTTTACATCGTTATTGGCTGAGTCTTCTCTTAAGCTACGAACATCTAAATAGAATTGATGAAGATTCTTTTCTTCAGTGCTGAGTTGTCTATTAGGAATAATTTTAGCTTCGAAATCAACAGTATCGCCATAGGCTTTTCGGTCGGCCGGGCCACCATAAACTGAGGGGATAGATTCACCGAAGGCCATATCGAATATTCCCCAGCTGGGATCAAACAAAACCTCGTCCTTATTTTTTACACTGCAATTTTCAAAACTAACAAGAATGGCCTTCTGATCATGAATCAAAGAAGAAAGAACAGTACCTTTTAAAGTAATACCTGATTCAAATTCGAGATTTACCTCTTTGCCATTCTTAATGCCGACGGATTCTAAATCTTCGGCAGTCAAACTATCAGTGTTCTTGCTTAGGCCTTTGATAGGGCCTAATGGAGTACTGTAGCCTTGGGCGTGATAGGCTGTACCATGATTTTCCAGCTGAGAATCTTTAAAACAAAGCTGAACGGGGCCAGAGAACTTGATAAATGTCGGTTCATTTTCCGCGTTTAACTGGAAGGAGTCTAGTACTCCCGAGATTTGCAAGCCATTACCGAGTTGAACGGTGTTTTCTGTTTTAGACTCTTTGGCCTTTTCTAAGCCAAAAACACCACCTTTTCTAAAGGCCATAGTATTAGCTAAATCCTCTAAAACATCCTTTAAGGTTGTAAAGGTCTCAGCAACAAAGAGCTGTGGTTGCTTTTCAGTGATGTCGTAAGCAAAATCAATGCATTTTAGAGTGAGCGGGATCTTTTCAACATCCGACTTTAGGCAGCTACGTGCTTCTCCAATGGAGGAAAGCAGGCCGGCTCCAAAAATTTTCGGCTTACTTAGGGGTCCAATCAAGCCATACTCGGCTGTCCACCAATTCATTCGAGCCAGCAATGCCGCCTCAGATTTATATCGCATATTTTCACTAATGGCTTGTAGACGTTTTTCTTGTTCCAAAATTTCGGCATCAGTGGAATTTGGATTTTCCTTGATATCACTTAGGTCTCGAATGGCAACATACAACTCCAAGTCCTCGCAGCTAAATATCGCTTTTTTGGCGACAGAAGCATAACTACGAAGATACTCAGAAAATGCGGGATCAATAAGGATCGGAGCATGTCCGGCAGATTCGTGTACAATATCTGGTGCTGGAGTGTAATGAATATGATCGATGGTTCGAATATCTGACGCAATCGGGAGAATACCTAAGGATTGAAATTCCATAAATGCAGCTGGAGGTATAAATCCGCTTATAGGAATAGCTGACCATCCAAATTCCTTAAGTTTTTTATCCATCTCAGAGATTTCAGGAATTTTTTCAGAAGTGATTCCCGTTTTTTCGAGTCCATCAAGATAGGCGCTATGCGCGTGAATCTTCAGGTAAGACTTCAACTGTTTCATAATATAGCGCCATACAGCTTGGTCTTCGGAGGTGTATCGAGAGTAGTTCTGCTCAACGACATATTTTCTCAAATGGTCAGGAAGTGATTCGATGGTGTTTTTCATGATGGTGTCCTCATATGACGAGAGTCAGTCATTAAGTAATTACTGAGGTAATCCTTAATTCCAGACTCTAAGCTCCATTGTGGAGCCGATAAGCCTTGATCTTCCCATTTATTCATCTTGGCTTCAGTGAAGTATTGATATTGGTTACGAATATTTTCAGGGATGTCTATCCACTCTATATTTGTAGGAATATTCATTGATTTAAAGACATTTTCAGCCAACTCAAGCCATGTTCTACACACGCCATAACCCATGTTGTAGATACCATTTTCAGCATAATTGGATTCAAACAGCTCAATCATCCATCGAGTCACATCTTTAACGTACACAAAGTCTCTGAGCTGTTTTCCATCTTCATATTTGGAATTGTGAGATTTAAAGAGCTTCAATTTTCCAGTATCTTTAATTTGTAGAAAGGCCTTGAAAACAACACTGGCCATATTTTGTTTATGGTACTCATTCGGTCCATAGACGTTAAAAAACCTAAGACCATACCAACTTTTTGGTTGAAGGGATTGTTGAGAGGCCCACTCATCAAACCAGTGTTTTGACCAGCCATACAAGTTTAGGGGTGTATAGGTACTGGTAGGGGTTTTATCATCAAACCCATGCTGTCCATCTCCATAAATGGCGGCACTGGAGGCGTATATAAAAGGACACCCATGCTGGATGGCAAGGTTCCACATCACCTTGGTGTATTCGGTGTTGTTTTCACGCAAATAGTCTTCATTGGTTTCTGTTGTGGAAGAGCATGCTCCCATGTGAAAAATGGCATCTACTTTTTCTGCATGAGTTTCAAGATAGTTTTTTACCTCTTCAGGTTTGCAGAAGGCTTGATACTTTAAATAGGGGAGAGGTCTGTCGGCTTCCTCTTTTGGAGAAATATGATCAACGCATAGGATATCTTCTCGGCCTCGTTGGTTTAGATCCCATACCAAAGCACTCCCAATAAATCCGTTTGCTCCCGTGACAATTAGCATCATTTAGCCCCTTATAACAGCCCCTTTTGGGCGCTGATTGCGTTCCATTTTTTAGCATTTTCATTAGGGCAAAGCAATTTGGGGCGGTGATATTTTCTTCAGATATCTTCGTTGTAGCCCTCAACGATTTCTAGCATGGAGCGTACAAGCGCTTTAGACTTATTGGCTTTTGGAAATGGGATGTTATCTGTTTCTGAGACTTTGTTTCTAGCATCAGACTGATTGAATATGAGGTGGTCTATTATTCTTTGAATATCAGGATTCGGGATACCTTCATTCTTTTTCTGGACCAATTCACTGACAAGGATGACAAGAGAATTACCAGTGAGTCGATCCATTGGATTTGCTGTTTGTGCTCGCGGTTTGAGCCAGGTTAAAAATTTATTTACTGGCATATCTCTATGTTTGGCAAATACAGTCATCATTTTTTTATAGGACTGCAAGAACTCCAGGACTTTGTTTTTCTTATAGGGAGTCAGCTCTCTGTCTTCATCAATGGCACCTTCCACGAGAATCAGTTCGTGAAATTTCTTAGCGAGCTCTTCATCACTAAAGTTATTAGAGATCAACTCAGGCAATTCATGAAGCGCTTTTCGCATATTGTAAATGGCGGGCCGATTCACTCCGTCCTCGACAGGTCGGCTTGGCTGACTGGTTTTGGTCTTTTCTAGCTTTTCAAAAAGTTCATAGTGTTTCCGAATGGAAGTCTTGTGCTTTCTTAATACTTGGGTACACATTTGTTCAGTGAGACCCATTTGTATTAAATATCTATCCAGTAAGAAATAGTCGAAAGTGGAGTAAAACAGTTTCATATACCGATGGTCTTTAAAGTCGTTGAGTGGTTTGTACTTTTCTGTTTTTAGGAAATCCACCAACTGTATAAATACTTGAATGATTAAAGCGGCTTTATGTTTTTGTTCATTGAGGTTAGTTGAAAAACGTTCGACGTCATCATACCTATATTGGTCGTGCCGCACACCAAATTGACGTATGCTTCCATAGTCAATGATCCCGGCATCGGCGAGGCAATTGTCCCCATCCCAGTCTAACCATGCAAAAACGTATTCACGCTCCAGAAGAGCCGCAAACTTGGCATAATCATAGACAATGTTATCCAGCATCAGATCAAATTTTCTTCGACTATTGCTTTTAAAATCCCATCGTCTGTTTTTACATTGTCGTTTTATTAAAAACTGCACTCCTCTTTTTAAGGCATCCAAGTTTTTCTGCTTTAAAAAATTGAAAATGTGTGCGGGGCGAAACAAATTTTTACCCGCCCGGACCCCAATTCCATATCCTGTTCCATGATCAATCACTAGAAGTGTTCGCTCGGTAGTAAATCCTCTGTTGTGCATGATTTCTGACATGATTGCCGACGAGTAGAGTTCATCGATCTCTGCTAATCCACATCCATAGCCATGATCTATGTTGCCTGTTTCTAGGTTTTTACCCGCCAGAGCGGCCCCAGGAGACAAGCAAGTAACACCTGTTCCGCGGCTACTTATATCCCATTCGGAGGCTTTAAATTTTAAAAATCCGTTCCATATTCCTCGACCATCTCCTGATGTAAGGCCGGTCTTATTTTGATGCTGTAACTGTAAGTACCTTGTGGCCATGTACTTATTTTCTTTGATGGATTTATCATCAAACTGTTTTTCATTTTCTTCGTCATATTCATTTATTATTCTCAGGTTGAAAGTATTTAGAATGGCTTTACTTAATTCCGAATTAAGTTCATTTGGATGATCTTTAGGAATGAGTCCCATTTCTTTAGCTAGTTGAAAGTTAAAGTAGGTGATGGATCCTGTATTTAGAACTCGTGCGCGGTAGAGCACACAGGATTCAGGCATCTCTTTTTGCCATGGATGTGTGCCATCAATTTTTTCAAACCGGGTGTAAGGGTTTTTACCCTTACCGATTTTGTTTCGCGTTTTTTTACCTATCTGAGACATGTTGCTTTTTCTGTTAGAGGTTTGCAAAACAGTAACCGAAGAAATTTAAAAATCTCATCAGTCTCTATGTATTTATCGGCACTTAGGAGTTCGGGTTTAAAGGCAACCCAGGCGTAGGTGTGGGAAGATCACCATTTTATTTTCGGGCTCTGGACCTATACCCAGTCAATGCGAGCAAAACCGGAGAGAGGTTTTGAAAAATTGGTAACTTGTCCCTGGAAAACACGAGCCGCGCACATTTGTACACTCCCATTAAAGAGGTAGGCTCGGATATCGTATTTCCATTCTTCTTCTTCAAGAGCGGCTGTATCTGGAGGGCAAAATTCTTGATATAGAAATTCACGCTCACAAAGTTCTTGAAACTTTTTCCTAGAGATCGACTTTCCTCTATAGACACCTTTTCCACCATGGGAGCGGGTAGGTTTGAAAAATAATTTTTTGCGTTTTTCCCAAATTTTATCAGCTTCATCACCTGGTTTGTAAATCTCTGCGGAAAGAAGGTGCTGGCGTATAGACTCATCTGGGTTGGAACCATAGAGGTCAACTAACCGGGACTTGTCTGCTTGATAAATATAATCCAATGGGTGAGGGGAAAAACATGCCTCTCGATTTAAATAGGCCTCTAGAAATGGCTTCGAGTTCGAGCTCTCAAACTCAAAATCGGTGTGGCGATTATAAATGAAATCCACTTCGGTTTCCTTTACGGTAAGTGGCTTTCCAGGCTGCCTGTGGGCATCGGTAATATCTCCTATGACGGTGGACCATCCTCTTGTAGAGAAAAGTTTTTTATAGAGCAGAAACTCAGGGTACATAAATTGCTTTTGTGGTTGAGCATCAATGATAGCAATTGATTTTAACGGATGAGCGGGTTTCCATTGATCATAGGAAGCTTCGAAACTATCCAGTAAATCATCCAAGCGTTGATTGTTTAATTTTTGTCTAGACTCATAATCAATCAATAGGTCTGCGACAAGAAAACTAGAGGCATTTGTGTTTACCTCAATGAGCTTCACTTTCTGCGAGGTGGTGTCAAAATGTAAATCTAGAGCCATCAGGACGCTAGGGTAGGGTGCTATCCTGTCTACAAATTTTTGCCTATGTTCGTTAGTTTTTGATAGAGGGAGTTGGTATAGAGCTTCCTGTAAGTCGTAAGAAAAGGATTCTATTTGCTTTAAAATAGAAGAGGGCAATTCCAAGGAAAATGGTGAAAAGGTGCTGGAAATAAACGTTTTATCTAAAGCCAATCCATAGAGTGCGTGAGTTGTTTTTTGAATATAATCATAGAGAGCATCTGGGTCCGATTTTCCACTAATATTTTCTAGTTTTAGTTTCACTTTTCACATCTCTATTGGCTAATCGCATCAAATTGAACTGACGGCCATACTATAGGCATTGAGTTGGAAAAACAAAAAAGAATTTGAGAATTAAATGGCCTGTCGTTACAAGATGCCTATGAAGATAATTACTTGGAATGTTAATGGTATTCGTGCTGTAAGCAAAAAAGGTTTTGCTCAGTTTGTGAAGGATTTTGATCCCGATATTTTATGTATTCAGGAGACCAAGGCTCATCGAGATCAGCTAACAGCTAAGTCCATTAGTGAGCTGAATCGCAACAGCTATTTCTTTTCTGGTCGTAGGAAAGGTTACTCAGGAGTTGCCACTTTCACTAAAGATAAACCTCAATCCATTGAGCGTGGACTAGGAATTCCCAAGTTTGACTGGGAAGGTCGAGTCATCCGTACTGTCCACAAAGAATTTGATTTGTATAACATATACTTTCCCAACGGGGCATCCGGTAAGGAGAGGCACGATTTTAAGCAAGAATTTCTATTGAAGCTCAATCGTCATTTGAAAATGGAGTTGGCAGCTGGCAAGTCCATTATTGTGCTGGGAGACTATAACGTCGCCTATATGGATTCTGATGTTTACGACAAAGAAGCACTGGCGAATGAGAGTGGTTTCTTGCCGGAAGAGCGGGAATGGTTTCAGCAGTTCTTGGATTTGGGATTTGTGGATGGATTTCGCCTATTCAACAAGGACGTAAAAGATAAGTTCACTTGGTGGAGCTACAGAGAAAATGCGCGTTTTGGTAATCGAGGATGGAGAATTGATCATATTTGCGTCTCTGAAAATTTAAAAGATCGAATTAAATCCTGTGAAATTTTAGATGATATTGAGGGCAGTGATCATTGTCCTGTTGTGTTGGAGTTGAGTTGATGATTTTTTTGTTGTTATTCCTGTTCACGTTGATGCCCGTAGTAGAGCTTTACTTACTTTTCCAAGTGGCGGACATCTGGGGTGGCGGTAACACGGTTATGCTTGTTCTGTTAACGGGATTTGTAGGCGCTTTTTTGGCTCGAAGCCAGGGGCGACAGGTCCTTATGCAGATTCAGTCACAGATGACTCAAGGTCAAGTTCCTGCCGATGCTATGATTCACGGTCTTTTGATTTTTGCGGGTGGGTTGCTGTTGGTCACGCCGGGGATCATAACGGATGTCTTTGGGTTTAGTTTTGTGCTGCCGGGGACGAGAAATCTAATTTCGTTTTTCTTAAAGAGATGGTTTTCCAAAAAGATTCAATTGGGTCAGGTTCAGTTTTATTCGTCTGGTAAGGGCGGGCCTCAGTCTGGGTTTCATTATCAGTCCACCCAGTTTTATAGTGATTCCGAAGGCACAACTCCACGAGATGTAACTCCTCGTGAAATTAAGGATATTAATTCTAGAGGCGATGAGTCCCTATAACAGAGTTGCTAAATAAATAAGATAAACGACAAGTAAGGAAGAGCCTGTATATCTATCAATAGTTGATTTGGGCTTCATACATATTGGTACGAGCAGTAGGGTTACGCCGATCATCCATATAGCATCCACTTCTATCAGCTGTTTAGAAATATTAATGGGGGTGATAACTGCGGTTGTGCCCACAACAATGAGTGTGTTCATTATATTTGAACCAATCACATTGGTGACGGCAATATCATTGCGACCTCTGAGGGCTGCCACTGCGGATGTGGCTAGTTCTGGTAGTCCCGTGCCGATCGATATTATGGTAATGCCAATCACTCTTTCAGAAAGTCCTGCTAAACGACCCAATGTTTCGCCAGCAGTAAGGGCTAACTGTGCCCCTCCAGCCAGAGCCAACATGCCAACGATGAGAAAACCCATATCGTAGTAAACATTTTTTAATACATCGACGTCTTCTTCACTATCGAGTGCAGCCCCCTGAGCCTTTGCGCGGCGAACCGCGTACCAAAGAAAGGCGACACTAATCACCAATCCCAGGGCGCCTTCCCATCGCAAAATCACCTCGTCAAACCCGGCTAAATAAAAAAGAAGTGAGAATCCAATCAGCGCGGGAATTTCAAAGCGCTTCAGAGACCGTTCAATTAAATTGGGTCGGACGAGACTGGCAATACCAAGTATCGCGAGAATATTAAATATGTTTGAGCCAATCACATTTCCTACAGCGATGTCAGGAGACCCTTTCAAAGAAGCCAAGACACTAGTAATGAGCTCTGGTGCAGAGGTTCCGGCGGCAACGATAGTGAGGCCAATAACAAGTGGACTCACTTTAACTCGAATGGCAATGCTGATGGCGGAGCGTACCAATGCCTCACCACCCACAATAAGGATGGCAAAACCAATGATGAGTTGCCCAACGTTCAATAAAACTTCCATAACTTCGTTATTACTTATAGCATTAACCTATTCATGAGTAATCCTGTTCTACATTTCCTTATTATTATTTTTGTTTTTTTTCTGCAGACCTCTCTGGCGGAGGCTTTTTGCGTCAAATCCACACGAGCCAATCTAAGGTCTCAACCGAAATCCAATTCGAAGATTCAGTGGGTGGTGGGAAAGTATATGCCTCTGGTGCGTGTTTCAAAAAAAGGCAATTGGTTTAAAGTGGCGGACCTGGATGGTGAGAGGCATTGGATCTATTCCTCACTTCTGACAAAGAAATATCCCTGTGCTGCTATAAAATTAGAGCGAGTGAATGTGAGAAATGGACCGGGGACGAGTTTCCCCTACTCAGATTATCGCATAGCATTAAAGTATGAGTCTTTCCGTCGTGTCGGACAAAAAGGCAGTTGGTACCAATTGGCCAACGATCTGGGAACTGTCGGTTGGGTTCATAAAAGTGCGCTCTGGTTACCGATTCAAAAGATCCGAGTTAAGTATTAAGAGAATCGTCTGGGAGCCTCTACTGGAGCCGAAAACCAGATTCGTCCTAGGAGATAAGTCTGGATTTAGCAGGCTCGGTTTAATAATCTTTTGCATTTAAGTCACTTTGTTTAAGATATTCAAATTAGCTGGGATGGCTTGCAAAGAAATTAAGCAAACATGACTTAAGTCAGGCACTTATAACGTTTAAGAGTTTTTAAGATTTCTTCTTGCCAACCCAAACTGAATAGTGTGTAAATAGTGCAGTTCCAAATTGGCACTTTTTTACAATGTCTTTTGAGGAATTTAATGGGGGGTAATTACAATGACGACTATATCTCAAGATCTTATTGATCAGTGCAGAGACAAGCTCATTCAAACAAAGTCTGATATTTTAAACCGTGTTCAGGAGGCTCGTAGAAATTTGGCCACTGAAGAGAAGGGCGGGGATGAAGGCGACCAAACCGTAAGAGCGCTTGCCGAGAGTGAGTTTTTAAGAATGAACGAAAGACTTCGCAAGCAACTTGTAGAAATTGAAATGGCCTTACATCGTATTGATCAAGGTACATATGGTATTTGTGAAGAGACCGAGGAAAATATTGAAACGGATCGTTTGTTGGCGATTCCTTGGACTCGGTTAAGTATCGAAGGCGCTGAAATTCGTGAATCTATGGATAAGCGCTACGCATCCACTCGATAATTGATTTTAAAAAAAAGCCCGACTCGAAGTTGGGCTTTTTTAATTGGTCAGATGGATTTGACCAATTTTCTATCTCATTCGGCACTTTCGAGTTTTATGAAAAGAATAGCTCTTCATCCACTCGGGCCGCTTCTTCCACTTGTTTTTCAATTTCTTTTTTAGAGTATAATTTTCCTTTGCCAACGCCTGGGCAAAATGAAGCCACTTCCTTTTTCCATGCCTTAGCTTGCATAGTATCCGGCCAGAAAGGCCAAGTACGGCACTGAGTGGGGCGGGCCTCATATGCGGAGCATTGATTATCTTTCAAAAACATACAATCAGGATCATCCATCTTTTCCTTGAGATGCCAAACACCTTCTGATTGATCACAATAAATTTTTTTAAACTCTGAGACACTGAGTTCGAAATATTCTGAAAATCGCTTTATATCTTTTTTAGATAGAAAGACCCAGCCATACTCACCGTGAGAGGTACAGCATTTCCCGGATCCCTGGCATTCAAATCGTATGCCTTCTTCATACCAAAGCTTTTTACTCATTCGACTGGCTTTCTAAGGTCCAAGAACACAATTGGAACAATATACGAGCGCCCACATTACCGTCCCATTGGGCGCCGCTCGCATTGGGATCCGGACTGACTTCGCAAAGATCAAAGCCGATGATTCTACGACCAGATTTAACTAGAGTTCGAATTAAAAAGAGAGCATCGTTAAACTCTAAACCGCCTGGAACAGGGGTTCCTGTATTGGGGCATAGATGAGGCATAAGTCCATCAATATCAAAAGAGATATAAACATTTTTAGGTAAATATTGAATCCACTCCTCGCAGAGAAGGGCTAAGGTTTTACCTAGAGATCGAGCTTCATGATAAGCACTGTCGAGCAAAAAGTGGATAGACGGATGCTCCGTGGCCAGTTCAAATTCGGACTGGGCATAATCACGAATTCCCCACTGGACTAAGGATTTTGGCGGTTGTGGTAAATCCAAAGCGTTTTTAATGATTGAGGCGTGAGAGTATTTAAAGCCCTGATAGCTATCGCGAAGATCAAAGTGAGCATCTATATGCAAAATGCCGAAGTCACCATTGTACTTTTCAGATAGTAACTGGATGGCTCCCAACGGGCAGGAGTGATCACCGCCTACGGTAGCAAATAATTTCCCCTGATCGTGTGCCTGCTTAGCAGTCTCATATACGACCTGATTCACTCTTTCTGAAGCTTTGTTGACTTGCTTCAGGGAGTCTATTGCTTCAGGGCTTAATTCATTTATGGGTTTGCTAGATAGCTCATCCATAACATTGGCAGCCATAGGTTTAGTGAGCTTATTAAGAGTGTGAAGCTCGCTGGATTCCTCTAACCAGTGAAAGCCCTTTAGATAATGGTTTTCAATGCCATGAATATAGAAGTCCAACTGAGTACTTTCATTTAAAATTGTATTGGGACCCGCCGCTGCGCCTCCACCATAGGAGGCTGTGGCCTCCCAAGGTACAGGGAGTAGCCAGAGCTCACTTTTATCAGCGGTGGTAGGGATGCCAAATAATCCGGATTCTATGCTGCCCGAAATTTCTGGGTCAAAATGTAAATGAGACACTTAAATCACCTATCTAAAGTCGATAAATTACAAACAGGGCCACACAAATCACGCCTAGAGCAATGGTGAGTCGATCAAAATGTCTCTCGATATAGTCTCGGATGGGCGCGCCCCAGTAATAAAATAAAAATCCAATCACGAAAAAGCGAAGACTTCTTCCAACAATCGAAGCCGTTACAAAAGTCCAAATATTAATTTGAAAAACGCCTCCGGCAACAGCAAAGACCTTATAGGGGATGGGGGTAAAGCTAGCTAAGAACACTGCTAAAAAAGCATCGGTTTGGAATTTTAGAGCCACGGCATCGAACTTTTCTGCGGGGAAAAAGTAAGTGAAGAAAAACTCTTTCAAATGATCCCAAAATAAATATCCGACATAATAACCAATGGTTCCGCCAATCACGGATCCTATGGAGGCGATGGCAGCAAAGCGTAAGCTACGCTTGGGCTTTCCTGCGCTCATGGCTAGCAAAAAGGGATCAATAGGGATAGGAAAGAAGATGCCTTCAATCATAGAAAAAATACCTAAAGCCGGTTCTGCTTTAGGGTGCTCAGCCCACTTCATTGTCCAAAGATAAAGGAGTCGCAATTGACGTATTGGATTCCATCGACTCATACCCATTTCCTTTGCTTTTTCCATGGAGCGATCCTAGCAAACCTTAAAGTCGAAGGCCAATTATTTGGTGTTCGATAGGTACAATAGAGGATTTTAGCCTTCTTTTAAAGTCACTACTTGGATTAGGGGTCTCCAAAAAAAACATCAAATAAAAGGAGGAGTTGCCTTCGCTGGCGAAACTGATCTTCTTTCCTGTAAATATAGCCGGGTTGTAAGGTCATATAGAGCCAGTTTTTATATATAAGTGCGCGAAAACTCACCGAAGCATAATAGGTTTCAGCAAAAAGTGCTGGTCGATTCAGTCCTTGCATACCGATTTGGTAGGAGATCGCCTGTTTCTTTTTGAATTGATGAATGATGTTATAGCTATGATACATAGTAATGGTGTCGTTAATCTCTCTCCAGCGAGCTCCATTGTATTGGCGAAATAGAAATCGGCCGGCAAAGGGGCGATCCATAATATATTCGGATTTAGCGGAGACTCCTGTGGAGTCGACCCACTCTACCGTCTCTACAAAGCGAAACTCCCATGCATCGTGAAAGTATGACTTTCTGAAGCGTGTGCCTATAAATGGGTCAACCCCAGAATCAATTCGAATTCCGCCATCAATGTTCCATTTGAAGTTACGGTCATTATTATCCAAGAAATATCTAAGCCCGGCAGAAGTGGTATTCTCTTCAGCGTCTTCATTGGGGTTGTTGACTTGAGCATCACCACTATCAATATTGTTTTCATCTTCACTTTCAACAATAAGCTGAAGCCTTTCTTCAGTACGTGGAAGAGAGAGCCGGCCCGTGATCTTTAAGTCGAGATCCGCTTTTTCATACTGTTCAAAAATGCTTTGTACCCGCAATTTTATATGTGATTTATTGGACTCAGCTTCAGATCTTTCGGCGGCAAAAAAACTATCTATACCGCTGGAAAAGCGTTTCACACCGTCTGTTATTCTGTTCCTAGTTTTTACTAGGTTCTGAACAGGCTTCTTACCATAGTCATACACTTTCTTTTTTAGTAGCGGGGCATTCTCGGCAGATGACGCGATAACGCCAATAAGGAGAGAGAAAATAAGTATCAAAAATCGAAATAAACGCATTGCTAAAATTTAGCATTAGTGAGAGATGCGGTCAGGAAAAACTGGACCATGTACAATAACATTTCTTTGTTCCAGCTCCCATTTGGTGGACTCAGTCACCCCATTGATGAGAAATAGATGAACTTCGTATGAAGGCTCAGCAAGTCGATGCATGAGATCATGCATCTTAGGAATTTGTCCTCGTTTCTTTTTCTTCGGGGCACCCACCAGATCGATCCATCTGGTGTTGTCCATATTTAGAGGTGCCAGAAAGTATTTTACTTCCCCGAGATAGCTGATTGGGCTTCCAAGAAGACTCGATTGAGAAAAGATATCCAGCTCCTTATCCTGCATTCTCTCGGGAAGACGCGCTGCCAATTGCGGGCTCAGAAACTCTTTGGGAGTGACATTGAAATAATAGACCTGGTTTAAAAGAGGGGTACG
The DNA here is from genome assembly GCA_002321895.1 of Bdellovibrionaceae bacterium UBA1609. GTDB lineage: Bacteria > Bdellovibrionota > Bdellovibrionia > Bdellovibrionales > UBA1609 > UBA1609. The sequence continues at coordinate 97,919 of DCMZ01000003.1, read as the reverse complement.
TAGCATAACCCAAAGTTCCGCCAACATAGATCTATAGGCGGTAGATACACCATAGAGTCTATTTTCTATTTCTGCGTTGGTCATGGCTAATGCTAAGTCATCTTTTCCCATTTGAGCTTCTAGTCGTTTTATCTGATTGTCATTCATTCCCTCTAGGGAATATTTCAGCTGATTCTCGAAGCCATCGATGAGGGTGTTGAGTTCCTTAATTTCTCTTTCAAATTTTATTTTTTGTTCTTTTAAAGCTGAACCGATGTAAGTTAATTCTTCACGCAGGGATTCAAGATAGGGATTCAGTTCAGAAATATCTTTAAAAGTAGATATGTCTGGATGGTTTGTGGTCTGAATCTTGTTCCAAATATATTGAGATAGTGAGTGTGACTTTTTTAAAAGTGCAAAGGGGGAATGGGGTAAGGCTTGATCTGGAGATAATCGGCCTGACTCAAAGGTCACCCGACCGTTGTGGATATGGCTAAAGATCTTTTGGATCAAAAACTGTATCTCTCTTAAATACTCATTGCGATTAAGGAATCTATGGTTATCGATAGTGTTAATTGTTTGGGCCAACTCTTCTAAACGAACAATAGAGTTTAAGATGAGTTTTCTTTGAGTTTTATTGAGTGTTTTGGAGTGCACAATACTATTGAGCTCGAAAATTCCCATAGTAGAGGTGTGTTTTACGAAGGTTGATATTTTGTCTATGACAGCCTTTTCCTCTTGGGGATTTGTCTCGGTCTTTTTCAATTCTCGTTGGTGTCGGAGTAGAGTTTCAAATAAATTAGGTCTGCTGAGGGCTCCGGGATAGGAAAATAAATAGTGGCAGTTAATGGCTTGCGCGGGTTGAGCAAAGAAAATTAAAGCAAACGAGAACAAGGCATAGGTGGTTAAAATTAACGTTTTCAGCGCCTGTCTCCCGGTTGTGATAAGTGTAAAGGAGGGGGCATATTCTTTCATTGAAATTCACTTTCAATGAAGCATTTATAGAGTCTGTCTAAAATATTTCATGTATTGATCAGCCGGCCTTCGCGGGGAGAGAGGCTAACTACCCGTAATTTAAAGGTAATCACGAAGCCAGTAGGTTTCAATCTTTGAATCTTTGAGGCAGGTCTGTAGCCCCTTAGTGTAGTAGCTTAGTTTGATATGTAGTTCACAGGTTTTAGTTTTTAAAACCTGGAGTTTTTCGCACTCTTTTTTACCATATAAACTATCATTTAATTCTAGTTCGCATTTTACAATTCGCTTAGAAGATCTCTCTTTAATGCCCATTTTCTCTCTACAAAAATAATTTTGCCACATAGGCACTGTGCCCTGGTAGTGACAGGGGAGGTTCTTAATGGGCTTTTCGGTAATGTTTTCGGAAGCCGCTGGAAGAGACTTTTCTTTGGGGGTGCTTTCGCAGTTAACCAGAAAAAGAGTGCTAATTAATATGAAGATCATCGGCTTTATCATGTATTTGGCTCCGGATTGGAATTTGAGGAAGTGTTCAAAGACTCTTTGGTATTATCTGCAAGAACTTTTTCTTCGGGATACATTGTAAAAAACTTTGAAATCTTAGCACGCATGGTGGGGCTCTCAGAAAGTGCAACAAAAAGTGCTGTGAACAAGATGGATAGGGGGATAATGGCAAACATTGTATCCCTTAAAAAATCTCCACCGGCCAATCCATGTTGAGCCGGAAGAGTGGCCAAGACCGCACATGCCAAACCTCTGGGTCCCATGGCCGTCGCTACCATAGCATCTAAGCGAGAGTTGGATTCGGTTTTAAAAAGCATGCGAATGATCAAATAGCGTGACGCAAAAATTAGAAGACAAATAGCCAGAGCTAAAAAGATCGTCCCCATACTATTAAACTGGATCAGAATACCTAAGTAGATGAAGAAAAAGGTGCGTAACAAATAAGTGATCTCACTCAGTAAAGACATCTCTTTAAAGGAAACGGGACTTTGATTGATAAACTTTGTAGTCCATTGTGGTAGCAAGTTTAAGTTGGCTAAGGAAAACCCAAGAGTGAGTACACCAATGGCTCCATTTAAACCGGCAAGCTCCAAGCCGCCATAAGTGAGTAGCGCCCAGGCCTCACCAGCAAAAGCGTTGGGCAGTGCGCTCGAGTAGCGCTTCTTAATAAGGGACCATGTAAATGCAGATGAGATTCCAACCGCTGCGGCAATTAAAGTATTTGGCCCAAGTCCAATAATGAGGTTCTTCGCTTCAAATGTCCCAGCGGCGAAGGATTGAACCAGAACAAGAAATATAACAATGGTGAGCACATCAGTGAAAGCGGACTCTAAAGATAAAACCGTCTTCATATTGGGGTGGATACTTAAAAATTTCACCATAGGAATAACAATAGCTGAAGATGTTGAGCCAATTCCCACACCAAGTAAAATCCCGGTGGAGATATCTTGTGTAGCAAAACCATAGCCACAGATGATGCCGATCAAGATGGAAAATCCAAAGCTAAGAAAACTCAGCCCCGCTGCGGGTAAGCTCGATGTAAGCAAATCCTTTGCGCTGAGGTGTAGGCCGCCTTCGTAGAGAATAACAATCAGAGCCAGGGTGGAGATGACAGCGCCTACCGCGCCAAAGTCCTGTCCATCTAAAATGCCAAGTACGGGGCCCATCACGTAACCGATGACTACCAAAATCAACAAATCAGGTATTTTAGTTTTCTCAAAAACCCAACTCAATAGGTGGCCAAGAAAAAACATGATGCCAATACCAACAATAGCCAATGCCATAATCACCTCAATGAATCAGAGCTGTTGAGTCCCCGGGACGAAATTGAAACTGCTTTCATTATAGAAGCAAATGCAGTTTTAGTACAAATCGACGGCGATATTAATTGGTATGGGGTGCCAACTAAATTCAGTCTTCTTCAGGGTGAGGCATAAAGTAGGTATAGCCACTCAGGCCCGTCTCAAACCGTTTTATTAGCAACCGAGCCTCTTGATGGGTAAGTAGCCCTCGAGCAATACCTAACTCCGAATGCCGACGAATTCTTTCTGTCAGCTCTTCTGACTTGTATTCCACGTAGCTCAAAACTTCTGATACAGAGTCGCCTTTAATCACATGGTCTACTTGATAGCTATCATGGCCAACCACGGAAATATGGACGGCGTCCGTATCGCCAAATAGGTTGTGTAGATCACCCAGAATCTCCTGATAGGCACCAGTAATAAAGGCTCCCAAGAGATAGGGTTCATCCTTTTTGAGATCATGTAACTCTAAATAAGATTGTGTATTGCCAGTATCGACATCGATAAATTGATCAATTTTTCCGTCGCTGTCACAAGTAAGGTCCACGAGAATGGCTCGTTTTTCTGGTCTCTCTAGATGTCTATGTAGGGGCAAAACGGGGAATAGTTGTTGTAGAGCCCATGAGTCAGGCAACGATTGGAACACGCTAAAGTTGCAAAAGTAAGTCCCGGAGAGTTCTTTCTCCATGGCATAAAAAATGTCTTCGTAGTCTTCTTTTCCCCGAGATAGATCAGTTAGTTTTTTAGCTGTAGCCCAATACAAGTCTTCAGCCTTAGCTCTTTGAACGATATTAAGAACGCCATAGTTGAACATTTGCAGAGTGTCTCTTCTTTTTTCAACGAGATCATTGTAGGTTTCGTTAATGTTCTTCTCATTGGCCTCTGAATAGATTTCGTAAATTTCTTTCACTAGAGAAGAATCTTTGGAGTCTAATGAGATATTAGTCTTACAATTGTAGATTTCGTTCTCGCCCAACACTTCGAAGATAAGTACTGAACTATGTGCTACTAATGCGCGGCCCGACTCGGTGATAATGTGAGGATGAGAAATGCCTTTTTCATCACAGGCATGCTGTAAGGTGCTAACAATATCATTGGCGTACTCTTGCTCGCTATAGTTCGTTGAATTGCTGCTATTGCCGGAGCCATCATAGTCGACGCCAAGGCCACCACCCACATCGAGGTAGTTTATATTTGGAGCAATCGATTTCATTTCAGTAAAGTATCGAGCGCCCTCTTTCATAGCTGATTTTATCGCATGAATTGAAGGGATCTGGGATCCAATATGAAAATGAAGCATCTCGAGTGCGTTTAACAGATCTGCCTCTTGTAAAGTTCGACAGCCCTGCACCATTTCAGAAGGAGTAAGTCCGAATTTGGAGTGTGCACCGGAAGACTCTTGCCATTTGCCTTCGCCTTTAGCGTTAAGTTTACAGCGAAAGCCTATACGTGGTTTTACGCTTAATTTTTTGGCCGCATTTATAATTAGCTGAATTTCTTCCTGCCGGTCCACCACGATAAAAACGTTATGGCCTAACTTTTGCGCCAGCAGGGCTGTTTCGACATACTCAGAGTCTTTAAAGCCGTTACAAATAATAATACCATTTGAATTATCCATGAGAGCAAGAGTGATTAAGAGTTCGGGTTTGCTTCCACACTCCAGACCCATATGGTGGATTTTACCCTGTTGAACAATCTCTTCAACAAGATGCTTTTGTTGATTCACCTTTACAGGGAATACTCCTCGATAGGTGCCGTTGTAACCATACTCATGAATGGCTTTCGAAAAACAGTTATTTAGGAGGTTAATTCGGGACCCTAGTATGTCAGAGAATCGCACCAGAATGGGGAGGCGAATACCTCTCTCTTTCAAATCATTGGTCAGCTTATAAAGATCCACCCGATGGCCGGCGGGACCTTCTGGAGCTACATGTACATTTCCATTATCACCAATCTCAAAAAATCCGGAACCCCAGAGTTCTACTCCGTACAGTTCTCGTGAATGTTGGGGGGTCCAATCGCTCATCGCTCTCTATCCTCACTTGGCAATGATATTTAATATTCTGCCGGCTTTATAAATGACTTTAACTATATTTTTATCGCCCATAGCGTTTACTACGGCTTCGATCTGCTTTGCAAGATTTACGGCATCCTCTTCGGAGGTCTCAGCTGAAACCTCAATGGTTCCTCGCATTTTTCCATTCACCTGCACTCCCATGGTCATAAGGTCGTCGACCGTTTTGTCTGGGTCGAATTCTGGCCATGGGGCTAAGTTCACACGGCCTTCGCCGCCGAGACGCTCCCAGAGCTCTTCGGAAATATGTGGTGCAATAGGCATCATGAGTTGGGCAAGAGACTTCAGAACCGACTTGGGTTTTAATTTTTGCTTATAAAGCTCGTTGACCAAGATCATCATTGCGCTGATGGCTGTGTTAAAACTCATAGACTCGATGTCTTCAGTGACCTTTTTTATGGTCTTATGAAGAAGCTTATCGATGTCTTCACTCACTTCAATGTCTTCGGCAACCAATTGGTCATTTTCGTCCACAACCAAGCGCCAAACTCTATCTAAGAACCGGCGAACCCCATCCACACCCTGAGTGGACCAAGGCTTGTCCTTATCAAACGGCCCCATAAAAGAAATATAGGCTCGCAGGGCATCCGCTCCAAATTGTTCTTTAATTTCATCGGGATTTACAACGTTCCCTCGAGATTTTGACATCTTTTGATGATCGCTTCCCAGAACCATCCCTTGGTGAGCCAATTTTTGAAAGGGTTCATCATGGGAAACAATACCAGCGTCAAACAGCACTTTTTGCCAAAAACGAGAATAGAGCAAATGTCCCACAGTATGTTCAGGTCCACCGATGTATAAATCAACGGGCATCCAATAATCTTGAGCCTCTTTGGATACCAGTTCATCATTGTTATGCGGATCGCAGTACCGTAAAAAATACCAAGACGATCCCGCCGACCCAGGCATGGTATCGGTGATACGTTCACCGACTTCGCCAGTGTCTTTATCTTTGTATTTTACAAATTCTTCCACTCGAGCCAATGGCGGTTCCCCTTTTTCGGAGGGTTCGTAATCTGCTACAGGTGGTAAAACTACGGGTAACTCATTCAAGGGAACTGTGGCTAAGCCTTTTTCGGAAAACTCTACGACAGGGAAGGGCTCACCCCAATATCTTTGGCGACTGAACAGCCAGTCTCGTAATTTGTATTGAGTTTCTGCCTCACCAATTTTTTCCTTTTGCAAATGCTCGATCATTTTGTTGATAGCCTCTTGCTTAGATAGGCCATTCAAGAATTCAGAGTTTACCAACTTCCCGTCACCAGCGAAGGGGAGGTCGGAGTCACTTTCGAGCACTCTCAATATGTCGATACCGAATTTTTCTGCAAACTCAAAATCTCTTTCATCATGACCTGGAACAGCCATAATTGCGCCAGTACCATAACCCATGAGTACATAGTCAGCGATCCAAATGGGAACTCTATTTCCGGTCAAAGGATGAATGGCATAGCCGCCGGTAAAAACTCCTGTCTTGGTCGTATCCGCTTTACGATCCAACTCAGAGCGGCTCGCGGAAGCCTTAACATATTCGTCCACAGCGGATTTTTGCTCGCCAGAGGTGAGTTCGCCGACGAGAGGATGTTCTGGAGCCAAAACCATAAAGGTTGCACCGAACAAAGTATCTGGTCTGGTAGTAAAGACCTCTAATTTTTCGCTATGATTTTCTAAATTAAAAAACACCTTAGCGCCGACACTTTTACCTATCCAGTTACGTTGTCCTTCTTTAGTTCTATCGGGCCAGTCGATTTTATCAATGTCTTGTAGGAGTCTTTCTGCATAAGCGGTGATTTTTAGCATCCACTGCTTCATAGGCATTCGTACTACAGGATGGCCACCACGCTCACTTTTTCCGTCCACGACCTCTTCGTTAGCCAATACAGTTTTTAAAGCGGGACACCAATTGACGGGAACTTCCTTTTGGTAGGCGAGGCCCTTTTCATAAAGCTTGGTAAAGATGAACTGAGTCCACTTATAAAAATTCGGATCACAGGTGGAAACCTCTCGTGACCAATCAAAGCTAAAGCCAAACAATTTTAGCTGTCGACGAAAATTTGCAATGGCATCATTGGTGACCTTTTCAGGGTGCACGCCTGTTTTGATGGCAAATTGTTCGGCCGGCAATCCAAAGGCGTCATATCCCATGGGATGGAGTACATTGAAGCCCTTCGCGCGTTTGTATCGAGCCACAATATCGGTAGGAGTGTAGCTGGCCATATGTCCAACATGTAAACCAAATCCAGAAGGATAGGGAAACATATCGAGGGCATAATATTTTGGTTTCTTGGACGGATACTCCGCTTGAAAAGACTTTTCTTCATCCCAAATTTTCTGCCATTTTGCGTCTATTTTATTGTGATCGTAGGCCATGTTTTTGCTGCTCCCATTTTTCTTCAAGGGGGGTTTTCCTCAAGATATTCTAAGGTGATTCAATAAGGAATCGATGAGATTGAGTTAAGACCTTTGCATAGTGGATAGGGGTGGTTATGTCAAACAGCATCATCTCTGAGACCATCTCTCTGGCGCCTTGGCTGGGGCGGTAACGACCTAGCGCTAGAAATGAGTTTTTCAGAGGGGATTCATTCACCTATCCCGGTGGGAGAGTTTATAATGATAGGGTATGGCTGATTTAGATCAAGATACCAATTTAAGGCGAGTTCTCGTGGTCGACGACGACGAGTTGAGCCAGCAAATTTTGAGTAAAACCTTAGAGATGGACGGGTATCAGGTTCAAGTGGCCTCTGATGGTAACGAGGCCCTTACGGTTATCAATAATTGGTATCCTCATCTTATCCTTCTAGATATCAATATGCCCGGTTTGGATGGCATGCAAACCCTTAAAAATTTACGTCAGAAAACCAATTACGTTTCTACAATTTTTATTTCAGCCAACTCAAATCCTGAAGATATTATCAAAGGTCTGGACGCAGGTGCGGACGATTACATCACCAAGCCCTTTGACCCTTTAGTTATGCTGAGCCGAGTGCGAACTCAGCTGCGTATTAAGGACATTAGAGATGATCTTAGACGCGTGAATGGACGTTTACAGGAACTTGTGGAGATCGATGACCTCACAGGCCTTTTTAATATGCGCTCTCTCTATTCCAAATTGCAAAACGAAGTGGAGCGGTCGGCACGATATGGTCGATCCCTCTGCGTTTTGATGATGGACATGGATCATTTTAAAAATGTGAATGACGATCACGATCACTTGTTTGGTAGTTTTGTTTTGTCTGAAGTAGGAAAAATCATTCGAGAAAATATTCGAAAGGTAGATTTTGCAGCTCGCTATGGTGGAGATGAGTTTTTAATTGTTTTGGCTGAGTGTACTCCCGAAGGGGCAGAAAAGTTTGCCCAACGTCTTGGCGATTACATTAGCAAACATGAGTTTAAAAATGAAAACCACTCCATACACCTCACCACAAGCATTGGCTATGCCGTAACGGACTCTGAGCATCCGTATGTGAATGGAAAAGAGTTGGTGCGAGTTGCGGATAAAGCTCTTTATACGGCAAAAGAAGACGGCCGTAACTGTATTCGATCAGTGGATTTGGGTTTAAATCCAGATGCCATTCAAAAATCAAGACGCCGCCCAGATATTAAAATCAAGTAAGGGGAAACTCTTTGTTATCATCAGAAGTCCAGCAAAACCTCATATCGTCATCTTTAAAATATTTCGACATAAAGACGCTGAAAATAGACAGCCAGGTGTTAAAAGGAAATCCACTAAAGGATCCTAGCACTCGTTTCCTAGGCTGTCTTATGCCAAAGAAGTTGAGGAAGGGCGAGAAATTGCCTGTGGTTTTGGTCTTAGCTGGCTTTTCGGGAGTCGGTAATAAATATCTAAATGTTCGATTTAAAGATCCCAATTTTGCTGAAGTGTTGGATCAGCTCTATAAAGAGAAACTGGCTCCCAAGGCTTTATATGTGTTGGTAGATGCAATGACCTACTGGGGAGGAAGTCAGTTTATAAATTCCAAAGGTACGGGCAGGTACGAAGATTTTCTATGTAAAGAAGTCTATTCGGCCCTTCATCTCAATTTTCCGGTGGAGTCAGATAGTAAGCACTGGTGTGTCATGGGTGGTTCCAGCGGAGGCTATGGAGCACTACATCTCTCCAGCAAGTATCCGGAAAAGTACGGGCTCGCCATTGCCATAGCTCCGGATAGTTTTTTTGATGCCAGTTTGATGCCGGAAATTTTAACCGCGATGATTTCCATAGAAAAGCTAGGTGGAGTGAAGGGTGTTAAGGAGGAGCTTGAGAGCGGTAAGCTGATGCGGAGGAGAGAGGCTCATACCATTCTCAATGCCATTGGAATGGGAACTTGCTATGCACCAGACCCAAAGAAGAAGGGTGAAGTCCGTTGGCCGATTGATTCGGAATCGGGACTGGTAGTAAATGGTACTTGGAAGCAGTGGCTTAAACATGATCCTATTCATTTCTTAAAAGCTCGTAAGAAGAATGTTTTGCAATTACGTGGTGTGTATTTAGATGTGGGAGATAAAGATCAATATCATTTACAGTATGGTACCCGCCAGATTAGAGATGCATTGGTTGCTATGGGTGCAAAAGTGAAATATTCAGAATTCAAAGGTAATCATTTCGATATAGGGGACCGGCGGCCGGCAGCCTTGAAGTGGCTGAATCGATATTGGCGATCCTAATGATAATTTGACCACCTATGAAGTAGATTGGCTGTTCTCTCAAGGTAACCTAAAGAGCTTTGATATAAATTCTCATTACCTGTTAAAAGCTATTTTTTTGCATTAGATTCTATAAAAGTGTTCGTGTCATACCTCATGTGTTAATGTGTGCAGTATGAGTTATAAAGAGTCACCGAATCTAGAAGTGAATGATCGAGATAAACAAAGAGCCGCCTTGCTTTCGATGGTGGTTGGGATCTTACTTTTATTGATAAAATTTTGGGCTTTTAATATGACCAATTCTAACGCCATTTTTTCCGATGCGATGGAGAGTATTGTTAATGTGGTGGCCGGTTTGCTTCTTATTTTTGTCATCTATTATGCCAGTCAGCCGGCAGACACGGATCACCCATACGGGCATGGTAAAATTGAGCATTTTAGTGCGGCGTTTGAGGGAGGCCTGATTTCTTTTGCCGCTTTGGCTATTTTATTTGATGCCGCAAGAAGTTTGATCCAGGGGCATGTGCTGCATGAAATGGGGATTGGATTGGCAGTAGTAGGATTTGCTGGTGTGGTGAATTTGCTTTTAGGACTTTTTTTGATTCGAGAGGGTAAAAAGCAATCCTCGGAAGCCATCCAGGCCTCAGGTAAACATATTGTTTCTGATTTTTGGACGAGCTTTGGTGTAGTTATCGGTCTTGCTCTTGTCACTTTGACAGGTTGGTATTGGATGGATTCGGTGATTGCTATGATTGTGGCATTTTTCCTTGGACGCACAGGGCTTTCGATTGTCAGACAGTCCATTGGTGGTTTGCTTGATGAGGAGAGCGAAGAGGATTTAAAAAACTTAGCGGAAATTTTCTCTAAGCATGTCAGTCAGAGTGTTATTCAAATACATCACCTTAAGATGATTCGTTCTGGAGCCTTTCACCACATTGATGCCCATTTGGTTGTGCCTGAGTTTTGGAATGTAAAGGACGTTCATGAAAACATCGACGATTTCGAAAAAAATGTGGTGGAAGATTACCCAAATAACATGGAACTCCATTTTCATCTGGATCCCTGCCGAAGAGCCTATTGTAAAGTCTGCGATATGCCTGACTGCCCCATTCGCTTGGACGCTTTTGAAAAGCGCATTCCGGTCAGTGTAAAGCATTTCCGCAGTTCAGAGGAACCCGAAGAGTTTCGCGAATAGCTCCAGTCATTTTGAGTAGGCTTGATCCTCTAGTGCTAAGAAGTCTTAATAGCCAGCGACAGAGCCTTCAGCTCGAGAGTCGAAAGCCGCTTCCAAAAAACCTGTTTTTGGATCTCTTCGAATGCCATTCACGCGAGCTGCAAACTCATGCTCCACGACATTGTGGCCCATAGTCTTTAGCTTACTAAGAACATCAGGTGAATGTTTGTCCGAGTATACAAACAGTTTATTGGGTAAAAACTGGTGATGCACCCGCGGGTATTGAATGGCTTTGTCCATGTCAAAGTTCAAGCTCAGAGTTCTATACAGTACCTGAAGAACGGAGCTTATAATTTTTGGTCCTCCAGGAGCACCCAAAGCCATAATTGTTTCATTTCCTTTAGTTACTATGGTGGGAGTCATGGAAGAGAGGGGGCGTTTCCCCGGTTGAACGAGGTTTCCTCGCCCTTGGATGAGCCCAAACATATTGGGTTTGTCCGGATGAGTGGTAAAGTCGTCCATTTCGTTATTGAGAACAATGCCATAGCGATCCGTTACCACACCTGATCCATAGGCTCCATTGAGAGTAACAGTCAGAGAAACCGCATTACCTTTGCGATCCATAACGGTGAAGTGAGTGGTTTCCGTTGACTCTTTTACTGGTGCCATTTCTTTTAAGGGAGCTAGTTGAGTGGCTCGATTTGGAGTTATTGAACTGGCCATTTCATTTAAATATTTTTTAGAGAGAATCAAGTCCATAGGGTTTTGGTGGAAATCAGGGTCTCCTAAAAGTAGCCTTCCCCGAAAGGCACGTGATTCAATTTCGGCCAGGAGATGCAGCTCCTCTGAGCTTAATGGCTTTTTATTTTTTAAATTTAATTTTTCAATGAGTGAAAGTGCCGTTTTAATCACAACGCCACCACTGCTAGGAGGAGGCATCATGTGAATGGTATGACCTTCATATTCAGTGGTGATGGGCTTGAGCCAGCGCACCTTATAGTTCCGTAAGTCCTTATATGAAATTACGCCACCACTTTCTTTGACGGAGCTAACAATGTCGTCTGCGACACTGCCTGTATAAAAGCCGTTTTTCTTGCTGTATCTAAACAGACTTAGAGCGCGACTGAGCTCCTTCTGTTTTAGCTTTTGTCCTGGATTGTAAGCGTGGCCACTACGCTTGAAAAAAAATCCCTTTCCCGCCTTGTTGAGTCGGCCTTTGTTATCTTTTGTTCTTTGGTGCCACTCGCCCCCAATTCGAAATCCAAATTTCGCCAGTTGAACGGCAGGTCGAATCACATTTTTCCATGGTAGTTTTCCAAACTTTGCATGTAGAGATACAAGTCCTGCTGGATAACCGGGAACGCCAATGGCGTGGCCACCATCTCTCGAAGCCATTTGTCCCTTATCAAGATAGTATTTCTCATTGGTCTTTCTTGGGGCGATCTCTCTAAAATCTAAAACATGAACTTTGCCATTGAAGCGAACCAGCGCAAATCCGCCGCCACCCAATGAGGCATTGTAAGGGTTAGTGACGGCCATTGCGGCTCCCACCGCTACGGCCACGTCCACAACGTTCCCGCCGTCAGCGGCGATTTTTTGCCCAATCTCGTTGGCGTAGGGACTGGAACCAGTGATCAGCATTTTGGATCCACGCGTAGGTACGGCTTCTGCCGGAACTAGTGAAGAAAGGAGAGAGCAGCTCGTCAGTGCTACGATTAAGAATAGGAACTTCATTTCAACCTCAGTGTATGTAAAATTCTCCCAACAGGGCTCAACCTATTGTAATCACATATTGATTTCCCCACAATTCACGGCCGACTTAGGTACCGAGGGTGGGGAGCGTAGGTGGCGCACTTAATTAACGCAATGCTTCTAAAAAAGGGACTTGGTGCCTGGTGGAGGGTTTGATACACCGCACTTATGACACCGCATATATTTGGATTGAATCCAACGAAAACACTGCCAGATCCCACCTATTACGCTGAGGCGCTTAATGGAGAGTTTCGCAATTGGGCTTTTTGCGAGGAGCGCTCCCAGGAGTTCAAAGGCCGTTGGCGGGAAGAGGTTTTTGAGGTCTCGAAGGACCACCCCATGGACCTGGAAATAGGTACAGGTAATGGCTTTCATTTTGCCCACTATGCAAAGGCTCACCCAGAGCGATGTTTTATTGGCCTGGAGATTAAGTACAAGCCACTGATTCAAAGTATCCGTCGGGCGATCAATGAGGGTAGTACCAATATGCGCATCGGACGGTTTCATGCGTCCTACCTCGATGAGATCTTTGACGAAGGTGAATTGAATCACGTTATTATTCATCATCCAGATCCTTGGCCTAAGAAAAAGCAATGGAAGCGAAGGTTGATTCAAGATGACTTCTTAGAAGGGCTACATCGCTTGCAGCGTCCCGGTTCCCGAGTGGATTTTAAGACAGATGATTTGCCCTATTTTGAGTGGGCTTTAGAGAAGTTTAAGAATTCTAAATACGGCCAGCTTGAGTACACTTTTGATTTGCATAACTCTCAGTTCGCTAGCGAGAATTTTGAAACTCACTTTGAAAAAATCTTTCTTAAGAAAGAGCAGCCCATCTACTTCCTGCGCGTCTTTTCCTAGAAGAGCATCTGTCAAAAAATAAGACGATCATGGAGAATTTATATTCGCTCTTTGGTTTAGGGTTTTCATTCCGAATCTAGTTTAAAATACCTCATGTTTAACCGCCGCTTTTCCTTAGTCTGTGCGACCTTATCTCTTTGTTTTTCCGTCAGTGCGTGGAGTGCAAACTCCTGCAGGGGATTATTTGTTCGCTCTGTGGATCAGATGGTGGATCATATTGTCAATCCTCACACCGAGTTTTTCAGTTCATCGGATTTATCGGATATGCGCCAATTGAAGGGAAAAGACAAAGCCTATGTATTGGAGCGATTAGGACGCTATTATTCGGCCCAAAAAGGTAAAGTCATCAATGCCGCTATACAGATTATTATGGATCCCATGGCCATATATCGAGAATTTCAAAAGTCGGGTGGCGAGGCGAAGGACTTTTATCCTTACTATCTAAAGGTGCTAAGGGAGCAAGTCTTTAAAGGCTCTCGAACCACCGGTCAGTATGATGCGTCCGTCATCTTTAGTATTTTAGAGCCTCTTCAGGAGTTTATTCGCCGTAGTCCAAAAGTGGATTCCGTGGTGTTCTTTGGTTCGGTACCTAATGGTTTTGGTCGAGTGGGCAGTGACCTAGATATCTTTAACGTGGCTCGTCCCGAAGGTTATCCCCATCTTAAAGAGCAAATTGAAGACGCGGTAAATAGTATGGGCCGAATTCCTGATCCCTTAGAGCCTTATCGGTATCCGATCGCAGACACGATGCTGAATCAACAGGTTGGGGTTATCTTGCAGAATCTTCCCTTCAGATGGGCGACCACCTATACAACGGACCGAGCCCATGAGCATTTTGGTTCCCAGTCCCACCCATTCACTTTTGTGGTCAGTTCAACCAGCATTGAACTTCGAATGTATGACATGATCCACAGATCCCCCGATTACAGCCATTACATTGTATTACCCTTCTAAGTACGCGAGATCTGAATGACTTGTGTTGGACCTTTAATGGGGAGGGGCAATTTTATTGACATCAATTAAAGGGTTGTCGTAGCTTTCCGGAATGAAAAATAATCCCACTATATCCGCATCCGCGTTGATTGGTTTCTTTCTTGTTAACGGGGTTCTCAGCTTCTTTATATGCCTTGGTTATTTTAATTTTAACTCTTCCTATCTAGAGTTGGGATACGGATTGTTTGCCATGTTTACGCAAATGGTTTTTCTGTTTTTCCTAAGCTCTTTGTTTTTTGGTCTAATGGCTAAACTTAGATTTCCAGTTAAGTTTATTAAATGGCTAACAGTTTCAATATTAACTTTCGCTTGGGTCATTTTGTTTATCGATATCCAAGTTTATGAGTTGTTCAAAAATCACATCAACGGGTTGGCTATCAATATTTTAACCACTCCGGGAGGATGGGAGAGTTTATCCATTAGCAATACGGAGCTGACTCTGTTCGCAATAGGTATTGTGTTTGTGTTTTTTGCATTATCTTTTGCATTCAACAAATGGGTGTATTGGTCGAATAGAGATTTTTGGTTCAATCGCTTTTTGAGTAAGAAAAGATACATTAGCGCATTTGTATTTATACCCTTTTTAGTGGGTGCTTCTATCTATGCTTATGGCGATCTCTACGACATTCCTGAAATCAAGCGCTCCCATGATGTGGTTCCCTTTCATCAGCCAGTAACTATCAAAAAAGCATTTAGTCGAACCTTTGGCTACCTGCCTACACCGCCTGTAAGAAGCATGAAGTTGAAGGCCGGGGGTTTGCTTAAGTATCCTGCGGAAAAGATAGAGTTTTCAGCTGAGAAAACAAAGACGCCTAATGTTCTGTATATTGTCATTGATTGTTGGCGAAATGGTGCAATGACAAAAGAGATCACTCCGAATATTTATAAATATGCCGAGGAGAGAGGGCAGGTTTTTACCAATCATCATGCGGGAGGAAATGCCACTCGAAACGGTATGTTTTCTCTTTTATATGGAATCTATTCTTCTTATTGGCAGAAGTTTCTAGCTGAAAATCGTACACCAGTACTCTTTGATAGAATGATGGAGCTGGATTATAAGTTTGGGATCTATTCCAGTGAACCTTTAACTTTTCCTGAATTTCGAAAGACGGCTTTTGCCAAATTAAATGATTATATCGAAGACGAGTTTGGGCTGGGTGAAATATGGAAGCGAGATTTAAAAGTTTTTGATCGAGCTCATCAGTTCCTAGAAAAGCAAAGCAGCGATCAGCCATTTTACTCAATGATATTTTTAGATTCCGCTCATAGTCGCTACTCTTTTCCAAAAGAGGCTCAGAAATTTAACCCTTCTCTAGTGGATTACACTTATTCTCTGCTAACTGATGAACAGAAGGGATTAGATCTTAGGAATTCCTATTATAACGCTGTTTATTTCCTGGATAGAGAGATTGGGAAGCTACTCGATGATCTCGATAAGTGGGGGCGCTTGGATGATACCATCGTTGTCATTACGGGAGATCATGGTGAAGAGTTTATGGAGAATGGCTACACCGGTCATTCGGGAGCTTTCACGCGCGAGCAAACCATGTCTTCTCTTGTAATTCTTTGGCCGGGTAAACAGCCAAAGACTTATGATCACTTTTCCACCCATTTTGATGTTTTACCCACATTGATGCAGGAGTTGGGAGCTGTAAGTGATCCTGAGGTGTACAGCATGGGGCACAACTTATTTGATGAGGTTCCCCATAACTACTCTTTGTCCTGTAATTGGAATCAATGTGCGATTTTTGACAATGACGGTTGGATCATATTTGGAGCTCCTGGGCACAATGCCACTCAGCTGGAGTTTAGGAATTTAGATTACGAAGTCATTCGATCCAGCGAAGGGGATAGCCCTAAAAGAACGGTCTATATGTCTGAGGTTTTAAGAAAAAT
Organism: Bdellovibrionaceae bacterium UBA1609; assembly: GCA_002321895.1. Taxonomy (GTDB): domain Bacteria; phylum Bdellovibrionota; class Bdellovibrionia; order Bdellovibrionales; family UBA1609; genus UBA1609. The sequence continues at coordinate 81,775 of DCMZ01000003.1, read as the reverse complement.
GGGACGTTTCAGTCGATAAGGCCATATTCCAATAAAGTGGCCTTCAGTTTTTTGCCTTGCTCCTCTTCCGAGTATTTGGCCGCCGTGGTTCTATTGATTTCACCGATTCTATGTCTTAGATCTTCATTTTCAATTAAACTTAAAAGTTTCTGAGTTAAGCTTTCAGCTGTGACGGGATTCAGTATTAAATCTCTAGACTCGCCTTCGAGCAGATCTGAAGACCCCACTTGATGGGAAACAATCACTGGATTTTTACATGTCATCCCTTCAGGGACCACGCGCCCAAACTCCTCCCACTTTGCGGGTAAAACTTGAATGTCCACTCCGTGATAGATCTTTTCGATTTGGGGGATGGGCTCAATGAAAATAAATCTATCGGATTCATTCAGTTCATTGACGAGTTTTCGATCCCAGCCATTATCAGGCCCTTTCCCCACAACCAAAAATTTACATTTGTTTTTTAAGTCTGTGGGGAGATGGGCGCAAGCCTGGATAAATACATCTACATTTCGTTTCTCAAAATTCCCGGAGGTAATGAGGCCTATTAGGACTTCATCAGTCAAATTTTGTTCGCTCCGAAATTGGTCTCTTAGCTGTTCAGCCTTGTTAAGATTAAATTGTTCCGGACTAAACCCTGGATGAATGGTAACCAATTTTGATTCGGGAATACTATATCGCTGAGCTAGATCTTTTTTCATTAGGTCTGAGTTGCAAACCACAAGCTTAAATTTTTGTTCGGTTAGTATCTTTTTGTGAATCTGCCCCACTGGATGATCCTCAGGGAGCGGACGACCTTTTACGAGTTCATTCGCCAGGTGAACACAATTATGTAAAAACAAAACATCTTGATCAAAAATTTCTCCGTGGCCAAATATAAGATCAAAGTTTCCTTTCTCTAGTTTTTTACCAGTGCTTTTCGCAAACTGGAGCCGGCGTTTGTAGTTAGATAAAGGAAGAGTAAAGATTTTGTGGGGAATGCCACCGCTTTCTTTAATATTATTTTTGTTAACAAACTCTCCAAAAACATGAACTTCCCAGCCAAGATTATGAAACAAGCGAGTTTGTTCCAATGTGTTTCGGGCAGCACCAGTGGTTTTAACTAGTTGTCGTGTTACGTTGGCAATTCGTTTCAACTATAAGCTCCAAAGGTTTTCTTCTTCGGTTGATTTGCCAGCCTTCCGTTGAAGCTGCAAAAGCTTAGCCCACTTAAGATAGGAGTTAATTCCGGCAGACAAGGCAACAGTCATTCCATCCACCCCTCCCAGGAAACCGAGCTTCAAAATATACTTTTTAAAAAAAGCCAGGCTGCCATGGAAAACAGGGGAGAGGCTATTACCTCTGCGACCTTTCTCAAATAAAATTTTTGCTCCGCGAGTGCTAAATCGGTCCCCCTTCACAAACAGCTCTCCGGCGTGTTTGTAGGAGTAGTGAATTAAATCGGCTTGAATCTCTTTATAGTTTTTTGTTTGTACTCTGGCGTGGGCTTTAACATCCGCAAACCGTGTTTTCTTGTGGTTATAAAGCCGAATAAAATGATCGGGATACCAACCACAATATTTGATCCATCGATCTCCAATCAGATTTCTTCTTCGCACTGAAAACGCATCAAAAGTCGTTTTATCTAAATTTAAATTTTGTATCACTTGAACAAGCTCTGGAGTAAGTCGTTCATCAGCATCTAGGGAAAAGACCCAGTCATTAGAAACGTGAGTAAGAGCTACGTTTTTTTGAATTCCGTCTCCGAGATAGGGCTGATCAATCACTTTAGCACCCATTTCTTGGGCAATGGCTTTGGTTTGATCAGTGCTGCCAGAATCTACAACAATCACTTCGTCGCAAATCTGCTGTAAAGAAGCAATGCACTCCCGTATGTGATTTTCCTCATTGAGTGTAATAATATTACCGCTAATACTGGCCAAAAAGTGTTCCTAAGTTTCTCTAAACGAATTAGATTAAATCTACCAAATAGAGTAGAAATGGAATAGTTTGAGCATTGATGACGCCAGCAGTCAGTTACATCAATTCACAGGCTTTCCGGTGAATGGGTTCGCATCTAAGATTTACTTTTGAGGAAGTGAAAAATGGCATTGAATATTTTGGCACAAATTACAACAGCTACGGTTTATCTGTATCTATTGGCTTTAACCACTTCCATTGCCGGCATGGAAGCTTTTTCATGGTTAACCGCCATTATTGTTCTCCTCATGTATCTAGTGGATCATTTTGGTGAAAAAACGCTCCCTCGCTTTCGATTGCCTGGAGATTTATTTTTGTGGGGGTTTTGGCTGGTTGTTACTTTGGGGGCGTTGTTAATCCCTGATATTTCTGGAAAAGATCAAAAATACATGATCTCAAACATTCGCTGGGTTTTACTTATCTATGCTTTTTCATATCTATTGTCTTTTAAGTTTAAAAGTTTAAAAAAATATCTTCCAGTCTTGTTTGGTTTTGCCGGTTTGGTGGCTATCTACGCAATTGTTCAAGTGCCTACAGGTTTAGAGCTAGCTCGTGAGGTGGGTAATCCGAAAAATCGGTACGGAGATCTTTTTAGGGCCCATGGATTCTTCTATAGCACAATGACCTACTCTTATTCCTTTGGAATGTTGTTCTGCTTTATGTTGGCCAGTTGGATTTATAAAGTGTTTGATGGCTGGGTCGGGCGGTTTTTAGTTCCTATAACAACAACTGTTGTTGGTATTAGCTTAATTCTTAGTTTTACAAGAGGACTATGGATAGCATTAGCCGCTGCTGTTTTCGTGATGTTGTTTTCGATAAAAAGGAAGTTTGGATACATGTTGATCGTTGCTGGCTCGGTACTTGTGGTATTGGCTATGATTTTTAGTCCGATAGTGCGTGATAGAATCACGAGTATTGGTGATTTTAATAATTCATCAAATCTGGGTCGGATTCATGTTTGGCAAGGAAACTGGGCTATGTTTTTGGATAACCCCGTACTAGGAGTAGGGCATCGCAGAAATACAGAAATGCTGCCGGTCTATTATGAAAAAATCGGTTTGGATACGAGTTATGTAAGTAACGCTCATAACACCTATTTACAGGTATTGGGAGGTACAGGCCTTTTGGGATTACTTTCATATTGTGGATTTATGTTTGTATTTATGATGACGGCTTTTAGGCTGTGGAAAAACTCTACAGAGCCATTGGCTAGGTCCATAGGACTGGGGGCCATAGGAGGTATGGTGTGTTTACATGTTGGAGGATTGACCCAGGTTAATTTTTTCGATGGGGAAGTGACTCATGTTTTTGTGTTCACTACGGCCTGCCTGTTGGCGACCTATTTTCACTATGTCCAAAATAGAAAAGAATTAGGGAAGGATTTATGAAGCTGAAAGATAAATGGAAATATTTTCGAAGAAAGTTAAGAACCAAATTTTTAAATCTATTTGGGCTTCCCAGCGCACAGATGATTGCAGAAAAACACACCGAGCAGCTGTGTTTAGCGACAGTAAATGAGTTAAAGAGAATTCACGCAATCAACATTCCCTTGTACCCCTTTAGAGGTGCCGCCAACTCAAGTCTTATGTATTTACTGATGCGGTCTGTTACAAGTTATGATTTTAAAAGTGTTGTTGAGTTTGGCTGTGGGCAATCCACCTTTATTTTTGATGCTCTGTTGAAGCTGAAAAAGAATAAATTTAAAATGCTATCGTTCGAAAATAATGAATTCTGGCAATCACAAGTTCAAGAGAAGGTTCAAACAAAAGTGGTATTGTCTCCTTTGGTAGACACTCAAGTGCTTGGAAAAACAGTTCCTTTTTATGATTTTCAAAAGGAAATAAAGAGTGAAGTCTTTGATTTTATATTGGTCGATGGTCCTTACGGGACAAAAAGCTTTTCCCGGTTTGGATCTGTGAATGTGATTTTAAATCATTTGGCTGAGGATTTTCTTATAATTTTCGATGATGCGGAAAGATGGGGTGAAAAACAATCCTATCTCACATTAGTGGAAGCTATGAAGGCAAAAGGTTTGAAATTCCATACTCGTCTTCTTCAAGCCGATAAGCATCAGTTTATCATTGCCTCTGAAAAGTTCCGGGGTGTTTGTCACTACTAGAATACTTTTTCAAGACAGATTGATTTAATCAATTGCCAGTTTTCGCCCAGATATGTTGGTGCTTCTAGCGGCTGTATAGAAAAGTGGTGACCTAAGTTTTTAAGATATTTTTTATGGCCAATGATTTTTATGGAGTTATTACCCTCTATCTTTGAACCTTGAAGCCTGTAGACTTTCTTCATGTTGGGTAGAATTTGATTTATTTTCCCAAAGTCCTCCATCGTCACATTAGCTGTATAGATACTCGCCAAGCCAGTGGTTCCAGGGGGCTGAATTTGTGGTGGTAGCACATCGAACAGATTTTGGTGGGGTAGGGCTCCAGAATCTAATCCGCGTTCAAACTGGGTTTTATCTAATAGAACAAGGTCGGAGGAGTGAGTTTCAAGCAGGGAGTGTGCAAATTGCCTAATCAGTTCGAGTTGCGAGTATTTTTTGTCAGCATTGCAGGCGGGGTCGTCGGAGCTTTCGGGGAAGTTACCGATTGCTTTCTTAATGAAGTCATTAAACTCATAATCTACTCCGAAAATAAACGGATGGATGGGGTAAAGAGCATACGAATGTCCAATGAGTTTTTTTGATTTTTTGTCGAATGCAAAATTCAGCTCTCCCACATGGTTGGCGCGGTACCCGGTTTCAACCCATGGTACTCCTGCGAAAAAGAGTTCTTTGAAAACGGTTTTGTGTGAATGGCCTCCAATAATAAAGTCGATTCCAGAAACATGCTCCGCTAAATGTTTATCAATACTTTTTCCCAGATGCGAAAGCATTATAACAAAGTTGACTTTACTCTCTTTTAAAATTGCTACTTGCTCGTTAGCGACTTTTACAAAATCAAGGTCCATTGTCATGCCGTTATAGTAAGGGCCTTTGTAACCTTGATTTAAAGAGTTGAAGAGTCCCGCTGTTAATCCAAAAATACCAATTTTAACACCACCATCTATGTCGTAAATATGGTGGGAAACTGATTTGCTGCCCAGTTCTTTATTGAAACGAACATTGGCAGAGAGCGAGGTGTTAGCGGCGTTGTTTGAGAAATTGACTATGCTCTTAATATTGTAAGCAAAGTCGTGGTTGCCCAATGTAATATAGTCCAAGCCCAATTGGCTATATATATCAGTGGTGGTTTGCCCGGAGGAAACGTGATCAGCTATGGATCCCTTTTCCATGGCATCTCCAGCACTGACAAATAGAGTGTGTTTACGTTTTTGTTTTTGGTTATTTACGAAGTTTTTAATTACGGCAAGCCGGGAGACTTTCTCGTTTAAAAGTGGAAAGGAAACAGGGTGATAGTAGGCATGGGTGTCATTAATGTGAAGGATCTGAAGAGTTACCAGGTCTTCGTTGTTTAAAAAGGAATGGACTCGCATGCTATTTGAGCCGTAATAGTAGGCGATATAAGCTGGTACAACGGAGAAGAGTAAAATCATTCCAATGAGTACTTTTTTAATCATGCCCACTACATTACCAAAATATGTGAGCCCTCGCATGGTACTTTTTCATCTCTTTTTGTTTTCTAGTGGGATGGATCCCACTTTCAATTTGAGAAATATATCTATTCTCTCGGGTAGCACCTTCTAGATTTCAATTGGTGCTCTAATGCCAAATCTATATTGTTGCAATGGGATGGGTAGGAATAGGGATCTGGCTGAAAGCCGGTTCGAAATTTTGGACCGTAGCAAAAGCTTTGGTCTGTAGTTAACATTGAAATTCTTTTGTACGGAGTGAGCCGATTTGCCGAAATGTGTTGGTATATGAATTGGTTCGTATTGGCCACTACATATCGATCCACGGGATGAGTTATTTCAGCAAATGGCTGAGCACATTCCATTTTATTCTCGGCTGTGAAGGTAAGATCAATTTTACCGCCAGCTTCAATCACAAAAATTCTGTAGGAGCCGGTTTCATTTAGAAGTTGGGTTCTATGCAAGTCCCATTTTTCCCAAATCGTTCGATGAAAAGTAGCAAACTGGCGAAGGTTGGACTCAACAAATGTGAATGAATTTGCAGGGGACTTATTAACTTGAACGGGTATTCGGAAATCATTGTTGTTTTTAATTGTGACCTTCGCAAAAGCAAAGGGGTGTTGTCTTGTTCGGCCTCGTCCTGGTTCCCCGTTTAATTCATGGGAGAGCGGTATCTGTTGCGTTGAAATTTCAACCAGTGGGGTTTGAGTTTTGAGAGTGAAGGGAGGAAGCATAGAAACTATTATTTGGTCCTTAGTTTCATAGGCAACACAGGTACGCCATGGACGCTCCATAAGTGCTTTGTAGGTGGGCGACCCTCTTCTGAGTAATGCGTTTAAAATCGATTTAAATGTAATTTTATGTGACCAATCGCTGATAGTGGTACCAATGTCGTCACATTGCAAATGCAGTTGTGAGCCCACCACATCCCGTTGAATTTCTTCAGGGACAAAGAGACTTTCACGTGATGTGCGTTGGCTCAATCGAATACTGCCAACGGGTTCATTGATAAGAACTTCTATGTTTTCCGCTTTAAAATGATGTTTAGAGCCAATGTCGTTCATTGCTGTGAACTGAAACTGACAGAGTAACTTTTTATCTGAGCTCACGTTTAAAATTTTTTTCCACCAATAAGGATTCAGCAGATGAATGACCAAAAGATCAGGAGGGATCTCTGCAAAACTTTTACTGTAGGTTCCTAAGTTTTGGCTTCCCAATTGACATTGGGTGAGGGAGTTGAGGTGAATATTTTCTGAGTTGTCATTGGATTCAATGTGAATGGGATAGGCTAGATGAACCTGTTGGGAAGATTTAAATTCGCTGCCAACAATCTGAGTGCTATTTATATCCAATCTTTCCACGCGCCAAGGATCTGATTCTGACTCTTGCTGACTGCACCCCAAGAGCCCAAAAAGTAAACTGCCTAAAAATAATATTCGGATCATCCGCCGCCCCTTTATTTAGATTTATCCTAAAGAGTGCAAACGGGAGTGTTTTTCACCAGTAGTCTGTATGGACTTTAATATCTCCTCGGACGGACACTTGGCATGAAAGTCGGACGTTTTTCGGGCAGGATTCCAATTCGAGCCTGTCGGTCTCAAGTTGACTTTTTGGGTTTAAATGCTCCGATCCTTCCAGGATCTGAATCTGACATTTGCTACAGATGCCATCGCCGCCGCAGCTGCTAGCGACCGGGATTTGGTTGTCCAAAAGGGCACGCATGAGATTGGCACCGTGGTCTACCAATAGGTGGTCGTCCCTATTTTTGAAGAATATTCGCGGCATGGCCTCATTAAAACTCCATGTCTTTGCCGGGTCTACGAAATTGTTGCTTTAGAGGTTAAATTTATGACTCTTTTATGGGCATTGGTTGCATCGTCCTTCGATCAAGTAGTAGGATCCGCCTATGGACAAAGTGGCTATATTAGGGGCAAGTCGAGGATTGGGAGCGGAGCTCTCAGTACGGGCGGTGACCTATGCCGATTCAGTTCATCTTATGGCCCGAAAAGTGGACTTGCTAAGCTCACTACAACAGAGTTTTGGGGAAGAGTTTCCAGATAAGCAGGTGCTCATTCAGTCTGCCGATTTTTCTAAAGAAGCCGGCCGGGATTTTGCCCTAAATGCGCTAAGAGAGTATGCCCCCACAAAGATTTTTTATGTGGCGGGGGGGGGTCCCTATGGTTTGTTCAAAGATAAAGATTGGAAAGATCATAAGTGGTCTTTTGAGGTGTCATTTGTGTTTGCGGCACAGGTTCTTCATATGGCGCTACAGGAGTTGGAGCCTAGAGGGCTAAAACAGTTTGTATTTGTAGGTTCGGCTATCGCTGAAAACCGGCCCGATCCAAGTGCAGCCAGTTATGCGGCGAGTAAACATGCACTAGCCGGATTGGTGAAATCTGTTCAAGCGGAATTACCTTATTTTGATCTCCGTCTTTTTTCTCCGGGATATATGGATACGGATTTGCTACCCATGAATGCGTGGCCTCGACAAATGGGAGAGCCTTTGATTGATCCAGTGGTAGCCGCCGAAGAACTGTGGAGTTGGTCCATGGATGAACGCTATCGCGGAGATCATTACCGCTTTACTACCGCCTAGGTCCTTTTAGTAAGGTGTCATCAGTAGCCTTTGCTGAGGATTCATGTAAAACAAGGTCTCATCTCTAGGGAGGTTTTGTGAGTCAATCAGTGGAAAATGTGATTATTGTAGGATCTGGACCGGCCGGACTAACGGCAGCTATTTATACGGCTCGAGCGAATTTAAACCCTTTAATGATCGAGGGTGAAGAAGTGGGTGGACAGCTGATGACAACCACCGATGTAGAAAACTTTCCTGGTTTTCCAGATGGTATTATGGGGCCAGACCTAATGACTGTGACTCGTAAGCAGGCCGAGCGTTTTGGGACTCGATTTGTATCTAGAAACGTAACTAAGGTAGATCTCTCTAGTCGACCCTTTAAAGTTTGGGTTGGCGAGAATGAGTATCAGGCTAAATCAATTATTATTTCCACCGGTGCTAGTGCCAAATATCTTGGGTTAGAAAATGAGAAAAAGTTTTTAGGTCGAGGGGTTTCTGCCTGTGCAACCTGTGATGGAGCTTTTTTCCGCGATCAAGTTGTGAGTGTTATCGGTGGCGGTGACACCGCGATGGAAGAAGCACAGTTCCTCACCCGGTTCGCTAAAAAAGTATATGTGATTCATAGAAGAGATTCTTTTCGGGCTTCAAAAATTATGGCCGATCGAGTGGTAAGTAATGACAAAGTAGAAGTGCTTTGGAATTCGCAATTGCACGATGTGATTGGTGACAATACGGGTGTTAAAAAAATTGCCGTTAAAAATGTTCAGTCCAATGAAGTTCAAGAGATTGATATGGACGGCGTGTTTATTGCCATTGGGCACAAGCCCAATACAGAAGTGTTTAAAGGTCAGCTGGAAATGGATGAAACGGGATACCTTATTACCAAGCCAGATAATACCTATACTTCGGTAGACGGTGTCTTTGCTGCCGGGGATGTTCAGGATCATGTTTATCGTCAGGCGATTACTGCTGCGGGAACAGGATGTATGTCCGCCATAGATTGTGAGCGATGGCTTGAGGAGCAAGAGCACCAATAGGTTTCCCGTTTAGGGAGACCTGGACTAAAGGTGAGTCGAAGCTTTCATTTTTCCGTTTTGGCTGGGATGGACTCTTGGTAGTATTACCAATGCTGGTAATATAGATTCGAAGGTGACCATACGATGAGTAAAGATGGAAAAATGAACACAGAAGACTTAGTTAAGAAAATTGACAAATTAACTAAGGAACGCATTTCTAAAGAAAAAGTAGTGAGCTTGAGTGAGTACAGAAAACTTAAGCAAAAAGATCTCACGCAATACAACCTTCTAATCATTGATGATGACGAAACTATTCGAACCGCCATGAAGCGTATGTTTCAAGAAGATGGTTACTCAGTCATCACGGCTGCCGATGGAACTCAATTGGCGCAAGTGTTGGATGATTCGCCTTTGGATCTTATTATCTTAGACGTGGGTCTTCCTTGGATCAATGGTTATGAACTAGCCAAGCTCATGAAGGAAAATGACGACCTTAAAAATATCCCATTGATCTTTATTTCCGGACGTACGGGAGATTTAGATGTTAAAAGAGGCTTTGATGTGGGAGCAGATGACTATATTAAAAAGCCTTTTGATGTAGATAATGTAAAGAAGACGGTCAAAACTCTTTTAAAAATAAATCACGGGTAGTATGCCGCAGTTCACTCGAAGCCTCGAAGATTTAAACAAGCAGCTTCAAAGGCGAGATCCTTACCATAGAGTATTAACACTTCCTTGGAGTGCTTTCTTTACAATATCGGTGGTGGCGTTTCTCTCCATCAATGGAATTTTTGCTCTGCTTTATATGCAGGATCCCGGAGGCATAGCGAATCTCAATTCGGATAGATTCTTAGATTACTTTTTCTTTAGCATAGAAAGCATTTCTACCATTGGCTATGGGAATTGGTATCCGCAAACCACCTACACACATATGGTTATGTCGGCACAGGTTTTCTTTGGTGTTATGAATATTGCCCTTGCTACTGGTATTGTATTTGCCAAGTTTTCACTGCCGACGAATAAAATAGTGTTCAGTGATAAACTCATTTTGGGTCAACATGATGGGAAGTTGGCCTTAATGTTTCGAGCTGCCAATGAACGAAATAATCAAATTGTGGATGCAAAAGTGTCGTTCAATCTGATCTGGAATGAAACCACTCAAGAGGGAATGGCCATGAGCCGCTTTAAAACCCTTTTTGTTAAAAACAGGCACACTCCATTATTCTCTCTCTCATGGCTTATTCACCACGAAGTGAATGAAGATAGTCCCATCTTTGGAAAGTCATTGGAGGATTTAAAAAATAATGGAGCAATGATCATTGCCACCATTACAGGTATAGATGGAACGTTGTCTCAAAATATATATGGGCAAACCACTTACTACCCGAATCAAATTTTAGAGGGCCATCAGTTTGTGGATATGCTGTCTTCGGATGAAAACGGTATCGTTGTCCACTATGACAAGATCAGCGAAACCGAAGCGATATCTTGAATTTAAGGCTTCCAAACGGAAGCCGTTACTTAAAGATTTTAAACTCGTTGTTGTCCAGCTTTTTAAAGTAGGAGTTAACTTCCTTTTTTAGTTTAGGAAGCAGGAATGCTACGGCAATTAAATTGGGGATCACCATTAGGCCTAACATGGAGTCGGAGAAGTTAAGTACCGCTCCAGACTTCCAAATGGTTCCCACAAAAGCGAGTATGCAAAACAAAATTTTGTATCCAAAAATAGCTCCGGAGCCAAACAGGTATTCGGTGGCTTGCTCTCCATAATAACTCCAGCTTAATAACGTAGAATAGGCAAAAAGTGCTACGGCTATAGGTACGAAGTACTGTCCGAAGCCAGAGATGCCGGTATCAAAAGCGCTAGCTGTAAGTACCACTCCGGTTCCTTCGGTAACACCAGAAATGAGGATCACTAGAGCTGTCATTGTGCAAATGACCACTGTGTCTATAAAGGGCTCAAGTAAAGCTACGACCCCTTCTCGTACCGGCTCATGCGTGGTGGCTGCTGAGTGAGCGATAGGGGCAGAACCCATTCCAGCTTCATTTGAAAAACAGGCTCGGCGCACACCTTGAATGAGGACTCCAATAAATCCACCTTCAATGGCTTCAGGAGCAAATGCTTGCGATACAATTTGTCCAAAAAGATGAGGGACTTCTTTTATGTTTGCAAAGATTACGATGAGTGAGCCAATGATATATATAAGACCCATAAAAGGTACGAGTTTTGAAGTTACGTTTCCAATTCGCTTAATTCCGCCGATGATCACTGCACCAACAGCAACAGCAACGACTAGCCCAGTGACCCATTTCTCAATTCCAAAATTATCGGAAAGAATAGAAGCCATTTGATTGGTTTGGAACATATTTCCAGCTCCCACACTGGAACAAATGCAGGCAAAAGCAAAAAATGCAGCCACTGGCTTCCATTTTTCGCCTAAACCCTTGCGGATGTAGTACATCGGTCCACCGCGCACATGACCCGTGTCCGGATCAATTTCGCGATATTGCAAAGCTAAGGTACATTCCGCAAACTTGGTGGACATTCCCAAGATACCGACTACGATCATCCAAAACGTGGCACCGGGGCCTCCAACGCTAATGGCAATGGCAACACCCGCAATGTTTCCTAAGCCCACAGTTGCGGAAAGGGCGGTGGTAAGGGCTTGGAAGTGAGAAATCTCTCCAGGATCATTGGGGTCGTCAAATTTCCCCCGCACAACATCAATGGCATGTTTAAAGCCTTTAAACTGAGGAAACTTAAATAAGATCGTGAGCACGATACCTGTTCCACAAAGTAGTACCACCATTGGGATGCTCCAAATTAGCCCAACTAGTGTTCCCATAAAATTATTGATGGCTTCCATCTTTCCCCCTCAATTAGATGCTGCGTTTGTTAGGAGGAGAATAGGAATTCCTAGACCTTAGGTCAAGGAAGACACGAAAAAGGCGGCTTAAATAGCCGCCTTTGTAACGCAAAAAAATGATTCATTCATTTTATAGAGTAGAGGCCAATGTCTTTGGAATTCCCTTGGGAATAGCATCCAAAAGCTTGCGCGTGTAATCCTCTTTTGGATTCTTGTAAATGGAAACACAGTCGGCCATTTCAACGACTTTTCCTTTGTTCATTACAACGAGCTCGTCAGCGATGTACTTCACAACAGCCAAATCATGAGAAATAAAAATATAGGTGAGTTGAAACTCTTCTTGTAAATCAAGGAGTAGATTTAAGATCTGAGCTTGCACCGATACGTCCAAAGCAGAAACTGATTCATCACAAATAATAAATTCAGGTTTAACGGCTAAGGCACGGGCAATACAAATTCTCTGCCTTTGCCCACCAGAAAATTCATGCGGGTAGCGGTTCAAAACCTCTCTAGGTAAACCGCATTTTTCAATAAGGTCTCCAGCAAGTTCCAATCGTTCTTCTTTCGAAGCACCAATGTTATGAATCACCATGGGCTCCATAATCGCAGCACCAACAGACATCCGCGGGTTTAACGAGGCATAGGGGTCTTGGAAGATGATCTGCATTTTTTTGCGCATCTCACGCATCTCGGACTTGCTGAGTTCGGTGATATCTTGATCTTTATAAATTACATTTCCACTGGTGGGCTCAATAAGTCGCAATACACTTCGCCCCAGGGTGGTTTTTCCACAGCCGGATTCACCAACAAGGCCAAGAGTTCGACCTTTACGCACTTTAATGGAAACATCATCCACAGCTTTTACCCATGATTTTACGCCACCAAAGAACCCTTTTTGTAGAGGGAAATGCATTTTTAAATTTTTAACCTCTAGCAAGACTTCCTGATCATCAGTGATCGGTCGAAAAGCCTTTTCCACGAGTTTATCTGCATCGGGATTGTGTTTTTCTTTTCCATCAGGAGTCATAAAATCACTTACTGTTGGTAAGCGCTCAGGGTTTTTGTCTAAGCGAGGGCGACAAGCCAGAAGTCCCTTTGTGTAGGGGTGTTGTGGATTTGTGAAAATGGCTTCGGTAGTGTTTTGCTCTACAATATCCCCTCGGTACATCACCACAACACTGTCCGCGATATCTGCAATCACACCAAGATCATGGGTGATGAATAGGATACTCATACCATATTTCTTTTGAAGATCTGCAAGCAACTCTAAAATCTGCTTTTGAATGGTCACATCGAGTGCTGTGGTAGGTTCATCAGCAATCAATAGATCGGGAGAGCAGGCAATGGCCATTGCAATCATCACGCGTTGTCTTTGACCACCACTCATTTCGTGTGGGTAGGCTTTATATCGAGTTTTTGGATCTGGGATTCCCACTTGATCCATTAAATCTATGGCCTTATCTAAGGCGTCGTCCTTGCTGAGTCCTTCATGTAGCATAAGAGTTTCAGCAATCTGGTCACCCACAGTAAAGACTGGGTTGAGGCTGGTCATTGGCTCTTGGAATATCATAGAGATTTTTTTTCCACGGATTTTTCTCATTTGAGCTTCCGAGGCCGCTACTAGGTTTTTACCTTCAAAGATAATCTCACCACTGGAGATTTTTCCGGGAGGATTTGGGATCAACTTCATAACTGATAAAGATGTGACTGATTTACCTGATCCGGATTCGCCAACAAGTCCAACTGTTTTGCCTTTAGGGATGTCGAAAGAAATCCCCTTCACAGCATTTACGGTTCCGTTATCTGTAGAGAAGTCGACACTTAAGTTTTTAATTTGAACAAGAGTTTCACTCATAGTTTTCCCCAATTATTTATTTTTCAACTTAGGATCTAAGGCATCTCTAAGAGCATCATTAAACAAGTTGAATGCTAGAACTAAAAAGAACATAAACCCTGTGGCAGCAGCCAGGCCCCACCAAACTTCACGTGGAAGCTCTTGAGCGGCATCGTTAATCATTACACCCCAAGAGGGAGTGCCGGCTTCAACACCAAGTCCGAGGTAAGATAAAATAACTTCTGCTTTAATCACTCCAACGAACCCTAAGCTAAATTGAATTAAAATGAGGTGAGTGACGTTGGGTAAAATATGGATAAAGGCTTTTCTGAAATGACTTGCACCAATGGCTGTACAGGCCTGTACATATTCTCGGTCTCGATGTTTCATATATTCGCCTCGTACCACGCGGCAAATGCCCACCCAACCGGTAAGGCCGAGTACTAAGCACAAAACTTTTAATCCAGCACCAAGTACGAATGAAAAAGCAATTACTAGTAAAATATAGGGAATGGTCGATACCGTAGTATAAAGCCAAACAATTAAGTCATCGACTTTCCCGCCAAAGTATCCGGCAAGAGCGCCAAACATAGTTCCAATGACAACCGCTAAACCAGAACCAAAGAAGCCGACGAGTAAGGACGTGTAAGTGCCATGAGCTGCTCGGGCCAAAACATCTCGACCGAGAAAGTCAGTGCCTAACCAATGGTTTGCATTAGGAGCTGCATAGGAAAGAGCATCGTTGGTCTCAGCAAAGTGTGGGAATAAAAGACCGATGCGGCATCCAACAGCTAAAAGAACATAGAAAACAATCACCCAAAAGCTAATGACCGCAATGCGATCTTTTTTGAGTCGATAATAGGCGTCCCACCAAAGAGAATTTCTATTTGCTTTTGCGCCTTCCTCGGCGACTGGAATTGTATGTGTTGAAACGTTAACAGAACCCATGATCCACCTACTTTAAAGTCACTTTTGGATCGACCACAGAATATAGAACGTCGGTGATCAATTGAAAAACCATATACATAATTGTGATAAGAACAGTCATAGCTCTAATGACAGGGAAATCCGCTTCATTAAGAGCCTGAAAGATGAGGCCACCTAGGCCCGGGATGCCAAAAAAAGCTTCTGTGAGTAGAGCCCCTAAAATTAAAAAAGGCATCTGGATGACCACTAATGTGATGATCGGAATCATTGCATTTCGCAATACGTGTTTGAAGAGAATTACTTTTTGGCCAAGACCTTTTGATTTAGCGGTTCGGACATAGTCTTGGAAAATCTCTTCCAAAAAGATGGTTCTATAGAAAAGAATATTGGAACCTAAACTCAAAATTACAAAAATAATTGTCGGGAGAGTGAGATAGCGCCAGCGTTCTGTCCAACTGGGGTCCCAGCCCGAGATTTCAAAAATACCAAGTTCATAACCCAACCATTTTTGACCCACCAGAATGTAAACCAGAGAACTAAAACTAAGGAGAGCTAAGCAGATAACCATCACGGATTTATCTAGCTTGGAACCTCTCTTTACTGTGAGCACCAGAGCAATAGAAATAGTTATAAGTAATGTAAGCAGAAAAGCCGGCAAGGTTAGTGATAAACTGGTTAAAACAGGGGAGAGTTCCGGAGATTCACCAAAGATCATGGTACTAATCTTCTGCTTTGACGAGATACTTCTCCCGTAATCAAATGTCACAATTTGTCGGACGAAATCCAAGTATTGCATATGAATGGGCTTATTAAAGCCATAGAGTACGCGAATCTCTTCAATTCTCTCAGCCGTAGCATTTTTACCGGCCATTTGAGCTGCTGGATCACCTCCGGCAACATTAAACAATAAGAAGGTGATGAGAGTGACCCCGAAAAGTATCGGGATCATATAAAGAGTTCTACGTACTACATATTTCCACATGGCTTACAGTTTCGCTTTCAACTTGGCTTTAAGATCTTTGTCAATCTTGTAGTATTTCATTTTGTCATCAATGATTCGGTGAGGTTTATAGTTTTTAAGCCATCCATGCTTCACGGCGTAACCTAAGCGATGGGCACCAAAAATCCAAGGACTGTCTTCGACAATAATGTCCCTCATTTGTTGATAAATAGCTGTTCTCTCTTCGCCAGGAGGAAGTAATGCAGCCTTTTCATAAAGTGCATCAAACTTTGGATTTTCATAGTTAGAGCCATTCGCGCCCGGGCTTGCATTTCTGCTGTAGAAAAGCTGTAAAAAGTTCTCTGCATCAGGATAGTCAGCGCCCCAAGCGATTCCCCAGATTTGCCCTTTTCTCTCGCGAATTTTCTTCGTGAATTGAGGCCAAGAGTTTTGGGTGATGGTTAAATTAATACCAATAGTTTTAAGATTTTCTTTAAAGTACTCTGCCATTTGGCGTGAGGTGCTGCTCGAGCCAGCCATGAATTCAAAAGTGGGCAAGCCCTTTCCTTCTGGAAAGCCAGCATCCTCAATGAACTTTTTAGCCTTACTTACATCAAATTTCTTATAGGGGTTGCTAAAACCTTTTTCGTAGCCATCCACTCCTGGAGGAATTGGAGAATGGGCTTTGATAGCTCGATTGTTGTAAAACTTCTTAATCACTTCTTCACCATTGTAGGCAAGGGCCATAGCCTGACGAAGTTTTTTGTTTTTACCTAAAACTGGATCATCCATATTGAAAGCAGTGTAAGTGACATCTGGATCTTCAGTGATGATAAGCTCAATTTTTTTGGCTTTCATCTCATCCGTCAATTCGCCTGCAACAACAGAGGAGTCAAAGTTGTCTTTTGGAATGGCAGCCACATCTAAATTACCCTTCATGAAGTTCAACCAACGAGGCTGATCTTCAGTGATTTCACGAAGTACAATCTTTTTGATGAGAGGTAGCTTTTTACCGGCATCTTCAAGGAGGCCGGCCTCTTTGTCACCTTCTTCACCCTCTGTAGGGTAGGTTTGCCCAGCCCAGTTAGGGTTGGCTACAAGTTCTAATTTGTTGTTACGAACCCAGCTTTTTAGCATGTAAGGGCCGGTACCAACTGGATGATTTAGGAATTCTTTACCATATTTTTCTACGGCTTCCTTTGCGATTGGAGCTGTGTAGTTCATAGCCAGAACATAATAGAGCTGATAGTAAGGCTTAATGAGCTTGATTTGGATCGTGTGGGAGTCGGTGGCTTTCATACCTTCAACCACTGTGTCGTAGGTGACTTTTCCATCCTTCATTCCATCGCGCCAAGCATTTAAGCCCACAATGCGGTTATCGAAAATCCACCATCCTTCGCTGTTTACGTTGGGATCTGCCACACGCTTCCAAGCGTAGATAAAATCTTGGGCAACAAGTTCACGGCCTTTTCCATTGGGGAAAGCGGCGTCATCTTGAAACTTAATACCTTTTTTAATTTTGAAAGTGTGAGTGAGACCATCTTTAGAAGCTACGGGCATGCCATCAGCAAGACGAGGCTCTAAAGATAAGGGGCGCTTGAGGTAATGGTAGGAGAAAAGTCGCTCATAGATTTGCGCAATCACAGTGTTTGAGTAAAGGTCTCCGGCTTGTGCTGGATCTAAACCTTTAACATTGGCAGACAGAGCTAGGTTAAGAGTGTCAGCTTCCAGGTCCTTTTTCTTTGTACAACCGGTTAAGCTCATCCAAGCTAATGATAAAATAATCATGCTCGTGATAAATTGTTTCATGTCGTCCCCTCCCATAGATGGATTTTTACACTTTATGACCCCTCTATTGGGGAGCCTAATGATTCGGCCTAAACTAAGAGCAGTTGTTGAAAATGTAAATGTTTAAAAGGACTTAGAACAAAGTGTTAGAAATATTTGTATCTCTTCTAGTCATAGAAATTGCAAAAATGTAACTACTTCGAACTTAAAGTTTTGCAATGACTTGCGGCAGCTCGTCATAAGAATAAATGACATGATGTGCTCCAGCCTCAATCAGTCGATGAGTGGGCGAGTACCCAAAGTCTACCGCTACGCATTGAATTTGTGCATTCAGTGCGCTGCCAACATCTGGTAGTCCGTCACCGATCATTAAAGTTTCTTCAGGTTTAACTCCCGCGGCTTGGCAACATGTCAAAAGAGGCAGTGCATGGGGCTTACATTCTTCTAAGCTATCTCGTCCGAATTGATGAATCCAGTTGTAGCGATTCAGACCTAAATGCTCCACCGTTGGTTTTAAAAACCGCTCCAGTTTGTTTGAGACAATCGCCACAGAGTGTTGCCACTGATCTAACAAAGTTTCAAATCCAGGGAAAATTTTTGGAGATCTTAAATAGTGTTTCTCGTAGATTTGAATAAAGTCTTCAGAAACCTTTTCGCTCATTTTCGGTTCATCTTGAATTTCTGGAAATATATCGGCGATGAGGTGATGTAGGCCAAGTCCAATATGGTCTCTTATGGTGTTATCGGAGACGGGAGCTCTATTGTACTTAGAAAAAAGTTCGTTGGTCGCATTTACAATATCTTCAGCAGTGTCAGCGACTGTGCCATCAAAATCAAAAATCAGCAGTTTAATCATATGCGCCTTGGCGTTACTCGACATTTGTAAGCAATGGCGGGATAGCCATTGCTTCGTTATTGTCCAACTTGTATATCAAAGAGGACTTATCGAGTAAAGAATAGAGGCAGATAATGCGTACTTCGAAGGACATTCCAAAGCGCCAGCTATATATGGATGAAAATTTTGGAAAAGAGGATGACGTTTTGGAAAAAGTGCGTTCGGCCCTCAAAGAAGATGGAAAAGAAGGCATCAATGTGGGACCCAATGAAGGTGCTATTCTAAAAATGCTCCTGAGCTTGGCAAAGGCAAACTCAGTTGTGGAAGTGGGAACTCTTTATGGTTATTCAGCCATTTGGATGGCACGGGCTTTACCTAAAGAAGGACGTCTTTATTGTTTGGAGAAATCAGAGGAAAATTTTGTAAAAGCTTCGAAGCTTATTGGTGCCTCTGATGTAGCTGAAAAGGTGACGTTGATTCATGGAGATGCTTTAGAGGGATTGGAGTCTTTATCATCAAAAGGACCCTTTGATGTGGTTTTTATAGATGCTAATAAAGGCGGATACGGAGCCTATTTGGATTGGGCAGAAAAAAATGTAAAACCCGGAGGTCTGATTATTGGGGACAATACGTTTTTATTTGGCCATGTTTACGGAGAGGGTCGAGAGCATTCCAACGTTGGGCCAAACCCAGTGAAGACGATGCTTGAATTTAACCAAAGACTGTCTGACCCGGAGAAATATATCAGTTGTATTTTGCCAACTGATGAGGGCATGACTGTGGCAATTAAAAGGTAACTACGATGATTGAAGCCAATTTTGATGGGCTTGTTGGACCCACACATAACTACAGTGGACTTAGTTTTGGGAATGTAGCCTCCTTGAACTTTGCAAAAGACATTTCTTCTCCAAAGCAAGCGGCTCTTCAAGGTCTACACAAAGCCAAGGTATTGGCAGACCGGGGCTTGATTCAAGGGATACTTCCTCCTCAGTTTAGACCCAATGTTTCTGTATTGCGGAATTTAGGTTTTCGTGGTTCGGCTGAAGAGTGTATTCAGCAGGCTTTCAATGAAGACCGGTTGCTGCTTTCGATTGTTTCTTCAAGTTCTTATATGTGGACGGCGAATGCGGCCACCTATTGCCCCATGGCAGATTCTATAGATGGTAAGGCTCATTTTACTCCGGCGAATTTGCGTTCAAAACCACATCGAGCAATAGAGCCTTATCAGACAAAAAAGACCTTAGAGTGTGTTTTTGAAAATAGACAAATGTTTGAAGTTCATGATCCCATAGAGCTGGGTGATGCATTTAGTGATGAGGGAGCTGCTAACCATACTCGGTTTGAATTTAATGGCCGTGGAGTTCATTTTTTTGTTTACGGTAGAGAAGCGCTGAGCAATGAAAGTGTGGCTCCAAAAAAGTTTCCTGCACGGCAAACATTGGAAGCATCGATGGCCGTCGCTCGTGTAAATCAAACTGATCCGAATATTTGTTTCTACGCTCAACAAAATCCAGATGTCATAGATTCAGGAGTTTTCCATAATGATGTCATCAGTGTGGGTCACAAAAATGTTCTTCTCTATCATGAGAGCGCCTTCTTAAATACGGCAAAAGTAGTTTCGGATCTTTACGAGCTTTCCGGAGGGGAATTGATTGGCATTAAGGTTTTGAACGATCAAGTGGACTTGCAAACGGCTGTTAAAACCTATCTGTTTAATTCACAGCTTGTCACAATGCCAGAAGGACATATGGCATTGGTGGCACCTAAACATTGCGAAGAAGAGCCTTCAGTAAAAAGATTTATTGATAGTATGTTGGCGGATGGCCGGCATCCCGTCGATGAGGTGATCTACTTTGATCTTCTACAAAGTATGAAAAATGGTGGTGGCCCGGCCTGTTTGAGATTACGAGTGCAATTGGAGAAAGAGCATGTGAGTGGAATAAATCCAGGATGTATTCTGACACAAAACAAGTATTCTGAATTGGTAAATTGGGTAGAGCGCAACTACAAAGATCAGCTAACATTGGCTGACCTGAATCAATATGAGACTTATGCGGGTATTAAGCGAGCGTTTGTTGAGCTCTCACAGATAATGAATCTCAGTAACCTGTATGACATTGAGGCGAATTGAAGCTTTCTTCCGCTCTAGGTCAAAGTGATTTCTCCTGGCAGAAGCGGAATGAAAACTTGATAAAGAAAGCAGTAATTCTTAAAAAGAGGGATCTGTTTTTCCGAATAATTAGGTATGAAAGTCGTCCTTAATTACCTGATTAACAATCTCACCTTGTGGCTGGATCCAAATTACAAGCCGAATAAGAAGAGAACCTACGAGAAGTCGCAGATTTTGGCTGTTTTCGTAGTGGTGTTTATCCCTATGCTCATAGGTTTTGCCGTTGCGACTTATTTTAAATTGAATCACTATCCTCTTATTTTTTGGGAAGTATCTAGTGGAATTGGTATCTTCGTTGGAGCTTATGCTTACCGGAAAACTCAAAGCTTTGAGCTGGCATCGAATATTATGATTGGATCAGGAGTAGCTATAATTGTAGCGGCATCCTATTACACTGGTGGCATTCATAGCGATCTCCTTTTTTGGTCCTGTATTGCGCCGATGTGTTCGGGAATGGCCAATGGTAGAAGAGGAATTGTGATTTGGGCTGCGATTGTTATGGGCTGTATGCTCGCACTCTTTTTAGGTGATGCTTATGTGCAGAAGTCACCGCATTTGATCACAGATACAGAGTTGCTTCATCATTTCCGATATCGGGCTATATTTGGGACGCTCATCTTATCATCTATTGTGACATATATTTATATGGGCATAATTAAAGAGGCCATTGAGAGTGCAGCGGAAAAAGAGTTGAAGATTAGAAATCTTTTAAAGATTTTATCCCATGACCTTTCCACACCATTGATGGTCATTGGTGGCATTTCAAAAAGGATTTTAAAGAAGGATCCGTCTAAAGAGGAAATTTTGACACATGTGAGACGAATCTCAACTTCGGCGGATAGAATTCAGAGTATCTTGGAAACTGTAAGAGAGATGGAGGCGGCCCACAGTGGTAAGAAAAGCATTGTCTTGGAGCCGGTGGGATTGAAGGCCTGTTTAGAAGAGGCCATTTCTGGACTTGAAGAGCGTTTGAAGGAAAAGCATCTTAAAGTGTTTGTGGACGTGGATCTCAGCGATGATTTAAAAGTACTCGCGGATAGCTCCATCCTTGCAAATCAGGTTTTTACAAACCTATTGTCCAACGCCATTAAGTTCTCTCAGCAGGGGGAACACATCGTTGTGCAGTCCCGAGTAAAAGATGATGTTTGCGAAGTAAAAATTCAGGATTTTGGCATTGGTATTCCAAAGGATTTGCAGGAACAGCTCTTTGAAATGTCTAAATCCACCTCTCGTCCGGGAACCGATGGTGAGAAAGGGACTGGGTTTGGACTGCCGCTTGTTAAAATGTTTATGTTGAGTTTTCAGGGTGATATTCATGTGGTGTCGAAGATAAAAGGGCGCACCGGAACCACAATGATCCTTACTTTTGCCGTTGCAAAAGAGAATGGTCAAGAATTTGCTGCTTAGGTCTGACCTTCTGAAAACATGGTTTTCAGAAGGGTTTCTTGGACAAGATTAAATGTAAATTGAGCGTATTAGTGGGTTTGTGGCCAAAATTGTCGCCAGTCTTCAGGTGGCTCTGGCACATCATTTGTTCCCATCAATACTTTTCTAGAAACCTGAGTTTTCTCAAGAGCTGTTTCGCTTAACACTTTTCCTGATGCATGCACAATAGAGTCGGCATCGATTCCATGAAAGCCATATATTTCAGACGGCCTTCCACATTTAGAGTGCTTTCTTACAGCAAGAGATTCGTGTTTTACGCCAATAATCGATCCAATGTTGTCTAATAGACCAGGTTCACCATCATGTACACTGACAATAGGAACGCGTCTTCCAGCAACACTAACAAGATCTCCAGAGTCTTCTGTAGCTGTAGGTTGGATAAACAGGTTGGCATTAACACCTAAGTTATTTTTTAGATGGTGGTAATCGCTTTCCAAGCCAAGAGTGCCCACCAGTAAATCGGGAGATGTTACGGCAATTACATTGGCATAGATGCCTCTTTCAAGAAGATCATTAGAGGCCTTAACAGCCTCTTCAACAAGTGCGCCCATTGCAAAAATATGTACTACATTGTCACCAGGTTCGTAACCGGCATAACCTTCGTAATTTATGAGATAATATCCACCATTAAGCACATCGCTTTTTATGACCTCCATTATTTCCGACTCTTCAAGGGTTGAAAAGTCAGCTTCACTTACAGCCCCGCCCAAAGGAAAGTCTTTGTGGTGTAGGTAGTGACCTTCTTCAATATTGGTTTTAAAGCGCTTTTGTGTTTTTAAGTTCTTTAAAAAGTTTTTCTGGTCAAGCCCCTTGGTGACTCCGCGAATGAGAACTCCAGTGCGGCCGTCGTTATCGTAACGAAGGTGTCTATTCACAGAATCACAAAGAATCCAATCAAACTCCTGGCAATAAGTCGGTTCCCATGTGATTTGATTAGGAACTTGAATGTCGGACTTCCAGCCATGCTGAGCGCCCTCAGGAGAAAGGGTGACTCCACTTGGTGTTCCAATAAGTATGAAGCTAGATTTCCAATAGAGGTCATAGAAGTACTGATCGAGCGCACGTTTGATGAAGAAGTCGTAGACTGTCATAAGTGGAATTATGGGTATCCCTAATACGTCTCGGATACGCCCAAACGATCCCATACAACTCATGACATTGGATTCAGCGATTTCAAATCGAAAAAATCGATCCTCGGCTTCGTCACCCGGAACCAAGTCGGGGAGTTTTGCATTTTTAACGTTAAATTCGGTTTCAAAGTCTTCAACAACAGGTGCTCCAAAAACTTTACCATCCATCGAGGGGTTGAGGTTTGTGGTGGTTCCCACATCCGGAGCCATTTGCATCAGTAACTCACCAGGAGTCTTCCAAGGTTTTTCGGCTTCCGTCAGGGGGCGTTGTTTTTCAGCCAATTGGCTTTCGTCGAGAGGCGTGTTGGCAATTCGAGAAAGCTTGGCGTTGAGCTGACCAAACATCCATTGTGTATGTGGGTAGTTTGCCATTTTTAAGTTAATATCCAGGGTGTCTGGCTGCGGACCGAACTCATTCAGCTTGTCCTCAAAAGTCTTTTGGTTACTCTGCCGAATCTTTTCTTGCTCTAAAATTTCAGAGTAGAGTTGATCTCCACGCTGTCTTAAAAACTGACCCGCCTCGGAAGACTCATCAATTCTAGAGAAAAGTGTATTTGCTGATAGCCCTTCACTTTCTCTGAGAGCCTCCACTTCCTCTTTTGAGGGGAGTGCTCCATGGTTGCCTGGAGTGGCTGCCATATTGAGTCCATAGCCTTTAATCGTGTGAGCTACAATTACAGTGGGTTTTCGAGTGTTCTTTTTAGATTGCTCTAAAGCCTCTGCAATAGCGTAGACATCGTGTCCGGCAACGTCTCTAAAGCCATAGAAAAGTTCATCGTCCGAAACTGACTCAATGAATTTCTTGAGTTGCGGATGATGCTCCTTCAAACCTTTTTTGAGGGCGGGCATGTCTTGAACAAGTAGTAGTGCCTGGAATTCAAAATCTTCTAAATCTTCCTCCAGAAACTTTTTAAAAACATCTCCATCAGGCTTTTTAAATAGTTCCTGTCTTTTGCGGCCGTGCCTTAACTGAATGACTTCCCAGCCATTAGCAGCCATGGTTCTTTCGATACGGTCAGCGTCTGTGCCGCCCATGATTTCTTTATTTGTGATTCTATTTCCGTCTAAACTCTGACGATTGTAATCAATAATCCATGTGAGGTTGCCGATCTCTCGCTCAGCAAAATCTGGAGCCGCTTCAAGAAGTGAACCCTCTCTGAATTCGGAGTCTCCAATTAAACACCAAAAATGAGCATCGGGTACATTGTAGCCCTGTTGTTTGGCAAATCGGTAGGCTAGGGCTAAGTATCCGGAGTTTACAGGAGGAATCCCAACAGTTCCTGAAGGTAAAAAATTGTGTCGATCTGGATCATAGGCAGAATGATAACTTTGAAATACAGGCTCGCCTTCTAGAGAGTATTTACGCAGACCTTGCATTGCGATGTTGCATTCATCAATAGGCATACGTGAAAAATCGTCTTTCAAAAACAGATCCATCAAATAGTTAAGAGAATGGTCTGCAGGTGAAGCATGAGGTTTGTTGCAAATATGATCAAAACCCGATTTTACCATGAGGTGGAGGGCACTCAAAATATGTAGTGCACTGGTGCTGGCGGAAGCGTGACCACCTACTTTTGGGTCTCCTTTTTCCGCTTCGGGTCGATGATTCGCCAAATAGATCATCTGAGCAATGTGATATCTAGATCTTTTTATAATTTCGTCGAGGACTTTTTCACTGGGTTTTTGATTTCCCATATTATGCTCCATATGTGTCTGTTTATGTTTTCTCAAAGCTGAAGACTATAACACCGTCTCCTCTGGGCCTTCAACTGTGTAAGAGTGCCCGGAGAAACCTTGGGCTGAAAAGCCCGAGAATGCGTCCAATTTTCGAAGTTTTAAGATGCCCTGCATGGTAAACATCATCGGGGCCAAATTTGGCCCGCTCTCAGGATCAATCTGAGGCAGGTAGACAAAATCAGTTGTTTCTGTAATGCCCCGGGTGTGTAAGCTATGCCGCAATTGATTCCACAGTTTTATCGTAGTTTGGGGGCAGCAATGAGCCATTACGGCGCAGTGATTTGTCAAAGCAAAGGACCCTGCCCAAAGGTTGGATTGCCATGTCGAATGAAGTCCACTTGTATCAAAGATAATCTCACAAAGCTCTAGATCGGAGCAGTTTAAGAGATAGTGTTCGGCAGTGAGCTCTGAAAGTACGACGTATGGGATGAACCCAAAATGTTTTAAATCCTCTATATGTTGCTGTAGACATGAGACGGACTTGCTCAGATGAGATTCAAATCCTGCGAGTAGAAGTGCTTGCATATTTAGGCCTCTAAAATGAAATCCCAGGTGATTTTGACGCGACCATCTTTGCCAATCATGCCTCTCGGCGGATTGGGGAATGGGGCTGCCGAGCGGAAGGCCTCAACAGCGGCTTCATCGAGATCTATAACTCCACTTTCTCCAACGACTTGAACGGTGACGAGTTGTCCTGATGAACTCAAGACGATAATAACTTTTGTGACCCGAGTTTGAGTGGAGGCAATTTGGCGTCCACGTTTGGCCATTTTGGTGACCTTTTCTTTCACTTTTGGTCCCCATCGTTGGCGAAGTTTGTCCTTTATTCGATTGAAGTACGTGTAGTAAAGATATTCGCGCGTACTAAGAACTGTTTCCATCCCTACGGCGATATCCTTCAGGTGGTCATCCTGAGCAGAGGCCATGCCTCGATCTCGATTATCGCTATTCTCTTTTCCAAAATCATAATTAGGAACAAGGTTCTTTAGCTTAAGGCCAGCCCCCTTCTTATGGGGCTTATTTTGTGAAACCTGCTGCGATTTTCCAGCACCTGCGTCTTTACCTTGGTCGGATTTACCGGGAGCATTTCGAAAGGCAGCCGTATTCGCTGACTTGGTTTGTTTCTTTACCACTTGATTGTTTCGGCTTAAAAAATACTCATCATCTGGCACTTCATCGTTGAGTGCTTTTTTCGATTGTTCAACCAGCTGTTTGGCTTTTGTATCTTCAGTGGGTGCTGAAACATACTCCACTTCGATGGTCTGGGGCTTTGTGGGTTTACTGATGTCCACCCATTTTAATCCAGCAAAAAAAGTCATGTGAATGAGTAGAGAAAGAATTAAAAAAGAAAAACTGAAATGCTTTTTCATACAGTTCTATTCGGTCAGTGCTCGCATGGATATGAGGCCAGAATCGTCGGAAAATATGTAACAGAGCTGATTACAAATGTTTTCTAAAAGCGCTAACCAGCCCTTTGTCATACGATTTTAAGTCTCTAAAATAATTAGAGAATGGCTTGATTTTAACTTGGGTCTTGGACACAGAGTCGCTACACTGTAATCATGGGATTTGAAGTCTGGGGCCAGACGGACGTAGGCCTTAAAAGAAAACTCAACGAAGACTCCATATTGATTGATAAGGATTTGGGTTTGTTTATTGTGGCTGACGGAATGGGCGGTCACGAGGGTGGCGAAGTGGCCTCCAATATAGCTGTAAATACCTGCCAAGAAATCATTAATAGCTATAAAATTTTAAAAAGTAAAATCAGCCCGACGAATCTTATTAGAGAGTGCTATAGCACTGCTACTAGAAAGATCTTCCAAAAAGGACAAGTAGAAAGCAAAGAGCTCATGGGCATGGGAACCACTATGGTTATGGGCATGATAGTGAACGGCAAATTTTATATTGGAAATGTTGGAGATAGTCGCTGCTATCTTTACCGAGATAACCATTTGTGGCAGTTGACCGAAGATCATTCTTTAGTGAATGAACAAATCCGCGCGGGGATAATCACTGAAGATGAACAACACCTTGTGAGTGGTAAAAATGTGATCACTCGGAGTGTAGGCTTCGAGGAAAATGTCGATGTAGATGTATTTCATCGGCGGGTAGAGGATGGAGAAATTTATCTTCTATGTTCCGATGGATTGTGTGGCATGGTGGACGACTCAGTGATCGAGGATATATTAATTACAAAAGAGCCGGAAAAAGTGGTGGGAGCCTGTGTGGAGGCTGCAAAGCAGGCCGGTGGTGATGATAATATTTCTGTGATCGTGGTCCGTATTACTTAATCCTTTGACCTGGGGCCTAGGTCTAAACTTTACAGACTAAGGAATCGATGACGCATAGAGTTATCTCTCAATAAGTTAATTCTGGTGTAGGATATTAGAGTGGCCGAAAAGCCACAAGATTGAGGAACGTATTTTCTATGAAAAACAAGGCCTATACTATACTTGTCACTTCTAACCGCAAAGGCGTCACTCGCGCCATGACGGTTTCTTCGGCATGGTTAAAAGCTTCGCTCGCAATATTATCTGTTCTAGCTATTGTGGGATCCGCAGCCGTTTTAGATTATGTGGGTTTGCTGTTGCAAACGGCAGAGAACAAAAGGTTAAAGGCTGAGAGTCATCAATTGAGACGACAGTTTCGAATGGTGGAAAGTAAGTTGGATAATTTAGAAAAAAGTTTGGAGCGAGTGAAATCGTTTTCAAAAAAGCTAAGACTCATAACAAATGTTGAAGATAGTGATCGGACCTTGCGATTGGCGTTAGGACCATCTGCGGGTGCCGGACGGATGGATGAGGATGGTAATTTTAAGCATGGTGATATAAACGAGCACAATTTGCCGGAGGGGGAGAGTGCTAGGGGAATAGCGTCTTTTAGATCAAGTAAGACATTAGAGGATGCACTCTTTCTTAAAAAAGCTCCTTTAGATACAGAAAACGGTGAGCTGAGTTTAGAAAGTGGCAGAGATTACGGCACACTCTCCATTCGAATAGATAAATCAGTAAGAGACACCCAGCTTACGGAACAAGGTGTGTTGGCTCTATATGATGCCTTAAGTGAAAGGCAGTCCCTATTAAATGCCACTCCAAATATTAAGCCCGCTCGGGGATGGTTCACTTCTAAATTTGGGTATCGGTTGGACCCATTTACTGGAAAGCCACAGATGCACAATGGATTGGATGTTGCGGCTTCTCCAGGAACCCCTGTCTATGCGCCGGCTGATGGAGTGGTTTCCTATGTGGGTTACGAGAGTGGCTATGGAAAGTTAGTAAGTATAGATCATGGCTTTGGCGTTGTGACTCGCTTTGCGCATAATTCACAAATCTTTGTGGAAGTGGGGCAAAAACTGAGAAGACGAGATGTTATCTCTGCTATCGGAAATACTGGGCGTTCTTCGGGACCACACTTGCACTATGAAGTACGCGTTCATGGTATCCCTGTTGATCCTATGAATTACATTCTCGGTGAGTAATCTGAATAACAATTAGTTAAGGCCAAAAAAAACGTTGGCCGGGTGGGAGTGGCCAACGCTTAGCTAGGGTAAGAAGGCTTTGCGGGTAACAAAGATTACTTATTAGTAATTGCATTTCTGGGGCCACCTCTAAAGGCGATAAATGTCGATTCGCAAGACAGGTCGCTAACGGGTGTACAGTCAGTTCTAACACTGTTAGGAGCAGGCCAATTGTATAAACTATAGACGTTTCAAAATGATACAAAAAAACCGGAGTAGGAACTCCGGCTTCAAAAAAACTATTATAAGTCTCGTTACGATTAACGCTTCGAGAATTGGCTAGAACGACGAGCTTTGTGCTTACCGTATTTCTTACGTTCAACCATACGGTCGTCACGAGTTAGGTAGCCCGCCTTCTTTAAAGGATCTCTGTGGCCATCATCAACAAGCAAAAGAGCTCGAGCAATCCCGTGTCGGATAGCACCTGATTGTCCACCAAGACCACCACCAGTAACAGTGATGTAGGCGTCAAATTGACCTTTTGTACCAGTAGCAACAAAGGGCTGCATTACGATTTGATGATTGGCAGGGTTGCCAATGTACTCTTCACCGTCTCTTTTATTGATAGTGACTTTACCAGAACCGGGCTTCAAAAATACGCGAGCTGCGCTAGTTTTTCGTCTTCCGGTTGCGTAATAAACATTTTCATCAGCCATGATTTACACCTCTCTCGTCTGAATAGCTAGAGCTTGTGGCTTTTGAGCTCCATGCGGATGCTCAGTACCTGAGTAAATTTTAAGTTTCTTTAGCTGCTTTCTAGCTAAACGATTTTTTGGCAGCATGCCCTTTACAGCACTTTCGATCACTTTAGTGGAATCTTTTTGGATTTGCTTTTCAGCAGTGATCTCTTTCAAAGATCCAAAGTGTCTAGAGTGGCTATAATACTTCTTCTGATGAGCTTTCGCATCGCTGCTAAATCGAATTTTATCCGAGTTAATAACAACAACAAAATCACCAGTGTCCACGTGGGGAGTAAACTGGGGTTTGTCTTTTCCGCGTAGCTTATTGGCGATTTGCGTAGCAATACGACCTACAGTTTGGTCTGCAGCATCAACAACCCACCATTTACGATCGACCTCTTCAGGTTTTGCGATCCAAGTTTTCATAACAGTAACCTCATTTCATCTGTTTATCCTTTTTGCGTGCAAATCCACGTGCGACTTTGCGGCCTTCATTCGCAGAGGTTAAAGCGCCGAACGATGTAACGGTGAGGTGGCTCGACTACTCTGGAAGGCCATAACTGAAGTTATGTCTATGCCCTCAAAAAGAGTGAACTTTTTAAAGTTTTCGGCACCTCTTGTCAAGAGTCTCGGGATATTGGATATGGGTTAGGTACAACCCCTGGGGTGGAGCGGTGTCCTTGGCTTGCTGGCGATCTCTTGAGTCCAAGATTTCCTTAACTATTTCGGGGTCATGGCCACTTCGGTCGATCCAGAGAGCTGTACCTACGATATTGCGGACCATCTGACGCAAAAAGCCGTTGCCTGAAATTGTAAAGACTATATGTCCTGAGTTCTCTCTGTGCCAGTGGCATTGATAGAGGGTCTTGATAGTGGTTTTGCTTTCAGTTCCAGAGGTCTGGAAGCTGGAAAAATCATGCTCTCCCAATAAGTGATGGGAGATTTGATTGAGTCTCTCAACGGAATAGGGGCGCTTGTCGTAGGTCGAGTAGCGTTGTTTGAAAGGGTTAGGAATGGTATCATTAAATAATAAATATTTATATACTTTGAACTCTGAACTCAAAGCATGAAATTCTTCCGGAGCCAGCCAAGCATTTTGAAATGCAATGCTGTTGGGAGTAAGGGGGCCATTCAGGGCATAAACAAAGTTATAATTACTGGGATCTTTGTGCGTCCAAAAGTGAATAAAATATTTTGTAGCATGAACTCTCGCATCGGTTCGGCCACAGCCAACCACTCGAATGGGTTCATCAAGTAGGGTGGAAAGTGCGTTTTCCAAAGTGCCCTGGATGGTAGGTTCGCTATTAGATTGTTTTTGGAATCCAGCATAATCAGAGCCATCATAGCTGAGCTGAAGTTTGACTTTGTAGCGTTTGGACATCAAAAAATTCCTGAGATAGCGAAGGTTTGAGTCCACCTTTACACCGAGTCTGGAAATCAGTAAACAATGTGAGGCCCATTTTACCTATATTTGATGATTTGTAATTGGGGTCTAGCTCTATCCTGTAGCGTACAGCCCTGTGGGCAGGGCTGACCGGTGGGTGTATCAGCCATTTTTCTTGTGCTGGAATGATGTAAATCTCGGCTGAAATCACAGGGCGACCTTTAACGCCATCGTAGGATTCCCAATTGAGCCAATGCCGTCGATAGATAACAAAATCTAACTTACTTTTTTCGGACTCTACTTGTCGAAGAATCCACTGGGCGCTGATCGGAAAATCAGTAGTGTAGAAAGCCCGAGGAGGGTTCTTTTTTGTTTCAATAAATTTCCGAAAATCGTGAGTGTACTTTTCGTATTTACTACGTTGAGTTTTATTATGTGTTTCGATGGCGGCAATGGGTATTTTGGAATCCACCAGTTCTACACCATGCATTTGATAGAGTGAGTCCAATTGAGAGATGTCTTTATCTAAGGGCTTTTGTGCGATAATGGCATCGACATGATCGTAGGCGTCTTTTTGGCCCCTCAGTTGGTTAATACCCACAGACATTAAATAAACAGAAGGCAACAAAAGAACGCGAACCGGTTTTTTTGGGAAGTGACACATGGGTCCCAATGGAACAATAAGCTCCACCTTTTTTTGAGTTTGTGCGCAGGCAGAGAGAATTAAAAACAGCGCTAAGTGTAGTGAGGATAGCTTCATTTAGTATTCAAACGTGAAGCCGGCGCCGATGGTGTTATAAGAAAGATTAAAGGGGGCGGCTCCTTGGACGATTCTGAACTCTAAATTGAGAAGTATACCATTGACCCCGTAATCTCTATCCATATCTAAAAGAGCTTGTTTGCTTAGACGGCCAATGTTGAGAGCGAGACCACCGGCGGCGTAACCCACGGCATTGCCTCCAAACTTAAAATCATTGGCCTCATTTTGAAATTCGATCAGGCCAAAGTATCCAGCGCCACCTTCGGCGTAAGGTACAAACAGCTGATCATCACTCCACCTCAAGCGCCAGATGGCTCCAACAGAGTTAGGAAACATTACTAAAGTCAGTTCCTCGGCAGATTCGGTTCCGTCTCTTTCGAATACACCTTTTCCGTTGGCAAACATAAAGCCAGTGGTGATTTTTAGACCAATTTCACCCAAGAAGTTAGACCAAAGCGGCCACTCATAATCCACAGTGACCATAATGGAATCGTCATAAATTTCGTCGTAGGTGGTTGTGCTTGCATCTGGAAACTCGGCATTTCCATCAAAAGTATCTGGTTCAAAGCTTGAGATAAGGAAAGTGGATGCATGTTCTTTTGGGGAAGCTTTTGTCTCGTAAATGTAAATGTTGTCTTTTGTGATTCTCTTTAATCCTTTTTCGGCCAAGGGATGTGGTACTTTTTGGGTCTTGTTGGGGTTTTGACTACGAACTTTGTTTAAATCAAATGATTGTACACTCTTGGATTCTGAAAACTGAACATCCTCTACGGCCTGTTCCACCAAAGGTGGCAGATCAGCAGGTTCCACAACGACCGCTTCTTCTGGTTCAATAGGTTCCGTGGACAATGCATCGTCCTCTTCGAAACCCTCATCTGCGTAGCTGTCTTCATCAGAAAAACTTTCGTCGGATGTGATGTCGGATTCTTCTTCAAAATTGTCCTCTGAAGAAGGCTCGTCACTGCTCTCTGAAATCGGAGAGGCCGTGCTTTCATTTATGACCTGATCCTTGGTGTCGAAAATATTTTCCTCTGCGGCCGGTGGTGTTTGCGACCAAGCGGGTAGTGAAACTATGATGGCCATTAAGATAGACGGAATCATACAGCCTCTCCATCGGACTTATCTCTAAGGTAATTTGCAACCAGTGCGATAAGAAACACGCCTAGTCCAATCAAGGCTAGCGCAAAGCCGATGCCATAGGTAAGGCTAATGTGGGCAAAGCCAATGGCCGGCCAAATAACAGCAAGAGACGCGTATTTAAAAAACACAGAGTCCCTGACCCAAAAAGAAAATTTTGCGCCCCAGGAATAGTAATACCTTACAAATTTTTTGCCCCACTTGGTTGTGAGTAAAAATTTATTTCTAAACTTGCGCAAAATATTTAGATGCTCGTGCATGTGAGTGCCATAGGCAGCAGTGGCAACAAAGCAGTTGAGGTCGTCTTTTAAAAGGCCAACCACGGATCCGGGTTGGCCCAAGTAAGGGCAGCCCGCCACAGCGGCGTCGGACAATCCAGAGATGTTTGTGGTCGTGGTTACGCCCACGCCGCTACAAGCGGAGTCAAACAAGGAGTCCGATAAAAAGTAGGCTACATTTCCGGCTTCATCAATGCTGGCAAAAGAAAAAGCATAGATGGTGTCATTATCCAATCCATCCACAACATCGTCCCCAATCTCTTCGGTATTTACCACATCAATGTCTGTAGCGATCAAGTCGGGGCCTGTGTCATCAAAGGAAGTGGTGGAGGCCATGATTCTTACTTTTTCAATAGTAATATCACTAATAACTGTCGGGAATGCTGTGGCGACATTGATGTCGGAAAGGAATACTTTTTCATCTCCATCATTCACCACAAAAGAGCAAACACCCCGTTCGTCTGCTGAGGAGCAATCATCACTGAGAGTGTCAGTGGAAACCGGGGAGTACACTCGAATGGCGACGGTGGCACTATCGTCGAAGCTAGTGTCGTTATCTGTCGAAACTCCCACAGAGATATTTTTGGAGATTAATTCATCTGATCCGATTTCACATGAACTAATGGAATCGTCCAGACTGGAACATACGTCGCCCCATCGCATAGTATAGGTATGAACGCTGCCTGCAGATAGATTACTGATGGAGTTTACATTTGGTATTTGTACATTTTCATCTACAGCTTTAACCAGCGCGTATCCATCGACTGTGGATTTAAAGGTAATGGTGATATAGCGATTGTCAAAAATACGACTTTCATTGCAGGGAATTCGAGAAGCTCCGCAATTGTTGCATCCGTTGGTTGTGTTTTCTACGGATGTGTCTTCACAAAAGGAAAAGTCAGAAGTGGAAACCCCTGTCGAGCCAGCTAAGCCCCCATAAATTATGGGCGTTGTGCTTTCATCATCGAATTCACTGGCGCCAACCACGTTGAGATCACTAATGGTGGCCTGGGCCACAGAAGTTGTTAAAAAACCGAGTAATAGAATTAGATTTGATAACCTTAGCTGCATAAACTAATGACAGCACTTTAGGCGAGGAGAGTCAAAAATAATAGTCCTCGCTTACTGGTAACCTTCGTCATTTTCATCGAGATCGTCGTCAGACTCGAACTGGTCTAGTTCGTCATCTACAAAATCGCCCTCAGCCGTTCCGCGGGGCTGCCGGCCGATTTTTAGAATTCCAAAAATGGCCCCCAATAGAGCGTAGCTTAAAAATAAAACAAACAGATTCACTTCAGGATTCAAACCAATGATCGCCACAAGAAATACACCATAGACAAGATACTTAAAAGGGAGTCGTCGCTTCAGATCTAAATCCTTAAAGCTTCGATAGCGAAAGTTTGTCACCATTACGAAAGCGAGAAGAAAGGTAATGCCCAGCAAAAGGCGTGAACGGCTGGGGTCCCATCCTAAATCGTTAAAGGCAAGAACTGAGGAGGCTACAATACCAGCGGCCATAGGAGAGGGGAGGCCTTGGAAAAAGGCTTTATCTGTATCTTCAATGCCGACGTTAAACCGAGCCAATCGAAGCGCGGTACAAGCGACATAAAAGAAAGCGGCGATCCAACCCCAGCGTCCAAAATCTTGAAGTGACCATAAAAATAGCAAAATGCCGGGCGCTAAGCCAAAGCTAACGAGATCACAAAGTGAGTCGTACTCAGCGCCAAAATCACTTTCTGACTTGGTCATTCGGGCCACTCGTCCATCGAGTAAATCAAAAACGGCAGCGGCGACAATGGCGTAGGCGGCCATAATGAATTTGCC
The DNA here is from genome assembly GCA_002321895.1 of Bdellovibrionaceae bacterium UBA1609. Taxonomy (GTDB): domain Bacteria; phylum Bdellovibrionota; class Bdellovibrionia; order Bdellovibrionales; family UBA1609; genus UBA1609. Next base: position 47,392 of record DCMZ01000003.1, on the reverse strand, counting down.
TTCTATGGCATGAATCATAGAGTAAAAACCAAAAAACAAATTCCCCGTAGTCAGCAGATTTGGAAGTACATAAATTTGTTGATTCATGCGTTGGCGAATACGACGTGCTCGGTTGTTAATTTTATTCAATCGACGCTTTTTTCTCATAGGTTCTTTCTCTTCCATTCCAAATCCCAGCATTTATTGCCTCTAACCTGCGGCACCAAAGATGGAGAACAGTCCCCAGACTAAAACGCTATTGATTAGCGGAAAAGTGAGGTTGTCGTCCAGTTTGCCAATAGATACCATTTCGGCAAAAGCACCACATAGTCCAGTAAGAAGACTAACGATAAGAATTCTGTCGGTCATGAGGCCTTCGGCTAAATAAAAAATGAGGCTGATAAAAAAACATGTAAAAAAAGCAGCCATAGAGCCTTGCAGGCTTTTGCCATTCACTAGGGTGTCGCGACCGTATTTAATTCCGTAGTAGCTGGCGAGTGGGTCAGCAGCGGCCAGAAAGAGAAGTGATAGAGTCACAATTTTTGGAGGAAACAAATACACCATAAAGAAAACGCCAACGAAGAGAGCTGTAGTACCAGAATAAGTGTACTTTTCGCGTTCGCGCATCACCGGTCCCATCAAATTAACACATACCCGGTTAACGGCTACTGATCTAAGGCGTACGGTATCTAAAAGAACTAAAAATACAGATAGTGAAAGTGTGACAGCTAAAGCCGCGGGACGGGTGAGGTTATGAAAAAATATGGCTATTGTAATGATCCCCAAAAAATGCCAAATCTTCCGCGTGATATGCAGATCACTTTTGCACTTTAGTTTTTTAAGACCATCATTTTCCATCTGTAATACCTGACTATGTGTACTCACTATTCTACCCCTAGATAATGTTATCTTTTACCCTAGACACTTCGGACCTGTACTTATGTATCCCACCAGTTTTGAAGCCTCTAATCCCAAATTCCTACCCGATGGTCCTACAGAAGTCACATGGATTTGCTGGCGTCATGGCGCACTAAGTATCTGAATTTACAGGATATTTATAGCTGTGTTTGTTTTTTACAAGTGACTGCCATATCTCGCTAACCAGTCAAGGTCATGAGAGAATATTAAGTAATTACAATCACTTAGGGGATGGTGAATTTGGTCTGTCACTTGCAATTTCCATATTTGTGATGAAAAACGCAGTTCTTCTAATAATTATTATGAATTTGCCTGTAATGGCAGCAGCTGAGAAGCCCAAGGTTTATGGTGCACATCCAGGATATGTGGAGAACGTGTCTGTTGAGTACGATGAGCTGGTGGAAGAGGTTTATCCTGTAGAGGACCCTCGGGCTCATGAGCCGTCGATCAACGAATTTTTGTTTGATGAAAAGCTCACCAAAGAATTCAAACAAAAGTACGAAGATTTTTTTGGGCGAACCGAAGTGGAGCAGAATCGAACTGCAATCAATCGGTTTGATGATCTGGAGTATTCGGCCAATATACTGCTGACTCCCGAGCAAGATTTGGAGCGTCGTCGGGACTATGGGGTTTTTGTTTTGCGCCGACTTTCTGAACATCACGTGGATCAGTATGCGAGAAACAATGAGGATCTCAAACAAGTCTACGAAGTGAAGCAACGCATTTCCAATCTCGATGTGAAATCTGAACAGGGATACAGTTTCAATATTAACTATCGTCTGAGTGATAATTCCTTTCATATGAAATTGGAAAATCCCTGGGAGATAAAAACTCGGTATTCGTTGTACATGGATACCGCTCATGTGGGCCCAGCCTCTGTGGTTGAAAGGCAGCTTTCCCTGAACTATGACTTAACCCCTAAAACCACTGTTGGCACTTACTACAAAGAGGTGGATGGCACCATTTCGGTGGTTGGAAAGAGGGTGGTTAAATCTGACTTAACCGCTTCCATCACTGGGAAAACCTACGTTAAAGAAGAAGGTATTTCTACGAGAGAAAACTCCATCATCTTCGGTCTATCTTGGGCAATGTAATGCTCTATTTGTATTCAAATTGCTGTGTTTTCTAAAAGTTTTCCGGGGAATCAACGATTCGGCGAACGACAAACTGACTCGATTGAATGTCTTTTGAATGGCGTGTTGTTTTCTCAATATTTATAACGTTGTCACCTTCACGAAGATAGATGTAATCCGTCGAATAATGTTGTTCGTTGAGTTGAAACAGGCTGGCTTTAAATTGATTTGTAGAGTTGTAGATACTCATTTCCACGTCTTGTATATTTTCATCAGAGCATTTTTGAATTTTGAGTCGGATTTGTTTAGCGGCGGAGGAAAAGTCGTTGAGAGATTCCGCACATGGTAGCTCCAGGGTCAGCATTTTTGAATGGTGAACTATAGTATCGGCCATAGATTCAGACAGCGAGATGATGCTAGCAGGTCGCCTTTCGGAAGAGATCTTTTCAACAATTTGAGCGTCCAGAATGGAGTCCACATAGGTGGGTCGAGGGTAAATAACTGTTGTCAGCGTCATTACTCCTAGCATCAGTACTAGTGGGGCTAGGACTTTCAAAATATTCATCTTGAAATGAGAAACAGACACGCCAAGGGCTCCCTTCAATAGAGAACTCGGCCTTTGTAGAGCTGGACTTTAGGGTCTATCCGCTCAGTTTGCTCCTAATAAGAATTATTTTGATTTTAAAAGAACCTTGGCAATTTTTGAGGGGTTTCTCGAGGAAAACATGCCATTTCTGGAGCGAAATTTCTGAACATCTGAGTCCACGTCTAAATCTGCGTCTCGAATTGATTCAATGGTTTGCCGCATATAGGTGCTGGTTTTCATTTGTGGTCGGGCTTCCGCCAAACTGTTTTCAATCATGAACAATGCAGTGGCTCTATAGATGACAGGCATTTCCTTATTCTTGTAGGTCGAAATGGCCTCCTGGGTCAGGCTAAATAGTGTTTCATCGTAGATTTTTAAATGCATAAGTGGGTTCTTAACGATGGGAATAAGTTTAATGCTTAGGTTATCTCGATCTGGACGAGATAAAACAAATTTTAGTGCCTCTCGCAAAGCATTGATTTTCTCACGGGCCACGGTGTCGGCCGACTCAGAATCAGCAAAAGCATCTAGGCTGACTTTGGCTTTTTCGAAGCGAGTTTGCATTTCTTTATCCATTTCGCTGAAACTTTTAAACATCAGTTCCGTATATTTAAAATATTCGGCGGAAGCGATGGAAGAAGTGGAAAGGACAAGACCAATAGACAGTAAGAAGATTTGTATGCTCATGGCTCTATTATAGGGTTAATTGCGGGTAAGGAAATCCAGAAATAAAACTATTGCCTATGGTCGAGATGGAATTCAATTCGTCATCAGTAAGAAGTCGTGTATCATATTGAGAATTCACTTTGTTTTGCCTTCTCAATTTGGCACAATAAGTGGAATTGGCTATTGATGAACAAGTTCAATCAGGAGAATCGAATGAATAAAAAATTTGTCGCGAAAACATTATTACTTGTCGTAATGGCATTGTCCTTTGTTGTCAGTTGTACAAGCAAAGATCAGTTAAAGAAGACCATCGAAGAAAATCCGGACATCATCCTTAATGCCATTGAAAAGCATCCAAAAAAGTTTTTGGACACGCTTAATAAAGCTGTTGAGCAGGCGCGTTCTAAAGCAAGAGAAGAGCAGTTAGCCCAGGAGCAACAAGACTTAGAGAAAGAATTTGATAATCCTAAGAAGCCATCACTCGATAAAAGCCGAGTTTATTTTGGGGATAAAGATGCTCCAATTACGATTGTTGAATATTCCGATTTTGAGTGTCCGTTCTGTACCAAAGGTTACAACGTAATGAATGAAGTGAAGGAAAAGTATGGCGATAAGGTTCGTATCCTTTACAAGCATTTGCCTTTAGATTTTCACCCTTTGGCAATGCCGGCGGCTCAGTATTATGAAGCTATTGCTATGCAGAGCCCAAGCAAGGCTGAGAGATTTCATGATATGATTTTTGAAAATCAGCAGGCGTTAAAATCTAAGAAAGAAGACTACCTTAAAGAGGTCGCGAAAAAAGTGGGAGCTAATGTTTCTAAAGTGCTGAAAGACAAAGATTCAGAGAAAGTAAAAGATATCATTACCGCTGATATGGCTGAGGCCAACAAGTTTGGTTTTTCTGGAACCCCAGGCTTTTTAGTAAATGGTGTTTCTGTGCGAGGTGCTTATCCTTTTAGTCACTTTGAGAAGATCATTGAAAAGCATATTGAGCGAATGAAAAAGTAGTTCATTCCATTTTTTAAATTTTATCGAGGCCAGCTATATTGCTGGCCTTTTTTATAAGCGAACGGGGACTTTGTTTTTGGGGTTAACAATCACTTCAGAGTCTGATTGAGTGATATGCAGTGGGGTAACAATCACTCCCTTTTTCTTAGCTTCCTTTAGAAGTTTTGCATACTCGGGATCAATGTCCTTGGCGGCAGAGAAGGATTCGAAGTCATCTCTTTGTATTGTAAATACGATCTCACAAGAATGACCTCGGTCAATGAGCGCCATTAGCTCTTCAAGATGTTTTTGTCCTCTCGTAGTAACAGCATCAGGAAATAGTGCCTGACCGTTTTCTGCTAACGTGACATTTTTAACTTCAATGAAATGAAACTTAAACTTATCAATAAAGTCTACGTTCCATTTCTTAGCGTTGTCGATTTCGGGCAAGTCTTTCCATAACACCAAATCAATTCGGCTTTTGTCGTTTATTTTTACCTCTTTGCGACCACCATTAAATGGACTCCAGTGTTTAACCAGCTTCTTCTCAAAAGCTTCGAACACTAAATGATTCGGAAGTCCAGTATTGACCCCCACCCAGGTGTCGCCCACATGTATCTGCTGAAGCGTGTACTTTAGTTTTCGTTTAGGGTCGTCAATAAAACTAAATCTGCAAGGGGAGCCTTCTTCTTTGAGGCCTTTCATGCTTCCAGTATTGGGGCAATGAGCTGTGATGATTTCGCCATTATATTCAATATCGGCAAAAAATCTTTTGTATCGCTTTATAAATTTACCCTCTAAGAGTGGCTCGTCAAATTTCATGAGCTGGTAGTAGCATAGATTGAACCAGACTCCATAACGCGGCCGGTAAAGCGGGGTGACCAAAAGGTGCCACGGATACGGTTTCAAAATGGGTACATCTATATTATACCCGAAATCCAACAAGCTTTAATGGACATTTTGGCGGTGTGTGATACTTACTGAAGCAGACTCAGGAGATTAGTATTTATGGCGGAATCCTTTCCTACAGATTCGAATTTAAATTCCGAAGAGGTCGTACCTCAGTCGACGACAATGCGACGTAAAAAGCCGCGACAACCCAAGCCCAAGTGGATCAAGATGCGTCCACCTGCGGGGGAAAAGTACTTAGAGATTAAATCGTTATTGAAAGATTTAAAATTAGCTACTGTTTGCCAGGAGGCAATGTGTCCAAATATGGCGGAGTGTTGGGCTGGTGGCACAGCCACTTTTATGCTTATGGGTGACACCTGTACTCGTGGTTGTCGGTTTTGCCATGTCAAATCCAGCAACACACCTCCACCGCTGGATCCGGATGAACCCGAAAAGGTAGGTTATGCCATCGCCCAAATGGGATTGGATTATGTCGTATTAACCAGTGTTGATCGTGATGATATTGAAGATGGTGGTGCCGATCATTTTGCTCGTACTGTTGAAACCATTCGGGCGAATGACCCTGATTTGATCGTGGAAGTTTTAACTCCAGATTTTAATGGAAACCAAGAGCACATCACCCGGCTAGTATCGGCTCAGCCAGATGTGTTTGCGCAGAATGTGGAAACAGTTGAGCGACTCACGCGACGAGTGCGTGATCGAAGAGCCGGTTATTGGCAGACTTTGAAACTTCTTGAGTTTGTTAAAGCTAAAAGTCCAAACACTTATACTAAGACATCTTTGATGTTGGGTTTGGGTGAAAGTGATGAAGAAGTGCGTAAGACTTTAAGGGACTTACGCGAAGTTGGGTGTGATGTGGTGACCTTTGGTCAGTATTTACAGCCGACTCCAAAGCAGTTGCCTGTGGCAGAGTTTGTGACTCCAGAGAAATTCAAAGAATGGCAGACGGAGGCAGAGTCTATGGGATTTTTATATGTGGCCAGTGGGCCTATGGTGCGTAGCTCGTACAAAGCGGGTGAGTACTTCATTAAAGGTGTAATTGAGAAACAAAGAAAGCAAAGACAAGGGGAGCAGCATGGCTGAACAAATAGTAAATTTACCTGATATTGGCGAGGGTGTAACCGAAGGTGAGATGGTTAAGTGGCTTGTAAACGTGGGCGACACGGTTGAAGCGGATCAGCCTATAGCGGAAATTATGACAGACAAGGCGACTGTTGAAGTCCCGACTCCTTACGCCGGTGTTGTGAAAGAGTTGAAGGCAAATGAAGGTGATGTTGTTCCTATTGAAACTCCTTTGCTTGTGTTAGACGCCGAGGGAGCGACTGCAGCTCCTAAAAAAGAAGCGGCAAAACCCGCAGCTCCAGCTCCAACGGCACCAGCTGCTCCTGCGCAGGCCCCGGCTCCAGCACCTGTGGCGCATGCGAATGGGGCTACTGGTGGAATGGATGTTTACCCACCCGTTGCAGACTCTAGAGTTTTGGCAAGTCCAAGCTCTAGAAGACTGGCCAGAGACCTTAATGTAGATATTAACGTAGTTAAAGGAACAGGCTTATCTGGGAGAGTGACTCGTGACGATGTTTTACAAGCAAAAAGCCAAGGAGCTTTTGCTCCAACAGCGAATGGTGCCACTTCTCAAACACCATCAACAATCACTCCAATGGCTCCGGGCTCTATACCAAAACCGGCCTATCAAGGACCTGCTGGCGCTATTGAAGAGCGTGAGCCTTTACGTGGGATTCGAAGAAAAATTGCTCATAACATGCAGATGTACAAGCAGATCATTCCTCATTTTACATTAATGGATGAAGCAAATGTTACGGATTTGGTTAAAACTCGAAATGAAGCTAAAATTTCGGCAGATTCTTTGGGGATAAAAATCACTTACTTGCCATTTGTTATGAAAGCATTGATTGCGACTTGTCGTGAATTCCCTATGTTCAATGCTTCTATTGATGATGCCAATGAAGAGATCGTCTACAAAAAGTATTTTAATATCGGATTCGCCGCGGACACTCCAAATGGTCTTGTTGTTCCTGTTATTAAAGATGCCGATCGAAAAACAATTTTACAAATTTCCCAAGAGATTATGGATCTGGCAGGACGTGCTCGTGAAGGTAAGCTGAAGCCTGAAGAAATGAAAGGTGCGACAATTACAATTACTAACATTGGTAGTGTGGGTGGAACCTATGCAACACCTATTATTAACCATCCAGAGGTGGCTATACTCGGTATGTATAAGATCATTGATAAGCCTGTATATATCGATGGAAAGTTTAAACATGCTAAGGTGATGAATTTTTCTATGACCGCTGACCATAGACTCATTGATGGTGCGGTTGCGGCGAACTTCCTCTCGGGTTTTATTAAACGCATTCAGCATCCTTCAAACCTTATGCTGGACATGATTTAGGAGGCGCGAAATGGCAACAAATAAATATGATGTGGTTGTTATTGGTGCTGGTCCTGGAGGATACGTTGCTGCCATTCGTGCTGCACAACTGGGTTTTAACACGGCTGTTGTTGAACGTGAGTTTTTAGGCGGAGTTTGTCTTAACGTAGGATGTATTCCTTCAAAGGCAATGATTAGTGCTGGACACTTTTTACACCGGATACAGCACGATGCGGATCCGATGGGTATTGAGGTAGGAGCACCTAAAGTGAACATGTCCAAGCTGAAAAATTGGAAGCAATCGGTTTGTGATAAAATGTCAGGTGGAGTGGGCCAGCTGTTAAAAGGCAATAAAGTAACCATTCTAAATGGTGAAGCCCGTTTTAAGACCGTCAATGAGTTGGTTGTTCGGGGTAAAGACGGAGAGCAAACTGTTCAAGCGGATCATTTTGTGATTGCTACGGGATCGCGCCCCATTGAAATTCCGGGATTTACACCAGATGAGAATGATGTCGTTACCTCTACAGGTGCCTTGGACTTTGAAGAGGTGCCAAAACATTTAGTGACTATTGGTGGTGGATACATTGGTATTGAAATCAGTAGCTATTTGAGAAAGTTAGGTGCTGAAGTCACTGTGCTTGAGGCGGGAAAGGGATTGCTTGTTGGAGCTGCCGATCCGGACTGTGTAAAAGTGGTTGAACGCAAACTTAAGAAATCTGGTGTAACTGTGCACACTGAAGCCTTTGCTCAAAGTTGGAAGAAGCAAGGCAAGGACATTGTCGTTACGGCGAAGGTGGCCGGAAAAGAGCAGACGTTCAAATGCGATAAAGTGTTGCTGACTGTTGGTAGAAAACCCAATTCCGACGAAATGAATCTTTCCGGTGTTGGTATTAAAATTGATGAACGTGGTTTCATTAAAACAAATGCTCAACGTAAAACGAACATTCCTAACATTTATGCGATTGGTGATATTTGTGGCCAGCCGATGTTGGCTCATAAGGCCTCTCATGAAGGAGTACTGGTTGCGGAAGTCATTGCTGGTCAAAATCGAGTGTATGACGCTCGTACCGTGCCGGCGGTGATCTTTACGGATCCTGAAATCGCAAGTGCAGGTTGGACGGAAGCGGAATGTAAGGCCAATGGATATCATGACCTAAAAGTAGGTAAATTTCCATTCGGTGCTAATGGACGAGCGGTGGCCCTACGTGAAACAGACGGTTTTGTTAAAATGATTGCTGATGCAAAAACTCATCGAGTTTTAGGTGTACACATTGTAGGGCCAGAGGCTTCGAACTTAATTAGTGAAGCGGCATTGGCTATTGAGATGGGAGCTTGTGTGGAAGACATTGCGTTGACCATTCACCCACATCCTACATTAGGCGAAACTATGATGGAGGCCGCAGAGGCGACCTTAGGTCACGCCATTCATACTATAAATAAACCAATTTCTCGCCCTCAGGCTAACGCGTAGTCGGGGGATTGAGACTGTGGACTTTCATGATCTAGGAACTATAGAATACGAGTCCGCATTGGATGCTCAATTAAATCACTTAAAAGTCGTGCAAGAAGACCCTAAGCAAGCCAAGGTCTTCTTGTGCACTCATCCCTCGGTGGTCACTCTGGGTCGGTCCACTCAACCCAGTGATGTAATGGGTTGGGCAGGAAAGACCATAGAGATCAGTCGGGGAGGGCGTGCGACCTATCATGGGCCTGGTCAGCTAGTGGTCTACCCCATCGTAAACCTCAAAGATCCGATACCACCGATACCTAAGATGGATCTACATAAGTACATGCGTTTTTTAGAGGAGACCGTTATTCGCGCATTGGACCATTATGATGTTAAAGCGGAAGCCAGGGAATCCACACAATATGATGAAAGAGGTAAGAAGATCCTCCTTACTGGAGTGTGGGTGGGCGATAAAAAAATTGCCTCTTTAGGGATCGGTGTAAAGCGCTGGACGGCCTACCATGGTGTAGCTATCAATATAAATAGTGATCCAGAGGCTTTTACTGGAATCAACCCTTGTGGTTTTAGTAAAGAGACCATGACGTGCTTGAGTGAACTAGTGAATGAGCCCATCGATAGGGATCAGTTTGCTAAGATATACAGTAAGTCTTTTTTCCCAGTATCTGACTTCTGACAAATTGCTTAATTAACTGTCAAAGTTAAGTTTAAAAATAATCTCGAACAGATCCTTAATTTGAACAACTGTTTTTTTGTTGCCTTGCATCTAGCACCACCTTTGGTGTCGTTTTGCTCATTTTATAGAACGCTGCATTTACGAAACTTTTTATACGTGTCCGAGGTTTTTCGGACTGAATAAAATTCTTTTTGCGCTAAATCCAGTCGCAGCCATGCTTTTGACAAATTCATCCATTATCTATCAAGCCGTTCACCCATCACAAGTTGGTGTCAAAGGGGTACTGAAAACATTGGCACATGCTTTGTAATGAGTGGGAGTGACGGAAACGAAAAAACCAAAAAGGGGAAAATCATGAAAAAACTTTTATCGACTCTCGCATTAACTGTGACGGCATTAACTATGGCTGCCTGCGGCGGCGGTGGTGGCGGTGGCGTCAGCACTGGTGGTACTTACTTCTCACACTCTGAGATTGCTAAAGACTTTGTCTACAGACTAAATGTAGATCTTGGTTACGATGTAGAGCTTGTTAAGACGAACACTCGTCAAGATGACTACATTGTTGTTTATGACTACGACTACGGTACTTATGATGCTTATGACGTACGTTATTACAACCCAGGTGAAGACATCTATTATTATCTAGCTGATTATGCGGACAACTTCTTCTATGACCTAACTCCATTAGGCGGAAACCTTTACGAAGATTACTGGACTGGTATCCAATTCTCTCAAACAGCTATGAACAACCACGACAGAATGAAAGCGGCTGCTCTTATCGAAGCTCTTGAAGTTGAAAAGGCGACTGAAGTTCTTACTTCTGAGTTCGGTCTTTCTCAGGACAGATCTGCTGAAATCGCTAAAGTTGCTGTATCTCTAGCTAAAGCTGACAAAGATGCAATGACAAACGCTGACTACGATGAGTTCGCTAAGGAAATCCTTGGTCAAACTTACTCTGAGTTTACTTCTGCTATCGAAGCACGAATCAACGGTGACGAAAGTGCTTTCGAAGACGCTCTTGCAATCGCTGCTGACAAGAACAACGTGACTCCAGAGCACATGTCTGAAATCGCGAACCTACTTATGCAGTAATTCTTAATTGCTAAGCACTTAGAATTGAAGAGAGGCCGACATAACGTCGGCCTTTTTTTTATCTAAACGATTCTAGACTTTAAGTTCTGGAGATAATTTCTGAACGTCTCATTTGAAAATTACCTATCGTAGGAAACTTAAAAGATTTGAGCGTCTTTTATATATTTAGCAACTCGGGCATCCAGAAGATCCCGAAAGGGTTTATTGCGTGGCAAAGAGAGGTATAGTTCCGTGTAAGTGGGTGCTGTGGGGCGGTTAACGAAAACATCCCAGCGTAAGTCGTTTTTGTAGTTGGCGGCTGCGATCCTCTGTTCTAGGCGGAGCTGCCTATAGGAGCGCCAGAATTTTTCGAAATACTGATCTCTGTCTTGTTGTTTTTTAGCAAGGGTCCATTGAAGCGTAGAAATAAATAAGGAATCATCACATTCCGAAGGTTTTGGTCGAACAAAGTTGCGTTCGTTGGGGCTAAAATATTTAGAACAGCCCTTTTGAGGTGGCTTCGCTGAGCGACCTAGGTTTCTGTTAGCTACATAAATCCATAAAGGCTTGTACACCTTTTTGCCCAGCGAGCCCATGGCCTTCCAGCGATCGGATACCATAAAGTATCGAGCGATCCATCCGGCCAGCTGGTCGTCCCAATAGCGTTGTTTAGAGAGCTTTAAAGCATCTTTGACGAGCTTACCATAAACTTTCTTTGAGAAGATTTGCCGTCCTACGAAGAGCTTATCTATTATCTGTTGATCTGGAGGACTCCATTTCGCCACTCCAATTTTTTGAAAAAAACCTTCAATCTCTTTTACCAGCTCTTTTGAAAGAGGCTCATTTAGGGCCAGAGGGTTTGATTCTTTTCGATCTATCAGCGTATTGTAAACCTTCAATTCTTGATCATAGAGCACCAAATAATGCCCTTTTCTAACGGCAAACCGGGACTCCGAGATACCACGCCATTGTGGCCAAGCGGATTCGGTGACGATAATACGATCCTCACTCCAAGTGGTTGTGGGTTTATTTAGCACGGGCAGTAGTGAGGTGACTTCAAATGAGGTTTCCGATCCATTCTTTTGAGTGCTTTCCAAGATATCAAAAAGAGTAATGCCCAAATCCACCAAAGAAACATTGCTATCAATGGTCCAATTGATGGGTAGGTCGCGTGGCTTCTGTGGTGGTTTAATAAATAAGGAGACAAGTGTGTCTTTGGTTTTTAGAGAGTAGGCTGGATTCTCTTTAGAAGCTATTGTGTCCGGAGATCCATTCAGTCCCACTAATACGATATAAGTTGATTTCCATCGATTGCGTTTTTTCAGCTCTTTAAATAGAAAGCCAAGTGATTCATCCACTTCCGCCACTTGGCTTTGTCGGGTACGGCTACGAATTTCATTGGAGGCATCTGTGGTGGTTATATCTGGAAATTGTAAATCAGCTAAATAGACCATGCTGAAAAAAGGCTCTTTGTAGGCTTCTGAGTCCACCCAGTTTAAAAGTAGCTGGAAGTTTTCCTTTGCGGGTCTATAAAAGTGATTCAGTTCTACATTGACGGAATCGTTGAAGACTTCAAATCCTTGATGGATCCCCGATTTGCTATAAACAGGAGGGCCTCCAGAAAAAAACGCTGTGTTATAACCTTTTTCAATGGCCGCTTCCGCTACCGTGAAAGAGTTGCCGGATAGAAATTTTTTGCCGTTGTGCCAGACCTTATGTTCTGTGGGATATAGTCCGGTAAGAATGCTTGCTATGGACGCATTAGACATAGTGGAAGGAGTGTAGGCGTGGGTGAACCGTACAGCACCTTCACACAATTGAGAAAATCCACCATTCCCACCTATATTAGAGTCGCAAGAGGTCTGATCAAAACCTAGAAAATCAACGGCTACAACAATAACTGAAGGCTTTTCCTGTCGAGCCAGTCCACATCCAGAGATGAGTAAACCCAGACTGAGGTTGAGTAGGAATTGAAAAAACTGTCGCGTCATACCTAATTGTCTCTGCCATTAAAGTATCAGTAAAGGTCTAACTTACTGAATTGTTATAGGTCACCTTGACCATCCTTCATGTGCGACGAGATAATCTTTACTGCCTTAAAGGACCTGAACGAGAAAGGGAACCAATCATGCTTACGGACCAGTTTTTTGTCATTGCTCAAATGGGACACGAGGTCACTCTTGTCATATTAATCCTACTTAGTGTTTTTAGTGTCGCATTCATCGTAGAAAGGTTTTTTGCTTTAAAATCTGTCAGCGAGCACAGTTTAAAAATGAGAGGTCGAGTTCAGGAAATATTGCAGACCAATGATTTAGGCGAAATTGAGAAAGTGAGTCGAGATTTGGATTCTGTAGAGGGTCGGGCGCTTTCTTATGGATTGAGACATGTAAAAGATCGAGGCGTCGATGGGCTAGAAGAAGTATTTTCGTCTTATGCTCTCACTGAGCGACCAAAGCTAGAGAAGTTTCTAAACTTTTTAGCCACTGTCGGATCAAACGCACCATTTATTGGTCTTTTGGGAACAGTGTTTGGAATTATGGATGCCTTTCGTGGGCTTGCAACGTCACAAGGTGATGCCTCTGCCGTTATGATTGGAATTTCAAAAGCGCTTGTGGCTACAGCAGTAGGTCTTCTGGTAGCCATTCCGGCGGTGATCGCCTTTAACTCCTATCAAAAACAAGTGAAGCGTATTATGCAAAATCTGGAAAGTGTGAAAGAGCTCTGTTTAGCTTATGCCAAATCAATGAAAGGTGGGGCTTAAAATGGGAGCAAAGATTTCAGGTGAGGAAGATGACCCGATTGCGGAAATCAACATTGTTCCTTTTGTGGATATTATTCTGGTTGTACTGATTATCTTTATGGTCACAACGCCACTTATTATGAAACCAAGTATTAATGTGAATCTGCCAGAGGCGGCCTCTGGCGAGGACTCCACACCTTCTAAGCTAAATATTTCCATTTCTTCCAATGGAGAAATTCGTTTGAACGGAACGGTCACTGATTCAGAAGGCGTTAAGTCTGAATCAGAAAAACTTTCGGCCCAGGCTCCCAATAGTCAGGCGATTATTTCTGCGGATAAGAATGTCCCACATGGCACTGTGGTATCCATCATCGATGCAGTTAAATCCGGCGGAGTTAAGAAATTTGCCATTACCATTGATAAAAAATAATCTTTAAAGATCGGGTAAGGCCTCAATAAAGAGGTCCTTAATGGCCGGGCAGGGCAGCTTTAAAGAGCGTGCCTTTGTAAGATCCACGGTCCAAGACTCTGGCACCCCCCAAGGCGACAATACTTCTTCTTTGTCCACCTCACTTAAAATCATTTTTTTATCCAGCTGATCCTCGATGAGGTTCATATATTCTATAAGGGACAAAGGATCGCTACAGGCCAAGTTTATTGGTCCTTGAAAGTCTATAATGGCTAGCCTTAATAAAAGCTCAGCCGCTAAGTCGGAACGAATCAGAGATAATCTTGCATCTAAGTTTTTAAAAAATATGGGTTCGTTATTCAGGATGTGTTCGATGTGGAAAGCAAAGCGACCCGTGTAGTCATCTTGGCCAATGACGATGGGCATGCGAGCTGCCACTACGGGGAAATCGGCATACTTAAAATAGGCCACTTCCGCTTGGCGCTTGGCCTCACCATAGTCTTCGTCTCGACTCACTTTTTTGTCGAACTGGTAGGTGTAAGGGTTGAAGTCCGTCTCAGAAATCCCATTTCCGAGGCCATATACGGACACCGTAGAGGTGAACACGAGTTTATTGGTTTTACCTTTTAAAATCTCGCAGGTATTTTTGGCTTGTTCATAATCATAACAGACTTGATCAAATACAACGTCAAATTCTAGCTCTTCAACAGCTTCACGAAATTCGGTGAGGTTATTTCTTTCGCATCGGATCCGATCCACCTTATCGCCTAAGCCATCATCGTGATTACCACGATTAAGAAGGGTCACAGGGTGACCTTCATCTACAAGAAGCTTGGCGAGTCGTAATCCAAAAAATCGATTTCCACCGATAATAAGAGCTTTCATGCCCTTATTCTCGATGGATTGGGTGGACTAGTCAACCCGCATGGGGAATAGCTCAATTTTGTAGGTCTCTCCTCGTCGGCAGAAAAGACTGAAATAAGAGGCCCCCGCATCAATTTGTACGGGATTGAGTTCTGTACAAGAAGGATCAAAAACGCGATTCAGACCAATTGGGAAGTGCACGCCATCACTTTCCAACACAATAGATTGGAATAAGTTTTGGTAAATGGCCGTCGAGTTTTTGTAGAGACCGGCGCTTAAACTGCCACGTACATCTACAATAAGTGAAACAAAAGTCTCCACGGATAAATGCCCTGGTAAGAAATCACTGGCCACGACTTTCACTTTGGACTGAACAATTTCATTGCTCTCAGAATTTGCCGTGACTACGTAGATGTCATTTTTAGAACGAGCCAGTGAGAAAAAATCATTGCCCTTTTCAAAACTTGCAAAGTACTGCTCAATGCGCTCTTCCTGTTCGTCCAGCCGAACTTCAGTGGATTGATGCGGCCTCTCCGGCTGACTGGCATCTACAAAAACATTGCTTAAAGTCATGCGATCTTCTGACAGTTGATAAAACGCAGAAGAACTCTCTGTTTCCACGCGATCTGATAGAATACGGGTGACGGGAGTTTGACCGTTGAGATCCAAAACTCGATTCCCATCTATATCAATGGCACGATTAAATCTATCTGTGAGATAGCGACCGTACTCAGAGAGCTTTAACTCTTCACTGCCAAACTGGCGAGTTTGAAGACTGGTACCATCAACGATCAATGAAAAATAGGTGTCGTAGGGGCCGCAGGACAATGGAACTCCCTCTTGGCAGTTACGAGGTGTGGATTCATTCATGCTGATAACTAGGGAAAGCTGGTTGTTCGAAATCTGGTCCTGAGTTTGATGAATGGCTGTGACTAACTCAATATCATCATCAAAGTTAATTGTAGTTCCCGCAGGAAAATAAGGTCGAGCTAATTCTCTGACTTTGTCATCGAATTGATAGTCGATAAAACTACGCTTTTGCAGCTTTACCCGGCCATCAGACTCGATGGGCTCGTAGTAGTAGAGTCGGTTTCTTATGCCCGCAATGCTGAGGTTAAATGGATCGGGATCATGATCCACTTCTGGAATTTCTCCACCCACCGAATCGGGAATAGCACCCGGATCCACCTGGGGAAGTGGCCCTTGGTCAACAAATACGATAGAGGCAAAGTTATCTATGATGGAGTGTTGCAACCTCAAAATACTAATATTCTGAGCGTTAGGTAAACCAAGGCTCTTATCCATAACTTCCATATGATTGTTGGGGTAGAGATCATTCAGTTGGTGATCATAGTAAGAGAACTGGAGAGCCACATTGGCGTTTCCGTTTTCGTCAGTTTCACGGCGAATGGTACCTATGAGTAAATCCAACTGACCGTTTCCATTTAAATCTCGCCGTTGTATAAAAAACTCGGCAGAGGCAAATGGGATTTCAACGGTTCTGAGTTTCTCCAACGCTGGCCCACCGGAAGTGGACGGCTGGAAAAAGTGATAGATCATTTTATCCGCGGGGGTTTCATATAAGTAGTAAAGGGGCTGTGCAAATCGTCCCTTTGGACTGTAAGCCGTATTTATAGGAGAACGACCCGTTCGAAGATTGTTTTGAATCACTTGATAGAAGTTTTCACTGTCTTCGATGTCCCATTCTACAGATCCAGCAACATTTTGATCGCCGTTAAAGAGAACATATTCGCGAGTGAACTTATTCTCACCAATGGTGAACTCAAGCTGCAAATGAGATTCTGAGTTCATGGACTCCGCTTGCCCGATGATCTCCACTTCCACAGCGCTTCCACTTTCCATGGCCGGTAAGGAGATTTCTGGTTCAGCAATAGCAATGCCCGGAGTGTCCGTACTAATCTTTACAAGCGTGGGCTCTGTTGTCGGTAACCAAAAGTTTTTAAAAGGGACCAGAATTTTAAACTCAGCCGCCTGTTCCACAGTTTTAGTTTCAACTAAATTGTTACCTTTTAAAACAGGCTGAACATAAACTTGAGGAGTAGCGTCAATGGCTTGGTCTAATTTAACGATTCCACCAATAGTGTTTTTATCTCGGTCCTTAGGCTCATAGGACGATACAGCCAGGCGGGCGTAAACCTCCGATGGTTTAATATCTGGGTTCAATCCTTTTAACACTGCTGCAATCCCTGAAATGAAGGGAGCCGATTGGCTGGTTCCGGATTTCCGACCGAGTCCAGCGACGTCAAAGGAGCTAGGGTATTTAGTTTCCGGCACTCCATTAGCAAACAGGCTGATGACCTCCTGGCCCGGGGCTAGAAAATCCACATGACTGCCGTAGTTGGAGAACTTAGAAACCTCTCCATCGATGTCAATGCTTCCTGCACAGATCACTCCTGGGTAGGAGCAAGGAAAAATAGGAACATTATGGTTGTTATTTCCTGCTCCAGCTACAAATACCGTGTCGGACTCGGCAACGATACGCATGATCTCTTCAAAGGATCGAGCGTTGTTATTAGATTTTGGGGTCCAACCGTAACTCATATTTATGACATCTGCTCCACGCAAGAGGGCGTAATCAATTCCAGCCGCCACACGATCAATGTAGGAGCCTGGAGTTTCTTGCTGTGTACCTCGACGTCGACGTGGGTTACGCCCTGAGTTTTGTACTTTCAATACTTTAACTGGAAGAATTTTAATCCGATTGGAAAATCCAGCCACTCCGAGATTGTTATTTTTAACCGCAGCAATGATACCCGCAACGTGGGTGCCATGTCCTGTCGTGTCTTCCGGTTTATGAGATTTGTTTTCGTCGACAAAGTTCCAACCCACACAATCCCCTGGGAACCCGTTTCCTTCGGGAAGCTCTAAGTCATCCGTTGGAGGGCGAATACCGCCTCTGGGTCGTCCTCGCTCATCACATTCATTGAACTCCCATTCGTCAGATCCTTCGACTTTCTTGCGGTTACGTAATATGTTATCTGAAAGATCTTCGTGCAGATAGTCCACACCTGAATCTAAAACAGCCACAATGACATCGCGTTGGAACTGTTCGTCCAAATTCCTTTGATCGATGACTTCAGCACCAATATCGTCTTTTACGCTTTGTCCATCGCGATCTGTCGACCGTGGTTTCATTTGAAATTGTTCGTACTGATTTTTATCTTCAATTATGATTTGCCCAGTTTGGCTCAGGCCCCATTGGTGACGAGAATAGGGATCATTAGTTAAACCCGACTCACCGGGGATCACAGTAAAGGCAGTGACGGGTTGGGGGCGTTCGATATACACAACATCAACAAGTTTTTCCACAATAGAAATGATGCTTTCATTATGAACCGAAGTGGTGACTCTGTAGAATTTCTTAAAGAAAGGGGAGTTGAGTCTGGAGCTAAATAGCTTCAATGACTTCACACCGTTAATCTTTTTAAGTCGCTCCATTTGAGAAAAACTGAGTGGGTCTTTTGTTTCAAACAGAAATACTGATTGTTCGTAAGTTAACTGCGGGTCCTCCGGATGGGTTTGCAGGCCCATGCCAGTAAAAGTCGCGAGTAATAGAGATAGAATAATTTGTTTCATAGTTATTCCCATTAGAATTGCCCCAGTAACCAGTAGAAGTAAAATTCGGATTCTGTCATGCCCAGGGTCTGTTGGATGGCCTGCATAGGCCCGCTTCTTTGCCGTGAGCCAAAGCGACCGATACTATTAGAAAACAGTTGCTGTTCTGCATCCTCAGCCCCTTCTCTGAAACCATTGATCGTTGAGCGCACATAGATGTTGTTTTTACCACCCACAAGTTCAACAAGCTTTGAAAGAGGCAGCGTTTGCTCAGCCAAACGAGCTAGATTGGCGGCCTGTTCCGAGGCGTCTTTTAAACGGCCTTTTTCCAAGTATCGTTTATATCTCTTTCGATAGATTTTAAACCACTGAGCGAGCATGTTACGTCGATCTTGGCTCTGTCCTCGGCGCCATTGCCCATTGGCAAGAACCCAATTCTTAATTCTATCGTTATCAATTAATGTGGTCGAATTGTTGGCATTTGGGATGCCAAGTAGACTCTCCACTCCATCACTATAGATGTAGACATTTACATCGATGCGATAGAGTTTCAGAGACTCAAAGGAATAGACCGCATCGGTATTATAAAACTCGGTGTTATTAATAACAGCGGTTCTCATACTATCGGCTGGATTCACACCGTTAGAGATCTCTTGAGTGGTCTGAGAGTTAAACTCATATTTTTCGTTGATCTCTTCAATGAGTTCAAGGGCTTCATCTCGATCTAACTTCCAACCCTTCCAGCGAAAGGAAACATCGATAAATGGATTTTCAATTTGTTTGTTATCACTGTTATCTACGATCCGGCCCTCAAAGGTCGATCGTTTAAAATAAGAGTTCCCTAAAAAGCTATCTCCAGGGTTTCCACCACCAATGTTTTGAATAGCTATGTCATTAACATCGTTTTCTGCCAAGATGGCATTGAAGACATCGTAGGCCATCTCTTCATAGTTGCTTCCACTTCGAGTTCCAATACTGCGTCTAAAGTAATTGGCCTTGGGGTATTCCGGTTCTACACGGGGATTCTCCTCAATGGCGGATTGGTTAGTAGGAGTTTGTTTCCCATCAGTGATACTGAGGCGATCAAAAGTGGACTGATTCATCCAGCGCCACCATAGTAGTCCAAAGTTAACTTTCCGATCTTTCCATTTATGACCCACAGTCACTGGGGGTTGGATATCAGACAATAGGTCCGTATCTTGGGATTTTAGGACGGCATACAGTGCACTCGCCTGAGAAATGAATTCATCCACATCTTGGAAGTCTTCAGTTAATTTTATTTCAAAGAATTCAGTTTGGTTCTGAGCTTCGAACATATCGATAGAGCTAGACCAGCGAGGGGCCAATGAGAAGACAGGATAGCTCATAAATCTGAATGAGAACACCAAGCCAAAGGCATCAAACAGGGCTCCACTTTTATAGATCTGAATGGTGTCTTCGTCTTTCCTCATAATGTGAAGACGACTTAGATCCGTTATAGATTCTTCTAACCGCAACATTGCGGCGTTTTTTCCATCCATAGTATAGGTGCCGTTGAGGCCTAATGATCCTGACAGACCATGGGAAATAATAAAGGATTCACCCACACCTAAATTTTCACGAAACAGGTCCAAGACATTAGAAGCCTTGTTTCTTCGCACTTGGGGAATAATCTGCTCCCGCTTTACTTGAAGGTTTTCCTCTAAGATGGGTAAGTCTGAATTTAAGCCGGCCAGTTTTTCCTGACAATCTTCTGCGGAGAGATCAGGGAACTCACGGTTTTGCGTGGCTTCAATTTGAGATAGAACTTGGTTTAAATCTCTCTCCAAAAGTGCGCGGTCTTCTTCGTTTTCTGACTCACTGATCTGCTTTTCCAGTTGGTCTTTTTGGGACAATAAGGGAGCCAGGGCTCTGCGTCTCAAAAGCTCTTTATAGTCAGAAATGTTTTCTGGTGTACATCCACCCAGGTGAGCGATGGTCTCTTGAGCCTCTTGTAGGCGGATGTGTTCGTCACTGGCAGTAAGAGCTGTTCCCACTTGATCATCGATGCCGTTTTTTAATCCTTCGCCCATGAGGTTTTCCAGCTCATTGGCGGCTTGGCGCATAGATAAAGGTACCGCTAAATTGGAGATGGGTTCTTTGAGTGCCGCTTTAATGCTCGCAATGGGTTTAAGGTGTGTGTAGCGAACCACGTAGTTTCCACGCGTACTTCCACCAATGATGGTTTTATCAGGACCGCCATTGACGCCGACAAATACCCCGGCGCCAGCAGAGACTCCAATCGTGTCGGCCAACTGGACCATGTTGTCCGTTCCCAAATAGCTACCGATAACCACGTCTCGAGTCACAATGAGATTGGCATTATAAAGAGGAGTGGTCCAAGTGCTAAGTTTGGGTTTTTTAAACTCGCCTGTTTCTAAAAACTCTTTGAATTGCTCTTCAGCGAGTTTCTGTTGATTTCTAAAAGCGTCGTCTTCGTTTCGCTTTTCTGAGTTGAGGCCGATTTCACGGTTAGCCGTATCGACTAAGTTATAAAGTCCTTGAGAGTAAACTCGAGAACGGCCAAATGCTAAAACTTCTGAAAGGGAAAGCGGTGATTCATCCGGTCCAAATGAAAACCGAGAACCATAGCCCTCCCACCAGTCCACAAATTCCGCATCGTCTGTACCTTCAACGGATTTAGTGTTTCTAGTAAGAATGCCTTCTTTAAGAAATCCCGATTCGTGATTTTGATCTAAGTTATATTTAATGGGATCGGTTTCATTGGGCAGAAACTGCTTAGTCAACCAATTGCGACGGCAGATCAATTTCTCAACCATGATTTGAGCGACAGGCTCTGGATAGTTCGCTGCAGCGACGACGTCCTTCCATTGAGATCTGTCTAATTTCGCTATTCTACGCATGATCCATTTGGCATCGTCCATGGAAGGTTTAATCTGACCATTAGGATCTAGTGTGTAGGGGAGAAGAATACCATCGTTGATAATCCGACCGGGTTGGCAAGACAATTTGTTCACACTCTCTGCCACGTCGGTCAAAGCATAAGGAAGTAGCAGCGAGGTGAGCATGCGTCGACCTCCATTAAACTCAGCATCTAAAAAGCCTAAGGAAAGGTCGTCCATTATGTCGGCTTCTGGCAAAATGATCATATCTTGTAGTTCAATGGTTTTGCCGTCTTCACTTCTGTCTAGATCAATATCCCAAACCAGTTTGGTGAGATTTTCAATGGCTCTCTCTCTATCCACTCCCAAGCGAACTTGTTCTTCGACGTCTTCAATTTTTGGGGGAACAGAAACTTTTTTGATATTCGTCGCCCATCGATTAGGAACTCCTAAAAAGCTATCGCCAAACTCTTTAAGGAACTCTTGTGCTTGCGAGGGAAGCGGGAAGCGAATTTTTAACTTAGGCATATACTTTACAGGGGGTATAAAATATCCCAATTTCTCTAAAAGCTTTTTTCTAAGCAAAATATTGTGAACTCGTGGGCTAAAAAGGACTCGATATTTTTTGCCATCGGCAGTTTCTATCACATCGCGCTTAAAGCCTGACGCACTCAAGATCTTGGAAACAAAAGTCACCGTATCGTTGGGCTGAATGGCGATGGGAGCATTGACTATGTCATAAATGGGAGAGGTGAACTCTCCTTGAGGATGCCATAGATTCGTATTCGGGTTGGGATCAATGGTGGAAATATCTATTTGAAGTTGCTCGGCTTCCAGCGGAGATATTATTCGGCCGTTGTAGAAAAGATCTGTGGCAGCTCTTCGAACCTGAACGTTGGGTATCAAGCCGGGAGCATTGTCATAGGGTCCGGCCCACAAGGGGATTGAAAAAAGAGTAAAGATAACTAGTAGAACACGCATGGGCAAAGTTCCGTTGGGTGGGGGTTTTTAATGCTTTCAAATTACCATAGGAGTTATGGGGGGTTGGAAAGAGATGGAGGACTTGAAATCTTTTTAGGTGCCCAGGGAAATAAGGACAATATAGGACGATGAAAAGCCTATAGGAGTGTCAAAAGTGTATACGGGTTTTGAGGTGCCTACTACCTTAGAAAGAGATTTCGCCCACCCAGTGGGGTTGATTCCCGTCGACTCGGCTCAATGTTCTACTGAGTTCGTCGATGGAAGGCTCTTCTAAGAGTAAGCTGGGTTGCTCTAAACTACTATTACTGAGGAGGAAGATCCTATCTCCGGGATGCAGTTTTAGGTTGTAATATCGGACATTTATGGTGGGTTCCAGCCCCACGAGTTCAGATGGAATGGGTGGGAGTAAGACTTCTTTCGAGTAGTCTAAGCCCAGATCGGTGGCTCCGCTGAGAGCGATAAGAGGCCGCCCCACTCTTTTAAGTAAAAGGCTGGGGTTCCCTACTTGTGACCAAAAGAAAAAATCCCCATCTTTACCGGCAACAAATAATTCGGAACCAGAGACGTATTCATTGGTATTGTCTTCTTGATAGATGGCCTGATTAGCAAAAAGAATGGAAGTACGTAAATTGTTTTCCATAGGGGAAAGGCTTGTAAGTAAGTCAAAAGGACTTGTGACATCTTGATCGTCTTTTGCTGAAAGATAAAAGGAGGAAATTTCATCTACGGCACGTTCTGCTGAGGTTCGGGTACCCCAGGGCGTGGCTACGATGATCAATTCACCATTCGGGTCGACGAATATTTCCGGAGTGGGTCGAAAGAGTTTACCCGCATAGGACCGCTTTTCTAATTTCATCTCTATAACCCATACTTTCTTTTTTTGCGTTTTGCACGATCGTAGAATTCTGTTCCACCTTGAAAGTCTTCATCTAAAATTTTCTCCCAAAGCTCATTGGCAGCTTCAATATTTCCAAAGTTCTCTTCGATGGATGCATTTTCGTAGATTTCTTTCATTTTCTTGGAAAGGCGAATTCGTAATTTACTTTTGACTTCTTTAGCTTGTTGATTTGAAGAATCTTGTTTTAAGACTTTATTACAAGCTTCGTCTGCTGGTTTCCATTCGTTCTTCTCAGCCAATTGTTTACATTGATTGAGTTCAACACTGAGTATCTTATCAAATTCAGCACGAGCACTTGCAATCATTCCCCTGGCTTTTCTCTTGTTGCCATTGGGGTCGGGATAGCCACTGTTTAGGTACTTCTGTAATTGTGTGATCGATCTCTTTAAATCTTTTCGGTCATAGACGGCTTTCGCCTTGCGGAACATAGCATTCCCTTCGGCAATCTGTTGCTGCCTTCTTGCGGCTTCTTGAGCTGCATTTTCAGCGGCTACTTGTCGTTGTTGAATTTGATCGCGCAGTGGGAAATATTCTGGGTTCCCTGGGTCTAATTCAATGGCGGGTAGTAAGCATTCATCCACTTGCTCAACGGTCTGGAACGATTGGATGTATTTACGGCAGTGATCGACAACTTGGCTCACTCTCTTTTGGTTTTTCTCTCTTTGTGCTTCGAGACGCTCTTTAGCTTCTCTCTCTAACTTGATTTGCTTTGCAATTTCACATTGACTGAGAATTTTTTTAGAATCCTTATAGGGCTCGATGAGGCCATGAATCTCTTCAACCTTTGCAATACACAGATCAAATCGACCTTGCCGTTTCAGTTGATTGGCTAAATTATAGTTGATCGCCAATGATTCTTTTTGAGCTTGAGTGAGATTGGCTATGCCCGGCTCTACAGAGGTGCTCTCCTGAGTGCCTTCTTTTTGTTGTGGAGTTTCGCCCATCATCATAAAGGCAAATATGGCACCCACCAAAATAATAGTTGCGCGAATTTTATGAGCCTTCGACCAAGTATTGATTTGCAAAAGATTGAAAGAGTCGTTCTCTATGCGTTCAACAGCTGGACCCTCATACATCATGGGAACATTGTTGTTAAAAGGGTGAGAGCCTGGGCCATCCATAGGATGTAGAGTTCCACCAGATCCAGATATAGGAACGGGAGCCATAAACTGCTTTTCATCTATATCATTTGCGGCTTGCTCAAACTTCTCATCAACGACATTAAACTTAATCCGTACACGCTTAATTTTTACTCGATCACCACTCTCTAATGGCGTTGGAACATGTGGTTTTAATTTTTTCTTATTAATATAAGTGCCATTTGAACTGCCTAAATCAGTGATGTAATAGCCTTCATTGGTTTGTGTGAGCTCAAAGTGCTGGCGACTAATGTGATCGTCTTTTAAAAATATCTCGCAACCTGGATCCCGTCCAGCAACCCAAAGATTACCTTCGAGTTTGAAAACTTCCTTCTTACCATTCGAGTACTTTGCTTCTAAAAACAATTGTAGCTTGGAGATTCCAGGATCTGTACTCTCCATATTCCCTTGAAATGTTTCATCAGGATTGGCTGGCAAGTTAGAAGGGCTATCTTTGGCATCTTCGTCGCCGAGCTTAATATCATAAGCTCCGTCTTGGTCTGAAGGGGGAGGGCTTTGAACAACAAGTGCATTGGCGTCATCATTAATATTGTCATTAGCTTGCAAGGGATCTAATGGAGAACTATCAGCATTCTCTGCATGGAGCGGATCGCTTTCGTCTTCTACGACTGGGTCTTGCATAGGGTCTTCGATAAATAGTTTAAATTCAAATGGGGGAGCCGCAAATACAGCATCTCCGTCCAGTTCTATTTCTTCACAGGTTTCTCCGGAGTAAATCAATGCTCCATATTTAGCGATCAGTTGTACTTTCCAGGTATTATCAAACGAGAACTTAATATGTTGTCTTGAAATACCCTTTTCGCCATCTAAGACGATGTCGCAGGTCTTTCCTCGCCCAGCCACATATTCCTTTGATGTATCCAATTCCAACTCATGAATTTGATTTCCATGGAGGGTTACGATCAGCTTATAGATCATATTTTCCCTCCTAAAAAAGCCTCGCAGGTGCGTTTGTTGCTGTCAGCCTCTTTGAATGTTCTATTGTTTTCGTCTTGAATCATATAAAGAACATTTTCAAATTCTTTTACGCATTTAGACCATAGGTTTTGTTCTTTATATTGCCGTCCAAGCACCATCTTGTATTGCACCAGCTCATCAAACTTTCTCTCGGCGAGAGTTTTATAACGTTCACAAAGTTTATGACTTGGCTCCAAGGAGAGACATGCCTGGAATGAGTCCCTGGCTCTGTTGTAGAGAGCGTTTTTATAGTCACGAAAACCCTGTTTAAAGGAGGCTTGCGCCTCTCGATAGCTTTTAGAGCGGATGGTTTTTACTTTTTCCTCAAAGGCTTCTCTGGCTTGTTGGTTTTTAAGTTGTTCAGCTTCAATTTTTTCTTGGGTCAAAATCTCTACTTCTTGTTTCTTCTTGCCGGTATTGTCGCCGAGAAAGAGAAAACCTAGAAAAAGTAAAAGCAAAACCATAATGATTCGAGGTAAATTAGATTGTTTTCCCGAACGGGTTCTTGATCCGCCGGAGCCTTGACTAGGGAAGGGGTTAGCCATGCTCGATGGATTTGAAGCCATCATAGCTTTGTGGTCCATGCCTTCCATTTTGACAAACATAGTGTTGTTGGCAATTTTGATTTTACTGCCCGGTTTTACTAATGCTCGTTTTGTCGCAACCCCATTTACAATCATGCGATTGGAAGAAGATTGTTCTACTATATAGATACCCTGAGCAGAAAGTTCTATGACGGCATGAACTCGACTCACTTTTGGATCTTTGAGTTTAATATCACATGTTCGACTTCTTCCAATGGTAACCTGTGCCCCCAACAACTTAAACTTCGCCCCCTTGTCTGGTCCGGATTCGATAACCAGCAATAAGTTTGCGGTAGATTGTTGTATAGCGGGCATATTCATTTAGTAATCTCCTCCTTCAAGTGGCGGAAGAATACTTACAATAATGTAAGCCAAGGAATCTAGTCCGTAGACGGATTGAGCAGAGAGTTCATAAGGCTCTCCACCGATCTCTAACTGATTGACTGCAACCTCATCCGGATTAGCCTGAGCTTTTTCAATAAGATCTTGAATGCTCAGTCTTAATGCTTGGTCCATTATATTTTCCAGCCCACCATGAAGTAGATCGCTGGCGGCATGGTTTGATTTTTCCTCGAATCCTGGATTGAGGGCTTCAATAATTTGGTCGGGTAGCTTAATGCCTATAGCCGGAAACCCAATCATATTGATCAAGTTTTCCATTTCACGGGATCGGTCGGCAGCTATTGGCATTTGCATTCCACCATCATTGCCAGAGGCACCCATTCGACTGAGACTGCTATTTATATTAGAAATAAGGCTCTGCAGATCGGGAAAGTCGTAAGGACTAGATACGCTATTGGATCCGTCATTGAGAGCTTTATCTAATTGTTTATTCACATCTCTTATTGGATGAACGATCACTCGATACATAAAGAAGAATAGAATAAATCCAACAACGAGAGCTATAAACAGGGTCTGCACCAATAAGCTTATGGTCTTACTGTTGGAAACAGCCAGTTGCCCCATGCTATAGACTATGATGGCATAAGCTTGGTTTTGATTACTTCCCGTACCAGGATTGTATACGGGAATGCCTTCCACCGCTATTATAGTGTCGTCATTCACTTTTTTGACGCCACTTTTTATCCCCTTAGTAACCACTTCTGGGGCAAACGGTACATCCGAAGCGTATTGGCCAGCCAGATTGGCCGGAGCCATAATACTCATTTTATCAATTCCATCTACAATATAAGCGTTTCGTACACCCACTTCACCCCGTGCAAATTGGATGGTAAGAGCAGAGCGGTTACCGGCAGCTACCGTTTGCTTATTAATTTCAGCAACCGTTTTTGCAATGGTGGATGCCCGCTCCATACTTTCCTGTTCAATAGAGTCAGTTAGAATTCTCATAAGTGGGATGGAGGAAAACAATGTAACAAAGACGATAAAGCTTCCCACAAAAAGCGCGAGCAGCGTTTTGAAGTCCATTTTTTCAGCGAGTGCATACACGCCAGGCAAGACCACTCGATCGACGTAGTTTCGAGCCAGCTCAAGAAGTCCTTCAGCGCCCAATTTCACCTGTACATTTTGCTGCTGTGCTTGGTCTTGGGGAAGTCCATTAGACATTTGAGGTGCCACACCCATATAGTTCTGATCCGCAGGTGGGTGCATAGGCTGTTGTTGGAAATTGAGAGCTGCATTGCCATGGTTTTGTGGTTGCGGTGAAGCCATAGGCGCTATTGGCTGGGCGGCCACAGTCATCTGAGTGACATCCATAATTATATTGTGCAAGGAGAAGCGTTGCTTTTCCTTTAGACTCTTAGTGCTAATCTTTATCCCATCGACATAAACGCCGTTTCTCGATTTCATATCAGAGATTATGATTTTTCCCTTAAAGATATCAATTTTTGCATGCTCCTTGGAAATGCTGGAGCTATGAACCTTCACTTCACAATGAGGGGCGCGGCCAATGACATTGGTGCCTTCTTTGATCGGATAAATTTTTCCGGCTTGAGGGCCGGTCAATATTCTAACCACCCACATTAAGCTGATCTCCTACAGTTAAGTGTTCGTCTTTTACAGTGCCACCAAAAAACTCTATGACTGAGTTTGAACCCGGGCTAAAGGCCATTCGCCACGGGCGTAGGTTTTTACGAACGTCTTTGACCTTCATTTCCTTATCTAAAAACACCACGTCTATAGGAAAGCTCATAAAAAATGTGTGCACATCAAAACAGTTTTTTATCCATAGGGCTTCGCCTGATTGCATGGTCTTTTTGCCCAGAAGTCCTACGCCACGGTCAATGAATGTTTCAGCGATACTAAGGTTGTCCGCAATGACTCGATTGTCTTTAGATGTATTTATTAACTGTGCCATTTCTAGTTACCTCCCGAGACCATGGCTATGATGGCAGGAGCAAACACCACTATGAAAACGGCGGGAAGTATAAAAATCATCATTGGAATGAGCATGGTTTGTGAGGCCTTTGCTCCTGCTTTTTCCGCACGAGTGAAGCGCTCCATACGCATTTGAGCCGACTGCTCTTGAAGGACTTCGAAGATACTAGCTCCGGTATCGTCGGAATCCACGACAACACTCACAAAACTTGTAACTTCTGGAATATCCAATCGATCGGATAAGGCTCGTAAGGCTTCCGCTCTGGAGCTACCGAGCTTGATATCTTTCAATACAATGGCTAACTCATCATTCAGGACACTGGGCTCTGATTTGTCCACAATTCTTTGGATCGCATTTACGAAATCTAAACCGGCTCTGGAGGAAAGGGCAAGAAGATCAACATAAAATGGAAGATCTGAAACCACAGACAGGTAGCGCTGGTTTTTATTGGAAGCACAATACAGATGAGGAAAGTAAGCTCCGATGGCTGCGCCTCCTACGATCATAAATGTTCCAATTTCTAGTCCGAGGGCAAAATCTAATACAGCCACCGCAATTGGAATCTGCACACCCCAAAGAATTTGCAAGCCTATGAACTCATCAACATTAATTTCTCGAGAAAGGCCAGCGTTTAAAATCTTTTTCTTAACCTTTGCTCGATAGCTTTCGCTTTTTACTTTCTTAGTGTGTTTAAGTGCAAAGTTATGAACTAAGGGGCGTGAGTAGTTGATAAAGTCGGATTTAGATTTAGCGGGTTCATCGCCAGATGCCCAAGCCAGCTGGTCGGCATCGGAGTCAGAACCAACAACACTCTGAGTGAAAAGGTATACGCTAAATGCCGCTAAGCCGAGACCTGTGAAAAGCAGAATCAGTTGCCAAAGATCTCCATCAATTCCTAACATTCATTCCCCATTTGTGGTTTAACCAATGCTATGTACACATTGATACTTGCATCTCAGTCACCTCGCCGCCGTCTAATTCTTGAACAGCACGGTTTTAACGTGGTGGTTGATACAGTAAAAATATCGGAAATAATTAAGGAAAACCTGAGTTGGGACGGGGTTTTACGGGATTTGGCTCGACAAAAGTCAGAGGCCTATATTAATTCCCGTAACCCATTGGAATTAAAGGGGAAAATTATCCTCACTGCCGATACTTTAGTCGTCTTTAATAATAAGGCGCTGGGAAAGCCAAAAAATCGACAGGAGGCCATCGAGTTTTTGCGATCTATGTCTGGGAACAGTCACCAAGTTTTAACTGGAGTTTGCCTATATAACGGGACTGAAGACCAGTTGGAATCCTTGGTGGAGATCACAAACATTCAATTTAAAGAACTGTCTCAAAATGAGATCGAAGCCTATGTAGATACTGGCGAGCCTATGGATAAGGCAGGAGCTTACGGAATTCAAGGTGAAGGTGGAAAATTTGTAGAGAGCTATGAAGGCTCTTACTATAATGTGGTTGGATTGCCCATTGAAGCTGTTGAAAAATTGTTGAAGGAAAAAAACTGGGATGTCGCTCGAACAAAATCTTAAAAGTGTTTTAAGTGTAATTGATCATTCAAAATCTCGTTCTGCCTTCGATGGAGAAATTAAGCTCATCGCGGTTAGTAAATTTCAGAGTATTAATAAAATCAAAGAGCTATATGCTTTAGGGCATAGGCGGTTTGGAGAGAATTATCTTCAGGAACTGGAAGAAAAATCTGAAAAACTTCCGGATGATATAGAATGGCATTTTATAGGAGCTATTCAGTCAAAAAAAATTAAAAAAATTGTCGGGCGAGTAGATTATATTCACAGTGTGGAATCCATTAAACACTTAGAAAAAATTGAATCTGTATGTATTGAGCAAAATTTAACCCAGAATGTTTTGCTACAAGTGAATATTGCTCAAGAAGAGTCGAAGTCAGGGTTTTCTGTGGGTAAAATCGGTGAGGTCATTCGATTTGCTAATGAATTAAAGGCCACTACTGTCGTAGGTCTTATGGCTATGCCTCCACTTGTGGGCAATGCTGAAGCTAATCGTGAATACTTCAAATTAATGAGCGCTCTCCTGACTCAGTGTCGAACATTCTATCGTAGTCCAGAGCGAATGATTGAACTTTCAATGGGTACAAGTTCCGACTTTTCTGTGGCGATCGAAGAAGGGGCCACTTTTGTGAGGGTGGGGTCCGAGCTTATGGGGCCCAGAGACTCGTCTAACGAGGGTCAGCAAGAGGATAATTAGTACTCAATCCTTAGAAATCCAGCTACTATTCTCGAATGTCTACATTTCATTCCTTTAAAAAAGCAAAAGTAGGATTTATTGGCGCAGGTAATATGGGTCAGGCCATCATTCGTGGCCTTTTGGCTGGTGGGATGGAGCCGGAGCGGATTTATGCCACGGCGAAGACGAAGCGTAAGCTAGATTACCTCACAGAAAAGTACGGGATCAAAACTCTAAAGAACAATGAGGAAGTGGCAGATCTCTGTGATGTGATTTTTCTAGCGGTGAAGCCACAGGATTTGTATGACGTCATTGAGCCTATCTCTAAAACCTTTTCGGAAGAAAAAATTGTTATTAGTTTAGCAGCAGGGATTTCAATCAGTACTTTGCAAAAATGGATTTTTGATTGCAAAAAAATCATTCGGATCATGCCAAACACCCCTGTGAACTTGGGTCGAGGACTCATTGGTTATTGCACCAGTCGCGATGCCGAGTATTTGTCGGAGGGCTTAGAGGACTTTTTAAAGCCACTGGGAGAAGTGGTTTACGCAGAAGAAGGGGATCATTTTCAAGCTCTTACGGTTGCCTGCGGAAGTGGCGTCGGATTTGTTTTTGAAGTGATGATTTATTGGCAGGAATGGTTGGAAGAGCATGGCTTCAATAGGGAAGATGCACGAAAAATGGTTCTGCAAACGTTTTTAGGCGCGGCAGAGTTGGCCAACAGTCAAAGTCAAACTCCCATTGAGGAACTGCAGAAGAAGGTGGTTTCGAAAAAAGGAGTCACGGATGCAGGGCTCAACTCCATGCGGGAGCTGGAGATCGAACGGGCTTTGCGTATCAGTTTTGAAAAAGCGGTTATGCGTGATCGAGAGCTGGGTAAGCAATAGATTGTCGATCAAGACAAAGGTCTAGGTGGCTTCTATTCTTATAATCGCCATCTGTACTAAGGTATAAAAGACAGGTTAAGATAGGATGGATTTGACAGCAGGGTAACCTGAGACTTCAATGAAAGTGTCAAATTTCAGGGATGAACACTTATTCATGCAAGGAGTAGCCATGAAGATAGCTCCAATAGATATCGCACATAAATCATTTACTAGAAAAATGATGGGTTTCGAGCCCAATGAGGTGATGGATTTTTTAAGAAATGTATCCACCGAAATGGAAAATCTTATTCGAGAAAGAAATTCTTTAAAAGAGGCTCTTAGAGAAAAAGAACTTCAAATCAATGAATTTCGTGAGAGAGACGAATTGTTAAAGCATACGATCACTACGGCAACTCGTATGTCCGAGAAGATGCAAAAAGATGCAGAAAGAGAATCGAAGCTGATTATTGGAGATGCTAAGCAAAAAGCGGACTTAATCGTTTCTGATGCAAGGGACTCTTTGAAGAAAATCTACCAAGAAATTTCTGATTTAAAGCGAGTGCGAATGCAGTTTGAAAATAACATGCGTGCTCTCATAAATTCACACCTAACAATGATTGAACAGGGGCAAGAGGTTATGCCTAATCCGCAAATTCGTGAGGAGTTCGTAGAAGAGAAGTCCAGAGAAGCAGCTCCCGAATCCACGGAATCAAAAGCTGTAGCTTCAGATACCGGAGAGATGGATGAAGAGAGTCTTCGTTCAAGCATTAATCGTCTTATCAACGAGTCCACCCAATCAGCTGAAGCTTAAATTTTTCAAAATGAATTTTAGAAAGGCCACTGTTTACAGTGGCCTTTTTTGTTTTAAATAATGGACCTGTATTTGGCCGTCCTTCAAGCAGAGCCAATTTTTAATGACCAACCCTTGCAGTTTAAATATCATTTAAATTTACCAAGGAGAATTATATGAAAGTATTTATGACTATCATCGCAGTGCTGGTTTCAGCTTCAGTACTTGCTGCACCCAATAATACCTATCAGATTAAGATGAGTTTTTCTATTGAGGGGAAGTCGGACTCGACCATGAGTGTTGCCGTTGAAGAAGGTAAAATGGGTTCTGTGGTGAGCGAAAATGAAAAGGAGAGGACTTTTTTTGAAGTGGTTGCCACTGAAGGGGAAATCGAAGGTAATAAAGGCATCCTTATGAAGTTTAAAGTGGGTCACCTTGAAAAAGATGGCTCCCGAAAAATCATTTCTCATCCAATTATTCTGGCTAAAGCTGGAGAAGAGGCTTTAATTTCTGTGGGGCAAAAAGGTAAGCCAGAAATGAATTTAAAGGTTATTGCTACTCGTAAATAGAGAACTAAAAGTGGCGGGTCCCATTTAGATTCAATGGGACTAAGCCATGTGTGCTTAGAACTGATCATCGTCGGACTTGCGACGCTTACGTTCCAATTCCATTTCCACCTCTTCACCTAAAAAGAGTTCCTGAATGGTTTCATCCTCTTTCACAGTTGATGGAACGAATTCATTTTTCAAATTATTTTGTTCGTTAGCAGGAGGAGCGCTACCGGGGCCTTGCCAGATGGAACGGATCTCCATTTTTAACCAAATGGTTTGGCCGCTCCCATAGGATTCGCCATTGATGGATTGATCATAGCCTAATTTAAAAATAAAGTTTCTGGCAAAATTGTATCCCGCCCAAACGCTGGCATTGGTCACGCTTGGGTTAACGGCATATTGAGCCAAGCTTCCCGCGTTCACTCTACTTGTAATCACCGTACGGTTGATGGGCGTATCGACATACTTATCATCCGTCAGTGAGGAGAATCCATTCAACTCGAGACCCAAGTAGTAGTTTTTTAATCTTTTGTATGTCCCGATCTTATAAATGCCTAGGCTAGAAAAATCATCAGACCGGTATTGATACCCTAAATACATGTAGTTATTTAAAGTGAAAAATCGTTTCTGTAGCCACGCGCCAAATTGCAATCGAGTGAGATCATCATCAACTAAAACCTCGTCCACATCATCAGCAATATCAAAAAGTGAAAAGGAAGCTTCGATCTCTGGAACCAGCTGAAATCCCTTTCGAATGGCTATGTATTGAGCTTTAAAGTTCATGCGATGAATTCGAGTGCTCTTTCTCACGTCAGTTTTGTCGTCACTGGTTGCCATTGAACCCGTTAATCCAGCTGTTAAAGACCAGTTATCGGAATAGTCGTATATAAACTCGGAGTGGGAGCGTAAATATTGATAGTATTTTCCGTCTCCTAAAGAGGTAAAACTTCCACCTGGGAAATCATAGTTGTCGGTGGTTGAATATTGGCTCACTTGAGTTTCAAACCGTAATCGGCCAGGGCGGAATCGAATGATCTGCGCTAGAGCTACTTCTGAGACTATAAGTACTACATAGATAGCAACGAATAGCAGCGAATGCCGTCGGAGTAGTTGTAAGATTGCACAGCACACCTTATTATTCATAACATCATTAAAACATTAGGTGGGTATGAACCGCAAACGGTCATTGTTAATAATTTTTCTAACTGTTTTTATAGACTTAGTTGGTTTTGGGGTAGTGATCCCATTGCATGCCTACTTGGCTCGCGAGTTTCATGCGGATGCGCTGCAGGTGGGCCTTTTAATGGCGATTTACTCACTCATGCAGTTTTGCTTTTCACCTTTTTGGGGCCAATTGAGTGATAAGTATGGACGTCGCCCCATCATTCTTATGAGTTTGTTGGGCGCCAGTGTTTCTCATGTAGGGTTTGCATTCGCCACTTCCTATTTGGGACTTTTTGTGGCTCGATTTTTCGCTGGTGTATTTGGAGCTAATATTAGTGCCGCGATGGCCTACGTGGCGGATATTTCTCCTCCCGAGAAGCGTTCGCAATCCATGGGACTTATTGGTGCAGCGATCGGGATGGGATTTGTATTTGGTCCCTTCATTGGTGGGTTTTTTGGAGACATCGGTCAGCAGTTGGGTGATATGCCTCCTTTTGGTCAAAGTTTTGGAGCCGTAGTGGCGGGTGGTATTTGTTTAATAAATTTTATTTTTGCATTTTTTGTTTTAAAGGAAAGTCGAGATCCTAAGCTGGCCGACCAAAATCGACGGCCCGGGCTGTCGGCGAGGCTATCCAGCTTAAAAAACTATTTATTTGGGGACGATATTCGTATCCCAATGTGGATCTATTTGTTTTGTATGATTGCCATGGGGCATATGGAAGTCTCAATGTTTCTCTATGTGGATGATAAATTCAGCTGGGGTTTAACCGAGGCCAGCTATGGATTTGCCTATATGGGTTTAGTGATGGTTTTTACCCAAGGTTACTTTGTAAGAAAGCTGCTCCCAAAATGGGGGGAGCGGAAGTTATTGAAGGTATCTTTAATTATCTATTCCCTCGCTTTGATAGGTGTGGCTATCAGTCCTTCTATTCCCGTTTTAGGAGTCTTTGTTACACTTTTAGGTATTGGTATTGGACTCTCAAACCCAACAATGACCGGAAGTATCAGCTTAATGGCAAAGCCAGAAGAGCAGGGTGTCGTTCTTGGGGTCACCCAATCTTTGGCGGCAATGGGCCGCATTATTGGGCCAGCGTTGGGTAGTCTTTATTATCGAGATATTTCCAAAGAGTTTCCGTTCCTGGCGGGCGCGGCTTTGGTTTTTATTGGCTTTTTACTAGTAATGAAGCATTCAAAAAAACTGCCTCAGTCCTCTTTGGTGATTAAAGATGGGAATCCCAGTGAGTCTGTTTAATTCTCGTAAGGGTGTGGCGTTTATAAATCCCTTCCAGCTGCAGAATTTGGCCAACAACCAAGTGGGGTTTTTGTTGGTGAATCTGACTCCAGAAATGGACTGGAGTGAAAGTTTAATGCCCTACAAATCTATTTGTACCAGTTGTTCCTTGGATGGCCTTCAAAATCATTTAGAAGAGAAGATGATTGATGGTGCTCATCCCGTTGTGCTGATTGCCGATAAAGAGCGGGTTTCCAACAAGGGCTTTCACAAGTTAGACTCGACGGCTTTTGCAAACCTCTATGTGGTTGAGGGGGGATGGCCAGCGGTAGAGAGGTTCCTTGAAGGGGAAGAGATCTCTTTCTAAGGGGGTTTCTATAAGTTACTGTAATAATTACCTTTAATTGATAAGTATCGCGTATTACGGGGCCCCATTCAGGTCCTGTAGGCGGTTGTCTGACATGAGCAAATGAGATAATGTACGGAGGTTTAAAGGAAGACCTAATGAGTAACGAATTATCTGATCGCTATAGTCCCCAAGAAGTTGAACAATCCACTTATAGTTGGTGGGTGGAACAAGGGTATTTTAAATCCCAGGATGTCTCAACTAAACCTCCTTTTTGTGTCATTTTACCGCCACCTAATGTGACGGGTCAGTTGCATATGGGCCACGCATTGGATCATACCATTCAGGATGTACTTGTTAGATGGAAGCGAATGAGCGGTTTCAATACTTGTTGGTTACCTGGTACGGATCATGCGGGAATTGCCACCCAAAGTGTGGTGGAAAAATCCCTAAAAAAAGAAGAAGGCATCACTCGCCAAGAATTGGGGAGAGAGGCTTTTGTTGAAAAAGTTTGGGAATGGAAAAACACCTATGGCAATCGGATTGTTGAGCAAATGACTCGATTGGGCGATTCCTGTGATTGGGATCGCCAGGTGTTTACCTTAGATTCCGGAGTATCAAAGGCTGTTAGAAAGGTCTTTGTTTCTCTTTATGAAAAGGGTTACCTCTACAAAGGAAACCGTTTAATCAATTGGTCTCCCGCATTGCAGTCGGCCTTGTCCGACCTGGAAGTGGATCACAAACAAACCAAAGGATCGCTTTGGCATATACGTTATCCCATTTCTGGGACTGAGGACGGGGCTGTTGTAGCGACCACTCGACCTGAAACTATGCTGGGAGACACCGCCGTATGTGTTCACCCAGATGATGATCGTTATAAAGATTTAGTGGGCAAAGAGATTGAGCTACCTCTAACGGGTCGCAAGATTAAAGTGATTGCCGATGAGTATGTCGATAAAGAGTTTGGTTCTGGAGTCGTTAAAATCACTCCCGCTCATGACTTTAATGACTATGAAATCGGTAAGCGACATGATTTAGAGTTTATTAATATTCTGAATGCAGATGGTACGTTAAATGAAAACGTTCCGGAAAAATACCAAGGATTAACTTCCGCTCAAGCTAGAAAAAAGGTTGTTGAAGATCTGGAAGACTTAGGACTACTGGTAAAAATTGAACCTCACGAATTGAGCGTTGGGCATTGTTCTCGTTCAGGATGTGTGGTCGAACCATTCCTTTCCGATCAATGGTTTGTAAGCACTAAAGATTTAGCTATTCCTGCAAAGCGAGTGGTAGAAAGTGGAACCACTGTTTTTGAACCTGAAAAGTGGACCAAAACTTATCTGCATTGGATGAATAACATTCAGGACTGGTGTGTTTCCCGGCAGCTTTGGTGGGGTCATAGAATTCCAGCATGGACCTGTGATGATTGTGGTCATGTGACTGTTTCAGTTGAGGATGCTACAGCCTGTTCAGGATGTGGGTCCAGCAAAGTGGTACAAGAGGAAGATGTTTTAGATACATGGTTCTCGTCTGCACTTTGGCCATTTTCAACTCTCGGTTGGCCAGAAGAGACAGAAGCGCTTAAAACTTTTTATCCCACAAACGTATTGGTGACGGGCCAGGATATCATCTTTTTCTGGGTGGCCCGCATGATGATGATGGGTCTTGAGTTCATGGAAGATGTCCCTTTCAGAACCGTCTATATTCATGGACTTGTTAGGGATAGCCAGGGACGTAAGCTGTCTAAGTCTCTGGGTAATGCTATGGATCCCGTGGAACTTATTGAAGAGTGGGGTGCTGATGCATTGAGATTTACTCTTATCTCCCAAATTGGTGCAGGGCGAGACATAAAGTTTTCCATGCAGCGACTGGAAGGCCAGAGAAACTTTATGAACAAGCTTTGGAATGCCGTCCGATTTGCTTTACAAAATTTAAATGATTTTGAAGTGCCTAAGGATGGAGATCAGCCGAGTAAATCGGATATGACCTACGCCGATCAGTGGATTATTAAAAAGTTGGAGCTCTGTGAAGAAGAAGTGGATCAGGCACTGAAGCAATATAAGTTTTCTGAAGCGGCTCAATCTATTTATGGATTTGCCTGGCATGAGTTTTGTGATTGGTACTTAGAGTTTTCAAAGCCGGTTCTGTACGGAGATGATGCCTCAGAGAAAAAGGCAACGCAATGGGTGCTGGCAACAGTACTTAATAGAATTATGCGACTGATGCATCCGTTCACACCTTTCATTACGGAAGTTTTATATCAAAAGCTTCCTATCAAAGGCGAAGCGGTGGTTATTGATAAGTACCCGACACCTAGGAATGACAAAGAGTTACTTGAGTTAGGATCTGACGAAGTGGCTTTCGATCTTGATTTAGTACGTGCAGTTATCACGGCTGTGCGTAACATCAGAGGTGAAAATCGGATTAAACCTTCAGAGAAGTTAAAAGTCATTATGACTCCGAAAGAAGATCGTGGACAGAAAATTCTGGGTGAGAACAAATCTGCCATTATGGCTTTGGCTGGAGTGGGAGATTTAGTCATTGATGAGGCGGAATCACTTTCTAAGTGTGCTGTTGCACCTGTGCGGCAGGGAGATGTTTCCGTGGATGTTATTGTACCGCTAGAGGGTATTGTGAATATTGAGGAAGAAGTGAAGCGTCTACAGAAGAATATTGAAAAGGTAGAAAAAGAACAGGCTTCGTTAAGTAAGCGGCTTTCTAACCCAAACTTTTTGAAGAATGCGCCGGAAGACGTAGTGGAAGATGGTAAAAAGCAATTGGTGACTTTTACATCTAAAATCACCGGCTTGAGAGAGGCTCTTCAGCGACTTCAAAGTTAGAAGTCGCTGTAGCATTGAATTATTGGGGCACAGTCCACTGATTGAGCTCCATAAAATGACCTTGGCCATTAATAAAGTAGGACTCTGATTCTTGAACATGATTCACGGGGTTCTCGAAGTCCCAAAATAAATTCACCTCCATACCAGCTATAGGAAACTCCACAGAGTTTAAATTCACAATGTTGTCGATATGAACTGAGACATTGAGTTCGTGGGCCCAGGCCACTTCTACTTTGGTAGGAATAACAGTGACGTTTTTAAGGTAATGGCCTTGGCCTTGCCATTGACCACCGTAGGTGTATTGAACTTTAAACTCCAGCTTGAGCACTTCTATATTAAATATATTGTCATAAGTGATTCTGAATTTTTGAAATGCCGTAGGCATCCAACATTCCATGGAAGACCAGTGATCGATGTTCTTCGGTAAGGCATTGGCCGCGTTAATGTGTAGGTTCACTTTGGGTTTGTTGTCTTTGACGACTTTCCAAATTTCTTTACCGGTATTGATGATTTCATACACTTTTTTGGGTGTGGAGTTCAATCCGAACCTATTGCAGTTTGGAGATTGTTCCGTGGGAGCATAAGACGTCCCCAAGTGTTCTAGTTTGTACTTTTTGAAGGGGGCCGGTTTCATGGCCCAAGACGAGCTAGCTAAAAATAGGGGGATCGCCAGGCAAAAGTGATATTTTCGTATTTGATATTTAATGAGAGCCTCCTTAGGAATAGGGTGCTCCTATTGGATAGCTCTTTCTTGTTGGTGTCGAATGTAAACTCGATTTTAAGAATGATTTTTTTCTACTCTTTGAAATCTATTATGATTTCAAAGAGATGTAGAAATGCTTTAAGTCATTATCCCTACCGAAGGTACTCATGAATACTTTGCGGGACATTTTGGTGCCATCGATACCTAAGCTCCATGCTAGTGACGGGTAAGGTGTCTCGATCGACAAAGCTATCATTGGTGGAAAATGAAGCGACGATTTCGCTTTGAGAATAACTAGTGATGGTAAGCGATCCGAGATCGTTGAGGTGATGAGTGGGGCCGGTGGGTTGCATTGTGCCAATCCACTGTTGAGTGCTTTTCCAAGTGAACTCATCCGGTCCGGTTTTCTCAGCAAGGGTGTACATAAATATATATCGGTCTTGCTTTCGACAGGGGCGCTTTCTGCAAGGACCGTTTTTTCGAGACCATTGTGTATAGCTGAGTGGGTATAACTCCAAAACATAATAGAGATTGGTTTCACTATCTAGGAGTGTTGGCTCGGAAGAAAAGAATTTGTAGATGATCCGTTTGTCTTTAGTAACTTTGGATTTTAAATGAACAATAATCGTTTGTCCGGAATCAGGTTTACAAACTCCAGGGCAAGATTGAACGGGGTTCTTTCCTTTAGTTTTCTGAACAGTTTTATTGCTAATACGTTCTTTGCTTGGACCACAACCGAAAAAAAAGGCACATAGGCCCATTACAACAAATAATTTCATTTTTCCCCCTAATATAGAGCCTAGGGGGAGTGAAAAAATTAGGCAAGACCGATTTCGCGCAATCTTTCCATCAAGGCCTCATGAGCCGTAATGTCATCATATTTAGCCCCATCGCCAATGCACGAAGGAATGCATTTTAATACAGAGTCAGGGTGTGGATGAATAAAGAATGGCATGGAGTAACGACTCACATTTTCTCCCACCGGATTAACAACTCTGTGAGTGGTGGCGGGAACAATATCATTGGTGATTCGGGCTAACATATCTCCGGCATCAACAATCAAATTGTTGGCCTGGGTTTCTACGGGAAGCCATTTTCCATCCCGATCTAAAAGCTCAAGGCCTGTTTGGGTGGCAGCCACAAGAACAGTAATGAGATTAATATCTTCATGAGCGGCGGCTCGTACACAATTGGGATCAGCGTCGTCCGGAATAGGTGGGTAGTGCAATAAACGAAGTTTTGTGTCGCCATCTCGGGTGAGAGTTTCAAAGTAATCTTTGGGAACATCTAAGCTGGGAGTGAGAGCTTCCAGCATAATGTTTCCGGTATCATCAAGAGCTTTAAAAAGTTGCTGAAAAGTGGATTTAAATTCTGTGACTTCTTCAGGCCATAAATTTTGCGGAATACGGGAGTAGTTTTCGTTGGATTCTTTTAAATCGCGTCCGATGTGCCAAAATTCTTTAAGATCAGGATGGGCATTGCCTTTGGCATTTTCTGTTCCGAAGGGAGTGTACCCACGTTGGCCACCACCTACGCCGGCATAGTTTTTCTTAGTGGACTCGGGAAGGTTGAAAAAGTCCTGACTCATTTTGTAGGCCTTGTTGAGAAGGCTTTCTGGGATAGGGTGGTCTTTCAAAATGATAAAGCCGAAATATTGGAAGCCATCCCAGAGTTGCTCACAAAACTCTTTTCGCTCCGATTCATTACCATTGATATAGGTATTGAGGCTGAGCTCCGGTACGCGATCATACTTTTTGTTCATGGTTCCCCCTAGGAACGAGATTTAACAAGCTACTCAGTTATGCATATTTTAAAGGCAAAGGTCAATACTAGGGTTTTAGAATGGAAGTGTCAGGTATGGGAAAGAGTAATAGATTTCAATAGGTTACATTGTATGAAAAGTGTTCTTTGTTGGTTTCAGCCATGTGGGGAAATTTATTCAGTCGAGGGTGGGGTTTTCAAAGATATTTTAGCTTTAACCAGTTTTTCGGGATCATTAGTGAAGACAAAATCCGTACCTCGCAAGCATTCTCGAAAGTAGGTGTTTTTGTTGGCCGGGTATCCCACTCCGGTGAGCATCTTATGTTCTTTTAAAAACTGCCTGGTACTAGCCACCATCAAAGCATAATGTCCACAAAGTCCCGCCATCTCCATCTTCATGGCTGTCTCGGCTTGCCACCCAAGATTGATCTCCGCAATCAGAAAGCTGGCTTTTAAAAAGCCTTTGGCCAAAAACTCCTGTCTCTGTAAATTAAAAAATAGAAAGTGAAAATCTTGGCCCGCTTTTAGCGGTTTTAGGATCTCTTCCAGTCGTAACTGGCATTGATGAATTTCATTACTATTAAAACGCGGTTGGGGTTTAATCTCGATCATCAAATGGAGCTTCTTTCCCAATTTTTGCACTACTTCGTCAAGGGTGGGGATTTCAGGAAAAGTCTGGCGTAAATCATCGAGAGGTGTTTCGCAAATCATATGGTCAGGGCGATCAGTAAAAATTCGCCCTGTAGTGCGGTCGTGATGTATGACCGGGACAAGATCCTTTGTCCATTGTATATCAAACTCTATTCCATCAAGGCCCATATGATAGCAAGAAAGAAAGGCTTCCATCGTATTTTCAATGAATTTTTTGTGATCTCCACGATGCGCGATGATTTTAGTTCTTTTTAGCTGCTCAGAATTAGGTTTCGCAGAGGGAATGAGTCCTGAAAGGGTATCCACTGGTGGAGTAAGGAGAGCTTGAGCTTTGTCTGTCCATTTCATGATGAAAATTTATAGCGGAGATAGTTTGTAAAAACAAACAAGTCTTTGGGCTAGGTCGAGGACTATAGTTTTCAGCGTTAAATTACTATAATTGTTGAAGAATCTTTTGGACTTCGGGAAACTATCAAAGTTAACTAACAAACTGTAGGGGATTAGGATGAACAAAATTTTGTTATCAATAGCATTTATTTTAATGCTACCGGGTGTCTCTTTCGCTCAAATGTCTTTAGGTGGACAACTTACACTCGCTTCAAGTGGTCAAACAGATTATGACAATTTAATTCAATCGGCTCGATCTGATAACTCGGCAAGTACTTCTGAATTGGGAAGTATGCTTGAAATTTCTGGTACGTGGGCTTATCGATTTAATGGCAGCATTGTTTCTATGATGTTTCGACCTTCCTATTTTACAGTAGGTTCGGATGGAAACGGAACGCCGGGAAGCTACGATTACTCAATCAGTGGCTTTACTTTATTCGGAATCACGCGTTTTACCGCTCTAGAGAATAACTATTTTAAGTTTTTCCTTCAGACAGGAATCGGTTGGGGTTTTGTGAATGGGTCCATTAAAGAAGGTTCTGTAGATGTGGATTTTGCCGGTAACAATGTGGGTTTCCTGGGCGGAATTGGAGCTGAATTTTGTTTTGGTGGATCGGCTCACTGTATGGCTATTGAAGGAAATATTCGATATTTACCAGTAAATAGAAACATTGTGGAATCTGTGAGTGGGACTTGCCCTAGCTCTGATACTGGGCTAAGTCAGTGTACTGACAGCCGAGAGCTTGAGCTCAATGATCGCGATTTGGCGGTGAGCCTCTCAGGTATCTTGGGAACAATAGGATACACGTATTACTTCTAAATTTGGACATCTATGAATAAAGGCAGTGTAGTCTTTGATCCTCGACAAACGGGGGTCGTAAAAAGACATCCAGATGGGTTTGGTTTTTTTATCCCTGATAACCCAGCTGTCCCAGACGTTTACATTCCTCGCAAATCCATGGGCTCGGTGATGAGTAATGACCGAGTCGAAGTTGTGGTTCGACCTGAACCCAAAGGGGACAGGTATCGTGGGGAAATTTTAAAAATCATCGAACGCAATATTAAACTGGTTGTTGGTCAGCTCTATCGCTTAAATGGTGAAGAGGGACTTTTGCATGATGAATCCCATGGTTGGGGTGCCAACTTAAAAGTTGGCAATTTGAAGGACTTTAAAGTTAAAGATAAAGATTGGGTACAGGTTGAAATCAAATCCTATCCCGGTGAGCGTCGTGGATTTTTCGGAAATATAGTTCAGATATTGGGGGATCATGCAGATCCAATGACCGACAACATGCGTGCCCTGGCCGTTCACGGGATCCCTCCTGAGTTTACTAAGGAAACCCTTCTCGAGGCAGAAGCTTTACCGACGGAAGTATCGGAGGAAGATCGTAAGGGAAGGAAAGATCTCAGAGATAAACCACTCATTACTATTGATGGACAGACGGCTAAGGACTTCGACGATGCTATTTTGGTAGAAACCAACAAGCAGGGGTTCAAACTTTACGTAGCTATTGCTGATGTTAGTCACTATGTGAAACCGGGGACTCATATTGATAAAGAGGCTTATGTGCGAGGAACAAGCACATACTTTCCAGGTTTTGTGAATCCCATGTTGCCGGAAGCATTGAGTAATGAAATGTGTTCTTTGAAGCCAAGAGTGGACCGACTGGCTTTGACGGCAGAGATGCAATTGGACTTTCAAGGTCATTTAGTTTCTACAGATGTGTACGAGGCGGTGATCTATTCTCATGCGCGAGTGACCTATGGTCAGGCTCAAGAAATCATCGACGGCACTGAAGTGGAGGGCTTGGAGCATGTACGCGCTGAAATTGAAACTGCCCGTGATCTAGCCAAGGTTCTTTTGTCCAAGCGGATGAAAGAAGGATCGTTAGAATTGGATGTTCCGGAAACTGTCATCGAAGTGGATGAGACGGGTCAGCCCATTGATATTATTAAATCTGAGAGGTTGTTTGCTCATCGTTTGATCGAAGAGATGATGTTAACGGCTAACGTGGCCATGGCCAAGTTTTTGGGTGAGAAAAACGTACCTGCTATCTATCGAATCCATGAAGAGCCTAACGAGGATGCCATTGCCATTTTGCGTGCTTACTTGGCTACCAAGGGTGTGGATATGAAGGTGGGCGGAAGTCTACAAAAGCGTATCACTAAAGCTCTTCAAAAATTTCAAGGGAAGCCAGAGGCGGTTATACTAAGTACCCTTGCCTTGCGTTCCATGAATCAGGCTAAGTATTCACCTCACAATGTGGGACACTTTGGATTGGGTTTTTCTGATTATGTTCACTTTACATCACCCATACGTAGATATCCGGACTTAATTATTCACAGAGCTTTGAAGAGTGTAGTGGTTAAAAACAAAGGTTATCGACCACCAAACATGGATGATTTGGAATCTGCCGGGACCATGTTAAGTGCCTGTGAACAGAGAAGTGTGAAAGCCGAACGGTTAGTGGATGCTATTAAGAAAGCTCGCTTTATGGAGCGCCATCAAGGAGAAACCTTCAAAGGCATTGTATCTTCAGTGACCAAGTTTGGGGTGTTTGTTGTGCTTCGCCAATTTAATGTGGATGGATTGGTAAAAATTGAAGAGTTAGCGAATGAATATATGGAATTCGACCAGGAACAAATGTGTCTAGTTGGTCGTAAGTCCGGTTACACGGTGTCCATTGGGGACGAGATGGAAGTGCTTGTTGCCAATGTGAATATAGACCTTGGTCAAATTGATTTTTCATTGGGGGGCGATCACCCTAAACCTTTAAAAACAGAGTCAAAATCTGCCGAAAAGCCTAATAGAGAGAAGCGGACTTCAAGATCCCGTAACGATTCGAAAGGTGAGTCTCGTAGAGAGTCTCGTTCTAAATCGAAACGAAGATCAAAAAAGTCTGATTCTAAAAAAGGTAAAAAGAAAACAACTGGGAAATCCAAAAAGAAAAAGGCA
Organism: Bdellovibrionaceae bacterium UBA1609; assembly: GCA_002321895.1. Taxonomy (GTDB): domain Bacteria; phylum Bdellovibrionota; class Bdellovibrionia; order Bdellovibrionales; family UBA1609; genus UBA1609. The sequence continues at coordinate 2,851 of DCMZ01000003.1, read as the reverse complement.
GCATCGGGGACTCGTGCAAAAAAACGTAAGAAAAATAAATCCAATAGGTAGTACCTTAAAAAACGCCTCCCGTTTGAAGGAGATCGTTTCGGTATTTGCTCGCCATGGATTTGAAAATCTTGCCGAGCGGGCGCGACTGGGCCGGTTTGTAATAGAAAAACTCACTCGGCACGATTTGGAGAATCTATCTGTACCGGAGCGTCTAAGGCTCAGTTTTGAAGAGTTAGGGCCCACTTTCGTAAAACTAGGTCAGTTGTTGGCGACTCGGCCAGATCTTTTACCGGCAGATTTCTGTGAAGAGTTTAAAAAACTACATGATCAAGTGACTACGCTTCCTTTTGAAAAGATGAAGCCGCAAATTGAAAACCACTTTGAAAAACCGATGGAGACTATTTTTCAGAGCTTTGACCCCCAGCCCATTGGGGCTGCAAGTATAGCACAGGTCTATCAGGCGGTACTTAGAACAGGTGAACCTGTGGTGGTTAAAGTCCAACGGCCTGGTATAGTGGATGTGATTTATAAGGACCTTAATGTCATTTACACGTTGGCTGAACTGCTGGATGCCTATGTTCCTGAAACACGAATCTACAACCCCCGTGGAATTGTAGATGAGTTCTTTAAAACACTCAGTTTAGAAACCAACTTTGTGGTTGAAGCAAATAACATGAGGAAGTTTCAAGAAAACTTTAAGAAGAACGAAAAAATTAAGATTCCGAAAGTCTATCACGAGTTCACAGGGGAAAAAGTGCTAGTTATGGAGAAACTAAAAGGTCTTCCCTTTTCTTCTCCGCAAGCTTTACAACAAGAAGGTTTAGATACCGAAGAGCTGATTAAGACCGGAATTCAGTGTTACTATCAAATGGTTTTTAAGGACGGCTTTTTTCACGGAGATATGCATCCAGGTAATCTGTTTGTTTTGGATGATGGACGTTTAGGTTTGATTGACTTCGGAGTGGTGGGTCGTCTTAATCCCAAAACTCAATCTGCAATTACAAGTATGCTCATTGCTTTGGCGACTGAAGACTATGATCGGCTGGCCTACGAATATGTGGATTTAGCTCCGTACAATGAACATGTGGACGTGGATGCTGTTTCTCGTCAGGTGCGAGATTTAATTGCTCCTTACTATGGTTTAAATATTGGGGAAGTGAATACGGGGAAACTGTTGTTGGAGTCCACCTCTGTGGCAGCTGAAAATAATTTAGTGTTGCCAAGTGAATTGGTCATGTTTTTTAAATCCATTATAAATATCGAATCACTAGGAAAAATGATTCGGCCGGATTTTGATGTTTTAAAATACTCACTGGACTTCATAAAAGAAATTGCTCAGCACAAATACGAATCCACCAAAATGGCCAAAGAATTAGGTTTGATCCTCCGAGATTCCCAATCTCTTCTACAAACTTTGCCTCGCAGTATTAAGCAGATGATCCGCAAATGGAACAGTCCGGATTACAAAACTAAAATTCAAATCGAAGAATTACCTGAAATTAGGTACACCTTGTACCAGTCTTCCAGTTTGATTTTTTTAGGACTAATTATTACCGGTTTAATTTTAAGTAGCTCGCTGATTGTGGCTTGGAGTGGAAATAGTAGTTTAGACAGTGTTCCTGCGATAGCCGTGGTTGGCTATGTCATAGCTGTGTTTCTTGGTTTTCTAGCTTTCATTAATTACATAAAAAGATAGGGACTCTAATAGAGTCCCTTCTAAAATCAGTGCATACGTTTTGAGGCATCTTCAAATGAGGATTTTAAACTCATCCATGCTTGTGACACTCCATCTTTGATGTCGTCAGTGACAGCATCCGCTTGTCGGGAAACTTTATCCATCTTGGCTAAGAGGAGTTTATACTGATCTTCAACGGCTCTGACTTGAGTATCAAAACCATCTTTGGCATCTTCTCGGCTTTGATTGGCCTTTTCTTTCAACGTTTCAATTCGAGCGTTCATTTCGGTTAACTCTTTAGCTGTTGGTATTTCTTTGTACTCTTGTTTCATACTTTTCCTCCTTAAGGTCTATTTCATTCATTCGATAGTGTTTGTACAAATTTAAATTTATTGTAAGTGAGATCTGAGCATCCAACACATTTCCTCATGTTTCTTTATGAGAGATCCAAGAAAATCTTCTGTGCCGGGATCGCTTTCGCCATCTAACTCTTTTAGTTGTGACTGGATCTGCATACAGATCGATTCGTGATCTGACGTGAGATCTTGAAGCATAGTGGTGGCATCAGGTACCTTTTTCGGTCGCTCTGAATGCGAGCTGTGCTTCTCTAGCTCAGCGAGAGTTCCCATAGGTTGCCCACCGATTTCTCTCACACGTTCCGCCACAGCATCTACCACTTTGAGTAGATCATGGTACTGTTCATCTAGGAATTCGTGAATACTGTGGAATCTGGGTCCCTTTACATTCCAATGATAATTAAGTGTTTTGGTGAAAAGGGAGAACTCGTTGGCCAAAAGGTCGTTCAGCCTATCGGCTGTTTTTTCTCTAGATGCGTTCATTACACGAGAGTTTAAATCAGATACATTAAAGGTCTCCTCGCGAACTCCGGTGGAACTTTGTTTTTTAGCTGTATTTGTTGTTTTCATAAATAACGTCTCCTTTCACTTATAATAATCTCAGATAATTATAGATAAAAAAAATAGTTATATATGTGCGTTACAGTTAGATAAAATCTAATCTAAAACTTCATATTGGGATGAGGCGGACATAAAAAAAGACCAAAGCGATTTAGGCTTTGGTCTTTTAAAGTCAATTTATTGATAGGTAGGGGAGGAGTATTACTGCTCGTCTTCACCTTGATCCTGGTCTTCGCCTTGATCCTGGTCTTCGCCTTGATCTTGGTCT
>DCMZ01000009.1:38552-62512 GCA_002321895.1 Bdellovibrionaceae bacterium UBA1609 | reverse complement strand
GACAGTTCTATTGAGATTCATCAAAAAAGCACCGGGCAATCTTAATTTTACATAAGCTATCTTATGTTACGAAAAAATTGAAAAAGTGCCAATTTCAAGAAAATTCTCAATTATTTGTAGATAGTTTATGTAAAATAATAGTGTCCAGGAGAAACCCATTTGGAGAAAATTTATTGCCTATTCACAAACGAGGAAATGAATGCTGTTCCCACCAGCGGAGGTAATCGTGATGTTTTTTCTTATAATTCAAAAAGCAGTCCGCATTATGAATATTTGATATCTGGAACAATAAGCCATGAAAAGTTAAAAGAGGATTTTCCAAATGGCAAGACTGGAAGATTGAACTGTTATGCCGAAATACTAAAGGAGAGGAAGAGAGGGAATATTATATTTTGGCATAGTGCCAAAAACAATTTAGATATATCACTTCCTGACAATACTGTTCAGCGAGATATTGAGAATATTGCCTATAAACTTATTGATCACGGAAAGAAAAGAAATTTTCTCTTAAAATTAATTTTTGAAAAAACAAAGAAAAACGGGAATCCCTTTAAAGAATTCTTACTTTCCCGCCAAGATCTTGCAGAGATCGATATTCATGATTCTAGTGAAATCATTACTTGGTATAGAGAGCTAGAAAATGATGGGCTGATTTCCATTGAATCAGAAGGTTCTCATCATTTTCATCTTAATCGTGACCCAGATGATATTGTATTTGAATTTATGCGCTTTCCCTATTTAAGGCTAACACCTAAAGCACTTACTCTTATGCAGAACTTTTTTCAGAACATCTATAACAAATGTTTTCTTGCAATAGCATTCACGGACCCAGATGGGAAACCAGTAAATAATGATGTCCGCAATGCAATCAGAGAGGTTTTAAAATCGTTTGATATTGAGTTGGTTGTTATTGATGAGAAAGAACATAATGATGGCATTATGGACCATATTATAGCAGAAATCAATGAAGCTAAATTTGTTATTGCTGACCTAAGCTACCATAAGAACGGCGTTTATTTTGAAGCCGGGTTTGCCAAAGGCCAGGGCAAGCAAGTAATCCACACTGTTAATAGAGAACATAAAAAGAATATTCATTTCGATGTTCAGCATCTAAATTTAATAATATGGACTAACACTGATCACCTGAAAGAAAAACTTGCAAACAGAATTAGGGCCACTATGGCGGTTGAATAGCACAAAAAAGCTCACGCGTTAGCAATCTCCTCTCTCACCCATTCAGATATTTTCAAAATCGTTCTTAAATCAGAAATTAATTGCACATGAAAATATACATTAAATCTAGTTTCTTTAACATCATGGGATATTACTGGTACGAAATTTCCAATGTCCATCAGCTGTCTTTCTATTCGAAGAATTTCCGGAGAATCATCGTCCCCCTGTAGCTCGTCAAGTCGTTGTCTTAATTCCATAAATCTAGTCACATCACTTTTTGGCACTAAATACGGCGGAATGTACAATGGTATTCTGTGTGCCAAAGTATCTCGATATTCGATCAAGTAGGAAAACCAATCTGATTGCTCAAGAACTTTCAAATTTTTCACAAACTCTGAACTAAGACTTCCTCGTAAATCCACATATTTCTTTGTTAATCCTACTTTATGGTTTGGAAGATTAAGTTTTTTCTCAAAATTAATTACGTGAGCCAAATTATCCATTGCGCCATATAGATTTATTATGAATGCCTGTAAAAAAACAGTCGTATCACTTCTCTGGTCTTCATTTAAATCTTCTGTGTCTAGTGGGCATATTTGAAATATTTTCTTTATACTATGGCTCATTAAATTGAGTCGTCTAAAATAACCCTGATACAGATATTTTTCTGAGTTGTCGCTTACGAATATTTTATTCCAGTTCAACAGTTCACTTTTCATAGATGGAATGCTTTCGAACTCTTGGCTTATCTCTTCAATTTGCTTTGCTGTATAGCTACCCATCTTTAATTTTCTTTTTTATGTTACGATCTGTGCGTTCATAATTCTTACGAAGCCCTTCTCGTTGTGTTTTTACTCGTGACTTTAAATATTTTTTACGAATATCAATGTATTCCAATACTTTTTTTAGACTGAATTCTTTCATATTCTCACTTTTGCAAAATTATCCTCATATTTTCAAATGCCTTTTCGCTATTCATCGCCTGCCCCTCCATCGCCTGAGCGATTTCTGTGTTTTCCACCATCGCTTTTAGCTCGCCAACAACATATTTCTTTAAACCAGCTTCAGAGGATTTAATCTTTTCAACAATCCCCTCTCCACTCTCAATGATTGCCACTATATCTTCGAGATCATCACTATCTATAGGTGAACCGATTCCCCTACCCTTAAAAGCTTCAATTTTCGTTGCGAGCAGAAATACGGGATCAAATACCTTTATGGTCTTTCCACTAGAAAGCCTATATTCAATGGCAGCCCTCATGCCCGGCTTATACCAAGCGTTTGTGAACCCCAGAATCTTTTCTTCTGGCACCATAACATCTATTAACAATTCTCTTCCCCCCACATCTTTTCGGTAACGATACGGGGGGTCCCCCGCTTCTTGGGAGGGCTTAAACCCCAGCTCTTTAATTTTGTCCGCAAACTTGTAGTAGTCACTAAGGCTCCTAACATTAACTAGAAAATCTGTATCTAATGTGGGGCGCATCTTGGATTGCCCCACTTCATCTAAAAATAGTCCGACAATTGCTCCACCCACAAATACGATTTGCTCCAGCATTTTTTCGGGCAGCATATCGACTAGTAAATTAAAGTCCTCTTCGTTTGGATAAGACATGTTTAAGCTAATGCTTCCTGTAAATGCCTTTCAGCGGACTTTCTCTCCCTAACTCGCCCTACCCTTAGGGCCTCAATTAAAGACAATACCTCATAGAGCTTTTTATCCCTCTTCGAGGCTTGAGGAATGGACTTAAATAATGGCTTAATTGATTGCCCTGAGTCTTTTCCCTCAGGGTCACTCCATACCACCTTATCCATGCCTGAAGGCTTGAACTCTTTATTTAATATCGGTCCGGAATGGGCTACGAGGATTCCCCTCTCGACGGGACCCAATTCGGCGGGGTATATAAACGGAAGCCCGTGGACAATAAGGTTTCGAAGGCTCCTTAATATAGGCCTATTCTCAGAGTCGATAAGCTTTGATTCTCGTAGCCGCTCAAGTGAGTTATAAACCTCAGCCTGAGAGATAACTAATTCACGCGCAAGCTCCATGGGCTGCATACCTTTTTCTTTAGCCACGGCGAGCTTTACTGCCAATACAATGTCCTGGGGTCTTAGCATCTTCTGCTTCCTCATTTCATGCCTCCTATATACATTATATCTACCTCATCGACATTTTACAATATATATTATATATAATGTAGAATACTAGTGATATCAATATATTATATATCATCACAAAAATCAAAATGTACCAAAATGAGATTAAAAAATAACATCCAAAAGCTGTTGAGCCCGCCAAATTTATAGCTGGATGATCAAAACAAAAGTTGGTGAATTTGCCAACTTCTGCTATTCTATATTTACAGCAGGAGTCGCTGGAGTAATGTATGAATCCCTATAATATTGATATCGATGAATTAAGAGACTCGAAAGAGATCATAAGTGAAAAGGACCTCTTAAAGCTAAAGCTTGTCTCGGAATTATTAAGAGCAACTAATAAAATGAGCTCTGCGGAGTTCATAGAAAAATCAAAAATTGATAAGTCGGATCTTTCCAGAATGAGAGCTCTGGATCTTGAGAGATTTACTATTGATAGAGTATTGAATTATATTGAAAGACTCGGACTTACTACCAAAAAATCCAAGATCAAGGTGTCGTAAAAATGGCCAAAACACTTAAAAAGACATTCAGAACCAGCGAAATTGCACGGGTAATGGAGCTTAAGCTTGATATGCCTGTTCTTGAAGTTACAGAGAAAACCCAGAAAAAGAGCCTGGATTTCCTCAAGGACTGCTTTGAGCTTAAGAGCGAACTTAATTCACAGTCCGCAAAGACTCTTTTGTCGAAAATCACTAAGCAAACGGCAATCCTGATTGAAGAGTATGAAAAGACGAAGTACCCGACAAAGGACATCGCTCCGGCCCAGATCTTACAGTCTTTTATGAATGATCACGGACTAAAGCAGATCGACCTCAAAAAGGAGTTTGGCTCACAGTCAATTGTATCTGATGTCCTTAAAGGAAATAAAAACATAACAATAAGTGCAGCTAAGAAGCTAGGAAGACGATTCAGCGTTTCCCCTACCCTGTTTTTGGATCTATAGATGAATAGTGGGAATATAGAAAGGCATGTCAGAGCAATAGTTTGCAGATAATTGAAAAAGGCAAAGATTCCGAAAATAAATCTAATAAACATACTTTTATACTGAAATGTCGCGACTGAGAGAGTCATGTAAACGCAACTCCTAACTACGGCACCTATATTGTAGAGATTGACGGTCAATAGCTTCAATAGGGCGCATTTATCCGGAAAGAATCGTATTAACTATTTTCTTCAAATTTTCCTTATAATAATCAAATTCATCTGTTTTTCCACTTACGGTTCCTTTTACAGCAGACCATCCCGCTTCTTGAATTTTAGTAAAATCTTCCTCAAATATTTTTTTGAGTAAACCCGTATCCACACCCTTTGCCTCAAATACTTTTGGGAGTATTTTCCTCGCTTCTTCATAAAATTCAGACTCCGCTTCCTCCAATATGTACTTATTAAAAAGTCTTTCGATATCATAGTAGTCTCTTGCCCTGTTTTTTACTCCAACAAGTTCATATTCAGGGTGCTGTTGACATAGCGATCGAATTTTCTCAACTATCATTAAAGCCCTTGAATAGGCTCTAATATCAACACCATTGCCGACTGTTAACCTTTCGATTGAACCACAGAATTCATATTCGCTAATCTCTATCGGGATTTTGGACGAAGCTGCTCCTTCTGGCACCAGCGCCTGTTGACTCATTCGGCCTGCTTCCAGATGGTTCTTAGAATTCTCTATCAATTTAAATTCAATGGCCCACCCGCCCCAGAAATCTGGCGTTCCAGCTTTCTTTATCTTAGGCTTTTCAGAGAATTTAAAATCAAAAACGAAATACCCTAGCCCACTAAATTCATTTTTAAGTGATGTTTTTAGCGCTTGAAAAAAAATATCTGGATCATCAATTGATTCGGGGGTGGAGAAATCCGCATCACGAGAAAACCTCGATTTGTCCCCATGAACGATCCGCAGCGCCTGACCACCCTTTAAATAGAGTTTGTCATTTAATAAATCATTTGAATATATCGCCAATAGCGAATGATAAATAACCTCATCAATAGTCATTCTAAAATACCCCCGGCGGATAATGTACCTGCCATTCCCTGTCAAAGAGCCAGTTCTCCCGATATGATCGATCTAGGTAGAATTCCCTTAACTCGATATCAAAGTTACTTCTCCATTCTGACGAATACTCTTTTCCTTTAGCTTTTTTGAGCAAAAATCCAATGGACTGCCAATAGGGATAATATGGACTATATGCCTTATAGATATAGTGCAAAAAACTCAAATCAATTTCAGCGTTTCTAAATGCATCCGCCACAGTAATGATTCCGCCCGAGTAATGTGGCTGCATAACAGAATCAATTAGCGTACGTTCAATTGACGAAACTTGAAAAGTGGTTTTAACCTTTGCAAGCGATAAAGAAACCGTATCCAGCCCTACCCTTTTTATGTCTTCTCTTTCAACTATATAGTAATTTTTTTTCTTATATGTAAATGCCTGTGTTTTAGTTCTTGGCTTCTTCATAAATGCTTGCCGAACCAGATTTTGTCTGTATTTTTGATCTTTTTCTGCCCGTCTGCCGGGAATTTCTTTTGAAATGTAGTACTCCTCTGGCTTTTGCATTACCAAATCGTGCCAATACATGGCTGTGTAGTGGGACCCAAAGTATTTAGAGCCTGGCTTACAGATAGCGGCGGTGACTTCCTCAGGTAATACATCTTTTTCAAATGAAAGCAGCGAGAGTTCGGGGCTTACCACCCAGTTTAGATCCTGCCTCTTTGGCCTTCTTAGCAGGCGCTTATACATGTATTCAGAGATACCCTCCTGTAGAGCAAAATCCTTTAGCAGTTTAATATAAGCCTGCCTCATGAATACTCTCGGAAATTCCCCCTTAAGCCTGCTCTCAAGTTCGTTAAATTTACCCATCGCTCCCTCTAATATATGTATATATACATATATTAGCACCTTAAACCGAATTTGTCCAGAGGAATCTAAAGGAGCTAAATTTAAGTGATTTCAAGTATTTATACTATCAAATTTTATCTTAAAATGATATATGTGTATATATACACATATATCGGCTTATCGATCGATATTCTTTAATTTATCTAAGTATCCACCAGCATTATTAGTACTGCGATTACAACGTTGAAGTAAATAACGACACACGTGAGCCAACTCTTCCCTACCCTCCGAACCTTCCATCAGGAACAACTCAATTATTTTCCCCACCCTCTCCGGATCGTTTGCCCTAACGACCGCATGAAGTGCTTGAGCGTATAAATCTAAGAAATACATAATTGACTCCTTTTATTGCGGATTAGCTGTCTACGCCTCACCCGCGAGGGAATACAGATCAATAAACTCCACAACTACCCTCCTCGACCATGCTCTAAGCAATTGCAAATACTAGATTTTGCACAAACCACAGTGAGGGCTTCTGGGCCTTTGAATGGCCGGGCTTCGGACGCTTTAGATCTGTGGATTACGTTAAGAGAAACTCTTGGGGCTAAAAATATAACGTTACACGACCCTATATCGAAATATGCAGGACTAACGTAACAAGGATAAATTTCGTTATATTTCTATGTATAGTTATAAAAAGTTGTGACGTTATAAGTAACGTTACTTTTTGCCAAATTGTCTAGTTAGCACCAAGTCCCATTGTCGCTTCGGCTTTTCTGCTACACACGGGAGTCTGTCTACGCCTCACCTACCTATCGACTTCGTCAAAAATGTTCGTTGTTTCCCGCTTAGCGGGCCTCACTCTCACGCACTCAGCCCCCGTCTGCGCGCCCGTTCGACTTGCCCTACCCCATACACCTATTTTAAATTTAAACCGCTCAGAATCGATTTTTAAACTTTTCAAAAATTAAAACGTGTTACCCATTTTGTTATCTATTATAAATAAGTAACAAGAAATCCTCGTTACCTGTTTTGTTGCCCATTCTGTTATGCATTTGTTATCTATTTTAAGTTAAGCTTGAAAAGCCATTCTTGTTATGTGTTTTGTTACCTATTAATAATTAATAACACATTTAGCTTGTTACCTATTCTGTTATCTTTTTTATAAATGAACTTGAAGCCTAAAAACAACCCCCAGAGCAATGATCTACCAAGCCTTATAAAAATCATATCTATCCGTTATTACAAATATTAAACATACAACAAATAGGTAACAACCAGTGATCTAAAGCCCGTTGCGGAAACTATAATTGATCACTTAAAGCACCCTGGCTTGTTATGTATTTTGTTACCTATTTAAAACGGATAACAGGAATTGGCTGTTACATGTTTTGTTATCTGTTCTGTTATGCATTTGTTATCTATTTATTTTAAGCCCAAAAAAGGGTGCTTTGTTATGTATTTTGTTACCTATTTTAATTGCATAACAAATCATGCTTGTTATGCTTTTTGTTACCTATTTATGGCGCGAGAGCAAAATAGCGTTTTTAGGGTGCCCCGAACACACAGCAGGCGCTTAAATTATGAGCACACACAGTTGTGGGTTAAAAGTCGGGGATGGGTGGTTTAAATAAAAGGGTAGGTCTGGCCAATTAATTAAACCTTGCAATTCAGCCCAAACTGAGATGGAATTTTAAATGTGGGGGATAATTAATCCACCGGTTTTACAAAACTGAATACTTACACTAGTGGCACGAGAATTTTTCAACAAAGGGAATCACATGAGTGACGCTTTTAATCCAGAGAACTTCAAATTGGAGCTTACTGTTACGCCTAAGGACCTGGCGGACCTTTTACGGATCACACCCCAGGCACTTCATAAGTTTTTAAAAGAACATGATATAGACACGAAAGTGGGGAACACTCGCTTTCATAAGATTCGCCCCCACCAGGTAAGAAAAATCATCGAGATAAGAGGACTCTCTTATCCTAACATGGTGATTGATCTTCATAATGTTAAAGGCGGTGTGGGGAAATCGACCTGCACGCACGCACTAGCTACCCGAGCTGCTGCATGGGGCGCCAAAGTTCTTATGGTGGACCTGGATCAGCAGGCCAACCTAACAAGCTCTTTTGGTATTCACGGTCACCCGAATCAGTTTCCTACTATATTAGATATTCATAAGGGAATGTTTAAGGGTCGCGAAGTTCAAATACGCGATGCGATTCTCGAACTAAACGACAACTTGCACTTGATACCTTCAAATCTAGGAATGGCTAACATCGATACTATTATGAGTATGGATAGTGAGCTTAATGTAGGCGCGTTTTTCGATTTGATGTTTGGTACATTAAGAAATGAGTATGACTTTATTTTCTTCGACTCGCCTCCAGCGCTATCGAAGCTGACAACAGCGGCTCATTTATATAGTGATTTGATCCTTATGCCTGTCGAGCCTGATAAGTTCTCAATCGATGGCCTTGAGCTTAACTTTGAGACTATTTTCCGGCTAAAGCAGCGATTTGGAACCGAGTCAGAGACGAAGATCTTTATCAATAAGTACGATGCTCGGCCGAAAATCGATTTCCTAATCGCCAGTGAGCTTGCCAAGACCGATTACGCTGAGAATATGTGCGAAAGTGCTGTTCGGTACGCATCGGGGCTCAAAGCAGCCATTGCCGAGGGCAAGTGTGTGTGGAACGCGGATAAGAAGAACCCAGCGCTTGAGGATTTAAATTCATTATTTCTTGAAATCTCTGGGCTTGATGAGAAATGGAACTCTAAGGCCGAGACGGTAGATGAAACAACAAGACCAACCTCTTCTGAGGCGGGTAGGGCAGAGGAAGCTAGCTTGTAATGGCCAGTAAGAGAAAAAAAGGACCTATAAAGCTAAATAACTTACTCGCTAAGGGTAAGAAGCGCTTTGGCGACGTCGATAGCAATGACGACGGCTTTGATTTCTTAGCCGAGCGCGAATCATTGGTAGCTACTAATAAAAATGCGCCTCCAAAGCCTCCTCCATTTGCTACTAAGCCGAAAAAAGAAGTGCAGCGACCCGAACCAGAAGCGACGAAGGAAAAGGCTGCGCTTAAAATAGAGGCAAAAAGGGCGAAAAACCAAGACCTAAAACAGGTAACAAATACACAACAAATAGGTAACAAAACACATAACTTGGCGCCTGAAATAGATAACAAACCTACAACCAACACAAAACAAAATGATAACCAAATAGGTATCCAATCAGGTAACAATTTAAAAACAGATAACAAAACTAATACTCCAACAAATAATGTCGCGAAACTGGAGAATTTTGATCCTGATCGCGACTATAGAACTCTCGTGGGGAACGAGAAGCTTTTATTTTCTTTTATATATCATGAGGCTCTTCGTGAAGGCGGACTTGAAACGGGCAGGCTTCCTATAAGTGCGCTAGTGGAGGGGATTAAAGCCTCTCTTGGTGTGACAAGAACGACGCTTCATAGGTTAAAGCAAAAGGGTCTCTTGGAGGTGGTTGAGTGTAGAAAGGGACGAGCTGGTTGGAGCCGCTATGGAATATCTAAATCCGTTTACCAAAAGCTTCAAAATGATGATGTGTTTTTTAATTCCGGGCCTAAATGGGTAACTAAACAGGTAACGGAAAATACAACAATGGCTCCTAGTAGTAGTAGTATATCTTTTTCTAATAATTTAAAAAATATAACTACTACAACTAGCGGAGCTAAAAAGGTAACAGTGTTACCTATTGATTGGGCAGATGTAGTTATCCCTCAAACCATGAAAGACCACAGGTTTGGGAAACCCCATTTAATTCAGATTTTAAATCAAGGTGTGCTTACAGCAGAGGATGTACAGGACTCGCTTGATCACTTCACACATGATCTTGAGAATGGCCATGTCGTGCCCCATACGGGTGCGGTGAACATGCTCATGGGCATATTAAAGAAAAAGGGTATTCCTTATATTTCAGAGAAGTACGTAAAGGCTCTTCGGGCTGAGCGAGATGAGATGCTTAAGCTTAAAGAAGAGTACGCTGAGATTAAGCGTAAAAAAGAGAAAGAATCCCAATCGAAAGAGTTTGAATCATTTTGGAGTAATTTAAGTGAGGCCGAACGTGACGCTTACATGGAGCCGAACCAAGTGGCTCCAAGCGGATCTGAATATCAAAAGGTATTAGCTAAAAGTAAGTTTGTAGAGTCGTTGGGGTGAATAAATGAAATATTTAATAATTTTTTTAGTGAGCTTCAGTGGGCTTTTGGCATTTTCGAAAAAAACCAATGCTCCAGCTCCAGCGACAGAAAAATCTCGATTTGTGTATTTAGAGGTTTATCCTAACTCAAAAGATAATGTCACAATTCAATCGATTAAATGTGATCCGAACAAGAATGACCTGAGCGTTCGCAAATTTGTGACCCAATCAAAAGTTGCTGACGGTGAGGTAAATGTAATCAATGTGTATGCAAGGTCCGGGGATTGCAAAGAGAGCCCTTATTCAAGCGTATGGCAGGAGTCAGTGAGTATCCCAGAAAACGGTAAGCACACCCATGTCTATATCACACTTCTTTCAGACAATGTGTCGGTATTATAGAAGGCTCTGTTATAAAAAAAGCCCCACTAGATGCTAGCGAGGCTGATTCGACATAAAATTTATTCCACAATACAATGAGTATCAATCAACCGATGGTCTTTTAGCATGATCGCACCGACACACTCGGTTTTATTCAGAATGATCTGCCCCTCAGCCTGAACTTCTTGAAGCTCTTCAAGAATAGTAAGTTGGTCTTGAGTAATATCAAGCCTAGTGTCATCAGGTAGTTCGACCCAATATCCAGTACCTGATCCATCACCACCACCGCGGGACGCCAATCCAATGAGAGGGAATGACGTAATAAGCGTTATTAAAATCAATCTTTTCATTTTATCCCTCCTTTCCGGATTCAACATGGTTTATTGAGATTGATAAAGTATAAAAGTTTTCATCTTTAGTATTTTTTGACTCTTCCACAAGTTCTCTAACAGCATCGCGAATTTTAGATTTGCATTTTGTGACAGACTCATTAGTGGTCGCGAGCGTGTAAAAGGAAGTTCCACGTTGAGAACCTGTCGTCAATTTAGATAGGTGTTGAAGTGTCAGGTCTTTATAGGCTGCAATAATGCGATCTTCACCAAACTCTTCACTGGTTAGAAAATAATGATCTACAGTTCTCTGAAACTTACTGTCTTTTATTTCAACTATTCCAAGTGAAATCAGTCCATATAGTGCTTCGGTGACCTTATCCAATGCCTGATTAAGTTTTTTCGCTAACCAGATAGGAGATCCATTGAAATCGCTATGGGTCATTGCTGTATGTATTAAGCGCCAATCCAAATCGGTTAGCCACTTCTCTTTAGCTTCAGCGTAATCAATATCCGTGATCCGCTGGCCTTGAAGCTCAGAGACGTTATTGTTCCCTGATGTTAACTCCATTATTCCCCCTCTATAATGATGTAATATTCTGCTTTAAGTACTCCTTGTTCCGGAACTTTACCCCCTCGCCCAGAACATCTGCGTACTCTAAAAATAATTTCAATATAATCTTCTTCTTCACAGGGCTGACTCCTTCATAGATCGTCGCCATCATCCGACCCAATTCCTCATCGTGACATTCGTTATTTCTCTTCTGATCGATTCTTTTATCGATAATGCCCTTCAAATCAATGTCCAGCTCATCTAAAACTCTGACAAGTGCAGAGCTTACGATGTCCGAGTTTCCGGACAAAAAGGAATTAATGGACGAATAAGAGACATCAGTATTACGGCTAATATCCGTAACTTTCCTCTTCTCAAGGCTAATCAACATCTTCAACTGATCGTACAGCTCCATACCCCACCTAAGAATAGAGAAAAGCTGTCTGGCTCATCTCGCTTGGCTTATTGCGTTTTTCTTTTTGCAAATAACTACTTCTGCGGGGTAATTTTTCCAATGAATTCACACATGTCTCAACTAAGATTGCCGGAATACGAGTAATTTTACTTTGTTCAGAGCAGTGCGCGGCGCGATAAATGTACTTTATTCACACCCTGGTAACCCTGCCGGGATCAAGAATCGGGCGTAAGAAAAATCACTGAAATCCTAAAAATCCTTAAATCCGGGGTCTAAGTTCTCCTTCAACAGCAGCAAAGGGAAAAGACTTTTGAAAAACAAAAACAAACAAAGAATCAACTTCTACGGCCTCGATACCCTTGATGACGACCAGCCTGAGAAAAAATCGAACGTTGTAAAAGTGGATTTTAAGAAAAAAAGGAGAAAGACAAAATGAGTAAACCTAACCAGAAACAACCATCCAAGTATGAGTTTGTAAACGATTACAACTTAGGACTATCGAAATCAAAAACCAGGGTAAACATTAAGATCGACGACAATAAACGCATGATCTCAATTCCCACAGAGAAACTTCTTAACCTTATGGCTGAGGAAACTATCATGAGCGGCAATGTGGCAATCGCTGGCGATTTCGACTCAAGTGAACTTGATGGAGCCCGTCAGTGAAAAGCTGTCTAGCTCGCCTCGCTTCGCTTGCTACGCTTTTCTGCCTAACGGCGGCCTGCGATGAGCTCCGCTTCAAAAAGGAAGCGGGGCCGCAGCCCTTATATACCCAGTCTGTTGAAGGCCTAAGCTGGGAAGAGGAGCCGGATACTTACTTCCTTGATCTATCTGGTGAAAGCCCCTCGGCTCAGTATCACTTATATATAAACGATGAGCCGTTTGGGAATGGGCAGATATCAGACCTCGTAGATGGAAAGTTAAAACTCCCTCAAGGGCAAGTGCGAGCTGAGATTGAGGGCCGGGAGTTTGTCTTTGACATTAAAAAAGACACTGTAATAACCCCCGAGACAAGACATCTATATATTAAAGATGAAGCCCGGGGCTTTAGCTTCCACGGCGGCCGTCTTTTTTTAATTGATCAAGAAATTGAACTTAGAGGCCTTGCGTTTAATATAAGTGTTCTTGAAATTGTGTCCTTAAACTCCAAAATACTAAGCTTTAAATCAAAAGCTAGTGCGGGAAGTCCCGGCACACATGGGCCTCAGGTCACAATCGATGCCAAATACGCGAGTGGAGATCTTAAAATCGAAGCTAGCGGACAAGAGGGCGGGCGAGGTATCAGGCCACAGCGAAATCCATTCACTCACCCAAGAGCCAGCGGTGGAAGAGATGGAATAGAAGAAGAGCGCTGCAATGGCCATGAATGTAATTCCATTTCTCCTGTTTGCGTAATTAAGCCAAGAAGTGGTCAGCCGGGGCGACTTCTAGGAAAAAAAGGATTCCCTGCAAACGATGGACTACCGGGCGGTGATGCCGGACTGGTGGAAGTAAATATTAAAAATCCAAAAGACTTCAATTTAAATGTAACAGCTGCGCCTGGAGAGGGCGGCGCGCCCTCAGCCCCCGGCCTTGGAGGCTTAGGTCAGAGAGGCGGGCCTCCGGGCCATTGTCCGACATCTTGTTTATGTAATGTGGGTGAGGGGCAAAGAGCTCCTGAGGGACTCATGGGCGAAGCGGGCACCAAGGGACCAGTTGGAGAGCGTGGACGAGTGTGCATTCGGCTCAGTGATGTGGCAAGCGAGGGGTGCTTTGGAGGTGAGGGATGATCAGGCTAATCTGTCTAACTTCCGTTCTTCTCCTGTCGGTTGGTTGCACGACATCGCGACAAGGAAAAACACTTGAAACAATAGGATATTCAGCAGTTGCTTGCGCGCTTATTGGTTCAAGCTCCGCACCGGCGGGGGAAAACAGCTCTGCCCACGCAGCCCTTTGGGCTGGGCTATGCGGAACTGCCGCTGCGATTATTTCAAACTCCATGCACGACGATGCGGATGAAGTCGCTCTGTTGAAGAAGAAAAACGGCGAGCTTCAAACGCTAATTACAGAAATTCAAAATCAAAACCTAAAAGATGTGCCCGAGGGCACGGTCCAGCACGGTACAAATAGTTTCTTTGAACGCCCACCGCCCAAGGAATTTAGAGACAAAATTATTCCGGGCAAGTGGTTTGTATATGAAGAGGAAATAGTAAGAAACGAAGACGGTGAGAAGTCCGTATCAATAGGAAAGAGATTTAAAATCATACCACCAAGAGTAAAGGGAGAGGAAAAATGAAACAGACGAGTTGGCTAAAAATAGGGATATTTCTAGGAACAATGTTAATAACACACGCAGTGTGGGGTCAGGACTTCGGTGAAGTAGAGGCTGTGTTTGATAATATCGAGCAGGGATCAAATGCGCTGTTAAAAAAGCTATTTGTTATCTCGGGCATCCTAGGCTGCGGGTACTTTATCGTAAGTATTCACGCAGGAATGGGACGACTTGTTTCCACCATAGTCGGTGCAATACTTTTTGTAACTATGCCGTTTTTGCTTGAAATCTGCTTTAGGCTCGCGGGCTAGGTAGCAAATGATCCTAATTAAGCCAAGCTACACTTTAAACGAGAAGAACTCCAAGATCGGCATCAACGAGTACGACATCATTGGACTCATAATACTCTATAACATTTTATTTTTGAGCCTCGATGGTGCTTTCTCGCTAGTCCCATTAATTGTAGTAACGGTGGCCGCACTGTCGTTGATAAAGCTTCGGTTTAAACAAAGACGTGGAATAATTAGAGATTATCTATATTCGCTAATTTTAAATCTAACAGTAGGGGATAGGGTGCGAGAGTTTGAAGTAATTGATGAAGTACAAATTGGAGAAAACCTTGCTTGGGTATCAAATTCAGGGGTCATGGGGCTGAGCTTTCGACTACAGGGAATAGATGAGGAAAGAGATGGCGAGGACAATGCCCATTCGATACTCGATAGCTTGATCAGTCGCATCCCGCAGGGGTTTGATTTATTACTTTCACAATCAGTGAGATCAGATCTTGATGGAACTCGTGGGCACGCCAGGCACCATCAAATAAGAGAAATCGGCTCTATTAAGTCTGAGCTGACTGTGTGCCTGACGAGATCAATAAAGCCAACTAATCCGTTTAAATTTAAAAGTGCAATTCATGATGCGAGGGTAGAGTTTGAAAAACTTGATTTAAACTCCCTATTTGATGGCCTTGGGGTTAAGGAGAGCTTTGTCCCAAGAGTTGAGCCAAAAATCCGAGAGCTTTCGCTTTTAAAGCTCGAATCACTTTCCCCAAGAGCCTTTGACTTTAAAACACTCTCTCAGGTTATGTCCCAAGCTGCCGTGCCGGTAAGGTTTCACACTAGAATCAGAAGTATTAGCCAGATGGACTCAGTAAAAAGAACGTTGAGGCAAAAGAAATCTCAAGCCGACGGAAAAGACAAATCAAGTGCTATTAAATACCTGCACGCAGAGAACACCGAGACTGAGATTGAGCTTAAAGGCAAAAGCCTCTTTTATGTAGAATGTCACATTGAGTGCGCGCCAAATGAAATTGAATCCGTAAAGCGCGCGCTTAAACCTCTTGGTCAGTTTAACCCGCAGTTAGTTGGAGAAAACAGATCCAGGGAATCCATCTCTCCTATGGGAGCGTTTCATAGGCCATTAGTTGAAATAGAGGACAGCCTTCCGGGATTCTTGCCGCTGATTGCAAATGAAACAAAGTGCGTAGGTGAGGCGAGTCCCCATGAATTCGCGATTCATAGAAAAAACCACTCTGTTCATCTATTTAGCCCTTTCTCAAGCGATTATGATCACTTCTCAGGGCTAATTTTAGGCAAGTCCGGTAGCGGGAAGAGCTCTATGCTCAACTCCCTTATCCATGCCCTCTCTCACGACGAGAGCATGCGAATTATATTGGTCGATGTAAAGGGCTCACACTCACGACTTGTAAGGCAAATTGGAGGGCGCGAGATAAGTGTAGGGCTTGGGGAAGTCTCGAACATTAATCCACTTAATATCCTAAATTATGACCGGTCAGAGGATACCTGTTTGCTCGTGGCAGGCTTTCTTGAGTCGCTGATTCTCGAAGAAGGAGAAGAGCGGTTATCCCTTGAAGAGAGAGCAAAGATAGAGTCTGCAGTCCTTGGATATAATTCTGATAGCCCATCGTTGTCTCAATTCATATCTGCCGGTGAGCTCCCTAGAAAAGACGCGTTTAAAAGATGGTCTTCTTCAGGCGTTTATAGAAATCTATTTGGTCCCACCGGGGACGAAAAGCGTGAGCAAGACAGGTTGGTAAATACTAATGAGAAGTTCGACGACCGCGGTAATATTACATATTTTAATTTTAAGGATCTCCATTCAGCCTCAAATGCTGAATTAACAAAATCTGTGCTTGGTGCGGTAATGCTTGAGTTCCACTCATGCTTACACAAAAAACAACATGATGAGCGTGTAATGTTCATAGTTGATGAAGTGGCATTTTTTATTTCCATATTCCACAGACAGTTTGAGTTTCTATCCCGCAATCTTCGAAAGCTAAACGGCGGTGTTCTGATTGCCTCACAAGATCTGACAGGCATTGAGTACAAGGGTGATCATTTTCTTGCAAAGCACACGGACTATAAGTTCTTGTTTGAGTTAAACGAAACCATAGATGAAAGCCTTCAGGCAAAACTCAATATAGATGCCAGGACATTAGAAAAGTTAAAGAGCATAAAAACCAAAAAAGGCGAGTACTCAAGCTTTGTTCTCTCCGAGCCCCAGGGGGCCATTGAGGGGTACCTTCGGTTGAGCCCAGAGGAGTATTTTAGAACTACAACCTTAAGTGATGATTTTAGTAAAATTGAAAAAGTATCTGATCTTCTTAAACTACCTGAGCCTGAGGTTATAAAAGCTCTCGCCCAGGTTCACCGTCAATCAAAGGCTACAAGCTATGTGGGCTAAGTGGATTTTCTTTTTCCCAATGACCTCCTTAGCAGGTTGGCCCGTCATTGACGTTCAGCAGTCTGTTGAATCGGCCTATGAGTCAGCCGCTACGGCTAGTGCGGCGAGTGATCTTTTGGGTGAATTCGGCCAGTCCTCCCAGGTGTTAGAGGACATAGCGGCTATGCACCAGGATATTAAGGATGTGGACGAGCTGATTCGGGATGTAAACAGGTACTCCGAAGACATTGATTCACTATCTAAATTCGAAATTGATCGCTATAGGAAGTTATCAAAGAAAATCAAGTACGCCACTCACTACATAAAGCGCATGAAGAAGATCACCGGTATTGCCGCTGTGGCAACGAGTGCCAAGGCCGCAACGGCTATTCATCAAATGGAGCAGACAAAACTCATAGGTGATCAGATATTAATGTCCGAGCGCAGAGAAATTGAGGATGCAAGGCGTGAGATTAAGCGCATTCAAGCCGAGCTTGAGCGGAAGAAAAAAGAGCGAGCGTTTTGGAATAGGGAGTTTCAGGCGATCAACCAGTCATCCCGGCGCAGTGGAATGGGGAACTATAGTTTTTTTAATATTAAAGAAATAAAGCGAGGCGAGGAGCCAGGGCCGGATAACAACGACGATTTCTCCTACTTAGAGCGCTTAAGAAAGCGGTTGGGGATATAGGTTTATGGGTGTTCTAGAAGGTGCGTTTGAAATTTACGCCCAGACTAAGGCCTATGCGCTGATGTTTGTAGGAATTCTGGTTACCTATAGAATTGCGTCGGCACTTTATTTGGGCCGAACCTATCACGCTTATATCAGCATTATAAAAGACATTGTGCTGTTAACTCTCGCGCTAAAATTTTTTGAGCCCACGGTGGAGTTTGTCGCACGAATTCCAGAGATGATCGGTGCAATTGCTGAGAATTCAGACAAAGTGGTCGTTAATATATATAGTAATTACAGTGATTTAGTAAAAAAAGTTAGTGTGATCTGTTACGGCATCGCAAAGTTTGTATTTTTATTTCTAATGTCGGCGATCATTGTCTTTGGCGCGTTTGTCATGGTGATGGGAATGCTTCTACCCTGGTATGGATTAATTAAAGGCTATGCGATAGCACTTTTAATTTGTGCCCTGTGGCCGGTGGGTTGGTATGCGTTTAATGTCCTGGCCGGGGCGATGATATCCCAGGTCGAGGTGTTGCAAAACGTCTTTGTTCTTATTGGTAGTGAGATCGTGAAGCTCATCGGAGCCTGGGGGATATCGGCTCTTGTTGTAATAAAGCCCCTGATGTCGACGATTATGCCGATCATTAACGGGGCGAAAGCTGGCACGGCAGCCACTGCGGGAGCGGCCGGGTTTGTTGGAGGAAGACTCGTTGATCCGGCCTCGAAAGTACTCACCGGCCGCGAGCCCTATAATGCCACAAAGAGAGCTGTTTCAGCGGCTCCGGCCCGCGCAATGAATAGTGCCTCAAGTGTGACGGGTTTTACTCGCGCCTACGCAGCCGGACAGGCGGGTAGGGCAATGAGTGGTGCGGCAAACTACATTGATCCCACACATACCCGTCGAGACAAGCTCCGCACAAGAAAAGACAGAGCTGCAAGCTCAATTAAGAAAGCTCCCGGAATAAATAAACTAACTCCACAGATAAAGCGAGATGCCATTGGGCGTGTTATTGATACTCGGTCTCCTATGAGAGCACATATAGACCGTGTCCGAGGATCGAACCCAAAAGAACTTGTGAAGCCCCCTCCGAGGGTCAATGTACCTCGCTCACAGAAGATTCAGCCACCAAAATTGGAGATAAAAAACGATCCTAACAAGCTCGTGCAAACCCCAAGAAAGGCTAGTGATGTGAATTGGGATGAGGTTTACGAGAATTCAACGATCGAGAAGCGGGAGAGTATGAATGCGTCTTATAGAAGAAAAACGAAAGTCGATTCTCCGTCTTATATAAGAATAAAAGAAAAAGAGGCCAAAGTGGCAAGTGAGAAGGCATTACAGGTAGCAATGGAGGATCTAGACAATGATGAAAACATTCTTTGAAATATATAAAGAAAACATCCAGGTGTTTTCGATTATTGGCTTACTACTATTGTGGGCCTTGACCGCAAGTGCGTGGGCTATAAAAAACGTGAGCTCAAAAAGACCCGTGATTATTTACTCTAATGTCGGCACTGACCCTGTGGCTGTAGACCTTGAGGGCTTAAATAAAAAATCAATCGCAACAAAAGATGCGATAAGGGAGAATTTTTTAAATAAGTTTGTTTTAGTGTGTGAGAACTTTGACCACCGAAACCTTAAAGAGCGCTTTGTATCCACCTGCTCTCATATGTTCTCTCAAAAGTATTTAATTAAAAATAAATCTCCTATAAGACGCCTTATGCTTAGGGCTAATAAGATTAAACTCACCCAAATCGCAGAGCCAATAAAAATTGAAAAATTAAGTCCTGACATTTACATAGCTAAGTTTATTCAAACTAAAGCCATGAGGGGTGAGCCTCTCACCTCAAAAACAAAGGCTTATAAATATAAACTAACCAAATCCACGCCCACGATTAATAACCCCTTCGGAGTCGTTGTAGATGAAATATCCGCCATTAGTAAGTAGCTTTCTTGTTTTATTAGTTTTTACGTCCAGTTGGGCGCGTGGCGCCTGTCCATCTAGGATTGGGTCACACTATTTAAGCCTGTGTCAGGTTCATAAACTGTGCGTGTACCCAGGGAGAAAAACCACTATTGATCTTCCCTGCAAAATATCTAGATCCACCGCAGGCCCAAGTGGAGATTTAATAATAAAGCCCACAGAATCTTTACCTAATGAAATTGATCTTTGGCTTACTACAGGAGCAAGTCTGCCTACAAACCTTACTCTTCGCTGTGGTGAGGACATTGTAATATTTGATGTTATTCCCTCTCGCGCCTCGCACACTGATTACTACAAGGTCGAAGGATTTACTAAAAAGGGTAGCTGTGGCGTCGGAGCGAACAGCTTGATTGATGCAAGCTGGAGGAGCGTAGATAGAAAAGAGGAACGAAGTGAACTAGACAAATCAGCGAATCATAATATTTCAAAGTTAAAGTTAATTGAGAGTTCTGGAGGTGTGAAGTGACTAATCTGTCTAGTTCCCTCGTGATACTCGGTGCACTTTTCTTGGCCGAAACATCATTTTCTCTCGATCTTGAATCAGAGAAAAGCAAAAACTCAAAAATTTTAAAAGATATTTTCGCCGAGCAGAAAAGCGAAGTGGCAAAGCCACGTGCTAGACAGCTCAGTGGTAATCTTCCCTCCTACTCTAGAAGATCAAATCTCACGGCCACCAAGGGCAACAGCACCGGATCTGTGATTCCAAAAAAAACCGTGTTTAACAACCATAAAGAAATCAAGGTGGGAGATATTATCTCCGCACGAATCATTCAAAATATGAAGGCTGTGAAGGGTGATAAATACCCCGTAAGAGCAGTAGTTACTAAGGGTAAATATAAGGGCTCACTATTTATAGGCGAGTACTCACTTAATATGAAATCAAGAAAAGCTTCAGTTGAATTCTCACTGTTTCGAGACAAACACACTTTAAAAGACTACGCCCTTCGCGCTGTGGCCCTTGGAGCTGACGGCGAGGAGGGAATTGAAGGGCGATTTGTTTCTAACAAAGCCCGTGGGTTCTGGGCATCGGTGTTATCTAATTTCGTATCAGGAGCCGCAAGGGGAACGGTTCAGTATTCAAAAAATGTTCTTGGTAACTACGAGAAGGCCCCTGGATTTGATACCGCCGCTCGGGAAGGAGTGGCAGAGGCGAGTGAGAAAGTGGCTAAAAAGTATGAGCGTGAGGTTGATCGTGAGCCTGTGTACACGGAAATAAAGGGGCCTATAGCTGTGCAGTTATTTATTACAGACGAGTTAAAAAGCATAAACTAAAAGGAGAAACTAAATGGATGAGACAAATAAAAAACAGATGCCAAGGGCAAGGCGCGTTCATATAGGCCCTGAAGCATATAAAAGGCTAAACCAAGTTTGGTCAAAACTTGAAGAGCGTGGAGCGAAGGACATTAACCGAGCGGAGCTTGTAGAGGAGGCCATTGATAGGCTTACGGACAAATACTTGGATGAGTATTTACAGCGCAAAACTCCACTAGAGTATCTGTTTGAAAAGCAAAAAGACGACCCTCAGTTTCGTAACAAGATGATGAAGCTACTTAAAAAGTAAGTGTGATCAGATGCGAGGGGTAATACTAAATGACACTGACAGGCAGTTTTTAGAGTTCTTAGCAGGGCAGGGGGTAGCATCTTTTGCCCAAGCTGAAGAGCACTTCTATTTTAAATACTCAGCCCCTCGCTGTAGAATTAACAAGCTTGTACGTTCGGGATATTTGGAGACTAGATCAATTGGAGAGGTATTTAAGCGCGGACGCGGAAAAGCCAGGAAGGGAAATGAGTCCTGTCTAGCACGCTCCTCCGTCGCTACGCCTTTTCCGTCCCCGGCATACTTCCCATATCTCCTAGGGCTTAACCTAAGGCCCACATCAAAGATTCTACTATTAAGTGATGATTATAGAAGGCAGCTGAACCTTACGAACAAACTCATGAATCGCGCGCTTTTTATGCATCAATTGATGCTAAACGAGGTCAGGGTGTTTATAGAGTCTAAAATTGATGAATCCCCCATATTAAATGACCCAAAGCTACAGATACTCTCCGACATTCACGCAGATAGGTTACAGGAATTCACTCCTGATTTGTCCATTGAGGCAGGAGACTACGTGGTGGCTATCGAGATGGAGCGCACCCAAAAAGCATTTCAAGCCTACGCGAGTCGCCTTAACTTCTACTTGGACTCGGCCTACACACATATTATTTATTATTATTCTTCAGAAAGACATTTGAGGTCTTTT
The DNA here is from genome assembly GCA_002321895.1 of Bdellovibrionaceae bacterium UBA1609. Lineage (GTDB taxonomy): Bacteria > Bdellovibrionota > Bdellovibrionia > Bdellovibrionales > UBA1609 > UBA1609. Next base: position 40,646 of record DCMZ01000009.1, on the reverse strand, counting down.
ATAAAATACGTAGGCCCGGAAAGACGGGTAGCGTTTGCTCACTATTTAAAGCCAAATGAATTGTTATCTCCCGCCTGGGGGATCGTAGATTTCCACTCCTTTGTGGATAAAGTCAGGCACATCCTTTAACCAAAAAGAAAAGATTAAAGCTATGGTTGAATCAAAAATCTCTGAAGAGGAAATTGTAGAAGCAGTAATTAATTTATCAAAACTATTATGTTTCACTGTCGTTTTGGGCCCTATAGCCCTCACAAAGTGGGCGCTTAAAAACTCCTTTAAGCTACTCTCTCTCACGCCTAATAAAAGGTATGCGCTAGGGTTATTACTCCTCACAGCGGGCGTTCTAGGCGTCTATTTTTCGTATAAACTCATTACTGATTTATTCTATCAAGGGCTCTTCATATGGTTGAGCATAAATTCAGCAGGTCTAGGTGTGATGACAGCCTTTGCTCCCTTATGGCTTAAAAGGTTCATATCTGACCGGGTAGAGGTGGAGCATACTGAAAATGAACCAAGGGACTTTAATGAACTAGTAGAGAAGCTCTATGATAAAGATGCTATTCCTGTGGGGGTGAGCCTTAAGGATCATCGGGTTATGACTTTACCCCTTGAGCAGTTCACTCGCCACACGATTATTTGTGGCTCCACTGGTGAGGGGAAGACATCGAGCATGAAGGCCATGCTTAAGCACGCCTTTATTCACGGTGACCCGGTGATTATTATCGACCCTAAGGGTTCAGAGACAGACATTGAGGAGATTAGAAACTACGCCATTAAGTACGGAAAACTTGCAGAGGAGTTTAAGCTCTTCTCACTAGCTAGGCCCGAGCAGTCAAAAAGCTACAATCCATTAAAATACGGCACCCCTGAGCAGAAGAAAACCAAGGTAGTAAACGCATTTAACCTTAATCATGAATATTACGGCTCTGTAGCGCGTGACTATGTGGGTACATTAAGTGATGTTTTTAGCTTCCTGGGTCGAGAGTTCACTCTCCGAGCACTAGAGGAGGCGTTAATTAACCAGCGCTACTTCGCAGGCCTTGAACAAGAGCTCCGCGGTGCCAGGACGAGTGAAAAGGTGAACCTACTTATTAGTAGCTTAAATAATATTAAAACCTATAAAAAGGATGAAAAGGCTGGGTTACTCGCGCAACTTCGATCTATTAACAGCCTTGAGTTCGGAGATATTCTCTCACCCAAGAAGAGTTCAGAGAATCAAATCTCCTTAGAGAAAGTCATTAACAATGGTGAGATCGCCTACTTCCAGCTTAATGTAAATGGCTATGAGGACATGGCGCGCGCTGTGGGAAGGTTACTCATTCAGGATATTAAGAATCTCTCAAGCGGCATTGAAACAGGCCACATCCGGACGACTCATAGGATATGCCACTTGTTTGTAGATGAGTTCGGATCGTTTGCTACAAACTCTTTTGCGGATCTATTAAAGATGGCGCGCTCAAGTCGAATTGCCATTCATATGCTTTTTCAATCTCTAGGTGATCTGGACCGCGTGGGTGAGGGGTTTAGATCACAAATTCTAAATAACGCTGTTCAATTTATTCTATATCGACAGAATATGCCTGAAGAGGTGGAGCTGTGGGCTAAGATGGCGGGCACGATAGCTTCTACAAAAACGACTTATAGGGTGGACGAAAAAGCGGGATTAGATCCTATTACTGGGATGGGAAGCCAGCGAGACGTGGATATTACAAAGATTAATTTCAATGTGTTAAAAGTCATAAAGCGCGGCCAAGCGGTCATAATCGACAAGGGTCAACAAAAGCGATTCGACATTGTAAAGTTTTGGAATGAGTGATCTTAGTAGCTGTCTACGGCTCGCCTAGAAATTTAATTTCATCAAATTACCTCACCGTTTTCCGCTACCCGCGAGGGTTGGATTGAGTAGCCACGCCAGTAGCAAAAGGCGACGCAACCCAGGGTTGCTAGCTAGATTAGTTTCGCTTTTCCAGCAATTAACAATCTAAATCCTCCATTTTTAAATCACGGGCAGCCATAGGCTGCCTTTATTTTGAAGTGGAACATGAGTGTAACGTTAAATTTTCTAAATATCCTCAATCCTTCAAGATTATATTT
>DCMZ01000009.1:0-38183 GCA_002321895.1 Bdellovibrionaceae bacterium UBA1609 | reverse complement strand
AAATATAATCTTGAAGGATTGAGGTGGGTGTTAATTATGTTCCTGTCTACAATATTTAAATAAAAAATAAAAAATTATGACTAATTTTAGAAGATTGAATTTAGAATTCTGAAACATATATGAGAGCTGAAAATAACTTATGATGAAGGGAGATCATCAAATTTTAGTCAGTTTTTGAAAGACACTCTCACTTTGGGTGCATGGAGTGTCTCAAATTACGTTATATTTTGTCTAACCAACAAATCCACAAAAGATCTAGAATTTTACCCTGATGCCTACGCCATAATAGTCGTCAATATCGTCCCTGTTGATATAGCGGGCGCCAATAGAAACCCTTCTATTAATCTGGTAATTTAGGCCAAATCCGTATTCAGATTCGTCATCCTCTCCGCTGTCTCCTGAGAATCTATGTTGGGCTTCAGCCTCTACGAATAAACGTTTTGTGATCTGAACCGTCTGTTCAATGCTGAACACCATATCTCCGTCACCAGTCAAGTATCCAATTACTTCAAAATTCAGTGGGATTACATAGGATATACCCGCTATTGGTGAAAGCTTCTCATCTTCGTATTCTAGGCCGCCAAATGCATTGAAGTATCTTGAAAAGTAATGACGAACATAGATTTCATTTTCGATCTTCTCTCGATCATAGTCAGTAATCTCACCCTCAATAGCAACTTCATAGCGACCACCATTGTATCTGATGTCCCATGTGGCCCCATTAGAGTAAGCGGACACCTGTCCAGATGGGTAGAATTTCGAATCCATTTTCTTGAACTCTTTGATAGGAGTTTGGGCAGTTTCTATAGGATATGTTGGACGCTCAAAATTTGTGTATTTTACTACGCGAGCCATTCCGGCCTTCATGTGATAAAGATTATGGCAATGAAAAAACCATTCGCCGGGCTCATTGGCTAAAAACTCCATCACAACAGGCCTACAGCTCATTGGCATCCCAGGCATACATGGCGGAACATCGACCGTGTGCTTAAGGGGTGCGAAATCACCTTGGCCGCTTAGAACGCGAAAGAAGTGACCGTGTAAGTGCATCGGGTGATGCATCATTGTCTTATTCTTTAACTTAAATCGAATAACGCTGCCTTCTTCAATGTTTATATAAGTGTCTTCTGATAAGAGTTTTCCATTAAGTGACCAAACATAGCGTTCCATGTCTCCGTTAAGCTCAATCTCAAATTCCATGACAGGTTTATCATCTGAGAAGCTTGTTTTTTGAACGGCTTTGAGTTGAGAGTATTTAAGTGGCATCGTCATGCCCATGTCTACGTCGTCACCCATTTCGGCCATTGCCATAGAGTGGCCTCCGTGGTCTCCATCATGACCGCCACCGTCGTCCATATCACCACCATGGCTCATACCCATTTTGTAGATACTAGGTTTCATTTTCATGGGGGCCATCTCAGTATGATGGCCACGGCCTAAAGTGACAGAGGCAAAGCCAGTTACATCTTGAGGAGTAGCTCTAAATTCGTAGGCCACATTGTCTTCAGGAACCGTGAAAAGAATGTCATAAGTTTCAGCCATACCCATAAGAAGTTCCTTAGTCATTACTGGCTGAACATCCATTCCATCTGCAGAGATGGCCTTAAAGTGTTGCTTTCCAATGTTGACGTGAAAGTAACTAGAAGCCCCGGCGTTAATAATGCGAAATCGAACCTTGTCACCTTTTTTGAGATTAGGCAGGATATTACTTTTATTTTTTCCATTAATTAAAAAGGTATCGTAGCCAATGTCTCCGAAATCCATTCCATCCATACGGTTCCACTGATTTCTAAGATAATCACGAAGTGCGCCCTCTTTAATAGCGTCTATATAGTTAGGTACGGTATTTTTCTTCCAAGCGTAGTAATCCCCATCTTTTTTAATATTTGCCATCACTTGCTGGGGATGCTCATCAATCCAGTCACTTAGTACCATAACCACATCGTAATCAACAGGCATCGAAGGTGTGCGAGGCTCTATAACGATAGAGCCATAGACACCTCGTTGCTCCTGCAGGTTCGTATGGGAGTGATACCAGTAGGTCCCACTGTGACGTAAAGGAAAGCGAAATGTAAATATCTCACCAGGCTTTATTGAGGGAGTGTTGAGTCCGGGCACACCATCCATATTCCAAGGCACTAGAAGTCCATGCCAGTGGATTGAGGTTTCTTCATTGGTTAAATTCTGAACTCGTATGACTGCTTCATCACCCTCTTTAAATCGAAGCGTTGGGCCAGGTATTCCGCCTTCACCGGTTAGTGCGTTATAGGTGCTCAGGGCAAAATCGACAGTCTTTCCAGTAATATTCACTGGCTCTTGTTTGATCACAAGGTCATACTCTACAGTAGCTCCAACAGATGCTTGTGAAAAAGCAAATACCGCAAAAAAAATAGTCGCAAGGGTTCTTAATTGAAAGCGTTTGATCACCATTTTGTATCTCCAAATTGAATTGTATTATAGGGCCGCAAAATAGCACCGCGAGTCAAGATTTTCAATAGGATGGTAATCTTTATAGGCATATACCCCTGACGCCTATCGTATATTGCTCCGGGGCTCCTCTGGTCCCTATAAGTCTTAATTTAACTTGCTAAGCCGTCGATGAGGAGTTAATTAACTATTAATACCCCTTAGGGGTATTTAACAGGGAGGGATAATATGAAGTTAATATTAGTGATAGTAGCTCTGGCATTTTCAAGTGTCTCGATGGCTCATGGATCTAAGATTGAACTAGTAGAACAGGCGACCGTAGTTGCCCTTGAAAGGTTTGGTGTCGAAGAGCCGGAAGATGTAGTAAACACTTTTAATGCTGTTAAGTCTTGGGTAAGCGGCAGTAAGATTAAAGTGAAAGCTTACTTCAACACTAATGCCAACAGCGTGACTTACTCTTGTGAGATGAGGCATGAAGATGAAGTTGAAGAGATGGTCTGTGATAGGTAGTGCGAAAATTGCTCTATTGGCTTCTTTTCTAATTATTGGCTGCATGGAGGCCAAGCACTATCCAGAAAGTGTGAATTTAGATCCGGCGCTTGGAAAGCTTGAGCCGAGCTTTGAGTCAATGAACAGCAATATTTTTTACCCTAAATGTATGCGTTGCCACTCCGGCGGGAACACTCCTCATGGCATCGATTTAAGTACCTATGAAAAAATATTGAACAGCAATGCCTTCCCACCTTTAGTGATTCCGGGTGATCCTGAGTCTAGTAGTCTTTATCAAAGCATATTGAATAATTCGATGCCAAAAGACAGTCAGCCTCTAAGTTCAGCTGAGAAGTCTATGCTTTATAAATGGATAAAGGACGGAGCCTTAAAGGTGCCTGGCGGCGATGATATTGGTGAGGGGGATGAGCCCTGCGAAGGAGAGGGCTGCGATGAGCCTTGTGATGATGATGAGCCTTGTGATGACGATGGCGATGGTGATGATAATAATGAGCCTCCGTGCGAGGAAGATGAGCCCTGTGAAGTTGAAGACGGGGAACCAATATAGTCGAGACTATTTACGACGCTCTTTATTGACCCAAATATTAAGTTTGTGGCGTCTTCTAACTTTAAATTTCTATTTTGATGAAGCCTTAAGAAGTGAGAGTATTTCCTTTAAAACTTTGTCCCGCTTTTTCTTATCTGAAGCCTTCACAGCCTCTGCTACACACTCTTTCATGTGTTCTTCAACAATTCCCATTTCCACAGAGATTAGAGCGGACTTTATCGCTTTGATCTGAGTAAGAATATCTATGCAGTAGCGTTCATCTTCTACCATCTTAGCTAGGCCTCTAATTTGACCTTCAATTCTACTCAGTCGGTTTAACTGTGATTTATGCGAAGTTCCCTTGCTCACCTTGACTATTCCCCTCTCTCTGGGTGCTAATTTACATAATACACCAAAAAGCCCGGGGGGTATAGGTAAACAGAAATTATAATTATCAGTAAAATCAAATAGTTATAATTCAGAAAAGTTTTTTTTGAGGCAGGGTATACGAATTGATTCTTTTCATAAAACCACTATCAATAAAACTAGCTCAGAACTCCAAGACTAAAATACCCAATAGAGGTACCCAGTAAAATTTATTGGGACATTATGGCTGGCATTAAGCCTAAAATGTCCCAATAAAATTTCTATTTACAAGCTAGCAACGTTTGAGGCTATGTATTTGTTGGCATATTTATAGCAATTATCTTGAAATACCCCATAGGGGTAAGTATGTTGCGAAGCACGTGTTTTATTAATGTAATTGGTGGTGCCTATGAAGAGAGATATGGAAGAAACAACAAGTAATCCCCAGTCCGACAACCGTTCTGAAAATAACGGAGGTGGATGTAAACACCACGATCACGCTCATCATTCTCATGGAAAAAAGGATTTATCTAATGCCTCCGGGGACTCAGACGCAATTTACACCTGTCCTATGCACCCAGAAGTGAGGCAAAAAGGTCCTGGTAGTTGTCCGAAATGCGGAATGGCTCTTGAGCCACTGTTTGCCGAAGATAGTGAAAATTTAGAATTAAAAGATATGACTCGCAGATTTTGGCTGGCGGCATTCTTTACCTTCCCCCTTGTCATTATTGCGATGGGTGACCTATTGCCCGGCCAGCCGATATCAAAAGCCCTGTCTCCTAATATTAGGGTAATGCTTGAGTTCTTTTTGGCAATACCGGTTTGCCTATGGTCTGCGTGGCCGTTTTACACGAGAGCCATTGATTCATTAAAAAATCGTTCACTCAATATGTTTACATTAATTGGCCTAGGAGTCAGTGTTGCTTTTGTTTATAGCGTAGTAGCAACGTTATTACCTGACATTTTCCCTAGTTCGTTCAGGGATGAGTCGGGCCATGTGGCAGTATATTTTGAAGCTGCAGGGGTTATCGTCACACTGATTTTGCTTGGTCAAGTTTTAGAACTTAGAGCAAGAACACAAACCAGTGAAGCTATCAAAAAGCTTCTAGGTCTTGCAGCAAAGACAGCTCGGCGTATCAATGCCGATGGAACCGAAGAGGATGTCCCCTTAGAGTCTGTACAGCTTGGTGACCACCTTCGTGTTCGTCCAGGTGAGAAAATTCCTGTGGACGGAGTAGTTCTTGAAGGAAAGAGTTCGGTTGATGAGTCAATGATTTCTGGTGAGCCGATACCTGTTGAAAAGAGTGAAGGAGAAAGTGTTGTAGGTGCCACTGTAAACGGCACGGGCTCCCTGATCATGAGGGCAGAAAAAGTTGGAGCTGAAACTTTACTCTCAAGAATTGTTCATATGGTGGCAGAAGCTCAGCGAAGTCGTGCTCCAATTCAAAAACTAGCAGATGTTGTTTCAGGCTATTTTGTACCAGTCGTGATTGTGATTGCTGTGCTGACATTTGCAGTATGGGGAATCTGGGGCCCTGACCCAAAGATGGCCCATGCCTTAATCAATGCGGTGGCCGTTCTCATTATTGCGTGCCCATGTGCATTGGGCTTAGCAACGCCAATGTCAATAATGGTGGCAACCGGAAGGGGCGCTGGCTTAGGTGTTTTATTTAAAAGTGCAGAGTCCATTGAGGTAATGAGGAAAGTAACAACATTGGTTGTCGATAAGACGGGTACTTTAACTGAAGGTAAGCCAAAGCTTGTATCGGTAAACACTGCAGAAGGTGTTAGCGAGGAACATTTTCTTAAGGCAGTGGCCTCTATTGAAAAAGGCAGTGAGCACCCCTTAGCAGCAGCTATAGTCACGGGTGCTAAAGATCGAAGCATTGAGCTTACAGATGTTACCAACTTTGAGTCTGTTACTGGAAAAGGAGTAAAAGGCCTGGTTGATGGACAGTCAGTATCACTTGGAAATAGTGCCATGATGGAGAGCTTGGGGCTTCCTTATGGGGTTTTTGAAGATATGGCTGATAACCTAAGAGCGGAAGGGCAAACGGTTATGTTTGCTGCGATTGGAGATAAGGTTGCCGGGATAATAGGAGTAGCTGATCCAATTAAAGACACTACGCCCGGAGCTATAAAGTCGCTTCATGCAGAAGGGCTTAAAGTCGTAATGCTCACAGGAGATAACAAAACCACAGCTATGGCGGTTGCAAAAAAATTAAATATTGATGATGTCATTGCGGATGTTTTGCCTGAACAAAAAGTAGAGGCGGTGACAAAGCTTCAGGATCAGGGTGAGGTTGTTGCTATGGCCGGTGACGGTATTAACGATGCCCCAGCTCTGGCTAAAGCGCAGGTTGGAATTGCAATGGGAACTGGTACAGATGTTGCGATGGAGAGTGCTGGAGTAACTTTGGTCAAGGGTGATCTTAGAGGAATTGTCAGGGCGAGACGCCTTAGCCGAGCAACAATGAGTAACATAAAGCAAAACTTATTTTTTGCATTTGTATATAATGCTGCTGGCGTTCCGGTTGCGGCAGGAGTTTTATACCCATTCTTTGGAATTTTATTAAGTCCTATGATAGCAGCAGCTGCGATGAGTTTTAGTTCGGTTTCAGTTATCGGCAATGCGCTTAGATTAAAGAAGGTCACAATTTAAAAGAGGATATACAAATGGATCATGCTTCACATCATAAGAGGAAAACTAATACAATTTGGAAAAATCCACTAGTAATTGTTTGTGTTTTGGCTGTCGGTTACTGGCTTTACACATACCATGCTGAACATGCTCTTGGATTTTTACCCTACGCAATTCTTTTATTGTGCCCGATTATGCATATTTTCATGCATGGTGAGCACGGAGGACATGGTGGGCACGGCCATAGTGACAGCAGTGAAAAAAGATCCAAGCAGGAGGAAAATTAAAAATGCATGGCAGTGAACAAAGTGGATACGGCTTGTGGCTAATGGTGATATTGAATTCTGCAATTTTTATTATATTTGCTTTTAGTTTCACAAAACCTAAAAGCAAAAGGGACTGGCGTTCCTTAGGTGGTTTTTCTGCCTTTATACTCGCACTTTTTACAGAAATGTATGGATTCCCCTTAACACTTTACTTTATGTCGGGTTGGTTAAGCGAAAAGTACCCTGCACTTGATATTTTCTCACATAATAACGGACATATTTGGGCCACGATATTGGATACTAAAATCAATCCTCACTTCCACCCAATTCATATCGCATCGAATGTATTTATCGTGATTGGGTTTGTTATGTTATCGTCTGCTTGGAAAGTCCTTCATCAAGCGCAAAGAAATGGTTCCGTAGCGACAACAGGCTTATATGACAAGTTAAGGCACCCGCAATATGTCGGCTTTGTTTTAATAATGTTTGGATTTTTACTAATGTGGCCGACAATTTTAACTATAGCTATGTTTCCGATCCTTCTATTTATGTATTACCGATTGGGTAAAGCTGAAGAAAAAGATTCAATTCGAGATTTTGGTCAAACATATGTTGATTACATGAAAAGAACTCCCGCATACATTCCAAAATGGGAAAAATTGTTTCCCAAGAAAAGAGAGGTATAGATGTGCATGAGTCCCATTGGCATATTAGTACTTGGCTTTTTTGGGGTGCTTTAATTGTCGGATGTATCTGGTTATTTGCTAGAGGAAGAAAAAGGTAACTGATGTTAGAGTTAGGCCCTCACTGGAACTTCGATATGAATCTTTTGTACGTAGGGCTTGTATGGTTGGGCATGCTTTTAGTGGCGTTGGCAATATTAGCATTGATAATTACTAAGGGAAAAGTAAAAGAACAAAATAAGGGAGAGCAAAGTGGTATTTTTAGGAGACATTGCATTTTATATGGCAACTCTGGTTTTTGTTGCAGGAATTTGGATGATTCATCATTCAAATCATCATGACAAAGAAAATTGTAAGCTACTGCGAACAAGTGGTTACATTGTTACTATTATTGCAATTTTAGGTGCTCTTTGTACGGGGTATTACTGGGTTAAGTACTTTAATCAAGGTGTTTACGATAAGCCTGCAACTCATGGAATGATGAGGCATTCAATTATGGGTAGACAGGGTGGCGGGATGTGTACTCCTGGTATGGAGAATTGCCCGATGATGAACGGCGCAGAGAAAGTGATTGATGAGAGACCTGACGTGAACTCAGGTGATCACGAGGAGCATCACTAAGTAATTTTTTTGAAAACTAATAATCCTTAAGGAGGAAAAATGAAATCATTTTTAGTATTAACAGGTGTGGCAATGTTTTTGACTGGCTGCGGGCATTCAATGATGCGAGGAACTGTTGCTATGAAGACCGGAAAAGACGAAGCCCATATTTGTCTTGGAGATAACGCGGTAAAAGGTGGCGATAAAGTGGCTTTCTTTGAAAATAATTGCATTTCAACTGGTAGTGGCGACAGTGAGAGAGGCGGCGGTGGTCGTGAGATTGAATGTAACCTTTTAAAAATAGGTGAGGGTACAGTATCTAAAACACTAAATAGTCACTATTCACTTGTTAAGACCGATGGAAGCTTTAGCTTTGAAGAGGGAACCATGGTTGAGAGGGTTAGAAAATAGACAAATCAATAGGTTGGGAGTTTAAAGTGAAAAAACAAATTGTTGCGACATTAATTAGTGGATTGTTCGTAGTTGCTAGTGCATCAGCTAAGTCTAAGCCCGATATGAGTCAAATGCAGGGCCATATGAAAACTATGCAAAGTACTATGCAAAAAATGAAAACGGAAAAAGATCCAAGGAAAAAGCAGGAACTCATGAAAAAGCATATGGGAGAAATGAAGGCCCATATGGCTATGATGAGTGGGATGATGAAGGGTATGCATGGAAAAGATGGAAAAGGAATGGCTATGATGGGTCAGATGGGCGAGATGCATTCCAAAATGGGCACCATGATGGGCCAGATGCAGAAAAATATGATGAGCTGTCCTATGATGGGTGGCGATTCAAAAAAAATGGGTAAAGGCAAAAAAAAGATGAGCGAGGAAGAACATAAGTCCCACCACTAATTTTTTATGTTTAGGTTAATTAGGAGAGAAATGTGATTAGTAAAATTTTAATTATCTTTATCATCGCTTTTTTAACAATGGGAGCCACATGTACTCACAAACACAGAAATCATGATAAGGGACATTCAAAAAAGCAAGGTGCTCAAAAAGGCGGGCACATGGATTCAGATTAGATGAAGGAAGAGCAAGTCGAATTAAGAAAGCAATTTCAACGCCCACTTTTAGTGGGTCTTGCTCTTGCTATTTTCGGTGAGTTGATGATCTTTCTTATCTTTGGAGTCCTCTTATATCCTGAAGGCAATATTCTTTCCAAATTTCTATGGACAGTTTTATTTTGTGGTATCGGCATGGGATCAGCACTTGGCGTTTTTATTAGTTTGTTAGTTGTTGGACGCTTGGCTGGTAAAGCAGCAATTTTAGCTTGTACTATAATTAGTACGATTACCCTTGGTTTTGGTTGTAACCTTCTTTGTTTCAATCTAGATCAACACTTTCATTACTTCGGCGGACAACAGAGCCCTCAATTTTTTATTATAAACGGTATTATTATGGCAGTCATTGGTGGAGTTCTAAGCGGATGGCTTCTTTTTACCCCTTCAGGCTCTAAATTATTGAGTCGAATTGGAATATAAGGTGGACATGTGAAATTAAAGTTTTTAGGCGCAACAGGAACAGTAACAGGATCAAAGTACCTTATTGAGCATGGGAATGAGAGAGTCCTTATAGACTGTGGTCTTTTTCAAGGTGGAAAGCGTCTTAGGCTTCGAAATTGGGAAAAATTACCAGTGGATGCGAAAAGTATCACGGCAGTGATTCTCACCCATGCTCATATTGATCACTCAGGTTATCTTCCTAGGCTGGTTAAAGACGGTTTTAAGGGAAATATATACTCCACTCCGGCCACTAGGGATCTTTGTAAGATCATGTTACCTGATTGTGGACACTTAATGGAAGAAGAGGCACGGTACGCAAATAAAAGAAAATATTCCAAGCACAAACCTGCCCTCCCTCTTTTCACAATTGATGATGCAAAATCTACTTTAAGTCAATTTCATGCTGTTCAATACGGTGAAAAATTTGAATTAGGTAGTGGGCTTAGTTTTAATTATAGTAATGCAGGTCATATATTGGGCTCGGCTCACGTCTCTATTTCAGATGGGGCAAAAAATATAGTGTTCTCTGGAGATATTGGGCGACAAGAAGACGAGATGATGAGAGTTCCAGAGCCGCCAAAACATGCGGATTACCTTTTGATGGAATCAACTTATGGAAATCGGGCGCATCCAAAATCGGATGCCGAGGAAGAGTTGGCAGCCATTATTAACCGAACGATTCATCGTGGAGGGACAATCATTGTTCCAGCTTTTGCCGTTGGAAGGGCACAGTTAGTTCTTCACTATGTTTCAAAACTGCTAAAGGCAGGTAAGATTTCAAAATTCCCGATTTATCTAAACAGCCCCATGGCGACAAATGTTACAAACGTATATTGTGAACATGAGTATAACCATCGCCTCTCTAAAGAAGAATGTCATGAGATGTGTGATGTGGCACAGTATGTGTATAGTCCTGAGGAATCTAAAGCTCTTAATGAAAGTCCACGTCCGAAGCTCATCATATCCGCAAGTGGTATGGCTACGGGTGGGCGGGTTATTCATCATATTAAGGCTTTCGGGACCAACCCCAAAAATACCTTGCTGTTCGCAGGCTTTCAGGCTGGAGGAACAAGGGGAGAAAAAATAGTAAGCGGTGCGGAGACTGTCAAAATACACGGACAGGAAATTCCAATAAGGGCTGAAGTATGTAACTTAAGCCACCTATCAGCCCATGCAGACCAAAGTGAACTTATAGATTGGGCTGGAGGTATTTCAAATCGACCTCAGAAGGTATTTATCACACATGGTGAAGGAGACGGCTCCAACACACTTAAAGGCCTGCTTGAAGAGCGGCTCGGCTGGAGTTGTGAGGTGCCGGAATACCTAGATGAGGTAGATTTATGAATAGTAATCTTTTAAGTGTAGTTGATGGATCTTGTGAATCCCCTTGTCAGTGCTGCGATAGTGAGCATTCTTGTGAGCTGGTTGTCTTAACAGGTGGTCCTGGGGCTGGAAAAACTGCAGTACTTGAGGCGGCCAGAAAAGTATTGTGTGAACATGTGGCAATTCTACCTGAAGCTGCTGGCATTGTTTTTGGTGGTGGGTTTTGGCGTCTTGAAAGTCAAAGTGCTAAAAAGTCATCGCAGCGAGCGATATTTCATATTCAGCAAGAAATGGAAAGCCTTGTGATAGGTGAGAAAAAGTGGGGAATTGGACTTTGTGATAGAGGTACTTTAGATGGACTGGCTTATTGGACGGATACGGAAGAGTGTTTTTGGTCGGAATTCAATACGAACCGAGAAAAAGAATTTTCAAGGTATAAAGCAGTTATCCACTTACGATCACCAACTTTAGACAAAGGCTATAATCACCAGAATCCAATTAGAACAGAATCAGCGGAAGAAGCAGCTAGGATTGATGAAAGAATTCATGAAGTTTGGATGGGGCACAGCAATTACCATATGATTGAAAGTACTGACACTTTTCTTGAGAAGGTTAATCACGCTTATAAACTCATCGAGAGTTATGTACCTAGGTGTTGTCGAGAGCATTTTGAATAGGAAGCAGTATGCTTGAGTTGAAAAACCTAGTTGCCCACCTTAACACTCTTATCTCCTCAAGAATTTGGCTGAAAATTTTAATTGCCTTAATTCTTGGGGTTGTCGCCGGAATCGGGATTACTTACTTAGATGGTATTATTTCGGTAGGTCTAATAAATACTATTTCAAATTGGGTTGGGTTTCCTGGACGATTATTTCTAGCCCTCATCCAAATGATCGTCATTCCTCTGGTCTTTGCTTCCGTTGTCTTAGGGATTGGAGCAAGTCAAAGTATTGATCAGCTTAAAAAAATGGGTTTGAGAATCACCATATACTTTTTAATAACAACAACCGTCGCTGTTTCAATTGGGTTTTTCGTATCGAACTTTATTAAACCAGGGCATGAGATATACCTTAAAATGCGAAACTCAGGAGCAGTGAAACCTCCTCCAGCAGAAACGCTTACAGCAGACGTTTTACCTATTGAGAAAATACCTAAAATACTAGTAGACCTTTTGCCTCAGAACCCTTTAGTGGCGATGACTGAAGGAGAAATGCTACAGGTTGTACTTTTTGCAGTCATAATTGGCCTATCCCTCTTATCTATTCCCAAGAAACATTCGGAAATAATCATTAGTTTGCTCACTTCCGTACAAGAAATTTGTATGGCCGTGGTCAAGTGGACAATGAAGATTGCTCCTATTGCGGTCTTTGGTTTGTTAGCCGAGGCCACATCCAAAGCGGGTATTACGGCATTTATAGGGCTTACCGGCTACGTAACATCGGTAATTTTAGGCCTGCTGGGCATCCTTATCTTCTATTTGCTAATTATTTCAGTATTTGGTCGTATGAATCCATTTTCTTTCTTGAAAAAAATTAGACCAGTTCAAATGTTAGCATTTTCAACATCTAGTTCTGCTGCGGTAATGCCTTTAACTCTAGAGACAGCAGAAAAAGAGTTAAAAATTGATCCATCAGTCTCTCGCTTTGTCGTTCCCCTTGGAACGACAATTAACATGGATGGAACAGCTCTTTACCAAGGTGTTGCGACAGTTTTTCTTGCGCATACGGCAGGCATTGATCTCGATGGTGGAGCTTTGATTCTTGTTGTTTTGACTGCCATTGGCGCTTCAATTGGCTCACCTGGGACTCCCGGGGTGGGTATAGTTATTCTGGCAGGATTACTTGCAAACCTTGGGGTGCCTACAACAGGTATAGCGCTAATTCTCGGAGTTGATCGAATTTTAGACATGTGTAGGACGGTCGTGAACGTTACTGGTGACTTAACAGCTTCTGTTGTTATGGAAAAATGGCTCGAAAGAAAGTAGGACTTAATTTTGGATCAACTCATTGATGTGCAGTATGTTTGGTTTATATGGTCTAGTCTTTTCATAGTTCCATGGGCCATTGTTTATGCGGTCTTTCCGAAATATAGGTTTCAGATGTGGAGGGCGGCAATTTATACAGCTCCATTTGGACTAACAGAGCCTTTGTTTGTTCCAGAGTATTGGAATCCACCGACATTATTCAATCTGGCTCAAAATACAGGTTTTGATATAGAGAGCTTAATCTTTTGTTTCGGGATAGGCGGGATATGCGTCGTGCTTTACAATATATTAACTCGTAAAGACTTTGTGGAGGTTGAGGACTTTGAAAAACACTCCAGTCGACATCGTTTTCACAAAGTAGCACTTTTTTCTCCCTTTTTGATTTTCATCTCTTTGGTTTTCTTCGATTGGAATGCAATCTACCCTGGCATTTTAGCTATGGCAGGAGGTTCGATTGCGACAATTTATTGTCGTCCTGATTTGAAAAATAAAACTTGGGTAGGGGGAGTTCTATTTACCATATACTATTATATATTTTTAATTGGTCTTGAATGGTTATCTCCTGGGTACGTTGATAAATATTGGAATCTTGAACAATTAACTGGAATCAAGGTACTTGATTTTCCGGTGGAAGAGTTTTTATTTGCTTTTACTTTTGGGATGTACTGGTCAAGTGTCTATGAGCACTTGTACTGGAAAAAGACTGTCTCATGACGGGAAATTTCAAAAGTACTCAACTATTTCTTGTTGTGCTTGTGACTCTTGCCTGGGCAGCATGCTTTCCACTTATCGAACTTGGTCATAGGGCGGCGCCACCATTAAGATTTGCCGCAATTCGCAGCTTAATTGCTGGGGCTTCAATTGTAATCCCTTTGCTAATCTATCGAAGAGACTGGCTATCAGATTGGAATATTTGGAAGTATTCACTTATTGTTGCGCTTACATATACGGTAATGGGATTTGGCGGTATGTTTTTAGCAGACGGTAGAGTCTCGCCAGGTATAGCAACTGTTTTAGCAAACACTCAGCCTCTGATTGCAGCAACTCTTGGTTTTTTCATATTAGGTGAGAGGCTGACTGGGAGAAACCTGTTTGGCCTTTTTGTTAGTCTTTTGGGGATTGTAGTTATCGCTCAGGAAAGCTTGTCTGCCTTGACTATTGATGATGGCGTCTTGGGTATCACATTTATTTTGTTTGGAGCTTTCGGTACTGGAGCAGGAAATGTCTTCATGAAAAAGTCTGCAAATAAGTGCGACCCAATAGCCTTGACGGGACTTCAATTTCTGATCGGGTTTATTATTTTATATCCAATATCCCATGTATTTGAGTTTCATCTCCCTATAGATTGGCACCCTTCGTTTTTTTGGTCGCTTATGATTCTGGCAATACCTGGAACCTCTTTGGCGACCATTTTATGGTTACACCTGTTAAAAAAAGTTCGTCTAAATACCTTGAATGTATTTACATTCTTAACGCCAGCTTTTGGTCTTGGGATTGGCTTTTTATTTTTTGAAGAAAGATACTCCTTTCTAGATTTATCAGGCGTCGCACTGACATTATTTGGAATTTATTTGGCGACGACTGCACCCGGCAAGGTGACGGAGGTTATCGAGTGAATTCCTTTATTAGATTTTCGAAAGACTTTCTCCGCTGTACTTTGCAGGTCCGAGGGGTGATTATTGGTCTGCTACTTATTATTTTAAGTGGGGCAGCACTACTTTCAATATTTGAAAGAATCCCCTTGGGCGACTCAATCTACCTCTCGTTTATTACTGCGCTAACCGTAGGGTATGGCGACATCGCTCCAACAACAGTTGCAGGGAGAGTTTTTAGTATTTTCATTGGAACTACAGGTATGATATTTTTTGGAGTGATTATAGGTATTTCAACTCGAATTATAATTCGGCAAATGCATCCAGACGAGTTTGAGGGTAAAAGAAAATGAAAATTGCTATGTTTGATACTCATGAATTTGAAAAAGGTGTTTTTGAAATGGCCAAGTTTGCCACCTATTGTGCCAAAAAGTACAGCGACCGGTAGGGCCAGTCCAAAAAAGAGATAGGATTCATGTGCCAACTGGGGGACTCCAGTGGAAATATGAGGTTTGAGGAGTAATCTAATTGCTCATAACAAGTTCATACCACATAATACCCCTTTGGGGTATTATGTGGTATGATGACGTTTTGGAGCAGATAAGTATATTAATTTTGCAGCCTAAGGGAGGCCATATGGCTAAAAAAAAAGGCGCGCCGCACAGGTCACAAATGCATAGAATCAATCGTATTGAGGGCCAAGTACGAGGTATTAAGAAGATGGTCGAGGAAGAGCGGTACTGTCTAGATATTCTGACTCAAATTAAGGCTGTAAAGTCCGCTCTTAACTCTGTCGAAGCAAATATAGTAGAGGATCACCTAAATCACTGTGTAAGCAATGCTGTGGCGTCTAAGAGTGAGAAAGAGACTAATGAAATGATGAATGAAATCAAGAGTTTGCTAAAATCTTCAGCAAAGCAGTATTAATATTTTTTGACATACCCCCGATAGGTATGTTAGGCTGTGCGTAAGATAGAGGGAAAATCTGTGAAGAAAATAGCTTTATTAATCACTTTAACGACGCTCCTGGCCAGCCAAGCCTTTGGTGCAGCCCTATGTCCTTCTGTATGCGAAAGTTTAAAGAGCCAAACTTCAGAGAGTGCGTCGGCGGGCTGTCATCAGGAAATGCCGACTGAAGAGATGCCCGCTGATTGTAGTGTCATGGCCATGCTTGAAACACTTTCTACTTTTAATGTTTCATCAAATGCACTTGAAGGTACTAAATTTGATTTTGAAAAGACATTGTTCAAAGCCACGGAAGAATCTCAATTTGCCACATTGGCCTTTGCTGATCCTAGTCTTTTGGTCATTGGCAAGTCTCCTCCCTTCAAACAACGTCCTATTTATATTCTTATCCAAAGCTTTCTAATCTAAGAAAAAACCTGACTCTAAGTTAAAGTGCATTAATATTTAGTGCACCAGTTTATTTTAACGCCCTTATTGGGAGCAGGTTTATGTTTAGAAAGTTTATTTTTGTATTAATTCTTCAATCTATAATTTCACCGAGCATGAGCTTGGCTGAGGAGATGTCTCTAGAGTCCTTGCTAAAGCGGGCTTATGAGAATAACTCTTTGATCCAAGCACAAAAAGCTAAATTCAATGCTGAAGACTCACTTATAGCGGCAAAGTCGACACTTGATGATCCAATGGTTGGAATTTCCACACTTAATCGTGGTAATGAAACAACTTACGGTGTGATCTCGCAAAGGTTGCGGTTTCCTGTGAAATATTATCTTCAGGGAAAAGCGCAAAAAAGTAGAGCGCTGGCTGAAAAAGCAAAACTTGTCAGCCAAAGCTTTGAAGTCAGGCGGAAAGTCATTGACGCCTACTATGGCATATTTGCTCTTCAAAAAGTGATTCAACTGACTGAAGCCAATATGCAAGCAGTAAGAGAGTTCTCTAGAGTTGCCGAGAGAAAGTATGCTGCAGGCCGTGCCAGCCAGGGTGATTCCATGAAAGCCCACTTTGAGCTAACGAATTTGGAGCTAGATCTAATCCGGTTCAAGCAGCAAGAAGAGGCAATGCAAGCTAAACTAAGAGCAATTCTAAACGACCAAACAATTAAGCCCATTCAATTGGCGAAGCAAGAGCTAGGAGTGCCCACGAACGATCTTAGGTCGATCAGGCTAAGTCTTGAGAAATTGTCTCAGGCTTTGCAGGAGAAATCTCCAAACTTGCAGTCTGAAATCCATAAGTTAGAAGAAGCCGAGACTAAGAGCTCACTTTCAAAATGGGAGTACGCACCTGACTTTCAGTTGCAGTATCAAAAGCGAATGTCGGGGCTTCCTGAAGACTCAGATATATTTATGGTGCAAATGAGTGTTCCACTGTGGTTTTGGAAAAAGGGATCAGAGGCCTCAGCGGCATCATCGCGAAAAATGGCTCAAGAAAACAGGTTGAGAAGCCGTACGGATAATCTAGTTGCGAAAATTCAAGATCTACAGGGCAAAGTTGAAACTGGTGCTAAGACATTAAAGATATATAAGACAAGTCTTATTCCACAAGCGCAAGGTGCTTATAACTCATCAAAGGCCGCCTACCGAGCCAATAAAACAAGCTTTTTAGATCTACTAGACAGTGAGCGTTCTCTTTTTAAAGTGAGGACCGGATATTATCGTTCTCTTCAAATGTATGTCAGTCACCTTGCTACTCTCGAAGCTGAGCTTGGCTTTGAGGTATCAAACATTAATCGAGGTAAAAAGTGAAAAAGTTAATCATAGTTATTATTGTAGCCATCGCCTTTGGCTTCGGAATTTATTGGCAAATGTATATGAAACATGCTGGTCATGGAAACAGTACTCCTCATGCCGGTCATGAAGCTAATGAGAAAAAGAAAACCCTATATATATGCCCTATGCATCCTCAAATTACGTCAGATAAACCAGGTCAGAGTTGTTCAATTTGCGGAATGGACTTAGTCCCGGCAGATGATTTTGATGAACATGAGGGACATGATCATGATGAGCATAGTGAGGCCACAGGTGAGGAAAGCACTCAACCTGATAGTCATACAGGGGTAAAGGTCTCAGCAAAAAAACAACAAATGATCGGTATTAAATTAGACCGAGTAAAAAAAGAAAAACTTTTTAAGTCGATCAATGCTCCTGGAAGAATCGCATTTGATCCAGAACTTTATACCGCCCAGAGTGAGTACCTTGAAGCCTTGAGGCAATGGAGAAGAGTTAAAGAGTCGCCACTTTCGAATGTTCGTAGAAATACCAGTGAAATGATTAAGTCAGCAAAGATTCGGCTTAAGGTTTTAGGTCTTTCAGAGGGGCAGATCAAAGCTTTGGCTCGTAAGGGCTCTCAGTCAGAAGGACTACTGGTATCTGGTAAAGGCCAGGAAAGCTGGGTCTATGCCGATGTATTTGAAATTGATTTACCGCAAATAAAAAAGGGGCTTGCGGCGCAGATCACAGCTAATTTTCTTCAAGGCAAGACAATGGCGGGTGAAGTGGTTTCAGTGGATCAGGTGATCAGTCCCGAAACACGGACAGCCAAAGTGCGAGTTCGCCTTGCTGATATGGATGCGTCCATTCGACCAGAGTCCTATGTCAACGTGAAGATACTGGCTCCACAAGGAGAGCATTTATCTGTCCCGGTGGATGCCCTAATGGATACGGGTAGAGACACTTTTGTATTCGTAAAAGTAGATGAAGGAAAGTTTGAGCCAAGAAGAGTCACTGTGCTTTTAGAGACAGATAATAAAATTGCCATAGGCAGTGGGCTTAAAGAGGGCGATGAAATTGTCGTTGGTGGCAACTTTATGCTGGATTCAGAGTCGAGGCTAAAAGCTGTGCTTCGTGGTGGTGGATCATCAGGCGGGCATAACCACTAAGGGGTTTTGAAATGTTATTAAAAATAATTGATTTATGCGCAAGAAATAGATTCATCACCATCTTTATGGTCACTGTGGCCCTAGTGGGTGGTTGGATGAGTATGAAGAAGATCCCCATTGATGCTATCCCGGATCTTTCAGACACTCAGGTCATTGTTTATTCAACTTGGAACGTAAGCCCTGATATCATTGAAGACCAGGTCACCTATCCAATTGTCACAAGTCTCTTAGGGGTTCCTAAGGTTAAAGATATTCGAGGCCTTTCAACATTTGGAGCCTCATATGTCTATGTGATTTTCGAGGATAATACGGATATATATTGGGCCAGATCTAGGGTGTTAGAATATTTATCAAAGATTACGCCTACTTTGCCTGAAGATGTAAGTACAGAGCTTGGACCCGACGCCACAGGCGTGGGCTGGGTCTACCAGTACGCTCTTAAAGATACTACTGGTAAGCACTCACTTGCCGAGCTTCGGTCATTTCAAGATTGGTTTTTAAGGTACCAGTTACAGGCCGTGCCTGGTGTATCAGAGATCGCTTCATTTGGCGGATTTGAAAAACAGTATCAGGTTCAGGTGAACCCAGAGTCATTAAGAGCCTATGGCATACCTCTTACAAAGCTATCTAAGGCTATCAGTGAGGGTAATAAAGAGTCTGGGGCAAGGGTCATAGAGTTTTCGGGCACCGAGTATATGGTGCGAGCAAAAGGTTATGCCAGGTCACGAAAAGATATAGAAAATATTGTTATTGGGGTTAGCAAAGCTGGTGTCCCAATATATGTGAAAAATGTAGCCCGTGTGGCAGAAGGGCCTGATATTCGTCGAGGTGTCGCCGATCTTGACGGGTTAGGCGATGTGGTCGGCGGTATTGTGGTTATGCGTTTTGGAGAAAACGCCAACGATGTCATTGATCGAGTTAAGCTGAAGTTAGAAGAGCTAAAGCCCTCTTTACCAGAAGGTGTAGAGCTTGTTGAGACCTACGATAGAAGTGTGCTGATTAAATCATCAGTGGATACGCTTTATAGCAAGATCACCGCTGAAATGATCGTAGTTGCGTTTATAATCATTATCTTTCTTCTACACCTTCCTAGCGCTCTTGTGCCGATCATTACACTTCCAAGTGCTGTAATTATTAGTTTTATATTTATGTACTGGATGGATGTATCAGCCAACATTATGTCCCTAGGTGGAATCGCTATCGCCATTGGTGCAATGGTCGATGCGGCCATTGTGGTGGTTGAGAACTGTCACAAAAAAATGGAAGATTGGCGAAGAGAAGGTGCAAAAGGCTCAGTTGATGAAGTCATAATTTCAGCCATCAAGGAAGTGGGGCCTGCCAGCTTTTACTCGCTTCTGGTGATTGCAGTTTCATTTTTACCTATTTTTGTACTAGAAGCGCAAGAAGGAAGACTTTTTAAGCCATTAGCCTACACAAAGACACTGGCTATGTTGGTAGCTTCGGTTCTTTCTGTGACGCTTGTGCCAGCACTGCTTATTATTTTCACAAATTTTAAAGAGATTAAATCTGGGCCAAGTTGGTTTACGAAATCCGTTAACTTTCTATTTGGAGCCAATACAAGATCAGAGGACAATCACCCTATAAGCCAATATTTATTTAAAATTTATGGGCCTACTGTGGACTGGGTTGTGGATCATCGCAAAAAAGTCATCGCTATGGCCGCGGCACTTTTTCTTCTAACTTTGCCTATCTATTTTAAATTGGGCTCAGAGTTCATGCCACCACTTAATGAAGGCACTATTTTATATATGCCGACGACGATGCCAGGTATCTCTGCAGGAGAAGCGCAAGAGCTTCTTCAAAAACAAGATGCCATTTTAAAAAGTTTTCCAGAAGTGGTCAGTGTACATGGTAAGGCTGGACGAGCAAGTACCGCTACGGACCCCGCACCACTTTCCATGATGGAAACAGTTGTGGTCTTAAAGAATCAAAGAGAATGGCGCACCAAAGACAGGTGGTATTCATTTATGCCTGACTTTTTAGAGGCTCCATTTCAGTGGATAACTCCAGCGCAGATGACTTGGGAAGAGCTTATTGCAGAAATGAATAGCAAAATGAAGTTTCCAGGTCTGACCAACGCTTGGACTCTCCCGATCAAAGGGCGCATTGATATGCTCACTACGGGTATTCGAACTCCCATTGGTATCAAGATAGCCGGAAGCGATCTCAACGAAATTGAACGAATTGGAATGAAGCTTGAGAAAATCATATCTCAAGTTGAAGGCACAAGAAGTGTTTTTGCTGAACGAGTAGCTGGCGGCTACTTTTTTGACTTCAATTTTAATCGTGAAGCCTTGGCAAGGCATGGTATTTCAATACAGAGTGCGCAAAAGATTTTGTCAACCGCATTAGGTGGGGCTAATGTCACCACAACAGTTGAGGGTCGTGAGCGCTATTCAGTAAATGTCAGGTACGCTCGCGCATTTCGGCAAAATAAGGAAGATATTCAGCGAATACTTTTAGATTCACCTAAGGGCTATCAAATACCCCTTTCCGAAGTGGCCACCATTGAGAAGATCAATGGTCCTGGAATGATCAGAAACGATAATGGGCTTCTTACGGGCTACGTCTTCGTTGATTTAGAGTCCAGTGACGTTGGTTCCTATGTAGAGCGCGCAAAAAAAGCAGTGAATGAAGGCTTAAACTTGCCCGCTAGCTACTCACTGACGTGGAGTGGGCAGTATGAAAGCATTGAGAGAGTAAAAGAAAAGTTGAAGGTCGTCCTTCCTATTACCCTTTTAATTATAATAATGCTCATTTTCATGAACACGGGTTCAGCTATGAAAACGTCCATAGTGCTTCTGTCTATTCCACTATCAGCCATCGGGGCTATATGGCTTCTTTATATACTTGATTACAATATGAGTATTGCTGTTTGGGTGGGCTTGATTGCGCTCCTTGGTGTGGACGCAGAGACTGCCATTTATATGCTTTTATATCTTGATCTGGCTTATGAAAAAGAGAAGAAAGCTGGAAGAATGAATCGGTTCGCCGATCTCAAGCAGGCCATTCATGTTGGGGCAGTTAAGAGAATCCGTCCAAAGATGATGACAGTGATGACAACATTTCTCGCGCTACTCCCGATTTTGTGGGCAAGCTCAGCTGATAGTGGTGCAGATGTCATGAAAAGAATGGCAGCACCAATGGTCGGAGGAATATTTACTTCATTTATGTTGGAGTTATTGGTGTACCCAGCAATATATGCTCTCTGGAAAGAGCGAAGCCTAAAAGGGAAGGAACTAGTTAATGGTTAGTCTATCGAGGTTAATGATTATTTTGCCTGCACTTGTCATGTTTTCAAGTATCGCTTTTGGGCATGGCGATGAGGACCACTCTAACGGTGCCAAAAAGGTAGGTGACACAGAGATAGTCGCTAATGAGATATCCAAGGAGGATCTGGATATAATTGCTCTTGAATATGAAAAATCTGTGAAGCCTATATTCCAAAAGAAGTGTTATGACTGTCACGGCTCAGGAAATAAAAAACCTTGGTATTATATTGTGCCTGGAGCAAAACATTTAATGAATTCGGACATATCTGAAGCCAAATATCATATGGATATGACAAATGGGTTTCCTTTTTCTGGCCATGGAACCCCTCTTGACGATTTAAATTCTTTGAGAAAAACTACTAAAGAAAATACTATGCCGCCGAAAAAATACCTTATTATGCACTGGGGTAACTCACTCGGTAACGAAGATAAGAAAATTATAAATAAATGGATTGATAATAGTTTAACAAAAATGAATAAAGGAGAAGGTCAATGAAGAAAATTATTCTAATTACAATGGGACTACTGCTTTCAAGCGTCGCATTTGCTGACAAAGTTATTGACGTAAAGGTAACAAGAAAGGGTTTTGAGCCAGCCCGTATAGAAGTCAATGCAAACGAAAAGGTCACTCTCAATATTACAAGAGAAGTGAAAATCACATGTGCTAATAAGATCACTGTGCCTTCTGAAAACATCGAAGAGGATTTGCCTTTAAATAAAACAGTATCTGTTGAGCTCACCCCCAATAAAAAAGGTGAGATTGCATTCGGTTGCGCTATGAAGCAGATGTTAGGCGGAGTAATTGTGGTCAATTAATGGATCCCATCTTATGACGTCTTCGATCAAATAATGTCAAACAAAATTGGTATAATCATTTGACTGAATAGAATAAATATTCTAGATGTGTTGTGAGGAGAGGGTAGTGCAATTTAGAATTTTAGTTTCTTTGTTGATAATCGGGTTTTTGGGGATGTCTTTAAATTCCCATTGCATACCAGAAGTTCAAGGTGAAACTAGTCTTTCAAATTCTGTCAGTACTGCCCCGGTTTCCTCTCTAAATGCATTGATGCCACCGGTCGACTGCACTGATCATAGCACGAACCAAGACTCAAGGAGCTTATCACATTGTCATCATGTTCATTGCTGTCTAGTATTGATAACTCCTGATATCGCTTTTATTTCTAATTTTAATAGCAAAATAGAATATAAATTCGTATTCCCTTCAGGACCTATTAAAGGTCTCTTTCGCCCTCCTATATCTTAGTTTGATATCCATTATTTAGTTAGATATTTCAAAATAAGATTTACAGGAGAAATTTAAATGAATTCTTTAATAAAGAAAAGTATAGTTTTTTTATCTACGTTATTATTGTCACTAAATTTATTTGCATCCACTGACGGTCAAGGCTCATTTATCTGGAATGGTGTTGTAAGAAGTAGTGAGTTGAGCCATACAACGGACCACACCCACTTTTTGGAATTTGTTCGTTCCGAGGATAAAGAAGTTTTTGATATTGTCGATAGCCCGGAGCTTGCAAAACTACACCATGATACCAATCGAAATTACCGGGTAGAAATTGAGGGCCAGCTAACTTCAAAATTCCTTTTTTGGGGCGGAAATTTGGTGGTCAAAAAATTCAAGGTCCTCGAAGAACTAGATGTTGTTGCTCTTCGAGAGCCAAGAAGAATAAGTGGATCATCTGAGCTAAGATAAAGTATTTGGCTAATGGGAGGGATTATCTCCCTCCCGTTAAGCAGGTTTGATCAAGTAAAAAAGTAATACTTGGGGATATAAATGGCCTGTAAGTATTTCTGGCTCAGGATTCTGGAAGAGTTGCCTTTTAGGTAAGGAAAATATAGATGTTTCAGGGAGCCAATAATTTGAGTAATTCTAGGAAATTGCCGATTAGATTTGACAATGGTTGGGCTTTTAGTCTAGATGTTACTGATCTGGGGAAAGGAACAGAGTGATCCGCACTATTATTTGCTTTTTATTGATCTCATTAAACGTTGTTTATGCGTTTGAAAATCACGAAGGTGAATTCCAAGGTGTTGTAGAGTCACATATGCAAATTTCCAATGAATTCCACAGTGCTGATGCAGATGACCCATACAGTGACCACAGTAAACATCCCGCCGGAGAGCATACCTGTCATTTAGGGCATTGCAATTTTTATATAAGTAGCTTTCAGTTTGTAGCTAGAATTGTAGTAACCAGCACTTTCTTCTCTAAAGAAGTCGATGTTCCCTCACCCTTTATCGATGAAGAAACTCGTCCCCCCATTTTTTCTTAGTCAATCAGGGCATTTCTATGCCCAAATTTCTAGTTGGTTGCAAAAATTAAATAGTTTTACTACGTTACTCGCGGCATGAGTGGTCGTTTGGAAATAATTTTTCTGAAGAGGAATAAAATGAACCGCAAATGGATATTGATTTGTGTATTAGCCTATATTTTTTCATCGCCAATAGCTTTTGGAGCAGATAATGAGCCAAAACCTACAGATTGTGGCGAGATTAAAGGTCCTGGTGACATCGTAAAGTGTGCCTTGAGAGTTCACCCAGAAGCTCGTGGTGCAGTTTATGATAAAGAGATTGCTTATGGCCTCGTAAGCCAAGCAAGGAGGCTTCCAAATCCCGAATTTGAAGCCGAGTTTAGCCAAACGGATAATATTGGTCAGACCTCGGATACTGTAGAGTTGAGGCTTATGTTTCCACTTGAGATTGGTGGTAAACGGGGGGCTAGGATCAAGAAATCAAAGGCGCAGGCGGATTTAGTCCTATCAGAAAGCTTAAAGACAAAAGAAGATGTAGTTATAAATTCGCTTTTAAAGGTCTATCGCCTCAGGCAAGTGCTTAATGAGTTGGAATTGACCATAGAATCTTTAAATACTTTCAGAACGGTAAAGGGCCAGTATAACAGAAGGAAATCGCTAGGACCGGAGCAGGCAGTATCACTTGATATTTTTAGTCTGGCAGAGGCGGATTACTCTATGAGGCAGTCTGCACTAGAGGCTGAAAGAGGAGAGCTAATCAGGGAGCTTTCCATATTTATTGGGCGTCCGTTTAAAGTGGATAGAAAAATATTGCCGAAGTTTCGAACAAATTGGCCAAAGCTGCCTGCGACTGGAGATCCCGTTGGTAGCGAATTTGGAATAGCTAGAGCGAAAAAGAGGTTGGCTGATGGCGAGCTCGAAGTTGCTAAGAGCGAAGCTTGGCCAGATTTTGCAATTGGGCCCACGTACAGTTTAGAGACAGAAAACAATGATGAAATTAGTACCGTTGGTATCAGTATTGAAATGCCACTACCCGTTTTCAATTTGAATGGTGGAGCAAAAGCTGTAGCGAGGGCTGAAAAGAAGAAAGCTGAAATTTTAGAAAGAAGCCAACAAGTAAACTTCAAAAATATTCGAGAAAACTTAGTAGAAATCTATAGCTCTGTAACCCAACGATTAAAGAAAATTAATCCAGATGTTTTGAGTCAAACAAAGCATAGAAGAATACACAAATATTTAAAACGTGGTGTTGTTGGAGCTGCACTAGTCATTGAGTCTCACCGTCAGATCGTGGAGTTTCAAGAACATACCAATGAGCAAGAGTTAAGAGCTCTATTAGCCCTATGGAGAGTGCGGGCCCTTGATGGTGAATTATTGAATGAGATTAATAATATTAAAAATCCCTGATGGGATTAGGAGGAAGAAATGAAAATTGTATGTATGCTGCTTATGCTTACGGTATTTGCTGTAGGGTGTAGCAATAATAAAGATGACTCACGGTTGGCCGAACGCTCTGAAGTCGAGGCTAAGGCACAGATAAAAGCTGAAGAAGATAGAACTGCCGCAATCGTGGCAGACCTAAAACAACAGTCTATGTTTTATGAAGCTCTTTACGGAGAATTTGAAGGGACTCTAATAGTAAGTGGACAGCATTTTAAATTACGGGCAAATTTTGTTCCTCAAATTCCAATTTATATAAGTGATGAGCGCACACTAACAGTATCTGAGGCTGAAGATTATTTAATCAACCAGAGTTTCAATATTCATCTGACTAGCTGGGACCCATCAAATGCTCTTTCTGCATCTGGCTGCCAAGTAGAAGGGGTAAAGCCTGATTTATTGAAAGGCGAGATCTATGTTTCGTCTGAGTCCTGCTCTAACTTATTCTTAATGGCAATTAACGATGAGACGTTAAATAGCATAGTTAATCTTAGGGAAAGATTTTCAGCTGCACTGGATGGTGTTTCAGAAGATTTAGCAGCACAAATACTAAGCGGAGATGACTATATAGTTGAAGAAATTGTTGGAGAAATGCGTCCTACAACAAATGCCGCAATACACCCATTTAGATTAGTGAGGGTAAGGTAATGAAGAATTCGTTGTTAACCCTATTACTCATCATATTTTCATCTCATAGTGCATTTGCCACCGCAGATATAAACCTTGAAGAGGTCGTAGATATTGTGAGCGAGAGAAACTACCAAGTTCTCGAAGCTGCAGAAAAAGTATTTCAAGCGAGAGCTGAAATATCAACCGCAAGAGGTAATGTTCTCCCAAAACTAAATTTTTGGACAATTATTAAACAAATTATTAATCCGACGTCGTTAATTGAAGCAATTTTGCCTGGAGAAGCAGGGATTGCCCCTTTTTTAGTGCCTGCTAATGGGTTTCGTCTAAAAGAGTCCCAAATTCTTTTTGATGCAGAGAGAGAGGCATATAGAGGGGTATGGGCCAACGAGGTGATGAATACCAAATCTTTGTATTTGAACCTTTTGCTGGATCAACAACTACTGGACCTTGTTCGCGCCCATGCTGCCGAAGTAAAGAATGTTTATAACGTGGCACAGACTCACGCAGCTCTAGGGTCTGCTCCTTTAGAAGTAGTGCAAGAACTGGAGATCAGGTGGTCAAATCTGAGCGATGACGTAAAGGCACTGGAAAGGCTTATTCAGCTTGAGTATAAATCTCTTTCTTATGCCTTAGGCATTTCATTTGATGAGGATATTACCATTGGGAATATTCTAGTGCCTGATATTAAAAACCTTGATCCAATAAACTACAGTGATTTTGAGTTTCGAGCGGTTGATTCGTCACCGGAGAAGCGTCAATTAGAACATTTCTTGAGAGTCATTCCCTATTTAAAAAAGGAAGCAAAATACTCTTTCTTTGGAAACTCTAGTGCCTCAAGAGGTGTTGCAGGGGGCGTATTCGATGACGTTTCCATACAGGATGATTTTGGTTTTGGTCGAGGCGCCACCAGAAGAATATTAGAAGGAGAAGAGCATATTCTAGAGCTTCAAAAAACAGGTGTTGTTGAAGTGCTTAAGAGGCAACTACAAAGCGTGGTTAGCGGGTACAATTTAACTTTAGAGCAATACGCAAATATAGAGCGAAGAACGCAAATAGCTGAATCCAGAGTTACTCAGCTTATCAATCGTCTTCAAATGGGTCAAAATATAGATTTGGTCGACCTCACAGATGCATACCATCGCAGCGCTTTTGAAAAAATGGACCTTGAATCCTTGAAATATAATTTTGTCATAAATGAGGACAAATTTCATAGACTTATATTTCATGGTGATTACAGAAGGGCGAGGGAGTCTTTGCTGAAAATTGATCAAGAGCGAAAGAAATATCTTGCTGAGTTAGCAGAGCGCGAGTCTAGAGAGCGTCGTGACTCACGAGATAATAGAAGGAGAAGACCATGAAGATATTATTTTGTATATTGTTAGTTTTGCCGATTCTAATTACAGGTTGTAAGCAATTAGAATCTATAACTGAAGATATCTCTGTTTTAACTCAGTTAAAAAGTGAAATTCCCACAGCAGGTCCTTATTCGTATGAGGATCATGAATTGCTGTCTGATTATTTCTCAGGCCTAAACCTTTTAATCAAGAAAATAGATGACCACCCTAAAGGTAAAAAGGGCTTGGCAAAGTATATAAGGAAAAATGGTCTGGTTAATACGTGCGGAAAAATACTTGTGGATAAAGAAAGTTGGGCATCTATTAAAGCGAACTGTTGGAAGGGTGAGTATTTTATTTGCTCTGAAGATGTACTTGAATTTGAAGATTCAATTAATTTGTTTGCGAATAATCTAGAAGGCGGAAATAGGAGCACTTTTCTATCAAATGAAGCTTGTGCTGGTAATTGGGATGTTCAGTAAATTTTTTTAGAGAGGAAAAAATGAAAAAAATATTAGCAACAGGAATTTGTGTATTTATGAGTTCAGGAGTTGTTTGCGCTGATGAAATGAGTGTTGAAATTACCTCGTACGTACGCGCAGGCTTACGAACTCGAAGTGCTGAACTTTGTGGGAAAGTAACAAATATGGATCAGCCCTGGGTGATTGCGAGGGTGAAGGTCGATGCAAACGACAAGAATCCTGGTTTTTATAATACCCTTGTTGGAAGTGAGGCAAAATTCTGCATTAGTGTTGTTTCAAATGGTGGTGATGCTGTGGTTTCTCTGGCTTCGCTAGAGGGTAAAGCGTTGACATCAAAGCAAGAAGTAAAACTAGTAATTAACGGTAAGGAGTAAGGAATGAAGTTATCAGTTTTATTATTTTCACTTTTTTGTTGGGTAGCTGTACCTGGTATATCTTACGCCGGAGATGGGCATAAGCATGCAAAAGGTGAGCAGCATACGGAGAGTGAAAAAAGTGATGATCATAGTGGCCATGACCATGGTCAAGTTCATGGAAAGTCTAAAAAGAAAGCTAAGAAAAAGAAGGCTAAGAAAAAGCATGGCGAAAAGGGGCACGATCATTCTCAAGAAGAAGATCATAGTGAAGAAGATGGTCATAATCACGACAACTCATCAAGCATTGACGAGGGCGAGGCTCATGGTGAAGACCATGGGCACGCTCATGCTGAGGGAGAAAGTCATGATGAGGAAGAGCATGTTCATTCAGAAGGTGAAGAACATGCTGAAGAAGAGCAACATGCACACTCTGAAGAAGGCGGCCATGATGATCACGGTGATGAAGGTGGTCATGACGAACATGGAGCCAGTGGAATAGGGCCCGGCAAAGCCATTATAGAGGTAGCTAATGAAGGAAATAGATTTAAGCTTTCTAATGAATCAGAAGATTTTTTAAATATAGAAACCACAAACATTGAACCTCTTGGTGGCGGCCAATACAGAATTCCAAAAAGCATTATTGTGACTTATCAAGACAGCAAGGGAATCTATATTAAATCCAATGGCTGGTTTGAAATTAGAAATATCAAAGTACTGAGTACAGTAAATGGGCACTCTATTGTTTCTGGAAATGGAATTGAGGCCAATACTTTGGCGGCCTCAACTGGGTTAGGTTTTTTAAGAGCGGCTCACCTTCAGGCAACTGGACAAGGTGGAAAAGGTCACGCGCATTAGTCGCAACAGTAAAATTAACAAGTGGAACCCGGGAGCGGACCAGTGATTGACAAAATAATTGAAACATCAGTAAGAAGCAAAGGCTTAGTTGCCATACTTAGCTTGGCAGTAGTTATAGCGGGATGGCTATCATTTCAAAGCCTACCAATTGATGCGGTTCCGGATATCACAAACGTTCAGGTGCAAATCAATACTTCTGTTGAG
This sequence comes from Bdellovibrionaceae bacterium UBA1609, assembly GCA_002321895.1. Taxonomy (GTDB): domain Bacteria; phylum Bdellovibrionota; class Bdellovibrionia; order Bdellovibrionales; family UBA1609; genus UBA1609. The sequence continues at coordinate 9,050 of DCMZ01000009.1, read as the reverse complement.
GGACTTGTTCCTGAAGAAATTGAAAAATTTGTTACTTTTCCTGTTGAGAGTGGAATGGGTGGGATGCCTGGGGTGGAGCAAATTCGCTCAATCTCTAGGTTTGGTCTTTCTCAAGTTACCATTATTTTCGAAGAAGGTACTGATATATACTTAGCAAGACAGCTTGTTGCTGAAAAGTTGCAAGCTCTGTCTGGAGAATTACCCGAAGGGACACAGCCTCAGATGGGGCCGATTACTACAGGGTTGGGGGAAATTTATTTTTACTCAATAGAAGCAAAAGAGCCCGCTACAGGAGAAGCGCGAGCCGAACAGCTTATGGAGCTTCGTGCTTTAAATGAGTGGTTTATCACACCTAGACTGCTCATGGTTAAAGGAGTAGCCGAAGTGAATGCCATTGGGGGCTATGAGAAGCAGTTTTTTGTCGAACCAAATCTTAAAAAATTATCAAGTTACGGTATTCACTTAGATGATGTTGTTAGCGCCATTGAAAATAATAACAGAAACACAGGCGGAGGCTATATTCAGCAAACCGCTGAGCAGCTTCTAATTCAAGCCTCGGGTTTAGTCAGGAATAAGAAGGATATAGAGAATATCGTAGTTAAATCCCTCCCTTCACTTCGTAACATTAAAATTGGAGATATTGCAAAAGTTAAGCTGGGTCGAGAGTTGAGAACAGGCGCCGCTCTTGTTAATGGGAAAGAGACCGTAGTTGGCACTATCTTAATGCTGCTTGGTGAGAATAGCCGAACTGTATCAATTAGTGTTGATGAAAAAATACAAGAAATCAAAAAGACTCTTCCGGACTGGGTTGTATTAAATACTGTTTATAACCGATCGGAGCTTGTGGATGCGACCTTGGGTACTGTCCAAGGAAACTTAATTTTTGGTGCGCTTTTAGTAGTTTTAACGCTACTTCTTTTAGTGGGAAATTTAAGAGTTGCATTAATAACGGCCATTACGATCCCTCTTTCTATGCTTAGTACCTTTATACTCATGAAGTACTTCAATGTATCGGGCAACCTTATGAGCCTTGGCGCTTTGGATTTTGGTATAATTATAGATGGCGCTGTAATTGTAATGGACAACTGCATTCGTTGGGTGGCTCAAAAAAAATCTGAGCTAGGGAGATCCTTAACTAGAGAAGAAGTGAAAGAGTTTGTTGTAAGTGCAACAAAAGAAATAAGATCGGCGGCAGGTTTTGGACAGCTTATTGTGGTCATTGTTTTTGTTCCACTTTTCACCCTCACTGGTGTTGAAGGAAAAATGTTTATTCCTATGGCATCCGCATTTTGTTTTGCCTTAGGGGCCGCATTCATTTTTTCATTTTCAATTATACCATGTCTTGCGGGACTGTTTATTTCTAGAGATTTAGAAGCCAAGACACCCTGGTTGATGAGAAAGCTAGATGCCTTGTACCCACCAATTTTGGAGAAAGCACTCCTTATGAAAAAGACAGTAGTAGTCGGGGGAGTTGCAACTGGAGCTCTTGGTGTGGTGCTGTTTTCCACGCTTGGTTCAAATTTTCTTCCCCAACTTGATGAGGGGTCAATAGCTATTCAATTTGTTCGGCCTACGAATATTAGTATAGATCAGTCTGTTGAAATGCAGAAATTATCCGAAGAAGTTATTTTAGAGTTTGCTGAAGTAGATAGAGTTGTTTCGCGTATTGGTACAGCTGAAATTGCTACTGATCCGATGGGTCCTAATATTTCGGACACCTATGTACTTCTAAAGGACGATAGTGAGTGGCCAAAAGTTGATGGCAGTAAAAGAAATAAAGCTAAGCTAATTGATGCCTTAAAGGAAAGAATCGAAGCATTCGTGCCAGGGCAATCTTTGATTTTTTCCCAACCCATTCAACTTAGATTTAACGAACTCCTAGAAGGTGTTAGAGCTGATGTATCTGTAAAAGTATTTGGTGAAGACATGGAAGTAATCACGGAAATTGCCAGCGAAATAGCGACTTTACTGCAGAATGTTGAGGGTGTGGGCGAATCTGAAGAAGAAGTCAAAGGGCTATCTCCAGTACTGCGAATTACTCCCAAAGCTGAGGCTATTTCAAACCTAGGGATTCCCAAAGAGAATATCCTTACTACTGTTGAGACCGCTATTGGTGGTAAAGAGGCTGGGAGCCTTTTTCAAGGGGTTATGAGGTTTCCAATTGTTGTGCGCCTCGGTGATGAGGATAGATCAAATATTGATGCAATTAAGAATATTCCAGTGGGCATAACTGATAGTTATACCGAGCCATTAAGTGAAGTGGCAGATGTTAAAATTCAAGAGACTTATGGGGATATAAGAAGAGAGCAATCTAAGAAAAGAGCTGCTGTTCTTATTAATGTAAGGGGCAGAGATACTGAAAGCTTGGTGAGCGAAGCCCAAAAGCTTGTTTCCGAAAACGTGAAAGTCCCGTCAGGCTATTATATTGAATGGGGAGGGAGCTTTGAAAACCTTAAAGAAGCTAGAAAGCGTTTGATGGTTGTAGTGCCTATAGCCTTAATGCTTGTTTTGTTTATGATTTACATGGCATTTCAAAGTGTTCTCCAAACAGCTATGATTGCAGCCTGTATCCCTATGGCTCTGGTGGGTGGAGTTATAAGCCTTATGCTTAACGGATTGAGTTTTAGTATCTCGGCTGGAGTAGGATTTATTGCACTTTCAGGGCTTGCAGTTCTAAATGGTATTGTTCTTGTGAGCTATTTTAATAAGCTGAAGCTTTCAGGGCTTAGCGGAGATGAGTTGATAAGGGAAGGTACAAAAATGAGGTTGCGGCCAGTGGTGATGACAGCGACAAGTACTGTTTTTGGGTTTATACCAATGATGGTATCTACGGGCATGGGAGCTGAAGTTCAACGGCCACTAGCCTCTGTGGTTGTGGGAGGTATTATATCGGCGACAATACTTACGCTAATTGTTTTGCCAATTGTATATCGGCTCTTGGAAGATAAAATGGTGGTAAAAGAATCAAGTATTTCTCATTAACTCGCTAGTTTCCGTGAAGATTATTATATGGAGTATAGAAGGAGGGCAGTTTGGATATTGATACTTTTTCTAACTACTTGGATAGCGTGCTTGTTTGTTTGATGTTTTTTCTCTTTCTTGCCATTTGGAAATGGAAGAGAATTGCTCAGGCAAGGCTAACGGGGATTGATCCTGAGGTTATCAGAAATTCTTCAAATCGACTTCAGAAATATATTTATAGGATATTTCGGTTCTTTGGAATCTATGCCATTTTCTTGATCATTGCTCACACATTTAAGTTTGATTTTTTCTCGTTCTTTTCAATTTGGGAATATACTAATAGTCATCTCTTTGATTTATTGGGATTTTCGGTGGGTATTTTTGGTCTAGCTATATGCTTTTGGGCCCAAAAAGAAATGGGAAATTCTTGGAGAGTTGGTATTGATGTGGAAAATCAAACTGACCTTATTACTTCAGGATTATTTAAGATCATTCGAAATCCTACATATTCAGGCCTGTTAATGCTCTTTTTAGGGCTTTGGCTAATATGGTCTTCCTGGGCAGTTTCTCTGCAATTTATATTGTTCTTTTTAATTATTGAGGTTCAGGTGCGCTGTGAAGAGGAGTATTTGCATGCAGAGCATGGTGATAAGTACTTGGAATACATACGATCTAGTTTTAGATACTTACCTTATGTATATTGATCGTTATACTTATTTGAAGAGGATTTGATGGCTGGCTCGCATTCCCACCATGGCGATTTGAATAACAAGAAACTGTATTGGGCAGTTTTTATAAATATTGTTCTTACTGTTTTCCAGATCGCAGGTGGGGTTGTATCGGGAAGTCTTTCTTTATTAGCTGATGCCCTTCATAACTTTAGTGATGCGGGGGCCTTGGCTATTGCAGCGATTGCCGCAAAGATAGCAAAATTTCCACCAAGTAAAAAGATGACCTATGGGTACAGAAGGGCTGAAATTATTGGGGCCTTGATCAATAGCACTACTTTGGTCCTAATTGGCCTTTATCTTATCTACGAAAGCTTCAGCAGGTATCAAGAACAGTCTCCAATTGATGGATGGGTAGTGGTTATTGTGGCTGGAATGGCTCTTGTTATAGACTTGGCAACTGCATTTCTGACTTACTCGGGGTCTAAAGATAGTATTAATATTAGGGCCGCATTTATTCACAATTTGTCGGATGCAATGGCTTCCGTAGTCGTGATCATTTCTGGATCGCTGATTATTATTTATCAAGTTTACTTAATTGACTTGATCGCGACAGCGTTGATTTCAGCTTATGTTCTTTATCATGCCTATATCATGATCAAAGAATGTATTCAGATTCTGATGCAAATGACTCCTGAGGGCATGAGTATTGAATCAATTATAAACGAAATTTCGAAGCTTCCAGGCGTCGAAGGGGCCCACCATATTCATGTTTGGCAGCTGGACGATAGAAAAATATACTTAGAGGGTCATATAAAAATTGGAGAAACTAATTTAACAAAGATTGAAGAAATAAAATCTCGGATTAGACAGTGCTTAAAGGATGGCTTTGCTATTGAGCATTCTACACTAGAAATAGAGATTGCTGAGAAGTGTTTAAATATTTAACAGATTAAATGATCTAGACTTTGCTTTCTTCGAATCGGCTATTATTATCGCTACAGGAGTTGTATGGAATTACAAAGAAAGATAATTGATACACAAATTCTAAACGGCAGAATGTTGGCAAAAAATTTTCCATTTATTCGCTATTGGGTTCAAAATTTATCTATTATAATAATCTCAGTTACTTTACCGGCTTTTCTTTTTCTTATATTTCAAAACTATGCATCGACTGAGGGGCTAGCTATTGAATCAGGGTGCCATGGTCCAGAATTAGGCTTTGGTATGCTCTCTGGTGTTTTGATGTGCCTTCAACTTCGCTTCTTTACGTCCCACTCGGATAGTTAGTATTAGTAAAACACCAACCCCTAAACAAATTGATATATCAGCTACATTAAATGCAGGGTAGTGCCATTGACTGCCATAATGAAAATCTAGAAAGTCTACAACGAATCCAAGCCTAATTCGGTCAGATAAATTCCCAAGTGCCCCACCAGCGATTAGCGAAAATGAAACTATACTAAACAAATCATTTTCTCTGGTTCCTTTTAGCATCATCAAAATTACTACAAAAGCTACCAAAGGAAATAAAATAAGGAGAGGGGTTCTAATCAGTGGATCTAGACTTGCTAGAAAGCCAAAGGCGACTCCGTAGTTTTGAATATATGTCAGATTAAAAAAATTGGGAATAACATCAACTGATTCTCCGATAGAAAATGATGTAGCGATATACGTTTTAGTTGCTTGATCGAGCATTGCAGCCAGTATTAAAATGACAAAAAATATTTTATACTTCACTGGTTCTGAGTCTCCTTTGAGATCTTCAAAATTCGTATAGCTCCATTTAGAACAATGATTGAAATGAGAACCCCTATAACTAAGTCTGGATACCTTGAACCTGTGAAGTAAACTAGGGCTCCCGCAATGATGACGCCTATATTAGCAATTACATCATTTGCCGAAAAAATCCAGCTGGCCTTCATGTGGACACCGCCATCCTTGTGCTTATGAATGAGTGCGAGGCAGGCAAGGTTGGCTGTAAGGGCAAGAATAGATATGCCAATCATATATGTAGATAAAGGTTCGCTCCCATAGAAATACCGTCTTGCCACTTCGAATAAGCACCCAAGGGCTAACGCCATTTGAAAGTAACCGCTAGCTACTGCTGCATTGTTCTTAATGGACCCTGCTTTTCCCACCGCATAGAGACTAACTGCGTAGACGAGAGAGTCGGCCAGCATATCTATGGAGTCAGCAATGAGACCAGTAGAATCTGATAAAAAACCATAGACTATTTCGAAAATGAACATTCCAAAGTTAATGAACAGTAATATTTTTAAAGTGCCAGCTTCAACAGAAGCCTCACTTTTTTCGATTTCGTTTTCAGATATGGTAAGTGTTTCGAGGGCTTCGCCATTTAAGCCAACTCTTTCAAGAGAGGATAGAATATCGTGAATAGGGATCAGGTGGTAAAATGTAACTGCCCTTTTACCAAGATCAAAGTTGATTTGTCTTACGCCGCCATTGTCCTCAAATAAAGCTTCGATTTGCTTTATTTCTGAGGGGCAATCCATTTTATTAATAAGCACAACTGATTTAAACATAGGTCTTTCCGATCAGTGCGATGATCGCAAAATAAGTGTTTTGCTTAGTACGAAGTACATAAAGATGATTAAAAGGACTAAAAGTTGAGCTATTAAAACCTCTAACGTTGCATTAAAACCAAGTGCATCGACAGTTGGAAGGTTTAATTGAGTGGCCTGTAGGGCTCCTACTTTTTGAAATGCACCTATAGCCTTTCCAAATATGACCATAGATAAGATAAGAATTAGGCCAGTGGAAAACTTAAATAACGGGTCTAATTTTAATTTCATTGAGAACTTGATAGCTCCAAAAATTAACGTGACAGAAAGCCCAATGGCCATTAGTGCGCCAAGGCTAATATCCATAGTGGAGTGCCCATCAAAGATCATAATTTTCATAAACAGTAGTGTTTCAAATATCTCACGAAATACGGAGGCAAATGCTATTAAGAAGAGAGTTAGGGTTTTCCCGTTGACAATAGAGTCACTAACGGCGTCTTTAATACTCAGCTTCCACTTTTCAATATTTGAATGTCTATGGAACCAGATTCCAACATAAAGCAATACGGCGGCCGCAATTAGACTCACATAGGCTTCTAAGGATTCGACGAGTCGACCACTGATTGTAAAAAGGGCCTCTGATATAAAGTATAAAATTATTCCAGAAACGATAGCACTCATCCAACCAGCATGAACATAGCGCTTCAATTTTCGACCCTCAAATCGATTCAATACACTAAACAAGAGCAGTAAAACAAGGCCAGCTTCTAAGGCCTCTCTAAGTACAATGCCAAAAGACATAAGCACCGTACCAATGCTTGTGGTTTCTTTCGTCACAACTGTTTTAGCTTTGGAGAGGTGGTCTTTTAATTTTTTGAGTTGAGCTTGGACACTTGCCTCAGATGAATTTTGATTCTTTAATAAGCTTCGATAAATGATCATGTCTTTTTCAAGCTCAACAACCAGTTTTTGATTATTTGACTTTAAAATGCCTTCTATTGGCTCGACTCCACTTAAATAGGCTTCAAGGGCAAGGTTATTAGCTTCAATAGTCTTCTGAGCTTTAAACAAGCTAAAGCTCTCTGAGAGCTTAGTTTCAGCGATTTCTAGATATTTCTCTGCATTCTTCTGCTGCTGGGGTGGATAGGTAAAGTTGTTCCGTACACTAGCGAGAAAGCCCATTTCATCGTCGCTAGAGACTTCATATTTTTTTACTAAATCAATGTCGGAAAGTGCAGCGATGTCGGTCATTGGTACAGAGCTAGGCTTTTTAGGGCCACCGTATTCGCTGTATCTAAATGCTGATATATAGAAAGCCAGTGACCATCTGTCATCTTCAGATAAAAAATTATAGCTAGTCATTCCCGTGCCATCGACACCCAATGAAATTGTATTATATGCTTGGAATGGAGAAATACCTCTCATTCTATCGAGGTCCAAAAAGTTGGTCGGCTTGGGAGAAAGGTCTTTACCGGCGATCCCGTCGCCTTTTCCCCTATCGCCATGGCATTGAACGCAACTTGTTTTGTAAAGTTTTGTAGCTCTGGCAAAATTAGGAGGATTTTTCGGCTCTGTTACAATATTAAAAGTTTCTATAATTTGGAACTTAATCGTATCTGCAAGTTTGGAGACCTTTGACACTTTTTCTTTTGCATTAATACTTCTATCTAAATCGTGAATACTGTTCAAGAGGGGAGAAGGATAGTTATTACGTTCAGCAATCAGTTTAACTTCAGTGACAAACTCTATCTGTTCATTGAATTCGCCTTGGCTGATGATTTTCCCATTTTCTACGGCCTCACCATAGTCTTGAGAAAGGTAACTAAGCAGATGTACAGCGAGCTCACTGGACTGAGTTTTTGCAAATGCCAGATGAGGCAACACTGCGAGGGCTAGTATATATAATAAGAATTTACTTTTCATGGTCGGCATTCTCCATCTGATGAATATTCTCACAAAGCCCGCAACCAATTTCAGGGTCACATTGTAAATAGTAATGTTGGAATTCTTTTAAAAAATTATAAACTACTTTTCTGTCGGATCTCAGGAATTGAACAAATTTTAACAAGGCTTCTCCAGCCTCGTCAGATAATAGGTGCTCGATTTTGCAGCTATCCAGTGTGGCTGTGCCGAGATCTATACCTAAGACCTCTGAGAAAAAGACAATCATTGTTTGTCGTTTGTTGGCAACTTTCTCAATAGTGCTTATACCTTTTTTGGTCAGTAAGATAAAATTGGCATCAGAAACTCGTAATAATTTTTTTTCTATCAGTTTTTTCAACTGCAAGGATACAGCGTTTCGACTGACGTTGAGTTCTTTTGATAGATCCACAGCACGCAACTTATAATTCTGATGGCGCGTCATTGAATAAATGGAAAGTAAGTAATGAGCTTCTGAGTGAGTGATTTCGTTCTCCTCAAACTCTCTCCAATATTTCTCGTATTGTAAGTTCAATAGCCCCCCAATAGTGGTTTCAAATACCCAGGGAGAACTACATGGCATTCTCAGCTTTGTCAAGCATGCTTGACAAAGCTGGATTAGAAACTATATTACCTTGGGCGCCAGTGCATATCGAAAGTCAAATTGCATTTTCGCTTTCACATGCATCAATAAAGTTATTTAAGGCTTTGTCCATTTCTCTTAGTTCTTTCATTTTGTTTTTGATTTCCTCACGCTTTTTAGAAGCCATTTTACGACCGGTCCTGCATGTAGCACCTTTTTATTTAAGCTCAAAAAGCTCTTTGATTTCTTAGAGGGTAACCCCTTAAAGTTAAAGAGCGATGATTCTACCTAGACCTTATAGAGAGACAAAATAAAATCAAAATTGAAGGAGGACAGTTTGTATGGTTATTATTAAAAAAGCACCGGGCAATGATAAATTTCGTTAACCTTGTC
>DCMZ01000010.1 GCA_002321895.1 Bdellovibrionaceae bacterium UBA1609 | reverse complement strand
CCTGGATCTTGTCCTGGATCTTGCCCTGGATCAGTGTTGTTGATGCAGACCAATTCTGTGCCTTCGTCGTCCGTTACTAGAAACTCATTGGACTGAAGTACAACTTCCATTTCTTCTTCCACTAATACGCAGCTTAAATCTACGACTTCAGCTGAAGAGTTGTAGCTCAATAGCAGAGCTGCAGTTGCCATTATATATTTTGTTGCGTTCATCAAATGCCTCCATAAGATGTGGTTAGTAATCGTTATGTTGTTTTAAAATGTTGGTAAAAGCCCAGTGCGGGGAGAGAGTTGGATAAATTGCTCCACAAAACGGTGGTCAATGCCTGGGTTTTCCCGACCACATTTTTGCTGATAGAGTGGAACCCACAGAAAATCAGGGTTAGTGGAGATCCATTCGCCGCCTACAATCTCTCCTGAAGGGTTCGTATCTAAATAGTACTCGTACTCACTAGTGAATTGTGATGAAGGGCCATGATCATCAAAACCATGACCATATCCATGGGTTCTCATTCGAGCTAAGACACGAAATCTCCCGGGCGTATCATCTACTTTTTCGATGTTGAAACGGTAACCAGAATAGATATTATTGTCTACGCTAGATCCCTGTACATAGTCATGGGCAATGGGTTTGCGAAGATGTTTAATGTAGTAGAGCAATACTTTGTGAAATCGATGAGCATGAATGTCCGTAATGTCTTCGTTGGGTCCACCATTGTAGCGACTTCCATAGAAAGCCCACTTTACACAAAAAGAAGCTTCCGCCAGCATACCTTTTAGGTCCCCAACAGATAAGGTAGTATCGGTGAGCGGGTCATATTTTTCGGTGGTGATATCTTCATAAAGAACAGAAGATGCGGCCCAGCCATTACAATGTCCACCCCAGGGTACATGTTCAAGAGAATGATATGTGTTTTCCCATTCTCGAGCTCCAGGATTACGCCCTGTTCTTGCTTGAACAAGATTGTCGTACTTTGCCAAAGGAGAATCGTCTGCTCCTGATAAGGGTAAACCGCTATGAGGCCACCAATAGCCTCTCCAGGGAAGTTTCTCATCAGAAAGCATTTCTTCAAATTGACCTTCTTCTACAACGTAAAGATTTGTAGCTCCAACAAATTGTTTTAATTTTAAAACTTGGTCGGAGAGTTGGACAAACTCACTGGCTGTACGAGTTCTAGTGGCACGATAGGTTTTACTAGCGGCATCCATCTCAAATATGGGACCACCGATAGGAGATAAATTGTCATACTGAGTTCTGTGGTAAGTGAGCTTTCCCTTTAAAAGAGATCCATGAGTGATATAGGATTTATTCCCATTAACTGATACAAGACCCATTACAGCGGGGTGGGTGTTTCCATTGTCATTAAGAAAGACAACGTGTTCATTTTTTTGCAGATCTTCAGTTTTTCCATAACACCATTCTTCCACAAACATATCGTTAGTGGCCTCAAATGGTACATTTATATCATATCCATAAGGGCTTGATGTCGCGTCCGTGTCTATGGTGTAGCAGTTGAAAGTTTGTCCATTAACTGCGGGAGTGATTAATAATAGTAGTAGGCTTAGGAATGAAAATTTCATTGATGCAAATCCTTAGGTGAAGTCATAATTCATTTCGGAGGTGCATTGGTAAATCTAATACCGTTCGGAAATTCGAACAGGAATTAGGACTTAAGGTAGAGGAGTTCTGGATATAAGTATAAAAAACCTAGTTGTACATTGAGGAACTATCTATACTAAAGCAATGAGAGTGTTCGCTTTAAAATGTACCCAATGAAAAGTGAAATCTAAAACCAGCCTCTTTTACATTCTGATCTGTGCCGGTGATGTTTCCATCATCATCATAGACCAGTTTGTCATAGGTGTTCCGACCATCAATTTTCCAGGCCCATTCAAAGTTGATGGGTCCGAACGGGGTGTTGTAGCGAAAGCCCAATCCAGCAGATTGGCGGAATGGCTTTTTTTGTTCAACAGGTGTGTTGATAGGATCTGGGTTGGTTTCATCATGTACATAGACGGCACCGGCATCATAAAATAGCACGGAAGCCCAGTTGCCATAGATGGGAATCCTAAATTCTGATTTATATAAAAAGTAGCTGGATTGGGTGGTTACGTAGGGTAAACCCGTTACACCAGGCCCCGGATTGATATCGTATTCATATTCCGGAACAATGGATTCATTGTCATCGCTGGCGTCGAAGCCTCGAATGGTGGATCGACCACCTAACCTAAAGGTATAGGATTCGGGAACTCCGCTTCCACTATCTCCACTTAAGTTTTCTACATACCCGCCTTGGATATTATTCGCCCAAACAATATCATTGGCTTTTCCAATGGTGGTGTAGTTTGTCATGCTGGATGTGACTCTATAAAATTCAATACCATCGGAACTGCCTAGATCTGGAGAGGAATAGTCGTATCCCAACCGGGCATAAAACCCTTTGGTGGGAGAAAACGGGTTGTCACGACTGTCATATTCTAGAGAAGGCCCTATAATGACCACTTGCTCTTTATCCGCTTCCGGATCCGCATTCACTTTAAAGCTTTTTAATGAATCAATACTCCAAAGAGTCCAAGTGAATGTTAAGTTTTTAGCGAGTTCTCTCTCAAGGGAGAAGTCAATTTTGTTGGACTGCTCAATGGTTGCGATCTTTGAATCCCCTTCGGGCAAGTCTTTAATGACTTCTACAAAGGAAATATTTATTCGACCACTGGTTAAATTGTCTAAAATAAAGGGTTCTAAATAACCTAAGGTGACTTTATAAGTGGGCTTACCAATCAATACCACGTGGTTGTTCAAATCCGCTCGAGCACTGACCGCTCGGGCTGTTCCGGCGATATTACTGTAAGAAATTCCCCCATAGAGTCTAAACGTAAACCCATATTCATCATTGATTCCAGGACCAAATTTTAAAGTTCCTGGAAGGCGCTCTGAAACGGAAATTACAATTGTACGGTTGGCTATTTTCGAATTTTTCTCGAGCATTTCAATGGAAATACGGTTGAATATTCCCAAGTCGACCAGTCTGGCATTGGCTTCCTGTAAGCCCTCAGGTGTGAGTAGATCACCTTCCTCAAAAGGGATGCTGTTTAAAATTACATAATCTTTGGTGAACGAGTTTCCTTCTAACAAAATACTTTTTACATAAATTTTTGGACCTTCATAAATATCTAGATTTAAAACGGCCTGCTTTTTCTCCGCGTCATAGCTCACAATTTCTTCATCAGTTTTGGTGAACGCCATTTCTAAAAAGCCTTGATCATAATAAAATTCTTTAATTCGATTTATGGCTTCCTGGATGTGTTCAGTATTAAGGGGCTGGCCTCGAGTGAGGCCGGTAATTTCCAAAAGTTGTTTTTCTTCGAAAATAGTATTGCCAGAAAAACGGATTCTCCGGATGACCGACAACGGTCCTTCATCCATCTGGACACGAATATCAACAAAGGATTTATCCTTACTGAAAGTTGTTTTTGCAGAATTGAACTTTGGCTGTAAGTAGCCTTGGTTTTTCAACTCCGTGAATAGATTATCATAGCCGACCTGAAGGTCTTCACGATTGTAGTAACCTCTCCCTATGGTAGGGCCACTATTTGAAAGTAAAAAGTCTTCATAGTAGCTGGAGTTTCTTGAAAGCCGACCTCTCACTTCAATGTCCCGTAGGCGTACTTTCGGTCCTTCGGAGATATTTAAAACAATATAGCGTAGATATGGGTCTTTTGTGGGGTGGGGTTTTTGATTCACTTGGACGTGAGCAAATCCTTGTTCTAAATATATATTTCTAATTTTATCGATTAAAGCGGGTGTGGGATCGGTAGAGCTTCGATCCATTTCTGTGAGATTAAGGCGGCGGTAAAGTTCTAGTGCAGGTATTTTTTCCGCGCCTTCAAATACAATTTCAAACTTCTCCGCTTCCTTTACTTTATAAGTTAAGTAGGCTTCAGTTCTATCATTAGCATACTGAATGTTTTGAGCGGTGGCTCGGGACCTGAGATATCTGTGTTCAGAAAAGTATCGCCCTAACGCCGTCTCAATGTCTGCTATTTCTGATTGATTAACAGGTTCTCCAAGGTGAGATTTGACAACTCTCTCCAGTTCTTTTTTCAGATGCAGGTTTTCCGTATCAATTGTGATTTGAACAATATTCGCAACAGGTCCCTCGATCACGGTGAATTCAACATCGGCTCTGGAGTTTTCTATAAGTTGGATTTCTGCGGAAATTTTAGCCGAGAAGTGTCCATTGGCTTCATACAGTTTTTTGATTTGGTTAGCCGCTTCAAGCACTCTTTGCCGGTCTAGAACTTGTCCTCTTTTGATGGAAATAGCATTGATGATTCGTCGTTCACTTAAATTATTTTCACCAGTAACAATGATTGCGTTTATCCGTTTAATCACTTCGGCAACAATTTTGTATTTGGAACCCTCGGCCTTTAGAATCGAAACAGTGGAAAACTCTCCGGAGGCATAGATTTTTCGAATCAAATCGTCCATCTCTCGGAGACTAAATTTTTTTGTAGAGTAGTTAGGGGCTAGAGAATCAAGTTTTTGTAATTGGCTATTGTTAAGGCCTTCCACTTCTATGCGGTAGGAGGCATGAACATCCCAAAACGGAGCGACAACAAAGAGGAAAAACACAATTAAGTAACGCATAGCAAAAATCACTTAAATTGTATCTTATATTCCAGGTCAATACCAATGGTATCTTCCTCGTCTTCCTTTTTGGCGGCATCTTTAGCAGGGGTTTCCTGGGTCTCGAAAAAGCCAATCACTGAGAGGTTATTATTCATTTTATATTCACCAGTGATTTTTGTTTTAGGTGCGTCTCCTAAAGTTCTACTGGCACTGGCGCTAAAATTGTTATTGATGCGTTTTTTGAGAGTCAGTTTAGGCTCGGTTTTGTTTTCTTCGTTCAGATCAGAAGAAATTTGCATATCCACTCCAAATCGGCTTTTTAATTCCTTTCCTATTGGAGAAGCAAGGAGTGCGGAGCCGATTTGATAGGAGGTTTGTGCGGTTTGTTCGTCTTGACTGATTTCTTCTAATTTACTTCGAGTGAATCCAAACCCTAATAGGGAAACAATATCTAGTTCTTCAAGGGGAGGGGAGCTGGTAAGGCGAATATCAGGATTTTTTGCCGGGCCTTGGAGAAGCATAGTTATGTCATAGTTAATATCTTGGCTCTCCAATACGGTATTAGCTGTAACGTAGAGGTTGGGATTTTCAGGGAGGTTATTGTTATAAGTCACGTTCCCTGACTGAAGATCAAATTCACTTTCACGGTAATTCACGCGTCCACCAGATTGTAAATCAAAACGTCCCGTGAGCTTTGGCTTATCCAGGGATCCCGTTATTTTTGTTCGCCCGCTTATTGGGATTTCAGCGAGGGAGTTTCTGAAAACAATGGGGTTAGCAAGAATAACATCCAAATCAAACTCAAGAGGAGCAAATCTTTCCTGGTTCAGGAATCGGGGCAAGAAGCTAGAAGGTTGAATTTTTGCATTGGTATTTCCTCCCCCTTCGAATTCCTTTTCCACGGAGCCAGATTGAATGGTGTAGGTGCCGCCGAGAGTGTACGGGAACCACTGACCTTTGATAAAAAGTGACGCACTTCCTTGGGTGGTGACTCCTTCAGGAATTTTAAGTGTGGCATTGGATAGATCCGCATTAATGGTTATAGGAAGGTTTTTAAAACCATTAAAAAGAACTCGACCGGAACCGGTCAACTGGCCTTCTGCCAATCGGGCATTAGCGGCATTTATAAGCAGACGTTTTTCGTTAAATAGGATGTCTGCGTTAAGGTCTTCGAAAATGTGTGGAAATCCACTCACTCGGGCAAAGCTGTTTTTAACGAAAGCATCACCGATGACTTTAAAATTATCTAAAGTTCCAGAAGAATTGATATTGAAATTTACGTTACCACCAAGGTCCTCTAGAGGGGTTAAGATGGCCGCTAATCCTAAGTCAAATTGACCGGCGAGTTTAGCATTGAGATTCGACTTTGTAAGACCTGTGGTGGTGAGTTCCACATAATGATTTGAATCATTAACAATTCTCGCATTGCGAGCATGAATGATTCCATTTTTGAAATCAAATTCAATGGGGTTCTGGTTAAATAGCAGAAGATTGTTTCTTTGAACTCTAACCTCGGGGATTACAATTTTTCCAGTGGAAGTCCAAAAACCTCCCTTTGGTGAGCTTAAATCGGCGTTTATGCTGATTTTTGTTCTATAGTTTCGTTTCAATGCCGTGCCTGATACAAGGTTAAATAGTTTTACAAAATCCCAATCTTTAGCAGTCATTTTAAATTGAAAGGGGAGTTCTTTTACAAGGGGTATATTAAACTTTGTATAGATCGTTTTACCCAAAAATTCGCCAGTGCCGGCAAAAACACTATCATCATAATTAATATTAAACTTGGAGTCTTCCTGAGGTTCACCAGCGATCAAAACTTCCTTTAAATTCCCCTCAATAGATAAATCGGGATTCAAAATAAATTCCGTCAATTGCATTACGAAATCTAGGCGACCTTCTAAGTTAAGGCCCCAGTCTTTAATTCTTTTGGATTCAGCCAATCTAAAATTAGTTCCCACTACAGTGGAGTTTAAAATCCCATCCCGATTGATAGATCCATTAAATCTTGCATAGCTGTTGGCTTTTGTTAAATTGAGCTCATTGATTTTTACGTTTCCAGACTTTGCAGTTACAGAACCTTTTATTTCATCATAACTTTCGTCAAATAGGGTGCCACGATAGAGCTCAGCACTGAGGTTATAGTTCAACTTTTTAAAGGCTAATGGGCCCCAGGCCTTTATTTTTGCAGTACCGGTTCCTGTTAAATCAAATGGTAGTTTCCCTCTCCTAGAAAAAGAATGAAAGACATCTTCTAGATCTATGTATTTCGATTGTAAGTTCAAAAAGATGGAAGGTTTTAAAACATCAATCGACACAATTCCGTTGTAGAGTGAGCTATTAAGTCGACCTCGAATATTTCTAAAGATAATTTTTCCTTTTTTATAGGAAAGTTTGGATTTCACAGCTCCAAGGGCATGATCTTCCAACCACATATCATTGGTGTCTAAATTCATATCAATCTGGGCCCAGCGACTGGTTCCCCAGGTTCGACCTTTAATGCTAGTATTGCCTTGAATAGATAGGTTCACCAAATTTGTAACTTCCTTAAAGTCAATGGCCGGGGTTTCGTAGTTAATATCAAAACCTTTTTCGTAAGAAATCACTCCGTCGGACTTACCTTTAGCATCTCCTAGCTCAAGCTGGGCATTATACATAACCTGTTTAAGGTCCACCTCTAAGGAGCCTTTAGCGTTAAATGGAACGGCCTTTACAATGGTAGATTTCTTTTCTCCGGTCCAAACATGCAGGTTTGATCCGGTAAGTTCACCGAGACATTTCAAGGAGAAATCTTTAATTTGTCCTTTGCAGGGTAGGTTACCTTTAATATTAAGGTGTACTGGCACTCCAGGGATTTTTAATCCGCTAAGAAGCTGAGTTAACTCTAAATTGGGAATGGCATTGGCGGAAAACTCAAGATTCCCAGAAGTCTTTTGGATGGCATTATTGAGTGTCAGTGATCCCGAGTTGTTGGCAAGATGGAGCCGGTCGAAGCGCAAAGTTTCGCTATTGTAAGAGCCTAATGCAGTCACGTTGCCAATATCAAAGCCTTCGAGCAAAACATCTTTAGTCTTTAAGCTAAAGTTAGCTTCTGGGAAGCGTCCTTTATCATAGGAGAAAGTGGTCTCCATAGAAATGTTTCCTGTGGCTTTCGGGAGATGAGTTTCCATCTGAAACCTTGATGCCAGTGCCAATGATGATTCCAAGTCAAAAAATGTTCGCAGGCTTCCCTTGGCGCTGTTTATTTTCCCTTTTGGAATATCTCCTTGTAAGATTCCACTTCCCACTAAATAGTTATCATCTCTCTTTATTTTTAGTGCTGATATATTAATGGATTTGTCCTGTAGTAGAAATCGAGTTTCCACAAGACTTTTCATCACAAAGTCTTGGTCATAGAGTTTGGTTTGAAGGTCTTCGACGTTCACATCAACTAAAAGGGATTTAAAACGATTTTCAAGACTGAAGTTGATGTCTTCAGATTTTATTCTTAAATTTGCAGGTTGTATGTCAGCCCGAAGTTTCAGTCCCTTAACATTAATTCTTTCCACAGGAATATTTGCTAGTTGTCGGAAACTAAACGGTTTCGGGTTGGAGTTTTTAGATCTATTGTCACGGACAAATAAGATTAAATCAGGATTAATAATCTCAACCTCTGAGATGCTCACTCGCCCTCGAAACAAGTCGATAATACTTAGGCTTACGGAAGCTTGTTCGATGCTAGCAGGGGCTAATATGGAACGCATATCCTCTTTTGGAACAATTTTAATGCCGTAGATTTTTGCGCCCAGTGGGAAGAAAGAAATTTTCAGTTTATTGGGCCAAATTTTAAAAGGGGAGAACTTTGCAGAGACTCTTTCCGTTTCAAGTAGTAACCATTCCTCCAATTTAGGAACATGATACTTGTAGGTGAATCCGATCATAAATGCCAGTCCACCAAAAATAAAGGTGGTAAAGAGGACTCTCCAAAGGCGGCGGCTTTTAAGGTTCACTCAAGTCCCCCGTGCCATTTTGAATAAAGTGACTGAGCACTTCTGTAAGTGGGGCGAATTTTTAAGATGCTTTTCATAAGATCCATGGCTATCGCTCCCTGATGTAGCCCCCAATGAGCAATGGCTTTTAAGTAGGTGGCATTAAAATGAGTTTCAGGATCTTCATCATACTGTTTTTCTAATTTTTCAATTTCATCCAATGCCTGAACAAACCGGCGAGTTTTAATTAAAATATCTACAACAAACCATGCCTGGTTTTTACTCGCTTTAGTGCGTTTTCCCATAATGAGTGCTTCTTCATAACAGCCAGAGAAGTAAAACATAATAGCAAAGTTGTAGCTGGCGTCGGGGTTTTTATCAACGACTTTGGAACAAGCTTCCAGCCACAGCGAGGCTGTCTTTTTTTCACCCACAGTAGGTACTTCAAGTCGTTCAATGTCATCGTTAAAAACCGATAGTGGTTTTTTTGTGGACTTGTGCCGAGCCCAACGTTGTTTAAATTCATTCACTAATCCTGGGACTCTTGGATCGTCAGGATAAAATAGCTCGATCTCTTTTAAAGCTTTATGCTCTTCTTCAACAATCTGTTCTTGTCGGAGGAAATCCAGCTTTTCAAAGAGCTTGTTTTTTTTATCCTGAGCCGAGTCGATCACTTGTTTGTGGTACTTTCTTTTGGCCAGGGAGAGTTCAATGGGTAGGCCATCCGCTTCTGGGAGCTTCAGGAGATCATTGAGTTGGCCTTTTTCCGTAGCACCTTTTAAAAAGGGTTGAATGAGTTTTTCGGCGTGATCCGGTTTGAATTTTTTAAGAGTTAAAAATAAAAAATTCCAGGCGACGGGTCGGTCGTAATGCAATTGGTTTCTGCATTCCTCGAGAACTTCTTTAAAATGACCTGTATTGAAAAAGAATTGAACGAGCTGGGTGTGGTTTACATTGTCAGAAGGATATTGGGATCGAGTCGCAATAAAATGTTCTGCCACATTCTTTACGGAGAATCCTTCAGATAGAAATTTTTGAATGTCTTTCTCTACATTTTTTGCCACGTATGTCGTTCCTTGCCATACTCATTGATGCTGTAAATATACATCGGAATATTAGGCAAAGAACCTAACAAAATCATAGGCTTATTAAGATCTGTTGAAGGAGTTTCCTCCTCCAAAAGGCTGGGGGCTTTTGAGCTCTTTTTTTATTTAGAAACTCGTTCTAGGTACTCACCAGTCAAAGTGTTGATTTTTAATGTGTCACCAATGTTAATATGCAACGGAACATTGACCTTTAGTCCAGTCTGTAAGGTCGCCGGTTTAGTGCCACCCGTCACTGTATTGCCCTTAAATCCAGGTTCTGTATCAGCCACTTCCAATTCCACTGTGAGTGGAATTTCTATTGTTACGGCTCGCTCATTGTAAAAGCACACTTTTACTTTCATGTTTTCAGTTAGATAATCTTTGAAATCGGTCAAATCTTCTTCGGCCATGGCGATTTGATCGTAGCTTTCTGGATTCATGAAGTGATAGCCGGTGTCGTCATTGTAGAGATAATCCATTTCGTTGTATTCAACGTCGGGCTGCTTAAATTTTTCACCAGATTTAAAGGTTTTTTCTAAGTTACTGCCCGAGATGAGGTGTTTTAACTTTGTCCGAGTGATGGAGTTTCCTTTTCCCGGCTTAAAATGGTTGAAGTCGATGATACTATAGGGTTCATCGTCAACGAGAAGTTTAAGACCTTTTTTAAAATCACTGGTGCTAACCATTCAGATATCCTTGTTTTAATTAGAGATTCATTTTTAATACAGTATTGATGGGCTGTCCACTGCTCGGCCTGATGCGCTGGTGCTAAGACTCAGCGTAGGCTTCAAATCGTTCCAATAACTCCTCTAGTTGAGATGTTCTTGGGTCTTCCAGGTTCTCACCCAGTGTGATTTCTTCCTCAGTCACGACCTGAGTGGGTGGAATCGAAGCAATGGGTTCTGGTGGGTTTTCATAGCGTTCAAAGGTATTATTTCTAAAAATTAATTGTTTACGCTTAATAATCTCGGGTACCGGTCCCAGTTCTTCTTCTGCATAAATAATAGCATTTCTAGCTTTGTCGATTTCATTGCGTGCAACAAAAGCATCCACAAGGGAGAGGTGCCTATCTAATAATGTATTGCCTTTGGTGGACGGCGGAGGAGGGGGAGCTGAGGTGATGGTCTCCGAAGTGCGAGATTGAGTCTGCTCCAGAGGGGTGAGCTTGGTCATACTGAACAATTCTTCCTCATATTCATCAGCGGTCAGGCTTTCTAGTTTCAGTACGGCATTTCTGGCTCGAGTGTGCTGAGGATTTAAGAACAAAACCATTTTATAAGCCTTTAAAGCCTCTTTGGTTTGTTTTTCAGCCAGGTGGTTTTCAGCTAAAAGTTGATAGGCTAAGATGTTTTCTGGAGAAAGAGCTGTGGCTTTTTTTAACTCTTCAATAGCTTGTGAGTAATCTTCTCTCTCCATCAAGATCTTTGCCATCACCACGCGACCTCCGGCAAAATCTGGATTGTACTTGATGCCTAACTCAGCAATTTCTGCTGCCTCATTAAGCATTTTCATTTTTCTATAAGCCTCCGCTAGCGGGGCGAACACTTTAGATCGTGGATTTTCCTGCAAAAGGATTTGGTACTTTTCAATGTCGCCAGTGTTGATATCGTTCACGGTCCGTCCTTCTCCGATTTTATCCAGGCCATCCACGGGTTTGGCCCCTAGTATAGCGAGATTGATGTTTTTTAAGCAAAACAAAATGTGCAAAGTGTTAAAGTAAATTCACTTTCAAAATAGGTGTAAATATAGTGTAATTCCCAAGAGGTAAAGCATGTCCATTGTACTTGGAATTGACCCTGGAAGCCGTATTGCTGGCTTTGGTGTGGTTGAGGTAACAGCTCAGGGGGAACGACACATTGATCATGGGGTCATCCGTTTGAATGAAACTCTACCCATATGGGAACGTCTGCACGAAATGCATCAGGCGATGGAGCAATTAATAAGCAGCTATCGTCCCAATGAATTGGCCGTTGAAGAAATATTTTTAGGTAAAAATCCTCACTCTGCTTTTGTGTTAGGTCACATTCGCGGAGTTTGCTTGGAGCGCGGGGTAGCCCATGGAATGGGCGTTTTTCAATACGCTGCTCGAAAGATAAAAAAGTCTATCACTGGCAATGGAAGTGCTAAAAAAGATCAGGTGCAGTTTATGGTGGGGCAATTGTTGGGATTAGAAAATTTAAGTTTACCGATGGATGCCACTGATGCTTTGGCTGTGGCTATCACGCATGCCCGGCATGCGACTCCAAAAACACTTTTGGCTGAGATAGGAAGGGAATTATGATTGGATTTGTGCGAGGTAAGTTAATCGAAATCAATGAGTCGGATGTTTTAGTGGATGTGCAGGGAGTGGGTTATGAATTGCACTGTTCACAAAGCACCATTGCCGATCTGTCTGGATTGGATTTTGTAAAAGTTTACGCCTACACACATGTTCGTGAAGATTTAATTCAGCTATTCGGGTTTTCCACTCCATTGGAAAAGCAGATGTTTTTATCTTTGATTAAAGTTAACGGCATTGGCCCAAAGATGGCGACGGCGATTTTATCAGCAGCTCCAGTGGATGTAATTCTCGGCTATATAGAAAATGAAGATGCTAAAGGCCTTTCTTCGTTGCCGAAAATTGGAAAGAAGAAAGCGGAGCAAATTATATTGAGTCTTCGCGGTAAATTGGTGTTCGATACAGATCGTGGATCTGAAACTCAAAAAGTGGCCGCCCGAGATGAAATTGTTTCGGCTCTTGTCAATTTGGGATTTAAACCATTGGATGTACAGACGGTGGTGGATGGATTCAAATCTGATGTCCAAGTGGAACAGGGAATCCGAATGGGATTAAGTCAGTTGGCGAATAGGGGATAGGTAGTATGGAAATAGAATCACACAGTCGAATTATTTCTGGAGAGAAAACCACTCCAGAAGTGACTTTTGAAAATACATTAAGACCACAGTCCTTTGATGAATTTCCGGGCCAGGAATCTGTAAAAGAGAAACTGAAAGTTTTTGTTGAAGCGGCTCGCAAGAGGGAAGAGCCCTTGGATCATACCCTTTTATGTGGCCCACCCGGCTTAGGGAAGACAACGCTCTCTCATATTATTGCCTATCATTTGCAAGCCCCATTTGTGGCTACAAGCGGGCCGACTCTACATAAAAAGGGGGACTTGGCTGCAATTTTGACCGGTCTTAAACCCCATTCCGTTTTGTTCATCGATGAAATCCATCGGCTGAACAAAGATGTAGAGGAGTACCTGTACTCCGCCATGGAAGACTATTTTATTGATATCATTACTGGTGAAGGTTTAGGAGCCAAGTCCATTCGGTTTCCTATTGCGCCTTTTACATTGGTGGGAGCCACCACTCGAGCGGGTCTATTAAAGGCACCTTTTCGAGATCGATTCGGAATCATAGAGCGACTCCAGTTTTATGGGCCTTCGGATTTAGTGCAGATTCTATCCCGATCTTCCCATTTGCTAGGGGTGGATTTAGATGGTGATGGAGCTTCTGAACTGGCTCGAAGAAGTCGCGGAACACCACGGGTGGCCAACCGTCTGTTAAAGCGAGTGCGTGATTATGCGCAAGTGAAAGGTGATGGGCTCATAGATGGAGATATGGCCAACTATGCACTCAACGAATTAAAGGTGGATCAAATGGGTTTGGATGATATGGATCGCCGAATTTTAAATTTGATCGTTGAAAAATTCGCCGGTGGGCCAGTGGGTATAGATACTTTGTCCGCAGCCCTCAGCGAAGAGTCGGACACTTTAGAAGAGGTCTATGAGCCCTATTTGATTCAAGAGGGATTGATTCAAAAGACACCGCGTGGCCGTGTCATTACGGATCGTTGTCGGCAACATTTAGGCATAGAGTCGCTCAAGAATACCTAGTTTATTCATTTATAAAGCCCTTGTATTTGATTTGGTGAGTGGGTGCATTTTAGGCGTCCCATATTGAGAATCAAATGTAAATCCCTCTATATAAGTCCAGCAAAACGACCGATAAAGGTCTGTAGAGCAATTGGTACGTGTCGGGGGCTTACCTATGAAAAATCTTGGTTTTGATCGAATGCGATGGCTTGGGTACGGTGTTTTATTCGTCTGTCTTGGCATCAATGTGGGGTGCACGCGGAAGACAGAAAACTCCACGTTAAAATTAAAAATTCCCGCTGCTCAATCCGGTTCCAACTTTTCTCACAACACCAGCTTTGCAGATAGTAGCCCGTTCAGTGGCAGTGTAAATACCTTTTCCGAGGTGAACTGCTACGGTGTTTTTGTCGGAGGTCTATCGTCTGAAACGCAAATGAATAGGCACTCTTGTAAAAGTACGGACAATAGCGTTGCGTTTACCTTTGGTTATTTCATGGTGGGGGTTCCTGCGACTGGTGAAGAGCAAGAGATTTCCCTGGAGTTGCCTGCCGGTACGTCAGAGTATGTACATCTTGTGGCGATGCACGCCAATGCGGGGAGTTGCTTTTTATATGGCGGAACTGTGGGGCCGCCGGAAGGACAAGTCACTCATCCAAGAATTGTCGATTATCAAGTGGTGGATTTGGTAGAAGGGTCTGATGTGTTTGCCAAATTCCAAATGCCCAATGACCTCACCGCTTTAACTGAAATTGAAGATTGCGATATTGGTGGAGATAGCAATAGTGACGATGATGGGGAGCCTTCCATTGACCCAGCAACGGCTTTGGCCGATGTGTTTGGTGATGGACGCGATGGAAGTATTGCGCCGGATGATACAACGACCTACTTAAACTTTAATGCTGGGGATACCATCGATGACAGTGGAGCTATGCCATACACTCCCGCCTCTGGGGGTACGGATGGAACCACCAAGTATGTTTCTGCCTCTCGTTCGGTGACAAACATAAGTGCCGATGGGAAAACCTTAACCTTAGATAGTTCGATTTCAAATCTAGAGTTTGAGCCAGGAGATTTAGTATTATTTCATGTATCCTCTGGATGGGCATCAACCAGCCCGGATACCAATGCTTGCGGAGCTGATTTGTATCGTGGGAAATGGGACACCTCTCGGATATCTTCAGCCACAACATTGGATATTACTTTAGAGGACGCTATTACTGCTGACCCAACAACGGCCAATCTAAATTTAGGTAATTCCCTTATATTTGGATCAGATCACTGTACTATCCAAGTGATTCGAGTTCCGGAGTTTGACACCATACAGGTGGTAGGTGGGGAAACTCTCTCCATTTCTACGGCGAATAATTTTGGTTTTAGTGGGAACTACGGGGGTATCGTTGCTCTGAAGGTGAAAGATCTGCAGGTGGACGGTGTGTTTGACATCAATGCAGAACAGCGAGGGTATTTGAGTGGTTCGGTGGGCACCTACGGTATTGCGGGTGGCTCTGGATCGGACACCATTGCCGAAAATGGGGGCGCTTACAGCACCACTTCCGGATTTGGCGGCGGTGGTGGCCAAGCGGGGCGCGGCAGTGACGCCAACTATACCGAGACTGTAGGCGGAAATGCTCTGACTTATTGCGGAGGCTCTACGGCTTGTGCTGGGTTTATTGATTACAAAGCTTTTATGGGAGGATCTGGTGGTGGAAACGGTTCAACTGCTGGAGGTAACGGCGGTGGAATTGTTTTTCTCTTTGCTGAGAAAGTCAGTGGATCCGGAACCATTAGCATTACGGCCAACGGGGCTATTTCACCTGCCGTTGGCGGTGGTGGTGGAGCCGGTGGGTCGGTTTCTTTTGTAGCCCGGGAAACTAACGGAACCGTTGGCATTACAATGACGGCCAACGGCGGAAATGGGAATGGCGATGGTGGTGACGGTGGCGGTGGATCCGTGGATGCCACACGATGTAGTGCCTATGCGGGATCGGTCACAATAACAATGAATGCGGATCCTGGGAATGCGACCACAACCATTCAAGATGAAGCCGAGGCAGGACTCACCAAAACTGCCAATCTAGAAGATTTGATGAGTGTACTTTGTGACTAAAATTTAAAATTAGTTAAAAGCCCAAAGGTGTCGACCTTTTGCAGTGGTATCGGGAATTTCGGTACCCAGTTCAATAAGGCGATAGGATTCAGGGCTGGAGAGTACTTTGTGCACCAAGGTGTTCATCACATCGTGTCCGGCTTTATACAAAACCAAATGGCCAAGCATCGGTCGGCCTAGCATGACCAAGTCACCAAGCGCATCTAAAACTTTATGTCGAACAAACTCATCCGCAAAGCGAAGGCCTTCAGGGTTAAGAATATCCTGATTGTCCAACACAATAGCGTTATCTAGACTGCCACCTCGAATGAGGCCTTTAGATTGGAGCATCTCCACATCTTTGATGAATCCAAACGTTCGAGCACTACAAATTTTACGAGTATAAGTGTGTTCGTTGATATCAATATCGATGGTTTGGTGACCAATTTTTGGATGAGGGAACTCAATGGTGCAGGTCACTCTTAAGCCGTTGTAGGGTTTAACATAGGCATACTTTTCTTCGTTGCCGACATAAACGGGCTCATCAATAAAAACATATTTTCTAGGGATTTCCTGCTCAGCCATGCCCGCTTCTAAAATGGCATCCACAAAAGGTTTGGCAGAGCCATCTACAATGGGGATTTCTGGTCCACTTAACTCAATAAACAAGTTATCAATGCGAAAGGCAGTTAAAGCCGAAAGGCAGTGCTCAACTGTAGATACGGAAAAGGATTCTCCACCCAGTGTGGTGGCATTGGTCGTCGCAGTAACAAACTCCGCTCGAGTGGAAATAGCCGGGGAGCCGGGCATATCTTTGCGCACTATATAAATGCCGGTGTCCGGTGGAGCAGGACAGAATGTGAGTGTAGCGGGCTCACCCGTATGTAAGCCAATACCTTCAACAACAACGCGTTTTCTAAGAGTTCTTTGTAAAAACATAAGCTTCTTTACTACAAGATTAGTGCCACTCAAGCAAAAGGAACCGGGAGACTTCGTAAGGCCTTAGAAGTATTACATTTTTTCCATTAGGCAGGAGGGCTTCGCTCATGATTATGCGCGTTAATGTGAGTGATTCTAGCCACTTATTGGATCTAATAGTCCACAGAAGGGCTGGACATACACCTAGTTTGAATATGGACTCAGGGCCGGAGCTGTGCGCGCCTGTCGAAGTCGGCCTTAGTTTTTTGTATTCTATATACAATGCGACGAATTGTATTTTTCTTACTCTTTTTCAGTTTGGGATGTGCCACTTCAAAATCCGAAAATTTTGGGATGGCAGACTTGGACGAGAACTCTCAGGCCCATGGATCGGCGTTTCTAACCGATGCAATACACATTCGCAAGCCCATGGAACTGTCAGCTCCGGACTGGCGGCCCATTCGCTTTTACTTTAAGGATTGTACGGAAGTGGGCGAGCGGTTTTACTATTCCAAAACGTCCTATGACTGTACCTATCCCTAAACGAAACTGACGCAATGTTGACCAGGAGTCCCCCCGGATTCTATTGACTCGAATTAGCCCCAAGAATAGAACAAATCATTCATTTTAACCAATTGGTTTAATTAAGGATTCAAAGGGGATGAGTGATGATTATTGGAGTGCCAAAAGAGATTAAAATCAGTGAAAGTCGGGTTGGACTTACTGAAAAAGGAGTTCGCCAATTGGTGGAAGAGGGACATACCCTATTGGTCGAGCGACATGCGGGCCTAGGGAGTATGATCTCCGATGAAGAGTATGAAGCTGTAGGGGCTGAGATCGTTGAGACCAAAAAAGAGGTTTACGAGCGCTCGGAAATGATTATTAAAGTGAAAGAACCATTACCTGATGAATACGACCTCATGCAGGAAAACCAAATTTTATATACTTATTTGCATTTGGCTGCCGAGCCTAAATTGACCAAGGTTCTGTGTGATCGAAAAGTAAAAGCCATTGGTTATGAAACTATTCAGGCACCCGATGGAACATTGCCATTGCTGACTCCTATGAGTGAAGTCGCCGGTAGGATGGCCACTCAAGTGGGTGCTTTTTATCTACAGAAAGATAAAGGTGGCAAAGGTATCTTAATGGGTGGCGTGACTGGAGTTCAAAAAGGTCGCGTAGTCATCATTGGTGGCGGTGTGGTTGGAACCAATGCTGCAAAAATGGCAGTAGGGCTTGGCGCTGAAGTCACCATTTTAGACGTGAATCACTCTCGTCTAGAGTATTTAGATGATATTTTCCAAGGCCGCGTGCGTACACTTTACTCCAATGTTGTAAATATTGAGGATTCCGTTGCGGAAGCTGATCTTCTTATTGGTGGTGTTTTAATCGCTGGGCGAAAAGCTCCAAAGCTCGTTACTAAAGATATGGTGTCTTCAATGGGTGAGGGATCTGTTGTGGTAGATGTTGCTGTCGATCAAGGTGGTTGCATTGAAACTTGTAAGCCAACAAGTCATACCAATCCGACTTTTGAAGTGGATGGCGTTATCCATTACTGTGTTCCAAATATGCCCGGTGTGGTTTCAAGAACATCCACTTATGCGTTGACCAACGCGACTATGCGTTACGCATCTATGCTTGCTGAGCTGGGAGTTGAAGAGGCTATCCAAAAGGATAAAGCTCTTTATCATGGCCTTAACGTTTATGGTGGCTATGTAGCCTATGAACCCGTGGCCAGAGATTTAGATATGGAGTATAAGCCCTTCCAAATCAATTGATGGTTAGATATATTAAGGTCTAAGCTCAAATATTAAATTTCCGAAAGTCTCCGTGGTTAATACGGGGACTTTTTTATTTTGGAGCCGATAAAGTATTTCTCTGTGAGGGTGGCCATATTTGCGTTTTCTCGCACTTGAAATGGCCACTTGTAAATGCGGCAAATGATTTAATAATTTTTGAGACGTACTGGTGGCACTACCATGGTGGCCGAGCACTAGAATTTGTGTATTGGCTATAGGGGGGAACTGAGACCAGTTTCGTTCTTGCTTTTTTAAACTATCCCCAGGGATTAAAATATGATCGGCCAAGAGAAATACATTCGAAAGAGCATTCTCTTTGGAGTGGGTTGAGGGCAAAGGGCGATAAATTATTTTGAGTGGTGTCGGGAGTTTTTCTTCTTTTTTGCAGGTTGAGATGTTTTTAAAATAATATTGCTTTCCCTTAGGGGGCACTCTTAAGGGGGCGTAACAAATATTTCGGACTCTGGAGGCGACTTTTGGAATGAGCGAAATATGATCTTGATCAAAATGGGAAATAAATAAAATATTTTTTTTATCCCCGCAAAATTGATGAAGGCGGGCCCAGCTATAAAATTTCTCACCGCCCATGTCCACATGAATACAGTGTGTGGCGTTTTGCAAAGTGGTCCAAAGGCCTTGTCCCACATTCCAAACTATAAAATGACTAAAGCTGTGACTGGTCGGAAGAGCTGTTAAAAGGATGAGCCATACGACCGATGCTTTTGCTATGCCATTCAAGATAGACTCCTGTGCAAAGTGTGTAAATCCAATAGATCAAGATGGAAAGGGCCTGGGTGTGTGACTCGGTGGGCACTGGGATTTGAGCTAAAAGATTAAAAAGAAAATCCCAAAAATGGCTTATAAAATTAAAGCTGGTTGGGGTGAACATATCGATCAAGCAAATGGGAATAAGAACAACTCCCAAAATAGGAGTAAGGAGCATATTGATTGCTATAGATAGCACAGAGGGAGGTGTCCACTGGATGAAAAAGGGGAGCAATAAAACATAAATGCGAAAGTTGAATCGAAATGAAGAATCTGAAGGTTGACGGTAAGCCATTATAAGTCCGCAATACACACTCAGAACAAAGGACCAAGAGGCTGTCCACTCGGGAAAAATCAGCAAGGGAATCAATGTGGTCATTAACGCTATAAGCCATCTGGGGGCATTAAACATCAGCCATCTGTTGCAGCCAGATCCGATAAATTGCAGGCCGGCCCGAAGCAAAGGAGGAGGGAATTGACAGACACTTAAGTAGAAAAGCCCTGATAGAAATGCAAAAAATACTGGTAGTGGTCGGTGTGGTTGCCACCAAAAGTAGCCTCCCAAAAGTAAAAGTAAAAATTGAAGATGAGCTCCGCTGGTAACAAAAAGATGTAGTAGGCCTGAACGGGCCAAGCTTTCAGTAAGAACATGAGGGGTTTGCTTTTTACCGCAAACTACTGCCTTTGGGATAAAATGATAGGCTTTCTTGTCGGATATTATGTTTAGACACATTCGATGTAGGTGGGGTGATGCCTTTACGGCAATAAGAAGTGTTAAAAGGGGCAGCACCACTTTAAAGCTAAGGGACAAAGTAGAGGCGATTGGGGTTTTCATGTCCAATCAGTAAGCAATCTCCTTACCCGTGGATCATGGCTTGAAAGATACTTACCCTGGTAACTTGCCGAAAGCCGGACAATGATTGAAGTGAGTGGGTGGGGAGAGTTCCAGAGATGAGATTGATTTTTGTGGATTGCATTCGGACTGTGCATTTAGCTGAAACCCTTAATAGGATTAAAGTCTAGGGCTGCAGAGGGGGAGTACTCCACAGGGAATGTGGATAAACTTTGGGATTGTGAGAAAAATGACTTATTGCGCCATCATGCTGTCTTTCCTTTCGAATTTGAATTGGTTACGATGATTTAAGGAGTTGGAACATGGATCGTTCATTGCTTTATTTTATCAGTTTGCCGTTAGTAGTGAGTGGCCTATTAGGTTGCTCAACTCTGAGTCCTGACACTCGGGAAAAAGATAGAGAGCTGGAAAAGCTTCAAAAGCGGCTCACCCAGGCCAATGATAAAATCGAACATTTAGAAGAAAAAAACGGAGTGCTTCAGGGTCTATTGGGTGTGAGTGATGCGCCTCCAATTGTGAGAGCTCCATCTATGGCCGTTGTGCCGAGTTATTCGGCCACACGCTCAACTTCACTTTCTCAGGGTCAAGAGCAACAAGTGTTTTCGGCGGATGTTCCAAGGAATAACGAGAAGCGAGCCTTTCAATTTATCTTAACCGCTTACAAACAGAAAGATCGGCCAAAAGTTTTTGCTGGCATCACTGCGCTTAAGAAGGACTTTCCAAATTCTGTTCATTTGGACAATGCTTACTATTTGTTTGCTCGATTGAATTTAGAAGCTGGAAATTATGGAGAGGCTTTGCGGAATTTTGATCGAGTGATAAAAGATTTTCCAATAGGCAATAAGCGTCCAAGTTCCATTTATGGAAAAGCTCAAACCTATATAAAAATGAATTTACCTAAAATGGCAAAGCAAGCATTTACACAATTGATGAATGAGTACCCTGATAGCCTTGAGGCGAAAAGGGCGGAAGTTGAAATTCGACTGATTAAAGACAAAGCTTAGATTAAAACCAACACTGAACAGGGAAGTCCGGTGCGTTTAAAATATCTCATACTAGTTCTATTGTTATCCCTAACAACTCCTTTCGTTATGGCGCAGGAAGATTTCGACGATATGTCGGAGTTGGAAGCTGAGCTGGAATCCTTGGAAGATACAGAAATCAATGTGGAGTCAGATTCCACATTTGATGATGTGGAGGTGGAATCTGCAGATTCAGGTGTAGCAGAAGAAGAGGGTAGCTTTGAGGATGATTTCGGAGATGAGGATTTTGCCGATGAGGACTTCGAAGATGATTTCAGTGACGAAGATTTCGCTGATGAGGATTTTGCCGACGAGGACTTTGCCGACGAGGACTTTGAAGATGATTTTTCTGATGAGGAGCTCGCTGAAGAAGGTGATGCTTTAGGTGATCAGAGTCTTGAGGACGTATTGGAAGAGGACGACTCTCTGTTAGATGAAGAAATAGCTGAGGATGCTCTCGGAGACGAAGAGTTTGAGGCGCCAACGGCTGTGCTGGAAGACGAATCTGAAACCGTTTTAGAATTAGATGTAGAGGAAAACGCCTTTCAACCCTATAAGCCAGATGCTCCTGATTTGGATTATGAAAAGCAACTCAACCAAATTTTTAACGAGTATTACAGCCAGCCTCTATCTGATAACGAATGGTTGGGGATTACCGGTGATAGGATTTTAGAGAAGTACGTCATTCAAGCCGGAGACACTCTGTGGGATGTGAGTGATACTTTTTTTGGGGATGGTTTCTATTGGTCGAAGGTTTGGTCACTCAATAGTAAAATTGAAAACCCGCATATTATTGAGCCCACCAATGTCGTACAGTTCCAGCTAGGCGATGTCGACGATGCACCTTCATTTCAAATTTTTTCTCCGTCGCAAGTGGGTCCTGTGGATAACCCAGCACCATTTGTTACCCGACAAGCCATTAAGCAGGCCGACGACGATGATTTAGAGTTTGGTGATGAAGACGAAATTGAAATTCCGCCACCGGTAAGAGATCCCACTCCTGTGGTTAACAACTTACCACCGAGTTTACCAGGGCTGGAACCTTCTCGTGAGGATGATGATGATTTAGTGGTGGGCTTAGCTCGTACGCGAGAGTTGTTATCCAACATTAAGAACAGAAAACAAATCAACTATTATATTTCAGATAGAGAGCCCAAAGGGATCGGGCGGGTTTTAGAAACCGATATCGGTTCAATGACCGCTGGTCCAGGACAGTATGTTTTTGTCGAGATGAAGGAAGGTGTAGGAAAGCCGGGGCAGATCTTTAAGGTCGTTGAAAAATTGGGAGATCTTGATGCTGTTAATACCTTTATGAAAGATGCACCTGAAGTGGATGATGTAAAAGATGCTACTATTGTCGAAGTGGTGGGTGAAATTCAGTTGCGTGAAAAAGTGGATGCGAAGATCGAAAAAAACACGGTTTATCGAGCCTATGTAAATAAAGCCACCTCAATGATCTCTTTGGGAGCTGTTCTTTTGGATGGAAGAATTGAAACGGTGGACATTAATACAGATGGGGAGAAAGTCTACATCGAGGGTTTTATTGTGGGTGGAGCTGGTTCTGTGGCTCGAAACGTTTACGCCCAAGGTGAAATCATATTTCTTGATAAGGGTACCAATCAGGGATTGGCACCGGGTTACATTTTACCCATTCGTCATAACCGAACTTTAAGGCATCCCAAGTCCAATATTTTTGATGATGGTCAATTGAAGGGTTTTGTAAAGGTAGTGGATGTTTCGGAGAATTTTTCGACGGCAGTTATTGTTCAGTCCAAAGAAGATATTTTTAATGGCGACTATGTAGGAAATGATGGCTATGTGGCCGAAGTTCAAAGCGACTCAACTCTTCAGATGGGCGGCGTGGAATCCACTCCACAGCAGGTGGAGACGGCCAACGCCGGTTCTTCTGTGATGTTGGATACCGGTGAAGAGGACGGAGTGGATGAGGACTTCACCGAAGAGGACTTTGATGATTTTGAATCTGTAGAAGATGATGGTGACTTCGAGTGATTAAGGAGTTTTTGCTGGTTTTTGTGGTTTGTTGAGATACAGTGCGCCCAGAATCAGCAATACCCCCACCGACATGGATAGAGTGACCGGTTCATTAAAACCCACCCATCCAATAACAAATGAAATTATGACACCCACATATTTCACAATGCTCACAGTTTTTACCTGATTTTCTTGGTAACTGATTGTCATTAAATACTGAGCTAACATATTAAGAGCACAAAAAATCAATACATGAATCCATCCAGTAATATCAGGTGTAACCCAATGGTTTAAAACAAAAACTCCGGTCACGGGGAATGTAACTAATGGGAAATAGAAGACCACTGTCATGGGGTGGTCGGTACTTTTGAGTTGTCGGATGCAATTATAAGCGATCGCAGAACAGACTGCCGCAAAGACTCCGATGCTTGTTACTTTTCCTGTCAGAGTGATGTCGGAATACTTCATGACAATGACCCCACATATTGCAAGTAGGAACGCCACAAAGTTATTTCTGTTCAGAGGCTCTTTAAAAAAGTAGAGAGCAATAAACACTGCAAATAGGGGAGAGAGGTATTGAATGGTTGTGGCTGTTCCAAGGGAAGTGTTTTGGACGGTGTAAAAATATAAGATGATACCTATGGTTCCAAAAATACCCCGAGTGACTAAGAGGGGGCGATTATTACCTAAAGCCGATATTCCTTTTGCTTTCATAAACCCGTAGGCAAAAATTAAGATGAAACCAGCTCTAAAAAATGCCCATTGGTAAAAAGGGATCTCCGGATGGGCCTTTACAAAGATATTAGCAAAAGCAAAACAAATGACAGATATAAGCATGAGTGACATTGGTGCCACATTCGACGATTGAACGCGTAAAGTCAACGCACTTGAAAGGTATTAACCGCTCTTTAATCTATGCTATCGTTTTATTGTAAAAAATTAAGGGGGAAACATGAAACGGATTTCATGGATACAAAGATCATTAATCGTTTTGTTTACACTTTTATTGAGTGGATTTTCTTGGGCGAGCACACCAGACATTCATTGGATAAAAATATCGGCTACGGATAAAGTTCAAAGAACAGCCATTGCCAACACCGGAATCACCATCGAATATGTGGGTGAAGATCACGTTACAGGTATTGCCAAAAGCGCTGAACTAGAGCAGCTCAAATCTCGATTTAATGTGGAAGTGAATTTTCCAATGACGGTTGAGATGATGGATTATCCTTCTGACGATAGTAAGTTTCATAACTATGATGAGCTCACGACGGCATTGACTACCTTGGCCAACGAAAACCCAGATATCGTAAGAATGAAAAGCATTGGTCAAAGTCATGAAGGCCGAGATATTCTTGTAGTTCGAATTGGTGAAGAGTCATCGGATCAATCAGCTTTGCCTGGGGTTATTTTTATGGGTGGCCACCACGCCAGGGAGCATATTTCGGTGGAAATGCCATTGATGTTAGCTCAGTACCTGGTCAGAGAGTACCGAGCTGGTAACGATCGAATTGTTAATTTTGTCCGCCATCGCGACATCCATATCATTCCCATTGTAAATCCTGATGGGGCCGAACACGATATTTCTGGTGGTAGATACAAAATGTGGCGCAAAAACCGTAAGAATAATGGTGATGGTTCTTTTGGTGTGGATCTCAATAGAAACTATGGTTATGAGTGGGGAACTGGTGGGTCCAGCACGAACAAAAGTTCAGACACCTACATGGGAGAAGAGCCCTTTTCAGAGCCTGAATCACGGGCCATTCGCGACTACGTGAGTGAGCACGATAACATTACTATCTTACTGTCTTATCATACTTTCTCCGAATTGATTTTATACCCTTGGGGGCATTCGTATGATCCTATTGGCGATAATAGCGCTTATAGAGTGCATGATACTATGGCTCGAAGAATGGCTCAGTGGAATAGATACACGCCTCAGCAATCTTCAGATTTATACATTGCTAGCGGTGATACAACGGATTGGTCCTTTGGAAGACACGGAATTATTTCGTTCACATTTGAATTGGATCCTAAAAATTTCTGGCAGGGTGGATTCTATCCGGGAGAAGACAAGATCGATGTTGTGTTTAATAAAAATATTGAGCCGGCACTTTATCTTATAGAAAATTCTGAGAATCCCTATGGAGTGTTACAGCCCACTCATATGAAGTTTGGTTTACAGTCGCCTTTGATCCAGTAGGATTAGAGAAGTTGGACTTCAACACCCTTTCCTGGTGACCCGAGCCATTTGATTTTATTTAAGGCTCGGGAACCCTGAAAGGTTATTGGTACTAATGTTCTAGAGGAACGATATCGCCTTCATCCACTGCATAGTTCACAGTGATTTGCGTACCAGCAGGAGGTGGAATTTCAAAGAGTATTTTCTTTCCCGAGACAGAGAAGTTTGTTGCATGAAATGGGGAGAAAGAAACGGACACACTATTTTCCAATGGTTTTCGAGACAGCGTGACAGAATTTAATAGCTGACGAGCCACCTGACCTATATCTGACAATCCATAGGCATAGTCATCGGCGCAAATACTAGTAGTGACTCCGTTTGTTATTCTTGCAAATTCGGCCACGTGTGTCCCATAGCTACCGTCATAACCTTGATCGTCCTTACAATCCCTATCTCCAGGTTCTATGATAACGCCGTGGACGCTGATGTTTTTCTCGGGAAACAAACCATTCATAGCTGCCAATACTTTACGAGGTTTCATGGCTCTTGAGGGACCTGTACTCATTTCATCTTCGTCGCTAATAATAATCACTGCAAAATCAGAGTTATCACGGAAGAGTTCATAGTTTTCATTGTCTCCCATGCTGATGGCCATCCCAAGCGCGGCTAAGGGTTGTTCTGTCGTGCTCGGACAACCACCAACACAGTCTGCTGCGTCTTTCATTACAACTGTCTTCAAGAAAAGATCGTTGTAATCAGGATCATGCTTGGTGAGTGTTTTTTTATTGGTATCTTCAAATTTAAAGAGATGCCCATTTTTAGCGTGGCTACCACTGGAGACATCCGTGTTGGTTACAGAAATCTGCCAATCCACATCTTCTAGATGACTGGTGAAGCTACTCATGCGCTCACCGAGCTTACGTTGCTCACGTCTCATGGAAGGTGAGTTATCAACAATAACTAATATATCTAACTTGGGTTCCTCCGAAGTTTGCTCAAAAGATTCAGTCACACCTTTTCCGTTCACCGGTGGCGTTTCTGATTGTTGAGTGGACTCCACGGGGAGTTGTTCGAACTGGACGTCAGAACAGTTAATAAGTACAAAAGTAGAAAGACCCAGTAAAAGCCTAAGACCTAGACCACACATTTTAATGCCCCCTTTTTCTAGCAATAACTAATAGAGCAATTGATATGCCCAATAATTTGCCAGCAAGACAAAGGTCGCAGGACTGGCCTTAAGTTATTGTATTCAATGGAACTATCTAGATTTTTGGGAAGGCAAATTGTCTAAGAATTTTCTTTCTTTTTTGATCAGGATCTTTCTCTGATAAAAAACCAGACACTATTTTTGAATTTAATTTGAATCAATCTGAATCAGGCAGGTCCTGATTTCAAGACCTAAGTAATAGAAGTGAGTCCTCTGAAACCCCTTACAGGAGCCATTTTCCAAGGGAATCAGGTTTTTATTGTCGAACCTTTTTGCTGGCCCAAGGTATGAGGTGTCGTTCCGGACAAGGCCGTTTCTTCGACACCTCTTTAATGAGTTGGGTTATCTCACAGCATCGTTGGTGAACTGGATGAGTTTTTCAGCGATCTGTGGTTCCAAGGCGGAATGACCAGATTGGGGAGCTATATGGAGATCGAGCTCTGGCCATTGAGCTTTTAAGTCGAAGGCGTTTTCTACCGGGCACACCACATCGTAGCGACCATGCACCACTCGTGTTGGGATACCTCTCAATCCATCAACATTCTCTAAAATATAATTTTGGGAATCCGTGAAGATATTGTTCGTAAAGTAATGGCATTCGATCCGAGCAAAAGCGACGGCCAATTCCGGATCTCCAAAGTCTTCAATGATATCGGTTTGAGGATGCAGAAATGAAGTGGAAGCTTCCCATTGCGACCAACCTTTTGCCGCTTTCAACTGCTTCTCTTTGTCGTCTCCTGTTAAAATATCGTAATAGGCCTTTACTAGGTTGCCTCTGTCCGATTCAGGAATAGGAGGGATAAAGTATTTTTCCCAATGGTCTTTAAATATCCGGCTCGCACCTTCTTGATAGAACCATTGTATTTCTTGGGGGCGGCAAAGAAAAATACCTCTCAACATCAGGCTCATAACTCGATCCGGATGTTTAATGGCATAGATCATAGCCAACGTACTTCCCCAGCTACCACCAAATACATGCCATTTATCAATTCCAAACTTTTCTCGTAAGGATTCGATGTCTCCGACCAAATCCCATGTAGTGTTCTCTTTTAATTCCGCATGGGGAGTGCTTTTCCCGGCCCCTCGCTGGTCAAATAATATGATATGGTACTTTTCCGGATCAAAGAATCGGCGATAAAGGGGCGAAATCCCACCCCCGGGTCCTCCATGAAGAAATACCACCGGAGTGCCATTTTCGTTTCCGCATCTTTCGAAAAAGATGCGGTGTGTGTCTGATACTTGTAAGTGGCCGTGATCGAAAGGTTCGATCTCTGGAAATAGTTTTTCAATACCTTGTTCTATCAACGTCATTACGCTTATCTTTCTACTTTTCTAAAATTGCGGTAACACCCATTCCACCAGCTGTACAAACGGAGATGAGTCCTCGGCCGGAGCCAGCTTCGTCAATCATTTTCGCCAGTCCAGCGACAATACGCGCTCCGGTGGCCGCAAAAGGATGCCCTACGGCTAAGCTACCCCCGCGAACGTTCATCTTGCTGCGATCAATAGATCCTAAGGCTGAGCTTAAACCCATTTTTTTAGAGCAGTACTCCTCTGACTCCCATGCTTTTAAAGTACATAGAACTTGAGCAGCAAAGGCTTCATGGATTTCATAAAAATCGAAATCCTGTAACTTAATTCCAGCCCTTTGAATCATTTTAGCAACGGCTACGGTGGGTGCGATCAAAAGACCATCACCTTTTACATGATCTACAGCTGCCGTTTGGCAATGAGTAAGATAGGCGAGAACTGGAAGGTCGTTTTGTTTGGCATACTCTTCCGAGCAGAGAAGTACAGCGGCGGCCCCATCCGTCAACGGAGTGGAGTTACCTGCTGTAAGGGTCCCTTTTTCTGAACGATCATAGGCGGTTCTTAACTTGGCTAACTTTTCTATGGAGGTATCAGGTCGAACGTTATTGTCTTTTTCAACGCCATTAAAAGGTACGACTAAATCGTTGTACCATCCGGCTTCGTAGGCTTCAGAAGCGGTCTTATGACTCAGGTAAGCTAACTCATCCTGTTCTTCTCTGGAAATGTTCCATTCTTTGGCCATCAGCTCACAATGTTGCCCCATGCTCAATTTTGTTCGAGGCTCGGTCACTCCGGGAAGCTTTGGTAAAAGCTCCGAAGGATGAGTCAGAATTCCGGAGAGCTCTTTAATCTGTCCAGCCGGTGATTTTTGCTTGTTCATTCGAAGCAATCGATGAGCAAACTCTTGTTTGAAAACGACAGGAATATCGGAATTGGTATCCGTACCAGCGCCAATTCCTACATCTATTTGCCCCAAAGCAATTTTATTGGCCACAAGCATACAGGATTCTAAACTTGTTCCACACGCTTGCTGAATATCATAAGCCGGTGTAGCTGGGTGTAATTGAGTTCCTAAAACAGTTTCACGGGCTAAGTTCCAGTCGCTGGAATGTTTAACCACCGCACCTAATACCACTTCCCCGATTTCTTTTCCGGAAAGGTTATATTTTGCAACCACCGAATTGACCGCATGAGTAACAAGCTCACGGTTACTGATGCCCATATACTTACCTGACGATCGGCAAAAAGGAATGCGTTGACCACCTACTATTGCTACACGACGAATTTCTGACATGTTCTCTCCTCAATGTGTAAAAAACAGGCTCTATATTCGCATGTTGTGGAGGTTCAGCCAATGGACTTTTCGTTTGAACAGTAGCATCAATTGCTCGCATAATAAGTGTATGTCTTTCTTTGAAACTGCCGATGATTTTCTTGCCGTTAAGTCGGACTATCAGTTGGGTTTTTTGACCACCGAAAAACCCCATGAGTGGACCACTGGTCTAGGGGAGATGTGTTCTCTTGATATCGGGAATGCACTGTCCATGATCCAACGGGTGGATACTCAGGCGATGTCAAAGTTGAGTGGCTTTAGCGACCAGTTGCAAGATTTGTATGCAGCTATTCGTAAAGTTCATTACGATGGTGGACGTTTGTTTATAGTAGGGTGCGGTGCTACAGGACGTTTAGCTATAAATCTGGAAGCCCTATGGCGTAGTGAGCTTGCATTGCCAGAAAATTTTGTCTGCTCATTTATGGCCGGTGGAGATGTGGCTCTTGTTCGATCTCTAGAAGGCTATGAGGATCATCCTGAATATGGAGAACGACATCTTAAGCAGATGGGTTTTACATCGGATGATATGTTGGTTGCCGTCACCGAAGGAGGAGAAACACCCTACGTACTAGGTGCGGCAGTGGCGGGTTCCGGCATCAGTAAATATCCGGTGCATTTAATGATGAGTAATCCTGAAGAAGAAGCATATCGCATTCCCAGAAGTCGTTCAGCGATAGAGCACTCAAATATTCAGGCCAGTTTCTGGAATACTGGCTCAATGGCTTTGGCCGGTTCCACCCGGATGCAGTCCTCAACAATACTAATGTCAGCTTTGGCACTTTGTCTTCAGTCATTGAGCACTCCGGAACGATTCAGTGAG
Source organism: Bdellovibrionaceae bacterium UBA1609 (assembly GCA_002321895.1). Classification (GTDB taxonomy): domain Bacteria; phylum Bdellovibrionota; class Bdellovibrionia; order Bdellovibrionales; family UBA1609; genus UBA1609. The sequence goes on along the minus strand of DCMZ01000010.1, from coordinate 424,310 downwards.
AACCTAGCCGAGCTTCAGAGCTGGCACGCTCAGTTAGATTATTCAAAATTGAGTCCTTTAACATTGTGGGAGAGTGACCAGCTCATACGGGGAGAGCGAGTGCTCTATAGGGCCAAAGAGTTTGCTCTGCCTGTGTTTACGGACACCACCGAAAGGGCACCCACCTTCTCCATGCAGACCATGTTGCCTGCAAAGGAAATGCGGGATCATATTCATGTCTTGGTCAATGTAGCTATTGCGGGATCAATGGATGCTGAAAGTTCCTGGCATCATTTATTGTATCGAGAGCCGCATAGTTTGAACTGGTCCGACGTGGAGACCAAAAGTAAATACCTTCTGTCCTTTGATTTTAGTTCGAAATTTGGGGCGGAATGGTTGGGGGAGGATGACTCTTCCCTTATTTCGGTGGTCTATCAAAACGAATCGATACAGTTTGAATACGGAGCTGGGGAGAGCGTATCATTTTCGGCTCCAAAAAATAATTCTTGGTTTCAACATCTAATTTTAAAGATGCTTTTGAATGCCCACTCCACATGTCTTATGGGTCGAGCGGGGCGGTTTCAAAGTAATATAATGACTTGGGTTAAGCCGAGTAATGGAAAGCTCATCGATCGAGTGACTAGGTATGTTTCTTACTTGCTACATCATGAAGGTTTTACGAGCTTTTCTTATGAAGACATTGTCCATAGAGTCTTTAAAATTAAGAAAAGTCTCCATCCTGATGAGGCCATTGTGCTAAAAGTTCTGCACTCTTTTATGGAAGACGGCGAATCTTAATTCGATTCCATTCACCGAAAACTTGGGCTTACATTATTTGGCGTACTCAACGGCTAAGGTTTCACGAACTACGGTCACACGAATGGTTCCCGGGTAAACCATGTCCTCTTCGATTTTTTTAGCCAGCTCTTGACTCAGTTCCATACTCTGTTGGTCATCGATTTTGTTGGCATCCACCATGACTCTGACTTCCCGTCCAGCACTAAGAATAAAGGTTTGCAGGACTCCAGGCATGCTGGATCCAATACGTTCCAATTCATGCATCTTGTGCATATATGATTCGGCAGTGGATCGTCGAGCTCCTGGGCGCGCTCCGGAAATGGCATCAGCGGCAATAACCAGGTAGGCTAAATCAGAGCTAGGAGTTTCATCATAATGGTGAGCGCGAACCGCGTGTACGACATCTTCTTTTTCGCCATGCTTGTCGATAAAGTCAGCCCCAATAACAGCATGACCGCCATCAATACTGTGATCCATGGCTTTACCAAGATCGTGTAGCATTCCCGCTCTTCGGCCTCTACGGACATCTAGCTGTATCTCTGAGCTCAAAAGGCCACATAGCCAGCCGACTTCGGCACAATGAAAATGCTGATTCTGAGAAAATGAATATCTATACCTCAAAGCACCCATCATATTTCTTATTTCTGGATGCAGCCCTTTAAGGTCCAACTCTTTTGCCAATCGATTGCCATCGGTCCGAATTTTCTTAAAGAGTTGCTTTTTAGATTTACTAACAAGTCTTTCAATAGAGGCCTGGTTGACATTTTTTTCACGCATCAATTTTTCTAAAGTGATGCGCGTCAATTCTCTACGTACAGGGTCGAAGCCAGAAACATTTAAAAATAGTTTCTCCTCCACAGGTGTTAAATCAACACCTATGAGTTGCTCAATGGCAGGGACGTGTTCAAAGTTCTTACCCAGCGTACGGAACATATTTTCTTTAGTCGAAAAATTAATGTTCTGAATGCCTCTTTCCGGGCAATAGGGGCGTTGAAAGCGATGTAAAACAGATCCGAGAATGCGCTTCGCTCGCTTTTCCACTTCAACTCCAAAGATCTCCTCTTGAAGTTGCATGTTTTTAGTCACCTGTGACTTTTCTTCCTGTTGCAGTACTGTTTTAATGTTTTCTTTGAGGTCTTCAATATCTATTTTGTACTGCTGGCTCAATTTATTAATGTAATCTAGTAGAACGGCACGGTTTTTATTCACTTTAGATTGATAGGAATTAAGTTTTTTATCGTAAACATTTTGGGTGGTAGAAAACTTTTTCTTTTTACTTTTTAGTCGATCATTATTTTTTTGCCATTCAAATTTTAACTGCTCTTCTTTATCGATGTTTTGTCGTTTGAGCTTTTCAATGCGTTCTTGCTTTGGCTCCATTTCTTGCTCAAACTTATCCAGCAGATTCTCTTTAAAGTCGTTGACGCGATCTTTTACATCCGCTTCCAGTTCTTGGGCTGCATCCTGGGCCTCATCTAAAATATCTCCAGCCATGCGTTCCGCTAGATTCACCATATGCTTCTTTTTGAGCCACAGTAAAACACAGCCAATTATAAGTCCAAAAACAATGCCCGCAGCTATAATGCCGTAAATCATAAAAATCCTCGAAATTTCAACAAGTTAATTTGTTTTATCTGATCGATATAGAGAGTTCAATAGGTTCGTTGATGAGAGCGCATTTGTGAGTCTAGACCGGTATCTTGGCGCATCGCAGTAGTGGTGTCTCAATGTGGTTATTGTACTTCGACTAAATTCAATATGAACAGGTAAAAAACTCAATCCACAACCGGGATGAACCGATATTTCTATAGTGGGAGGCTCTTGTGCCAGATAGTGATATTACATTTAAACGAGGAGAATCTCTCTTTGCAGAGGGAGATGCTATTGATCATGTTTATATGGTCAAGTCAGGTCGTGTGAAGCTTGTTGTTGAAAGAGGTGGCAAGCGTATTGAACTATTTGATGCTAATAAGGGTCAACTTTTAGGTGATGAGGGCATTCTTAATGAAAGTGCCAGGCACTTTGCTTCAGCGGTGTGCGAATCACAGGTAAAGGTCATAAAGGTTCCCGTATCTTTGCTAAGGTCTCAGGCAGAAAAAAGCCCTCCTGGACTCATGGTCTTTCTAAAGGGCATGTCCGATGACTTAAAGATTCTTCGGCATAAGGTGAAGTCTCAGGTGTTGGAGGGAGATACAAATCCTATTCCGGATAAAATGATTCCTCGGGTTTTCGGTTGTATTGGCATCGTGGCTCAACATTCTGGACAGGATTATGCCGCCTATAAAGAAAAAAATGAAAAGGCTAGCACACCATTTCAAAAGGCCAATGAAAATGCTGAAGCATCAAGTCCTTATGAATCGGACGAGAGTGTGGTTTTACAGTGGGTGAGCTTAAAGCTCTATGCTGCGCGATTTTTCTTAGAATCCCATAGAAGAATTGAGATGGCCTTGGATATTCTCCAGAAGCTTCAATTGGCCCATTTAGTTTATGAAAAAGATGAGCATGATCAGGATATTCTAAAAGAAATCATTTTACATCAACCTCGAAGAGTAGAGGGGTTAGCTGAGTTTTATCAATATCATTTGTATAAAGGTGGCAGCCCAGAAATTTTACGAGTGGATAATATGGCCTGGAACCTGGGTAAATGCTTAGTGAAATTTTCGGAGGGTGTAGAACCGGACTTCAGGGGTTCTACCCAAGTGGACTTTAATGGCCTGTGTGAGTTCATAAAAGAAGAGATTGGTGTGGATTTTAAAGGGGATCACATTTCCCTGTTGGAAAGAAAAGGTCTGTTTGCGAGAAGGCAGAATAAAGATGATAATGTTTTTATCTCGTTTGATCGGGATGAATTTGACTCGGTTTGCTTCAATTGGGGTTTACTCCGCGAGATCACTGCTCTTAATGAAACAGGAGTGGTGAATCCAGAAATGGATTATGGATTACCAAAGGCTAAAGAGGGTAATGCTGACGAAGTGCCATGTCCCGAGTGTGACAATACTGTAAAGATGGGGGCGAAGTTCTGTTCTGAATGTGGTCATAAAATGGAATGGGCCGCTTAAGATTTCTTTTCACTTTTTAACTTCAACTTTACTTTCTAACTGTGCCGATTTTTGTTGGGCATAGTTTTCACGAATCCATGAGCGAGCATATTTTAAAAAATCATCGGTAACGCCAAAATAGATAAAATGGCAGACAAATACTTTTTTATCCTTTTCCAGCTCCATCTCTTTAGAAAAATAGAATTTAGCTGCCACCATGCGCTCCTGGGACTTATCGAAAAGGGGGCCATGCAGGAAGAAAACACTGCCTACAGGAATGTTGATTCGACTGGTTACACTAGCGCCGTATTCTGAAATACTGTTGAGCAGAATAGGACGGCCAATATGAGCATCAAATTCAGCTTCTGCGAAGTTGAGATTGTGGGCTGCAAAGAGTGTATGTCTTAAGGTCAGAGATTGTGCGACCAAAGAAAAAAGTACTTTTCTTGCTCCAGCTGAATGTAAGATGGAAACAATATTTGAATTAAAAGGTATTTGCTTCTCGAGGATGGTCTGCATGGGGTCGATGATTATAAACTTTACCTGTGAGTCTTTTCGGCATAGCTTCTTTTCTTCACATTTCGCCTGGAATTGCTTTATCCAAATATCAACGTTTTCTGAAATAAAGTCTCTATGGGCGATCACTAAATCAATTTTGCTCAGCTTTGGGTTTTTATCAGCAATGGATTTTTCGTGATCACTTGGGCCATACTGTTGCAGAGGAGGTTTAATTTCAATGCGAACATCATCATCTGCGATCCGCATAAACTCAAAAACCATCAGCTTTTCTTCATTGTCTTGGCTATCCAAGTCTCCCAGTTTTTTTGTGATTTCGTTGGGGAGACAAAACTGCAAGCCGTATTCGAGCAGCTCTTTTGCTCCCTCTGTGTTAAAGAGGTCTTTCCATTCCGTGGGGTTTTCAAAAAAGTCTCGAATTTTATAGCCAACAATTCTATCGTCTTCACTGAACTTGGTAGTGACTCGAATGAGTTCTTCTGTAGAAGGGTTAACATTAAATATTAATGAGCCCGTAGAAAGATCATCAAGGTTTCCCATTGACGCAGTTTTTGTGGCTGTTGGTGCAAAATACTTAGTGTGAAAATCTTTGTATTCAGATTCATAAGAAGCTTCAATGCTATAGAAAGATTCTAAAAGTTCATTTCTAATACTGGAACAAGAGGGTTCATGATCAAGAATGAGTACGTTACGAACAACTCTTTCGTGGGGAGGTTGATCCTCAGGTGGCTTAAAAACTTCTTTTCGACCATTAATAAAATCTTGAAAATTAGGAGCGATTCGTGCGAAGTAGATTCCCAGTTCAGAAGACGTCTTTCGAGACATAGCGTAATAATTAAAATGTACATAATATCCTAGGTTGGAAACTTCAGATTTAGGTTCGCATTGGGCCACACGACAGGGAACCTTTAAGGGGTTGCTGGGGTCTAACTTCAAATAGACGTTAGCTAGACTGCCTACGGACATGGCTGTAGGGTTAAAAATAGTGAATCCACATCGGGTCATACGCTCCACGGGAGACTTTTTTGAAATTTCAATGGTGTAATCCACCTTTTCGGTGAAAAGGTATTCGGGAGTGGCTCTTTCTGGGAGCTCAGTGATGATCTGAAGTTTTTGTAAGAACAATAGACGGTCAATGGGAAGATAAATGATATCGATGACTGAGGGATGCATTAATGTATTTTTGTGAATTCCGTCATCGTCATATTTTACAATCACTATTCGAGGGGGTTGATCCGGGCAATAGCCGGCCACCGTTAGTTTTTGTATCAATTGATCGATAAAGGGTGTGGCTTCTTCGGTGAAGACGTCCAGCTTAACAATCAATACATCGACTGTTCCTAAAGGCTTACGGCTCGAGGATTTGCTAAAATAGGCCTCCTCAAACTCTTGTAGGTTCGAGTAAAGATCCTTTTTGTGGCGATTCATTTCGTCGATCAAAGATTCTATTTGTTCTGCTATTTTTTGATCTTTCTCTATGATGAGAATATTAGACAACGCCGCCCCCGGTAGAAAAAACAAGCTAACTATATGATAAGACATACTTTACAGATGGTTAAATCCTTTGTAATAATCCATCATTATCCGGACCCAATGTTCGTGAAGAGGAGTTTTAGATGCAGAAAAAGGTGAGTCAGTTTGTAGAAAAGGTGAGCCAATTGCATGAAGTAGATTACGGAGACTTTAAGCGTAAAGTGGGTCAGTATTTGAACGAGCTGGCTGAACATAAAGACCTTGGTCGTGATCAGCAAAGAATTATCATGGAAATTAGAAACAATGTGGTTTTTGTTGGCACCGGTGATATTGAGACAGGTCGTAAAGAAGCCATCAGTTTAGCTGAAAAGTTAAAATAGATGAGTGCTGACCAAAACGACATGGGCCTGGGAGTTTTTGTTAAGACGCCGGGCTTAACACCAGCAAAGACTCGATTGGGGAAGACCATCGGTCAGGAGAGGGCTGAGGAGTTCTATTTGCTTTCTATTGCCTGTATTCGAGAAAATTTAAATCACCTACAAAATATAAACGATAGTTTAAATATATATTGGTCCGTTGTAGAGGAAGATGATGTTTCTAAGTCGTTTTGGAACGATCACGAAATTATTTTTCAATGTGAGGGTTCGCTGGGAAAGAAGTTAGCTCATATAGATAAAGAACTATCGCGTCGCCATGGGCAGAGCATTTTTATGGGTGCGGATTCTCCGCAGATCGATGAAGCGACTTTCGATCGTTTTTTTCAATTATGTCTTCGAGTTCAGCATGATCATAAAAAATGGTGTATTATGGCTCCGACACTTGATGGTGGGTTTTGGTTAATGGCAAAAAATGCCGTTTTGCCCGAGTCGGAATGGGAAAAGGTCGCTTATTCCGCTTCAAGTACGGCACAAGAATTGATCCAAGTTTTACAAGAGAATCAATTTTACGTGGAAACGTTTTTACCAGAACAGTCGGATGTGGATACTATTGAAGATTTAAAATTTGTCATAGAAACCATGGAAGTTTCCCCGAGGGGTGCGAAGAAGAACCTCAAAGACTGGGCTCAAAATCTCCTGTCCAGTGATGCTAGAGTCTAGTGGCTGCAGCGTTTTCCGATCCGCCCCACCGTAGGGGGAGGGATCGAAAAGTGAATTGAATATTAATTTGGAATCTTTGAACTACATATCCTTATAGTTGGGGCCGGCGCCCCCTTCACGAGGTTGCCATCGTGGACCTAATACATCAGTGGCCTTACAATCCACACAATTGGGAGCATTCACAACAAGTTGATCGCCTTGTCTTTCATAAACACCTGCCGGGCAAAGGCTACTGTAAAAGTCAGCCACTTCAGGAGAGATGTCTTTTCCAACAGTTAAGTGTTGAGGAATGTCATCTCGAGTTTTATTTCCAGATAGATAAACGGCATCCACTTTACTGATTCCCACTTTTTGTGTTTCAGGAGCTACATAGGTTTTTTCTTCCTCGTCATCACCTTCAAAGGGTCCTGATAAAGAAGGAAAGGCGCCACCCGTTAATGTCATTAGAGACGCTTTTATACCGCCTGAATAGAATCCCGACTTGAATGCATGACGCATATTTCGGACCTTCTTCATGTCCTTGTAGATCACACTTTGCTTAACGAGGTCATCATATTGGCTCAAAACACTACTGTCAGTTTTACCTTGCTTAAGTGCTGCGAAGGCAGTGCGGGCTGCATAAATTCCGCTCAGCATAGCGTAATGGATGCCTTTTAATGCGGGAACATTCACAAATCCAACGGTGTCTCCTGCCATGAGTAACCCATCGCCATGGAGCCTTTTAGGAAGCGAGTGATAGCCACCTTCGGGAATGGTTTTAGCTCCCCATTCAAGAAGTTCACCACCCTCAAGATATTGTTTGAAAAGGGGATGTTGTTTCATTTGTTGCAAACGAGCATGCACATCTAAATGACTTTCCTTGTAATCAAGACCAGCCACCAAGCCAATCGACAAAGTATCGTTGGATTGTGGGTACATAAAGCTTCCACCGAAACAGTCTTTAGGCAATGGGTAGCCTAATGTATGTGTTACGTTTTCAGGAACTTTTTTTACTTTCCAAAGTTCTTTAACTCCTAATGCAAAAATTTGCGGAGAATCAGGCTCAATATTTTGCCATTGCATGTAGGCCTGCCCAAGAGCTCCACGTGTTCCCTCTGTGAGTACAGTGATTTGAGCTGTGATGTCTGTTGCCGGCATAGAGTCAGCAGAAGCATTACCATCCCTGTCTAAGCCGGCAGGAGTAGTGCGAACGCCAGTCACTTTTTGCCCTTCGGTTAAAAGGGAGTCCGCGGGAAAACTTGTCAGTAAATTAACACCCATTCCTTCGGCTTTATCTCCGAGCCAACGACAAATTTCGCAGATGGAAGCCACATAATTGCCACTATTATGCATGGTCGGTGGAGTGGGAATAGGAATGTTTCCCGATTCTGTCATGTAGTATACAGAGTCACCTTTTACTTTTTGTTTGAACGGAAATTCGCTCTCTTCCATGCCTGGGAAAAGCTCTTTAAATCCAATAGGGTTTACCACGGCTCCAGATAGATTGTGGCCACCTAGGTTTTCTGCCTTATCCAGTAATCCAATCTCAATTTCACCAAGGCCACCGCCATTGTTGTTGTCCTCTTGAACCAAACGGGCCAATTCAATGGCTCCTGAAAGTCCAGCAGGACCAGCGCCAACAAACAGTACATCCATGGGTACGGTTTCATCGGTTTCAGGTTGGTCTTTCAGAATAATTTTGTCTAAAGGCAACGCGGACTGGTGATTTTTAGGCGTGATCTTCATAGATATCCATCCCCTCGATGGTTGAGTCAAATTAGCACCACAACATAGGGGGAACAGGGCTATTTTTCAACCTTATCTGTGAAATCCGTCCATACTGGGGCCTCCACAGTGACATCCTTTTTCAAGTAGGGGTTGTGGAAGCTTAATTTGTGAGCATGCAGCTTCATCAACCCGTGTTTTTTTGGCGAACTGCTATTGTATAGGCGGTCTCCTTCAATGGGTTGACCGGCCTCTGAAAGGTGACAGCGTATTTGGTGGGTGCGTCCGGTGAGAGGTTGGGCTTCTATAAGCCATCTCTTTTCAGTCAGCTCTTTTAGTAATTTAAAATGGGTCATGGCTTCTTGCCCTTGAGGATGACTTTCGGTCTTGTAGCCTTTTGCCGTCTTCACTCGTTTCAAAGGAGCTTCCGAAGTCCATTTTTCATTGGGACGGGAGTCGGACTCAACGATAGCCAAATAGACCTTCTTGATTTTATGATTTTGGAATTGCGAGGACAGGCTGCCATTGATTCGTTTCGACTTGGAGAAAGCTATCAAGCCGGAGGTGCCTTTATCCAGTCGATGGATCAAGCCGGCGTAGGCTAAAACTTCGGGTTGCCTCTGAGTGAGATGAAATATTAGGGCTTCGTAAAGATTATCTTCGGTCCTATTTAATGTGGATTGACTGGGGACTCCGGGAGGTTTGTTGAGAACAATGACATCTCTATCTTCGTAGGCAATGAGTGGATCCAGGTCTTCCAAATCCGAAGACAGTTTTCCCCAAAACAGTGAAACTGTCGCTCCCTTAATAAGGGGCTTACTGCAAATCCGACATCGTTTCTTGTTTAAAAAAACATGGCCAGAGTCGACAAGAGTTTTAATTTCTGAAAGGCTGAGATCTTGTCTTGTATATTGAGACAATCTCTCCTGTAAAAAGCGATCTAAGCGCAAGTCAGTGGCTTTTTTAATTTTAAAGTCTAACTTGCGCATAGTGATTAGTTGGTGGCCTTCAGAACTCCATGTCTATAGTGAATTCGAGTGGAAGCGCCAGTAGCGCTTGAAAGACTGTCGTAGCGGTCTTTTAAACACTCATCACCTTTTACGAAACCCTTTCCACGGGTGTCGTTAAAGTGGTTATTCACATAAGGACCTGGTTGTCGGGTTAACACACCAACAGGTACTTTTTGATCGGGACGAAATACATCTACATCCACAACATTGATCCATCGAACTCCAGCGGGAAGTTCGTTTCCATCTTTGTCGGTGATTGTTTTTGAGCCGATGGACTCAAACGTCTTAAGGCCATCTTCACGACGGATCTCATAAGAGGTAATAAGGTATCTATCGACAAACTCTACGTCACAGGCATTTCCAAATAGATCTTCTTCCACCAAACTACATGCACGTCCCGTTTTAGCTCTAATATCAAGCAGAGGCTTTCCGTTGATCATAGGGACTTGAGTCACTCGACCTAAAATTTCAATGGCTTTCCTTGGTCGCACAGATGGGGGATAGTTAAACTGAAGTTTTACCATTTCACGACCCTGGATGTTTGTCGTCTTGTCTGTAGCAAGCACAAATCCAGACTTAACCACTTCCACTTCAGAAGATTTTTGCTCTAGCTCTTCAATAGGCATAGTGAGTTCGACGGTTTCCACTTCTTTTCTTCTTTGCGTGAAGTGGCCCACTCGAATTTCCTCGGGGCGATTTGAATTCACCTGAGAGTAGAGCTCGATTTTATTTTGAGCCAATTGTTTCCAGGTTTCCGCCCATTTGAAGAAAGACTCATCATTAAATCGAATTTTGTTAATGGTCATTTTACGTGACCCATCTTCTTTGCGTGTCTGATAGCGAAACACGGTGGGAGTGGCGTTACCAGTCATACCTACATGACATTGACCCACTCGATCCGTACTTTCCATTTCTTTAAGGCGCTTAACTCGTGTTTTTAATATTCCTTTTCCGTCTAGATAGAACTCTCTAACAACTTCATTACGAGTTCCCGTTTCCACACCGGCAACAATAGAAGCAATGGGTCCAGTTTGGGCCCATGTATGATCAAAGGGAAGGTAGGTGTCTAGAAAGATTTCGGCGTAGGAGTTAAAAGAAGGTAAAACCGCTTGTGTGAAACTGGTCTTATGGAATCCAGGAAGATCAATAGTATATTCTAATGGATAGCCATTCACTTGAAACGTCTGGTTGGATTCCTTGTCATATAAAGTATTTGTAATTTCACCGAGGTTTTCGGTCTTTGGTGAAAAGGCAAATGCATCTTTAAAAGATCCAACATGATATATACTCTGCCCATAGTGATGTTTTATTTTTAAGCCATCAGGATGAATTCCCAATGTTTTTACATAGAGTGAACTGGCTAAAACAATCTCATCATAAACATCTTTTGGCGCTTTGTTGGCAGCGGAGACATGACTTTCTCTAATGTTGATTTTTCGATGATATCCACGCGGGGTAACCAATTTAATTTCAGATGTGAAGTTCTTTAGACGTTCAACAAAGTTTTCGTTCTTTTCTGTTTGGGAAAATTGAACGATTTCAGAATCACTGCCCGCAGTGATAAGGGATTCTATGCCTGATTTTGAGCTGAGGCCAAACTCTTTATTAAGTACCTTTTGAATGAGAAGCCAAGAGGGGTGAATCTCAATGTCTTTCCTCAATATATTAGCGATACCCATGACTTTGTCATCAAACATCGGGATATGGGACAGATGGAACGGGTAGAACTGTTCTTGCCCTGCCATTTTAGTTTGTCCTCTCCAAGAGGGTTGGCCCTTATCGATGTTTTGAATGAAGTAGTTAAAATCTACGCGAGCTTCTGGGTTTCCAACAATAATGTCATTTTCGTAATAAATAGGGTTTGCGAACATATTCACTATGGCCGCAGAGATGTTTTGCAGGACTCCGTCTAAATGGGCTTCACGATAGGCTGGGTCATAGGTGGGTAGTAATCCCGATACGTTATATGTATTTAACTGTCCGTCAAAAAGACCTTCCCATTCCGGGTTACTGCCAAAATCACTGTATCGCGGGCGATTAAGCATAAATATTCTTTGAAAGCTTGTTCCTCTGCCCCCAATTGCCAGTCGACTGATTTGTTCTTTGGGGTAAGTTTTCTTTAGTACTTTAAAAATAGTGGAAATGAATCCATCAATGAAGTTTTCAAGGCTAACCCCTTTGTTTGCCGTCGGTGAGCCCCAAAACGGTGTCCCAAAAGTAATTAGGTTTTTAATATTTGCTGCGGGTTGAGAGTACATTTCCTCGGGAGTCACTCGAACCGTTCTGGTTTCACCGTTATTATCCACAAATTCAGTGGTTAAAAGATTGTCCTCGTTCCATTTTTCATGGGGATTTCCATCTTCATCTTCTAAGGTCTGATACTCATTCAATACAGCATTGTAATCACAGCGCTGTTCTTCGTCGTTATCTTCCAATTCACTTTGAATGCAAGACTGAAGAATACTCATGGCTGTAATACCACCTTGGGAGTGGACCATTATTGAATATGGAGTATCCAGTGAGAATTGATTTTCAGAGGGCACTCCGTTGATTCTATCGATGGCCGCTTGCTTGGTGAGAAAAGCCTTCATGTCGGCGTAAGCCACCTTGGCAAAATCATAGGGGTGAAGGGTTTGGACCCTGTGAAAATTGAGAATACCGCCCTCACGGCTGGGGTTGGTAAAATACTCAATGGTGTGAACGCGAACGTTCTTTTTACAGTTTTGAGCATAGGTTTCATGAAGGAGTTGAGCCGCGTCACCAAAGGAATCTGCGTTGGCCATTAATCCATGAATTAAAAAGATGGCATGAGGTTTGGCTCCATCGCCTTTAAATTGGCAATCGGCAGACCATCCGGTTAAGGGAGTCAAAAGAAGTGCGAGTAGTACAAATGCTACATTTTTCACTAAAGGCCTCGTGGGTAGTTGGGTCCTCGAATAATTTGCAATCCGCATGCCTTGTTCAGAACCACTGAGTGGCCGTAAGCCTCCGATATGACCGGATAATTTGCTAATTTTATTATGGTACTTAGTAATATTTACCGGATCCGAATTGGAACAGTTAGATCCAAATTTGAACAGAGGCCCACGAGTAGTGGCCAACACCTTATTTTACCACTAGGATAGCGCTCTATTTTGGAGGACTTTTGAAGACACTTGAGCGGACCTTGGGATTAAGTGCAGTGATTTCTGTAAGCATTAGTTCAATGCTTGGCAGTGGTATTTTTGTGCTCCCAGGAGTGGCGTTTGCGCAAACAGGTCCGTCCACCTACTTAGCCTATATGTTAGCCGCTTTATGTGTGTTGCCGGCGGCCATGTCAAAGAGTGAACTGGCCACAGCCATGCCCACATCCGGCGGGACCTACGTTTATCTGGAGCGGACTTTTGGGCCGCTTGTTGGAACCGTTGCTGGCCTCGGGCTTTGGTTGTCTCTTTTGCTAAAAAGTGCATTTGCATTGATTGGAATAGGTGCTTACCTTTCGGTGATCACCCATTGGCCTTTGATACCAACGGTAGAAATGGTGCTCCTAGGGATAGTTCTGCTCAATTTATTTGGGGTGGGCAAAGTGAGTAAATCCATCATTGTTGTGGTGGTATTGTGTATATTGGGTTTGCTGACTCTGATTGGACTTGGTTTTGTAAAAGCTGAGCAGGGACACATGGAACCCTTTATGACGGAAGGGGTCGAGGGGTTTTTTGCTGCCACTGCCCTGGTTTTTGTGTCCTACGCAGGAGTGACCAAGGTGGCTGCTATTGCGGAAGAAGTAAAGTCTCCTGAGCGCAACCTTCCTCGGGGTATCCTAGTATCTCTAGCCATTGTTTCAATTCTCTATGCCTTGGTTTCCTATGTCCTAGGGCTCTTATTTCCTCAAGCGGCAATCGCAGATAATTTAAAACCCATTCATACAATGGCTCAGTATTTAGGTGGAGAGGTCTTAGGTGTGGTGATTGCCGTATTGGCTATTTTGACCATGGCTTCCATGGCCAATGCCGGTCTATTGGCGGCTTCGAGATTTCCTTTTGCCATGGCCCGGGATCGACTTTTGCCCTACTTTGTTGGTCGACTGCACCAACGTTTTCTGACACCCGTTTGGAGTATTATTTTTTCCGGAATCGTAGTGGCCGCTTCGGTGTTTACATTAGATGTAGGTAAGATCGCAAAGCTTGCTTCGGCTTTTATTTTACTCATCTATTTGATGGAAAACATAGCCGTGATTGTTTTAAGGGAGCTGCGCGTTCAATGGTACAAGCCGAAATATAAATCTCCACTTTATCCTTGGGTGCAGATCTTTGGGGTGTTGTCGACCGGAGTACTATTACTATCAATGAAAAGCCTTGTGGTGGTGGCCATTCTCACTATTGGTGTTCCTGGGCTATTGATTTATTTTTTATACGCTCAAAGACGTATTGATCGAGTGGGAGTGATTGGGTTCAGAGGTGTTCGTAAAGATCTTATAGAAAAAGAAGATCATACATTGTTTCAAAATCGATTGGAGTTTTTGGAGCTCACAGGCGATGCGAATGTTGTTGTTGCCTTATTTGGTAAGGAAAGGTCTCCCGAAGTACTTATTGAAATGGGAGCTTCGTTGACCGAAGGTGGTAAGTTGGAAGTGGCACATGTGACGGAAATCCCGGAGCAAACCACTTTTACAGATATTGCCGACGAATCTCCACAGGTAAGAGCATTAAGGCGTCGGATCAATGCCTTGGCCGTTAAACAAAATGTTTCCGTACGATTTGATCCTATACTCGCTCATGATGTAATGAAGACCATTCACCAAATCAGCAGTCGCTTGCATTGCGATTGGTTGGTTACCGAATGGGGTGGCCGATCGCGCGGTACTTTTACTCTACACAACCCCATAGGTTGGTTACGCAACCATTTACAGTGTAATCTGATCACTTTTAGAGACACCGGTGTTCGCTATGTACGAAAGGTTTTAGTGGTTATTCAAGGTGGCGACTATGATCGGTTGGTGCTCAGTACTGCGGATCAGTTTGCTCGAAACAATGAGGCCAAACTAACAGTAGTGAAGGTGGTGGGAACAAAGCTACCAGATCGAGAAGTAAATACTGCCACCATGCTTCTATCCACACTTGTGACCTCTTGTTGTCATTCCCAAACGGAAACACAAATCCTTCGATCGGATAAGCGGGGAGAGGATATTCTAAGCCTTGCCGTAGAGTTTGATCTGCTCGTTCTCGGTACAAAGCAGAAGCAAACTCTTTGGGAAACTCACTTTGGCACAGAAGTAGATAATATCATTGCTCAAGCGCCTTGTTCTGTGGTGAGCGTACAGGCGGGTAGGGAAATTTAATACGACTTATTGGTTCATTGAGATTTAAAAATATTTTTCAATTTTAATCTCATCTCCTCGCCCTTATGGCAGCGGCTCGTCTCAAACGATGCTTCAGCCGTAAGGCTGCCGCATCTTCCGATACGCCCCGCCAACGGGAGGAGTCGATGAGAGCAAAATTGAAAAATATTTTTAAATCTCAATGAACCAATGGCTATTTCTTTTTGGGCTTCTTTTTAGTGGCCTTTTTGGTCTTGGGTGGTTGAGGAGTGATGATGCCCTGGAAAGACGAAGGAAGGATTTCTACTCCAAAGCGACGTCCTAAACGGACAAAAAATGGAATCGTAAGCAAAGTGAATGGGAGTAGGGCATAAAAGCCGATGCCCGCCGCTTTAATGATATCGATGAATTGGGCCCGGGCGAATTGCATTTCAGTGGGAGTGGCTTTGCCTTGGGCTTGGCGAGCGTAGATCTCTAACATCTTTCGAGTTTCAACACTCTCTTGGGCTAAGATGCGTTTTAACACTTCCAGTTGCTTTACAATGCTGTCGTTGGCCAGTTGAAACTTGTCTCCCGCCCAAATCACAGCTTGAAAAACCATATCCGCTAATATTTTCCCCCACATAGTTCCATTATGTTTGGGAGGCACTTTTTTTGCCACAGGACTAATCGAGTCTATCGACAAAGTCGGCAAGTAAATCGGCATCTTCTCGAACCGAGCCAATAAAGCTATTTAAAGCTTTTGAGCGGTACTCACTAGAGCTCATTGTCGGGATTTGTAGTGATGTGGTCACTTTATCAGAGGTGTTCGTGCAGGCAAAAATTCCTGTTTGTCGCGCCATATTCACTTGCATGGCTTCGATCAATTTTCCGTTACCTCTGAATCTAATCTTTGTTGTGTCCGTATCAAGCCAATTATCTTCTCTAATGATATCCATTTGTGCGTCCCCATAGTTGCCTAATGTGAAGTTAGACATGTCTGGGTTCGATCCAGTTCTTAGGAAATCCACCATAGAGGTGATGGTGTGGTTGTTAGTTACTGCCACACCAAGGCACAATTGTTCCTGCATCTGTATGATCATTCCCATATCAGAGTGGGCCGTATCTGCAATATTGGATTCAATGGATTGAGAGATCATAGATGGCGACATGGCTACATCTTGAAACATGTTGTGGAAGGCTTTGAGTCTTTCTTTGCTGGGCTCGATTTTCTCTTTATAGAACTCAATGTTGACCGGGTCGAAAAACTGTTCCCCAGTGCGCATTAAACTCTGATAAGTGGATTTTAGTGTAAAGTGTTGAATGGCCGGATCTGAATTGTAGGACGGCCTCGGGCTAAAAGATTTGTGTACAATACCAGTAAGTATATAGCGTGCACTGCTTCTTAAAGTGCCCATAGGGTTTAAAAAGCCCCAGTATTTTGCCAGTAGCTCAGTGATCAATTCTTCCTTTTGGCCGTCACGGTTAAAGCCATAAAGTCTCTCGTCGGTGTCACTGGTTAGCACATCCGCAGGGATTTCAGTGATGGATTCCCTTTCAAGATCATAATCATAATCCTTGGGTACTTTGCGAATGATGTCACCGTCATTCCAAAGTTCATTGATGTCCTGTGCAGAGAGCACCTCTATTCTTGCAGGCCGCTTAATGTTAGGGATGCCAAAGTGTAACGTGTGATCGCCATACATGAGCTGCCTTTCGGATCCATGTTCAGCCGTATAGTAAAATTGGTTTTGGTTGCACAACTTGATTTGACGAGGTTGGAAAATCAAACTGGCTTCTCCACCTAAAGTCTTCGCATGAAAGTGGCCCAAGAATTTTGCGATCTCTATTAGTTGATCTTTGATAGCAATGGTGAAATTTAGACGAGCTTCGTCAGAGTTTAAATAGGGAGCTCTTGTGAGATCAAAGCACTGACCTTCCACAATGCGGCCTTCAATACCCAATGCTCTTTTTGGTACTCGAATGATATATTGGTGCTCAAGCGGTATTGGATTCAAGCGGTCGAACTGTATTCCACGACCAAAAGTACCATTGGCTTTCACGCGTGCGGCCTTCTTGTCTTTTATGTCATTTAAGTAAGTGTCCATCTCAACAGCTCCCACACTGTCTTTACCGGAGATCAGACTTTGCCCATATTCCTCAAGGCATTGGAGTAAGTCGGCTTCTAAAGATTCAGTAAAAACCAATCTTCCGTTTTCGCCCGGAGCCGTTCGAAGGGCTATTTCTTCACATTCGGTACCGGCGAAGGACAGGCTGTAAAAACTACTGGAAAGTAAAAAAAATAAACAGACACGAAAGGCGTGAAGCATCCTGATTTCTCCTTGAGAGCTTTTGAGGTCCTAAAGACCAATAAACGTCACTTATGGCAGTATGAATAGCGAATTTGGTGCCATTGTAAATACTTTACCTTAGGTACTACGAGGTGTGTTATCTGGGTGAAATCCTTTATTATGCTAAGGCTTAGTTGAAGGATATATAAGTTGAATCGATGGATGTTTAGATCATTATTGCTTATGTTGTTATGGAGTCCAGCTGTTATGGCTATGGGACCTGTATGCAAAAGCTTGTTCTATGTACCCCAGCGAGTGGGGATTGTAGATGCTTATTCTTCGGGTCGTCACGTAGCTCCCGCATTGAATAAGTACGGAATTGAAACGGTTCATGTTCAATCGGAAAAAGAAATTGCCGATCCCTATTTTGCGTCCACCTTTGATCCCTCCAATTTTAAAACTAATGTCATCAACAGTATAGGTGATATTGTTGGGTTGGTTCGTCGGCTGATTCGGGAAAAGGTGGAATTGATCATTCCAGGAGCCGAGTCGGGAGTTCTTTTGGCCGATGAACTGGCTCATGGAGTAGGTACACGAGGTAACCCTATCGAAACGTCCTCGGCTCGTAGAAATAAGTTTGATATGAGTGAGCGCCTTAGGTCATTGGGTATCGACAGTGTAAAGCAAATTAAATCGGACAATTGGGAACGAACTCGAATCTGGATCGAGAATCACGGCAAATGGCCCATCGTTTTGAAACCGGTTCAAGGAATGGGCGGAAATGGTAATCATGTCGCCAACAATATGAAAGAGGCGGAACGAGCCTTTAAAAAATTAATTGGTTTCCGAGATTCAGAGGGCAGAATACTCACTGAAGTTTTAGTTCAAGAGTTTTTAGGTAATTTGACTTACGATTCCGAGTATGTGGTGAATACGGTTTCCTTTATGGGTATCCATGTAGTGACAGATGTCTGGCGCTACCATAAGTATAAAGTGGAAGGCGAAGGTGTTATCTACTCCTGGGATGAACTATTACCCTCTAGAGGTGAACTGCAGGAGAAGTTAATCGCTTACAATCACAAAGTACTGGATGCTCTTGAGTTTCGAAACGGCGCTTCGCACATGGAGATTATGATGACTGAGCGCGGTCCCATTTTAATTGAGAACAATGCCAGGCTTTCAGGTGCTAGTGGTGCTAGGCTCACTGAGCTGACCATTGGAAAGAGTGCCGTGGACTGGTTGGTCGAGTCTATAGTGGGAACGGCTGGATTTATAAATCGTGCTAAGCACCGCTATAAGTTAAAAAAAGAAGGGCTTATTGTTTTTATTCGCACACCGGAGCCAGGGACAATGGATTCCAAACTATTTGATAAAGTCAAATCTCTCTCTTCGTTTGCTGAATGGGTTCCCTACCACAAAGATGGTGAGCGAGTGGAGAAAACGGTGGACTCCGACACTTTGGTAGCAGAGATTCTGCTTACTAATAAGGATCAAGAGCAGCTACATCGTGACCTGGCCCAAATACTTAAAATTCAAGAAGAGAAGGGTTTCCTTCAGTACTAAATCCAAATTCGGTTTGTAGTGGCCTTTGTCTTAGAGCCTGGGTATACTACTTTACATGTCAGACAAACTTAAAAAAATAGCATCAGCAGGTTTTGAACGGAGCTTTAAACTCGCGTCATGGACAGCGAAAACTAGCGCTAAATGGGCTGGCAGTAAGATCAAGCAAAAGTTTGCTGATGAAGTTCGTAAAAACGAACTTCTTGAGAAGTTCATAGTAGAGCAACTGGAATCTCTGACAAAAGAAATGGGGCAGCTTAAAGGTTCCGTTATGAAAGCCGGACAAATGCTTTCTGTCTATGGGGAACACTTTTTGCCCGAACAGGCCAATGAGTTTTTAAAGACGTTGCAGTTTCAGTCTCCTCCTTTGGAATTTTCTGAAATAGAAAAGGCTCTCAAAGTTCAACTGGGTGATTTGTTGGAGGAGCTCGATGTGGAAGAGGAGTCTTTTGCTGCGGCCTCATTAGGGCAGGTGCACTTAGCTACTGTGAAGGCCACAGGGGAACGTTTGGCTTTAAAAGTACAATACCCTGGAGTGGATAAGGCCATTGATGCTGATATTCGTTTTTTGCGAAAACTTCTTAAAACCTTTGGTACCCTTTCACCGAATTACGATGCTGATATTGTTCTCTCTGAGATTAAAACAATGCTGCATCAAGAAGTGGATTATAAGCAAGAGGCGGAGCAAACTAAAAGCTATCGTAATTATTTTCAGGAGAATGACAGACTTATTATTCCCAAAATATTTGACCGATACTCAACTGATAAGGTGTTAGCGACTCAATTTATAGATTCGGTGCCTTTTGATGATGAATCTGTTTTGGAATTGACTGATGATATCAGGAATGATTTAGGTCGGGTGTTTTTGGATTACTATTATAACGAATTGTTCCGCTGGGGGCGTGTACAGACAGATCCTCATTTTGGTAACTTTCGGATTCAACTTCAAGACAATGGACTTCCCAAAATCGTTTTACTCGATTTTGGAGCTGTTCGAATATTAGATGATTCTTTTAAACATCCCTATAAAACTATGATCGGTTCCGCATTTCGAAAAGAGAGAAAGTCTTTTTTCGCTGCTTCTGAAGAGCTTGGATTTGTTAAACCTGAGGACGCTATGGAACATAGAGAGTTTTTCTATGATTTTTGTCAGCTGATGGTAGAGCCGTTTAGTGAAAAGTATAAAGATGAAGGTTTTGACTACCAGGACAGCGAATTACCGCAGCAGGTATTCCAAGTGGGTAAGGAAATGGTGGCTCGTTTTAAATTCAGAACTCCGCCACCGGAGTTGATATTTTTAGATCGAAAGTTGGGTGGAACCTTTGTTGTGCTTTCTAGGTTGAAAGCAAAACTCTATGCAAAAGATCTTTTTGAGAAGTACCTCAATATGCCTTACCTAGAGACGGATGGGCCTACCAAGGCACAGGTCGTTCAAGAAGATTAGCATTTAAATCGAAATACCTCTCGGCCGGTCGTCCATTGATAGAGATAAAGGACTCCGCAAAAACTTGAGTCCCTTTTGGGTGGACATCGGCTATATGATGGGCAAATTGAATGATCATGTCTGGTCGCATACCAATCATTTTCGATTGTAAGTCGGATAGGGTATCGGAAGGATAGACCCACTTGGGCTCTAATCCTGGTGTTTTTATCAAGTATCTTAGGTATCCCGCTTTTTCCACAGCCATAACATGCCAGGAGAAGTTAAATCCTCGTTCGTGCCAAAATAATTGACCATCTATAAAGAAATGCCTAGTCGCTAGAAATATTTGAAAACTGAAAAAGGGAATTAAGATGGATGTATATAGTGCGGGTTTAATGCGAAGGCTTTTAATGTGAGGATTGTTTAAAAAGAAATTGCAGAATTTAGAGCCCAAAATAGATGGCCACTTTGGATCGAAGAACAGTGTGGCGGAGATCATCATAATGAGTGGGAACACGCCTATATTGAAACAGAAGTAGGTGGAGATATGGAATACTAAAGCGACCATGTAGGCTCCGAACCGAGTTGTGGGTCGGCTTAAAAAGAATGGAAGGCTTAGTTCAAAGATGCCAGTGAACACCCCGATGGCTCTTGCTAAGGGGACTTGGTAGTCCTGAGGGATAGACAAGGCCGTAAAAATATCTTTAAACCAAATGGCCAAGGGTTGACCCAAGACCACCCATTCATAATTAAACTTAGCCACTCCGGCAAATATATACACGAGAGCTATCTGCAGCCGAAACACATTGAGAACTCTTTTATCTGTGAGGGATTTTGTCGGAAAGAGAGCAAAGAGAAACAGCACTAGAGTGATAAGATAGTAGTGATTGAGATAGGTGGCCTTATCTAAAAACTCGATATAGGTAAAACCGACCAATAGAGTCCATGCCGAAATTTTAGGAAAAATGTTAAGAGCAAAAAATATCCCAAACAGGATGAGTGAGAAAAACACTCCATACATCCCAAAAGGGGGTAGGGGCTTCCACCAGCTTAGACCAAAATAGTGAAAGTGATAAGACGGAGCGATAAATAATTCATCAATCCAGCCATTATAAAAATAGCGTACGGCTATCAGGGTCAGTAATAGCCCCATTGCCATTCGATAAAAGGAGAGGCTGAGGTTTTGTGGAGTATTAGTCTCCATCGTTATCCGTGAATGTTACAGTGACACCAAGTTGTGTAACCACTTCAGTACTAACTAAAATATTTAGGTTTTTAATTTCCGTATAAATTGTATCCACAGCATTTGGCGTAGATATGGCCTCTTCAAAGCTTTTGATACTATTAAGTTCATTAGAAATGGTGTTAAAGCTGGAACGCAATTTTTGATTTAATTCAGCGGTGAGGAGTTTAGATATTCTGGGTGAATGGGTTTCGTCATCGAAGAAAAGATTGTAAATGGAATTTAATTTAATGCTGAATACGGTTTTGCTGGATTCAGTGAGATGATCGGGAAGGGATTCCAATCTCGGGTCATAGGCCAATTTTTTGCCAAAGGGGATGGCGAGATAGTCTTCCTCTAACATGTTCAAAGATTTTAAAACCACATTCACTAGCATATCGATACTTTTGTCAGATTTACTGTAGTTTTTTATGAATTGGTCTCGGTAGTCACCTTTCCAATCTTTTAGAGCCAAGTCTATTTTTTCTTTCATATCTTCAATGGAGAATTTGAGATAGTTACATTTTTTTTCTAATGGGAGGTCTTTTAATGTGAGTGCATATTGCAAGTTGGACAGGCCCTTTACGGTAACGCCTTCATCACCAAGCGAACCAATTTCCCCTTGTAGGTATTGTTCGATTTTGTACTCCCGAATGGGGCTAAAATTAATTTCCCGTAGCAATCTATGCTCACGAAAAGGACCAAAATCAAACAGCTCAATTTCAGCATGAATTTGCTTTAACGATATGTATTTGTTGAGAAGCTTAAAGTCTTCACATTGAGGAATGGTTTTTTCCAGTTCTGAGTTGAATTCTTCATAAGGAACAACGATGAGTTGGTCGTAAATTCCTTTGAGTATTTGTTGTTCTATGGGGCTGTTAAGCAAGTTTGAGAGGAACAGAGCTGAGAT
The DNA here is from genome assembly GCA_002321895.1 of Bdellovibrionaceae bacterium UBA1609. GTDB lineage: Bacteria > Bdellovibrionota > Bdellovibrionia > Bdellovibrionales > UBA1609 > UBA1609. The sequence goes on along the minus strand of DCMZ01000010.1, from coordinate 402,014 downwards.
AATGAAAATGGACATCACCGCAATGGAAATTTTAATTTTTAAAGACATCGAATGTACCTTTATAGAGAGCCTAAGAAAAACAACAATGACTGACGTTGTTCCTTAGAAAGCTGAATATATCTAGATTTACTGAATTCCGCTTCACCGCCATGCCAAAGAATCGCTTCTTCGATATTTCGGGCACGACCATCATGCAGAAGGCGAGTGTGTTCGTTCACTTGTTGAATATGACCCAGTCCCCATAGGGGAGCGGTTCTCCATTCGCGCCCATTCGCAACGGCCTCGGGGCGATGGTCAGCTAAACCTTCCCCCATGTCGTGCAAAAGGAGGTCTGTGTAGGGTGTGAAGGTTCTCTCAGAAAGAGCGGGAATTTCTGTTTGTTTTCCTGTTTTTAACTGGGGGCGATGACAGGAGGCACACTGAATCTTTTTAAAAATGCTAGCCCCTCGGATGAAATTCTTGTCTTCAAGATTCTTCGGTAGAGGTACAGCCAAAGTTTTTGCATAAAATGCCACGGATTCTAGAATGGATTCATGCAACTCAGGGGATCCTCCATTAGGAGCTTCGAGGCATTGTTTTTGTGGTGCAGTACAGTTTTCCGAAGGGAAAAGGCTTGAAGTGATACCTATATCGCCGGCAAATGCCGCCGCTGACTGTTGAAGTACTGTCGGTTGTCCGGCCTTCCAGCCAAATCGTCCCAAAACCACTTTTCCACTTTGTATATCTAAAACCTTTTGAGCGCGTCCACTGATGTGGTCTTTATTGTTATCATCTGGATCTTCCCATTTTAAAATCTCTGATTCGCTGACGGATTCCAAAAGCCCAAGGCCGACCATGGCAGGAGCCACCCTTGGAGAGAAGTAGGTTTCAGAATGGGGCTTTCCATAGTTGAGCTGGTCGTAGTTGTAAGAGGGTTTCTGTAGAGTCACAACTTGGCCATCGGGAAACTCTACGCGAACGTCGTTGTAGCTAATGCCCACGTCTCCTTCACCATCTACATTTTGAATTCCATAGGGCTGGAGTTGATCCCCGTAAACCGGATCGTTCGTCCATGTTTCTGTATTGGGGTCGAATCGACTCACCCGAAAAAGAATGGAAACAATTTTTTCGTCTTTTTCAATCGGAGGTCGTCCTCGTCCATCTCTGGCATGGCAAGCCACACAAGATTTGGCGTTAAATATAGGGCCCAGGCCATCTCGGGTCACAGTACTGGAAGGGGCTTGGGACCAAACATCTCTAAACAGGGCTCGACCCTTAAAGAATTGTCTTTGGTCATCGATTTCCATCCCTGGAAAGGCATGAGAATAGGCGTTAGTTGTGGAGTCGCTAATTAAAAAGTCCGGAGTGGGTGAGGGATACCAATTGGGGTTTCCGTCACCAAAAAGTCCGCACCCACTTAATGTGAGAAGTGCAATCGGGATTATAAATTTCATGTCTATCTTCTAGTTTCTATTCAGGTAAATTTACAGGAATATTTCCCAACTCTAGAGATTTTCCCAAACCAGCAATGCCATCAGCCAGGGCAAATAGATCTTTTACCGTTTGCTGAGCACTTTTCCATTCGGGGCTATTCTTTTTTACAATGACACGATCAAAAGGTTTACCCATAGCTTCAATGCTTTTGAAGACCTTGGTAAACTTGGCATCCATCTGTTTTCTATCGTCTTCGCCAATAAGGTCACGAATCCCAACGCCCTTGAGATGTTTATATTCGCCTCTGTAGACGTTATAAATACCAAGTACGTTGGTGTAAATGTCCACATGCGTGTTATCGGAAAAACAAGAATGCTCATCTTCTTGGTCGCGAGTGTCTAATGCCACATCGATTCGCTCTGAAGCTAGTTCCCCTTTTGAAAGAGTTCCCATTCCAATCAGGATATTTCGAATGGCCATTTTTGGGTCTTTTGAGAATTTTTTGTGGTAGTTATTCTTACCTTTAGGATCCCAACTGTCTTTTAATTTCTTTAGATCATCTTCTAAAATTTGAGTGGAAAGCAATAGATACTGGCCTCTTCTGTCAGCAAACTTTCTAGGTCCACGCTTGGCTTTTACATAATCCAAATGACTACGGCTGCCCGGACCATTTGGGTCGCGATCTTGGCCCCATAGTAAAAACTCTATGGCATGATATCCTGTGGATATGGATTTCTCAGGATCGAAACCTTTACCAATCTTTAGCAGGTCTCCGCTTCCACCTTCATTGGCAGCAATGAGTGTTTTTCGGCTAATTGCGATTTTTGGATTCTGGACGATGCCCGAGTCCATGCTACCGTTCACATAATCAATATAGGCTTCATCTAATGGCCAAGCGTTGATTTGTCCCTCGGGCCCATTCTCATTATCAATGGGTCCATTGTAAAATCGAAAAGCCTCAGTTTGGCCGTAAATGTAACGGCTATCGAGCCAAGCTCTTTTGGCGGCTTCATGACTAGCAGGTGTGGGATTCTTGATAAACGCTTCAATACTTTCACGCAGAGCTACGACACTCGTGTAGGCATCTGAGTAGTTGTTATAAACGACCACTCCATACTGTTGGCTCACTTCTTTAAAATCTGTAGCCCCAAAGCTATTGAGGGAAACACTGGTAATAAAAATTGAATAGACGAGCAGTCGAATCATAGAGATCTCCTTAAATTTCGAGCTAGCCTATTCGAAATTGAGAGCCATGGTCAATCAGCAAACGCTGTTGTCGTTTGGCATTCATTGGGTGATCGATTAGCCGCCAACTCGGTAAAAAATGTCTCAATTTGAACCGGTGAAAGCAGATTTCTTGGAGGAATCCACTGGACTCAATAGGGGATATTAAATTTTCATACCTCGTAAAATACAGTCAGAGATCCTTTTTCCCGATAAGGAGAGGCAAGACTTTCGCTGGAAGAACGAGGAATTAAGCTTGTGAGTGCCGAAAAGAATCCAAATTTGGATGAACAAGATGGGAATGATCTGGAGGAGTTCTACAAACACGACCCCTCCTACAATCCCAGTGGGTTTAGCGTCGAGCACGGTGTAGACGTAGATGGTGGAACCATCACCATCTATCCTACCAATAAGTGGTCCATATTTTTAACCTTAGCGGTGACCTGTATTACCGGCTTTTTTGTAATAAGTGTGGCAACTTTTCTTATAATGATTCCTTCCATGTTTGTGGTGATTCCCTATTCTGTTTTTTTGGGGGTTCTAAGCTTAGTTGGATATTTCTTTATCTACTTTGGGAAGTATTTTGCCATTCGGCCAAAGTTGATTCGCATCCGACTGGACCGAATGGGTATCTATATAGAAGATCAAGTACTCGGTAAAACCAGGAAAAGAGCTTTTGCACTGGGCGATGGTTTCAAGTTCGTAGCGGCTCGTTCAAAAAAGACCTACAAGCTGGAAGGGCGAACCCACTTTATTAATAATTTCCGGCTCGAATTACATGATCGCGGGCATGTCTATTGTATCCTAGAGGATGCCAGTGAATATGGTCTCCGGGCCGTTCAGAGCTATTGCTATAATAATGGTGTAAAATACGCCGTAGCCAACGATAAGGTCAGCATCGTTCCCTTTTTCTACGCTTCCATCCTGCTCGTGTTCTTTGTCGCCGAGCTCAAATACAAGGGTATCATCTGACCCATTATAGTTTTTGCTGTGATTTAAAGCATTTGCGGCGCTTATTTCTAACCAATTCTCTCATTTCTAGTGATTGACAGAGCCCAAGGGCAGGGGTAAAACCTTTTCTCAATCTGTTCGCGGGTGTAGCTCAGCTGGCTAGAGCGCGACCTTGCCAAGGTCGAGGCCGTGGGTTCGAATCCCATCACCCGCTCCAATCAAAACTAGTAAAAGTTTTGGTTGGAGCATTTTTTCAATCATTCTAAATAGTTGTTATTACTTAAGAGGACAGATCCTATTTGATCTGACAACCGTCGAGAACCGTCGAAATCAGCCGTGTTCCCTTCCATTTCCCTTCCGCCCAAAAAACTGTCTGAATACATTTTCAAAAGCTCAACTTATTCGAGCATCTGAAAATGTTCTCTCAATTTCAAAAAAAGATCAGAAAACTCAACAAGGAGAACAACTTATGGATAACCATGGTGTCATTTTAAAGTACGTCCGTGAACAAAAGGGACTGACCCAAAGAGCAGCAGCAAAACTTGCAGATCGCTCACCAGGCTGGCTCTCAGAGGTCGAAAATCTAAGAGGTAAGTCACGAGTCTCAGAACCTGAATTTCAAAGAATCCTAAAGGCATGGGGAAATACTTTAGATAGGAAAAAACTATCTACAGCAATTCTACAGTTTAAGAATTCTAAATCTAATAATGTACGAATCTTTGATGGAGCAATTTACAAATATCTAAGAGAAAAAAAGAATATATCTCTAGGTAAAGCTGCTTCACTTCTTGGACTTTCCAAGTCACACCTTTCAAACATCGAATGCGGCAAAAGAAAGATAACAAAAGAACAAACCAAGAAGCTGCAAACCTACTATGGCCATACCCCTACTTCTTTCAGCAATTTAGCAAAAAATGACAGGAGAAGAGGTACCGTACCGAGCATATACAAAATCACTGTTTTACTTAAGTCACTTACATGCACTGAACTAGATGAGCTATTTAATTCAGCAATATCAATCATTGAAAAACGCCAAAACTAATCAACAGGAGTTACAAAATATGAAAACCAATGTTTCAAAACAAAAAAGCTGCCGTCTCACATCAAAAAGTAAAGTTGTAATTGATCGACTCCAAGAAAGGTCAAAATCACTTGGAAAGAAACTTACTTATCCAGAGATTGTGGCCGTCGCACTCAATCTAGTGAAAGACGAGCACCTTGAACCCGAAATCAAGAAACGTCAAAAAGGTAAGGATAAGACAAAAATACTTACTGATTTGTGGCTTAAGAAAAATCCGAAAAAGACCATCGACGATGCAGAAAACTTCAAACTCACCATTGGCTGGATTGAGTTTGTAAATGAACACAATCACCTTATTGAGGTGACTTCATGATACAAATGACAGAAACATTATACGGATGGCTCTCAAATAAAAAGGAGCCATCCTCTGAGGCTAAAATCCGCCATGAATGCCTTGAATTAGCCCCATTTGAAGACCCCATGTGCGACATAACAAATACATTGACTAATTATGTGTTTTTTGGCATAATTGGAGGTGTCTTGTGAAGATTGTTTTCTTCTCATTGGGCGAAACTGTGCCTGCCCAAGAATGGTTGATGAAACAAGACTCTAGAGTGCGACTATTCATCTTGAAGTATATAGAAAGAGTCTCAATCGGCGGCACAAAGAGAAATGTCAAAGCCCTCGGAGGTGGACTTTTTGAGATCAAAGTTGATAAAGGTCCTGGCTACAGAGTGTACTTTGGCGAAGATAAAAATGTGATTTTAGTGATACTTTGTTGTGGCACTAAAAGATCTCAAAAAAGCGATATTGAAAAGGCCAGGAAGTATTGGAGGCTTTATAATGCATAGACATGATTCTTTTTACGATATGATGAGTAAAGGCTTAAGAGAAAGCAAAAAAGCCGTCATGGGCTTCTTAGAGGCGTCTGTTGAGACTGAGCAACCAATCGAGGAAGCCATTCGTGAACTTATTTGGAGAATGGGTGTAAGTGAATTTGCTGAAATGAGTGGCGTTGACCAACCACAGGTAAGTAAATTTCTACATGGAAAAATCAACCCTACTGAAAAGACATTGAATAAGTTTTTAAAACCTTTTGGATTCAAAATTAAAAAGACGATTGAAAGGGCCAGTTGACCGAAGTGAACAAAGAGCAGATTTAATACTTGGGATATATGGAAGGTGAACCTAAGAGGAAACCTCATAAGAAAAAGAGCTAGAATCGAATAAGATTCTAGCTCGCTTCACTTTCAACTAAAAGTGCTTCAATTTCATTTACCCAGTAATAGTTTCCTGAGAATTCGAAGATTTCACCATCTTCTACAAGACTATCTATATATTCAGATTTGGCCATTTCCCATGAAATTGGATCTTCATTTTTGATTATCTGAGCTGGGTTGAGAGTTAACCATCCAACCCTAACTTCCTCTCCATAGCAGTCATCAATACTTTGCTCAAATATTTCTTCAAAATCTGGTTGTTCTAAGCATTCTTCAAGAAGTGCCTTAATTACCCATCCAGTGCCAAATTCGACACCAACTCCTTCCAAATGTCTCATTAGATCATCTGAAAAGCATGTTTTGCACCTTCCTGTTGGCGCATATTTATAGCAAGAGTAGCAAAATGGAATTGTTTCTTTGAATGCAAGATTCTCAAGTCTTTCATAAATTTCTTTGTTCATTACACTTTCCTCCAGGGGAAAATCCCAGGCTATACGGCCTGGGATTTCTTTTCTTGGTTACTATTGGATTCTACGGCTTTGATATACTTCTCTTGGCTCATGGCCTTCATTTGACCAATTTGCTCTAGAGTTACTTCTTCACCATTTTTCTTTTTGTACGGAATACCCGCGTGAAAAAGAGCTAAGTTTAGGTTTAGGAAATATGTTTCGCCGCTTGGAGTGACTATCCTCAAGCTGTTTGATTTCTCAATGTAGCGAACTTGGGAAATATTTTTGTTTTGGTTATTCATATTATTCTCCTTTTTTGTTTGTTTTAAGTTCCTTTCCCCCGAAGGGGCCTCTCACTATTGAGAGGAGGCCCCGAAGGAAGGGAATAGAGGCAAAAGCGCACTGCGGTCGCATTGACGGCAAGCGAAGCGGCAATTGGAGTGACTGAAGCGAAGTGGAAGGCGCGAGAATTGAGTCAATGAGGATGAGCGCAGTGCTGATTTAGCCAGAACGTAAAGACAAAATAGGAGACACTACCACAACCGAACTAGAATAAACTTGCCCGTATGTGGCACAAAAATTAATAGCCTAATATCGACCAAGGTAAAGTAGCCACTATGCTCCTCCATCAGCTGTCACCATGACCTAGTGCAGCTTAAACTACTGCACAAAATAACTCCACTACAGGTAGTTATACTAAGTGGTTGAGCCTACGGGCTTTTTCTGTGAAAATTTTAGCTCGATCTTTGCTGTGGAGCTGTTAGTGAAGTACTTAATATTACTGCTAATGTTCATCCTTCCCCTCTCGAGTCATGCGCGTGGTAAAACATGGGTTACCACAGAGTATCAATTCGATTCGAGAGATTTCAATACACTAAATTTCACCGGTTTTTCGGCACTTCCAAAAGGTTTTTCTGTTTGGGGTTTTGTTGATTTTGAAGCAGCAAAAGGAGCGTCAGAGAGAGAGTCTGACCTAGCTACAAATTTTTTGGAGATTGATCTTCGAACCCCTCGATACAAAGGCCTTGGAGTAATATTGGAGGTCAATTCACAAAGTGGCTCAAAAAATGACTTGGGTCGAGCAGGCCTCTACTATTTGCCAAAATATGATTGGCTTGACCGTATCAACCTTTTTCTTTTTTTTAAGGCTTTCCCTATAGAAACTGATGGGGAAGGGGGGCAGTTCAGCTTCGCATGGGATTTAAAGTTTCCTGGGCTTCTGCAAGGAAGACTGTCTGCTGGTGGTTTTGTTGATTGGAACTTTAAAAGCGGAAGTAGCAAAACAACTCATGTGGTCACTGATACGCAGATTAGATGCCGTATAGCTGGCAATCTTGCCTTTCTAGTTGAATTTCGGAAAAACGAATTTTTAGCCTCAAAAGAGAGTGGCACAGCAGTCGGTTTGAAATACAAATTCTAAGGAGAGCGATTACATGCTTAAATTGATTAAAAGTGCTTTGATTATAGGCTTGATTGCCCTTCCGTCTGTAGCAAGCACGAAGAAAGATTCACTTAAGATTTACCTCGACGCAGATTTTTCAAATCACTTTGAATCATCAAATTCGATCGTGCGAGGCCTGAAGGTTGCCTTAAAAACAGTGGACTTTAAAATTAAAGGACGAAATATTCAAATCGTCCGAAAAGATCATCGTGGGAATTCAGCACGAAGTGAACGACATATTAAACAGTTTATGGAAGACCCAAATGGTCTATTAATGATGTCCGGTATTCACTCTCCACCTCTATTGGCCCATCGTAAGTTCATCAACGAGAATAAAGTCCTTTTTCTGGTTCCGTGGGCGGCTGCGGCACCAATCACTCGATTTCCATCAGCAGAGAACTGGATCTTTCGACTATCTATTGATGACAGTAAGGCTGGGAAAGTCATTGTCGATTACGCTGTAAAAAAAGGTGTTAAAAAGCCCTTCTTGCTTCTTGAAAAGACGGGCTGGGGAAAATCTAACGAAAAAACAATATCCTCTTCTCTGCGCGAGAATAATATTAGGGAGTTTAAAATTGGATGGTTTGATTGGAATATGAAGACTGCTGGGGCCAATGCCTTAATTGGAAATGCATTAAATGCGAAAAGTGATGCGATTATTTTGGTTGCAAACGCAGTAGAAGGAAAAGTGATATTTGAAGCACTTATATCTCAACCTAAAGAAAAACGACTTCCAATTTATAGCCACTGGGGCATCATTGGTGGAGACTTTCACAAACAACTTCCTCATAAACAGCGACGAAAAACTGACCTCCGATTTATTCAAACAAAATTTTCATTTATAGGGAAAAAATTAGATCCCTTTGAGCAAGAGGTCTTCAGTTCTGCTAAAAAATTGTTCCCAGAAATACAAACTCCTGAGGATATACTGGCCCCTACCGGTTTTATTCATGCATTCGATCTTGGCATTCTTTTGATAGAAGCATCTCGACAAGTCAATTTTAATGATTCGATATCTAGTGTTCGTGAGAGTCTTAGAAGAGCTTTAGAAAACATTAAGGGTCCAATTAGGGGATTGGTCAAAGTTTATAAAAAACCCTTTTCTAAGTTTTCAAAAGAAAATCTCGACGCTCATGAGGCCCTTGGCATTACAGATTTTACAATGGCTCGCTTTGGACCTAGTGATGAAATCATCTTGGAAGAGAAATGATCTCATCTAAGGAGGAGACGTTCTCGGAATCTAACTCTCTTTCGAAAGCTTTTCGAAAGTTTACAATTTCGATTATTCTAGTAACTTGTGTTGGGTTTACGATAACTGCCTCAGTGTCAATCTACAATTCGTTGAGTGAAGTTTACCTCGAATTTTTAGATACTGAAATTAAAACCCTTAGCGAAGCCTTAGAACAGTTTATTCAAAGTGATTTAAATCAATTTAAAGATCATGGCAGCCTCCCACTAGTTGTTAACTCGGTTATGCACTCTGAACATGATCATTCCCAGTTGAGAGACTTCCTAGAAGGATTAAAAGTACAGGGCCAACCGGTAGGTATCTCGATTTTTGACATAAATGAGAAGATACTAGTTAGCACAATGAGTGATGCCGACAATTTTTCGATTGATAAATTAGCCTTTAATAATATTGTTGATGGCAATTTAGAGCATAGGGTTGAGTTTAAAAAGATCGGTGATGATGCCTATACCATATATTCAATTCCAATAAAATATAATGGCTTGCCAGAGGGAGTACTGGTTGGGGCCCTTCCCTCGGCCTTTGACAAGTTCTTTAATGCGTTGGAAAGAGATGAAGATATTCATACAATAGTAGGCTCTGGACAACTTATTGTCCATGAACTCGGAAAACCAGCAGCAAACTCTTTTAGAAGAAAAGTAAACCTTCCAATTGTAAGTGGTTTTCTAGAAGTCGCAGTGAGTAGATCAAAAATTCAGTTAACCATTGTCAGACTTGTTATTTTAATATTCGTTGTGATGGTACTTCTTTCTGGAGTTTTTCTCATTTATTTTAGGAAATTAGGAAACAAGTTGATTGTTGAACCGCAGAAGAGGCTAGAAAATTCAAGAAAAGCCACGCGAGAGGCAAATTTAAAACTCCAAAAGGCCAATGATGAACTTTTACAGTTTTCTTATAGAACCTCTCATGACTTAAAAGCTCCTTTAACAACGGCCAAAAGACTTTCTAGTTTTGCAGTTAAAGATATTGATGCTGGGAACCTTGAAGAGGCCAAGAATAACTTAAATAAGATTCACAACCAGATGATCGCTCTTGAAATTTTAGTTGCTGACATTCTTTCGCTGGCAAGAGCAGATTATGATATGGAATCAGTGGAGCCTGTTGATTTCTCTGCAGTTTTACATGAGGTAATGGAGCGTCTTTCAGGGCTGATTGACGAAAGTGGTTGCAAAATTTCAAATGAAGTTAATCTGCCGACTCCTTTTATTGGAGAAAAAGCTCGGTTTTCGCAAATTTTGGAAAACCTGATTTCCAACAGTATAAAATACCGAGATGCCATGAAGGATTTTTGCTCTATTCATGTTATTATCAGGGGTAACTCATCAAAGCTGTCTATTGTTGTTGAGGACAACGGAGTTGGTATTCCCGATGAGTATAAAGATGAGGTTTTTAAGATTTTTAAGCGATTTCATCCAGATATGAGCTTTGGCTCAGGATTAGGCTTGTCATTGGTTCACAGGCATGTGAATTTTATGAATGGTGAGATCAGCTTTGAAAGCACAAACGAAGGTACGAAGTTTGAAATTTCAATTCCCAATGAAAGTGAGCGTGAGGCATGAGTATTATTTCCGTGTTAATTGTAGACGATAATGAAAATGACCGTTATTTACTCTCTCGGCAACTTGAAGAGACTGGTCTGGAGATAAAATCTTTCGAAAAAACTGATGGGAAGTCTGCTCTTGAGTTTTTTGAAGACTACGATGTGAATAGAAAAAAATATCCCGAACACTACCCCCCACATATTGTGTTTTTAGATATCAACATGCCTCTAGTAAACGGCTATGAGTTTCTTCAAAAATTTGCAGAGCTGAGAACAAAAGTTGATATTAAAGCTTGTGTTGTCATGATGTTTACCTCTTCGGAGCGAGAAGAAGATCGAAAAAAAGCCCTTTCTTTTGATTTTGTTAGCGATTACCTGATTAAGGGGGACTTTTCCTCTGAACAGCTTAGGGAAAAAATAGTGAGTACTTCTAAAGAGCCCGCACAATGACAACAGTATTGAGGTAACCCAATGGAATCTGCGCCTAAAATAAAGGATGAGGAAGAGCGACTCTCAGAGTTGGAAAGTTATCACATCCTAGACACTGAAGAGGAGGAAATTTATAATAGCATTGTTAAAATCGCTTCATATATTTGTGAAACACCCATTGCCTTAATTTCTTTAGTAGATAAAGAGCGGCAATGGTTCAAAGCAAGGGTTGGCCTAGATGCTACCGAAACAGACCGTTCACTTGCTTTTTGCGCCCATGCTATACAACAAGAAAAAATTTTTGAAGTGAGTGATTCACGTGTAGATGAGAGATTCCAAGATAACCCACTGGTTACGGCTAGTCCCAATATCGTTTTTTATGCTGGCGCTCCAATCTCAACTTCCTCAGGTCATAATCTAGGCACTCTTTGTGTTATAGACAGTAAGCCCAAACAGCTTTCAAAAGAGCAACAAGACCTGCTAACTTCACTGTCCCAACAGGTTTCTCAAAATTTTGAGCTAAGAAGGGCAAAAAAAGAATTGATGAAAGCTAACCAAATACTAGAAGATTTTTCATATAAACTTTCACATGATTTACAAACACCTTTGAGGCACATTACAGCCTACTGTGAACTCATAGAAAATAAGCATTCAAATGACTTTGATGACGAATCGACAACATGGTTTGCTAATGTTTCTTCTGGAGCGAAAAGAATGCGGCAGCACATAAAAGAGATGCTTACTGCGGCTGGAGTTAAGTGATTCAACGTCTAGACCTATAGATCTCTTTTATAACGGATATCCATCTCTGTTTTGTTTCGAAAATCTTAGCAATTTATCAGAGCTAACTCGCTTTTGATTGAGGTCGAGAAACTGGCTTTATCTTAGATAAGAGGTTTAAAAGAGTATTTTTGCGAATAGGCTTGGTCAGATAACCACTAAATCCACAGGCTTTAGCTTTTTCTACATCTTCAGTAAATGCATTAGCCGACAGACCATGAATTTCGATAGGAATAGAAACATTCTTCTCAGCTTCAATTCTACGTATCTCACTTGTAGCTTTGTGACCATCCATCACCGGCATTTGTACGTCCATCAAAACTACATCATACTGCTTTTTCAAATACATATTGATAGCTTCCTGGCCATTTTCAACATAGTTTACAACGTGAGGAGTAGGCTCCAAGTAGGCCTTCACTAGCTCCCTATTATCAATATCATCTTCTACCACAAGAACTCTTAAAGGCGCCCCTGCGCCCTCTTCTTCATTTCTTTGGTTGCTGCATTTATCGCTCCAAAAGATCGATGTAATCTTGAGCGGGCTTAGTGGCTTGTGGATATAATTTGAGTCCTTAAAAGTCTCAATTATTTCTAAGTCACTCTCTCTGTGGATAGAGGGAAGAAGGAAGGTAATTTTCGAGGTGGGAACTTTGCTTTCAGAGCCTGCCAAAACTTTAAAAGCACCCATATCGTCCATTTGAAGGTCAAGAAGATAAAAATCCCATGGTCCATCTTTTTGAATAAGGTTTTGCGCCTCTCTGCCGGATTCAGCGACTGTTACTATGCCGCCATATGCTTCGATAGTATCTTTTAGTGTTGCGCGCTCAGCCGAGTTTGAAGCCATTATAAAAAACTCTCTATCCTTAATAGGCAGATTCTCATTTGAGGAAGGACTTTGCACCTTTTGCTCAATAGGTAGAGGTAAGAATAGATCAAATTTGGCTCCATTTTTATAAGTGGAGTCTACATGAATACTTCCTGACATCTTATTGGTAAGCTCTCGAACTATTGCCAGACCGAGACCTGTTCCGTCAGGGCTAAATCCTTTTTCATCACTTAATTGGTAGAAAGACTTGAAAATATTTTCGCACTTTTCCTCAGGAATACCAGGGCCGCTGTCAGTAACCGAAAACAAAACGCCATTTTCCGCTTTTATAACTTCGAGGCCAACTAAACCTTCGCTTGTAAACTTAATGCTATTATTTAGTAAATTAAAGAGAATTTGCTTCAAACGATCAGGCTCACCATACGTTGTGACTTGAAGCTTAGGATCAAAGTAGTACTCAAAATTTAGTTTTTTTGAGCGACACGATAACGCAACAAGTTCAGCTATGCTATTCAAAGTAGCTTCTAAATCGTAATCTCTGTAATTTAACTTTAGTTCACCAGATTCAATTTTCGAAATATCCAAAATATCATTGATTAGACTAAGGAGATGCTCTCCTGCCTTCTGAAATGTATCTACAAATTTCTGCTGTTTACCATCCAACTTTGTCTCTTTTAATAGATCAGCAGAACCAATAATTAAATTTAGTGGCGTCCTTATTTCGTGACTCATATTAGCGAGAAATACTGACTTTGCATTTGTGGCCGCTTTTGACTCCCTCATTGACTTTGAAAGGTTATTTTTCAGTTTCTTCCTTTCAATTGAATTTGAAATACTTCTCAGAAGTCCTTGAGGTGTAATATCATTTTTATTTAAAAAATCCTCTGCGCCACTCTGGAGTGATTTTACACTCATAATTTCACGAGAGTCAGATGTGAGGACAATAATTGGAATATCTGAGGCTACAATATCAAGTGCACTTAAGACATCAGTTGGACCCTTTGCATCAGGGAGGCCTAGGTCGCAGATAATCAAATCAAAGCTTTGATGTTTTACTTCAGCCATACCCTCGACTAAGCTTTTTCTGACGACTAGATCATGAGAATCATGCAGTTCGCAGGCATCAAGCTTTAATTTAAAGAGAGCTGCGTCAGCAGCCTCATCTTCGATCAATAGTATTTTCATAAACATTGTATCGTCTTAAGATCTAGATTTGATTAAGGTTTTCTGAAATAAACCTTACGTATGTCTCATATTCAGCCAATGTTGACCGAACTGCCTCTTCATTTCTGGCTCCCGCGTATTTTTCAAGCGCGTCGCCGCAGTCCGATATCTTATCAAAGCCGTAGCCTTTACCGTGTCCTTTGATTCTATGGCCGTGCTTTTTGATTTCATCAAACTCGCCACTTTCAATCAAGCCACGTAAAATCTCAACATCTTGAATCCGCCTTTCCACAAAGCCAGGAATTAGGTGACGTAAATCTTCAGGTATATCTATTTGAGACAGTAATGCTGTTTTCTCATCCACAATATTTGTAGTTTGCATGATAATTCTCCAGTTAAGTACAGTTTGTTTATTTCCTCACTATTGAGCTAGCTCTTGGTCCGGCCCAAGGATTAACTCCTCTCTCTTTTGAAGCTCCTTTAGAAAATCAAACGCTTTAGCTTTTTCTACTTTTTGAGTAGCATTTTGTCCTAAAAGAGAGATGTGTGCTCGAATCTTCTTATCTAGTTGATAGTCGAAATTGGCGATGGAGCCACTATTAAATACACTTGCAGCAAAAACCGCATTGACCGACACTGCGCTAAGTAAGATCCAGTACCTATTGCTACTAAACTCATATGTTTTAATATTTCGAGGTATTTGCCCTGAAGAGGTAACACTTTTATTCTTCCAAGGCTGATCATCTAAAAGTTGAATTTCACAGGTGGCCTGATTATAGACTTCAGATCTAATTTCTTCTTGCTGCATTTTGGACCTCCTTCTATTGAGTTAAATAAAACCTTTTGCCCAATCGAGGGACGAGAATCTGTGGGCTCTCTTTTCACCCCTCGATTGGGCTTAAAATTAGTTTTCCCCTCTTTCATGCAACCTCCATGGCTGTAGTAGTGGAGAGTTTGTCATCGGCGGGCTTGTCTGTGGCGGAGTTACGGGCTTTAGAGTGTCTCCTGCTATGAATAGGAACATCATTATCAGCCGATACAAGATCATAAAACTTTTCAAAAGTGTCAGATAGACTAGCACCTTTTCGCCAATGACCTACGATACCTTTTGGCGTGCTCATTGACATATCCTCGGTGTAATTGATCACCTTCGGTGTATTGGAATTATCTAAATGAAAGTCGCTTAAGAGTTCAATCACAATTTTATCAAATGTGAGTCCGTAGGCATCAATATATTTATTGTAGTCTATAAATATATAGTCATAGTGTTGGCTGCCTAGTTTTGATATAAACTCTTGCAGAGTTAAAGCCTCATCTATTTCACAATTAAAGTTTTTAAGACAATAACTTAAAACTCCCATTTCTTTTTTGTGACATCCCAATGAAGTATCTTTATCGAGAACCAAGACTCTAGATTTTTTAAAGCCTCTATGCTTTTTGGGCGGGTACATTTTCAATAGGCGCTGATTTCTTTCTTCATTTGATGAAGTCATCAACCGGCCCAGCTCTGGATCATATTGACTATAAAATTTGTTCGTTAATTCCATTTGAAGCCTCCCTTATATTCCCAAATCTAGAAGTAGATCTGAAGTTCTGTTGGCAATGTCGTCATACTTCATTGGTTTGGACCAGTGATCGATATGCTCGAAGTAGTCTGACCTTGGAATATTAAGCTCTCTACTTTTTATGCCAGAATAAGTAACAATTTTTGGCTTTTTGAGGCAAAACTTCTCTTGTAAGTCTTCAAATTTTGAAATTGTACGAAGAGATTTTTCAATAACTTCTCGGCCAGTGCTTTCATTGAGCATCCAATCAAGAATTATAATGTCGGCCTTGCATGAGCTAATCTTTTTTGTAGCGTCTTTAGCTTCAATGGCAAAGTCCGTTTGGCATCCGAACTTTCTGAAAATCTCATCCACCCAAAGCATAGAGTCAACGTCATCGTCGACTATTAAGACTTTTGCAGCTTTAAGGCTGCCTACCATTTTCTGGATAGGTTCAATATATATGTCTTCAAATGTTTGGCTGGCCGCCCATTTTGAATTTTTCTTAGGGAATCTATGGTCGTAATGTTTTCTGCGTCCCTTTTCGACTTGTTTCTTCACCTTGTCTCTAAGCTTGTTGTACATGCGGTAAACGTTGTGGTCTTCAACCATCGCATAGGCTTCTCCCCACTTAGTTAGAACATGCATAGAGCCTGTGAATATGCCTCTATTGCTTCTGCTGAAGTAAGCGTGAAGATCGGTTCCTACAGGTAAGTTCCGAGTTACAGCCATCGCTCCGCTGTGAAGAACCTCACTTAGCTCTTCATCAATGTTTTTAATGTGAATGGTCTCTAGCATATTTCCCCCTAAGTTATTATGCGCTGCATTACACAAGAGCCATCTTCGGACAAACTTTATTAATTGAGGGTAGAGAGACTCTTAAGACTTCTTAAACTTTGTGAAGGTTTTGGGTTTTCTCAATTCGAGATAGTTAGACTTTTTCAGTGCAACTAATTCAGCTCAGTCACACGTGAATTGAGCGAAAAACTTGTATCAGTATGAGACAAAATTGATCTGCATGAAGACTCTTGAGACTTCTCAAGAGTTTCTCGCCCCTTTATCCATCTTGTTCTGGCGATACTAGGCTTAAGTCGAACTTAAAAAAGAGGTATTAACTATGAGTAATATGAATCCATTTTCGAGCGGTTTTTCGCTACCTGCCCCAATTAGTCCATCTGATGTGTTGGGAAGGAGAAGGCAACGGAGCTTTGGCAAAGGCAGAGTGAGGGCCTTAAGAAGGTCTAATATTTTAATCATTGAAGATGATATTGAACTAGCCAATATGTTTCAACTCATAGGCAAGGAGAAAAACTGGCCACTTCTTGTTGCTGGGAGTTCAAGTGAGGCTCTTGGCTACATTGCAAAACGAGAATTTGATGCACTTATATTAGACTGGAATTTGCCGGACTTTAACGGGGACGCACTAGTTCGTCTTTCTGATGAGCTTTTAAAGGATCATTGTACAAAACATAATTATGACTTAGTCACCCAGGTTCCCATTATTACTCACTCATCCGAAAAACAAAAGAAACTTAATCTTGGTTGGTCAGAGTATTTTTCTCATGTCGGCCACTGGGATAAGCCTTTGTCTTATGATCATCTTATGAAAAATTGTGAACAACTTATTTATAAGTCTCAGGCTCAAATTATCGAAGGAGCCTAAAATGGGACGTGTTCTAGTGGTTGACGATGATATTGAGATTCGTAACCAGGTGCGAGAATTTTTAAATCAAGAAGGGCATGATGTTGTTCTATGTAGTGATGGCTTTGAAGCACTTGAAAAGCTCAATCTCTGCCCCTACGACCTCATACTCCTTGATATTAATATGCCATATATGAACGGCTATCAGCTTACCCAAAGGATTAGAACTACTTGGGGAATGAAATTTACATCTATTTGCTTTCTAACGGCACGAAATACCGATGAAGACGTCAATCGCGCCATTCGACTAGGTGCAGATGATTATATTGTTAAGCCATTTACAAAGGAGGTACTTAAAGAAAAAGTTGATGAATTAATGCTTATATATTCTAGAACCGAGAATCGCCCGAGCCTCTCCTTGGATCAATCTTCACCCCACGCCCAAAAGGCTCAGGCGGTTTCTCGAAATGAAGTAAAGCTTTGTAACATCAATGAAATTGGAGTTGAAGTTGAAACAGATTTTCAGCTTGGGCAACAAGATTTTTTAATTCATCTGAGTTCTCAATTTTTTACCCAGCTTGGATATGAATCAGTAAAAATGAAGATCGACAAGGCCACAAGGGATCACAACGGAGTTTGGAAGTCATTTCTAATGTATCAAAATCCAACTTATGAATTTATCGATAAAGTTCGTACAGAAGTGGTACGCATTAATAAAAATATTAAAAATACAGCGCCAACAATAGCTCATGTTGAAATCTCTAAAACTGAAGATGCAGCAGAGGCTCCGGCCTAGACCAAGGCCGCATCTAGCGCTGGCGGTAACTACCGATAAGATTCTGTAGGACTATAAGTTTATGAAAATCTTAATTATTGAAGACTGCATTGATACTAAGCTTTTAATTGAGTCAGCACTTAGTGGATTTGAGACTACTTCTGTTGGCACAATTAAAGAAGCTACCACTGGAATCGCCGATAATGTGCCAGACCTTATAGTACTTGATATTGAGCTTCCTGACGGAAATGGCTTTGACTACTGTGAAAAGCTCTCCAGAAACCCAATACTCTCAAATACACCTATAATTATTCTGACCTCTAAGTCAGAGGTATCAGAAAAAGTCATGGGGCTCCATTCTGGTGCTGACGACTATATAACAAAGCCTTTTTCCACTCATGAACTTCGTGCCCGAGTGGAATCTAAACTCCGCAAGAAAGCCAAAGTTAAAGCTACTCAGTTTGACACAGAAGAATACAGTTTTAATGTGGACTTTCAAAAAGCAACCTGCAACTTCACGGGCAACGACCTTGATCTAACCCCCACAGAATTTAGAATACTCTATACATTAGCTAAAAAACCTGACTCGGCTTTCACTCGGCGGGAACTTGTAAAGGCTGTTTGGTCTGATGCCGGATTTAATATTGAGACCAAAGGTCTCGACACCCATATCAGCCATCTTCGAAAGAAAATGGGCGAGTACTCTTCAAGAATTATTTCAATTTATGGCAAGGGTTATTCCTTCTCACCAAAAGCAAATAAAAAGTCTGCTTGAAATTAGCTAAAAGATGGTAAGACGAATTAGTTGCCATTGCTGAAAGCTAGGGTTCCAACCTGTAATTTAGCTTTCTAACACCCTTTCCTCCTTCAGAGCTTCCCTTTGGGCATAAGGAGGTCATGGTGCCAGAAATCACAAATAAAAAAGAACCCGAAGTAGTAATTGAGCTTTCATTCAAGGTCCAAATGCGAGACTACAAGCTCAGGCTTGCCACAAAAAGAGCATGGCTAATCGCAGTATTTTTAGTAATAATACGCGGTGTCTCCTACTTTTTAAGAGGCAGCCCCTAAATTTAGGGTGCATCCTCCGTTCTTACGACTATTCTCATTATGAGTATAAATGATTACCTGAAAAATTCTGACCTTAAGAAGTATTCAACCAAGGGCACAAATGAAAGACAAAACTCATAAGTTCGTAGCCTGCCTAAAATCTCAGTTAAATATACGGAATAACATATATCTGATTTTTTCCTTTTTCAGTCATCCCTAGCTGATTTGTGGTCAATTTAGTGATTTTGGAATACCAAAAAAAGCTGCTATTGGAACAATTGATACCTTTGCATTGGAATTCCCCAGAAAATAGATACACTTTCCTAAGCGCTTTGGTTTTTTATCCTATACACCTCAGGGCTCTGGTAGCCAAGAGCTGAATGCTTTCTTTTTCTATTGTACCAAGTCTCAATATACTCAAAAACAAGGGTCTTTAATTCACTGGCTGTTGAATAATGATTTCGATAAATCCACTCTTTCTTCAGTGAACTGAACCACGACTCTACATAAGCATTGTCGTAACAGTTACCTCGTCTCGACATGCTTGGTTTAATATTTTTGTTTTTCAAAAAGTTTCTGTAAGCCCGACTTGCGTACTGGCTTCCACGATCTGAGTGGAAGATAATTTCAGCGTCAGGTCCAACTTTTTTCATTGCCATATCCATCGCATCGAGGACTAGCTTCGTTTCCAAAGACCAAGACATAGACCAGCCAAGGATCTCACGGTTATACAAGTCCATGACAACGGCCAGGTAAATAAACTGCTTACCCAACCGTAGATAAGTGATGTCACCAGCTAAGACCTTCCCAGGAATTTTTGGAACTTCGTGGCTCTCTGTCTCAAATAGCCTTGGCGCTATGGGGTGCCGGTGGTTAGAGTCCGTTGTGATAATCCTAAACCTCTTCTTCAAACGAGCATCCAGACCTAATTCCTTCATGTACTTGGCCACTGTATTCTCGCTAATCTTGTACCCCATCTCTATAAGTTCTGAAAAAATTCTTGGCGATCCGTAAGTTTTCTTACTGTTGATAAAAATATCTTTGATGACCCTGCAGACCTCTTTTTTTGACTTTTCCCTTCGGGTCTCTAAACCTTTTCTCCAGTAGTAAAATGAACTAGGGCCAACTGAAAAATACTTACAAAGAAATCGAACTGGAATCTTTTTGCTAAGATGGGCAATCACTTCAAACCGCCCATATGGTCGTTCGAGAAAATTGCTGTGCTTTTTTTTAGAACTTTGTTGATCTCTCTCAGATACCCATTTTCCTTGTTCAGACGACGAACTTCTTTCTCTAATTCCGAGTAGGATTTCCTGCTGGAGGATTCTGGCTGGGATGGATTATCATACTTTCTGCGCCAGGCCCTTAAAGTAGAATTGCCAACATCAAGCTCTTTTTCAGCCTTCTGAATTCCTATTTTCTTAATTAATTCAACAGCTTCACGCTTAAACTCGTCACTAAAACTTCGCTTCTTTCGCCGTACCTTCTCTTCCACGATTTACTCCTTTGTGGGTAGTAAAACGCTTTATGAAAAGTGTCCACTATTTTTGGGGAACCTTATATATTAAATCCAGAAAGCTGCCTTAACTGTCCAATCTTAAAAAGTGGTATTAACGATAATCCAATTTCTACAAGCAATAACTTGATGTAGCTCACTTCCCATATTTTACAGAATTGCTTTCTAGATAAAGCTGATTTTATTCTAATTTTCTTTATTCGATCACCAACCATATTGTTTATCAAAAGTGCTCTAATCATCGTTTTCTCCTGTTCATTTCAAAACTTTTATAATTCAAATTTGTTTAATATTCATATAGTGCAGTCGAAAATACACGTAATATTGCGTAATAAATCGTAATATTGCGTAAATTTCAGAAATATATTGTAATTATTTGAATATTAATTCATTCTTAACATAAGGGCGCTGTGATATTGGGGCAATGCCTCATTCATCTAACTATTTGATTTTATGTACCAATTAACCGAGACTAGGAGCGTAACAATAGGACCATGGCGAATGGCACGTGCTAAGAAAAAGAAGCAAATTACAAAAAAAACCGCAGCCCGACAAAAGGCTAGCGACTCTATTAATAATACAACACGTGAAAACTTAGATAAAACTCCTTTTTCAACTTCAAAAGAATTGAAAGATGCCAGTAGTGAGATTCGAAAGCAGGTCTGGACACAGTTTGAACAAGCCAAAGTATTTCATGAGCTTTCAAGGAAAGAAGATTATAACTTTATAAACAAAGAGTTTGAGGCCGGCCTAAAATGTCGATATGGGACAAACAAGGAGCACCTTGTAAAAGTATTTAGCGAAGGCATTGGTGTTGAAATAGAAATTAATGAGGACTTAGTAAAGGACATACCGCAAAGTAGCCAGTATGTTGAATCATTAATCAGATCTATGGGAGACACATTTTCTAAATCTTATTACCAAGCTAAAGGTATTTTAAAACAAGATATTTCAATGGAAGATGTCATAAAAACTCTTAGAGACAGTCGAAATTGATTCTTTAGAATTTACTGCGAAAGAATAATATAAAGTTCTTGAGAGCCCTCTATAGCGGGATAGTATTATTAAGATCGCTTAGCTGCGAAAACACCATAAGTGTTTGTATAAGTGATACGATTTTTCCTACATTCAATTTTACTATCTCTAAATTGAAAATTTCCTGTGAAATTATTTGGCATTAGCTTTTGGCAAATGTGTAGAACCCCTGTTGGCAGCTTACTTTTTACCAGCTTCGCGTAGCTCAAAAGTACATTGGGCTCACAAATCATTCCCTTTTTGATGGAAGTTACTATCGGTGTAACTTGAGAAACTTCAGAATACCAATAGAGGTTATTACTAGAAATTTTACGGAAAAAATAAGGAACATCACCACGCTTAAGCTGCGCTAATTCCTCTACCATGACCACAATATCCTGAGGAACGCCGCCCTTAATCCACGTCAAATATTCTTTTGTATTTCTAAATATCATCCGAATTGGTAACTTAGTCGCTGGCTCTAATGCTGTATCCAAAGTCTTAATAAGTCCGTCTTTTGAGTCAACAATCAGCTCACAGATATCTATATAGCCCTTCAAAATTAGCTCTAAAGCATCTGCTTGAAGGGTATTAATACTAGAAACCAAAAGATGAACTCCATACTTTGTATGAGTAGAGCCAGGCATTGGGTAAAGCAGTGTCTCACAAGGCAACTTAAAATCTATCAGAGCAGTTTCAACATCAATTGGAAGTAATCCCGTTCCAACCCGCTTAAGGTTCTCTAAATGCAAGTCATGAATACCAAAGATATATGAATATCCAATTAATGCCCCATAAGAATACCAGTCGAGAGTAGAAGGTGACGTAGCTGCTTTATCAAGGCCTCTAATTTCTTTTACTACGCCTCCACTCGGAAGATAAACATCAGACATAAACTGTAGCCTGAAAAACAGTTCTTTAAACTCAATTTTAGAATCTCGGAGACCTATTGGCTTATCAAAAAATTGAGAAACCGGACTTTCTTCGCCAAAAAATAGATATTCCCAAAAAATGGGGCGAGGCTTAACATAGGAAGCCTCACCCCCAAAGTCCACTCGCTCAACACGCTGACCAAAGTTATGAGGGTCAGAAACATACTGAGAACATTCAACAGGAATGTCTCTACTATTTTCTACCCTGTTAGCCTTCGAATTGAGCTTCATAAACATTATCCTCCGAAACTAGAAGCCTACGCTTTCACCCATAGCTTCGTCAGACACTACAACTTCTAGACCTTCTAGGTCTATTTCTACAACATTATCCATGCTGTACCTCCTCATTGGACTTAGCGTTTAAGCTAAGTTTTGGTTTTAGTTGGCTATCAATTACTGATAGTTTGAAAATTAGATCAAAGGTTGTCCCTTCACCGGCTTTTGAAGTAACGGAAACAAAACCACCCCAAGCCTCAATTTTTTCTTTAACAAAGGCTAGACCGAGGCCAGAACTACCACGATTACTTACGCCTTTTTCAAATATTGATGATTGTTTTTCCGCTGGTATACCGGAGCCGTCATCGGCAATGGATAATCGGCACATTCCATCGAGGTTTGTATTAGACAACTCGATATGTGTTGCACCGGCAGCCAAAGCATTTTCAACAAGGTTTGATAGAATTCGTTGAAACTCCAAAGAGTTCATTTCAACCGGAACACTCGTAGACTCGGACCGAAAATTAACCTGTACTTTTCTAGCCTCAAACAGTACTGACTTCTTCTTAAGAAAGGCCTCGATCTCTTCGGCTAGATCATTGTCAACAATACCAAGCCTTGTTTTTTCAATCTCACTCTCCTCTGCTGCACGAATAGTATCGATCTCGCAAAATAGTTTTACCAAATCAGAAACGACCTCCAGAAGACTCTCTTGAATTTTTGGCTCGATACCTTTCGAAACTTCTAAGCCAGCTTTCAAAGTTGCCAGAGGACTTTTCATATCATGAACTAGCATTGAAGCTAATTCGAACTTCGCCTCGCTTTTAGATACAGATCTCAATTCCTCTACTTTTTCGGAAATTTCATTGAGCAATTCATTTGCTGCACTAGCAAGAGTCTCACACTCTTCAATTTCTGTATCAGCCACTATAATTTTAGACTTTGCAGATTCAGGGAGATTTTTTGATATGCTAAGAACTTGCTCTGTCAACTCAGTCAATGGATGGGTCAATCTAAAAACTACTTTTCTCAAATAGAGCTGATAGGCGCGGAGAAGCACCAAAAATACTAAAGACAACACTGTTATGGCCAGCAAAGCATTTTTAATCGCACCACCATAGTCTAAACTTGTTTTGACTGTTACAGTCTCACCAGTTGGAAGACTAATCTTCTTTGAGCTAACAGAGGTTGTCAGTCTTGAAGCTTTAAGGGGATTTCCACTAATAAGCCTACCATCTTTTTCAACCAACACTGCCACATCAATGTTTGCAGACTTGCTCATGGCCAGTGAGACGTCTTCTAGACCAATAGACATTCGATTTACATCAAAAGGAACTCGACGTAACTCGCTTGAAACCTGAACTCCAATTATTGCAGTAGCATCCCTATGAGCACCAACAACGATAGAAATAAAGAATACAGCGACAATTGCCAAAGCACCGAATACACTAACCAATACTAGCTTGTTTCCCGCATCCCTAATCGCATACTTCATTTTGACCGTTTTCACTCTACACCACCTGCCATTTCAATGGTTTCGAATGACAAAAAGTGCATACCTAATGGGTGAGCTGGGACATTAGCTATGCGTGGCCCCCACAACCCAGATGCCTTAGATCCAAAGAAAAGGGGAATTATAGCATTTTCCTTCAAGATAACTTTTTGAATCTCTAGATAAAGCTCTACTCTTTTGACCTGATCATACTCGGCCACAGCAGATTTAAGAAGCTTGTCAATTTCAGCAGACGATACGCCATAGAAGTTTCCGTCATATGAACTTTCAAAATAAGAAAGAATTGAATACCCATCAGGGTAATCAGCTCCTTTTCCTGTGATACATACATTGCAGTCGTTATCACCAACAATTTTTAGTTGTTCTTGGCGGTCGATAGCTTTCATAATCACTTTAAAAGTATTAGTCTCCCAAAGCTCCTTCAAATATATCGCTACACTTTTATCGATTGGATTTGAGTCTACGAACTCAAGCAGTATTTCACCAGAAGGTGAAGACATAGAGTCTCCTGCCGGCCGAGGAGATCCCTCTTCAGGCAATTCACCTGGCATACCAGTTGGAATCAAACCGTGGGCCGGAATCAATCCGTCTAGCTGCAAATCGTCAACAAGCCTTTTACTATCTACCTTTGAATAAAGATAAGCTCTAACCTCATTGGAAACCTTCTTTGGGTTTACTAAAACAAACTTCTCAGCGACTGCTTCCGTGGCCGATCTAGTCCAACCTAACGCTAAAAGCTTTTCTTTATCAGAATCTGTAACCACGTCATGATCTAGGCTATCAATTTCATCATTTAGACCCAAAGCAACAGGTTGTTTTTCAGAGCCTTGAAAAACTAGTGAGATGGGAGGTTTTTTACTCTCTAACTGATCCTCTCGCCACTTACTTAGCACTACTCTGTTCTTGGAGTAACTTTCAACTCTATATGGACCACTTACAGGGGTGCCAACTTGGACCGAGTAGTTATCTTTAAAAGAACTCATTTTTACAATTGCACAATCAACGGCGGCTAAATGAGTAAAAAATAGTGATGTGGGTCTTTCTAGTGAGAACTCAACTTCATCTTTTGAAACGGATCTAATTCCCAATTTTTCTAAATTTTCTGAGTCTCTAAAAGCACTAGCCCCCTTTATATAGTTAATATCTGAGCCAATTGCTGCATTTCTATAGAATATTCTAGCAAAGCTGTTTACGACGTCCCTGGCAGTAATAGGTGTTCCGTCAGAAAAGTTTTGAGGTCTAAGTTTAAACTTGTATGTTTTTTTGTCGCTAGAAACACTGTAGGTTTCAACAATATCCGGCAAAAGCTCACCTGATGGCGCAAACCGAAAAAGTCCTCGATGGACTTGAAGAACTACTACCATTGAAAACCAATCATCCAAAAGGTGTGGATCTAGCCCAAGATCTACCATAGGAAAGGCCACTCTAATTTCTTTGTGATTAATGTTCATAGTCTTCTCCATATTCGTAAGATAGATGGCTGTTAAACCAATAGCCAAAAATAGGCTAAAGATTAGGGCGCGCATCTTGAGCACTCCTTTTAGAAAGAACTAAGGCAGAAAAAATAGCAATTACCAAACAAACAAATCCACGAATCATGCCGTCTGCAAATATAGGAACATATGGTTCCCAACTGCCCACCAAAATTTCTCCTAACGCAACTACAGCAACGAATTGAGCCGAAAATGCATGTCTGACTGAAGCATAAACTTCGGTTGGTGTATCTGACTGCATATAACCTGTAACTCGATGATATAGCACCCAGAATGCTATATCTTTTAATAGACATGCACTCCAGGTAATCCAGCCGAGTTCGGGAATAAAACCTACCACAGAAAAACATATTCCCAATCCAAGCCACAGGCTTGTGCCAAACTTATGAAGAGTTCCTTTTGATTCAAGCCACCCTGCTAGAAGAGTTCCTATTCCATAAGCCGAAGCAAATATTGGAAACCATGACTGATCACTTCCAGCAAGTCGTGAAAGGAATGCAGAGTTCCCCATTATTACTAATGCCAAGCCAAGGTGCATAAACACAGCGACGGGGTTATGGTAATATAGGTCTTTAAATTTTTTAAGGATATCTACTGAGGAGGCTCTATCATTTCTTTGATCGGCCACAGGTAAAAACCAAATTATTACGCCATTTAAGATAAAGGTAACCATATCAAACACAATAACCGCTTCAAAGCTTAGGTATTTCAATGAAAGCCAGCTAAAGGCGGCTGCTAAAATTGTCGCGCCTTCTGTGGCCGAGTTGAATTTTATGGCTTGTTTCGATTGAGATCCATAATCCGATGAACCTAGATATTTGGTTATTTTTGCTCTGCTGCCAGACTGAAAAGAAGTCACAATATATCTAAATACAACGAGTGCAAAAAAGTACAAATACCCCTCTTTCCCAATACCCCAGGCCCAAAGAAGTGCGATTGAAACAGTACTTGCAATAAGTTCGCAGACAATGATGGTACGGCGGGCTGAAAGCTTATCAGCCAGCTGCCCTAGAAATGTACCAACAAGGACTGGCATAAAACGGGCAGTTCCTACTATTGAGCTGGCCTCAACTAAGGAGTAGCCATCTCGAACCATAAATGCCACTAAGCTGATTATGAAGGTGTAATTCCCTACATAGGAAAGAAATGTACCAAAGTAAAAGAGTGAAGAAATTTTTGCCAAAGACATCAGTTTACCTACACCAAAATTTCATATCAAAAATTGATATGAGGGCTGGCCCAATCTCAATGGCTAGAAAACTAAGTGAGGGACTCAAACGCCCTCCTTAACAGATTGCAAACTTGCAACTTTTAACTTCATTTCCATTTGCTCCTTGGTAAGAGCATCTAGGTTATGCTTGGTTATAAATGATCTAACTGCTCCTCTAGATTTGCCTAGAAGTTTTGCTGTTGCAGACTTGTCTCCATCTGATAGGAGCAAAGCCTTTAGGTACAACTTTAACTTAACCTGCTCAAAAGCATGTTCAGTTTCTAGAAGCTCGGCACCAAGACTTTCATCATCTCCCATGGTATCTGAGCTTATTGTCATTGATTTATCACAAATTTCACTTGGTAATTTACTAGGGCCGATGATGTGGCCATCTGTTGTGATGAATAGCTTGTCTACAAGTCCCTTTAGCTCACGAACATTACCTGGCCAGGAATAAGATTTTAATATCTTTATGGCTCCAGGAGAAAATTGTTTAGCCTTACCATCACGTTCTTCAGCTACATTTTTAAAATGCTCTAGAAGTATTTCGACATCATCAGGTCGCTCTTTCAAATCTGGCAAATAGATGTCGAGGTTTGCCAACCTGTACCATAAATCTGGAGAAAAGCTTCTATCGGATACCATGTCTTTTATTGACGGTTTTGCCGCAGATATAAAGCGAACATTAAAGGCATACTCCTTTGTACTACCGACTCTAGAAGCCTTTCTTACTTCAATTGCACGAAGAAGCTTAGCTTGTGCTGATGGGCCTAAGTGGTGAAGTTCATCCAAAAACACAGTCCCACCTGAAGCGAGTTCAAGCTTCCCAGGTTTTGAAGTTTTCGCATCTGTAAAAGCACCTTTTTCATGTCCGAAAAGGTCTGAACTCATTAGGGCTGTATTGTCTTTATATTCCGTACAATCAATAGTAACGAATGGTTTGGAAGCTCTACGAGAATTTTTATGGATTCCTTTAGCAATAAGCTCTTTGCCCGTTCCGGTAGAGCCCAAGATAAAAACAGAAAAATCAGTAACCGCAGATTTTAAAGCCAAATCACATGCTCTTGCCAACTTGTCATCACTACCGATCATTTCAAATTTATTTAATAATGAAATATCCGATCTTTTTCGATCTAGTGGAGAAGAATAAAAATTTACGGCCATCATAATATGGTCTCTAATAAACTCAGTGGTGAAAGGCTTGGATATTACATTTTGAACCCCTGAATCTGCGGCTTTTGCTAATAGAGGAGATTTGTCTTCAACACCTGATATTATGAATAAAACAATATCCTTATCTAAATTTCGAATATCTGATGAGACATTTAGACCTGAATTATACCTATCATTTGTCTTGAATCCTCCGGTCGAATAATCCACTTCACCGAGTTGGTAATCTATAAAGGCGCAGGCATACCGGCCTGGGTTTTCTTCAATTAAGCGAATCCCCTCTACTCCGTTTTCAGCGGTATCTACTTCGAAGCCAAACTCATTTTGATAGAGTTTCATTGTTTCTCTGATAATATTGTCATCATCAATTACAAGAATTTTTGGTTTCACTAATTCCTCCACTAAGTTGCCATCAAGTGATGGGCATTTCGGAGTTTTAAGGGCAATATGAGTGCCACAATCTAAATACGCTCCGAAAACAGCTAAACTTTCAATAACACTTAGGTAATTGACAAAACTTAGCTCTATGAAAGACTTACACGGTGGAAGCTCATGGCTGAAATAAGCCACATAGAACACTAAACAACAGAACTTTAATCTGTAAGTGCCCGAATACTAAGCAATATTTGTTTTTATGAAATATTTCTGTGCTCGTGGCTAAAAATAGCCAGTTTACGGCCCAAAACCTAATAACCTGCCAATACTATTTGGTTATTTTAAAGTTTTGGCTTCTGGCTAAAGTTAGCCACAAATTTCTCAAATCAGTTTTAAGACAGGTACATAAAATCAAACTATGGTGGCTGCCGACGGCCATATGGCTTTTTATAGCCGAATTAATAAACAACTAGAATCACTAGTGTAAACAAATTTTGATGGCTTTTTCTAGCCACAACCCAAAGAAACCATTCCGTTTAAAGTATTCGACCTTCCTAAATGAAATCGATCACTTAACCCAACTTTGGTCTGTTGGCCCACCTCTAGCAATTTAAATAAGTGTAGGCGGAAAACGCAAACTTAACTTGAGGAGGATGAAGTGAAACTAATTGAATGCCAAAGGTGCAATGCGGTGGCCCTGGAAAAACTGAACAGTCATACCATTTGCCATAACTGTAACTGGTCACCTGACTTGAGCCAGTTCCGCAAGAAAGAGCTGGGGCTCACTTACTACTATCCCCTAGATCTAAATCTAATGAAACAGATCAACGAAATATTGGGCCTAATTGAAGGGCGCTACCCAAAAATAGCGTAACGGAGAAAACAATGGAAACTGCAATATCAAATAATTTGGAGTGCATAGAGGTTCAGGAAGGAGCCCTAAAGATCTTTATCAAGAAGTGGCTAGAAAGATTTGAGACCTTTCTAACATTTTTATTTTCAGGATCTGAAATGCACAAAAAAATCGAAGCCGAAAAACAAAAACAACTTTTACGTAACTATCACCTTTACACAAACCTATAGGAGAAAAAGGATGAAAAACAATTATTTACTCAATGTTGGACTTACAAGTCTCTTGGCCCTGGCCATTTCAGCATGCGGAAAGTCGAATGGGAAAAAGAGTGGCGGAAAAAGTGGCCTACATACTGAGATCAATAGATCTATCAATGGGGAAAATGCCAAAACATACTATGATAAGTTTCTGTACAAGCTTAGTGGCACGTGCATGAGCCATATCTACCATCAGAAGCTTTTCTCATATGTGAACGATATCTCACTAGATACAACTTCGAATGGAAATAAGGTAGTTGGAAATATTACGGTTTTTCTTGAAGAGGAAACTTACATTGCAAAATACAGTGAGCATGAGATCACAAAAACCGATGGAATGACTACACATTCAGTAACTCTAGTAGAGAAAGAGATTGAAGGAACGTGGTCGGTTGATGGTTTGCATATCAAACTAGATGGTCTCGGAACTGGATATGGCATTAAGTACAATGGCAAAGATTCTCTCATGTTCAAGCTAGACGGGCCTATTGAGTCAGACCTAAAAAGTAATGATGTAATTCTAAGTTATGTGACAGGAACTCACGGCTTGAAGAGCATGCGCGAACTGTGTCCTGATAACTATCAACTTGGCTCATTCTCAGAGATCGATAGTGAGCGTAATCTCCCTGCATATCCACTTGTGGCATTAAAGGCAACTCTACCTAATTTTGGCCAAAGTGGTTCAACAATGTATTTCACATTGTTCATTTTTGACGACGAAAACTATGTCTACAACTACACCTATGTGTCTAATGGAGAAAGGTTTTCAGGCAAAGAAAGTGGCTCTTGGAGAAACAGAGGTGACCAATTTCTTGAGCTAAGCGGGCTGGGAAACCTTAAACTTGGGCCATACCAATCTGCGTTCCTAGAATTTAAAGGAGAACTCTGGGTCGAACACGAGTCAAATTGGAATATGGATAGAGTGCTTGATGTGGAAGGTGAAATTCGACAGCTATGTGGTTCTGCGGACCAAAGAGATCGAAACGAGCTATTGGACTGAGGCAATCATGACATTACAGAGCCTAAAGACAAAGTTTCGTGACCTGTTATGAGTTCTCTCGGAAGAGGAACTCCTAACAAACAAAGAGCTAACACTTCTTGCTGTAGAGATCGAACTCTTAATCAACAAGTTACAAAGAACTGCGGAGGTATAGATGGGTGGATATAAAGATATGGCCATAGACTTAAAAGCGCTAGACACAGAAATAATCCTGGATGAAGCCGTTTCGAGATTAAGGGTTATATTTCAAGAAAAGTGTGGAACGAGAAAGTACTTTGGTTTTGCAAAGATACTTTTTCATAGTGGGAAATATGCTGGGATGGAGTTATGCCCCCGAATACGGAAATTTCCTGGTGACTCATTAGAGGAGGAAAAATGAAAAAAGAAGTCTGCAAATTACTAAATTCATTTATCAAGAGTATCAGCCGGAAGGAACTGGAAAAAAACTATAAAGCAAAGACCCAGGTGCGCTTACTACAAAGTTACATCAGAGACGCTAATGAGGAAAAAGGAGAGCTACGTTTTGTTAAGTACCGTTAGATGTTTGGTATTACTTTTTTTGGGAGGAGGCATCGCCTACTCCGGAATACTTTTGGGGAACTGGGTAGCCTTTGATTATTCGCTATCAGGACTAAACCTGTCTCAAGTTGCATGGGAGCTACTGGGCGCTCAGTTTGCCATTCTTTTGTATAATGGAATTGTAGGCTCTTCTATTCTTAGAAAAATAGGGGGCTTTCACCGTCGAGGGTCCAAGATCCAGTCGGTTACAGGTAGAAAAAATAGACGAGCTTCCTACCTCGGGTTGGCCGCTTCTATCTTGGCAGTCTACTGTTCAAAACAGCATTTTTTCGTAACAGCTGAAATGGCCTCAAAATTTTTTACTATGCTCAGATCTGAGTACCTCTTCTATCTAACAACTATTCTAAATATCAACACAGCCTTTTTCTTTGGTATTTGTGGGTATTTGGTCGGTTCAATTGTTTCTAACCTCATTGGAATTAGATTACCTCTTGGAGTTTGGATACAACTAAAAAGAAAAAATTCAATAGTTCTTGGCACAATCAATGAAGAGGACCCAGAAAAATCCACAAAGTGGGCAAGAATAAGTGAAGGAGGTCTTAGAGGGAATATTTTGATTACAGGAAGCATTGGCTCAGGAAAAACTCAAGGCACAATCCTTCCCTACTTTAAACAAGCAATTACGAACTTTAGTAAAAAGACCCCATTTCTACTCATTGACCCGAAAGGTACCTTTATAAAGAAAGCAATAAATATAGCTCTTATGAATAATCGGTATAACGACATTTTTCATATAAAGTTAAACGGAGTTCACAAGATAAATCCTGTGTATCGTAAAGATGCATTAAAAAACTCTGAGTTTTCCAAAATTGCTGAGATGATTCGAGCAGCCCAGATAAACTTCTTGGGGAAATCAAATGAAACTCCATTTTGGGAATTTCAGGCCAATAGTTTAGTTCGAAATGCAGTAGTCTATGCATCAGCAACAAAGGGCTACTATACCCTAAATGACATATATCTAGTACTGATGGGTCTAAGAGACAACTCGATCGAAGATGAGCTAGAGAATGCCCTCTACTCTAAAGAGTGGGACCAGGAAGAATCTCACAATATCAAGGTCGCAATACACTATTTTAGAAATGCTTATCGGCAACTAGATGAAAAAGTCAGATCAGGCATAACTGCTACAGCCACAACTTTCTTAACGCAATTTACAGAATATCAAGCAACGAAAATATTTTGTCCTCCCGAAGATTCAAACAACACCTTGTCGATTGATGAATTAGTGACTGAGGGGAAAATTATAATGTTTGATATAGAAAACCCTGCTTTGGCGAGATCCTTAGGCACATTAATCAAGATCTGCTACCAACAAGCTGTTCTTGATATTATAAACTCTGGGAATACAGCAGAAGAGCATATTTTTACTTTTATTGACGAGTACCAAGATGTTGTAACGTCAGGTTTCGGTGGAGCCTTAGGAGATGATAGGTTTCTTGCCAAAGCTCGAGAGTCTAAATCCATCACTGTTGTCGGAACTCAAGGCCTTGTTTCCTTAGAAAACAGCATAGGAAAGTCTGAAGCCACATATGAGTTGATTCAAAACTTCAGAACTAGGATCGCCTGTCACTCATCGGACAAAAAAACTATCAGCAATATTCAAGAGCTAATGGGAAAAGAGGAAAAGGAGCAGGTTTCACAATCCTACGGTGAAATGGCAAATGACCCAAAGAAGAGCCTAGTTCTAGGTGGCTACGACACAACAAAGGCTAATATTAATGAGTCCTTCGTAAGATCCAGTTACAGGGACTTTACCGCCCCCACAAGCGAGTTTGCAAGGCTTCAAACAATGGAGGCTTACGCTCAGATATTTGATGGTGTATCGACAAGATTCGAAAAACTTTACCTCAAACCTCACTTCATAAAGTGGAAAGCTTTAAGTCACAAAAATATTTTGAGAATACTGGGAAAGAAAACTTCCTTGATTGGGAAGATACTTGCAATACTTTTGGGCCTCACTCAGACCGCAAATGCGACTCCGGATATTTGCTCTGTTGTGAGTACAAAAGACTTCTCAACATGTCTGGACATGAGGGTCACACCAACTATGTGTGGCAGCTACCCTCCTCGCCCATGCCTTCAATTTGACTACTATGTTCCTCAAACGTTCATAGAAGTTACTACTACGCCAAAAGTCTCATACTTTTCGGCCTTACCAGTTGCCTCTAGTCAACTCGCCTCAGCTGGTAAGCAAACATCTACATGGGGAGCCGCAGAGGGTGATCACGAAACTACCAGTTATCTGGCTAGAACCATAACAATTCCCTATTCATATCTAGCATTTGAAGAAATGCCCTGCGGTGGAGCCAGAATGGAAAGGTTATGTTTTGATGGGATGTCTGAACACTTAGGGTCGCACTGGGCCACTGGACACGCTGATAAACTTCAGCCTAAATTTCTAGCATGGGCAGCCGCGCCCAAAATGTGCCTTCTAAAAGGCGCGATATCGTCAGTGGGTTTTCAAGATGGTGGCGCACCCTCCGGCGGATCTCCAATGTGCAGCTTTAACATTCCAGAACTTCCAACCACAATTCCAAGTACACACTCTGTTTGTAATGGTTGGGGGGTCTTTTACCCTAGGTCGGGAACCTACCACGGCCCAGCATCACTAACAGGTTCCTTAATGATCGCCTCCAGGATAAAAAGTCTTTCTTCTGAGGTTTTTAACTCCACACCAAACTCTTTGGATGAAAAATGGCAAATGATCAGTCCACAGTCTTCATCATGTTTTAGAGAAGGCCAAAATATTGCCTACCTAGAAAACATTAAAAATGTTCGTGATCTAGGAAAACTGATGGGAAAAGGACGAAAAGGGCGACTGTTTTCTATTTGGAAAAAAGTAAGCTGTAAAAAGGACCTATATTGGGGCGCTACCACAACCGCAATATTGGCGGCCATGAAGGGTATGTGTGCACCGAAAAGCACAGGAAAGGACCTATAATGGGAATGCTTACGCTTGATCAACCAGCTACTAGTCAGGACTTACTTCTTGGAGGAGGAGTTTTTACCTTATTGATAAGGGAGTGCATAGAAAGTGCGTTTAACTCTGGTGCCAGTGACATTCATATAGAGCCGAAAGAGAAAGGAATTGTGATTCGCCACAGGATAGATGGCCGACTTAGTTTGTGGAAAACAATTCCAAATGAACTAAAACAGAGTCTTACAATAGAGTTGAAAAGAGTATGCAAGCTGTCACTAGCTGTATCTGGCCGACCACAAGACAAAAGAATTTCTTTACCTTATATAGGCCTTGATTTGAGGGTAAATTCCACTCCAACACTACATGGAGAAAGGGTTGTACTTAGGCTTCTTGATAGAACTGGACTTCGAAACCTTGAAGATTCCGGTTTTGATGACCTTACTATGGGTGTGCTCAGAGAATCACTATCTTATCGTAACGGAGTTATCTTAATCACTGGCCCAACAGGCTCGGGCAAAACAAGCACGTTGTATTCAATGATCAAAGAAATAGATGCCAGGTCTAAAAATATAGCCACATTGGAAGATCCGATTGAATATACCCTCGACAACATTTCACAATCACAGGCCACCAAGAAAATGAGTCTAGCTGAGGGTCTTAGAGCGCTCCTGCGCCAAGACCCAGATGTAATACTCGTTGGAGAAATTAGAGATGAAGAAACAGCCAAACTATGTTTCCAGGCAGCTAGTACGGGCCACTTAGTGCTAAGCACCCTGCACACCAATGGCGCTAAAGAGGCGAAAGAGCGACTGAAAAACCTAGGGATAGACGAACTGACTCTCTCATCAAACATCAGATTCATTGGGTCTCAATCTTTGGAGAAAAGGCTCTGTGTAAGCTGTCGAAAGAAAGGTTTCAGCTCTACGTACACTGCCAACCAAAAGGGCTGCCCAAAATGTAAATTTGGCTACAGTGGGCGGACACCACTTATGGAATACATCTACGGATCTGGAAATGAAGAGAAATATAGAAGCCGAAATGACGCTTTAAAAACACTTATTGAAAGGGGAATTTGTGATGACTCAACTATTTAGATCAGTCATGGCCTTTGTTGCAATATTCGTGGGCTCCACGAATGGCCACGCCATAGACTATTTTGATTCAAAAATAGACTACTGGAGTGATTCAAAAAAAGCCTAGGGGCGACCTCAACAACGGACCCCGAAAAGCTTAAAAATGGCGAAAAGGCATATGACTGGAAAAAGTTAACCCCTGAAAACGATGAGTTTTTTAGAGAGGGAAACTACACTCCACCAAAGCCCTTTATTGAACTAGCTAAAAACCCCAATGACGAGAACATCAAGGGCTGGTTCGATTACATTAAGCGAAAAAATCAAATTGCTGAACGTCTTCAAATCAAACTTGCTCAATTTGTTGCAAAAAACAAACTGAAACCAAATGAGGTTGCTCAGATCCAAAAGGTCAAAAGCAACATCAATCCTACAGGAAATCTTCATCAAAAGTTTCGAATAAGAACTTATGTTGACTCTAAATGTCCGCACTGCAAGCGACTGATTCCAGAGCTGGAAAAGCTTTTTAAAATGGGAATCTACGTCGAGTTAAGACAAATAGACTCGTCGCAAAACATAAACACAACACTTCCGATCGACAAAGCAACGCCTGATGAAATCAAGGCCAATAGAGTTCAATCAGTTCCATTCACAATTGTTGCTGACTTGAAGGAAAAGGCACTACTTCCGCCTATTCGAGGGTTTCATAGTGCCAACGAAATCCTACGAAATCTATCAATTTATGAAAGTAAGAAAATTAACAATAAATGGAGGAATAAATGAACCAAATAATGAGAGGAAGAAAAAGAAACGATGAACTTTTTCTGCTGATACTACTTCTAATAACTTCGGTAGTACTTTTATTTTTTTCAGTAGATGTATTAGCGGCAAAGCTCCCTGGACAAAATCAACATGACAAGCTTCATGCTGCCGGTACTGTTCTTCGATTTATTGATATTGGAGTTTTTGTTTGGGGGGCCAGAATTTTCGCGGGGCTCGCTATAATGAGTGCTGGTTGGGCCCTAAAAGAACAAAAGTTCGGAGTCGCGGTAATTTCGGTAATTGCAGCCCTAATTATTGGAACAGCTCCTAAGTGGGTTTCAAATATTTTTGAAATTGGTGGTGGAAAGGGGCTTTTTTCACAAAACAGTCAGCCTCCTAAGAATAACTTAGGGGCCACTAATGTCTAAGAAGGAAATCTTATTCGACCAATATGGTATCCGAATCAATAGAGCGGTGGCCAGTCCAATCAGAATAATGAACTTCTGGGACCTCACTGACGCATTTCTAGGTCTTCTAACGGTTCTAGTATTCGGAATCATTTTCTATTCATTTTGGATCATGGTGGCTCTTCTCATCGCTTTTCTGATTATCGGCCCACTCATTAAAACTAGAAACAACAGAGGAATCTACCTGCACTGGCCATATCGCTATCTAGGAATGAGTCTTCCTGGACTAGTGAATCCAGGAAATCGAAAACGTTTTTCAGACTAAAGGATAACAAAAATGACAAATACGAATCAATTAAAGGAGGAAACATGGAAGGCAGAACTGACGAAAAAACTTTTGGTGGCCGAGTCCCAATGCAAGATTGTCGTATCAAGATTTCTAAGGACGGTAAAAGCTTGGTTATTGAACACATTCAACGACATGTGTTCCCGATTAATTACCCTTGGACAATTCTTAAAAACCATTTCAGTCAAAAAGGCAAACCAGCTGAATCAAAAAGTTTCACCGAGAGTGGAAAAAATGATTAGTGCAATGGATAAGGGGATCGAGGCAGCCAAAATCTCCCAACCACCAAAAGGGTCATATTCGGGATATGACCTTTCAACCTTGCCGAAATATGTTTGTTTTCGAGCTGCCCTACTTCAGCAAAAGGCAACGTGGAGATTCATTGCAATAGGCGTAGCTGCACTTTCTTTTATTTACATCGTCGCATCACAAAGACACATCATTAATCTATCTGAAAAATATAGAATGAAAGAATACATACTAGCGCCTGGAGTACATGACTTCACTCCCGCATTACCTCAATCCGTATCAGATGAGTACATTAAGAATGCATTCTTGTCCTTTCTTAGTCGGTTAGGGAATGTAAACCCAATAAATATTGAAGAACAGTACAGGGAACTCTCTAAGCAAATGAGCCCTGAGCTGTCTGTGAGATTTCAAGCTGAGGTGTCTGACTGGTTAGAAATCGTCAATCGAGAAAACATTTCTGAAGTCGTCAAATCCCGCCCCCAAGATCGTGAAATTGTAGCTGATGGAAAGGGTAACTATAAAGCCACCGCAATAATCAAAAGAGACAGATATATCAACTCAGAGTTTTCTGGATCAACTGAAGAAGTCGTTGAAATGAGCCTCAGACTAGTCCCACCAGAACAAGGACGGCAGTGGTACCTACAGATTGAGGAGCTAAGTCGCACAAGTACAAAAGGTTTTAGAAATTAATAGAAACAATAAGGGAGATAAAAGAAAATGAAATACGTTTCACTACTACTAAGTATTGGCTTTCTTACGAGTGGGTCAATTGTGAGTGCCAAAGAGATTTACTACGGAAATACACCCGAAGTAATTCGAATCAAACACGGAGAGTCTAAAGTTATACGATTTGATCAAGAGGTGAAGACGATCAATGGGGCTAGTCGGCTATCAGTCGGGCCTGCGGACCAAAATGATCCTGACTACTCTCTTCTTTCAATAGAGCCGAGGTTTACAAAAGGGCGATCAAACGTAGTCTTTATCCTATCTGATGGTTCCGCAGTTCGAGTCAAATTTGTAGTTACAAAGTACTCGTCAGGTGATGGGTTTATAGAGTTAAAACCGAAAAGCGCGCTTGTCCAAAAACGGAAAAACAGGCCACAGCTTTCAGAAATTGAACTAATGAAGGCTGTTTTAAGGGGGGATAAAGTCATTGGCTTTAAAAGTACCTATCATAATATGGCAATTTCAAGTGGTGTTTCTGGCCTCTCAATGAGACTGGTAAAATCATATAAGGGTGACCATATGAACGGATACGTCTACAAGCTGAAATATACTGGAAGAAAAGACCTTCTTGTGGATATTAGAAAGCTAAAGATTGGTTCACCAAACTTGGCGGTGGTGGCCCAGGTGGACTCAGATGTACTGAACAGAAAAAAAAGATCTACTCTACTTAGAATTATCACTAAATCTAGTGCAAGCGGTTCAAGAGTAAAGGTCCCCTTCTCTGTTAAGAAAAAGGAGGTAAAAAATGGAAAAAGCTAAGGAATATTTGAGAACTATACTTCAAAAAACTGCCGAGTTAGCTCGTCAAGACAAGAGGGTTTCATTCGGAATCTGTGGAGGATTGATAGTGGTATTACTCTATGTTTTCAGCCTTAGTCAGGACGACAATAGAAGAATCATGTATGAGGCCAAAAAGGCAGACTTTTCAAGCGGCCGTATATTGGGGTCTCAGGAGTACGGATTCGTTAAAGACAAAGAAAGGTCTCTTCAAAAACTTTTTGCTGAGTACAAGGCAGGCCAAAAAGTCGTTATGGATCGTCTGAAAAGACTTGAGGAAGACAAAAGCTCCACAAGAAATGAGATCTCAAAAAAGTAAACGGGGCGACCTCAACAACGGACCCCAAAAAACTTGAAGATGAGCGAATTAGGCTGAACAACGGTACCTACGGCGGAGCTCCAGCACCTGCCAGGGAGCCACAGGTCAATAGCATGTTGAATACTGCTAGAAACCTTGCCCGTGGCCACTCTACTAGTAGGAGGACAAGACCTAGTGGGCCCAGTGTCATTAACTTTCCAGTTAAGGGAAAGAGAAAAACATCTGGTGTTGCTCTGCCAAGTGGCTCGTATGTAAAGGCCAAAATTCTAAGCGGAGTTGCAGCACCAGAGGGGCGAACTTATCCAGTCCTACTATCACTAGATTTTTCATATATTGCACCTAACGACTCAAGGGTTGACCTTACTGGCTGCTTTATGATCGCAAAGGCCACAGGTGATCTCAGTACAGAGAGAGTTCAAATGCAGGCTGATAAGCTCTCATGCGTATCGAAGTCTGGGCAAATGTTTGAACGTAAGGTTAATGGCTTCTTAGTTGATGATAAAGACAACGACTTTGCTGTTTCTGGTGAAGTTCAATCCAAACAAGGTCGAGTAATGGCCATGGCCTTCCTCAGTAGCGTAGTAGAAGGCGTTTCAAAGGCAATTCAGCAGGCTCAAACTACTCAAACCACAAATGCCGTTGGTGGAAGCCAATCTGTTTTATCAGGTGACCAAGGAAAGTACATCGTTGGAGGTGGCGCTGGGAATGCAGCATCCATGGTGGCCCAGTGGTACTTGAACCAGGCACAAGGACTTTTACCAACAATTCGAGTCGGTTCTGGACGAGATGTTTGGATTGTTATGCAGGACAAAGTCGAATTGCCAAAACATTTTTTCAAGAAAAACAAAAGGAGAAATCAAAATGAAAATAGTATCTACAATTTTCTTTCTCGCGTTACTGAGTAGCACACTTATCGGATGCGCTTCGAAGGACAAAGACCGAAGAATGCTCAGTGAAAGAGCGAAGTATGAAAAAGAAATGGAAGGCCTAGACATGAGCCTAAATGTAAAAAGAAAGGCAGCCAGAGTGTCTAAAGTTTGGGTTTTCCCACATGATCTTCCCACTGGTGATTACTTCTTAGGCAGCTGGGTGATGTTGAAGTACGGGGCGGAATCTTGGGATGTTGAACAGTATAATAACGGAGGTAAATAGGATGAGCTCTAATCCAGTATTTACGAAGTTACTAAGAGATAGATCCTCGCTCAACCAAGAACTTTACAAAAGGTCGGATTCACTTTCAGAATTGCTTCCATATGATGAGTACAACAAGGAACATGGAGTCCATGTTCTTAAAGATGGCTCATTAGGGGTTTGCTTCAGAGTCTCATTGATTGAACACGAACCAATGAGACCAAAAGACATAGTTGAGGCAGTAAATGGTCTAACAAACTGGCTTAGAATTCCTCAGAATTGTGTTTTACAGCTTTTATTTGACCAAAGCATGGTCTCCCCCCTTGACCACAAATGGAGCGAGATTACTAAAGAGTTTTCAAGTGGTCATAAAGTCTCTAAAGTTCTAATTGATGAAAAAGTGAACCTCTTTAAGGGGATGTGTCATCTCGGAAACGAAACGGTTCCCTTGGTTAGAAGTGGTATTCTTTCTCTTAGGTACTTTCCTTCCAAAAAAGCAATAAGGGGATATACACAAGCTAGTAAAAATAGCTCCGAAATTCTATTTTCTGAGCTTGGGGACTTCACTCTTGAACTGACAGCGTTCAGATCTCTAATTAAACAAATAGTAGAAAGATCACCCATACCAATTGAGGTAATGAATGGGGCGGAACTTGTAGACGTTCTACGTCGTACATTGAATCCCATTCAATACTATACGAGAGAGTTCGCTAGTTATAATCCAAATCGAAGTCTTTCAGACCAAGTACTTTATAACAGTCCCCTACCAAGCTACCGTGGCCTTGAAAGAGAGGGGGTCAAAAGCCGAACTCTAACTATCAAGACCCCTCCTGAATATGCAATAGCTTCTGGGTTTGCCAATCTTTTAACCTTGCCCTTTCCGCTTAGAATGAGCGTGAACGTTTCAATCCCCTCCCAAGGAAAAGTGGCACGATACCTCGAATTAAAAGACTTCTTTTTACAAAACACTCCCAGCCAAGCTGCGAAACTTCAAAAAGCTGACCTAGATAAAGTCCAAAGAAGAATTGCACAAAATGAAAACGTCGTAAATGCCACCATCTCGATACACATTGAAGGAAGTACGGATGAAATCTTGGAAGATAGAATTCGGAGAGTCACTTCATTTCTACAAAGGGATCTGGATTGCGACACAATACTTGAGGAAGAAATCGGCCTTGGGATGTACCTATCAAGCTTACCTTTATTTTATACACCTGACATAGATAAGTCTGCGGAAAGGTACATACCACTTTTAGAGAAAGAGGCTGTAAGCCTCCTTCCGGTGTTTGACTCTTTCAGGGGCACAAAAAATCCTGTTCAATTGTTTTTATCGAGAGAGAACAATTTAATACCATTTAGCTTATTTGAAAATGAAACATCAAATCACACATCAATTGTGGCAGACACTGGGTCTGGAAAGTCCTCATTTGTAATAGATGTCTTACAGTCCACAAAGAAACTAGAAAGCAACCCTCTCATATTTATTCTAGATAAGAAGTCCAGCTACAGAACCGTTGGTAAGTTTTTTGATGCAGATATAACCGTTTTTGACGGTAAGGGAAAAATGCCCTTTTCACCATTTAGAGGGACATTTGATGACACGAAAGTAAAATTCCTAGCAAACCTCCTCCTCACCGGAATTTCTTTAACATCTAAAGGGTTCATACTTGCCAGCGAACACCTTACGGCTCTTACGAAGGCATTGAAACTTGCATTTGTGAGGAAACAAAAAGAAGCCGGAGCTACTTATCTTGATGGGGCACTCAAACTTTCAAGCTCTGATAAAAATGTGGAAATCACAATGAACGATTTGATTGCTTCTCTTTCATCTCTTGGCGCTGACGATGAACTTGAGGGAATAGCAAAATATGTAGATGAGCTTCTTTTAAAGTTAAAGCCATTTTACGGAGATGGCGTCTACGCGAATTTTTTCGAATATGACGAAGATTCAATCCAATCTTCAGATAGTGGATTTTATATATATGATTTAGATGCACTAGACTCTGATGCAACTCTTCAAACTTTGATGAGCATGGCTATTATTGAGGAGATTCGTCAAAAGATATCGCTAGAAGAAAATCGTAAACGTGGTGGCCTGGTCGTCATTGAAGAATTAGGCCGACTTGGAAGTAATAAAATCGTTGAGCAGTTCGTAGTAGATTTTGCAGAAACGGCAAGAAAACTCAACACCGCAATCATTGGCATAGCACCAAATCCAGAAACATTCTTTTCGTCTGCTGCCGGAAAGGCTGTGTGGAGACAGTCTGACAACTTCGTATTTCTGAGAATGGGACGAGGAAACGTAGAGTACTTACTTAAAAACACAAAGTTCATTGATGAAACTAGTGGTGAAATCATTGGCTCTCTTAAGATCAAAAAGGGCCAGCACTCAGAGATATATTACAGCAACAAATCTGGGACCATTAAAGGTGCCTTTAAAAACATTCAGTCTATCGGAGATAAGTGGCTGGCCTCGGTCAACCCAGTGGATGAAATGAAAGTAGATGATTTTGTCGAAACCAAAAAAGGGGCAAAAGACAAAGCTCTACGAGAACTTAGCAAAGTAGATCCAATTGGTTAGGAAATTAAAGGGACTCTTAGGGAGGTCATTTTGAAAAGTATTTTATTTTGTTTCTTTACACTATTTATGAGTCAGCTCACATGGGCTGATTATTCGTATAGATCTGAGACCGAGCTCTCATCTCATGATTACTTACTTAAAGACCGTGGCCGGAAAGATCCGGTTTTTGACGAGTACAGAAAAATTGAGCTTGGGCTTGATCTAGGGATTGGTTCAGATTGTGGAAAAATTGACTTCCAGAGTAGCTTGAAAGCAACTCTCAAAAACCTACTCGACACCAAGTATTTCGGGGACATGGGAAAAGACATACTTGCCGGCTCCCCGATGCTTGTGACTTGCTATTTTTCACCGACCTGGTGCTCGATCTTAAAACATACTCGACTTAATGCAAATTTCATCTCACAGATGCGGCTCGACCAGTGCTCCATCATGGACAAGTATGTCGATTCCAGAACAGAAGATTTTTATCAAGAAAGACAAAAATGTGTTCACCGTGCCCTTCAAAGTAACGGAGGAAATATGGAAAACGCCATGCGATCTTGCGGAAGCAAGAGCGTATACGACTACGATTTAGCAAATTGGGCTGGAAACAAAGACGGAGAACAGACCACAACCAACAAGCTCATTGAGTCATCAGCCAAATGGGCCGGCTTTGACGGTGAAGAGTCTGGTGACGTTGTAAAGCTGGTAAAGTCTCTTGTGGGCGACACAGTGGTTTCAAGGGGAAATGTCACTGTTGAATATGGCCCAAGGAAGTTTGCCCTTACCCCTAGATCTCATCTACAAAAACTCCAGGATGAAATCGAAGCTAAACTTTGCCATGGTGTACTTGTAAAAATTGACAAGGCCCAAGATAAATACCCAGAGTCAATAGTGACTGACGATGATCTAAAAGAGATTAGTGGGTCAAAGTCATTTTTGATTGATAGACAGACGGTCAGATACTTGTCTCTTCTCCCACTTAGGAAAAGAAGTGTTTACTGTGAGAAAATATCTAAGTCTATAGCTCTTTCGCGCTTCTCTAGAGACATGAACCAGTCAATTGATTTACTGACCATTGCCGAACAGAACCCAAACCTTCCAGATAAAAGAAAAAGCGAACTTAGATATAAACGGGAAAGCCTTAAGGACTCAATTGATATGACTCTTTCTCTCCATAGAGAAAGGAATGAACCATTAAACCGAGTAATGGCCCAGATCAGCTCAGAAGGGCGAAGATTCCAAGATAGAGCCAATGCTAGAGCATTAGATTTGGACTCAGCCGGAGCCTCATCAGGGCGCGTGAGAGCAACCCTATTTGATTGCTCAGACCAACTTCTATGCAATCTGGAGAAGAACTAATGTTTAGCAATATTGCCTATGAGGCATTCTACCAATACCTTGGGCTGGGCCTACAAGAAAGAGTCGTTGAGGCAATTACGTCTGAAGCCTTCTTTAAGGGCCTTGTTCTATTAATCTTCGGAGTGCTTCTTGTTTGGACACTGGCCAAGTTTTCATCAAGATATATTTCTGGAACGCTCATACAGCGAAGAACAGTGCCGATATCAAAGTTTTTCTTTGTTTTCTTCTATCTGATTCTGGGGCTGAGCCTTCTGAAAGTAGACCTTTCTACCAGTGTTCACGATTTTGAAAGAAAATCTTGGCATGGGAACCCTTATATTAAAGGCAAGATAGAAGCCCCACAAAAATCTTATAAGGTAAGTCTTCCATTCGACCTAATGACAAGATCCGCCGAAGAACTAGGTGCAGCGCTATCTAGGATTGTTGATGGGCTTTTTAAAGTGGACCATTCCCAACTCGAAGCCCCTAACCTCTTCTACAAAGCAATTATTCATTCAGCCTCTAGCACGATTGATGACCCCAAACTGCGGGAGTCCGTTGATTTTTATAACTCCCAATGCCTGGAGAAGATCCTTCATATGGTGGGCACAAAGCCCAAAGGAGACCTGGTTGGAAGGGCATATCGAGGTACTACAGAGATCGACAACGCTCTATCCGATATTAAGTTTAAGACAGGGAAGGATGAAGAGTCAGACTGCCTAGAGGTCAAAGAAGAAGTCAGACAGGGCCTTATTGCTCTGGCTGAAAAAAAAGCTCGGCCAATCGTACTCCCCATCAATGAACACTTCGATAAAAGATCAGCCTTTGAAGAAGAGACTCTTACAAACTTCTATGCATCAAACATGCTTGTTAACCACTACATGGAGGACAAGGAAACCTATGCAGGGCTCATGAAAGGTGCACAGCCAGTAGGTTTTTCAGGCCGTGTTATTCAATACCTCAGCCGCACAATGTCCTGGGATGGCTTCATTAACCTTATCTCCTTTGGAAATGGAAAAGAGATCTTTGGAGCGTCAAGTGCCGCCAAAAAGGCTACTGAGTTCAGTGAGAATTTGGCCAGAGCCCCACACCTAGCCGGCATGATCAAAATGGTTCTAATCATCATATTCCCATTTTTGATTTTCTTCGTTGTGGCCGGAAAATGGAAAGTGCTTCTGTGGTGGTGGGCCATTTATTTCTCAGTGGTTCTTTGGAATCCACTGTGGACGCTTTTTTACCACATCATGTTGAGCATCTCTAAATCAACCTCAGTAATGGCCCAGTTTGGCGAGCTAAATGATGCCATATCACTCTATGGGGCCTCTCTAATTCAAAGCCGCATGTACTACATGCACACAGTCTACTCATGGATTCAATTACTTGTAGGTATCGCTCTTACTGGCGGAACAATGT
Organism: Bdellovibrionaceae bacterium UBA1609; assembly: GCA_002321895.1. GTDB lineage: Bacteria > Bdellovibrionota > Bdellovibrionia > Bdellovibrionales > UBA1609 > UBA1609. The sequence goes on along the minus strand of DCMZ01000010.1, from coordinate 357,150 downwards.
ATTTCCTACGGCCAATGCTTGGAGCCAATGCACCTGAGACCACACCTGAATTTGTAGACGATGCCTCCAAGGTTGCAGGAACGGCTACGAAGGCTGTTGGGGTGGTCAGATGAAGATAGCGAAGCGTGTTTTTTTAGTCAGAAGTTTTGAACGCTGGGGGGTTTGGGGGCTTGCCACCAACAAGCAAAAAAAGGGGCGAAGTCCCCCTGACCGGAGGTTTTTTTTGGGGAGTCGGGTACCCGAGTCCATACTTGCAAACACAAAATGCACAAAAAATAGGCAAAAGAAAAAAGCGACAAAACAAACAAAACAACAAACCAAACCAAGGAAAAAAACATGAAAAAAAGAATACTCAGAATCGCAACAATACTCATCACGACAATAACAATAGGCTGCGCCACAAACTGTCCAACAAAGCGAAAAAAGCAACGACTACTTGGAGAAATGAAAACACTAGTTATCACTGCAAAAACAGAACGGGAAGACCCAAAACTAGTCAAACAACTTAACCAGAAGAAACTCACAAAGGAGGAGGAAGAGAAATTAATGGCTGCTTTAAACGCACTAATTAAAGGGCATGAAGCAATCGAATCTGAATCAACAAAAAATCAAAAAGAGGAGAAATAAAGTGTCTGACTCAAATGAACTTACGAAACAAACATCTCGAGTAGAGTTACTCGCAGAGGAAGTTGAAGAGAACAAGGAGTCTTGTGAAGAGTTGCAGGAAGAGGCTCAATCTTGGATTAGTCTAATCGGAAAAGCCCTACTCTCAGTTATTGGAAAATAAAAACACTAAGGAGGAAGTATGAATCTGTTTGACGGGAAAAAAGATAAAAACTTTAGAAATCAAGTAAACGTAAAGCTCTCAGACCAAGATTACTTACGGCTTTATAAACAGCACCAAAAGATAGGCCGAAGTATGCCAAGTATTCTTAGAGAGTCATGGCTAAACCAGATCCCTACAAAAGTACTTCTAAATACTCAAGAAGGTGAAAGGCTAATAAAGGAAATGAACAGACTTGGAATAAACATCAATCAAATTGCCAGGAGAGTTAATGCGGGCGTTGGTTACGGTTGGAACAAAGGCATTCAAGAGTGTGCCGAATCTCTAAATGCAATGAAGTTAATGTGTATGGCCGCCTATGGCTAGTGTGAAGATTAAGTGGCGAACAGAGTCAGGTGGAAATAAGGGTCAGAAGGCTTCAGAATATGAGAGGTACGTTTTGAAAAAGGCAACAAATATCGAATATGATGGTTTAAATCCAGGTATAGCTGCGAAATCCATTATAAATTCATCCGAGTACAAGGAAAGCTGGAGTAAAAACGTATTCTTTGAAGTAATTCAGAGTTTTTCACACGAAGACAGTGAAAAACTTGGAGCTGATGGTGTCACAGATTTTGGGAAAGAGTTTGTCAAAAGATCATTTCCAAATCACGAATTTTTAGTAGTTACCCATGCCGACACGAAGCATATTCATAACCATATTTTGATCAATCCGATTAACGGAAAAACTAAAAAGAGAGAGATCATAAATAAAAAGAGTCTTCTCTCCTATGCCAGATCAAAAAGTAATGAAATCTCTAAGGACTTGGGCTTATCTATAATTGAAGAAACACGAGAGGCCAGACAGGCGAAGCTTCACCCTACAGCTCAAAAGATATTAGAGCGTGGGGGTGTTTCGTATCAGTTAGACCTTATCCAAAGAGCTGACCTAGCAAGATCACTTGCAACAAGTTTCGATGAATATATCTCCTATATGAGTGAACTAGGTATTAAGGTTGGTGTTCAGAAAAAGAATATCCAATACCTCTATCCGACCAAGAAGAAAAATATTCGTGGTAAAAAGCTTGGCGCCAGATACGACAAAGAAGGTCTTCTGAAAGTATTCGCTGAAAATAAGGAGCGTTTTAAGTCCGTTCCATTTTCAAAGGAGAGAATGAGAGATGAGTTTAACCAGACTAAGGATAGAAATAGCGCAAGTGGCGTTTGGGGAATTGAACCAAGTGGTGAATTATTTGGTCAGAAGGGCCAAGGACAAAATGACCATATTAGTTATAGCTCTGCAAGTTTTGGGTTTGATCATCATATCAGCCCTTCTGGGGGTAGGATTAGCGATCCTATAATCCCTTTTGAACTTATTCAAAGAGCCAATCGAAAAAACCTTTTAGAGTATTGTGCGGCAAACAAGATCTCATTAATGGAGAAGAAAAATGGCCAACTTGCTCTAAAGGGTCGTCCTTATGTGACTATTTCTGAAAATGGTTACTACAACGCCAAGAACAAAACCAAGGGCCAATATTTGGATTTTGTTGCAATTCATAAAGAGACTACTTATATACGTGCTCTTTCAGAAATCACGGGCAATAAAAACCTACTTTTACTTGAAAACCACCTTGGGAAAGTTACAAAGGGTTTTAACTCTTTCTATATTCCTAACTACGAGAAAATGGCCAAAAAGGAATCTATTAGGAAACTTAAGAGTTTCTTTGATTCGGCAAAAGTCAGACAAGGAATGCTTGAAAGGATGCTTGAAAAGGATTCAGCCCAGGTAAGTCTTGGTGGCGCAATTAGGTTTTTCGATAAGGGAGACCGAGAAAATGGGTTTGAGTACACTCAAGATCAGAATGGAACATGGAGCGGTAAAAAGCTTGATAAAAAGAAGTCTGCATCCGTTTCATTTTTTGGCCCAGGTGGACGAGCTGCTGTAGTTGAAGGTGCAGACATGCTCTCCCACTCCCCTGCGACTCTTCAAAGTCTATTCAGCAAATTTGACAATCTTATTTTCACTGATGATCGGGGTCTAAAGTCTGCTGAAGTATTTATTGGACAAAATAATTATATAAAGGAGGTAACGCTTTTTACGAAATCCAAGGGGTCACAAATCCTACAACCAAATTTGGACCTTTTTAAAACTAACCTATCTAAATCAGGAATCATCTTAAGTACAAACGACCTTGGTAAACAGCTTGAACGGACAGCAATCGATTTAGATTTCAATATCTAGAAACTGAACAGTTCTGAGGTTTGAACTCGACCCTGTTCAATAACTGTAGGAGATCTAAATGGATCAAGAGAAAAAGGCACAAAAGCCAAAGACAAAAAGAAATACTAATACCTCAGCAATACGCGTATCTGGAGAGACGAGAAAGCTACTTACAAGGCTCTTAGAGAAGGCCAACAAGAAGAGCTTCGGCAAGAAAGTAAAAGCCAACGAGCTGCTCCTCGTGGCTCTGAAGATGGTGTCAGACAATGACCTAAAACTCTTACAAGAGGAATCACTATCTAATGCAGACAAATTAGAGATGGCTTTTAAACAATTCAAAAAATCAAACGGTAGCCTTTCGAAGGACGACTTTTTGGGACATTTGTTGAATGGAAAAAGTGACGTTTCTACCCATGAAGATGTGACAAACAATCTTGATAACAACGATTTATAAGTCGCAACAAGAAAGGTGTTTTTAGAATGTAAAAATTGATTCTTTAGTGAGGTTTGATATGATTAAAAAACGAAACGGGGTGAACGATGTTGATGACAGTAGCCCCACGTTCTTTGACAAAACAATAGCGTGGTACACGTCCGAAGAAGCTGCGGAATATTTAAGAACAACTCCAAAGCAAATTCGGAACTGGGTGTACGAAGGAAAAATAAGGGCATATCGGCTTTTGGGAAGACGACTCAGGTTTAAGAAAAAAGATCTGGACTCTTTGTTAGTGTTACAAGGAGGATTTTTATGAAAAACGGATTACCGTATAAACCGTATGAAGTTGAGGTGAAACCAGGTGTTTTTAAGACCTATTACCGAGTTCAAGTTGAAGGAATCAACAAATTCACGGGAAAGAGGGTTCAAAAGAAACAAAGTGGTATTACCTCGAAACCAAAAGCAGAAAGTATTGCCGCCGAACTTAGGTATTTGTGTAAGAATGAAAAGCCAACTCGCCAAGGATTAGATACCTGGGGCGAGTTAAAGGATTATTACCTCGATGATCTCAGTGGAGACATTAGAAGTAGCAGTAATCCCATAGGCATTTCACCTGCACTTTTTGCTACTAAACGTAGCCGACTTAAACACCTCGATTTGTGGCAAGATCTTCATTTAGATCTTGTCAATCAAAGGGACTTGAAAAAGTATCTAGATAATTTGGAGGTTTTAAAAGGTGTGAGCAGAGCCTTGACTATAGACATTCAAAAAGAGGCCAAAGCCATGATGTCATACGCTTATGAGAGCGGAATCATGGAATCAAACCCTCTTTCTGGCATGAAACATAGAAAGGCCGTTAAAAAACGGAAACTCGCACTTAACCCACAGGAAGTAGAAGTATTTCTTGGGGAAGCTCGTTTAAGGAAGCATCCATATTTCCTGCCCTGGCTTTTAGCGATCTCTCTTGGAATGAGACGGAGTGAACTTGCGGGGCTTAGATGGACTGATTTAGACCTTGAAAAAGGTCTAGTAGACTTACAGCGTCAACATATCCCTGGAGAAGGAGTTGTTGAGAGGTTGAAAAGTGGTCAATCAAGGATGGTGGGTATTCCGAAGCAAATTGTACCAGAGCTTAAGGCGACAAAGCTTAAGTCAAAATCGGACTATGTAATAGATCCGAAAACTCCTTATTGGGCAGACGGAAAGCAGGCCAAAGTGACCAAAGATTTTTGCCGAGAAATCGGTATTAAGGAAGTTACTTTTCATAACCTGCGAGCCACCCATATTACACTGGCCGTACAGTGTGACATCCCCGTGGGGGTGATTAAGGAGAATGTTGGCCACTCTAGCCTACATATCACAGACGGCTATGTGAGAGCCTCTGGGATGCATATAAAAGGCAAGATGGACAAGCTAGGCATAAGCGTGCCACAAGCTGACGAAGGGCAAGTTATCACACTCAAATCGGCCAATGGTGGAGGAGATGAGTAGATGACAGAGGGGGTTTTTATATTAAAAATGCCCTTCCATTCCCTTCTCAGGTGTTATAAGTTATTGGAATGAGCGGACTTACTTCACCCGCTCCAACTTCAAATCCACTGCAAATTTTGAAAACTTGAGATCCTTCGGATTGGGTCGCGTACCTGTTGTACGCTCCCGGCATCGCTCGGCTCTCAATTTCCAAAATTTTTGCGTCTTTTCGTTGGAGTCTTTGTATCCTTGACCTGTTATTTCCAAATTTAGCTATGTCAGATAATTTGGACTTGGGATGTCTTATCCAATGAATAGAGTATAGACTTTAATCACATAGAAGCTGGCGGTACTCAGCCCGTCTGTTATTGCATTGTGACATTAGGCTTTCTCGGTCAAAATAATCGGTGTTCCAATACACTCCGTAACCAGTACTTTCTTTCGTGACTTCTCGTATATCACAGTTAGGTGTCGTCCATATTTGATGTATTTTCTCGATGTATCCAAATCGAACGGCATTGTATCCCAAGTGAGTGGTGTCTCTACAAGGTGAGCTTATTTTCACAATGCAAATTGTGTCTTCATCTATGATTTCAGGAATGCATTTTTCTGCAAATGCAGTTCCAGATATTGTGGTTGCAAAAAGTGCGATAGTTAACATTTTATTCATATGTCCTCCCTTATATTTACAAAATGTTTATTTGATTCAATTTTTAAAAATATTTTACCTAGACTTATTTTTTCAATAATCCGCCAATCACCGGTCCGAAAAGTCCACGACCAACTCCGAAACGCCAGTAATACCCAATCCGCTGATTTCGAAACTTAAAGTGGCCTTTCCATTTCCAGCGCCAAAGCGGTTCACCGAAAGTCCATAAGGATTATTTGAGAAATCCATATAGAATTGGTTTTTCCGTCCTCTGCCAAATTCGTAGAGGGCAAGGTGCCTCCCATCGGGTAACCAGACGGCATAGGTTTTAAAGGAGTAGCCGCCACTTTTAACTTGCCGAAAGGGGCCTCGTTTGCCTCTTTCCAATTGGCTTTTCATTTCATCCAATTGGTTTTGTGCAAGTTTTTCCACTCTCCTAGGTTTAGGCAGTTTAAAATCAGAAAATTCATTATAAAACTGATACAGTTGCTCTAGGGTTTGGTAGAGCTCATTCATAAGTTGAGTTTGGTCACTTTTTTCAGCGATGAATCGAGCCATTCCAATAGTGATATAGATTTTCTCCAATTCATACCGGGAACTGTCCAGTTGGACACGGGCTTGTTCATAGCTGGCATCGAATTGTGGCCCCTTATGGGCCTGCGATCGTAGACTCTGCACTCCAATAAGTATTTCCTGAATTTCAGCCACATAGTGCTGTAGGCGATTTATAATGGGCCCTATGTTTTCAGCACGAGATTGCTTAAATAAGTCTTTAGCCGAAATGACGTTGGATCCAGGCTGTGGAATCTGCGAGTAAAAAGAGCTGGAAGTTTTGGGTCTATAGAGGGCTTCAATCTCTCTTGCAATCATATCCGGATAGATAATGTTAAGTTTAAACTCGAGCGCTTTGGATTTTACGTCACTCACCAAATTGCTAGCATTGTAAATGGCGGTATTATATCGCGTGATCCAGTATTGATTAAGTTCTCTAGAAATAATCTCTTCATAATTATCTAAATAGTCTCTAATGTTTTTTCCCTCTTCTACAAGGGGCATTGGCTTTGCGAGAGCGGTATTTGATTCAGCTAACGAATGGCTAGAAATCATTGCAAGTTTTAATAGATCTTCTGAAATATTTAATTTTTTCGCCTCATTACTTCGGGCTAACTGCTGAATTTGATCTATAAACTGGTTTCGATACAATTCAGCGAGATCCTGAGCCACAATCAAGTGAATGCTTGAAAAAACAGAATAGAGTTCTGGGTCCATTTCCTGGTATCGAATGAGCTTATTTCCATCCGGCAGTACTTTTCCACTGGGATGATACTCCTCCCATTGGGCTTTGGGGCGAAATCCCATTTTTTCCCAATCCTCTTCTGGTAGAGAAGCTAATGTGAAAAGTGTACGCTCCATATCAATCATTCTGGATCGATATTCAGCACCCAATGTGGCGTGAGTTAAATAGGTGCAAAATCGAATCATCTCTTGAAGTTCGGAGGGTGCTATTCCCTTGCTCTCGATGAGAGACATAGGTAACTCAAGCTCTATGTCTGCATACACATCTAGTTCAACGGGGTCCGCCACATAGTCTTCAGGAGAGCCAAATTTAAGGGATAGCCAAGTTTCAATTTCAACCTCAGGAAAATAATTTTCAATGGATTCGTCCTTAGGGGCTTTTAATCGAGCTAACATTGGAGTTAAGGCCTGGCCCGATTCAAAAAGCTCATGAATGGCTGAACCAGTAATACCGTCAGTTAAAACCGCTTGAATGGATTGAATGGCAGGAACTATAGCTTTAGGGGAGTTTTGAAAATCCAAATAAAAATCATTGTCTGAGCGATCATACATAGCTTTGAGCAGATAGCTTTGATAGTTGTCCTTCTCTGTGGCCATTGATCCTAGGTCTCGTCTTTTTTGCGGGGTCAATTCCGAAACTCTTTTAAAATCAATCTCTCTTCCACCAAGGTTGTTATTCTTTATATTTGCATATAGGAATGCTCGATTTATATATTTTTTGTAAAACACACTCCATCGTTCGCTTATTGTACCTGGAAACAGGGTTTCTATTGCATAGGATAGAATGAAATAGCGAATGCGGTAGCGCTTTTCATTGGTATCATTTATGAGTTCTTCCACTATGGATTCAAAAGAGGACGAGTCATAAATCGAATCTTGAACTTTCTTATACCACTGGTCGAGGGCTTCGGAATCGGCAATGAGTTGAGCATCCAACGCAGGTCTTTTTGATCCCAGTTCCCGTTGAAGTGAAGGGGGAATCGCCCAGGTGTAGAGGGGCAATAGAAATATTAGAATAGAGAATTTTATAATATTCATTGTTCAACAACTCCATATCTTGAATTTAACAATCGCATGTCGGTGCCTATGCGCCGGGACTCATCCCAATAGATTCTTGGTAGATTTTGATTTTTGCATTGAGTGGAAATTAACCGAGGCGACATTATTTTTAAGTCTCCTATCTTTCCCGTACTAATATTTAATTCTAGCAATCTGTTTTGTAGGGCCTTGTAGGCGGCTCTACCCGCAGCGGGCCACAACCCAATCGCCGTGCAACCGTGCCCAGCACTCATGGTTAGTGCAGTCATCATATTCACCGAGAGGCTTAAATCCACATCATCCCATTCCTCGATGTATTTCTTTTTAAACTTTTTCATGTCCCAATTGTTATCTGTTCTGTAGAAGCTATGACCATGTTGCAATAGTGCTTGAGACAGCAGGGGATGGGTTGCCGGAAAGAGGAAGCGCTGCTCAAATTTATCCGTGGTCGGATTTGTGTAGAGCTCTTCTAGCTGAAATTCATATTTTGGCACCTTCTTTAATTCAAATCGAGGAACATGAGTGGTTGAAAATACGGTAAATGTATTTATTAAAAAAGATTTAACATTGTCATACATGAGTTGATCATCGACCAGAGATTCGAATTCACATTGAAACTTAGCTTCATAGTACATTCGACGAGCCTTGTTTTCATTTCCACCGGCACAGAGAACCATTAGATTCCAAACTCGAGACGCCTCTAAATTAAGTGCAAATATGGTCTGGAAGTCTGTTAAGCTCTGTCCCGAATCTCCATATTGAGCCGCATTCAGTTTTGCTTCTTCAATCATGCGCTCCCAGATTTCCTGTACGTAGGGTCTATCCTTTTCACTTTCTGCACGCATTTGTAGATTTTCGACCTCTTCAAAGGCCTTTTCTCTACGGGTGGCATAGGCCTCAGTGAGCCCGATGATTTCTATTTCCTTCTCTCGCCATAGGGATTCCATCCGCTCCTCGGTCCATAAGTTGATGACCTTAGCGGGCACATCCCCATCCTGGGCGAAAAGTGATTTATATTTTTGAGGAGCTTTTGAGAGGCAAATGTTGGGTATGGCCTCATTATTTAGGTCAACGGGATCACCAGCACTATCATGATCTAAAATTTGATTTTCGCACTGTTGGGTAATGTTGATTTGGGACTGCTGCAAGGTGCGAACACAACTGAGGTTGTGGGTCGGCATGGGTTGGTAAAATTGGCAGTCTCCTCTCAATGTAGCCAAGAAAGGACATGAAAACGGTAATCGGCAGGGATCGTTTTTATCAGAATAATACTTACTTTGCAGTCTAGGGATTCGAATCCCGTCAGCTGTTTGAAGCCCTTTCTCTTTGGCAAAGAGCCCTAGACTTGGAAAAGTAACGAGTAAAAATAAAATTAATTTCATTAGCGTTTCTCCGGTGAGGACAAGTAGTCGGGAGCTTGGAAGGGCTTGAGAGTAAATGGTCTGCCGTTGGATCCAAGGCTCGTGTAAATAGAGGACGCTCCATTGCGGTAAGAGAATCTAATGGTGAGTGATTCGGTCTTGTCTTCCGGTTGGCGTATGAGATAGAGCTGATTGTTATTACAAATAACCGTTGATGGGAAGCTTTGCTCACCAATACTCACTTGCTCTTCCTGCCACTGTTCAACAGATCCTATTCCTGACTTCTTGAGATGACATCTCTCTTTGGCCTCTTTGAGTGAACTGGACAGTTGCCATTGAAAGTTTTCTCTCTGTTCATTCCATGGTTTAATGTCTTGTCCCGAATAAATTCGTAGGAGATTCATTGAGCTGATATAGCTGTGTATCCCTTCTCTAAAAGATTTCTCAATTTCAGACCATCGCTGATCTCTGGCTATTCCATAGGCCATACCTAGACTATTAAATAATCTGTCCAAAACAACCAGTTCATGCTTGGTCGATCCACTTAAGCGAAGCATTCCTAAAATTTCATCGGATAAAGCCTCAGCTCGGTCCTCAGAGATTTCATTCTTATTAAAGTTCCCCATGTGCAACTTGTTAAGAAAATTAACCGAGCCGACAAGAGTCTGATGATAAATGGGAAAGGCATCATCTAGCCATTTGTAAGATTTAATCATATGTAATCGGATGAGTTGAGTCATTAGATCATCACTAGGGAGTAGAGTGGCTTCCGTTACGACGGGATCAAATGTATTTAGGGAAGATTTGTTCCATTTAACGAGTTCAAAATAGTTTTTATAGTCAATGGAACCGGACTCATTTGGTCTCTGGCTTTTGAATCTTGTTTCTTCCGGGAAAACGCCATACTTGGGGGTTGTGTTTTCATAACTCAGGCCAACAAGTTGAAGTTCACTTTCATTCAAATCGTGTAAATCAAGTACGCCGAATTCCAAACCGATTAAGCTGGTATTTAAAGACCTGACGTAGTTGTCCACTCGCAGCAGGTTATTCTTAAATCGAATGACCCAGGCGGTGGTAAGGCGAGCCGCAAGCACGGAGTAAGGATTAAGGCTTTCGTCAATAGAACCGGGGCGAGCATAATAGGGTAGAGAATCGTATTGGGTGTCTTTGGTGTTTTCACTAATCCACTTGATGGTACCTGAAAATTGGTCTTTAAGATCATTGATATAGGACTTAAGTTCTTTCAAGTAGGAGTATTCGAGATGGTTTAAAACCTTACATAGGCGAAGTTCAAACTGAATCTCTTGTCTGTGCTGTTCAATTGTAGGGCTGTCTTCCGATGCTTCAGTGGGGGAGGGTTTGCCCGTCAGTTCTTCGGTGAGGGCTTTGCAGTTAGTGCCTAGGGAACGTCTCATCGTTGGGAATGGACTGAGACTCTTTTCAAGAAAAATAGATGTGGCGAAATATTGATCTCCCATTGTGACTTTATCCAATTCGCTGGAATGAAAGTCAGACGGTGGTAAAATCCAGGACTGGTTCAATTTATGGTAGAGTATGGCTGAATAGCCATAGGCTTTGTACTCATTGCCTAAAGTGAGATGAGTGGCAATGTTAAAAAAGCGATCGATGAGATCGAGTTCAGATTCTGATGGACGTAAAGGTTTTTCTTCCAAAGAGGTTTGTTTTCGAATCTGTTCTTGCAAGGCTTCTAATTTTTGCTGTGTCAATCGCATGAAGGCTTTTGAGTAGGAGTTGGGTTCGACGAGAAACAATACCCGATTCACTAAACTTTTTGCGATCTCCAGTTGCTGGTCACTCTTTCCAAGCCATTGAGTAAGAACACTTAAAACTTTAGGGTATATTTTAGACCATTCTCTTTTTAAGTCATCGAGTTCAAGATCCCCGGCATGAATCATTTCGTGAGTGAAGGTGATTAATGTTTCCCCAATAGGGCGTGCAAAATCCACGGCAAAAATCTTGTCTCGTGAGGAGTAGAATCCACTGACACCATACTTACCCGTTTCCGGATTTATTTTAGTGAGTGAGTCGCGATGTCTTTCTGGAGTCTGACTTACAAGTTGATTTCGTTTTTTGGGGGACAGATCAATGAGTTCCAGCTCTCCCTCAATCAACTTTCTTTGGAATTCTCTAATGACGGAATCTAATTTAGAAATTTGAGCCGACTGTATAAGGGGAATGGCAAAGTCGTTGATATATCTCAGTTTCCAAGCTTGGTAGACATTTTTTACCTTTGAGGGGGAGATACATACCGATTGGGACTGTTCGTTGAGGTATCTGAGTACGTGCACTTTTATGGGATAGAGTTCTGGAAGCTGATCAGAGAATGCCATTTGAGCACTGCTGCCAAAAATTTGATCCACGACGTCTTCCACTGATGAGCTTGTATCCCCAAGTGATTCCCAAAATGCAGTTAGACTTCGAGATTGGGGGGTGTCTCGATCGAAATGATCGTTCCAAAAGCCCAGATTTGAGAGTTCTTCCACTAAGGCGATAGGAAGGCGGTTAGAAAGAAGCCCTTCGTTCGGACAAGCTTTCAAATTCGCCAGCGCCCATGCCGGGGCTGAAAAAACTACAAAAAATATCAGAAAAAGGACTTTAATTGTTCATCTCCGTATCAGCAGTGGTTTAAGCAAAATTAGGCCAATTTTCGAACATTTAGCACAAACTGTAGCTAACTGGTTTGAGCCGTAAAAGGCTCACCTCGAATCTCAGCGATTTGAATTTCTATACACCATTGACGCGTTGCAAGATATGGGCTAATTTCCCCAATGAGCCGATTCATTAATTTCGGATCATTGGAGTTTGTAAGTGCATTTCTTTGGCCGATCCACAGAACTAAAATGGATGAAGAGGACCATCAAATTAGATAGCCAGATGTGCGTCTATGGGCCTTCCGGTGTGGGTAAGTCGCTGCTGATTTTTCATTTTTTACGGCAAAATGGATATAAGTTTATATCAAAGGATTATTCTGAACTTAATGGGATCGATGAAAAAATCATGGAATCCTATTCAGTGATTCATTGGAACTGCGACGCTCATTTTCCAGATGGTCAAAGTGTTTTAAACAAGTTTCCCAATCATTTCCATATTTTTGAATGCCAGAGAAATGTTTCGCGGTTGGGAATGCCGACGTTGTATATAGAACCCCTTTCAAAAAAAGAGGCATTGATATATTTGACCGAAGTGGATGGTGATTTGAGTAATGAAGAAAAGCATCTCCTCTATCAAAAGTCAGGTGGAAATTTTAAGTACATTAAAAAGCTGATCTTAGAAGAATTGAATTCCATAGAGGTGGATGAAACAAAAGCGGTGAGCCCATCAGCAAAGCGGATTTTTAAATACTGTGCTCTTCTCAATAGACCAGTTACTAGAGATGAGCTTGAACAACTGAATTCTACCTGGGAGTCCGACCTCCATGAAGTGAAAGAAAGGTTTTTGTTGAGAGTCGTTGAGGAGGATTCCTACCAGGTCACATCCTTTATGCGACAAGTTTATCTTTTTAATAAGACTCCAGAAGAAGTGACTAAAGCTTATCAATGGTTGATGGGTTTGAAATTGATTTGGAATACAGGAAACCCGTTAGAGGAATTAACGGTGAGTCTATTTTCCAAAGATATTGAGTCCTTTGAAGAAGTGCTTCGCTCCTTCCACTTTGATGAAATCAATGCTTTGGATAATGAGCTGCTTATAGCATTGAAAACTTCAGCCTTAGATCTGCGGTCGGTGATTGGTCAATCTCTACAGTTAGAACGCTTTTTAATGCATATCATGTATACACTAGGTGAAAAGACGGAAGCGGTATTGATTGGTCGCGAAAGGGCAGAGGAACTATCGCGAAAGGGTAGTTTAAATCTAGATGAGCAATCCCACGTCTATGAATACATTCGATGCCTGAATCGGTTACAGAAACATGACGAGGCTTATTTTATCTGCAAGCAGGTTGCGGGTGCCTCCAAAGGCATATACGCCACTCTCTTTTTGATTGAAATGGGGATTTCCAGGGGTTCAAAGGAATATGAAAAAGCCCTTTCGGCTTTTCAAAGAGCCGTGGATTCCACCTCGGGTCAGTCTGGAAATGAATGGCTAAAGGCTAAGGCCTTCGCCTCTTTCGAAATGGCAAGAATTTATGATTGGAGGCGTGAGTTTCCAAAAGCCATCGAGTTTTATGAGTCTGCGAAAGAGTTATTTTATAGTATTAAGTCTCCCAGGTACGTTTTAGTGATTTCCTTAAATATTTCATGGATCTATTTAAAGATTATGAATTGGAAGCAGTTTGAAGTCTCTCAAAAACAGTTGTTTTCTATTGCTGGGGAACAATGTAATAACTATGTACTTGCTGGAGCTCACCTCATACAATCCATATATCATCGCTATTTTTTAGAACCCGGTAAGTCGGTTCATCATGCTCAATTATGTCGAAGAAATCTTAACGATAAAGCACCACTAGAAGCTCAATTTGATCTATTAGACATTGAGTTTAGTACTTACTTTCTTATTGGATCTCGAGATCTGGCAAAAAAATCGCTCGAACAAATGAAAAACCTTGTGGGTGAAGAGAGTCCTCTTCGTTTGCAGCAAAGACTGAAATCATTTGAACTACGATTTTCGTCCGTTGAGTTGAATGTTGAGGACTTCGAACAAAAATGGAGAGAAAGCTGGGGAGATGAGGAAGTGGCTCACAATCAACTCTTCGAGTTTTTGCAATTAGGAATTTACAGAGTGTCAGAAACGGCGGAGGAGGACCTGAAAAAGTATCCGCTAGGACAGCTCCGGCTGATCGAATTTGATCTTGTTAAAAGTATGCAGGAAACGGAAGATGAATTCACCTGGTCACTATTAGCTGATTTCGAATCCATCCTTCATGGCACTTCAGAAGCTATGGCGGAAAAAGTCGCATTAAATATGCTGCAGTTTCATTTGCAAGGGGAGAGTAATAGAGACTTTCTAGATAATGCTAAACTAGAGTTGATTCGATGGGGTTGTGATGAACAAGTAAAAAGACCTTTGAAAGCTTGGATTGAGGGGGCTGAAAGAAACTGTGATCCTCGTGATCTATCCATTTGGAAAAAATCAGCCATTGGGGACAGGCATCGATGGTCGGGCTGGTTTAATAAATTTTTTAAAGCAAAGACCGAAGAATTCTCAATGACAACAAACGAGGGAAGTCATTTTTCTTCGGCCCCCTTAATTATTGATCAAGGTGTCACTTTACGAACTGATTTTAATGAATTGTACCTAGATGGAAATCTACACAACGCTTTTTTAAAACGTCATCATTTGCGAAAAATCATCGGGGAACTGATGAAGGCCTATCCCAATGCCCTTGAAAAAGAAGCGTTAGCCAGTTTAGTTTGGGGCGAGGAGTATGATCCCATAATTCATGATGCGCGGATATACACAAGTGTTCAGCGTATTCGAAAGCATCTGGGTGATAGTGATTATGTTCAGAGCCTGGAGTCCGGCTACCGGTGGGATCCGAGGAAGCCTTTTTGTTTAGTTAAAAGTGAATCCCAAAATACCGCCTTGTTAAAAAGAACACAGAAACTCATTTTACAAGAGTTGGAAAATCGAAAACGTCGTGGAGAAATTTGGGTGTCCCGTTCTCAGATTCAGCAGGTGACTCAGTGTTCGGATGCCACTTTGAAGCGTGAACTTTCCTATCTGTTAGGTCAGAACCGAATTCAAAGGCAAGGTCGCGGCAGAGCAATAGTTTATTCGGTTTAGTAGAGTAGATTCCTAAGTATCTGTAAATAGCTAGGAAAAATCGGATCAAACCGGTTAGATCATGTTGGTGCGCTGCAAACAGAACCTCAGGTAGATCTTTTAAATATCCACTTATGGAAATTTAAAGGAGACCCCCCCAATGTTAAAAAAATCTATTCTCGCGGTAGTTTTTGGTTCATTAGCCGCTATCGCTCCCATTAACATGACTTGGGCTGATAAGTCTAATTCCGGTCCTCAGGATGTTCATCCGGAGGTTACGGGTCAATACGGATCACCTAGTCAATATGGATCACCCAGTCGATTTGGTGTTCCTGGGAATCATGTTCCCGTTTACACCTATACAAGTCCAACTCGTCCTATTTCAACTTGCGAGTCAAATTCAAATCTAGATGGTCAGGCAATGACCTTTGCCGATCTACCGGTTCCAAGTATACGCCATGAAGAGGAGTACTTCATTAACTTGCTGGGATATTGCGGAGGCATTGTAGGTTCTTTGCAGCAAGCTCAAAGTGATGCCTCAGAATACGCTAGAATGGGCGACTACTATCAAGCCAATATGATACTCTTCCAAAATCTATCCCATGCAGCGGAAAGTCTGTCCGCCTATGATTGGGCGGCCCCACCTCACGTATTGCAGTCGATTATTGAGGGGAATTATATAGCAACCACTTACCAAGAGTTTATGGATACGGATAAAGATCTTTGGCAAAGAGGTGACCAGCCTTCTAATAAAACCAACGAAAGAAGCTATTTCTACTTTATGCAGAAGCTTTATGGAGTGATCTTTTTCGCTTATGAAAGTTTGGACTTAGAGTTCTTTGATGATTTTCGAAGGGTTTGTATTACTGGACGTTACTGTTATACGGAAGCTCCAGTTTATAGCCTGTTTGATGATGTCTATTTTGACCGGATGCAAGAACTTGCGGAGAGGTTTATATTCCTGTTGGCAGATGTGGCTCCTACTATTTCGGCTTCCGACAAACTCGAATTTAGAGTAACGGCCGCATTTATGAGAACAACGGCGAACATACTCAACCAATCCATTTTTAGAAGAGCATTCAGTTGTAACACATTGGAAATGTATCGAGTGGCTCGACAGGCGGAGCGACGTGTGTGTTCCAATCCTTCAGCATGGGCGGGTACAAACCTCTCAATTGTGAGGCAAAGTGTTGGAGATGTTCTTTATAGTCTGCAAAACACCCACGTGGGTGGTCGATTCTGTGACCGAAATATTATAATTCCAAGAGTAGGGAGATAAGTCATGAAAAACATATCTATTAAATTACTACTATCACTCGTAGTCTTATTTACATCTCTAGTGGGGATGGCCCAAACAGAAACTGATTTAGTGAGTGATGGACCCATTCGATTGAACCGAGGGAATGAATTAAGACGAATTGACCAAAGTCGTTTAACTTCAGACGCTGTCACACCCTATTTTGGTGAGACAGTAAATTTAACCCCTGGGCTATATGAAATCGGCAGCAAAAAGAAGTCAGGAAAAAGCTCTCACTTTTTTATTGTCGATCGTTACATTAATGACCCCAATCAATTTATAGCTATTGTCATACCAAAGGATCTAAAGAAGAGAGGGCAGGGCATTGCCTTTATTATGCTTGGGATTCCTATTAATGGTGGCAATACCATAATGTTTGTGAACTGGTACATCGATATGAATGGCAATTTGACCTACGAATCGGCCATGTCCAAGCAAGCACCCCATATAATGTGGAGTAGAAATGGTGCAATGCTAGGAGGCGATGATGACTATAACCGAAATGGGAGAGAATATCTTTTAACTGGAACTCATCCACTGTTAAACGAAGACTTCAATGGAATTTCATCCATCCTCGGTGCAAAAAGATCTAAAAAGAAAGCCCCTCGACTTGGTATTCCTGAGCAGGGACTTTTTGAAGATAAAAGAGATGGTGAGTCGGACATTCTATTTACGGGTGGACGTATGATCATTGGTCAAAAATACTACGATGTTGTTCCAGTGAATGGTGAAGGTGGCGCTCTCGTTTCTTTTACAGTGGGTGCATACAATACAATGAGACAACAAGCTGTAGATACGGACACGATTTCAGAATTGGGAACGTTCGTTCTGGATTTTTGGGACGAACCTGTTTTGTTACACTTTCTTCAGTTAAGAGAGTTAGACCCATCACAAACGAGAAAACTCACCAGTTCTGCTGGATTCAGACCCGGTGTATTTAAGGTAACCTATAACGAAGTGAGCGACTTTCGGACCCTATGGCAAAAAATTCGTGAACTTTTTGACTTCGATTAATTGAGGAGAATGAAAATGAAAAAATTTGATAGAAATAAATTCTTGGTCCTCTTGTTGTCGCTTAGTTTTGGATGGAATGCTTTTGCTGACACCCGACTTCGAGAAGGCCTAGATTATGTGATGATGAAAAAAGAGCGCCGTGTGATGGAAGAGCTGAGTGTTGGGAGAACTCCCAGTAATGAAGGTATTCCCATGGGGCCAGTGACTTTGGATGCGGTCTATAGATCTTCCGCCTACACCATAGGTGAGGAGATCACCCGGGCTCATAAAAAGGCCACCAGTCAAATGGCGAGAGGTCCCCGAATTCAATTTCTTAAAGATAAAGCCTTTGAGATCGTTCAAGATTCTGGAGATCGTCCTGATGAAAGCTTTATTCGGGTCATTTTAAACCGTTGTGTGGATGTTTATAATATTCCACTTCAGTACTCAGGAGATAATATTGATGAAATTCAAAGGTTCGTCGCTAACTTTTGGGTGAAATGTTATGAGATGGCTGCAGAGTATGCAAATAAACGGATAGCGATTTCAGATCACAAACTTCAACCCAATCATGTGGAAGACATTGTGAATAGATATCGTAGGGAGCAGTACGAACAGTATCTGGATGAAAATGGTCAAGGTTACAATGTGGTGGAATCTTACCTGAAGGAATACGAGGATTTTGTGCCAGCGGATCCTATGCGTGTGGTGAGCCGAAGTGCCGTAAGGTTCGGAAGAGACTTCGCTGTTCGACTGTTTACATTTTCTGGGACAGCTGTATCTAAGGGTGCACAGTCTTTGATGTTGATCCAGTTGGTGAACTATCTGGGCTATGATGTTCAGAATGACCTAAGGTACAGACATCGTAGCCGTCGTCAGACTTTAGTGGCCATTGAAGATCTTCAGAAATCCAACGTATGGGAGCGAATCTATGGTCAGCTGGACGCCGGACAAGAGCCGTCACAGCAAGATCTCGCTATACTGAGAGACGATATACACACACTATTGTTTATAGATATGCCTGATTTCATGGAAGACGACCTATAATCTGACTAGAGTTTTAACAGCCCCTGTAATTTTGCCACTGAGCCGGAATTGTAGGGGCTATAATTTTAAAAATTGATTAATATAGACGCATTGGAGAATTGTATGAAAAGTTTGATTTTAGCCCTCAGTGGGTATTTGTTTTTGTTGATTGCACCTACCGCATTTGCAAGCGGCGACGGTGGGGGCTGGGGAGGCGAGGGTGAATCCCAAACCCTGGCAGTCCTTAGTGGAAAAGCTTCTATGGCTATTGTTGCCGGGGAATGTAACGCTAAAGATTTAGCTCTCATTATTACGGACGATGAAATTAAAGTTTTTAATTTATACGGTAGCTCATGGGAATTTTGCGACTGGTATACTGAAAATTGTCCAGCCAAAATTCAATGTGTTCAAAGTGCTATTTCTTTAAAAAGCCAGAATGAAAAGAGCTCTCACTAGTTCAAACTCAATGAGGGCCTTTTGAAACCTGAAATAGCTTTCAAGAATTATTGAAAGCTTCTTATTTTCATAGTGATTTCATCTCTCACTTTTTGAAAAGACGCCGCCTGCTCGGCTTCAGTGACACCAGCTGGGTCCGGCATGGGCCAGTGTAGCTTTTTGGCATTAGATAGAATGACTGGGCAAACCTCTTCAGCGCACAAAGTGATAACATAGTCGAGAGACCGCAGGAATTCCTCAGGCAAGCTTTCGATGGATTGAGAGGTATGGTGAGAGATATCAATATCAATGGCTTGCATGGCTGTGATCGCCCCAGGGTGCACCTTTCCCGAAGGTTCAGATCCGGCACTTTTAATGTTCCAGGAAGAATCCCAAATACTGCGTCCGAGACCTTCTGCCATTTGGCTTCGCGCGGAATTGGCAACACAGAGAAATAGTATATTCATCGTCTTTATCCTTCTATCCATTTATTCCGAAACAGTGGTTCGCGGTTTGGAGTTCACAGGGTTTTCAATGATTTTTACCAGCTTAATTCCTTCGGTCTCATCTTTTCCGATAGCCCACGACCAGGAATCGTTGAATTGAGGTTGTGATATAATATCTTGCACATGAAAGTTTAACGAGGAAAGGAGTTGTCCCTTTTGTGGGTTAACAAGACATATCCTTCCTTGCCTACAGGGTATAGCCATTACGTAACCTTTGTAGCGCCATCCAAGTTCAAATTTACGAATTCCTGTAGCTCCTAAGCGTACAAGTTGAGGCTCATCAACGGAATTTTGGTTTCTGAAGTTGTACCGCCACTGACTTTCACCTTTTCTCGCATCAAATGCTTGAACATATCCGGTCTCGCTCACCGCTAAAACTATATTGTGATGCTCTAAATACTGTGGCGCTTTACCGACTTTAAAGCGAACATCTACATTCCACTCCATTTCAAGAGTTTCCATATTGAACTTATAAAGAAAGCTCTCTTCAGAGGTGGCAAAAAACAAATAAGGGCCCACATAAGTGACAGGGGTAATGGCTTTTTCATGCAGTAAAGTTTTACTGGAAATCACTTTTTCTTTTTGGTTCCAGATAAAGTAGTAATTCTTATCATTCACGCCATAGATTTCGTCATCATTTTTCACTTTAATCTTTAAATGATTTAAATATCCGATAATGGGACTAATGGTTTGAGTTTTACCTGTTAAGGTGTCCACTTCGATCAACTTTTCGAAGGCTTCTGGATTTGTGGCCGAGTCATCGTCGGAAACAACGATAAAAAGGCGATCATCACTGGTATGTAGCGATTTAATCTCTCTGTAGTTAAACTGAGTCTGCCACTTCATTCTTCCGGTTGCTAAGTCAACAGCGAGAACCTGTGAATCATTAAGTCTTAGGTAAATGCTTTTATCCGTAATGAGTTGTTCATCTATTGAGATGGCTTCTGTCTTAAGTTGTAAGGTCCAAAGGATGTTGTCATCTGTATCTTGCAGAGAGAGTTGGTTTTTGCCAACACCTTTTAGTAGGTGTCTTTTTCCAACAGGGTAAACTTGTTCCGCGGAATCATTGCTAATTGATTTTTTTGTTTCCAGTTCAGAACGCCAATGAAATCTTCCCTCTGGTTCTGCAATCTCAGTTTTCTCTAAACCTTCTTCATCGCCAAAGTGAATGGTTCCAAGGGTGGCCGGTTCTGAAAGGTCACTGCCACTCTCAGCTTTATAAAATTGAGATATCTCAGGATTATTTTTTGTTACCATATACATAAAAAAGCTAAAGCAAGCAAAATAGCAGACTAAAAGTATTTGCTTTTGGATTCTTCGCTCTGGATCCATTTTGTCACCTCGAAAAAAGTTGCATCTAAAAATTTCTCGCAATAATCAAGCTCGTTGATTTTAACTTTTGCGGTTCGATCCATAAACGGGCCGGAAAGGTATTTGCTTTCGTGAAGTATCTGTATTTTCGCCTTATCACCCGAAAGCTGGTTGGAGCACTGGTCTTTTACGAGTTGGTAAACTTCCACGAGGTCACAACTTTTACTGCCAGAGAGTCCAATTTCAGACCGTATGAGTTGGCTTAAGTTTGGAGCATAAGTTGCAATAGCTGTGGAGCAATGGGTGATTTTAGATCGGCTATGAGTCGTAAAAAAGAAACGTAGTGTGTCCGGCCAAACTTTGGGAGTAGCTAAATAGGAGAACTGAAGTCCAATATAGGTAAATACTAACAGTACCGGCCAAGCGGGGTGTGGTTCTGGTAGAATATAGGATTGATAGAGGAGGTCCACCTTCCTCTTTTCCTGAGAATCAAAATATAAAAATAGTAAAATGAGAAATAGTAAAAGCAGTGAAGGTCCTTGATGTAAGAGCAGGAACTCCATAGAGAGTGTGCCTGTGAAAATAAACGCTCCAAGATATCGTGCCCATCGTTTTTCACTATAAAGGAGAAAAGGGCTAGAGATTCGTAAGAAGAGTAATCCGATTATAAAAGGAATATGAAGGTTAAAAATCCATTCAAGGCCGTAGGCACGCCCGGAGAGAACTTCATCATTTAAGTGATAGAAACCTGTAAGAACTAAAATGAGAAGCCCGATGGTTTTTAGGTTTTTTCTTTTATTCGGTAAAAAGAAGAAAATAAGACCAAATACCGTGGTTACATGGTGAGTGGGAGATGCCAGGCGGTAATCGAATGCAAATAAGGTCTGCATAAGTAAAAAGGAAATGAGTGAAACAAAGAATGCTGGGATGTAGGTGTGGGTGTTTGCTGTCATTAAAATTGAAAGGATGGCGAGTCCTATGCTGGACCACAGAATGATTTTGGAATAGGAGTAGGCGATATCATTAATATGATTTTCCCATGGTGTGCCAAGTGGCCAAGAAATGACTCGACCGTATTCTAAGTCTGCAATTACATTAGAATACTGAGTCAGCCACTCATACCATTGGATGAGCACCATACAGGAAATGATTGCAATAAAAAGGCGTAGAACAAAATGTCTTTGAATTTCCCAGCGGGTTTTTTGAAACGGTTTAATCATTGAGATTTTGCTCCGCTATAGTAGCCCAAGGCGTATTGAAATCCAGACACCAGGCTTAGGACAACACTTATCCAAAGACCATAGTAGCCGATTTTATCAATGGGCCATTGAAAAAATAATTCCGGTTCATGAATAAACAAACAGGGGATAGAGGCCATTTGAATGGCAGTTTTCCATTTTCCTAAAGGCTTAGCTGCGATGACAATGTTTTTAAGCGCAGCCATTGCTCGTAGTCCACCAATATATATGTCTCGTCCTAATAATACGACGATCATCAGTGGATCCACACGATGGGCGTGAAGTAGGAGAATAAGGCATGTTAAAACCAGAAGCTTGTCGGCGACGGGATCCATAAATTTTCCCATATCGGATTCGGAAGAATACTTTCTTGCAAGATAGCCATCGAGCCAATCTGTCCAGGAGGCCACTAAAAAGACACCTACAAGTGGCCATACGGACCAGGGTGCTCCTAAGTAGTAAAACACAAAAATTGGAATGGCCGCTAACATGCGACCATAAGTGGCTAGCATGGGTGCATTTTGCGTTGTGAAAACGGCCATTGGAGTCTCCCTCGATTCAATGTTAGAATCCTAGCACAACGATATCCGGTGGGTAGAGCTAATCTTATGAAGTTATTCATGTTTTTTACTATATTGATGACATTTTTAGCATTGTCTATCCCGGGTCATTCGGAAGGCTTGGAGAAGGCTCGTAAAGGATTTTGGGAAGACCAGCCCAAGTGGATTAAAAAAGCCGAGAAAAACCGAGAGATTTTAGTTTACGTCAGCGAATCGGAAGAAAAAACCCAGGTTAAACTTCTATCTCTGCAGGCCATGGGTATTATGAATGTTCCCCCAGAGGAAGCCGTGCAACGTTCCGTTAGGTATGAGAACCTTAAAAAACTCTCATCCATAGTCACTGATTTACGACACGATGCGAAGAACAATAAGTTGAATATAAAGACCAAATCTTTCGGTTATACGGCTGAGTTTGACATTAAAACATCGGTAAAAAGGGATTCAGAGTCCACTTGGATTCATTGGAATGTGGTGGGTGGTTATTTCAAAGGCATGCAATTGCATTTTGAATTGAAGGGATTTGGTGACCGTAAGACGCGGATTGCCCTTTACGGAGAGCATCGTTATAAAGATTTAGGAATTCCACGGTTCTTTATTGAGTTTGGCATGGAGGTGATCATGCAGCAGTCAGCCCATCGATTGCGACAAATTATAGAGGAGGAATTCAATAATGATTAATTTAGACGAGATTCGTTGTGAATGCATCTAAAACGCCGACATCTGAAAAGGTCACCCGCCGAAAATTTGTTCGTATCTCAACGCAGGTAGAGCATGGTTTGGCCCAAGTTTTCGTGGGAGCACAGTTAAAGTGGAGCAATGGTGAAACTTCAAAAGTTTTTGATCTGAGTTATAAAGGTGCTGCCGTTGGAAGGCCCAAAGGACTCGATCTTAAAGCTTGTCATTTTTATTCCGTTGAAATCGTTTTTTCTGAGGGTGAGTCTTTGGAAGTACGTACGGAAGTGATGTGGTTTGACGACCATGTCGTTGGTTTATTTTTTGATCAAATGGGAGCCCAGGATCATTCTCGGTTGACGGCTTTTTTGAAAGATAAACTTATTGGAGCCAATTTACGTCTTGTAGATCCTAAATTTTATAAATCCACTCACACTTTCACTCATTGGTATCAAGGCCCCGGGGAAGTACAAGTTCAAATTTGGCAGGATACTGAAAATGATTCCGTCCAACGTTTAGAAATACATCGCGACGGAAGTTCTTTTACTTACAATCAGGGTATGATTTCAGTAGGAGGGGGTAGCGATGGTGGAGAAGTGCAAAGCCTCTATGAAAGTGATGACGATGGCGCTGATCATGAAGGAGTGGCGGTAAGTCCCTCACAACGTGAAACGCTGTTGGCTGCATTGGGGATTCTGACCCAATTGCAATTTTCTCAAGAATTATTAAATCCGGTATTTGACCAATTGACCCGAGTTCTTGTGGGAGCAGGAACTTCACAAGGAGTAGCACAGCATGGATAGAAACTTAGCGCTTGAATTTGTTAGAATCACTGAGGCTGCCGCACTGGCATGTGCTCGATTCACTGGTAGGGGTGATGGGGATGCTGCTGACCAAGCTGCTGTCGATGCTATGCGGACGGCTTTTGATAGTGTGAGCATCGATGGAACTGTTGTTATTGGTGAAGGTGAGCGGGATGAGGCCCCAATGCTCTATATTGGTGAGCCCGTTGGGCGGCGCGATTCTGGAGATCCGGCGGTAGATATTGCATTGGATCCACTAGAAGGCACCAATTTATGTGCTACTGGAGATTCTGGAGCTCTATCTGTTATTGCCATAGCAGAAAGAGGCCACTTCCTACACGCACCTGATACCTACATGGAAAAGATAGCTGTAGGGCCAAAGGCAAAAGGAGTGGTATCTCTAGACGCCACTGTTGAAGATAATTTAAGTGCTGTTGGCAAAGCCCTAGGTAAATCTGTAGAAGATCTCACCGTGGTGATTTTAGATCGTCCTAGGCATGAAGATATGATTTCACGGGTTCGTAAAATGGGTGCTCGAATTCATCTTATTGGTGATGGTGACGTCTCAGCGGGGATCGCGACCTGTTGGGAGGAAACCGGTATTGATATGATGATGGGTACGGGTGGTGCTCCTGAAGGAGTTATTACAGCAGCAGCATTAAAGTGTTTGGATGGGGATTTTGTGGGTCGACTTAAATTTCGAAATGAGGAAGAAAAAGAGCGTGCCACCAAAATGGGTAATGAAGATTTAGATAAAGTCTTTTCGCGAGACGAGTTGGCCCGTGGAGATGTTATGTTTGTAGCCACAGGTGTCACTGACGGTCCTCTTTTAAGAGGGGTAAAAGTTTTGTCAGGAAAACGTTCCACCACTCATTCCATAGTGATGCGTTCTAAAACGGGAACCATTCGCCGAGTGGAGGCGGAGCATGATTTAGATCGAAAGCACTGGAGCTTCTAGTGGCCTTGGTGGAGTTTCAATGTTTTTCATGTAATAAAATGGCTGAGGTCAGTCCAGAAGTGGGCCGACGGGACGAATGTGATCATTGTGGTGCTGACATACATTGCTGTAAAAACTGTAAGTTCCACGATGCCAAGGCTTACAATGAATGCAAAGAAGTACAGGCCGATGTGGTTCAGGAAAAGGAACGGGCTAATTTTTGTGACTACTTCCAGTTAAGGTCTGGTAAGGATAATGCGGGATCAAATAAAGAAGATTTGTTGGCTGCCGCAGAGGCTTTGTTTAAAAAGTGACTCACCTTTGGTCGAGAGGCGAGCAAAAGGTGCATGTTGATGGTTTTTTCGATAAACTGAATAAGTAAAGGATAAGAAGTATGGCTACAGCAGAGACTACAGAAGTGTTTGATTGTACTCGAGATGAGTTTTTTGCTCTGATTTCAGACTATGAAAAGTATTCGGATTTTTTAACGGAAGTCTCCGAATGTCGAGTTGTAGAAACAGATGGAAATAGAAAGTTAGTAGAATATTCTGTAAATGTGGTTAAGAGCTTTAAATATAAATTATGGATGCATGAAGAAGCTCCTAATCGCATTTATTGGAGCTTAGATTCGGGAGATTTGTTTAAGGTGTCCAATGGTTCGTGGGATTTAGAAGACGAAGCGGGAAAAACGCGAGCGACCTATAAGGTAGAGGCCAAGTTTAAGGGCTTTGTTCCAGGGCCGATTGCAAAGACTTTAGTGAATGTGAATCTTCCTAATATGATGAGTGCTTATCACAAAAGGGTAAAAGAAGTATATGGCCGGTAAAAAAGACAAGGGCGAAGAAAACAACGAAGATCTCCATGCCGATAATATTCGGGTGAGCGAATTGGTCAAAAAGTTAGTGAGCGCCGGGATTGGTGCAGCATTTATGACTGAAGAGGGGATTCGTTCTTACCTAGGAGGCATTAAGCTTCCTAAGGAAGTTTTGAATCTACTCGTTCAAGGAGCAAATAAGTCAAAAGATGAAATGATGAATGTGGTTTCTAAAGAAGTGATTCGTATTATTAAGGGTATTGATTTTGTTGAAGAAGCTTCTCGGTTTGTTGAAGATCATAAATTTAGAATTAATGCGGAAATTGAAGTCATCAAAAAAGAAAAAGCTTGAGTGAAGTTCAAGCTGTTGGCTGGGTGTTGATGAGCGGAGTTATTGGTTTTTTCGGAGCAGTGTTATTGTTTGTCACATCAGTGGCAACGGTTTTGATGTTAGCTATGGAAACCTGTGAGAATGGCACTGCCGATTATTTCTATAGAGCTATGGTTAATGTTGGCTACCTTAACTTGATTGCCTTTTTTTTAATGTGGATCGGATATAAAGAGCGAAATAAGTGGACCATTGGATTGGTCGCTGCTGGAATATTATCAATGTCTTGGGTGATGGTGAGGGGATTTCTTGTTTTCCATCAGGTCAATCTCAATGGTTTTGCTCCCTGTTATGGGTATTATTTGGAAGATGGCGATTATGGTAGCCTGGTCTACTATTATGGCCCTTATTTTGGTTTCTTCTATCTGATTATCATATGTATTTTAATGTATACCTATATTATCAAGCTAGATGCTCCTCTCCGGCGAAAGACCTTTGCCAAAAAGAGGTCGGTAAAATCTAGACTTTAAGTGTATCAACTTGAGTCAAAAGGATTCCGATAGGAGTCCTATGACAGTTGGAATCTTATCATTTTTATCTCTAACCTTATTTTGTATATCGTGCCATTTTCTTTTGCGTACGATCACTCAGCCGTTTGATTGGACCCGAAGGAATCACTATTCGGCAAAGGCTTTAAAGGTAGAGAAGACTTATAAAGTCTTTTCATGGATGATTTTAAGTGGGTTCCTGTTTATGTCTATGGTTCACTTTTTTTGGGAAACATTTCAAGAGTTCTTCTAGCGACTCCAATTTAATCTATGGGGATGTCATAGAGATTCGTCGGATTCTACAGCTTGTACTGAGTGCAATGTGGGTTTTGGTATGACATCAATGATAGTTTGGTGTGGTACTTGAAGGGGTTGAACTCTATCTAAATGATCAGACGCTTGCTCTTTGGTTATGGGAACTGCCATGTAGCTTTCTGCACCGTTGGTATAATCGCTCGTTTCAATATCAGAACTTTCTGATAAGTCATCAGAGGCAAAATGATCATCGAAATGACCTTCTAAAAATGCCATAGGATTTTTTGTTTTCGTTTCAGAGTGAGCGAGTGCGCGCTCTGTAGAACGGCACAAATCAACGAACTCAGAATTTCCATTTTCACTCAAAGCTTCATTTAATGAGAGTTGTTTTAAATGTTCCCGTAAAAATACCGTGGGGTCAGTGCCTTTATAGGAACTGTGGATTCTGTGAGAAAGGGAGTAGAGAATTTCTTGCTGGTATCGTAAATGTTTACGGTTTCTCACAAGTACCTCTAAGCGGGAGTTGTTTAGGGAGAATTGTTCTTTAGCTTGCAGTCCTTCTGCTGAAGTTATGATTTCAGAGATTTGTTTTTGGTTTTCTATCAGCTTTTGTCTCTGCTTTTCAATGAGGCGATCCACTTGATTCTTTAGTTGTGTGCGAAGAGATATTTTCGCAGGACTGGCCCAAGCGGAACTGGTGATCCCAGTTAAAAGCATCAAGAAAAAGAAGTTCAAAAGGCAAAATCTCATACCTTATTCAGAGCAATAGGTGGACCATTCTTATTTACTCAGATCCAACACATAGCAGATGAGCCTAAAAACCTGTAATTACCTTGGGTTATGCCGAAAATTGGTGGATTCAGAACCCACACCTGTCTTATATATCAACACTATGTCTTGGCGGAATTTTGAGCATAAGCTTTATCACGATTTTCAAGAACTGGGAATTAAGCCCTCTGGAGAGCTTCTATTGGCTGTTTCAGGGGGAGTGGATTCGATGGCTCTTTTGTGCGCGATGAAGCATATAGCGCCAGCTCTTGGTCTTTCCGTTCGGGTGGCTCACGTGGTACATGGTCTTTCTTGGCAGCATTCTTGGCAGAGCTTTTATAGGCATAGAGTGTGGAGGGGGTTGCGTAAATATTCTGCTAAGTTGGGGTTACCTTTTCAGTCCAATTATTTAGGGAGAGGTCAATTTCGTTCACAGATGACCCAGGTTTTGCGGTCAGAAGACGCGTTAAGATCCTTTCGATGGGAAACGCTATTGGACTTGAGAAAGAGTGAGGCGGATTGGATAGTTACGGGTCATCATATTGAAGATCAGTTGGAAACTCGTATTTTGCGACTCATTCGAGGGACCGGAACACTTGGGCTCAAGGCGATGCGTGAATTTGAAGAAGAGCCGTTCCGTTGGCGACCTCTATTGAGTAGGACCAAGAAAGAAATTTCAAAATACGTTGAAGAAAGAGGCATTCCCTATTGGCAAGATCCTTCTAACTTAAATTTGTCGTATAGAAGAAATTGGGTGCGCCATAAGCTTCTTCCGCTCATGGAAAGTTACCAATCGGGTAGTGTGGGGAGATTGGCTCAATCTCTGGAAGTTATTGCTCAGGGGCAACATGTGCCTATTGAGAAAGGCCAGGAATGTTTAGGTGAAGATAGCATCAACAGAAGTGCTTTATCCGTCCTTAGTCGGTCGGACCAGGGCCGTACCATTGCTTGTTATATGCGCCAGTTAAATCTACAAAATTACTCTCAAAACCACGTAAATGAGGTGCTCAAGCGTCTTGACAGACCACAGAAAAGACACAACTTTAGACTATTGCAATGCGAATGGTTTATTGATGCAGAGCAAATAAAAGCCATTCCCATTGAGAGTTCATTTTGATCCAATGAGGGACTTTAGTTGTTCCCACATTGAACCCTTGATACTCTAATATGGTGAGCGATAACAGTTATTTACGCAGGAGAGTTGAATGCGTTCAGCACAGAAAACCGTAGCACTTTGGGCCATTTTAATCGTAGTGTCTTTGTTGCTTTTTCAAGTCTACGATCAGCAACGTCAGGTGCTCATTAGAAATTTTGATTATCCGGCTTTTATTAAGGCCGTTGAGGATGATCATGTTAAGTCTGTTACTTTCAATAAAGCCACTGGTGAAATTGAAGGTGAGATGAAGCCTGAGTTTGAAGAAATTTATAAAGGGTCGAAATTCACTATTTATGGAAACACCGATGACAAAGGTTTCGAGATGCTTCAGAAAAAGGGCATCATTCCCAAATACGCCAACTCGGACAATTCCTTTTTGTCGAGCCTGTTGTTAAATTGGCTACCGCTACTTCTCATCATCGGGATGTTTATGTTTTTCATGCGCCAGCTGCAAAGTGGTGGTGGTAAGGCTTTAAGTTTTGGTAAGTCGAGAGCGAAGCTTTTGAATGAGAACAAAAATAAAGTGACCTTCAAAGACGTAGCTGGTGTTGAGGAGGCGAAAGAGGACCTTGAGGAAATCGTTGCCTTTCTAAAGGATCCAAAAAAGTTCACACGCTTGGGTGGACGAATTCCAAAAGGTGTACTTCTTGTTGGGCCTCCCGGAACGGGAAAAACTCTATTGGCCCGTGCTGTGGCTGGTGAAGCCAATGTTCCATTCTTTACGATATCAGGTTCTGATTTTGTCGAGATGTTTGTGGGTGTTGGAGCGAGTCGTGTTCGCGATCTTTTCGAACAGGGCAAAAAGAGTGCACCGTGTATCATCTTTATCGATGAAATTGATGCCGTTGGAAGACATCGTGGCGCCGGAATGGGTGGTGGTCATGATGAAAGAGAACAAACTTTGAACCAGCTTCTTGTTGAGATGGATGGGTTTGAAGGATCTGAAGGTGTTATTTTAATTGCTGCGACAAACCGACCGGATGTTTTAGATCCAGCGCTATTAAGACCGGGTCGATTTGATAGAAGAGTGGTTGTTAATAAACCAGATGTGGCTGGGCGAGAGCAAATCCTAAAGGTCCATGCTCGTCGAACACCACTTTCGCAAAATGTTGATCTGACGGTTATAGCAAAAGGGACTCCTGGTTTCTCTGGAGCCGATTTAGAAAATTTGGTGAACGAGTCTGCTCTGTTTGCGGCACGCTTTGATAAGAACAAGGTGAGCATGGAAGATTTTGAGATGGCCAAAGACAAGATCCTAATGGGAGCGGAACGTCGATCGGCAGTCATCAGTGATGAAGACAAAAAAATCACGGCTTATCATGAGGCGGGTCATACCATTGTTGGGCGTAAATTACCTGGGATTGATCCTGTACACAAAGTGACTATTATTCCTCGCGGAATGGCTTTGGGAGTGACTCAAACTTTGCCGCAAAAAGAAGTGCTTAATTACTCTAAAAGTAAAGCCACCAATATGATTGCTTTTATGTTCGGTGGGAGAGCTGCTGAAGAGCTCATTTTTGAGGATTACACCACTGGCGCAGGAAATGATATTGAGAAAGCCACTGAGTTGGCCCGTTCCATGGTATGCGAGTGGGGAATGAGCGATAAACTAGGACCTATAGCGCTTGAGAAGCGTGATGGTCCTGTTTTCTTAGGTATGCAACAGCAGAACCGTCGAGAGCTTTCAGATCAAAAGAGTAGAGAGATCGATGAGGAAATTGATAAGCTCATTCATGGCGGTCATGAAACCGCATTGCGCATTCTTAAAGAGGAAGATGCTGTTTTACATGAGATGTCTAATGCACTTTTAGAGCTTGAAACTATTGATGGTCGTGAAGTGGATATGTTGATGGCTGGAGCTAAGCTTGCAGACATTGTTTCTGCTCGTGAGGAACTCTCCAAAGAAACTGAGCGATTAGATGCTGAAGCCGAAAAAAAGCGTGAGAAAGAAGAGACGGAAAAAAAGCTCAAAGCGGAAAAAGAAAGTAAAGGAGGCAGTGATCCTGTGGGTAACACGGGGCCAGTAACTGTCTAGTATAAAGGATTTATACGATTGAAAATTTAACGGACAACCTGGGCATCATCTTAGAGCAAATCCGACCCCAAGACCTTTTAGATATCGTCTTGGTGTGGATTGTTGTCTACCGCGTACTCATACTCACTAAAAGATCGGGAGCCGTGCAGATTCTTTCAGGAATCGGCTTCCTGGCCATCGCCTATCTGTTTAGTATTTGGCTCGAACTCATTACATTTAATTGGCTTCTAGAAAAGTTCTTTTCCAATCTCTTCTTAATCACAGTGATTCTTTTTCAAGGGGAAATTCGTCGTGCTCTGGCTCAGATTGGAAGTAATCCTTTTTTTACTGGGGTTTCTTTGGCCGAAGAAGCACATATTATAGATGAATTAGCTAAAGGCCTTATGAGTCTCGCCCAAAAGGGAATAGGGGCTTTGGTGGTCATCGAGAGAGAAATCGAATTGGATTATTTTATTGAGACGGGTACTCGAATTGATGCTGGCATTAAAGCCGAGACTTTGCAGTCGATCTTCCAGTTGGAAAGCCCCCTGCATGATGGTGCTGTTATTGTGAAAAGTGGTCGTTTGCATTCCGCGGGATGCTTTCTGCCTTTGAGTAAAAATCCAATTTTAGATAAAAATTTAGGATCTCGCCATCGGGCCGCGTTGGGATTGACGGAAGAGACCGATGCTTTTGTGTTTGTGGTGAGTGAAGAACATCAGGCGGTGGGCATAGTTCAGGGGGGGCAACTCACCCCTGATGTGGACTTAGCTACTATCAGAAAAAGTCTGTCCCGAATTTTTAATATTAAATTGCGTCCACCAGAGCGGGTGAAGGCATGACTCGTCGAAAGTTTCAGAGATTAGTTACGGATAATGGCAGTTATAAGGTGGTTGCCCTTTTTGTAAGTCTTGCATTGTGGGTGACTATTTTAGGTCGTAAAGATTTAATTTTAAATCACGATATGCAGTTGCAATTGCTGACAAATACCAACCATGTCATTCGCAATAAAATCCGAGAAACGGTTAGAGTAAAGGTTTCAGGGCCCCGTTCGGGTCTGAAAAAGTTCACTCAAAGTGGAGAAGTGATTTCTATTAATTTAGAGAAAGTAGAACCTGGTAGAAGAACCATAAAAATTCCAAAAGATGGTTTAAACCTACCTTTGGGGGTAAAGGTGTTATCTATTACGCCCAGTCGGATTCAGGTTTCTATAAGGGAAGTGAAGCCTTTACTGGAAGAGTCCGAGGAGTCAGGAGAATGAGTATGTCGAAAAAGAAAACCAATACTAAGGGCAAAACTGAATCGGATATAGCTCCAAAGCTTTTTGGGACGGACGGTATCCGTAGGACGGCGAATGAATTTCCCATGACTCCAGGATGTGTAATGAAGGTGGGTCAAGCCATGGGACATTTGCTTCGCCAATTGCCCAGTCGTAGAGCTCATGATAAACGAACTGTCCTCATCGGGAAAGACACCCGACTTTCTGGTTACATGCTCGAGCAAGCACTTTCGAGTGGTTTAAATTCTATGGGTGTGAATGTAATTTTGGTTGGACCACTTCCAACTCCTGGAATTGGTTACTTGGCCAGAAATATGCGTGCGGATGCTGGTATCGTAATTTCAGCATCGCATAATGCTTATCATGACAATGGAATAAAAATATTTGGCTCTGATGGATATAAGATCTCTCAAGAGATGGAGTCGCAAATCGAGGAGTTGGTGGCTTCTGATCAACTTGAAAGTTTACTCGTGCCCAGTCCAGCTATCGGGCGTACAAAAAGAATTGAAGATGCCATGGGAAGATATGTGGTTTACGCAAAAAATTCTTTTCCGTTGGATTTAACATTGGATGGTTTACGCATTGTTTTAGATTGCGCCAATGGGTCAGCGTACAAAGTTGCCCCGGCAATTTTTGAAGAACTGGGAGCCGAGGTGGTTGTTCTTGGAAACGAACCTAATGGAGTCAATATTAACGACAAGGTAGGAGCTCTTTATCCAAGTCGAGTACAGAGTGCAGTTCTGAAGTACCGAGCTGATGTAGGAATTAGTCTTGATGGTGACGCGGATCGAGTGATCATGGTGGATGAAAAAGGTGAAATCGTAAATGGAGATCATATATTAGCTATCTGCGCCCTTTCTATGAAAGAAGAGGGGAGTTTGAGCCATAATACGATCGTTTCCACTCAAATGAGTAATGTGGGATTGGACTCACTTATGAGTGAGAATGGAATTAAAGTGGTTCGGACAAAAGTGGGTGATAAATATGTTGTCGAAGAGATGCGTAAGGAAGGCTATTCACTGGGTGGGGAGCAGTCAGGCCATATAATTTTTATGGACCATTCCACAACGGGTGACGGATGTGTGGCAGCGTTAAATGTTCTAGGCGTGATGATTCGTTCTGAAAAGACATTGAGTCAATTGAATGCACAGATGGAAGATGTCCCGCAAGTACTAATTAATATTAGAGTGAATGAGCGTAAGGAACTGAGTGAAATTGACGGATATACTGATTTAATAAATAAAATTAGTAAGCAGCTTGGAAGTCATGGGCGAATATTTGTACGATTTTCTGGTACGGAGCCATTGATTCGTATTTTAGTGGAAGGTCCTGATAAAAGGAAGATTACTGATCAGGCAGAAGAAGTAGCGAGGTTTCTGCAAAAAGAATTAGGCTAATACATCCATGGAGAGGATATGCGTTTAGCAACAGTAGAACAATGTCGAAAAATTGAAGAAGAGTCTATTCAGAGTTATGAGTTAACCGGTGAGATTTTAATGGAGTCCGCAGGGGCTTTAGCGGCTCGTGAAGTGGATCAGTCTTTTTATCCTGAGTTAAAAAAAGGTATGACGGCAATTGTATGTGGCCCCGGAAATAACGGGGGAGATGGATTGGTGTTGGCTCGACATTTACATTCCGCCGGCTACAGAAATATTACTGTCTATACCCTTGCCGATGAAAGCGAGTCTTCAGAGCTTTTTAAAAAGCAATTTATTAGAGTAGAAGCGCAAGGTATTAAATGGGTCAATTTAGTTGAGACCCCAGAGAAATTGGAGCAAATCCGCTCGGCGAGTTTGATCGTAGACGCCATCTTTGGAATTGGATTAAGTCGAAAGGTTGAGGGCTTATTTTTAAAGGCCATTGAGATCATCAACTCAGCAAAAGTACCTATTGTAAGTTTAGATTGCCCTTCGGGTTTAGGGTGCGACCGCGGTATAGCTGAGGGTGCCGTTGTGAAAGCCACAATGACAGTAACATTTGGTTTAGCAAAACCGGGGTTTTTTATAGCTGACGGGCCTATTTACGTCGGCCGACTCAGAGTTTTACCCATTGGTTTTCCCCATGAAGCGCTACGATCTTTGGCTACCACTCATTTTTGTTTTAATGAAAAGCTGGCTCGCAGATACTTGCCGAAAAGAGGGGTTCGCTCTAATAAAAGTGATCATGGCCGAGTGGTGGTGGTTGCGGGACGAGAAGGTATGTGGGGAGCCGGTTTATTATGTGCCTCCAGTGCCTATCGGGTCGGAGCCGGATATGTAACTTGGGCCAGTTTTGAAGTGCCCTCCGAACATCTCATAGAGGCTCCCGAGATTTTAACCTCCCATGTTGATGATCCTGAGCTTTGGAAGTCATCAGATCTAGCTGTGGCAGTAGGGCCTGGCTTGGGCGTAACTGAAGAGACCGCCAAGCTCATTGAGTCTTTGAAGGAAAAAGACTTTCCGGTGGTGCTTGATGCTGACGCGATATCGGCTTGTGTAAAGTTTGATTTATTCCCATTGCCGAGTCATTGGATTTTGACACCTCATACAGGTGAACTTTCTCGAATCATTGGAAAAAGTATTGGGGAAATTGAGTCCGATCGTTATTTGGCGGCATTGTTGGGATCGGAACGTACGGGATGTCATTTATTGTTAAAAGGCTACCGTAGTGTATTGGCCTATCAGCATAGAGCGATGGTGATAAATTCAGGTAATTCGGCACTGGCAAAGGCCGGTACAGGTGATGTGCTCACGGGAATGATAGCTGGTTTATTAGCGCAAAAAGTGGAGCCTATTCAAGCCACCGCTACAGCGAGTTACATTCATGGACGCATGGCCGACGAATGGGTTCGTTCTGGCCATGACCGGAGAAGTTTAAATGCCTCCGATTTGCGAAATCATTTGCCTACATTAATGTCACGACTTGCAACTGGAGCCATAGTTTAATGTCCACCACAAAGACAATAGCCTCTTTAGAAGAGATGAGAGTCTGGATAGACCAACTTCTTCAGGATTGGGGGGAGAAACATCTTATTGTACTTTCCGGAAAAATGGGGGCTGGAAAAACTCAGTTGGTTCAGTTAATTACGGAGTCGTTGGGAGCGAAACATGTCATGTCGCCAACGTTTTCTATTCATAACAGTTATGATTCTGATCGTGTTTCCATAGATCACGTTGACCTTTATAGGCTGGATGGAGACGGGGATCTAGAGAGTACAGGTTTTTGGGAGATGTTTGATCAGGATCAGGGTTGGGTCTTTGTTGAATGGGGGGACCGACTTGATAAGAGTATTTATCCACGTGATTGGCCGACAACCTTTATCCATTTGGAAAAAATAGAGGGCAATGAAAGTGCCCGTCAGATCACTATTAGCTAGGCCGCTTGTTTCTCATCAATTTCGTCAATCAAACCCGGTAGTTGCATTGCAATGGTTTCCATATTGCTCAAAGATTTAACGGCTTCATTTTCATCTTTACTGCCAACGAGTAGCCATAGGTGTTTCACTTCTTCATTGAGAACAATTGGAATTGCGGTGATGACCTCTGGAGTTTTGGAACATCCCCAACTCTCGAAAAATGATTTGTGTATTGGAGAGTCATTAATTGGCCCATGATAGGACTTCTTTGTTCGCAAAACAATTCTAAATAAGCTTGGTTTCTTGCCTTCAACGGTCATAACTTGGTTGTCTTTTGGGTTCCAAGTATGGTCCCAGCGCCAAACTTTAAACT
The DNA here is from genome assembly GCA_002321895.1 of Bdellovibrionaceae bacterium UBA1609. Classification (GTDB taxonomy): domain Bacteria; phylum Bdellovibrionota; class Bdellovibrionia; order Bdellovibrionales; family UBA1609; genus UBA1609. The sequence continues at coordinate 321,545 of DCMZ01000010.1, read as the reverse complement.
CACTGTCGCTAACATTTAAGATCATAGATTGGTTATAGGATTCAAGGGCTTGTGTAAAAAACCAAGCGAGCTTCTCTTCAAGGTTATTCGCATCTGATAGATCATCGGGACTGGCAACACTGATTTGGCCTTCTGGGCCTTTCTGATTGTTGATTTGCTGTATTTCGTCGATGATGCTTTTTGCAAATGCATCATCGAGATCCACCTTCTTGGATTCAGGCGGTGGCTCGGGTGGTTGAGCCTCTGAAGTCTTCAGGGTATCATCTACGGAATCATCATCGTTTTCAGGTGATCTTTTGCTGATGACGGTAGCCTCGAGTTCATCCGAAACATCTGGTTCTACAGTACTACCAGCATTGAATTTCAAAGCCTCATCCGATGGAGGTGGAGGGCCATCGACGCTTTCCATATCTGAATTATTTTCTTCCGACTCCTCTTCAGAGCTTGCTCCCAGATTGGAGAAGTCAAAGCCAGTCGAGGACTCCGCGCTATCGTCTTCTAGTGCACCTAGATCTAAACTCAAACCATCGGGCATTTCATGATCGTCATCTTCGTGATCTGTAGAGGCTTCTATAGACTCATTCTGATTTGATGGATCTTCTTCCACTTCAAAAGCACTCAGATCTGTTCCGAGTTCAATTTCATCCGTTGGCTTAGAGTTGGCATCCAAATCCACCTCAGACAGATCTATGCCTGCATGAGTAGGAGCTTCGGATAAATCACTTTCGGCAGTATTCAATTTCACATTAGAGTCAGAGCCACCGGGTACTGAATCGGACGTCTCATCTGTATTCCCATATTGTTCAAAAGTCTTTTTTAGATATGTAGGGGGCGCTAAAACAAATTGCACCTTCATTGGCCATCTTTGACTCTGCTGGGGTTCAGCACAGGCGACAAACAGGACGTCATCCCAATGGGCTACGGGGATAAAGTTCTCAGACCATTCTGAATCTTTCAAGTTTTGCAAGAGATAGGGATTGAATTTGCCCTCAAAGAATTCATTTTTAAGGGCCGCTAAACCAAAGTAATCTTTGGCCCAATTCAAATATTGATTTTCATCGATAAGCTGATTGTAAATACACCAAGTGATCAACGGAGTCCCATCAGGAGCCTGTTGTCGCCATTCTTCCAACTGTTGATTATCGATGCCTAGGGCTGGTCCCCAAAATTGTTCAAAGTTCATAGTGTAATTATCGGTGGTGAAAGGGTTGTGCTTAAAATTTTTCTAATGATTTTAGGTATCTACGTGTATGCGGCTGAGAGTGGGCCTGGATATTGGTCGATGTTCTTACATGAGAAGAATTTCATGTATATTTACAAGGGGTTATACATTTGAACTGAAGTAAATTTGCCGCAAATTTTGGTGAAAATGACTCTGGGCTATGTTAATGATGCCTCATGTTGATTGAGGACTTTAGTCTTAAAAATGTGAATCGGATCTATTTGGATCATAATGCCACAACACCTTTGGCCATTACGGTCCAACAAAAGGTGGGTCAGTGGTCTATGGAATGGGGCAATCCGTCCTCCATTCACCAATCTTCCCGTGGTCCTAAGCAGATATTGCGATCGGCCCGTATTTCTATTGCGGAAGGACTGGGATGTCATCCCTTGGAATTAATATTTACTAGCGGTGGCAGTGAAGGAAACAGTCAGATCATCCAGGGTGTCTATCAACGTCAGCAAAAACTTCCTATGGAAGAAAGGCGAACTCGATATCTTTACAGTGCAGTTGAGCATCCAAGTGTAGTTAAAACTATGCAGTTTCTAAAATCTTTAGGAGCCGATGTGCAAGAGATTAAAGTGAAGCGGTCCGGAGAATTGGATTGGCAGGACTTTGAAAGTAAACTCAACGACCAGACCGCTTTGGTATCCATAATGTTTGCCAATAATGAGACGGGAAATATCTTCCCGGTGAAAGAGATTGCAAAAAGATGTCACCAAAAAGGCGCTCTCTACCATTCTGATTCTGTTCAGGCGCTGGGTAAATTCCCTGTGGATTTGAAGGATTGGGGTGTGGACTTTGCCACTTTCAGTGGCCACAAGTTTTATTCTCTCAAGGGGAGTGGAATAGTTTTTGTAAAGTCAGGTGTTGAGCTTCCCAGTTTGATCTTTGGTGGAGGTCAAGAGCGAGGTCGTAGAGCTGGTACGGAGAACGTTTTGCCGATCGCTTCACTTTCACATATGATGGACTATCTGGAAGACTTGCCAGAGGCGATGTCTAGAATGGGTAATTTAAGGGATTATTTGCAGGATTTAATGCAAAGGACCATTCCCGGTATTTCAATAACGGGTGGACAGTCTCCTCGTCTTTGTAATTCTTTAAGTGTTGTGATTGATGGAATTGATGGTGAAACTCTACTGATGAATCTTGATATTCAGGGAATCAGTGTGAGTACAGGTGCTGCATGTAGTTCTGGTAATCCTGAACCAAGTCCTGTTTTGTTGGCGATGGGATTGTCTCGTGAAGAAGCTCAGTCTTCTTTAAGGTTGAGTTTGGGGTGGGGAAGTACACAGAATGAGATAGAAACATTTGTTGGTGTTTTGGTGGGAGTGGTAGAAAGAGTGCGTCGACTTAAAGAGCAGAGTTCAGTTGAGGAGTTAGGTCATGCAAGCCTTTGAGGAGAAAAAGCCTAGAGTACTTGTCGCAATGAGTGGTGGTGTAGACAGTTCAGTGGCTGCAGCTCTCTTAGTGGAGCAAGGTTATGATGTCATTGGAATCACAATGCAAGTTTGGGACTATTCGGCCAATGAATGTGACATACAACAGGGAAATGGTACCTGCTGTTCCTCTATCGATGTTGAAGATGCCCGTTCCGTGGCGGATGAATTGGGAATTCCATTTTATGTCATGAACTGTGAAGCAAAGTTTAAAACTCATGTCATCAATGATTTTGTGGAAGGATATCTTGAAGGTCGAACACCAATCCCATGTGTGAATTGTAATACGTTTTTAAAGTTTGATCATCTCTTTGAGAAAATGAAAGAGTTGGACTGTGATTATTTGGCTACTGGCCATTATGCACAGATTAAAAAAAGCCCCACTGGACAGTGGGGGATCGTTACCAGTTCTGATGATTGGAAGGATCAAACCTATTTTCTATTCACTATGCAACCTGAGCGGCTCAAGTACCTTATGTTCCCTGTGGGAGACTGGGAAAAGCCCAAGCTTCGTGAATACGCTGTAAAAAAGGGACTTCCTGTTGCGCGAAAAAAGGATTCAACGGGCATTTGCTTTATTGGTAAAAACAAGTATTCCGATTTTGTGGAAGAGCATGCATCTCCAGACCAAATCACTCCAGGCATCCTAAGAATGTATCCTGACGGGGCAAAGTTGGGTGATCATACTGGCATCCATAACTTCACATTTGGCCAGCGCAAAGGGCTTGGAATTAGCTACCATACACCGTTGTATGTAATTAAAGTGGATGCAGAAACGGGTGATGTCTGGCTGGGAGAGGAAAAATATCTCTATAGTCAAAAGCTGACTATCAAAAATATGAATTGGTTGGATAGTTTCGAAAATGATGAAAACCTTAGTGTAAAGGTAAGATTTGCTCATAGTGGAGCTAATGCCAAAGTGATTCGTAGGGACCTTGATTCTTTAGAAATCGAATTTGATGAGCCACAACGAGCTATCACTCCTGGGCAGGCTGCTGTTTTCTATCGAGAGAAGCAACTGCTTGGTGGAGGCTGGATTCAGTAATGGATAAAGTATCTGTGAATGTAGAAACCTACGGTTGTAAGGTGAACTTTTACGACACAGGACTTCTGCAAAAAAGATTAATCAAAAATGGATTTGAAGCGGATAAAAAAGCGGCCAACATACACATTATAAATTCCTGTGCTGTTACTGCAGAAGCCACGAAAGAAGCGCTTCGTAAAATAAGAAAAATAAAATCAGAAAGCCCTGATAGCACTGTGGTGGTTACAGGGTGTGCGGCTCAGGTCGACACCGATAAGTTTCAAGATAATCCCCATGCCGATTTGGTCGTAGCGAACTCTCATAAAGGGCAATTAGAAGCCTTGCTGCTGAAAAAGCTTTCGGGAGAACTTCAGGAAAAAGTCTTTAAATCTAACATATTCAAAAAAGAAGATTTAGAAGCTGGTGGTGGCCGGGAAAAGGATCACACTCGGAGTTTTCTTAAAATCCAAGATGGGTGTAATAGTTTTTGTACTTTTTGTGTGATCCCTTTTGCTAGGGGAAAAAGTAGAAGTGTGCCCATTGACGATTTGGTGAATCGTGTGAACGATTTGTATGGGGAAGGCGTACGGGAGGTAGTTCTCACCGGTGTGCATATTGGCGATTACGAGGATACTTTCTTCGAAAAGAGTCGTGTGCTGGAAGACCTTATAGAGCAAATTTTGGTGCGAACATCTATGCCTCGATTAAGAGTTTCTAGCTTGGAACCAATTGAACTGTCAGAAAGGCTTTTGGAGTTATTTCAGGACTCAGCTCTGTGCCCCCATTTTCACATGAGCATTCAGTCTGCTGACAGCAAAGTCTTAAAGGATATGAAACGTCATTATTCTGCAGATCAGGTGGAATCAGCGCTCAATTGGATTCATAACAAGGTAAAAAATCCCTTTGTTGGAATGGACGTCATTGCAGGTTTTCCTGGAGAGACGGAACAGGAATTTCAAAATACCTATGACTTACTTGAAAGATCTCCATGGACCAAGATTCATGTGTTTCCTTATAGTGAGCGCCCCGGAACTTTTGCCAATAGGCTTCAGGGTAAGTGGGATAGGTCGGTCATAATGGAAAGGTCAAAACGTCTGCGATCGTTGAGTGCAGATAGATACTCTCAGCGTGCTTTGGATCAAATGGGTCTTATTAAATCGGCCATGTTGATTCGATCAAAAGACGAACGAGTACAGAAGGCCATTACCCATGATTTTTGGAATGTAAGTTTGCCTGAGCAGCCCATCTATTCAGCTGGTGAGATAAAGACTATTAAAATTACTGGTTTTGATCACTCCCATCCCTCTAGAATGGAAGGATGTTTGGTGGGTGAGTTTGTGAGTGAGAATCATTGATAGTGAAAAAGTTTAGCGAGTCTATTTGGATCATAGAAAAGCCATTTAAATTGATGGGTGCACCTATCGGTAATCGATGCACTATTGTTAGGTTGAGCTCAGGTAAATTGTGGGTTCATTCGCCTGTAGCCATTGACGAATCCGATGCTGAAGCCATTAGGGCTTTAGGCGAAGTGCAGTTTGTAGTGGCTCCAAATAATTTTCATCATCTACATGTTCGCTCGTTCAAAGAGTTTTTTCCAAACGCACATTACCAGGGGACTTCGAGTCTTCAGCAGAAAAGAAAAGATATTTATTTTGATTCTTTTTTAGAATCTAAATCTTTGTATGAATGGAGTAATGATTTAGAGCATGTTTACGTATTTGGAATGCCATTGGTTCACGAAGTGGTGTTTTATCATCGTAAAGATAAAGTATTAATCATCGCTGATTTATTTTTTAATTTTAGAGATTATAATATACCGCTGAAAATTGCTTCGAAGATTTTGGGTGTTTATCAAAAAGCGTCGCCCTCGCGCCTTTTCAAGAGTTTGATCTGGAATCGACGAGAGTTTAAGGACTCCCTTAATGATATCTTGGATCTAGATTTTGATCGGATTATTTTGTCACATGGTAAGTTGATAGATTCCCATGGAAAGGCCACATTTCAAAATGCCTATCAGTCTGAACTGGGTGTTGTTTTACGTCCAGGACTCAGCGAAAAGTCGTAGGTACGGACACATTTTAGGGACTTCTTTTGTCATGCCTTTAGTAGAGCTTTGGAAATTATGTCGAATTTGCACAGGCTTTAGTATTGATAGTTCGAAGCTTTAAATAGCAAAAGCCTATCCGCAGCTAAGATTGTGACTTATATATCCGATCAGTTATGCATGAGAGATGTAAACAAGAAGCCGGTAAATCCTTTAGTTAGATTGTTTCACAGTGCTAATGAATGGGTCTTACATCATGTCTTCCTCTCCGTATTGATATTTATCTCTGCGGCATGTGTGTTTTGTTCTTCAATGGTTTATTTGTTTGAGAGAAATATGCCCGGATCGAATATCGAGGGATTCTGGGATGCCCTTTGGTGGGGAGTCGTAACACTTCTTACTGTGGGTTATGGGGATCGGTATCCGGTGACCTTAGAAGGGCGTATGTTCGCCATGTTACTTATGTTTTGTGGTGTTACCGCAGTAGGGATTCTAACAGCACGTATCTCATCATTTTTCTTAGCTCGCGAATTGGATGACAGGAGGGGAATTGTGGATCAACAACTTATATCGAATCATCTCATTATTTGTGGATGGAAAGATAATATGGAGGAGTTTCTTCTTCAGATCATTGAAGCTAATCCGAAGTTAACATCAGCTGATATTGTTTTAGTAAACAATTGCCCTCAAGAGATTATAGATACCATTCATGAGAATCCAATTCTGCATGAGGTGAAAGTGGTTAAAGGGGAGTTTTTCCAAAAGCCAATATTAGAAAGAGCCGTTCCTGAGAGGGCCAGTAAGATCTTAATTGTTGCAGATGCAAGTCCGGGTAGTTCAGGGAAACCCCCTACGGCAACGGAGGCTGATGCAAGAACGGTTATGTGTGCCATGACTCTTAAGGAGATGGCTAAGTCTGTGACAGTGGTTGCCGAGATCATTGATCAAGATATGGATCAGTATCTCAAGCTGGCGAATGTTAACGAAATTGTCTATAGCCGCGTTTACTCAAGAATGTTGATGGCCACTTCGGCACAAGGAACCGGTATTCCAAATATCATTCATCATCTTCTTAATCCAGAAGGTCATCAGTCGTTGACTACAATGGATATACCCCAAAGTTTTATTGGTCAGGCTTACGGTGACTTTTTAGACTACCTAAATAAAGAACGTCCCGAGTGTATGGCTCTAGGACTATTGGAGAACTCAGGAAACACTCACTCCATTAAGGATCAGGCTCTTAGAAGAGCCCAGCAAACTCCAAACGTTGCAGAGCTCGTAGAGAATCTTCAGTCCATAAAAAATATGAGATTTAATAATCCGATAATACATCCTAAGCGAGATCGAAAGATCGGTGAAGGCACTTTGGCGATTGTTGTCGAGTCCAGAGACGAGGCGGAGGCGGACCATGTCGTCGCTGCTTAAAGCTTTGAATGAAAACTTTGGGATTGAAGAGTTCCTAATGGGGGTGGAGCTTTTTAAGGATGTTCCTGAGAAGGAACAATTTATTACTGCTTTGTCTCACGTGGTAGAAGTGAAGGATTTTAATAAAAATGAAACCATTTTTGAAGAGGGCGATGGTGGGGAAAACCTCTATATTCTTCGAGAAGGGGAAGTGGTGGTGCAGAAGTCCAATCCCGATGGCCAGGTTTTTAATGTAATTGTACTTTCCTCGAAGGAAAAGCCAGCTATCGGAGAAGGTGGATTGATTGAGCGCTCTCCACGTTCAGCCACAGTAAGATGTCGGACACAATGTTCATTTGTGGTTTTATCTAGAGATAAATTTAATCATTTTTGCGAGGAGCACCCTAAGTGGGGTATTGCTGTTTACAGAAGTATCTTTAAAATTATGGTGCTTCGCCTGAGGAAGATGAATACGGACCTCATGTTGCTGCACAAGGCCCTTACAAATGAAATCCGGGGCAACTAAGGGCTAATGTGCTTTAAATAGGTCTTCAGTTCTTCGATGCTTTCTAAAATATCATCTGTCGCTCTATGCGCTTCACGCTTATCATGGCTTACATCAAAACAGTTTTCCATAATGATTTTCCAACTGGTTACGTCTAACAATCTATAGTGAAGTCTATCCGCCACTTGAGGCATATAGCGATCAATAAATTTACGATCTTGAAATATGCTATTGCCGCATAAAATGGCTTTATCCCCATCAAAATGAGCATCGATGTATTCGCAGAGCTGTTTTTCTGCCACCTCGGGTTGTAAGCCACTTGAAATTTTGTCTAATAGCCCAGATTGCCCATGATGAGTTTTGTTCCAGTCATCCATGTTTTCAATGAACTCTTCGGGTTGCCTTATAATGGCGTGGTAATATTGTCCTAAGCGGTTGAGTTTCATATCAGTGACTATGGCAGCCACTTCGATGGGGCGTTCTATTTCAACGTCTAAGCCTGTCATTTCCATGTCAATCCAAAGTAGCTTAGTGAGGTTTTCATCTTTCACTTCAAACTCCTATTCATCTAAAAATACAATAAGGACACCCGGGTTCTTTTTTCCATTGTCCATAGTTTCTGGTTGGGAAGGGTAGCCTCCCAGCTTTAAATAACGCAGTAATTCCTTTTTTATGGCTCCAGTGCCTTTTCCGGGCATAATTTTAATTCTTCGTGTTCCCGATCTTTGATGCTTCATAATGAAGGCGTCGACTTTATCAAAAACCTCGTCCACTCGACAGCCATGAAGATCTAATGTTGGAGCACTTTTAAGAGGTTTTTTATTTTTAGATTTAAAAGAAATAGTGACCTCCTAACCGAGGTACATCCTACTAAAGATATGTTTTGGTTCAAAGTATTAATAGTGACATTTTGACCAAAAAAAAGCCAACGCGGCTAGCGTTGGCTTTTTGAACTCATTAGAAATTTGGTTACGGGATTTGACCCCCTCGACCTCGGTTATCAATGTAGAACCAATAGGCGCCCACAGGGTTACTGTATCGAGTGGTGCAGTCGGTTTTCGAAGCTCTTATACGATAGGCATATCCCCAGAGTAGATTTGAGATTTGCGATGAAAAAGTTTCTGAGGTTTGCCCACTGACGTTTTGCCAACTGGAATTGGATACAAATTTTGCCTCATAACCTGAACCATTGCTTTCATAGGTAAGCTGCCTTCGCTGCCACTGATAGGTGTAGCCCGAGTAGTCTGAACCTGTAGAAGTAATGACTGCCGTTGGAGATAGAGTGTTGAAGTTTCCATACCAGCTTGTGATTCCCGTATCTCCAGCGCTGTAGTAAGTACCGCTCAATAAATCGTTCCAAGATCCCGTGGAGGCCTCTTCGTCAAATGTTGCCACTCGATCTGCAGAGGCGCAAACGACGGGTGGAGCCGGAGTGGATGCTGAAAAGCTAATATTGCTAGAAGATAGATTGCTCCAACCAATGGTGCTTGAGCTGGAGTAATTGCTGCTGTAATTGGAAGAGTTGAAGCGAATCCGAATGGTGCAAGAGGTGTTGGCTGCCAAACTCATTCCAGCCGTACATGCATCGGCATCCATGTTAGTGACGCGACTAAAAGGTGATGATGGATTAGAGATGGACATTCCGGTTGCCGCAGCCGTTCCTGAATTTGTAATGGTAAAGAGATAGTCATGATTGGTATTGATGGATCGTTCACCAAAATCATAAGTTGAAACACTACGTGTAATGGTAGGGCTTCCGGCTTGAACAATGGATATGGATCGAGAAGCTTCTCCCGCCTGTTCTCCAAGATTGTTGTAGACTCTAACCATGTAAGTTCCTGCTGCGGAAGTGGCCGCATTTGAAACCATGTAGGCACTGGAGTTGGATGTGGTGTCATAAGTGGCAAGAAGTGAATTGTCTTTGTACCAGCGGTAAGAGCTCACATTTCCAGTGGAAACAACAGAAAGAGTAAATGAAGTGCCTTCGTCAAAGGATGAGGCATCAGGTGATGCTGAAATTGTAGATAAGGTGACATTTGACCTCACCTCGATCACTATGTTGCCGGAATCAACATACCCGTCGGGTCCAAGCACGCGCACTTTGTAGGTGCCTTCCGCTCCAGCAATAGTAGTGGCCGTAAGGTTGTAGGAAGGGCCTATAGCTTCTGGAATGGCGGCATTGTTTTTATACCATTGGTATCCGGAAATAGTCCCCGTAGCAGTGACCTGCAAGGTCATTGAAGTGTTTTGCTGTATAACATGGGCTGCTGCAGATGCCGCTGGGCTCAAGCCAGTGATAGTCACCGGGGTTACCTGCTGGGCTACGGTTACACTCATTTCATGTGCTGTTATAACTGAGCCTGAAAGATCCAATACTTCCACTCGATACACACCCTCGTCGCTCATTGCCAATGGGTTTAGAGTTAACGAATTGGAGTTGGAATTGGAGATGGCTGTAAAATTATTTGCGCTGAAACCACGATAATTCCATCGATAGCCTCCCACTTCGCCTCCTGAAGTAGTGATACTCAAAGTCACACTTTGGTTTTCAGTGGATGAGACATTTTGTGAAACAGAAATCACTTGAAAATCCGCTTGGGGATCTCCATCGTCCTCAACCACATCTACATTGGGCGGTGCTACAACAACATCCTCTTCAGAGCTAGAGCTAGAAGAGTCTGAAGAAGATGAGGACACATCAGTCACTTCCTCTAAAGGTTGTGCACAGTTTTGGAATACAAAAATGATTCCTGCGGACATCATCACATATAGTATTATAGATTTCACGAATTTCGGCATAGAAGTCCCCCCCGCTTCACTCTTAACGGAGCAAATCGCATGCCCTTTTAGGCCCAATAGGTTAGATTTGAGGTCCTTTTTGTGGGAAATCCCTTGTCGGCTGCTTAGAACCTAGACGTAGTTATTTGAGACGTTCCATTTTGATCCACATTTCAAATATGCAGAATGGCAAAATGACTCTAGCCTCTGGGCTTGAAATGCAGCACAATGGGCACAAGTTCATATTATCATTGTGTTATTGTGAGTCTGAAGACTGACTTTTGCACTTCGATAGAGTAGGGTAAAAGTGTTTCCAAACGGGGAGAATATTTTTGAAGACAGCCAATTACAAAGAGATCGATAAAGTACCATTTATCTTTCTGACCACAATGCCATTGTTGGCCGTGTTGTTTGTGCCTTTGTATCTTTATTTTTTCGACCTTTCCTGGTCGATTGTAGTTATGACAGTCGCACTCTTTTTTATATCTACTATGAGTATCACAGCCGGTTATCACAGGTTGTTTTCCCATAAAGCCTATTCGGCCAATAAAGTGTATCAGGCTTTAATGCTTTTTTTTGGTGCGGGGACGTTTCAAAATTCTTGTTTTAAGTGGAGTTGGGATCATCGTAAACATCACAAAAATGTGGATACAGATAAAGATCCTTATGATGCCAAAAAAGGAGCCTTTCATTCTCATTTAGGATGGATGATGTTTAAGGGGCACACAGAAGATTCTGTGGTTCCTCTTGGGGATCTGGAAAAAAACAAGTTGGTGATGTTTCAGGATAAGTACTATTTACTCATAGCCATTCTCTCTGGTGCTGGTGTGCCCACACTCATTGGGCATATTTTGGGTGACCCTCTAGGTGGTTTTATTTTTGGATTTATCGTCCGAACGACACTGGTTCATCATGTTACATTTTTCGTGAATTCTTTGGCGCATATTGTGGGAACGCAGCCTTTTTCAGATAAACATACTGCACGTGATAGCTTGTTTGTGGCTGTTTTAACCAATGGCGAGGGCTACCACAACTTTCACCATACTTTTGAGGCGGACTACCGCAACGGAATTCGCTGGTATAACTGGGATCCTACAAAGTGGATGATCAAAGGATTGTCTTGGTTTGGCGTAACTCATAATCTTAAGCAAGTTTCTGAATATCGAATTTTACAAGCTAAGATGCAAATGCAGGAAAAGCAGTTACAAACTCAGGGTGTAGACACCGATCGTTTACAGTCCATCAAGTCTAAGATGGATGAGGCGCAGAAGCATTGGGCACGGATGGCAAGAGAGTACAATTTGAAAAAACAAGAGCTTCAAGCGGAGTACAAGTTAAAGAAAAAGGAATGGGCTCAAAACTATCAATCTAAAAAGCAAGATTTCACTCAATCAATGGCAGAGAAGCGGGATGGGTTTTCTCAGGGTTATGCCGAGATGAAGGAAGACTGGGTAGAACAAAAAAATCGTAAAATGGCTCAACTGAAATTAGAGGCCCGCTTAGCCAAAATTGAATATCGCAAGTCACTTGAGCAGTGGAAGGCCTGTGTTTCTGAGTTAAGTAAGACAGCCCCACAGATGGCTTAGCTTCATTAAATTCACCGAAATTTAGTTTTATAGGTACTGAAAGGGTTGCATAGGCAGCCCTTTCTATTAGTAACTCGCGTGCATAGCTTGACGCCTATCAACTGTCCCGACATTATGGAGGGACTTTATTTAATGAGGTTTGTCTATGTTAAAAATATGGTCAGTAGAAGGGAATCGACAATTTTTAGATGGGGGCTCTATGTTTGGCAATGCGCCCCGGGCGGTTTGGGAACGTTGGATAGCTCCGGATGAGTTAGGACGTATACCCTTGGCTTGTAGAGCTTTGCTCGCTGATTTGGATGGTAAAAAGATTTTGTGTGAAACCGGAATCGGAGCTTTTTTTGAACCTAAGATGGCGGATCGGTTCGGTGTACAAAACAAGGATCGGCATATGCTTCTTGAGAATTTGAAATCCCTAGGGGTTGAACCTGATGAGATAGATTATGTTATTTTGTCGCATCTTCATTTTGACCATGTGGGTGGGCTATTGCCGACCTATGCAGACATAGAAAGCGGTAACGATGAACTGCTTTTTAAGAATGCTAAGTACGTTGTTGGGGAAAAGGCGCTGGGTCGGTGTGAAAAACCTCATCCTAGAGATCGGGCGAGTTTTATTCCTGGAATGTACGAAAAACTAACTCAATCTGGACGTTTACTCGTGATTCCCGATGGCGCTGAATCTCATGAAGAATTGCCCAAAGGTGTTTCTTTTATCTATTCTGAAGGGCATACACCAGGGCAGATGTTAACTCGAATTCAAGGGGATAAAGCCTCAGTGATATTTACTGGTGATCTTATTCCTGGGCGGCATTGGATCCATTTACCCATCACCATGGGGTACGATCGTTACGCTGAAAAAGTGATCGATGAGAAGGGGAGTCTTTATAAAACTCAGGATTTAGAGACTACGTATTTCTATTACACCCATGATGATCATGCGGCCATGAGTCGTATTGAAAAGACGGATAAGGGAAAGTTTGTTCCAGCAGATGTAGTGGAAGTTCCAGAGGGGTATTCACTTTGATGCCATTGCATTACATTGGTGGGTCCTGGGTACAAGGAGAAGGGGAGGCCTTTCATTCTCGTGAGCTCGTAGCTGAAGCGCCTAAGGTGGTAGGTCAGAGAGCGCAAATAATGCAGGTGTTGCCGGCATTAGCCAGCGCCAATACCGAAGCAGAAAAAGTTCAAAAGGATTTAGCAGCACATCGTAAAGCTATTCAAGAGATCTATTTATTGCTTCTAAAGGAAAAGTTTCCAGCATGGGCCCAGTTGGAAAGCTCCGAAAGCGGTTTGCCGCTTCAGTACTTACGAGAAGGGGTGGGACCCCGATTAGAGCAGGCCATTAGCGCTGGGAAGGTCGAAAGCTCGAGCTATCCAATGGGCCAACAATTTTTAATATTGCCTTCTATGGGAGCTTTAGAGTGCGCTGTCCATTTGAGTTATCTAGCCTTAATGGCGGGCAACGCCGTTGTTGTTAAGCCCTCCTCTCGATGCTTTACCGGTGTTAGAGAGTTTGTCCATGATTTAACGGAAAAGCTGTCTTGCTCGAAAATGGTTAATTTTGTTTTGCCTGAAGCACAAGATATCGAAATGTTCATTCAGCACCCAGCGCTGAGGCAGGTGGTGTTTGTGGGTCGACCTGAAAATGGTCGGACCATTGAGAAGGTACTTGCCGGAAACGATAAAAAGTTTGTGGGACTGTATGGCGGGAAGAATTCCGCTATTGTCTTGCCGGATGCTGACATTTCAAATTCCGTGAAAACTATTTTACGTGGCAGCTTTATAGGAGCGGGTCGATTAGGAGTCAGTTTTTCAAGGGTATTAGTTGCCCAAAAGATTTTTGATGCGTTTCAAGAGGAACTGGCTCTGCAATTTAAAGACGTATGCTATGGAGATCCTCTTACCAGCAATTGGGGTGGAGTTCTTTCTAGTGAGCTGGTCGGCTTAATAGATAGAATTAAGCCGGAACTTTTAAGTTCTGAAGGGCAAGTTTGTTTAGAGAGAGATATGTCTTCCGAGAATGGCGCGAGCACCTTTGGAGTTTACAGGCATGTGAGTTTTTGCAGTGAATGGCAGCAAAATCTTTCGGATGTTCCCTTGCTGTTGTTGAATGATTTCAAGTACACCCATGAGGCGGTGAAATGGGCTAACACTACACCATATAGCCTTACGCATACTGTGTTTACAGAGGACTCTGAGAAGTACCAAAAGGCGGCCAGTAAGCTACAAGCGTCTGTCGTAAAGCAGAATAAGTGGTTGGGTGACGAGCCTCAGGCAATGCCAGTAGTGGGAGGACAGTCTTCTTCTAGGGGAGTTGTAGGGGGTTCTGAGTTGGAGAGTGTCTTTAGCTACCATCGAAGAATTGATTAGCTAAATCGTGCTAACATCTTAGGCAGAGGGGTTTGTTGTCAGAACATAATTCTTAGCCCAGAATGTGCAAAACTTATAAACACCTGTAATGACCTAGGAAATTACGCAAAGCTTCACTTTTGAAAACCTCTAAATTCCAGTTGATCCTATGGGGATATAACCGTATATTCCTCAACTCATCACCTTATGCGGGGTGGTAGTTAAGTTGGTTATAACGCCGGCCTGTCACGCCGGAGGCCGCGGGTTCGAGTCCCGTCCACCCCGCCAAATTAAACAAGCAGCCACTCGGCTGCTTTTTTAATTTGTAGAGAGTGGTGGGACGAGAAGTGAAGAAACGGCCGAGTCAAAGTTGCCTGTGGCACATTTGACCGGTAAGTCAGCCATGATGGCTGACTTAGTGACTGAACCGTGGCCCCGCAGAAGCGAGCGTGAGGCGAGCTTCGCAAGGGGAGTCCCGTCCACCCCGCCAAATTTTCCAGAAAATTCGAAGAATTGAAGAAAATTTGGCGGCAATAAGCCGAGCGCCGATGATGTACGCGTGCCAAACGCACGCGGCAGTATCAAGCGAAGACTATATAAAAGCCACCCTGTAAGGTGGCTTTTTTGTTTTTAAAGTCCCGGGAGTTGGGTGCCGAGTTGGATGCCAGGCATCTTTTGAGAACGCGATGAGTTCCAAAAGTAGGTCCTCACCTTTCTAAAAAAGCCAGCTGTATGAGCTGGCTTTAAATGATTCGATTAAATATTTAAAAAATACTTAGTGAACTAATTCGACTTGTACGGCGCAAGGACCTTTTTTGCCGTTACCGATATCAAACTTCACTTTTTCACCATCTCTTGGCTCACGACCTTGAATTTCGGAGATATGGAAAAACAGCTCTTCACCATTTTCAGGGGTGATAAATCCAAAACCTTTGCTGCTGTTAAAAAACTTTACTGTACCTGTGTTCATTTATTTCCTCTTTTACTTTGTTGTTTGTTTGCTGCACACCCTGTGTGTACGGCATAAGTTTAAATATTCATATTTTTTAAATCGGTTCCGCAATAAGAACAGAATTTAGAACCAGATTTTCTACTTTTTTGATGTTCCATTTTGTCACAAATCTTTTTTGGGATTTTTGAATTTACGACATCTCCACATTGGATACAGTGGCGTATTTGAACATTCATTTTATAATGATTCTGATTGCTGCATTTCATTAAGCGAAAATTCGATTCTGATGCCAGTCGCTAATCTCTACCTCACTGAGTCTATGAAGTGTAGACACTACATCAGAGATACAGTCTTCAATGCATTCGATTTTAAAATTGAGTAATACAGATTTAATATTGAGCTCAACATAATAGCCGGATTCATTTTGATCGATAAGTAGTTTTATAGAGCTTCTCTGGGGGATTTTACACTGAATGGTGGATAGGAAATCTAACAATTTCATTCTTTTTTCAGACGTGATAACAAGTTTATCAATGTTCGTTATACAAAATGGCAAATAAATAATATCTCCTCGGATACGGGTTAGGTGATCTGAATATAGACAAGGAGAACTTTTTTGAGCGGCTCGCTCTTGAATAGACTAAGATAGCTTTATTATACAGCAATCCCGTTCGATGTCTATTTTATAATTAAATAAACCTCAGATCGTTCACCAACGACATAGGGACCCTTTTGGCTAGCGATTCGAGTCAGTGAGTTTTAATTACCTCTAAATTGTTACAGCTCTTTTCTAAAGTTGTACCGGGCTATTTCATACCCTAAGGACTTATTTAATGAGATCATTTCTTTATTAGTGGCATATACATTTGAGTCCATAAGTTGGCAGTCTTTGGATCGTGCCCAGTCTTCTCCCATGAGCTTAAGTGTCTTTGCTATTCCTTTATTTCTATATTCGGGATCGATCCATAGACCATGGATATGGCAGGCATTTTTGCCATCAATTTTATATCGATCTAAAAAGTGAGACCCAACAATCTGATCGTTCACAAAAGCAGCGAGGCAGTGGTACTTCTCTTTCGGGTCTTGTAGCTCCTGCATAAACTTATTGGCCACTTTAATTCTGTCTTCTTCCGATTTGGGTACAAAGTTTTCAGGATCGCTGTCTCGCCAAGAATACTCATGAGTTAAAAAGAAATATTTCACTTCTTCAAAATCTTCGGGATTGATAGCTCTGTACTCTATATTCATATTTAGATCCTGTTTGAAATCATTAGGCGGTATTTAAAATAAAAAATCTGATAGCAAATTTAGGGAGCTTTTGCACCCCAACTATGCAGTAGGGTATCTAATTCTTTGGTTGATGAACAAAACCAATCTGGTTCGGTCTCTCTGAGTTTATCTTCCAGTGAGGGGACAAAATGAGCGGCTCCAGAGAATCCTACTACTGGTATTCCCGCGTTTTGAGCGGCTTTGACTCCAGCAGTGCTGTCCTCAATCACAACGCACTTTTCCGGGTGGGTATTGTGTGTCTGGGAGATATGTAAAAATAGATCTGGGGCCGGTTTAGGGTTCGCCACCTGTCTAGCGCTATAGACATTGTCTCCGAAGAAGACATCTAGACCCGTCTTTTTTAGCGAGTGCTTAACATGGGGGAGGGAGCTATTAGAGCCCACACATAGAGGTAGAGATAGAGAGGAAAGTAATTCGAACATGCCTTCTACGGGCTCTAGCTGTTCCTTGAGGGCCTCACTCCAGAGACGATCGCCTTCTTCAACAACCTGAGGGGGCATCTGATCGAAAAACTGAACACAGTCCGGATGGTCATTGCTTTTACCTATGAACCTTTCCTTAAACTCTGTGGCGGTTACGTGCACCCCTTGTGTGGCCCAATACTGAGGAAGTACTTTGGCAGCGATGCTTTCGCTGTCCACTAGGGTTCCGTCACAATCAAATATAATCAGTTCCATCGGTGGAACTATAACAGGCCATCTGTTTGGATTGGAGTTTTAATCGTCTTTTCCAAGAATTTTACGCATTTCTAGAGCATCGGTGTTGAAGCTAAAAACGGGAAAGTTACTTCTATAATAGATTTCACAATCCTCTAGATCTATTGACGTTAAATTTTTCTCAATCTTAAGAGCGCAAATATAGTCTATAATGGTGTGAGTTGCGAAATCGGGCTTCATAGTGATCAATGCAGAATAGTAGATCGGATTTTCCTTGCTCAGCTGCGTTTGAGCCAGTACTGCCCGATGAGTAAAACTTCCAATGTCAGTCGGTCTTCCAAATTTATGTGCATCCTTTAGATTGCGAACGTCAACATAGACTGGTGTCGATTGAGTTTCTTGGGTGATTTTCGTTGTGAGAAGAACTTTTAAATCTTCGAAAATATCTGAATCCGCTTTGGCAAAACTAAAAGGACCTGTAAAAGCAATCAAAATTGCAAGAGTTGCATGGACTGTAAACTTGTTTGTCATCAAAAGGCTCCGGACACACGTTTAATTTACTGCTATTTATTGAGTATACTTATTTACAATATTCATGCCGGATATGTGCTGAACACATAATTGGGTTGTTGGGTGCTAGGCACCTTTTGAGAATGCGACGAGTCCCAAAAGTAGGTCCGCACCTTTGCTCTGAGAGCAGACAAAAGTGTGTCCCCACCTATCCTTACCATATCCTCAAAAAAGAGTTCTTTACCTATTGGTGTGGCTGATAGACATAGATATCATCAAAAATCATACAAGAATCATTTATTGGAGAATATGTAGAGTCACCTCCACCATGAAATGAATTAAAAGCAAGAGTATCTATATCTAAGACTTTTTCCATATTATATGCATTCTTGAGAACTGATTCTGATAATTTTTCTTTTAATCGATATCGCATATCTTGAATATCCAAAACGAGCTCACCATCTAATTTAACCTGAAAAATGCCATCTCTCCAGGAGCTGCCAGCGAGAGTATTCATTTTATAGCGTATTTGGATATGGTACCACCGATCTCTTTCCACCTTGATGACATTGCCATTTTTATCTCTCCAAAACTTTCCGTCTCCATAAGTTGGACTGGTTTCGCTATCATTAATAGAGGCATCTGGATGATATAAGTATGAAAAAAACCTTCCATATTGAGGCAAGTTAGCAGGTGTCCTATTGTTAGGATCAACCCAGTGATCGCCATGCCAACTAATCATTGATCTACCCGACCATCCATTCATTCCATTTGGTTTTATGTATATGTGTTTACCTTGTTCGCTATCAAAAACCCGCATTCCGCCCCCTGATGCAATTCCTTGGTGGCCTCCGGCCAAACCTGGAATTTTTGCTCCACGGCTGAAGTCAAACTCTCTTTTTTTGCCGTTATAGAACCTTGTGTCGCAAGAGTTAAAATTAATTCGGTAGGATAAGTATAACTCTTCATATCCTTTGTTGTCGGTGGTTTTGAAATCATTATTCGATTCAATACAAGGTGGTGAGTCACAAAATAGAGAGGAATAAACAAAGCCTGCCCCAGATGGATTCCATAAATTGCCAAACGTGTAAGCTGGAGTTTTTACGACTAGATATTTATCATTGAGTCCCCATATTTCAGTATATGGATGAGCTAATGGATGTTGTTCTTCAAACCCTCTTGAAAAAAAAGCTAAACTTCCAGGATTCCAAAAGGTGTTTTGCTCTACTTGTTCTAGAGAAATAGGTCCTTTCATCGAGTTTGGCGTATGATCCAATAGGTTTTTATAAACTACTTTGTTTCTAACCCATTCCACTAAAAATTGTGAGGACCAGGTCTCTTTAAAAGCATTAACAATTACAAATTTTAAACCGTGGCTCATAAATGGTTTATCAAGTTTAAACTTTTTTAAATCAAACGAAAGAACTTGATATTCACCAGAGTTAGAAAGATTCAAGTGATAACAGTACAAGCGTGAAATTTGTTCTCCAGAAATACTATCCAAAACATTAATATAGACATTTTTATATCTATTTTCATAGTCGCATGAGGGAGATTGATCAGTGTAAAATTCGCTACCTTTAAACCAAACGCTCAGGCCATCTCTTTCGCCAGTTCCCCCTTGAACTATCGTGGTAGAAAAAGAAGAAACTGATGAGAAAACCAAGCCTAATATTAACAAAACTCTTATTATTGATCTCTCCATGGAAAACCTTCATTGATACAGTTAAGGGTAAAGGCAACTTATCGGATCAATGTGTAGCTCCAATAGGTTAAAAAAAAATTTCCTCATTTTCCGGTGGATTATCTTATGAGCGAATTGAGTGCTTCAATTTGAGAACAAATTTGTAATGTTGCTACTTTTTAGTCTGCTTAAGAAAAAGGTACGGACACACTTTCGGGACGCGACGAGTCCCAAAAGTAGGTCCGCACCTAGAGACCTTGATTGAACGGTAGCTAGAATTGAATTAATATCTGGTTATAATTATTTTTGGAGTTTTTGATGAGTTTAGTAGAAGAAAAGTTAGTAGGAACCTGGCGCCTGGTAGAACATGGTTTTGAGAGGGCCGACGGAACCTTTGTGCCTACTGGCGACAATATGCGTGGTCAAATCATGTACGGATCGGAAGGTGCTCTCAGTGTTCTTATCACAATGAACACTGAACAAGGTGATCCAGCAAATATCATTGCCTATTCAGGTACCTTCTCTGTGAAGGGGAATGTGGTTTCTCATCATATGTATGTGGCTAATAAATCCAGCCGGATAGATTCTACGGAGGATCGTATTTTTGAGATTTCAAAAGAGAGATTAATATTAAGTACCTCTGCTACGCCTGAAGGAAAATGGCGGATCACTTGGCAGCGGTTTCAGTGATCCGAACCTCCCTGGCATAGATGTGGCAAAACTCCTTTCTGAAGGATTTTATTTTAAGCCCATTTAAGATATCGGAGATTTCAGATGATTCGACTGCTGTTAGCAATGACAATAATTGTCTTTGTGCAAAGTTCTTTTGCAGAAAAAGATTGTAGTCCAAAAGATTTTAAGTGTTTGAGTGGTTCATTAGGTAACGATGTGATCGTCAGTAGCCATGGTGTAAATCTCTTAAAAAAATTAAAGAAAACACAGAATCTGCGTGTCTGCGAGAACGCCAATGATGAGTGTTTTGGGATCCTAAATGGAGAGATTACAGATAAGGCTATGAACGCCTATTTTATACCTGCAAATGTTGATTCAGAGGCTCTCTCTAAAACAGCCGTTTTGATTCACGGATTAAGTGATTCCCCCTTTTATATGCGTCATCTGGCTATGGCCTATTCTGCAGAAGGATACAATGTGCTTTCCGTATTATTGGCAGGTCATGGTAATCCGGCCGAAGATGGTCCTAAAGATTTGGAAAAGGTGAGTTATAAAGACTGGCAAAAAAGTGTTTTAGACTCCCTTAGTTTTGCCACCAAGTTTTCAGATACCATCACATTGGTGGGTTTTAGCACTGGTTCAGCTCTGATTGTGAACTTAAATGCAAAATACGACCTGGAAAAGGTTCAAGGAGCCGTGGTCATCTCACCAGCCATAGATCTTTTCGAGTCGGGCATGATTGATCTTGTGACCTTATTTACTCCCGATAGCTTTGTTGCTGGGAATCCAAAGGAGTTTGGTAAAGGAGTCAGGTATCTCTATTATCCCTTATCGGCAGCGGATCAATTAAGAGCATTAAACAAAGAGACCCATAAATTGTTAAAGAAAAAGGAAATCTCCATCCCTTTGATGTCCGTATTTGCGGCGTCAGAAGACGCTTTTAGCGTGGGAGAAGTGAATCAAATTTTAGACGACAATACCAAAATATATAGAAGCTTTTTGCTTGGAGATCCCTACATAGAGGTACCAAATTCTCTTAACTTCTTACAGGACGACACTGATCTTCGAGCAGAGCAGATGGATTCTATTGAACATGCTTTAGAAAAAGGACTATTTTGGGACCACCTCCTGCAAGATCAATACGTCGAACACGTCACTCCGCTTTTAAATAGCGGTGAGTTTGTGGGTGAATACGAATTCACACCTTACCAGACAGAAATTGTGAACCAAATTATTCTTTTTTCAGAAATGGCAAATGATGTAGCCGATTGAGCCTATAGGAGTATAACTCCAATCAAAATTATAAACAATTTTGAGGGACTTGGGTGCCACAATGACAACGATATTTTTACAGGGAATAGTGCTGCAGGCCAGTTTAATACTGGCGCTAGGTGCACAGAATGTATTTGTGCTGAATGTAGGTGTTAACAGGAGTCGAGCTATGCTGGTTGCTATTGTTTCTACCCTTTGCGATGCCCTATTGATCTTTGTTGGTGTACTGGGTGTGGCCACTTTGTTTGCTCAGTATCCGCTATTAAAAGTGGGATTAGGTGTTCTTGGTGTAGGTTTTTTGTTTTTGTATGGGGCTTTAAAGTTAAAGGAAGGTGGGGGTGCTCAAATCCATTCGGAATCCTCAGCTCCAAAAGTTATGACCACAAAGGTTGCCATTTTAATGAGTCTTGGATTTAGCCTTCTAAACCCTCATGCGCTTTTGGACACTATGGTTTTAATAGGCGGATATGCCACTCAATTTGAAGGCCTAGAAGGTCGATTTTACTTTGGCCTTGGGGCGGCCACATTTTCTGGAATTTGGTTTTTTGCGTTAGTAAACCTAGCCTCATATTTAAGTCGGTTTTTAAATAGCGCGCGAGCCATGTCTCGAATATCAGCCATCTCAGGGGTTGTGCTTATATCTATAGGATTTAAGTTGGCTGCGGATGTCTATAGCTGGATATAGTAGATACCTTAGTTCTCTGGGGTAAAAGGGACATATTTATACATCTTTACCTTTTTTAATGCTCAGTGATTCGTTGCGTCTGGCCAGAGAGATGATTCAATAACAAATATTTGTTCAGTATTAAGATCATGTTAATATGGCTTTCTATGAATTATTGGACCAAGGTGGCAAGCCTCTTATTTGCACTCATTGTTTTTGTATTAGCAACTAATGTTTTTTTCTATAAAAGAGAACAGGATTCCTATCGGAACCATCTCTCTTACACGCTATCTGTAAAAAACGATCAGATTAATTCCAAAATTTTGGAAATGAAAAGTCGATTGACCGGATTTAAAAATGATTTGGCAGTTGAGTCCTTTTTAAATGAAGAACAGTTTTTGAAATATGCAAAATCCTTTCTTCATTCTTTTCCAAGGGTGTTTGCGTTTAACTTTATCGATTTTAATTTGGAAATTAAATACATTTATCCCAAAGAGAAAAATATAAGTGCGTTAGGGAAGAACCTGAAAAATCATCCGGATCCCAATGTAGCTAAAGTGGTTGATAATCTTAGTAGAGAGAAGGCCATGCTCACAGGGCCCATTGATATATATCAAGGTGGGAAAGCCTTTATTATATATTCCCCGGTCCAGTTTAAGGATGGATCTTATGGTTGGTTCAATATTTTAGTTAAAGTTGAAAGTCTAGTTGAAGACCTTTTACAATCCGATGAGCTTTTTCTAAGAAAAGTATCCATCGTCGATAACAATACCGGTAATTTGATTTATGGAGCCGGCAGCGAAGAGAGCGTTGTCGTTCTTGAAGATAAAATTCTGGACAAACAGGTAGGTTTTTTACAAGATTTTGATGAGTTTGATAAATCTTTAACCCGAACATTTATAAATGTTTTGGTTATCCAGTTGTTGATTTTGGTTTTAGTGGGTGTACTCCTCAGTTATTACTTTAAGAATGAGCAAGAAAAACAAGACGAGCGTTTAAGGCTTACTAGTGAAAAAAACATACTCAGGATCATATTTCATGACTTGGCCAATCCGATGTTAGCCATTGCTCATTTTTTTAAAAAATCAGAAGAAAAATACGGTGAAGATAAAAAGTTTAAATCAGCAAAGCGTAAAGTAGATACAGTCACAGAAATTCTTAGTTCTATACGTGATCTTTCGATGTCTTCTGATCAGGTTAGTGATGAAAAGTTTGAGATTTACTGGGATTCTCTGATAATGGAGACCGTGAAGTCGCTAGACCGAGAGATCGAAGAGAAAAAGTTAAATTTACGTATCGAGAATAAGCAAAAAAGACCCTTTCGATCAAAGATTCAACCTGAAGTGGTTAAAAATCAAATGGTTGCCAATTTGATGAGGAATTCCATCGATAACGCCAATGACAGGTCGGATATTGTTGTGAAGATTGGTGATGACGAGTTAAAAATAGTCAGTGTTTCAGAAAAGATCCCTAAGGATGTTTTAAAACAGCTTAACTCCACACAAATCATAAATAGTGAAAATAGTCCGGGGCATGGATTTGGACACTATATTTCCAGTATTATCGCACTCAATTTGCAAATGCAGATGAAGATCGATCAAGATCCCAATAATAGAGTCGAATTAAAGATGAGTTATAAGTCCTAATTTTTTGTGGAGACGTTTTTAGCGAGTACACTCATAGGCTCGCTTGATGCCCTACAGGTGTACATCCTGATTCAGTGAATCTCCTTAAGTCATAGTCAGTAAACCCTTCCGAATCCACGCTGCCAACAGCTGGTGGGATTAATGCTTCACAAAACTGGCGAATGTCGTAGTTGGAAAAACTGTTATCGATATAGAAGCTAGCGCCTTCTTCTACGATTCTACGGGCATCATAGTTGGAAAAACCATTTAAAATTACGGTGAGTCTGTAGGTTCCTATTTCAGCGAGCTGTCGCGTCTCGTAGCTTGAAAACTCATTGCCTATTTGTAGGTAATCCCCAACTTCCAGGATCTGTTTGGCTTTATAGAAAGTGAGGTGGTCGTCATTATTTATGATCTCACATCCAGACTCTCTAATTTGTCTAAGGTCATAATCAGAAAACCCGTCGGAATAGACCAGGCCAGCGGCTGGGGGTACTTTCTTTTCACATATCCGTCGCGTATCGTAAGATGAGAAACTGTTATCCAGATAGAAACTGGCGCCTTCTTCAACGATCTGTCGGGCGTCATAGCTGGAGAAGCCATTTAAATTGACAGTGAGCCTATGGGTTCCTATTTCAGCCAATCTGCGTGCGTCGTAGGAGCTGCATTCACTACCTATTTCAGCATAACCACCATCTTCTAATATTCTACGAATATCATAGCTGTCACAGGCTAAACTGGGTAAGCTTATTGAAAGAATCACTAGTGCAAATAAAATGCGTATTGGTGCCATTCTGTCCCCCTAAAATGGTATATAGAGGGAGTTTTGCAGAAACTATGCCTGAAGGGATGAGGCCGTTGGGATGAGGCGGGTGGATCGATGGCTAAACAGGAGTACCTACTAAAGGTGGAGCTATCTAAACTCCGCCTCTGCTTCGGCAAGTAGGTCAGCCATACTTTGGTTTTCGAGATTTACCTTTGGTTTTTGTTCTTCAAAATAATGCGAATCCACCTTCAATACTTGAATTTCCGTTTGGAGAAACTCTTCAATTTTCTTTAGCTTCTCTTTTTCTTCAGGTGCGTAAAAAGAAATGGCATCTCCCTTTGCAAAGGCTCGCCCGGTTCTTCCAATGCGATGTACATAATTTTGAGGGTCATCAGGTAAGTCATAGTTAATGACATGACTCACACCTGGAACATCAATGCCTCGCGCACTAACATCCGTAGCGATCATTACATTACATTGATTGTCTCGAAATCTAGACAGGCTAGATTCACGTTCGGCCTGTTCCATATCGCCATGCAGTTTAGTCGCCTCGATACCATTTTTCTTTAAATGAGCATCCACACGTTCTGCACGAACTTTTGTGCGAACAAAAACTATGGTTCTCGATTCTGGGTTTGAAGTTAAGAAGTGAACAAGTAAATGCCTTTTAGAGTCCATGGGGACTAGGGATACCGAAT
This sequence comes from Bdellovibrionaceae bacterium UBA1609, assembly GCA_002321895.1. GTDB lineage: Bacteria > Bdellovibrionota > Bdellovibrionia > Bdellovibrionales > UBA1609 > UBA1609. Next base: position 296,405 of record DCMZ01000010.1, on the reverse strand, counting down.
GAGCAATGTTCTTAGAAACTAGGTTTTTCGGCGACACTTGTATTCTTAGAGCGCTAGATCTAATTTGTGAGTAGGCTAGCTTTTTGATGGCCGGGTTGATCGTCGCTGAAAAGAACAACGTTTGATGATGATTCTTAAGTCTCCTTTTTATGCTTTGGATGTCTTCGATGAATCCTAGATCAAGCATTTGATCGGCTTCGTCGAGGACCAAATGGTCCACAGTTCTGGGGTTGAGATGCCCTTGGGCGATCAAGTCAAACATACGCCCAGGGGTAGCAATCAATACGTCCACACCACTGGTCAACTGTGCGATTTGAGGGTCCTGCTCCACGCCGCCGTAAATAGCAAAACACTTCACATTGGTTTTTTTAGACACCTGGTTAAACACCTTACCAATTTGTTTAGCCAGCTCTCTCGTGGGTACCAGAACTATGCATTTCAGTCCTACGTTCTTTTTGTTGACCTTTCGAGAGTGAATGAGGTGAACCAAGGGTATGGCAAACGCTGCGGTTTTACCTGTTCCGGTCTGTGCTACAGCAAGAATATCTTCACCATTTAAAATGGGTGGAATGGCCCGATATTGAATATCGGTGGTTCTAAAAAACTTCATCTCAGTCAGGTTAAACTGGATCTCTTCGGCTAAATCAAACTTTGAAAACTTCATGGCTATTTATAAAGCATTACACGCTTGGTAAATAGATATTTAAAAGGATGCCAGAAAAGAGGGTAGAATTTGCAATGGAGGGCAAATAGTGCAGTTATTAGGGCTCTGAAAGGGCGTTAGGGCATAAAAAAAGACCACCCTTGCGGGTGGCCTTTAGTAACTTAAAAACTGATTTAAATAAAATGCAATTACTGAGTCACTTGAACTTGAACAGCACATGGACCTTTTCTTCCACTGCCGATTTCAAATTTAACTTTGTCTCCGTCTTTCGGCTCTGGGCCTTGAATTTCAGAGATATGGAAAAACAGCTCTTCACCGCTATCAGGGGTGATAAATCCAAAACCTTTGGTGCTGTTAAAAAATTTTACTGTACCTGTGTTCATTGACTTCCTCTTTTGTGCTTTGTTTGTTCTGCATCCACCTTGTGCGGATGACTAATTTAAATCCTAAGTTATACCCTTAAAGAACGCTATACAAATCCTTTATTAGGGTCGTTTTAATCTAAATTTATACAAGGTGATCGTTTGCGAGCGGTCGCTCTTGAATAGACTAGATAGGACTATTGTACAGGAAATCCCAAATAGATCCATATTTTTATAGCATTTCCGGCCATCTCTAACTCATGAGATATGAGCTGTGAAAACTTGGATTGAGGCCCTTCAAAGGAGCTAGATGGGGCGTGAGCGCGCCGCTAGAGCCTCTGACAGCGTGACTTTTTCTCTCATTTGGATGAATGTGGGCCCCATGAAAACACCCCTTAAAATCAACAGACAGCTTCTGGATGACCTAGTGGATTTGGTTGTTACCAACAGAAGGCGTGTACCTTTGTTTCGTAAAAGCTCATTCAGTAAAATGGGAATCCGAAAGCAAATGGAGACTCATATTTTAAAGGCACTGAGCTGTGGAGTCTTTGAGTATAAATATCATCGTAACAAGCTAGTGGCTTTTCTCCTGCTCAACCGTGTTGAGTTAGCCCCCGGTTTACCTGTCTTTATGGGTACAGTGAATGCCACAGAGAATAAGGTTGCTAAAGATTGGGTATTTGAAAGGCTTGAGAATCTAAAATTTCTTTTTAACTCTTCGACACAAATCATTTTGCCGGTGCACCTCAGGTCAATGCTCCCTCAGCTCAGTGAACTGGGATTCAATATCGATACCGTTCGCCTTATGGGGAGCGTCCCGAAGTGTATAGAGAAGCTTCAGTATAGCGAGGATCCAACTGAGTTATTTCGGAGACATAGATTATCTTTGCACACAGCAACGGCCGAAGATTTAGAACAGGTGCGGGAAATTGAGCGTCGAGAGTTTTCTCGTTGTCCCGAGTATGGTTGGTTTGTTTCAGAAAAGGCTTGGTTAGATAACATGTTGAATGCGAGATTGGACTCGCTGAAAGATGACACTATTAAATGTCATGTTTTGAAGTCAAAGAGTGGAAAAGTAAAAGGTTACTTTGGATCTTTTAATCAAGCAGATCCCAGCTTTGGAATGGTGGGTGGCCCAGAATTGATTTTTGATCGATCCATTCAGGGGAAAGGGCTTTCAAAACCCGCCTATCAAATTATTTTGCAGGACTTGTTAAAAGGGAAAGCCAAATATTTGAGTGGTAACACTTCCCAAGTAGGTGTGCTGAAGCATGCGCAGACTATGGGGCGCGTGCCTGTTAGCTACTTTCTTAGATTTCATCCTGGTTACTTTGACCGGGACCATTTTTTTAAGAATATTTAGCTTATAATTGTAGAGGACTTTCATTTTTTGTTTTGTTTTTTTCGAACATAAATAGTTTTACTCACTGAAGCGATGATCTGGTCTTGTTGGTCTCGAACTTCAGCGGGTAAGTTAAAAATGTATTTTTCGCCTGTGGCGGTTTTGGCTTTAATCGTTTTAATTAACTCGTCGTCGATTTTAAATTCTGCATAGAGTTGAGTTCGTCCCGGCTTTAAAAAATCAATGGTTGCCGCTTTATCCCAAACTACATATTCAGGCCCAAGAATATTAATAATCAAATACATATAATGAGGGTCGGTCATTGAATAGATTGAACCTCCAAATTGTGTTCCCACATAATTACGATTGTAGAAGCGCAGACAAAGGTTAACCAGTAGATATCGTCTGTCCTTGGAGAGCTTAGTGACTTTGATCCCGGCCCCTAAATAGGGTGGGTAAAAGTTAAATAAGAGTCTCATAACGAATGGTGGCGAATGTTCTGAGATCCAACGTAAAATTTTAACAATCATCTTTGTTCTCCAATTTAAGTAGAAGTGGATTAATTATAAACCTTAGAGTATACTTTAAGGTCAAGGAGGCGCCGATGCAGATTAAGGATCTATCCCTACTCACTGGGGTAAGTAGTGCCACAATAAGGTTTTATGAGAAGGAAGGGGTATTGCCTAAGCCAAAGAAGGGAGCCAATGGCTATCGGATCTACCCGGAAGCCCAAGTGGAGCAATTGAAAATGATCTCAAGGGCCAAAGAGTTGGGATTCACTTTGAAAGAAATTAAAGAGCTTTCAAAAATGCTATTTTCAAAGAGTTTGAGCCGAAAGGAGATGGCCGAAAGGTTGGGTAAAAAGAACCTGGAAATTGATAAGAAGATTGAAGCTCTAAAGGCAATGAAGAAAGAGATCAATGATGCCTTAGGCGGCAATTGCGAGTTTAAGGGTAAATTAACTTAAAAAATTTAGACTTACTTAGCTTAAAAAGTCATACCCATTAAGAGTTTAAATAACTCCACTTCCTCTTTTACGTAAGGATCCTTTTTCCCTGAAGGATCGAGGTGTGAGAAGGCAAGGCCAATTGAGCTTATTACGCCCCAGCCCACCTTATAGGAAGCAGACAACTCGGGGCCGGCCATGTCGCGATTGGGATAGGCTATTGAAATCATACCCAGTCCCCATTTAAAGTTTCCGGAATCATAAACATAGCGTAAACCAAAACTTTCTAAAGTTTCCATTTCGGAACCTTCTCCGGGAAATATTCCAGGGGTCTCAATGAGCGCAATACCTATTCGCCCATGTAATGCATGGTTGCCAATATTAACAAAACGAGGATGCCAGCCTAAATAGAATCCGGTTCCAGCTTCATTGATACGGTTAAAGCCCATGGGGTCAGCGATGTATTCTGAAGCAATAATTGCGGATTCGAATTGATTCCACCAGGCGATAGGATCGGGTCCATCGCTAGTAGGATCTGCTATGCCTTTGTTGGGATCCCACTCTAAGTCGCCATCTTTGGCTTCTTTCTTTAGTTGGTTTGCGGCTAGAGTGTGAATGTCTTGAGTTTTAGTTTTATCGGGATCGATTTGTTCATAGAGTTCAGGGGATTTCTCTTTGATTTCTTCAAGTGTGTTGGCTCGAGACAGTTGTTGAATCTCCTCGATTTGCTTCTTTTCCTCAGGTTCCATTTCCGCCAGTTGTTGCTCATCCACTTCAATAGCGGATGTCTGAACAATGTCACTCACTTCCGCTTTGTTTAGATCGCGAACTTCGGGTGTGGCGGGTTCTATAGGGTCTTGAATAGGTGTTTGAGTTTCTGTTGAGGGGAGCTCTTCTGGAGTGGGGGCCACCTTTGCCAGTTGACCCGACTTTACTATAACCTTCTTGTCGGTAAGGGCAGTTTCTGTTTGAGGCTGTATGGGGGCCACATCCACTTCCCCTCGGATTACACTGGTGTAATGACCTGTGCTATCGTAAAAGGTGGTAAATAAATCTGTCCCTCTCACTCCTGTCACAGCTGTCTTACTTTTAATACGCAGTTGTTTATTGGGGCCTCTTTGTGAAACAATGGCCCGGAGTTTTCCATAAAAGATGTTCATGTACTGAGGGCCATCCTCCTTTTTACTTTTATAAGGAATCTCTATGGCCGAGCCGGGACCAACAGTGAAAGTATCGCCATTAGCAAATCCCACTTTCATTTTGCAATCGCCATCGCATTTAACAATTTGTCGTGGACTCAGTTTCAATCCCACACGGGCTTTTTTATAGGAGTAAGTCTTACCTTCAAAAAGTACCGATTTATTTCCTTTTTTCTTGGGCATCAGTATCGAAGCGGAACCTTTTAAAGCTATTATGACTGCTGCATGAGTCGCCGTTGAAAATGTGGAGATAAACAAAAATAAAATGAGAAGTTTTAAATTCATAGAGCGATACCTAGATGTTAGAAGACCTCTATAGGCTAACTCTTTAGGGTAACGATGTACAGGCGGGGATTCGTCATCATTATTGCGTTACATAATGTTTTTTGATCACTGGTTCAGGTGTGAATTTAGGGCCTAACCATTTTAATGGAGTTTTTTAGATTGAAGTGGTTATAGAGGGATTTCATAATTATAGACTCCACCCAAAAGTAAATGTCCTCTTCCATTTGTTCTTTGGTTTCAGGTTTGCTGCCACCAAAGAGTTGGGCGATGCTAAAGTCTGGAAGAAATTGTGAGCCTAAATGAAATTCAGGTATTTCTAAATGGGCAATTTCTAAATTTTTCGTACCCGGATTTCTTACAACTTGTCCTGAAATATAAAATTCACTTTCAATGGGAGTTTCAAAACCATCGGCGGCCTGACCGTTCCAGCTGAATTTAATATGAAATTTGAAGAATTGGGCTTTGGCAAATTTACTGGGGTGTTTTTCGGTGATGAGTTCTTTTAATTCTATATTTAACACGTGACCCATTTCAGGGATTTTTGAATCCGGTTGAATGGAACTGTTGGAGCTATTATGTTCAGATAAAGTTTCGGAAAAATCGTTCACTATAAAGCACTTTTGATTTTGGCCCGTTAAATCTAGCATTTGACAAACAATCGTTCCCTGAGGAAGGGGTTGTTCAGTGTAGGTGTCAAAATCGACTTGTTCGGAGTAGCTATCAGCTAATGAGGCGTGGGGTAGCCAAAGAATCGCTAAAAGTAGATATATTGCAGAAAGGGAGCTCTGAAAATAAGAATTAAATCGCTCTAAGAAGTGCGCTATCAATTTTAAATTTAAAGACCTCATGCTGACACTATAGCGCCACAAACCTGCTCACGACATGGGAATGTCCGATGATGTAGATTCTACCAGAAGTGTCTAGGTATCAGACACCGGTAATTACTTTCTATTTTAATACGGGGAATCCTACAGTTTGGTAACTCATGTAGACAGAGAGTTATAGATAATAATGTGACTACCAAATGAGTCCTGATCCAATCATTATTGTAAGTGTATTGTTTTTGGGTTCCACCAGGTTGTCTACGCCATCGAATGCAGTTTCAGAGTCGTCCACATCCCACTTTTCGATACGAAGAAAGGCACGAGCCACAGGTGTGGCTCCATGAACATAGCCCCACTCAAGAGCCATTCCACTCCCGGAGTCCAGGTCCATAGTGACGTCATTGCGGCCACCGCCAGTGTCTGACATAAAAGACTTATTCACCCCTCCTAACCATAAATTGTATTCGAAGGAATAGTAGAACGAGCCAGATCTCAAAGTGCCCTTGAGGGGAACGAAATTATAAGTGGTTTTGCGCCGATAGGAAATAATGAGGTCGTTGTACCAATAGCGCTGGCCATAGCCTACTGAGAAGGTTGTTGTTGCGCCACTGTAATTAAAATAGATCCGATTGTCTGAAAGGATATCAGCGGTTTGCGTTTTAACAGGGGTTCCACCAAAAGTGGCGCCATCATACTTAAGCCGGCCATCCCAATATTTTGCATCTAGATTTACGCTTATATTTGGCAGCAGCAAGTAGCCCACATCCAAGTGCAGCCCACCGTTAGCTCCCTTTTCCGTCATCACGTCAGGCTCTTCGTAGTCCATTTGATTGTAGATCAGGCCAACTCCGAGCCAATAGGGTAGGGCTTGGTGATTCGTAGATGAGTTTTGTGCCCAAGCCAAGGCACAGGATAAAGTTGCAATGAAAACAACTAAAATACGCATAACGGCTCCGTCCATGAATCAAATCTAATTGAATATATTCAATTAGATCATTGATTTTATGGTCTGTGAATTACACGCTGCAGCTCCAAAAGGTGCCTGGCACCTTTTAGCGTTTCCACTCAATTTTGAGAACGTAACGGTGGCCAGACTGATCCAGGGCCGAGTCCACCTCTGAGTCGATGAGGTATTCATACCGAGGGCTAAAATAGAAGTGATCCCCCAGCTTGTAATTGAGCTCGATGCCAAAATCGGCGGTATACTCATCCAGATCTTCGGCTTTAGCAAGACCCTTAAAATCAATGAGAAGGCAAGAGTTGGAGAGCCGGCGATGATAACTCGCCCAGGGCGAAACCACTATGCCCTCAGAATGTTCGCCGTTGATACGGTCTTCGTCGGTGTAACCAGCACCCAAAGAAGTTTTAATGGCCCACCAGCCTTCGTTGGTTTTGTCTCCACATACATCTAAATAGCTATTGGCTCCCCAAGAGGTTCCCGCGCCTACGAGCGCTAAACTTCTTCGCTTCAAGCCAATATCGTCATTCTTGTCTAATCCAGCGCTGACAAACATCATATTTTGAGGATTATCTTTTGATACATATTTGTATGCACCATAGGCACTAGCGGTGATCATTTCTTCTTCGGTAGTGCCGCTTTCATCCAGGTAGGACTCATAGTTGGCCTCAAATTCCCACATACTGTTTTCAGTAACGTCCCGACCTATTGTTAGCTCGATACCTCGGTCATCAATATTGCCTTTAGCACCATTGCTTTTATTAAGGTTGAGTCCAACGCTAATTTGGAGCTGGCGTTCTCGGATCCGCTCGGCTTCAGCTTCCTGGTCGACAGCTTCACAGGCCGACTCAATAGACTGTCTAAACTTGTCTGGGTCATCTAAGGTGAGGCTAAGTCCATAGCGTTCAATTTGTTCATCGAGCTCTGCGAATATGGCGAGAGCTTCTGTTTCTTCACAGGAGCCTGATGCAAACAGAAATTTATGTTCTCCCACCTGAAAACCGGCGGCGTGAAAGATTTCAGTTCCCACAACCTCTTGATTGAAAAACTCTTCGGTTTGAGCGTTGCAAATTGTCGCGGAAAGCACGACATAGAAAATGAGTGAAAAAAAGCCAAACTTCATTTGATACGACCCCTGTTCAAAATACTGAGGCTTTTCTATTTAGCATATTAAATGGATTGGGATTTAAAGGGGATTCGGAGTTTGTAAAATCTCCCCATTTTTGGTGAAATTCGGGAAACTGTTGATGAGAAAGAAGTGGAGATTTGAAAGCTTCAAAATACTCCACTTCCTATTTTACTTTATACAAATGATTTTGCTGACTTGAAAGTCTTAGAACAAGAAGGTTCCAAAGATCATAAAAATCAGATGAAGTGAGTACATGTAGCAGGCTTGGCCTTCCATCATTTGTGCTCGAATGTCTTCACCGTCTTTTTCTAGAATATAAGTGGGATTGATGAAGTGATTGTTTTGAAAATCATCAGCTTCCACACGAACACGATACTCTTCCCCACCAAAAGAAATGTAATAAGTGGCATTCTCTCTATCGAGTCTTAAGAAAGTGGCATCTAGGCTGCGATTGCCATCACTAAGTTGTCCACCCCAAACACCATCTCTGTGAGCAAACTCAGTTTCAAATTCGCTAACAAGTGTTTTTACTTTTAACTTTGAAGTTTGGTGTCCGTTTTCATCGACATTACCATAGATGAGTTTTGATCCCACTTTGCCGGCGATAGTATGCCCTAAAGTGTTAAGTTCGATTTCTGTGCCAATGATATGACTCATTGGATGGTCATTGGAATCCGCGTTTGCGAACGGTGTAATAAAAGCAAATAGCATTGCAATCATCAGATGTTTCATTGATATCCCCTCGTTATAAATGAATTGTGAGTCTCGATTATTATGGGTTTAGATTGAGAGTCAACTCAAAGCGAAGCCATTATCACCAGGGGCTCATTTGAAAATCAGTTCCTTATCATTAGGCTTTGAGGCCTTGTTTGGCGAAGCCTTTTAGTCGCTTTTCAATGAGTTTCTGAATCTGAGGGATCACTTTAGAGTCAGGGTGTTCTTTAAGGACTCGTTCACTCAAAGGGGACATTTCGTCACGAACCGACTTTGCAATAGTTAAGAATCTCTCTACAAATGTGTTTGGTTTTATGCTGAGTTGGGTTTCGACTTCATTCATTTGATTGATGCCAATTTTGTCCGCTTTACTTCTTCCTGCCAGCTTAAAACTAAAATTAGGGTTGAGTGCAGGGTATACGGCCGTACTTATAAGATCATAAAAGGGGGCGAGTTCAATGCCATCTTTTAAGAGCAGCGATAGGTTTTTAGAGTGCCCATCGTTGTTTCCAATGATCAAATTAAAACTGATCCAATCTAAAAAGTCTTCGGCATTAGCTAGTTTTTTGCGGGCTCTAATGTTTTCCACGATGAGATTATAATTGTCTTGAAGAGTGGGTCCTCCCTTGTCTTCATATTTTTCTTCACTCCATACCCCTTGAGCTTGGCAGAAGTCTTGTTGATGTAGTCTTTTGATTGAACCTTTTTTAGGGAAATCTCGATCATAACGTTCTACGATAAGCATAGGGTTGTTTGCTGTGAAGATATGTACATTGGCTGTATTTAAGCCAATGTTTTTAGCCAAGGTCATGCAGAAGTATTCATTGAGAACAGATTCATAAATATTGTTTCTCCATATCGGTACCTTCACAATGTGCGTGGTTGGGGCTCCATTTTGTGGGATGTAGAATTTGTTGTTTTTAAAGATACAGGCAAATTTATCCTGTGCCCCTGCAAGGGAAAGGTATCCCCATTCCTCTTTGGTCATGAGTTCTGCCACACCACGTTTTTGGTGTATGGCAGTATCTATTTTTTCCGTTTCTACATGGACGAGGTCGTCCTCGCCTGTGGAATTAGGGGAGAGGAGTTCCGGTGATACGCTAATGGCGCCCGCGCAGTCTTTGCCGTACTTTTTAAGGAGTTGAAAAACGCCCGACTCTCGACCGGAGCGTTCAATTTCATCACGCACATAACCTTCAGGTAAGAGGTTTTCGAAAAATGCCAACGTCACTTTGTGGCCAAAGGTTTCCTCAGTGAGTGGCATTACCAGACAAATGGGAAAACTTTGCGGGTGTTCTAGCCAATTTTGATCGTAGGCAAAGGAAAATATGTTTTCCTGGTTTCGGTTTAAGAGGCCCACCAACTGGCCTTCGTATTGTACGTACAGAGTCTGCATTTTAGTCTTCCAGTTCAATAGTGATTTTTATGCCTAGAAACTTTGAAAGCTTGAGTAGGGTTTCAAACTTGACATCATTCTGTGCGCTTTCAATGCGGCCAATGCCCGTATGGGAAAGGTTGCAAAACTTCGCCAGCTCCATTTGGGTGATTCCAATATCTTTTCTGCGCTTCTTCAGCTCAGCTCCAAGCTGTTTTCCGGTCTTGATCGCAATCTGCTTGCCCATGATGCCCCCTTTTTTTAACACTACAGTATAAATATCGAGTGATTCCTTAGGAATCTTTAGATAATTAACATTATAGTGTTAATTATGTGTTAATCAACCGGATACGGATATTATAAACACTGTAGTGTTAATATCTAGACCTGTAGATAGAGCCACTATCCCAAAACATTGACAGAAGTCTGGTCGAACTGACACCAAAAGTCCTGGTACCTCCTTTGCAATTTCAATTGGAAAATCAAAAGGGGGATCTATGAAATACATCGCAGTGATGCTGTTAACGCTAGGGGCAAACAGTGTCTATGCAAATGAAATTACACTTCAGGCCTTTGAAGCCTTTAATATTCAGCGCAATCAATGCGAGGTGCAGGATCAAAGTGGCTCCATAGAGCCATGGGAATGCCGAGATAGTGAGCACAGTATTTTATGCTATGCCGATGTTGAATTCGAAAATGGCATCGAGATGAGAATTTGGGGCCATCAATGTTGGCCGAGCTTCTCTGACTGTTGGACTCTAGGGGATGGTGCAATCGATCCATGTGATTAACAAAAGTAACTGAAGGGACTCTTTTTTGACAACAATCGAGGGTCTTGTAAACCCCAGTGTTCGCTGAAAAAAGTTAAGTGTGGCAAAACTGGGTTGGGATTTTTAAATAATTTTTTCGGGGGGAAAAATGAAATCAATTTTAATAACAATCGTATCAATAGTGACTCTGGGCGCTTTGGCCAATGCCAATGAAAGACAAGTGCGGCGGATCGAAAGATTAACAGCACAAATTCAACAGGATGTGCGGTACACCCAAGCTAACCAAAGAGATTTGAGAGATGCAATTCAGCACTTGAGACAGGCGTTGGATCTAATTAATTCACAAGTAACGCCAGCTCCGCCAAGGCCTGTTCCGCCAAGACCAGAGCCGCCGAGTCCACGGCCTGTTGGTTATACATGTGTTCCTAGGGACAATGATGGACGAGCTCCCTACGCGATAGCTATTCGGGATAGCAATTTTGACGTTCAAAAATCTCGGCATATATATGGTTCAATGACCGATTGTAATCAGGCTATTGATCGAATGCGATACATTGATGGGGTAAAGATCTTATGTGGAAGTCGTGATTACGACGGTCGAGCTCCTTACTCCGTTTTTCGTATGGATGGAGTCGCTGATGTTAGGTTTACCGGTCTAGGGTTTTCTACCGTCCAAGAATGTGAAAACACATTGAATGACAGAGTGAGATTTCGAAGGGGCTCTTATGTGACCTGTTCATCTAGAGATGCTGATGGCCGTGCTCCTTGGTCCATTTTCGCTATCAACTTTACGCAGGCCCAAGTAGAGAGAAAGTCAGAGACGTTTAATACTTATAACGATTGTCGTTCACAGCTTCATTGATAATCATCTATTTATAAATTTAAAAAGAGCCAGGGAGATTTCTCTGGCTTTTTTTATGCCTCAGTAGTTTGGGTGAAATTTGGGTTTTAAAATTAGAGACGAATTCCAGAGTGTAAATCGTCCCGAACCCAGCCGGTCAGACTCCAGCGGTCTTCGGCGCTCACCGTAACTTTATGCTCCAGTGCGCTGTCGAATACGACCAATTTTCCAGGAAAAGGTCGGATGAAAATGGGGTTAATCTCTGAATCAAAAAGCACAAGATTCCCTGAGGATCCGGTGCACTCTGACAGATAGACGACACAAGTAAGAAGTCGACCTGGTTTGTTGAGGTGGCGATCGGTATGGAGTTTGTATTGGCTGCCTTTGTCGTACTTGGCAAAGTGGCATTCAAAGCGTTTTCCAGGCAAGTAGAGCTCATTTCTGGCAACCGTTAAAAGTCCGTCAAAAATATTTTTTGCCAGTAGACCATAAGGAGAGCTGAATTCCTCTATCCAGCGAATCTTGTCAGATCGTATTTCAGGAACCTCTTGTTTGAGGTTACCTTTACCGATTTCTCCGAGTTTAAACTCTCCATCCTCTTCAAAGGTTTGGGCTTTTTGCAGGAGTGTTTGTACTTGCTGATCGTCTATAAAATTAGGGCAGATCCAGAAAAAATCCCGAGAGTAAGAGTGAACGAAGGATTCGATGTGGGGCTCCCACAATGCAATTTTACTCATAGATTTTTTCCGATAGCGATCCTTTCAGGGCTAAATTGAGCTAACAGCCATAAGCCGTATAACAGCGACTTCTGTCAAATTAATTCTGAACTGAGATTGGGATTTAGAAAACAAAAAAGTGACTGATGTGGCCTACTATTTTTAGTTAACTAAGGGCAATGCAATGGGGCAACGGAAAAAGGGACTGGGTACCTTAGAGGAGGGAGCGGGCTTTAACAGACAGGCCCTGGATGACGGAGTGGAAGGCCTCTTGGTGGTGTACTTTTTCGGTTCCAAAGCTTTGGGTCAAACGTTCTTGGATTTCAGGGATTCGGGAAGTCCCGCCGGTGGTGAAAATGGTGTCGATCTGGGTCTCCTCAAGGCCTGATTGCTTTAATACCGAGTTCATGGAATCAAATATTTTAGAAAAGTTCCCCTCATTACTTCGAGTAAAGTCCCCGTAGGTGATGCTCTCTTCAATTTCAATTCCGGCTTGATCAAAACGGAACTGAGCGGGCTTCTTTTCACAAACCGTCCGCTTGCTGGCTTCCACCTCTTCATATAGGGCAAAACCTAAATTGTCTTCCACTAGAGTGAAAAGGTTTTCCAATAGATCATCGTCATCGGGAGAAAGTGTACAGCTACGGATGCTCTTAATAAAACCCATGATGTCCGATCGAGAAAGCAAAGTGATGTCAGCTGGAGACATGAGTCGGTGTCGTAAGTCCGGTGGCATAGTTAGAATGTTGTTACCAAGGGGGAGTTGGTACTTCACCTCTGTTCCAAAATGGGGACTGATTTTAGAGGCCATAAGTGAGCCATCTATTCGATCACCAGCAATGGATATCCCACCTAAGCCTAAAGTGTTGATCACGTCATGGGCTCCAGGCTTTAGTTCGATCACTGTAAAATCAGAAGTCCCACCCCCGAGGTCTACAACGAGGACCCGTTTCGGTTTATCGATCTGCTGTTGATAGTCTAAGGCGGCAGCAAGGGGTTCCGGACAAAATTCAATGATTTTAAATCCGGCCATTTCGGCGGCATTTTTAAGTCGGTCTTGGGCCAGTTCATCCTTCTCGTCCTCCAAGGCAAAACGGGCAGGGCGACCTAGCATGACATGTTTCACATCCTCGCCGGTTAAATGATCGGCACGGGTTTTAAGCTCTCGTAAAAAACGCCCAATGAGTTCCTCCAAAGTATAGAGCTGGCCCTGTACCTGGGTGGCTTTAAAGCTCTTAGAAGGTAAAAACTTTTTGATAGACCGAATGAGACGGCCTTGGCCTTGGGACTCAATGTAGCTTTTGATGGCATTCTGGCCAAAGCGCGGCTTCCCTTCAACAGGGAAGTGCATAATGGATCGCATGGTATGAGGGTCATGATGGCTCTCGTCCACCTTTAAAAGTTGGGACTCGCCACCCGGTCGGACCGCTGCGACTAAGGAGTTACTGGTACCAAAGTCGATGGCATATACAGTGCGTGACATAAAACCCCCATGTGATGAATCAGAAATGATCAGACAAGGGGGTTAGGGTAACTTAACGACTCTTGCGTTGTCCACCGCCGCCGCTACGATTTTTACTTTTAAAGCGTCCACCGCTTTTAGAGCCACCACCGGCTCCAAAGGATTTCTTCTTTTTAGGGAATGAAGATGACGAACCATCGCTCTTACGCCCTCCAGAAGCTTTCTTCTTCCCTCTAAATGGGGATTCGCTGGAGTTGGAGTCATTCTTGCGCTTACCAAAAGCTTTTTTCTTTTTACGAAAAGGAGAGGACTCTCTGGACTCAAAGGAATCGCCTTCGCTTCTTCTACCGCCGGCTGATTTTTTTCTGCCGAAAGGTGAAGATTTTCGTCGGTCATCCGAAGAAGAGCTTCTTCTATCATCGGAAGAGGCGTTTCTTCTTCGACCTCGTCCACCACCGCTGCCGTTTTTGCTGCGGTTACCGAACTTTCCCTTTTTCGGGGGAACATCTATCAACGCGTCTGGGATCTCGTATTTTTTAACTAGGCGGTTCCAGTCATGCAGTTCGCTGGAAGTCACAAAACTTACCGCTTCACCATCAGCACCATTTCTGGCGGTTCGGCCTACGCGATGTACGTAATCCTCGTCCTGCATAGGAAGATCAAAGTTTATAACGTGTTGAACGTGGGGAACATCTAGTCCACGAGCCACAACATCTGTGGCGCAAAGAACGCGAGTTTTCCCCTTCTTAAAAGCGCTGATAGCTTGGTTACGTTGACCCTGTGTACGGCCACCATGAATACGATCGGCAGCAATACCAAAAGAGCTTAGGTATTTATTAATGGTGTCTGTTCTGTGTTTCGTTTTAACAAATACGATCACGGAACCTTTTCGAGCGACCACTTCATCTAATAGGCACTCGTCTTTTTCTTTAAACTCAACACGAACTACAGATTGTTTAATCTTAGAGACGGGCTTTGACGAGTTTATCACTAACGTTTCAGGATCTTTTAGATACTTACCGGCTAGCATGCGGACCTTTTTATCTAAAGTCGCAGTGAAGAAAGAGGTTTGTCTTTCTGTTTCCAGAAAGCTTAAGATCTCTTCCAATTGTGGGGCGAAACCCATGTCGATCATTCGATCGCCTTCATCCAGGACTAGATAGTTCACTTTGTGGATTTGGGCGGTGTTTCTCTTAAGGTGATCGATGAGTCGTCCCGGAGTGGCTACAATCACGCGGGGTTTGCGCTGAAGGGCCTTAAACTGTTTGCGAATATCTTGTCCGCCCACAAGAGTGGCAATGTACAAATCGTTTTTATATCTTAAAAGTTGTTTCAAAAACTCGGCAATCTGCTGAGCCAGTTCTCTAGTAGGAGCTAAAACTAGGCCATGAGATTTTGGTTCTTCCAAAAGTCTTTTTACGAGCGGAATAAGATAAGCCGCTGTTTTTCCGGATCCAGTTTCAGCACAGACCATAAGATCTTTGCCTTCAAGTAATGTAGGCATGGATTTGTGTTGAACCTTGGTGGGCTTTTCAAAGCCAATTTGCTTCAAAGCCTTATCGAGGGGCTCTGGTAATTGCATGGATTCAAATGTGTTCATAATAAGGAGGACCTTTCCTGTAAGTGCTACCGCGAAAAGAGACAGCAGGATAATAAGTCCGTTCTCCTTTTAGTGGATGGGCAAGATTGAAGGCCAGTGATAGGCCTCATACTGCTGCATGTCAACAGATATAAGGGGTATTTTACTAAGGGAGGGGTTATTGCCCGTAAATACTTAAAAGTACTGAATTTCTTTGTGGTATTTACAAAATAATTTGGGAGGCGGCCATTTATTTGAAGATGGTTTACAAAAAGGAACAACCATGCACTTCGTGGGCTGCAATAGGTTCAAAAGATAAAGAGATTTCAAGTGTCTTTAGATTGTTAGGGGGAGTTCGGGGTGTGAGGTAAAGTTGTTTACCTGTTCACTCAATAAGGAGATTTATATGCGATTGATTTTGTTGATCAGTCTATTAATTTTATCGGCCCAAGGCGTGTCCGCATCAGATCATTTAGATCCTATCCCACAACCTAGTTTGACCGACCTTTCTGACTTTTACGCTTGGTCAAAAGAAGGGAAGCTCTATTTAGCTCTCAATACTTTTATGCACCCTGTGACATCTGAACATCGACCTCAGTTTGATGGTTCTGTTGAATTTCGGTTTGAGATTCGGAAGGCTAAATTAGGATCGGCGGCTTATTCCCACAGTCATGGTGGAGAAGTTCATAGTCACAGTCGGGTTTCTGTACCTTCGGTGAAGTCGGATTATGAAGCACAAGTGGTTTGTCGGCCTATCGGTTATGATACCAGATGTGAAGTGGAAAGGTCTGATGCTGGTGATTCGCACCGCAAGTATCCTTTGCGACAATTTTCAGGGCTTCGTGCTGATGCTTTTGTTTTGGATGTCATTTGGGCCACTCACCAAGTGAAGAGTGTGATTAACCCTGCAGAGCCAGCGGCACCGCCTGTTCCCTTTCCTGATCCTTTATGGTTGTGTGCTGTTAAAGGCAACAACTCTCAGTCGGATCCAAGAAAACATGTCCCACCTACAAGAAATTTTTCAGATGTGATGAATGTTTTAAATCTTACAGTTGAAGTGGATATAGAAAGTTCTCTGGGGGAAGATATAGATTTGTTGGCTATCTCTGCGGCAGCATACACTCAGAACGAGAGTGAAGAGTGGGTTCAGGTGGATCGAATCGGACGCCCTGAAGTTATGAATATGACTGTGGGATTAGATGCAATTAAGGCTGATTATAATAAGGTTTCGACTTTTAATCAGACCGTTCAGCAAAAGCAAATATACGGTTCTTTGATTCGCTATGGAGTTTTAGGTTGGGATCGAAAAGATGGTAAAAACGATTGGGTGCATACAAATACTGGTCGAAATGAGCTACATGATTTGATAGAGACCTTGTCTTTGGATGCATTGATTGTAGACACTCAGAAAAACTGTGATCTCAATGCCGACAACTACTTGCAAGTGGAACTCAACTATGGCGAAACCGAGAGTTGTGGAGGCCGTGTACCTGCTGAAGATGTCATCGATACGATGTTTTCCGTATTTACAGCTGGTCCAAGTGTAATAAACGGAGAATCTAGTTTTGGAGATGGTGCTGATAAGGCCTTTCGGCAACCTACAGAGGAGTTTCCGTTCTTTGCTGGGCCGGAAATGACCAGCGAATTAGGGGCCCACATTCAATCGTCCGCTTTGGCGATAGAAGCGATTCAGTGTCCGTAGCTGTAACCTAAACGGCCTATTAAGGTGATTCCATCAGCACATATTAATTGTTGATTAAGTATGTGCTGTCGTCCTGTGTTAATGATTTGGAATATGGCCTGAGATTTAGTACGCTCTAGGGTATGGCAACAAATCGTGTAAGAGTGGCATCACTCCAATATTATATTCGTCCGGTTAAATCATTTGAAGATTTTGAGCAACAAGTCAGTGCCCTTGTGGAAACGGCACGGGATTACAGAGTCAAACTTTTAACTTTTCCGGAATACTATTCCATTCAACTGCTCACATTGGGGGACATTGGTCGACCTATAGAAGAGCAAGTTCGAAATTTGGCAAGCCAGGAAAGTCGCATCGTTGAAATGATGTCAAAACTCGCAGAGAAATTTGGCATCTACATCGTAGGTGGATCTGTACCCTCACTGGATGAGGAAACTGGGCAACTCCGTAATCGAAGCTATGTCTATTCTTCTGACGGCAGCTATGATGTCCAAAGTAAATTGCATATGACTCGATTTGAAAAAGAGGAATGGTTGATTGAACCGGGCAATAGACTTCGCATATTTGAAGCTCCTTTTGGTAAGTTTGCAGTAGCTATTTGTTATGATGTGGAATTTCCTGAAATTGCACGGGCAGCGGCACGATTAGGGGCACAAATTTTAGTGGTTCCCAGCTGTACTGACGACCGACAGGGTTATCTAAGAGTACGGTATTGCGCTCAAGCCAGAGCCATAGAAAATCAAATGTACGTGATTCATAGCCCGACTGTGGGTTCGCTTCCCATGGTTCCAGCAGTGTCATTAAACTACGGAGCCGCCGCGATATACACACCAAGTGACTACGAGTTTTCTAGAGATGGTATTTTAGCTGAAGGTACTGTTAACCAAGAAAGTATGATTATTGGTGATCTTAATTTAGATCTTATCAATGAAGCCCGTGAGTCCGGTACGGTTTTGCCTTTGCGAGACAGTATTAGTACCCAGGAAATGCTCAATGTGGTGGATCATGTCAAACTCCCTTGATCATTTAGAGCTGTTAAACCCACGGCCCGAGCACTTTAAGTCGATTAAAGATCTATGTTTGCGGGTCTATCCTTTTCATAAGCCGTGGAACGAGAAACAACTGGAATCTCATCGGTCCTATTTTCCTGATGGACAATTGATTGTTTACGATCATAATGAAGAAAAAGTGGTGGGTGTTGCCTTTAGCCTTATTATTCCATGGGATGATTATTCTCCCCAGGACAATTGGAAGGATTTTACCAGCGGTGGATTTTTCCATAACCACAATCCCAAAAAAGGTAAAACTTTATATGGGGCAGAGGTCATGGTGGATCCGGAATATAGAGGCCGCGGAATTGGCAAAATGCTCTACCAAGGACGCCGTGATATTTGCGATAAGTACGGATTGACCCGGATTCGAGCAGGAGCTCGCCTTAGGAATTTACATAAGTTTGAAGATAAGATGTCAGCGGAAGAATATGCCCGCAAAGTGGCCTCCGAAGAATTGGCGGATCCCACATTAAGTTTTCAGCTGAATCAGGGTTTCGTAGTCATTGATACGGCAAAAAACTATCTTATGGATGATCCTGAGAGTTTAGGGTACGCGGCGGTTATAGAATGGTTAAATCCAAAATTAGCCAAAGAAAGAGACTATAAGCGCCAAAAAGAAGTGGTAAACACTTTTATGAATGGGGAGCGATTCATCCCAGAGCATCTGCCACGCGAGCTGCGTCGTCTTGTTCGTCGATCTACTTTGGTTTTGGGTGAAATCATAAAGGAACGTGAGGGTATAGACTTTTTTAGGAAAGTCGAAAACTATCGTAAGCGTTTAAAAAAAGCTCGCACCGGGAGTAAGACTTTTTTAAAGCGCATGCTTAAAGATTTGGAGAAGGAATCTAATGAAAATCAGTTAAAGTTAGCTCATGCTTTTGCACTTCAGTTGGAGTTAGTGAATGCCTGTGAATCGGCCTATCGTACATGGCGCCAGCAGCAGAAACCAGTTCCGCAGGGTTTAAAATCAAAAGTTAAACTGAATTTCGTGCTTACGGCACATCCTACGGAATCTCGATCTAAGGAGATCATTGAAACTTTATCGCGGATTGTGGAGATTCTTTTAGAAGGTCTTCAAAATAATTTTATTTTTCGTAGCAGTGAAATCTCTAGCCAGATTCGTTTGCTATGGTTGCACCCATTATCCAAGGTGAAAACCCCAACAGTTAAAGATGAAGCTGAATATTTATTTTCAAGAGTGTTTGAAGAAGATTTATTTGATTTTATTTTGGAGGAAAAGCCTTCCTACGAAATACATCTTCGTACCTGGGTAGGTGGAGATAAGGATGGACATCCTTTCGTAAATCGACAGGTGATGAAGGAGTGTTTAAGCCTTTCTAGAGAGCGAATTCTTGAAACACTAGAGTTAAAACTTGAATACTTACATGCCGACGTAGATAAGCTGGTAGATGCGGGAGTCATAAAGAGCTCAAAGCTCGTGCAGTTGGAAAAATTGTTAGTGCAATTAGCGCCTCTGACCTCTGTTAAAAAAGGTGACGGAACTCGAATTCGTAAATGGCACATGCTTTTTAAAAGATATATCGCTTCCGCACCTGCTTTTATACAAAAGCATCATGAGGTGATGCTTATTCACCAACTTTTTGAGGGGTTTCCTGGGTTAGTGTTACCCATCGAATTGCGAGAAGACGCGAGTAAGATTAAGGAAGCTCTCAAAGACAAAAAATCAACTATACGATTGATGTTAGAAGAATTGCGTCTACTCGCCGGCTCTGCAGATATTACCCATTATGCTAGAGGATTGGTGATATCCCATTGTGAAGAATCCCAGGACATGGAAAATGCTGCAAGGTTGGCTCAGCTCATTTGTAAAACAAAAAAACTGCCCATTATTCCTTTGTTTGAAAGTAGAGAAGCTCTTCAAAATTCTAAAAAAATTATTGATGAATGGTTTGAAGATGACGGCCATTGGGAATTGGTTGAACGTCATTGGCATAATATATTTGAAGTGATGTTAGGTTATTCGGACTCTTCAAAACAATTTGGTGTACTTCCTAGTCGACGTTTAATTCAAAAAACCATGTTTAGGATTGAAAAAGTCTTAAAAGACTATGGTGTAACTCCTGTATTTTTTCATGGCTCCGGTGGTAGTGTAGCTCGCGGCGGAGGAAGTATTAATGAGCAAGTGTCTTGGTGGCCCAATACTGCCATTGAAAAGCCAAAGCAGACGATTCAAGGAGAAATGGTTCAAAGACTCTTTGCCACACCTGAAATTTTAAACTCACAGTGTGTCCATTTGGCTACCGAGTCACAAAAAAGAAAAATGCGAAGAGGGAGTATTGAGCGGTCGAAAATTTTAGATCGGTTTGTGCAACAAGTTGAAAATTCTTATCGAGGGCTAATAGAAGACAGTGAAAAGCTAGGTGCCTTGCTAGATGGTTCTCCTTATAGATATTTGGAAGTTCTTAAGCTCGGTTCGCGACCGGCCAAACGTCCTTCGGCGCGCGCAGATGTGAGTGGTTTAAGGGCCATTCCATGGGTGTTATGTTGGACTCAGACCCGAGTGCTTTGGCCCACTTGGTGGGGAGTGGGCTCCGCCTGGAAGAACCTTACAGAGGAAGATAAAAATTCATTGAAAGCTTTTTATGCTAAGAGCACTTTTTTTAGCTCTTTTGTAAAAACATTGGGTTACACACTCTCCAAGGTGGAGCTAGATATTTGGGAGCTTTATCATGGTGGAAAGTTGCCGTTGGAATTGCGGGATGAATTTAAAGAGGAGTTTGAGGCTGCGAAGCTGTTCGTCTACGACTTAAGTGGTAAAAAACGTTTGATCGCCTACAGACCTTGGCTTGAGGAAAGTATCCGTTTGCGTTCACCTCACATTCATATTTTAAATTTACTTCAGATCATTGCTATGAAAAAGAGCGACGAGAAGTTGTTGCGTGAAACATTAGTTGGAATCGCTTGTGGAATGTTGACGACGGGTTAGTAGCCATCTTTTTTTACTTCGTGGCGGAAGAGTTTTTATCCAATTTTGAAGTTCTGAATTGAGAGTCTCATTGTTTAATGTGCCTACAACCTTTGCCACTCTGAGAGAGGTTTTACTGGGTCCATATTGTATAGATTTTTTAATCGATATGATGCCCTCTTCATCCCAGCCATTTAAGTCTTGGTTACGTAGAATCTCTATCAGGGCATTCTCTGCCACCATTGGGCTGGTTGTGGTTTGTATGAGTTCGTAAAGATAGGGTAGGTATGTGGTTGAAGGCTTTTGATTTTTAAGAGTGGCAAGGGCTGCTGTTTGTAAGTACGGGCTAGGATGATTTATAAACTTACCAATGATTTGATCTGCTTGGGCTTCATTGAGTTCATGAGCCGTGTCTATAATCAGCTTTGCTGTGGCATTATTTTTCTCCCAATCAAACTGTCTTGAATCATTTGAGGGAAAGGGGCAGCTTTCGGAAGGGGAGTTGCAATCATATATGTCTTGAATGCTTTTCGATCCAATTTTAGAGGCCGGTTGTCGTTGGGCTTGTGGGATTTTCTTTTTATCTGAGGATTTTGGAGTTTCTTTTTTGCTTTTGGTCGGTGTGTCGACCCATTCGCTGGGCATAAAGTGAGAGATCCAGATGAGTCCAACTAAAGCCATGGCCCAGATGATAGAAAATTGGTATTTCTCGCGCATAATATTCCCTCTTTAAAGCGATGTTTCAACAACTAGCGATTTTGACAACCATCCTGTTTTATTATTTTTTGTTAATTGAACCTGAACTTGTTCATCATTTCGTTCGATTATTTTGAACGTGTCTGTTGTTAATTTACAGGAGACTCTACGACATAAATTTTCTAATTTAGGCCCATAGACAAAAATATCGCTACTCTGGCATCTGCCTTGATCACAAAGGGATAGCTTTTCGTAGTAGATATTATCTGCCAGTTGATACAGCGAGTCTGGTTCCGGATCGGGATGGGGTGGATCTTCTGCCGGTGGATCAGTGAGGGTGGTCCATTCGCTGTAGGAGTTTTTATCGCCAGCGTACATGTAACCTAATTGCCCTTCGTAAGTGAAACCATAGTAAAGGGGGGCCGATGAGTCATAGGGCCAAATACGATCTTGAACTTTCTGAATGGAGTCATTGGCTAGAACTGTGATGGCCTCTCCTCCTGGGGATTTTCTAAGATAAATATTTTTCTTTAGTTTTACATAGGTGTCTATGGGTGCAACTTGGTCTTCAAAGAGTTCATCACACAGGTTTTGAATATTTACGTAGGTAGTATTTTCTGAAGACGGCTCACTGTCTGAGACATTTATCACTTCGAGTAATTGGCTAGGTTCAACTAGTGCGTGGAAGCATAGATTGTTCCGTCCAGATGTCTGACATTGTCTCTTACCGTTTTCTTCTAAACAGCTAGTTCCGTTGCCGTAGATGGCTATATGTGCAAGATCATACGGGGGATCTGCTTCATCCGGTGGTGTCTCTGGCTCTCCTTCACAAGGGCTTTGATGTAGATGACATGAGTAGGGTGTTTTTGGGGATCCATTGAGGTTGGCAACATACCTTTCCCAGGATCGAGCTTCATATTTTTCATAATAGGCTTCATCGTTTCGATACCATTTGTGTCCAGTATCTTTGAATCTACATATACTGCTGGACCCACCATTGTAGGATGAGTAGGCGGCTCGGGTTCGTTCTATCCAATTGCCATTACTAACACAGGAAACGTTCTCAGCTCTTTGCCAGCCGCTATAAAAGATATCCAGCGCATAGGTGATGTTGTCTATGAGATGCCATGCTTGGCCATTTTCAACTGCGAGGAAATGCCACCTGTCATCCACTTGCATAATTCCATGGCCGTGGCCTACATCTCCTCGCATGTGTTTCACTGGGGCTGAGGATTCTGACTGGCGATAGTGACTCCAAAAACTCTCTTGATGGACCAGAGCAAGAAGTGCATCCACCCAGTGGTTGAGTTCTTCTTCGGTAGGGCTTTTTCTCATGCGAAGGTACTCAGAGAATGTGCCTTTTAGTAAGCTATACATCTCTTGCATATATCGATTTCTCTCAACGCTTTCATTGGCATTTAACTGAAACACTGTATGGGGAAAGTGTTGGTCAACATAGCGATCCTCACCAAAGGGCTCACCATCACAAGCTTTTGGAGCAATGCCAAATAGCCAATTCCCTCCGATAGGGTTGTTACACTTGTAATAATCAGGGGTATTGTTTTGTGCTAGAGAGACGCACGAGATTAAACCCACAAAGACAAACATCCATATTGCCATAGTATCTCCTTCCTGGAGGTCTATCTATTGGATCATTTCTTAGTGGGAATGGGTTATTGGCATAGGTCTAGATTCACAAAAATATTTAACCGATCCAACTAGGACCAGTTTCATTTTTGATTCTTTGTTTAGTGATTTCCCCGATTAAGGTGCCGTTCTGGACTAGATCGTAGGGATATTGTTTATTTCGTTGTGTTGGTTTAACTCTTCTATAGAAGCATGGAATATAGCTGACATTGAAAGACAGTATTCAATGGCACCAATAAAAAGACTATTTTTGATGATCTTCATTTCTTCTGCAGACATAGGCTCACCATTAGAAAGTTTTCTTTTAAGAAAAACTATTTTGGATTCTAGATAGGCGGCACCGCCAAGCTCATTCAAAAGTTGAACTCGTTTCAACTCCATTTGGTCTCTGTTTTGCTCAATGTATTCAAGGTGATCTACCAGTTCTGGGCCTAAGAGGTTTTCTAGATCAAAACTTTCGCTTTCAGTGACTTCGGTATTTAATTTTTCTTTTAATTTTTGTACCGTGGAAAAATATAGTTGTCGGCGATGATTCCATTGATCTTCTTCGGTGAGTATAATTGAGTCAAAGTCATTTTCTATGACCTCTACAAAATGGGCGTAATTTTCTAGTTCTTGTTGCATTGTTCGAAAACGGAGGTACTCCACTGTTAAATAGGCGGCGGATGCTCCAATGGAGATGATAGCGATGCTTCGGTAGTGACGAGCAATGAAATTTCGAACGGCATTCCATCGCATGGCAAAAGCGGCACCACTAATCATTGCATACAAAGTTACAATGGGTTTCGCGACTTCCACAGTAGTTACAGATGTTGCATATAATGATTGATAAATAGGGTAGACATCTACCCCCAATCGTTGGCTACATTCCTTCACAGCCACAAAGTAACTTTGAACTCGGTTATAGTTATCGATCATTTTGGCGTCGAAGCCACTAGGGTTAAAAGCTTTTACTAAAGCGAGTATGCTAAGGGTATCTACTGCCATCAGGGCTTTATCGAGATCGGGATCATTTTCAGAGTTAACAATTTTTAAATGTGTTCGAAGTCCATCCCAGTAAGTGCGCCAGTCATACCATTTGTAATCTTCGAGAGGAATATTGTGTTTTTGTTTAAATTCAAAAAGATAGCAAATGTCCGAAGCCAACTCATATGACATGTACTCAATGGTTTGAGTCTCTTTTCTATGTTTTTCAATTCGAATTTCTGCCGATTGAACATTGGTCCAAATGTTGGAGTTGTCAGCGGCTAAAGTCGATTGCATCCCAAAAAATATAGCGGAGGCACCTACGAGTGAGACAACTTTTTTAAAATAAACATTCAACCTAGATAATTGCAAAACTTGTCTTTTCTCTAAACTTAAAATCTTAATTGTCTATAGCATCTAACTCTAGATAAAGCTGTTCAACAGCACCTTCTAAACTTTCTATTTTCTCTATGATCTCCTCAGGTTCCGCAAAGAAAACATGGTAACCATTGTAGGCGATTAAATAAGTAGTTGATCCACGTAGTCCTACACCCACCACATACGAGATGGTTCCACCGATACCTTTAAAAAGGCCACTTACTAACTTGGTGGGAGCGCTTGTCAGAGTGTTGGAGGCGTGAATTCCTAAATTTTTTAGTTGTGCATAGCTCTTGGCAGCTCCAACTTTTACGTCTCTTGGGGTTAAACTCCGGGATGGTTGTGTGGCATTTCTTGCCACTCGATCTATATTTATCGGAGTGATTCGTAGGGCTCTTTGAAAAAAACCAGTGGTATTGTGTATTGGTTTTATAGATCGTAAAATGGTGGAGTGGGCGGCGCTGTAGGTAAAGCCAGAAATTACCACTCCGGCAAGAACTTTAGCTCCAGATTCAGTAACTTGTTCACCACAAACGACTTCGCCATTTGGACAGCCTTCAGAAATATCTAAGAGTTCGTCTAAATAGAAAGCCGACTGCAAATCGAAAATAAGTGATTCGTAATATGCAATTTGTGCCAAGATGACCGATTTTTTGTATTCTGGGGTTTCTTCTAATTCATTATAGCTATTGATGGCAGTATCTATCCAATGACCACCAATTTCTGATGCATCATCTAATACCTTGCTACCTACATTTTGCATTTTAGTTAGACGGGTCAGCTCATCGGATTCGGAGTGGCTGGGCTCTTCCGCTCTAGCTACTAAGCTAATAGATGTTAGAATTGTTAAAAAAGTCATCGATACATACTTCAAAAACACGATCACACTCCTTTTCCATTTCGGATGAAGCAGTTATAGCATCATTAGGATGCGGCGCGGCAATGAAATGAATGGGAAGGCTCTAAATGAAATAAGGCTAACTATTTTGGTAATAATTTCACTGTGGGAGTGGCGAACTCCACCCCTTTTTAAATCAAGAATATCTTCCGCAAATAACCCTAAGCTTCTAGTCTCAGCGGCTGCAGCCATTTAGTTTTTTTGGAAAGCAGACGAACGATAAGGAAAAAACCAAGGTTTCCATAGAACATCCATTTTACTTCTTCTGACCAAGTCAGAGTCTGATTTTCAACACTAAAATAGAAAATCCCATAGAAGCTCATAACAAAAAAACTCGCGCAAAGGCCAAGATACTCACGTCGTAGAGTGTCCTTCCAGTCGAACACATTGTATTGGGATGATTTGAAGTTTTTAAATTTAGGAAAGATCGCCGGAGTGTTTGCTGACCATTCGTCATATTGTTCTTTCCCAAATTTACCCCTAAGGAATTGTTCTTCTGCATACATAATGCGTTCATAGTAAAACCAATATCCGAAGCTACACATGACAACGAATTCCCAGGATCCTACAAACATCAATGTACCTAGCCACATGAAATAGTTACCCAAGTAAAGCGGATGGCGGACCATACTGTACATGCCCGTTTTGTTGATGGATTCTGCCACCTGTCCCGCAGAGGTGTTTCGGCCTGAGGTTTTATTTCCAGAAAAGCCAATGGCATAGGCGCGAATGTACTGACCTAATAGAATGGGGAGGGTACAAATTCCAATCCACAAATACATGTTTTCAACAGGGCGGTTCAAACCATAAACATAAATGTAGGCAAAGCCGGCAAAAACAAAGATAAGCGGTATGTGGGATCGGTTTTTAAACAGAAAATTACCTTGTTTCTCAAATTCGACTTCGAGAGCCATTCCAGTCTCCTTGGGCGGTATTAGCAGATTGAATATTTGCCTGATAATATACGAGTCCTGGGAGGAATCAATGAGCTTTCCTTGGATATAAAGAAAATATGCTTATAATTTAAGCGCACAAAGGACGTCAGTGAGTTTTTGCATTCACTGACGCCACATTGATTTTCGACTAGTCAATTTGCTCAATAGCAAGAATATGGCAGCTTTGTTGTACGTGACCAAACCTTACAATAAGAACACGGTCACCCCGGCACACGCGAGTGGAACCACCGAATGTATCGAAAGCAATTTGTGTTGCAAAAGGAAGTTCATGGCAGAAATTCCCTACATCCAATGCGTATTCTTTTCTACCAGCATCGATGAGAATGGTATCGTTACCTTCTGTGGAAAACCCACGAATTCGATTTTGCGAAAAACAAGTGTCGGCGTAAGCGCCAGTTGTAAATAATAAGGCTAAAAAGCCAAGCGTAAGTGCTTTCATGTTTCCCCCTCTAATTTAAACTTAATCAACTCTAGCGAGATAAACTGGGGGGAGAAAAGTCGAGCCGCAACATCAGTGTAACATAATGTTTGATTGATGGGCCATCATAGTCTTTGACCGTTGCGAGCTTTGTTGGAGATGAAGGCTTTCTCTTAGGAAGGGTGTACGTTATGTGGCGTTGGCGGTTTTTCGATATTCAAATTAGACAGTTGGTGGGAAATTCCATTTTCTCTAAAAGAAATGGACAGATTCTTACGAGTCGCACTTCTTAGAGCCCAGGCTTGTGCCGGATCTTTTGCCCAACCGGCAACCCAACAAAGGATGGCGTCTTTTTCCATATTTATAACCCAAAACGATGGATCCTCTATAGAGTCTAAATATTTGACTTGCATGGCTTGCTTGGCAAGCTTTTTTACTAAATCAATGTCCTCTCCAGGAGCTACATAGAATTCCACATAGGCCCATTCTTGTTCTTCCTGAAGGCTTAAATTAATGAATTCCTTTTGTAACAATTTATGGTTTGGAATTACATAGCGGCGCCAATTCCAAACTTTTATCACTGTGTAGAGTAGAGTTATATTTTCAACGGTTCCATACTTGTCATCAATAATAACAAAATCATTAATTCGTAGAGGGCGGGAGATTGAAATTGCAACGCCAGAGATCATATTTTCAACAATAGGTTTACCAGCAATACCGACGAGGACGGCCAAAACCCCAGCAACGAGAGAAATATAGGTGGCATGGATTTCGGGAATAAAGGGTATGCAAGCGAGAAAAAGACCTACCAGTAGAATGGCGGGTACATATATTTTTTCTATCAGTTCGAATCGAGCTTTGATGCCGGAGGTGGCCTGACTTCGTGTTATTTTTTCAGCGTCTTCGTCTAGGGCGTCGGTTTCGATGGCCTCTGTTACATCCATGTTTCGCGTGAAATCCACACGTCTTTTCTGAAGGGATCGTAAACGGCGAACCCCGTAAATTAGAATAAATAGCGTACAGCCTGAAACAACTGTGAGGTACAAGGAGATTCCACCGAGCTGCCGAACAGAATTCATGAATGTTTCCAATGAAAGCCTCCTCTGTGCTCCAGCAGCTCGCAGACAAGCTAGTCTGTATCTTCATGCTCCATATTAGAAATATGCAAATAGTGCATGTGCTTTTCATACTGGGTCAAGAAGTCAGCGATCACTTGGTCTTTAGTGTACCCATAAACATCATACTGCTGTCCACCTTGAAAAATAAATACTTCGGCTCGACAAAATTTATCAGAGGAACCAATAGAAAAGCTAGGGGAGGTGAATTGTCGAATTTGAACTTGGTACTTAAAGTTTTCTACACCTTTGTTGCGAATCGTCAGGCCTACGCTATCTTTTGAGTCGTTTTCCAATTGAGTTTCCAAACCTTTCTTTTTGAGCTCTTCAGATAGCTCTAGAAGTGCGGGTTCGACAGAAGATTTTAGGAAGTGAACTAGCTCTGCGTCGGTGGGTTCAGCAATAAGGGAGGCTAATCGATCTCTCCATGGAGTGGAGGCTTGAGCATATTGCACTGAAGTCTGATGGTTTTGAACGGCATCTAGGAGTAAATAGTCCTCTCTCAGCGATTTCACAAAAGCGTAACAAGCAATCAAAATGAGGATCATCATTGGAAACGCAGACGCAATTGTCATGGTTTGAAGTGCGTCCAAACCACCAGCTAATAAAAGCGCAGCGGCGACCAAGCCTTCCATCACGGCCCAGTAAATCCTTTGCCACACTGGAGGTTCTTTGGCGCCACCAGAGGTGAGCGTATCAATGACCAGCGATCCTGAATCGGAAGAGCTCACAAAGAAGGTCACGATCAAGAGGACAGCAACAATAGATATAAAGGAGGACATAGGGAAAAATTCCAGAAATCGAAACAATGCGACTGGCACATTTCCAGATATGGCTTCTGCTAGACCTTCTTTGCCAGAATTTAAAACCAAGTCAATGGCCGAATTTCCAAACACAGTCATCCAGAGAAATGTAAATCCAGTGGGAACAAACAGTACCCCTAAAATGAATTCACGAATCGTTCTTCCTCTCGAAATGCGAGCAATGAACATTCCCACAAACGGGGCCCATGATACCCACCATCCCCAATAGAGAAGTGTCCATCCACCAATCCAATCTTCCTTTTTCTCGTAGGCGTAGAGGTTAAAAGTTTTGTAAACAATGTCGGAAAGATAGGTCCCAGTGTTTTGCACATAAGATTTTAACAAAAACACGGTGTCCCCGGCGAGCAATACGAAGCCAAGTAAAACGACGGCTAAAATCATATTTACGTTGGAAAGCTTTTTAATTCCACCATCCAGTCCGAGAACCACTGAAACTGTAGCGAATAGGGTAATAATCGCAATAAGTATAACCTGAATTCCAGTGGTCTGACCAATTCCATAAAGATAATCCAATCCAGCATTCACTTGGGACACACCAAACCCAAGTGATGTGGCTACACCAAACATGGTTCCAAGCACAGCAAAGGTGTCTATGGCATCTCCAATGGGTCCGTGGATACGTTTACCGATGAGTGGATAGAAAGCGGATCGAGGGAGAAGGGGTAGGTCTTTTCTATAGGCAAAGTAAGCTAATATTACAGCCATAACTGAATAAATGGCCCAAGCATGCAAGCCCCAATGGAAAAAGGTGATCTCTAATGCTTCTTTTGCACTGGCAACGGTTGAGCCTTCGCCAATAGGAGGACTTGCAAAGTGCATTATAGGTTCAGCAACGCCGAAAAACAAAAGCCCAATTCCCATTCCCGCTGAAAACAGCATGGCGAACCAACTGGTATTTGTGTAATCGGGCGTAGAATGATCTGGCCCTAATCGGATATCACCCATTCTAGATACCATTAGCCAAACTGAGAAAAAAAGCATAGTTCCAACCGTTGTGACATAGATCCAGCTGGTATTTGTTATTAACCACTTCTGGATCAAGCTAAAAAATACTTTAGCTCCATCAGGGTTAATCACTCCCATGAGTGTGACAATAAAGATGAGTGTGGAAGACGAGAAAAATACGGTTTTGTTCAGTTGTTTGTCGATGCCGATGACTGGGCTCCTCAATGAAAATATTGTGAAATTTATAAGATAATCCTACACGATAGAGCGAAGGATTAAAGGGGAGGGGCGATAGGATGTAACATCTTTAAATAATAACAAAGGTTTATGAAAGCGATTCATAATCGAAGGAGCTTAGGTGCTGTTCAATTAATTCATCCTTGTTTGATCTTAAAATCCATTTCCTTCCATAATTTAAGAGTGTAGGTGGGTGATTAAAATTGAGTTGATTGATGTCTGTAACTTGAAAGTCAAAAATCTACTGAGGCTGTTAAGTTTTCCAAATCGAGTTTCAATGGCACTCGTCGAGTTGTGGTGCTCATTAAAATGGGGTTGTAAAAACTCACTTCGATAGAGCCTGATTCCGTATTGTGCAATTTGAACCCGTATTGAGCCTGGCTAATGGTATTCATATCCACTTCGAGCTCTCTAAAATAGAGGTCTTGTGGTCTTTGTGCCCAGAGACGGATTCTGGATTCACCTTCAAATTTTTCGGCGACCTTTAAAATGGTGGTACCATTGTTATTAATAATCTGTGGCAACTCGAATTCAGATCGGGGATCCTGGGAAATGATCAATGGATTCTCAACGTTCCATTTTTTTAAATTGGATGAAGTCGCAAATCCAATAGCACTTGTTGGATAACCCTCGGGGTTAAATGATGTAGCAGAAAATATCATATTCCATTTGCCATCACTCCCTCTGTAAACAAAGGGATCTTTGATCTCAGATAAGATGGGATGGCCATTTATGTTGCGATTCTTCATCTGATAAAATGGGTGCTTAAGAATTGTGTTAGTATTTAATGCCTCACCCAAATATTCGAAGTGGATACCATCTACCGATTTGGCAATTACAATAGATGGCTTTTTATCCTTTTTATTGCTTTGATAAGAATAGAAAAGAAATGATTCACCATTATTTACTACCACATGGCCGGAGCCAATTAAGCCTTTGCTTTTAGATTTTGGAAGACCAATAATTTTGAGAGGACCTTTATCTTCCCAGGTCTTATTGTTTTTACTAGTGCGATGATAGATCGAGATGTAATCAGAAAGGTTTTTTCCAGTATTAGAGTAGACACTTTCAGGTACCCATTGGCTGAAAGAATGATAATACCCCTGTGCGTCCGGAGTTTTAGACACCCATGTATTCCACGATCGACCATCTGTAAAACTGGACTGGAATAATTGATGACACAATTGTTGAGCATGAAGCTCCGTACAAACTATCAATGCGGCGGGGGCTACCCAGATATTTTTCCAATTCATGAGCTAACTATACTCTAATTTTAGACGGGTGGGACTCCCCTTGAATTGTTTACAGAACTGTTACATTTAAACCAAGTTCATTTTGTCTAATCTGCAAAGGCGTCGTGATTACAGTAAGATGGCGAGGTGAATCGGGTTAAAATTTAACAAATGTTTGAGGAATCACCAGTCCATTAGGTCCTTGATTTTTTTCACATCGGACTCTGGTAATGGTCGGTTGTCTTGAATGAATAGCGTCCAAGCAGGCTCTTCTAAAATGATGTGTTGTGCATCTTTAAAAAAGAGGCCCGTGGTTTTATTGGGATTCACTAAATACACTTCTCCACCTTGAATGTTGTTTCCAAATGCCGTTTTTCCTACAACATTTTTCTCTTTCAAAATCACCACGAAAGGCTCTGAAGGTTTATAGTCTTTAACATACTTCATTACTGTTGCCTTGCCGCTGGATTCAAACATCTGCGGTCGGCTTTCAAAAAAAGATGTCAAATCCTTCAAGGCTCTCGCATTTTGTTTAAACATTGTACTGTTGCTGAAGCTTGTAAGGGATGTGCAGAGGAATACAGTTGGGAGTAAGAGTTTAAAAAGATTCATATAGGCCTTTTGCTTTTTCTGAGATCAGTCACGAATTAAAATCTGGTTGGAGAGTTCATTTGTATCGTCTTCTTCAATGGGGAAATCTTTATCTAGTATTTTTCCACAGTCTTCAATGCCGGCTACAATTCCTGCCGCCAGATCCTTTTGCTTAATGCTTTTTACTATGTCGTTGACAATATTTTGCCAAGTTTCAGGGGGATTGATTTTGCTGATCGCATGATCAGCGAGCACGACCACTTGACGCTCTAAGAGAGAAACAAAAATCATAATTCC
Source organism: Bdellovibrionaceae bacterium UBA1609 (assembly GCA_002321895.1). Lineage (GTDB taxonomy): Bacteria > Bdellovibrionota > Bdellovibrionia > Bdellovibrionales > UBA1609 > UBA1609. Next base: position 264,362 of record DCMZ01000010.1, on the reverse strand, counting down.
TGTATTGTGGCGAGTGGTATGGGTTTCGCAGTTATAGAACTCCAATGTAGCCCTGAGTTCCACCTGTTTTCTTTGATCTTCTGCTGGAGTCAAAAGTCGACATATCCAGTCGGATTTAGAAAGTATGCCCGTAAAAAATAGTAGTGCTATAAATACCAGAAAGAGATTGAAGTAAAGGTTTTCAAATATGAGATATTCAAAAAAATCCAAACCCAAGCTGGAAATAATCACCAGTTGTAGAGCAGCTAAAAGCAATGGAACATGGCCAGTGGTTGACGAACCGCGAACCAGTATAGGAACAATTTCTGCTGAAGTTGTAGATTCCGCTATCTTTACAGCTTCACTGATTTGGTCTAGTTGAGGATCTGTTAACCAGTTTTCTGACCATTTTGGTCTGAAACTATCGTTTTTCATTACCATCCTCCTGATGCGCCACCGCCCGAAAAACCGCCGCCGCCACCACCGAAACCACCGCCACCGAAACCACCGCCACCGAAGCCGCCGCCGAAGCCACCGCCTCCGCGATAGCGACGACCCCCACCTAGAAAAGGCAATGCAAAGAAAATTCCGGACCGTGACCCAGCAATTATAAGAATAAATATGATACCGAATATGAAGTCTAATAAACTGGCCTTTTTACGTTTCTTTTTAAAAGATGTTTTAGAAGAAGCTAAGGACTCGGCCAGTTGGCTATCTATATTTTTAGTCACTAAGTAAGTGCCGACAAATAACCCACTAGCGATGTCACCGGAACGAAATAGCGGTATCATATTATCTTCGATGATTCGTTTAGCCACCACGTCAGGGATAACACCCTCTAAGCCTTGTCCTACTTCTATTCTAACTTTTCGATCTTCAGTAGATAACAGAATTAAAACGCCATTATCTTCTTGTTTGTCTCCAAGTTTCCATTGGTCAACCACCTTTATTGAGGCTTCTTCGATGGATTCATTGCCAAGGGATTTTACTGTTAGTATCGCAAGCTGCGCTTTGCCGGACTGATTGATTTTAGAAAGGACATTTTGCAACTCTATTTCGGAACGGCGGGGAACAACAGAAGCGTAATCATTCACGGGTCCTCGTAATCGAGGCACCGTAAAATCCGCAAATGCGGAGATAGAGAAAAGAACGATCGTGATTAAAAATAGACGATTAGAAAAGATCAAAATTCCACTTTCGGTGCTTCCGCTGGGGCTTGGCCGGCATCAGCCTCCCATTGCGGCATTTTTTCATGTTTAAAAAACAAACTGTTGGTGAGGCTGGTTGGAAAAACCGTTACTAAGTTATTAAAGTTCTTAATGGTTTCAATATATCGGTTTCTGGCTACGGTGATTCGGTTTTCCGTACCTTCTAATTGGGCCTGTAGGTCCCTAAAGTTTTGATCCGATTTTAAGTTTGGATATTTCTCAACAACCACCATCAATCGACCGAGTGCCTGGCTTAGGCCTCCTTGGGCTTGTTGGAATTGTTGTAGCTGTTGAGGGGTCACCTTTGAAGGATCAATGGTAGATTGTGTGGCTTTGGCTCGTGCTTCCGTCACTCCAATAAGGACTTCTTTTTCTTGCTCAGCATAGCCTTTTACCACTTTAACTAAATTTGGGATGAGGTCAGCTCTTCTTTTATACTGGTTAGATATTTCCGCCAGCTTCGCTTCCACTTCATTTTTGGCCATCGGTATTGATTGAACGCCACAACCTGCTAGTAGAAAACCTAGTCCTAGCACCAATACGAATTTTAACCCTGTTTTAAACATATTTTGATCTCCTCATAGTAGTGACATAATAGTCACTTCAGCGGTAAGTGCATCAGCCGTCGCTTCGCGTAACTGATCTCTGAAGCGACGACGTTTTATATGGATTGATATTCTGGATGAATCAACGGAATCTGCCCGCCGTTTAGCTTGGAGATCCCTCTTCTGCGAGAACCGATTCTCCATGAATATAAGATTTTTCTTGGTAGAAGCGGGAGACAAAAACATAGAGTATAGCCACAACAAACATGACCACAGTAAAAAACCAATAGTAGCTGGAGCCCTGAAGGGCGACACTTCCATCTTCATTTTGAATGAAAAAGTTGACGGCCGCTGTGAAGGCATTACCCATACTTACTGAGCATAGGAAGATGGCCATAATTATGGATTTCATTGTGTGGGGGGCTTGGGTGTAAGAAAATTCTAGTGCGGTAATGGAAACCATCACTTCTCCGGCAGTGATGATGATATAGCCTAAAATCTGCCACCAAAAGCTCGGAGTTTGGCCCGCTTCGATAAGCATCTCTGTATAAGAGGTTACAACAAACGCAAAGCCCGTTACAAATAAGCCTATACCGATTTTTCGCAGTGGATTGAGTTTAAACACATGTTTGTCTATAGCTGGATAGAGATAGCCGTAAAATAGAGGGATAAATACTAAAATCAGAAATGGGTTCACGGCCTGAAGTTGTGAGGGTAAAATTTCGTAGCCCATAAACATTCTGTCCATTTGCTGAGCCTGTAGAACCCATGCACTTCCTGTTTGATCGTAGAGGGCCCAAAAAAACGCGACAAAGGCGTAGATGATAAGCAATTTAAGAATGGCCTGCAGACCTTCACCACTAAAACTTTGTTTGATAAATTCTTTTCCACCAGCGGGTATATGAATAAAAGAGTTTCTGCCCATCCAAAATACTATGGTGGCTATAATCATCAGTGCACCAGGAACACCAAACGCCACACTGGGGCCATAGGCATCAAGCAGCCAGGGGGTCAGGATGGTGGAGACAACCGATCCCAAGTTGATAGAAAAGTAGAACCAACTAAATACTTTACTTATGAGGTCTTTGTTTTTAGGCCCAAACTGATCACCCACATGAGCAGATACGCAGGGCTTGATTCCTCCGGAGCCAATGGCTATCAAAGTAAGTCCAACAGCCAAGCCGGTTCTGGTTTCATCCATGGCCAAGGCAATATGGCCAAGGCAGTAAACAATAGATAAAGTTATGATGGTTTTGTATTTTCCTAAAAACCAATCAGCAATTAGGGCTCCAAAAATGGGAGTGAAATAGACGGCTGTAGACCAGGTATGGTACCAAGTTTTTGCCTCCTCCGGAGTCATGTGGTCGTCAGCTCCTGATGCTGTCATAAGATATTTAGTCATGAATACGACCAAAATAGTACGCATACCGTAATAGCTAAATCTCTCTGCAGCTTCGTTTCCAACTATAAAAGGTACGCCAGGAGGCATACCCGCGGTGTCCGTAGGTTTACTTCGGTATTGACTCATATTTTTCCTTTACAATTTGGATGAATCACTATTCCTAGTGGATTTAGTGTATGTTGTCCAATCATTCAAGGCCTCTCAACTAAGAGAAGCCTTGATGAGGGTCAATTATGAAAAACTCCACCAGAGAAAAACCATTACGGCTATCAAGCCAGCGCTCATAAGCCTAAAAGCCACCTGCTGGTTGGCGGTAACTTCGCCATTTATTACTTGGCTAGCCTGTGACCAAGTGAGTGACTTAATTTTTTCAGGATCAGGAGCTTCTGTCATAAGCGATACTATAACGAGGATCGCAATGGAAATGGCGAAGTTCACACCGGCACCAATAAGGAAGGATCCGAAGGGGTCCAGAATGAGGAACAAGACGCCAATTACGAGCCCGCCTATGAGAGCCGATAAGGCCCCAGCGTGGTTAGCGCGTTTCCAAAAAACACCTATTAGAAAGCTAGCCGCGATAGCGGGGCTAAGTGCTGCTTGAACTTGTTGGAGATATTGGAACAAACTTTCAGCTCGCATAACGACCATCACCCACAATATTCCAAAAACCATAACAATCATTGTGGTGTTTCGGCCAACGGCCAAAAGAGACTTGTCGGAAGCATTTGGTTTTAAGTGTTTGTAGATATCCAAAGAAACCAGCGTTCCGGTAGAGTTCAGTGTGGAATCTATAGAGCTCATTAGAGCAGCAATCAATGCGGCTGCGAGTAATCCTTTAAGGCCTACCGGCAATAGATTTTGAACTAATGTAGGGAAGATATCCGCAGCGTCTGCTTCAGGAAATAGGATTCGTCCACAAAGACCCGGTAATACAAAAAAGAAAACAGGAAGAATTTTTAAAACGGAGGCAAATAAACACCCCATTCGAGCATCATGAATGCTTTTTGCTCCAAGTACTCTTTGTACAATCACCTGATCGGTACACCAATACCATATCCCCAGAACAGGAACTCCTAGTACGAGTCCCAGCCAAGGCATTTCGGGATCATCCATTGGCCTTACCATATCTAGATCCATAGCGCTGACTTGACTGGTTAATACCTCCCATCCTCCGACTTGAGAAAGAGCCGTGTAAGAGAGAATCATTGTACCAACTAACAGGATCACGGCCTGCAAGGAATCGGTGTAAACCACGGCTTTTAAACCGCCGTAGGCTGTATAAACCAAAGTGACTATGGAGAGTAAAACAATTCCGACCCACATATTTACGCTAAAGATTTTTTCGATGACTAAGCCTGCAGCAAAGAGTGCCACGCTAATGCGAACTAACACGTTTGCTACTATTGTAATAATAGATAGGTAAAATTTGGCCCCTTTGCCATACCGGCGTTCAAGAAACTCCGGCATGGTTCGTATGGCAGACCCAACATAGAAGGGGACAAAAACAGCCCCTAAAATAATTAGTATAATACATGCGCCCCATTCATAGTTCCCAACGGCGAGGCCAGTTCGAAAGCCATCTGTTGCGAGTCCGATGATATGTTCGCTCGAAATGTTGGAGGCAAATAAAGAGGCTCCCACGGCAAACCAGCCCAGTGATCGGCCGGCCACAAAAAAGTCAGCACCGCCACTATCTTCTTTCTTCGCAAACCACAAGCCGAGACCCAAAGTGAAAATCAAATAGGTGAAGATGATCAAATAATCTATGGTGCCTAAAGTCATTATTGTCCTCATTGTGATATTAGGGTTAAGTTAGAGCCCACATGTATGGCACAGGGGGTATCATGTTGCGAAGTCTTTTTTCATTCGTTATGGCGTTTTGTTTTACTTCAGTTACTTTTGCTGATCAATTTAGCAACTGGTTGGAACGACAAAACCAAGTTTCCATAGAGAAACTGTTTAACAATATCGGTCCGGAGGGTACACATCCAGGTACTGTGATCGCTTCTCCATCTCGGGAAGAGCCAGATTATTGGTTTCATTGGGTTCGAGATGCAGCATTAGTGATGCAGGTGGTTTTGGACCGGGGATCCAATGTGCCTGCGAATCGAGGGGAAACTCTTTATCGGTTTGTTGAAAAAACCGAACTCAACCAAAATCTTTTTTCACCCGTCGGATTGGGTGAACCTAAATATTATGTGGATGGGCGACCCTATGATGGTCCTTGGGGACGACCTCAAAATGATGGACCTGCATTGCGGGCTTTGACTTTAACTCGATGGGCGAGACAGCTTATGGAGCAAGGTCGTTCTGAGTATGTGAGACAAAGGCTTTATTCTGGTTCCATTCCAGCATTGGGTGTGATCAAAAAAGATCTTGAATATGTGGCTCACAACTGGCGGGTTCCTTCTTTTGATTTATGGGAAGAGGTAAAAGGTCAGCACTTTTATACGAAAATGGTTCAGCGACAGGCACTTTTGGAAGGAGCAGATCTTGCTCAAATTCTGGGAGATGGTGGTGCGGCTCAGTACTATCGTAATCAAGCTCATGGTTTAGACCAAGTGATTCTCCATCACTACAATACCAATCGCCCTTATATCGTTGAAAATATCGATCGCGTGGAAGGCCTTTGGTACAAAGATTCTGGATTGGATACGGCAACGATTTTAGCATTCTTGCACACGCAGGGAAGTCATCACTCTAAATCATTAGATGATAATATGTTGCTATCTACCATTTTCCACTTGAAAGAAAGTTTTGCTAGCATCTACCGGATCAACCGTAACTATGAAGCTCAGGGTGTGGGTGTAAGTTTTGGTAGATATCCGGAGGATGTGTACTTTGGAGGAAATCCGTGGTTCCTAACCACTTTGGCCATTGCGGAACATCATTTAAAGTTAGCTAAAGTGATTCAAGAAAAAGGGCAAATATCTATTTCACCAAAAAATTATACTTTCTATCAGGCTCTTATGGGTCAAAAGGCAAAGGTGCCAAGCCGAGTGATTACTAGCTCGGATTCAGAGTTTAGAATGATTTTGTCTGAACTCCATGCCGAAGCCATTAAATATTTTAAAAGAGTTCGCAAACACACCAATTCAAGTGGAAATCTCTGGGAGCAGTTTGATCGTGACAGCGGTTACATGCTTTCCGCTAGAGATTTGACTTGGAGTTACGCTGCTTTTATCACCAGCTATCAAGCTCTAAGAGATTTACATAATGACTGACACCTCGAATGAGGTGGTGCTTGCCTATGATTTAGGAGGCACAAAGATGATTGCCGCGGCCATAGATGGCCGCGGAAACATTTTAGATCTTCAAAAAGAATTAGTAAAAAAAGATCAGGGAATGAACGTTGTATTGGATCAGTTGATTCAGTTGGCACAGCCAATATTACAAAAATATCCGCAAATTCAAAAAGTAGCTATGGCATCAGCTGGTCCTTTGGATCCGGGTCGGGGTGAGCTTTTGGATCCTACCAATTTAGTGACAGTTGGAAAAAGTTGGGGAGTGGTACCCATCGCACAAATTCTTTCCGATGGTTTAAAACTGCCCGTACAGTTAGAAAATGATGCAGCCGCCGCAGTGCTCTCCAATCACTGGGTAGGCGAAGGGAAAGGCACTGACAATCTACTGATGCTCACATTGGGAACAGGTTTAGGGGTTGGTGTCATAGCCAATGGTCAGCTGGTAAGAGCGGGGAGACATCTTCATCCTGAAGGTGGTCATATAATTTTGAATTGTTCTGATAAAACAGCTTTGTGTGGCTGTGGAAACTACGGCTGTGCCGAAGCCTATCTTTCTGGTGTGGGGTTTTGCACACGATATGCAAAGTCCATTGGGGAAGATTATGTAAAAGGGCAGGAGGTCATGCGCCGTGCGGAAGCAGGAGAGACGGCAGCACTCAATGCTTTTACTGAATATTCTGAGATGATGGCTCAAGCCATTGCCAGTTTCGTTGTGCTCTTTGCTCCCGAAAAAGTGGTTTTCGCGGGGGGATTCTCTGCGAGTCATCACTATTGGCTAAAGGCCACTGAGGTGAGGCTGGAGCAATTGTTGGCTCGTAGACGATCAGGCCACGATTTGGTGCCACAATTAGAGGTGGCTCAATTGAATGAACATATGGTGGTATTGGGAGCCGCACGAATTGCTATGCAGTGACAGCGAGGTGCTTGCCAAGGGGTCTTTTTTGTCCGTATAACGGGTGGCTTTTAAAGAGGAGTTGATATGTTTTTGAAGTTATTATTATCTTTGTCTTTTGCTATTTCAGTTCATGCCACCGAGTGGAACTTGAATGATATTCAGCAATTTGAAACGGATATGTGCACCTCCTCGCCGGAAGGGCATTGGGGTTATTGTTGCTATGAGCACGATATTTACCATTGGATCGGTGGTCAGTTTGCAAAGCGACTGGAGGCCGATCAAAAGTTAAGAGAGTGTATGAATAAGGTCGGTGGGCCCGGACATGTTTATTATGAATGGGTTCGCGTGGGTGGCATTGAAGGCTGGGGTTTCGCGTGGCCAGATAACAATCGCAATCAAAATATCACCGAAGAAGGGTTTGCTGCTATCGATGCAGAGAAGGATTTATGGGAGTCCATTGGAAGACCTCCAAGTTTTAATTTCGTAGTCACAGAAAATATTATTTATAACTCCGTCTCTGAGGAGATGATCGACTTGCTCAAGCAAAAATTTGAGCCAATTAAAAACTCGCAATTTCACAAAGAACAAGTGCGTAAATACGAAGAAGCCACAGGGGAAACTCCTTTCTTCGTCGATCTGCTTCATTGATCACTTAGTCTTGTTTCAATGTAAGTAACTTAGAGAATCAGCGCCCATCGGCTAGGCCTTCGTCCCATTGAACGAAGGTTCAAAATATCCGATATGTAAAGCAACATATAGCTTGAAGGGTTAGTGTGTGAGCGCCGTGGATTTACTCAAGAAAGATAACATAGAAAAAGACAAAAAATTACAACAGGTATTGCAGGCCGGGAACCAGGTAATCTTAGATAAAGAGCGGGAAATACAGCTGTGTTTAGCTTGTCTTCTTTCTCAAGGGCACCTCCTCATCGAAGACAGGCCTGGTATGGGTAAAACCACTTTAGTTAAAACTTTAGCTAAACTGCTAGGACTTGAATCACAGAGAATTCAATTCACAAATGATCTATTGCCGGCTGATATTTTAGGGACCACCGTCTTCAATCAGCAGACGAGAGAGTTTGAATTCCACAAAGGGCCAATTTTCGCTAATTTTATTTTGGCGGATGAGGTGAATCGAGCCACGCCTAAAACACAAAGTGCTTGTTTGCAGGCCATGGAGGAGGGATCGGTTTCAATGGATGGACAGCTCTATACCTTGCCTGAGCCTTTCTTTTTGGTGGCAACGCAAAATCCGCAAGAAAATATTGGAACTTTTCCATTACCAGAATCACAGATCGATCGATTCCTCATGAGAATTGAATTGGGATTACCCAGTCGGGAAGCAGAAAGACGGATTCTAACTGGAGACCAAAGAAGCCATATGATTGAAGACTTAAAGCCTCTTATGAGTCCGGAGGACTTAAAGAATTGGTTTAACAAAGTGGAGCAGGTTCATATGTCTGACGGCATATTGGACTATTTGCAAGACGTAATTGAGAAGGCGCGAACTGTTGCCAATGGAGTTTCTCCTCGCGCTGCGAAGGATTTGCATCGTGTGTCTAAGGCGTGGGCACTCATTGAGGGGCGGGACTTTGTCATTCCTGAAGATCTGCAGGCGGTCACTGTGTCAGTTCTTAATCATCGATTGAAAGCAGACAACGGCCATTCTCAGACAAGTGGATTTGAACTAGCCAGAGAAATTATACAAAGCGTTCCAGTAAAATGAAGGAGCGCATTTATATTATCCCCAATCGATTCGGTCTAATGTATGGGTTTGGCGTTATTGTAACTCTCGTTGCTGGGACTATTTATTCCAATAACTTGGTTTACCTTCTATGTTTCTTTCTTGTGGCTCTATTTGTAATTGGTATGGTTCAAACCAACTCCAATCTCAGAGGGATTGAGTTTGAAAAGTTGCAAATACCACTAGTAGAGGAAGACAGCTTGGGTTCCTCTGTTTTATGGTTAAAAAGTCGAAACAAGGAAGATCACCATCAGTTGCAAATTCGATTGATGGAGGAAAATCACGAACATAAGTTTATTGCGGATAAGATAAGTGCGAAGACGCTTACGCCAATACGTTTTGGTATTCAGGCCCAGGATCGAGGGAAGAAAAAGCTTTTTAAAATGCACGTATCTACTGTTTTTCCATTTGGCCTTTTTTACGCGTGGAGAGTGTTTCCTATAGAAATCTATTATGATGTATATCCAAAGCCAATGGGGCGCAGGGAACTGCCGGAGGCTCAGATGATAGGGGAGGCCTTTCAAGTCGATCTTGGAAATACGGGAGATGACTATTCCCAACATATCAAATATCAACCAGGACATTCCCAACGTCATATTGACTGGAAGGCTTACGCGCGAGGGCGACCGCTTTTAGTAAAAGAGTTTACAGATGGAGATCGTAGTAGTTATCAAATTAGTTTGGAACAAACCAATGGAATGTTGCTTGAAAGGCTGAGACAAATGTCCCTATGGGTACATATATGCGAGCAGAAGAAAGTTGCCTATTCATTTCAGCTCGCTCAAAAATCCATTCCCCCAGGTATGGGTTTGCATCAAAGAAATGTTTGTTTAAAAGCCCTAGCTGAATTCGATGGGGGCTCCGTTGCCTAGTGATCCGGGTAGATCTTTTAATCTAGTTATTACAGGTTTGGCAGGGCTAAACTTTGTACCTCACATTTTTGATCATCCGATGATTGTATTGTTTGTAACTATACCCTGTATCGTTTGGCGAGTTGCCTACGAATATCAAAAGGTGCCTTTGCCTGGAAAACTTTTAAAAACATTACTTATTGCTGGTATTTTTGGATTTGTAATTAACAAGTACGGGCGAGTGGTTGGTGTTGAGGCAGCCAGTGCGCTTTTGGTCTGCTCGGTCGCATTGAAGTTGATTGATAATGTGAGTTATCGAGATGCAATGGTTTTAATTTTTCTGAATTTCCTTCTCCTTATGATAAAGTTCTTAGTGTCACAAACACTTTCCATGACTTTATTTGCCGTTTTCAATTTGGTGGCCGTCACCGCTTTACTTTTTCAGCTTCATAAAGGGAAAGATGTAAAATTTGATACCTGGACATTGTTGAGAAATGGCTTGCGCCTGACTCTGCAAACAGCCCCTTTATTAGTGCTGTTGTTTTTAGTATTTCCCCGATTCAATATGGGATTCTTTTCGCTCAATAATCCTACCGAAGGTGGTAAAGGCTTTAACGATTCTTTGAGGCCAGGAGAGGTGGGGAAGCTCGTAGTTTCCAAAGAAGTGGCTTTTAGGGTGAAAATGACAAAAGAAATACCAGGTGGGCCGAGTCTCTACTGGAAGGGTGGAATACTCGATCTAAATAAAGGGATGGCTTGGTATAAGTCTTCGGCGGCAAAAAGAGAATGGAATGTTCCGCAAACCAAGTACAATCCAGATGCTGTTGTAGAGCAAGAGATCACTCTTGAACCTCAATTTGGAAAGTGGCTATTTGCATTGGATGTGCCTGCCAACGTAGAGTTTTCTGAATCCAGAAAACAAAGGCAGGCTCGAATTGCTGAGGGGAGTGTTTTTAGATTAACGAAGTCCACTCAGCAGAGAGTTTTATATACTGCCAGGTCATTTAGAACTCCTCAGTCTTGGGGACCACTTTATGATAAAGATAGATATTTAGGGGGAGTGAGGGAGGCTTCCCCTCAAGTCTTGGAATTAGTGAATAGTTTAAAAGGAGACGCCACGGACGTAAATGAAATTGGCCGTCGAATTATGAGCTATTATCGCCGTAATTTTAGATACACCTTAGAGCCTGGAGCACTGAAAACTGAGAGTGTGGATGAGTTTTTGTTTGAAAAAAAGGTAGGATTCTGTGAGCATTTTGCTGCAAGTTTTGCCTACTTGATGCGAGTGGCAGGTATTCCCAGTCGTCTTGTAATAGGCTTTCAAGGCGGAAAACCTAACGCTCTTTTGCCCGATTATATTACATTGACCGGTGCTGATGCTCATTCGTGGGTGGAAGTTTTCGATAGTAAAACGGAGCGCTGGTTAAGAATGGATCCTACGGGTGTGGTTGCGCCATTGCGATTGGAGTTAGGTGGACAAGTCTATCATGATTTGCCGGAAGACGTTGTGCAAGCGGGTATAGATTCCAATCAAGCTCAGCAAATTTACAACTCCAGTTGGTTTCAAAAGTATTTTGGACAAATAGTGCTCTACGGGGAGTTCGCGGCCATTCAGTGGAATGAGTTTTTATTGAAATACAACCAAGAGGGTCAGAGAGATCTACTTAGAAAAATGGGTCTAGGTTTTTTGAATTCACAATTGCTGGGATTGGTTTCGGTTTTGGTATTGATTGGATTTTTCTTCTATCGTAGATATCGCTCGCAACAAAAAGAGGGGCGTATCTCTAAAGAGCAGCAGCTCTTTGTAAAGTTAGAAGGTTGGCTGAGTCGTCAAGGTGTCACTCGTCCAGCTTCTGAGGGGCCGAGAACTTTCCTTGAGAGGGCGGAGGAGCGTACTGGTAATGCTGAGCTTCAGAGGTTCAGTCAGCTCTATATTTCCGGCCAATACAGTGCACAGCCTCTTACAGATGAGCAGTATAAGGCGTTGCAATTGTGCTACAAAGAAATTGTTAACTCTTAAAGTTTTTTCGGATCAATTTGGGAAGTGAAAGTACAATGAGACTGTGACTCTTACTGTTAGCACTTTATATGAGGTGCCTTTGTCTAGTTCTATTAGTTAACAAAATTAATTGTATAAATGGGGTTTATGCCATCTCGTAATGTGCCGAAGTGTGAAGTGCTTATAAAGGAGAGATAATGAAAACTAAAACTTACAAGCACGGTAAACATAAGTATAAGTCCTATTTAAAATCTGCCGGAAACGGTTACGAAGTGGGTTTTAAAGTAGGGACTAAGCCCCTTTTCTTTGGTAACTTTCTTCATAAAAAAGAGGCTACTACTTGGTACACGATGATGAACAATGAAGTTGAGAAATTCTCAAAAAAGTACTGGGTCACTCCAAAGACTCCAAAAGCTTTCTTCAATAAGTTTATCTCTAATCACCTTTACAAGACTTACTATGCATGGTTGGACAAGCAATTCACACGCTACAACCGTACTTTCAAGTCGGCTTTTACCCAAGATGAGCGTAAGTACAAAAAGATGAAGAAGAACTTTACCGCTAAAGATAAAGTTTATTTTCGTCGTTCTGCTTAACTTAAGATATTCATCTTAGGAAGATAGGGAGCTTTTGCTCCCTTTTTTTGTATGGCAGAGGAGTCCAATTTTGAAATCCAGCTCCGTTCAACGCCATGTCCAGCCATTTGCTGCCTTTAGAATCAACACATTGAGCCGGAGGTCTATTTTCCTTTGTCATTTCGTTAACTATGGGGAATCCTATTAGGACTAAAATCCAAGGAGGATCTATGCGGCTAATGATGGCTCTATTCCTAACTGTATTTGTTCACAACACTGTGTGGGCAAACAATTCTACCTTATTTACTGACATGCTTGTGATTGGTGCTTCCGTATCTGCGGACCATTCTGCGCCTTCTCCGGGTAAGTATGTGGCTGAACAAGCTGGGCTTTCTTCATCTCAGGTTGTGAGAAAGGCTAAAGACGGAGCTAAATCGACCTATTTTAAAGACTATATTGAAGACAGAATTCCTAGGTTGACCCCGGATATCATTATAGCTGTGGACCTGTTTTTTCACGATTTCAAAATCCCAGCACCATTCCGTCCTAGCGATGAAGCACATGTGCGTGACACTGTAAGTACAATGGCAGGAAACAGTAATATTTTTGTTTTGGGTACTGCTATAGGTTTGCAAGGTATTGGAGGAGCTACTCAGGCCAATCAATTGCTTTGGTCTATGGAGGCTGAGAATGACAGTCTTTTAGTGGTAGATATCAATAGCATCTTTATAGATCTTCATTCATTTGAAGGTTATCAATATGATGTGAATGGTGTGCAAATGACAGTTTTTAGACATCATGTTTTGGCGGATGCCGTTCATCCCAATCCATTTGGTTCAAAAATGCTAGCCAATATTATAATAAAAGAATTAAGAGCTAAATATCCGGAAATTACAGATAATGATTTGCCTTATATTCCGTTGGAAGCTCCACAATTCTAATGAAATAGTGGCTCCTCCACGTATTCATCTTTAAAAGTTTCAAAGCTGCGGATGTACTTTTTATTTTTGATAAAGTAAGCCGCAGCCATAAGTGCACCCACTGCCATTCCGATGGCATGGGTGCGATAGCTTGTCGTTGGTTGAAAAGTAGTTGGAAAAAATAGCAACATAGCGATGCCGAGAACCCTAAGAAATCTATGAGTCCAAAGATATTGCCTTTGAATGAGGAAATACATAGTCAGCCAAAACCCACCAAGTAAATAGACCAGCCCAGAGGCGCCAAGTAACCGTACATCAGTGGGGTAGGTGTATATTGAAATTAGATTTACTAAGGACCCTAGGAAATAGGAAAGTAGCGGATATACGCCAAATCCAAAGTATCCAAAAACCAAATAACTAAATACGGTCAACATGAGCATGTTACTCAGTAGGTGTTCCACATCGCTGTGGATAACTTGAGCTGTAAACAAGCGCCAGACTTCTCCATCTTGAAAAATTGCACTATGGATAGCGGGTAGCAGGTCAGCGATCCCGCCGGGGTTTTTCCAAAAGAGTTGAGCTGTCACAATCATGAAGATGAGTGTGGCAAAGGCTGCAAACCTTCCATCGTTCACCGGCTTTGCCGTGATCATTGTACCAACGAGCCTTCGTTCGCTAGGTTGAAAAAAGAACGGGGTTAACTCCATTGAGCCAACTTGAGGCTTAGAGGCGGAATGTCAAGGTAGTGGCTAAGCCTGAGCTCTATTTGGTGACATCCTATGAATTTCATTGATTTGCTCATTGAGAGTCCAAAAGTCGTAGAGGATTCCGACAAAAAAGAAGCCACCTGTGAGCAAGTATACGATTCCACTTAGGATTTTACCCATATAGAATCTATGGATTCCAAATACTCCCAAAAAAGTAAGTAATAGCCAGGATATAGAATAATCCAGGTGTCCCTCTTGGTATTTTTGATCAGCCTCTCTGTCCATGGAGGGGATGAGAAATGCGTCGACCAGCCAACCCACTCCCAAAAGACCCAGTGTAAAAAACCAGAGGGTTCCTGTGAGCTGCTTGCCATAATAGAATCTATGGGAACCAGTAAATCCAAAGATCCATAGTAGATATCCAACAGTTTTTGAGTGCGAATCGTTTTGCATGGCCCTATTATAATGACTAGAAGCCTTCTTGCCAATCCCATTTGACAGTCTTATTTCCCAGTGGGACCTTATTACCTAAGCAGGTAAAAATGATTGATAAAAATAAAATAACTCAGGCTCTCATTGAAGAATTAAAGAGAGAATTTAAGACTCTGGCTGATGGGGCTACGGAAGCTAGGGAAGCTGCCATTAGCGAAGAATCTAAACCTGAGAATAAATACGATACGCGTAGCCTGGAAGCGTCCTATTTAGCGGGGGCTCAAGCCAAGCGGGCGAAAGAGCTTCGGCAAATAATTACTCAATTTGAGAAGTTAGTTCCCAAGACCTTTCAAGAGGGTGATTGGATTGAGTCCACGGCATTGATTCATGTATTGATCGACGACAATGAAAAACGTTGGTTTTTTCTAACTGCTCAAAAAGGTGGCATGAGGGTGATGGTAGATGGCCAAATGATTTATACACTGAGTTTAAATTCTCCTCTGGGACGAAAATTTGTCAAAAAAATGTCCGGTGATGAGGTGGAGTTTGAGGCCGGGGGTAGTTTAAGAGTCTATAGTATTGAGGGTGTTTATTAGTTCACCGGAAGATGACTCAAAGAGTGGTCTTTGGCGAAAAATTTATGTAGCGTTAAGGCATGAGGAGATCGTGTAAGTGTCTATTCTTGAAATTAATCAACTCAATAAAACCTACTCCAATGGGTTCGTAGCTCTAAAAAATATAGATCTAACAATAAATAAAGGTGAGATATTTGCTCTACTTGGACCTAATGGAGCAGGAAAAACCACTCTGATCAGTGCTGTCTGTGGAATTGTCAATGCGAGCTCTGGCTCAATTCTTGTTGGTGGGCATGATAATGTTAAGAATTATCGAGATGCACGAAGGATGATCGGGTTAGTGCCACAGGAGTTGACCACCGATGCTTTTATTACTGTTTGGGATACTATAAAGTTCTCACAACGGTTGTTCGGTGCTGATTATGATCCTGAGTATTTGGAGCAGATATTAAAAAACCTATCTCTTTGGGATAAAAAAAATAATCAAATTAGAACCCTTTCGGGAGGAATGAAACGTAGGGTTCTCATTGCCAAAGCGCTTTCCCATAAGCCCGATATTTTATTTTTAGATGAGCCCACTGCCGGAGTGGATGTGGATCTGAGGAAAGATATGTGGGACCAGATGCGTGTTTTACGAGAGAGCGGCGTTACAATCATTTTAACTACCCATTATATAGAAGAAGCCGAAGATATGGCGGACCGGGTGGGTGTCATTAATGGTGGTGAAATTATCTTGGTCGAAGATAAAAAATCGTTAATGAAAAAAATGGGCAGAAAACAGCTGACTGTTGAATTGAAAGAGCCACTGGATCAATTGCCATCTGGGCTCACAGACTATGATGTGCAGGTGCAAGACGGCACCTTAACCTATACCTATGATTCTTTGCGAGAAGAATTTGGAGTGGATGATTTTTTGTGCACACTTCATGATGCCGGTTTAAAATATAAAGACGTTCAAACACGACAGAGTAGTTTAGAGGAAATCTTTGTGGAATTGGTGAAGCGATGAACATTAATGGGATTTTAGCAATATACATGTTTGAAATGAGTCGATTTAGAAGAACTCTTTTTCAAAGCGTCGCCTCGCCAGTGATTTCCACCTCACTCTATTTTGTGGTGTTTGGTTCTGCCATAGGATCCAGAATTCAACAAATTGATGGAATCAGTTATGGGTCTTTTATCGTTCCCGGTTTGATCATGCTTTCCGTTTTAACTCAAAGTGTATCCAATGCTAGTTTCGGTATTTATTTCCCTAGATTTTCGGGAACCATATACGAAATATTATCAGCTCCACTGAGTTATCTAGAAGTTGTTTTGGCTTACGTTGGAGCTGCTGCAACAAAGTCATTTGTACTGGGCTTGTTGATATTGGGAACGGCCTATTTCTTCGTTGATATGGAGATTCAAAGGCCCATTTGGATGATGATCTTCTTAGTTCTTACCTGCACGACATTTTCTTTATTTGGTTTTATTATCGGTTTATGGGCGGATGGTTTTGAAAAACTTCAAATCATTCCACTGTTGGTGATCACTCCCTTGACCTTTTTAGGGGGTAGTTTTTATTCGATAAGTATGCTTCCGCCGATTTGGCAAAAAATCTCTATGATAAATCCAGTGGTCTATTTGATCAGTGGGTTTCGGTGGAGTTTCTACGGTAAAGGTGACGTTAGTGTTGGGTTGAGCTTAGGGATGATTTTAGTCTTTTTGCTCATCTGCATAAGCATATTAAGCTATTTGTTTAAAACAGGGTATAGATTGAAAGAGTGAGGGATCTTTTATAAATGAAGACCCATTATTATTTATTCTATTTATAAGTAAATAATCTCTTTTAATTGTCTATTTTTTCAGAATCCTTTGCTGAGATATTAGAGGCAATAGGTTCTACTTTATTTTCAATATATAAAGTGGACGTGCTCTCTACATCTTCCTCAAAGTAAGTGGGTTCTACATTGGTAGAGACTTCCATATCACCAAATCCCATTTGCTTGTGAAGTTTTTCAGCCTGCCTGTCTAGGTCTGCTAGGGATATCGAAGATATCGGGTCTCGCTGCAGTGATGAACTTGGTGCTTGATCGGCATAGGCCCAAGATATGGGTGACAAGGCAATTGCGATGAAAAGTGTTTTATACATATTTATTCCCCTCAGTATACAGTCTCATAATGAGCAACTCACATACCAACTGAGATGGAGTAGGGTTGATGTGAGATTCAAAAATGTAAAACTATTAGTCACGGTGGTAGTGAGAAGGCGTACATATCCAATGCTTAGCCGCATGTCGAATATATACACATGGCTTTCAAGATGTTTAATTATGAGTCATTATAAGATATTTTTTGTATAACTATTCTAACTTGTGTGGGCGCAAAATAATTTTATTATGATTCATCCCAATGCTTTTAAATTTTAGAAAATTATTTGTCGGTCCCTTTGCGACACCAGTAGTGAAACATAAATATGGAAATAGTAATTGCATAGTTACTTTTTAGTGTTGGCACTCCCGTTGCTTAGTCCAATGTCGAGCTTAGGCTCTAAGTGCAAAGGGGGAAAAGCATGAATATAAAAAAAGTATTACTCGCTCTGATGAGTGTGAGTATGGTTTCAGTGGCCGCAAAAGCGGATTCAATTCAATTAGGAGATCCGGCTTACGGAGGGAATGGCTGTCCAGCTGGCTCTGCTTCGGTAACTATGTCTCCGGATCAATCGCAGTTAAGTATTCTCTTTGATGAATACCTTGTTGAAGCAGGAGGTGATTACGGGCGAAGAATTGCACGAAAAAGTTGTAACATCGCCATTCCAGTACATGTGCCACAAGGGTATAGCGTAGCCATTTTGGGAATTGATTATCGTGGATACACCTACGTACCTAGAGGGGCTCAAGCGAAGTTGAGTGTAGAGTACTTTTTCGCTGGACGACGTGGGCCAAGATACTCAAAGACTTTTAGAGGTCCGAAGGACGACGAATACTTAGTAGAGAATAATTTGATCGCCAGTTCTCTTGTGTGGTCCGCATGTGGAGCAAACACTATCCTTCGAGCAAATACTAGCATGATGGGTAGAACTAACCGTCATAAAGATGAATTGTTAGCCACTGTCGATTCTGTCGATGTAGAGGCCGGTTTGATTTACCATCTTCAATGGAGACGTTGCAGATAAAAAAGGTTTTAGAAAAGTGAGTTGATGGATCGTTTGGGGGAAATGATGAAAAAGAAAGTTTTTTTACAAGCAATGTTGGTTACCACGGTTATGGCATTTCAAACTCACCTGCATGCCGCCGAAGATATCGATAGGGTAAGAGCAGGACAAGAGGACAGTGGAAATTTCGAGCGAGGTCGCCGACGTTTGAATAAAAACAGAAATTCAGAATCACCCAGAGATGCAGCTATTGGCACTCCCCGTGTATCGGGGAGTGCTTGCTCCAGCGGTACCGTTGGAGTGACTCTTTCACCGGATAAAAAGACCATGTCTGTTTTATTCGATGAGTACATCTTGGAAGCGGGGGAGGCCACGGGCCAGAGGCAACAGCGAAAAGTGTGTAATATAGATGTACCTTTTCACGTTCCGCAGGGCATGCAAGTGGCCATCGTTCAAATGGAATACCGAGGATATAACTTTCTTGAGTATGGAGCTAACTCTCGATTTGATTCTGGGTTTTTCTTTCAAGCACCAGGTGAAAGTGCAACGAGTCCTAGAAGTCTATCAAAGCGTATTATGCGCTTCGAGGGACCAATGGATGAGGAGTTTATCATTAGTGCCGATACCGATGCTCGGGCTCAATGGTCGGGGTGTGGTGAATCTACGACTTTAAAGATTATGTCCCGTATGAATTTGATTACAAACAGAAATATGGATGATGCCTTCTCTTCTGTAGATTCCTTAGATTTAGAGTCAGCGACGGATTACCATTTGATGTGGAGGTCTTGTCGACAAGCCAGAAATCCTAGACGGATTAATAGGAACACTCGACGTACAGTTCGTCAAACGCCTTCTAATCCAAGACGAGTGAACCGCGAAGTGAATACTGGTCGAACTGCAAGAGGGCAGGGGAGAACCGTTCGTAATGGATCTAGCCGAGACCCACGTCGACGTCCTTAGAGGATCCTTTACAGGGAAAGGTTTCGTTCGTAAACTGTAGGCCAACAAAAGGATAAATATGATTGCTCCGTTGGCCAGAAAGTTTAATCACTTCATTAAAAATCCAAAAGTGTTTGCAAGGGGGATGAGTTTTTGGCCCCCTTTTGTTGGTGCGGGAATCCGTGTGGATCATATTTCGGAGGATTTTAGAGAAATCGAAGTTTCAATGAGGCTGGGAGTTAAGAACTCCAACTACGTTGGAACTCATTTTGGCGGTTCCCTCTACGCTATGACAGATCCATTTTATATGCTGATGTTTTTACATAATTTAGATCGAAGTTATATTGTTTGGGATAAGTCGGCTCATATCAATTTTAAAAAACCAGGCAAGGGAAAAGTCACCGCACACTTTAAGTTAGAGCAGGAAGATATTGAACATGTTATTTCTGACTTAGAGGACAGTGAGCGAGGTTCTATACTTTGGGAAAAGATGGTTTATGTAAAAGATGAGTCCGGCGACGTGGTCGCCGAAATCAACAAAGTGGTTTACATCAAGAAGAAGTAGGCGTGGGGGAGCCGGGTTAAAGGGTTTTAAGCCGTTTCTCCACCGCAACTTGAGCCAGCACCAGCTGTACAGCCATAGCAGTGCTGGTTAATTAAAATGGTTCGTTCTTTTATCTTTTCTACGTCAAATTTAGATATGTGATTGATGTTTTCCTTCAGCTCCATATCGAGCATCTGGTTAAAATCGCAATCATAAAGTTTTCCATCCCAGCCTACGCTCACTAGGCTTCTGCACATGACTCCTGCGGCAGCCGTCGGGTTATAGGCATCGACTAATGTTTTCATGTAGTCTTCGTAGTTGTCGCTCTCAATTAGGTATTCAAGAAAGCGGCTGATAGGCATGTTGGTGATGCAAAAAAGTTGGTTAAACTCTATATTAAAATCTTTTTTAAGTCGGTTTTTAAATTCCATCTCTAAAGAGTTTTGGTCTCCGGGAAGGAAAGCCCCAGCAGGGTTGTAGACCAAATTTAATTTTAAATCAGACCCCTCCTTACCATAGCCAATTTCATTGAGCATTTGTAAAGCACGAATCGATTTGTCAAATACGCCATTGCCTCTTTGTCTATCGGTCATGCCCGATGTGTAATGAGGCATGCTGGAGATCACCTCCACTTGGTGCTCTTTAAAAAATAAAGGTAAATCGTTATATTTCGGATTGGCAAGTACGATGGTCAGGTTACAACGGTTCATAACATGAACACCACGTTTTCGGACCTCCTCCACAAACCATCTAAATTCCGGATTCATTTCGGGGGCACCGCCAGTTAAATCTACGGTTTTTATTCCTGAGTTGTCGAGTGCATC
The DNA here is from genome assembly GCA_002321895.1 of Bdellovibrionaceae bacterium UBA1609. Taxonomy (GTDB): domain Bacteria; phylum Bdellovibrionota; class Bdellovibrionia; order Bdellovibrionales; family UBA1609; genus UBA1609. Next base: position 243,848 of record DCMZ01000010.1, on the reverse strand, counting down.
CAAGCACTGTTGGAGCGTTTCGCGAGTCATGATCTCTTTGCGATCCGGACCAGCATCCACATGGCAGTGTTTACAGATTTGGTTACACATCTTACCCATGTTGATCTGCAGAATATCCACTCCTGTTGGCTTGAGTGGCAGGAGTCCAGAGGTTTTTAATTTCTCACCGAAGTGAGGAATTAAATCGGTATCTAGACTTTGTAGTTTATCAAGCTGGATGCGAGCATTCGCAAGATCTGCACCTCTTTTAAGAAGACTTGGCATGGTTGTCCTTACATGGTTTTCTTTTTAATAATATTCATCATCTGTACCCCATGGACAAGTGAAGCGCCTCCACGGATCGCTCCGGCCACATGTACAGCTTCCATCATTTCAGTTTCGGTGATTCCTCTTTTAAGCCCATCGTTGGTGTAGGCATCTATGCAATAGGGGCATTGTACTGCATGGGATACTGCCAGCGCCATCAAGGACTTCTCTCGAGCTGTTAAGGCTCCCTCTTCGAAGACTTTGCCATAGTACTCAAAAAACTTGTCTCCAAGTTCTTTGTTCATCTCTGTGATAGAACCAAATTTTCCTAGATCTTCTGGTTTATAGTAGGTGGAATCAGCCATGGTCACTCCTCTTAGGGTTCTACTTTAATACTTACGAAAGGTTACAACATTTATTATTTCTCCTAAAGAGGCAATTGAAAACACAGGTAAGCCTCAGATTGCGTTTGGTGGAATTTTTCATCATCGCCCGATGTATTTGCTTTTTTTAAGGCCTTAGAGTGCCTTTTTATGTGGGTTAATGTTGCTGGGGTAAACTTCTTGTCATTAATCAGTAAAATCTGTCAAATTACTGAAAGTACTGACAAAAAAGGAATGTGGGTGTTCAGTCAAACGGGAGTGTTTCTACGGATTTTGTGGTTTATTGGATCGCATCAACCACCTAACCGGGAGGTCCCCCATGAGAGCACTACTTATTTCCCTAGCCACTGTTTTTTCAATAAATGCCAATGCCTTATCTTTAGATCTCAATGGTCACAGTTTGGATGTGCAAGAATTGCAAGTCCTAAAAAGTGCCTTGCGAACACGTTGTGTATTGGAAGGGCATCTTAATTCCTCTGCGATTCTTTTAGTCACTTCCGTGGATATGGTCCGATTAAGTGAAGAGAGTGAAACTCAGATCGTTTTGCAATCCAATGATGGTTTAAAACTATCAGTTAAGGTTTTGTTCGATCCATTCACCGTACCCACTCACTATTTATCAGGTCTTCAATCCGAGCCGGAAGGAGTATGCAGATGGTAGTCGCCAATTTCTTACTTAGCCAATGGGCCCAGGTGTCCTTTTTACTTGCCGTTCTGGGATTGGCATCCATGTTTCTGCGAATTGAGTTGATGCGTTTGGAATCGGTAGATCTTGAAGAAGAAGAGGGCAGCCATTCTATACCATGTCCTTTTTAAGAGGACGCGGCCGAAACCCACTGATGATTGTAAGTGACGTCTTCCAGATCATTGAATATTTGGAAGGCTTTCTTTTGGTCGAGGGTTTTGATATTGAGCCAATCGTCTAAATGACTCCATTTAGGGAATACTGGACATCGATCGTGACCCATTTCTTCCACTTCTGGGGGAGGATCTCGAGTGAGAAGGGCGAATGAATCAATGGTTTGAGTTTTATCTTTAGATTCCCACCTGTCGTAGATGCACGGGGTCCACATGAGTTGATCATTACCAGGTTGAAATCGAATCTGCCTGGATTTGCCGGTTTCAGGATCTTCCACCCACTCATAAAAGCCCTTCATGATGAGAGCCGCATGTCGATGTAAAAACAAGCGTCTCCAAGAAGGGCGATCTTCTAAACTGTCTGTTCGGGCATTGAACATATTGATTTTGCTGGGTACCTCTTCCTCTTTAAAAGAGGGGCGAAGTTGATATCTAAACGGATGGATAATTCGTTCCGATTTTGCGTTTATTGTAAGAAGAGGGGCGTAGGTGTATTGGAAAATTCTTTGGGTGGATTCTTGGGACGGCTTTTGAAACCGTTCGATCTGTTGTTGGACTTTTTTGGCCACACGATTTGCGGTTTCTAGTTTTTTTCTATTAGTTTTTGTCTCTTTGGTTTTGAGTTTCTGTTCCAGATCATGAATTTCTTTTTTCTTTGAAAAGAGCTTTCTTTCCAGTTCCATCAGTCGATTTTCATAATAAGATTTAGAGTGCTGCAAAATACTTTCATTTTTAAATTCATCCCTATTGAAATTATGATCCAGAGCTACAGGGATTTGGATGTTGGGGATGTTTTCTGATCTTTCCTTATAAATACGCTCAAAAGATTTAATGTCCGCTTTGGCTGAGAATTGTTTTTCCAGCTTCTTTAAATCTGTTTCTACCATCACTGAATAACACATGACTAAAAGGTGCCTGTCCCCTTTTGGAGCCGCAAGGCATTATTCGATGAGTCAGTGGTAGCTGCGAGGAGGTTTTAAGGGACGCAGCTTACTTGCAGAGGCTTCGGAGGATTGAGAAGAACGACGCTGCATTTTTATAGGTTTATTGGTGGCGTGGGAAATCACCTGTTTGACCAATACCGAATGGCTAGCGCCGACCTTTTGTAAAATTCCTTGGGCGCATATGAAACCTTGGGACTCAATGATTTCAAAGAATTGATCATAGACATTGGGTGGGATGGCCAGGTTAATAAATTCATGTTCATCTTCAAGAGTTATAAAGACCATACCCTTTGCTGAAGGGGGCGCCTGCTTTGAAAGAACCATTCCGAATATATGGATGGGGTGATTGGCGCGATACTTGGAGAAGTCTTTCGATGGAATGATTTTCTCCAGAGGTATGGCGTAGGGCCAATCCCTCTTTATCAGTGTGGATGGGTGTGGGCCGAGAGAGGTATTGAAGGATTGAAAGTCGGCATTGGCCTTCTCCCAAGGGGATTCCTCTGTCCATTCTAGATCTTTCTCTTCAGTTTCTATAAGGGGGCGTACTGGCACAGATTGGGTGTACCAAATGGCCTTTCGTCGTTCCATTTGAAAGGCGGCAAAGGCATTGGCCGCGGCCAGCGCCGTAAGATCATCTCGATAAATACGTACACGCTTTAAAAAATCATCCATGGAGAGAAAGGGGCCTCTCTTCTCCCGTTCGTTGACAATGCGCTCAGCCGTGGTTTGCGCCAGACCGTTCACCAGTCGAAAGCCGATACGAAGTGCACAGAGTTTTGGCCTGGTTTCATCCTGTCTTATGTCTTCAAGAGTGTGGTCGGGAAAAGAACTTTGGATGCAGAGGGGTAAAACTGTAACTCCGTCCCTTTGAGCGGCCTGCAAAAGTGCATGGGGAGAGTAAAATCCCATGGGTTGAGAGTTGAGCACGGAGGCGAAAAAAGCAGCGGGGTAATGGCACTTTAAATAACTGGAGGCGTAGGCCAGCAGCGCAAACGATACGGCATGGGATTCGGGAAAACCGTACTCCGCAAAGCCACGCATTTGTCCCATGATCTGTTCTATGAAGGGGCGGTCCATATTATTTTTCTTCATACCTCGTTCTAACTTTGTTAGCCAGGGGCTCAGTTTTTTTTGGTAGTGGCTAGAATTCCAAACACCAATATTCTTACGAAGTTCATTGGCTTCGCCGGGCGTAAAATCCCCCACGGCAATGGCAATACGCATGGCCTGTTCCTGAAAGATGGCGATTCCCAGTGTGCGAGAGAGAATGGGGCGCAATCGTTCATCGGGAAAGGTGATGGGTTCCTTACCATCTCTTCGCTTAAGGTAAGGATGAATCACCCCGCCCTGAATGGGGCCGGGTCGAATGATAGCTACCTCAATCACCAGGTCATAAAAACAACGAGGTTTTAGGCGGGGTAGCATGGACATCTGAGCTCGAGATTCAATCTGAAAGGTGCCCACAGTATTCGCCTTTTGAATCATTTTATAAGTGGGACTGTCGTCATGGGGAATGCTGTAGAGTTCTAATTTTTTATTATAGTGCTTTTGGATGAGCTGAAAGGATTTTCTTAATGCCGTAAGCATACCTAGGGCAAGAATATCAATTTTAAAAAAACCGAGACCTTCTATATCTTCTTTGCTCCATTGGATGACACTCCGGCCCTCCATGCTGGCGGGCTCTTGTCCGGTGAGGCTATTGAGCTCTGTATGGGCAATGACAAATCCGCCAGAGTGAATGCCTAGATGACGGGGAAAGCCACGTAGCTGCTCCGCAAGGTGACCCCAGGTTCTCCATGGGATGTTTTTTGTATCCTCGACATTTTGTAATTTCGATTTAGCAAAATGAAGGACATTTTCATTATTGGACTTACGGAAATGCTTACTGCTGAGGGCTTTAGAAACAAAACTCAACGTGTTTTCCGCAATGCCAAGGGACTTGCCTGCGGCTCTTAAAGCTCCTTTGGCTTTGAAAGTGATGACATTGGCCACCATGGCAGCTCGTTTGCGTCCATAGCGTTCGTAAATGTATTGAATGACCTCTTCTCTCCGTTCATGTTCAAAATCCACATCAATGTCTGGAGGGTCTCCTCTTTCCATGCTGATGAATCTCTCAAAAAGTAAATCAAAGAGTGTGGGGTCTACAGAAGTAATACCTAATACAAAGCAGACGGCACTGTTTGCTGCCGAGCCTCGGCCTTGGCAAAGAATGTCTTGGCTGCGTGCCCAGCGAACAATGTCCCAAACGGTGAGAAAATAATCCGCAAACCTGAGTTGAAAGATAAGGTTCAGTTCGTGACTTAATGTTTGAACGATCTTTTCAGGTAATTCCGAGCCATAGCGAGTTTTAGCGCCGTCCCAGGTCAATTTTTCGAGATAGCTTTGAGCGGAATGTCCTTCGGGGATCATTTCTTTGGGGTACTCATAGCTCAGCTCGTTCAAACTAAAATGACAGGAGTCATAAAGGTTTTTAGAGCGTTCTAAAGCACCCTTGAAGTCAGGTAAGGGGCCGTAGAGTTTTTCAAGGGAAGACAATGTGTGAAGGTAGCGTTCCCCATTGGGAAAGAAGTGGGCCTGTGCATGCTCTAAAGGGAGGTTAGTGCGGATAGAATGTAATAGGTCGCTCAGGGGTTTTTGAGAGGGGGCGTGAAAAAAAGCATCTTGAGAGTAAAGAAAAGGAATCGAAAAGCTTTGTGCCCACTGTAAAACTTTGATGAGCCAAAGATCTTCACTGCGATGCAAGTGACGACTGCCACATAGGTAAAAGCGTCCATTGAAATGCTCTTTGAGTTGAGGGAAACGGGTTTGTGGTTGGAACTGGGGATGGCGAAGAGCGCCTCGCATGGGCTGAAGAGCAACGACATCCTCTACGTCCATTTCAAGTAAGTTTGCTAATGGAATAAAAGCTTTGGCTTTAGACTTTTTGTGAGCTCTGTTGCTGATTTTGCAAATATTGCTGTATCCCTTAAGGCTTTGTGCCACTAACACAAGGGTGTCCTGCAGCAGGATAGGAAGATCATGGTCCTGCTGCAGGTGCACCTCTATGCCGTAACGTAAATCATAGGTGGCCCCCTCAATCTTACGGTGTTTAAGGTAGGATCGGGCCAAGCCATAAACGCCATCCATATCGTTGATACAGAGTCCTTGATAGTGAACCTCCTGTGTTCTTTGTAAAATGTCTTCAGGGTGAGAGGCGCCAAGGAGAAAGCTAAAGTTTGTCTTGCATAGCCACTCATGCCATCCACCGTTCTCAATCAAAGTAGCCATAGGCGAACCAACGACCTCCTACTTCTCCCAATAGAGATAGGCGTTGCTCTTGATCCAGTGCTTCGTAGAGATCTTGCCTATGGCTATCAGAGTCTTCATTGCGCCACCAAGGTAAGCTTAGACGTTCTAAAAAACGTCTGTGCTTCTTTGGGGCTTCTGTGGATTTTTCTTCTCGAAATAAAAACAGAGGGCGTTGCTTGGCCGCTTCCTCCCAATGAGTCATGGCATGTGTGGGGAAGTCTTCTTCTTTGAGGGCGGCAGTATAGTCCTCCCGTAAATGATAGTTGGGAGTGAGGTTGTAATGTTCCACTTCTAAGGGGAGTTTATTTTCAATGTCAGCCACTCGGTGATCCTTATTGTCCACTCGATGTTCTTTGAGCAAGGACAGGGTTTCAGTGGTAAGAACTAGCGTGTTTGTTATGCCGACATGCCAGGCCACGAAAGGCACCTGGAAGTGGTACTCAATATATTCTTCGTCGCCTGTTTCTTTAACTTTGGTTTTCAAGTAGGACTCAAAGGCATAGTAAGCTTGATTGCGAGCGGTTTTAAAATCGTTTTGCGCATCCTGTTTTAAAGAGTAAGGGTTACGAAAATGAATAGGGATAAGCAATGTGGTCATATCCTCTAAAGTAAGACTCCAATCCATCTGCTGAATCAATTCACATTCAAAGGTTTTATTAGCCAGTTGCTCTAAGTCTTTAACAAGAAAGGGTTCTATAACATCCCAGCTGTTAGAGGCAAACTCTAGAAGCCGCTCGACTTTACGAGCTTCACTCCACTCATAGGCCACCCATGGAAAGCTGTCCTGTCCTTCAAAACGATCGAACAGACTCAGTTGGGACAACTTCTTTTTACGATCTCTAAAGGTCCATCCCCACGCCTTTCGAATGAGAGGGCCGAAGCGTTTCTCCATACTGTTGGGGCAGGCTCGATCCATTTGCCCCGGTCGGGTGACTTTTAGGCGCTTCATAGTGGTTTGCATTTGTTTGATATGAGTGGGGAGGCGATAGTTGACGCTGGTTTGTCCCATGTCATCGAGGTGTTCTGATAGTTCTTCTAGGGATTCGTACCAATCTTCCCAACAAAGGTTTTGCATGAGCTTCTGTCCAAAGAGGCCATCACAGTGAACGATCTGTTGAAATCCAGATTTGTTAAGGGATTTTAGTAGGAGTAAGCCGCGCCAAGGATGATCCGAAAACACGGCAGAAAAGCCTTCACTGAAATGCATGTAGAGCATCTTCTCCACAAGTTCACGCAAGGATAGATTTGTCTTTCGAGCCTGTTTACTCCAGTAATTTATAACGGGTTTAAGATCCAAGATCCAGGTGTTGGCCTGCCACTGCATAAGGTGGGGTGTAAGACAAAACAAGTTCTTTGGCTCGGTAGAGATTTTTAAAATGAGATAGTGAGGTAACGTGGTGTTGTTATTAAAAAGACTCATAGTAGGCCTCCTTGCTGAGAGTCAATGATGGACGGTGGCCCCCACGAATTGAGTGGATGTAATAGTTGTTTTGGCCGGCATCAAAACAAATATTAATCCGTTGATGGGAAAAAGGATTTCCCCGTTTTTGGCTCAAGAAGTAAGGGCGAATTAAAAACAAAGTTTGCTCATTCTTACGTAACCAGGGAGTAATAAAAGAAAGCTCTCCCTTATAAACTCTCTGAGGAGCATCGAGAACAATCACTCGAAACGTGGGTTCCATAAAAATGGGGCGCAGGCGGCGAACGGGCTCTTCACAGTGGATAAAATAAAACTGATCCAGTGAGGCACCGCGAGCCGCCCACGCGGGTGGGTAGGGTTGGGTATTGGGGTTTGAATAAATCCACAGGATGGGGCCTGCAGAATCTAATAAAAAATTAAGAATGATCGAGCGTGCATCGTGGCCAAAGGGAGCGCCCCACTCAATGAGTTGGCCAGGGTTAAAGCCATGCTTTTGCCACAGTCGAAGTTGAGGATGTCGAGCCAGTAACTGTGCATTGTTGTCCGCAGTTTGATGCACTCTTTTAAAAGTTTCCCTATGAGCAGAAGTCCACTGAGGTAGGTCATTTAATGATGTAACAGCAGAACTCACGTTCACTCCTGATGCCATTTTGGCTGCAGCAATCCCTGTCCACAGATAGATGCAGACCCAAGGGGTTAAAGTTTTATGGTACTGGGGCTCTAAGAACTTTGAGTTCTGTCCCGCTATTGTTTGGATGAGAGTGAGCTAGGGAATGATAGGTCTCGACCAATGGTCAGAACTCAGTCCTTAACACGCAGCTCATCAAATTGGGTTTAGTGGGTAAAGGGCCATGGGATATGCTCACATTTGAGGTTAATCACATAGGTTAATTAGCACCCTTCCGAACCGCTAAACATGTAACCATCATATGTGTAAGTTTAGTGTAAGTCCAATAAAAATAACTGCGTTAAGTTATTGAAAACACAGGATCTCAGTAAAAACCTGACCAAGGACCTGTGATTTCAATAAGCGGTTGAGTCTCCTACAAGAGACCATGACGACATTGTCGAACAATTACAGCAATCTGGAATAGATTACATCTCTATGTAATCCTAAACAGCCCAATTCGATCATGTGCTCTGTAAGGCCCTTTAGAAGAGGCTTAGACTCATAGAGAAGCCCCATTCCGTGGTACGTAAATTGCTCTAATCCTTTGGAAAACCCAGGTTGATAACAGTCGAAAGGTAAATAGTAGCAATGAATTCAAAATCGTATTTGTGGCTATTTTTTATATTTCAATACGTTTTGTTTTATGTAGGCCTATGGTTAATTTGGCTCCCGCTATTATCCGAAGTCCACCGGGTCGGAGAGGGGCTCAGCTTTATTGGCCTCATCGTAAGTGGTCTGTTTGTCTCATTTCTCCTTCCTAAAGTTCTATTCTCGTATGCCATTGGTAACTGGATTGATCGAGTCCCATTGAAGAGCTATGGGTTGATGGCTTCATCCATTTTAGTTTTAGCTTCCACGTTGGTGCTATTTATTCCTGCCACCGGTGTGGGCTTCATTGCCCTCGCTTTTGTCGCGATACTTATTCGAGCTATCTGCCGTGGGTCCATGCAGATCGTCGCTCCGTCCTTTATTAAAACCACAACAGTGGATAAAGTGAAATCCCAAGATCGCCTGGGCTTAGTTTCAATTCTGCCAAATATAATCTATGGATTAGGGGGCGCTATCGGTGGATACATTGGCTTGAATATCTCATTCTCTAATGTGGTTTATATTTGCTTATTGATTGCCGTAATCAACTTATTATTTTCAGTCATCACTTACTTTCTTGAGTCTAAGAGGGAAGCGCTAGAGTCGAAGACAGCCTCTAATCATAAACAAGCATCGAAAGTGAATTACATTGAAACCTTGAAAGAGCTTTCGCAGAGTAGCACCCATGCACTCTTTGTAGAGAAAATACTCATTACGGTCATGTTCGGGTCCGCACCTTTTATCGTTAATTCCACATTCTATATTAACTTTGCCAATGCGGATTTTTACTACACACTCTATTTGTTCGGGATTACCGTCGGTATGCTCGCCGCACTTACTAAACAAGACATCCTTAAAAAGGTGTTGTACAAGAAATATAAAAAACCGGCTCTTGCGGTCGGCTTGGTCGGCTATTTTATCTTGCTTTCAATTTTTAAGTCTTTTAGTCCCCTTGGCATTGTGGCTCTGTCTTCTTTGTTGGGTTTTTTGCATTTGTATATCTATCGAATCAATGCCGAAAAGCTCAATACTGAGCTGGATGTTAATCAAGTTGGAAAAGTGAATGGCCTCGCTTTTCAAATTGAAATTTCAGTGATCCTGGTCATCCATTTTCTATTTCCAGTACTCGCGCTTTGGGTGCCTGCGGAGATGGCTTATATCTTGGGTGGGGGGATCACAACGTTGGCTTTAGTTGCACTTCATCAAAGACTATTGGGTAGGGCGGACCAGAGGGGAGCCGTTCAATGAGTGTATTTAAAAGCATTGTCCTTTTAAGAAACTCAATGAGTAGAGATTTAGTTCACCATTCGTTGAAGCATTATATTGCGAGCCATAAAGGGAGCCATTTAATTATAGCGGACAGAGAATCGTTTGATCCCGTGATAGCTGAAAAACTCCAGCTCATTGGAGATGTGGAGTTTAAATGTATTGAAGTCTATTCGGACCGAATAGAGATGGAGTCCACACTCATGGAAGTGACAGCATCGGAAAGGTGTGACGGTCAAACGACATTTATCTATTTTTCAGAATTTGATATAATGCGTATGTCTCATGTGGCGAAGGCAGCGGGTTTTGATCAGGTCATGTCTCCTGAGCAGGCTCTTTGTTTCAGAGATAAATTAAAAATGAAAGAATCCTTTACGGAGTTAAACATTCCTTGTGCCGGATATACTCCCATTAATCAATTGTCTGATTTCACACGATTACATTGGGAGAATACCGAGGGTATGGTTTTAAAGCCACGTCGATTTGGCGGGTCTGTAGGAGTTGAAAGAATTCGTTCCTTAGCAGAAGGGCAAACTTATCTATTAAACAATGGATATGCGAAGTGGCCTTTAGATCAATCTTTTGACTTGCTGGCCGAATCCTATGTGGGTGAAGATATGATTCATGTGGATGGATATTGGGATGGACAATCTGTTAGATCCATCTATGTCTCCGAGTATTTAAATAACTGTATGGATTTTAATGCAAACAGTATTTGGGGTTCTCGAAGATTGACGAGCGACTCTCTGACTGAACAGTCCAAGCACTTTATCGAAAAATTTTGTTCGGCAAATGCCTGTGGAACTCCTTTCGTCTATCATGCGGAATTTTTCAATAAAGGTGGAGATCTTGTTTTTAATGAAATAGCTCGCCGAATGGCTGGAGCTCGAGTTTCCGAGTATATTTATAAAGTAGATGGTGAAAATCTATTCTTGAGTTCAATGAATATCTTGAAGCAGGATTCCATCCAATATGATAGAGAGAGCCATGCGTGGTTTTCGCTGCGTCCAAATTCAAAAATGAAACGCACGGATATCCAGCGAGAAATGCTGCCGTCTGCTGTGGCTGAAATCCATAAATCGGAAAGCTTGTCTCAATCCCCTCGCAGTGCCATGCATGTAGGGGATGAAGCCTATTGGGGAATCATACATTATAGCGATATTGAAGAGTTGGGCGAGAATTTAAGGAAAATAGAGAGAGTTTATTATGGTGAATAGAATAGAAATGGAAAAGTACGAGAGACTGTTCCCAGAGGCTCAAGAACTCGTTAAATCTTCACAAACACCAGATCTTGTTGAGGTACAACGTATTTTAAAGGCCAGAGGTTCCAGTGGGATTTCTCTCTCTGAAACGGCGAGCTTGCTAAATTTGCTAAAAGCTCCCAATGAGACTCTCATTGAAGAGGTTAAGACTTCTGCAAAAGTACTTCGCAAAAAGCTGTTCTCGAATAAATTAACAACTATGGTGCCGATAGAGCTTGGGTCTTATTGCACGAGCAACTGTGTATTTTGTGGTTGGAAATCTGACAATAAAAAAATCCAACGGCTTAGGTTGTCTAAAGATGGTCTTTTAGATGAATTAGATTACTTGTTAGGACTCGGGTTTTCGCATTTTGAACTCTCTGGTGGCGATGATATTTTATTTTTGAAACGTGATCTTTATGAATTTGTCCGAGTGGCGAAGGATAAAATTAAAAAAGTAAACCCTGCTGGACGCCTATCAGTATGCCTCACTCCGTTGACAGAGTTGCATTACGGAACTTTGGCAAAAGAGTGTGGGTTAGATACAGTTTTGACTTGGCAGGAATCCTATTCGGAAGCGACCTTTAATAAATACATGGTTGATGGGCCTAAACGCTATGGGATAGACGATGGGTTCAAGATGATAAAAGATGGTAAAGGGTATCTGGATCGCATAGCCTCTCAGGAGCGGGCGATTCGCTCCGGATTGCAAGTGGGTATTGGTACTATGATAGGCCTTTGTGAAGATCCGCTATCAGATATTTTGTCCGTGGTGTCTCATGGAAAGCTATTGCTCGAAAATTACCCGGATGCTTTGCCGTTAATCATTGGAATGCCTATTTGGAGAGAGATTATCAATGAAGAGTATGATTCTCGTAGTGAAGAACAAAATGAAAATCAGCAGGACTTAGTGGAGTTTTTCGACTATATCGCTAGTGTCTATTTACTGTCTCTACCTGATTATAAAGCGTGGGTTTTCCCCAATTGCAGAGTGTCTAAATCTAAACAGATGAGTGCCATTGAAAGCGCAGGTATGTTTACTTCCACAATGGTTCGAGTGGGACCAGGGGCATATAACCTAGAGAACCTGGATACCAAAAAGAAGTTCTCTAAAAGTAATGTAGGTCTGGGTGAGTTGACAGCTGAAGATGTATTAGCCGGAGAGCAGTTTGTTCATTATTTTGATACGCATGAAAACTACTTACATCAATTTGTAGCAGGTGGATTTGAAATGACCAGTGAATCATATTTTCTAGGAGAGGCCGCATGCAAGTCGTCTTCCTAAACGGTCCCATTTCATTTGAAGAGGGTATTGTAGAATGCCAATCTCGTGGAATTCAGCCCATCATTGTCGCTGAAAGCCGATTTGCTTCTCGATTGGATGTAGTGGAAGGAGTGTCTACGTTCTTTTTAGATCGTCTTGATTTAAATGGTGTCGTCAATCTTTTAGAGGAAAATGAGTGCGATAATATATTAAATGTTTATGCTTTTTCCGATCAAGATGTATTGCTGTCTGTATTGCTGAATCAACACTATGGTATTTCAACTGTAGTTAACGATCAGTCCATTGTTAGCTATCAAAGCAAAATGAATTTAAGAAATACATTAAGTGGTAATATTCATCTGGCTCCGTATGAGGTTTTGTCATTGGATCAGGTCTCATCATTTTTAGATGACAATAAGTCTGATGGAAATTTCATATTGAAGCCCGCTGTAGGTTACAGCAGCCTCGGTGTTGCTAAAGTGGATGAGGGCTTTAGTTTGAGTTCCTATTTGGATAAAATGCCAGATGTTTTTTCTAAATTGGCTCAGGATTGTGTCATCAAAGATTCGGATCTATTTTCCCAAATTCAGAATCAAACTATTTTAGCGGAATCTTTTATTGAGGGACAAGAAGCGGCAGTGGATTTAGTTGTTATTAATGGAGAGATTCATTTTTCACAAGTTTGTAGCAAAGCACCTATGAAAGAACCTTGGTTTGAAGAAATCATGTATCTAGTGCCAGGTGATTTTTCGGTTGAGGCATCCTCGGCACTATTTGAGGCTTCGAAAAAAATCGTCGATCTATTACAGGTAAAAACAAGTATTATGCATATAGAGTTCATAATAGATGCAAGTGATACCCCTTTCTTTATAGATTTGGGTTTTCGCATGGGCGGTAGAGGTCTTTCGAGTCGTCTGTGTTCAGTGAGTACAGGGAATAGTTTGTTTGGAATGTATCTTGATGGCTTGTTAAACAAGGGAATATCTAAATCATTGGTTATTCGGGAGCGATCGCTGCTGTATCTACAACAAGTAAAGGAGGGGGGAATTGTATCAGCCCTTCCTATGATGGATAAATCTGTGTCTGCCGACTTTAGTGTTCATTGCGTTGAAGATGCCAGCTTTATTCAACCAGATCAGGTATTGTCTGGTTATCCGGATCATTCCGGATTGCCGGGATACTTTTTGTTTTCGTTACCCAAAACGGTTCCCATGAGTGATGTTAATCGTTTTGTTCATTTTTGTTATGAAAATTTAAATCCAGAATATAAGGGGAATTAAGTGTTTAAGAAGATTTCAATTTTAGGATTCATGCTAGTTCAGTGTTCCGCATTTGCCGCGACTAGCCCGATCGTTGGCTATGGTTCTGCCAATTCGGTGCTGCCATATAAAAATCAGGAACTCTTTTATCGTGGGTTTGAGCTGGGATTCAACTCAACGGTAAACAAAAAAGTAAATCTGCAAACGGTACATGATCAATCGGAGTCTCCTATTGGAGCATTAAATTCAATCAAAAAGATATTGCCGTTAGATCCAGTGGCAGTTGTTGGGTTTCCTACCAGTCATGAAGCGGTGCAAGTAGCTCCAATTACGGCTAAGAATCAGATTTTGACTATTTTTCCAGCTGCAGGACATTCTAAGTTGGCTACATTTGGTCAACGAATATTCACGACTGGGGAGTCAATGAGAAGTCACACCGAAGCCGTAATGAATTTTGTTAATTCAAAGTACAAGGGGCTCAAAGGTCTCATTGTCTATAATAAACGTGCGGTATTCTCAGCCAACCAAGTTGTGGATATTGAGAGGTTTATAAAGGCTAAAAACCTTAAAACAGATGTTGATGTTAAAGCGATTGATAAGTTTATGAAGCTAGATAAAGAGACGATGGAAAGTCTAAAGTCAGGTAAATATAAGTTCGTAATGATAACGATGTATCCGGATGAGTCCTTTGCATTTATGGATCAACTTCAACATTACAATGTGGATTCACCGATCCTAACTAACTCTTCTTGGACGGTGGGTGATCTAGAAATGGTTCGTAGGACCATTGCAAATCGAAGATCTCCGATTTTTACTATTTCATTGCAGGATAAGAATTCAAAAGACTATGAAGGCTTTCAAAAGAAAGCTAAGAAGAGGTTTGGGGTTGAGCCAACATCTGAAGTGGCCAATGGTTATGATGTGGGTGTCATTCTTGCGAGTACCTTAAATCGTATAGAGGGGCCAATTACTAAGCAGTCTGTAATGCAGGCTTTCCACCAAAATGACTGTTGCTTCAACGGAACTAGTGTCGGTACTATTTGCTTTTCCAAAAACGGTGGTCACGCTAATAAAAAGGTGAAAGTGGTAGAGCTTTTGAAAAATGGAACCTTGAAGTAGAAATATGAGCCTCTTTACTCGACTCGTTTTACAGGTAGGACTCTTGGTTGCTGTGGTGACTTCAACCACAGTGGGTGTATTGATCTACCTGACTTATTCAGAGAATGAACATTTGGTGTCGATTGAACAAAATAAGATCGAATCCCGTTTGTTTATTGAGGGTGATGAGTTACGGGTGTATTGGGCTAATGACCTTAAAGATGCATTCTATTCTGAGGTGAAAAGGATAAAAGAGAGCCTGGCGGTAACAGATGTTCGAGTTGTCCGTTTTGAGGATTTAGAAAATAGCAGTTACGATATTGTGTATCCCAAAGATAGAGATGAGTATTTTGACCAATACGTGATTGCGAATGTAGACCTACAAAGATTAGCAGGGAAAGATCGTCATCGAGAGTCCATATCGGTTGTTATCATAGGAATGATTCTGTTATTTGTTGTTTTACTGTTTGGATTCTTTAAGTTTTTTAAAACTCAAGTTTTTCAGCCATTAAAGCACCTTCAGGAGAGTTTGAACTCAAGTGGTACCAGCCACTTATCAAAAAGTCAGTCGGGCTTTGATTTTACCCAGCTCATAGCTGAAATTAAAAGGCTGGTGGAAGATAGAATTACATTTGAAAAGAAGTCTACTGAATGGGAGGCTCAAAAAAGAGTGAATCATCTTGTTCAAAAGGCTGCCCATGATATTCGTTCTCCCATTGCGGCCCTTAATATGCTTTCCATTGCTAATGATAACTTGAGTGAGAGTGAAAAGCTGGTTCTTTCAGGTGCCACTGATCGGATCAATCAAATTGCTACTGAGTTTTTGAGTTACACGAAAGAGGTTAAAAATTCTGACGATGACTTCACATTTGTAAATGAAGACAGAAATATTGGCGAAAAGACAGAAAAAGTTCATCTGGCCACCTCGATAGAGGAGGCCATCGAAGAAAAGAGACTGGAATTCTTAAGTTATCCTGAACTGTCGATTCATTTTAAAATGAATCGTATGCATCTTAACATGTTTGTTGAATTTGATGAGGCTGAGTTTAAAAGGGCTTTGTCTAATGTTGTAAATAACGCTGCGGAAGCTCAAGGGTGGAAGGGTGAAGTGTCAATCCAACTGAGTGATCGTGGGAACCGGGCTGTAATAGATATTTCTGATTCTGGTTGTGGCATGTCTGATGAGATGATTGAATTGGCACTATCCAAGAAGCTGAATTCTAGTAAAAAAGATGGATTTGGTTTAGGTTTAAAAGGTGTGGTTCAATTTATAGAAAAGATGCGCGGAGATATTCAGTTTGACTCCGATGCCACTGGTACGCGAGTGCAGTTGGAGTTGCCGCTAGCGAAAACGCCAAAGTATTTTGTCGATCATATAGATTTAAAATATGTGAATGAGGTCGTTTCATTTGATGATGATCCAAGTATAGTTTCTACATTTAGAGAGATGTTTAAAGAACAACCCGTCGGTTTTGTTGGTCTCACCGACATTGAAAAAATCAAATCATTTTTAAGTCAGGATCTGTGTGATGAGAAGACTTTGTTTTTAGTGGATTACGATCTATCAACAAATGATTTGAATGGAATAGACCTTATTGAGAAGTTTGGACTCGAAAAAAGATCAATTCTCGTTACCAATCGAAACGCTCAACATTTGGATCCATTTAAAAGTGAAGGCCGAGATTTAAAGTATTTCCCTAAGCGCTACCTCAGGTATCTTTTAAACCCCTGATGGTGCCAAGTCCCTTTATCCGTTGCGCCGCATTTCTAAAATCGTTGAGGTCGACTTACATAAATCTCGATCAAGTCCCTTAAAGTTAAACTTGATCGAGATGTTACATTGAAAGATGTGATCTAGTTATACTCTACCAGGTAGCCGTGGAGTCTATTGTGAAATCGATAGTCTCCTTGTTCTTCTGAGTGAATGAATCTCTCATACTCTGAATTGGCTTTGCTGAATACAGGATAGAGAGTTTCAACAATTTGTACTTCTGTGGATTTTCGCAAAAACTCTACGATCTCTTTTTTAGTTTCAGATTCAAGCACTTCCACTTCATCGCTTTCAAGGCGAATCAGCGTGGCTGGATTTACCGAATTTTGAAATCCAGATGTTTTCCTGTATCCCGGCGATGTAAAGGTAGATAGAGTCAGAGCGTATTCAGGAGACACTTGGTACATTACAAACAGTTGAATGTCGGAAATGGCCATTCGTCCTTCTTTAACTATTTTTAAAGAGGGAAGGGTGTAGGAGCCATCTTCATTGAGTGGGATATCAATTTTTTCATTATTGTATGGGCGATGGTAAGTCACTTCCAGCTCAAGTTTAATTTTTTCTTGATCGAGCTCCTTTAAAGACGCGACTTTCAGCTGCCCTTGAATAGGTTTGGAGTAGAGGGACATGAGTTGGCCCTCTTCTTTTTCAACGAACAATTTAGAGTAGTCTGCTTCATCCAATTCACTTCGGTCTACAGCCACTTGAAGCAATGATCTATAGTCATAGACAAGCTGGATGCCGTCTTTCACGAAACTCTGTTCAGCTCTGTCATTATGACTTAATCTTATCTGATATATATATTCTTGGGGATCGAGATTTTCTGAAGAATGTCGGTCTCGCAGCTCAAATCCGTCGGGTACGAGGGCTTGAGGTAAATTGTCGGCTGGACTCATTATATAGAAATTCTCATACCAGCCAGTGGCTTCAATGGACCATTCAGAAACCCCAGGAATTTCTAGATTTGCATTTTTATCGGCATCTATTTGCGGCTCAACGAAAGTCTTTACTTCATCATCACAACTGTATCTGATAGGAGACAATTCTGAACTAACTCCGGTGCAATATAGATCTTGTTTAAAGGAGAGTTCTGATAGGTCGTGTCCAATTTGGTTTTGGATTGTTACGTCTATGCTTCTTCTTGAGTAGTTTCCACCATAGGCGGCCGAGGTGGCTAACATAGTAGTTAGTACGGGAATAATTAATTTGAACGATTTCACAATGGTCCTTTCGTGGGTTGGGTCCGCCCAGAAGTACCATAAGTTTACCTATTAGGTTTGAAGATCAGATTGAAATTGGGAAATCTAAAATGTTTACATTCATATTTGGTAGCTTTTACCGAGTCTGTGGCGTGGAGAAGGCTAATACACTTATATTTACGGATCTATTGTGCCTTGGGTTGGAGTAGGCGTGCCGGCAATGTCCTGGGAAGGCGATGCAGTCTCCCGTTTTCAACTCATATTTTTCGCCTTCCACATAAAGAATCAATCCACCACTTAAATTAATAAGATATTCGTGGGTCCCTTGTAGATGGGGGTGACCTTTCATATGAGTCGTCGCCTCAAACTCCATCTTTTCTATATGAAAACCGGGTAGTTTTTCACCCACAAGATTATATACAGAAACGCCATTTCTAATATCTGGTATTAAGTCTTTGGCCTTAAGTATTTGAATGGGAGGTCTAGGATTTTGCATGATCTCTTCTACACTAACGCCTAAAGCGTGCACCACTTGCATAAGGAGGTGAATGGACGGATTAGCTTCTCCGGATTCTAGATAAGAAATATTCGTTCTGGAGAGACCAGAGCGATCTGCAAGTTGCTGCTGAGTCCATCCTGAGCTTCTGCGCAAGGTTCGGATGTTTGTGGCCAAGTTTTCAGAAAGGTTGTCCATTACCACAAATTAGCATTATGACAATATATTGTCAAAATAGAAGATATAAAATCTAAATGATGTATGGTCGTTTTGTGTTTACGAAAGGACACTTTATGGAAAAAGAATTGAACGAAAAAGAGAAAATATACATCAAATACATTACATATATTCAGAGTTTATAAGGAGTTTGAAAGTGAATGTTAAACTAGATCATATTAATTTTTATGTTAAATCCATACGCGATTCAGTGGATTGGTATCAGAAGGTTTTTAAATTTGAATTGGTTGAAAAAGGAGTGTCTGAGAGGGGAAGGGAGTATGCCGTTCTTAAAAGCGGTGACAGCATGTTATGTATGCTCCAACCCAAGGAAAGTCTAGATCAACCTCAGGGCTACAGTCGATATCAGTTGAATCACTTTGCTCTCAGGGTCAGTGACAAGCATCAATGGGAGAATATTATGGATAAATATAATATCCCGGAAAAGTTTGGAGGAGCCACTCAATACCCATTCTCCACTTCTTGGTATATTAATGATCCTACAGGGCACGAGATTGAGGTGGTTCATTGGAATAATGAGGCTCCAGAATTCCCTTAAAAGTTTATTGAATTCGCCTTCTCCAGCCGGGGAGGGCGTGATTTTTGTGGTTTCTAAATTTGTACATCATCACCCCAACCAACATCCAGTAGAGTTGTTCGAATTAGAGCTCAATTTCGTTGATTTGGTAGTGGTAGGCGATAAAATTAAGTATGGTCTACAATCTTTTTGGAAGAACCATTCAATGTGATTTTGATGCAAGTGATTTTGCATACGTTTCTAAGTCCAATCCGGAAATATTTGTTTACGCGAATGAGATGCCTGTAATTTCTAAAATCAAATGGTTTCATACTTTGAAAGACGAACATAGTGAATGGGATCGATTTGGCCAATGGGAGTTGGGATATGTGGCGAGAAAAGAGAAGGTCGCCGATCTTATCATTATTCCCGAGCGTGGAGAGATTTATTTAAAAACAATGATTCCGCTTTCTGATAGAGAAAAACACTCTTTATTGATTATGAGTGGTTTGCCGATTCTTCTGCAGTCGATGGGTGAGGTCGTTCTGCATGCCTGTTCGGCTTTTATTAATGGTAAAACTAAAGTGATCGTGGGAGATCCCGGTATTGGAAAGTCGACTTTGACGGCTCAGCTTGCTAAGCGAGGACACGAGGTTATCACTGAGGATGCCTTGGTATTAAATGGTGAAGATCCCGCTCAATGGATTCCCACTCAAGGACCTAAATTATTGAAGCTAGCCAAGCAAAATCCATTGGCGCCGGCATTGCCAATCATGGATGAAGTATTTGGTGAGAATCTATATGAATTAGTAAGTGCGCCCCTGCTTTGTATTTCTCCTATTAGTGAAATTATATTTTTAGTGAGTAGCGACGATACTTTTAAAGTTAAACCTCTGATCGGGGTGGATAGCCTTCGTCTACTGGCTAAACAACTTTTTCGATTGAAGCTAGATAATGAACAGTTTATTCGCAATGAAATCGACATTCTCTATGATTTGGTCACCGCTAGTCGTTGTGTACAGGTGGACTACTCTCACGATATGAAGTCTCTTTCTCAGCTGGTTGAATTTTTAGAGTCAGGTAGTTATCAAGATCTCAATCTTTAAAGAGATTCATTTACTTTTTTAGCTAAAGCTTTTGTGGCCTTGAATCCTTCTCTCTCCCGCATGCGTTTCATAAAATCAGTGATGTTTACATTTTTCTTATCCATGTAGCCTTTTGCGCGGGCCCACATTAGGACATGAGAAACAAAAAGATCGGCTAGAGTGAAACGGTCATCAACAAGGAATTCCCTGTCAGCAAGTAGATGGCTCAGTACAGATGTTTGATGCTCAAATTCATATTTACAGGAAGATTCGACTTCTTGGGTTCTATACATTTCAGGTAAAATATGTTGATGCTTTGAAGAAACCCAAAGAGGTTGTTCCAGTTCAGCACAGGCAAAAAATAGCCATTGTTCCACCTTGGCACGGCTAGGAGTTCCCTGTGGGGGTAATAGATCGGAATTCATTTTTTGGCATATATAAGAACAAATAGCGGCAGACTCAAACAGCCGAAGGCCATTGTCTGTAAGTGCTGGTACTTTTCCAGAGGGATTGAGCTGCATGAATTCACTATTAGTTCTTGTTTCTTTTGGCTTTATGGGTTCGAAGTCATAAGGGATTCCAACTTCATGACAGGTCCAATAGACTCTAAAAGATCTGGTTTCAGGATGGCCATATATTTTCATTTTTTGCTCCTTTAGTCTTCTCCAATAGATGCTGATTCTATTGGTTCAAAGATGGCTTTACGATGCTTATACCATTTAAATTCTAATAGGTTTTCAGAAGGGTCTTTTAAAAAAAAAGTTTTGTGTTCAGTGATCTGTCCGGAATGTCGATGGTAGGGATCTCGATAGAAATTCATTTGATTAGATTTAGCTCTGGAAACCAGGTCATTCCAGTCACTTTCCGATGGAAGAACAAGTCCAAAATGTCTCGGGTAAATGGATTTCGCTTTTTCGATTTTGTTGCTTCGGTGCAATACAAGTTGGTGTGAAAAGAAGTTTATTATGATCACATCATTGTTTTTGCGGCCCATTTGGCAGCCCAGGCGCTCATAGAATTCGATGATTGGAGAAAGGTCGCCAAAGAAAGGGGCAGCAAGATGGAAACAGGTTGTATTCAATGTTTATCCCAATGTTGCGAGAGGCCTGTTTAAACTTTATACGTTTCATGAAATTATTACTCAAATGCTATGGGAGATGGCAAGAAGTTTTATGAGATTAGATTCTTAGTCCGTTCTTATGATAAAATTCCTCATTCCCAATCAGGACTAGAATTTGATTCGTAAATTTGTTTTTGCACTCTTTTGTCTATTGCCCGTGACCCTCTGTTTTGCTGACGAGGTTCATCCGGTTGTATCCTCTGAAATTAAACTTTCTCCTAAAACTAAATTATCCGGTATGAGCCAGACCTATGTGATCAATAGTCAACAGGAGCTGAATGAAGTTCTCAAAAAAATATATGGTGTAATAGGGGATGATCCTATCGTTCTCACGGTGCATGGTCAGAATGAGCGGATTAAAGCCATGCTGGAAAAGAGTCTCAAGCCTAAAGCGGTAGAGGAAGTGGAAGATAATGCCTATAAAGTGGATTTGAGGTTTATTCCATGGTGGAACAGAATTCATCGCGGAAGGATCCTATGGACCGTGGTAAAAACCGGAGCCGCTTATGCTAGTTGGATACATTTTGGCCCAGATGGACTGGATCCCAGTGTTAAACAGGGGGCGTTTGTGTTTTCAACAGCTGTACTGGCACTATTCTCTACCCCTTTCCCGAGAGAGTTAGCTCGGATTTACAGAACAAAAGCGGGTAAGTATATGGAGAAGGTGGCCAGCTGGAAGCTGCCAGATCGACTGGCTGGAGTGTCAAATGGAGAAAAGGTGAAATTTATTATTCAGGATGCTCCATTCACAATGGGGGTTTCTTTTGCGATTAATTTTGGTTTTATATCTATTTTAAATGATATGTCTTTTGTTGATTCTGTACAGGACGTCAATTTCTGGGGAAAAGTGGTTGGATTGGCCGCATTTTCCACGTTTGTGACTCGGAGTTGGAAGTTTGCATTGCACCATTGGACACACTTACCTCCTGATGAGCGGCCGATGAACTTCTATACTATTGATAAGGTTTCCATGCCCATTGAAGGGGCCATTTTGGTGGCTCGTCCCTTTCTTTTAGTAGGGGAGCTATCGGCCGTAGCCTTTCTCACCACTTTGGGAGTTTCTGGCTATTATCTGTTATTTAAGGGAGATGATCTTTTTCGGAGTTGGAATGATCGAGTTCAGCAAAAACAATGGCAATCGGTCCCTGCCTGTCGATACATTTTTCGATGAAATCTGTTGAAATATTAGAACATCACTCTATTCTATGATCTCATGAATCAAAGGAGTAGCAAGTGGCGCTTCAATTAGGCGATGAATTTGTTGATTTTAGTTTACCTAATCAAAACGGTGAGATCATTCATTTTAATGATTTAAAGGGGGCTTGGGTTTTACTCTTTGTGTATCCCAAAGATGATACTCCAGGATGCACAATCGAGAGTCGTGCTTTTAGTGACAATTTAGAGCAATTCAAAGAATTGAATACAAAAGTTTTTGGCATTAGTGCCGACGATGTGAATTCCCATAAAGATTTTGTAAAAAAATACGATTTAAAAATGGACCTATTGGCAGATCCCGATGGGCATCTTTTGGGTGCTTTAGGTGTAAAGCAAAGTGAGTTCCAGGGTGCAAAGTACTGGGATCGTACCTCATTTTTAATCAATCCTTCAGGCATGTTGAAAAAAGTTTACCTCAATGTGAATCCAAAGGGCCATGAAGAACAAGTATTGAATGACATCAAAGCCTTAGCTTCGGAGTAAAAGTGCATTTAGAGACATTTTCTATTCGTTATGATGGGCAGACAGTAGATTTAATTGATCAAACTCAACTTCCTCATTCGGAGGTATGGGTACATTGTAAAACCCCTGAGGATATGTTCCAAGCTATTCAAAAGCTGCAGGTTCGAGGAGCTCCGCTCATAGGTGTGGCTGCTGGATTAAGTTTGGCTCTTTATAGCAAGTCAGAACCTAGTGTAGAAAAGTTTATTGATACAGCTAAATGGCTAAGGACTTCTCGCCCTACAGCTGTGAATCTGATGTATGTCATAGATAAAATAATAAAGTATGTAGAAGATTCTTCTTCAATAGATGGCGTAGAAACAATGGCCATTTCCATTTTCAATGAGGACCAAGATCTGTGTCGTAAAATTGCGACAAATGGGGCCACGGTGATAAATGATGGAGATCAAGTTCTCACACACTGTAATACAGGTGGTTTGGCAACGGCGGGTGTCGGAACTGCTTTAGGGGTTATTTCTGAGGCACATAGACAAGGCAAAAAAATTCATGTGTTCGTGGATGAAACTCGGCCTTTACTTCAAGGTGGACGTCTTACCACTTGGGAGTTGGAAAAGTTGGAAATTCCTTACACTCTAATTTGTGATAATATGGCGGCCGCTTTATTTCAGTCTGGTAAGATAGATAAGGCTATTGTTGGTGCCGATCGAATAGCCACCAACGGAGATTTTGCAAATAAAATTGGAACTCTCAACGTTGCATTGCTTTGTCATCATTTTAAAAAGGAATTTTATACGGCGGCTCCTTACACCACGATTGATAGAGATTGTGAAAATGGTAGTCTCATTGATATTGAACAAAGAAAGCCTGAAGAAGTTCAAGGTGTAAATGGAAGCTTTGGCCAATGTTTATGGGCACCTAAAACGGCGAAAGTATTTAATCCTGCATTTGATGTGACTCCCGCCGAATACGTGACCGGATGGATCACTGAAGAAAAGGTGTTTTCCGCTCCTCAATTTTAATGGGATAAATCGCTCGGTCTGTAGGTGGATTTTGCTCACCTTTACGTCTAATTCTGTATAGATGAAGTTTTACCAAAACTGCAGAATGAATTTCCATTCAAAGCCACGACATGAGTTCAATGATGCTCTGTAAGTGACTAATATTAATGGTGTAATGCAAACCAGTCGGCATTAGGGGCAACTTGTTTACAGTGAAACTTATTGGCTGTAGGGGTTTACAACACCCAATGGTTTATATATAGTGCGTCGAAATTGAATATTTTTATGTTGGGCCACAACAACAAAGGAGTGAAGCCCATGATGACCTTGGAACGTAAACTGGGCTACCGGTTTATCAATAGAAATTTGCTCAATCGAGCGCTCACACATAAGAGCTACCATAATGAAAATCGGGAAAAATCATTGGGCAACAATGAGCGAATGGAGTTCTTAGGGGACTCTGTTCTTGGACTGGTGGTTTCCGATCAATTGATGCGTAATATGCCCGATGTATCTGAAGGGGACCTTTCTCGAATTCGGGCCTCATTGGTTAACGAAACTTTACTGGCAGATTTAGCGATTCAGCTCGAGCTCAATTTAGAATTGAAATTAGGAAAAGGCGAAAAACGCACGGGCGGTAGTGAAAAACCACGATTGCTGGCTTCTTGTTTGGAAGCTGTTTTTGGAGCTCTTTATATTGATGGTGGATATGAATCCACTCGTCAGGTCATTTGTCAGTTGTTTGATGACAAGTTGGAGTCCGTCGACGTGGACACTCAATACAAACATGACTTTAAAACGCGGTTACAGGAGAGAATTCAGGAGTACTATAAAGAAACTCCATCCTACGATGTGATTGAAGAGTCGGGACCGGATCACAGTAAACATTTTATTGTCGAAGTTAAAATTAACGATAGAAGCCTTGGGCAAGGGGCTGGAACAAGTAAAAAGCAGGCGGCACAAGAGGCCGCTCGTCTAGCCTTGGAGGGCTTATAATGCAGTATAAAGCAGGATTTGTAGGAATTATCGGACAACCCAATGCTGGTAAGTCAACACTGTTGAATGCCTTGTTGGGAGAGAAGCTAGCAATAGTCACTCGGAAGCCTCAAACCACCAGGCAAAGAATTTGTGGAATTCATTCTAGTGAAAATGCTCAGGTGGTATTTTTAGATGCGCCAGGTGTAATTCAATCCACCGCAGGTCTTAATAAATTTCTTCAAGAAGAATATGAAGCCGTCATTGAAGAATCTGATTTTTTATTGGTGGTATTGAATGTAGATGCGAAGAAAAAAGAAGAGTTGGAAGTGATTATTGATTTGGCCAAAGCCAGTGGTAAGCCTTTTGGTGTCATCATTTCTAAATGTGATTTAAAATTCCCACATAGAAAACTTTGGATCATGTCACAAGTTTCTGCAGAAGCTAAGTTTGTATTGGATGTTTGCGCGCGGAATCGCCCGCAAGAAGCACAAGATCTAGTTTTGGGTGAGCTTTATCCTTATTTGCCCGATTCACCAGCGCCACTTTATGATCCGGAGTTGTATACAACACAAAATATGCGCGAACTGGCTTCCGAGCTGGTTCGAGAGAAGTGTTTTGAGTACCTTCATGCAGAAATTCCCTATGGACTGGCTGTGCAGGTGAACAAATATGAAGAGTCGCCCTCTATAGATAAAATATATGCGCAGATCTTCATTTCCAAGCAGGCCCATAGATCCATGGTGATTGGTCAAGGTGGAAGCAAGCTAAAGAAGATCGGGATGACAGCACGGCAGGACCTGGAGAAAGTTTTAGGAAAGAAAGTCTATCTAGATGTGCATGTATCCGTTAAAAAGAATTGGATGAAAAATGCCCAAGTGATGCAGGAGTTAGGTTATGTCCAGCCCAGTTAAAAAAGTTCCAAGAGTCGCAATCATCGGTCGTCCCAATGTTGGTAAGTCCACTTTGTTTAACTTGTTAACTCGTTCCCGTAAAGCCGTGGTTAAAAATCAGCCGGGTGTTACTCGAGATATCCAAATGGGTACTACTGAATGGTGGGGTAAGGAATTTGAGGTGGTCGATACCGGTGGTTTGACTAATGCTTCGGATGAGTTCTCTGTTGCTATAAAAGAGCAGGTGCCACAGATTGTTGAGACTGTAGACTCCCTATTGTTAATTATGGATGGCAGGAGCGGTTTGGTTCCTGAGGATAGAGATATTGTTAAGCTGGCGATGCATTCGGGTAAGCCGGTAGCCATTGTTGTAAATAAGGTGGATCAGCCACACCAGGAAGATTTAATGAAGGCCGAGTTCTATGAATTCGGATTGGATACTTTTGCCACTTCCTTTGAAAGGCAATCTGGTGTCGATGAAGTTATTGAATGGATTTTCTCTCAATCGGATTTTGAAGCTGAAGCTGAGGAGATGTCAGGAATTCGCCTGGCGATTGTTGGAAAGCCAAATGTTGGTAAAAGCTCGCTCTGTAATCATTTGATAAATTCTAATAGAATGCTCGTTTCTGACACTGCGGGCACCACAATAGATTCTATTGAGATACCTTTTAGCTACGGTGAGACAGACTATATTTTGGTGGATACAGCGGGATTGAGGAGATCTTCGAAGAGAAAAGAAGACGTTGAGATCATTTCTGCTTTTAAAAGCTATGATGCTATTGAACGGGCAGATGTAGTCCTGTTGGTGATTGATGGGACTGAGGGCCCGACAGTTCAGGATGCCAAAACCATGCAGTTTATTTTGGAAAAACACAAAGCTGTCATTGTGGTGGCAAACAAGTCGGACAGAGGGAAGTTGGAGATGTCGGCCTATCGATCGACCTTTAGATCTCAAATGGAAGATGTATTTCATTTTTACCAAGATGTTCCAATGACTTTTATCAGTGCAAAAACGGGATCTGGTATTAAGGATATGTTTGCGCTCATCGATAAAGTTTGGGGCCAAGTGAATATGAGAATTAAAACATCTAAGCTCAATGACTTTTTTGTGAAAAGTATTCGATCGGCTCCTGCTCCTGTATATGGTTCTAGAAACGTGAAGTTCTATTATCTCACTCAGACGAAACAAACTCCGCCGAGTTTTATCGCATTTGCCAATCATCCAGATGGGGTGACTCCGTCGTATAAGAGATTTTTGTCTAAGCGAATTCAAGCCGAGTTTGGTCTGGAAGGGATTCCTGTTCGTATCTACTGTATGAAAAAGTCCAGCAAGAAAAAGAATTCAAAGTACTCTGAAGAGTCTGTAGATGTTCAAAAGTCTGAAATTGAGGTTGCTGTAGTTCATGACTAGATTGTGGGGTGGTAAATTACGCACCTATTTTGCAGCACTTGGATTAGGATTTGGTCTGGGTAATTTATGGCGCTTTCCCTATGTTGTCCTAGAGAATGGCGGGGGAGCCTTTTTCGTGCTTTACCTAGGTTTGGCTATGCTTGTAGCATTACCTCTCTTGATCTCAGAGCTTTGCCTAGGGAAAGTGGAGAAAAAACCAGTATTGCCTTTGGGTGAATGGCTGGGAGGGCGTCCGGGAGGGGAGTATGTCTTTCGTCAGATCACTAAATGGATGGCCTGGCTGTCGGTTTTTTTGTGTCTTTTTATATTAGTATACTACGCAGTGATCAGTGGATGGGTGCTACATTTTTTTATGCAATTCTTTGTTGGAATGTTTCGCTCAGATAGTTTTGATCCCGTATCCATTATGAGTGTTTTAAGTAGCAAGGGTTGGTTGCAGGTTCTATTGGCTAGTGTCCATTTAGTCATAGTGGTTTCTTTGGTTATAGGATTGGCGCAAGATAAAAATGAACGCCTAGTGGGCTATGTGATGCCATTGTTTATGGCGATTGTGTTGGTTTTGGCATACAAGGCTATGTCTATGCCAGCTTCTTCTGAAGCTATTCGATTTCTTTTTTATCCGGATTTTTCGAAGCTTAATCTCAGTTCCATGGCACAGGCCATTGGACAGCTTCTGTTCACCTTAAGCATTGGATTTGGGGCTATGGTAACCTTTGGATCGATGATGTCGGAGGACAGTGATGTTGCGGGAAGTAGCTTAAGAATTACAGTGGTTGATGTTTTAGTATCACTTTTTGCCGGTTTGATGATTTTTCCCTTTGTGATGGGTGGGGCTCTAGATCAGAATTGGGGCCCTGAACTTTTGTTCTATGCAGTTCCAAGGCTTTTAGCAGATGTAGAAAGTGGTACTGTTTTTGGAGCGCTCTTCTTTTTATGTTTGTATTTTGCAGCTCTAGGTTCAAGTGTGGGTTTGTTAAGTACTATCGTAGAGAATATTAAAGGTTATTTTAAGATCTCAAGAAGGCATGCCGCCATGGCAATTGGGGCTGTTTGTCTATTTATGTCTTTTGTACCAGTCTACTTGGAAGCCGTTTTCGGAGCAGCATTTCCCTTCGAGGAATCAGCCCTTAAGGTAATGGATAATGTTTTGATTAATTGGCTATTACCATTGACGGCCCTTGTGATTAGCCAGGCGGCTCTGTACTATTTAAATGCGGATCGGGTATACGATGAATTTTTAAAGGATTCCTCGCCGGCTTCAGCTACAATGTATAGCCATTGGAGACTTCTTATCCGTTGGATAGTTCCTTCCATTCTATTGTTCAGCTTATTTCTTCAGTTTCTGGATTTGCTCGTATAATATGTTAGTTACTCGTTTGAGCTTTGTGTAGGTTGTGCGAGTTTGGTGTTTACTTAAAATTTTATATGTTCACCGTAATTATCAGGGCAAGGGGGAAAGCCATTTTGTTGCGATTTAAGTTAATGTTTTTAACTATCTTATCCTTAATCCAAATGGGATGTGGGTTACAAGTAGTAGTAATTCCAAATTTGGATTGGCTTGTGGCCAGAAAGGTAAATGATAATTTGCATCTAAAATCTGAGCAGAAGCGTGTCTTGCAAGGTGATATCTCCAAATGGTTAGAGTCGATAAAGCCTCAAGTTAAAAATATACGACATAAAGCGAGTGAATGGGACTTAAAGAAAATTGATGTTTTGAAGGAGTCTCAATGGATTCAGAAGGAATATGAACAGATGACTCATGAATTTTCATCTGTGCTGGCAAAGCATATAGCTTCATTCGATTCGGATCAGATAGAAAAGTTTAAGAGGTCTAATAGTAAAAAAATAAAGAGATTTCAGAGAAAGTTGTGGATCGTGAAACTGTTTTTGAAAAGTTTGAAAGGGCTCTCGGTGATTTAACAGCCGAGCAAGAGAATTTAATCACTTTGAATGTTGATATATATCGAAAACTGAAAGAGCAGAGACTTGAAAAGAGAAAGGCCTATCAAAAGAAGCTTTATGAGATATTAGAATTGAATAATCTTAAACAGCGTAGGTCTAAAATATTGGAGTTAACAAAAAGCTATAATAGTGATCCCATGAATAGCCCGGCTCGAAGAAAGAACTTGTTTTTAATAAAAGAGGTTTTGAATCTATCCACCGATAAACAGAACTTACATTTCAAGGAAAAACTGAAGGAGTATGGTTCTTGGGTGGATTCTTACTTGGAAGAAGAGTTTGTTAATTTCAAATCTAAGTTGATAAGCTCAATAGTGTAAGTGGAATGGGACATTCACTTAAAAGTTGGCGCCCAGTACCATGAGGGCGCTTAAAGAATCGCCACTTCCAAATTCACCTGTTTGCTCATCTTGAATGGTGATCTCCGTAGCTTCATCTTTGAAATTAACAACATGATAGGCAAACTGTGCTCCTAAGAACATTTTATTGCGAAGCAATGGAACTTCTAATCCGGCCCCTAGGTCAAATCCCTGAGCATTGTCTTTACCAATATTTAGGTTGCCGGCCTCTGAGAGTATCCGTTGGTGCTGTGAAAATCCGAAGATTACATAGGGGTTTAGGGAAGCTAAACCACGAGTTACATTTTGTGTGTTGAAATAATACTTAAAATTGATGGCAAAAGTGGTGAGTTCGGATGTGCCGGTGGATTCGAGTGTGGATTCTATGGATTTCACCTTGAAATCCCCTGAACTGGACATATAGGAGAATTGAAGGGCAAATCTGAGATCGAAAAAATAGGTGAGGAAAAAACCCACGCCCACACCAGGGTCATAAATTTTTGCAAGGCCCTCAGTGTAGGAGCGTTGTCCTAATAGAAGGCCTAAGTTAAAGAGTCGACCATTTCGGAAGAAATTAATATCTGCTTCTTGATCAGCAGACTCCTCAAACTCACTAAAATCGGCAAATGGATCATAAACATTTTCCATTTCGGTTTGAGCAATGGCTTCATTTGAAAATGTCATGGGGAGGGAAAAAATAAGTGTTGAAAGAGTAAGCATTATTATAGCTTTTGTTAATTGCAAACCGGCCTCCTAGATGACGTCATGAGTCTATTGTAAGAAGGGGGTTCGAAGCTGTCTACAAGAGACCAAAAATGATTCGTTGTTCTCAACCTTTAGGGAAAGATTTATTTAATTTGGACTGACTAAAGTATTGCTCCAGCAGGGGGGCAGTGATAGTGTCTTCGCATCAAAGGAGTCCGGACAAGTGGCCATGGATTACAAATCTGCTGGCGTTGATATAGAGCAAGGCGATGCCCTTGTTGAATGGCTAAAAACGGACTCTCAGTCTCCGAAAAACCCCTATGGAAAAGTTCTTTCTGGAATCGGTGGATTCGCAGCGCTCTTTGAAACTCAATTTTCAAAAATGAAGAATCCTGTATTAGTAAGTGCCACAGATGGTATCGGAACTAAGGTAAAGCTGGCCTCAGCCTACGAGCGCTATAGTGAAGTGGGGCAAGATTTAGTTGCAATGTGTGTTAATGATCTCGCATGCGTTGGCGCGACACCTTTATTCTTTTTAGACTATTTTGCCACTTCCAAACTGGATCAAAAGCAAGCCCGTGATTTTATCGGAGGGGTTCGTTCTGCATGTGAACACGTAAACTGTGCTCTGATAGGCGGCGAAACTGCGGAAATGCCAGGCGTCTATCAAGAGCGAGATTTTGATGCTGCTGGATTTTGTGTGGGTGTTGTCGATAAAGATGCAGTGATAGGTCCCCATTTGGTAAAAGAGGGACAAAAGATCATTGGCGTTCATAGCAGCGGTTTTCATAGTAACGGTTATTCAATGGTGAGAAAACTTTTTGCTGATGATATGGATCAATGGATAGAGTCTTTAATTAAACCTACAAAGCTTTACTCAAATCTTGTGGCCGATCTAATGAATAGCTCTATTTTGCTTTCTGGTGTGGCTCATATTACTGGCGGTGGCATAGATAATCTTTTGCGGGTTATGCCTCCTCAGGCAAAAGCTGAGTTTAAAGGGTGGGAAGTTCCTGCTTTGTTTACCGAAGCTAAAACTCGAGCCGGATTAGGGCTAGGTGGTTTATTAAGGACTTTTAATTGTGGAATGGGATTGATGCTTATTGTAAATCAAAGCGATGAGGATCAGGTTCTTTCCCTCGTGAATCAAAAGGGGCATTCAGGGGAAACTATTGGGAGTATTTCTTGGGCTCCTGATGCCACAGAGCCTCAATGGACTTGGGATGGTGAGGCCCTCTAGGAGGGGTGTTAAGTGAATAATACTTTTGATGTTGTGATTGTATCCATATTTGGAAGAGGTCATTGGCTCGCCGCTGAATTGGCGGAAGCAGGTCAGCAAGTGGCACTGGTCGATGTGAGCCATCGAATGGGGCGTTGGGCTCCTGAAGATTGGGAGGGACCTTTTGGATTCTTTCATTCGGACCGTTTATCGGCCAGTCAAATTGAAAGACTTTCCGAAGATGACTACCATGACAATGTGGAGCAAGGTTTCACTTTATGGTTGCGCAGAGGCCCTATAGATACAAAGGGTCCGCTGTCCGCTTTTTGGTTTCAAAAGCTAGGATTTTCTGAGGAAGTTTCCAAGTATGTAACTAGTTATAATTTGTTGTCTTCCGAAGAGAGAAAGAGTCTCCAAGGTAAAATAGCAGATTCTGATTTTGAGAAAACTTGGTTTGCTCATTTATGTCATCAGTTAGCAAGTAGCACCTACGTCGAAAACGCACAGTCTATAACGGAGGGGCGGCCTCTTAATGTAATGTCACCTCTAAATATTCGGAGAACCACTCGTCGTGGATTCGAAAAATCCTTACAATGGTGTGAGTCGAAAGGTGTCACCGTGTTTCGCGATGCGGATTTGATTGATGGCCAAGTGGAAAATGGTCAGTTGAGTCGGATTGAAATTAGAGGAGATTGGTCCGGAAACCTTAGTAGTGAACAATTCATTTGGCAGTTAACTTCTGATGAAAGTTACCATGCTTCCAATAAGTTGTCGCAAATCCTATTTCCTCAGGGTCGAGTTAAGCCGGTATGGAGCTGGGTTCGCTACAGAATCCAATTGGATGAAACTCCTACTTTGAGCAGTCTTCCCAATCAATTTGTTTTAGTAAAAGATCTTTTTCTGCCATGGACACACTCTAATTTGATGGTGGTTCAAAAGACCGTTCGACAGGAAAACTTTGATGTTTGGGTGAAGATACCTAGTCAAATGCGATATCAAAGAACCTATTTAGAGAATGTAAATCAAGAAATACTCGATGAGTTTAAGCTTAGAATACCAAAGTCTAAGCCCGTAAATGTAGATATGCCACAGGACTATCTCTATGAAGAGTCTGAGTTAGGCCCGTCAAGATTTCCGGTCTATCTCTCTAATGAATTGAAGCAGTTAAAAAGGGGTTCCTTTAAAAATGTATCCTTTGATGGACCTGAAAATTGGGTGAATTTGGATTGGTTAGGACAGTTTGAATCTCAAACTGAACTGAAACACAAAATGTTAGTATTAGATAATCACAATTAGAATTGGAGATATTCGTTGATTGACCGTTATACCCGACCAGAAATGGGAAAGATATGGAGTTCTGAATTTCGATTTTCTTTTATGTTAGAGGTTGAAACTGCTGTGGCAGAGGCCCAGGCAGAGAAGGGCATCATCCCTAAGGCAGCAGCTCAGGCCATTCGTAAAAAAGGGAAGTTTAGTGTTTCGCGGATTTTAGAAATAGAAAAAGAAACTAAGCATGATGTTATTGCCTTTGTTAGTAATGTTGCAGAAAATGTGGGTCCTCATGGACGGTATATCCATTTCGGTATGACATCTTCAGATGTATTGGATACGGCCACTAGTGTTCAGCTGGGAGCCGCTTCCAGGGTTTTAGAGGAATCACTCAAAGGTTTAAAGAAATCTTTACTTCAGCAGATTCGCAAACATAGATCGACTTTGTGCTCGGGTAGGACTCACGGAATGCATGCTGAGCCTACAAGTTTTGGCATGAAACTCTGTGGTCATCTCGCCGAACTTCTTCGATGTGAGAATCGGTTTAAAAATGCGATAGACCAGGTAAAAATATGTAAGCTCAGCGGGGCTGTTGGTACCTATTCTGCTCAAAGTCCCGCGATCGAAAAAGCGGTGGCTCGTAAGTTAAAATTACGGACTGAGACTATTGCCACTCAGGTGATACCTAGGGATCGGCACGCAGAGGTGTTTGTTTCCCTCGCTTTAATAGGCGCTTGTTTGGAAAGGCTGTCCGTGGAATTACGACATTTGCAGCGAACCGAAGTGGGTGAAGTTTATGAGGGATTTAGTAAAGGGCAAAAAGGCAGCAGCGCGATGCCGCACAAAAAGAACCCTATAAGCAGCGAAAATTTGACAGGTTGTGCGCGTCTCTTAAGGTCTTATGCTCAAGCCAGTTTAGAGAATATTGCTCTTTGGCATGAAAGAGACATTTCTCATTCGTCTGTTGAGAGAGTGGCTTTTCCGGATGCCTTTATTCTTTGTGATTATGGCTTACATCGGATGGCTGGTGTGATTGCTAATTTACAAGTGGATAAAGAGAGAATGATTGAAAATATGAACCTCTCACAAGGTCAACTATTTAGTTCTCATGTACTTTTGGAGCTAGTGAAGAAAGGTCTATCTCGAGAAGAGGCTTATAAACATGTTCAAAGAGTTTCCCATGGATTGAAAAAAGGGGAGCACTTGGAAACTAATTTGTTAAATGATGAGCAGTTAAAAGAATTGTTATCTCAAAAAGCAGTGAGAGATATATTTTCTGGAAAGCGACACCTCAAATCCATAGAAAAGGTTGTCGACGGATTTTTAAAGCAAGTTTAAGGTGAAGGATAAAAATATGACACATGTGTTTTCAGAAAAGGTTTACGAAGGTAAAGCCAAAGTCATTCACTCCATTGAGGGGAAAACTAATTTAGTTGGGATGAAGTTTAAAGACCATCTAACGGCATTTAATGGTGAGAAATTTTTAGAGCTAGCAGGTAAAGGAAAGTTGAACTGCGCTATAGCAACTTTTATTTTTGAGTACCTTAAAGAGAATAAGGTTAAGACTCATTTTATTGAAACCATTTCCGAGGATGAGATGGTAGTGGATCAAGTTAAAGTTATACCGCTAGAGGTGGTGGTTCGTAATAGGCTGGCAGGCTCATTAGCTAAGAAATTTTCCAAAGAAGAAGGCCAAGCTTTACCCATGCCTTTGGTAGAGTTTTTCTATAAGGATGATGATTTGGGAGATCCCTTTGTAAGCGATGACCAGATTGTCGCTTTAGAATTAACAGAAGAACCAGAACTATTGCCCATGTTGAAGACAAAGGCTCTACAGGTGAACGCATTGCTGATTCCTCTTTTTGATCGAGCTGGAATTTCATTGGTGGACTTTAAACTGGAGTTTGGCAAGGACCGAGACGGTGAGTTGGTATTAGCCGATGAAATCACTCCGGACAGCTGCCGCCTATGGGATAAGGCCACCGGGGAAAAAATGGATAAAGATCGATTTCGAAGAGACTTGGGTTCTGTGTTGGAAAAATATCAAGAAGTTTTGAATCGCCTCAAGCAGGCAAAGGAGAAGGACTCATGAAAGTAGGTGTAAAAGTATTGCCTCGGCCAGAGGTTTTAGACAGTCAGGGAAGGGCTGTGGAAAAGACCTTGAGCCACCATCAGTTGAAAATCAACCAATGTGTAATGGGTAAGTATGTGGTGCTTGATGTGGATGCTACAGATGAAAAAGAAGCCTTAGAACAAGCGAAAAAGATAACAGAGTTTGTTTTGTATAACCCTCTGGTTGAATCTTTTGAAATGGAAGTGATTTAATGGGTTCAGACAGAAAGCCGATTGGTATTCTTAGGTTTCTAGGGACTAATTGCGACAGGGACATCTGGAAGGCTGTTCAGTCTGTGGGCTTAGAGCCTCAGTGGCTCTGGTATCAAGATCGTTTTGATCCAGAAGACTATTCTGGATTTGTTGTTCCAGGTGGGTTTAGTTACGGTGACTACGTTAGAAGTGGTGCGCTGGCTTCTCTTGCTCCAGTATTGGGCTGTCTTAAAGAAGCGAATGAAAAAGGAATGCCCATTTTAGGGATTTGCAACGGGTTTCAAATATTATGTGAATCCGGATTGTTGCCGGGTGCGCTTTTAAAGAATGAATCCACTCGGTTTATTGATAAATGGGTTAAGTTGAAGCGGGTCAATGCCTCGCCTTATTTTTCATCCAACGAAGAGATTAATATACCAATAGCTCATGGGGAAGGTCGCTTTTATTGTGGTGAGTCCACATTAAAAGAATTGCAAGATCGTGAGCAAATTTGGCTTCGTTACAGCGACAATCCTAATGGCAGTGTTGATGATATTGCAGGAATTTTAAATGCAAATAAAAATGTTGCCGGTCTAATGCCACATCCCGAGAGAGCTATGAAAAAATGGATGGGAACGAGTGATGGCTACTCCTTTTTTGCAAGTTTAGCCGATGGAGGTCTTCAGTGAGCCTTGAACAGCGTTTAAAAGTCTACCGTTTAACTGAAGCAGAATATAAGAAGATTTGCTTACTTTTAGGGCGTGAGCCAAAGGGTGTGGAATGGGCCATTTTCTCTGCTTTATGGAGTGAGCACTGTAGTTACAAGTCCAGTAAAGTTCATTTGAAGAAGTTCTATAACAAGAATGATCGAGTTCTAGAGAGTTTTGGTGAAAATGCGGGCGTGA
The DNA here is from genome assembly GCA_002321895.1 of Bdellovibrionaceae bacterium UBA1609. GTDB lineage: Bacteria > Bdellovibrionota > Bdellovibrionia > Bdellovibrionales > UBA1609 > UBA1609. Next base: position 208,266 of record DCMZ01000010.1, on the reverse strand, counting down.
TAGATCTCGGTGAAGGTGAAAGAGTGGCTTTTAAAATGGAAAGCCATAACCATCCTAGTTTTATCTCTCCTCATCAAGGTGCTGCCACCGGAGTGGGCGGAATCTTAAGAGATATATTTACTATGGGTGCTAGACCCATAGCGCTTGCCAATTACCTCTGTTTTGGTGAACCGAAGGTAGAAGTAATGCCTCACCTGGTTGATGGTGTGGTTCGAGGAATTGCTGATTACGGAAATTGTGTAGGCGTGCCCATGGTTACGGGGCATACCGAATTCAACGCTTCCTATAATGGTAATATATTGGTGAATGCTTTTGCGTTAGGGTACTTTGGTCCCGAAGATAGAGTCTTTACCAGTGGGGCCCGAGGTATCGGCAATTATGTGGTTTACGTCGGTGCAAAAACTGGTCGAGATGGCGTACATGGTGCAAGCATGGCCAGTGAATCTTTTGATGAGAAGAATGAAGGTAAAAAGCCGACCGTCCAAATCGGTGATCCCTTTATGGAAAAGCTTTTGATTGAATCTTGCTTAGAGGTCATGAAAGAAGACTTGGTTGAGTCTATTCAGGATATGGGTGCTGCGGGAATAACCAGTTCTAGTTTTGAAATGGCCGCCAAGGGTAAAGTAGGTCTTAATATAGATTTACAGAAGGTACCAATGCGCCAATCTGGACTGACTCCGGAAGAGATTTTACTCTCGGAAAGTCAGGAAAGAATGCTTTTGATGTGCACTCCAGAGAAGTTTGCGCGTCTCAAAGAAATATTTAATCGGTGGGATTTAGATGCAGAAGTGATTGGTGAAGTAATAGAAGGCTCGCAAATTAAAATACATTGGGGAGCGGAGTTACTTACGGAGCTAAATCCCGTGGATGTTGTTGATCATGCGCCGGAATATAAACGCCAATACTCAGAATATAAATCAGTGAATAAAAGAGAAAAAATAGCTCCGAGTAAATTTGATAAGTTCACATTTAGAGCCGCTGAAAATATAAATCTATGTAGCCGGGATTGGATATTTAATCAATATGACCAGAGAGTGGGTGCAAGTACGGCAGCCGATTGTTCTCAGTCTGTTGGTGTTGTTGAATTGCCCCATTCGGGTAGACCATTAGGGATAGCGTTAGGATGTCGACCGCCAATGATGCGTACTGATATTCAATTGGGTGCTTATGACGCTATTGCTTATCCTAGCCTTCAATTGAGTTCTAAGGGATTACAGCCCTTGGCTGTGACGGATTGTTTAAATTTTGGCAATCCTGAGAAGCCTGAACTTATGACTGAGTTTGTCGCTAGCGTTGAGGCTTTGAGTAAAGCCTGCGAAGCTTTTGATACACCTGTAATTAGTGGCAACGTAAGTCTGTATAATGAAACTCTTGATAAGAACGTAACAAGCACTCCAGCAACAGGAGTGGTAGGTCTTGGGCATTCTATGGAAAAGGTTCCTAAAGATGAGTTTTGCGTTGAGGGTGAAAGAGCGTTTTTACTTCGTTGTGAGCTTTGGTCAGGTAATTTTTATTCTGCGGATGCCTATAATTTTCCTGTGGAGTTTACGGGAGATTGGGATAAAGAGAAGGTCACTCAGTTTGCTAAAGATTTGCAGGAATACGTTAACGAGTTTGGACCATCGACAAGTAATGTGGTTGGAAAAATGGGGGCCCTGTTCGAGTTAATGACGATGAGTCAAAGTGGGTTTTCAGTGCATTTAGATAAACCACTTGCAGATTCGATGTGTGCCGAGAGACTTTATGAAGTGATAGTAACGGCTAAGAGTGGTGATGAGTTCAAATCTTTTTGGCAAAAGCGAAATGTTGAATATTTTGATTTAGGAAAAGTAATGGCAGAGCCATTGAAAGTAGATGGAAACCTGGTAGATGCCCATTGGACATCTGAGCCATTTCATAAACAATTGGGTTTGGAGTAAGTTGATGCATCACTGGAAAGAAGAATGTGCCGTATTTGGTGCTTTTAATGATCCCGAAGCGGCTCGAATGACCTATTTGGGATTATATGCTTTACAGCACAGAGGGCAGGAGTCCACCGGTATAGTGGCAAATAATGAAGGACAGCATCTAGCGCATAAAGGATTAGGACTTGTTGGTGATGTCTATACCGAAGAAGATCTTTTGCGATTAAAGGGGAATATGGCTTTGGGTCATGTTCGGTATTCTACGACAGGACAGAATTTGTTGGAGAATGCTCAGCCTTTAACAGCTGTTCTATCTAGTGGTCCGCTGGCATTGGCTCATAATGGAAATATTGTTAATTCCAGTCAGCTTAGACAGCAAATGATTCATCAAGGTGCTATTTTCCAAGGGTCTAACGACACTGAGATTCTTTTGCACATGATTGCAAGAATGCCTCAACAAGACATGATACAGGCTTTGAAGTCCTCGTTGGTGCAGATGCAAGGGGCCTATTCTATGGCTTTGATGACACAAGATCGTTTGATAGCAATCCGTGATCCTCTTGGTTTTAGACCTTTAGTTATTGGACATCGTCCCATCGAAGGAGGCGGACACAGTGTTGTTGTTGCTTCTGAAACCTGTGCCTTTGATTTAATTGGAGCTAAATACATTAGAGAAGTGGAGCCGGGCGAAATATTTTGGGTGGATAAGGATGGTGAGCATTCAGAGCGATTCAGCTCTAAAGGACATACAAAGAATTGTATCTTCGAACATGTTTATTTTGCTCGTCCCGACTCTTTAGTTTTTGGAAAAAATGTGTATGAAACACGTAAACAATTGGGTCGAGTTTTAGCTCAAGAGTTTCCAGTGGAAGATGCTGATATTGTGGTTCCTGTTCCAGATTCCGGAGTCCCTGCGGCCATTGGGTATTCTCAAGAAAGTGGTGTTCCCTTTGAATTGGGAATTATACGTAACCATTATGTGGGGCGTACTTTTATTCAGCCCAGCCAGAGTATTCGAAGTTTTGGTGTGAAAATTAAACTCAATCCTCAAAGAGAAGTTTTAGAGGGTAAGAAAGTTGTAGTCATCGATGATTCGTTGGTGCGGGGAACTACCAGTCAGAAAATTATTAGCCTGTTACGTCAAGCAGGAGCCAAGGAAATTCATTTTAGAGTGGCATCTCCGCCCACCCGTGGTCCCTGTTTTTATGGTGTAGACACTCCAAAGAAGGATCAGTTGATTGCTTCGCAGAAGTCTTTGGATGAAACGAGAGAGTTTATCCATGCGGATACCCTAGGATACCTAAGTGTAGAGGGCATGTTCAATGCTGTGGGTGGGCAACCTCAATCTAATTGCGCTGCCTGTTTTGACCTTAATTACCCCACCGAGCTTTTTGGCCAAACTTTATAAGCCAAAAAGCTCCTTGGATTTTCCTATTTTACTATCCATACGGGTGAGCTGAGAAGGAAGTCACCATCGCTTTGTTCGGCGACAACATAAAAGTAATCCTTCTTTTCGCCTTCTAGCCTGTCAGTGATGGTTTGATTCTCTGAAAGGTCATATTCTTTTATAACTCGACCTCTTTTCACCAACTTTACCGATTTTACTGCTTCGCCATCGGGATCCCCAAAATGAATTGTAAACTGATAATTCCCTGGGGTTAGGCGTGATCCCATCTCTGCTCCATCTACACGAAAACTCATCCATGCATTTTTATCTTCTGTGGCAAAGGTTCTTCGCGCAAAATAAGCATCAACAATTCCTTGACGGGTTAATTCTTTAGCCCATACACCTACGCGAAAGTCATTTCTTAATCCCCAGTCCGCATCATGGTTATCTTGGCCTCCAACAGTTCCTACATACCATCCCTTTAAATTAGCATTGTCCAAGAAGTTATGATTCTTTTTAAAACTACCTCTTTCATAGAGGTATTGTTTAACGCCGTCGCGCTTATTAAACATTTCTATACCAACTACATTTTTCAAGGCTTTTTTGTAAACCTTTAATTTGTTGAACTCTTTGGGCCAATATTTCATGTTGATTCGACCGGGATGATTGAAGCGACCAAACGCTCCTTTTTTCTTGCCAAGCCATCTCATTAAAAACCACATGGTAGGTCTTAAAATAGCAGAGGTGTATTTTTTCGTGTTTACGACGTTGAAATGTCCAAGAATTGGGTGTGACCACTCAAAACCGTATAGGGCTGCAAAGCGACCATTCTCATTAAATTCGTTGGAGACTTCTATTAATTTTTTATACTTTTTCTCCCAAGGCCAAAAGTGTAAAAGCTCTGAGTGATCTGTGAGCGCAAAGTAATCCAATCCAGCAATTTCCTTAGCCATGGAGTAAGCATCTCTGGCATCGCCTCTACCATCAGACAGCTCGCTATGGGCATGGAGATATCCAAAATAGACATTATATTCTTCATTGTTTCTTAGTGGTTTAAGATATCTATGGCGTTGAACCTCGACGTCCTCTTCAAACTCTCTCACCTCAAAGACGCCACTCACTGGTAGAGATTTTAAATTTAAGTTTTCTAGTAATTGTATGTTTTCACTTAGGAACTTCCAGCTGATATGATCCGAATCGCCGGCTTTGATAACGAGCAGTTGTTCAACAAAATGCGATCTGTCAATCGGGTTGTGTAAGCCGTATCCATCGAGCAGCATACTAATAGTCAGTAATTCTTCTTCATTAGGACTTACTTTAAGAATTTGTTGGTACATGGAAATGATAAAGTCTTGGGTGTTATTAATAAGAATCGCATTATCAATTTTTTCCATAGCCAGCATTGTTCGCCGCTTCAGGTGATCCTGTTCTTGGATGGATAAATCCGCAAAGGAAAATTGTGATAATAAAACAATAAGGGCTGAGAATAAGAGTGTTTTCAATGGCAACATCCTTGTTGAGTGAAAATAGGTTCTGTTTATATTTCAACTATCTAGATACTAGCTTATCTAGCTCCAATATCTCAGTGAAAATCTGAGTTATAACTATAGTCTAGCGATTTCATAACAAGATGATTTTGGTTATTAATATTTTGGATCAGTTTTGAGAATATTAAGTTACCAAAGTGCAACACCAAGAGTGAGACCATATTGTGGTTGGCTGTCTAATTGCTCGTAGTTGCTGGGTGAATGCTTTTCTTCAATTTGGAATCGATGTCCAACGGTCCGGAATCCTAACTCGAGGTTTACATAAAATCTTGAAAGACCCTCTTGTCCCAGAGGAAACTCGCCCAACTGCACACCAACTAGCAAATCACTGACTTGGTTGCGGAACCGGACTCTGTTGTTGGACAAGGTACTGGGCTCTTGGCAGTTTCTATTGTCCACACTCAAGCACTCCAAGAGTAAATCTTCTTGTCTTATTTGAAAGCTAGCAAAAAGAGTGGCAAAGCCTTCACCAATAGCTCCTACTTGTTTGGCCGCAATCAATTGGGCACCCCAGGTTTGGTCGGTTCCTGCAAAAACACCCGCAGCAAGTTTGCCATGATTCCAATGAAAAAAGTCCCATTGTAAGCCTACGCCATCAGTCATGGCATAGGTGTAGATGTTTGCTGGGAATCTATAGTGTGTTCCGATGGTGCCCACTTTGGTTGGACTGTCTGGTTCAAATTCAGAAGTGTCATTTAGAGTCATCTTTTGATTGTCACCAATTGCAGATATTCTAGCCCAGTAAGGGTTAGATGGGCTCTCCTTGCCGGGTGTTATTTCTGGAAATATGGGTAAATGGGGAGAGCGAAAATTTCTTTCGGTTTGGGATGTTTCACAGCCGGCGAGAAAAGCACTTAGGCTCATAATAAAAATAACTGAAAATCGACCTACCAAGCCCATTGAACCCCCACTAGAGAATCACCTTTGGGTGAGAACATCGGTACAATCTTTATGGTTTCGTATTTTTGCATTTCCAATCGATTATCGGGATGATTATTCCTTGTGACTATTTTGGCAAATACATGCCCTATTGCTATTGAAATTGGGGCTTCACTGAGCCAATGCTTAGACTGCCCTGTGTTGCCGAGCACTACACCTGTTGTGAGAAAGTATCGCAAGTAGGGAAGCCAGGTGTGATGCCGGTAATTATCTTCGATCACTTTGAAAGAGGCGTAAAAGGTCGCTAAATTGGCAGATGGAAAAGAGCCATAGGCTTTGACATCTTCATAGTATCTGTTTTGGTCAGGTAACGGTTCCCAATTTCCAGTTCGACTGGTGGCGCGAGAGGGACTCTGTCTGCCTGTAACATGCTTCATTAGATGCGCCACCGAGCCTGTCGCTAAAAAGACTTCTACAATCTGGAATGAAGTCCGTTTTGCGAGATTGTCTTCAGCAATGTAGCCGACTGCGCCAAAAACTCCAGCCACGGCCATTTGGAAAAAGCCATCACCTAGTCCCACAAAATGCTCATTAATAGATTCAATGGAATCTTCTTTATCGTTACTTCGCTTGAGTGCGCTCCATGTTTCGTGATCGGTCGCCAATAACGCGCCCGTAATATATCCCAACTGGTAAATGTGGTGTCGATTTCGCTTATCGACCACCATGCGCTTAAATAATGTCCAATCCTTAGGAAGGCGGGAGAAGCTGTCTGAGAACGATGGAGTCGGGATTTCATTAGGCAAGGGTTTGCCTAATAGGGTGTACTGGTCCAAGGCTTCATCTTCGTTAGCACTATTCCACTCTCCAGACTGAGCTATAGCCAGTTGAGAGGTGGTAGCAATAACAAATAAAAAAAGTAAACAGCGTTTTAAATTCATAGATGACTTAAATTATTTTTCTTAAAAGGAGGCCACAGAAAATTCAATGTCCACTTGCCCACAGTCTTTCATGTTTTTAATGACCCAGAGAATACGATAATCAAATCCTCTTTGAATGGGAAGTTGTTTTCTTATGGTAAGGTTTGAATAGACAAATTCTTTTTTGCCAAATCCTTTTTCTCCGAACCGATACTCCACTTCCATGCCACAATTGCTTTCTCTTTCGACATCAATGTAAAGAGATTCAAGCATTAGAAAGCCATCTCGATTTGCTGTATGGTTAAAATTCACAATTTGGGTGTTTGGGCTCTTTGTGCTTAAAAGAGTTACTTTATTGGATCGGTCGCCCCCAGCTCTTTGATTGATCACCAAATCATGATTGGCGGCTTTGGGAGCGCTGGGTACCGGTTCCACAGGTCCACATCCGAATAAGAATATTGCCATTATAGCCGAAACAGTAAACTGAATTAGACTCATACATTCCTCCTTAAATGCGATCTAATAAGAGTCTTTCACTAATATTTTAATTAATCATCGCTGTACAAGCTGCGTCACATATGATGTCATTATTTAGAGGAGACCGTTATGCCCACTTCTTTCGAACCTTTAAGGCCAGGGGATATTATTGATGTTGTTGCGCCGGCTTCGCGATGTGATTTAGTCGATCTTGAACAAGGGATCATAGAGCTCGAAAAATGGGGATATAGGCCACGGGTTCCAAAAAATATTTTTTCTAAAAAAAGTCGGTTTTGCTCCAATTTGGATGAAGTGAGAGCAAAACATCTCATTGATGCTTTAACAAATGACCATAGTAAGGCCATTTTTTGCGTTCGGGGTGGGTATGGAAGTCAAAGGCTCATACCTTATCTAAAAAAGCTTAAAAAGCCTAAGAAGCAAAAGATGTTTGTTGGGTTTAGCGATATAACCTATTTACATCAGTATTTTATCCGACAATGGGGATGGCGTGTGGTCCATGGGCCATTTGTGTGCGAACTCAATGGCGGATCTTTATCTTCTAGCTCTATACAAAATTTTAGAAAGTTTTTAGAACATCCTAGTCAAGAAATGCGTTTTCGGCATCTACAACCCTTGAATGGATTAGCGCTTAAGAGAAAAAACATAAAAGGTCGTCTAGTTGGAGGGAATCTGAGTCTTTTGCAGACTACAGCAGGAACGAAACATACATTTTATGGAAAAAATAAAATTGTGTTTTTTGAAGAAGTGGGTGAGAGGGGTTATGCTCTGGATCGCATTTTAAATCATATGCTGTTAGCGGACCAATTTAAAGGTGTGAAAGCCATTGTTTTAGGCAGTGTGACGGGCGGAGATGAGCCGGATGGAAAAAATTTTACCTCGGTGGCCATCAAAGATTTTGCCAAGTCTGTTGATTTCCCAGTGTTGAAGGGTTTGCCATGTGGTCACGGTAAAAGAAATTTACCATTGCCGCTAAATAGTCTCGCTGAATTGAAGTTAGCGACTAAACCTGAACTACTGGTTTTCCCTAAAGGCTAGCATGCAATCGGTAGAAAAACGCATAAAGGACAGGGTAGATAGAGAGTTTCCGAGTGTGATTCGAGACCTCGCACCTTCCATACAGGTTTCTGCTATCCTAAAAGGTAAGAAACGTGTGGATTTAAGATGGGGAGAGGAACGTCGGTATTTTGACTTGGCTTCTCTTACTAAAATTATTTTCACAGTTTCGGCCTATATGCGGGAGCACTCCTATTTTGATTTAAAGCCCCAAGACATCGTACACGACGTATTGCCTGAGATTAATGAGGAAGAAGTCAAATTTTTCGAACTACTTAGTCACAGTGCCGGTTATGTTGACTGGAAGCCTTACTTTAAAAAGCTCAGATCCCTTCCTAAGAAGGATCGATGGTATGAGTTAAGGAGAATGGTACTTTGTGAAAAGAGGCAATCACACCGGAAAAATGCTGTATATAGCGATTTAGATTTTATCCTTTTGGGGTTTGCTTTAGAGCAGCTACGAGGGAGATCTCTTATTGGCTGTTGGAATGAATTACGTAATGATTTTCCAAAAACAAGACTTCATTTTTGCAAAGACAATCGTCCTAAGTATGTGAAAAGCTATTACGCTCCCACCGAAAAATGTTCTTGGAGAAAGCAGCGATTACAAGGTGAGGTTCATGATGACAATACATGGAGCTGGGGTGGTGTCAGTTCTCATGCGGGTTTGTTTGGCCGCCTCGAAGATGTAGAGGATTGGGCACTGAGTTTAAGGAAAGCGCTTAATGGGCAGTCGTCATGGGTGAAGCCAGATACGGTAAAACTATTTACAAAAAGAGCCCTTCCAAAGAAGAATGGAGATTGGTCCTTAGGTTTTATGATGCCTGGTTCCTCTCCCAGTTGTGGTAGCTATTTCTCTAGTCAATCTTTTGGTCATTTAGGTTTTACTGGCACTTCATTTTGGATGGATCCAAAGAAAGATTTGATGATTACACTTCTCACAAATCGTGTGTATTATGGTCGAAAGCGGTCGCTGATAAAAGAGGCTCGACCACTTATACACAACATAATATTTGAAGAATTAATGAGGTAGAGTATGCAGCTCAAATCGGGATCGCATATACATTTAATGGGAATTTGTGGAACAGCTATGGGAAGCTTAGCTGGAATTTTACAAAGCATGGGCTATAAAGTGACCGGAAGCGATGAGAATGTATATCCTCCTATGTCCACTCAACTGGAATCTTTAGGGATCTCCATAATGCAAGGGTATCGAAAAGAAAACTTGAATCCACGACCAGACTTGGTTGTTGTAGGAAACGTAATCAGTTCGCATTTTGAAGAGGCGCAAGAAATGGTGCGACTGGAGATCCCCTATACAAGTTTACCAAAGGCGATGGGGGAGTGGGTGATAGGTGATCGCAATTCGGTAGTGATTGCTGGAACTCATGGCAAAACAACTACGACCAGCTATATGAGTTGGATTGCCGAAGTGTGTGGGAACAAACCCGGCTTTTTAATAGGTGGAATTCCTTTGAATTTTGACCATTCTTTTAGATCGCCAACTGGAGATTGGTTTTGTATTGAAGGGGATGAGTACGACACCGCCTATTTTGATAAGGTCCCAAAGTTTATCCACTACAAGCCTAAGTATGTAATTTTGACGAGTGTTGAGTTTGACCATGCGGATATCTATTCGGATATGAATGAGATTAGAAAAGCCTTTGAGGCATTGGTTGAAAGAATTCCAGAGGATGGATTGCTGGTCGCAAACGGTGAAGATAAAGAGGTTATGAAGCTTGTGGCGTCAGCCAAATGCAAAGTGATCACTTACGGATTGGAACATGGGGACTATAGCGTAAGAGGGCGAGAGTCCGTAGTGGGTAGAAATCAATTCTCTGTAATCCGTGAAGGCAAAAATATCGCCGACATTGCTATAAAACAATTTGGGCCGCATAACACAATGAACGCCTTGGCCAGTTATGCATTGGCTCGGGAATTGGAGTGGCCACACCATTTAATACTCCAAGGATTGGCGCAGTTTAAAGGGGTCAAGCGCAGGCAAGAGGTCATTCTCGATAATCCAGATATTACAGTGATTGACGATTTCGCTCATCATCCTACAGCAGTAAGACTTACCTTGGATTGTATGCGAGAGGCCTATGGAGATCGTCGTTTGATATGTATTTTTGAACCTCGTTCGGCGACGGCGAGAAGAAATGTGTTCTATAACGAATATTTGGAGTCTTACAGTCGTGCGGATTGGGTGATCTATCCAAAAGCGTTTAATCAAAGTAAGATTCCAGAGGCGGATCGATTTAATTCTGAGCAATTCATAGAGGATTTGAGCCATAAAGGAGTTCGAGCCAGTTTCATCGAGAACACGGATGAGATTGTTAAAGCATTGGTTGATGAACATCAAGCTGGAGACGTTGTGCTTATTATGAGCAATGGTGGTTTCGATGGAATTTACCATAAAATAATGTCTCGGTTTGGTGGATGAATTTTCTATATATGCGGAGCAGAATTAGGGTTCAGATCTAGTAGATCCCGTTTGAATCTTTCTGGCGTATCAGCTTCATATCAGTGACTTCTAACGCCTAGATACACATTGATAGTTTTTTAATAATTGAGTAGAAACTCCCCAACAATATAGAAGGGGGAGAGTATGTTGAGGGGATTCGACAGATTTTTATTGGTTATATTTGCAACACTATTTTTTGTTTCTTGTGCTGAAGATAAGGGGAGCAAAAGTCCAGCAGCTCCAAAAAAAGAGGTAGCTCCAGCAGCCCAAGTGGCGGCTTCTTTTTCAGTAGGTGCTAACAGTGCCATTCAAATCCATAAAGACGCGTTGGACAAAGAATTCTTGTTAAGATCACAACTCATTACGCAAACGGGTGCACCCCAATTCGGTGGATTAAAGTCGCGTGTTGTTGCTTTCTCTTTAAAAAATGGACGTATCTATCTTTTGGAAGCATCCGCTGGACATGTTGTTACTGAAGACCTGCCATCCAATTTAGTTTTGGCCAGTTTTCCAACCCAGGTCGATGGTGATTACTATGTCATCGATTTTAATCGAGGTATGGCAAAACTATTTACGGCCGATGATTGGAGAGGGCAAGATTTCTCCTCTGGAGCTAGTAATGAGTTTAATGGCCATAATGTATCCGTGAGTTTTATCGAATCAGCCAGCCTGACATCTCGTAACGAGTTGTTTATTCGACAGATTGCTCAGTTTAACATGAGTCGTACTCTGATGGCTGAAATAAGATACTATCTTTCTCCTTACAATCCTGATCCTACTTTTCAAACGAAAGCCTCTTATGGTTTCGATCGATTTGGATTTTTTGAAGTGGCTCCTTATTCAACTCTAGATGGTGGTGAGGTGATTCATGCTTCGAAATTTCATGAGGGAAAACCCATCGTATTCGCAGTCAGCTCTAACACTCCACCGGCTTTTAGGCAGGCTGTTATTGATGGAATTCTCTATTGGAATAAAGCCTTCGGCAGAAACATCATTCAAGCCATTGATGCGCCTGCAGGACTATCAGCTCCTCACCCCGATTACAATATTGTTCAATGGGTGAATTGGGATCGAGCTGGATTTGCTTATGCCGACGCACAGATGGACCCACGAACGGGTCAGATTTTAAATGCACAAGTGTATTTTACATCCGCATTTGCATTTGTAAGTAAAAGACGAGCTCGCGCACTTTTGAGATCGATAAAGGCAGAATCTGCAAGAGGGGCAATTATTGAGATGAGAGGTTTTGGGCACTCTAAATTGTGTGATCGTGAACAGGAGGCGACTCTTCTATCTGGTTTGGAGCATATTCTATCATCGTCCGAGGTCACCGATGAGACAGTTCTTAAAATTTCTCAGAATTACATACGCGAAGTGGTGGCACATGAGGTGGGACATACGCTTGGATTAAGGCATAACTTCGCTGGTTCTTTGGCGACTAATTATAGAGCAGAAGATCGGCCGCAAATGATGCAGGAGTTTTTGGCAAATGGTGGTGCTGATTCAGATTGGGTAACGTCTAGTTCCGTGATGGAGTATCAACTATTTTTTGAAAGTATAGTGTCTGGAGATTTGATAGCGAAACAAGAGCATGCACTTTCCTATGATGAGAAAGTGATTCGTAACCTTTATTTGGGGGAAGAGTATGCTAATGAACAAATTCCAAGCTATTGTACAGACAGTCATGTAGAGAGTTTTGCCGATTGTAATCGGTTTGATTATGGGAATTCAGTTTCTGAGTCAGTCAAGCAATCAGGATTGGATGTCGTTGAAGGTATACCCTCTAACGTGATTGAAGAGTTTATAACCGGAAAAACCGTGGGTTTCGGTTTGCCAGCTCAGACGGTTCATGAAGTGCATTTATCACCACAAAAGTTTGCTGTGGGAATGTTAGCTGAACGGGCTAACTTTTACTCTTTGATATCTCAAAAGCTGCAGGTCCTAGAGGTCCGTCGTCGTTATGAAGATATTGGCGAAATTAACGATGAAGTAAAAAATATTTCACATAACGAACTTATGCAGGATATTGAAAGTTTAGGTGGGTTTAATGCTGTTGCATTTCTTCCCGAAAGTGAGTTAGTAGCCACTTGGTCACAGACTTTCGAGGAGCTTATCGATTCAGGTGTTTATGATCGAGGAGTGGGTCCTGGGGAATCGGATTTTGCTTTTACCGAAGCTGAAAAGACGATCATTAAACAAAGGTCTCTGGCTCTGTTTCCGAAAATATATGAATCGGCGCTGAGTCTGCATTTAGAGCAAATGGATGAAGGGCTTAAAGATCTACCGGAACATCCTTTGAGTGACAAAGTTGCGGAAGTATTGTTTGCCCAAGCGAAAGAGATCCTATTGGCTGAAACGGGTGAGTTTATTGAAGTGGAACTTCCTAAAAAAGTAGAAGTGGTAGAAGGTGAAGAGGCTGAGGAGTCAGTAGAAACTATTACTGTAGAATTGCCACTTTTCAAGCACACCTATGAAAATCGAAAAAAAGCCTTGCAGTTGCTTAAGTCCTCTCGGGGAAAATCTTTAATTTGGGGAATTGCTGAGCGAGAAGAGATCAAGAAATTAGTGAAGTCTACTCGATCTGATCGTTTAGAGAGTGTAAAAATGGATGATGTAAATTTAGGTGAGTTGGCACCAGAAGCGGCACTTTGGTTATTAGAAACTAGTAAACTAGCGGCTGCTGCAAAAAGCCTCTAAACCACTTTATTATTCTAAATTTGTTAGCCCACAAAGGAGAACTTGTGGGCTTTTTTATTAGAAATAAGGATATTCAAAGCGATTCAGTGAGGCGTTTTAGGGTCGAAGAACGAATAGGATGATTGTTTAAAAATAGAGTTTTTTGAGTGTTCAAAGGTTTAGAAGAGTTGAAAGTGATTTCTTCTCTAAGTTGAGTGACTAGATTATTGGTTTTTAGACGCCAATACCGATTCGTGTGTCCGGCATATTCAATATTTGCATCCCAGCTATAGACCGTTTCACTAGTCATATGCACTTCAATGATTTCAGAAGCTCTTTCAATAAATCCTTGATAGGATTCCGACATATCGGCCACTCCACTTGTATGCGAATGGTATTCTAGACTCACCAATGATTCGCCCTCTATAGATATCCTATGTCCGAAAAAATCATTCAATGTGTCCGAGGGAGTCGATGTAAAGTCTAAAGACGTGGGTAGGAGATATTCAAACGTTGCCCCGTTATTTTCGGTTCGAATTGTAATATTAGATTGGGCTCGTATGGGACAGTCGGTTATTTTTTCTGAAGCTATCTCAGAATTTTTTTTCAGCCACAACATATGAAAGCGATTGAAACTAAAGGACGAGCGATTTTCACATTTGTCGTACGGGGATTCGTAAAGAGGATTATCTATAGTGACCCCAAAGATTCTTAATTTGGGTCTTTGTGGTTGTGTTATGAGTTCTTTAAGTAGCTGTAATCGTATGTAGCCGCCAAGATGCTTTTGGTGTGGATCGGCTGGAATGCTATTGGGCTCCGGCAAAGGGCTTTGGGGTTCTTTGAGTGACTGCGTTGGCTGTGTGCACCCCATGGTCAATGCTGTGTATGCGAGTAGTAGTTTCCGTTTCATAACCATCCCAGGTTTAGGCCAAGGATTTAAACGGGTATTAGGTTAGGATCAAGTCTGTGACCTATGTAGATTTTACGGGTTAGCGGAGCACTGCAGAAGCGCCTTTGATTCTGGTGTAAAACCTTGCGCTGAGTTCAGCCATTTCTTACCTTGTCTCCACCTAATAGGGGAGAGGGAATGAGCCGAGAGAAGAAACTGACGCCACTTATGCAGCAATATTGGGAAGTAAAAGAGCAGCACCCGGATAAGCTCATTCTGTTTCGAATGGGTGATTTTTTCGAAATGTTTCATGACGATGCTGTCATTGCAGCTCCAATTTTAAACATCGCACTGACGCAACGCAATAAGAAATCCAATGACGAAACACCAATGTGTGGAGTCCCTCATCATAGTATTGCAACTCCAATTTCTAAACTGTTAAAGGCGGGTCATAAGGTTGCAATATGTGATCAATTGGAAGATCCCAAGCAGGCCAAGGGGTTAGTGAAAAGAGGAGTGACTCAAGTACTTACTCCCGGGATGGTTTTTGATTCGGAAACGTTAAATGGCGAAAGTCATAATTATATTACTTCTTTTGATAATGACACAGTGGCTTTTGCCGAGACCTCTACTGGAGAAGTGTTCTACTTTAATTCTGATTCAGTTAAAACTCATGTTGAATACATCAGGTTGATAGGGCCGGTAGAAATAGTTTTTGGGAAGAAGCAGAAGGAGAGTTTCGCAAGTCTATTTTCCCATTGTTCAGCGCATGCATCGGAATGCAATGGAATCTCAAGCTCTTTACCGGATCGATTTCAAAATTCCCCAGAAAGCGTACAGCGCTTGGTGACCTACATTCAGACCATGCAAGGAGATGACATTCTCCTTGGGATGAGGAGTCCTGAAAAGCGAGGCCAGGAAAGGGTATTAAAATTAAGTGAACGAGTGGTTCAGCACTTGGAGCTTTTTGAAAACTATCGCGGATCTGCAGAAGGAACACTATTTGAAAGTATCCGCAGAACTAAAACGTCTGCTGGAGCCAGGCTGTTAAAGCAGTGGCTAAAGTTTCCATTGGTAGATTCCGGAAAAATTTCATTGCGATGGGATCGGGTAGAGCATTGGCAGCGGGATATTGGAGCGCTGAAATCGGTTCGGTCCCTATTTTCAAAAATGGGAGATATTGAGCGTCGGTTAGGAAAAATTGCTGGCCGGCAAGGTGGGCCGAAAGATGTTGTAGCGTTGGCGGATTCGTTGGAACAAGGTCTTGGTTTATCCAATGTGAATCTTTGTCGTTCACTTTCTGAATCGGATTTGTCCGTGGCCAAGTCCGTTTTAGCTAAGATTCGTAAAACTATTGAGGATGAGCCTCCTCAGCAATTTAAAAATGGGGGTGTCATTCGACGTGGTGTTCATCCTCAACTGGATGAGTATATAGATCTTTCGGAAAACTCTAAGCAGCTATTATTGGAGATGGAACAGAAGGAGCGAGAAGCTCACGAGATTCCAAGTTTGAAAATTAAGTATAACAATGTTTTTGGCTACTTTATAGAGGTCACAAATACTCATAAAGACAAAGTACCAAGTCATTATAAGAGGAAGCAGACTCTGACAAATGCTGAAAGGTATGTCACACAAGAGCTGCATGAATTAGAAGGGAAAATTCTAGGAGCGCTCAGTAAACGAGTGGAATTGGAAAATGAAATATTCTCGGAAGTCCGTCAGTACATCATAAAGCATCATTTAGATCTTCTAAATGTGGCTCAGCTATGGGCTGAAATTGATGTGTTATCTAGTTTTGCTTGGGTGGCACTTGAGTATAACTACTGCCGACCGACTTTGGTAGATTCCGGCATTGACTTGGTAGGTAGTCGCCATCCTGTTGTAGAGCAATCAGTTAAAGTTCCTTTTGTATCCAATGACATTTCAATAAAACAGGGGCATTGTATATTGCTGACTGGGCCCAATATGGCGGGTAAGTCTACTGTCATGCGGCAGGTGGCATTGACGGTTATTTTAGCGCAAATTGGTAGTTTTGTTCCGGCTAGTTCGGCAGAAGTTCAATTGTATCATTCTATATTTACCCGTGTGGGAGCTAGTGATTTTCTGAGTGAGGGACTGTCGACTTTCATGGTCGAAATGGTTGAGGCTGCAGATATTCTACAAGACTCTGGTAGTCAAAGTCTTGTGGTCATGGATGAAATTGGCCGGGGAACAAGCACTTATGATGGAATGAGTCTCGCACAATCTATTCTAGAGTTTCTTGTGGAGCAAAAGCAGTCAACGGTACTTTTTGCAACTCATTATCATGAGTTAACTCGCATGGAATCACGTTTTCAGCAGATTCATAATATGCATATGAGTATTAAAGACAAAGATGGCGAGGTCATGTTTTTGCACACCCTTGTGGACGGCGCTGCAAATCGTTCTTATGGAATTCAGGTGGCACGGTTAGCGGGCTTACCAAGATCTGTGACACGTAGAGCACAAAAGCTTTTGGAGAAAATGGAGTCTTTTAATGCCCCATCTAGCCAACAAATGACTTTATTGGAAGTGGAAGACGTAGAGCCGGTGATAGAAAATGAGTCTATTCCTGAAAATCTTCTTAATTTAATAGAAAATATTAAAAACACATCCATTCAGTCCATGACACCCCTGGAAGCAATCAATAAGATAGCAGAATGGCAACGAGATCTTTCTTAACTGATACTGAATTAGAGTCTAGCTTAAAACTACTTGAGCCTCTTAAGGGAAAGCTAGACGAGCCCCTTGAAAATCAATTTCTAGATATTGGTTCCGAATATTCGAAATGGCTATCTATTCATTTAGAAACCATGTTCTCCAAAATAGAGGGTTGGGAAGAAAGTCATCCCATTGCGCTGGGCTCTTGGGCTCGTGACGAGCTTTGTCCAAAATCTGATATTGATCTACTATTTTGTGGAGATGTGAGTGCTGCGCTTAAATTTGTTGATGCCGTCCAAAAAAAAGGCATTCGGATAAGATACCGCATTCCAAAGGATATGAATGATTGGACTGTCGGAGTTGAGAGTTTTGATACTTTAGCATTTATGAGTGCTAAAGCATTTACGTTTGAAGGAGCTAAAGCTCTGGCTAGACAAAAACAACTTCTTTTTGAAGGCTTGGAAAAAACTAAGAAGACCTTGCTTAAAGACATGAGGGTGGAGCGTAAAGAGCGCAATGATCGATACGACTCCATCACAAACTATCTTCAGCCGAACATTAAATATGGGAAGGGCGGATTAAG
Source organism: Bdellovibrionaceae bacterium UBA1609 (assembly GCA_002321895.1). Lineage (GTDB taxonomy): Bacteria > Bdellovibrionota > Bdellovibrionia > Bdellovibrionales > UBA1609 > UBA1609. The sequence continues at coordinate 190,787 of DCMZ01000010.1, read as the reverse complement.
GGATATTCAACAAGGACTTTATATATTTGGATTGTATAGAGATAAGTTTGCTGATGCCCATGTTACCGAAGATATCTTAAATGCCGCTAAGAAATATATTTTAACACTTAGGCATTTGATTCATATTTTTGGAAGTCATGACGTCATTGATACTAATGTTCAATTTGAGTTAAAAAATTGGGGTGGTTATAAAACCAATGTTGAATTTATGCGCGACCTGCAAACAGTCATTGCTGAAGTGAGTTTTTTGACAGATTGGATTGTCGAAAGAGCCCTCGCTAGCCAAAGGCAGATCGAAGATGTTGAAAGTTTGCAGATCACCCGTTTAACCGATGCCTTGGCCTTGCTTAAAGCAAATCCTTCCCTTTTGACTCAGGAAAAAGTAAGAAGAACTTTAGATGGCCAGACGAGAATCGTAGACTCCTTTTTAAAGTTAGGGAAAAAACCCAGTTGGAGGGTTTTTTCTAGGTACTTTCATCCCAATTCTGATTCGCAGTTTTTCCAGGCCTTGTTTCGTTCAGAGGTCATTGATCTTTTTGTTCCCGAACTGAGCCGGATTCGAGGTTTAGTACAACATGATCAGTATCATCGTTACACCGTTGATGGACATATCGCAAAAATTATTCAGCTCTTCAGTCAGGCAACAAAGAGTCCAAAAAATATAATGGGAGAGTTTTCTGAATACTTTAAAGCGCTTGAAGAAGATGAATTGAAAATCATATTATGGACATGTTTATTTCATGACCTGGCAAAGGGGTTGCCTGGGGATCATTCTGATGTAGGTGAAAAGCTTTGTGAAAAACAACTGTCTGATTGGGGTGCCCCCCAGCGCATAATTGAAGAAGTTCCTTGGATGGTTAAGAATCACTTATTGCTTTCCCAAGCTGCTTTTCGGCACAACCCCAGTTCATCTAGTAATTGGCAGTTTTTAAAGAAGCGAGGCGTGACAAAGAAGCGGCTCATTCGACTGGCCTGTTTTACTGTTTTTGATATACAAGCAACAAATCCGGATGCCTGGAACTCTTGGAAGCAGGGGTTGCTTAAACAATTAGTGACTAACATGCTTTCTAATAAGGCGGAGCGACTCAATCGCCTTTTTGAAAAAAGCAAAGAAGTTCATTTAAATTTGAAAGCCGATTTTTTTCGTACCCTTTCCGAAGATCTGGTTGAGGAAATATCTGTTGCGGAATTAATTGAGGATTATCGTAAGCTACAGAACGTAAAGGGTGAACTCCCTGTGTTGATTACGAAGGGAAGTTCCGGAACTTATTGGTTGAGATTTCATAAAGCAAAAGATCAGCCGGGTATCTTTCTACAGTTTGTAAAGATGGTTTATAGCGCCGGCGCACAAGTGCAGCAGGCACACTTGAGGACACATAATGATTGGGGTGTTTACGATTGGTTTTGCGTAAAAACAAACAAGAAGCCCGCTCAATTAAAAAAGCTTTTTTCAGCTATGGAAGTGGGTAAAGTTGCCGTTCCAGATGTTCCGTTTTCAAAGGTTTCGATTTTAGGAGTGGAAGATGGATTGCATTTGTTGAGTTTCACAGGACTCAATCAAAGTGGGGGTCTGTTAAAAGCTGCACACGACCTTTATCAATCTAATCTTTCAGTTCAATGGGCAAAGACCCATACTTGGGGCCAGCAGGTCGAGTTTATTTTTGCAGTGAAAGCGACAAAAAATTTCGACCAAATTATAGAAAAGTTGAGGTTGGGAACACATTAACTCCACTAAAATCCTAAGCCTAAAGTAGGTACGGGTTGTCAATTTTATAAAGTTAAAACGGTTAATCAATAATTCTGATAGGAAATATAATGTAACATAACCATTGATTTTCCTGTTCAACATTCTTGAAAAACCTCGTATTTTCAGGTGCATACTCATTGAGACTTCAGTCGAGTGGAGTGCCTTGTAACATAAAAAAAATTAAATTAACCATTGTGCATTTTAGGATTCTGTGAGTTCGGTCCAGTTTTATTTTTTTCTCCGGAAATGGTCTTGCGATTTTAGGCGAATCCAGTCAGACTTTATTACAGGCGGCCGGATTGCTGTCTAAAGGTATTAGGGAACGTACAACTTAAACAAAAGGGAAGGGAGCAAGGATGCTCAGAGATATTCTAATCCAAAAAGGATTATCAAACAGAGAATCAGAGGTAGCGGAGCTAGTAACAAAAGGCCTATCAAATAAAGAAGTGGCTAATCAACTTTTTGTAACTGAAAAAACTGTAAAGTTTCACCTGACTAACATCTACAAAAAAATGAACGTGAAATCTCGCGCTCAATTGATCGTATGGTGTCTTCCTCACATGGGATTTGTTGAGGCTGAAAGAGAAGCAGCTGCTGAACAACCAGCACAAAACATTCAGTCGACTCAGCAACAGAACCATAATGTTATTCCTGCAGGCAGTGCTACTGTTTCAAGTCAGGGATTCCAAAACACTATTCCTACTGGAATCAATCGTCTGCCTGAAAAAAACAATGGTGGAAACGATGCTGGTAACGGTGGCTTTGGTAACTAAGACCAAAGTGCAAATCTTCTAAGAATTTGCTCCCGAGTTTAAAAGTTTATCGAGGAGGTCTTCAAAGACCTCCTTTTTTAAATAAATAGGTATAAAAAAAGAGCACCCAGAAGGTGCTCTTTTTTTTGGTTAGTAAGATTAAAATCGTGAAGACGTCGACTGAAGACTTTAGTGCTAGGGTAACTCAGTCGTTCCAATGGCCTCCAACCGTTTGTGATACGGCCAAAGGCCGCTCGTCGGAGAGTTTAGAAAGTTCAACTTCTAATCTCTTTTTGGCGGATTCAACTTCTCCAACATCAAGATGGCTGGCTAGCCAAACGATTTGTTGAAGAAACGTCTTACGTGAATTTATGGGTGCATTGGAAATGATATAGTCAATGTCCTCACTGATGGATGTTTTTCTGCTGCCGGTAAGGGCACTTTCCAAAGCTCCATCTATTTGTGTCTCCACATCAATGCCTAGCAGTCTAAGCAGTTGCGTGAAGTCATTACACTTCAGTTCTGTATGGCCATTGAAAAATCTATGAATAGTGATTCTTGATAGTCCGCAGAGCTCTGCCAACCGTTTTTGAGTCATTCCCTTAGATTTAGCCAACATGGATAGCTTCATAGCTATCGATCGATCTTTTATTATTTCCATTTTTCCCCCTAGCGTTCCAGCGGAGCTTTTTGGCCCCAGTCATGGAATGTCTGGGTATAACTGCATTTCTGATGCCATTGTATTTCTACTCATTGGGCGTTATATTGATTTTAAGGCCGCTGGCCGGTGTCTTTCTGGACGCATTGGTAACAGGTGGGTGAATGACATAGCGCAAAATAGTTCCTGGGAGTTGAAACAGTTATGATCTGGAATGAGTTACCCAAAAGCTTTACCGAGTTAGAGCCCTATGAGCTTTCTGATTTTTTTGAGCCTCTGACTCTATGTCGAGTGGAGGGTGAAAAGGACGAATGGGTTTTCCTCTCGGTTATGCTTCACGGCAATGAGCCTTCAGGTTTAAGAGTCGCTCAGGAGATTTTAAAAAAATACAATGGCAAGCCTCCAAGGGGACTTATTCTTCTTATTGGGAATGTTGTTGCAGCTAAGAATGGCTCGCGTCGTCTGGATGATCAACCGGATTACAATCGAATTTGGTTAGGTGGAGAAGGTTTTGAATTTGATCGTGCTCAAGATGTTTTAAATGAACTCAAGAAGATTCATTTTTTTGCCGGTGTCGATATTCATAATAATACCGGGAAGAATCCACCCTATGGTTGTATTAATCGATTAGATAAGAAATTGGCTCAACTGGCCAAAAGGTTTTCAAAAAATTGTGTTTATTTTATAAACCCTATGGAAGTACTTTCGCACAGGTTGGCAGCAATGATGACAGGTATGACCATTGAGTGTGGTCTGCCGAATGATAAAGAGCAGGAAAAGAATGCATTTCGATTTGTTGATCAATTGCTGCATTTGGATCGTTTGGCCGAGGTAACACCGAGAGCGGATGAGATAAATATTTATCATAGTTATACCAAGTTATTGATACCGGATGCATGTACGGTAAGTTTTACTGGAGACACTAGTACAGATTTTTCCTTCTTCCCTCATTTTGATGAGTTAAACTTTCAATCAGTGAAGGTGGGAGAGAGTATCGGTTTAGTGAATAATGAGAAAGCAAAAATTATCGTGTTGGATGAAAAGGGTGAAGATAGGTCGAGCGAATACTTCACATATGAAGAGGGCGTAATAAGATTTAAAAAATCTTGTGTACCTTCCATGTTCACAAAAGATGTACGTGTGATTCATCAAGATTGCTTGGGATATCTCATGGAAGAGCTCAGTGTCGAACTACTTAAGTAGAACCTTCTAGGTTTTATTTTTTCTAATCCAAAAATGATTTATAAAAGCATAGAAATAGAAAAGAATTAGTAACCACCAAACAAACATCAATGATTTACTGAGTGTTCTTAAGTGTGGCTGTAGAAGGCTTTGGGTTCCACTGGGACGTGTTTGTGGAGATTCGGTGTAAACGATTTCTTGCTGATCCAGTTCTGTACGATACAGGTTGGGTGGCGGGTACCCCAGATGCGTAGTGGAATCGTTCGGAGTTTCTATCCAGTCGTTGTGACTAAAAGCTTTATAGCTAAGTTTGCAGATGTTGGGCTCATTCACAATTCTATACATAGGGCCGCTATTAATAGAATGGTAAATTTTCAAACCAATAGTTTTAGATTCCATGCATCTATAGCGTTCTTTAAACCAAATGGCATAGGTCCAACATCTATTGGAAGCTCGACTATAAGTGTATTCTTCTGGGGACATTTCTTGAGTTGATTTATTATCCCATATTTCAACTTTACATTGATGGTTGGCATCAATCATAGCGGATCCAATTCCACGGCCTTCTTGAGTGTATCTTTCGTCTCCAGGTATAGCCCACTGAACTAGACTGACTAAAAACAAGAAAACAAAAACTGCAGAAGCCAAAGTTTTTTGAAAAAACGAAGGACTGTGGGGTGTCGTCGAAGAATTCTCCATAATAAAAAGAGTGTATAAAAGAGGAAGTACGTAAATGGGAAAACCAACACCTATAATGGGAACAGAAAAAATATGAAAGAAGAGGAAGGCTATGCAGGCCCATTGTTTAACTTTCCTATTTCCAAAGAGAAGAAAAAACGGTCCGATGAGTTCTAACAAAATTACGCTTTGAGACGCGATGGGGATCCAGGTATCGGTGATGAGGGGTATCCCCACTTTTGAAGATGTGAAGTAAGTCCCCAGAATCCAAGAATCAGTAAATTTAACTTTGGCAGCGAGTAGATAAAGTAAGCTCAATGCCCATTGAGAAAGTTTAAACCTATTTCGAAAAAACAGGACTATGAAGAAAAATACATCAGAAAAGTAGGCATATTCAAAAAGTATTGAATAAGACAAAAGCCATTGTGCTGCCATTTTCCATAGAAAAAGAAAGAATAGAGATATGTGTACAAGGACCCATTGCTTTTTTATGAAAAAAACCAGACTTAAAAAATATGTAGTGAATAAAAATGTTACCCAAAGCTCATATCCCCAGCCATCAGGTAAGGTTAAAAGTTGATTCCATTGTCCGCAATTTTGAAAATAGGGTGGGCAAACAAGTTTATTGACCTTTTCAGGTAGTGAGCTGCCAACATAGGCTCGTTCCGTGTACACTAGAAATGCGCCTAAATGAATGTATAGAACCACTAACAAGTTTCGAACGCCAGAGCATTCACTCCATTCCTGCAGTGCAAAGAGTTCGCTATACTTTTTATGCAATCGTCGGAAAATCATTGGCTCATCATTTGGAAGATATTTAGATCATAAGTATACAATATGTCTGAAGTTTGGGGAATAAGCCAAATCTAGCATTGCGGTAAAATCGTGATTCCAGGCCAACACATGTAGTCAAATGATTTATTTAGCTTCAACAAGGTGATAGAAGGTTGTGGTCTAAATAAGGCCTTTGTGAATCGTGGATATTCTTGATCCAGGAGGATAAATCGACTTGAGATCACTCGAATGTAGAACTACAAGAAATTGGCAGGAAAAGCTTCCTGAGATACCCCAGTGGCTCAGTCAGGCGAATACGCTAGGGCATGTAATAGTAGCGCCTGTTGATTTTCAGGTATTTTGGAATGGTGGGGCTGCTCCAGAAGATGTCTGTGTAAACATTGATCCAAAGTTTGAAGAAATTGTCTCCTCCCAAATTGGAGGGGGAACCATTTCTCTAAGGGTGAAGCAAGAGATGTTAACCCAATGTATTGCTGGTCAAATGTTTGGTCCGCCCCCAAATTATTTTGTTGATGGAATGAGTTGTGCATTTGGGGTGTTCCCTGGGGAAGTGGCTGATGATGAGTTTACGTTCCTTGTTAAGATGACTCGTGCGGACCAATGGATATCTGTGGAGAAAGACCACCCGCTGATTGGATTTTATGAAATATCTTGAAAACATACTTTTCGGAAATCGATCTAAAGCAGGGTCTAAAGCCGATGTGCCAGAAGTGAAAGTCGACTCTTCAAAGATATATACGATTCCTGACTTTCTGAATTCTGAAGATTGCGAGAAGTTGATCGACTATCACAAGAGAAATGTGACTTTTAAGAATTCTGATCAACGGCAATATTACAATGACCGTGTGTTGGCTTACCCCTATATTCCTTCAGATCATCCAGTAAAAGCTATTTTAAGAGATTGTAGGACCAGAACATTTGAGAAGTTAGAAGAACTCTATGGTGAGAAAGAAATTTATTGTGGGTATACCCACCTGGTTCGTTGGCCAGATGGTATGGCGCTCAATATGCATAGGGACTTTTCTTATCAGGTCTATACAGCGGTTCTTTATTTAAATGACGGCTATGAGGGCGGTGAACTTCTGTTTTATAGGCCTAAAAAGCCAATGAAAATTGCACCAGAAAAAGGAATGCTCGTCATTTTCCCCAATCCAAATCACACTCTACATGGTGTGGCAGAAATTAAAGGTGGCGACAGGTACACTATGCCCATGTGGTTCACTTATGATGAAAGTAAGGGGGAGGGAGAGATCTCTTTTCCTCCTATCCGAGACGCTGAAATTCGAAAAAGCTGTATCGACTGAAAACCGTTTTTTATAGACCTTGTTGGTCTAATTTTACTTTTTCATAGCTGCCATGTTCTGGTGGGTGTCGTAACCCTTTTTCACCCTTTTGCTTCGCTAGGGACCAAATTATACTCGAGCCTTCGCTTTGCAGGGGTGGCAAATAGCTCTCGATTTTTTGGTTAAAAACACTGTCAACGTTTATGGCCTCCCAGCCTTTTGTTTTTAAAAACACAATGAGGTCATTTAGGAATAGTCCATTTATCAAATTGTGATGGAGGAGAAGGCTATGATTAATAGTGCCGTAGTGTTTTTTGGCAAGTTGATCATAGTACTCCAACCTTTCAAGTATATGTTGCTGGTAAAACATTCTATATGGAGTGAGGTCCAAATTTGGGTTATTTTTTAATGCTTCTTCTAGGCGATGGGAGATGTACCAATCAGAGGTATCTACAGTGACAAATCCATGTTTTATTTTATTGTTTTGAAGATATCGATGAACAGCATTTCTTCTTGAAAGGGAAGAGCCCATTTTTAAAAATGGGTATCTAAATACCGGTCTATAGTTATTAAGATGTTGAATGAGTGACCTCTGTTTTTCAAGATCTTTAATAAACTGCGATGCATTTATCTTAGGGTCATCGATAGATGTGTGCGAATAGGTATGATTCCCGATCCAGTGTCCCTCTTTATCCCACTTTTCTAAAAGTTCTGCTCCCTCTTTGGTGTTTAGACGATGGCCACTAACAAAGAGAATCGAACGTAATGAATGAGATTTTAATGCTGTTCGGATAAGATTATCGATCTTTTGCCCTGAGTGCATCACGCTATCATTTAACTTAGGGTCATCGAATGTAATTACGTATTTTGCGGCCGAAACATAGGTTGGCCAGAATGAATGAGATATGAGGAAGAACAGGGTTAATATTGGAATTTTTCCATATGATTGTACTAAAACACTTGTATGAAATTTCCTTAAACTTAGTCTACCGATTGGGTGCTCCAAATAAGATCTTTTAAGCGTTTTGGTAACTTTAGATTTTTTGATGGTCGGACAAGATAGGATAGTAAGGACTTTTCTTCCGAGATAGATAAACTGATTTTTCGGCCTCTCTTATCGTACAGACCTTTTCGTGTGTTTTTCAATTGATACTGATTCCAGTAGTAACAGTGCTCATGTACTTGGGATACAAAATTATCGAGTATTTCTGGGCATTGAAAGTTCCTTTTCCTAAAGATGACCTGGCGACCTCTATGGGTAATTTCAAGGTGATTGGAATTGTAGATAGCAAAACTGTTAATGGCGTGTCGTGGTCTTAAGGGTAATGGCAAGTGGGGCATCATTTCATAATCATCAAAGATAATGTAACCGCCAGGGTTTAATAGTTCTACAGCGAGTAGTCCATCCAACATGACATTTTTTGCAATATGAGATCCATCGATATAAATCATATCAAATTTATGATTAACTAGTTTTGGTAATACTTCTCTTGAATAGCCTTTATGCACATGAATTTTACTAGTTTGCTTTGAAAGTACTGAGTTAGCGGAAAATGTGTAAAATATTTTATCTGGGAATACATCCAGTGCATGAACTTCTGCATTTTTACCACGGGCTAGATGATCAAGAACCCAAAAAAATGATCGGCCTTCATAGACCCCAACTTCTAAATATTTAAAGTCCTCTTTTTCAGCAAACGAGGCAAATGTCTTTTCCCATAGGGGAATGACAGGACTGAACCAGTCAGAAGTAAATGTATAATCGGTGGATGTTGCCTTTGGGGCACTATGGCAGGATGCCATCAAAGGGAAGGCGATGAGTAATAAGTAGAGTCTGTATAAGGTTTTCATACATCTCCATTGAATTCGTCGGCTATGCATTTAAATTGCTCATCCAATTGCTTGGGGAGATAGTGTTTTTCCTTTTCAGGAAATGGGCTGATTTCCTCTAGGGGTGATCTGTACCTTTTGTTGTAAGCTATACCATGTTCCATGTTATCCAATTCGTCATAGTATTCTCTCACTTTTTCGAATCCCGTATATTTTCCAGCTTTAGCTTGAACGGGAAAGCCTCCTTCTTGATAGGATTTTACTTTAAGGTCGTACCCATATCGATCCACTAAAGTGCCATCAAAGCCTTTTCCGATATAGGTTTTAAAGGATGTCGTATTAAAAAAGGACTGAATGAGGCCAGGGGAGTAAAAAAAGAAGTTGGGAATTCCAGGTCTCTGATTCACCTGAAAATATCGGTTATAAACACAGTGTAAATCACCCGGTAAAATGGGCCAAATTTTATCATTTTTAAAATAGAGTTCCATCGGTTGGCCCGCGATGACTGGAAATCCAGTGATATGATCCAGTAAATAAAGATGAGTTGCCAGCTGCGGCGACTGACAACGATATTTGTAGCCATACTCTATGTGCCTATCCTTTTCGTAGAATTGTAAGATGTTAATTTGATGAAGCTCATGTTCAATACTATTTTCCTTACAAAAGGCGATGGCTGAATCTGTATCGTGATGATTGAGTTGATCATCGAAAACCAGAGTGGCGGCCTTGAACGGTATTTTTTCATGTAGAAATGCTGTGGCCATGGCCTCGGAATCGATTCCTCCACTGAGGCAGAGTACAATTGGGAGATCATAAGTTTCTGCAGCCTTCGCGATGGAACGTGCAGCCCTTTGAGCTTCTGAAAAAGGACTTTGCAATTGAGTATGGTCAGATCCATCTATTTTACAGAAATGCGTCCCATTTTCTGAGTAACCAGTTACAAAATGACCGTTGGAACTCCAAGTTTGTGAAAGATTAAGTGACATCTATCAGGTCCCTCCCATTTGAGACATAAAAGTATTGTATTTAGAGCGTTGGTCAATTCGGGTTTGAATTTTCACAATATTTGGAGGCATTATGTCAGCAAATACATCGGGTGCGTTGGCAGACCCATCTCCTAATTCCAGAAAATGTACAGGGGTTTCAAATCGTTTTTCATAGGTTAACAAGTCTGATGCAAGGTTATGAAGATCTGTTTTATCAAGTGGCTGTACCGCCTTGTTCCAAAGATCTGGGTAGGTGATGTTATAGGTCTCTGGATTAATGAGACGAATGGAGTCTAAATGGAGTTCATCAATTTCTTCCAGAAACCCACTTAACCAGTCTCTGTGGTCTCTTCCTAGAATGGTATTCAGGCGAATCGTTGGGGGGTATTTCATGCTCTGTAGCTGAGTGATAAACTCAATGGTCTTTTGATGGCTAGACGAGTCATTACGCAAATAGGAATGACGCCTATGTGGTCCGTCCAATGAGCATAGTATCTCTAAGTTTCCCATAAACTTTTCAAGTTCATCGAAATATTGTGGCTCTTGGAGAATCCGCTCTCCGTTAGTTGAGAGTGTAGGTTGAATCCATTTGCTGGAGCGAAGCGTAAACAAGATTCTGTCAATGTTAGGATGTAGGAAGGGTTCGCCTCCAGTGACCGTCACTCGAGTTTTGGAAGGCCATTGGTCTAAAAAGGTACAAATGCATTTCTCAATAAACAAATGACTGATTGAGGTCATTGCGTTGGAATGCAATCTTGATTCTGGACAATGCAGGCATGATTTATGACAGGCTTTCGTAATTTGTAGTCTTACATTGTTCACAGATTTCTTTCGTAACTGATTTAAGTATTTGTTCTAGAGCGTTTAGATAAAAATATAAACCCCAATTTGACAAGATAAGTAACTTTAAATATGTTGTTGGCCAAGGGGTCACCATGAATATCAAAAAGAATAAGCGAAGAATGCTCCTCTCAGCGCTAAGTGCCGTTCCCGGATTGCTATTTAGTTGGCCGAGAGTCATCCGAGCAAAAAGTAATTCCCAAAGTTCCAACGCTAATGAAACCACTAATGGCATTCGGGAATTTATTGTTCCTGCGGAAGCCATTGTTTCTGAACATACATTTATTGACGGAAAATACAATGAAGTGGTTTTTGAAGATGAGCATTTGACTGCGAAACCCGTTTGTAACCCTTCTTTGACACCCATTGCTTAGTGTTTTTTCAGAGCTACCAAAATTAGATCAGGTTTTATCTCCCGGCCCATTTTTTGATGGTTTGGCTGGGCTCAGCCCCTTTTCTTTAAAGGTATTGTGAATAAATATGTCCCATTTAGCGAAACTCTAGTTTTGGATAAATTAGTGATGACTTTTTTCTGCTAGTTTATTAATCGTGGAGTGACTTTGAGTGGTGGGAAGCGTGAGATTAGAATTTCAGTATTTTAAAACATACGATTTAATGGTGGCAGGTTAATATGGATGCCAATATTGAATCTCTATTTAAGTTGCACGAAGAGTTCCAGTCCGTAACACCACTGTCGAACGTATTAGGTGACGGCTTCCTTTACAGGCACAATGAGCTTTATAAAAATATCAGAGATGTCGTTCTTGACTTAGGTTATCAGTTTTCTAAAGAGGGAGATGCGATCAATCAAGTCTACACTGACTTTTCAATGCTGACTTTAAATAGAATATACCAGCAAAAGACTCTTCCGTGGAAAAACAACATAGAGCCATTTGAGCGCCTTCTTGAGAACGGATTCTGCACTGAGCATGATGTTCCTTGGGAGGTGGCAACATTTAGTTCAACAGTCAAAAACTATATTCTTCATGAAAGTGCCCATTGCATTTCAAATGAGTGGTTGAATGGGGGTGGGCCATTAAAGTATCCAGGGGATATTTTAGATAAAAAGTTTTTGATGTATTTTATAGGGTCTGAATCCTTCGCCAATACCATTGAAATTATCTTCACTTATATGCAGACAGAGCTGAATCATTTGAAAATGGCCGATCTTAATTCCTATGTAAAATACAGTAAAAGCTCACAGTGCGTTTTTAATTATTTGGCCTATAGGCATGGTGCAAAGCTGGTTTTTCGTTATCTTTTCTATTCATATGTTTTGTGCAACTTTTATTTCTCTAGAATAGATTATAATCCAATGGATTCTGAACTCATTTTAAATCATTTGGGGCTCTCAGACTTAACTGAATATGAAAAGCAAATGTTCTCTGATTTAAATCGTCAAGTTTATACTTTGAGTATTGGTTTTCGCGAGTCCACATCACTTTTATTTTTAAAATACATTGGTTGCGAAATTGAGTTCGTTGATGATTACGGATTTAATTTAGAAAATGAATGTTTTTTTAAGGATTGTTTTGCTGAGTTTTTGAGGAAATGTGAGAAAAGCCTATTTAGCAAAAATATGGCTCCGGTCAGTTTAGGGTCATTGGGTACGGAGGGGATTCATGTTTAATCTCTCTAAGCCAAAAAAGCCTTTCCATAAGTTGTTTTTAAACTATCCAGATGTCACTGAAGGTGATGTGTTTGTTACAGAACTTGCATGTATTGATGGTGACCCACTGGCTCCCCATCTTGAAGCTGTGAATGCAGTGAAGATCCTATCAAAGAAATCAAGTTTGCCACTCCATTTGTGTTTTTCTGGTGGTTTGCATAGTTTGGTTATGTTGGAAGCTTTTTTAAAGGCAGAAGTGTCTTTTGATATCTCAGTGTTAGAATTCTCAGGAGGCTTCAATGATGGTGAAGTGGCTTTTGCTAAGGAGGTTTTGGAGTCCTTAGGTTTAAGTTATAAAGTGATTGATTTGCCAATAGTTGATTTCTTTCTGTCCGGTAAATTTTATGACTATTCATTAAACTATGGGTGTTTGGGCCCTGAAACCACCGTCGTTTTATGGATGTTTGATCAGATTCATGGAGTGCCTATTCTCGGATCTGCCCCTATGTTGCCTGGAGTATTTAACGGGCAAAAGTATTGGCGAGGTGTTCCTGATGAGAATTTGTCCTGTCTTTGGAGGTACTTTGAAAAAACAGGTAGAGAAGGTGTGCCTTTCTTCCAATTGGCCACCCCAGGATTAGCTGCATCTTTTTCTCACCAAATGCTGTCGAACTCTGAATACTCGTTAGGGCATCTGCCGGACACTTGGGGTCGGTCTGAGTTAATGCAGTTGTATAGCGAATCCGGTTTCAGTATGCACACTCAAGTGGGGAAAAAGAGTTATGCATTCGATCGCCTACGGCATCATTTTGATTTTTTATTTGATGGAAAGAATGGATATTCATTCACTCGATTATTCAGAGTTCCTTTAGAAAGATTGCAGAGAAAGCATGAGATGGTGCATTTACGTACCCACGATAGTCTAGATCGAATGTTAGGGCTCTGAATTTGGAATCGTTAGATGGACATGTTGCAAACAGTACAGAATATCAGGCCTTAGAAGAGAAAGGCTTTCTGTTTCTAGAGAAACTTCTTCCTTTCAGTATCTGTGATCACTTAGCAAAAGTTTCCAGGCAGAGAAAATTGAAAGCTCGTAAGTTTGGTGAGTTTGATACTCCGGATCGGGGCGGTTTTGGAGAGTATGGACACCCTCTATTTGATCATCTACTTCTAACTTTGTTGCCCACGGTGGAGTCAGTGGTTGGTACCAATGTTTTACCGACTTATAGCTACTATCGTTATTACGAACATGGTGACTACCTAAAGAAGCATACTGATCGTTCTGCCTGTCAGTTTTCACTTTCTCTTTGTCTGGGTTCGGATGGTAGATATGATTGGCCACTTTGGTTTCATTTAAAAGACGGCTTAGATGTTCCATTGGTAACCAAAACGAGCTGCGGGGTTCTCTATTTAGGGGAACAGGTGAGTCATTCTCGCCTACAATTTAATGGATCTTGGCAGTCACAGGTATTTTTGCATTACATTAGAAAAGATCATCCTAGAGCAAATGAACTCGTTTTTGATGGAAGAAGCGAATTGGGCATTCCGAGATAAAAGAAGTTTATAAAATACGGATGAAGTAATGCCCCATAATTGTCGATCTGTTCAGTTATTAGCCATCACTCTTACATGAAGAAAACTGAATTGTGGCATAAGGAGTCGTTCCAAGGGACATGTCAATTTTATCTATGATGGGGTGTTGATTCAGAGTTTTGAATTTGTACTTCCATAAATCTTGCTCAAAACCATTGTTAATCCAAGATCTGGAAGCTAACAGCCATTTGCCATCTCTTCCTTTTTTAAAGGTGTATTTTACTACAATGTTACTTTTAACATCTTGATAAAATATTGTATCGAGTTGGCCTTTTATAAAAAGTTTGCGATTGAGTTTTAGGTTTACGAATTCCCAATACCCTTTTCTAGTTTTACTGGGTGTACTTTTTAGAGTGAGTGGCATTTCTTTGTAAAATTGAGTGAAACCATCATCAAGTGATTTCAGAGCTAGCAAAGTTAAGCCTTTTCGCTGTTCAGAGATTTCTGAGAGATAAGCTTGGAGGTTTTTATCGTTTGATTTTTGATAGTTTACGTTAGTAATGGTAGATCCAGATTTACTAATTTTTATCTGGAAAACTAAGCTGTTGTCAGCAATGGCTTTAGCTTTTAGATAGTCTGCTGCTGGTTTTTGCCCGTTTTGCACGGCAATGCTACCTCTATAATCAAATCTATTTGGAGCCAATTTGTAGCGAGCTTGGCAAAGGATGGTTTTTGTATCCAATTGTTTATAGGAATATTTAAAGCGGGAAAGCGGGTATGAGTTAGCGCCGAGGCTCAAACTGCTCCATATCAGGCAAATTAAAATGCAAATGATCTTAAACATTGAAAAACTCGCTCTATTTCAGCCGTAGGCACCATTTTTAAAATGGGTATTAAAAATTCAGTCAATTTTAAAGTACTTTGTCTAAGGTTACCCTACAAAAAGTTGAAATTCAAATTCGATGGCAATTCTTTGAGGTATTTCCTAATTGAGTTCCTTGAACAGATTCCAATTATTTGCATGAAAGATTCATCTGTTTTTGAGATGAAAGTTCCAAAATTTTTGGATCTAACGGTGGTCGTGTTAATGGTCTGGTTTTGGGCAGATTAAAATATCAGCAATGGCCATATATTTTATCAGTCATTTATAAGATAGTGGGACCATTTATGTAGTTCAGAATCTGTCATTTTCACTCTGCACACAACGCCTCTAGAGTTGGGTTCTTGGCTAGTGATTTTTGAAGTTCTGCCAATTTCATAGATGATCTGTTCTTGATCTTTAGGAATAAAAAGCTCTACTTCCTGGGTGAGTGAATGTAGTGTTTCTCTAAGCATGTCTTTGAACTTAGCGATTCCTTCTCCAGTCATTGCACTAATGAAGACTTTGGGGTGATATTTTACTTTAAACTGTCGTTCTGGGGAGGCTGCATCCACTTTGTTGTATACATAAATGATTGGCTTTTCGTTCCAACCTAATTCGTCAATTAGATCTTGGACCGTTTGAATCTGCTTTTCCATTTGATCGTTGGATAGATCAATAACATGTACGAGTACATCGGCATCCCCACTTTCTTCAAGAGTGGCTTTGAAAGCTTCTATCAAGTGGGTAGGAAGCTTTCGGATAAAACCCACAGTGTCGGTGAGTAATACATGGCCAAAACCTTCTAAGTGAAGTTTTCTGGTGGTGGGGTCGAGAGTGGCAAAGGCCTGTGCTTTTACAAACACATTGGCATTTGTAAGCTTGTTTAATAGGGTGCTTTTGCCGGCATTTGTATAGCCAATTAAAGCAAAGCTAGGTACCTGGTTCTTTTTTCTCTGTGACCGATGTTGCTCTCGATGACTTCGAACTTGTTCGAGCTTGTTTTTGATGATCTTGACTCGTTCTCGAGCTCTTCGTCGATCTATTTCAAGGGCTGTCTCTCCAGGCCCTCTGGTTCCAATTCCACCACCTTGGCGGGAGAGAGACCCTAGCCATCCACCACGCATTCTTGGGAGTTGATCCATGAGTTGGGCCAACTCCACTTGAAGCTTTCCTTCATAGGTTTTTGCGCGTAGTGCAAAAATATCTAAAATGAGCTGGGTTCGGTCTAAAACTCGGCATTGCCAAGCCTGTTCTAAGTTTCGGCTCTGTACCCCTGAGAGTTCATGGTCGATCACTACTAATTGCGCTTCTGTATCCGAAACTAACTCTTTCACCTCTTCTACTTTACCTGTTCCAAGTAGAGTGGCCGCGTTGTATTTTTCCAAAACCTGAACAAATGATCCCACAACTTCGCCGCCGGCCGCAAAAACTAGATCTTCGAGCTCAACCAAAGACTCTTTGATTTCGACAAGGCTATCCTTCTTGAGGCCGGTGCCTATGATAATAGCACGATCATTATTCAAAGGGTTGCTATTTGAAGACAGGTTGAGGCTCCTTGAAGGCTTGGCATTCCAGTGCAGTGAGGACAATGGTATTAATGACGTCCTCAACGGTTCCAGTTCTCTGCAGTACGTTAGCTGGTTTTTTTAATCCCATAAGAAAAGGACCTAAAACTTCGCCGCCACCCATTTGCTGAACTAATTTATAGGCAGCATTACTGGCATCCAAATTAGGGAAAATGAGGATGTTGGCTCCGTCTTTGAGTTCACTAAAAGGGAAGAGTCTATTTATGATGTCTGGATTCACAGCGGCGTCGGCCTGTAACTCTCCTTCTACCACCGCTTCCGGGTGATGCGATTTAAAAATCTGTGCCGCCTTTTGCATTTTTCTTGGGTTTTCCTGTTGGCCGGCAAAGTTTGAAAAGCTCACCATAGCAATCTTAGGTTCTTGTTTAAAATACCTAGAAACTTTTGCGGCGTAATAGGCGATTTTAGAGAGGTCTTCAGCTGTAGGGTTTATGTTCACTGTGGTGTCTGCAAAAAACATCATTTTATTTTTCCACAATACAATGTTGAGTCCGGAAGCCAGTGATCCAACGTCGGTGTCAATAATCTGTAAAATGGGCTTAACACAGTCGGCGTAGTTGCGAAGTGCACCTGAAACAAGGCCGTCGGCATCTCCTTCTCTCACCATCATTGCAGAAAAATGATAAGGATCAGCCATAAGTCGTTCGGCCTCAGCCTCCAAAACACCTTTTCTTTGTCGCATTTCATAGAAGGATTCTACATATTGAGCATACTTTGGATGAGCGGAGGGTTGGATGATAGGAATAGAATCGAATCCTTCCAGTTCCAATTCTTTTATTCGATCTCTCACCGCATCTTCGTATCCAATTAGTACCGGGTTGATGATGTCCTCATCGATGACGGCTTTTAAGGCTTTCAACATTTTTGTACTTCTAGCCTCTGGGAAAACCAAGGTCGGTTTGCAATTATTCTTGCGTTTAGACTGGGACTTAATTCTGTTGATTGTTTCTTTAATAAATCCACGTCGAAATCCCTGTCGACCCATAAGTTGTTCTTCATAGGCTTCAAAGTTTTCGATGGGCTGAGTAGCAACTCCCGATTCCATGGCCGCACGGGCTACAGCACTGGCGACTTTCACTAAAACACGTTGGTCGAAAGGTTTCGGTATAATGTAATCCGGTCCAAAGGAGAATTGCTTGTCTTGATAAGCGGCACTGACAGCCTCTGGAACATCTTCTTTGGCAAGAGCTGCAATAGCTCTCACTGCAGCGAGTTTCATTTCTTCGTTAATTTGGGTGGCCCTAACGTCAAGTGCTCCCCGAAAGATGTAGGGAAATCCTAAAACGTTATTAATTTGGTTGGGGTAATCGGACCGGCCCGTAGCCATAATGACGTCTTTTCGGGTTTTTAATGCGACTTTTGGGTCGATTTCAGGATCCGGATTCGCCATTGCAAATACTAGGGGATTCTTTTTCATAGTTTTAAGCATTTTTGGAGTGACAACACCGGCCACACTGAGTCCTACGAATACATCCGCACCATCCAGAGCATCGGCGAGAGTTCGAGCTTTGGTTTTTACAGCAAATTCTTCTTTAAATTTATTAAGGTCATCACGGCCATCATGGATAACACCTTTTGAATCACACATAAGTAGGTTTTTGGGTAGAATTCCCAATTTTTTAAACAGTCGAGCGCAGGATATAGACGCAGCTCCGGCTCCGTTAAAAACAACCACCGTATTTTTGGGTTTTCTTTTGGTAATTTCTAGGCCATTAATCAATCCAGCTGCGGCAATGATCGCCGTGCCATGTTGGTCATCATGGAACACTGGAATATTCATTTCTTTCTTTAAGCGCTCTTCAATTTCAAAACACTCAGGAGCTTTAATATCTTCCAGGTTGATTCCACCAAAAGTGGGTTCAAGTGCTTTACAGGTTGAGATAAAGCTTTCTGTGTCCTTACAGTTTAACTCAATATCAAATACGTCAATATCGGCAAACTGCTTGAACAGTACGCCTTTACCTTCCATGACAGGTTTGCCAGCTAGGGGGCCAATGTTTCCAAGGCCTAACACCGCTGTTCCATTGGTGACAACGCCCACCAGGTTGCCTTTTGCCGTATACTCGTAGGCTTTGCTGGGATCTTTGGCTATTTCTTTACAGGGAGCAGCGACTCCCGGGGAGTAAGCCAATGATAAAGCTTCTTCTGTGCTACAATCTTTTGTTGTTGTGACTACGACTTTTCCTGGCCGACCTTCGGAATGGTATTCCAATGCAGCTTTTTCAAATTTTGTACGACCCATGGGGGACTATCCTTTTGCTTGTGACAATTCCTCAGATAATAACAATGGGAAAACCTGGCCCACAAACGATTTAATCCCTCTTTTCAGGAATTTGCCGCAGCACAAAAAAGACACGGGTGACTAGATTTTTCAGGGGCACCTAGAAATATGCTTTTTTAATTGGCAGCAAGAGGGGGTTTTGCGGTTCAGGACCTGAAAACCAATTCTCATGGTATTGATGACTAAAGTTCGAAGATGCCTTCGACAATTTGATTGCAACTGACTCAAAGGTATCCGTATTGCCTGTTATTGGTGGTGACTTTCTTGGGAAAACAGAGTTGAATAACACCATCTAAATTACACCAAGGACAATTCTCATGAATGAAAGCATTCGCATTGTAGATAAAGGCAAAGTGGCTCTCGTCGAATTTGATTTAGAAGGCGAAAAGGTCAATAAATTTTCAACTCCAGTGATGTCTCGACTCAAAGAAGTGGTCGAAGAATTAAAAACATCCAGTTACAAGGCTGTGGTTTTTATTTCTAGGAAAAAAGATATCTTCGTGGCTGGTGCCGACATCGATGAGATTAAAAAAATGAAGAAAAAAGAAGAGTACATGGATGCTCTCACTCAGGCGCATGAAATCTTCAATCTCATAGAAGATCTTCCTATGCCCACTTTGGCTGCAATAAATGGTGCATGTCTCGGCGGGGGATGCGAATTTATTATGTGTTTAGATTACCGAATGGCGACGGACTCCAAAAAAACTCGGATTGGATTACCTGAAGTTCAATTGGGTATCATTCCTGGATTTGGTGGTTGTGTGCGAATGCCTCGAATTATGGGGCTACAGTCCTCGTTAGATATCATTCTTGCTGGAAAATCTTTAGATGCAAAACGTGCGAAGAAAAAAGGATTGGTGGATGTGCTTGCCAATCCGAACACTCTCGAGGATGAGGCGCTACTTTTTGCTCAAAAGATGGTTGAAGGCAAGAAACCAAAAAGAAAAAAGAAGTATGCGCCTAAAGGTTTCATGGATAGCTTTTTAGAGTCTCCTCTAGGTAGACCTCTTGTGTTCAAGAAAGCACGGGAAGCTGTGATGAAAAACTCAAAAGGATTTTATCCGGCTCCTCTAAAAGCTTTAGATGTCATCAAGAAAACCTATAATTACTCCAATCGCGAGCGAGCTCTGTTGGTTGAGGCTCAAGGTTTTTGTGAAGTGGCAGTGACGGAGATTAGTAAGCATCTTATCAACCTATTTTACTTGTTAGAGGATGTTAAAAAGCAAAGTGGTGTGCCCGGAGTGAATGTAGATCCTTATCCAGTAAATTCCATTGGGGTTTTAGGGGCTGGAGTGATGGGTGGTGGAATAGCTTATGTGGCCGCTGACAAAGGTGTTTTTGTGAGGATGAAAGATATCACAAACGATGCCATTGCTAAGGGCTTTGATCATGCTAAATCTCTGTGGAAAAAGAAGTTAAAGCGCCGAAGATTAACTAAATATGAATTTGAAAACCGCATGGCGAGAGTGTCAGGTACTTTAGACTATTCTGGATTCAAAGGTCTAGATGTTGTCATTGAGGCGATCGTAGAGGATATGAAAATCAAGCAATCTGTCATTGGGGAAACGGCGAAACATTGCAAAGACAATTGTGTGATTGCCACCAATACCAGTTCCTTAAGTGTTACAGAAATGGCAAAAGGTCATCCCAATCCTAAAAACTTCGTGGGAATGCATTTTTTCAATCCAGTAGATAAAATGCCGCTGGTTGAGATCATTCGAGGTGAACACACTTCTGACGAAGCAGTGGCGACCATTTATTCTTTAACCAAACGTATGGGTAAAACTCCCGTAGTGGTAAAAGATGGTCCTGGATTTTTGGTGAATCGCCTCTTGTTACCTCTTCTTGCTGAGGCCATGTTTATTTTAGAAGAAGGTGCTGTTATTGAAGAAGTGGATCGCTATTATACGCATAATTTTGGTATGCCAATGGGGCCGTTCCGCCTTATGGATGAAGTGGGTCTCGATGTTTGTATAAAGGTACTTAAAATTTTCCAAGAGTCTTTGGGAGAACGCATTGAAGTGAGCGAGCTTTCTAAGAAATTGGCCGCAAACTCAGAGCGCTTAGGTCGCAAAAATGGCAAAGGGTTCTATCTCTACGATGAAAGAGGTCGTGATACTCAGGTGGATGAGACTGTTTATGCTGAATTGGGTTTGCCGAAACCCAAAGGTGGAATCTCTTCTAAGGAAGCTATCGAACGGGGAATTTTGCAAATGATTAACGAGGCTGCTCGGGCCTTAAAAGAAGATAAGATCTGTGAGACCGCCGGAGAATGTGATTTGGCTATGATTATGGGGACAGGCTTTCCGCCGTTTAGAGGTGGTTTGTTAAGATACGCCGACAGCTTAGGTGCAGAGTACGTGGTTCAACAGTTGGAAGAGTATGCTCAGCGATTGGGGATCCGATTTAAGCCCTCAGAAAGCTTAGTGGCCATGGCGAACAACAAAACCACATTCTATTAAGTTGTTTTAATAAATGCTGTGAACAAAGGGTAGATCCAATGGAGTCTGCCCTTTTTTTTGGAGCGGGGTTTGCAATTCTTAAATCGTAGAATTGAAAGCGACCTCAGATCAAACACTCATGAGATAAGGCTCCTAACTGTGCGTTTTGTTTGTACATTTTTGACAATTTTTGCGGCATTGACAGTCAAGGCTGTACCTTCGGCAAAGCCTCTATGTTCTCTTCTATTTGAGTCCCAACCCCGAGTTCCGGGTCTAGGTAAGGAGGGAGTGTATGATTTTTGGGTTACGGGAAGAGCTCAAAAAAAGATTCAATGTTCAGGAACTTGTTTGCCTGAGTCAGGATTAACATTTCTTGAGTACCATACCGGTGAATTGTTTAGTGGCGATTTTGTAAACATTTTGAGGATGCAGAAGGCGGTTGAGAAGGTCATTGATTCTGGGGATTTTAGAAATTTGCAATTTATGGAGTTTGGTATGGCGGCAGCAAGGCGAAGCGAATTCCCAAATTTTTTGAGGAAGTATGGTGCCATTCCAGCTGAAAAATTTAGTTTTACTAAAAGCTTTATATCGGAAATGGAATTTTATCGCAGTGGATATTTAGGAATAGACTCACTATCCGATATTTTGACTTTACAAAGCCGCACTCCACATTTTTTTTCCAAAACTATGGAGTCGGTAACGGAATGGAGAGACTTCATAAATGCAGCGACATACACTCAATTGTT
Organism: Bdellovibrionaceae bacterium UBA1609; assembly: GCA_002321895.1. Lineage (GTDB taxonomy): Bacteria > Bdellovibrionota > Bdellovibrionia > Bdellovibrionales > UBA1609 > UBA1609. Next base: position 168,978 of record DCMZ01000010.1, on the reverse strand, counting down.
GTATTTAAGGTTAAGTGAAATTAGAGCAGACGTTAAAAGTGCTTTAAGTATGGATATAGTCAATTCCCTAGGGAAAGAGGCACATGGTTTGGTTCTTCGAGCTTTAGAAGGTGTGGGATCAGAAAGTCTAATGCAGTCAAAAAAACAGGGAGAGAGGCTTGCTGAAATAGTTGATCAAATCGTGGAAATACCTTCTTTTAACAACTCCCAAGCACTTCATATGTTGGCAAATATCGTAGAATTCTATAGAAAGCCGGTTTGGCTGTCTTATAATCATTTTCGGGAGCATTTGTCTGAAGAGGGTAGAAGTCCTCCATTTGTGCCGCAAAACTATGAAATTCTGAATCAAGGTCAAAACGGTCACGCGGTGGTAGTGACGGGAGTGAAACGAGACTCTTCTGGTAATCCCACTTGGTTTGCCATTCAAAATACCCATAGAGATCGGCCTACGCTACATCTTCATTTTAAATATCTTTTAAAAGCATTCCGGTCGGCCTTTTATATTCCACCAAAAGCTTCTGCTCGTTGAGGAGACATCGGATACCTTGTTGGAATTCTACTGTCTAAACTTTTGACAGTTCATTGCCTAATTAGAGCGGTTTTCTAAAACTGGATGGTATTTGCTCCTGATCAGCCCACAGCTTCGATCTGACTGGCTCTATCTTTGCCCTACATAAGGGTGGAGACGAACTAGGTAGATAATTATGAAAACAAATAAATTAGGAATACTATTATTAATACTCGCTAGCATGGTTTTTATGGGCTGTAGCAAAAAGGGAGGCGATTCCAGGAGAGTGAGTCGCGCCGGTCGAACGGTCGGAAATCAAGTGGTGGATTCCAATGGAAATTTCATTGGCACCACAGGATACTCTAATTCTTGTTCTGGCTACACAGGAGATTATTCGGGTCAGGTCTACTATGATAGTGGTTACCAACAGGATTTTGAATACGCTATAGCAGCATTATTGACAGCGATTGGTGAGCAGCCAGGATCGATTGGATCACAATGTGGTATGCAATCGGGTGTATTTTTTCATGCTAGAGTCAGTCTAGATCAGGGTTTTGATCCATCAGGACAATATAATAATCAAGGGTATATTTCCAATAATGGATCTTTCTCTATGGCGATTATCGACTCGATTGCCCTTCAACAGCCGGATTTAGGGCCCATAATGATTGACGGCTATCAAGGTTCTGGCGGTTATGTTCAGGGCGACTTTGCTTCTGTAGAGCTGTACTGGCAAGGTGGTGTGATTTTTCTAGAAGGACAGATTGATTACAATATGCAAATCTTTCGTGGAGACATAGGTTTTCAAAACGATGTGCACTATCAAGGTACAGGAGTCGCCAGCGGCTACATGGGATTCTTTGAAGTACCACTTTGTGACTTCTTTGCATGCTATTAGTTTAAAAATATAATTTAAAGATTTGAAGGGCTATGCAATCCCCCCCCCCTCTAGAATGCATAGCCTTTTTTTTTGGGGTCCTGTGCCTAACCGGGCTCAAATTGACTTGTTGTCAAAAATAACCTGCAATCATGTGATGTATCAGAATACGCGATTTGAACCTCAGTTTTTGGACTCCCTAGTTGGAGGTTTTTCTGCCATCGATTTTACACGCCTTAAAGTGAAAGATCTTGCTCAAGCCAATGAGTTTATCGAAGCCTATGGGTATGATTATGAAAATGAGGATGATTTAGCACAGCTGTGGGCCTATCATCGTCGAGCCGTGGATTTTATAGAAAGGCAGTTGCTGGAGTCCGGAGAGGCTATACCTGAAGCTATATCAGACAGTGAATATTTAAAGGACCTTCGTTACCTTTTGATATACGCATCCACTAAAGACACTAAAGAAGACTCACTGCAAAAGTGGGCGTGCGCGATTCTTAGAGTAATGCATGTGATTGTACATATAGATAATGATTTATTTACGAGCCAATTTCCTCATATTCAAAACCAAGTGATTAAGCCCATTGGTGATCATGTTTCTATGGATCCGAAATTCGGGACAGTCCTGGGGAGTGATAAGTCCTCAGACAGCATTCCGTTGCAAAATTATGAAGTGAAAGCATTTAAAGAAGATGATTCGGCAATCATTAAACTTTTAGTAAAGCCTGAGGCTGTGGCTTTTAGGCTGCTTGATAAAGTGGGTTTTCGATTTGTTACCCATACTATTTTTGATGTTTTCCGAGTTATGCGCTACATGGTTCGCAGTCATTTAGTGAGTTTGCCACAGTTTATACCTGATCAATCTAATAATACTCTTTATCCAGTAAATCTTTTTTTAGAGCTCATGGAAACATTTCCGGAACAGACAGAATTGTCCAGTGAAGAGGTGGATGAAAAATTGAAAGAAAAGTTTCATCAGGAAATGGAGCGTGCAGAGTTCAAAGAGAAGCCAAATGCTTTTTCAGGGCCCGATTTTAAGTTTGTGAAATTTGTTTCGCGAAGGCGTGTGCGGGTCACGGATTTTAATGGAAAGTCTTTGACGTTTTTTTACCCATTTGAAGTGCAAATTATGGATAATGAAAACTATCTAAAAAGTCTAACTGGTCCACAAAAGCATGATGAGTACAAAAAGCGACAAACTCGTCGTGCCAGAGCGCGTGTGTTGGGTTTAAATCCTTAAAGCTACCTACAAAAGTCCAGATCGCTTATTAGAGCTGATCATTCAAATCATTAGGTTTTAATATATATTCCTATGCGGTTTCTATCCCTATTTGTAGTCGTTCTGTTTGGCACCAATTTGTATGCCGATGAAAAATTAGGCGAACTTTCCATTGATTACATTCTGTTAAAACCTCGTATAGAAACTCAAGAGCCGTTTCGAGTGGATATGAATATTGAAGGATCACAGGCCGCTTTCCGATGGAAATACCAACCTGAGCTATCTGCTGTATTTAGTATTGGCACTGATTCTTCTATTGGTAGAACAGCATTTATATACACCGACGAGGAAAGAGACAATTTTGATCTCTCCCTCATCGAAGCCTACGGGGAAGTTATTGGTGACACTGGTAACTGGCGTCTGGGGTTACAACCCATTCGATTTGGAATAGAGGGTGGGCGCTCAGAGTTGGAAACGCTTTTTCGTCGCCCTCTTTTTTATAAAGTTGGAGTTCTGCCCCTTCGTGACATTGGATTGAGTTACTATATAAAACATCGCGAGTTTTTTGTGGAGTTCACTATTCATAATGGTGAGTCCGACAGCAATGAAGATGGCAGAGTTTGGGTGACTGGAAACTGGGGCTGGCAAGCGAGTCGCTATTTTAAATTAGGAGCTATGGGTTCGACGGGTTCGTTTAGAGAAGAGGCTACAGCAAATTCTTCACTGAGTCTGGCCCAGTTTGATAAGGATTCGAATTCAGAATGGCGTATGGGTGGTTTGTTTTTAGAATATGAATTTCAGAAATGGGAAATTCGTATGCAAGCGCTCACCGGGAACGTGGATCAAAAAGGGGTCGAATCGTCCGGATTTAATGCCGGTCATTTGGACTTCAATTACAATGCGACCCCATACTGGGGTGTTCTTTTCAGGGCGGATACTTTTGATCCAGACTTCAAAGTAGGTAAGGATGATACTAGTGAGGTAAGTATAGGTTTCAAGCTAGGGAACAAATATGACACTTCAACTGTTGCTATAATAGGCACAAAAACCTTTGATCCTGTCCAGGATTTACCTAATGAATCTTTGCTGATTCAGTGGCGTTTAAAGCCTTAATTTTGCTTCCATTCTAGCAATTAATGCAGCGTGACCTTTTGCCCCTTCAGGAAGGCTTGTAGTACAGTCTGCCATCAATATTATGCACTTTAAAAGGAGAAGGTATGTCTTTGCAGTCAGCTGGGGTGATCGGTGCCGGACAAATGGGAAATGGGATTGCGCAAGTGATGGCCCAAAAGGGTGTTCGAGTTGTTATGGTCGATATCAGTGAGGAGTCGCTCAATAAGGGTATGAGTACTATTGAGAAGTCATGCGATAGATTAATTAAAAAAGAAAAAATGACGGAAGATCAAAAGAAAGAGCTGGTTGCGCGAATTGAAACTACAACGGATATTCAAAAGGTAAAAGACTGTCAGATGGTTGTAGAGGCGGCGACCGAGAATGTTGATTTAAAATTAAATATATTCAAACAATTGGATGAAGTTTGCTCAAGTGAAACCTTGTTGTGTAGTAACACTTCTTCTATTTCTATAACTAAAATTGCTGGAGTCACTCGCCGACCAGATAAAGTGGTTGGGATGCACTTTATGAATCCTGTGCCCTTGATGAAATTGGTCGAAGGTATACGTGGATTACAAACCTCAGATGAGTCGTTTGCTACAGTTAAAGGATATGCTGAGTTTTTAGGAAAAACATGGGTGGAGTCGGCAAAAGATATGCCGGGATTTGTGGTAAATAGAATTCTAATGCCTATGATTAATGAAGCTGTTTACACCTTACACGAAGGTATCGCTTCAGTGGAAGACATTGATGCGGCAATGAAATTGGGAACCAACCAGCCAATGGGACCTTTAACCTTAGCTGATTTTATTGGGTTGGATACCTGTTTAGCCATCATGAACGTTCTTTACGACGGCTTAGGAGACAGTAAGTATCGACCTTGTCCTCTTCTGACTAAATATGTAGAAGCGGGCTGGTTTGGAAGAAAATCGGGTCGTGGTTTTTATAATTACGCACAATAGGGAGTTTGAAAGTGGCATTTGAAACAATCAAATTAGAGAGAAAAGAAAATATTGGCATTTTAACCATCAATCGTCCCAAAGCGATGAATGCTTTAAATCACCAGGTTATTGAGGAGTTAAAAACAGTTCTATCTCAACTATTAGAGGATCCGGTTCGCTGTTTAGTATTGACGGGCGCCGGGGATAAATCTTTTGTAGCTGGAGCGGACATTAAAGAGATGGAAACCATGGATTCAGAAGGAGCGAAACGTCTTTCTGCTAATGGGCAATCCGCTTTTAACTTGATGGAGCAGATGTCATTTCCAGTTATTGCTGCCGTGAATGGATTCGCTTTAGGAGGCGGGTTTGAATTGGCGCTGTGTTGTGATTTTATTATCGCCAGTGAGAAAGCTAAGTTTGGCTTACCAGAAGTCGGACTAGGTCTTATTCCGGGTTATGGTGGGACACAAAGGCTCAGTCGAACAGTCGGACTTAACAACTGCCGCAGAATGGCTTTGAGTGGAGGTATGTTTTCAGCAGAGACATTGTTCAGCTATGGGGCTGTAAGTGAAGTGGTTCCGCCAGATCAAGTGTTAGAGCGAGCTACTGCTATTGCTAAGGAAATTGCAAGTAAAGGTCCTAAGGCAGTAGAGTTTTGTAAAAGAAGTATCAATGACGGGTATCAGAAAACCTTGAATGATGGCTTGCTTGTTGAGCTGGACTATTTCAGTCAAGCTTTCGGGACAGATGACAAGACGGAAGGTGTGACGGCTTTTATTGAAAAGCGAGCTCCTGAATTTTTAGGAAAATAGATTATGTCTTATAAACCAAATCATCCCATAAAAATTGTTACAGCCGCTTCATTGTTTGATGGTCACGATGCTTCAATAAATATCATGCGAAGAATATTGCAAGATATGGGTGCTGAGGTGATTCACTTAGGTCACAATCGATCCGTGAATGAAGTCGTGGATTGTGCTCTTCAAGAAGGGGCTCAAGGAATTTGCATTTCCAGTTATCAAGGTGGACACATGGAGTACTTTAAGTACATGCGTGATCTTCTGAATGATTCTGGAGCTTCCTACGTTAAAATCTTTGGCGGAGGTGGTGGTGTAATTGTCCATGAGGAAAAGTCAGAATTAGAGGCTTACGGTATTTCCCATATATTTCATCCTGATGATGGGCGAAAGCTGGGGCTTGAAGGGATGATTGAGCTGGTTATAAAAGGCTGTGATTTTGATATCAATCAAGCGGCTGAGTCAGTTGCTTCCTTTGAAGTAAAGGACGAAACTAAATTTAGGCAAAGGGAGATGGGACTCTATCTTTCAGCCATTGAGAACGGGCGGAAGTATAACTCTGATTTTCTTGAGAAAAATGTCTTTATTGGAAAATCAGAGAAACCTAAAATTTTGGGAATAACCGGTACAGGCGGTGCCGGTAAGTCATCCTTAGTGGACGAGCTTATTCAAAGATTTCTCAATGGTTTCGAAGATATTAAAATAGCTGTCATCTGTGTTGATCCGTCTAAACGTAAAACCGGCGGTGCGCTATTAGGTGATAGGATTCGAATGAATTCATTATCTAGAGATGGGGTCTATATGCGATCCCTTGCAAGTCGTGGAAGTGGTAATGAAATAGCGACGGCATTGCCGGAAGTATTGCGGCAATGTCAGTCCATGGATTTTGATTTAATTATTGCGGAGAGTTCAGGGATTGGCCAGGCTTCTATGGCTATCACGGAAGTTTCTGATTTCAGTCTTTATGTAATGACTTCTGAGTTTGGAGCTCAATCCCAGTTAGAAAAAATTGAGATGATCGATTATGCAGACATCATAGCTATCAATAAAGCGGATAGAAGAGGTTCCCTCGACGCTTTTAGGGATGTAAAAAAACAATATCGAAGAAGTCGAAAGCTCTTTGATGAGTCCATAGAGATCCCTGTATTTTTAACCCAAGCCTCTAATTTTAATGATAATGGTGTGAATCAGCTTTTTTTTGGAATTACGGACGCTTTAGCTGGCGCTGACAAAGGTGGATTTAATTGGGTTCTTCCATTGGAGAAGAAGGATCTTTTTATTGGAAACGAAAAACAGACCGTAGTGCCTCCTGAAAGGCAAAATTATTTATCTGAAATTGTGAGTGCTATTAGGAGTTACAAAAAGCAAACTGAAACTTTGGCAGAAGTGGCCAGTGAATGGGGAGCTTTGGAAAAGGCCGAGAAGGTTTTAGGAGAGCCCAATAAGTTTGGAAAAAATAAAGAGCAATTGAAGTCTCAAATGTCCGGGGATGACGTCGAACTACTGGATTCCTATGAGAAGAATCTGACCAAATTTCAAGGACAAAATTACGAGTATTCAGTGAGAGGGAAAGTGATCAAGCAGCCCCTGACCCATAAATCGCTTTCGGGTCTTGATGTGCCTCGGATAGCTTTACCGGAGATCAAAGATTGGGGCGATAGATTTCGTTTCCTGCGATTAGAAAATTTTCCAGGGGAGTTTCCCTACACATCTGGAGTTTTTCCTCTAAAGCGACTGGGTGAGTTACCTGCACGGCAGTTTGCTGGTGAAGGTCCTCCAGAAAGAACAAATCGACGATTTCATTATTTGTCTAAAGACGAAGCGGCTAAACGATTGTCTACGGCCTTTGATTCGGTGACGCTTTATGGGCAAGATCCTAATATTCGTCCTGATATCTATGGAAAAGTGGGAGAGAGTGGCGTTAGTATTGCTACTTTGGATGACATGAAAGCCCTCTATGACGGTTTTGATTTGTGCGATCCCTCCACAAGTGTATCTATGACCATCAATGGTCCGGCACCTATGTTGCTGGCCTTTTTTATGAACACTGCCATTGATCAACAGGTAGAGAAGAAGGAAAAGGATCTCGGGAGAAGCCTGAGTGACCACGAACTAGAAGAAACTAGAGCTTGGGTATTGAAAAATGTTAGAGGAACTGTTCAGGCCGATATTCTAAAAGAGGATCAAGGCCAGAACACCTGTATATTCTCCATTGATTTTGCTATTAAGATGATGGGTGATATTCAGCAGTATTTTATTGAACATCAGGTAAAGAATTTCTATTCAGTGAGTATTTCTGGATACCATATTGCCGAAGCGGGTGCGAATCCCATCACTCAGTTGGCTTTAACTTTAAGTAATGCTTTTACCTATGTGGAATATTATTTAAGTCGAGGTATGGACATTGATGACTTTGCCCCGAGCTTGAGTTTCTTTTTTTCCAACGGGTTAGATGCGGAATATACGGTGATCGGTCGGGTGGCACGTAGAATATGGGCTGTAGCTATGAGGGATTTATATAAGGCCAATGATCGGTCGCAAAAGTTAAAATACCATATTCAAACCAGTGGCCGTTCTTTGCATGCCCAGGAAATAGATTTTAACGATATACGTACCACTTTACAGGCCTTGGTTGCCATTAGTGACAATTGTAATTCTCTACATACAAATGCTTATGATGAAGCCATTACGACTCCAACTGAGGAAAGTGTAAGGCGGGCTCAGGCGATTCAGCTTATTATTAACAAAGAGTATGGATACTCAAAAAATGAGAACCCACTTCAGGGAAGTTACTTTGTAAACTGGCTCACAGATGCAGTTGAGGAAGCAGTATTGGATGAGTTTAATCGAATTAGTGAAAGGGGCGGTGTCCTGGGAGCTATGGAGACCCAATATCAAAGGGGAAAGATTCAGGAAGAATCTATGTACTATGAGCATTTGAAACACAGTGGAGATCATCCGGTTGTCGGCGTTAACACATTCATCAACCCTAAGACACTCGGTGATGACTATGTACCTCCTAAAATAGAGTTGGCCCGTGCTAGCCAAGAGGAAAAAAAGATGCAGTTGGATCGAGTTGAGGAATATCAATCCTCTCATTCGATGGAAGCTGAACGTGAGATCCAGAAGCTTAAAGAGTCTGCTTTAAAGGGGGAGAATGTCTTCGGCGCCCTCATGTCGGCGGCTCGACATTGTACTCTTTTCCAGATGACCACTGCACTCTACGAAGTGGGTGGGCAGTACAGAAGGAATTTGTGAGGTTAATTTGAAAGATCGTTGGAAAAAAATTGCTGAAAAAGAACTCCGCGGAAAGCCGTTAGATAGTTTGAACAAAGCTACGGATGAAGGGATTGAGCTTCAACCTCTGTACACAGATGACGATTTGCCAAATGAGGATTGGGTTCATTCTGTACCAGGGGAGTTCCCTTTCGTTCGTGGTCCAAGGGCCACTATGTATGCAGGGCGCCCTTGGACCATTAGGCAGTATGCTGGGTTTTCTACCGCCGAAGAAAGTAATGCATTCTACAAAAAAACCTTGGCCGGAGGTGGGCAAGGTGTGAGTGTTGCTTTTGATCTGGCCACTCATAGAGGTTACGATTCGGATCACGAGAGAGTCACAGGGGATGTGGGTAAAGCCGGTGTGGCTATTGATTCCATTGAGGATATGAAGATTCTTTTCAATGAAATACCATTAGATAAAGTTTCGGTAAGTATGACAATGAATGGAGCTGTGTTGCCTATCTTGGCGGCTTACATTGTGGCTGCTGAAGAGCAAGGAGTTCCTCAGGAAAAACTTTCAGGAACGATTCAGAATGACATCCTTAAAGAATTTATGGTTCGTAATACTTATATCTATCCGCCAAAGCCTTCGTTGAGAATCATTTCTGATATTTTTGCTTATACCTCTCAGAATATGCCAAAGTTTAATAGCATATCCATATCTGGTTATCATATGCAGGAAGCAGGGGCGGATGCCGCTCTGGAGTTAGCCTACACCATAGCCGATGGTAAAGAGTATATTGATACGGCCATTGCCGCGGGCTTGAAGGTGGATGATTTTGCGCCCAGGTTGTCTTTTTTCTTTGGTATCGGAATGAACTTCTATATGGAAGTTGCAAAATTGCGGGCCGCTCGGTTGCTATGGGCAGAGGTAGTCAACGACTATAATCCCACAAATCCCAAATCATCTATGCTTCGAACTCATTGTCAGACATCAGGATGGTCACTTACAGAACAAGATCCTTACAACAATATTATTCGTACTACTATAGAAGCTATGGCGGCTGTTTTTGGTGGAACTCAAAGCTTACATACCAATAGTTTTGACGAAGCCATTGCCCTTCCTACCGAATTTAGTGCCAAAATAGCTAGGAATACCCAACTGATTTTGCAGGAGGAAACAGGGATAACAAATGTCGTTGATCCTTGGGGCGGCTCTTACCTGATGGAAAGTCTCACTGAAAAGATATACAAAAAGGCTAAAGTTATAATGCAAGAAGTGGAAGAGGCTGGAGGGATGGCGAAGGCCATAGAGAAAGGTATTCCAAAACTTCGCATAGAAGAATCAGCGACTCGCAAGCAGGCCAATATTGATAGTGGCCGACAAGTCATTGTGGGTTTGAATAAATATAAGTCAGAAAAAGATGATCCGGTAGAAGTTCTACAGATTGATAATGAACAAGTCAGAAAATCACAAGTAGCTCGGCTTGAAAAATTAAAGGCCGGTAGGGATAGTGAAAAGGTTCAGAAGTGTTTGGATAATCTATCTATGTATGCAGAGACCAGTGAGGGAAATGGATTGGCATTGGCTGTGGAAGCCATCCGCGCCCGTTGTACTGTGGGTGAAATCTCTCAAGCTCTTGAGGATAAGTGGGGGCGCTATCGTGCTCAATCCAATACTGTTACGGGTGTTTATGGAGGAGTTATGTCTGAACAAAAGGAATGGTTAGATGTTATTGAGCAGGTTAAAGCTTTTGAAGTAAAGAATGGTCGGCGTCCAAGAATGCTTGTGGCAAAGATGGGGCAAGATGGACATGACAGAGGAGCAAAAGTGATAGCTTCCAGCTTCTCTGATCTGGGTTTCGATGTAGATCTGTCTCCGTTATTTTCAACTCCTAAAGAAGTGGTAAAACAGGCCATCGAGAACGATGTTCATGTCATAGGAGTGTCATCACAGGCCGCAGGCCACAAGGCTTTGGTCCCTGAGCTGATGTCCGAGTTAAAGTCCCAAAAGGCCGAAGATATTATTGTCATTGTTGGCGGCGTCATTCCAAAGCCGGATTATGATGAGCTCTACGCTCAAGGAGTGAAGGGAATTTTTGGACCTGGAACTCCAATTCCTTCAGCTGCGGAGGATGTGTTAAAAGCTCTGGCTGGAGAATCTTGATGGATATGGATCAACTCGCCTCGGATATTCAGCAAGGAGGGCGGCGGGCACTGGCTAAGGCCATCACCCTTTTAGAGAGTACTAGACCCAGTGACCGGTTGGCCGCAAACGACCTCCTTCTTAAGTTAAGGCCACAAAACAAAACATCTATCCGATTGGGAATTTCGGGAGTTCCGGGTGCGGGGAAATCTACCTTTATTGAAACTTTGGGTATCAATTTGGTGAAGAATCATGGGATGAAGGTGGCTGTGCTGGCGATTGATCCTTCTAGTCCCGTGAGCGGTGGAAGTTTACTGGGTGATAAGACTCGTATGGAGTCCCTTAGCCAACTGGATGACGCTTTTATTCGACCAAGCCCCACAAAGGGATTTATGGGGGGGATCAATACTTCTACACGCGAATCTATGCTTTTGTGTGAAGCTGCGGGGTTTGATATAGTTATTATTGAAACCGTTGGTGTTGGCCAGAGTGAATACCAGGTGAGAGAACTGGTCGACGCATTTTTGTTGTTGGCTGTGCCAAATACAGGTGATGAGCTACAGGGAATTAAAAAAGGAATTATGGAACTTGCGGATGTGATTGCTGTAAACAAAGCCGATGTAGATCCCAAAGCGGCTGATTTGGCAAAAATTCAAATGGAATCTGCTTTAACTATGGTAACAAGCTCTTCTCTTTGGTCTCCTAGGGTTTTAACTAACAATGCACTATCGAAAGACTCTGTTGAAATGGTCTGGAGTGTACTACAGGAGTATCTCTCATCGATAAGAGCCAATGGCGACTTAGAGAAATTACGCGAAAAACAAAACCTGATTTGGCTCAAAGAAAAAGTACAAACTTTGATGATGGACTCTATAAAGAGCTCCGAATCCTATGTTATGCTCATGCAGCAGGCACAATTGAAAGTTCAAAAAAAGTCACAGCATGTGGTTGAAGCAGCATCTGAACTGGTTGGTGAATGGATGAAAATATGAACTCTGAAAATATCAAGTTGGAAAAGAGTTGGCATAAGCACCTATCTGGGGAATTTGATCAGGACTATATGCTTAAACTCAAGAAGTTTTTAAACTCAGAGTATGAGAAAAAGAAGCTTATTTTCCCTAAAGGTTCGGAGTATTTTAATGCTTTCAATGCCTGTCCATTTGAAAAAGTAAAAGTGGTGATCATTGGACAAGATCCCTATCATGGGCCCGATCAAGCCCATGGTTTATGTTTTTCGGTTAAAAAAGGAGTTCGTGTTCCTCCGAGTTTAAGGAATATCTATAAAGAGCTAAAGTCTGATTTGAACATTGAACCGCCGGAGCATGGCTACTTACAATCCTGGGCGGATCAAGGTGTTCTCTTGCTGAATGCAACGTTAACCGTGGAATCCGGAAAAGCGGGAAGTCATCAAAAAAAGGGATGGGAGACCTTCACCGACCGAGTGATTGAAGTTCTAAATCACAAGAGAGAAAATCTAGTGTTTGTTCTTTGGGGATCCTACGCACAAAAAAAAGGGAAAATGATCGATCGCGATCGTCACTTGGTCCTAGAAAGTCCTCATCCTTCGCCACTGAGTGCACATAGAGGATTTTTTGGTTCAAAACCGTTTTCTAAGATAGACCAACATCTTTCAAAGCACGGTTTGCCCGCGGTGAATTGGAATATCGCTGACTAGATACGACTGAGTTGATTCAGAACTGTCGATTTACTAGACAACATTTTGTAATCATTTCTGACTTATTAAGATATGAAATGATCCATACAGTCCATGGTAAAATATCAAAGTCGAGAATTACTTTAAGGTCTATTTTGAATTTTATAACCCATAATCTAGTTATACTTTCAGTAATTTGTTTTTCCATTTTGAGTTCTGCACAATCATTTGTTTTATGTGGTGAATTATTTGGATTTCATAGTTCAAAGAGAACTATCGATTCGCCTTTGTTTTCAAGTCCTCGCCAAAATCGTTTTGATTATAATTTAAAGCGTGGTCCCCATGACTACCATGCGTCTGCGGAGTTGGAGATTGGAAACAAAATACATTTCTCTTTGTATTTAAAAAACACGGAGGGTCGATCCGAGATTTCGGGAAGAGATTTTATTCGAAAAGTCGTATTGGATGTATTTCCAGAAGCTAATTTTATTAAGGGGTTATGGACTGGTGGTAGTTATATGCCAGATAATTATGTCTCATTTTACAAAGCCATAAATGAGGGACTAACTTTTAAAGAGGCGGCTTTTAGTACTCACACAGGAAAAGTAGCCCATTCTTTAGGTTTTACTGAAGTCTATAGGGTTAAAGAATATAGGGATAAAGATCCCGTTCTTTCAAAAGTGTTAGTGGTATTTTATCGTAAAGAGTTGCAGCCGGAAATGGATATCATCGATCAAGTTAAAGAAAAAGTGAATAATGAGATAGGTTCCATCACAATAGAACTTAAAGAAAATATGCATCCCAACTTTTTCAAAGAGATGGATTGGTTTAATGAGCAGGGTTACGCTAATAAGACTCAAGTCTTTCATTGGACATTTTTGGGAACAGAAATAAATAAAGCAATGGAAGGTAAGGGATATGGGCATAGTCGTTTGTCTCTAAGAATAGATAGCCACACGAATATGCGTTCCATCGTAATGAAGTTTCATCGGCGTTAAATTATTTTAAAAACTACTCATTTATAAAAAGAAAACCCGACATTGAACTTATTTTGGACCCCTCTTTTTTAGTTGAAATATCAAGGCGGGTTATATGGATTTTAAAGGAATTATTACCTTCAGTGCTATCTAACCACATGAGTTTAGCGGGGATGTTGTATTTGTCATAATAGGATCTTAGGTTTTCCACGAAAGGTTCTAGGTCAAACTTGGCGACCACTCCCTTATTTCCAGTGAATACAATGGTCATTCCATCAACCGAATAGTCAATCTTTTCTCTTTTTGGCCCTAACAAAAAAGACTCGTTGAGATACCTAAGATGAACCATGTATTTGAATTTGGGAAGTTCAATGGAGTTATCTTCGTCCTCTGACTGAAAGGTCTCATAAACGATTTTGGATTGGCTTTCTGGGTTAGGATGGTATTCAATGTTCAAGTATTTTAAGGCTTCAATACTATTTTGTTGGCTGGGCTTGCGTGTCGACCATGTATATTGAGGGTCCTTTTGTGTGGATTCAATCACCTCTTTAGGGAAAATATTTGATAGTTTCTCAACTCCATGATTTTGAATGATGTAGTCTAATATTGAAGAGATATGATGAGCATCACTATCAGAAATATCATTTATATTATTAGCCGACGTTGCTTTACCGTCCTCTAACAATTGATTTTTCATCAGTAAAGACTCCAGTCGATGAGTTTGGCTTCTTAGAGACATATTCGAAGCGCTGATTGGACCCCAAAGAGCAATGAGGCAAACCGCAAATAAACTCATCGGGATGAACTTTATGTTTTTTGATTTAGAAAGCAAGAAATAGAAAGCAAGAAGTAGTAAGGACATTCCTAGAATTGTTAAAACGTATCTTTTTTCTGTGACTCCATATTCAGATATTCTCTGTCCAATGGCGGCAAATAGCATAACTAGGAGCGGAATAATGGCAAGATAGAAAATCTTGGTATAGGTTTTTATCCATTGGTATTGTGGACGAATTTTTTCTGGGTCTAACAAGAGTAAATTAAAAATGCCAAGTGTGGAGATGATAGACACCAACCAGCCAATATATCCCTGAGGCCAAATTCCAGTGAATAAAATTTTACTCATATATATATAGAGAATCGTCATGTAAATCGAGACAATTGGGATGAGTAGAAATTGAACGAAAACTCTTAATCCTTTCGGATAATGCTGTTCTGTGCCTAATTTGGTGATGTCATTGGGGATTCCGGATAGGAAGTGCCAGGTATGGATGAAAAAAATTGAAAACAACCAAAGTTGTAGAAAGAAATTTCCAGAGATGTCTACAGAAAATAGTTTAGAAATGCTGATCAGTGCAATGGATATCCCGCCAAAGAAAACCGAGGCATACAGAAGAGATAGAAGAAATCGAAGAAAAATAATCCGATTAAATTGCCAAAAACCATTATCGTTTTCAAAGCTAAAGTAACCTGAAAAAGAAACTAACAAATGGATTAATAGACTTACTAGCAGATAATTGATGGCAAAACGTTCAGAAGCAAATGTGCCAAACGCAAAGTGGAATGAAAAAAGAAAAGCCGTTCCTATAACCCAAAAAAATATCCGATGTTTGGCTGAGCAGGTTTTTCGTGACTCTAAATGGATATCTATCGCAAAAAACAGCGGTATTCCCAGTATCAATGTAAAGGCAGGGATGAGCTGATGAAGATTATAGTTGTGTTCAGTTGCTACTGCGAAATACGAAAATGAAACAAAGGCAGTTAGCAGGACCAATGGAAAACGTTTAGCCGAAGATTTAGCTGATTGGAAAAACTCGGAAAGAGAAGGAAACTTCATTTGAAATCCTATGTGAGTTACTAAGGAAGATCATTCTACAATCTACGGATGTGAGTAGGATCCATAGATTGTAGGCATACTCTTATTTAGCTGGATTTAGCCAAGCTCCATTTTTGCAATGGTTTGCAATTGCATGTTACTCGTTCCTTCATAGATCTGACCAATTTTGGCATCTCTATAAAACTTCTCAACAGGGTACTCGGTGGTGAAACCGTTTCCACCGTAAAGATCTACAGCTAAAGATGCGACTTTTTCTGCTGTACGGGAAGTATAGAGTTTGCACATAGCCGCTTCTTTAATAAAGTCTTTGCCAGAGTCCTTTAATCGGGCTGCATTGTAAACCATGAGTCTCGAAGTCTCCACCATCACGCGCATTTCTGCCAATTGAAATTGAACGCCTTGAAACGCTGAAAGAGGTTTGCCGAATTGTTCTCTGGTTTTAATGTACTCTAACGTCGCATCATAAGCGCCTTGTGCGATACCTAGCATCTGGGCTCCAATGCCAATTCGACCTTCGTTTAAGGTTTCAATGGCAATTTTGTATCCTTTACCGACATCGCCAATAACATTCTCTTTAGGGATTTCACAGTTATCAAAAACCAATTCAACTGTGGAGCTCGCTCGAATACCTAATTTGTCTTCCCTTTTTCCTATAGAAAATCCGGGTGTGTCCTTTTCAACAATAAACCCCGTGATTCCCTTATAGCCTGCGCTAGGGTCGAGGTTGGCAAAAACAAGAAATATTTCAGCCTCTCCGCCATTGGTAATCCACAATTTATGACCGTTGAGAACGTATTTATCTCCCTTTTCTTCGGCTCTCAGTTTCAATGCAAAAGCATCAGAACCACTTGAACTTTCAGACAGGGCATAAGCGCCCACTTTTTCTTGAGCCAGTTGCGGTAGAAATTTTTCTTTTTGGGCATCTGTACCCCATCTTAAAAATGCGTTTGTAACAAGAGTGTTTTGAACATCAACCAGTACGCTCACAGAACCATCTACTCGGCCTAATTCTTCGATAGCCAGACAGGCCATGGTGAAGGAGCTACCAGCGCCACCAAATTGCTCAGGCGTTTCGATTCCCATTAAACCCATTTGAAACAAACTTTTAATGAGGTCGCCATTCATTTCTTTATTCTTATCCATTTCGTGGACAAGAGGTTTAATTTCGCCAATGGCAAATTCTCTAACCGCATCTTTAAAAGCGGATTCTTCTTCCGTTAATGTCGTTACTGCTGGAATTTCTGAGGACATTCACCTCTCCTTAAATGATGTTAATTTAAGGAGTTATATCGGTTTTTAGGCCTAAGCACAACGATCCCTCGAGAGTAGTAATGGATTTGCTCGAAACCTTGAGAGGATGAAGCGTAGCGTCTATCTGGTCAATAGACGCCACTTTAATTAGAGGACTTTTTTTTCGTTTTAGAGTTTACCTTTTTGGTTTTTTTAGGGGGATTGGATTTGGAGAACTGATTACGCATCTCTTCTAAAATCCCTTTTTTGTCCAATTTTTCGTAAGTGGCGGGGCTAACATAGATTCTCGGAATAAAGTTCCTATATTGGCTCATAATTTTAAGCAGTGAATGAGACATATCAATGAGAAGTTTAACATCACCGTGTCGAGTAAGTACCTTTACAGGATCCCTAGAGAGAACTGGATTAGATCCACTGATGGATTGGTGTCCCTTGGTGAAGATCACATCCTTTTGTGGGATGTCGTAAATCATCCATGCATTTGGATCAATTTCGTGAATCTCATTTTCTAACCATGCGGAGACATCTAAAACTTGATCTATGAGATGTTTCCGATGATCTTCACTTTCCACGAGTGTAGGAGTCACGGGATCTATTTTTATTTGTGCTGGGGCTTTCCGGCTCGCAAGCATTTCGCTTAACTCTCGAATTAATGGATGGGTAATGCGGCCAGCAAGGTATTCATGCAGTTTAGCCATAAAGTAGGAATCATTGAACGTGAAATACTCATTTGGATTCTGACTGACTTGATCCATAAGAGAGTCAAATGAGTAAGCGAGGCCATTTTCTAAAAAATATTGGTATATTTTTGCGGCGATCAAATCGAATTTGTAACCGGTTCCATCATTGATGATTTGGGAATACCAAAAGTATCGACTGGTTAAAAAGGATTCGACCACATTCACAGCGTCTTCCTGGACACAAAGTACCTCTTGATTTTCAACTTTTGCAATGGCTAGATTTTTCAATAGGAGGTTTTGATCGTAAGAGCCAAGATGGACGCCTGTGTGTCGTGCGTCTCTAAGTAGGTAGTCCATACGATCGGCATCTACATCACTATGAATAAGTTGATTGGCCAGCAGAGTGGAGGAATGACCGGCTATAGTTTCTGAGAGTTCTTTGGGATTAATGCCTTCTTCTTTTAAAATTTTGGTTATGCCACCGTCAAAATCAGTATTTTCTATGATGTGGCTGCCTAAGTTTTCATGGTTAGCTTCATATTTGGTTTTTCTACTTTTTCTCTGGGAACGCCAAAAATTAATATAAGCAATTTCTATGGTATGGGAGAATGGCATTGTGCCTATGTCATGTAACATGGCTGCAAGCCTCATTGTTCTATGGAACTGCGTACCTTCATCCCGTGCATCAGGATCAAACAGTTTGTCTTCTGGGACAGCCTTGCCAATGGCTTTAAGTGTTTTATCCATCATATGCAAAACGCCTAGAACATGAGCGTGGCGAGTATGGGTGGCACCTGGATAGATATAAAATGTGAAACCTAATTGCTTAATCCAACGGAGACGCTGAAAATAGGGAGTTTCGAGTATTCGAGATTCCACTCGGTTAAGAACAATGTGTCCGTGGATGTTATCATGCATTACTTTTTTATAGAGTGTTTTTGCCATACTTGATTATCGGCTTCTTTTCATAAGAATTGCACTCGCAACTAGATGATGGGCTAGATTGCGCAATGAATATTATTTTCCTATCGACCTTCACGTTTTTTATAGGCGTTGATCATACCTTTCTCTAGGGCATCTCGATTGACGGGTTTTAGAAGGTAGCCAGATATGCCAAGCTCTATCGCCTTGTTAACTGTTTTTAAGTCATTTTCCATTGTAAGCATTATGAAGGGAAGGGTTGCAAAATTGGGGTGATTTCTCACACCCTTGAGTAAATCTAACCCAGTTTTATCAGGCATATTGATATCACAAATAACCAGTTCGATTTCGGAATTAGAATTTAAAATTTCAGCCGCATCATCTGCGTGACTGGCAAAGTGAAGATTTGAGAAACCCAGCTCTTTAAGTAGCTTCTCTAGCATTTCGTGAACCGTTCTCGTGTCATCCACACATAGGATTTGAGCATTTTTTTGAAACATCAAAGACCTCGTCTGAATAGTAGAACAAAAATCAAAAAATTAGTAAAGAGTTGTCTCTCCTAGGGTTTCGGTCTAAATCTGAGGTGGATATTTAGACATTCATCTGGATGGATAGGGAGGCTTTATGCGTGAAGAGATTGTTAATTACCTAAAGGGTTTAAGGGATTCCATATGCTCGGAATTTGAAAGCATTGAGGCTAGCAGCGAAAAATTTGTTCGAACTGAGTGGGATTACAACAAAGGATTTGGTGGCGGAGAGATGTCCGTTATCCGAGGTAAGACGTTTGAAAAAGCGGCCGTCAATTGGTCTGGAGTGGGCGGCGAACACTTTCCATTAGATAAAAATATCTCACCATTTTTTGCGACGGGGGTGAGCTTAATCACGCATATGAATAATCCAAAAGCGCCCACGGTACATTTTAACATTAGATATATAGAAGCTGGTGATAAAAAGTGGTTAGGGGGAGGTTTTGATTTAACTCCAATGGGTTTCGAATTCTCAGAAGACACGGAGCATTTCCATGGAGTGGCTAAAAAGTGCCTAGAGGGTTTCGCAGACGGTGATCTTTACGAGGATTTTTCGAAGCAAGCGGCGGAATACTTCTATATTAAACATTATCAAAGAGAACGAGGTATTGGAGGTATATTTTTTGATCACTATAATTCTGGAGATTTAGATCAAGATCTTGCCATGTGGCGATCTGTTGGAGATCACTTTACCGAGTCTGTTATGCCTATTTATAAAAAGAGAATTGATATGCCGTTTACCGAAGAAGATCGAATGACTCAGCTAAAGAAACGCGCTCATTATGTGGAATTTAACCTTCTCTATGATCGTGGCACTAAGTTTGGCTTTAATTCTGGCGGAAATCCGGAGGCCATACTTTGTTCAATGCCGCCTTTAGCTGCTTGGTAAAGGGCGAGAAGGGTTTCGTGAAACTAGAAAAGTTGTAAAGTATATTCACAAATAGAATCAGTTAACGCAAAGCATCCATAACATAATCATTAAATTTTGCAGGACTAGACAGTCAAAAAGTCCGGTCCTGTATCGCAATAAAACATTCTCACCCATAAAAATTTTAAAAAAAAAGATCACAGAGTTTACAGATCGAAGGTCTTGAACACTCTTTGTGAAGTTTCTGCAAACACAGTGGGAGCTGGTCTGGCATTGGGGTTGCTCTATTTAAGGGTAGCGAAACTAAAACAGCGAACGAAAGACAGGAGAATAACATGAACGTATCTAAATTGTTTCTGTTAGCTTTCGTTGCCGTGGGTTTAGTTGGGTGTGGTGAAGGAATGAAATCACTCAATGATCCAGATGGCAATGCAGGGCTAGGAATAGAAGTAACCGATCCTGGTGCAGACGAAGAAATATCGGCCATAGGTGACTCGGAGTTGGAAGATGCAAACAAACTTGCCGACGATGTAGATAGTGATATAGCCCAAGGGAAGTTAGATTTTGACGATCTATTGGATACTTCTAAGCTTGAAGATATTAAAGTAAAGTTTGATGATGCTTTAAGCCCTATTTTTAAAGTTCTTGATGATGCAAAAGCGAAAATTTTGGACTTAAAAGCTAAGGTTCAAGCGGAGATTGATCTCTTGGATCCTTCTATCCCAGAACATGCCGAGGCAATAGTTAAGTTAGAAAAAGTCCTGGCGAAATTAGATAAAGCCATTGCTAAAATCGATAAGGTTGCTGAGAAAATTTTAGGACAAGTCGATAAACTGTATGCAAAAATCGATAAGTTGATTGATAAAATCGATCAGACAAGCTTAATCTGGATTATCATAAAGTCGGAATTCAGAAGATTTAATGATGATAAAGTGGGTGGAATGAGATTGCTTCTCCTCGCCTTTTTAGCCAAGTAAAACTCACACCAAATATGAGATGAGTTTAAAAGCCTGGGGAAAATCCCAGGCTTTTATAATTGAGAGCTCAGTGCTT
Organism: Bdellovibrionaceae bacterium UBA1609; assembly: GCA_002321895.1. Taxonomy (GTDB): domain Bacteria; phylum Bdellovibrionota; class Bdellovibrionia; order Bdellovibrionales; family UBA1609; genus UBA1609. The sequence continues at coordinate 148,390 of DCMZ01000010.1, read as the reverse complement.
TCAAAAGATTCTCGTCGATAAAATGACCAGACCCTTCAACAACTATAATTTTCTGATCCTCAACATTTTGAACTATTTTTTTGTAACTCTCAATGGCCTCATTCGGATTGACCATTTGATCATTGGAACCATGAATGGCTACTAGATTAAGTTGATTGGGATTGTCTTTGAATTCCTCATGTCTGAATCGACAATTGATGCCGATGACTTTATTGATATTAGGAAGGGATGAAGCGATGAAGGGCGCTGTGTATCCGCCTTGCGAAAAACCGACGATAGTATCAATACTATCCCATAAGCTCAATTTCTTCAGATAACCTTCAGTCAGGGTGTTGGCCAGCTCAGGACTGTAGATAAAATCTTTTTTATTAAAGTCGAAAATGTACCATGAAAAACCCAGAAACCATTTTTCCTTTCTTTTTTGAGGTACAGGCAGGGGAGCTTCTAGACTAACAATCATTTTGTTGCTTGGTAATACAGACTTGATGTCTTCGTAAATGGTTTTTGCATCTTGATTGAAACCGTGAAGGAGCAATATGCATCCATTACTTTTCTGTTCCTCTTGGTAGAGGTGGGCTCGAGTGGGAAACAGTACGGGTAAGTTATATTCTATGGTTCGCATATTTGCCTCAGAAGTTATAGGCTGTGCTCACTAAAAATGTGAAGGCCTGAGCGCTTTTTTTAATTTTAGCGAGTTCTTGACCGGCGATTTCTACGGCATGGCCGCTGCCTCCAGTGTAATACCCACCTAAAGAAACCGAGGAATTTTCGCTGGTGTGAAAACCAGCATTAAAGCTAAATCCTAGCATATCTATGTGATCCTGATATCGGCGAGTGGGGGTCGTGGGAATGTCTGGAGTGGAGGAGTTATTTGTAAACACTCCGGCTCGAAACGCTAGCCAGGATCTATGATGATATTCGCCACCAAGGTGGAAATTCCATACCGGTCGATGCTCAATTTTTTCTGCCAGCGTTGGGTCATCTAAATCATCATATGAAGCTTCATCGTAAAAGGATGCATCAAAGCTGACAGTAAAAAATTTAGGGATTTTATAGGCGATACCCAGCGTGGATTTGTTGGGTATGGTGGTTTGAGCGTTCATATCGGATTTATTAGTTGTTTCAACAGTATTGTCTGTACCCACACGAGAGCGAGTGTAGCTGCCTTTTCCAGATATACCTAAGGATCTAAATCGATGCGAGAATCCAAAGCTCCATCTCCGGTTAATTTGTTTAAAGTAGCCTAGAATATAGACTAGAGAGTTGTGTGCAAGTTCCTTGTCCTCAGTAATGGAATAGGTGGTGGAGCCTTGAGAGATGTCAGAGACCGATCGGGAAAACGTTCGGGAAGTGTAGTACATTGTTAGGCCTAAGGATTCCGATTCACTTATATTTAATGACGTAGAACCACCCACCCATAAAGATTCGTCTCGAGTATTGAGAAATGACGTTACACTATCGCTGGTTTCGATTTCTCCCGTGTAAGCCGAAAAATCAGGAGTTAGGATGCTTAAACCTAATGCAAAGTTGCCAAAGGTATGTACGGTCCCACTTGAAGATGGCACAGGTTTAATGGATCCTTGATTCACTCTTAAAGCTGACTGTGAAAAGCCTTTGGGGCGGGCATAGTCCACATCGTTTTTCATATAGAGGTTCGCGGTTGTGGATAAGCTGTGGCCATGCATCCACGATAGGGTAGCGGGGTTGTAAAACGCGTTGGCGGAAGCATCTCCAACAACGGCTGCAAAAGCCCCTCCCATACCAGCGGCTTTCTCGCCTATGAGAACGTTGTTAAAGTTAGCATAAGCGGCCATAGAGGTCGCCGAGCAGAAAAGGACAGTGACTTGAAGTAAAATTCTCAATATAAACATAGCTAAACCTATTATAAGGACGAATCTGTATGGATATCAATCCCGGACAAATCGCAATTTTTTATGTGGCCTTTTTAATGGCACTATGCTTTCACGAATTTGCACACGGTTTCGTAGCCAAATTACGAGGGGATGATACGGCTGAAGTGATGGGGCGATTGACTATGAATCCAATGGCCCACATAGATTGGGTAGGAACTGTAATTTTCCCTCTTTTGGCATTATCTGGAGTGATTCCCTTTCTATTCGGTTGGGCCAAGCCGGTTCCTGTTAACCCTAGAAATCTAAAAGATCAAAAAAATGACATGTTTCTTGTTGCTATTGCCGGGCCGGCCTCTAATGTTCTATTGGCATTGATTGGGGTCATACTTTACGGTGTGTTGGAGCGGGGAGACTTTGGAGTGGGGCATTCGGCCTTTACCCGTGAAGGGTTGAACGTTTTTATCATTTTTAATCTTTTTTTAGCGATATTTAACATGATTCCTATTCATCCTCTGGATGGAGGCAAGGTTTTAGCGCGATTTCTGCCTTATAAGGCCAACCGTTGGCTCGAAGACAATCAAATGATGCTTAACATTGGCTTGTTGATTTTGTTTGTAACCGGCTTTTTTAGATATTTGGCCTATCCCGTCTATCTTCTCGATGCGGGACTACGTTATTTGTTTGTTTAATAAGCAGTGCAAATATTGAATATAATTGAGGAATCGTCTTTATTGCGAAATTCATTCTTTGCTTTCAAAGAACACTTGCAACTTTAGTCTAGGACTGTTTCAATTAACTGCTGTTAAGTGTCAATTTTGTAGAGTTTTCGAGGGTTTGGGTGAGTTTACACATTCAGTTAGAAAAATTTGAAGGTCCAATGGGACTTCTTCTTTATCTTATACGTAAAGAAGAAATGAATATATTTGATATCAACATTCATCAAATTACGCAGCAGTATCTGGAGTATATCCGGGCTATGCGGAAGTTAGATTTAGAAGTTGCCGGAGATTTTGTAGCCATGGCCGCTACGCTTTTGCAGATCAAATCTAAAATGTTGCTTCCTCAATACGATGAGAATGGTGAAGAGATTGAGGAGACAGAAGATCCTCGTAAAGAGCTGGTTCAAAAGTTAATCGAATACCAAATGTATAAAGAAGCCTCTCATAAGCTCTATGAAAGACCACTTGTGGGGCGTGATGTGTATTTGAGAGGTCGGCGAGAAGAAGTGGTTTTAGAAGATGACGATGAAGTGGAAGTGGAAGACAATCCTTTGTTTGCACTGATTCGATCTTATCGTTCAGCTATAAAAAATATGAAAAGAGCTGTTCATAAAGTGGGGATGGAACTTCAGTCCATAGCCGAGAGAGTTCAAGAACTGCGCTACATCTTAAAACTGGGTGAGACGACAGTTTTTAAGAAGTTAATCACTGCTAAGTCCAGTGTTGAGAATCAAGTATTGATTACATTTTTGTCCTTTTTGGAGTTAGGCAAGTTGGGTTATGTCAGTCTTTATCAATCGGCACCATTATCTGACATTTATGTAAAATCTCTTCGCCCAATTGATGATCAGCTCATTGATAGTGGGGCGTACAGTTATGTCACTGAAGAAAACATAATGCAGAATGAGGGAGCTAACCTGACTCTAGATTTAGATCAGGAATCGGAAGAGCCTCATGTGGAAGAGGTTACTGAAGAGGAGGCTGAGGCTTTGGTGGCAGGAGAAGAAGTTAAAGATATATTACAAACACCTGTAGCTGCTAAAGATGAACCTATAGAGGTGGAAGCTGCAACGGACGATGAAATTGAGCTTGAGTTGAAGAGATTAAATATCAATGATTCAGATGATGAAGTTTTGGGGTAAGGGATAGATAATGAGTGAAGACATCATTGAACCAAAAGAGATAGAACTAGACGAGTTGGATGCCGAACAGATAGAAGACGGTATTGTAACTGAAAATTCCGAAGATGCAGTCGAGGACTTACAATTTTCAGAGAACTCTGAATCACAATATGTTGAGCCTGCTTCTGAAGGCGATGAAGACAGCGAAGAAATATCCGAACCATTAGAAGCCTCTGCCGATGTGGATGTTAGTGGTACCGAATTAGAATCTTTTGAAGCCGAAGAAATCGAAGAAAAAGAATTTGTTGAAGATGAGAGAGTCATTTCTATAGTAGAGAGCGTTTTGTTTTCCACAGAGAAAGCCCAAAGTGTTGCGGTTTTAAAACAGGCTTTTCGTGGAACGAATGTTGGAACTAAGCAGATTAAGCGAGCGATTGAGCGCTTAATGGTAGAATATGCTGGCTCAGAGCGTGGCGTAACCATTGAAGAAGTCAATGGTGGTTTTCAGTTACGAACTAAGTCCGATAATATGGACTATTTAAGAAGAATGGTGAAAGCCCGTCCTTTTAAACTTTCAGGGCCTGCATTGGAAGTGCTTTCCATAGTGGCTTACAAACAACCTTGTGCAAAAATCCAGGTGGATGAGGTTCGAGGGGTGGAATCGGGCCATTTGGTAAGAGGTTTAATGGAGAAGAATCTTTTAGCCTTTGGAGGCAAAAGTGAACTTCCAGGGAAACCGATGTTATATAAAACCACAAAAAGATTTTTAGAAATCTTTGGTCTTAGGAATTTAGATGAGCTTCCGTCTCTTTCTGAAATTGATGAGTTAATTCCGGAAGGTATGGATCCAGAAGAAGCTGAAAAGAAAGAAACTCTGGGAGATGTAGCCGATGGTATGGCAAAAGATGCAGTGACGTCTTATTCTGCAGCTACCGATGAGCTTGAAAAGATTTCCGATACCTTACAAAACATAGATACGAGCAGTGAGTTTTTCGAAGAAGAAAAACAGCGCGAGAAAGAGCGTCGCGACAAAGAAAGAGCTCAAGAAATTCGAGAGAAGTTGTTAGTGGGTGAGGAAGTAGATAGTAAAGATCAAAGATGGTTGGAACGCTACGATGAAAAGCTGAATGCTGAAGTGCAGGAGGCGAGCGATGCTGCTGAAGTGGCTGAGTTGTTATCCGATGATGACGAAGCTTCCGAGATCTCCGAAGCTTTGGCTGCAGATACAGTTGATGACTCAGAAGGTGAGTTGCTGGAGCCACCAGGCGAACATGAAATGGAGCAAGTTCTTCAGGAAATGACATCTGAAGTTTCCATTGAAGGTAGTGAAAATTCAGAGGAACCAATAGAGGCGAGTGCGGAGTCGAATGAGCTCGATACGGCGTTAGCTGACAGTGGTGAATCAGAAGACTCCACCATATAATAATGTTGAAAAAGCTACTAGCGCCTACGATCTTAGTTCTCCTGGTTGTAATGGTTGCAGGGATGGTCATAGATAGATTTCATTCGACCTATTCTTCTCATTGGCTAAAAATGCTTATCATTAAAAAAGTGAGCTTTAATGAGTACGGTCTTTTTTCTCATGCAGATCATGTATGTAGGGTAAAACCCATTGTTAAAGATTATAGAAGTGTCGCGCTATTAGATTCGATTCTGGTTATGCAGTACATTGGCAAACTAGAGGGGACGGGATTGACGGTAGAGCTATTCAAAAAGAATGAATTGTCAGAGAGAACATTTTATCGGCTTCATGAAAAGCTCATTGAGTATGCTTTGATTGGAGTCTATGACAACAAGGTTCCTCATTCCTATGAGAGAAACATTTTGTTAAATATTAAAGAGGTCGCCAAAGTAATGGCTGAGTTTTCGGAGAAAGCCTCTTCTCATGCCTGGAGTACTAGTTCGGATCTCTGGAAGGGCATAAGTGAAAATCCCACTTCATTTAGGAATGATGTGATTCAACTAGGGCGACTCAACATGAGTGGAAAGTGTTGGAAGGTCCTGTTCTGACGTTGTAGCAAGACTTTCAATAATTTTATCAACCACTCGTATTCCGTCGCAGGCTGCGGAAGTGATTCCACCAGCATATCCAGCACCTTCACCTAGAGGATAAAGGCCTTGATGCGAAATGGATTGAAAAGACTCACTGTTTCTTGTGATTCTTATGGGGCAGGAGGTACGGGACTCCACTCCAATTAAAGTGGCCTCACTGCAAATAAAGCCATTCATTTTTTCTTCAAACTTAGCGATGCCGGCTGCTAAATTGCGAGTGATGGATTCTGGTAAAAGTTCATCTAGCCGCACCGGGACCACTCCGGAAGGACTACTGGTTTTTTCCATCGGCCCTAGTTTGCCCTCTAAAAAATCAGTGAGTCTTTGAGCGGGTAACTGTTTGGTGCCCCCGGCATTTTGAACACTCTCGTATGCTGATTTTTCTAAGGCTCGTCGCATTTCCATGCCATGCATGAGTGGGGCATTACTGGAGTGTTTGACGCTCACAACAAGCGCAGAGTTGGCGAAAGGAGAGTTTCTACGATAGTTACTCATGCCATTACAGACCAAGCCGTCAGATTCAGTGCCACTACTTAAAACGTATCCTCCTGGACACATGCAAAAGCTGTACACTCCGATACCCGAAGATTTGTCAGTGTGAGCCAGTTTATAGTTAGCAGCCCCTAACTTAGGATGATCCCAAGCTTGTTTATATTGTTTTTTATTGACCCATTGTTGTTTGTGTTCAACTCGCAATCCCATGGCAAAGTCTTTTGGCTCCATAAAAACATCGTGTCTTTCTAGAACTTCAAAAATATCGTTGGCTGAATGTCCGGTTGCCAAAAGGATGTGCGGGGAGCGGAAGGTTTCGCCTTTTTCAGTGATCAATCCCTCCATTTGTTTATTTGAGCTAATAAATTCAACTACGGGGCTGTTGAAATGAAATTGTCCCCCCAATTCTTCTATGCGCTTTCGCAAGGGTACAATTACTCGTCTGAGTCGATCACTGCCAACATGGGGATTTGATAGGTATTCGATTTCTGGGGGCGCACCAAATTGGACGAGCCTTTGTAAAACATAGGGTATGTGAGGAGACTTAATTCGAGTAATGAGCTTTCCATCTGAATAGAGTCCAGCTCCTCCTTCGCCAAAACAAACGTTGTCATTGGGCGAAAGTTCACCTTTTCGCCAGAATTTGTTTATTTTTTTAATTCGTTCTTCGGCTCGAGAGCCTCTTTCAAAAATATGACAGGGAATTCCCCGCTCAACGGCTCTAAGGGCGGCGAACAGTCCCGCTGGTCCTGCGCCGACAATCAGTAGGGGAGGGCCAGAATAATTTAACTTTGTGGGGTTGATGATTGGGGGTGAGGGATCTTCCCCCTTGTCGAACAGCTGTACACTGTAGTTGAAATGGGGGGCTTTTTTGCGACTGCGGGCATCGACAGATTCCTTAAGTATCTGAAAATCCACGTGTTCTGGAAACATCCATTTCAGTTTTTCGGACAGATCCTCATTGAGTTCAACCGAGATATTGTGTAGTGTGCGGCTCATAAACTTGAAAATAACACAGTTCGCTGAGGCGCAGGTAATTAGTCCAAGCCTTTGTAAAAACTCAACAATTCGTCAATGAAATGAGCTCTATTTTGAATCTTTTAGGACCTCTATTGTTTTTTATTCCGAAGAATTTATTGAGCTGGCTTACCGGTCAGTTTGCAGCAATGCCATGGCCCAGCCCATTGAAGGGATGGATTTTGCGGCGATTTGCGAGTCACTATAATTTAAATTTGCAGGAGGCAGAAAAGCCAATCGATGATTATCTTAGCGTAAATGATCTTTTCACCCGTAGGCTTAAATCCGGCGTTCGTCCCATTGAGGGCGATTGGGTGCATCCGGCAGATTCTCGTTTAAGCCAGGTATGCAGTATTGAGAAGGGTGTGCTGTTGCAAGCCAAGGGAATCACTTACGGTGTAAATGATTTTTTGAAAAATGATAAAGCCGAACAAATGTTTCAAGGGGGCACCGCTCTCACTTACTATTTGTGTCCTACCGACTACCATCGCGTGCACAGCCCATGTGCGGCTCAAGTTTCAGAGGTGAACTATATTCCGGGAAGACTTTGGCCGGTGAATGATTGGAGTGTAAGTCACATACCTCAGCTTTTTTCTATTAACGAAAGAGTGGTATTTTGGTTAAACACCCAGTGGGGTGAGGTGGCATATGTTATGGTGGGAGCGACTAATGTGGGCAAGATTACATTGTCATTCGATCAGGAAATAGTCTCCAACATTCATCCTATTTTTCCCCGTCCGCAGGTGAAAACATATAGCCCCACCATTGACCTGGCTCCAGGTTCTGAAATGGGAACTTTCCATCTTGGGAGTACCGTTATAGTTCTGTATCCAAAAGGAGCACCTTTAGAGGCGGGTCGTTTGCCGTTGGGAAAGCCCGTTCGCATGGGAGAGAATATCTATAAGGGGCATGTTCAGTGAGAATTCTGATGGATCGCCTTGTGATGGATAGGCAATATTTTATTTAGTCGGTGGGTTCGCCATTTCCTGAACCATCATCACCGATAGCTTCGACAGGACATCCCTCCATGGCTTCAAGGCATTGTTCTTCTTCTTCGGTAGATCCGGGTTGTTTGATCACAAAGGCGTGACCATCGTCGTCGTCCATTCCAAAATTGTCTGGCGCACTCATAACACACGCATCACAAGCAATACACTCTTTGTCCACGTAAAATTTTCCGGGAACATTCTCATCATACTTGTTGGTTTTGTCAGCCAAAGTCAGAACTCCTCTAAACATGGTCTAAACATGACACTTCGCTTGAATGAACAGCTAACATAGCTTAAAAACAGAGGAAACTCTAGAGAAAAGCGACTCTACAACTAGGTAATAGTCTTTGTAAAAGAGTCTTAGAATTAGATTTGGACGTTCCATGGCTGACTTTAAACAAGAAATTGCGCGTAGGCGAACCTTTGCAATTATATCCCACCCGGATGCTGGTAAAACTACCATCACTGAAAAAATCCTTTTTCATGGGGGGGTCATTCGTGAAGCCGGAGAAGTGAAGGGTAAATCTGGAACTAAAGCGGCCACCTCCGATTGGATGACTATGGAGAAAGAGAGGGGCGTATCGATCACCTCTAGTGTTATGCAATTTGATTATAGTGGATTGAGAATTAACCTGCTGGATACTCCTGGGCATAAAGACTTTGGTGAGGATACCTATAGGACTCTAGTGGCTGCAGACTCTGCGGCCATGTTGATAGATGCAGCCAAAGGTGTGGAAAAGCAGACACGTAAGCTTTTTGAAGTGTGTAAGAAACGTCAACTTCCTATATTTACATTTGCCAACAAAATGGATCGGGAGGGGAAAGATCCCCTGGAACTGATCGATGATGTGGAAAGCACATTAGGGATTAGATGTTATCCCGTGACTTGGCCCATAGGGATGGGTGATCGTTTTGTGGGTTTATACCATCGGTTAGAAAAAAAGGTATATAAGTATACAAAGGGTCAAGTGGCTGCAGAAATATTGGAGGTTTCTGGCTGGGACGATCCAGTCATTGAGAGTCTTACAGAAAAAGAATTGTATGATAAATTTTGTGAAGATATGGAGTTACTTGATGTGGCTCTTGGGCCTTTCGAGGAAGCTGAATTTCGAAGTGGCATGCTCTCACCGATGTCTTTCGGTTCAGCAAAGAATAACTGGGGTGTAGATTTGTTTATGGAGCAATTTAGGATGTGGGCTCCGGGACCTGGAATTTATCAAGCAGATGATCTTTCACCGGTTGATCCTAATGAAAAGAGTTTTGCGGGATTTGTATTTAAAATCCAAGCCAACATGGATAAGCGGCATAGAGATCGAGTGGCTTTTTTGAGGGTTTGCTCCGGTCAATTTGAAAGAGGTATGAAAGTAAAGCATCAGCGTCTTGGCAGGGATCTAAGGTTGAGCTATGCCAACCAATTTCAAGCCCATGAACGAGACACTGTAGATACGGCTTACGCAGGGGATATTGTAGGCATTGTTGATACTGGTAACTTTCAGATTGGCGATACGATTACGGACGGTAAAACTTTAAAGTTTTCAAATATGCCTCGATTTGCGCCAGAACTTTTTGCCCGACTTTCGATAAAAGACCCATTGAAGAAAAAACAGCTCCAAAAAGGTATTCGTCAATTGGCGGAAGAGGGTGCTATACAGTTATTTATTGATCCCATCGTTGGTGAACAAGAGCCGATTGTTGGTGTTGTTGGGGAGCTTCAGTTTGAGGTTTTGTTGTATCGGTTAAATGATGAATACAGACTTGATGTTCGTTTAGAGAGATTGCCTTTCAGTGTAGCTAGATGGCCAAGAAAAAAAGAATCTGGTGAACCTTTACCTCTGAACGATGGCTTAAATGGTGGAGCAAAAATCTATAGCGACTCCAGGGACAATATGGTTGTATTATTGGCTCGAGAATGGGATCAGGGATGGTTAGAAAAAGAAAATCCCGATGTGGAATTTCACACAACAGCAGGACTATAGTCGACTTCTCCTTTCTAAATTTATTTTAGAGGGACTCTTTGTTGAAACTATCTCTTTTGTTAGGGGTCTAGTTTTTGTTTCTTGCGCAATGGACTAAAGGCTAGGGGCATTTAAAACATAAAGAAAATCAATCATTTAAAAGGCTTGTCTGAGTTTGTGCTGACTCAGGGTAAGTTAATATCTCAGTCTTTTATTCCGAAACATTATTAGTAGCTAAGTACCCTAAAATAAAAAGCTATTAGTGGAAATGGAATGGATGATTTAGAACAAGAACTAAAAGTAAGTTTCTTAGAGGAAGCCGCTCAGTTGATTGTTGAAACCGAGCAAGCCTTTCTTGATTTGGAATCTTCTCCAGATGATCCATCATTATTGGATTCCATTTTTCGAATGGCGCATAACCTTAAAGGGACATCAAGGGCAGTTGGGTTCGGGAATGTGGCTGAGTTCACTCACGAACTTGAGAGTATGCTTTTAAAGATTAAAGAAGGTGAGCTTGGAATCACTACGCCCGTGGTCAATGTACTGCTGGCATGCAACGATTTTCTAAGTGAAATCATTGAAAAACTACAAGATGATTTAGATTACTCCTTCGATTCTTCTGATTTAATAAAAGAAATTAGATTTGTGATGGATGGAGGAAATCCAGGAGGCAAAGAGTCGTCCAGGTCTGAAGCTGAGGTGGCTGTCAGCGGAGAGTCGAGTGAGTTTGAAAATGATGATGAGAGTACGACCAAAGAGTTCACGGAACGGGCTATAGATAAGCTAGAAGCTTTCGATTCAGCACACTCCTCAGATCCATATGGTCACGATCCGGTCGCTCAAGCAATGAAAGATTTGGAAGCAAAGGAGAAAGCTAAGGATAGTCAATTAGAGGCCGAGGCTTCAAAGCTGACTAAGGCTGAAAGTGGACAGGTTGAGGCTGCATCGAGCACTTCTACTGGGGATAGTGACTCGGTATTAGGTGGAGGTCGAAGAGGTCGGTCCACAAAGGCTTCGACATCAGATGAAACTATTCGAGTGAAGCTTCGAGAGCTGGAGAAGTTAAATAACTATGTTGGTGAACTTGTAATTCTTCAAACTGTAATGACTCAGCATCGACATATTATTCAATCCGATTTGCTTGTTAAGACGGTGGGTCAATTAGAAAAATTATCAAAGGAAATACAATCAATATCTATGGGATTACGAATGGTTCCCATTAAACAAACCTTTCAGAAGATGCAAAGGGTTGTAAGAGATGTTTCTCGGTCTTTAGGGAAAAAGGTAAAGTTAGAAATATCAGGGGAGTCGACCGAGGTAGATAAGACAGTTCTTGAAAATCTTGGGGACCCATTAGTGCATATCATTCGAAATGCTGTAGATCATGGATTGGAGTCCACCTCGGAAGAAAGAGTTGCGGTGGGCAAATCTGAGTTTGGACATTTGCATTTACATGCCTTTCATGAGGGAAATAATCTTGTAATTGAGATTAAAGATGATGGTAAAGGAATTGACCCTGATGTGATCAGAGAAAAAGCCGTTCAAAAAGGTTTACTGGCTCCCGATAAAAAGGTGTCAGCGGAAGAAGCGATTAATTTTATTTTTGAACCAGGATTTTCTACAAAACAAGAGGTCAGTGAAATTTCGGGAAGAGGTGTCGGAATGGATGTTGTAAAGCACAACATTAGATCTCTTTCTGGCGACGTACATGTTTTTACAGAAAAGGGTAAAGGATCAACTTTTCGAGTGGTTCTGCCTCTGACTTTGGCTATTATTGATGGAATGATCACAGAAGTTGGAGATCATACATTTGTTTTTCCTATATCTCAGATTCACGAAACAATTAAACCAAAAAAATCTATGGTGTCTTTTGTGACAGGTGTTGGAGAAGTGCTTACCTTGCGGGGAGAGGTTATGCCTATCCACTCTTTAGGGCGTTCACTGAAAATTAGTGGTTGTGCTGAAAATGTGTGGGATGGAATTGTTGTTATAGTTAGAAGTTCAGAAGGTCCCTATGCGGTAATGGTCGATGAAATTGTCCGCCTTCAGCAGGTAGTAATAAAAAAACTAGGTGATGAGATTTCAAAGAAAAAGGGAATGATCGGGAGTGCCATTTTAGGAGATGGTTTGCCGTCTGTAATTCTAGATTTGAACGAGCTCTATACTACTCAGTCAGTTAAAGCGAAGGCAGTAGGACATAGCAAAAACTTGGGAGTTGCATAGATGTCAGATGATAAAAACGACAACCTAGGAAGATTAGTGGCAGCAGATATGGAAGAAAATACTGAACGCTATTTGGAGTTTTCACTGGGAGAAGAAGTTTACGCGATGCCTTTATTGAAAGTCAGAGAGGTTATCGCTATGCCGGAAACAACACCAGTTCCGTTCACTCCGGATCATTTTTTAGGAATTATGAACTTAAGAGGTCAGGTTATTTCGGTGATTGATTTGCGAGATAAGTTGAAAATTAAGACCAATGTTAAAATTGAAGATGAAGAAAGTGAAATTGCGGTCATTATAATCGATTTAGACCCTATATTCTTAGGTGTTGTTGTGGACTCCGTAAACAGTGTTCTTACTGTAGAAACGGGTAACGTGAATCCCACGCCTCAAATAGAAAGTAGTAGGAATGCAGATTACATAACTGGAGTTTATAGGAAAAACAATAATTTGATTCTTTTGCTAGATGTAGCGAGGGTATTAGATTTAGAAGACAAGAAAGCCATTGATCAGTCTTTGGAGATAGCTGGATGAAATTTAGAAAGTTGAAATTAAATTTTAGAGGATTTTTTAGTCTTAAAAATAAAGTAATGATACTGTTCCTAGTAACTGGCGTTGTGCCTTTGTTCCTTTATGTACTCTTTTTAAATGATTCTAATGAGTCTACAAATGGAAATAGATTGATTGATGGTGATAGTAATATAGCTATCGATGGGCGCAGCTTTGTAAAACAAAAGGCACAACATTTATCTCATTGGATTAACTCAAAAAAACATAGTATTTCCGCTTTTTCATCTGCAAAATCAGTTGTAGAAGTGGCCAAAGCTTTTAAGGTGACATTTGAAAGATTGCCAAATGAAGTGAATAGCACATATAGCTACAAAAAAATAGATCGACAGGTGAAAGATGTATATAGTAGTTACAGCTTCCCATTCAAATATGATGATTTAGTAAACTCATGGGGTGATAGCGGATTGTTTTTACAGTTTTTATATCTTAGTCGAAACCCGTATAGTGCAGAAACTGAGAATTTTAATGATTCTCAAGATCCATCAGGATGGACCCGCGTTCACAAAGAGCATCATGGGTATCTTACTGAGTTTTCCCACTCTATGGGTTTTGCAAATGTATTAATTATTGATAACTCCACTGATCGAGTGGTGTATTCTTCTAAAAAAGGTCCCTATCTCGGTGTCAAAATAACGGACTCACTATTTAAAGAGCATGCTATTTTCAATGCATATTCAAAAAGTCGGATGAATGCCAAAAGTTCTGTGATAATGAGTGATCTACGTACTTCTTACTCATCTAAAAGTGGAAAAGGATATGCTTTTGCAACACCTATACACAATGATGAGGTGAATGGGGCGACTCTTGTGTTTGAAGCCTCTAAAACCTTGTTTAATGATGGCTTTCTAAATTTTGAATTGTCAGAGTGGGGACTTCCAAAATCTATTGATCTGTATCTCATAGATAAAAAAGGAAGGATGCTTTCTAATTCTCGTAAGGTCATTGATGAAGATGAAAATTACTTTGAATCTGAAATGTTTAAGGTGTTAGCTAGTAAAAAATTGGGAGTAATTAAAAAAGAGAAGTCAGAGATAGGAGAAGCGGGCGTACTGCCAGGGCTAATAGATGTCTTGAACAATGGTGGTAATAGCTATTTGGGGCCCACTCGCTTTAAATGGGTGTCATCTGCGTTTATTGCTCCTGCAAAATTGAGCGCCGAGGGTGATTTTTTCTTGGTGTTTGAGGATTCGAGTGGATTTATTGGTAATTCTAGTTCAGTGACGAAATCAGATGTAGATAATTTGGGCTGGGACACAGGCAATAAGTGGGTCGACAAACTTCTTAATGGTTTAGATAATAGGTCCGCACTGATAATCCTAGTATCACTTTTTCTCATGGCCTATGCCTTGTCCAGAGTTTTAATATTTACAGTTAAAAAACTGATTCATGAATTGAAGGAGATTGTTGTAGCGTCTAATGAAACGAGTCTTTTGGTAAAAGAGGCTAGCCAGACTACGAGTAGCGCAACAACTCAACAAGCTTCAGCGATTCAGGAGACTGTAGCTACTCTCAATCAGATCAATGCAATGGTTAGTCGTAGTGTAGATAACGCTGAAAAATCGGCGGAACTTTCTATGTATTCTTCCAAGATGGCTAAGGAAGGGCATATCGCAGTTGGGGAAATGGCAAAGGCTATTAATCTCATCAATGATTCAAATAAACAGATTATGGATGAAATTAATGAAAGCAATAATCAGCTATCAGAAATAGTGGGTGTGATTACTGAAATTTCAGAAAAGACAAAAGTGATCAATGATATTGTATTTCAAACCAAGCTACTTTCGTTTAATGCGTCGGTTGAAGCTGCTAGAGCGGGTGAACATGGTAAGGGTTTTGCCGTGGTTGCAGAAGAAGTAGGATCTTTAGCCCAGATGAGTGGTAATGCTGCGAATGAGATTAAACAAATGTTAGCTGAGAGTATTGATAAAGTAGAAGGTATTGTTGTTGGTACCAGGGAAAAAGTGGAGAGAATGGTAGACAGTGGGCGTTCCGAAGTTGAAGCTGGAATGATCATCGCAGAAAGATGTAGTGATGTATTAGATGAAGTTGTGAAAAATGTAAACAACGTAAATCATATGATTGGTGAAATTACCGAAGCTGCCCGTCAACAGGCAGACGGAGTGAGTAATATCTCAGTGGCTATGAATCAGTTGGATGATAGCACTCATAGTAATGCTAGCACGGCTTATAGGTCGCTCGAATATTCGGAGACGTTGCTGAGTTATTCAGAATCTATAGATAGATGTATTCGAGATATGGAGGTAGAGATTTATGGGACTACCGATATTGTGAAAAGTTTGGAAGCTGACCGGGCTAGAAAAGAGCGAATAAAACTAAGAAGAATTAAAAACAATACAAAGGAATTTGTTAGAGCCATTCATAATGCTGAAAACAGTCTAACTGATTATGAGAAATCTGCAAATGCTGATAAAGAGCAAGCAGAGATGGCTAGGGCTGTTAGACAGGATAAAGAGAGCAACACTATTGTAGATCAAGATGAGATAAATAAAGCTATTGAAGCGAAAGGGATGTTGTTGCAATTCGATAATCTTAGGCGGGACGGCTACGCTCGAAAGCCAAGAAAAAATCGTGGGAAAAAGGGGCGTAAGACCAAGCTGGAAGGAGTACCTGATAAGGAGCAGATTGAAGAATTGAAAAGAGCAGCTGGAGCTGATGTGGTTGACGGCACAAAGTCTCCAGGTGATGAAGATGGAAAGCTGAAGGTTGGTAATGAAGAAATACCATCTGAGAATGATCCTAGATTTGAAGATGTTTAAAGGCGATGAAATAGATGAGTATAGATGAACTGGCCTCATTAGACGATGTGATAAAGTATGTATCTGATCGAATTTCTTCGATCACTGGCGTACAGCTAGGAGCAAAGCAATACACATTGGTAAAGTCTAGATTAAACAAGAGATTGAGAGAGTTAGGGGTTGAAGGGCCTGTTGCTTATTTGGAGTTTTTAAAAAAACATGAGAGTGCTGAAATAACTGCATTGGTATCTCTTCTAACAACTCATCATAGCTTCTTTTTCAGAGAATTTCCTCATTTTGAATATCTGGCCAAAAAAGGTCTACAGCAAATATGTAAAGAGGTACGTAATCAGGGGCGAGATACAATTAGAATATGGTGTGCGGCCTGTAGTCGAGGTCAAGAGGTCTACTCTCTTTCAATGTTTTTAAAATATCATTTAGAGTTATTGGACTCTGAAATGAAGTTTGAAATCCTCGGAACAGACATCAGTGAGGAATGTATCGAAATTTCTAAAAATGGAGTCTATAAATGGAAGGAAATAAAAACAATTCCTTCCGTATATATAGGAAGACATTGGGCTCGTGGAACGGGTGATATTTCTGCCTATGTAAAGGCTAAAGCTTCTATCAAACAGCACTGCAAATTTTCTACATTAAATTTGTTGGATATTAAAGACTCCTCTGAGCTGAGTGGGGCATTTGATATAATTTTTTGTCGAAATGTTTTTATCTATTTTGATCAAGATCAAGTGAGAGACATTGTCAGTGATATGATGAGATTTATGGAATCTCACTGTCAGCTTTATCTCGGGTTGTCTGAAAGTCTCATAGAGTCGGGGTTACCGCTTTCTCATATTGGCCATAGTATTTATGGGAAAAATAGTTATTTAGAGTCTCATTCTATTCCCAGAGTACCAGAGTTTAAGAATCCCAATTTAGAAAGCTCCATTGAAATGTCTTCTTTGTCGAGCACTACGGAAGACATTGATTACGCGAAACCTGTTTTTCAGGAAAGAAGTGGACCTATCCGTGTCTTGGCTGTGGACGATTCGCCTACGGTGTTAAAGCTAGTTGAAAAACTGTTATCAAAGAGGCCGGACTTTCAGTTGGTGGCTACGGCTTCCAACGGACAAGAGGCTACGGAAAAGTTAATGGAGGTCGATGTTGATGTGATTTCCCTAGATATTCATATGCCAATTCAGAATGGATTGGAGTATTTAGAGGAGAACTTTAAACCAGGCCATCCACCCGTTGTCATTTTGAGTTCTGTTTCCAGAGAAGATGCCAATTTAGCCATAAAATGTTTGCAAGCGGGTGCTTCTGACTATCTCGAAAAGCCAACGCTTCAGAACTTGGGTCTGATTGAAGATGAGCTTTGCACAAAGCTTTTGTCTGCATATGAACTAAGCCGATCGAAAAAGAAGGTGACCGACTTAGATATGTCTTTTAAGAGAACTCCTATCATTGCTAATCCCTCCAAAAAAATAAGGATTGTATTTGCAAGTGCCGGTGATCGAACAATGTTGTA
The DNA here is from genome assembly GCA_002321895.1 of Bdellovibrionaceae bacterium UBA1609. Lineage (GTDB taxonomy): Bacteria > Bdellovibrionota > Bdellovibrionia > Bdellovibrionales > UBA1609 > UBA1609. The sequence continues at coordinate 131,118 of DCMZ01000010.1, read as the reverse complement.
TTCATTGCTGCAGCAATTCAGAGCTCCTCAGCCGCCGACTATCGTATTATTCGAAAGTATAGGTAACTTAGTGGGTTCAATAAAAGAAGAGTTCTCACTGCATACAGTCAGGGCGGAGGAACTCATTCAGAGAGATGTGCCAGAATTGGAATCCAATCGAATCTACTTTGGGGACGCCTCCGAGTTTTTCGAGAGCATATATTTACATCATATGGAAAAGCCCGCTTCAATTGTTGTTCTAGGAGCTATATCTCGATCCATTAAAGAAAAATCTATGCGTTGGAGAGATGCACATGTCATAGTAGAAGATCTCTCTGACAGAGTTAAAAACATTGATCTCGATGAGCTCAAATTTGCTAATCAGATTGTTCCGATTACGAGTTTAGCTTATGAGTCTGATAAGTTTCTCTCAAAAGAGGTTGATGCCGATGCCGCATAGTGAAAATCTCACAATCTTAGAGACCTCAAGTATAACTTGGCCAAAGTCCAACTCAGTGACTTTAATTAAAAAGTTTAATGGAGCTATAGTTGTTTTTTATAACGATAAAGAGAGTCAGCGAACACTTGTTTACTCTGAGTTAGATCAGTCGAATAAACGTTTTATGAAAAAGGTATTGAAGGCGTTTCAGGATTTCAGGGACAATAATGATATTGATGACGTCGCGGATGTAAAAGTGAAGTTTATTGCATCTGGAAAGTATTATGATGAGTTAAAAGAGTATTTACGTTCAGTTCACATTAAATATAAAGGTAAACGAGTAGACGATCATTTTAATTTTGAAGTTTATTTTTATGCCTCAAATAATAAATTAAGGATCTCAAAAATTGGTGATCTTCTTTATGATCCAGACGCTAGCGAAAAAGTAAAAGTTCTTGTGGTTGATGACTCGCCAACAATTAGAAAAGTTCTCTGTAGTTTAATTGATGTAGATCCTCGCTTTGAAATTGTTGATGCTGTAGATAGTTCAAGTAAAGCATTGGATGTGATTCATAACTCTGATATTGATGTGGTGACATTGGATATAAATATGCCAGGTATGAACGGAATTCAGTTGCTTCAGAAGTACATTGAAAGCTTTCCGATACCCACCATTATGATTACATCACAAAGCCTCTCAGATTCCACTTTGGTATTAGATGCTCTAGAGTCAGGAGCTATTGATTATATGCAGAAGCCGGAACTGCGTGACCTAGAAATAATTGGCCCGATTCTAAGAGAGAAATTATATGTGGCTTCAAAAATGGATCTTAATTCAGAAAGAACCGGAATACATTCATTTGTAAAAGATCAATGGAATATAAGTGCTTTGGATAGTGTCGTTCTAGATTGTTCTGGGTTAATTGCTATTGGAGCCTCGACAGGCGGAACTGAGGCTATAAAAACCATTTTGACCTCATTGCCAGAAAAAACTCCGCCCATTTTTGTAGCTCAACATATTCCTGAGTACTTCTCTTTTGCGCTTGCAGATAGGTTAAATAATATGTGCAGCATTCGAGTGAAGGAAGCAGAAAATAATGAAAAAGTGGAGGCTTCAACGTGTTATATAGCCCCGGGCGGTAAAAATTTAACAGTGATTGAATCCAATGGTATTTTACGTTTATCAGTGATTGATAATGATACGGACATTGCTCATTGTCCTAATGTGGATCTGTTGTTTCATTCTGTGGCAAAGATTAAGATGAAATCGATAGGTGTTATTTTGACCGGTATGGGTTCAGATGGAGCCAATGGTCTGTTGGATATGAAAAACAATGGTAGTTTTACTATTGGTCAAAGTGCAGAAACCTGTGTTGTCTATGGTATGCCAAAAGTAGCGGCTTCTATAGGCGCTGTTGAGACCGTTTGTGATTTGCAAGATATCGCAGCAGAAATATGCCAACATTTAAATACGCAGAAAAAAGCATCCTAGTGTGAAACATAATAAAGCAGACATTTGTTAAGTTCTCTAAAATCTTTGGAAATTGTGTAAAGTCGAACCTGAAAATCATCGAAAAGAATATGAGCACTTAGAGGGGGAATAGTGGGAGCTGAGGATAGGTCAAAAATGTCGATAGACGCAGCTTTTTTAGCACCTTTTGTAACTGGTGTGGTCGAAGTATTCCAAATGCAATCGGGGATAAAGGTTGAAAAGCAAAGCCCCTTTGCAAAGCCAAAAGGTTTCGATTCAGAAATTGGAATAGCTGGAGTGATATCTCTTGATAGTGCTCAGTTTAAGGGCACGATAGCTGTTTGTTTTCCCAAGCAGGTGTTTCTTGATATTTATGAGGCCATGTTAGGTGAATCTCACTCTGAATTGGGTTCTGAGGTTCAAGATGGTGCTGCTGAAATATTGAATATGGTTTATGGGCAGGCAAAAACTGTTCTTAAACAAAAAGGCTTTGAACTCGAGAAAGCTATACCAACGGTGATGCTTGGTGATAACATGCGGGTGCATTTTATTAATGAGGGTAAATCTATCATCGTGCCATTTAAAACAGACTTTGGGACATTTCACCTAGAAATCATTATACAAAATTAATATAATGTTAATAGAATAGGTAAACCACAGGAGTACATCAATGTTTGATCTGAATACTAGAATTCTTGTCGTTGATGACATGAATACCATGCGTAAAATTGTCATCAAAGCCTGTAGAGAGATAGGGTTTTCTAACTTTGTAGAAGCTCCAGACGGTGCCATCGCATGGGAGCGTTTATCTAACTCTAAGGATGAAATTGGTTTGGTTATATCTGACTGGAATATGCCAAACAGCACAGGATTAGAGCTTTTGAAAAATGTAAGAACGGATGATGGGATGAAGGCGATGCCATTCATTTTGTTAACCGCTGAATCTGAAGTTGTACAAGTGAAAGAAGCTTTGGAGGCAGGTGTAGACAACTATATAGTAAAGCCATTCACAACAGATATTCTTAAAAGAAAATTGCAAGATACCTATAAAAAGGTGAGCGCTTAAATTTGAATAAACATTATAAGTCTTTGAAGGCCGCTTTTTAGCGGCTTTTTCTATTTGTTGACGGAGTAGTTGGTTGCAGGGAAAAGGTATTCGTTGAGGTCTTCAAAATTATCTGAAATGGCTCCACTAAGCATCATTTTATAAGCATCTAGAACTATGAGTGCATTTTGGTTGGCATCTTTCTTGGATACTGAGCGAATTCTTTCGAGAAGTCCTTTGTTGACTTGATCAATATCTGAATAGGTTTGGTTGAGTTCATCCAAATTAATTTTATCTTCACAGCCATCTTTCTTGTTTTGGAAAAATTTTTGTAGAAGATAAAATGATAGCACTCGAGCCAAGGTTTCCTCGACAGTGCTAAATGGTAGGTGAAAACGTGCCATTGGTTTTAAGGGATGAAATATAGGGCATCCGCTGGTAGCTAAAGCCAGTCCCATGATTCCATATATTCCATTTTGCAGAGAAGTTTCTTTATAATAAGTACGCTCTGGCGTGATAACGGCCACTTTGCTGTCTGTGTGCGAAAGGTTGTCGGAGAAGTTTTCTAAAAACATGGATAGCCCGCGAGCTGCTGGGCATTGGGGATGTTCTTCCTTGTTGAGAGGGCAACATGCGCATTGATTGAATTCTAATGCTGTCCATTCTTTTGGTTCTACTTTGGAATCAATCACCAACTCGAAGGTGGATTTGTCGAGTCGAAGGGGGACAACCCATTCGGTCCCATCTCCATATTTAAAGACATATTTTATAGTATAAAAAGGGCTGTTATCATCAAATTCAGACATGCACTCATTTTACATTGGTGCTTGTAGAGCTACAGCAAAATCCAGTTAGCCTAGACCAACGTGAGGCATATTTTTAATAGTTTCCTCATATTGGCTTATAAATTCATCTACGATTTCTTTGCAGGTTTTTATCTCGTTGATGAGGCCAACAGTTTGGCCAGCACACCATACCTTTTTTCGATCTGTTTTTTCGCCCACAGATTTTTCTAAAGATTTCATGCCTAAATAATGTATGGCGGGAACCACATATTTTTTCGATAGGGGGTGTTTTTTTAACTGCTTAATCAGGTAGGGCATATTTTCAGAAACTTGCTCAAAATATTCTGTTTTAATGAAGTTGCATGGAGTTCCAGAAATTCTATCGCTGAGAACAATATCCTCAGGAGAGGCCTCTACAACGGCCTGTAAATAGTCCTGGCCAACCGGCTGAGCTTCTTTACTAGCAATAAATCTTGTCCCTACATGGACGGCTGAGGCGCCCAGGGCCATAGCTGCAGCCATAGTTTGTCCATTGGCGATGCCACCGGCTGCGATAACCGGAATCTCTAACTCGGACTTTAGCCAAGGTATCAGGACTAAGGGAGTGATAGGGCCCGCATGTCCACCAGCTCCTTGTCCTACGGCGACCACTCCGTCAGCCCCTAAATCCTGCACCTTTTTAGCGTGCTCTAAATTAGTAACATCACAAATGACTTTAGCTCCCTGTTTATGAGCTTCCTCAATGATCGTTTTGGGATTTCCCAGTGAGGTAATGAAAAGCTCTACACCATGATTTAGGCAGTGCTTTAAGTCATCAGCTTGGCGGGGGTTGCTTTTATTGACGATTAAATTAACGCCAATTGGTTGTTGCGTGCGTTGCTTAATTCTTTTCAAGGACTTTTCGAACTCATCTGAAGGTCTAAAGTTGAGAGAAGGGTAGGAGCCAATGGCGCCGGCTTCTGAGATATTAACTACCATGTCTTCGTTTGAGACCAAAAACATCGGGGCTCCGATGATGGGAAATCTAATGTTGAGCATTTTAGTAAAGTCGGTAGAAATGGATTTAGACATGGTGGCTCCTTGCTACTAGGGCTACATGATCTAAAACTTGTATAAGAATGTCACGCTTTAAACTTACTGAGAAAGTCCTGTATCCAGTCAGGTCTCTTCATAAAGATTCCCTCGCGGTTCTCGAGTTCGTCGATGATGGATTTCTGCATAGCCTTTTGCAAATCAAAAGCAATTTGCCTGACTTTTTGGCGATCTTTCAGGGTCTCTTCAGAGTACATGGAAAGATCCAGTGGGGGTAAAAATTTAATTTTCCATTTCACAGGCAAAGGGAAGACGTTGAATGGCAGAGGCAGAGTCAGGTTTTTAAGCTCTTTTCCAAACTTCAATTGTGTTATATTTATGTGTGTCTCTTCCGCCCCGATCACAATAGTAGGAATAATAGGAGCTCCTGTTTGCAGAGCCATTCGGACAAATCCCCGTTTAAATTCTTGCAGTTCGTAGGCGTTTTTTGTTGGCTTGAAGTTCCCATTCTCTCCCTCGGGAAACAGGATGATAAGTTGATTGTTATCGAGGGCTCTCAATCCATTTTTCATGGAGGCTTCGATGAAGCCCAGTTTTTGAGCCGGGACTGCCGTCTTTTTTGAAACAAACCACAGGTAATGAGTTAGTACTCTAGGTATCCGATGAATTCTTTTGAAAACCTCATGACTTAAAACCATAGCGTCTAGGCCAGCATAGCCGGAATGATTGGGAACTAATATTGCCCCCCCTTTTTTAGGGAGATTTTCCAGGCCTTCCACTTCCAAGCGAAAATAGCGATCCATAACTTCCATAAACAAGTTAGGCATTATGCGGAAAATGAGAGTCTCTCGGCTCAAGTGTTTGAGTCGACTTAGGGATTTTAAAGTTTTATCCAGACTAGTAATCATCAATTGTCCTCAAAATGAATGTGTATTTATAACGTAAAATTCATAAAACCACCGAATTCCCCGTGCATTTTCCATGGAATTTGTAATAATTGCCTCTCAATTTCTTGTTAGATGCATTGGATCTCCACTGAGGAGCCTATTCATGGCCAAAAATCTTATTCAACTTTCTAAAGGATCAAAATCGTATGGAACTAAGCTGCTATTAGATGGCGCTACATTCTCCATCAATGAGGGGGAGCATGTGGGTGTGATTGGACCTAACGGTGCCGGTAAATCCACAATGTTCAAACTTCTGGTGGGAGAAGAAGAACTGGATTCAGGGCAGGTTGTGAAGTCCTCAGAGCTTAGGCTGGCCTACCTTAAGCAGGACAGTCAGTGGGCTACAGATGACACTCTTCAAAGCTTGGTTGAGGATGCAAGTTTGCCCTATTGGCAAATCGAGAAGCTGGCATTGGGGATGGGTATTTCTCTAGAGAATATGGTTCGACCACTGGATGAATTGAGTGGTGGGTTTAGAATGCGTTGTCAGTTGGTTTATCTTCTAGCACAAGAACCCAATCTATTGCTGCTTGATGAGCCCACAAACTATTTAGATTTGGAAACTTTGATAGTATTGGAAAATACATTGCAGGGATTTGAGGGTGCGTTTCTATTGATTTCGCACGACCGGGAGTTTCTAAAAAGAACGACGCATTACACTTTGGAAATAGAGCAAGCTGATGTGACAAAATATAATGGTCATATTGAAGACTATTTTGAGCAAAAGGCGATGCTTCGAGAGCAGATGTTAGCCACTCAATCACAGCAGTTGAAAAAGAAAGCTCATCTGGAGTCATTTATCAACCGATTCCGAGCCAAAGCCTCAAAAGCCAAGCAGGCACAGTCTAAATTAAAACAACTCAATAAAATGGAAGTGGTTTCAGTTAAGTCCCTTCCTGTTCAGGCAAAAATTAATATTCCAGAGCCAGAACATTCTCCAAAAAAGCTTTTTGAACTATCGGATATCCATCTTGGATATGAGTCGGGTATAGATATTTTATCTAATGTGGATCTAATTATAGAGAAAGGTCAGCACTTGGCAGTAGTGGGCTATAATGGTGCCGGTAAATCCACTTTGTTAAAAGCTCTTGCTGGCCAATTAAAGCCGTCTAGCGGATCGCTTATTAAGACGGAGGGGATAGAGTTCTCTTACTTTAGTCAGCACGTACACGAACAGTTGGATGATGAAATGACTGTATTTGAAGAGTTGCAGGGGGCCGCACATCCTGATGTGACTCGTCAGCAAGTTTTGGATACGGCAGGGTCTCTGCTTTTCGCTGGTGATGATGTTCAGAAGAAAATTAAATGGCTGTCTGGTGGTGAGAGGATGCGTGTGGCCTTGGGGCAAATACTTCTTTCAAAAACGGCGATCATGTTGCTGGATGAGCCGACCAACCATTTAGATTTCCATACGGTCGAAGCCTTAACTCATGCTTTGAAAGCTTATAATGGGGCTCTGTTGGTTGTAAGCCATGATCGTAGCTTCATTGCTCAGATTGCTACTAAAATCATTGAAGTTCGAGATGGTTCCGTTCTCTTCTATCCAGGCTCTTATGATGAGTACGTTTGGTCTCTTCAAAAGGGAATGCTATCAAATGCATCCTCGAAAGTGGAAAATGAGGTTTCTAAGCCTCAACAGGACAGAGCCAGTCAAGTGAGGGTTCGATCTAGTTCAAATCATAAAATGGTAAAAAAGAAGCTGAGAGATCTGGAGAAAAAGATCGCTCAGATTGAAATTGCATTGAATCGCTGCAAAAAAGAGCTCGATAGCATCAATGAAGAAATCATTCTAGAAAGCGATTCGAAAAAACAATTGGAACTGGTTAAAAATTTAGAAGAAGTGCAATTGAAAGTCTCTGAGCTGGAGCAAAACTGGTTGGAGCATCATCAAAGTCAAGATGAGCTCCAGGCTGAGCTGAGCTCCCATTAAAAATTAGTTCATCTTTTTAAGAGCTTCTTTACATCGATAAGCATTGGCTTTTGTAACGATATTATCCTGGTCTCTGGCAACTCCTGTCGCACCTTCAGTGTAAACGTGAGTCGCGCCTCTGCGTGCAGCCACTTTTAAGATTCGGTCTTTCCAATCTTTGTGGCCATCCACTTCAACAAGACCAACGAATTTACAGTCTTTAACATCGTCCGGATCATTGACAAAAATGGACTCGGCTTCAGTTGTGTAGTCGTTTGGAGCCTTTGTGGCGCATCCAAAAGAGAGCATTATTAAGGCTGATAAAAGAATCCGCATAGTTACCTCCCAAGTAATAGGGAGTATTATGATTTATAAAACCTTGTTGAGCAACAGATCTAAAAACTGCGCGACGTTAGACGCACCTTCACGCTTGGTGCGCTTACTGTTGGCATCTAGTTTAGTTACTTCGTGTCCGGCGCCTGGAATCATTAGAAAGAAGGTATTCTCCGAGAGCATGGAAACCTCCTCAATGGCTTTTCGTTCTCGGGGGAGCATTTCATTGTCCGCAGACCCGAGGAGGAACATAATTCTAGCATCTCCCAGTTTCTCAGGAGATCGAACCCATGTTGATTCCAAAATGCGGTCTTTCGCCCAGTGAATCCAAGGCCATAATAGTTCGCCATAATTATCTTTTTTGGCGACCTCATCCATGCGTTGAAAATTCTCCTCTAACATGTCTTTTTGCGGGAAGGGCATGCTCATGAGAACAAATGCATCGGCTATTTTCGGATACCTGTAGGCCAGTTCAGCAGCGAAAGAAGAGGAGGAGCTTCGACCATGAATGACGAATCTGACACCCGGTGGAAGTTCACTTTTAATTGCGGCGATCATTTCCACCATATAGTCCATCACTTCATCAAGGGATTTGAAGTCTTTGTAGTTCACTTCTTTGCTAAGCCCTGGCATGGGGAAGGACTCAGAAATCACTCCGCTAAATCTCGCCTGGGAGCCTGAACCTTCAATGTATTTTTCGTTATTTGGAGATAGTTTTAAAAAACTCTCAATAAAATTTTTATGCACGTAACTGGGGTTGTATGCACGATCAGTTAAAGAACCATTATAGAGCTGCTGTAGGGTTGTGAATGTATTAATGTTGCTATGAGGGGCTCCCGAGCCGTGCAGGGTCAGAACATAGGTGTGTGTTCCACTTGGAAAGCGTTCACCTCGACGCCGGATAAATTCAAGAGTCTTATCCTGGAGTTTCATCTTGTCGTAGATAAGGTCCCACTGGTCAAGACCCTTGGAGCGCACTGGTCGGTAGCCATCGGAAAACAAAACTCTGTCAGTATAAGATGAAAACAGAATTTTACAGGCCAGCTGGGCCTGCGCTGATGCGCTAATGGTGAGCAACAAAAAAAGAACTAGAGCGTTTGTGGGCTTAATCAGAGCGTTAATCATTAGGCTTATAGTTATATCACATACCTGTAGCAGGCCAAATCTAACCTGTTGATTAGGTTGGTAAAATCGGAAAATGGAAATAATTATATTTTGCTGTCAAGTTAACTAACAAGAGCCATGAAATTCTCTTATTCAAAGGGCGGTTTGCCTTCATTTACTCAATGGCTGCAGTCTCATTTTGAGGTTTTGGTTGGCTTAGGTAGGGGATCGTTAAGTATTTGTAAATACATGAGTATTTTTTTATGGATGGAGGGGAGTGGTGCTATAAGTGAGCTATAAAGAGACGTTTTTACTCAAGATTTTCTCAATATAATCCGATGAGTTGAGTCAGTACAGATGTCTTTCCTGGGGGGGAATGTGGTTAAGTTCACTAAGGTTTTTGGTGTCGTACTCTTAATGGCTTCTTTAGCAATCTTTTTTCAAAATTGCCAGGGTTTCGAAAGTCAACTTTTCTATGACAGCAAAGATACAGGAACCATTTCTGGTAAGTCTTACCCTGATCTACGCAATATTATGGTCCCTCCGGAAAGTTTAAGTTCCAAAGGGTTCAATCTCGAATGGTCCCCGGTGGTTGGGGCTACTGAGTATGTGTTCCAGTTATCAGATAAAATAGAGCATGTGAATGGAAGCTGTTCTGGTGCCGACAGCTTGGTAAAGCTAAGTGGACTTACTGAAACTAAGGTTCAAATAGAAAATCTAAGAGCGGGATTCTACTATTTTTATAAAGTTTGCGCTTTAAAACCGGGCGAGATTTTGAGCTCTCGGACTTTATATTTGCAAACCCCTTTTGATAAATCTGCAAAGTATAAGGATGCCTTTCATTCAAATTATGTTTCCGATACTGTCAAAAGTGGACTTGCGTCTCAGTTCTTCTTTTTTACAGAGGATGACCATGTGGTTCACTGGGGCTATGTCTCGGATAGAATAAAGGATTTAGGAGTCATTTCTGCGCTCCAGTCGGAAATTTTATTCCATTCTAGAGTTGGTTTCGTATCAGAATTCATAACCAAAGACTATAAGCATATTAAATTTGGATCTAATAATTCTCTTCATGAATTTGATTCGGAATACAGGGACGATTTGCATGATCCACGCACAAAGGTCATCGGATCTTGTAAAAGAGAAATGTTTATGCAATTGGCAGATCAGTTGGCCATTGTGAACAATGGTAGTGTCAACGTTTTAGGGTCTGCGCCGACGGATATCGCGGAGGCTTCTGCCGCTGAAGCATTAGGTGGGTTCTCAGTTGGGTGTCTATACAAACTTGGAGGAAGGTTTTACTTCCATACGGTTGGAGAAGTTCTCGACCTCAATGATTTCATTCTTCAGAATTATAACCAAACCTTAGCAGATGTTACCAGTCCTTTAAATACTAGTGGTGCTATTGAACGACTGTTTTTGACTGATAGTCGTGGGGGAATTTACGCTTTAGATAGATCGTTTAGTATATCTAAATTAGACTTACCCGACGTTCAGGGCTTTATCAGTTTCGACTATAACTCGACTGTTTACTTCTCAAAAACAAATAGCGTTGTTTTTGTAGAGTTCAACAACGAGGATGGAACACTTGTAAAATCAGAGTATGTTCCCGAGGAAGAGCAGCTAATTGGCGCATGGGGTATCCAGGACCGCATACTCTTACAGTTCGAAACGGGTGCTGTGACTTCTAATCGTTTGGAGTTTGACGAAGTTAGAGGGACAATGTGGGTTGGCAATGTGGCCAGCAATATTAGCGTTCCTGAAAATGTATCGCTGATTGATTTTGAAGTTCACGGTGATGATTGGATTAGCTATTGGGATGGGGAAGTCTATTATGTTGGTACTGGAGCTAACATTTACCCACATAATATAAAATCAGAATTTGATTTGGATGAATCCATTGAGAAAGTCCACTTTTTCAAAGACTACAACTATGTACAAGTATTAACAACAGATGGCCAGCTCTATGGAAAGCCTATGGATTTTTATGATCCTGGTTCTTCAGTTTTGGCCCAGGGGAAATATCTCGGATCCTACCAGTCTGAAAAATCAGTGCGGAGAGTGGACAAATACGATTTTGCTAGCATCGCTTTTTTCGAAGATGGAAGTGTTGAGATCTTTTCTAAAGATGAGTTTGTTGAGAGCGTAGCTGGTGGTCTGACCATGAGCTATAAATACCGAAAATGTAACTTTGCAAACTGTCTTCAAGTTCTTTTTGATGGAAGTCTTAGTGGCGCGCAGTCTGGGAGTGAGTGGGCCGCAAATATTGGCTCGTTCGACTTTGTAGATTTTGATTACCGATTTAATTACATAAAGGTTATTACGAATGAGGGAAAGCTTTATCTAAATGGCGAGTATCTATCGGATACTGTGGTAAAGACTGTGAGCTCCATTCAAGAAATGTTCGTCGAATTAAAGTCAGATGGCACGGCCTCACTAAAATCGGCCGCGGGAGTTAGTGTTTTGCAGATGGAGAATATTAAAGATATTTTTAGTACCGCTGCAAGTGCAATATTAGAAGATTCTGAAGGCATGTACCACTATTTGGATGGGGCCTGGTATCGTTCTTCCGGTACTTCCTCCATACAGGCAATTTCATCCAACAAGATAGTAAAGATGCTCCTTTTTGATGATGAGGCCTATTTTTTAGATGAGTTGGGTGATTTGTATCGTCTTGATCGCAGAAATAATCTCGAATTAACCAATGGCGAGGTAGAAGACATTTTTAGGAATGGAGATGGGGAAGGATTAGTAGTCAAAATGAAGAGTGGGGAGTATTTGGCGTATAACCTGAATTCAGATGAACCCGAAAATACTTTTTTCGGCGAGGCGGAACAATTGATTTTCGATGGTGATAGTTTAACTGCAATACAAAATGGAAATATCATATACCCCACGTCCTCCTTTTTAGCCGAAGGATGGGATCTGTCAGAGGCCTTTTCGAACATTGAAAATTCACAAAACTTAGAGATAGATAAGGTTATAGATGTATACAAATCGTGCCGGGTAGTAACCTTTAAAAGTGGTGGATACTATGCAGAAAAGCAGATCAGCGGGGAAGAGGATAAGATTGAGTTTTCAACAAAAAAAGTGAGAGCTCTAAAGAGTGTTCAGAATAGCTGCTTTATTTTGACTGAAGATAATGAGTTAGATGTACATTTTTCGTCTCACACTTTACATATATCTGATCGAAATAATTTTAGATATTTAGGGCGAGCCCTTTCAGGGGTTAGCTATATTCAAAATTCTGGCAAAAGTTTGGAAATCACAAAAATTAACGGTAATAAAATACTATTTGATACGAACTAACTCATTGCACTTTAAATATGGACTTAACTCAATCCGAATAAAACTTATCTCTCTTTGGGAGGAGCTCTATCGAAAAGCCTCTTCCAATTTCCTAATCGTTGTACAGCCAGTGGTGGATGTAAGACTTGTAGGCGTGTCTTATTATGTATCTATAGGCCTTTGGGCGCAGGTGGAAAGGGTCGAAATACCAATCGAAAATGTGAAACATAGCTTTTTTGTTTGTAGGTAGTAGTGGGTCCCCTCCGGATCGAATGGGGTTCAGGGGGTGTGAAATGAGCATGGGATGCAGGGTTTCTTTTTTTCCAAATAAACCCCTCATTCCAAAGTGATAGTGGCTGAGACCCATGTGGTGTTGATAGACAACTCCGGGAATCTCTTGAATTTTAGTCATATATTCAGAGAATCTCATCAAGCCATAGTTGAGATGTTCAGGGCGCGGGGTGCCCATGGCTTTAAACAGATCTTTGTATCCTAAAATCAGATCGCCATCCTCAAAGTTCGGAAAATCATAGCCGCTGATATAGACTTTTACTCCAGGGACCAGCTCTTTGAATTGCATGACCAATCTTCGAATGTCTTGATACACTTTTTCCATGAGTTCCACTTCTTCGGCGATAGTCATGTTCTTGTTCCATCGCCGCATCAGATCGTTCCCTCCAGTGGAGAGATAAATAACTTTAAGTGTATTTTTATAATTATTTAAAAGCTTCTTAATTTTCTTTTGTTTTTTATCTTCAAACCAGTCGGTGGTTTCGGCTCCCATGATGGCTGTAGAGCTACAGCCCACGACGTGGGCAGGTCTTTTGACTCTGCGATAGGGGGGGCGATTTCTAAGTACTCCGCCCAGTTCAATCTGTTGAATGAGTTCTTTTTCGTTGTCGTGAGCCTGATCCATCATAGAGAGCTTGGAGTTTAATAGTGATTGGTAGTCTTCCGGAGCATTGAAGCGAGCGGGATCTCCCTGTACGCTCAACTTAAACTCTTCCTCAGGATCTAATTCATCCTTCATAGTATCCACATCCTCAGTGGGCTCTATGGAGGATAGAGTATTTAAATCCACCGGGCTTTCCCAGGGATTTTTCTGGTAGGGTTTCTTCTTCTTCTCCAGCTCTTTATCAAATGAATTAAAGAGACAGGGGAAGCCAGCCCAGCTGTCACCAATAATAGCGATCACTTTTGCTTTAGAATAGTCGGGGCTTTGTGCATATGTATCGATAGATAGGAGCATAGAGAGAATGAAACATGAATAAATTCCTAAGCTTTGTCGATGCAAGATCATAGTGCCTCCTCGTTGCTAGACAAATAGCTATTTACTAGATCGGAGCAAGGTCGTGATTCATTACACAATTCTAACAAAACTGGACATTGGGGCGGCAGGTTGTCTCAAAATTAGAATCAGATTAGAACAAGTGTCTCTCTTTACATGCTTGTAAATATGTGTAAAATCAGCTAGATATAAAAATTCGAACGATCGATCTAAAAAGTTATGGATTTTTAATGTGGAACCCCTTAGGATTAGATCAGTTGTTCTAAAAAAGACTTTAAACCATTTGAGGTTCAAAAATGATATTAAAAAGATTATTGATTTTTACGTCCATTTTATGGGGTGTTGGGTATGCGTATGCAGATACACTAAAGGCGGAGAATGGTGTTAAAATCATTCAATTGGATGAGCAAAAGCTGATTCAGTACTTCCAATCTGGCAGTTCCCAGCGTCAACAGGTTTTAGCGAATCAATTTATGCAAACCTACCAGAGACATGCCGTGGACCAAAACTATCAATGGCAATGGGTTTCCCAAATCAATCATTCTGATTCCGATGAAGAGGCGATCGCTTCTTTTATTCCTACTTTCGGTCCGACATATACCTATCAAACCGGTGTGCAAAAAAAGTTTTCCGGTGGTCTTTCTTTGGATGCTAGAGTTTTTGCGGATCAACAGTCCACAGTGGATGGAAATATTGATGAAGCGACCAGAACCGGTGTGACTATGGATTTTAGCATTGATCTATGGAGAAATTTATTTGGACGTGTGGATCGGGCAGAACTAAAAGACGCAAAATTAAGTCATGAAAAATCTGAAATCCAGTCAGGCATTAATATGCATATTGCTGAGCTAGAATTGAGAAAGTTGTATTGGAATATTGTGGCAACACGATTAAAGTTAGATGTTACCGAAGAGCTTTTGAAATCTTCTCGTCAACAATTGAGAGATGCTCAGAAGAGAGGTCGTCAGTACATTGCCGACAAAGGAGAAGTGGCTCGATATCGTGCTCAGGTGGCCAGCCGTGAAGCTGTCCTTAAAAATTTAGAGTATCAGAGAGATCTGTATATCCAATCTCTCAAGTCAGAACTTCCCGAGTTGTTAGAAAGTGAAATCCAAATCTCGGTAGAGGAGTTAACTGATAAATATGCGGCCGTATACCAGTGTGCTAATGCCATTGGTAATACCTCGACAGTGCCTTGGGAAAATACAAAGATTGATGAGCTTCTTGATATTGTCGAACAAAGCTATGAGCAAAAAAAGATTATAAGCCGAAGATATTCCGATTTAGATATCCAATTGAACACGAGATTGCAGTACTCGGGGGTAGAGCAAGGTTATGCTGATTCTCTAGAAGAGTTTAGTGACAACAGTAAATCGGGTTATCAGCTGGGTTTATCTATAACTGTTCCTCTGGGTTCAGAGGATAGCAAGGCTAAAGAGGCCAAGGAAAAGTCAGAATATTTTATGTATTTGGCGGAAAAGACTCAGTTAACCGGTCAGGTGCGAGCAAAGCATAAACAAACTGTCTCTATGGTTCATTTGCTTAACCAGGCTATTGCCAGTCTGAATGTGAATGATAAGAATTTGACCACTAGTATTCAGTCTAGTCGAAAGAAATTCCGACAAGCAAGGATCTCTTTGAATAATCTATTGGGCGAACAAGATCAGCTTTTGAATACGAAACTGACAACCATTGATACTCAATTATTAGTTATAACAACTTTATATGATTACTTTCAGGTTTTTACAGATGACCCCTGTATCGTTAATCGAATTGGAGGTAAGTCATGATCTCATTAACGGAGTTTTTTCTTAATAATAAGAAGTTCACAATTGTACTTATGGCCTTTGTTATGTTGTTCGGAATCGGTGGGCTATTTAAATTAAACGCGGAGTCTTTTCCTGCTGTTGATTTTGCTATGGTGCAAGTGACCACTGTCTATGATGGAGCTTCAGCGAAGGTGGTTGAGAATAAGATTACTAAGCCGATCGAAGACGAAATCAGAGCTGTGAGTGGAATAAAAGACGTTAGATCCGTGAGTCAGGCCGGTCTAAGTTCTATTTTTATTCGTGGAGATATCGATAATGTTAATGTGACGGAGCTCATGACGGATTTACAAAGATCGGTCGATCGAGCAATTCTTCCCGGAGATCTAAGGGATCCGCCGGTGTTTTTAGAAATTAAATCTGAAGAGTTTCCTGTAATAGAGATGGCTATTATTGGAAATAATGAAAACCGAGCTCGAGATATTGTTGCGGATATGCTGGCTGACGATATCGAAGATGACAAAGATATTTTAAATGTTCGTGAAGTCGGATTTAGAGAGAGAACCTTTGAGGTTCATCTGGATGCTAATAAACTTCAGTCTTTTCATGTTGGCGTAAATGAAGTTGTTCGTGCAATAGAAAAACGAAATGTAAATAAGCCCGGCGGACACTTACAAAAAGGGTCGACCCAGCAGCTTCTAAGAATTGAAGGGAAAGTGCACTCGAAAGAGGAGTTGGATAATCTACTTATTCGGTCCAACGGATCCGGACAGTCCATATTTTTAAAAGATGTAGCCAATGTAAAAGATGGTGAGGAAGAGGCTAAAGTATATGCAAGCCACAACGGTGAGCCAGCAACTTTGTTAGTGGCTACTAAAAAAGGTGGCGCTGATACAATCAACCTGGTTGGGCGTATTGATAGTAAGATGGAAATTTTTCGTAAGAAATATGGGGAGAATTTCAAATTTGAAGTTTACAATAATGAAGCTTTAAAAGTTAAAAATAGAGTGGCAGTGCTAACCAGCAACGCGGTCTCAGGATTGGCACTGGTCATATTTTTTCTACTCATATTTCTGCCTGGTCGTTTGGGGGTAATGGCAAGTTTATCTTTGCCCATTGCTATTATTGCCACCTTTGGTTTTATGCCTGTTTTTGGAACGAATCTAGATGCCATTACGATTTTGGCGTTGGTGATAGCTATTGGATTGCTGGTAGATAACTCTGTAGTTATAAGTGAAAACTACACTCGGTTACTAGGTGATGGTTACACTCCTCGGGCTGCCATATTACAATCTATGAAAACTCTTTGGCTGCCGATTACAATTACGGCCCTGACAACCATTGCTGCGTTTTTACCGATGCTTGTTACTAAAGGAATAATGGGGCAGTTTATAAAATTTATCCCCATAATTGTTTCTACAGCTCTACTTATTAGTTTGGCTGAGTGTTTTTTCTTTCTGCCAACCAGGCTAGAGGGTGTTTCAAAGGCGGGTGGAAACAAGGCTCAATCGGATTGGTTTCAAAGGGTGTTTATTCCGAAGTTTGAAAATATTATGAGATGGACTGTTCGGCATAGATATATCACAGCGGCGATTTTTTCCGGATTACTGGTGTTGTCTTTGCTAATGATGACGGTGGGTAATAAGTTTATGCTGTTTCCGCCTGACCAAACTGAAATCTATGCCGCTCGAGTGACTATGCCTAAGGGGACACAGCTTGAGGCCACAGATGAAGCGCTAACTCATTTATCTCTGAAGATTAAAGAAGAGTTTGGAGATAAAATTTCACATTTAGTTGCTAGAGCTGGGGTCTCTACCCTTGGGCCCAGTGACCCAAAAGCCAAAGAAGCTGAAGATGTAGGGATTATCATAATGTATGTGAACGAACATACTAGAAATAATATTCCTCACACTGAAATGTTGGAATCTTTAAGAGCCCTACAGAGTCCCATTGAAGATGTGGAATACGAAGCAATGGTAAATGGGCCTCCAGTGGGTGAACCAGTAAATGCGACTTTTAGATCTAATAACTCCGAAAGCTTAGATGCAGTGGTGACTGCTATTGTTTCAGAGTTGAATTCCGTCGAGGGTGTGCGAGATGCACAAGTACAAGATACTTTTGGTGATGATGAGGTTTATATCGATATTGACTACCAAAAAGCAGATCAGCTGGGGTTAGATGTAAATACTGTTGGTGATGCTATTCGAACAGCTGTGTCTGGGAAGGTCGTTTCCGATGTAACGCTGAATAACAAAGAAGTGGATATCTTTGTAAGATTTAAAAGCGAAAGCCGAGAAAGCGTCGATGATCTTAAACAATTGAAGGTTTTAGGTCGAGATGGGTATCTTATTCCTCTTTCTGCATTTGTGCATTTTAGAAAAGAGCCAGGTTCAGCACATATTAAGCGTTTTGACTTCAAAAGATCTCGCACGATCACTGCCAATATTGATAGTGAAGTGATTAGTGCCGTGGCCGCTAATGCTCGTTTAGAGGAAAAATTTAAAGAGCTAAAAGAAGAATACAAAGACGTGTCGATTGTATTCGGGGGAGAACAGGAGAGTACTAACGAGTCTATGGAAAGTTTAGCCAGTGCTCTCGTTCTGGCTTTGATCGGAATATTCGCGTTGTTGGTTTTTCTGTTAAATAGCTATTTGAGGCCGGTGATTATTATGTCTACGATTCCTCTGGGTTTGGTTGGGTTTTCTGTGGCCTTCGCCTTGCATCAACGCCCTATTAGTTTTCTGGCTCTGATTGGGGTTATTGGACTTGCTGGGATAATTGTGAATTCTGGTATTGTATTAATCACTTTTATTCAGGAGTTGCTGGAGGAGGAAAAAATGGAATTAGAGGAGGCGCTTGTAAAAGCCTCCGGTCTCCGGTTGAGAGCTGTTGTAGTGAGTTCACTGACTACGATCAGTGGGCTTTTACCTACGGCCTATGGAATCGGTGGCACTGATGCGATTCTTGTTCCTATGACTTTAGCTATGGCTTGGGGGTTGACTAGTGGTACGGTTTTAACATTGATGTGGGTTCCTGCAGCTTATGCCATATTGGAGGATTTTTCTAAATTGAGAGAACGGTTGTTTACAAAATGGTTTGGATCAAATCTTTCATCATCGGGTAGTGCTAAGAATATGGGGAAGGTGTCACAATGAATAAGGTCGATACCAAAGAGAAGATTTTAGTTGCTGCTGAGAAGCTATTTAGTGAAAACGGTTACGAAGGAACCTCTTTAAGAGAAATCGCTAATTTGGCGAGTGTTAATTTGTCAGGAATTGCTTATCATTTTGATAACAAAGAAAATCTCTATTGGAGTACATTTATGCGCTCCAATGATTGGCTCGAAAGCGAAATTAAGAATTACGTTCAAAGTGGTAAGTGTGTTGAAGATGTATTTATCCAAATTTTCGACTTTCTCACAGATAATTCGAAACAATTAAGAAATGCATTTATGACTATGTTGTCAGATTCTTTTCCGATGCCAGCCCCTTGTATTATTGAAAAGATGTGCGCTGAAAAAGAGATGGGGCCTCCAGGGGCTAAATATTTAATGGAGGTCATCCGGAAAGAGGTGGGTTCGGAGGCGAGTGAAGAGGACGTGTTTTGGGCGATGGAAGTTCTGTTTGCTCATACCATACACTGGGCTCTCTTAATGAGTGGCAAAACTTGTAAAGTTATTTATGAGGATAATATCGTATTCACTGAAGCCTCTCGACATGCGAGTATCAAACGGCATTGCCGTTCTGTGGTAAAATCTCTAATATAACTAGCCTATGATGCTAGCATTTAGTCCTGAAGCGGGCACCTATCGAAAGACATTTGAGTTTTTCTTGCAAGCCCATTGTATTGAAAAGCGAATTTTCAGTGATGTTTGTCATCTGAAAAGGTCATAATGAGCTAAGTCAAGTACAACAAAGGATACAACTGTGAAGCAAATATTTTTGGCTCTAGTGGCAGTGGCTATGTTAGGTATTACGACATCAGCCCATGCAAATACGTTTGGGGTTAAGTTCAATCCGATCACTATTCTTATAGGCTATGTGGATGTTGATATTGATATAGCTATTACAAACAACATAGTAATCACTCCAAGTTTTCAGTCATGGAATTTTGAGTTCGGTGATTTTGATTATGAAATCCAAGGGGTTGGTGGAAGTATCTCCTATCATTTTAGCGGAGCGCTTCAAGACTCTTTTTATCTAGGTGGATCTTTTCGATCTTTGTCCCTTACACTTGATGATGAGTTTACTGGGGAAACGGCGGAGGCAGATGTTACAGCTTCTGGAGTTATTTTAGGTTATCAATGGGTTTGGGATTCTTTTTACATGAACCTAGGTGCCTTTGCTGGTTCTGCTTCAGAATCAGAAATCGATGTAGAGGATAGTTCTGGAAATCTCACAGGTGAGACTGAAGATGTGCCAGCCACTCTTGGTGTAGGTCTTGATTTTAAATTGGGTTGGTCTTTTTAAGCGCCTTATAATTTAAATATTTTTCATCCAGACCGCGAGAGACTTCGCGGTCTCTTTTTTTTGGTCAACGTCTTTCCAAGTAAAATTCATATTTAATCCTGGAACCTTTTGAAAACCATAATTTTGCCAAATGGGATCTAAGGGTTGAAAATCTTCTGGGCGTAAAGGGTGAGAGTCACTTCGATGGACTCCGCAAAAGCATACGCGGGTATAATCATCTCCGTAGGATTTGGCGTGACTTTCTCTCAACTCAAATATTTTTCGGTAAATGCCTTTTCCTCGGGCGGAAGGAAGTAAGCAGGTCTCGGCAAAGTAAAACAAACGATCAACGTCGTAGCCTTCTCGGACAAGAGGATTTTTCAGATCATCATGTTCTTCGGTAAGAGGAATGGCTGTAGATATGCCTACTATTTTATCGGTTTGATCTTTAATGAGAAGACAGAGTGATCGTTCACAATTAAAGTAGACATCCAAATATTTACGTTCATATTCCTTGCTGCCTTCATAAAGATAAGGCCATTCTTTAAACACTTGTAGGCGTATATCACTAAGGGATTCAAAGTGGGGAGTGAGCTCTTTACCGTGAAGGGTTTCAATTTTTAATTTACTCATAAATTCCTAACGGATTTCAAATTAATAAACTATGGTTTGTCTTCGCAGTAACTTTAATATTCTACTTTTATTGGAGTTTTGCTAGCGTTTTGTTCGCAAGTTTATGCAAAACCATAAAATATTTCACGAAAGTCACAAGTGCTTAATTGGATTAAAAAGTGCGTGCTAGGTAATTGGAAAAACACCTACCCCCCCCAAGGAGACTTTTGTTATGAGATCCCTTTTCTTGTTAATGATTATGACTTTAATAGCGTCATCGGTTTCAAACGCACAAACCTACAATGGCTACCTACAATATGAAGGCCCTATTGTCTATAAAGGCCCGTATAGACCCTCGCAAAGTATGTCTAACTATTATATGGAAAAGTTGAATCCTGATTTGTTTGGCTCTTTTCAGTTAGAGCCAATGACTGTGCCGTTAGCCGATGGATCGTCTAAGGAAATTTCCTACATTATTCGAGAGATTCATTACCCAGTGAACTCTTCGAACACCCAGGTGGGTATGCGGTTTTTACCCTATGTAGAAAGACCAGGAGTGGATCAAGATCTGGATTCTCCACGATGCGATAAAGACAGTTCAGGAAATTACGTTGGAGAAGATTGTTATCCGCTTAATTCACAAGGAGTTACCGCTAACGGAACTAAGGTTTTAGGGTCCGATGCTATAGATTCTGCTTTTTATGCAGAGTTAGAGACTTTTCGCTCTGATCTCGATGCTCCACAAACGGCCGTTAATTTCAGTCCTATTTTTGCTCCCGTATCCTATTCCCACCCAGATTATTCCGTTTTGCCAGTTGGGCAGTTAAGTAGTTCATATAAACCTGAAATGAGTTTTGGCCATACTGGGGCCTACTATGGGAGCGGTATCACTGCAAATAGTCCATTTGGTCTGCATGACAACAAATGGATGTGGGATGGAGATAATGAATACAGCACCCAGCCGGCAAACATATATATGGTAGGCATTAAGGGTGTGAATCCTAAGATATTGAATCTAAATCTGTATGTCACCTTACGACTTTTAAATATGGATGGTGTTCAGTTTCCTAGTAACTATAAAAAAGACTATATGTTTGATGTGAACCTAAAGAATGTATTTGCGCATTACCGTGGTTGGATTGATCGCAGCTGGGTGAATTTGGAACTTTCTGGTCGATCTGCAAGCGAGTGCGAAAGTGACTCCGATCTTCCCGGGTGTCAGCCATTCTTTAACTATCTTACTGATGCAGAAGTTTTTGCGACCTACTGTGCAGAGCACATTACCCATGTAATGAATGTGGGATTAAACCTTCCTCAAAATGAGAGGGGCTATAGAGAGGTTTTTGGAGATGCTGCTGGTATTAAACTTTTTCAGCTAGCAAAAAACCTATGGAGAGACAAGTTTGGTCATGAAATGCCTGTGGTGCCCTACTTTGATCCCTTATATAAAAGAGACGGTGTCCAAAGCGAACCAGCACAAGTGGAAGAAGTGGGGCTGGGTCTAGCGTGGAAGCCCGTCACAAATGCTGAGCTTGCAGCCAATTTTATTGAAACATATGCCAATTGGAAAGATGTAGGTTCGGCTATTTCTGGTGCGGTATTATTAGGTTTTAAGGATGAGTTGGTGGATAGAACGGGATTGTCCGCTGAGCATTTCGTTGGATATGTACATCCCATCATTGCTAAGATGATAGTGTTTGATATTTTAAAATACTCTCAGGAATCCCAATTGAGTTCTCCTGACGATGTTCAGGGTAAAGCAGCTATTTACATCAATTATTTTGCTCAGGCCGTTTCTGTGGCAATGCAACAGCAAGGGATGTCGGAGGCTGAGATTGGGCCCATTGTAATGCCAATCCTAGATGTCGTGAGTTCGGTTGTAGAAGATGTGTTGGAAGACTACACACCTGTGATTCTTGAGTATGCCAATGGGTCCGAGATGTCTTTACAAGAGCTAGAATCGGTCGCCTATGATTTATTTCGTCAATCCATAGCTGTAGATATAGAGAAAGCTAAGTCCGCGCCCGTAACACATGATCTTATGGAGCTGGCGCGATCAGCAGTGAATGACGAAGAGGGTGTTTCTTATGATAAGAAGGTTCAATACTATTCTCCGCCAGCCACCTTGCATAGAGTGGCCACAGGACTCTATCCTGGAAACCCAAATTTAATTGTTAAAACATTGGGAACGGCCGTGCCTGCAAAGCAATTGGACTATGTAACTAACCAAAGAGGGGAGCCCGCCAATTACACCGAGGTGGGAGTAAAGTCGGATTTCACGGCGGAGTACATTGAAATTAAATAGCTGAATTACAGATCTTGGAAACCCCATAGAGCCGAAGTGGTAGCCCTCACTTCGGCTTTTTTGTAAATAATACCCGAGGCATTCGTTTTGAAACAATTTGTTTCAAAAAAAGCTCATATGGCCAATCTATGTTGTATATTGAGGCCCATATGGAACAGGATAGATTTAGATTATTTTTACAGGACGAGTATTTAAGGCGTAGATCTGGGAATCCCAATTATTCTCTGAGATCCTTTGCTAAAAGCCTTCAATTAGATCCGGGTTCCCTTTCACAGTTTCTCAATGGACGGAGAAAATACAGTTCTAAAAAGATTAAAAATATTGCCCTGCAGTTGGAAGTGGATCAGGCCAAGTTACAAAACCTTTTTGGTGCGGACTCAGCACCCTTTGCTGAAAATTACCAATTGGTAGAATATGAAAAAATGCATCTTCTTGCCAATTGGTATTACCTGGGCATTTTAGAGTGTGTTGCTCTCGAAGGTTTTCAGCCCACACCTCAGTGGATAGGAAAACAATTGGGTTTGCCTGCGTGTGTGATAAGCCTGGCTTTAAGTCAGTTGTTTGCCCATAAGGTACTGACCATCAATGAAGACGGCAGTTGGACTAACCATTGGCAGTTCTTTACCACCCAAGTGAACGAGAATGTGGATGAAATTCCGCTGCGGCAGTTGCAAAAGCAACTTCTTGAAAAGGCGGCTCAATCTATTGAAGAGAATTCGGCAGAAGAGAAGAGTCATTCTTCCTATGTGAGTGCTATGGATGCTGAGTTGGTTCCAGAGATAAAAGAAGAAATTCGATTGTTTCGGCAGAAAATTGCTAAGTTGATCGAACAAAAGTCGAAAAAAAGAGACACGGTTTATTGCTTGCAGCTAAACCTTTTTCCCCAAACTTTAAAGAATAAGATGAATGGAGATGAAAATGTTTAATTTCAAAAAAATAACTATGGCAATTTTGCTCACTGCTAGCCCCTTGGCTATGGCTACGGGCGGTGATGCTGGAAACGAAACGGACGAGCCCAACGGCAGATCTACAAGCCTCACTATTCAATTGTGTAGTGAACGAAAGACCTTTGTAGAATTTCACCAGGAAATGAAGATTGAAAGTCCCGACTATGCAGAGGCTTTTGAAAAAGTGAAAGCCGGGTACCTTCCTCTCTATAATGAGATCATTACTAGAGGAAAAAAAGCCTTAGTTTGTATTACGGAACAGCCTATCAACACTCTTCATCCCTGGTTGCCCAGTGATAAACCTCGTGTTGCCCTTTGGATTGAAAGAGCTGAAGGGAATATGGACAGTTTGCAGATCGACCCCTCTCGGTTTTTTGCTGCAGAAAAGGACGACTTTGAGAGAGCTGGAATTGTGATGCGCGAGTTATTGCATTTTAGATCCATTCAAAAGTTTGAAGAGCCCAATAGAAGATCATGGATTATGTACAACCTAATTAATGGTTTACATGACTATATTAGGAATCCTTTGACTGAGGCCACGAAAGCAAAACTGAGAGAGCAGTTGATTGTGGCCGGTTTCACAAGTCCTGCAGATGACACTAGAGCTTATTGTGAAATGGGTGTTAGTATTTGTGAGCAATTTATTGAGATGATCACTGATGAAGAAGTTTATAAGGCGTATGGATTGGAGGCACCTAAAAAAAGTTTCTTGGCATTTTCCTTTCTATCAGAGCTAAAAACTCCTATTAGCAAAGCAAGTTGGCAGTCCGCTTCCTATTTAGCGCCCTTTTCGGAATTTCCTCTAGAATTGATTCTTATTCTGGTGGATTCACCACAATCAGTGGGTCTAGCTGTTGTAGTGACTGATGCTTTAGTGCAGAGCAAGGGTATTGAATTACTTATGGAAAGCGTAACCTATCCCGATTACTATTTGGGAAGCATTGCTGATGAAATTAGGATTAATATTAGGCTTAAGCGTTATGATGCGGCTCTTTCGGCAATACAGGTTTATACGCTATTAACAACAAAAAGTAAGACAGGTATTAAAAATAGTGTTGTAGTTGATCTAGATACTTTAGATTTAGCCTATAAGACACTAAAGATTCGTAAGAATTTAGGGCTTTCAACTATTGAAGAAGATCAGGCGGATACTATTCGTGAAAGTTTCGGGGATTGGATTTTAGATCCGCAAGCGGATGAAGGAAAGTTAAAGCAAATAGCTACAGAATTTCCTGAGGTTGTAGATCGAGGTTTAATAAAATATGTTATGGAAGCTTCGAGTGTTGAAGATACGCATGTGAAAAGACGATTTCAGTTTCTTTACGACAGCGGCATTTTTACGGGTAACCCAAGAAAAAGCGGTAAGAGGTTTAAAGACTATTTAAATGAATAGGCATGAGTTTCTACCATAATAAGAGTAGATACTAAGATCGAGGTTTAAATTTAAACCTCGATTTTTTTATATATACACTTAGGTTTTGTAAGAATTGGTTGCGGGGGCAGGAATTGAGCCTATGACCTTCAGGTCATGCGGCACGCATGCAAGCCAACAGCTGAGACCGACCCAGTCGGGCTAAATGTTCTGTTTGAAAAATGATTTTTGAATTGGTTGCGGGGGCAGGATTTGAACCTACGACCTTCGGGTTATGAGCCCGACGAGCTACCAGACTGCTCCACCCCGCGACAAGATGAAAACTGAAGGACCGTTTTAGCGCTTGGACCAACTTGGGTCAACACTTTTAAAATGTTTATTCTGTCCTATATTATAGGCAAAACCAAGGTGAGTCCTTCAACTAAAGGTTTTCAGGAAGGCTTCGACCTTTCTTTTTTAGTGTATCTAAATGAGGTTTGTTGGTTTTATGCCCCAATTTAAAGTGATGAGCACAGTTTTTTGAGCAAGTTTTAACTTCCGGCTTTTCTTTTTCCTGCTCGAGGCAGTGAACACACACGTATTCATCCATATCGCATTGAACACACTGAATGATTTGATCGGCTGGATTTCCACAGTGGGGGCATAAGTGCCACCTTTCCGAAGGCTGCAACTCTTGGTTCACCCCCACTCTGTGATCAAAAACAAAACATTCGCCATCAAATTCCTGGTTTGGAAATTCTTTTAAATAATTTAGAATCCCTCCATCGAGTTGATAGACGTTTTTGTAACCCAAATTTTCTAATTCTAGGATTCCCTTTTCGCAGCGAATGCCGCCGGTGCAATATATCAGTATTTTTTGGTCTTTAGAGATATCAGAATTTTCAACAAAACTTGTGAACTGCTGAAAATCATCGATCTCAGGATCCAATGCGGATTTAAATTTTCCTAACTCAGTTTCATATTTATTACGAGTATCAATACAAACTACGCCTTCTTCTTGTAAAGCTGCGTTCCACTCAGACGGTGAAAGGTGATGGTTTTTTTCTCTGTCTGGTACAAGACCCGGATGACCAATGGTCACAATTTCATCTCGCACTTTCACTTTCCAGCGACGGAAAGGGATGCGATCGGCATAACTGTCTTTAAATGTCATTTTCTCCTGTTCAAGGATTTCTAATAAGTGACCTTTAAATTGGTTCACGCTGGATTCTTCGCCAGACAACGTGGAGTTCACTCCTTCTTCACCAATGAGGAGTAGACCCTTAAGTTGTAATTCACGACCTTTATTTAACAGCCACTCTCTACGGGCTTTAACTTCGTCAGGGGTTTGCTCAAAGAACTTGTAAAATGTGGTAACTAAATATTTCATGGATTTGGAATAACAAAGGCATAAATTGGGGTCAATCTATACAGATGACCTAGTTTTAGAAATGGTAAGAATTCAATGGATTAAACGGCTTTATTGAGACTATTTCTCCCGACCATTTTGTGAAGACCTTCAAACACCTCTTTATTGAACATATGTTCTTTGGTGTCTTTTAATACCTTAAAGGCCTGGTCTGGTGAGCGTGTGTCTTCGGCTTTGGACATATTGGGAATAAGAATTTGGCAAAATTCCTCAGCTAATCCCACGACTCGAGCCATCGGGTGAACTTTAAGATCTGTTAGTTTTTTCGGAAAACCTTTGCCTTTGGGTCTCTCCTGGTGTTCTGCCACTATGGCTACAATGTCATCGGGTACGCTACCGAGTTTAGAGAGCATTTGAGCCCCTCGAGTGGGGTAGTTTTTGTAAGTATTGAATTGCTGAGCCGACATTCTATCTATTGGTAATGCTAGAAGCTCTCTGGGTAAGTCGGTAAAGCCAATTTTGTGCAGAAGTCCTCCTACCGCCAGCTTTTCCATAGTCACGGGGTTTTTCCAGCCCATTCCATTGCCAATGACAACGCTCATAGCAGCCACGGACTGACTGAATTTCACCCACGTGTCAGAACAGCGACTGAGATTTTCCATAAGCTCGAACAGGTCTTGGTGATGTTGTACCAGTGAAACAGTCGCATCAGAAATTTCCCGAGCTTCATTATAGTTCGAATGGTTGATGCCCGATTGAGAAATTTCATTAAATATGGTCGCACTGGCGGCGGTTATAAATCGAGATTTTTCAGGATTTTTATATTTATCACTTTTAAGAGCTATTCCCGCAATGAGTACATTGTGTTTGGTTAGATTTGGATACTCTTCATTTCTAACCCAAAGATAGCCAATACTTTTCCTATTGAACTTAAAAATCTTTGCTTGTTCGGTTTTTTCACCAGCTGAGTAGAGTTTGGAAAATTCAGTTTCAGAGATACGAACGTACAAATCCACCGGAGTCTTAATGCCTATGGTGAAGTCATCCATCCGGATGGGTATGTATTTATTGTGGACTGGCGTTCCCATATTGAATCTATCGGACTTTGGATAGGCTCTCTGCACTGATTTTAAGGATAATATGCTGAAGTCACTTGGATTTTTTCGGAAATATCGTTAGCTTACCGTCTCAAATTGAGAAAGGCTGTGACGCAATTGGACAAAGCTCTTGAGGTCAAAGGACTTACAAAGAAATATGGTGATTTCTACGCCGTAAATAACATGTCATTTCATGTGGAGCCCGGCGAAATTTTCGGACTATTGGGTCCTAACGGAGCTGGGAAGACAACTATTATATCAAATATCGTAACTCTAGAAACGCCCACTGAGGGTGATGTTTTGGTATTCGGGCACAATGTTCAAGAGGAGCCTCGTAAGGCCAAAAGTTTAACAGGGATTGTACCTCAGGAAATCGTTAACCATGGGTTCTTTAATTTAGAAGAGGTCTTAATTTTTCACTCAGGATACTATGGGTTGAGCAATAATCGAGACAGGATAGATTTTTTAATTGATCGATTGGGTTTGAAAGAGCATCGCCATAAAAAAGTGAAGCAACTTTCTGGGGGTATGAAAAGGCGATTGTTGATAGCCAAAGCTCTCGTGCACAGTCCAAAGCTGCTGCTACTGGATGAGCCCACCGCTGGAGTGGATATTGAATTGAGAGAATCCCTTTGGAAATTCGTACAAGAATTGAGATCTGACGGGGTGAGTGTCCTTTTAACGACACATTATTTAGAGGAAGCGGAAGAGCTATGTGACCGCGTGGGTATCATTCATCATGGTGAGTTGAGAAAAATAGGACCGACAAACTCTCTTGTTAAAGAGTTCACTCAAAGGAATGTGAGCTTAAAGTTGAAAACCGCAGCAAAAGTGGAAAGTCAGTTTTTGATAGAGCAACTACAGGAAAATTTAAGGTTTAGAATACCCAGTGAAATGGGATTAGGCGAACTGCTGCACTCCGCCCATTTGTCGTTGGATGATATTGACGATATGCAAATTGTCGAAGGAAATTTAGAAGAGGCGTTTTTACGCGTATTAGGGGAGTCGAAAGCATGAATAAAAATTTAAAATGGACTCCTTTTATGATGCTTTATTGGAGAGAAGTGCGTCGATTTTCGCGAGTCGCAGTGCAGACCCTTTTGGCTCCTGCTGTAAACACCACATTGTATTTACTTATTTTTGGAGTGAGTATCGGTCGAGCCATTAAGATGGAAGAGGGAATTACCTATTTGGGTTTCTTAATTCCTGGCTTGATAATGATGGGTTGTTTAAATAATGCATTTTCTAATGCTTCGAGTTCCGTGGCGGGATCAAAATCAGCAGGAGAGTTGGAGGACTATAAATCTTCTCCACTATCTAGCCAGCAAATTATCTGGGCGCTTTCTGCCGGAGGTGTTAGCCGAGGGCTGCTTGTGTCTGTTGTAACAATGGTGGTCGGTGAGCTTTTCTATTTGAATCAGCATGGAGAGTTTTTACCCATAAATAATGTATTTTTATTGTTTTACTTTCTCTTAGTGGGTGGTTTTGCCTTTGGAATGATGGGATTGTCAGCCGCGATTTGGGCTCGCTCCTTTGATCATTTAAGTGCAGTGGGTAATTTTGTTTTGCTTCCATTGATCTATTTGGGAGGTGTTTTCTACTCCATAGATAATCTTCCAGGATTTTGGCAAAAAGTGTCTTTGGCGAATCCATTACTTTACCTAATAAATGGTGTTAGATACGCAATATTAGGAGTAAGCGACGTTTCTTTAGGGGTTTCTGTACTGGTGACTTTAATTATGCTACTAGTCTTTCTCAGCATCAGTGTTTGGAGCTTGGCTAGAGGCAGTTTCCATAGATGGTAGGGGTTTAACATGTTTAATAATTTATCTGAAAAATTAACCGGAAGTCTGAATCGCATTCGAGGGCGAGGAAAGATATCTGAAGATAACATTCAGGACGCCATTAAAGAGATTCGTCTGAGTCTTTTGGATGCGGATGTAAACTTTAAAGTGGTTAAGTCTTTCATTGGCCGTGTAAAAGAAAAAGCCTTAGGTGAAGAAGTGCTCAGCTCGGTATCTCCGGGCCAGCAGTTCACAAAAATTGTAAATGATGAATTGATCACTTTATTGGGTGGAGACGCTGAAGGGCTGGTCACTCGTGGAAACCCTGGCGTCATTTTTTTAGTTGGATTACAGGGTACAGGTAAAACCACCACTACCGCTAAATTAGCTCTACACATCAGAAAGCAACTTTCCAAGCGGCCAGGTTTAGTGCCGGTGGATGTCTATCGTCCAGCGGCCATAGATCAGTTACAAACATTGGCAAAGGCTAATGATTTGCCATGTTTTCCGTCCGATCCAAGTATGAAGCCTGAAGAGATTCTCGAGAAGTCTAAGAAATGGGCGGAAGAGAATATGGTCGATGTCATACTTGTGGATACGGCAGGGCGATTACAAATCGATGATCAGCTCATGGGTGAGTTGAAGCGGCTAAAAGAAGTATGGGATCCCAAAGAGACTCTTTTGGTGGCCGATGCCATGCTCGGTCAGCAGTCCGTAAACGTTGCTCAGGGCTTTCATGATGCCATTGGAATCTCGGGTCTTGTGTTAACTAAAGTGGATGGTGATGCCCGTGGTGGAGCGGCCCTGAGTATACGTGAGACCACTGGTGTGCCCATTAAGTTCTTGGGTGTTGGCGAGAAGGTCGGACAGCTTGAGGTGTTCCATCCAGAACGATTGGCATCACGTATATTGGATATGGGAGATGTGGTCAGTCTTGTTGAAAAAGCTCAGGATGTCATTGATGAGAAGACCGCTCGTGAATCTGCACGTAAAATGGCGAAGAATAAATTCACCATGGATGACTTTCTTCAGCAAATTCAAATGATGAAGAAGATGGGAGGGATGGAATCCATCTTGAAAATGCTCCCTGGCGCCGGTCAAATGATGAAGAAGATGAAAAACATGACCCCTCCTGATGATGAACTTAAGAAAATCGAGGCCATCATCCGATCGATGACTGTGGCTGAGCGCGAGAATCATAAGATTTTGAATGGATCCAGGAGATTGCGTATAGCCAATGGTTCTGGAACTGAAGTTAAAGACGTAAATAAATTCGTTAAGCAATTTGAGCAATCTAAGAAAATGATGTCTCAAATGATGAAAATGGGAATGGGCCGAGGTGGCGGTGGCATGTTTGGTGGAGGCTTGCCTTTTTAGGAACTATAAGTTTCCGCCTAAAACGGTTGAAAAATAGTCATTGAACAGTGCTTGCTGAGGGAAAAGGCATGGTTTTTGGGCTCGTCACAGTGAATCTGGGACTAAATTCTATAGATTTTGTTTTTTTTGAAATAATGGGTTGCTGAAAGCCGTTTTTCTTATTAGAAACGGTGCTTTATATTGCCATTTTATTACTATTCGGAATGCGTTGAAGGAGAATTTGTATGGTAGTCATTCGTTTAGCTCGATTTGGATCGAAACATCGCCCTAAGTATCGAGTCACAGTTGCAGACCAAAGGCGTGCAGCCACTGGGAAGTACATTGAAATCGTTGGGAATTTTAACCCCTCCCCACAAGGTCAAGAAAAGGAAATCATTTTAGATCTTGATCGCGTGAACAGCTGGATTGCAAAGGGTGCCCAGCCAACACAGAGAGTAAAAAGTATTATCAAGAAGGCACAAGCTGGCGCTTAATTGAATCGATCATTTGTTTGATTTGTTAAGAATTTCTTAATTTTTACAAAATACTCATTTTCACTCGGTGAGTGATGGTGCAGAATATAAGTCTAATTTCATGTTGATTTTGATTTGACGTGGAGACTGAAGGAGAAAGTATGGATCCGGGAAGCTTAAGAGACCTGGTTGAATTTATGGCCAAATCCCTAGTGGACAGCCCTGATGAAGTGGATGTCAATGAAGTCATTGGTGAGCAAACAACAGTGGTTGAGCTAAAGGTGGCAAAAGAAGATCTAGGCAAGGTCATTGGGAAACAGGGTCGTACTGCTCGTTCAATGCGGACCATTCTGAATGCAGCCAGTACAAAATTACAAAAGCGTAGCGTTCTAGAGATAGTTGAGTAAAATCAACATTTTATAGAATGAAGCTCATGAAAGCTTTGCTTTTCATTGCGCACAGAGTTATAAGCCTGTGTGTATTGAAAGGCAGAGCTTTTTTTTATGAAAAATACTGGTGAATGGAAACAGATAGGTAAAGTGAAGTTGGCTCATGGCCTGCGTGGTGAAGTGTATGTACTTATATTCACGGGCACAATGGATTGGCTGGAAGGTTTGAAGAAACTCAAACTGATGCTGAGTGATTCTGTACATACAATAAAGACCTTTAAGCCCTATAAAAAAGGTCTGTTAATTAAAATACCCGGAGTGGATGATCGCAATGCTTCGGAAGCATTAGTGGGACAGTTGGTGTCGGTTCCTTTGGAATACTTAGAGGCCAAAGATGAAGATGAATTTTTCCTTAGAGAAGTCATTGATTTTAGAGTTCAGGATTCCCAATGGGGAGACTTGGGTGTGGTCACTGGTTTTGGCAGTAACGGGGTGCAGGATCTACTTTGGGTCGATCTTGATGGTGAAAGGTTAGAGGTTCCTTTGATTGATTCAATGGTGCCAAAAATCGATTTTAATTCAAAGTGCATACAAACCACCCTTCCAGATGGAATGTTGGAGTTTCGCTATGAAATTTAATTTTATCACTCTATTTCCTGATTTTATTTCACCCTTCTTAGAAGAGGGGGTGTTAGGTCGAGCACATAAAAAAAATATTATTGAGTCCAAAATAGTGAACCCACGAGATTTCACTGAGGATGTGCACAAAACGGTAGATGATAAACCCTATGGAGGCGGTGATGGCATGGTGATGCTTTCAGAGCCTTTAGAGAGAGCGTTAGTTTCCATTACACCACTTAAACATAAAGTGGTCTATCTTTCGCCTCAGGGAAGCCTTTGGGATAACCACAAGGCGCAAAAATGGTCGGAATCTGAAACACAAATCACATTTATCTGTGGCCGATACGCTGGGATTGATCAACGATTTATAAATGAATATGTGGACGAAGAGATTTCCATTGGAAATTATGTTCTCAGTGGCGGCGAGGTGCCAGCTATTGTTGTGGCAGATTCCATGGCTCGATTTTTACCAGGAGTTTTGGGGAATCATAACTCGGCCTTTGAGGAGTCACTGCAAAACAACGACCTTTTGGAGGCACCCCAATTCACTCGGCCAGATACGGTTGGGGATCAGGTGGTGCCATCGGTTTATCGGTCGGGACATCATAAGAAGATTCAGCAGGCTAAAGAGGCATTGGCATGGGTTGTAACTATGAAAAAAAGACCTGAACTTATTCAGTGGAATGATAGTAGTAAACTAAAGCTGAAGGAAAGTTTAAAGATAGTGAAGAGCTGGAATATTGAGGAGTTAAAATCTCTGGGATTGGAATTGTCTGAAGTGACGCAAATGGAATTGGAGCTAGAGCGTGGATCGTCCTACTAATGAACTACATCCAAAATTTAAAATACATGTAGGTTTGGTGCATTGGCCGGTATTAGATCGTGCTGGCAATACGGTTTGTACCAATATAACGAACTTCGATATCATGGATATAGCTCGAGTCAGCCGTTCTCTTGGTATTGAGACCTACACATTGATTAATCGAGTACGAGAGCAGCTTATGTTCACTGAGCGGATCGTAGATCATTGGAAGACGGGATACGGGACGAAATATAACCCCAAGCGGGCCAGCGCTCTGGGGATGGTGAAAACAGCAGAAACATTGCAAGATTGCATTAACTCAATTGATCCAAAGCCATTGGTTATCGCTACGGCGGCAAGAGACCTTTCTGGTCTTCCCCTTAAGACTTTTCGAGATGTTCGGCAGCAGCTGGAAGAGGACAGTGAAAGACCTATTCTATTAGTTTTTGGAACGGGGTTTGGGCTGCATGAAGATGTTTTTGATTTGTGTGATTGGCGGCTAGAGCCTATACGCGGCGCATCAAGTGATGATTATCGCCACCTTTCTGTTCGTTCTGCAGTGAGTATCTGTCTTGACCGACTGATTTCGACATGGTAGGACATACCCCTTTGTTATTGAACCAGATTGTTGGAGAAACCATGGCAACCACTGACTTAGTTAGAAAAGTGACATTAGACAGACATCAAGGACCTGAATTACCGGAATTCAAAACCGGTGACACCATTGGTGTACACGTTAAAATTAAAGAAGGTGAAAAAGAGCGTATTCAGTTATTCAAAGGGATAGTTCTAAAGATTCAAGGTTCTGGAATGGGCCGTTCTTTTACAGTTCGTAAAGTAGCTAGTGGCGTTGGTGTGGAAAGAACTTTTCCTTTCGCAAGCCCTGCAATTGCTAAAATTGATCTTGTTTCTATAGGTAAAATTCGTAGAAACAAACTTTACTACCTGAGAAAACTTTCTGGTAGAGCTGCTAAAATTGAATCTGAATTGGTAACTGTTAAATCTGAAGGCAAGAAGTCTAAAGGTAAAAAAGCAGCAAAAGCAGAAGAAAAGTCGAACTAAGAATTTTTAAAATTTAATTTTGTAAGCCTCGCCTTCGGGTGAGGCTTTTTTTTGAGGCAGATGAATCTAATTTCCTTTGATTCTTCGACTTGCCAACACTGAGTATTATACGTATTCGCGGACGGGAAATTCGGATACTATGACTTTCACTTTAGGGGGAACTCATGGCATCTGCGAAAGACACAATTCAACCCTTTCCATGGAAAAAGCTAAACCCACAACCCGTTATTGGAGTTGATGAGGTGGGGCGTGGATGTCTTGCTGGGCCGGTATACGCAGCCGCCGCAATTATTAATGAGTCCGTGGACTATTCGGAATTTACAGATTCAAAAAAGTTGTCCGCATTACGGAGAGAGAAACTCTATAAAGACATTGTAGCCCATCATCGATTTGCCATTGGGATTGCATCAGTAGAAGAAATTGCTGAGATCAACATTTTAAATGCTTCTCTGCTTGCGATGCGAAGGGCAGTGGAAAAACTAGGTGTTGTTGAGTCGGCCAGCGTGTTAGTGGACGGAAATAAAAAAATTCCTGGGCTGGCTGATAATCTTATGCAAATGACATTGGTGAAAGGTGATCTAAGGGCTGCGCCCGTAGCTGTGGCATCCATAGCTGCAAAAGTGGAGCGAGATCGATTGTTGGATCAATTAGGGGAGAAGTATCCGGCTTATGGATTTGAGAAACACAAAGGTTATGGAACTCCAACCCATCGTAAAGCAATTCAACAGGTGGGCCCGTGTCCGGTGCATAGATCTACATTTGCAGGCGTTAGAGAATATTTATAAACGTCATCCGTCGGAGCGTGTGGCAGAAACCTATTTAAAGTCCAATGGATGCCATATATTGGGTAGAAACGTCAGACTGCCATTTTCTGAAGTGGATCTCATTATTGAGAAAAACCAACAAATACATTTAGTGGAAGTAAAAACGGAAGGCTTTCACCCCCATTTTGTACAGAGAGTGTCTCTTTTTCAGAAAGAACGGCTGGAGAGAAGTATGCTATTTCTTTCAGCGGAGATGAATCGAAGGGTGAGGGTACATCTTATAACAGTAGCTAGAGGCAATAAAATTCGATGTTTTCCTGATTTTTTGGCCGACTAAAGCCTAAGCTAAGTTGACTCCTGCCACTACTATGAAAAAATATTGTAAGGAGCATCTATGCGAAAAACTAGCCTGACCTTTCTTATGATTTTTATGTTTGCAGCACCGCAGGCATTCGCGAACCCTACGAAAGATTTTATAAGAGCGTGTACATACGGAGTTCTTACTGGAACATTGGTAGGTGCGGCTTCGTTAGCCTTCGAGGATCAACCTGGTGAGAACTTACAGCAGGTAGCTCGAGGGGCTTCTCTAGGGCTCTATTTGGGAATTGGATTAGGGTTATATATATTATACGGAGTATCTGATGAGACTCCTGAGGAAGAGCTCCTAAATGAAATAGAGGGAGATATTGGTTATAGATCACCTCTCTATATTTATCCCATAATTAGCAATAATAAAGTGGATGGTTTTGCAGCCCAAGTTAATATAGCTACTTTTTAAAAATCCTCGCCACCAAAGCTAAAAGAGACATTGTAGTCAGTGTTTATATCTAAATCTCCAACATTTTTATATTGTTTCAATGTGATAGACCAACAATTGCCCGGTGGTTTGATTGTAGCTAGGTAGCTCCATTCCTGTTGTTTGTACTCCTGACCATTTGAATCCAGGTTTAAGGGGAATGCCACATTTCCTAGAATATCAAAAAACTTCGATTTATAGCCAACGCCAAAGCCAGCGGTTTCGGTTGTGTCGCCCAGATTGGCCGTGAAATCATCTTTAATTTTATAAGTTCTGTTATAGGTGAGCTGAATAAAGTTTCCCAGAGGATTGAAAAATTTTAGTCGAGTGGATAGATCCGTTACGTCAGCATCTGGGTAGTAGCGGCTAATGGAATAGGTTTCAAAGGAATCGAAGTTTAAATTCAGAATAGCAACTAATGGGGTCCAGGGCTTCGGCTTGTCATTAGAATCTAATGGGTTTTCAAAAGTTTTTTGGTGATTGATATCATAGTATTGAAATAGTTCGAATCGGGCGAGTCGCTTATAATCAGCATTATTTCCAGTCATTCGTTTTCGGACCACTTTATTGATTAAGCCTAGGCGGACGACCTCAACATCAAAGGAGCGATCGTTATAATCAAATTGCACTTTACCCGCTCCATTACTGGATTCTGAATCATTGTAAAAATCTAGTTCAATGAGAGGGTCTGTGATTTGATCAAATCGCCGGTTTCGAAAGTCCCCGAAAAAGACATGGTTATCTAACTCTTCCTTGGGAATACGAGCATATGTGACGGAGGGTTGGATTTTATGATGTATTAAAGTTTTAGTATTATCTTCGACTCCGAGATCATAGACATTCCAGAGCTCCGTCTTTATATCTATGTCGGTTTGTATATATTGGCGTTTCGCATTTTTTGTATAAGTTGCGCCTGAGGAATCTGTGTTGGTATCAGGAACGTCTGTATTGAAGGTGTATCCAGTGTGCCTAAATAGCACTCTAGGTAAGATGTCAAATCGTCCGAGCCACTGCATGGGATAGGAGATCTCAGGACTAATATCTAATCGAGTACCTGTTCGAAGTACATCATCTTCAATATTATAATCACCACCAGACGGGGAACTAGAGTCAACATCACCATTAGCTACGTTGTCGAAACTAAAGTTTTTTCTCGAGAAATTTGTAAATACGGAGTCGACTTTAAAAAATAAAGGTGTGTCTAAAAGTCTTTGTCTGGAAATGGAAGCTTTTATTTCTGGAAATTTGTGAACAGCGTCTCGGTTATTTGCAAGAGGAACATCCTTCAATAGGTTTACATAATAGACAGCTTCTACGCTGGTATGGAAATGGTCCCAATTTTTTGTTACCGAAATCATATTTTCTAGTGCTGGATCGCCAATAACATCAATTTCTTCTTTAAAATCACTGGTGTAATCCAGGTCGCTCATTAAATTCAGGTTCATGCGGTTGATGTAGTTACCTGGAAGTAAGTAGTAATGATCGTATTTAAAAAACCATCTTTTATCTGGGTATTCCTCGCCCTTCTTTTCGAACACTTGATCGGAGATAATGGCTGTGTTGAGGCGGCCGGAACTCTCTTCATTTAAAACATAACGATATTCAAAGAGTCCCTTTAATCCTCGTTTAGCATAACTTTTAGCGGTAATGGTGGCATCTTTAGACCGATCAATGGCCCAAAAATAACTTTGACCCAATTCAAATCCGCCCTCTTTTGACGTTCCCCATGTTGGTACTAACAGCCCACTTTGGCGTTCACTTTTCAGTGGTACTAAAATTCGAGGAAGAAAGAAAAAGGGAACGTTGGCAACCTTCAATACGGGGAGTTTTATATAAGCGTAACCCCCTAGCTCGGCTTCGATTTCTGAACCGGAAAAGCTCCATGCTGGTGGGCAGGTGGCACATGCTGTGTAGGTGGCCTTTTTTGCCAAGTATTCTTGGGGTCCAATTTTATCAATGGTTTCGCCTTCAAATACCACTTGCCCGGACTGAATAAATGCATTTTTGAATGTACCCAGTTCCGTTTTATAATTGTAAAGCAATGAGTCGCCTTGGCTGTAGACCTGCTCAGTTTTCATTACGACATTGCCGCTGGCTTCAATCTGTTGGGATTCTAAATTAATGGTGGCTCGGTCGGCCAATATGGTTTGACCATTATAATGAATCGTCACTTTACCGGTCAGTTGAATTGTTTTAGCGCCAAGGTCTCGAAAAACTTCATTTGCGTTAAGTGAAATTCCCTGAATGCGGGTTTGACCCCATAACATCTGGCTCCCAACGAGCCCCCCCATAAAAAATATTATGAGGCGGAAATATAAAGTGGAGTAGCAAATCAAATTTAAATCCAGGTTGTAGGTACCGGATTATTTTAGCGAATTATGCATTTGCTGAAACCGATTTGCGTTGCGTTATTATTTTGTCGTCATTGTAAACACACCATCCCAATCACTCTCCGGAGGGTTTTCAATATAGTTTTGACATCGATCAATATAGAGTTGCGTAGGCCCATCCTCAGGATCGATTTGTAAATTCTTGTTAAACTCCTCTACGGCCTCTTTAAATTGGCGTTGATGATATAGGGCAAATCCTTCATTGAAGTGGCTCACAACTTCCTCAATGGCGCTGGGAGCGCTTCCCTCTGCAATCAATTCGAAGATCTTAACGGGTTCAACCTTTCCTTTCACACGAACCCAATCAATTTCTCTGCATAAAAATTGATCTTTTACATGCTCATGGGTGTACTCACTGATGATAATTCGTGTGCCATATTGTTTGTTAATACCCTCTAATCTAGAGCCTAAATTAACGGCATCGCCCATAACGGTGTAGTTTCTGACTGTTTCTGATCCCATGTTACCAACACTCATTTCTCCGGTGTTAATTCCAATACCAATATCAATCATTGGAAGGCCTTTGGCTTCATATTCTTTTTGTAGCTCCTTCAGTTTAACAAGACTTTGGATTGCACATCGGCATGCGGCAGCGGCATGATCCGGATAGGAGATGGGTGCGCCGAAAAATGCCATAACCGCATCACCCATATATTTATCCAGCGTCCCTTTGTTTTGAAACACAAGGTCCGTCATTGGGGTTAGGTACGAGTTAAGTAAGTCGGAAAGAGCTTGTGGGTCGAGCTGTTCTGAAATGGTGGTAAATCCGCGGACATCAGAAAAGAAAACAGACATCATTTGTTTTCTTCCTCCCAGCTGTAGGTTTTCAGGATCTTTTAGCACTTCATCCACAATCGAAGGGGAGACATATTTTGAGAAAGTACCTTTTAGTTCTTTCTTCTTTCTTTCTTCGGTGAAGTATTTATAAAAAGTTAAAATCACGTAAATAGATAGGCTTGCTATAATAGGGAAAATTATCGGTGTTACGACGCCTTTATCGAAGAAGAAAAGTTTGTCTCCTAATGCGATTCCAAAAATGGTTAAGCCAGAAATTACAAACCCAACTACGGCTCCTGAGTAGCTCAGCGCCAAAGTGAGAAAAATGCTTATGAGTAGAACAAATCCCGAAGTGAAGAGATCTGCTTTTTCAAGTGGTTGCAGGAAATCTTTTCTTATGAGGTTATCCACCACATTGACATGGGTTTCAGCCCCAGGGAAGTTTTCATCAAAGGGAGTCACTCGAAGATCGAAAACAGCAATTGCAGTGACTCCAAAAATAAAAATTTTATCTTTGATCCACTCTGACTTTGGATAGTCTTTTATTTCATCTATCCATCGGCCATCGCGAAAAACTTTTTCTGTGATTCTTACAGTGGGTTTTGATTCATCAATAATATCGGCGGCGTTGGCATAAGGGAACATACTTCGTTCGCCGGCATAATTTATGAGGAGCTCTCCATTTCTATTTACTGGTATAGAAAAAACTTTTTCTCCTGAATTGTTATCGATGATATCTATACTTTTTATGACTCTACGGTGGCCATAGACATGAGGAACTAATCCTAAATTGACCTGGGCATTGTAGTCATATGCTACAAGGTAGGCTTTTAAAGCTATGGAAGGGTAAAACCTGCC
This sequence comes from Bdellovibrionaceae bacterium UBA1609, assembly GCA_002321895.1. Lineage (GTDB taxonomy): Bacteria > Bdellovibrionota > Bdellovibrionia > Bdellovibrionales > UBA1609 > UBA1609. The sequence continues at coordinate 91,531 of DCMZ01000010.1, read as the reverse complement.
GCCGGATCTTGTGACTAGGGCTTTTCGGCGAATAGTTCCATCATCGTCCAGTTCAGCATTGAAAAATCCAAAATGAAAATAGGGGGGATCCTCTTCAGCTTCCTCAGCAATTGTTAGCGGTGACATTGTGTTAAGTTCGAAGTCCATTTTTGAATACCAGTCGGACCCATAAATTGCAGATCTAGTAGTAAGAACCCAAGCGGATTTATCGGGCAGCTCATACCCGAGAGGGGAGGACTTAAAATTACTGACCCATTCATCAAAGGTGGGCTCAATTTGCCCTTCTTCATAGTGACCGACAACTTCTTCTGTCCAGTAACTTTGCATTTCGGAATACATAGGATCGTTGTTTGGATCTAGCCAATTCGGACAAATTTCATTAACGAAATACTCATCTATAAGTCTTTCCACTTTTTTATGGCTGAAGAAGTCAGTGATTGTAAGTTGTTCGGTGCTCGCAATTTCTTTTAATTTTTCAGTGTAGAGTTCTTGGAAGCGGGATCTATATTTATCTATGATTTCTTCATTTAACACACCTTGACTCTTATGAGCAGAATCTAAGGTGATGAGTGGTAAATGTTGAGTTTCCCAATAGGTGGCGGTTGAGGTTATGGGGAAATAGATTTCGAAACAAACCTTTTCAACTGGCGAGGATTGCAATAGGAGCTCATTGTCTTCATTGAATCCGCCAATGACTACTTTTTCTGAATGTCGCTGAAGCATGCTCGCCAGAATAGTATCTGAGTCTAAATTTTTTATTTTATCTTTTATAATTGTACTAATTTGCTCAGGTAAAACTTTCTCTAAGTTATGGGTTTCAAATAATTTTTTCGTAGGATGTAAAGAAGGCTCAGAGAAAGTTATATCAAAAGAAATGACCTTCGCTCCGTACTTCATTATTTCATCGACGGCTTTTGCCATTTTCTCTCTAGGCCATGGCCAGCGACCCACTCTTGAGATCGAATCATCGTCTATGGTGAGTAGAGCAACGTTGTCGGCTCCTTTTCTTTGTCCGCGAACCCATAAACGGTAATCGACCGATTTTAAATGCATTGTCTCGGCTGCCAATAGTGTTTTTGATTTCTCTCCTAGAGATGGTGACCAATCGATAATAGAAGTAAGAGTTTTGAGTGTAAAAAAAGCAAATATTAAAGAAAGCAATACGCCAATAAATATTGAATGTGTGAGTAATCCGGCCAGCTTATGCAGATATTTCATAGGGTATCCTGAGTGTATTAAATTTTAGATTCGCTCTATTTTAACTAATGAGGTCCTGAAATGTCAGTTAGCCTTTTCCATAGAGCTTGACGAAGGTATGGCCTGGTGTCGGTGGAGTCGCATTCTTTGTCCATTTTAACCCACTTTAAGTTTAGATTTGAATCCGCTTCTTCTGCTGTGAGCAAATTCGTTGGTACACTTTAGAGGAGTTCGATGAGGAGATTCAATGCGTGCACAAATGAAAAAGATTGATGATATTTCGATAGTATATTTATCAGGTAAAATGAATTTAGATTCAGCTGAAAATTTTCAAACAATTTGTGAAAATAGTTTTGTAGGTAAAAAGATAATATTTGGCCTACAAGACCTATCGTTTGTAGGAAGTACCGGGATTTCTGTTTTTTTAGATACGTTAAATAGTTATTTTAGAAAATGTGCTCAGCCGGTAAAAATGTTTTCCGTGAGCTCGGAATTTGACAGGATTTTTTCCGCGAATTTAGAAAGTTATATTAATTTTGAGACCGAAAATTTAGCAGTATTGAGTTTTTATCAGCAGGCAACTCCTACTCAAGATATCTTGGATAGCACTTCTTTTGAAGCATCGGGGGATAGATATTCAACGGCTTTTCAGGATGATGTTGAGAGTGCTCCACAGTCGGTGACTCCTATAGGGGGAGCGACCAGTGGTCCTGTGTTAGGTATGAGTCCTAGTGTTCATGTGCCCAGCTCTGGAACACTTCAGGCAGAGGAAGAAGAAGCCGTATCTATCGGCGAAGAGTCTCCAGCGGCAATCTCGCCCTCAATCAATAGGGAGTAGTGGAGTAGCTATTTTGTTGAACTATTGTTTGTAAAACCGCTTTGTATTTCTTTTAACAAGTGGTCTATCTTTTCAATGGTTCTATTGTGTTCTTCTTGCTTCTTTTGATCGCCAATATCAGAGTATTTTTCATTACCTTCGGAAAACATGGTTTTGGCTTCCAGTCGTACTTTTAAGTTCTTCATCTCTTGACGATATTCGTTCATTTTTAAGCTCAGCTGCCGGTTGAGCTTCTGGAGGCTGGAATTCTGTTCCTGAAGTCGTTCATTTTCTGATTGATGCTCTTTCCATAGGATTTTTATATTTTCATTCTCTTCTGTTGATTCTTTGACTAAATTTTCGAGTTTTTCATTAGCTCGAATCAAATTTGAGTTTTGCTCTTCAAGCTTATGTAGCTGAACTGTCTTTTCTTTAGCTTCGATGCGAAAACTTCCGAGTTCCTTCTGTACTTTTTCTAAGTTGGATTGAGCATCGATATCTTGTGCTTCCAGCTGTCTTTTAAGAGTAATAATAGAATTTTTAAGGTTGATGTTTGAGTCTTCGACCTCATTTTGCCTTGAAAGTTGTTCGCTGAGTGAGTCGATTTGTTTGGAAAGGTTTTCTATTGAATTTGAAGAATCCAACTTTAACTGATTGTACTTTCCTTCTAGTTCATCAACTAAGGACTTGTTGTTTTTTGACATGGATTGAATGTGTTCAGCGGCCTCGCCGAGTTGCTGCTGAAGTGTTGAGATGGTGCTTTCGTACTCTTCCACTTTCAAAATATTTTTGTCTATTTCAACTCTGTATTTTTTAGCAATTTTTAGTAGTCTTCTTTTATGTCGAGCTAGTAGAGACTTCTTCGTAGATAGCGTAACCACTTCATGTTGAAGTTCTTCAAGTTTACTGCTGGTAGTATTGTAATATTCCGAATACTTCACCTCTAGGAAATCAATTTTTTCCTGTTTCGCTTTAATCTCGCTGTCCACTTTTGTATAGCGATCTGTGACAGCCTGATCCTTTTTTCTGTAGACAATGATTTGATCTTTAAGGTTTTCGAGTTGAGAGGATTTGTTCTCAAGCTGCTTATGAAGAGCATTCATCTTTTCTTCAGTGAGCGCATTTTTACGTATTTGCACAGTAAGGCGGGAGTGTAAATCCTCATTCTGGTTGATTAAGGAATTGATCGCTGAGGACTTTAAAACTTCAATGGGCCATTGTTTGGTATCCACCGGTGCTGGGAGTTGGTTCGGGAGTGGTATTTCGTGGGTGTGTACAGGGGTTTCGCTTTTTCCCTCTACAAAGCCTTCAATAGTAGTGATTGTTGGTTGGAAAACATCCTTTTCCATAGCTTCTCCCTTCCCTGGAGTGCGTCCTCATAATTTTGAAACCTGATCGTTTTTAAACTAAAAACCTCTATATAGGTCCAGGGTCCTGTTAAAAGTGTCTCAGAAAGGAACATGGCTTGTCAAAAAGACTGAATGACGCGACGGACAGGTTAAAACCAGCCTTAAGTCTGCCGATAGAGCAGGTATGAGTGCCGGAATAGACTACAATTTATTAAGCCATGAGAGAACCAATAACCTTTCTCAGCAGTTTCAGCAAAGATTATCGGCTAGAGGAACCGGTGGTGGGCCCGATACTTTGAGACACATGGTTTTAACCAATTTGATTAATGGTAATTACGATGGTGCTATCAGGGACGTTGAGGCTTTTGGAGAGAGTAAGAAGGACTCTTATCCTATATTTGGAACTCGCGCCGGCAGGTACATTGAACACTGTGTAGATTTAATATTAGCTGTAAAAAGTAAGCGAGAGTTTCCTGGTCTGAGCGGTCTTCCAGTGGCAAAACAAAGGGAAATGTTTGAAAAAGTATTAGATCACTTTGATGAGTTAAAGCATTATCTCAAGCGAATTGAAGCTATCAATGCTGAAATTCAAATTGATGACATTCGTTCCACGGTTTACGTGGTTAAAACTCTTTCCATTGCAGTTGCTGTGGTGTTGGCTTTAGGTTTCACCCTAGATATCATAGAATCCATTTATGGATCCTATGATCAGGTTCTTGGTGACTCTGCCAAGCAATTTACCGACTGGCTATTTGATTTCGATAACTTTTAACAGACATCAAAGGCTGTTAATGGCTTTGTCTAAAACAGGGGTTAACTGACCGCCCGGTAGATATTTCCCATTGATATAGATAGAAGGCGTACCCTTCACATTTGCATTCGCCCCAAGTGCAGCATGAGACTTCAGGGTTTCTATGGTTTCAGGCTTGTCTAAACAGCCCATAAACGCATCTACATCTATTCCTTTGTTTTCAGCATGTCCCTTAAGGAAGTCATCCACCGCTGTGATTGACATAGACATCAGGTCTCTCTGAGCCGCAAAAATATCATCATGTATGGGCCAGCCATTTCCTTGTTCATTGGCGCACAACACAGCAGCTGAAAGGCGACAACGTTTGCCACTTCCAGAGCCAATGCTATCATTACAAGTTCCATCTAGTGGGAAAGAGTAGAAGTTAAGCTTAACTCGATTTTTGTTTGCCAGTAAAAATGGTTTTAATGTGGAGGCTGCGGTTTTACAGTGAGGGCATAAAAAATCGGCAAATTCAGTGATAACTATCTTAGCTTCAGAATTACCCTTAGTCAGCGCTGGCTCTTTGTCAAAGGTATATGCCGGATTGGCCTTCCAGCTTTGGACTGAGTTCTCTACGATTTTGTCAAAATTCTTAGGAACCATCTGTCCAACGACACCTTGGTTGACGAGAAAACCAGAAATCAGAACCGGCCCAATAATTAGGAGTACATCTTTCCAGTAGCCTTGGCCGAATTGACTCAAGTCTGATTTAAACTGACTAAAAAATGGTTCTTCTAGGCTCTTCCAGACAGCAAAAAATAGTAAAAAAGACAACACGTAGGACCCAATACAATTCGGGCATAGAGTTCCAATGGCAATAAAGGCAATGGCAGCCATGACCAAAGAAGTTAATGCGATAAAGCCTGTGGTGGCGAACGCAAGGCGCATCCATCGCTCTCGGTTTTCAGTAAAGCCAAGTTGAACAGAAAGAAGGATGAGTAGCAAGGCTCCGTGAGTGAGTGCTCCCCAGAGAGACATTGGGACTCCTAAAAACGCTGAATAGGAGCTCGTAGTGACGGCGTCGCAACTAAAGGTGTCATTGATATTACAGGAGCTTTCGCCCTGGGCTATTCCTAATTTTACGGGATAATAATTGTATGTGGAGTACATATGTACACCGATGGAAACTAAACAAAGCAGAATGGCCCATTTTAATGCAGATTTCACAGTTATCTCCTTCTCAGAATCAAAGATTATCAATGGGCCTGAAGTTTTGCATCCTTTTTTTCTTTTACTAGAGGGCTTGGGCCATTGAAATCTTAATTTAAGGGTGCAAGAATATGAAGTTAGATGGTTTTGGGGGATGGGTTGATATCAAATCCGGAGTGGATCAAGGCAAGGAAGTTGTTGTTCCAACAAGTGCGTGACCAGGTTCAGGTGCTGCTGGGGCCTAATTCTTCGGCACTAGATTCCTATGCGAATCAATATGAAAAGGAATTCCAGGGGCGCTGGCGTCATTCCTCTTTGCGCGAGATGCATGCCCAAATTCTCTCGAAGAGATTGATTTATGGGGCCGACTTTCATGCCTTTGCTCAGTCGCAGAGAACACATATTCGAATATTACGTACTTTGCCTAAAAATAGATCAGTCACTCTGTGTATGGAATGTTTAGAGCCAAAACATGACCTGGAAGTAGAGCGGTTTCTGAGTGGCAAGATAACAGAAAAGACATTTTTGAAGCGTGTTCAATGGAATGAGTTTTGGGGGTTCCCATGGGAGCATTACAAGCCCTTCTTTTCTTTAGCTCGTAAAATGGGCTTTAATGTCAAAGGAATAAACAAGTCACTCAATCCAAAACGATCTTACCGATTGGTCGAAAAGGATAATTTTGCTGCCAAGTTGATAGTTTCATTTGCTAAGGAGAATCCAGAGACTTTGTTGTACGTGATTTTTGGCGAGTGGCACCTTAGTTTAAAGCATATTCCAGCACGTGTTGAAAAGCTATCTGCGGATTTAGCAAAAGAATCTCTGATTCTCTATCAAAATAATGAAAAACTTTATTTTCAATTGGCCAGGCAGGGAATGGAAAATCAAATTCATATTATGCGTGGGCCAAAGAATAAATGGTGCGTGCTTGGGGCTCCTCCCTGGGTGCAGTGGCAAAGTTATCTAATGTTTTTGCAGCAAACTATGGATATGGAATTGGATGAGGACGAATTTGAGGAGACGGACTACACGGATTACCTTCACTCTCAGCTTCAATTCATCTGTGGTGATCTTGGTTTGGCTAAAATGAAATTTGATGATCTAGATGTGTTTACTTCTCATGATTCAGAAGTATGGAATAAGTTGTCACCGAAAATTCCCCGAAATTTAAGAAAAATGGCGCTTTACCATATTCGAAACGATAAAAGTTTCCTGCTTCCTAAGTCAGGAGTGTTCTATTTATCGAGAAGTAGCGTAAATCATATGGCTGAACTTGCGGGTGAGTACCTACAGGCAAAGATGAGTGGTCGGAAATCTGTGCTATGGACATTTCCAGAAAACTTTCAGGAAAAAATTTGGGTAGAGGCGTTGGGATTTTTAGCGAGTAAGTTGGTGAACCACAAACGTAAAGCTGAAAACCTAGCCAATTTGAAAGCGCAGTTGGCCGTAACACAGTCCAATGAGCGCGGACGAGAAGCATTGTTGTTAGCCTTAGATCAACGGCTTTGCGAAATATTATGGTTAAGTGGTCATAGAGATAGTGATCGTAAGTTTACTCCAAAGTCGAAAGAAGCCTATATTGATGCGGCTGAAATTTTAGGTTCGATGCTGGGAGACAAACTCTACATTGCCTATAGAGGAAATCGTTTTAGTAAATCAGACCTGCAGGATATTTTTAAGATCAAAACCCGAAGTAAAAACTTTAAGTCTCATTATTTTAAAGTTTTAGGTCAGTTGGAGGATATTGTCCATCCCGACACTTTAGGCGGTGTTATATATGGCTGATAGTTCATGGTTTTATCATTCAGGTGGTAGTCCTACAGGCCCAGTTTCTTTTGCAGAAATTGAACGATTGATTTTGGCTAATCAGCTGGGTCCTGAGGATTTAGTGATTCAAGAGGGTGATTTAAAATGGGTTCCTGCAAGTGAACATCCTGAGTTATTAAAGTTATACAGTGACGGTGAGGTGGATTCTAAAAGTCTGGATCGGGGTGTTCTGTGGGTGGTGTTAAAGACAGATCCTGACGATTTCAACAAGACAAAGCAGTTAGGTCCCTTTAATGAGCAAGAAGTGAAAGCTAAAATACAAAGTGGAGAGATCAGCTATCAGGATCATATTTGGGAAGATGGTTCTCCAACCTGGAAAAAAGTTGCCGAAATTGAACAGTTCAGTGGAGTAGAGGGTGTTATTGAAACGGCTTCGGTGGCTCCTGATGAAAAGAAGCCACCAGTTCCAGAAGCGCACGAAGAAGATGTCATCCAGGTGCCCCCTAGAGAGAAGGTCTTGAAAGAGGAGATTCCTTCGGATGCCAAGCCTCTTGTAATTGATACTCCTTCAAATGAGAAAACTGAAATAAACTTTAAATTAGATGCCTCAGAGGAATCTCCGTTTGCTGATGATGAAACAACTGTTGTTGAAGAAGTTGGGCTGGAGAAAAGTGATCTTGAGCGCAATATTGATATGGAGGCTACTGCACCTGAGATTCCAGTAGTTAAAATTAAAAAGCCTCCACTCCCCATTGTGGCCAAACCAAATCCTCCCACCCATGCCGAGGCTTCGCTCACGTCGGAAGACCCTAAGGAGGATGAGGATAAGAAAAGTGGATTTGAAGGTGACGATTCAGTTACTAGAGCCAATGTAGTCATTAAAGATCTGATGGAGGCTGATACTAAAGAGTCGGTTGAGGTTGAGAAGGCTCAAGAGGTTTCAGAAGAAGAGCAAGAAAATGTTAAAGCTCCTTCATTATTAGAGCAGGTGGAAGAAACTGTAGGTAATATAGTCGATAATGATGTTTCGGTAGTTCAGCCGATGCCTGAATCAACACTTAGCCAGTTGTCTCAGGTCTTAGACTATGAAGCGGTTGATAACAATAGTTCAGAAGTTGATAAAGATAGCGTGAAACTCAGTCCTGAAGAAGAAGCCTCTTTGGCAGATACCAAGACCGGAGTTATCGATGAAGAACTTGTTGGCATAGAGTCTGAAACTAAAGATAAGAAATTTGCTTTAAAAAAGAATTTATCCAATATTGGTGAGAATGCTGCTGCTGGACTAAGTTCTTTTAAGGAAGCTATGAAGAAGAAGAGGGATGCAAGCACTCATCCCCATGGGTCTTCATATCGTATTCAAGAATATTTGGGCTATGCAATTTTTATTTTGGCTTTAGTTATACTAGGTGCTGTGATTAAAAAGAAGTTTTTCGATGCTAATACCGAATTAAATACAGCTAAAAAGGAAACCGAAGTACGTATTATTCCAGATAACAAAGCTTTAAAAGATAAGCAGAAGTTGGAAGCTGAGGTTGCCAAAAAGAAACGTGAATTGGAGCTGGAGTTAGAGAGAAAGCAAATTAGGCAAGAAGCCGAGGCCCTGACACGTGAGGCCACCTTTATAAAAGCCATTGTCAGCAAAGAAAAGTCTGGAAATGTTGTGATGAATGTTCGCACCGATGCGGGATCGCAAGTGAAGCTTGGGGTAGAGGTGACTTCTGGTCTCAGGGAAAATGAACTAGCTCGCTCTTATTTCGTTAAAAAATGGATTTCAACTAAAAAACCGGGCGAATACCTTTTAGATCTAAAATGGTTTTCTCTTCCTACAGGGAAATTCAAAGTTCGTATCTATTCAGGGAAAACAGAAACTGTAAAAAATATTTTTATAGGAAAATCGGATAGATCCTACAGAAAACAATTAGCAAAAAATATTAAAGGCAACTCTTATGCATATACGAGTGAAAAAAGAAGATTATTTGCCTTTATGCGAGGTTTAGAGAAAATATATCTTGAGATGCGGGCTTCTTCGTCAAGTAGGACGAATTGGCGAAGCCGGTATCCCACTTGGAGAAAGTCACTTAGATCACTCAAAACAAAAGATATGAATGTTGCTGCCAACGATGGGCCTAATCGAGTTTATTTTGTGGACGCATGGAGTTCATACAGAGATTTCTATTCTAAATTGGAGTTTGAGATGAATCGAAATCAAAAACTGGCAAGGCAAAGTAAGTCATTATCTCTGTCTAAAGAGGTGCCCCAGCTGTTGTCTGATCTAAAAGCGTCTTACAGTAAAATTTAAGTGTCTTATTCGTAGACGTTTTTTATCTCAAAATGAGAAATGCTGCCTAAGATCCTAAATAATATTAAAAACATAGCCTTATGTCCGATAGGTAATTCATGAATAATGCTTTGTTTTTAACTTTTTCCCTATTTTTAACGACGGTGATCTATCAGGGATATATAACTTTTGAAAGCCATTTCAGTGGCCATGATTTAGTCCAAAAGAAGTTGGAAATTTTAGAGTTACGTGAAAAGCAAAGTCATTTAAAACAAAGAGTCGCTGAATATCAATTACGAGCATTTAAGCAAGAAGTTGCATCTATAGTTCCTGATATTGTTGATCAAAAGGATTTTAGTGAATCCAATTATCCAGTGAGAACTCTTTCCAGTGTTGTAAGAAAAGTGAGTGATAATATTGATGCAGCCATTGGCGAGACGGAGTTTATTCAGGCAAAATCTGCATTTAATCAAAATGACTATGATAAGGCGGCCTCATTGCTGATGCGGTTTATAGACCGGCATAGTTACTCCGTCCATGTGGTCGAAGCACAATTCCTGCTGGCCGAAGCTCAATTTCAGCTGGGGCAGTTGGATGAATCAATAGAAACCATAGAATCAATGGTTTTAGTTTTTCCTGAAAATGATCTTACAGGATTAGCCTTACTTCGATTTGGAAAAATACTCGAATCCCAGGACAGGACTGACGAAGCTCAAATTATTTATAAAACAGTACTACAAAGTTTTACTCATCCAAAAGTTGTACAACAAGCAAAGAGGTCATTGGCAAGCATATGATTAGAAGATTATTTAACTTGGTTTTATTGGCATATGTTTTGGTTTGGAATAATGCGATTGCAGAAGATAGTGAGCTTTTGGTAGCTGCAGATTCCCCAGTCATTGAATTTCCCTTTCAGTGTATAGAGATAGATAAAGGCGATTGTAGCGTCCAAACTAAATCCTCAAGCAAGTTTGTCTTAGAAAAGGTTCAGGGATTAAGGTTACATCTGGCTCCCGACTCAGTACTTCTGGCTGAAAAATCAGGTCTTGTATCTCTGGTATCTGGAGAATTTGTAATAGAGGCGAGCAGGAAGAGTACAGTTAAAACTGAATTTTCAGACATCAATGTTTTTCCAGGACTCTACCTTGTTAGTATTAATAGTCAGTATGGAGTCCGCGTTGTTAATTTGGATGGATTTGTAACCTTTCAATCGGGAAAGGCTGAGCATGCAATTAAGCTTGAAGAGGGTTTTGAAATTGAGGTGTCCAGGGTTAGAGAGAATGGTTGGTTTGAATTTAGTTTTCCAAGGCCGGCTCCATATACCAGCACAATAGAATTGCTTTCTAAGACAATGACTATTGAGAAAAGCCAGTTCTACACGGTAGCAAGAACATTTCAGCCTGTTGCCAGAAAGGCGACTCAAACGATGAGTGAATACTATAAGGATTTTACGGAAAGAAAGATTGCCAGTCATAAAGACAAGCTAAAGAAAATCAAAGAACGACAGGCTAGAGTTCGTAAAATTAATGAAGATCTTCGCACCATGTTTCGCAAAGAAAATTATCTAGAGTAAGACAATAGTCCTGCATTTTACAATTATACTCCATAGCTATACGACTAGTCCTGTAATGTCCACGTGTGTTTAAAGTAGGATTACGGCATAATATAGATAGAGCGTTGCTCTCATGGAGGAGAGAATATGTCCCAGGTGAACCGGTCCGATGACCAAATCCGTCGAATTCGTGATGAATATCAACAAAAAGAGTCCGACTTAATTAGGAAACACAACAAGCAATTGCGTCGGATTTCGGAGCAGCATCAACAAAAATTGGAGAAGATTCAAAATATACATTCGGAGCAAATGGAAAGTCTTCAAAAGAAATCAAAAGACGTTATATTTCGAAGAGAGCAGAATCATCAAAAGCAGATAGACAAAATACGTAACCTGCATCGCACACAATTGAAAAATGAAATGGTTAGAAATGATTCTGATTTGAATCGCATACGAAATGCGGCGAAGCAGGAGATTGAGTTAACAAATGAAAGATTTGATGCCAGGGTGGACAGCTTAAACGAACGCTACAATCGTGATATGAAGTTTAAGGATGAAAGGCAACAAAAGCAGATGCTGGAAATGCAACAGGCCCAACAGGAGGCGGTCCAGTCCTATCGGAAAAAGTTAAATGAACGACATAATGAAGAGTTAAACACAATCACTAAGCACAATCGTCATCAGCATATTAAAAAGCAGCAGGAATTGGAGGAAATTCGAAGTACCACATCGCAAACAATTAGAAATAAAGATCTTAGTCATATTTCTGAAAAGCGAAGGATGTCACAAAATTTTTTGGATCAAATCAATCGTGAGCGCGCTATTTTTGAACAGAACAGGGAGCATCTACGCGATGAGTACTCGGACAGTTTAAAAGAAGTGCACGTTAAATTTCAGAAAGCGAACAAGGAGCGTTCTTTAGCTCATAATGACTCTATTGCGGATTTGAAAGACAGAGTGCAGGACCGCTATGATGGACAATTAAGAAGTAAAGAGAGAGAGTTAGTAGAGACTAAGGATGCAGCCAATCGAAAAATAGCGAGTATTCAACGACAAGCTAAGGTTGAAAAAGATAACCTCGCGCAAGATTATTCGCAAAGGATTAATAACTTAGAAGATCAGAGAAAACTTGTTTACGATGGTATCAATAGCGAAAAGCAAAAAGAAATTAGAGAGTTAAATAGTGAAAATTCCAAAGTGCTAAGAACGCAATCTAAGTATTACCGTGAGCAACAGCATATAAATTTGGATAAAGCAAAGCACGCACTGGCTGATATGGAAAACCAATATGAGGGGCAGTTGGATCAGCAGAGAGCCAAAGAGGAAAGGCGAGTAGGGGTAGTCCGTCAAGAAAAATTGGAAGAGACGGAAAGTATGAAAAACATCTATGAAGCTCGTATTGAGGATAATAAGGAAGCGGCTCAAGCTGAGAAGCGTGAAGTTTTGCGTAGAATGCAAGATGAGCAAAAAACAGCAATTAGAGAGATGAGAAGGCAATTTCAAGAGGAAACTATTAAACATGACCAAGAAATGGCCCAAATTCGCGATAAATATGAAGCGAGAATTAAAGATATTCAGCGTAAAACTATGACCGATAAGGCAATGACAAGTCGTAAGCATGATAAAGTGGTAGAGAATCTTCAAGACTTACAGCAAAGAGAGATGGAAACTGTTAGAAATCAGTATGAAACAAAGCTTGAAGAAGTTAAGGTCGCTCATGAGCGCGAGAAGAATCAAATGCAGCAACGACATCATGCGCAAGTGAAGAATCTTATTTCGGTCACTAAAAAATCATAATATGAATAGGGTTCAGTAGAGGAAATCCAAAACATGCTAGCAGATCGACGCGCAAAGATTGTGGCCACTATTGGTCCGGCCACCCAATCGAAAGAAAATCTAAAGAAGTGTATAGAATCGGGTATGAACGTGGCTCGATTGAATTTTTCCCATGGTAAGCATGAAGATCATATCAAGGTGATTCAATCTATTAGAGAACTCACTGATGAATTAAAAGCGCCTGTGGCCATTTTACAAGATTTGCAGGGTCCAAAGATTCGAGTGGGTCAGTTTGATGAGGGCAGTAAAGAGCTCGTGGAGGGTGATAAAGTGATTATTCGGGCGGATAAAGCCGTTTCCGATGGTAGTTTTATTCCCACGGATTTTAAAGAATTGCCACAAAGTTGCAATGAGGGAACTCGGATCCTTTTGGACGATGGTTTGCTGGAATTGGTTGTTGATCAAGTGATTGGCGCTGAGGTCCATTGTACAGTAGTTTTTGGGGGTATACTCAAAAATCGCAAGGGAATGAATTTGCCAGAAGCTATCCTTCCTGTGGAGTGTATGACTCCAAAGGATCTAGATGATCTGGAATTTGGATTGAGCCAGAAGGTAGACTATGTGGCTTTAAGTTTTGTGCGTAGAGGTTCGGATATTAGAAAACTTAGAGAGCTTATTGAGTTGAAGCATCCGAGCACCCGAATTGTGGCTAAAATTGAAATGCTGGAAGCTATCGATAATCTTAAAGAGATTGTTAAGTTGAGTGATGGGGTGATGGTCGCTCGGGGAGATCTAGCTGTAGAAGTGGGGCAAACACGATTACCACAACTACAAAAAGAAATTATAAATCTTTGTAATGAACTGGGTAAGCCTGTGATAACTGCCACTCAAATGCTGGATTCAATGGTGGAAAACCCAAGGCCGACAAGAGCGGAGATAACAGATGTTGCGAATGCCGTGCTAGATGGTTCGGACGCCTGTATGTTATCTGCTGAATCTGCCAGTGGAAAATACCCCTTTAAGTGTATTCAAACTATGGGGGATATCATTCAAGAAGTAGAACGCGACAGTGATTTCTATTATGACATTCGCGTGGATCAAGAAATACTAACCATTGCTGACTCCATCGCTGAAACCGCTTGTTTGGCTGCTATGAAGCTCAATGCTTCAGCGATTGTTTGTTTAACAACTTCTGGAAGAACGGCATCATTGATCTCTTCTTATAGGCCAAAAGCAAAAGTTATAGCTGTGACTCATTTAAAAGAAACACTCAATCGACTTGAGCTTGTTTGGGGGATTCAAACCCTTAATATTAAACCCTATAAGTCCACGGACGAGGCCATGAGTCAGATACAAAAGCTTTTGCTGGAATATGGTTTAATACATCAAGGGGACAAGGTGGTTTTGACGCTTGGGACTCCTGTGATGGAGCAAGCAAAAACTAACTCATTGCGTGTCTACACGATCACTCAAAAAGTGGGTGACGGAGCAGATGCTGGTCAGCGCCCTTTACGTGTTAGGTGACTGAGGCTGAACCGATAAGAAGCCGTTATTATTTTGCCGTGTTCTTCAGTGCGTAGATGATTTGCCAAAAGGGATAAATGCGATTCAGCTCATCATAGTCGAAACGCATGGTAAGGTTGTCCGATGCTCCGGAAACTTTGTCTTCTGTAAACCCTTTTTCGGCCAACCCATCACAATCATTCGTGGTAAATTGAATGTTTAAGTCGCGCATAGAGTTGTTTTGAATTTCCGTAAGGTCAACAGTGACAAATTTATCTTTAGCATCGTCTCCGGCGTCGTTGGCTTCTCGAAGTGATTTTCCATAAAAAAGTAAGGCCTTAACAGCTACCATTTCTTTCTCTTCAATGGCCAGTTTGTCCTCTTCTTTGCCGAAGAGCCACTTGTTGTACCAGTCCACAAAATCTGTGAGTTGTTTGTGTTCAAGAATGATTGTCTTGATATTGCCCTCGCCTAAGTCCTCTGTTTTCATAATCTGCATAGAGGCAAGGACTTCAATCAGTCGATTGAGTTTATGAGTGGGTTGCTGAAAGACTTGTATGCAATAGTTTCTTAGAGTTCCGGACGGAATAACCAAGCCGCCACCCTCAGGATCTTCTACCCCGGCTTTAAAGCCCATTAAACTGATGATGGCACAGAGTCGAGTGATGAGGTGAGGTGGAAAGAATTCCTCATCTTCGGCTTGAACTTTTTCTAAATTTTTAATTTTTTGGTTGGCGGCCCTAAGGTGAGAGTTAACCGTTTTAACCATGGCTTTCAGCCATTCAGGAAAGGTTTTAAATTGAGCATGTAGTGCAGTAAAGGGAAGTTCGATGATTTCTACATTTTCTTTAGCAACAGCTCCAGCACTTCTCGGTTTATTGTCAAAGAATGCCATTTCCCCCAGCATTTGCCCAGGACCGAGTTCAGCAAGTTCAATATAGCCACTACCTTTAGTCTTAGTGATAGATATGCGACCTTTTTTTATAACGAACATGGCATCAGAGGGATCATTCTCTCGGAAAAGAATTTGTCCTTTATCGTACTGTTTGACTCCGCCAGATGACATAGCTTTCCTTTGTAATAACTATTTCATTTTACAAAGGAAATGAGCTTTTGAGAAAGAACTCCGACGAATCGGAGCTCCAACTAGACTTAAATGTGGGCTCTATACTGAAATTTCGGTGATATCACCGTCAACTTTAAGCGGACCCGCAGTGGCTTTTTGAACGTCTTCCACAGAAACGCCAGGGGCCACTTGACGTAAATGGAAAAAGCCATCAGCGATATCTAAGACAGCAAGATCAGTAACTACCCTGTTGATACATTTTTTACCTGTGAGAGGTAGATTACATTCAGCTAAAAGTTTAGAATTCCCCTTTTTATCTTGGTGTTGCATGGCAACGATCACTCTTTTTGCCCCGGCCACCAGGTCCATTGCGCCGCCCATTCCTTTAACCATTTTTCCTGGAATCATCCAATTGGCTATATCACCTTTGGCATCTACCTGCATAGCGCCAAGTACGGTGAGATCAATGTGTCCGCCACGAATCATCGCGAAGCTCTCAGCACTTGAAAAAAAACTCGAGCCCGGCAAAGCGGTTATGGTTTGTTTTCCAGCATTGATTAAGTCCGCATCTACATTCTCTTCTGTGGGAAAGGGACCCATGCCGAGTAGTCCATTCTCTGACTGTAACATAATGTTTATTGACTCGGGAATATAGTTCGCCACAAGGGTAGGAATTCCAATTCCTAAGTTCACGCAAAATCCGTCTTCAATTTCTCTGGAGATAACTTGTGCTATTTGATTTCTATCTAAACCCATTTTTAAGCTCCTTCCGAAACGGTTCTACGCTCAATTCGTTTTTCTAATGAAGGCGCTTTTATAATTCTTTGTACAAAGACCCCTGAGGTATGAATACTATCTGGGTCCAGATCTCCCATCGGTACAATCTCTTCCACTTCAGCAACGGTGATCTTGCCAGCTGTTGCCATCATAGGATTAAAGTTACGAGCTGTTTTCCGAAATACTAAATTTCCAAACGTGTCGGCTTTCCAGGCTTTGACTAGTGCAAAATCTCCAGTCAAACCTGTTTCCATAACATAGTCTCGGCCGTCAAAATTTCTAACTTCTTTTCCTTCAGCAATCTGAGTACCAACACCTGTTGCTGTGAAGAATGCTGGAATTCCAGCACCACCGGCACGCACTCTCTCAGCTAGAGTGCCCTGTGGATTAAATTCTACAGATAGTTCTCCATTTAAAAACTGCTTCTCGAAAGTGTCATTTTCACCCACATAGCTTGAGATCATTTTGCTAATTTGACGAGTCTGTAAGAGTAACCCCAAACCAAAGTCGTCAACTCCAGCATTGTTCGAAATGCAGGTCAGGCCTTTTTTGCCAGTGTCTCTTAGGGCTCTGATAAGATTTTCAGGAATTCCACACAATCCGAATCCTCCAACGAGAAGAGTCATATTGTCTTGGATTCCTTCTAAAGCAGCGTCGGCTGTTTCATAGACTTTTTTACTCATGGTAGCCTCCTATAATGCTTCCACTAAAACACTAACGGCTTCTCCGCCGCCAATGCAAATGCTTGCTCCACCTAGGCTTTTTCCTTGGGTGTGTAGTGAGTGAATTAAAGTTGTGAAAATTCTAGCCCCGCTAGCACCAATGGGGTGCCCTAAGCTAACAGCTCCACCGTGAACATTCATACGATCATCAGATATTTTAAGTTCTTTCTGGGCGGCCATTGTGACTACGCTAAACGCTTCGTTCACTTCCCAAAGATCAATGTCATCCACTTTCATTTGATTTGTTTCCAAAACCTTTTTCATGGCGCCTACAGGTGCTGTCGTAAACCATTTTGGATCTTGAGCATGTGTGGCGTGACCGATAATTTTTGCTAGAGGCTTGAGGCCGAACTCTTTAACGGTAGATTCGCTGGCAAGAGTTAAAGCGCATGCGCCATCATTGATGGTACTGGCGTTAGCGGCAGTAACGCTTCCTTGTTTATCAAAGGCAGGTCTCAAACTTGGAATTTTATCGAATTTAACTTTGCTAGGTTCCTCGTCTTCAGAAACTGTAATAGTCGCTTTTCTAGAAGGCACTTCAACCGATGAAATTTCATTTTTAAAAGCACCACTTTTTTGTGCTGCAAGGGACTTCTCATAACTTTTTACAGCGAATTCGTCCTGTTCTTCTCGAGTGAAGCTGTATTCTTTGACGCATAATTCGGCACAATTTCCCATATGCCAGTCATTGTATGGATCCCAAAGACCATCCACCAACATTGAATCTGTAGCAGATACATGTCCCATTTTGTAGCCAGCTCTGGAATTCATCATTAGATGGGGAGATAAACTCATGTTTTCCTGTCCACCAGCAATGGCCGCATTTACGTGTCCTAATTTTATTGAATCATGGGCTAACATCACTGCCTTTAATCCTGATCCACACACCTTGTTGATTGTCATGCATGGGGTGCCCACCGGAAGGCCCGCGCCCAATGAAGCTTGTCTTGCTGGAGCTTGGCCGGTTCCGGCAGTTAAAACATGTCCCATGATAACTTCACCGATTTGTTCTGGCTTTAGACCACTTTCTGAAACCGCTGCTTGGATGGCGCTGCTGCCTAATTTTGTGGCTGGAACGGAACTTAAGCTTCCTAAAAAGCTACCTATAGGTGTCCGCTTCGCACTCACTACATATACATTTTCCATGGTCTTCTCCCTCTTCATTTTTGAATGGAGATTTATATCCAATAATTAAATGAGGGTAAAGAAGGGACTTTTACTGTTTTGTGTCATGGATAAAGGTTCCTTGCTGACCCTTTCCCCAACACTGTGTCATCATTGGCTACTTATTAATTAGAGGAGCATTTTAATATGTGTCGTTGGTTGTTACTGTTTTGTTTCTTATTGTCCGTAGCAAGTGAGGCTTCTACTGAGATCCCTTTAGGTTCTGATGTTCGGAAACTTTCAATCTCTGGAATTAATACCGAACTTAAGATAAGGCCGGCAACGTCTTCAAAAAGTCTTAAATTAGCAGTTAAGAAGTCTATTCCTGGAAACGTATCCTCAGACATTAAAGAGGCCAATGAAGCTTGGAGTGTTCGATGGGAGAAAAAAGGTGAGGTATTGCTCATAAAGGTGGATGCGCCGTCTGATAAAAGGCTTTGGCGGGAATACACGCAAAAAGGCGGTTGGCCAAAATTCACTCTACTTATTCAATCGCCGGCGATGCCTCTAGAAGTATTCACCCGTAAAGGTGATATTTCCATAGAGAATTGGAAAGGCAAAATAACAGCAACAGCCCTATCTGGAGTTATGAATATTAAAGACAGTGAAGGGGATTTAAATTTATCGTTGCAGTCTGGACAAATGAATCTTGCCAATCATCAAGGTTCTGTAGAAATTGAGAACTTCTCTAGCAAAACAGTTGTAAGTGGCTTAAAGGGTGATTTGGTTTTGAATAATTTTGACGGCTCCACTCTGGTGACTAAAGCTGAGGGAGGGCTCAATTTGCAGGCTCATCGAGGCGCAGTAAAGGTCTCGGAAAGCAAAGGGCGTTTGATTTTTGAGTCGGGTGACAATTCCACGATCATTGAGCGTTTTGATGGCTCCATTAAAGGAGAGTCTGGGCAAGGGGACATTCGAGTCACTTCGAGCGGAAAGATCAATGTGAACTTGAAGTCCAACCAAGGAGCTATAAATGTTAGGGCTCAAGGGTCAGGGGCATCCGTTAATGTTGGAACCAAAGAGGGGGGGCTCTATTTACCAAGCTATTTTAAATTGACTCGGTACGCCAATATGAAAGTTATGGCGGGTCGATTGAGGGGTGGTTCTTCGGGTAGAGTGTATGTCCGAACAGAGTCTGGAAATGTGAGAGTCCGATAATTTGGTTGACGAAAATTGATAATTAGCTCAGGTTGTGTCCATGGCGAAGAAAAAAGCGAAAAAGACAGTTAAAAAGAAGACATCGGCGAAAAAGAAGGTCGCTAAGAAGGCGGCTAAAAAGAAAGTCGCTAAGAAAAAAGCGACTAAGAAAGTAGCAAAGAAAGCGGCGAAAAAAACAACGAAGAAAGCCGCTAAAAAAGCTGCGAAAAAAGCCACTAAAAAGAAAGTCGCTAAGAAAAAAGCGGCGAAGAAGGTAGTGAAGAAAACTACGAAGAAAACTGCTAAAAAAGTTGCGAAAAAAGCGGCTAAAAAAGTTGCTAAAAAGGCAGCTAAAAAAACAAAATCATCTTCGGTAGCAAAAAAGATTTTGAAAAAAGCGGCTGATGTAGTTGATAAAGCGGTGAATAAAAAGAAGCCGAAAACCTCTGCTAAGCAAAAAAACACAGCTAAACCTAAAAAAGAAAAAGCCGCCGCTAAGGTGGAAGAGGTAGATGCTGAAATTGAAGAAGACTTCGAGGACGAAGAGGTTGTTCTTACTGACGCGGAAGGGCGAAGATACTGTCGTGTCAGAGATTGTGATCAATTGGCACAAGTGGATGGATATTGCAGATATCACTACCTGTTGTTTTGGAAGAAGATTCAGATTCGCAAAAAGATTTTAAGCGACGGCAAGTTAGGTGAATATATCAAAGAACTTACCTCAAGATATCCGTTTAAATATCTAGATATATTAAAGAAAGATCTTTCTACCGAGAAAGACTTTTTGACGGTGATCCACGAACTGGATTTGGATGAAAAAACAGACTACAGTGAAGATTACGAGGATGAAGTACAGCGATATAATGAAGAAGTTCAAGGGATCATCGCCAGTACAACTGACAAAGACAATAGTGAAGATGAATACTAGAAAATAGTATTCATCTCTTTCTTAGAATCAAATAAATTAGTGAACAGTATTGCCTGAATTTCCGTTTCCAGGATCCTCGTCTTCGTCGACGCCTAATGATTTTTGAATGGCTTCAATGGTTTCACTGTCAGCGTCACCCTGAACCAGTCCATCCTCAGCTTCAATGCCAAGTAGTTTGTCAGCCTCGGCTTCTAGCTCAGAGTTATCCGTAGTGAATTGAAGGAAGATTTGCTTTCCCTCAAAATCAAAAGGCTTCCACTCTCTAGGGAAATCTTCATCTGGATTCTGAAAATAATTGTCGAGTAAGCTGCCGCAGGCGTCTACGGCTAGTCCGATGATGTCCTGAGCTTTTTCTTTTTGAAAGTCGAATTCTATACTGGCCTCTGCATTGGCTTGAACCAGTCTTCCATTAGCTAAATATCCAAGCCGAACTAGAATCTCCGACTTATAAATCCGACCTTCACAAAAAAACTTTCCCACTTTTGCGGGTTTTGAAAAGGATTCAGAAAGGGCTTCTATAACCTGAGTCACCAGCTCTTCTGGGAGTTCTGTCCATTTGGTGGATTCTTTGAGTCGAGGCTCCATAAATATCCTTTTCTATTGACCATTTTTATGCAGTGGATTATAAGCCTCTAAAATCCCTTTTTTCAAGGAAATACTAAATATTTTTAATTATTTAGGATTTTTTCATAATCAAATGTCGGTGGAGTTATATGCAGCCCCAAGCTTCTGAAAAAGTAGGTATAGCAAAAGAAAAACTAGGTGTTTTTATTTCTACCTATGGTTGCCAAATGAATGTCAATGACACGGAGAGGATGTTTACCCTTCTTGAGATGTCTAATTATGTACCTGTGACCTCTCCCGAGCAGGCGTCGTTGATTATTATTAACAGTTGTAGTGTGCGAGAGAAGCCAGTTCATAAGGTTCACTCTGAAGTAGGACGCTATCGGAAATTAAAGGCGGTTAACAAAAGTCTCAAAATTGGTGTGACTGGCTGTGTGGCACAACAAGAGAAGAAGAAGCTCATGGATGACATGGATCTAATCGACTTTGTTGTTGGAACAGATGCCATTGATGAACTTCCACAAATTGTTGCTCGACTACGAGAGTCCGACGAGAAGCAGATAGATGCTAAATTTAGACATCAGGAAGCCTATCAAGTGGATACTCTGGTTCGAAATCCAGGGGTGTCCACATTTGTGAATATTACTAAGGGCTGTGATAACTTTTGTACATTTTGTGTCGTACCATTCACTCGAGGTAGAGAGCGGTCGAGAAAATACAGTGAGCTCGTTGACGACGTTAAACGACTCGTAGATCGTGGAGTAAAAGAGGTTTATCTATTAGGGCAAAATGTGAATTCCTATCAATCGGAATGTGGAGTTAACTTCGCTCATCTTCTTAAGGGAATTGCCCTTGAAACTGATATCGAAAGAATTAGGTATACAACCAGCCATCCTAAGGATTTTAATCAGGAACTTGTTGATATAATGCAAGAGTATAGGGAGAAAATTTGTGAATACATCCATCTCCCTGTTCAGTCAGGAAATTCTGAAGTTCTCGAGAGAATGAACCGTGGTTACACTCGTGAAGAATACATCGAAAAAGCTAATATGATTTTGGAAACCATTCCAGGTGCGGTTTTATCCACCGATATCATTGTAGGATTCCCCGGTGAAACGGAACAGCAGTTCGAAGACACCATGTCGTTATTGGATGAAGTGCCGTATGAAAGTCTTTATGCCTTTAAATACTCGGCTCGGCCTTTCACTAAAGCCGCTCGATGGGAAGATCATTTGTCTGAATCTGAAAAATCGGAACGGTTGAATCGTCTCTTTGCTAAGCATAAAGAGATTGCGTTCCCAATGGCTAAGAAATATGAACAAAAGACTTTGGCAGTATTGGTAGAAGAGGTAAAAGAAGGAAGAGCTTTCGGTCGATCCACTCAGAATAAATCGGTCCATTTTGCGACTAGTGAAGATTTAGTGGGTCAAACCGTTAAGGTATGTATCGAAGAGGCTTTTCCGCAGACACTTCGTGGATCATTGGTGCAGTAAGAGGATTTATGTGTGATAAGTTTGAGAATGAATTAAAAAATCCTGATGAGTGGGTGGAAATATTTCCCTACGGTCTTACTATGGGATTGGCCTCCAATGAGCCTTTGTTTTTGTTTAAGGACTCATCAGAAAAGCTGGTTTTGCCTATCTATATGGAACAACATGAAGCTCATTTGGCTTTGTTGAGTAATAGTCGAAATACAACTTGCGAGACCAGTATGGAATTGCCTTTTCAATTGCTTAAAGATCAGGGCTTAAAGATTGAGAAAGCCTTTATTAATGAAATAAAAAGTCATCAGCAATATATGACATTGAATTTGCGATCTGATGAAGGGAAATTCACTCGTGTGGTAAGAGTGGATCAAGGATTAGCGCTTTGCTTAAGAATGAATACTGAGTTTTATACAACCTATGGTCATGTTAAACGGTTAAGAGAAATTAGGACCGAAGCTAAAAACAACAGTTGGGCTAAGGAACTTCCATTGATCGATATGGAAGATAGATCAGGGTACCTAAATTAAGGGGAGTAATGATTAAGCCATTGTCAGAGGGTAGGGTTGCAAATATTCACGAAAGTGTTTTTGTGGCTGAGTCCGCTGACATTGTGGGTGCCGTAGAAATAGGCGAAGGGTCGTCTGTCTGGTATCAAACTGTTCTAAGAGGTGATGTGATGCCCATCACCATTGGTAAACAAACTAACATCCAAGACCATAGTTGTATTCATGGTACTTTTAGGAAATGTGCTACCGTTGTCGGGGACCGCGTAAGCATTGGACACAGAGTGATATTGCACGGATGTGAGATTGAGCATTCTAGTCTTGTTGGGATGGGTGCCATCATTATGGATAATTCAAAAATTGGACATCATAGTTTGGTTGGAGCTGGTGCGCTGGTTACAGAGGGCAAAGAATTTCCTCCATATAGTTTGATTATAGGATCTCCAGCAAAAGTAGCTCGTCCACTTAGAGAAGATGAAATCGAATTTTTAGATAAATATGCAGATAAATATGTTCACTATGCATCGTGGTACACCACGGGAAATGAGGAGTCATGATCGATCATATCAGAGAAAGTCTCACCTATGATGATATTCTTTTGGTACCCCAGTACTCAGAAATTATCCCAACGGATGTAACGGCAAAAAGTTTTTTTGCTAGAGATAAGTATTTAAATACACCGATTATTTCGGCGGCGATGGATACGGTCACTGAACACAAGGTGGCTCAGGTCATGGCACAGTTGGGTGGACTGGGAATCATTCATAAAAACATGACGATAGAAGAGCAGGCTTTCGAAGTGGAACGGGTTAAAAAATACGAAAGTGGTATGATCACTGAACCCATCACACTAGGGCCTGATTTTTTGGTTTCAGAGGCTCTAGAGCTTATGGCGACATACAAAATTAGCGGTGTTCCCATTGTCGTAGAAGACGACAAATTGGTGGGGATTCTCACTAACCGAGATTTGCGATTTGAAACCAATGTAGAGCAACCTATTTCAAATATTATGACTTCAGAAGGTTTGGTGACTGCGCCTGTGGGAACAACATTAGAACAGGCCAAAGGGATCTTGCAAAAGCATAGAATAGAAAAACTTCCCGTTGTTAATGAGCAAGGGCGTTTGAAGGGACTTATAACTATTAAGGATATTGAAAAGGCTAAAGCTTTTCCGCAAGCAACCAAAGATGGAAACGGTAGACTTTTTGTTGGAGCCGCTGTGGGGGTTGATAGTACAAGTCGTGATCGAGTGACAGCTTTAGTGGGAGCTTCAGTGGATGTTATTGTGGTTGATACGGCACATGGGCATTCGAAAAACGTCATCGAGATGGTGAAATGGGTGCATGAAAATTATCCAGACACTGTGATCGTTGCAGGTAACATCGTTACACCGCAAGCTGTGGAGGCTTTGTGTTCGGCGGGAGCTGATGTGGTTAAAGTAGGAGTTGGACCAGGAAGTATCTGTACGACTCGAATCGTGGCAGGTGTGGGTATGCCACAAATCTCTGCTGTTCATGATTGTGCAACCATGGCTAAAAAGTTAGGTAAAACTATCATTGCTGATGGTGGGATTAAGTACTCTGGAGACATCACTAAAGCCTTAGCGTTAGGGGCAAATTCAGTCATGGTGGGTTCCGTTTTGGCGGGAAGTGATGAAAGTCCTGGCGAAACCATTCTCTATCAAGGAAGAACCTATAAGGTGTATCGGGGTATGGGATCCATTGGAGCCATGAAACTGGGTTCAAAAGATCGATATGGTCAAATGGATGTAGATGAGGCTGACAAATTGGTGCCAGAAGGTATCGAAGGACGCGTGCCCTACAAAGGCTCAGTGAGTGGGATTGTTCATCAGTTAGTCGGTGGAATTAAGTCTGGAATGGGTTACCTGGGGGCTGTAGATATTCAAGATCTGCAAAAGAAAGCCAGCTTTACTCGAATTAGTTCACAGGGATTAGTGGAATCCCATGTCCACGACGTCACTATCACAAAAGAGGCGCCGAACTATCGGCTATAGTAGGAGAAAAATATGAAGGGCGGATTTTTAATTTTAGATTTTGGTTCTCAATACACTCAATTGATAGCGAGACGTCTTAGGGAATTTGGAGTCTATTCAGAAATTCAGGCATATAATTATGAAATTGAAGATATTAAATCCTCTAATTTCGAAGGAATCATATTAAGTGGTGGCCCTAATTCAGTGGGAGCTGAAGGAGCGCCTTTTAGAGATGTAAATGAACTTCTGGAGATAGCTCCAGTTTTAGGAATCTGTTATGGCATGCAATTGCTATCAAAATCATTGGGAGGAATGGTTGAGCCTTCTGATTTGAGTGAATATGGACTTAATCGGATCACTTGGTCCAAGAGAATCAGCCCGGATATTGAACGAGAGCAAAAAGTTTGGATGAGTCATGGAGATGTTGTAAAGCTTCCACCTCCTGGATTTGAAGTGGTGGCACAATCCTCTTCTGGTCATGCCGCAGCTATCCAGTCGGAGAGAGCTTGGGGGTTTCAATTTCACCCTGAAGTGACTCATACGGAAAAGGGCGATGACCTTTTAAGAGCCTTTGTGTTTGGTTGCTGTAATGCAGAAGCCACTTGGGATAGTCAGCAAATGAAGGCCACCTTGACTGATTATATACTTTCCAAATTGGGTAAGACAGAGCATGTATTATGTGGTCTGAGTGGTGGTGTGGACTCCACTGTTGTGGCCACTCTGCTGACTCGAACCATGGGGAAAGATAAGGTCCATTGCGTTTTCGTTAATAATGGATTGCTCAGGAAAAACGAGTTTGAAGAAGTCATGAAGAACTATGAAGACTTAGGTTTGAATGTTCGGGGTGTGGATGCTTCGGAAAAATTTCTTCATGAGCTCAAAAACGTTTCTGACCCTGAGAAAAAAAGGAAAATCATCGGTAAGCAATTTATCGAAGTATTCAAAGATTCTATATGGAAAATTGAAAAAGAAGAAAAAATAAAAATTCACTATTTGGCGCAGGGGACCCTTTATCCTGATGTGATTGAGAGCGTTTCCATTCATGGCTCAAGTGTTACCATAAAGTCCCATCATAATGTGGGGGGGCTGCCAGAGGATTTAAATTTAAAATTAGTCGAGCCTTTGCGGTTACTATTTAAAGATGAGGTTAGAGCTTTAGGAGAGACCCTGGGGATTCCGGGTAGATTGTTGTGGAGGCATCCTTTCCCAGGACCAGGACTCGCGATTCGTATTATCGGGCCAATTACTGAGGAAGATATCAAGATTCTTCAAGAAGCGGATTATATATTCAGAGATGAATTAGTGAAACATGATATCTATGATGATATTTGGCAGGCCTTTGCTGTGCTTTTGCCCGTCCGTACGGTTGGAGTACAAGGCGATAATAGAACGTATTCAAAAACACTGGCTTTAAGAGCTGTAACTAGCCAAGATGGAATGACGGCGGATTGGTTTGAGTTTTCACCTTCGTTTTTAAAAACGGTAAGTAATCGGATAACAAATGAAGTGAAGGCGATCAATCGTGTGGTCTATGATATTACGAGTAAGCCTCCTGGGACCATTGAGTGGGAATAGTGCATAATTTATGAAACTTTCTTTCAAATTGATAATGTACTATTTGGGAGCCGTCGGCGTTCTAGTGACTCTTATTTATTATAAAAACAAAAGCCTTACCTATAAGGAAAAGTGTCAGAAAGTATCATTAAAAACCTCTCCGCTAGAACTACAAAGCTTATTTGGAGCTCCAGTAGAAAGTCGCCAGAGAGAGGATCTAAAGTTGGAGTATATCTTCGAGACCAACCCCATGATGGAAGTCGTCACTCGAGCTGTTTTTGATAAAAACTCAGGGCAGCTAGAGGAATTCTATTGTGGTGAAAAAGTGCTCGTTGGATCTGACGCCAAGGATTAGCGCATCGCGACGATATCATGACTTAGCGGAATTTCCTCCAGGACATTGTACCTTCAATCGTCTAAAATGTTAGGTCTTGATGTAACATAATAGTTGTCTTTCATTGGGGGGTTCCTTGAGTTTCGTGCATCTGCACACCCATTCAGAATATTCGCTGTTAATGTCTTCCTGTCGTATTAAAAGTATGGCGAAGCAGGCCCAGGAATGGGGTATGCCAGCTTTAGCATTAACAGATTACGGTAATATGTTTGGTGCTATTCAGCACTATTTCGCCTGTAAGGATGCCGGCATAAATCCTATATTAGGATTGGAAGTTTACATTGCACCTGAAGGACGTCACATAAAAGGCGCGGAGATGACGAGTAAGCAGCCCAACTTAAAATTGGTATTGCTGGCACAAAATCTAAATGGTTACCAAAATCTTTGTCAAATTTCATCTCGTGGGTTTTTAGAGGGATTCTATTATGTTCCTCGTGTGGACTATGAATTGTTGAGAGAACATTCCCAGGATTTGATCTGTCTTACCGGATCAAAACTTGGAGTAGTGCCTTGGACCTTTAATAATAAAAGTAAAGAAGATGCCCTTAGTGCTGTTCAGGATTTAAAGGGTATATATTCGGACCGACTTTATCTGGAGACGAATAGGACTGGCTTAAAAGAGTGGGATGAAGTGAATCCATTTCTTGAAGAAGTGAGTCAAATTTCAAATGTCCCAATTGTTGCTGCAAATGATGTGCATTACTTCAAACAAGGTGACCAAATTGCCCAAGAAGTTTTGGTTTGTATTGGGACGAACAAAACCTTGCAGGATGAAAGTCGCTTCCGTTTGGGTTCTAATGAGTTTTATTTCAAATCTCCAGAAGAGATGAGGCGGCTTTTTAGTGATAAGCCTGAATACTGCGATCGAACTTTAGAGGTTGCTGAAAGATGTCGTTTAGAGTTTGAACTCAAAGATGATCAGGGGAAACCGATTTATCATTTACCCACTTTTCCAACGCAGGAGGGAGCATCTTTAAAAGATGAAACCCGAAGATTGGTATTTGAAGGGTTGGATCATCGTATTGAAGAGTTCGAGTCCGTAGGGAAGATTCTGTCAGAAGAACAGGTGCAACAGTATAAGGATCGATTGGATTATGAGCTCGGTGTTATAGATAACATGGGGTTCAGTGGATATTTTCTTATAGTACAAGATTTTATCAACTGGTCTAAGGATCACGGGATTCCTGTGGGCCCAGGTCGTGGATCCGGTGCTGGATCACTTGTTGCCTACTGTTTGAAAATCACTGACCTAGATCCTATGCCCTACAATTTAATTTTTGAACGTTTCTTGAATCCAGAACGTGTCAGTATGCCGGATTTTGATATCGATTTCTGTCAAGAGGGACGTCAGGACGTTATCAGTTATGTGAGTGAAAAGTATGGAGAGAACTCAGTTTCCCAGATCATTACTTACGGAAAGTTGCAAGCAAGAGCTGCAATAAGAGATGTTGGGCGAGTCATGGGAATGACTTATGCGGATGTGGATAGAGTCTCCAAGCTTATGCCTGATGTATTAGGAATTAGTATAGATGAGGCGATTAAAACAGAGCCTCGAATTCGAGAACTCATGGAGCAGGACTCTAAAGTTCAGACTTTAATGGATTTAGCTCGTAAGATCGAAGGCCTTACTCGACATGCTGGAATTCACGCAGCCGGAGTCGTGATTGCCGATGGGGATATATCGAAAATTTCACCGTTGTCTCGTGGTGCCGCTGGCGAACGGGTTGTGCAGTTTGATATGAAGCACGCCGAAAAGGTGGGCCTGATTAAATTTGATTTCTTGGGTCTTAAAACACTGACTCACATTAACGAAGCTCTTCGTCTGATTAAAGTCAATCAAGACAAAGACGTAGCAACGACAGATATTTCTCTGGAGGATTCTGGAATTTATGAAACCATCAGCAGTGGTGACACTAATGGGGTTTTCCAGTTTGAAGGCGACGGAATTACCGATATGTGTATTAAGGCCAAGCCGGATTGCTTTGAAGATATTATTGCGATGAACGCATTGTATCGGCCGGGTCCTATGGCAATGATTCCCGACTACCTTGATCGGAAGCATGGAAAAAAGAAAGTTGAATATCTTTTTGACGAGCTAGAACCCATTTTAAAGGAAACCTATGGAATTGTGGTCTATCAGGAGCATGTTCAGCTGATAGCCTCAAAAATTGCATCCTACTCCCTGGGTGAGGCCGATATTCTACGTCGAGCTATGGGTAAGAAAATTGCCGAGGAGATGGAGAAGCAGAAAAAGCGCTTTATGGAAGGTGCTGAAAAGAATGGATATGATAAGGTTAAAGCTGAAAAGCTTTTTGATACTATGGCTGAATTTGCTAAGTATGGTTTTAACAAATCCCATGCCGCAGCCTATTGTGTGATTTCTGCTCAAACAGCTTGGTTAAAGCATTACTATCCTGTTGAATTCTATGCCGCATTATTGTCCACGGAAATGAGCGATACGGATAAAGTGGTAAAGTATGTCAAAGATGCTCAGAAACATAATATTGAAGTTCATCCGCCCCATATTAACCATTCTGACTATAAATTTTCTGTTGAGGATCGAAGTATCTTCTTCTCCCTTGGGGCTATCAAGGGAGTCGGTCAGAGTGCTGTGGAAAGTATTATAGAAACTCGAGAAAGCCTTGAAAATAAGAAGTTTGAATCCATTGAACAGTTTTTCGAAAAAGTGGACTTGAGGAAAGTAAATAAAAAAACCGTTGAGTGTCTTATTAAGGCCGGTGCGTTTGATGGGTTTGGTGCCAATCGTGCTGAGTTATTACAAGGGTATAGCAAGTTTATTGATCGTGCTGAGCAAATTAAAAGAGACCGAGAAGTGGGGCAGGTGAGTCTGTTTAGTATAGATCAAGAGGTTCAGGATGAGGAGAAAGTTGTACTGGAGAAGTGTGAGCCGTGGCCAAGGTCTTTGGCTCTGGAGCATGAAAAAAGTGTTTTGGGCTTCTATTTGAGTGATCATCCCTTGGCGGGAATTGAACACCTCACTAAAATTTGGACTACTGGAAGCGTTGAAAATTTAGTTAAGAAAGAAAATAAAGCAAAAGTACAAGTTGTAGGCTTGGTTTCCTCATTACGCGAAGTTATCACCAAGAAGGGGACTCGTATGTGCTTCGGTCAATTAGAGGACTTGTCAGGGACGGTGGAGCTTATTGTTTTTCCGGATGTCTATTCTGAGTCAGAATTGATTTTAAAAGGTGAGGGTGTCATCATCGTATCTGGTACTGTTGAAGTCACTGAGGAAAAAGAGTCAGCTAAAATCCTAGTTGAGGATGTAATGGCTCTCAATGATCAATTGGTGAAGTCAAGAAAACTCATTTTCACATTAACTGAAACAGATGCCGAGAAAGTGGATTTGATAAAGAAGGTCATCGATAAGTATCCGGGAAAAACGACGACTAGCTTTAATGTACAGCTGAGTGATATAAATAAGTCTGTGGCTATGGAGCTTGGGGGCGAACGCGGAGTGAATCCTGTAAGTGATTTTTTCGAATCGATTCAGACGGAGTTTGGAACAGCTGATTTTGTAACTCTGCTGAGATAAACATATAAGATGCATAAGAGGATGGCTTAAATGAGAGCAACAATGAAATACATACTAGTTTTAATGACCTTAAGTTTAATGTATCCATTTGCTGAAGCGGCAAATATAGCCGAAGTTGTTTATGAGGGGAGTTCTGGGAACAAGACAAGAGCAGCTTCAAGAAAAGAAATAATGGATAAGGCTGTTGAGGAGACTTCTTTGGATTTTATTCGTCAAATGATTGGTGAAGAGAAGACGTCTCGAAACATACAATTGATTAAAAATTTCGTCATTAAAGAATCTGGTAAATATATTTTGAAAATTAAAGGTGAAGATATCGAGAAAGTTGAAAATGAATATAAAATGAATTTTCGACTTGAAGTGGAGTTGGACAGTTTAAAGAGTATATTATTGCAAAACGGATTGCTCTACGAGATGGAAGGGCCTTCGAAGGTACTCCCATTTATTAGCTGGTCCGATAAAGTTAACTCGGAGGCTTATTCTTGGTGGACCGATGATTTGATAGGTTCTTCACCATTGGGGATTTCTGTCACAAAAAGTTTGCATGATGCTTTTCGCAAAGAATTATCCGTCAAAGGTTTTTATGGAATTGAGCCGATTGGATCTTCGTTAAAAATGCTTATTCCGGAGAGCTTTTCTAATAGTAGAATTAATAATTCGGATTTACTTTTTTTGGGAGACTACTTTTCTGCTCCTATAGTTATTAAAGGAAAGGTTGAAGCGCAAAGTCGAGGTACGTTTTCGAATAATTATATTTTAGATGTAAAACTTGTGGCTTATCAATCCGTGAACGGTAGAGTGATCGGTGAAGTGAGTAGGAAGTTTGAAACGGATAGTGGTGCTTTCAATCTAGTCGTAAATAAGAAGTGGGATCTAGAAGTTAACAGTGTTGCTAAAGATTTGTCTTCGCAGGTCTTTAATTCCTGGCAAAAAGGAACCTTTGGAAGCAGTTTAGTTAAAGTTACCCTACAGGGACAATTGCCTTATGGGCAGATGGAGCTTGTAAAGGAACGTTTGAGCCGTATTGGTGATATACGCGCTATTAGAGAAAGACTCTTTGAACCTGGAGCGGTGACCTTTGAGGTGGATACCTCGAGAGAGCCACAGCAATTGGCCAAGATTATTCAAAATGTAGATCTTAGTCCTCTTCATCTGACTTTGGATGAAGTGAATGCAG
This sequence comes from Bdellovibrionaceae bacterium UBA1609, assembly GCA_002321895.1. Taxonomy (GTDB): domain Bacteria; phylum Bdellovibrionota; class Bdellovibrionia; order Bdellovibrionales; family UBA1609; genus UBA1609. The sequence continues at coordinate 60,331 of DCMZ01000010.1, read as the reverse complement.
CACAGGTGTCGTTCGAGGTTAAATCAGCGAATTAAACAAGACTAAGGTCTTTTAATGGTCCAACACTCATTTTTAAAATACCAAGGTGTTGATAAAATAAAGACATGCAGCATGTCTTAGTATTAACTCTTTTGTTCACATTGGTGGGTTGCGGGCTAGCAAGTCCTAAGCGTAGTGGTTCGGTTCAGTTGGCTAAGGCTCCTGTGAGTACTGTGCCAGTACCTTATCAGGCGAGGCCCGGAGAGAAGCTAAAAAAGCGTATAATGGTACTACCTTTTTTAGATGAGAAGCTGACCCGGAATAATCACGTAAAAGAACTCGCTCGGCGATCAGTCGTACGCGAATTATTAAGAACAAATGAGTTTGTCGTTATTAACAATAACGATTTTCCAACCGATTTAGCAAAGTTTCTCAATGAATCGAATGAATATGATATAGAGAAAATAGCGAAAGTGGCTCATGGACTTGGTATCTCCTCGGTATTAGAGGGGAAGATTATGGAAGTTCGGGCAAAGCGTATTGGTGATCAGGTGGGTTTGTTTCGAGAGATCAAAGCTCAGGTGGAAACTCGAGTTCGAATAAGGTTGGCTGCTTCAAAAAATGGGAAAGTTCTAATGAATGAGGAGAGGTCGGCAAGTATCGAGTCTTCCACAACTCGATTTGCAGAACATTCCTACTCAGATAGACAGCTTGAGCAAGACCCTATGTTAGTCAATAAATCCGTTTTAAAGGCATTCTATAGCGCCATTGGCAATGTCGTGCGGACAGTGGATAAGATTGACTGGGAAGGGCGTATTGCAATGGTATCGGGAGATCGTGTGTTTATAAATGCAGGTAGGCTATCCGGTTTACAGGTGGGTGATATTTTAAAAGTCACAGAGCCTGGTGAGGAAATATTCGATCCTGAGAGAGGACTGTTCTTAGGGTATGCTCCTGGACGAATGAAGGGGACGTTAGAGGTCGTAAGTTATTTCGGTAAGGACGGTTCAATTACCGTGGTTCATTCTGGTTCTGGTTTTTCAGAAAATGATCGTGTCGAGCTCTATTAGTTCTTTTCTAGATTTATGAGTTGTTTCAAAGTTTCTGGACCCAAACTTTATCTATAGAATACCGATATACAGTTTGTATCATTCAGACTGGGGTAAGTTTTGAGATTCGTTCTAATTTTATTTCTAGTGGTCATTGGTGGCTGCCAAACAGCGGAGAGGGATTCGAAATCTGTCCAACGGAATTTATCCGAATCAATGGCATCAGATTATTGTGAGACAGCAAAAGAATTTATTGTGATCAATGAATTTCTCAAGAAGCAAGATTTCTATGAGTCCAATTGGGCCAAATCTACCTCAAAAAAAGCATCTTTAGGTTGTAAAGGTTCTGCGGCTCGATTTATTAAATCTATGAAGGTGATGATGAAAGTGGGTCTTTATATGGAAGATGCAATTTCAATATCCATCTCTCTAGCTAATACTACGGATGAAAAAGCTGAAACATTTTTCCAGGTGTTTCAGAAATCTTATTTAAAAAACTATCTTGATTTAGATACTCAATCCTCTGTTCAGTTGGCTACAGAATTATCTCTTCGTTACGCTGGTTCTAGTAAGAAGGCAAAAAAGGATTTCGATCAATTTGTTGAGTTCTGTTTGGACAAAGAGTCTTTAGGGCTATCGATTCCCACCTGTGCAGACTTTTCTCTAAGGATGACGAACTACGGTGAGAATAAAGAAGCTGCTGTATATCCATCTTTCGTACGGGTGTTTCGTTTCCTTAAGTCCAAGGATGGTCCTGAGCAATCCACTTCGTTTGCACTGCAGTTTGCCGAGGAGCTAGTCAAAATTCATCCTCTTGCTGCGGATGACTATATAGCTGCATATAAATATGCTGTTAAACAGGAGGGACTGGGTCTTGATAAAGAAAGTGCCTTACAGCTAGCTAAAACTTTGAGTCAGCGTACTAAGCAACGTATTCCCGCAAACCAGGAAAATTAAAAGGTTCCTGTAATTCCAATCCCTGGTACCAATGCATTCCTTGTAGGAATTAATGTTGCGCTGGCAACGGGGCCATAGATTTTTTTCTTATAGATTTGGTGTTGTTGATAGACATCATAACTTCTATATCTAAAAAATAATGGCAAAAAAGAGCTGGCGGCTGTTAATGCCAGCCCCGTCTTCAATTCGCTGTTGTCACCTTTTCCAGCAAAATCCATGATGTTAACGGCAAGAAGAGTGTTCAAGACAGCATAGGTCCATGCCATCCTCTGACCTACGATATAGGCATCATAGAGCTTTTCTTCAGCGATACGCTCTTTGGTGAGTTGCTGTCTTTTTGATTGGCTGGGAAGGCGATTCGTTTCTGACAGACCTTGAGAGAAAGGTTTGTAGGAGTATGCCATGTAAGTGGTAATACCAAGCCAAGTCAATCCGTTGAATAGCAACAAATCAGCACCCTGCTTAAACTCCTTTTTGTCTTTCTCATAATCACTTACTGAAGACCATTCGTTGGAGTCAAAATCGGAAACATTTGCTTTAGCTAAAGTTCCAGAGAATATAGAAAGCAAGGCTGAAGCTTGAATAGGCGTATGTTCTTTATACCAACGTCCAGACTCCGAGGTCTCTTTGATGGATTCAAGTTTTAATCGTTCACTCGCTCTAGGAGTTACCATAAGCTCTGGATAATTGAGTTTCAGAGGTTCAGCGAAGGAAAAAGTGGAAAATAGAAAAACAAAACTAAAGAGAAGTGTTCGTTTCATTTCGAGTTCCTTGTTGTCATAGATGTATTGATTTCCATATAATGCGTATAACTAAAATTTTAATAAGGGAAATGCATTATGTCTATAAGACTCATCGGTTATTTTTTCACTCTCTTTTTAGTTCAACCGGTTTGGGCTTCCCAGTTTTCTGCAACAATTACTATGCTAAATGGAGCAGCAGAGATTTTTGTTAAACCTCGGTCAAAAGCAAATGGACCTAAGCCTGTTGTGAAGTTCGAGGGACGCTACTATACAATACGAAAGGCCCGTATAGGTAAAAAGGTTCATTCAAATCAAGTGTTTAAAACAGGATCCCAAGCAAAAGCTAAAATTACTTTTTCAAATGGGGACTCAGTTATTATTGGACCAGGTACCGCTGTAATCATGCGTACTCTTTTAAGTAAAATTAAAGGGGGTAATAAAGAAGAGGGTCAGTTGTTAAATATTTTTTACGGGAAAGTAAGAGCCATTGTTTCTAAAAATGGTCCGAGGAATAATCTTAAAGTAAAAACTAAAACAGCTGTGGCTGGGGTTCGAGGTACTGACTTTTACGTAAAATATAATCCGGCCATTGATCAAACACAGCTCTCAGTACTGAGAGGTAAAGTTGCGGTTAATACGGGGGAGAAGTCGTCTGTGAGAGCGACTCGTTTACTTAAAAAGGGGTACACCGCAATTGTGAAGAATGTCATATCATCTGCGGAGGATATCCCGGATGAGCTGCCAACTAAAGGCCAAACTAAAGGGCGAGTGGATTCTCAGAAAATAGGTGCCATTGCTGGGTTTGAGAAGCCAATTCAGATAACAATTTTATCGAAAGAAAAGTTAACGGATATTCAATCTACGTCTAACGTGACAAATGATAAAGAGTCCCTGGATCAAGTGCCATCAAACGAAAAAGATGAAATACAAAAACTGGAAAAGAAAGCCATCCAAGTCATTCTAGACGACATCAAAGTAGAAGATCCGGAACAGTTTAAAAAGATGGAAAAGCTAGCAACAAAGACGGCCTCGGTTGATGAAATAAATTCGGTTGTGGTCCGTGACTTACAGGATTCCGCACCTAAAGAAACCGAGGTCCGCAAAATTTCCGAAGACGAACTCTTGCGAAATATTGAATCCGGAGAAGATGTTTACAAAAAATATTTTTCTAATTAGCCTTGGTTATTGAAAAATCTAGCTCCATATTTTCTCGGAGCAGAACAAGACTCCATATATTTTCAGGTCCATGTTCTGGCTTTTCATTACCATTGTAGTGGTAAAGCGTGAAAACTAGATCAGCTCTCTCTGGATTCGATTTAAACAGTCTTTCCGGGGAGAAAGACAGTTCAACGAAAATAAGGTTTTCGCCAAAGGTCGTATAATTAACGTTTTCCACCAGATCATTAAAAGGCCATGAAATTTTACCTTCCTCCCAAAGATTAATATGGAAATTTTGTTTTAGGAGATTAGGAGAGAACATCCCTTTTCTACAGATACCTTGTACGGTATAGAAACCGACAACGATTCTGCCTGAATCAGTTTCAATTATTCTAGGAGCTAAAATTTTATCTACGGTGCCATCAAAGTCACTACAAATTACTGGATAATGAGGTTTTACATCAATGATTGTTGCGAAGCCGGCGGAGCCACTGAATAAAAATAGAGAGAAAACTGTCATTAAAAGCATACGCGACATAGCTAGAAGGCCTTTCATAAATGGAAGCGTGAAGATAACCTATTTTCTTTTAGTTTCAATGTCTATTTCTACCCTGCGATTTCTCTGTCTTCCCTCGTCTGTATCGTTTTCAGCAATGGGTTGGAATTCTCCTTCGCCTATAGATTCAACTCTCTTTTCGTCTATTGGTAGATCTGTTACCAGAATGGACTTTATCGCTTCGGCTCTATCCAAACTGAGGTTCAAATTGTATTCATCAGATCCTCTAGAGTCGGTATGACCAGTGACTACGATTTTGTTTATCTCTCCCATGGATTGGATCATCGCAATGACACCATTCATTTTGGTTTGGGACTCAGGAGTGAGAGTGTCGGAATCAAACTCGAATTCTAGGTCGGGAAGGGTGATGGAGATCACCTCAGCGAGAAGGTCGTCTGCAGGATCACTTTTTCCATTAGTACCATTTTTTAATTCATCGCCATCGTTAATTCCACCCCCATCTGTATCTGGATTCAATGGGTCTGTTCCCGATTCCACTTCTTCTATATCAGTAAGGCCATCTCCATCGGAGTCGACGTTTGCAGCATCCGGTTGAGTTGAGGTAGGGGGGGTTCTTTTTTCTTTGTATTTCACTCCGCCGCCTTCGTCTCCGCAACCCACAAGGCTTAGCAGAGAAAAACATGCGAAAATTAAAATAAATTTATTCATGGGGCACTCCCTTTTTTATTCGACAATAACCAAAGCAATGCCAGGGCCAACCTGACATTGACTCTATTTCGGCTCAGTTCATTTGGGGAAAAGGAAGTAGAAAAAATTACTCTGATTGTTGCCTAAATTGGCAGCTATTAGGTGTGCCAGGGGCTTCTTTAGAAAATCAATCTAGGAAGAGTTCTCGCTCTTCTGGAGTGGGTAGGCGGCAGGTCTCGCGCTTTCCAAATATAGCGTATCTGGATGTAGCCACTCTATCATACAGCCAGTCTAAAAGTGTTTTAGGGAGCAAGGAGCATAGAATTCCTATGGCTTTCCATGGGCCACCTATAACCTTTAAAAGCTCTGTCCATGCCGCAGATTTTTCTAAGAGATGTTGCCCATCGTAGTAGTACAGCGTGTTCAGATCTTCTTGATTCAGAGAGACGTTGTGCTTTTTAATTTCTTTTCCCTGCAATGGGCTATATTTAAGGATTCTCCTGTTATCCTTCCTGATGAGAAAATCAACGGACCCATTGCATAGATTGCAAACCCCGTCAAAAAAGACAATTTTGTTGTTTGAACTAAGCTGGGACAATGGCACCCCGATGAAATTGGTAGACTCGACTGGATTTGAACCGGCGACCTCCACCATGTCAAGGTGGCGCTCTAACCAACTGAGCTACGAGTCTATAGGTGTGAGAGGCTAAAATTGCCACCGGAGCGGCAATAAATCAACCCTCCATTCATGTTATAATTTCATGATGACCTATTGACGCAGTTGCACAAGTTACTGGTAATTGGTAGGCATGATCCTATAACGATGAAACTACGTTTTCAGAGGAATAACAAATGGAACATATACTAGACCCACAGCCACTAACAGTAGAACAGGCTAAAATCATAGGACCCAACGTTGAGGAGTTTTTGCAGTCTATAAAAATGCAAACATCGGATGACGGTCAAATCAAAGTGGATCAAAAGCGCGTAGAAATGTGCTTAACATTAGCCGCTCAAATACCTAGTTTGGTAGAGATTATCAGAAAATTGGACGCTGAAAATCAAGAACTCAGAAGCCAACAGGCCAATTAGTCTTCACCGGATTTTATAAACTGACGAAGGTAGCTGTAGAGAGCGTAATAGGCTTGCGCTCGCAGTTGGGTGTCCTCAGTCTGAAGGATGTCATGGTCTTCCTTATCTTTAAAGGCCACGTGTTTTTTAAGTGGCGAAGAGTTGGCCACATCATTTAAATACACTCTATCAATATCAGTGACTTCGGGATCACGCGTAGCACTCATAAACAACATTTTGGAAGGCTCTTTGGGGTCACTCATACTAGACGTGATGCCCATCTGGTCTATTTCCTCGTGAGATTTAAAAGCCCATTTATAAATTTCTTCATTAATGACATTTGGGCCGAATTCTTCATAGAGCTTTTTGTCATATACAGAGGTAGAATACTTATTATGGGGAAGTGTTTCTTTGGAGGGATACATGGGGCTTATTGATGCAGATGCACTGATGACTTCATATCCCAGCATCCGATTGATTTCCATTTGAAAAACCGCTGCCATCATCGCGGATGAACTTCTACCCACTAAGAATATGGGGAGGTCACCCGCATCTTCTTTTAGAGCTTTAAAATAGGAGGCATAGTATTCCAAAGTCTGTTCAAAGGTTTCTAATTCCCAAGTCGATTTAGCTCCCGCTCGACCAGGCATTTCTATGGCTTCAGCTGTGGCATTAAAGTAAATCAATGGCTCACCGTTCTTAGGATCTACGGCGTAAACATCTTTTCCATTTTCATCTTTAAATAGAGGTTCTGAATAAATGGATATTTTTTTGCTAGGGTCATTGGGGTCTTTTTCGTATCGAAGAGGTATTCTTTCACCATTCTTATTGATGCGTTCTCTTATTTTTCCATGAACACTTCGCTTATAATTCACTTTTCTAGAATTTATAGCACTCACAATCCGAAGAACAGAATTTACGTTGCTGTTTTCTCCACCTTGTCCTGGCATAAATACAAAAACAGCTTCCGAATCTTCGCGGATTCTTTTCCCATGGGTTAGTTCTCGATTCACTCCCAAATGGAGAAATTTATCTTTACCTCCAAAGGCTTCATAAAAAGCATCAGTTGAATCACCGTTCTGTTTGGCGTTCTTTTTCAGCTCAGGAATTCTCACACTACGAATGAATTCCTCTGTATTAGGCTCAAATTTGTTTCGATCATAACCCTCTTCAGTGAGGCGGTACAGTTTACGGCCATAATCTATAATTTCTTGGCGTTGGAATAGAGCAATGCATGAGCCATGCAGGACTTTGGCGGCTTGAGCCTGAGAACTCAGTATAAGAACTAAAACAATCATCCACCGGTGTTCGATCATTAATTACCTTCAATTACCCGTCCCAAAAAGGAGAATAGCTCCAAATTGGCCTCTAGTCTTACGTTATCACTGGCAAAGCGTATAATATCATGTTTGTCGGTATCGAACTCTCTGAGGACAAAATTTTCATTAGTTTTAGCAATATCTTTATAGATACCCACCTCAGACTTGAGGATTTGATCATCGCCCTTAGATAGCATGACCAGCATAAAATTTCCGTCATTAGCTAAATCTAATATTTCTTTAGAACGAGCGGCTTCCCAATACAGCGCATAAGACCAGCGGTCGAGTTCCTTAAAAACAAAGGAGTGATCAGTGGATTGAGCGTCACTCATTTCCAAAGCCTTTTCAGAGTCGGGTAGTGTGCGTGTATCCGTCAGAACGGGGTTAATGGCAACAGATCCCCCAACAAATCCTTTTCCATACTTTTTGTTGAGCATACTTTGAACGATCCATGAAAAGGATCCGGATCCACTTCGCCCTACAAGAACGATAGGAGTGTCTGGTCCGATTTCACTCTTGATTTGCAAGAGAATGGCTTCATACCATGCCACAAAGTCTTTTATCGTAGCCACTTGGTTGGGATCAATAGCTCCTGTACGTCCAGGAAGCTCTAATCCTTCGGCTGTGGTTTTTACTAACAATCCCTTTTGGTTCACTTTTTTCAATGTGGATGAGAGTTTGTTTTTATTGTAGGAGCCTATGCTGCTTAAGACGGAGGTGAGATAGCTATTTTCACCACCGATTCCAGGCATAAAGAGAAGGAATGCTTCCGTACCGGGGCGTAGGCCTGTGTCGGCGGCAAATTCCGAAGAGATTGCTTTGACTCTCAGGGTTTGTAGCTGACTATCTGGAATGACTTCTAAATTCGAATAGACTGTAGGGTCGTCTTTTATTTCTTTTTGGAGGGACTGGATACGTCCTTCGATGGCGGAGGGGGTGTTGGGTTCAAGAGTGCTTGAGTCAAAATTTAAAGAATGGGTGTTGGTAAACAGAGAGATGCATGCCATGGGCTGTGCCCAGGTGAACGAGCTGGTTAGAAAAAATAATAACCAGGTTACGATGGCTGCTACAGTTTTTATTCTCTCTAGGATTTGATGGCTCATTTGTCTCTCTCTTTGATTTTGAATGGAATCGAAAAATATTTCATAGGATCGGTGAATTAGCGTTTAAGCCGATTCCGATCATTCCGATTCTTTAGAGACAAATTATTTGCTTTCATAGTGGGGACGTTTTATCGAATTTTTGCACGGTGAGCCATATTTAATGTTCCTCATCTAAAAATTACAGCCCTTAGAATTATATGGAAGTGGGAGACATAAGGTATGCTTATAGTAGGGCGTCTTACCCTTAAATGAATGGCTTTTTAGAGTTCAGCTTGTAAAAACTTCCGATGTAAATCCTTGTCTCCGATTGGATCTTCCTGTTCCGAGAGTTGTTGAGAAGTATATCCCGAGGAGATATCTAAAATTTCTACCTTCCTATCTTGAATTTGATACTCGATTCTCCATGTTCGGTGACTAATAACAAGGTTTTCATTTTCAACACATTTTTTTATTCGTTTGTATCTCACATCATCGGGTTGATGGGAGAGTTGAGTATGGATAAATCCAGCAAAATCAATAGAAGAGTTTTGCTTCAACCATGTGAGCTTTGCCGTGGCACTGGGTTGAATTCTAACATCGTATTGCTCTCGATCCATATTTTGTAGCCAACCCATTCTAGCATCCGGAAAGGCATCCGTTTGGGTAACATAAGGTTTTATATCAATGATAGGCGTTCCATTTAGCAAATCATGTTGTTCTACGAAAATCTTATTATTATTGATTTTAAGTAAAGGAAGGCAACTCATACCTAAACGGTTGGGGCGATAGGGTGACCGGCTGGCCCATGTACCGACTTTTTCAGCTTCAAAATAAGGAGGCTGGGTCATTGGCTTCCAATGGGTGTTTTTGTGAAAAATAAATTGAACCCAGATATGAGAAAATCCATCTAATTGATGCCAAAGGCGCTTATCTTGGAACTCGGGCTTGATCTCAATATACCCCTTGTTGTTGCCCCAACTGGGTTGGCGGGGGACTTCAGCAGGGTACTGCGAATCACAGTGAAAATAACCAATAGGTACTATATTAAAGGACTCGTCTGACATACTCATACATCACCATGGAAGCCGCATTGGCTACGTTTAAGGAGTTTTTAACTCCCATTAAAGGGATTCGAATCACAGCATCACATTGAGTTAATACGGAATCATCGAGTCCAAAGCGTTCATTACCTAAGATTACTAATGTATTTCCAGTGAGATTGCCTTCCGAAATGGGAATGTTAGGCTCCGCAGTTTCCAAGGCATAAATTTTATAGTTTTGCTCTCTATAGGCTGTAATAACGGATTGAATATCATTTTGTTGAGTCCATGGAATGTACTCATGGGCATTCATAGTTGTTTTTTTAGTCTTTTGATTTTCAGGAGTGCTTGTATAACCACTAAGAACAATTTTTTCAGCACCCATAGCCTCAGCCGTTCTAAATACAGAACCTACATTAAAAGAAGAGCGAATATTGTGCAGAACAAAGGTGAGAGGAAAGGTGGTTCTTTCTCTATCTAGATGATCTTTATGGTCCACTAGGAAAGAATGTTCAGCCGTATCTGAGTTCATAGCTCTTTCTAGTGCGACATTAATAGATACCAGCTGTTCCCGTCCCCAGTTTCCATCGAGCTGTTGATTAAGTCGATCTAGGTAAAATTCTTTTGATCTTTTATTTTGAGAGATGTCTGAAACCATTGCATGAAACTCATTAGAAAGAGCAGAGTCCCTTTCAACTGGCCAACGAGCTTCTAAACTCTTTCCCAGTCTAAATGCATTTTCAATGGAATTCAGAATCTGCATTTACTTCACTCGTACCCCAGGCTTAGCCTGTTTTTCGGGTTCAACTATTGAAAGTCCATTCCCGGTATCTACAGCTAAAATCATAGCTTCAGAGGTGCCAAACTTCATCTTCCTAGGCTTTAGGTTGTTAACAATGACAACTGTTTTTCCTAAGAGTTGATCTGGACTATATGAGGATTTGATTCCGGCAAAAATATTTTTGGTCTCACCATCACCCACATCTGCAGTGATTTGAAGGAGCTTGTCAGCGCCTTCCACTTCATTGCACTCAATCACCTTTGCTGTTTTTAGGTCTACTTTCATAAAATCATCAAATTCAATCAAGGGTAATCCTTTCGATATTTTGGTATCAGGTTTTGTCGGAGCGTTTTTCTTTTCTTCTTCGATCATCTTATTCACTTGATCTGGATCAATACGAGTCGCTAAGTGTACATATTCATTGATGGGATGCTCGACCAATGTTTTTTCCAGATCACTCCAGCTTAAAGACCCTAGGTTGAGGATCTGCTCCGCTTTTTTGGAATACTCAGGAAGTACGGGCTTAAGATAGATCAAAATATTTTTATAAATGTTAATTACACTTGTTAGTACTTTACGTGTTTCTTCAGGTTGCTCCTTAATAGTTTTCCATGGAGCTTTTTCATCAAAGTATTTGTTGGCATCTTCAGCAATGGATCTAATTTCCTGCATGGCTTTGGAAAACTCTCTCTGGTCAAAATATTCTGAAATTCTATCTTGAGCAGCAATGGAGATATTAAATACTTTTTCACCATCGGGGTCCATCACGGAAGTTTTGCCATCCAACTTTTTGTGAAGCATTTGGACACCACGACTCGCCAAATTAGTGATTTTACCTATGAGTTCGGCATTCACTCGGCCGACAAAGTCATCCATGTTCAAGTCAATGTCATCGGAGGTGGGGCTGGTTTTGCTGGCGTAATAGTAACGAAGATACATAGGGTCAGCATGATTAAGATACGTTCTCGCATTAATGAAAGTGCCTTTAGATTTACTCATTTTTTCGCCATTTACATTTATAAACCCATGAACATGAACGAACTCAGGTGTATTGTAGTCGGCGGCTTTAAGCATGGCCGGCCAAAACAGAGTGTGAAAATAGGTAATGTCTTTTCCGATGAAGTGGTGAATTTCACAGTCTTCGTTTTTCCAATAATCCAGAAAATTTTTATTATTTTTATCGGCCCAATTTTTAGTGGCACTAATGTATCCGATCGGGGCATCTAGCCAAACGTAAAAATATTTGCCTTCGTAGCCGGGAATAGGGATCCCAAAATAGGGAGCATCTCTTGAAATATCCCAACTCCGTAGGTCCTCTTCAAACCACTCCATCATCTTATTGGTAACTTCTTTCTGGGTATGACCACCTATCCAGTTTTGTAAGAAATCTTTAAAATGATTGAGTTCAAAGAACAGATGAAGGCTTTCTTTTGAAATAGGTTTATTTTTACAAAGTACGCAAAATGGATCTTTCACTTCATCTGGAGTGTATGTGGCCGCACAGACTTCACAGTTATCTCCGTATTGATCTTCAGCTCCACAGTTGGGGCAGGTGCCTTTTACGAATCGATCTGGCAAAAACATTTTGTCATGTTCGCAGTAGGCTTGTTCAATCTTCTTTTCAGAAATATAGCCTTCGGCTTTCATTGCTTTGAAAAACGATTGAGCTAATTCAGTACTCTCTTGTGAGTGGGTGGTGTAGTAGTTGTCATATTCCACCTCAAATCCCGTGAGATCGGCAAAATGCTCTTTTTGGATATCTTCAATGAGTTTCTCTGGAGTGATACCTCTATTTTGCGCACTGATCATAACAGGAGTGCCGTGGGTGTCGTCGGCACATACAAATACGCACTCATTGCCCTTCATCTTTTGAAAGCGGCACCAAATATCCGCTTGGACATGCTCAAAAATATGTCCCAAATGAATTGAGGCATTGGCGTAGGGGAGGGCTGTGGTCATTAGGATTCTATTGCGGCTCATGATTCCCATTCTGTTGTCTGACAAATATTGTACATTCCTAAAATTTATACATTCCTAAAAGCGGCAAAAAACTAGCATAGTTCATCAAATATACCAATAAATCCCTAATTATAGGTAACTTTTTGATATGTGCCGAGACAGGGAAAAGGTCCTCAATCTGGCATCCTCCTTGCTCTTTATGGACATGACTACGTAATATTTAAGGAGCCCAATCATGTTAAAAAAACTAATCATTTTGGCAATTTGTGGAGTTTTCTCCCACTCTGCCTTAGCTGCTAAAAGCAAATCCAAGGCGGATTCCAAATCGACGACCAAGGCCCAGGCCACCTCTCAAGTTAAAGATCCCTTGAGTTTTGGTTTTGTTACCGAGAACTATGTTTCAGGAGCCGATCTTGAAATTGGTGATTCTGCGAGAACCTCTTCAGATAACCATCTAGCCATCAAATATCAGATTAGTCCCGACACCCGGGTTTGGGCTCGTCAATACTTCCATTTCGATTACTATACCAATGAGTCTTTAGAAATTGGGGATATGGTATTTGGGTACAATATGAAGCATGAAGCACTAAATGGTGGCTGGAAACCGTCCACACAGATGCGCCTTTATTTACCCCTTAGAGAATACAACCAGCGCATTGGCCAAATTCAATACCGATTTTACGGTAGACTTTCAAAGCCCATAAGCAAGCGTTGGAGTTTTGCTGTAGAGACGAATCCTCGATTGTGGGCCTATACGAAATATCAAGATGGGCAGAGGGCCCTTAAATGGAAGAACCATATGGTACTCACTTTCGATGCTTTCGAAAAATTATCCATTAGTTCATATCTTGGACATGCCCATTATAACTACAATACAGGACAAAAATTTGATCCGGATAAAGATCCCGTGGATTGGGAATCTCCTTACGGGAACGATGATGGGGCCTACTTTGACTTAGAGTTTGTTAGCCCTGTTTCAGATAACATCACTCTTATTGGGCTTATTTCTCAAGAATATGATCTCCGTTCATCGGAATCATTTCAAATGTTCAACCCGAATGAAACCACCTACTTTATAATTGGTGCCATTTCTCTCTAATATATATTGATAGAAGCCAAGCTTCTTAACGTAGTTGAAGCCGAAGTCTCTGTGACTTCGGTTTTTTTTATGTCGGTGTCAAATAGGTCGCTTGGGGTCTGAGTGGCCCCAAATGGTTGATTCGTAGCAGCAGATTTAAAAGTCATATTGGCTCCAGCTCGAGCCATTTGGTGCACGTACTCAAAATTAAAGGAATTTCAGGGTGATATTGTAATTCCTTTAGACTTTGGTATAAACATTGCTCCTTTGGGGGATATGTTAAGAACTGGTGTCAGTTAATCAATATCAAAAATGCAAATGGGGATCGATTAACGACATCGCAAAAGGGATTAGAGGGGGAATCATGAAATCCATCACAATGACTTTGGCGTCTTTGGCGTTTTTGTCTACCAGCGCACTCGCAGCGACGAACTCAACATCAACTACAACTGAAGAAGCTAAGAAAAAGGAGCCTCTTTTAAAGCTCAATTTCTATTCTGAAATGTATGCTGATGCGGCAGATATTAATAGAAACGACAATAGTGGTGTGGCGAGTTACAACTACTTGGGATTCACTCACAAGTTAAATAAGACAGAGTCTCTTCAATTGAGAGCCGTTTTTGAAACTGCTCCGAAATCATTTGAAGTGGCGGACATAGATGCCTCTTTTGCAAAAGCTGCTCAAAGTAATAAGACAGCTCTAGATGCTGGAGATATAGAAACTCGTAGTGGAACAGTAAAAGATTCTCAAGAGTTTGGATTGGGCGATTGGGTTTTGAGATATAGCAATAGCAAAGCAAGCTTTCTGGGTGAAGACGCTTCTGCACAGGTTCGTATCTATATGCCTACTAGTGATGCTTCAAAGGAAACAGGTAAGTGGTCTCTTCGTATGTATGGAATTAAACCCATCGGAAAAATCGGAAAGACTGATTTATCTGCACTTTTTATCCCCCGTTTCATTGGCTACACAAGAGATCATGATGGGCAAAATAATTTCGACGGTATTGTGTCTTTTGATACATCCACAGACATTACAGATTCTTTTTCAGTAAGCACCTCTACTTATCTAAGAAAATTGCTATACAATAATGGTCAGCGCCGTAGAGATGGTGGTAAAGATCTAGATGGTAACGTATTACCAGATACTTTTGCTTACAACGATGATAACGATAGAACTTTGGGTTACATGGAATTGTATTTGAGCTTTAAAGCCTCTGATGCACTTACTGTAATGGCATATGGTTCGCACAGTAGAGACCTAAACAGCGATAGAAGATTTGTTCTTTTCGATGAAGATGAAACCTCTTACGGTTTAATCTTGTCAGCTGGACTCTAGTAAATAATATATTCTAATAAGTTCAAAACCCGATACTTTTGTATCGGGTTTTTTATTTCTAAATAGGCATATTCACTACAAGGTTACAGATTGTGCAGAACTAGGCAGGATGTATAAGAACCTGTTGTGGAATAAACTCATATTCAACATATCATAATGTAATTTCTTCCTATTTGAAAAAAATGAATCCCAAATTGGCACCTTTGTGGGAGGTTTGGGTATCAAAAGTGAGAGGTTTTCTTTGAAGTGTAGTCTAATTCTATTCAGTATTTGTAGTTTTTTGGGCTCATCTGCTTATGCAGCGAATTTCTGTGGATCACTCTTTGGTGCAAAATTTCCTTTAAAACTTGTTGTTGATAATACAACCAACCGAGATTGGAAAATGTCCAAGCAGGCAGAGCAATTGCGCGAAGCCGACTACGAAATGCGGCTTGATTCAGTTGCCCCCGTATTTTGGGTAGTAAGACATCATCCAGAACTAGAAAAGAAGCTACAAAAATGGATTAAAATTGATGAAGTCTATCGAATCTTAATGAGTCTGTCTGAAGTTGCATCTGAAGTTCATTTTGTTGTAGAGGCAAAGATATGGGAGATGATCGAAAGTGGAGTTGCAAAAGAAACACTAAGTGATTCTGAGCAGAACCCCCAACTCTCAAGTTTAACCAGCTTTAATGCTGAAAATGTGGTTTCGTTATTTTCCAACAAGCAAAGTGTATCAGAATCTAATGGCACAAACGGCCGTACTACTACATTAAAACCGGAACCTCTCTTTGAGTCTCTTTTGTTGGAAGCTGTGAAGGAACTAGAGCGGCAAGTTGAGAGGATCGACGAAGATCTTAATTTTGAGAAGCAGGCTTTGAAGGGCGACTTGGAACTCACCGAAAAAAATAGTCTAAACTTCTTTCTAATAGCTAATTTTATATATAACTGGCACCCCATGATGAAGTTTTTAGAGGAATATGTTGTGGGAAAAAACAATGTGTTCTCTCTCCAATTATTTAAGGATCCTGAAGCTTATGAGAGAGTTTCCCCCTTTGAAGAAAAGATTTCCGAGAGAGAACTATCTTTTTACCTGTTTCTATATAATAGAAGAGATGATCCGAGACTAGATGAGCTATTTGATTTAAATATGGAGTTTTTTTCTGATGAGCTTCGTTCTCCAAAAGAAGTGGAGCGGATCTTAGATGAAGCTAGAGACTATATGCAAACTGAAACAGGCTATGACCTCCAGTCCTTACCTGTTTTTCTAGAGGGACTTACAAAAGTCGAGTTTAGACGGGTGAATTGAATATGGAAACGGATTCATCCAACACTTCCAAAAATTCTAAAATTGAAAATGTGATCTCCTACATCTCGTTAGTGGTGGCGATTGTTTCTGCTTACTATAGTTTTAATTGGGCTCAAGCTCAAATGAGCCAGTATGTTTCACCATTATATGCCACTTTAATTGGAGTGTTTGCGGCGGTATTTATTTTTTTTCCAGCTCTATACATGCCCATGCTCATTTATTTGATCTTTCAAAAAAAGAATTCTTAAATTAAAATGTTTCAATGAAGAAATTATTCTTTTTTAATTTATTGATCGCGGGATTTTGCTCAATTCTTTATGCTAAGAGCGATATCGTAGACTTGGGTACAAAGACTGTCTCGGGAAAGACGGTAAAGTTCTACTTTGATAAAGGGGTGATGTTTTCGGAAATGGCAGGGTACAAATCAAAAGGAATTCCTCATGCCATCTATAAGGATATAAGTCAGTGGAGTTTTCCTGTGGTGGGTAAAACACGGGGAGGGATGACCGCTGTTGTTAATCACTCACGTAGAAAAATCATCTATTTTAATGGAAGCCTGACAAGTAAGGGGCCTTACTTACACTCCTTTTCGCCCAATCAATCGCAATTGGTTATATATTCGGGAGTATTAAATGGAAAAGGCGAGTTTGAAATTTTTGATAAAGAAGGACGTTCTCTTTTTAAAGATAATTATTTAGGCGAGATAAAATGGAATCCTTTAAATCAATTGGAATATTCTAGCGCCACTAAGATAGTTATTGAGAAAGATCATCCTATGTATGAAAAGTGCCTTCAGGTGGGTGCTGCCTATCGTTTAGATTATTTTAGGGTTCTAGGAAGAACTAAATTGAAGGGCGATAAACCCAGTCAAATTGCTTGCGCTAAAAGGTGAACTTTTAAGGCAGGATTCCCATGGGGTCTACTGGGATTTTATCTTTTAAGACTTCAAAATGTAAGTGAACTCCAGTGGCTCTGCCGGTTCGCCCCATATAACCGATCACTTGTCCTCTCTGAACTCGATCACCTGTTTTAACGGCATATTTATTAAGATGAGCATAGAGCGTGGAGATATCAGCACCATTGTTTATTAAAATCATTTTTCCATAACCTGAGTATCTACGTCCAGCATAGACCACTACACCGCTGTGAGCGGCTTTAATGGGAGTGTTTTTTCGCCCTCTAAGATCAATACCATCATGTTTTCTATTGGTAGGTGGGGCAAAGCTTTGGCTGATATCAGGGCGAGCGACGGGCCATAACAATTCAACATGACTGGCTCCGATTCCGCCACTGGGTTCTCTTTTCATTTTATGGTTAAGAGCTACATGTTTATATCCCGCAGAGCGGTAGCTATTGGTGCGAAATTGGGGAGTTTTAAGTGTTCCGCAACCGGACATAAGTAGAGCTAAAAAAGTAATGACAAAGATGCGCATGCTCTTATTTTAAGTGTTTCAATCTCTTAACGAAATAGGACCTTGTCTATTAAGACCAAGGCCCTAGGAAGTTTGGGGCTATTGATCGTAAATTGGAAACTGTTCGCACAATTTACGAACTTCTTTTTTAATAGATTCTAATTCGGCATCCTTTTCATGATGGGTGATGGCTTGATGAATCCAGTCTGCAATTTGATGCATTTCTGGTGCTTGCATCCCTCGCGTTGTGAGTGCAGGAGTTCCTATTCGAATTCCACTTGTCACAAAAGGACTTAGCTTTTCATTGGGAACTGTATTTTTATTTACTGTGATTCCCGCTTTATCCAATGCGATTTCAGCATCTTTACCCGTGATCGACTTGTTCGATAGATCCAATAAAATGAGGTGATTGTCTGTTCCACCTGTTACCAGATCAAATTCCAGATCAAGCAACGCCGAGGCAAGAGCTTTCGCATTTTCGACCACTCTTTGCGAGTAATCTTTGAAGTCTTGAGTTAAGGCTTCGCCAAATGCTACGGCTTTAGCTCCAACCGCATGCTCCAAAGGTCCTCCTTGGATGCCAGGGAAGATTTTAGAGTTTACCTTTTTGGCCCATGCTTCGTTGGTCAGAATCAAGCCGCCACGAGGACCTCTTAAAGTTTTATGTGTCGTGGTGGTTACAAAGTCGGCATGAGGCACAGGGTTAGGGTGAACTCCGCCTGCCACAAGGCCGGCAAAGTGAGCCATATCCACAAATAGGTGGGCTCCCACTTCATCGGCTATTTTTCTAAACTCAGCAAAATCAAGAGTTCTAGGGTAGGCTGAGTAACCAGCAATAATCATTTTGGGTTTATGCTCTTTAGCCTGTTTCATAATTGTTTCGTAATTGATTCGGTGGGTTTCAGGATCGATTCCGTAGGAAACAGCATTAAAAAGTAAACCAGAGAAGTTTACAGGACTGCCGTGGGTAAGGTGCCCACCATTAGAAAGATCCATTCCTAAAACAGTATCTCCTTGTTCCATAGCAGCAAGATACACAGCCATATTCGCCTGACTTCCCGAATGGGGCTGCACATTTGCGTGCTCCGATCCAAACAGCTCTTTGGCTCTATCAATGGCAAGTTGCTCAATCTCATCTACAAATTCGCATCCACCGTAGTATCTTTTGCCAGGGTAGCCTTCGGCGTATTTATTTGTAAGTACAGAGCCTTGTACAGCCATAACTTGCTTTGATGCATAGTTTTCGGAGGCAATCATTTCTAAGCCGTAGGTTTGACGGTCTACTTCTTTTTTTAGTGATTTTAAAACCAACTCATCTTTAATGCTACTATCAATCAATTCCATTAAAACTCCTTAAAGGTTGACGGGGCTATCTAGTTTTTGAACTCGACGTTCGTGGCGATCGCCTAAAAATTCTGATTGCATATATTCTATAAAAATCACTAGTATTTCATCGGGACTCATCGTGCGTGCACCAAGCACTAGGATGTTTGCATCATTATGCTCTCTGGCAGCGATTGCCATTTCAGGCGTGGTGCATAGGGCTGCCCGGATGCCCGGATACCTATTGGCGCGAATCGACATACCTATACCTGTTCCACATATCAATACACCCAAAGTGTTAGGGTTCTTCAGAACATGTTCGCACACTTTATCTGCGTAATCCGGATAGTCTACAGAATTGTCATTACTTGGCCCTAAATCAATCCAGTTTCTGTCACGCTCAGCAGCCATAAGAGTTTGCTTTGCTTCAAAACCAGCATGATCAGAGGCAATGGCAAGTTGAATATCGTCAGCCATTTTTTCCTCCCCGTTGAATAGATGGCATTAAATGGGTTTACACTTTGAAAAAATAAGACAGGCATTGGTTCCGCCAAAGCCAAAACTATTGTTTAAAGCATGTTCAATATTTCCCTCGCGGGCAGTGTGTGGAATAAAATCTAAATCACAACCTTCACTTGGATTATCCAAATTTATGGTCGGTGGTGCACAGTTTTTATATACACTCATAATTGTGAAAAAACTCTCCAGTGCACCAGCAGCACCCAATGTGTGGCCCGTCATACTCTTCGTAGAGCTCATCCAGATGTTTTTAGAATGATCTTTAAATGCCAACTTTACTGCATCAGCTTCAACAATATCTCCAGCTGGAGTTGAAGTGCCATGGGCATTAATATACTTAATGTCTTCTGGGTTAAGATTTGCATCTTGCAAACTAAGATTCATAGCCTGCGCGGCACCAACGCCCCCTTCAGAAGGGGTAGTCATATGATGAGCATCAGAACTCATACCGTAACCAGTAAGCTCAGCATAGATTTTAGCCCCTCTTTTACAGGCATGTTCATAGTCTTCTAGGATAAGAGTGGCTGCGGCCTCACCTAAAACAAAGCCATCGCGGTCCTCATCCCAAGGGCGACTAGCGGCCGTCGGCTCATTGTTTCTCGTGGACAATGCGCGCATATTGCCAAAACCTACCACCGCCATACTACAAATGGCGGCCTCAGATCCCCCGGCGACCATCACGTCTGCCATTCCATTGCGAATGAGAAGAGCAGCATCACCAATGCTATGGTTTCCGCTAGCACAAGCAGATGTAACGGTATAGTTTGGACCTTTTAAACCGTGTTTAATGCTAATTTGACCGGAAGCTAAGTTGGTTATGACTTTCGGAATAAAGAAAGGTGTAACTCGACTAGGGCCACGTTCCATCAAAATTTTATGATTCTCTTCGATACTGATGAGCCCACCGATACCTACACCGATGATGCAGCCAGTTCTTTCTTTAAGGGCCTCAGTAAACTCAATTCCAGAATCTTTCAAGGCTTCATCAGTGGCCGCGATGGAGATCTGAATGAATCGATCCATCTTTTTAATTTCTTTTTTATCAATGAAGTTTTCCGGATCAAAACCTTTAATTTCTCCGCCAATACTGACGTTAAAATTTGAACAATCCAAAGAGGTTATTTTATCAATTCCACTTTTACCATTGAGAGCTGACTCCCAATTTGTAGAGGCGTCTAACCCAAGAGGAGACATCGCGCCCATACCTGTTACTACGACCCTGCGTTGGGCAATGCTTTTTCGCTCATAAACAGATGTGCTCATTAACTCCTCCGGGTGTTTGGATTAAGAGGTATAAACTAAGCTTTACCTTTTTCTTTTAGGTAGGTGAGTACGTCTTGTACTTTACGAAGTTTTTCAGCATCTTCGTCAGGAATTTCTAAATCAAATTCTTCTTCCATCGCCATAACAAGTTCAACGATATCTAAGCTGTCAGCGCCTAAATCGTCGATGAAAGAGGCTTCAGGTTTAACGCGATCAGATTCTACACCCAGTTGTTCTTCAATTATTTTGTGAACTTTCGTTTCCATAAATAACTCCCTAACAATTTTAATTAAATCAGCTCGATTCTAACGATTTCAAAAGAGAAAACAATCAGTTTTCACACGGCTTTAGCGCTGTTAATGCGCTGCCAAATCACATATACATGCCGCCATTTACGGCAATCGTTTGCCCCGTTATATAATGGCTTTCGTCTCCGAGTAAAAATGCCACCGCTGAAGCTACATCATCAACATCACCGATCCGCCCCATAGGGATACGATCAAACATCTGCTGTTTTTGATTGTCATCCAATGCCCCTGTCATATCGGTGTTGATAAAACCAGGAGCGACACAGTTGAACCTAATATTTCTAGAAGCCACTTCTAAAGCTGCTGATTTGGTGAGGCCATCTATTCCTGCCTTTGAGGCGGCATAATTGGCTTGGCCAGCATTTCCCATTTGCCCTACAACGCTAGTGATATTCACCACCGAGCCTTTTCTGGCCTTCATCATTGGCTTTAAAACCATCTTAATGCACAAAAATGAACCTGTTAGGTTTGTGGTTAAAACACGATTGAAATCATCTTCTTTCATACGCATTAAAAGCTGATCCGCAGTGATTCCGGCATTATTTACCAGGCCATCCACTTGCCCCATTTCGCCTAAAATTTGTTTAAAGGAAGATTCGACGTTTTCGCTATCAGATATATTGAGTTGGAAGCATTGATGTCCAGAGCCGGGCAGATCCTTTAAAAGGGCTTCGGCAGACTCTTTATTGGATGAGTAAGAGAAGTAAACACTTGCTCCTTTAGAGGCTAAATATTTAACAATGCCAGCTCCAATTCCGCGACTCCCACCGGTCACGATGATTTTTTTACCCTCTAGAGAGTGAGTGGACATGAAATTCTCCTATTTCGCTAAAGTTTCTATTTGTCTGAATTCATCTAAATTTGTTGTGGGATAAACATTCAAATCCCCTGAAATTTTCTTAATTAAGCCACCTAAGACTTTACCATGGCCAAACTCTACCACTTCGGTGACTCCAGAATGAGCCAAACTTTTTACGCAGTCTTCCCATTTCACTGAAGATGAAATTTGTTGAGTCAGAGCTGATTTTATTTCCGGTACCGTATCATAATATTTGGCTTCCAAATTTTGAATGATGGGAAAATCACATGCTCCAAAGTCCATATCGTCTATAATTAGTTTCATTGTTTCTTCTGCCGGTTTCATTAAAGAACAATGAAAGGGTGCTGAGACTTTTAAGGGAATAAATTTTAGTCTGCGAACCTGATTATGTGGTGCGGGTAGGTTTTCAAAAACTTCTTTTTTTGTATTGGCTATCAACCAATCACATTGCTTTTTATGTCCACTTAACACTATCTGTCCGGGAGCATTAAAATTGGCAGGCTCCAAAACGCCGCCTTCCGGATGTTCGGTGGCAGCCCAAATACAAAGGGCTTTGACCTGTTCCGGAGTGAGTCCCATTGCCGCGATCATTCCTCCGGCCCCGACGGGAACCGCTGACTGCATAGCTTTTCCTCGTTCTCTTACCGCTTTAATGGCATCGCTAAACTCTATGGCACCCGCAGCTACGAGAGCGGCCCATTCGCCAATGGAGTGGCCACTACCCATGTGAATCTGTAGATCAAATAGCTTTTTGGCTGCCAAAAAAGTCGACGATGAACAGAGTAGAAGGGCGGGCTGGGTGTTTTCTGTGAGAGCGAGCTCTTTCTCATCTCCATCCAATAGAAGCTTTTTCATATTTTGTGATAGAGCATCACTTGCTTCTTCAAATAGATGGCGTACAAAATCAAATTCTTTGTAAAGATAGGCGCCCATCCCGGGAGCCTGACTGCCTTGTCCGGGGAATACGGCATGTATCATGAAATTCTCCTTAGTATTTTAAAAGAAGTCCACCACTGGTAAGGCCGCCACCAAAGGCTGCTAATAAAATGTTTTGGCCTCTTTTGATTCTGCCATCGCGAATGGCTCTATCCATGGCAATGGGAATGGTTGCGGCAGAAGTGTTGCCAATGTCGGCCAATTCAACAATGACTTTTTCCATTGGAAAATCTATGTGTTTAGCTACAGCTTCTATAATTCTAGCATTGGCTTGATGAGGAATAAACCAGTCCACATCTTCTTTAGTCATGCCGTTAGTTTCTAATGTGGTCTGAGCGGCTTTCCCCATTGTGCGCACAGCATTTCTGAATATTTCTCGACCATTCATCTCTACCGTATGTTGATTGGCCTCGATGGCTTCATGGCTAGGGCGAATGGCGGATCCTCCCATTGGCAAATAAAGTAATTTTCCGTGCGCGCCTTCTGCATAACAGTGTCTTGAATAGATTTTGGACTCTTCACCTTCTTCGGCTCTAGATAAAACTGCGGCAGCAGATCCATCTCCAAAAAGGATACAAACCCCACGGTCTGTGTAATCAACAAATTTACTAAGTACTTCAGAGCCAATGCACAATACATGTTTATAGTGACCGGTCTGAATAAAAGAATGAGCAATACTCATTGCATATATAAAACCACTACAGGCAGCAGTTAAATCAAATGCCATACAATTCTTTGCGCCCAGCTTTTCTTGAAGCAAGCAGGCTGAACTAGGCATAACATGATCGGGTGTCACAGTTGGGAAAATGATGCAGTCAATGTCTTCGGGAGTGAGTCCCGCTTCTTTGATGGCAATTTTTGCGGCTTCATAGGCTAGGTCACTAGATGCTTGAGACTCATCAGCAATATGTCGCTCTTTAATTCCAGTGCGCTCGGTGATCCACTCATCAGTGGTTTCAACAAGTTTTTCAAGATCTTTGTTTGTCAGAAGTTTAGGAGGCAGGTAGTGACCTGTCCCCGAAATTTTGGTTTGGTAAAAGGTATCCGCCATGATTTCCTCCATCGAAGGGTGATGTGCTGTGTGGCTCTGCTGAGGCGAGTAAAATCCGTTTTATTCTAAATTAATCGAGTGATGTTAGGACTTCTCGATCTTTATAGTAACCACAAGAAGGGCATGCACGATGAGGTTGTACTAATGAACCACAGTTGCTGCAGTTATTCACAGTAGGGGCTTTAAGTGCATTATGCGCACGGCGCATACCTCTTTTTGAACGAGAAATTTTACTTTTAGGACTGGCCATTTATTCCACCTTTTGCAATTTTCAAAGGGGTCAATTTAATGAAATTCCCCAGGAAATCAAGAATTTAATTTCATTCCTTTTAGGGCTGAAAATGGATTTTGTCTGTCCTGAGACATTTGCTCATTTTCTGAGGAAATCCAGCCCTTTTCTATAGCTTTATTGTAGTTTTCACAGGATATCTCACATTCAGGACGTCCTAGAGGCCTTAAAGGCTCGTTAATGGCAATCATTTCATGAATGAATTCCTCAACATTAAACTCATCAGATTTTACATAGTGGCAAAAAGGCTCATTTTCTTTAAATTCGCTGCTGTAGTGGCCTCGAGACTGGCTTCCATTTTTGTAATGTGAAGGATCGTCCACCATTAATAGCTCATCAAATTCACAATGTATGGGCTCCTGAAGCTCAATGGCGCAGCGAGAACAAATCTGATCCATTTTAGTGGTAACTTGTCCGGTAAGTTTGAATACATCGCCCATAGGTTGGATTTGAATCTCAACTGTGTAGGGATGGTCTCCTATAAGATCCTTCAGAGCGTCATTTAGCTCCCCAGATTCTTTTGAATAGGTATATAAAGCTCCATCTTCTGGAATTTCTGATAAAAATAGACGAGTTGGGTAATGATTCTTCTTTGCCATAATGGGCATGAAATTACGGGAAAATGCGTTATATAGCAAGTTCAATAGCTAGTACTGAATTGTCTATATATTTCACAGTTGTGTCTCAATTTGCGAATCGCCCTGCTTTTGGATGGGTGGAGTACGCCCTAACCTACTGTAATTACGAGTGAAAATGTGGCATTGGCATTGCTCATTAAGGGGGTAAAGGAGAACGATCCTATGAAATGGATAATAAGCTTTGCTGTGGTCGCTTTTTCAAGTGTTGCGTTTGGGAAATCAGATATTTCTTTCAATCACTTGATTAACAAGGCCAATGTGAAAAGGCAGCAACTACAACAAGATGTGAATGCTCTTATTGAAAAAGAGGATGTGGGCTCTGATAACTCAGAAGTGATAGATTTTATCGCGGAAGAAGTGCAGGCCTTGGATGCAAAATCAAAATTGGTGGACTCGGAGAGAGCCGCTTCCGACGAGCTTTAGTCACATGTCATGTAAACGGGTAAGTGATCACTGAATCCGTGTATTATGGAGCGGTAAGGTGCTTCATTATCATTCTCTATATTGATGAGTCTATCCCACATATCAGCTACCATTTTTTCGACGCGTTCATCCCCAATCAAAGGCTCTCTTTGCCCTCTTCGAACCGTATCCAAATTTACAAACTCAGGATAGGTGAGTCCTATAAAGCTCCTCTCGGCTTCATCTGGATCGAGGCTTTGCAATTTGAATTCAAATTCTGATTGAGAAAGCCCACGCCATTCTTTTACCCAATCCACCATTATGCTTAACGTAGCATCTACTATATTGGGACGGGTATTGCGGCTGGTGGCCAGCCGGATGCGCTCTCTAATGTCGGCCTGTGATGTGGGTTCAATGATTTGAGTGAAATCAAAAGTTGCAGGAGCTAAATCATGACTGTGGCTGAGATGCTCTTGGTCTAAGTTGCAATGGGTAGTCTGTTCTGGGTTGGCAATGATATGATCATAGGGTTCAGAAAGTCCAGTTTCGGCGGATATGCTGGTTTTCCCATCTATGTATATTTTGAAGCCGGGCATAAGATGATCTACAAATTGAGTCCATACATCTTTCAAATAGTTATCTGTAGGAAGATTAAAATCTCCTAAAAGTATAAAGTTATGATCCAAATGCCTTGGTAGAAACCCCTGTGTAAAACTGTAGACCCTGCTGGCCTCGCTCATTTCTGTAAGAATTTTTACTTTTTTTTGCATTTCCCTCAACGTGACGGTGACTTCGAAAAAACGACTTATAAAAGGCCTTGCCATACGCTCTATGTCGCCAATCAAATCTTCATTGCCAATCTCTTCAGCTAAGTCGACGAGAGCCTCTCTGGCCAAATCGTAACTCTGTTCACCATCTTCCTCGTTTTCATGTTCCTCGAATCGAGTGTGAGCGGCATAGAGAGAATATTTGTCAGCGCCAGATTGAAAACCGGCAATAAAAGCAGGACGTGAAACCAAAGACTCCTCAGAGCGAGGGATATCCATAAAACAAGCATAAGCTCCCCAGCGCCCGGCATTGCAGGCTCGGGTGGCGAGGTTTTTAACTCTTTTAGCTCGGTAATAAAATCCCGTGAGCTCTTGATGGTGCCCTTGTCCCTGACCTTCTGCTGTCATAATTAGTGACCAGGAGGGATCTAATTCTTTCAATGCAAAAAGCAGCTGAATGTAGCCCGGAAAAATATACGATTGAAATTGATTTGTTCTCTCTTCTATAAGCTCACGTTTTCGTTGTTGATTATCTAGAACTCGAGACAGTTCGTAGTCTCTAGAGATGTCTTTAAGTTCTTCTTGAATTTCTTCGAGTCGATCTAAAACTCTCAAGTTGTGGGTATGGATAATTGATGTGGTAGGTATGGTCTTCATTTCTAGAGCCGCGACAATGTCCCACTGATTCATCATCTTGGCGATGAGATCAAGCTGTTTATAGGGAGTGATTAGGTTGCCCAAATGAAGAAGATTAAATGAAGCAATCTTCAGCTTGCCATAACGTGCGGAACGATCGTTATATTCATGGCCACTATCTGGGCCAAACAGTAAATATTGCCTTCGATCGCATATGAATTTTGATCTATCTTCAGCCACACTTCTTAAAAGTCGGCATTTATGAGCTTCTGACTTATCTTCTTCCGTAGGAACTATATCGGCATTGGAAAGCTGAGAGAGATCGAACTCACTCTCCAAACCAGGAATAGATATGGCCCAACTCGGGGATACCCATATAAAAATCAATAAAATCAAAGCATTACAGCTTTTTAATAAGGGCTTCATATAGGCAGGATATATACCGCGCGTCATGGCAAATGCCTACCGGATAAGGTCAATTTGAAAAGAAATCGAGGATTGGGAAGGATATTCAGGCTTTTAACATAGGCCAATTTGATTCCCTGTGTAACAATTACCAAAAATAACGGCCATTAGGAAAACACACTTTCTTAGAAATGGGGAGATTTTTGTGTGGTTACTTGCTTTTAAATCATTACATCTTATAGCCATGGTCGCATGGTTTGCGGGCCTCTTTTATATGTTTAGATTGTTCGTTTACCACACTGAAAACAAAAATAAACCGGATGTAGTGACAACCTTAAAAGTAATGGAACTTCGTCTTTTAAAATACATTACGGTTCCAGCCATGATAGTGACTCTTGTAGGTGGGGTCGCAATGCTTATTTATAATCCAGGATATTTATCGCAGACTTGGATTCATATCAAACTGGGTTTGATTTCTATGCTGGTAGGTTACACTTACTTTATTGGGAGAGTTCGAAAACGTTACGAAGTCGACGACGTTTACCTGACTTCAAAACAGTGTCGACTTTGGAACGAATTTCCCACACCCATCCTTGTCGCTATAATTTTACTCGCAGTGTATAGACCATAGTCTTGTTTTGTTAGCACTAGGTGTTCATTTCTGGACTGGATACCGCTCTGTTCGATTTGGTCGATATTTCAACATCATTAAACTTTGAGTCGCAAATTTTCACCAGCCCAATGTATAGACAACCTATCTGAATGGTGGGTTAATAGTCGAGTTAGCAAGGATGCATGACTTAAACAATGACAGAAGTACAAGGAGGTTGGGTAATGCTAAGACTAATTTTAGCTGCAATGATCGTATTAGGTGGGTTTGCAGCTTCCGCAAGTGAATACATCATTAAGTATAAACCAAATATGATGTTCAGTTTGAACAGCATGGTTGGCGTACAGATGATGGATCAACATGACAAAGCTCAGTTGATGAAAGTAAAAATCGATAACAATCAAGAGATTCAAACGTTGGATGCTCTTCATAACAATCCAGCCATTGAATATGTGGTGAAGAACTTCAAGCTAAAGGCTTTTAGAAAACCACTAAATATGACGGAATTGCGTGAGCAGTGGGCTTTAGCGAAAGTAAACGCTGAACGAGCTTGGGGTCTTGCCAATAATAAAGGTGATAGAAACGTAGTCGTTGGTGTGATTGACACTGGTATCGATTACAATCATGAATCTTTGGCTCCTAATATGGTTCCTGGTTATGACTTCAAAGATAATGATAATGATCCGATGGATGAAACTGGATCTAGAAACCCAGGACATGGAACTCATTGTGCCGGTATCATTGGCGCTACGGGATTAGTTGCGGGTGGAATTTCTGGACTATCTTCCCATATCTCAATTATGCCTATTCGCTTCTTAGGTGCTGATGGTGGTGGCGATCTAATGGCCGGAATTAGAGCTATTGATTATGCTATCGAAAACGGTGTGGATGTTATCTCTGCTAGTTGGGGAGCAACGATTGCCGCGTCTCAAGCTCAACCTCTCATTGAAGCTGTAAAAAGAGCCAGTGATGCAGGTGTGATTTTCGTCTCTGCGGCTGCAAATGACGGTCGTAACAACGATGCTACGGGCGTTTATCCGGCGAATGCGGACTTTGATAACACGATTACTGTTGCAGCCAGCGATTCAGGTGATGCCAAGGCTTCTTTTTCAAACTACGGAAAGAACAAAGTGCACGTAGCTGCTCCTGGAGTAGATATTATGTCTACAATTCCAAATAATCAGTACAGAAACTTATCTGGAACCTCTATGGCAACCCCACTTGTTGCAGGTCTTGTTGCTTTATTAAAGTCGCAAAATCCAGAGTTAACGGGTAAGAATGCTAGAGCATTGATTCAGACGACAGGTGCTCAAGTGGATATTGAGACGGCTTGTAACTGCAGAATTGACGCTGGTGAAGCAATGAATGCTCTACTAGAGCAACGTATGTTTATTGCTCCGGCAGCGAAAACCATTGCGCCCAACGAGACCCTTTCTTTTGATGCCGTTAATGCAAATGGTAACGTGAACTGGGCAGTGACGAACGCTTCTGTAGGTTCTATAGCTGCAGATGGAACTTTTACTGCTACAGCGAATGGTGAAACTACAATTACTGCAACAGACTCTGAGGGTCGAATGGCAAGCACATTAAATATTTATGTGACGGATCAAGCTCCTCAAGATCCTGGTGGCGACTGTCCTTTGGGTGATCCGGCTCTATGTCAGATCCTTTGCGGAATTCAGCCTGACCTTCCGTTTTGTAACGGCCTGTAAGGTTGTAGATTCCATTAAATGTTTTCTAAAAGAAGCTGCAACAGCAGCTTCTTTTTTTTACTATTGAAATGCCCCATCAAGAACCTTTAGATATTGAGGTTCCAGGTAGACTCCATCAAAGGGTAGTACCAGAGGCGAGAGGGCAAGGTGGGCTCGAGTGAATTCATAAAGTCTTAAAGTTTTAACTGGCTTTGATGAGGTGATCGAAAGCACAATGTTATCATCGATGTTTCCGAGTTTTATTTCATGACCGCTATCAATATTATTCACTAAACTGCATTGCAATCCCATCTTGAAGTCACATGTAAACTCTAGCTGCAATACTTTCTGCATTTCCCCATCGATGTCTTGCTCAATCAGTCCATGGCAGCCATTTAGGTCGTTAGCAATATTGTAAGAATTAGAAATATTTAATTTGATGGTTGCTGATCCTTCTCCAACATCCATTTGTACATTTACAGATTCAAAGCAGTTGTTCTTTTGCAGGGAATTATATTTCCCACTTCGAATAGGGAGGACATCATTGGAAACGGTGGTTTCAAAATCCTTCATAAGTGCTCGAGTGTCCACGCGCACTAGATTTTCAATGGCCTCAATATCTGAAGTCAAAAGTTGCTGGTAGAGAATGCCATAAAACTCTGGGGCGAGGTGATGTAGGATTTCATGGAGAAGGCCATTGGAGGCCTGATAAAGTGATGGATACTGTGGGGCTTCATTGAGGTCGTCATTCAATAGAGAATTGAATACGGCGGAGTTGTATTCCCTAAACTTTTTCGGAGAAATATAGATTTCAGCACCCGGATGGTCATCTGTGCATATCCATGCATGCGATGAAGATTTAACCAATGAACAGTTCTCATCATCTATATTAAGAACGACCGTGTCCAATTCGTTTTGAATACTGTCTAATAAGTATTTGAATTGGCTGGGACTTTTGAGCTTTCTTAACAAAGCTGAATCCATGTATTTTGTGACTCTTTCGCCGTGATAGGCATTGGATTCTAGAGTCTCTAAATGTCTTGTAAGTATTCGTATGGCTTCTTGTAGTGCGGAATTAAATGAATCCGCTCCCCAGTCGCCTCCGCCGCCAGCCACGTAATATTGAGGTTTGTTTAAATGCATACCCTCATCATTAGAGCGCATTACACCACCATTAAGGGTGGTAAAGGTAGAGTAAACCAGTAATAAGGATGGTATTAGGTGAACCAGATTTTTCATAACTTTTCTGACTTTCTCTGTACGGGGAATAAGCTCACTTCCATGATATAGACTCGTTCCCTTTTTCCGTTGGTCATAAATTGGCACATACTTTTATTGAATTTTTCTATTCGTTTCCTTGCTTCTTCCATTTTATCAGGATCAATGCACATGGTTACTGTTGTCATTGCTCTTTCTTCCAATGGATCATTCTCCAGTGATTGAATAGACATTTCTCGCACTTGTTTTTGCTTTGAAATCTGCGCAGAGTTAGTATTTAGGCCAGGTCTGCGCTGTAAGCTAATGTATTCATCTCGCTTTGTGATATTTGTACCATCATCAACAAGCAGGCCTAATTCCAGGAGTCTATCAAGGGCAGATCGAGCTTGTAGGGGGGAGATGTTGAGTTGTTTTCCAATCCAGTTGGGATCTAATCGAAAGTCTGGAAGAAAAACCATTTCCATGATGGCTAGGTGATACCAATCACTAATTAGGCGATAAATATCTACATCGATGGTTCGAGTTTCGAAGGTACGTTTAAGATTCCTAATTTTTGGATCCGTTCGGTCCAGAGAGCGATGGAGCTGCTCATTGACCACAGAACCCATAAAAAGCTTTTCGTCATCAGGGCTAATGGAGATGTTGTTTACGATTTTTTGAGCCGTTTTATAAGTTAATGGTCTTTTACCATTCATGATATCGGAAAGGTTGCCGGCGCTGACATGAAGGGCCTTGGCGAAGCTTCTCAAGCTGTACCTGGAGTTCTGCTGGGTTCTGCGATCCAGCTCCGAGCGCAAGTACTGCCGATAAAAATGGGCTTGATTTAAAGATTGATCCATAGCGTTATTTATAGGAACGAAATGTTCTCAAGTCCATAAAATTTAAAACAAGACGTTCGAAATTGCAGAAATGACAGGGTGATTTGATCTCACTTCAGAGTATAAGACGCTTCAGCTCCGTCTGAGTGTAAACGTAGTCGGCATAAATCATTGTGTTCGCAATATTTCTGTGACCAAGAGCCATCTGAAGCAATCGAATGTCTTTTGTCTTTTTATACAGTTCAATGGCAAAAGTGTGCCGCAGTGAATGGAATTTCTTATGAACAGGTCGGTAAAACAGCCAAATTTGAACCAATCTAGGGTAGGTGATGGGAAACAAATAACGATCCTCCCCTATGAGCCCGTTGTTCCCCTTTTCTTTAGCAGCTATGGGTTTAAGTCGAACAATGCGCCTAAATACATCTTTACGCACCGGAAGTTCACGATCATTAGAATTCTTTAGTCCGTTGATATATATGGTTTCATCGTATTCGTTGATATCTTTGAACTGGATATTTAGCAGTTCCTGAGCTCTGGCTCCTGTATCTAATGCCAATTTTAGCAAAAGAATATCTCTTAGGTTTTTATCCATAAAACTATTAATGATGTAGTCCAGTCGATCCAGCTCTGGCGGCAACAGATATTTATTCTTATTGAGAGAGTAGGTCTTATTAGATTTGCCCATTTTCAATCCCCAAAATAATGCGATGCATATACCAGCCGAGTCCCGATAATTTTTAAGTTTTACTAAAAAATCCGATAAAAACTCATGTCCATGGCATTCATGACTGTTCAATAATCCCATAATTACCCAATAAATCAAGCATTTAGCACTATAGAATATAACTATAACCTATAGTCTGTTTTGAAAAGCCCCACCTAAACACCCATTCGGTATAAAAACTTCCTACGACAGCGTCAATTTACGGGCGATTGCGCGATGCAGCACCTATAAATTGTAATTCACAACTAGTAATGTTGTGATTCACAATAGTTTTATGCGTTAAACAATAGAATTTCAACGCATCGCATTCCGGAGATATACAAGAAATGGGGGGAAATGTGGATTTAAGAACCGAAGATCAGAAGAGCCCTTCTATGGGCAGCAATACGGACATTAAAACGTCAAAAAAGCGCCTAAATACCCCCCTTAGGCGGCAATATTTAGCCGAAGTTGAAGTGATTCAAAAAAAGTACGGAGATTTGGAAGATATTCGGCAGGAACTTGGGCTCTCTCGAAGAAAGATGTGTCAGTTACTTTTGGTGGATCCATCTGCATGGACGCGGTGGCAACAAAATCAATCAGCACCACCCTCAATTTATCGCAGTCTACAATGGTATCTCACGCTTATTGACAAGAAGCCTGAATGGCATCCAATGAATAGCTTTAATTCTTTACTGACTGAAAACTTGTCCACAAAACAGCGTTTGGGAGCCCTAGAAGATAAGGTGAACTCTGTTGTCGAACCTTTTAGCGATAACCCCTCTTCCGAAAATGTTGAAGATATCCCGACACAGAAAATACCCGAAAAGAATCCAGAAAACGGGCTAATGGTGCGGATAACGGGAGAGTTTTTGTTGGGTATTTTTGTGGGCTTTCTACTCGCTTTTTTCGTTTTATAAATTGTCAAAAATGCCGTTATTTTCGGCATTTACTGCGATTCTTTATGTCTTGGGTGCGTTTTCGGTTGTCCTTTTATTCCGGCTCTACTAGCTTCGAACCACTGAGCTTCTAGCACTTTTATTGGGATCTATTTCAGGTGAAGAAGACGTTTGCGAGGAGGGATTGCATGCCGTTTGAAACCATTGCCAAACACGGTGATCATGAAGAGATTGTATTCTGTAATAATCCTGAAGTGGGATTAAAAGCGATCATTGCTATTCATAACACAGCCTTGGGACCAGCACTTGGTGGAACCAGGATGTGGAATTATGCCACTGAAGAAGAGGCCTTTGTTGATGTTCTTCGACTAAGTAAAGGGATGACATATAAGGCAGCTGCGGCTGGCTTGAACTTGGGTGGCGGTAAAGCCGTTATAATTGGTGATCCTAAAACTCAAAAGACGGAAGCGCTTTTCAGAGCCTTTGGAGCTTTTGTAAATTCATTACATGGAATGTACATTACCGCCGAAGATGTGGGAACGACCGTAAAGGATATGGAGTATATTTTTATGGAAACTCCTTACGTGACCGGCATTCCAAAAGCTTTTGGTGGGTCAGGAGACCCTAGTCCATATACCGCTCATGGTACATTAATGGGCATTAAAGCCGCGGCTAAAAGAAAATTAGGTGCTGATTCATTAGAAGGACTTCGAGTTACGGTGCAGGGCTTGGGTAATGTGGGTAGTAACTTAGTGGATTATCTCGTTGCGGAAAAGGCCATCGTTACCATTGCGGACATTGATAAGGAAAAGGTCAATCATTTAACTAATAAGTACGATATTCAAAGCTTGGATCCCGAATCGATCATTACAGCTGAAACGGATATTTTAGCTCCTTGTGCACTGGGTGCTGTTATCAATGATAAGACCATATCTAACCTAAAATGTAAGGCCATTGCTGGAGGGGCGAACAATCAGTTGGCGGAAAGTCGTCATGCTTCTGCCCTGAAAGAGCTAGGGATTCTCTACGCTCCAGATTATGTGGTGAATTCTGGCGGTCTGATGAATGTATTTGTAGAGCTAGAGGGTTATTCTTCTGAAAGAGCTATTGATAAAACGACTCAAGTTTACGACAATCTAATGCAAGTTTTTGATATTGCTGAAAAGGAAGACTGCACCACTGAGGAAGCAGCAAATAGATTGGCAGAATATAGAATTAAAAATATTGGTGGCATTAGACAGCACCATCAAGGAAGAATGTCTCGACCATTCTCCACATTAAAAGAAATGGTAGATCGTCAAAAGTAAAGGGAATCAATTGTGAGTGAAGAAATAGGATTAGAAGAAACATTAACTGATATGATCAATGGTTTAGCCGCCTACAGTACGCATATTGTAGGGGGACTGATTTTAGTGATTATGATTGGTGCCGGTGTCATTGGCATGAGTCACTATAGCAAGACCCAAGAAAAAGAAGCTTTTGCTCAACTTTATGCATTGGAAAAGGTTTACCACCAAGCTCAAGAAGAAATTCGAAACTCTTTAAAAGAGGGCGAGCAGGTTCAATACACCGAGGCGATGTTCAATGAGCATTTCGCAAGTGTAGCCCAAAGCATTCGTGAGTTTGTGAAAGCAAATGCGGGGCGATCCGCATCAGTTGTTGCGGCAATGGATTTAGGCGAGCTGTACACTAGCTTTGAGAAACATGAGGAGGCGGCCTCAATGTTGAGTGAGTTGGCTCCTCAGGTAGATGCTAGCACACTGACTGGAGCATTATTTTTTGTGCAGATGGGACGCTCTTATATCAATGTAGAAAAATACACTGAAGCTCAAGAGGCATTAAACAAAGTGGTCAATAATGCTGAAATGAAATTCCTGCACCCTGTAGCCCTTCTTAATTTAGGCTTAAGCTACTATAAAGAGAAGAATACTGATAAAGCCCATGAGCTTTTCACTCGCATATCTGATGAGTTTTCAGACACTGAGCCGGGTCGATCGGCGGCGGTTTATTTGAGACTCCTAAAAAGCAACGAAGGATAATTCTATGAATAGAATCCAAATCGCTACAATAGCCTTTTCAGCTCTTTTGGCAATGGGGTGTAGTGCCTTGGAGAAAGACAGTCAGGCGCGAACATTACAGTTTCATAAGAAATGGGTTCGCTCGACACTTTTGACAGACTATTTAAAGTTTAGAGTGATACATAGATTTCAGCCTCTAGTTTTCAAAGGGATGGTCATACAGGGTAATGCCATAGATGGCATTGTTGCTTACGATCGAAATACAGGTTCAAAAATATGGAAGCGTACCATTGAAAATGGAGTTGAAGCTGGAGCTGTGATTTCGGGAAACAGTCTACTCTTTCCAGCCAGTGACGGATATTTTTACAGTTTAAATGTCTATAATGGGAAAACAAATTGGGCTTTCCCGATCCGATCAGAGGGGACAGGCAGGCCACATGTCGAAGGAAATCTTGTCTACTTTATTTCGGGTAATAATATAGCCTATGCTTTAGATGTTAAGTCTGGAAGACAGGTATGGCTGTATAATCGAAGGTCCACCACAATGCTTTCCATTCGCGGTGGAAGTCAGCCAACAGTTTATGGATCCAGCGTTATTTTGGGTTTCAATGATGGTTATTTGGTGAGCCTTGATCGTCGTAAAGGTCAGTTGAATTGGCAAAAGCGACTTAACACCAAAAGGCGTTTTACGGATATTGACGCTCGACCCGTTATTGAAGATGGAAAGATATTTGTAGGGAGCTTTGATGAAGCTCTATTTTGTTTGGATGCAAATACTGGCAATGAGATTTGGAAGTATGAAGAGGGTGGTTACGCTGCGGTAACAATCAGTGGAGACAGAATCTATTACTCTACAACCTCGCAGAATATAGTTGCCTTGGATAAAAAGTCTGGAAAATTGATTTGGAAAGTTTCTACAGATAGTGGCTACCTCACTCAGCCCCAAATCTATAAATCCACTGTGATCGTTGGCGAAAGTGACGGTGGCTTGATGGCTCTGGATGGTAATACCGGAAAGCATCTCGCTCAGTTTGAACCTGGGCGAGGGGTTACTAGCACGGCAACGGTTGATGATAAGACAGGTGATTTATTTTTTATTTCTAAAGAAGGTAATTTGTTTTACCTCAATCTAGCCTGGAAGAAACCTACGGATAAATTGCCATGGAATTAAGATCTATATTTATAGTGGCTTCTCTTCTTTTTCTTATATCGTGTGCTCAAGGCCATTGCCGCAAGCAAGAAGTGTCGCAATTGCCTGCAGCTGAATCTTTGAAGTCTGAAGGGTCAAAAAATACGGATACGATCTTTGTGTTTAAGGCCGATGGAAGCAAGCAATGTGAAAAAACAGGTGGCGTTACTCTTGAGGCCATGTCTAAAGAGCTAGGCCCTATTAAGATTCACAGTTCTAAAAAAACCCATGATGGAATGATGCACCTTCAAGTTTGTGGTGGCCTGACTGGCATGGTGAATGTTTATGAGATCGATCATATGGAACTAAAGAAAGCTGAAGAGAATGGCTTTCGAAAATGGAAGAAATAGATTATGTGGACTGTAGAAAAAATCAATGAGCTCATAAAAGATGTGCCTGATTTCCCGAAGCCGGGCATTGTTTTCAAAGACATAACCCCTGTACTGGAAAACCATGAAGCCTTTGTTTCAGTTGCACGACAGTTTGTAAACTCTCTCCCCGAAGGTGTAGAGAAGATAGTTGCCATGGAGTCTCGTGGATTTATATTCGGAGCCGCTGTTTGCCAACATATTGATGCTGGCTTGGTGTTAGTGAGAAAACCAGGAAAGCTTCCTCGAGAAGTGATCAATCATTCCTATCAGCTTGAATATGGTACTGACACCTTAGAAATACACAAAGATGCGATAAAACCCGGTGAAAAGGTTGTTATTTTAGATGATGTCTTAGCTACTGGAGGAACCGCCGCGGCGACTAAAAAGTTAGTGGAAGACCTTGGCGGGGAGATCATTGGTTATGAGTTTCTTATGGAAATCGAATTTTTAAAGGGTCGAGAAAAGCTGCCTGGCGTCCCTGTAAAAGCTCTTATTCAAATATAACTTTTATTGGCGAAATTCACACCATTCATGAAGAGGCAAATGACTTTCTTGTAAATGAAAGTATTCCTGGCTCAATTGGTGGAAATCTTTATTGTTCTTGCTGAGGTGATCAAGCTGCCAAATGGATCCGTTCAATTTTCGAGCGGCTCTTTGTTCGATAATGTTTAAATACTTTTTAATGGTCATTTCGTTCACACCAAGTTCGCTGAGTCCGATGGCCGCTTGATCTAATAGCTGATCAAGCACCAAACTTTGAATATCTGTGAGCTTATTTCTCCACATGATTTTGGCATCAAATGAGTTTCTTGCGCATTTATAGAAATTCACACTGGCATGATTGAATGGATATATGCGTTCAAAATCATCCCAATGAGTGGCTAAATAGCGCACAACCCCTATGAAAAACGCAGCATTGGCGACACCGTCTATAATTGTTGGGCCAGCAGAAAGGGGACGATGTTCTATTCTTACATGTGGAGTATGGTCATCTGAAAATCCAATGACCGGTCTATTCCATTTCCAAACGGTTCCGTTATGTAGGGCTATATGACCAAAGGTTTCATATTGATCAATGTCTCTTAGGGGGATCAAGACATTGTAGTTGTGCGCACATTCAAGGAAGTAATTAGAAATACAGTCCTCAATATAACCTTTACCAAAATGAGCTCTGCGGTGAGGCGTCTTGTTGTTAGCACTTCTTGAGCCGGCAACGGCATGTTCGAACAGCGGGATCCGAGACTCGTGCCACAATTTTTTACCGAATATGAATGGCGAGTTAGCAGATAACGCCACCATCACACAGCTGATGGCTTGAGAAGCGTTATAATACATGTGAGCGGACTTAGCAGGCACTTTCCATTGTATTTGCATGCTCGTGGCGGCACTGGCTGGCAAAACATCGTTGGCTGTGAAATCTAACTTATCTTCACCTGTAAGATGAATTCGAACTTGCTGATTTTCCATATCTTTAAAAAGCTGTTCGTTAAGAACCCCATAGCGAGCACCCGCACTTATGTTTTCCATATTTAGCATTTTCTTTTGAAGTGTTGGTGCGGAACCTACCATTAAAAGGTGTGAATTCTGATTGTTAGCTCGGGCTTGGCATTGGCCCCATAGTTCTTCCATTTGGTTTTGGATTTCTAAAAAACCCGTATTTTCCAATTTCACAGGTACGCTATTAAGCTCTATATTGAACTTTGAAAGTTCACTGACCACTTGTGGATGATTGAGGTCTTGGAGGAGAGGGCCGTTGGTCGGACTGGGGTCATTGGTTATATTATCTATAATCCAGCCTTCAAGCTCCATTCCCATGGTGTCTGACTGCTCTGAAAATCGACCTTCCTTGATCCAGCTACGCACAAGGAGGGTTTCTTTAATAAGTTCGCGCACAAAACGACGGTAGTCGTCTTCAGTAAACTCGTTCTGTTCAAATTGTAAACCCATGGGATCCCTCCTCCTTAGTCAAGGAGTCTAGAGCCCATCATATCGGTTAATTTTCTTTTAAGGCCATAGGAATCCCAGGGTTCTTTAGGATTCCAGTCAATGGTATAGGTGTTTTTGAGTTTATAAATTACTCCTCTTTATAAACTCGCTTAAGTTCATCATAGTGAGTTTGCTTCAGCTCCCCAGTTCGTGAACACATGAGGTTGGTAATATCGATTTGATAGTTTACGAATACGTTGGTTTCGGCTTCATAGAACTCTACATAGCAATCAGGAAACCCTAGCACATGGCCAAATTCGTGACGAATGGTCCACTGGACATTATAGTCCTGTAAACTCACCAAGGAATTCATAGTAATGATATTTCCTCCAAGCCCATTTACATTTGGGGTTACATTCGGACGAAATCGAACTCGAGGTCCAGCAGAAGGGGAGAAGTTGAGAACCAATTTCCAATCTTCCCACTGCCACTCGTCCTCAATGTTTTCGACCAACCAATCTCTCACCTCCTGAGAATCAGGTGTTTTAAATGGAAAATTCATTTGAGAGTCGCTGTCCCAATGGGTGTCCCGGCGTTGTACCTCTAAATGAAAGTATTCATTGTACCGATCCCTAGCAGACTCTATGAACCTTTGATAGAAATCCACTAATCGTCCTTCAGCTTTATGGGATAGGTATAGATCAGGACAAGATTGCCAGGATCCATGCCCATTTTCACAAATGTTGATCAATAAGGGCTCAAGTTGAGTTTGAGTTTCAGAAGGTAATGAATCAAAATTTTCCAATTCAGAAATGATTTGATCTCTTTGAGACAGAAAGAAGTAACCTCGAACGTCGTCGCGCTTGCGCTGAGCATACCAATGCTTCCAGCCGGATAGGGATAGCCACCTCACAGTGGTTTGGTAGAGCCGATCCACTCTTCTCCCGTAAGTTATGTAATCTTCATCGCTGATTTCCAGCTGGCCTTCAAAATCCTGACCTAAAATCAAAACCCTGTGCATCTGTTCTGGTAAAACCTCAAGAATTTCATCGTGTTCTGGATAAATAGTAGAAGGTCCATAAACTTTTGGCTCTTCTATAGGGATGCCCTTTTGAGTTTCTTTTGAGCTGAATGCGAGAGGTTCCTCTCTTAGTTCATTAATATGATCAAGCCATTCTAGATTTCTTCGCCCCAGTTGTACAATTGGATCTAAATCTCGCTGAGGGGATGGGTTACCTGCTTCTAGTAGCTCTAATCGTTGTTGCATGTAGTTTTGATAAAGGCCTTCGTATTCAGCCCGACTACCATAGAAATCTAAATGTATAGGTGCCTCGTCAGCATAAGTTGAAACCGCTAATAGACCACAGATAAGTAAAATTAAACCCCTCATAAATCCCCCGTTTGTGCTCTTAAGGCTAGTCCGGTGGAAATATGGTGTCTATAATTAATTTTTCTTTTCAGATTTTTTGAGAATGCGCCCAGCCTGTATCGCCACTGTACCCGATATGTCCTGCAACCGGTCAAACTGTGTTAACTTATCGATACCATCTGAACCTTTTAACTCGATAGTTAAAACCGGAACATTGTGGTCCACCCACATGTATCTCCCCAAGCTACCTGGGAAATTCCCCAATCTCTGCCAAGGCAGTGGCGGCTGATGTGGAGCCTTCAAGGTGGGCCCATCAAAATCCAGTACACCCAAGGGAGTATGAACGGCTATAATAAAATCAGGCTTAAACTCGTTAATGTGTTTAATTAAGCACTTGGTCTCTGGCTCACTGGAAGCTGAGGGGCCTGGATACCTACGGGGATCCGATTTCTTTTTGGTTTTCCACCATTCTAATGCCAGTTGATCCCAATCTTTCGATGGAAAGTTACGGTTGATATCCACCTTGTTCGCATTCACCCGGCTTTTGTTAGCCCAGCCATCCGGGTTGAGTATAGGTACCACTCTCCAGGCATTTCGCGGATTTAATCCATCCAGACGCTTCATCCAATGAGTGGCTACAGTTCCGCTAGCATGCTCATCACCGTGCACTAAGGAAATCGTTAGAATCCTCTTTCCCCTTCCGCTATAGCCTTTCCGGTCGTAATGAAAAATTGGGGTTTGATTTTGACTAAAGCAGGATTTCTCCAATGAAATTTTTTGGCAAATCTCTTTAATATCTTTTTTCTCGAGAGCGCTCGGCATTTTACTCAAGCCCTTATTGCAATAAGCAATGGCTTTAGTTCTATCTTCTTCATTAGCGAGCTGGAATATTTTGGCATCTTCAGGATTGTACTTGGGCTCGGCTTTTTTATCCATTAGCACAGTTCCCACTGAATCTTCATCATAGTCAAAATCAGGATGATCAAATATTTTCTTGGCCTCAGCATTCTCTTTGTCTTGATCTACAGGTTTGCCATTGCACCCGCTTATAACGGTGAAAGCTAAAGCTATTGTAAAAACATTTAAAATTGAGATTTGCAAAAGGATCATCCTTGGTTGGTCGCTCTATATAAGTATACATGCAATTGTCCGCTTGTGAATAGACCTAAGTCAACGACACCTATGCAGAGCAGCAGCATTTGTTCTAAAGGCTGGCTAGATAAGGAGGAGTACATATATGAAACAGTCCTGCGTCGATATTGAGCAGTTTAATCGGAGCAGCTGCCACCTTGAGTTTTAGGAAATCTGCGGTGGATTTCTCGGGCCACTCTGTAAATATTGAGCTGCCCCCCATTCTTAACTTTACCAATGAGTTTGGCATTCACCTGTGCCGAAGTGAGAAGGATATCTTCTACTAATTCAGGTGTGGGGTAATAATCATAAGTTCTCAGAAGATTGATAACTAATGCCGCAGCTCCACTGACCATGGGAGCCGCCATGGATGTACCAAATTTTTGCTCATAGGTGTAAATCCCAGTACCGATCTGTGGGACCGTTGAATATATGCTTGTTCCTGGTGCAGCGATTTCAGCATAAACCGGGGAGTAGAAGGAGTAGCTGGCTAAGTCACTCCCATTGGCATCTAATGCGGCCACGGTAATCATTCCCTGTAGTTCCGCCCCATAGCGACCAGGAACCACATTGAAGCCTTCATCAGTGAGTTCCTGTTGGGGATTTGAAGAGGAGGAGTTTCCAGCCACAGTCACAAGAAGAACTCCAGCCTGTATAGCATCGCTTATGGCTTCTCGGTAAACAGGGTCCGCCTGTGGATTGCTTCCGGAGTCCCCTTGAAAACTCATATTCAAAACTTCAACATCATTACAGATAGCTGTTTTGATAGACTCTACGATAAAGGAGGATGTGCTAGAAACGTTTCCAGTAGTTGGATTAACCCTAAAGGCCTTTAGATTTAAAATACGGGTGCTCCGAGAACTCACACCAACAACACCGATGGAGTTATTTTCCGCAGCAATTATGCCAGCAACATGACTTCCATGCCCT
The DNA here is from genome assembly GCA_002321895.1 of Bdellovibrionaceae bacterium UBA1609. GTDB lineage: Bacteria > Bdellovibrionota > Bdellovibrionia > Bdellovibrionales > UBA1609 > UBA1609. Next base: position 18,645 of record DCMZ01000010.1, on the reverse strand, counting down.
GTTATATCATCACCAATATAGAAATCTTCATTGGATGCGTAATCCTCATCTTCTACTTTTAAAGCCATATCTAGGCCTGAACCAATAATCTCAAGAGGGGTGTTAAAGCGGAAAATATTTTCTGTTAAGTCCGGGTGCTCGGCAGCCACTCCTGAGTCGACCACTCCGACCAGGGCGTATTCATTTGAACTTCTATCAATGGAATAAGACGAGTCGTAAAAAAGATCCAGTCCGGCAGACAGCTGTATGTGGTCTATATGCGGCAAGCTTCCTGACTGGGCGAAAGTGTCGCTAAAAAAATAGGACAACTCATAATTGCTTTCTGAGACAAGTCCAAGCACGCAAGAATCCTCTAAAATAGACTGATTTAATTCAGAATAGGAAATATCCTCTGGAAGTTGAAAAGAGAGTGCCGTAAAAGAATACTTTGAATCCAATTTTTTACCCGCAACAATTTTACTGTAAAGCTCACCGGGCTCCAAGCAGGAAGGGGTGACAAAAGCAGACCACTGTGTGCCGGACACAAAGACATCCACACCAGCTTTCTTCTGCTGACCTTGGCCGGGATTTTGTACCAGCACTTCATTTCGAAACATGTCGAGTTGAACGTTACCGTTGCCAATTTTAGCATTTTCGCTCGTAGCGCTGGGGCAGTATTTTTGTTTTATTAAATCACGCCGTTCTTCGATGGTATTCTCTGAATAAATTTGGTCATACTCAGAACAAGTTAGGTCGAAACTGCTTTGGATGGTTCCAAAGTCTAGAGTCGCTGGAGCTTTTAACTTTGCACCACAAGCATTAAAAATAATTGGAATAGAAAGGGTTACCAAAACCGCACCACCAGCTAACCAATTATTAGAAGAACCGCCCATAAATCAATTATGGCAGAGTCCGGACCAATAGGAAACGGTGCTGTCTGTACTGTTTCAAATTAGTACATAAATATTGAAACCCCATCCAAAGTAGAGCTCTTGATTCATTCAAGAATCCCCAACTCTTAGAGAAATCCATTGTGAAGGCCTGAGAGAGGCTCTATTCAATATTTTTTGTATATTTGGCACTTTGCCCGCGAGTTTCTTGGACCTGTATGGAGAGCTCTGTGACGTTCCCAAAGGACTTAAAGACTGGGATCAGTTTTTCGCAAAGGTAACGAGAAAGCTCTTCGACGCTGATATTAGTGACTGGTAAAAATCGAATGTCCGCCTTGGGAATTGAATAGAATCTCTTGTCGAACTGAATTTCGCAATTATCTCCATTTTCACCAAACTTGAGATAGGGGCTATTTTCAGGAAATAGAACAAACTCGTCTAGGCTTTGAAGAAGTTCGTAGATCTTGGGTTTAACTTCATTGAATTCCACGGCAAGACCCAGCTTTTCATCCAATGAATGTGCTTTAAAAAACACGCTGACATAGTAATTGTGGCCATGCAATCGCTCTCCACAATAGGGACCAAAGATGGCGAAATGGCTGGCCGCAAACTTAAACTTTTCTTTGGTTAATTCTAGTGTCCACATGGAGTTTTCCTCTTTGCCGCCACATTTAACGCAGATTGACTTTGAGGGCAATAGAAACCTGAGATAATGAAGGCAAGTACCTAAAATAACCAGAAAAAATGCAAATAGAGGTCCTCATGGCAACATTATTTACAAAAATCATTCAGGGTGAAATACCCAGCTTCAAACTCTACGAAGATGAATGGACTTATAGCTTTTTAGATATCCGCCCCGTACAACCTGGGCACGCGTTGGTGATCCCTAAGCTGGAAATCGACCATTTTATCGATGTTCCCGAGCCTCACTACAGCAAGATGTTTGAAGCCTCTAAGACTGTATCTATAGCCCTTCAGAGAGCCACTGGCTGCAAACGTGTTGGTGTAGCTGTCATTGGTTACGAAGTACCACATTGCCATATCCATCTCATACCCTCCAATTCCATGGCCGAATTGGCCTTTGAAAATGCAAGAGAAATGGATATGGCTCTCTTAAAAGAGTGGCAGCAAAAAATCCTTGATGCTTTTTAGTTAGCCACAAGAACTTGAGCTCAACTCCGGACTGATAGAACCCGAGACATTGATGCCGAGAGCTTTACGAAGAATCAACTCCTGCTCTTTCATCATCAATGAGATGATCTCTTCCTTGGGAATCTTATAAAGATTCACCAAGGTCTTTAGGTTTTTGAGTGGTGGAGCACACAATCCTCTTTCGAAATTCGAAATGAATTGTGGACTTGAGTATCCTAGATTACTAGCCACTTCTGATTGAGTCATACCTATTTCGATGCGTCGGCGCTTCAAGTAATTACCTAGGGACTCGTGTAAACTCTGCTTTGAACTGGACGACATACTTTTCCCCTTAAACAAGTGTTTCACCTAACTTTAAGGGAAACAGGAATTGTTGTAAAGAAATGTACTATTAAGATATGGTCAATAAATCTCCATACTTAGTCCACATTATTTACACATTTAAATAAACTCGACCTATGTCGATGCGTTAGTGCTCTCAAAAATCTTGTCTGCGCTCGACGCAACGAAGCCTTGATAAAGTTGATCACTGTTTAATTTGTATCGTTTTGCGAACTCGTAATAGACCGTCGGAATGGTGTGAGTGCTTCCATCTGCAAACTCCACATCCAATTGATGGGCCATTGTGGACGATTGCTCCAGCTTATCATCCGGCGTCCCCTTAACCTTGCCACCACTGGCATTGAGGGTGTAGCCCTTCTTTTCTAAAAACTCATTCATAGCCTCAACGGTATTCAACGGATCCAATTCATTGATGAAAACAGTAAAGTGATTTGCACAAAAACCAAATACACTTAACCAGGCTGCATATTCTGACTCTTTATAAAAATTCTGATAGTCAATCCAATTCGGTGCTGGCCAAGGTCTACCGCTATAACAAATTTCTGGAATTTCAAGTTTCGTTTTCGATACGTTTTCAAGTAACCCGTTCACCCAATCTTGCAGATCCTTGGAACACTCCTCCAGCTTCAGCTCGCTAACAAAAACTTTAGGTTGGGAGGGGTCGGACTCATGTTCGAAATGCTGAGCGTAGAGTTTTTTCTGTTCAAAATGGTACTCACCTTTAGCTCTATAGCCTAAATCAGTAAAAGTCTTTGCCAAGTGATCAATGCCTAAACTGGGATGCCGAAAGGTACGGAAGGCAACGTGATCGTTGGGAGCTTCTTTCCCGGTGTGGGCTTCAACTGCAGATTTTATATCCAAAACATTGGGGTTTAATGAAGCATATTGTTGCCAAAGTTTTTGCCATAGCTCTTCGAGATTAGAATGCATAAAAACTCCTTCAAAATGAGGCCTTGTTACAATTAGTTTACAGTAATGGCGAAACTTGGCTATTGGACATATTAATGCATCGCCGAATAAACTTCAGATATCGATAAGTTATTGATCCCTTGGCGATTTTTTGAATCCCACGTGGCTTTTTGATCTAATCTTTGCTAGACCTATCCCACTTTATTCAGGGGAGATACTTATGAACAGAATGGGGATTCCGGTTCAAACACTGCTAGTAATTCTAATGACCGTCATGACGGCGCAGTCTTTCGCACAAAATGAATTTTATGATTGGAGTGCCTCTCCAACCCCTCCAACTATATCTAACATTCAATATGATAATAATCCGCCCACTTTTGCTGGGGGAGATGCACTTCAAGCACAAATTGTGCGCACAGAGTTCGGCGTTCCACACATCACCGCTCATTCATTAGAAGAACTTGCTTTTGGAGTGGGGATTGCCTACAGCCAAGATAATTTCTGTATAATCGCTGACCAAATGTTAAAGGTTAATTCAAAGAGAGCCCTGTATTTTGGGCCGGGTGTTGACAATGTAAATGTCATTTCGGATTTTGCCTATCTCGCATTAGGAGTGAAAAAGAGAGCTGAGTCGACCTATGAGTCTCTCTCAGAAAACTCCAGAGCTATGATTCGTGGTTATGTTCGCGGTGTGAATCAGTACCTCGCGGAAACCGGAGTGGAAAACCTAGCTCCCGAATGCGCTGGTGGAGCCTGGGTTAAGCCCATCACTGAACATGAGCTGTTCGCCAATTTTCTTTCCATGGTGTTGTTAAAGTCGGGTGAACTTTTTAAAGAGGCTTATTTAGCTGCCCACCCACCTCAGCCAGCGGAGCAAGAGCAACAACAGGGACCACAACCTCCTACGGAACAAATTCTTCGAGGTCTCACAGTTCCCATGCACGATCATCGAAGTGCTGAGTTAGGAAGTAACGGCTGGGCTCTGGGACGGGATCTTACAAAAAGTGGTCGTGGTGCCTTATTGGCCAATCCTCACTTTGCCAACTCTGGAAATTTGCGGTTTTACGAAATGCATCTCAAGATTCCAGGCCATATGAATACTACAGGTGTAGGAATTGCTTCTTTCCCTTTGGTTCAGATTGGCTTTAATGAGCATTTTGGGTGGACACACACCGTGAGTGTTCCGTCTAGCCAGTTTGTGATGTACAAACTTCGACTCGCTCCCAACGACCCTCAAAAATACATTTATCAAACTTTGAGCGGGGAGACTCAGATTCGACCGATAGTCTCTGAAAATCTTGCCATTGAAGTGGGAATGAATGGCCATGCGGCTCAAACTTTAGAGCACACCATTTATCGTTCGCATTTTGGTCTAATGGTCGCAGTTCCTCCCGCGGGCTTAGAGTGGACGCAAGAAACCGCTTTCGCTGTGAGAGATGCCAATATTGATAACTACGATATTGTTGACCATTGGCTGGGAATGAATCTAGCTACCAACCTCGAAGAGTTTAAAAGACCCTTTAAAGAGCTCTCAGGCTTGAGTTGGGTGAATACTATGTATGCCGATAAAGAAGGAAATGCTTTCTTTATTGATGGCTCTAGCGTTCCGCATTTAACTCCTCAGGCCTTAGAGTTACTCAGTACAAACCCTGAGTTGATTGCTATTCGAGAGCAGACGGGGATTGTTATGCTTCCCGGAGAGCACCAGGTGTTTGAGTGGTTACCCACTCGTCGAGGCCTCGTTCCCTTTGAAGGTAAGCCTCAGTTGTTGCGCTCAGATTTTGTACAAAACTCCAATGACAGTTATTGGCTCACTCACCCTGATAGTCCTATCACAAACGTTTCGCCCATGTATGGCCCGATCAATACTCCCCAGAGAGCTCGAACTAAAATGTCTCTAAAGATGTTAGGGGATGCAGCGGGTGAGGACGGTTTATGGACCGCAAGAGAGATCTGGCAAAACTTATATAGCAATAGAGGTTACCACTCAGAAGCATTGCGTGAAGAGCTCATCAGGCGCTGTCAGGCACATCCATCAAAACGGGTTCGAGTGCGTGGGTTTTGGCCGCTACCTTTTGGTATAGTCAACATTCGCGAAGCCTGCCAAGCTTTGGAAGGCTGGGATGGTCTCTACAACAATGACAGTCGAGGAGCTCATGTGTTTCGTGGATTCACTGCCTTTTTAGGTGAAGAGGACTTCGTGGTTCCGTTTGATCCGGAACACCCGTTGACAACGCCAAGAGATCTTAAGGCAAGAAATGAGCAGGACCGCGATCCAGCCTTAGTCGCTCTAGCAAAAGGTGTTGAAGCTTTGCAAGTGGCCCACATTCCAATGAATGCTCGCTTAGGAGATATTCAGTTCCTTCAGTTAGTGAATCCAGATGGAAGTCCCATGGGAGCTCCGCTGCCTAAACATGGTGGCTATGAATCGGATGGTGTATTTAATATCATGGGACGAGGAAGTTTAGATGATGGAACTCGTCTGCCAAGATCACAGTATGATTGGATTCGTGGGACGGGCATTGCGGTGGACTACGGATATCCCGTAGGTACAGGTACCAGCTTTGCTTTTGCGCTAGAATACACCGATCAAGGCCCTGAAGCCTATGGAATCCTGACTTACTCTCAATCCGTGAACTCTTCTAGCCCACATTTTAGAGATCAAGATGAGCTTTATGCTGAAAAAGGATTTCGACGTATTCTCTATTCCGACCGTGAGATTGAGGAAAACGCAATATCAGAAGTTAAGACTTATCGATCGAGTAATTGATGTAAGTGGATTTTTACAGGTTCTAAAATGCTTGGATCCGTCAAGGTGTCTTGATGACCGTATTCAGATTTTAGAACCTGTATGTTTTTAAAGGCCTTTGCAAAAGCTTTTGGAAGCTGAGCGGATCGAGAAGTGACGGTGGAATCTCCATCTTTAAAGCCCCATTTCAATTTCTTTTTTTTCCATTGAAACTCATCAACGGTATCTTTTCCATGGGAATAGGCCATTAACAGCGGAAGACGAACGGAATGTTCTTCAGCAGTTTCCATGTGCAGTTTTTCTATAAATTGACCGGATCGCTTTAGTCTCTGTTCCGTATAGGCCTTTCGTTGTGGCGTGGGCTGGCTCAGTAGACCCCAATTATGCTTTTCCCATTGATTCACATCCATCAATAACTTTTCATTGGTAGAAGGAGTTTCATATCGAGGAAGCATTTCATAGGTAGAGTGTATAGAACTAAAGGTTTCGGGTTTCATTAATGTTTTGTTCAGCCCAAAACGAACCCCATGCAACATATTGTGGAAGACGATCAGCGTACCGTGAAATGGTGTGGACGATATTACCACTCGATCCAGTTGCTTTGCACCCTCCCAAGTTTCTACGGCTTCTGTAGGGTCCTGAGAGCCATATCGTAAGTAGTATGCGGTGCTAAGCCCCCCCATACTATGAGCTACTATAGAGATGGATTTAGGATTTTTAGCTTTAAGCTCTTTTACTAATTCTGCGATTTTTTTAGCTGTTTTGTGATTCTCCTGTCTCCAGTCATATCCCAAGGGGTGTACATTAAACTCCTCACCCAAGGTTTCCTGTAAAGCTCTGATGGTATCACCATAAACATTCTTGTTAATTAGACCACCGAGTATTTTTACGTATTGCTTTACCTGGCCGGCTTTAATCTCTTGGCTACCTTTGATTTTTAAGTCGGGATGGTTCCAAGCTAAAGTGTCAGACCCCCATAGGGCTTGGCTGGCATTGATCCAAAGTTCATCCCCTTTTACGTTGTTTAGTTGAGTGCCATAAAACCCAGGAACAAAAATGACTTGATGAGGAGCGCTGGGGTTTGGTTGTTTGGAGTTCATAGTACAGCCTGCAAATAGTAGTAGAATAGAAGCTAATCTGAGGGAATGCATAGGATCATTTCCCGAGAAAAACTTTGAATTGGTCCTTTGTTTCAGAACAGCCAGATATATCTAAACCCTCACTGTCTTTGCAACTATATCGCTGAAAGATCACGAGGCGCAATTTGCCCTTTTTGCATCCCCATTGTCTGCCCGTTGGAAGGGTGGCCTTAGCCTCTGCATCTATGGCCCAGCCTTTTTTGACCAATGGCCCACAGATCTTTTTATACATATTAAAATCGCTTTCTAGTAGAGCCTGTGTACGATGACCTTTTAAGGTTCTGTTTTGAAATGTTGTAATATCATAGTAGTTGGAAAATTGACTCGCCTCTACAGCCATCCAGCCAGCATCTATATCATTGATAATTTTATTTAACAGGCTGGATTGAGACCAAACTGGTATTGGAGAATAGAGAAAGCAACAAGCAGTAAAAATTTTAACGAGATTCATTGGGACATTTTGAACGATGGATTAAGATCAATCAAGACCCACCTCGCAATAAATCATCAGAACTATGATTCAAAACGGCTTTCAAATCCAACGGTACTATCCTGCTAAAGCGACGAAATTCTCATTATTAAACAGTTTTACGTATCCATTTTAGACAAAACAGACTTTGAACTTCACTTAGGTCTAGCTACTAGCCGATAATAAATTATAAGTGGAGAGCGCTATAATTTTACGCGTTCAAAAAGAAAAAGGTAAGATATGGGTAACGATGTACGTAGGCCGGAGCACCCAGGTATCATGATTCATGATGATTATTTGCTCCCCAATAAAATGTCGCAAACAGAGTTCGCTAAGCGGGCAGGAATTTCCTATTTTATGATTTCTAAAATTGTAAATGGAAAACGCAGGATCACTGCTGAAGTGGCTCAAAAAATAGAGCAAGCACATGGCATTAGTGCGGATCTACTTTTAAGCATGCAAGAGCGCCACGATGTTTGGACTCCTCCTGTAGAAGTCGAGCAAAACCTCTCTCATGACAGTGAATCAGAAAATGTCATTGAGCTGAAAAAAGCTGGCTAAGGCAGAACTAGATTTCCCAATAAAATCCATAGGGCTTTAACTCTACACCATTATAACTTTGTGGTGTGGAGGTTAAGTTAAAATAAAAACGTCCCGTCAGTAGGTCATGAGTTCTTGTAAAGCCCAATATACCATCAGGTGAATCAAGAAGTTTAAACTTGGAAAAGGGTTGAAAGACGGGGCTTTCTTTTCTCAGCCTCAACAACTCCAACGTGCTATCAAAAACAGTTTTATGAAATCCCTCTTCTGAAATGAGTTTTCTGAGTTCTAAATCATCAAATTCTTTGCGGTTAATATCCCTGCGATGTTGAGTTCTCTCATACCCAGCATAATCATTCAGTGTTCCCACTAAATTATGAAAGTACACGCCAGGAACTCCAGGAAAAGCAAAACAAAGAGCATAGGAACAAAGTATCTTTTGAACGTGTAAATCTTCATCCTCTTCTGCCATTGCGCTGGCCCAAGTGATATTCAACTCATAGGGGCGCTTCACATGGCCGAGGGTTCGGTAGGAAACGAGACCTTTTTTAGACTCCATCTTCTCTACAAAGGCGTCGATTTCCTCGTCTGTGAGAACACCTTCTAGTGGCCGCATCCCAATACCATCATGAGTAGAGGTAAAATTAAAATAAGTCGTGGTTCGTGAAGTGAAGTCTAAACCACTGATCCAGTTCTTTAGATACTTTGTAGAACCCTCTGTAATTCCATATAAAATCAATGGTGCTAAACTAAAATTATAAACCAGCTGAGCTTCATCTTTGTGGTCGCCGAAATAACTAATATTCTCTTCATGGGGAACATTGGACTCAGTGATCAATTGCACCTGCGGAGCAATCCAATCCAATACGGATCGAAAAAGTTTAACCAAGGTATGAGTCTTCGGATGACTCATGCAATTCGTCCCGAGCTCTTTCCACAGAAAAGGAACCGCATCAATACGAACATAGGTCATGCCATTCGTAACATAATAGATAAGCACAGTTATACAATGAAGAAGCACTTCGGGATTTTGGAAATTTAAATCTAACTGATCGGGACCGAATGTAGCCCATACAAACTTTTTATCACCTGAAGAGGTATCAAACTCCTGAAGAAGAGCTGTATCCCTTGGCCGAGTTACAAAACTCAACTCGTGATCTTTTTCCGATCCCATTTCTGGCCGTTCATCAAAAGAATGATAAAAGTTAGTAAATTCCTCTTCACCACGCAAAAAGCCCTGAAACCAAGGATGCTGACTGGATGTATGATTGAATATCGCATCAAACATAAGGTCACCAGAGAAGTCTCTGATGTCCGACCAGTCTCCTACATCAGGATCCACTTGCTTGTAGGCACTCACAGCAAAGCCACCGTCAGAAGTTGAAGGATAAAATGGCAAAAGGTGAGTCCCAGCGAACACACCTGTAAGAAATTCACTGTAAAATTTATTAAGCACGACTAACGGCTTCTCATTCTCGGAGGCGGATGTTCTTATTTGTCCTGGGTAGGAAATAAGCAAAACGTCTTTTTCATCGGGTGTACGTCGTGTACCTTCGACTGGAGACTTCGGCAAAATTTCTTTTAACCGCTCAAAGACCTCTGGGCCTTCGGACCCATAAAGAGCATTTAAATAGGATAGGATTAGTTTAGAGATGTTATCTTCACTGGATTGGCTCATTATTGGTTTATATCTACTATTTATGGTGGGTTTAAGTGTTTTCTTAAGTCGCGGACAAAAAAACAAGAGCGATTACTACTTAGGTGGTAATGACCTTAGCGCTTGGTCGGTAGCTCTTTCCACCATGGCCACACAATGTTCTACTAATAGTTTGCTCGGTGCCCCGGCTTTTGTTGCCTTCTCTGTGGGTGGCGGATTGGTCTGGCTCCAATACGAAATGGCACTGCCATTAGCCATGATCGGTTTGATGCTTTTGATGCTACCACTGTTTCGCGCGCTTCAAGTGATCTCGGTCTATAGTTATCTAGAAAAAAGGTTTAATCTCGCCACTCGATTATCGTTAAGTATTCTTTTCCAATTTCTCAGAGCCTTTTCCACCGGTGTCACTGTCTACGGGGTTTCGCTAGTGCTTATGGTTTGCTTAGACATTCCCTTTTGGTGGGCCGCTGTCGGACTTGGAGTGGTAACCATTATCTATGATATGTTTGGGGGAATGAAAGCCGTTGTCTACTCCGACGTTATTCAAATGGTTATTCTATTGTTAGCTATCTTTATCGCTATTTTTTATGCTTTAGACCTAATTGGTGGCGTGAGCTCGCTTCTGGATGTGACACCAAAAGAAAGGTTAAATGCTATTAATTTCAGTGATCATGGCTGGGGTGACGGGAAAGACTTTGCCTTTTGGCCGATGTTATTCGGTGGTTTCTTCCTATATATGTCCTACTACGGTACAGATCAATCTCAGGTACAAAGAGAGTTATCCACAAAAAGTATTGATGATACAAACCAATCACTGTTCTTGAATGGCTTACTTCGATTTCCGTTAGTACTTAGTTACTGCGCGCTAGGTATTTGCTTGGCTGGTTTTGCTGTTAAGTTTCCCGACTTTTTAGGAAGTTTACCCACCACGGAAAGTGGTAGTCCCAATTACAATTTAGCGGTTCCTATGTTTGTCCTACAAAATTTTCCTTCAGGGTTGGTAGGACTTGTTATGGTGGGTTTATTTGCCGCAGCCATGTCTTCGCTAGACTCTGTTATCAATAGCCTTAGTGCTGTGAGTTTACGTGATGTGGTCCAACGTCTTTGGATTAAAGACATGACCAACAAGCAAGAAGTGATCTGGTCCAGAGGGCTCACTTTATTCTGGGGAGTTCTTTGCGTTACTTTTGCGTTTTATGTGGAGGATATTGCAGACTCGATCATAGTATCTGTGAATAAAATAGGCTCTTTAACCAATGGATCCATTCTAGGTGTGTTTTTGCTCGGTTTAATGGTGAAGAAAGCCAACAGTCAGGGCGCTATTGTGGGATTGATTGGCGGGGTAGCCGTAAATGCTATTCTCTGGATCTATTTCCCTAACATTTCTTGGCTATGGTGGAACTTAACCGGATTTCTTTTTACTTTTATTGTGGGAATTTTAGTGAGCTATACTGGTACACCGAAAGTGTTTACCGAAACACTCACATGGGAACCTGGAGTTATTGAGAAACTAGGATGTAAAATCAACTGGGGTCACCGCAGCTTATGGCTAGTGGCCTATTTCATCTTGATTACGATTGTGTGCTATGGACTCTCATATATTTAATCGCGTAAATACATGGATAGATACGCCTTGTGTGTTGGGCATTTCTGGGGCACAGGGGAGTGGTAAATCCACTTTGGCTGGACAGCTCAACGATCACTTTCTGAAACATAATTATTATTGCAAAACCATTTCCATAGATGATTTTTACCTTACCTTTGAACAACAACAAAATTTAGCCAAAAACACAAAAAACCCATATCTCAAACAAAGAGGATACCCTGGGACCCACGATTTAGAGCTCCTATTTGCCACTCTAGACGCTTTAAAAGATGGGAAGCCCTGTTCTATACCCCGCTTTGATAAAGCTCTTAATGGCGGGCTAGGGGACCGTGTAGCGGAATCACAATGGGAACAGGTTCAATTCCCCTTAGAAGTGATTATTGTTGAAGGCTGGTTTTTGGGATTTATGCCTCATTTCACTCAAATTGAGGATCCGTTTCTTAACCAGATTAACGAAAACCTTAAAGACTATGAAGACTTGTATTCCTATTTTACGCACTTCCTTTATCTTAAGCCAAAAGAAGTGGAGTACACCATTGATTGGCGAGTAGAAGCAGAACAGGAGCGCCGGAAGACCAAGGGCTCTGGACTTTCCGATAGTGAAGCGAAGGCTTATATCGAAAAATTTATCCCGGCCTACAAGTCCTACGCCCATACTGTGAGTGAGCGTAGTGCTGAATTTAAGAAGTATTTGGCTATCGATCTGGATAAAAATCGACAGCCCTTATCTTAACTACGATCTCAGTCTTGAAAGATGCTGTTCGACCTTTGACGTACTTGAAAAAGCCCCTCTTCACTGATTTGAACGGCGGCTTTGATTGTGTTTTGAAATTGAAGAGTATTACCTAGATCAGAATCTTCATAGAAGGCAAATTCTGCGCTTGTCCAACTACAAAACTTCATAACATTTTGTTCACCAAAATCAGGACTGCCAAAACTCTTTCGGATCGTATCTAGAATAATTTTCTCGTTGAGTACATACATGTCTTCGCCACTGGCTTTGGACAGATCATCTTCTCTGTTGAAGGGAACCGCATCGTTGCCGGCGAAAAAATTATTACTATTAAAATCGATGGCTTGCTCGATATCCGTGGAATTAGACGCGTCCGGAGTATTTGTAGGAAGTTCGATCTCTTCACCCGAGCCTTTCACTCTAAGAAATCCTTCTACTTTTTCGTTCTCTAAATTAGTGCCATTGGGAATGATAATTCGATTATTACGATTGCGACTCATATTACTGATACCATAAGTTTGAATCGTCACAATTTCAGCATTAGAGCTACAGCTATCTTTACTACCACCTTTATCACAGGCCATCAGTCCAAATGAAAGTAGAGCTACAACTAGAATATTTTTCATGAAAATCTCCTTAATATATAGCTGGATGTCTTACCATAGCCCCCCCCATTCCATGGGTTTTTAGTTGGTCTATGGTAATCATTTCCTATCTATTGAGGAATTAATACTGTGTATTTCTAACTAGTTAGTAATACAGCTTAAATTATCTCGCTGAACTTGCTGGCTCTACAACGCGAGTGAGGTGAGACTGCATATAATAAAATATATCCGACTCTCTGCTAATGACCTGCTTGTTTACAACGATAGAGTTTTCATTGATTTTTCTTACGTTCACATGAGCTAAATCGCCACCACTCCATTGATAGATGAATGTGCACTCATTGATGAGGCAAAATCCATTGGACTTCTCGAAAATAGAGTCATTTCCATCAGCCACTCGTCCTGACATTTTGGCCGCACCCAGTTCAGGTGTGTACTCGACGGCCACTCTAAACTCCTGAACTAGATCACCATTTTCATCCACGTCGATTCTATGGTCCCGAAAGAAACCGTTCTCATCAATTGTTAATGTGTATGTGGTCGAAGCGATAAAATCGCCGCCATAATTTACAATTCCACTACCAGCCCAGTTCCCACCGATGGCGTCGTACATAGGGTGAGCGTTGGCCACACCTGCGAATATTAGAATTGCTATAATTAATTTTAAACTTTGCATATTTCCCCCTTGCAAATCATTTTATTAAAAACCAAAAATGTACCTTTGGTTAAATTTAAATCCTAAATAAGCACTCTCTACTCCGGCTCCCCATGAATTACCTTCGGGGAGTTTTATAGCAGCAACTGGTTTAACAACTCCACTCCCTCGGGCAAGACGCTGTAATTAGTTTGGTCGGGTAGGGCTATTCGAGAGGCTGTCTTAATTATATTCTCGGGAAAAATCATCCTAGATTCTTCTGTCCGCTGCCGCTCCACTTGTCCGGTTCTATAGTTAATAGGGTTGGCAATGTGATAGGATGTGCCCTGCCTTGATTGGGACGCCGGTATCAATTTGCTGGCTCCAACACTCTGCTTTTTACGAAATCCAGCACCCGCAAACAAAACCGAGTTTGTCATCGGATTGTGATCCTTACCACGGGCTCCATTTAAACTTGCGGTACGAGCAAACTCAGAAACCACTACAAAAAGAGTATTATCGAACATGGACTGTCCAGCTCGAAATTCCCGCTGCTTGAACTTATCAAAAATATTCGCCACTTTCTGCCAGGCACGAAGTTGGGCGGTTTTATGCTGACCCACATGATTGGCGTGGGTATCTAAGCTTTCATCAATCATTATAGCCCCTTGATGACAAGCTCCTGCTTCCAGTCCCGCCAATAGTAGTTCCTCTTTAGGGATGCTCTGGTACTGATTGGAAAGCGCTTCAATCTTAGCCTTCAAAAGCCTTGTAGTGTCGCGCGATGCCAGCATGGCCCTGATAGCATTCCCCATTGCGCTTTTTGAATTTATATTTTTATAAATTAAAGCCAGTATATCCGAAGGGTCTTCACTATTGGGCAATTGCCTTAATTCATCTAAGCTGGTGGCAATAGTGCTTCGGCTGGCTTTTGTAATATATCGGTCGTAAAAAACACCTAGTGGTCCCACGTCACCAAAGTTAGCAATCTCCATTGGGAAGGATGAAACTGAGCCATTGCCCGATCCTGAATTCATATAAATAGCAGCCGCTCCGTGACCATTATCCACCTGACTTAAAAACACACCATTGACCACTGAAATATCTTGAGCGTGTCTCTGTAGGGGAGTGGCACTAGGACCCAAAGCAATCCCACCATCCAACCTTAAAACTTCATCATCCCTATACTCAATGAACATATCCGAAGGATCGGGTCTCTCGGTCGCGGTCCAAGGATCTAGTCCCAAAGTCACATCCCATCCGCCACCAATTTGTATTAACACCACAAACTTACGGTCAGGGGATTCATCAGCCTTTGCCAGTTCTGGCATGGCAAAACTGGACAAATATAAGCCCGTAGCTGATTTTACAAAACTTCTGCGATTCAAAATATCCCTCTCTAAAAACTAATAGATTCTTCTCTAAGTAAAATATAAAGGCTGAGTTTCTGCCCCGCTTGTAACAAATCTGCAGACTCCTGAGATTTCATTACCTCTAACAAATTGTTTTGAATGGTAGTTTTGTTGGATCCCAAACCAAGATGATCAATGACTGTGTCTGGCCCAACATATTTTAATATTAAATGATCCACCCATTCCCTTTTCTGAGAATCATTGAGTGCCCCCCAAGTGCTACTTTTCAAATGCTGGACCACCTCTTGAGTCTCATCATTGGGGAGCAGGGATTTGGGATAAAACTCCAGCCACTGCTGATGCTCCTTGACAACTTCATTTTCCAGTTTAGTCCAATGCACTTCTATGTGTTGAGTCGTACATTTGGACCACCATCTCACAAAACTAATGGTAGGTTCAGGAGTTGTAGGATTGCCTGTTGCTGAATTGGTTGCTCCAAGAATATAGCGATTTGATCTTTGGAGATACCGGCACTCCGTGTCCACTTTTAATCCGGTGGGTGCTAGGGGATCGTAAATGGCCAATGGAAAATGAAACTGTAGAAGCTTGAGGAAATCCCTAGGAGTCCCTAGTTGAACTTCACCTTTTTTAAATTCAGCCAATGAGGAGCAACTAAAGAGCAGCGGCAGTAAAACTTTAATCCACATAGGTTCTACCTTCCTCATCGGGAGCCCCTTGCTCATACCAATGCTTCAATAGGTCCAAATCCGCATCTGACGGCTGCCAACCGGAGTTGAGTGGTGGCATAGATCGAGCTGTTCCAGAAAGCCCCATATCACTTTGAATTTTAGTGAGATATCTTTGATGACTCAGGTCCGAACCTCCAATAGGCCAATTCGTAAAATCCGGAATACCTTCAGATTGATGGCAACTCGTACAGTTATTAAGTATGGCCTTAACATTTGCAACCATTGTCGGAAGGTCTATAGATGACTCAGGCCCTTGATAAAACTCAGATCGTGATACGAGATACTTGATAAAGCTTTTTGGCTTTCTATTGAGGTGCTCAAACTCTTTTGAAATATCCCGCTGAATGGACTCATTAAACACCATATCTGTCCCAATGAACCAATCCCACATACGCTTAGTTTGACAATCTACATAGAGCTGCTGCTCGGTGATCTTTCGACCTAGATCCCCAATACTGCGTACATCCTCTCTAAAGAGGCTTCCATCGGTCCTTTCATAAACCAACTGACCAGGGCTCTTAAAACTACTTAAAATAGATCCAATTTTACTATAGGTCCGACCAACGGGGTCTAGTTTCTGGTGACAGGCCATGCAGCTTTCATTGGTCTGTTGAGTTCCCATAGCGACATCCTGTAAAGGATCCATTTCCGCACCTGAATGATGTTGCCCCGGAAAAACCAAATCCAAAACCGCCGATTGATTTGAACTTTCATTCACAACTACCGTGCGCATTTCATCACATAGAAAAACTTTAAACACCACAGAAGCCCACCTGCGACCTCTATTTAAATTTGTGTTTGTATATCTCTGCACAAATCGATTGGTGGTTAATATACCAGCGATTCGGTCCTCAGTATTGTCGAACTCAAGATCTGTTATTTCATGTTTCTGCTCAATGACTTCATTAACGAGCCCGGCAAAAAACTCGTGGTCACTCACGCGTTCTACCTTATCTCTAATTGGAAATAGGCGAAATCTTCTAGACGTAAGCAACTCATCCCAGCTGAGGTTTTCCTGGAATACGGACCGAATGAGGTGATTCATCGAATTGAATGTAGAAAACGCGGCATGAGGAGAGTCGTAAATTTCAGGTATCTCTTCAAACTTATAATGCGGGTGCCTGGAAGATTGCGAAGCACGCATAGATAGAAGCTCTTCAAATCTCAATTCCATCTTATCCACAAAGTGATAAGAGGATAGGTATTCATCAATTTTACGATCTGTAAATTTGTTTTTTAGATCCTCACCTTCGATCCTCTGAAGTTCTGTATACTCACTCACTCGTGGCGGGTGGCCTCTAAGGTGAAAGGACAACTTTCTTAAGTAGGCCTCGTAATTAATGGAGCGGTCCGTATGTTTTTGATTGGGAGAGGGAGTCAGTTGCTGATGACTGGCAGGAGAACATGAAAGACATATAAAAAATAGAAGACCTATACAATACTTCATCTTACTCTCACCGGAAAGTTTTGACCAAACTCAATAAAGTTTCTACGGCTGGTTTCAATATAGTCAGATATGGGATTGCCCCAACGAAATTCAGTATAATAAGGATCTATTTGATTACGATAGTATTGTAATTCTTCTGATAGCTCAGAGAGCTTTGGAGAGAAGGCAATGGTGCAAGAGTCATCGTTGGATACCATTTGCCAACTGACCACATCGCCCAGCATAGGCCATTCAGAATTGTTGGATCGCGAATAGATATAACCCGGATCTGTAATTTGAAAACCCAAATCGAATTTTTCTAGAAGCATTCCATAGGCTCCAGATACAATGGTGTTTTCATCCACACCCGTTTCAGGATTTCTAATCATGCGCTCACTATGCCAGTCTTGTATTTGCAAGGACTCCTGCTCAGGGGCTTCAAACTCTAAAAGACTCGGACCCATTTCAGAAAATAGAGATGGGAACTTTTCTCGATGATTCCATGTGGCTTCTATCTTCAAAAAAACGGGCTTGTAATCAAACCCCAAAGACCGCTCGACAATTTTCCCTACACGCGAAGGGTCTACCGGATTTTCCACCCATATAGCGGCGATAAAGTCTTCGCGATAGTTTGGTTTATAGATGATAGGGGAGTGGATATTTAAAAATTCACAGTCACTTTGAATGGGTTCGAAAGAAATATTCAAATATCCGGAAGAATTATAGGAGCGCTTGATTTCAGCCACTCGGCCATCATCAGGCCAAGTGATTCTATAGATACCACCTTCGGGAGCATCAATAATCACTCTGTCTGCAAAGGCAGAAAGACAGAAAATTAGACATAGAAATAGACTCAACCCCTTGATCAATGCAAACCCCAATCCCCAATGAAGGTACAATTAGGTATTACATAAGTTGAGTTTACCCACAAGAAGTCAGGCGACAGCAAGATCTATTTTGGATAAAAAAAGTGCCGGAAACTAGCTCCCGGCTTCAAATTTGTGACAGTTTTAATGCCATTTTATCTATTAAACTTGCGGACATCCTCGGTAAGTTGCGACAGGCCATTAACCATACAGGAAGTGTAACTTTCCAAATCAACCAATTCTTCCACCTCAACAGAATCACCCGTATTGATGGATTGAACCTGGCTATCGGTAAAACAATCAAATTTTAACTCAAACTTAGATGTGAAATAGAATCTAGTGAGTAGAAATTGCGATCTATCTTGCCCATGAAGCCGCTGTCGCTTTCCACTAAGGGTTTTTGCTAGGACCGTCCTTTGTTCACTTATCTCAGGAATATTTTTAGTGGAATGCTCAAGCCGACTGGCGAGCTCCAACAATGTTTCTTGATCTCTCTCATACTTAGATTCAATGGATTGTGAGGTGGGCGCATCAGAAGCACTAAAAACCAAAGATGGTGCGCCTAGAACAAATAAAGTAAATATAAAAGCAATTCTCATAACTTCTCCAATGGTCACGAAATCTAGCAGAAACTAGTCTGAACCTATATAAGCAAATGAGAGTCCAAAATTTGGAGTATATTTGGACCTGAATAGCCCATAATTTTGATCTGAATTAGGTAATTATTGGAAATCATGTATGTTTTCTAAAAACTGGCCATTCTAAAAACTCTTATTGCGTTACATAATATAACTTATATCCGTTTTTCTGAGGTGGCGACACTGTTGATGAATCTCAATAGAACTGTC
>DCMZ01000002.1 GCA_002321895.1 Bdellovibrionaceae bacterium UBA1609 | reverse complement strand
ACCGTGTCTCAGTTCCAGTGTGACGGATCATCCTCTCAGATCCGCTAGACATCGTCGCCATGGTAGGCCATTACCCCACCATCAAGCTAATCGAACGCGGACCGATCCCGAGGCGATAAATCTTTAACCACTGCATCCGCAGATGCTGTGGTCTTATGCGGTATTAGCTAACCTTTCGGCTAGTTGTTCCCCACCTCGGGGCACGTTATCCACGTGTTACTCACCCGTGCGCCACTGTACTCGCACCGAAGTGCTTTCTCGTTCGACTTGCATGTATTAGGCACGCCGCCAGCGTTTGCTCTGAGCCAGAATCAAACTCTTCAGTTAAATTCAAACTCTAAATAAATCACTTAAGTATAAGTGTTTTTGGTCGCAACTGAATAAATCAATTGCGGAAGCCAATTAAACAATTGTCTAGCTATTCAATTTTCAAAGAGCAAAGTATGCGTTTTTCAGAACCGTGGTTGTAGTTGTTTACCCCAACCTGGTCAAGCGTAATTCTTAAAAAAAATAAAAGAATTTTCGCTTTGCATTGTGTTGCGTTAACTATTTGTAAAAACAACACAATTTCCAATCAATTAAATTTATTGATCGGGTCCTATGGTCGCCTCAAACTTAAGCAGTTAGAGGTGGTGGAGGCAACAGGGATCGAACCTGCGACCTTCTGAATGCAAATCAGATGCTCTCCCAACTGAGCTATGCCCCCACAGGACAGGGGAAGAAAATGCCGAAAAATCCAATCGGGGTCAATGGGAAAGTCTCAGCAATTACACTTTTTTTGCCACCCAGCGCCTTACATAAACAAAAAGGCCGTAGTCAATCTACGGCCTTCGCTATCTGCATATATAGATAAAACCTTATCCTTGCTTGGCTTGCCAGGTCACACACCAGCCTTTTTCAGCAACAAGCCCTTTGGGAAGAATGGAACATTTTCCTTTTCCGTCTTTCCCTGCAGTGTACAGATTGCAGTTCTTGCAGCTCTGTCCCGCTTTTTTGCTTTCATTTACGTACTGTAAACCCATTAGCAAGCCCTTGTTAGCGGGCACATCTGTTACAAGCTTATTTGCGTCCGGATCCGCCGCGTGAGCACGGTAGGTGATTGCTGCAATTCCCACTGCGGGAACTGTAACCATAGCCTTCTTTAAAAAATCTCTTCTAGAATGACCCATAGGTATCTCCTTTTAGGTATTTAACACCTAAGAAAGATATCACATGTGTAGACTATGCCCCTAGAAATGGAGGTCTTTGACAACCGTTTTCGATAGTAAAGCTGAATCGCCTATAGATTGAGTTTGAATAAAGACGGATGACTAGGCCGTAGCCCGTCCACCGATCCTAACGATTTGATGCAGCCATAATTTTTCTGCCTGCAGATCAAAACCAATATGCTCTGCTCCTTCAATGACTGAATAAAACAAACACCGAAGAGATTCCATGTCTTCGTAAGCCACATTTGAAGATATTGAATCCTCTATAGCTTCAATCACTCCGATAAGATCGGGCGTAGTTACTACTTTAGGGATTCTTTGCATATCTAACCCTGGACGCGGCATCGGTTTAAAGCCCACCAACGTGTCCGTAAGAAGAAGCTTTTTATCATCCAATAAGTTCAGCTGAACAAATGGATTGCCCTGTGAGTCTTCTCTAGAAATAACTTTCTCGATGCAATCAAGAGGTATGTCTAAGACTTTACCGTCTGCCGACTGTTCAATTCTGAAAGTCTCGGTGGTGGACCAAGCAATGGTTAGCCCACTACATGAGTTCACGTAATTGTCGATGATCTGCTTATGTTCCGTCTCGGTGATCTGCTTGCCTTCCACTTCGTCTCCCAAAAAAATAATACAGGCTTGTTACAAAGCTTATCGTTGCCGGAATCTTGGTTCTTTAACCGGATGAGCAGTTTTAGCACTATGTCCTGCGTAAGAATGAGATCCGTCATCAAAGCCTCGATTTAGGGCCAGCATTACTGGCTAACTCATTGTCAAAAATGGAGAAATTAATACCTTTCCTTCTCAAATAAACTTTTCCATCTGAATTGAAATTAGAGAAATAAACAGGAATGGAGTTAGCACCTAAAGAAGACATTTATAACTGACACCAACTGGCTAGATGCCTTCGACGAAAATTAAAATGAAAGCTGTAAAATCATTCCACAAAGATTTAAAGCTTACCCTTAGGACCAAAACCCAACTCCACTGAGAGTAACCCTTTAAGGACAGCGTCCTTATCCATCGCTACAGTCTCAACACAAAGTTTCAGAAACTAAAAAGGGAATCCATATAGGTTCAGCTCATAAGTTTAGCCGACACCCACGGGAATAAACATCTACCTCTCAATTAATGCGATCGGATCAGAAGAGCACCTTTATCACTCAATACAAACTTCTATAAAGACCTAGAAAAGCACAAAGGAGGTGAGAACAAGGCCCTCCTCTGAACAAGATCGATGTTACCTATAAGGCCGCACATCAGCTCCCAATGGTTTGATACGTCTGGAAAAGTGATTTTAGTCTTTGATTTCACCTCATCGGGACCAAATAGAAAATCAAACAGAGAGGCCGAATCAGCACCTCATGGGGGCCTAGTGATTTCAATCTGCCCAACATCTGATCCCACAAGGAGGTATTAAATGGAAATAATGCCCCCCTGACTTGATTCCAGCCTATTTGGAACGCTTTGCCTGCATTACATATGAAAACCCCTAAAAGCCGATCCGGAGTGCTATAGGACCTCCTGATCGCGCAAAAGAGACCTTATGACTTCAGAAGAAATGGCAATCTCCCATTGGCACGAATTTAATGTAGGCAATTTAAAAAAATTTGGTTATGAACTAATGGAGGAGTCAAAATGATAATTACTAGATGGCAAGCCCCAATGGTTCCAGAAATAGAGCAGATTAAAATGATGTTTTCCGCAGAAGGACTGGAGCCTTTTCTTGAGACTATATCTAAAGACTCTGGATTACCTGACCATAGGCACCCTTTTGATGAAGTCCGAATGGTTGCTAAAGGTGAATTAATGTTAAATATTGCCGGCAACAAACTACTCTTGAGAGAAGGGGATCGAATCACAATTCCCTCTAATACCAAACACTCAATTTCCGTAGGCCCACACAATAACGAAACCACCTGTGTTTGCGCCAATCGCATTTACTGACCAGACTTAAGTTGAAAAGAGGGTTTGGACTTACCAGCCCTTACTCTAATACCTTTGATTATTCGTTAACATTCTTACTCTTTCGAACATATAATAAGTCTTAATCTGATGAATCCAACCTGCGAGGCATTGATGTTTCCATCTGAAACGAGAGTTCTAATCGTTGATGATCTAAAGACTATTCGAAATATCCTATCCGAAATTTTGAAAAAAATTGGATTAAAAAAGGTAGATCAATGTGGAGACGGAAAACAGGCTTTGGTTCAATTAAAAAAGGCCTCTCAAGAGGGAGACCCTTTTGGCTTAATAATATGTGATTGGAACATGCCAGAACTCACCGGTTTGGAATTGCTCAATGCAAAGAATAATGACAATGACTTAAAGAACACCCCATTTCTCATGGTCACTATCGAAAGTGAAAAAGACTACGTTTTGAAAGCCATAGCAATGGGTGTAGATGATTTTGTAGTTAAGCCCTTTAACGAACAAATCATAACCAAAAAACTGGAAAATGTTTGGGAACGCACTCAGGGGAAACAGGTCTAAATGTAGACGCCTGAAACTCGCTTACTTTTCCTCGTCCCGCATCCAAGCTAGATATTCCTTCATCTTTTTCTCAAAACCACGATCTCCAGCTTCGTAGAACTTTTGGTTTCGAATCTCTTTAGGTAAAAACTCTTGGGCCTGGAAACCCTTTCGCCCATCATGGGAGTATTTATATCCCTTACCAAAACCCATTTTCTCGGCAACATGATTTCGTGCCGACTTCAATGAATCTGGAATATCCAGAGATCCGGATTTTTTCACCTCCGCCAACGCCGCATCAATTCCTATGTAGGAACGATTTGATTTCGGAGCGGAAGCCAAATAAGTCACCGCCTGAGCCAAGTTAATCCTACATTCAGGCATCCCTATCACTTCTACAGCTTTAAAAACATCCACAGCCACTGAAAGGGCTCTAGGATCAGCATTGCCTATGTCTTCGGAGGCCAAAATCACTAAGCGTCGCGCAATGAACTTAGGATCTTCACCACCATGAAGCATCCTAGCTAAATAATAAATGGCTGCATTCGGGTCACTCCCACGAATCGACTTAATAAAGGCCGAAATACAATTGTAATGTTGATCTCCCGATTTATCGTAAAGAATTCCAGAGTCGGAAAGCAAATTTTCAAGCTCATCACTTGAAATGGGATTTGTATTTTCGATGAGATGATCAAAGATTGAAGTCATTAGATTTATAAATTTTCGAGCATCGCCGTCGGCCAAGTCTTTTATCAAATTCACCTGATCTTCATTGAGTAAACCCTCTAAAGTCTGCCCCCTATCGGACTGCATGGAGTGCAACACTTTATCCAGAGTCTCTTCTGAATGACGTTCCAACTGAATGATTCGGCAGCGACTGGCTAAAGCGGCATTGATTTCATAGCCTGGATTTTCTGTGGTGGCACCAATTAGGGTAAAATCACCCTTCTCTGTATGCGGCAACAGCACGTCCTGTTGGGCTCGGTTGAGTCGATGGATTTCATCTATGAAAAGCACCGTGGGTTTACCATAAACAATCTTCCGATTATGTGCCTCTTCCCCTAATGACTTTAACTGTTTAGCACCAGAACTGACGGCATTGATGGAAATCTCCGTGGCACCAGTAAGCTTGGATAATATTTGCGCCAAGGTGGTTTTACCACTGCCAGGAGGACCCCAGAGAATCAAACTGGGTATTACTCCCTTTTTTTCTATGATATTTAGAAGAGACTGTACCTGAGTCTCTACTCTTCTAGAGGTAAACAGAAAGTCCCTTAGCTCCTGCGGACGCAGCTTCTCCGCCGGTGGGAGAGAGTTCACATCAGCCTCTTTGTCGTGGTTGAATTCAAATAGATCCATTCCGATTTGATACTCGGATCTGGTGCCATTGGCAATGTTAGGCCATATCCTTCCACTTCATCTCGAAACCAGTTTGGTTTGAGGGCGAAATGTTTTTCAAAGCTCATCCAGGACCTTTGTCCTGTTGTTAATTTTCCCTTTATGGAATGCAGAAAAATTTCACTTTTTCTAATGGTTTACATATACTTATAGCTACCAGCCTAAGGAAGGTGACCTAAAATGAAACATTTCTACTTACCTTTACTTTTATGCGGAATCTTTGCGGCTACGGGATGTGGCGGTAATGACGATTCTGAAGATGAAATCGCTAAGAATGTGAGTGTACAGCTCACGCCAGAAGAACCTTATGTCTTTAATGTGGCAATAGAAGAAGACCAATTCGCTCCTGGCTATCCCGATCAAGATATTGGTGCTGCCTGGTTTCAAACCCGAATTACACTCACCAACAATAATACAGGCACCGAAAGTGCTGTGGTCATCCAAGCAATTACCATTGACTGCGATGACGTCACTTTTTCTGACTCAGGGTCACCTTCTTTGTTCATACTACAATCAGGATCTGCCTCATCTAGCTATATAGACTTAATAATGGGAGGCATACCCTTTGAAGATAATTTAAATCTACGCTGCGAAGGAGAGCTTTTAGGCTGGGTGTCCGACAATTCGACCACTAGCATTCCAACGGATAACTTTACAAAAGAATTCAATTTTACAGCTATAGCTCCATAATAAAAAAGCCCACTTTCTAAAGTGGGCTTTTATTTTCGACATCAAAGAAACCTTACTCTTCGATTCCTTCCGCCAATGTTTTTACAGATCCCTTGTTATTTAATTGGTTATCCGAGATCTCTAGAATATTTGGAGTCACAAAAAGTAATAGCTCAGTTTTAATTTTTGTCACGGCTTTAGATTTAAATAGCCAGCCTAGAACCGGAATATCTTTGAGTACAGGAATACCCTGCTCCCCTTGAGTCACATCATTTTGAAATATGCCACCCAGTACAGCCGTTTGCCCATTATCCACCATTACTTTTGTCGTCGCCGATCTGGAGTTAACCGGACGCTCTCCTGAGCTATCGTCCTGGGCTCCCGGGAACGAGCGGTTTAAATCAATTTGCATTACTACAGAACCATTTGCTGTTACTTGGGGTGTGACATTCATTGTTAAAGAGAAAGGTATCCGCCGTATGGAGTCCGTGGAAACACCATCGCTAACTACTGTTTGAGTTGAAAGCACTTCACCAGACTGAGTGATTGAACCCGCTTGATTGTTCATAGTAACGATTCTTGGCGAGGCCACCACTTTAATATTACCCTGGTTTTCCTCGATGGCTAAAGTGGCATCCAGGTCTCCAAGAAAGTCCAATTGCCCAATACTCAAGTTAAGAGTTCCAACCCCACCTCCTGTACTACCGAGTGGAGCTATTGTTAAAGCGGAATCAAATTCAATAGGCAATCCGTCTACCCCACCATCCGGAGAAATTTCGTGAGTGGCTCCACTATACGACCAGTTCACACCGAAAGAACTTGTAAATGATTCTTGGGCTTCAATTACTTTTGATTCAATCATAACTTGGCTTGGCGGAATATCTAACTCTTGGACAACCTTCACAATACGACCAATATTCTCGGCGGTGTCTTTTACTATCAATGAACTCGTGCGGTCGTCAGCTGTAGCCGTACCCCGGTCCTTGGTTAAAAAAGGAGTGAGCTGTTCAATCATCTCCCCAGCTTTGGCATAGTTGATAGGTACAACCTTAACAACCAAAGGCTCTAAATCACGATTCACCTCGATAACTTTTTTACGTTGAGCCGCTTCGGACTCTAGGGTAGCCAGTGAAGCAATACGAATTACATTTCCTTGTCGGACATACCCGAGATTTTGTGTTCTCAATACAATTACGAATGCTTGATCCCAAGGCACCTGCCGCAATTTTAGCTGAACAGTTCCATTAACCTCTTGGGAAATCACCATATTCGCTCCAGACTGCTCTGAAATAAATTTAATGATATCTCTAATATCCGCATCTTTTGTCGTTTCAATGGAGATTCTACGTCCGTAAAATTTATTATTGGTCTCCAAAAATTCAGCAAGAGATTTAGCGCCCAATACTTGGCCTCTTGCTTTACTCGCTTCTCCCGTATCGTAAGACCATTTGTCCCCTTCAGAAAACTCGTCCAACTCAACTTGCTCTTTTTGACCCATAGGAGCTTGGTTAGCTTGATTGTCACCAGTTAAAGCTATGTACTCATCTGGTGCGGACTCCTGCAGAGCCTTAACTGGCACTATAAGTATATTACTCCCTTCGGCTTGAACCATAGGAGCTGTACCAGAACCCAACTGAACAACCACGCGGGCAACACGACCACCTGGATTTTGATAGGCATTTATAGATTTAA
Source organism: Bdellovibrionaceae bacterium UBA1609 (assembly GCA_002321895.1). Classification (GTDB taxonomy): domain Bacteria; phylum Bdellovibrionota; class Bdellovibrionia; order Bdellovibrionales; family UBA1609; genus UBA1609. Next base: position 114,823 of record DCMZ01000002.1, on the reverse strand, counting down.
ATTCCGCTCCAAACTCAGTTGTTATAAATGGGCGCTTTAAATTATTGGGTAATGTGGCGTTTTGTATCTCTAGAATAAATTGATTCGTTTCGGGATTGACTCGAGAGGTATAAATCGCAGGCTCACTAGTTTCCACAACTACTGTCCCACCGGATTGATTCGCCTTGAAACTAATATTATTTATTAAAACAGCTGGGGGATTTGCCGCATCTCCGGCCACTGCCGACGGCGGATCCTCTAACATCAAATCATCCGATTCAGAGATCTCATCTTCTAAAGCCGATAGCTCGTCTTCAGAGGCACTTAGCCCCTCTTCATCTTCGGAAAAATCAGAATCCGCGAAGTCGGAATCATCAAAATCACCATCCTCAAAATCACTATCTTCCAACCCCTCTTCCACCTCTGAGGTTTCGCTATCAACGCCGGAACTATTGCAACTCACTAACCCCAAAGGGCCAGTTCCTACAATCAGTAAAAGTATTAACAATGTACGAATCATCCTTGACCTCGCTATTTTTGAATCCTGATTACTTTGGTGGTGTAAATCGGCTCACCGTTTTTTTCTGTTGTTTCCACCACAACTAACTCGCTTTCACGAATCACTGCGATATATCCTTGATTGCGCCCTATTCTCTGATCTTTTGTCAAAATATGAACTTGATTTGTTGGGTCCATGAACATCGCTCTGGGATTTTGAGTATCCCAAATAATACCAATCAACCGAATATCTTTTAGCTCATACCGCTCTAGTGGCAACAAAGGCCTTTGTTGTCCACCAGTCCGAATAGCCTGTGGCAGTGTTTGTAAATCTGTAATTTTTAAAAATGGATCTCTTCTGCCACTGGGATCGTAGTTATAAGGCTCAAGAAAAAGTTCAAAATCCGCATCTACCGATTCGCCACCTTCCCCAGCAACTGGCTCTCCTTCAACCCCCGGAGGCGCTGGAGGAGGAGGCGGCGGTGGTGGCGGCTCCTGAGCATAAGCCTGCCAACAAAAACTCGAAACTAGAACAGATATAACTAATTTTTGAATAAGGAAAAGGTTTGTCATTGCATGTTTCCTTCCTCATTATCATCTCGATATCTGTAGCCGATAAATGTGCCAGTAAATTTAACAGTGGCAAGAGATTCCAGATCTTGAACCTCTTGCAGGTTCACAGAAATAGCATTTAATTGCATTTCCTTAAGCACCATCACTTTATTCGTATTTGTTAGGTTAGCCAAAAATAAAACCAATTGCGAATAAGAGCCCGTCAACGCTACTTCAACTAGAATTTCCTCGTAAAATTGATAGCGATTACCCATTCCAGCATCCGTTAATGACTGTAATGAGGCACCCGCAGCTTTCGCCTCTGAGGAAATAATGTTCATTTGCTCCACTGTTTTAAAATCATTCGGAATATATTTTATAAGTCGATCAAATTTTGAACCCAAGTTGGCTTGAGTTTCTTTAAAACGCTTAAATGTTTCAATGGCCTGCTGAACTCTTTTTTTATCTTCAATATTCTTCTGAATTTGAGCATTAGCTTCTTTAATTTTCTTAGTCAGATCTGTACCATCATCATAGCACCCAGGCATAAAGAAGTAGATAGCCGCAATCACAAGGCCTATAAGCAGCGACTGTGGGACGTCTAGTCTATCTAATATGTCCTGCAACTGTTCCATTAATTTACTACTTCTTCCGTTATTCCAGGAAGGCCTTCTGTGGCCATAACCGTGGAGATTTCAAATTTTTTAATCGACCCTGTATCTGTTTTTTCAATGGTTTGCTTTAAAACTACGACCTCATCAAAATAACTACTTTCATTCAGACCAGAAACGAAAACTTCCATTTCTTTATCATTAAGAGCAGATCCTTTAAACTGGACTCCCTGCCCATCATAGCTAACATTACTTAACCAAACCCCATCTGGAATCATCGTCTGAAGAAAATCCAACGCCTTCAACTCACGCAGCCGCTTCTTAGACAGCTCCTGTAGAATATTGAGTTTTTCTTGAAGCTGGTTGATTTCTTTCTCAACTTCCTCAGCTTTTCCTGCCGTTTTTCTTAACTCATTAATCTCAGCCACGCCTTTGTCAGCTTGTGCTTTTTTAGCTTTAAATTGAGCCGTCAACTGATCAATATTATGAGATTCATAAAAATAAAGTCCTACCACAGCCGTTAACATAAGAATGACCTTGATTATATTCTCACGCTGACCTTGCTTGTCATTAGTAATGAGAATCCCCTGGCCTCCGCCAGCTTCATCCGCTGCCACTTTATTATTTATGAGGTTAATTCGAATCATGAATCACCCTCCTTGCGCAATCCCAAACCAATTGCGCAAGCAGCAAGATCACTCACCTGGTTTATATAATCTCCACCTAAACCTCGGCCCACCTTAACTTTAGCAAAAGGGTTAAGAAGCTCTACTTCTCTCTGGGTGGCCTGCCCTAACTGCTGAATCAATCCTGGTGTACGACTACCGCCACCGGTAACATAGATTTTTGAAATCTCAACACCTGGCGTGGTATTATTAAAAAAGTCTATACTTCCCTGAATTTCATCACAAACTATCTCGTGAGAAGAGCTAATCACTGAAGCTATTTCCTCAGGCATCTGCCCCATAGAAGCGCTAATTTTTAGAGATTCCGCTTCGGTCAAACTCACATTCAGCGATTTTTGAATATCAACCGTATAAAATTGTCCACCCACAGGAATATCTCTACAGAAAATAAGATCCTCACCTGAGATAACTACAAAATTGGTGTATTGAGATCCAATATTCAGTACAGCAACAGGATCTTTAGCTGGGCCATAATTAAACGTAAAGCAGTTCGCCAGTGCAAAACCATTTACATCAATAATGGACACAACCTGTCCAGCCGTTTCGATAATTTCAACGTACTTTATAATCTGCTCTTTACGGGCAGCAACAAGCAATACATCCATATTGTCGTAGCCAGCAGAACTTTCCTTCAAAAAGGCATAGTCTAAGTTCACTTCAGAAATATCGAACGGAATGTATTGTTCCGCCTCCCAGCGTATTTGTTCGGCAACAAACTTTTTTTCCATCTGAGGGATACTGATCTTTTTAACAATGACCGAAGATCCCCACATACCTGCGCAAGTGGGCTTCGTCTTAATCTTCTGGTTTTGCAATAGAGATAAAACCGCATCTCCATAGATGCCAGCATCAACAATATCACCTGCGGACACGGAGGTAGGAGGGGCCTCCAATATCCCAAACTTCTGCAAAGTTGCCGAGTTTTTAGATACGTCCAACTCCGCCACTTTCACGGAATTAGTTCCAATATCTAAACCTACGATTTTCTTAGATCCGAAAAGCATCTTCTTGATGCTCCTTTGCTGGTGAAAAGTCCTATTTCAGTTCAAAAACCATCCCTGACTTTTGAAGAGGCTACACTAACCTTCGTAAATTAAATCGAACACTTACAGCGTTGTCAAACGAGTCAGCGATTAGGAATAAACAGGTCTATATACCAGTTTGTGATCTCCTCCCCGGCAAAAATATATAAAAATGCCCCCAAAGCCAGGTAAGGGCCAAACGGGATCGATGATTTCATGTCCGAACGCCTAAAAAGCGCCATGGAAACCCCGGCAATACTCCCGATCACACTGGAGGTTAGGATAATAAACGGGACGGAAGTCCAGGAGAGAACAGCACCCAGCCACCCTAAGAGCTTTATATCTCCTCCCCCCATTCCATCTTGATTTCGGAGAGCAAAATAAAAGTAGGCAACGGCCCATAAAAATCCTCCGCCCACGAGCACACCATATAAAGAAGGAAGAAAATCTCGCTCTGGAGACAAAGTAGCCCCAACTAGACCAATCACTATTCCCGACAAGGTGAAGGAATCTGGCAATATCATGTGATCAATATCAATAAAGCTCACCGTCACTAAGCCAAATGTAAGAATAAGTAACTCCAGAGTGGTCCAACTCAATCCATATTTATACCCAACCGCCCAAAATAGAACGGCCATCAAGATCTCAACTAGTGGATATCGGAAACTAATTTTAGCGCTGCATTTCCTGCACTTCCCCCTAAGAACTAACCAAGACAAAACCGGAATATTGTCGAACCAAGCCACCGGGGTTCCACATGACCCGCAGGCACTTCGTGGCGTAACGACCGACCTACCTTGAGGCAGACGAAAAATTACAACATTTGCAAAACTTCCAAATAGCAGACCAATGAGAAATAAATAAATGGGAAACCATTCCTGAACAAGATTCAAATCAACCAAAGTCTTTCCTTCTAAAGATAAACGAAGTGAGCACAATACAAAAAGAAAACCAAGCAAAGGAATAAACTGTAGCCAAAATTAAATCATCAGGTATAAATTTCTCGACAAGCACCTGATCTCTCCAATTGAACCGTTCTAAATTTGGAAACACCGATGTGATTACTTCTGCGATGGATTTAAACCCCTCAGATTCACTTTGCTCGGAAAAATATGTCAAATTATTAAGCCAATGACCAATAAAGAAGATTCCCAAACTAAAACAAATGACCATCATCGGGCGAGAAAAACTACTGAAGAACATCGCCATACCTAACAATAGAATCGCCTCGAGAAGAATCCCCCACAAGGCCTTTAAAAAGTTTGGATACACTTCCAAGCCGAGGCCCAAAAATACAAAATACATGACCAGTGCCAAACCTAGGATAACCGTTGAAATTACAAAAGTGAGCCCAAGACACTTTCCTAAAATAAATTGTAGTCGCGACATTGGCCGAACCAATAAAGTCATTACCGTCTTTTTATCAATCTCTTTTGCAACTAAACTCGCCCCAATAAAAATCGCAAGAACCATAGAGCTAATATGAATTCCTGCAAATCCAAAATTCCCTGAAATTCTCGCCTGCTCGGTAAAGGATAGCTGACCAAGAGCTAGACTAAAACCAACTAGCAACAAAGCAAAAACAATCAGTCCATATAAAATTCTATCTCTAATGATTTCTCTAAATGTATTTTTTGCTAAGATCCAAACAACGTTCATAGGTTTTCCCTCTTCTTATCCATGGCGAAACCCACAAAAGCATCCTCTAAACTTGTAATATTTGGGGAAACACTAATGATAGTTCGGCTTGCTTTTCGCAACTCGTCTATCTTCATCTGTAGCGGCTCACCATTCTCCACTTCAACCGACTCAATCATCGAATCGCCTTGATATTTTATATGGCTCGTTCGACCCATTTGACCGAGGAAGGTTTGAGTACCTCCAGAAAATTGCACTACACCATCTCGCAAAATAACAAGGTTCTCACATAGCTTCTCGGTATCGTTAAGAAGATGAGAACTAAAAAATATAGATGTACCTTGCTTTGCAGTTTCAGAAATCAGTTCACTCAAATAGTGACGGCCATCAGGATCTAAACCGGCCATGGGTTCATCCAAAATAACAAATTCCGGGTAATGAATCAGAGCCTGCGCCAAGCCGATTTTCTGCAACATCCCCTTGGAGTACCCCTTCAGAGACCTATCTCTTGCATGCTGTAAATCCACTTTTTTTATGAGGTAGTCTATTCTTGCTTTCAAATCGAATTGAGATTTAAATTTTCCCGAAATTTCGCCATAAAACTTTAAAAATTCTTCACCCGTTAAATAATCATAAAAATAGGGTCGCTCCGGTAAAAAACCCACCTTAGCTTTCACCTCGGTAGATAACTCAGAGTCTCCAAAAAAACGAATTTCACCTTTATCAGGAAGAGCAAGGCCCAAGACACACTTCATTGTGGTGGTTTTCCCGGCCCCGTTGCCACCTAAAAATCCTGTAATTGTGCCTTTGGGGATTGTAAAAGAAACCCCTTTTAACACGTTATAGGTTTTTGGAATAAAGCCCTTTTTAAAGCTCTTGTGCAGATCTTCCACTTCAAGAATATTCATATTCTTCCCTCACCTATGAAATTGAAACAGAAAATAGGGTGAGGGTCAAAGTTTTCAATTATAGCGGAGCGACTGAATATCCTGATTTACCATTCGAATTGAGCGCGGAAATCACTTCAATAGCTGCATCACTCTCAGTAATACATGGGACAGAAAAATCAATGCAACTCCTTCGAATACTAAAGCTCGCTTCTACAGCTTCTCTTCCGGAAGTGGTATTTATCACAAACCCCACATCTCCCGAACGGATTCTGTCCACACAATTAGGACGACCTTCCGCTACCTTCTTAACAGCCTCACATTCTATACCTTTTTGAATAAGAAACTCCGCTGTTCCCAATGTCCCCATCAGAGAGTATCCCATTTTGTTTAGGAGCTCGATCTGAGGTAAAAGATTTTCCTTATCCTTGTCCCGCAAAGAAAGAAACACTCGACCTTCTGAGGGTAAATTAACTTGGCTAGAAACCAGAGCTTTAAGAAGCGCTTCACCATAGGAATCTGCACGCCCCATACTTTCTCCCGTTGACTTCATCTCTGGGCCTAATAACGAATCAGATTCTGCGAACTTCTTAAATGGAAAGACCACTCCCTTGACACAAACGGACTTCAAATCCTTCCAATTATAGGCTTCCGGCTTCACATCCTCAGCTTTAGCACCCATTATTCCCATGACTCCAAGATCCACCAATGGAACTCCTCCCGCCTTAGCAATAAAAGGAACACTTCTTGAACTCCGAGGATTCGCTTCAATCATAAAAACTTCGTCGTCTTTTACAGCTAGCTGAAGATTTAAAAACCCAAGAATATTCATTTTATCTGCCAGCCGCTTCGCCATTTCCTCAATCTTAACGCTCGTAGCGTCTTTCAGCCTTTGAGGTGGCAAAACCCCCATACTGTCTCCACTATGAACACCCGCGGCCTCGATATGCTCGATGATTCCCCCAACCACACTCCAGTTTGGACCGCGAACCAGATCGATATCGACTTCGAGTGCCCGCTCCAAAAACTGATCAATGAGACAAGGATGACTGGAGGAAATATATTCATGATGACGTTTGAAATAACTTTCTAACTCGGACTCATTTTCAACAATCTCCATTCTTCGACCTCCAAGAACATAGGATGGTCTACATAGAATGGGGAAAGGTACCGATTTTATGATCTCTTGCGCCTCGGATAGATCACTGGCCATACCTGATTTAGGAATCTTAAAATCCAACTGCCTACATATATCAATAAATTGTGCTCGATCCTCCGCTAAATCCATAGCTTCCATTGAAGAGCCCAGCATTTTAAAACCGGCCTTTATCAAAGATGGCGCAAGTAATATCGGAGTCTGCCCTCCCACTTGAGAAATAAATCCCTTAGGCTGCAAGAAGTGTAGAATTTCGCCCACATGCTCCTCGGTCAATGGCTCAAAGAACAATTCATCAGATGTGTCATAATCAGTTGATACTGTTTCTGGATTAGAGTTAACCATTACAACTCTAAAGCCTAGGTCCTTGAGTTTTCTCACCGACCTTACACAAGAATAATCGAATTCAATCCCTTGACCTATCCGATTTGGCCCACTCCCCAGCAAGATCACTGTATTAGAATCGCTCTTTAGCGGCTCAGGTAAACTCCAGTAGGTCGAATAAAAATACGGCGTATCCGATTGGAATTCCCCCGCACAGGTGTCCACTTGAAAAAATCTCGGACGCAAATCATTTTCTCGTCTAAACTCTCTAACTTCTTTTTGAAAGACACCCTGTAAAGTCGCAATCCATGCATCAGAGAATCCAGTTCGCTTCGCTTTCAAAAGCAATTCTTTGGATAAAGTACCACCTTGATTCACCAACTCACTTTCAACATTTACCATCTCCTGAAATTGGTTCAAAAACCACATATCGATAAATGTTTTACGATAGAGACTATCTAAAGAGTGGCCCTGTCTTATAGCCTGAAACAGGTGATGCATTCTTTGCGAATTGGGATATACGATTTTCGACTCATCCAACAAAACAGGCTTAAACCCCCGGGGATCCCCTTCCATAGAAAGCAAAGCTTTCATAAAGGACTCTTTAAATGTTCGGCCTATGCTCATTACTTCGCCCACAGATTTCATCTGAGTGCTCAGCAAATCTTTGGATCCTTGAAACTTCTCAAATGCGAAACGAGGAATTTTAGTCACCACATAATCCAACGCCGGCTCATAACAAGATGGTGTTGTTCCCGTGATATCATTTTTAATTTCATCTAAAGTATAACCAATCGCTAAAAGTGCTGCAATTTTAGCTATTGGGAAACCCGTGGCTTTACTTGCTAAGGCCGACGAACGACTCACCCTTGGGTTCATTTCGATTACGACACGTTCTCCATTTTTAGGATTCACAGCAAACTGAACATTCGCTCCACCCGTCTCGACACCCACCTCTTCAATGATTTGTTTAGCTTCCAAACGCATCAATTGATATTCCGGATCGCTTAGAGTCTGTTGAGGAGCTACCGTAATACTGTCCCCAGTATGTACTCCGCATGGATCTATATTCTCAATGGAGCAAATAACCACGAAGGTTCCTTCGCAGTCTCGCATAACCTCTAGCTCATATTCTTTCCAGCCGAGAATACTTTCCTCGACGAGAACCTCCGAAGTGGGGCTCTCATGCAAAGCCTGAACTAACTTCTGCTCATATTCCTCTGCTGAGTAGGCAATTCCACCACCGCCACCACCAAGTGTGTAGTTTGGCCGCAAAATAATTGGAAAACCAAATTGCTTACCAACACTAACACCTTGTTCGTAAGTTTTTACCATTTCTGAAGACGGGTATTTTGCCCCAATTTTATCTAGAATTTTTCTAAATTCTTCGCGGTCTTCCGCCTTCCGAATAGTATCTTGATTGGCGCCCAACATTTTAATGCCCAGTCGATCCAACACACCGGAGGACTCCAGCTCCAATCCTAAGTTAAGAGCTGTCTGACCACCTAATGTAGGAATTATTGCGTCTGGCTTTTCTTTCTCTAAAATCTTTTGAACGAACTCCACTTTTAGGGGCTCAATATAAACTCGACTCGCCAATTCAGGATCTGTCATTATAGTTGCAGGGTTAGAATTGACTAAGATGACCTCTAGCCCAGCATTCATCAAAGCTTTACATGCTTGTGTTCCTGAGTAATCGAACTCACAAGCTTGTCCAATTTGAATCGGACCACTCCCAAGTATCAAAACCTTATTGATTCCAGACTTTCTTGGCACGAGTCCTCCTAAAACTTTAATTGGCCTTCATTGGTATAAATCATATTTAATGGCACATGAGTGTACTGCACGTATTTACTATTCATTTTGAATAATCTAAATATCAAATCTTCCCGAGCCGTATCCTGCTGGTCGACAGGAAGTTTATTTACAACTTTCACTTCTTTTTTAATAAACTTTTTTGCTTCCGGCGGATGAAAGCAAAAAGAGCCGGCAAAATAAAAACTATCATTCTTTGGGATCACACGTGACTCAATGATATCGCCTTTGTTGAATCCTTGAATAAACTCAACTCCCAGAACTTTAATTTTGTATCCTGAAAACATATCTTTTACCAAAATGTAGTCTCCAGAAACTTTAAGCACTTCAAATAGACTGTGCCTTTGAGATCTTACATTTTTAATGTTTTCAATCACCTCTGTATCCAATCTCAAATCATTGAACTCCTCATAAGCTTCAATCGGTGTCTTATGGTATTCAATGAGCCTTCGCGAAAAAAGATACCAGTGAGAAAATTGAATCATCTTATTTTCATAATCTTGAGATTCTTCATCCAAAATACCAGCGCCTTCAAAAAAGCGCGCTTTCCCCTGCTCCACATCTTCACGAAACTTTGGCCCGGAAAAATATTGCATAAGCTGGTCAACGACCATTTCTACATCTCTCATAATACCCGCTTAATAAAATGATCAAAGAGCAACTCTGACTCTCTTGGCCCAGGATGACTTTCGGGGTGAAATTGTACAGAAAAACACTTGTTCTTATCACTATTGATTCCAGCCAAAGTATTATCATTCAAATTAAAGTGCGTTTCCTCTACATGCTCTGGAAGGGAACCCGACTCGACCGCATAGCCATGATTTTGGCTTGTAATATAAATAGTTTTTAACAGATCGTCCTTAATAGGATGATTGCTTCCGCGATGGCCAAACTTCAATCTAAAAGTTTTTCCACCCATTGAGAGGCATAGCAACTGATGTCCCATACATATTCCAAAAATCGTTCTCCAACCCAATAAATTTCGTATTGTTTCTTGCGCTTGTTTTACATCTTCTGGGTTACCAGGACCGTTTGATAATAGTATCCCCTGCGGGTCATATTCCTTAATCTGATCTGCAGTGGCCCTACTCGGGAAGACCTTTACCTCTTTGCACCTTTTTTGCAGCTCCCTCAAAATATTGGTTTTGCAACCAAAATCCATCACAGCCACTCTTGGCCCCGAATCCACTTCACCTTTTATAACGTACGCATCCGAACAAGTGGTTGCATAGGCCCAGTCTAAATCTTCCTGCTTCTTTTCAACGATCAAAGTCTTCGCTGCTTTTCTAGCGCTTTCTTCATCGCTTTCTTCTACCAGAGCACCCCAGACCGTTCCCTTTTCCCTTAAAGTTAAAACTAAACTTCGAGTATCAACTTGATCCATGGAAGGAATTTGAAATTGATCCAAACGACCTTTCCATCCGGAAAATGCATCACTCTGGATTTCTAAAGCTACAAATCCAGTAATATGCAGTTTTTTACTCTCCCAGAAAGACTCATCTACACCATAGTTGCCCAATTGTGAGGTGGTCATAACCATAATTTGATTGTGATAAGAGGGATCAGTAGCAATCTCTTCATACCCTGAATGTGACGTATTAAACACAACCTCACCGGCTTTAGGCTCGCCACCTCTCCAATTACCTTGAAACACTTCTCCCGATTCAAGAACTAAATAACCAGCCATCAACCACCTTCTCCCAACATCATTTTTAACAAAGCCGCTCTAACAAAAACCCCATTTTCAACTTGGTTTAAAATCAAACTTCTGGAATCGTTTACGACGTCATATGTGATTTCTTCATTCGGCACAAAAGGACCTGGGTGCATAATATAACTTTCGGGCCCTAACCATTTAATTGTCTCTCTATTCAGCTGATAGTAAGTTACAAATTCTGAAATGTTTTGATCTGTTTTTTCAGAGTGTCTTTCTTTTTGAACCCTCAAAGCAATACAAACATCCGCCCACTCAAGAGCCGGCTGCAGCTTTTCGAAAGATTCGGCTTTCATCCAACGCTTATCACCTTCGGGCCTAAAAAATGAAGGCGAACAAAAGCCAATATTTGCACCTAATTTCTCCAATAAAATGATATTTGAATTTGCTACCCTCGAATGACGAACATCTCCTAAAAACAAAATATTTTTACCTGAAAGGGTTCCTAATTTTTCGTTCATGGTAAATGCATCCAGTAAAGCTTGTGTAGGATGCTCATCTGAACCGCTACCAGCATTAATATACCTACAGTTTGCCTGCAGAATATGGCTTTTGACTGATTCCGTTTGTGAAGACCTTAGAACAATGAGATCTGGCCCCATAGCTTCTAAAACCTTTAGTGTATCCAAAATAGACTCACCCTTAACAAGGCTAGTGTTTTTACTATTGGAAAAAACTGAAGGCTTAGCATTCAACCGATGACAAGCAATTTCAAAACTCATCCGCGTTCTTGTACTTGGCTCAAGGAAAACTAAAAAAACTACCTTTTCCCGCAATGAAGGGGCTTCTTCAACCTTCCAACTCTGCTTAAACTGGGAAGCTTGACCAAATAAAGAGGTAAGGATCTCGCGATCAAGCTGGTCAGTGGAAAAAAGGTGAGGTCCAATGGAAGGCATTGGGCCTAACTATATTTCTGATCAAAAAGGAGGTCAATTCAACGTTCGAAACTTATCAAAGAGACAGGACGCTTAGCATTACAAGCGTAGAAACCATCGGTCCCAGCGCAAACCAGGGAACAATGGAGTTTCCTCTGGATCCAATGGCCACCTTAATGAAAACAAAACACCGACGGCCCGCGCCGATATGGCCTGATGCTTAACAACTCCCCAGTGAAAGGAACTTTGATCTGAATTTCTATAATCACTGAGTAGAAAAACTTCACCCGGCGGAACTGTCTGCTGTTGAGGCTCTAAAAGTGAACCTGTTCTTACAAAAATTCGCCGATCGCTATCAATAGCCTCTAAATCCTTCTCTACAAGCAGATCGAATTGAGAGAAATTAGGCTGAGAAAGCCACTCTTCTGTTATTTCGTCAGGAATAGAATAGTTTAATTCCACACCATTGATCGATAACCTTCCACGATGCATCAATACTTCATCACCAGGAAGTCCAACAACACGGCTTAAACATCGAGCACTTTTACGCCCAGGACAGCTAAATAATACAAGATCTCCACGCTGCAACTCACCAAGTGGGTCTGATCCAAATTTAGAAAAAGGAAATTTATAACCAACTACAACATCACCCACAAAAAGCGTAGGAGCCATATCCACTGATTTGACTCGATAGACTGAAACAACGAATGTCCGAAAAAATAGGGCTATGAGAATCGCCAAGATTAGAGCTTCAGCATATTCTCGTCCGACTTTTTTAAGGGAAGTAGAAAATTCTTCCCCTGTTGCCTTCTTGGACTCAGTCATTAAACTTAATTTCCTTAATGAATAAAATGAAGCAAGCGAGACCAGCGCACCGTCAACGGATTACAGAACACATTTATACCTGGAAATTTCTCGTCACAACTCAACCACACAAAACTCGCCCGTCCCATCAAATTGGCTCTAGGGACAAACCTTTTATCTGCGGCCCACAAACGGCTATCTTTGGAGTTATTTCTATTATCACCCATAACAAAATAGGAATCGTTAGGCACCTTAAATGGCCCATAAGGACCGTCAAAGAACTCACCTTTTCTAAGCATTACACTGAACTTGTGATCTCCTAAAGTCTCTTCCCAGTGAACATAGTTATCTTTAACCTTAGTTCCACCCTCGCTCATTTCAGCCACCCAAGCAAAATCATCCTTCTTTTCGTCTGGAACCACTTTCTCGATCAGCTCATTGTTTATATAAAGATTGCCATTTTCATAATAAACCGTATCCCCCGGAACACCGACAACTCTTTTGATATAGAACTTGCTCATATCTTCCGGATAGCGAAATACAATCACTTCTCCCCGCTCGGGTTCGCCAAATTTCACCATCCATTTTTCTGTGAACGGAAATCTCACACCATAAATCATTTTGTTTACAAAAATATGATCATTGATCAATAAAGACGGCAGCATACTTCCTGATGGGATTACATAGGCCTCTAAAAAAGCCCATCGAATGACAAAAGCAATTCCGATCGCCAGCGCAAAGGAGCCCGGCCCTTCTGTCCAAAATTTCTTTTTCATCAATGACATTTTAGTCCTCCACTTTCAGAATTGCCAGAAAAGCCTTCTGTGGAACTTCAACTGATCCCACTTGCTTCATTCTCTTCTTACCTTCTTTTTGCTTCTCTAATAATTTTCGCTTTCGCGTGATGTCTCCACCGTAACATTTAGCCGTGACATCTTTACGGAGAGCTCCAAGAGTCTCCCTTGCTATCACCTTTGATCCAATCGCTGCCTGAATTGCAATTTTAAACTGCTGCCTATGAATAAGCTCTTTTAACTTACCTACCAAAGCTCTACCTCTATGTTGCGCTTTAGTCTGATGAACTACAACAGAAAGTGCATCAACTGGATCTCCATTAAGCAAAATATCCATCTTTGCAAGATCAGATCTTTGATACTCATCCAGTTCATACTCCATTGAAGCATATCCTCGAGAGATGGACTTAAGCCTATCATAGAAATCTAAAACCATTTCATTCAGCGGTAACAAGTATTCAATAATCACTTTGTTATCACTGATATAATCCATCTTCTGCTGAACTCCACGCTTGTCTTCACAAAGTTTCAATATTCCACCGATGTACTCGGAAGGTGTATGAAGAGTCACCTTAACAAACGGTTCCTCTAGATAATCAATTCGCGCTGGATCCGGCATATCTGCAGGGTTTTCAATGCTAACCATTTCTCCACTGGTCAAATGAACGCGATAGACCACAGTAGGAGCAGTAGTAATAAGATTGAGATTAAACTCTCGCTCCAACCTTTCTTGGATAATTTCCATATGCAGCAGTCCGAGGAAACCACATCGCATTCCGAACCCAAGGGCCGCAGAACTCTCTTTTTCATATTCCAAGCTGGAGTCGTTCAAAGCCAGCTTCTCCAAGGCCTCTTGCAAATTAACAAAATCACTGGAGTCCACCGGGTATATTCCCGAGAAAACCATAGGCTTAATCTTTTTAAATCCAGACAGTGGAGTTTCCGACCCACGACTGTAAGTAGTGACGGTATCTCCCACTCGGACATCCCTAATGTCCTTCACTCCGCAGGTCATAAATCCAACTTCACCTGCGCTTAGGGATTTAAGCTCCTTCGGAAAAGGAGTAAACGCCCCTAATTTCAGAACTTCATAGTCCTGCCCAGAGTCCATAAACTTAATACGGTCCCCTTTGTTGATGGAACCATCGACCACCCTCAAAAGAATTACAATTCCTTGATAAGAATCGAACCAGGAATCGAATATTAACCCTCGAAGGGGTTGGTCTAAGTTTTCCTCTGGTGGTGGAGGAATCTTTTTAACGATAGCTTCAAGGATTTCCTTAATGCCTATATTTTCTTTAGCCGAACATTCAATGGCCTCACTGGCGTCCAACCCAATCCCATCTTCAATTTGTTGCTTAACGCCTTCAGGATCCGCAGCCGGAAGATCAATTTTATTGAGTACAGGAATAATTTCTAAATTTCCATCTAGAGCCAAGTAAACATTTGCGAGTGTCTGTGCTTCCACTCCCTGAGCCGCATCCACCACAAGAACAGCACCTTCACAGGCTGCCAAAGACCGAGACACTTCATAGTTAAAGTCCACGTGTCCGGGAGTATCGATTAAGTTCAGCTGATAAGTTTCACCATCATCGGCTTGGTAATTAATTCGAACGGTCTGAGCTTTAATGGTTATTCCACGCTCTCGTTCAATGTCCATATTATCAAGAAATTGCTGTTTAGCTTCTCTCTCAGAGAGTGAGCCCGTAACAGATAACAAACTATCGGCTAACGTGGATTTACCGTGGTCAATGTGAGCAATAATCGAAAAGTTTCTTATGTTTTTTGGCTGCATAATTTCAAAGTCGCTTTATTTAAGGAGCATCTATTTGACGGAAGAAGTATCATTACTTTTCTTACTGTCCCCTTTTTGCCCTAAGGGAAGAGGCCCTAATTCCATTTGCCCCGGGAGTATATGCTGATATTTCTCAATGACCAAATCTATTCCTTGCCTGATAAATTCTGCAACAGGAACTTTAGACCTCTCATTAAGCTCTTTTAACAATTCTTGTTGGTCGGACGTGATATAAACCGTTGTCGCTACTTTTTTTGCCATGGTTAAGAGTTACATTATATTGCCATATATTGCAATTTCCCTGTGGCTCCCCTTCTCCCCTCTGACCAATAGCGCAAAAAAAAAGCCACTCACAAAGAGCAGCCTTTTTTAAACCATTTGGCTTTTAAAACTATTTAGATAGAGTTTTTACCACATCCTTCAATGCATCCACTTTATCTGTTTTCTCCCAAGTAAACTCAGCCTCTTCACGTCCAAAATGACCATAAGCTGCCGTCTTAGTGTATCTTGGCTTTAGCAGATCAAGATTACTAACGATATCTGCAGGCTTTAAACTCCAGATTTCTTTTACAGCTTTAGTGAGGATCTCAGAACCCACAGTACTTGTTCCATAGTCTTCAATCATTAAGCTCACTGGATCAGCAACACCAATTGCGTAAGCCGTTTGTACAAGGCACCTTTCCGCTAGTCCTGCAGCCACAATATTTTTAGCCACATGTCTAGAAGCATAAGCCGCCGAGCGATCCACTTTTGAAGGATCCTTACCACTGAAGGCACCGCCACCATGAGCTCCATGGCCACCATAAGTGTCCACAATAATTTTCCTTCCAGTCAAACCACAATCACCCATAGGGCCACCAATAACGAATCGACCCGTAGGATTCACATGATACTTAGTTTTGTTGTCGATCATGTTTTGAGGAACCACTTTATCAATCAACTCAGTACGAACAAACTCTTGGATTTGCTGCTGAGTCACTTCTTCAGAGTGCTGAGTGGAAATAACAATAGCATCAATTCTTTTTGGTTTTCCATTTTCGTATTCAACAGTCACCTGACTTTTGCTATCCGGTCTCAAGAAGTTCACTTTTCCTGATTTTCTGATGGCTGCCAATTCTTTAACCAGTTTATGAGAAAGCGATATACTTAGCGGCATCTGTTCGGGAGTCTCATTAACTGCATAACCAAACATCAACCCTTGGTCTCCAGCACCTTGCTCATGTTTGTCATCATCAACACCCATAGCGATATCAGGAGATTGTCTATCGATCGACGTAAAAACTCCACAAGTCTGGTAGTCGAATCCCTTATCACTGCTGTCATAACCAATGTTCTTAACTGTGTTACGAACAATTTCTGGTAGATCAACGTAACATTCTGTAGAAATCTCTCCAGCAATAGTTACAAAACCAGTTGAAATCATGGTTTCACATGCCACTCGGCTTTTTGGGTCTTTGGAAAGAAGTGCATCCAAAACAGCATCGCTGATTTGGTCCGCCATTTTGTCGGGGTGCCCTTCAGAAACAGATTCACTAGTAAAAAGGTAGTTTTGCATAGCGCCATCCTTACTGACTTTTAATTAAACCGCTTTTTTATCAGCCTGTATTCTACCGGTCAATCTGCATTACAGTGCCCCCTCATCAATAAGACATAAAAAAAGCCCTCTTAACTAAAAGAAGGCTTCTCTTCGAAGAAATGGGGGCTCAATTCTAACCGGCCTTCCTTCGATATTCATGATGATTCATTTCCAGTTCGGGACTCAGCTGCAGTAGCTTGCCTTCTTTGGAATGCCCAAATCGCTTATGATTTTGAACTTTCTTCTTCCTCTTCGCCATTTGCGTCTTGAGTTTCTGAACCATTTTATCCACCGCCTCATAAAAATCATCGGAGGTGGCTTTTGCCCTCAAAAATTCATGGGAATGCTGAATACAGCATTCAGCCACTTTCTTGTGCCCACTTGTGCGGAACGTCACTTGGACCTTTTCCGGCTTCATTTCGTACTTATCCAGCTTTTCCATCTTTTCTTCTATGTAGGAAACAAGGGATTGAGAGTGATCAATCGACTTGAATTTACAGTCAATTTTCATAGGATTTTTCTCCTAGGGTTTGAGATTTTTGGACCATTAAGAAAGGCGGTTGAGTCACTACTGAGGAGTATTTCGGCTCTCTCTTTTAGCCCTTACTTATTTATCGGCAGCTCTGGACTTTAGGATAGGTGTTGGGTTAATTTTCTCATATCGATACGCATTTCAGGAGGTCCGTTTGCTATTGGAATTGGAGAAAGACTCATTTGCCAGCGGTCAAATCGGCTCTAAATTATGGCTTTGCAGAGAGCTTGAAAAGACTCTCCCCAGCACCACCCCCTTAACCTACTGGGTTCTCGGTGGCTGGATCGGAATGCTTCCTTTTTTAATCCGCTCTCGTGAGGTACTCCCCGTTAAGTCCATTCGTTCCTTCGACTTGGATGGTGTCGCCAGCGAAAAAGCGGAAATCATTAACAATTTATGGGTTTGGCAGGAATGGCAATTCAAGTCCTTTCGGGCCGACTGTAATGAACTTGATTTTAATGATGGCGGACCCTTTTATTCAGATGCCCCTGACGTCATCATAAATACCTCCACAGAGCACATGCCTAACCAAAAATGGTTCGAAAATATCCCCGAAGGAAGATGGGTCGTTCTTCAAAACACTGATATGAAAATTGATGATCACGTGAATAAAGTCACCTCAGTAGAGCAACTCAAAGAGAAATTCCCTCTCTCCCAGACTCATTATTCGGGGGAACTATACTTCGACTACGGTAACGAGACGAGCTTCAAAAGGTTTATGTTGATCGGCCAAAAATAGCGGATGCTGCCCTGTAAGCCATTGACTTATTCCAGCCCAAGTCCCGACGCTGTAGCTTAAATGAGTTATCATCAACAAACCCGTCACTGGAATAACCAAGTAGGCTTGCTTCAGTCCTGTTAAATAGATCGATTCCACGAGCAATACTGCCAAATAGACAAAAAACAAACTTGGCCAAAAAAGGCTGGCTACCACACCTACGGGATATAAAATTCCAGCCAGTACGGGTAAATGGAAATGCCCCTTTGCCAGTGAATAAGCTCCTCCGAAATGGGAGAACCTAAACATTCTACGAAACCAGCCCCATAAATTATCAATACAATCATTTTCACAAGTGGGCTTGGGGCACAAAAACAGCTTAAACCCAGCTCGCCTCAACCTGACTCCTAGGTCAAAATCCTCACCCACTTGCATGGATGCCACTCCTCCCACTTGCTTCAAAGCACTGACCTTAAACATTCCATTGGCCGTTGGAATATGATTCTTTTCTTCCGCTATGCCAGGAATTTGCCCCTGAGCACTCCCCCCATGACCAAAAAAAGACCCTAAAGCGATATTAATGATTTTTTCCAACAATCCTCGCTGAGGCAGACGATTGCCACCCCCAACCGCACAGAGATTCGGGTACTGAACCTCCAGAGTTTGATAGTTTTCTATGTGGGAGGCTAGCCAATCCACAGGAAGTACACTGTCTGCATCCACGTAGCAGATCCAGCGAGAACCATCCACCTGGTTCAATGCGAAATTTCGACTATCACCTAACGCATTTTTATTGGTCTGATAAAATGACCACTTCACATCGGCATGAGATTTAAAAAAACGAACGATTCGATCCGCCGTAGAATCAGTAGAACAATTATCAATAACTACAATACTTCGAATCTCAGCATAGGCCGATTGGTTTAAAAGTGAATCCAAACAGCGTTCAATTTGAGCCTGCTCGTTGTGGGCTACCACGGCGACATCTACCAATTTTCGCTCTGCGTCCATAGTGCCGATTTGATTCACTCATCCCCTCATTGTTGACTGCCCCAGACAGTATCCCATAGTATCTGGAGGCTCAAACGGTAAATTAAGGTATTTCATGCAATCCAAACCATCCCATGTTTTTATATCCGGAGTCGCTGGGTTTCTGGGAAGCCATCTTGCTGATCGAATGATCGAACTCGGCCATCGAGTCAGCGGATGCGACAACCTTCAGGGTGGTTACCTTTCAAATGTACCAAAAAAGGTAGAGTTCTATAATGTGGATTTGAGTGATCATGAAGCCATGAACCCGCTTTTGAAGGGCGTTGATATTGTTTTTCACGCAGCTGCCACTGCTTATGATGGCTTCAGTGTCTTTTCCCCTCATTTTGTTACCCAAAATGTGTATTCAAACACAGTGAGTCTAGCTTCAGCCAGCATCAATCAAGGTGTTAAAAGATTCGTATATTGCTCTTCTATGGCTAGATATGGGGAACAGCAGATTCCCTACAATGAAGACCTGGCACCAAGACCTATCACTCCCTATGGGGTAGCCAAGTATGCTGCGGAACTGGCCTTAAAATCACTGTGTGATATTCACGGTATGGAATACTGCATTTGTGTTCCTCACAATATCATTGGGCCTCGTCAGAAATTTGATGATCCTTATCGAAATGTTGCCGCCATTATGATGAACCGAATGCTACAGGGAAACCAACCCATTATTTACGGAGATGGTGATCAAAAAAGGTGTTTCAGCTATATCGGAGATACATTGCAGACCTTCGAACAATTGGCATTTTCACCCACTGCGAAAAATCAAGTGGTTAATGTTGGTCCGGATGAAGAGTTTGTTTCTATCAATGAATTGGCTCGTACGATTGCTACGGTTCTAGATTTTGAGTTAGACCCTATCTACTTTAACAAGAGACCTGGGGAAAGTCGTTGGGCTACATGCTCTGCGGACAAAGCTAGAAAATTATTTTCTTACTCCACGCAATACACCTTGGAGGATGGAATACGTAAGATGGCGGAATGGATGAAATCCGTTGGCCCAAAACCATTTCAATACAACCTTGATTTAGAGATAAAAAACCAACGCGTTCCTAAAACTTGGCAAGAAAATATCCTCTAAAGCTCTAAAGACGCTTTAACCCAGGGGAAAATCTATAGTTTAAAATGGTGAAGAAGAATCTCACACCCTCTTTAAAAGTGGATAACTTAGATTGCCCTGCACGCTCGGAATATTGAATATTAAACTCTTTGTAATTCATTTTGTTCCGCAAAGTAAACACCGTCATGGCCAAAGTAAAATTGAGTTTGTCCGGCAAATACTGGAGATACACTTGAGCATAGTCACGATGGAAAAACCGATAACCCGAACAGGCATCCGCCACGCTCCGCCCTAAAAATAGAGACACAACCCATCTAAAGATACGATTACCCAATTGGCGCACTCGAGGCATTCCCGTATCCTGCCCCATCCTAATTCCACATAACATGGCAGGCGTATCTTGATTTAAAAAATCTTTAACCTTCAACAGATCCATGGGATGGCAAGTGCAATCTAAATCATAAAATCCCACCCAATCACCGACAGCCACCTCTAGACCTTTCTTTAGCGCAGCACCATAACCCTTGTTCTCAGAAAAGGAGATGATCTCCACATCTGAAAACTGACTCAGAAGCTTCGAGCTGGAATCACTTGAGCCATCATCTACAACAATGACTTGAATATCAGCAAAGTCTCTATTTTTGATGGCATCCTCTCTAAACTGAAGCAGTTCTGGCAACACTACGGGGATGGATTCTTCTTCGTTATAGCAGGGTAAAATAACGGTGATTTTCTTTAGACTCACCGATGCCTCCAACGATCTTTGGATTTTCTAGATTCCAAAACTCCAATATATATAGGGCCGTACAAACGCCAAAGAAACATAGCAAAAAAGGAGCGCCGGCCACCTCTCGCGCATTCCCTAAAAAGTGCAAAAACTTTCTCTTTAAAACTTCTCTGGTGAGCTTCGGACAAGCCCCCACCAACACGCCCGACTTTTTTCCTCCAAAACTGAGTCATACCACCTACGAAACTATGCCAAACATTTAACTCTCCGGAGAGACTTACCGTTGTAGGGTAAAGCTTTTTTGCCAAAGACCACTCTTCCCCGGCACCCTGAACCTCTTCGTCAAACCCACCTACTTTTTCAAATTGATCCGATTGAATAAGAAAGGCACCACCTAAAAAAGTATAGGCTGAAGCTTCGTCTTTTTTGTATAAAGTCAGCCAAGCATTGCTTATAAAATTATAAAGTCTCTGAGTGAAGGTCCCGCTCACAGGAGTGCGATAAAAACCACCGAAGGCCACATCAGGACTATGCTCTGCCAGACGTAGTACTCTCAATAGCTGATCTGGCGTTGTAAATCGACAATCATCATCTAAAAATAATAACCAGCGCCCTTTAGCTCTTTGCGCTCCGTAATTCCGAGCATAGTTTGTCCCCACTTCTGGACTTTCCAAAACCTCAACCTGATCACTCATTTTAGCAATCATTTCAGAATATTCTCTAGAGCGACTTGGGTGATTCACAATGATCAGGACTTCAAAGGGACCTGGCCGCGAACTTTCAATAGACTGAATTAAAGGCCGAAGGTCTCTGCCTTGGCCATAAGTAGGAACTACAACGGTTAAACCAATACCACTCGTAGAACTCACAGTTGGTTTCTCGCTTCCAAACCGGCTCGATAAAACTGACCGACCTTAGATCTCTTGATTCGGTCCAAAATGTGCTTCTCCACTTGCTGAATCAAGAAGCCGAATGCTTTCCAGCTATTTACATTCGTAGTTTTCTCTTTAGAGAAATACTTAAAGCCTGACAGATAACAAAGATTATACACAAACACCTGAAACCGTAGGACGAATTTTGCTGCCTTTGAATAAGGTTGAGCCTCTAAGTACTGAGAGAGCGACAGGTCTTTTGCTCCAGCCTCTTTCACCCCATAGTATTCACGAATTCCCCAACCCATTCCCTGCTTAAAGGCTTTCACACCCAGCTGGCTAAGACTCATCTTGGTGTTGTGTTTGACGTGAAACTTTTCATCGTATTTAAACCGATAGCCAGCTTGCGATAGACGTAAGTTAAACTCAGTCTCCGCACCGCCAAATTTAATGGCTTCGTTAAAGGTATACCCTTCATCAAAAACTTTTCTAGAAATGCAGGCATTCCCACCTACCAAATGGTGATCCCCCTCGTCGCCACGTGAAGATTCGAGCCAATGCTGACAGGTCAATAGGTAAGTGATGTCGGCAAAAGAAGATGAGTCAACAATTCGATACCCTCCGCCAATTCCGACGATGGGAGGAAGCAGGGCTTCAGCCTCCGAAAGTAGATGAAAAAGGTGATCCTCGCTCAAAAACTCACAATCATCATCCAGAAAATAAAGCCATCGCCCGCGAGCCATTCGCATGCCAGTATTTCGCGCCGCATTCACTCCGACGACACCTGAGACCAAATATTTCAGCTCAAATGGGGTTTCTAGGTCCTTACAAAACTTTTCCACTCGAGAATCCAGTAAATTGCTAACAACAATGATTTCGATTTCAGACCCGTCCAACTCTTTCTGACGGGCCATCCCATGCAGAAGAGTCTTCAACCCACTGAAATTACTGTGAGTTGGAATGATGATGGACATTCCTAATTTTGAGTCCAAAAAAAGCCCCCATTAGTCCTATGCGTTATGGACGATTAAGATTTGGACAAATATATTCAGGCCAACAATGGGGCGCAACTAATTCATGAGTTATCGTGAAAAAGATTTCGAAAACTTATATCTAAATAATAGGAAGTATTTCATTCCTGTTCCTTCACCTATTCAAGAGGCTCACATTGTCCTTGGCGAATCTCTGGGTTGGTATCAGCCCCCCGAGCAATTTGATTTAAAAAGAAAAATTCAAAAATCCACCAGTGGTAAGTACACACATTTTCTTCTGCCTCCAAACTCGCTTTATTTCGACGAAAGAGATGCAATAGTTGATGAACTTTCCCTAGCTAGTATTCCTATTGTTCAACAGATTCTGACGAGCCAAATTCAAGAACCTGGGTTTCTAGTCCCACAAGCTGAACAATATGAACTTATCATGGATCAATGGAACGATCGTATTCATGGACTCTTTCAAGAGCTCTTTGTCGGAAAAGATGTGGAACCCAGCTTACTTCTTACAAAGACCACATCCTTGAAAGAGGTTAAGAGCTTTTGCATCGCTTTCGATTTGGAAGTCCTTCCCACTCGGTGTCCCGCACCTCAACATTCTGATCACCCCTTCTTAACCCCGAGACAAGCAGAAAAGGTGATCCGAAAACTTTATAACTACTCTAAAATTAGACTCGTAGGCCCTAGTGGAATAGAGCTCTACGAACCCAGGTCTGCTGCAGATGCGACTCTCGAGGCCCTTTATAAACCTGAGATTCAATTTACTTCCCCACACTCCGAAGAAAACAAATCCATTTCGGTAATTATACCAACCTACAATAATGGTCCCTATTTAAAGAGAACACTTGAACATCTTTTTGCACAAGACCTTGATTCTGATCGTTATGAAGTCATTGTTGTTGATGATGGTAGCTCTGACAGCACTCTTGAGCTTATTGAAGACACCTTCAGTACCTATAAAGGCAATGTTAATTTTAAATATATATACTTTCCAAGGAATCGAGAAAGAAAGATGGGCGACTCTCAGTTTAGAGCCGGCATCTCGAGAAACCTGGGTAACAAATACGCCACGGGAGAATATGTTTTATTTCTCGATTCTGATATCTTGACGCCCACTTGGTTTTTAACCGACCTGTTAAAAAAGCATGAGAAATGGGATGTAATTCAAGGCCGACGCTATGACCTCACTAAAGATGCATCTCGAGTAAAACAGGTAAACTATGAATCTGTAGATCTGGAAAAAGACACATTTGTGACAGATAAAGGTTATTGGGTCGATTTCTATGACAAATGTAAAGATTGGAATGAACTTTCGGCCAGCTGGAAATATGTATGTACTCATAGCTTGTCAATGAAACGTGAAGTCTACGAGCAGGTGGGGTGGATAAAAAAGACCTTTATTTACTATGGATTTGAAGACACTGATTTAGGGTTTAGGCTGGTTAGATCTGGATATAAATTACACCTCAACGACACCAAACTCTACCACCTGTTTCACCAGGACGAGCGGTCGGAGTTTGATAACTCTGATATAAAACGCCATGAAATCTTATCTAAAACGGCTCAAATTTTTTACCGTAATAATTTTGATCCTGAGATTTTTTCTGAACTTGGCATTTTTATGCGAAACCGTTTTGATCCCAATATTTTTTCCTTTCTATTCTCTTTCACTTGGATCTACTTCTTATTTAAATACCTTGTCGCAATACCACTTTCATTGGCATTCAAGATTGTGGGGAATGTTATTGGCGCTCTCACGCTCCCATTTTCTAACAGTATGACTCGACGACTTTTGAACCGTCATATTTTTTCAACCACCATTTCAAACGAAAATGGATTTATCCAGATAAAAGCTCCCACTATTGAAGACCTGACCTTAAAACCTGAAAGCACACTTGCTCCAGAGAAACATTCTTTGCGAAAATATGATTTTTCAACAAAAACCATGTCCACTCTGTGGTTGTCGATTCACGCTTTTGTTCGGCTCTACTTCTCTGTCACAAGAAACCCTGGACATCCGATCACTTGGTTTTGGGGAAAAGTAATTTTAGGCAGTGCTCACCAATTAAAACTGCTTTTTGTCGTCAGTTTTTATTATAAGCTGATTCACACCTTCTTACATAAAATTTGGCTGGGCATAAGCTTTGTTTACTTTCATACGATTCACACTCTGCTACACAAGATCTGGTTAGGGGTAAGCTTTATCTATTTCCATACGATTCATGCTCTTTTGCACAAGGTCTGGTTGGGAGTAAGCTTTATCTACTTCCATACCCTCCACATTGTTTTACATCAGTTGTGGCTTGGCATAAGCTTTGTTTATTTTCACACTCTTCATAAGTTGATCCATAGAGCTATAATACCGATGGTTTCAACTATCTATTTTGCTACTCTTTATAAGCCTCTTTGTGAACTTCGCGGGCTCGGCCTTCGCGCATGGGGACAAATTAAGAAAATTTCCATAGCCATATATCACCCCATTAAACTTGCATTTGTGTTTTTATATTTTCAGATTGTATACAAAACTTTGAGTCAGATCTATGGAGCCTCTTTGAGAGTCTCTGGGTTTCTTAAGAAAGTTCTAATCGAGGTCTATCACCCGGTAAAACTTATTTCCGTCCACGCTTTTTATATACTAGCCTACAACCCAACAACTAAAATTTTAGGCGCGCTCCACTGGCTTATGGGTTTTCTTAAGAAAATTGCGGTAAAAACTTATCACCCTTTAAAGCTTTTGACGGTGAAGGCCTTCTATGTTGGCTTCTATAATCCTGTGACTCGATGTATTGGCTACGGCTATTACCTAAGAGGCCAATGGCGAAGATTTACCGTCTACTTCTATCATCGTATATACCGAAGAGTAATGGCTGTTTTAGAACTTTGTGCGATCAAATTCTATTGGTTAATTCTCTACGCACCTGTAACAAAAGCTTTTTATGTTTCACGAGATATTTTTAGATACTTACAGCGGAACAAGTTGCAATTAGCGCCCAGTAAGGTAACTACCTCTTCTACGACGAACTCTAGTAGCAGATCCAGTGATGATTAATTTCACAATTTTATGATTATTTTTTGTACTCGACGACCATTCCCGTTGGCGGTGCGTATCTAGCAATGCGGCAGCCATTGTCTGAAGCAGTGCTGGAGACGAACCGCAGCCATAAGGGCTAGAAGGAGAGCTCAAAAAATAATCATAAAATTGTGAAATTAGAATCACTAATCAGAAGTACTTCTTACGTTTTGATGAAGGAAGAATTTTTAATACATCTCTGTATTTAGCCACTGTTCTACGAGCTATTTTGATTCCATCTTTCTTGAGAAGGTCTACAATTTTCTGATCCGATAGTGGCGACTTTGGATCTTCATCCGCAATAAGCTGCTTAATTTTAAGCTTAACTGATTCACTGGCTAGCGAATCTCCATCTGTCTTGTTGATTCCACTATTAAAAAAGTACTTTAATTCAAAAATACCTTGAGGAGTATGAACATACTTATTCGTAGTCACTCGGCTAACTGTAGATTCATGCATACCAATATCGTTGGCAATGTCCCTCAAAATCATCGGACGAATGTGAGCTGCGCCCTTTTCAAAGAACTCTCTTTGATGTTTAACAATACTCTCAGTCACCTTATAAATCGTTCTTTGACGTTGGTGTATGGACTTTATCAACCAAATGGCTGACTTGAGTTTATCCTGAATATATTCTTGTGCATCTGACTTTGTCGCAGACTTACCTGATTTTTTAGCTGCTTGCTCTTGAGCTAAAAGACTGCGGTAAAGATTAGATATCCTCAGCTTAGGCAGGCCATCTTCATTTAATGAAATCATGTACTCTTCACCGACTTTGTATACATAAACATCGGGAGTTATAAACTGAGTGTCTTGGCTCATAAATGCACGGCCAGGCTTGGGATCCATAGTGTAAATAATTTTACACATTTCAATGACATCCTCTAAATCGAGATTCATTGCTTTCGCTATTCCCTTATAATTCTTTTTCTCCAAATCGCTGAGATGATTTTTCAGAATATTAACCAGATCATGAGTATCTTCTTCGAGATGCTTAGCTTGAATCAACAAACACTCCTGAAGATTTCTAGCTCCAACACCAGGAGGATCAAATTCATGAATAAAAGGTAACATTTCCTCAAGATCTTCTGCAGTGAACTCTTCGTTCTCTGAGATCTCTTCCATCGACACTTTTATATAACCATCATCTTCGATATAACTGATTAAAACCTGCACTATAGCTTCTTCTTCATCATTAAATCCCGAAAGACTCATTTGCCAAAGAAGATGGTCCGATAGAGTTGTCTTGGCACTGATAATGTTCTCATAGTTCATTATCTCTTCGTTACCACCACCTGTGCCTTGCGGTGGTTTATACTGAGTATCTACATAATTTTCCCACTCAAACTCATCTTGCTGTTGTGGATCTTGTTGATCTTGTTTTTCAGCTGATGACGCCGAGGAAATGTCATCCTCATTCACCTGTGAGGAATCTTTAGCCGGATCACTATCTGTAGTATCTTGAATTTCTTCCAGAACAGGATTCTCAACAAGCTCTTTACGAACTTCATTTTCTAACTCTAATCGGCTAAGTTGAAGTAATTTGATAGCCTGCTGAAGTTGAGGTGTCATCCTCAAGTTCTGCGATAACTTCATTGAGACTTTTAAGTTCATTGCCATATCAACTGCCTAAAGTGAAAAGTTCTCTCCAAGATAGAATTTACGAGCTACCTCCGAATTGGCTATCTCTTCGGCCGAGCCCTCAACTTCAATTTTTCCTTCTTTCAGTATATATGCATAATCACAAATTCCCAAGGTCTCACGCACATTATGGTCCGTAATAAGGACTCCTATACCTTTCTCCTGGAGCTGGCCAATGATCCCCTGTATGTCCCCAACTGCAATGGGGTCAATTCCAGCAAAAGGCTCATCCAGAAGAATGAACTTTGGCTTACCCGCCAAGGCTCTTGCAATTTCTACACGCCTTCGCTCACCTCCAGAGAGAGAGTATCCATAGCTTTCCGAAATATGACCTATACTGAACTCATCAAGAAGTTCAGCCAACCGTTCCTGCCTCTGCGCTGAGCTCAAACCTAAGGCTTCCAAAGCCACTTGAATATTTTCGTTCACAGTTAATTTTCTAAAAATACTTGGCTCTTGGGCTAGGTAACTTAAACCGAAACGAGCTCTTTGGAACATCGGCATTGATCCAATTTCATAGTCATCAATCTTTACCTCACCTTCATCAGGAGTTACCAGACCAACAACCATATAAAAGCTTGTAGTTTTACCGGCCCCATTAGGTCCAAGCAAACCCACCGTCTTCCCACTTTCCACAGAAAAGGAAACAGATTTTACAACTTTTCGCCCTTTAAAACTTTTTGAAATGCCTTTGATCAAGAGTTTACTCAATTGAAATTCTCCAGTCCGTTTTTATCTAATTTCGCCTTCGCTCTGAGCACTTTAACCTTTTTGCCACCATCAATAAATATAATTTCATCGCCTCTCAACTCATCAGCATCTTGCACAACTCTAGGATTTCCCTTGAATACGAACCTGTCTTCATTGAAGAAGGCTATTAGAGAATGGGCAGTCGCCCATTTATCAGGATCACTGACTCTTACTCCACCCACCATTTTAATGGATACTACCTGATCACTTCCGGGATCGAATTGGAAAAAGGCTTCAGGTCCAGTGATACGCATAGATTCGGAATCCAAGACTACATTCCCCTCGAACAAAGAGGTGTACGCCTTTCCACTAAAATTTGCCAAATCGCTTTCAATTTTCACCAAACGCTCATTGGCAAAAACTTTCCGAGCCCTAATATTTTTATTAATAGTTATATCTGAGGAAGTCATATCCGCTATCATCGATTGACCTGTTAAATAGAGTGAGTTGCCATTTATGTCCCTAGGACCGAGCATTTCAATGGGATGAGGTCCTCTGATCTTCCGGCTTTCTGTACTGTACTCGACAAGCTTGGTCGAAAATTTATAACCATTCTGTGATCTAACTACCACATCCCCTTCAATGTGAATGGTTTTGTCTTCGGAATTCACCTCTCCCTTTTTACCGGTTACTATGTATTTATCCCCTTTTTCTGTAAAGAAAATCATTCGCACCACATCCAACTGCCAAGATTGGGACTGTTTGTAATTTAGGGCCTTTTCTGCCCACAACTCCCATTCCTTTTTACCTTCTAAAGTTTCAACTAAATGGACACCTACCATGGCCTGTTGAACCTGCTCCTGGTCATCAGTCACTTCCTCATAGGGATCACGGCCTTCAAGAATATCTTCTGGGGCAAACATAACTAGCTCAAAAATAAAGACTATAAACAAAGTAAATAATCCAAATTGAACAAACTTATTCATAATTTATATTATCCCAATCTTTGGAATCCAGAAAGAGATTGAGGCATCACAGGGATCTATAGACTTTCGGACTCGTCTTTATTTTCACGCTTAATAACAGCGAAGTTTATTTCCTGAATTCCGGCTTCAGTCAATGTATACATGACCTTCTTGACTGTGAGAAAGTCCACTTCTTTATCCGCCTGAACTGTCATCCGTCGAAATCGATCCACTTGCTCTTCTTCTGAACTTTGACCCTGCACAGCACTCTTAATTTTGGAACCTATCTTAGTCTTCTCTTCTTCGCCCTGATGCACCATCTCCTCAACCTTTTGATAGAGATCTGGTAGCATCCAATCTTCGCGCTCTCGAACATCCAATGACTTGTAAATTTTTTCCTCATTAAGCGATACAAAGTTTTTAGAAACCACGACCACGTTTGCTGGCGACAATTCTTTGACCGCCTGGGCATTCGGTAAGCTTACCTCTTCTGAGATATTTATCACCTCTCCCGTCAAATTATAGTTTTGCAGAAGAAATACCACTAAAACAGTGAACATATCCACCATGGCAGTCAAAGAAAGTGCGGCGACCATTTTCCTTTTAGCCGCTTGGCTTCTACCATGCTTATCTCTCTTTCCTGGTACATGAATTGCCACTACTCAACCCCCGACGTTGCCACCGCAATTTGCGGAAATCCAGCCGTCAACAAAGCATCCATACCCCGAATCAGATCTCCATAAGAGAGCTCATCAAGGATCGTAACAATTGCATCTTGCTTATCAGGATAGGTTTGTTTGATTTCCTTTAAGTAATTAACCAACTTATCAAAATCATATTCACCATTGGCTTTTGGAAAGCTAACCGTTCGAGTTCCAATTAAAACCCTGTAACCGTTATTCAAAACATCCAACCTAAAAGCTATATCGGCCTTGGGAGGGACTTGCACCTCTTGGTCAGTTGTCTTTTTTCCATAGATTGAAGAACCTATCTGGATCATTGAAACCTGGGTCCAAACAGCCGTTATAAGCAAAAATATGATCAACACGCTCATCAAATCAATGAACGGGACAATATTAGGCTCAATTGCAATTTGCCGACTAGATCCACCTTGTTCTTCAATATTTGCCATATGAATCCCTACTAATACTTCATCTTGTCTCGGTTAGCCGTAACAAGATTCATCAAATTCATGCTGCTCTCAACCATATCGTTGATCGCTCTTCCAATTCTCAACTGAAAAAATCCATAGAAAATGATAGCTATAATTGCTACCGCGAGTCCGAAGGCTGTACAGTTTAGGGCTTCAGAAATACCTCGAGTCAACTCTTGTGCCTTGGTCGCTGCATCCGCCTGAGCCACACCCCGGAAAGAACTGATCATACCAATAATAGTACCCAACAGTCCTATCAAAACGGCCACGTTACCACTTACCGCCAGCAACGATGAAAGACCTTCAAGCCTAGGTGTCTCTCTAAGAACGGCAGCATCCATGGCCACCTGAACTTCCTCGTCAGGTCTTTTATTTAAAACCTGAACTAATCCGGCCTTTAAAGTATTAGTCAAAGGTGCTGGACGACTGTCACAGAAAGCAATGGCCTGCTTTAAGTCTCCACGCATCAACATAGCAAACAAGTTCTCATTCAAATTGACCTTATCAACCACAAGCTTTTGCAGTTTTGCCATTCTTTCAAAAACAACATATGCAGTTGCGAAACCAACAATTGCAATGAACCACATCACAATTCCACCTTCGCAGAAGGCCCTTTCAATAAAAAATGCTTTGTCAGCACATTCCGATGCTAACGTTGTTACTGTCTCTTCCAAAACGCCCTCCCTTTATTGCGATTGAAATACAAATGGATAAATCACCTCAGCCACAGTATCTTGTGGTGGCTCAGGAAACTTTAAACCTTTTATTCTGTCCATAATGCATCTCGCAAGTGGTCGACTATTTGTTGTATTCGACACCTGTGAGACGGTTCCCACCCGACCGCGAGCTACGATAGTCCACTTTACAGAGACTTTTCCGTATATACTCGAATCGCGTTTTAATTCTTTCTCGTAGCAAAATCGAAATGCATTTTTGTTTTGCTGAATCACTCTTCTAACGGCTTCTCGATCAATAGTTCCTTCAAAGAACTCCTCAGCTCCACCTAAATCGATATTAACCTTATCTCTCTTGCCAAAGCCACCGGTCCCTAAACCTTCAGCACCAGCTCCAGATCCTCTGGTAGTACTAACACCAGAAATTCCTTTTAATGCAGCTCCTTTACCACCAGAGCCCGTATTCTTTAATGGAGTCCCAATGCCCTGACCCGGACGATCTTGGCTAAAGCCCGAAGCTCCCGTTTTCTTATCGGCAAGACCACCAACTCCACCTACACCAGAGAATGTTTTATCAACTTTATCCTGAATACCCTTAGATCCAAAAACTCCAAGTAAACCTGTCTTGGTCACATCCTTTTTTACACTTTTAGCGTTGGATCCGTCAGTCTTTCCAGTCTTTTTGGCGCCTCCAGGACGAGCGGAAACTACTTTAGCTGATTTTTTTCTTATCTTCTTTCTAGAAGGTGCCACAGCAGCAGCTTTCCCTGACTTCTTGTTTGATTTCGCCTGGTCTGGTCGAGAGTTTTTCTTCTTCGGCGCTTCTTTAACTTTTACAATCCTTTTTGGCTGAGGTGGAGGACTCGGTGGCTTTGGTGGTTTAAACTGAATCACAGCTTTTCGGATTGGCTCTTCAATCTTCCTTTCGTCTTCTAGGGAAGGTGAATAGACATACATATACAATCCGAAAATAACCATCATCGCACCGGCAAACAATAAGCCCGTCATCTCAGTGCTGGTCAAAGGAAATAATGGAGCTGCAATAGGCTTAGGCGACTCTGGAACATATCGAACGAAAACAGAAATATTATCATAGATAAAATCCATTCGAATCATTTCACCCTGATTCAATGTTACATCTAGATCTTTTGCTTTAGCGCCTACTTCAAGTCGAATGGAATCTAGCGTTTTTGTTCTTCCATTAAAGTACAAAACACCTTTTGCCGCATTCGGCACATGAATAACAGCCTTAGATCCCATAGAGACCAATTTGTACTGCTTATTGGGCAATCCATTTATTGGCAGAACGATGTCACTGCCACTGCCATATCCAGCGGTTATATCACCGCCTTCACTGAAATGATGAGTGGAAATCACTCTTTCTTTCCAACTAATGATAACTTCTAAAGTAGTTCCTTTAGACGGCTGAATGACCGTATCTAGGCTTTTAATTTCACTCGCAGGAGCGTAAGTGGCTTTCTTAAAAGAAGTGGAATCAACAAGTCCCGCGGAGCCATCAAACGTCACCTCATCTTCATTGAAACTCTCTATATCACCACCAATTAAATCAACAGGAACACTTGATGGTAGTGGAGGAGACTTTTTAACGACTTCTTTTTTATCTTCACTTTCTTTTGATTGATCCTTCACCTTCTTCTTCGGATGAAGTTCAACAGGACTAGAAAGTTGACCTGACTGCTTTGCCTCAGATGGAGGTGGAGGCGGCGCTGCCTCATCGTTATCCTTACTCTCAGCAGAGACAACTTCCATTTTCGGAGCCAACTTGGGTTTTGGCACTCCTATAAAAAATTCAAATCTATATTTACCTGCTACGATTTCATCGGCAGACTCAATTTCCTGATCTAAGATTTTTTCACCGTTTAGAAAGGTACCTTCTTTTGAACCGAGATCAGTGAGATAGTATCCACTATCTCTTTTCTCAATGAGAAAATGGAGTGGAGATACCGAAGTATGATTGAGGTCTATATCGACTTCAGCATTATTTCCAACAACAATCTGATCTGAAGTGAATTGCTTCACTTCGATCAAAGTTTTATCTTCATAAACACGTAATAAAATCGGAGTACTCAAATACCACTCCCAGATCGATGCAATTCTTCTGATGTCCGCTTCATTTCCGGTAAAAAATTCTCTCTCAGCCGAATGAGCTTCTTAAAATTATATTGCTTTCTTTGTAGTAAATAGAAAAGTTCTGGTTTTGAAGCTTCACCTTGAATCAATTCATCTTCAAAATTAATTACAGCCCTCTTCTTATCCTGAGCCCAAACAAAGGATGTAGAAAGGATAATGAAAACACTCAATATGAGTCTATTTAAATTTAGCATCAAACGCTCTCTTCTCTAGCTGCGCAACTTTTTTCATCATCGAACTGTCGTTTGTGAGAACTTTAATTCGACTGAGTAACCTAAGTCCATCATCGTACTTTTTAGAATTCTCCACTAGTAGTATAGCATAGTTAAACAACACCGACACAACTCTAGAATTATCATTCATGATTTTATCGAACACATCATTAGCTGCACTAAAGTCTTTAAGCCCCTTCAAGGCCAGTGCGTAGTTGTTTGCGACTTCTACAGAAATTTTGTTTTGCTTTGCGAGCTGGTCCTTAGTAATACCATAGCCTTCTTTTAGCGCATCCTTAGCACGACCATAGTCTTTATACTCTAAATATATGGACCCTAAGTTTGTTGCCGCATATGCGTATTTAGAATCAGCCTGTAAACTTGATCGAAAGGTTGAAATCGCATCCCTTAAATTCTTTTCAGCGACCTGAATAACTCCAAGATTATTCAATATAACCTTATCGTTCTTAGAAACCTCAAAAGCTCTATCGACTAAAAGTTTCGCTAGTCCATATTGCTTCTTATCATAATAGTGAAGAATCATTTGATTCAAAACAAAGAGATCACTCGAGTTCTCAGAAAGAATTCGACCCCCAAGATTCAAAACTTTGTCATGATTCCCACTTTTTCTTGCGGCAATGAGATCATTTAGATCATCAGAACTCGCTTTTGAAAACCGCTTCTTATCTTCATACTCGTCTACCAATTGTGTAAGAAAAGCAATTTCTCCCGACTCTTTAAAAGAACTATCATCCAGACGGTTTAACTCTTTCGTTGCCACCTTAACCCAATCTGAGTACGACTCAAATTCTGTAGCCTTTACAACAGCCTGCTTATAGAAACTAATGGCTTTATCGGAGAACTGTTTAGCCCTCTCGCCAATACCTGCTTTGTATTGCGCCTGCTGTTCTTTATCTAACCCTTTGGGAATCGGCACTGAAAATAAACTCGCTGCCATATGCTGATTCGCCTGCCCTAGAGTTGCTAGAGAAGCGACAATCTGAAACCCATCATTGTACTCGATCACTGCTGCTAAATCTTTGGCTAGCTTTTCAAGTAGCCCAAGTTTTCTAGTCAAAGCCCGCTCTTGCTGTTTCGGATTTCTTGTAAATCGTACTTTCCGCAACTCTAAGTATGTGTAGTAAGACAACCTAAACTTTGAATCCGCCGCAAATGGAATCCCCACTTTCGAACCAGACTTTTGATAGTTACGATCTATAGCAATAGTTCTCCTAAACCAATCATTGGCGACATCTTTATTCCCTCGGGATTGATAGGACTCACCGATTTTAAAAGCCGCTTCGATTACGTTTTTCTTATCAACAGGATTTTGTTCGATATAAAGCTTGTAGTACTGTATAGCCTTGTTGCGGTCGCCTCTTTTCTCCCAAATTGACCCGATTAAGAATAGTGCCTCTTCCCTCTCCTTAGACTTGTTCAACTTTCTAAACTGTTCAAAATTTCTAATCGCGGCCTTGTAGTATCGCATCCCCATTCGAATCACGCCGGCATTATAATGATACTCCGCCTTTTTAGAGGCCTGCTTAGTTTCCCTAGCTATAGCTTCAAACGCTGCTGCCGCTTTATCAAACTGCCCACTGTTTTGATAGATAGTCGCTAAAAACTCTCTAGACTGCTTTTTTAGAGGAGTCGCTAGCTTGTTTTTAGAAGCCATTAAGTCTTCATAATTCTGCATAGCAAGCTGTGACTTTCCCGCTTTCTCAAAGTTCACAGCAGCATTAAAAATTGCATTTGGCGCTAAAGGAGATAAGGGATATTTCTTCGCAAACCCTTGGAACATTTCAGCACTAGCTTGGTAGTTCTTTTTAACAGCTTCATCTTGAGCTCTCTTAAATACAGACTGCATAAGTATTTGCCGGACCTGACCTCCAAATTTCGATTTTGCAATATGATCCTTGCTAAGCATCTGCTCCGCTGCCTTCTCTAGGCCAATATAATCTTTTTTGGAGTTGAAAATATCTAGAACAGTATTCCCAGCACTCTCCGTGAACTTATTATTAGGTGGCTGCAAAGCAATCTCTCTAAACAGCTTTTCAGCCTTGTCATTAAAGTTATAAGAGTAGTAAAGGCTTGCTAACTTATACTTGATAGCCACGCCCTCTTTGCCGTTTGGGAAAGCTGTAAAATATCTATCTGCTACTCTTTCAAAAACCTTTGTCGTTTTATCCATTGCAATCGGCACATTACTCTTACCCACAACTTTCTTAATATCCTTTGTGTCAGGCAATTGCTTTTCAAGAGCTAGTACAGCATTGAGAATACTCTTTTGATAGTACTGGTTCTTGGGATATTTATCTGAAACCACCAGATAGCTTTGTGCTGCGCTTGCATACTTACCCATGTCAAACAACAGTTCAGCATAATAGAATCTCATATTGCCCATCTCTGGCGTTTCGTCAAAGGCGGTAAAATACTTTTGATATCCCTGCTGAGCAGAAGTACGAGATGCAGATCCTCTTGAGTTTTGAGCTGTCTGGTGCTGTTGTAAAGTAAATGTTCTTAAAGTGGTTTCCACAAGGGCAATAGACTTATCTACAAGGTTTTTATTTGACTCGGAATTCTTCCTGGCCCAACGACTTTTTGGACCGTATTTATCCACCCAATTGAAAAGTTCTCTTTTGAAAGTCTTGGTATCCCCCGATGAGGCATACATAGTCACAACTTGGTAGTGGTAGTCATACGCTTTCGGCGCGTTGGGATCACGATCAATCAAATATCTGAAGTAATGTCTCGCTGCAATCCTTTGCCCGGCATCTGCATAACGGTAGGCCAAACGCTCTAAATATTTATTAATCTCATTTCTTGGGTAAACACCCATGAAATATCTAAGAGCCCCTTTATAATTTGGTAAGTCGGCATAAAAAGGAACCATATTAGCCTTGGCCTCATCGACCAGCCTAATTCTCCCACCTTTATCTCCAGACTTTCGCCCTATAATAATCACTCGCTTTAATAGATCTACAGCAGATTTCGTTTTACCACGTTTATACTCACACCATGCCAGCTTATAAAGAGAAAAGGAATACAACTGAGACTGCTTACGAGACAAGACTTGTCGATAACTGGGCGCAGCCCGAGCCCACTCTTCCCTCTCAAAATAATACTCACCAATGGCAAAATGACTCTCGTCTATATATTCACTGTTTGGAAATCGCTGAATGAGTTCATTATAATAACCCAGAGCTTCTTTAATGTTGTTCAGTTCGAAGTGGTTATACCCTAGGAAGAACAACGCTTGATCGACTTTACTATCTTTTGGAAAATCTCGAATAAACCATTCATAAAGCTCAACCGCTTTCTTGTTGTAAGTCAGAGCCGGCTTCAGGTTCAACTTAGGTCTACGCTTGGTTTTCCTTTGCTGGAAAGCTTCCAAATCTTTATCATACTGTCGCTGCAGCCGAAATTCGATAAACTTGGCCTTATCAACATAAGCCTCAGCCAACCGTAACCAAATCTCACCTCGAGCTCGAGACTTCCTATACTTCTTTGTAAGTAGAAAAAGCTGCTCAATCTCTTTATCTGTATACTCTTCGATCTGAGCTTCAGCACTATCTCCTTCCACTCCCCTAATGGATTGTGTGGAAGGTGGTTTAATCTGCTGGAGATTGACCTTTAATCGTTTGGTCGAATAGCCCTTGGGGGCACTGATTTTGGTTTTATCTCTTATAATTTTAACTTTTGAAGACTGTCTTTGGATATTTCCAAGTAAATCGCCAATAGTTTTAGATTGCTGACCATGGGCAAATGGCAGAAAGAAGATTAAGGCTAAAACCGCAGAGGTCCAATTCAGTAGTTTATTCACAGCTTTGTACACCCAAGTAGTGATAGTTTCCAAGCTCATCTAACCAATACTCACCCCTAAACGGCCAATATTGATATCCATTTTGAATATAGAAATCACGTTTGTTTTGCTCATCGATTTGAACATCAGATAAATCTTTACCGGCCAAGTCCTTTTGCAAGGAATCCTTCTTACCTTTTAACATTTCAAATCGAATAAAATCTTTTTGCTCAAACAGATCAAACAGCTCTGCACGAATGTCATTGATATGAGCTTTCGCCAAACGCCCAGCCTTGTTTTTTGCTTTCCTAAGCCTTGTCTGCAACACTCTCTCAGAATACTTTCCAATTGAGGATGACTTCCAAGAAGCTGGCATGGAATCCAGTTTTTTCATTTCTCTGTGAAGCTTGCCGATGTAGTTGCGCATCCTTTGAAAATCACCTTCATAATAAATACGCTTTGAAATTATGAATGGGACATCATTTTTCCATTGGTCAATTTCCACTTCACCTTCAACAAATTCACCCACGACATTGACTTGCTCAAAGAGAGCCTCTGAACTCACATTTGCAGCTTGTACACTTTTTATATCTCGAAGGACCGGCGCATAAATTTCTGAGAAGAGTTGAAGTACTTTCTCCATTTCATCGTACTTACAAATGTAAAGATAGATAATGGATCGCAAAAGCAGAGACTCAGGCTGAAAGGTATGCTCATAATACGCCGAATGAAGTGAATGGAAATTACTTAGAGCCGATCGAAACCGACCTGTTCTTAACATCGCCCAGCTCATTTCAAAGATCGAATCATGCCAAAACTCAGTGTCACGGGGAATCTCGCGATAAGCATCAATGGCCTTTTGCCACTTTTTATCTTGGTAAAGAACTCTGGCCTTACCAATAAGAGCAGCCACCCTGGATGGATCTGTTATGCCTCTATCCGCTCTGACATTTGCTAATTGTTCAAATCTACGGATGGCTCTAGCATTCTGACCTTGTTCCGCATAGGCTAACCCCTGAAGATACTTTGCCTGTGGGTAATAGCTACTGGCCACATTTACTTTATTTAAACTCGCTATGGCATTTGAGTACTGCTGATT
The DNA here is from genome assembly GCA_002321895.1 of Bdellovibrionaceae bacterium UBA1609. Classification (GTDB taxonomy): domain Bacteria; phylum Bdellovibrionota; class Bdellovibrionia; order Bdellovibrionales; family UBA1609; genus UBA1609. Next base: position 76,698 of record DCMZ01000002.1, on the reverse strand, counting down.
GGTGAGTTGAAACTCTCCAATTCTAAAATAAAGCATATCTCTGTGTACTTTTGGGAACTCATTCACCTTAACTTTCGAAAGAGCATAATTGAGAAGAGTGTCATCCCCTAGAGAATCGGCGGCTAAAGACATCTTTTCAAGAGCTTGCCTAAGATATTTATTTTTTCCCTGCTTAACAACAGACACGAATTGAAAAGCAGACACCTGGTTCAAGTTCATCTCATAGAGCATGAGTCCTAGGATGTATTTAATTTGCATTCTCTGACGTCTATATCTTTTATTGTGACTTAATCTAAATAATAACTTTGAAGCCTCAGTATAGTTTTTCGCCTTTGCAAGGCGCAAAGCTTTAATAAGAGGGCTATTAGATCTTCTCGATTTTCGCGAACGACTTTTTGAACGCGTACTCGTTTTTGCTCTCCGCCGCTTCGATGAACTGCTTTGCGCTACTAGTATCGAGTCAGCACTAATTGTTTTAGCGAACAACTCCGTTCCGCTTACAACTAAACTGGAAGCAGAGAATATAAATAATAAGGCATAAATTCTATACTTCATCTGTAGGTCGCCTCCGGAAAGTAGAAACTCAACCCAAAGGCCACAAAAATATCATACTGATTTTGCTTTTCCGTTTCGGTACCAAGTACAACTTCGGGTTGATAGTAGTTCACTCCAGCATCCCAACGAAAAGCTAAGCCTTTATTGATCGCATAGTTTTGGCCCGTACCTAGATGAATCGTTGGCGCACTTCCATTTTCAGTTTCTGTTGTACCCATTCCTAACGAGAAAAACATTTCAAATTGATTAATTTTTTCATCCAACAAAGCCATCTTTCCAAAAATGGGAGTCCATCTAGCAGCGACACCAAAGAAACTTTTTGGCGTGACTAAACTTTCCGTCTTAACGGTTAGATCTTTTAGATCTTTGGTCACCTGTTTCTCAGTGGCCGAAAGAGCGTAATAGCTTGCCTCTACTGAAATGCTAGAAGTAAAGAAATAAGATCCTCTTATTCCTGCACCCAAATTGGTAAAAAAGGCATTGTTAAGCCCGACTAACCCTGAAGCTGAAACTTCAAATCTTCCAGAAGTGGGTAAGTACTTTCGCTGAATCACAGCCACATCAGTAAAGGGCTCTAGATTCGAAAGGTCAGAAACCGAAGTGATCTCTTTTTCCTTTTTATTGGATCTTCGCTTCGTATTTTTTCTCTTAGACTGATCAGACTCTAATCGATCATAAAGATTCTCGATATCAGGATCATCTACTGGATCTACTTGTGCTATCACCCAGTTCGGAAACCCTACTGTTAAACACAGCATCAGAGTTAAAAAGAATTTTGCTGTTCGATTGTTGTTTTTCACAGTTACCCAATCCGCTTGTTGCAATACTTAAAGTTATCTAAGTAATTAATAAAGTTGTAGAATTTTAAAATTCTTCTGGACTTAGTATTGTCTGGTATTTTTTTAGGCGACTTAGTGAATACTTAACTCTCACTAGCCTAAAGCATAGCAAACAGGCCAAAAGTTAAACTCTGGTTAAAGTAATCCTTTGTCGAAAAATCACTCGCTGAAAAACTTGGGCCCGATGGATCCAAGGCTCCTCGGCTCGTAGGATCGACTCCATTATAAAACATTAGATTAAAGTCTAACCTCAAACCCCAATTTTTTGAGAAGTAAAGCCTCTGACCAACGCCTGCATTTATCACTACATTACTTTGATCCCCAAACTTAATTTGCCCTAGACCAAGTAAGGTATAAACATGAAGGTTAAATACCGTCTGTTTACTAAGACTCAGTTTTCCATAGAATGCATTATACTCCCAGTTCAGCATAAACATAGATTCCGCTGATGGTGCTTTTGAAAAATCAATAGGATCATCTATTACGGTATCTGGAGCTGTCTGTAACTGGCTACCGTAACTAGATAACTCTCCCGACCAACCAAAGTAGTGAAATGCAACACCATGCAAATCATCAATATGGTAGCCAATATTGATTCCAAATACCTCAGACTTGTAGAAAGCTTCGTTTAGAGTTGCTCCCACTAAAAATCCAAATTCAAAAGAGCTATCCAAATCAATATTCTTATTTTTCACAGCAATTTTGTTTTCAAAAACAGGTAACACTGTTTCTGTGGCCAGATCCTCATCTGGAAACTCAACAACCTCTGCTAAAGAAGTTAATCCGAAAAATAGCGCCGTTAAAATACCTAGAAGCTTTACAATCATTGTTATCCCTCAGTTACTAATATACTAAGAGATCTACACAGATATGCCAGCAATTGAATTTGAGTCGAGCCTAAGGTTTAGGACCGGCTAGACTTTATGTTCATTTTCTAGGAAGAAAAAGTGATCAGAGAACTATAAGCCTTGAAGTTTTACTCTCTTCAAGTCGGATTCAACTTTCACTAAACAATATATGACTATTTTATTTTTGACTTTAATAGATCTTGAAGGTGAATGAGTCCAATAGGCTTGCTTGGATTATCAGTGCCCTTATCAACCACAAACAAAGTTTGAATCGAAAACTGCTCCATCACAAAAAGAGCTTTCTGCGCCAACTCCGAAGAGTCGATGGTTTTCGGACTTCTAGACATATAGTTTTCAGCCCTACCTTTCAACATCTCCAAATCCCCTTTTTCTAAAAACCTACGAATATCTCCGTCAGTCACAATCCCAATTAACTCTTCACTACTATCGATTACACCAGCTACCCCTCTCACTTCTTTAGAGGTCATAGCGCTGATCACCTGATTCATTGGGGTGTCTAAGGATACAAGAGGCAATGCCTCTCCAGAGTGCATAACATCTTTGACCGTGGTTAAAAGTCTTCGACCAAGACTTCCACCCGGATGAAACTCTGCGTACATTTGTTCATCAAACCCTCTTTTCTTCAGAACCGTCATAGCCAGAGCATCACCCAATGCCAATGTCACAGTACTACTGGTCGTTGGCGCAAGCTTCAAAGGACAAGCTTCTTCATCTATGGAAATATCGATCACCTCAGTAGCGGACTTCGCCAAAGACGAGGTTAAGTTGCCCGTCATAGCAATTACAGGAATCCCCTTGCGGGAAGCAAAACCCAGCATAGGGGCCATTTCGGAGGACTCTCCGCCATTAGAAATTGCGAGCAACAAATCATCAGCTCTAAACACGCCCAAATCCCCATGAGTACTCTCAGCGGGACTCAAAAATAAAGATGGTGTTCCTGTGGAACTGAGAGTACTGGAAATCTTTGCTCCAATTTGCCCGGACTTTCCCATGCCACTTACTATGACCTTGCCTTTGCAGGACATAATCAAGTCAATACAACGAACAAAGGACTCATCCAAAACTTCCATTTTCTTTAGAATCGCCTCAGCTTCAATTTTTAACACACGCTTTGCTTCTTGAATTTCCAAGCTGAACTCCTATTTATGGTCTATCCTGTGCTGTCGCTTTCTTTCGGGATCTACTCGATGACCGCTTCAAAGTCTTACTCTTCTTAGACTGACGAGGTTTTACCTCTTCCGCCTGAACTGTTGTTTTCTGCTCTAATGCCGTGGCAATAAAACTTCTAAACAATGGATGAGGCATCAAAGGCTTAGATTTAAATTCTGGGTGAAATTGAACTCCAATAAACCAAGGATGGTCACTGATTTCTATGATCTCAACCAGATCTCTATCCTCACAAATACCTGAAAGATTCATTCCATTCTTTTCAAAAATAGGTCGGTACTTATTATTAAATTCATATCTGTGCCTGTGTCGTTCCAAAATTAGCTTTTTTCCATAGATCTGCTGAACTCGACTCCCCTTCTTAAGTACACAGGGGTAGGCACCTAGGCGCATTGTTCCGCCCTTATCCTCTATGTCTTTTTGCTCATCCATAAAATCAATCACAAGATTTCGACGACCTTTAGTCACCTTTTTAAACTCATGGCTGGCAGCATCTTTGAACCCACATACGTTTCGTGCAAATTCCACTGCGGCCATTTGCATTCCTAGGCAAATCCCAAAAAATGGAATTTCATTCTCTCTAGCATAACGTATAGCTGCAATCTTACCTTCAGCTCCTCTTTCACCAAAACCACCAGGAACAAGTATTCCATCAACGCCCTCAAGAGCCGATGCTACATTTTTCGAATTCAATGGTTCAGAATCAATATAAGCTATATTTACTTTTGAATTATTAGAAATACCACTGTGAATAAGCGCCTCATGAAGTGACTTATAGGATTCTTTAAGATCAACGTATTTACCCACCACTCCAATATTAACTTCAAACTTAGGATTAAACAGCGTATTCAGCATACCTTGCCATTGTTTTAATTCAGGTTTAGAGGCCTTTAACCCCAACCTTTCTACAACCTTTTGATCAAAATCTTCACTATTCAGAGCCATTGGGACTTCATAGATGGATTTGGAGTCAGTGGCCGCAATGACGTTTTCGGGATTTACACTACAAAAAAGTCCGATTTTAGATTTAATTTCATGATTTAAATTTTTCTCACTTCGGCAAATTAAGAAGTCTGGCTGAATACCTACTTCTCTCAATTCCTTTACACTGTGTTGGGTGGGTTTAGACTTTAACTCACCAGCAGCAGCTATATAAGGAATATAAGTGACATGAACAAATATGGAGTTTTCAATTCCAACATCAACTCGCATCTGACGAATGGCTTCAATAAATGGTAGTCCTTCAATATCACCAATAGTTCCGCCGATCTCTACAATGGTAACTTCCGAACCTTGAGCAGCCTCAAATATACGATTCTTAATTTCATCTGTAATATGTGGAATGACTTGAACCGTTCCGCCTAAGTACTCACCTCGCCGTTCCTTTGCAATTACACTTTCATAAATTTGACCGGTTGTAACACTGTTAGCTCGATTTAACTCTACGGATGTGAATCTCTCATAGTGCCCTAAATCTAAATCTGTCTCAGCACCGTCTTCTGTTACATACACTTCACCATGTTGAAGTGGAGACATAGTTCCTGGATCCACATTGATATAGGGATCACACTTCATTAACGTTACCTTTAAACCTCGGGATTCTAATAGACTTCCTAAACTTGCAGCCGAAAGTCCTTTACCTATGGAAGAAACCACACCGCCCGTTACAAAAATAAATTTTTGAGCCAAAGGCTTTGCTGTTGAACGAGTTGCTTTTTTTCTCACTTTTTTCTTAGGCCTTGCCATACTTTTCCTCTAACTTTTTTAATACAACATCCACATCTTCGGGAGTATCAACTCCCCAGGAATCATGATCTACTTTAACAACTTTTATTTTTGCACCTAAATACAATGCTCTTAACTGCTCTAACCCCTCTGCCATCTCCATAGAAACTGGAGGTTGTTCACAGAACTCTTTCAGGAATTTCTTCGTATATGCGTAAATACCTATGTGTTTGAGACAACATAGATTTTCTACCGGAACATCACCTCGAGAATAAGGTATGGGATGACGACTAAAATATAGCGCTTCATTTTTTTTATTTAAAACAATTTTAGCTGTATTTTGATGATTCAATTCTTCTTCGTTAATAGATCTACCCAAGGTGGACATGTCGACTTTTGAAGTTTCAAACGGCTCCACTAGGGCATCCAAAATATCTCCAGAAATTAGAGGTTCATCCCCTTGAATATTCACTACCACATCAGCTTCCATTCCGGAGGCAGCCAGCCAAACCCGATCACTCCCTGTAGGTAAATCGGAGGGCGTCATGATGGCGGTACGACCAAGACTCTCCACCAGATCAAAAATTCTTTGATCATCGGTAGCAACTACAATTTTGTCTAATTTTTGGCTTTGCTCAGCTCCTTCAATAACCCATTGAAGAAGAGGCTTCGATCCAATGTTGGTAAGTGGCTTACCAGGGAATCTTTGAGAACCAAATCGGGCCGGAATCACGCCTACAATCTGCATAAATCAAGTTAACATAGGCCCCAAGGGATGGATAGACCCACTGATAAATATTGTGCTTTTTTTAATTGGTTTCAGTCTGAGGCCTCACCCATTGGTCAAAAATCGCCTTTTCAGCCTCATTCACTCCTGTTCGCTTTGACGCTGAAGTTAAAAAGGTCAGTGAAACTCCCTCCACAGACTTGAGCTCTCGCTTTCTCAGGGATTTATCCTTTTGCCCTACCTTGTCACTTTTATTGAGAATCACCGCCAATGGGAGGTTCAGTTCCACAAAATAATCAGCCAACATTTGCTCATCAGGAGTCCATTTTCTTCGGATATCCATGACTAAAATCCCACCCACTAAGTTCTCTCTTTGCTGGATAAACTGCTCAATCATACCATGCCAGCGCCTCTGCTCGGACCCACTGACCGCAGCATATCCATATCCTGGTGAATCCACCCAACGGTAGTGTTCACCACACTGAAAGAAATTGAGCAGTCGAGTTTTACCCGGCTGCTGACTGACTTTTGCCACAGATTGTCCAGCTAAAGCATTCAAAAACGACGACTTACCCGCATTTGAACGACCCATAACTATCACCTCGGGAACTTTATCCTGAGGACATTGATTGAATTCCGCTGCTGATGTCAAAAATTTAAGTTTCACACTTCTATCCGCCTGTGTCCTGATTTTAAGACATTTCCAAAAACAAATACCAGATTTATCAGACAGCCCCAAAGGGAAAGTAGAAATTACAAGCATTTACCGCTGGCATTTCTCTTGAAAACAGAAATCCGGAAAAAGGAGCTACCATGTCAAATATGCCAGATAATCTCTTTCTTCATCGACTATTTACCCAGGAAAGATCCACCACACCTCTTCAAACTATCGCCTCATTTAATGAAAATCACTTTTCTAACTCAGGCAAAACTCAGTGCGGACAATTATATATCAAAAGAACGGGGTCCCTGATTTTCATTGATCAAAATAACTTCTCAGAACCCTTGTATGTGAATGGGCGGTTGGCTGACCAAGAGTATCTATCCATAGGAGATTGGATCACCATCGGAGATTCCCATTTTTTCTTAGACTCAAACCGAGATCACCATCTGTCGACAACTCCATTTAATTCAAAAAACCCAACCTGGGCGCGGCAATTACAGTCACTGCCTTTTTTGGCGCAGTCGAATGAGCCCGTACTTATACTTGGCGAATCGGGAGTAGGGAAAGAAGTTCTTTTTCAGAAGATCCATCAATTATCGAATAGAAAGTCAGAGCCCTGCATACCTATGAATTGTGGTGCCATCAGTGAGTCCTTAGTTGAATCCGAACTTTTTGGCCACAAAAAAGGGGCTTTCACTGGAGCTATTAGTGATCGAAAGGGAGCCTTTGAAATGGCGAAAAATGGAACTCTCTTTTTAGACGAGATCGGTGACCTTCCCTTTGCACTTCAATCCACCCTACTTCGAGCCTTAGAAAATAAAGAGATTCGCCCTATCGGTTCCGATCGCTTGATTTCTACCAATGCACGCATTGTCGCGGCCACTCATCAAAACTTAAAAGAACACATTCTTGAAAAGAAATTCAGGCAAGACCTTTATTTCCGGCTTGGTGTTCTCAAACTAAACCCACCTCCCCTTCGCTCAAGAAAGGAAGACTTCCGAGACCTTCTTTCCTACTTTTGCAAAAACCTTAGAGTCAGCTTTTCCTTTCAGTCGATTGAGTCCCTGGAAAAACACTCTTGGCCCGGAAATGTGAGAGAATTAAAGAATATAGTTTTGAGAGCAAAGGCTCTTTTCCCCAACAGGACGATTTCTGAGACCATGACCTATGACATCCTTGATAGCATTGAACTAACACCTCAAAAAACAACCTCCCATCAAAAAGTGGATTCAAGTTTAACGACAAGGCAAATGGATCAAACTTTGGAAGAGTTCAAAAAAGGAATGATCATTTCAAAATTAATTGAGCATCACGGAAACCAAAGGAAAGCCGCCAAGGAGTTGGGAATGCCAAAAAGTACACTCCACGATAAGTTGAAGAAGTATGATATTGATTTAGATGACTTCCGATAGGCAAAGCTACAGATACATATTTACAACTAGGGCTTGAGCACTTTTGTTTTGATGTAGATGTCTCGAACGATTCCATAGTTCAGCATGGTATTGAGTTCTTTAACGATAGACTTTTTCATAGCCTTTAAACCATCGTAAGAGTTTAATTCATTATAAGTATAATTTTCTACCACTCGCTGAATAGCATCTAACATTTGCGGCTCCCTGTCTTTCACTTCAACAGCTGTATCTTCTGAATCCAGATTCAGAAAAAACTCGAAGGCTGCCATGGGAGTGCTATCAAATCGATCCCGCTTTAAGCTAATGACCATATGTTTTAATAAAAGTGTATATTCCGGTTGGGGAAAGGCCGTATGGTATGGAACCAATTCTCCCTTCGGATTTATTGAACCCTGGTACTGAGCCTGCCCGTAAAAAGAAACCAAAGGCTTATCCTTCAAAATAGGCAGCCAAATACCTTGCCCTGTTTTATATGCAAATAGAGCCGTCACTGCAAATAATACTACAGAAATAAACGCCATAATTTTTACTTTTAATGGCAACTTCAAAAAATTTTTAACTTGTGAAGACAGATAAGAGAAAAAATCTTTCGAGTTAGATACAATAAAGTTAATCCAAATTGGAATATACGTTTTCACGAGATGGAAGAATTTAAGAAGTCCATCTTTTACAAAGAAGTAGAGTCGCTGAGTTATGGAAAATACTCGTCGCCAAAACGCACCAACAACCCTGTTTACCAGCTTAAATTTTGAGAGAACTCCCAATATTGGAGCTATAATTCTATAAATTTTAGGAAACTTCTCTTCAAATGTAAGTTGAACCTCTTCTGGCACAGAATCCTCTAGATCTGCACCCTCCATATCTGAAGCGCTATCTTCAATCGCTTTCAGCTCATCCTCAAAATCAGGAGCCACCTCATTCAACAAAGCATCAATATCATCTAAAGAGATCTCATCGGAGTCCTCCTCTTCAGATTCCTGATTCGGAGCTTTGGATTCCTCAGCTTCACCGCTTGGACCATCGTCCTGCTTTTCTTTATCCTCTTCGGCCATACAGAAAGTATAAGGGTATTTAAAAGAATTTTGGACTCAAAATGTGACGTACTATTCCGAAACATTCAATAGAAGGGAGCTTAAATGAAATTTTCTATTCTTTTATTACTTTGCTTTGGACTTACGGCCTGCTCTGTATTTCAAAGATCTGACAGAAGTGGGTATGGCTTTGTTGGAGAATCTGAAATTTCTAGAAGTACTCCCCGCAACTATTTTCAAGCTCAAAAAGCCAATGAATTAAATCAAGCCATGAATGAGCTGGGATACAATAAAAACAAAGTCATCACCGAACAAGATGCTGCTCGATTAAAGCTAAGACTGATGCTTAGAGATTATGAAAATCAACTCACTACTAGAAAAGAGAAGCAGCAATACTTCAAATTAAAACCCTATTTTAAAAATGACCTTGAACGAATTAGATATTTAAAACTCCCTAGCGACAATCACCGCAGGCAATGGATACAAGCCAAAGGCATCTCTTCTGAGAATGAAGAGTACGACGAACCCACTTTAGCGGCTATCGAGAGCAATGATGTGGTTTTGGGCATGACCATGAATGCCGTAAAAGAAAGTTGGGGCGATCCCGATTTTGTCGAAGTTGCGGGCGATAAGCTCTATGGCAATGAAAGATGGGGATATTCGAAATATGTGAGCTCTGAAAGTGGCTATAATAAAGAACAAAGAATTATTATCTTCGAAGCGGGTCGAGTCGCTGGTTGGGACCGCCGAGAACGGTTTTAGTCCCAACTTCGAAATCTAGTGCGCTTCATCCCAATTGACCCCGATAGAAGAATTCACCTTTAAGGGCACATTGAGTTGAAACGCATTTTCCATTAAATAGGTCACTTCTTTTTGCTCTTCCTCAGCAATGAGCTCATTACAGCTAAAAATCAATTCATCATGCACTTGTAAAAGCATCTTAGACTGGATGCTCTCATAGGACTTAATCATAGCGAGTTTAACAATATCAGCGGCCGTCCCCTGCATTGGAGCATTAATAGCTGCCCGCTCACCAAACTTTCTAACGGCTGGCTGCTTTGCTTCCAGCTCCTCTAAATATCTTCGACGCCCTGATAGCATCTCAACATAGCCATTGGCCTTAGCCTCTTCTACAACATTGACCATGTAATCCTTTATTTTTTTAAATTTAGAAAAATAGGTATCAATGATCTGCTTTCCTTCGGATCTTGAAATACCTAAAGTTTCCGCCAGTCCATAGGCACCCTGACCATAGGCAATTCCAAAATTTACGGCTTTGGCATTTCTTCTTTGCTCGGAAGTTACATCTTCGAGCGAAACACCATAGATCTCTGATGCTGTAATTGCATGAACATCTTGATCGTTTTCAAAAGCACGAATCAAACCAGGGTCCTCAGTTATATGAGCCAATACTCTAAGTTCAATTTGTGAGTAGTCCGCGGACAAAAGCTGGTGATTAGGATCCGTAACAAATGCTTTTCGGATTCTTCGGCCACGCTCTGTGCGAATGGGTATATTCTGAAGATTTGGATTAACACTGGAAAGCCGACCTGTTGTGGTCACCGCCTGATTAAACTGAGTGTGTATTCGACCGGTTTCGCTATTTACCAATTTAGGAAGAGAGTCTACATATGTACTTTTAAGCTTCGCATCTTCCCTAAACTGCAGAATCAATTCACAGATAGGATGCTCGTCTTTTAATCCCATTAAAACATCACTATTTGTAGAATAACCTGTTTTGGTTTTCTTCGATGGCGGAAGACCTAGCTTTTCAAACAAAATACTTCCGAGTTGTTTTGGTGAGGAGATGTTAAAAGGCTCTCCCGCCAGGTCGTGGATTGTCTTTTCAAGATCAGCAAGATCCGTTTCTAGTTCTTGGCTCTGTTCTTTTAATATACTTGAATCGAGCCGAATTCCATTTCGCTCCATCTCATACAATGCCGGCAATAAGGGAAGCTCAATCTCATCGAGAACAGATTGCCCATTCACTTGCTTTACTAATTTAGAAAACTCATTTTCCAAGTTGATCTGCAGCTTTAACATATCGTTCACGCTTGCTAGATCTGGCACTTTTTCGTCCAAATACTTTTCTGTCACCTTACCAATTTTGCCCACATTTTCAGGCTTTACAATATAAGCGGAGAGCATTAAATCACAGGCTGCTCGAGGCAAGTCTATATTATATTTATGCCAAACGTTCTTGAGGTCATAGCCCTTCCAGAAGAGATGTTTCGAACTTAGAACATCAGAAATGTTAGACAAATCATCTTGCGGCAAAATTAAAGACTTCCCATTATAAAGGTAAGTCTCTCCCTCTGCATCCACAGTCCAAACCTCTGAGTAAGCATCGATGGCTTTCTGAATTTCAGCCGCCGACATTTGCACAACTTCAGCGTCCTTAACCTCTACCTTTTCTCTCGCCACTTTAACCGACGGGGTTGCCTTGGCCTTTGTTGTGGATGATTTTAAGTCTTTTTTAGTGGCACTGTTTTTTTCTCTACTACTAAATAGTTTTTTCTCGAAAGATTTAAATTCGAGTTCCTCTAAAATTTCGGACAATGCGTCTCTATCAATGGGTTTAATCTTTAAATCATCGGCAGCTACACCCAGCTCGATATCTCTTACAATGGTCACGAGTTCTTTGGATAAATAGGCCATATCTTTGTTATCCGCTAGCTTTGCCTTTAAAGCTTTACCGGAAACATTTTCGACATTCTCATAAACACCTTCGAGTGTTTTATATTCAGCAAGTAACTTCTCTGCGGTTTTAGGGCCAACACCTCTTACTCCCGGAATATTATCACTGGAGTCACCAATCAGTGCCAAATAATCAATAAATTGATCTGGATGCACACCCCATTTTTCCACGACAGCTTGTTCATCATAAACTTTGTTTTTCATCGTGTCGTACATAGAAACTTTTGGATCAATCAGTTGCGCAAAATCCTTATCTCCACTGACAATAACAACTTCCCAGCCCTGTTCTTTCCCAAACCCACTTAAAGTTCCAATGATATCATCTGCCTCAAATCCCTTTTTGTTAATTTGGGGAATTCCGAGAATATCTATCAACTTATTTATATATGGCATCTGCGGAACGAGATCCTCAGGCATCTCACTTCGATTGGCTTTATACTCACTATAGAGTTCAGCACGAAAAGACGGCTCTTTTCTATCTTGGCAAAAGACCATGTAATCCGGCTGTACTTCCTTAAGAAGTTTTATTGTCATGGAAAGAAGACCATAAAGAGCATTGGTCGGAAGTTTTTGAGAATTACTCATGTGTGGTACGGCGTAGAAAGCACGAAAGAACATGGAGCTTACATCGACTAAATAGAGCTTTTTCATGGACCATTTGTATTCACAAATGGTGCTAATGACCAGAGCTACCGCGGTAAGTTAATCCTTATCTAAATGAGATAGATCTGCTTGATGAAAATTATTTTCCTGCATAACTCGGTCGAAAAGAGGTCTATTCCTATTCTGTCTACAGATTTCGTCCGAATGCCGCTTGAGATGATCCAATTGATTTATGAGCTCACTATCAATAGATAATTGGCCTTTTTCCATTTTAGTGATTTGAGACAAGGTAAGTCCCAGCCGGCGCCCAAGTTCCGACTTAGACCATCCCAATCTCAATCGCATGTGCCTAATTAATGGTCCCGTCCAAGTAGTCATAGGTGGACCTCCCAAATATTTACTTTTATTAGATTAATCCCCTAACAATTATTCGACAATAGGAAAGACCATCTCGGTTACTGGCTTCAGAGGACTGGACCATAGTCTGTTATCATTCAGACTCAGTGAATACAAAAACCAGGTCCCCTTCTTCCACCAAATCGAATCGATTTCGAGCCTCACGCTCTATAAAATCCAACTTCTGAGCACGAGCAATCTTAAAATCCAACTCTTGTATCTTCACTTGGTACTCTTTGATTGAGTTTATATTCTCAGCGTGCTCTCGCTTGAGTTTCCATAACTGCAAAAGCGTTCCATCGAAAACCAAGCTCATTGTGACAAGCGAGACAAATACTATGAGCACTCTTTTGGGATCGTAGAGAAACTTATCAATTAAATTGAATATTTGATTTATCCAACGGCGTAACATAGACCCAGTCTATCAAGTCACGCCATTGAACTTAAGATCATTCGGCGAGCTCGAGACCTAGGACTGTAAAAAAGCCTTTTTACCCGCGTAAACGGCAGTTTCCCCTAGATATTCTTCGATTCTCAAAAGCTGATTATACTTAGCAATTCTTTCAGATCTACAAAGACTTCCTGTTTTGATCTGCTGACAACCGAGAGCTACAGATAAATCGGCTATTGTCGTATCTTCAGTCTCCCCAGAACGATGGGACATGACTGTGGTAAATGATGCCGCCTGAGCCATATTTACGGCTTGGCTAGTTTCCGTCAAAGTACCAATCTGATTGACCTTTACCAGAAGGGAGTTAGCAGACCCCTCATTGATTCCACGCTGAAGTCGCTTTGGATTGGTAACAAATAAATCATCGCCAACCAACTGTACAGACTTACCGTAATCACCTGTGAATCTACCCCAAGCATTCCAATCATCTTCACCGAAGGCATCTTCCACACTGACTAACGGGTATTTTTTAGTCCAATCTTTGTAAACATCCGCTAACTCTTCAGAAGAAATATGCTTTCCTTCCCAAAGATACTTCTCACCTTCAACCAGCTCAGTGGAAGCCACATCGAGAGCCAACGAAATTTCCTCACCAGGTTTATAACCGGCCTTTTCAATGGCCATAGTCAATAGTTCCATGGCTTCGCCATTAGACGATAAAGTCGGAGCAAATCCACCTTCATCACCCACAGCTGTAGAAAGACCCTTATCATTAAGAATTCCCTTCAATGTGTGAAACACTTCTGCTCCCGCACGAAGAGCTTCGCGAAAAGTGTTCCCTAATGTAGGCACGATCATAAACTCCTGAACATCCAGGCCGTTGTTGGCATGTGCTCCACCATTTAAAACATTCATTAAAGGTACTGGTAATTGATTGGCGTAAGTGCCTCCAACATACTGAAACAAAGGTAAGTCCACTTCTTCCGAAGCCGCTTTTGCACAAGCCAACGAAACACCAAGAATAGCATTTGCTCCCAACTTTGACTTGTTATCTGTACCGTCGAGATCGATCAAGGTGCGATCAATTTCAGTTTGACGAGTGACATCCATTCCTTCTAGAGCAGGTCCCAAAATCATTTCTACATTTTCACAGGCCTTTTGAACGCCCTTTCCTTTGTATCTAGCTTTATCTCCATCGCGAAGCTCTGCCGCTTCATAGGCTCCTGTGGACGCACCACTTGGAACGGCGGCTCGACCTACAACATCGGTATCAAGATACACTTCAACTTCTACAGTTGGATTTCCACGACTATCTAAAATTTCTCTGGCAGTAACATCTACAATTGTGGACATGACTTTTCCTTTCAATGAGGGGGTGCTGGAGACGATGTGCTTTCAGCCATTCGGCTTGCGTTTCCATCTATTTCGATATTTTTGTTAATTGAATCAATAAGTCTATAGGATTCTCGCACGGAAATAATCTTTCCCTGCATCACCTGATCCCAGCCCACTCGTCGCATGGCGGTTTTAGCTTGTCCGTCCAAACGACCTCGTCCAACCAGCAAAGTAACCAACTGCTGAGCACGGGCAATATAATCCGACAATCGTGAAACTTCTCCGCGCAAACTTTTTGCAGCACCTTGAATCTCTTCTTTGGCCAACACTTGCTCTCCTTCCAAAGGATGCAGTGCCCGATTGACTGGAGTGTTAAGAAGATTTTTTATATCTTCCTTTAAGGAATGAATTTCCTTTTCTTTGAACTTCAGTTCTTCATTTTTCTTTTCAAGTTGCTTTTGCAAACTCTCAAGGGAGCGAACCATTCCCTGTAACAATTCTGGACTCAAGGATTTTCGCAGAGCCTTCTCATCCAGCAATGTCGGCTGATCCAGTGACCAGGAAATTTCGATGGTATTCTCAGTCCAATTCACATTAGATGCATTTTTGCCCAAATATTTGGGCAAACCTTCAAAAGCAGAAATCAAATATTCCGTCACATAGGGATACTCTTCTGCAGCGATAGGCAGATCAAACCGAACAGAATGATCACTCACTTCTAAATTTGCAATGGGAGGTTCTGGAGAAATAAAGTAGGAAATCAAACGTTGGGGCTGCCCATAAATATCCTTTGGTGATTCAATCATTTTAATGACGGAATCTAAAACACCCCAGGACCGAAGCTCACAACTATTCAACCCCACCAGAGAAACAAGGCTCTCATTGGATCTCAAACCGTAAGTTTGCTCCATCGTGTGAAGAAATGCCTCTAACTTATCGGCCTCTAGCCAACATGCGGGATCTCTTAGAAACTCCACGGGCAAATCGGTGAGCTCATAAAGGCCCTCCAAATTTACCCCTTGGTTATCCAGGTAAGTCAGTACTGAATTGGAAATCTTCCCACTAAAATCCACGCTGGGTTTTTATCCTGGAGGCCCCATAATTACAATCGGGCACTATGCGTAATATAGGGCTGAACCTCTTATATAATGGAAAGCTTATGTGTCGCCTTGCGTTAAGCAGCTTTCTTACGAGTTCTAAACTTGTCTCGAGGAAATGGCAGTCGATTATCTTCGATTTCTTCCATGAAAGTGGGCAGATTACCTTGCGGCTCTAGCCCCCCCTTTAATTTTCCATCGGGCTGCTTTTCCAAACGTCCAATTCGAAAAATAGGCAAAACGTTGTATGTGCCATCCTCATGCAGCCCCAGAACCTCAGAGATTCCAGTGATTTTACGAGACCCGTCGGACATTCTAGATATTTGAACCACTATATCCACCGCTGCACCGATTTGGTATTGGAGAGCTTGTTCACTCAATTTGCTTTCCGCGCCTTGAGCAAGAGCTTCCAAACGAACCATAGCATCCTCTTCGCTGTTTGAGTGAACCGTACCTAAACATCCCTTATGACCGGTGTTCATTGCTTGAATAAGATCAAGAGCCTCACCCCCACGAACCTCACCCACTATGATTCGATCCGGACGAAGTCGTAAAGAACTCTTTAATAGATCTTCTATGGTCACAGCACCTTTACCTTGACCATTAGCCATTCGTGTTTCGAAAAATACAATATGTTCATAATCAATTTGTAATTCTGCAGAATCCTCAATAACGATGATTCTTTGTCCAGGAGGGATTTTACTGCATAACACACTTAAAAGTGTTGTTTTACCCGAACCGGTACCACCTGAAACCAAAACATTTTTCCCAAGCTTCATGCAGATATCTAAAAAAAGAGCTGCGTCTGGAGTGAGTGTTCCGAATTTAATGTAGTCTTTGAAAGTTAATTTAACGGTAGAGAACTTACGAATCGCCACCGTGGTTCCTTTGCACAGAGGAGGAATAACGGCATGAATTCGATAACCATTGGGCAACCGGGCATCGAGCCTCGGGTTCTCATCATCAATTCGCCGACCCACACTTTGGGCAATATTCACTACAGCCATCATCAAACTGTCTTCGTCAGGAAACACCTTTTCTGAGCGTTTAAGCTTACCACCAGTTTCAATAAAAATCTCGTCATGACCGTTGATCATAACTTCCGTTACGGACTCGTCTTGTAGCAGATCCCAAATGGGCTGAAGATAGCCTTTTATAGATTCTTCATAAACACCGGCGACGTCTTTTCCCATGACTTACCTCGATGCAGGCTGTCTCAAGTGAATAGCATCATCCATTTTGTAAGAGGGGTAAACAACAAGCTTCCCTTGAGCTGAGGTCTCGGGACACTGAAAGCTAAACACTCCTTCAGTTTTAGGCCGCAAAACAAAGGTTTTGATATTCCCAAAGTAGGTGGCATGATGCTCACTGAATGAATCCATAACAAAACTTACGTTTCGCTCAGATTCATTAATGTTCACGATGTGAAACTTATAATTCATGCCCCTTCTTACATTTACAGTCGCAGGCACGAAACCCTTCTCAGTATTCAGAACAACAATTTCTTGTAGAGGTGTCGAAGACTCAAAGATGGTATCAAGGAACCCCTTTTCTTCTTTTTCTTCAGAGGCTGGCATTCTTGCGTCTGACTCTAAGGTTTTCATATTTCGTCTAGAGAAATCCACAGACCAGTCCGCCATCGCCGATTGGCTCATAAATATAAGTCCTAATACGATCACTATATTCTTCATCAATGTAACTCTTCCCTTGAGTGGAAGTCAGCAAACTCTTTGGCCACTTCCATTGCTAAAAAACCTAAAATCTTCACATCAAACTGTTCCAACTCATGCATCAGTTGGTCTAAGTTTCCCTGAAAAGCATTCACTACCTGAATCGCCTCTTGCACTTCCGGATAGTAGTACTGCAATTCATCTATCGCTTCTGTCCAATCCTCTTCCAACACGGGATCGATGACTCCCATTGTGAAAAGTGCATCAAATACTTTTTGCAAATCGCCTTGAATAAACATCGTCGCTCCAATTTCTTGCAAAGACAGAATGCCCGTCTTAATAGCTCTATCGGCCACAAACCATGGAGTATTAATGCTTTCGAGAGATTCCTCGACTATTGGATAAAAAAAATCCACTGGCTATTCGGCCAGTGGATCGAAGTGTCGGTCACACCCAACTAAGCTTAAAGAATATTTGCCGCGAGCTCTGCAAGTTCTGATCGCTCACCCTTCATTAGAGTCACGTGACCAGCAATACGCTCGCCTTTAAATCGCTCAACGGAGTAGGTGAGTCCTGAGTTGGCGGCATCCACATAGGGATTGTCTATCTGGTAGGGATCTCCCGTTAATATAACTTTTGTCCCGTTTCCAGCTCGAGTAACAATAGTTTTAATTTCATGGGGTGATAAGTTCTGAGCTTCATCAACGATCAAATACTGATTAGGAATGCTTCGGCCACGAATGTAAGTGAGTGGTTCGATATTCAACATTCCTTGATTAATAAGCTCCTGAGCACGACCCGCAGCCTTCTTCCCCTCACCCATTAAAAACTCAACGTTATCAAAGATGGGCTGCATCCAAGGGTTTAGTTTTTCTTCAATATCTCCAGGAAGGTAACCGATGTCTCGCCCCATTGGAAAAATGGGTCGACTCACTAATAATTTTTGGAAGTGGCCATCATCGAGCGTCTTAGAAAGACCTGCAGCGATAGCAAGCAATGTTTTACCCGTACCCGCTTTTCCAACGAGTGAAACAAAACTAATGTCGTCATTGAGCAGACTATCCAGTGCAAAACTCTGTTCCATATTCCTTGGATGAATTCCCCAAATCCCCTCTGAAGGAGTTAATAATGGAACAATACAGCCATCGGATTCACTAAATCGTCCAATGGCAGAATGATTAGGATTGGAACCGTCTTTCATGACAACATACTGATTCGCAAAAAACTTATTTTCCAGTTCAATGGCTTTTTCTTTGTAGAACTTATCGATTTGGGAGCTAGTGACTTCAACATCCAAAACTCCCATATAGAGATCTTCAAAACTACTCGCCACCGGCTCGTAATCTTTTGCTTCGATATTAAAAACATCGGCTTTGATACGAAGATTAATATCTTTTGAAATCAGCTCTACTTTACTTTCGGGGTAGGTTTTCTGAATGGCCAATGCCGTACCCAAAATACGGTTGTCCGCTAAATTCTCGAACATATCCTTTGGGATTCCATCATGGTATTGGTCAACAATGATGTAGACATAAGAACCCGTATCTTCAAGAGCCACTCCATCAGCCAAAGACCCCTGACTTCGTAGAACGTCTACAAAACGACTAAAATGTCTAGCATTCCTTCCGTTCTCTCCCATATCCCGTTTAAATCGATCGATCTCTTCGATCACCGAAAAGGGAATATAGATATCACCTTTTGGAAATTTTCTTAATGCCATGGCATCAAATAGAATGACGTTTGTATCGAGCACCATCTTGGTGTCAAAATTCGACGGTATGGACATTCACCCTCCTAGAATCCTTATCCACCCAAAGGCCAAAGAACTAGCCCTAGATAAAATATTCTCTCCTTAACCGCTTATTATGACCAGTAAAAAGGTCGAGTTTCAATTCGGCGCGACAAGAACCAAAAAAAAGACCCTTCAAAAAAGGGTCTTTAAAAAAACTAAATTGCAATAGAGATCTATTTATTGAGGTTGGAGACCATAATGTCCCCACTATCGGTTCTTAAACTAGCGCTTACCGTCTCAATGAACTTCACAAAATGATGTAAAGCTTCATCATTTAAAGTGCCTTGCACAAATTGTCCACCATGGCGGTATACAGCTTCTTCATCCACCTCTTGAACATTCTTAAGGACGATGGAAAACGGAAAGAAGGTTTGATGGTTGAGGTAAACACGCATAGCGACCTCTTCACCCACTTTAAAATGACCAGAGTCTCCTTCCATATCAAAGGAAATACCTTGATCGGAGATATCATATAAAGCCACTTTCATTAGACCTTTTTGAGGTACAACTACCGATGCGCCAATAAACTCAGTAAGAATTGTACGCTTCACCTGACGACGCTCTTCTTTTAAAATCTCGGAACGCCTTTCCGTCATGTTGACCACATCAGCCGTGGATTTTTTAGCTTTATCTACAGCAGGCTCAGCTTGACGGTTCTTCAAATGCTTTTGAAAATCTATGACATTATTATTTTGAGACATATAGTATCCCCCCGGATATATTGCCTATCGGTCAAATGTGTCTCAACTTTAACCATTTGTTTTGCTATATTTGAACCCTGGATTGGGAGAAAATGGAAAAAGATCAATCATTACTGGTGTTTACGATATTATTAAGTATTGCCATACATATTTTGTTGGGGCTAGGATCACAACATTTTGGTAAAGCTTTTCCCCAGACCTCACCTCAAGACATTGAAGTGGTTTACACACAAGCTCCTCAAAAGAAAATTGAGAAAAAACAGGTTGTCTCAGATTTGGAGCAACTGGAAGAAAAAGTAAATCAGCTGCAGAAGGCGGTCACTCGACTCTCTAAGAAAAACTTAAGAGTGAGCGAAGAGTCAGTAGCCTCTAGAACGGCAAACAAGACGGTGAACAGATCTCCGACACCAAGCCAAAGAAGTACCCCCCAGGAAAAATCTAAACGAAATCGTGGGCCCGGAAGAAAGCTATCGCCATCACCATTAAACCCACAGAGAGTTTCGGGATTTTCCACCTCTTCCGATTACATCCCCAATGTAAAGATTGGTTCTGCTACCGCATTAAATGCGGATCAATTTACCTATTACACCTACTTTGAACGCATAAAATCCCAGTTGAGACCGAGATGGGTCAACCGAATTCGAAGATCCGTGGCTCTTCTGTCGCCGACCGACCTAAGATCCCTCAGCCACACCACTCAATATACAGAGATCGAAGTGATACTCGATTCTGCTGGTTTCCTAAAAGATATAATATTAGTCAGAGCCAGTGACTCAAAAGGACTAGACGAAGCAGCGTTGCAAAGTTTCGAAGAAATTAGCCCTATTTTGAACCCTCCCGAAGGAATGATTGGGGACGATGGTCTAATACGCATCTACTACAGTTTCAATGTCCAGTTAGCGCCTAGACCATACGTGAGAAATCCTTAGATTCTAAGAGTAGTAAAGGTAAGTTGAGTTGGGATTCGCTATAATATAAGTATGAGACATTTTCTACCAACTCTGCTTGTTTTCTTCTCTGTCACTCTGTTTTCCTATGGCTCATTGGCCGGTGTCACAGAGCTCTCATTATCTACGAATTACAGAAACCAAAAAATCGACTCCAACAATTTTACGAACTCTCTATCGTATACAGGTTCCATATCCTACTATTTCTGGGAAATGTCTGCGCTTGAACTCAGTTATACCAAGGGGGAATCAAAACAAAGCTTTCGCCTCACCGGAGATACGGAAAGCACAGTCGCAACCACTGAGTTTGAACTCATAGGAGTGGACTTTGTATTAAGTTTTGCTGAGAGAAAAGCCGCCTTTCAACCTTTTGTAAAAGTGGGAGCTGCCCACATCGACAAAGTCTTTTTACTCGACCCTGCTGGTGGCACCGAAGCGGAAACCGGAAGCCAATCAGGGATAGCTCCCAGTGCGGGAGTGGGCATGAGGATTCGATTCACTCAAACCTTTTCCTTGAAGATGGGAGTGGATGCTTGGGCCAGTCCCATCAACGACGACAGTGACGATCCTGAGACCGTGGATTATGCTGGACGCGTTGGTATTTCATGGATGTTCTAAAAGCGATACTTCTTGTTTTTTCACTCACAATGCTGGCTTCATGTCAGCTGCCCTATCTTGCCAAAACGGCTTACAACCATTTGCATCTGATGAATCAACGAGTCCCCATTTCCGAAGCCCTCAAAGATCCTAGCCTTCCAGAAAAGACAAAAGCAAAACTTCTCCTGGCACAAGAAGCCAGTGCCTTTTCCGAAGACATTTTAAAGCTTGAAGAAACCAACAACTATCAAGAGTTTGTTCAATTAGAACGAGACTATGTCTCTTATGTTCTTTCAGCGGCCCCCGTGTATGAACTTAAAACCTATCGTTGGAAATTTCCGTTTGTAGGGGCCGTTCCCTACAAGGGATATAAAACTCCCGAAGAAGCTCATGTTGAGGCCAAAACATTTGACCCCAATGAATATGATACTTATGTCAGAGGAGCCGGTGCCTACAGTACATTGGGATGGTTTGATGACCCCATTCTCTCCAGCATGACTCGATACTCTGACTATGACTTAGTGAATGTGATCATACATGAAACTGTTCATGCCACTTTGTTTATTAAGGATCATGCGGATTTCAATGAGCGGTTGGCCACCTTCATAGGCAACAAAGGGGCCGAACTCTTTTACCTGAAAAAAGAGGGCGAGAACTCTAAAACTTTAGCTCGCATTAAAGACATTAATCATGACGAAAAAATCTTTTCTGCCTTTTTAAGTAAAGAGATCGACGATCTTAAAAAGTGGTACGAATCCCATAAAGGTCGTATCGATAAAAAGATGAAGGAAGACCGACTTCTTGAAATTAAAAATCGCCTAAAAACAGATGTATTAGTTAAAACTAGAATTATTAAGTATAAACGCTTTTTAGATGAGCCTCTCAATAACGCCAAACTGCTTTCGCTAAAAACCTATGTTTATGATCTATCTGATTTTGAAAAGGCCTATATTAAATTAGGCAGCGATTTTGAAAAACTCATCGAGTTTGCAAAAACTCTCGAAGATGTAGACGATCCTGAAAAAACATTGAAACAGTTTGTAAATTGAACTTATCGTTGCTGCTGTCTTGTAACTATCTTCCGTTTTGACTTTAAATGATTACCCTACGATGAGGTCGGATTGGCGAGTTTCGTCCACTTCTCGCCAGCCGATAATGAAATTAGATTTCTGCAAACGACCCTTCAATTTAATTACAGCATGACGGTAATTGGCTTTGGCCGTATCGTAAGGACAGTCCATAATTTTTGCGATCTCTTTAAAACTCAAGTCTTCGAAGATTCTCAAAATCAATGCAAGTCTTTGCTTTTGAGGAAGGTCTTCTACAAGAGTCGAAATATGACTTCTCAAATCCTCCATAAAGAGATCATTTTCACTGGTGGATTCCGTAGTCATTTGCACGTTATCCACATCTACAGTTTCACGCTTGCGCTTACGTAGTTTATTCTTCGCTGTATTTACAGTTATTCTGTAAAGCCAACTTTTGAATGTGGATTGCCCTCGAAACATATGAATCTTGGTATAGGCTTTTATAAGTGCATCCTGCACAACATCTTCGGCCAATTGTGAATCTTTTGTGATGCGCACGACGAATCTAACGAGCGCCTTTCTATGACGACTTACCAACTCAGCGTAGTATTCGGAATTCCCATTACGAACTCCGTCTACGAGGACATCATCGTCGAAGGATTTATAGTCGGATGTACCGCTAGTGACGTCCGTAAGGTTTACTTTATCTACTATTGACTGCATCAGAACCCCCTTTGTTTTGGACAGTTAACTTGGGCTGTTCAATCTCGGATGCTAGAAAGGATCTTTATTATACTTATAAGGTGGAACGATCCCTCCTCCTCTCGCTTACTTATTGAGCAATATAGGGGCCAACTTGCTGAGCCACATTCAATAAGATTTATGGATGATGAAAAAACTCGCCCATTGAAACTAAGTATCTAGAAATACAAAGCAAATGATGTACAGGAGATTTACAGGAATTTTATACAGTACCTTTGCCCAGTGACATTTTGGTGGACAAAAAGGTACTAAAGATGTCAAAGCGACACCGTGTCATCTTAAACGTTTAATCGGCAGTGACACGATTTCGGCCACCCTCTTTGGATTTATAAAGTGCTTTATCCGCACGATCAAAAATGGTTTCCCAACCCGAATCGTCATCACGCTTACTGGAAACACCAACGGAAATGGTTATCGGAATCTGAACGGCTTCAAAAATAAAGTCGTGAGACTCTATGGTTTCTCTTAATCGCTCAGAGATTTCTTGGGCTCGCTCAAAAGGAGTCCCTAGTAACAATAAAGTAAACTCTTCTCCACCTGATCTGGCAAAAAAGTCATTCTCCCGAATCAATTTGCTCTTAACCACATTCGCTAGCTCTTGCAGAATATAATCTCCGGCAGCATGCCCATGGGTATCGTTCACCTGCTTAAAGTGATCAATATCAAATGTGATAATACAATAAGGCACTCCCAACAAACTGGACTTGTTGAAAGACTCCGGAGCTCGCGCCATCAAAGCCCCTTTATTGTAGATTTCAGTCAGCGCATCCATCTGACCTCGGTCAAATGTTTGAGCCACAGAAACGGTCTCAATATTGCCCTCTTCAAGGAACTTTAAAATCACATTTCCTAATTTAATCTGATCGTTATTCTTAAGAACTAAAGGTCTTAACGGATTCAACATTTCTCCGTTTACAACCGTATTATTGGTGGACTCTAAGTCCATGATTGAGACATCCCCACCAACCATCTGAAGCTTAGCATGAGCTTTTGAAACACTCTTATCTTCGATACAAACATGAGCTTCATGAGCACGCCCAATCACTCTATCCGTATCCTCGAGAGGCCACTGTCTACCCACCTGATTAGCGGGTCCCACTAACAAAACCAAGCACGGCGGACTTTGCCCAGCCTGAGCTAAACGCACTCGAAAAGTGTCACTTGTCATCACACTGGTTTTGTCTAAGGTGTCTTCGTCATCCATGCTCATAATAGAAAATTTTAATAGAATCGGGGCTCCTATACAACCCAATTCCCAAAATGACTCTGCCGTTAGGAGGGCTGCAAAAGTTGTTTTGTCAGGACCTTGCCTTGTTCCACCCCAGGTTGGTCAAAGGTATTAATTTGAAAGACCTCACCTAAGGTAGCCACCAAAAGTTCAAAAGACATAAACAGTGCACCCAAGGCGGATTCATCCACTTTTTCCACCTCTAGATGGAAGGCTGGTATACCCCCACTTCGCATGGCCTGCATATTGGCGTCCGCTTCCGCTTTAAGGATTTGCCCCATCTTCTTTCCAAGGCAAAAACTTTGGACTCCAAATAAATCACCCTGCATAGCTTCACCGTAATCATTATTTGCAACAACGGTTAAAAAACCCACCAACTTATCGCGTTGACCTTCTATGACCTGTTGAAGCAATGAATGCTGATCATTAGCCCCCCGACAAGCTATTGGTGTTGAGACTGTAGGTCCTGGTTCGCCGGACAAACTTACTTTTTTGCTCAAAGATTCCGCCCATAGCTGCTGCCACCACTCGCCAAAAGTATTCAGCTGATCGCTGTAAATCCACATCATCGAAATAAACTTTTCATCTTTCAGAGAATGTAAAAATTGAATGGCCAAATCACAGACAAAATCTTCATTGGCCAGCGCCCATGTCGCTCCTTTTCGAAGGCCCTCAATATCTAAATTCATAATGGCTGCGGGCAAAACCCCAACCGGAGTTAAAACAGAAAACCGCCCGCCAATATCTTCAGATAATTCTAGAACCTCCACTCCTGCGGCTTTGGCCCAGGTGTACAGTGGATTCGACTTAAATTCTGTAATCACAGTACATCTTGAAGCGAGATCAAGCCCTTCTGCCTTGAGAGACTGCTCTATAAAATTAGCCAGAGCCAGAGTTTCAAGAGTCGTCCCACTCTTGGAAGTGATCACCCAATGAGTGTTTTCTATGGAGTTTAAACCACTCCATTTACGCTTAAAATATATCGGATCTAAATTATCGAAGAAAGTGACCTGCAAGTCGCCAAAATGAAGGGCATTGTGAATCGCTTCCACGCCCAGATGACTTCCACCAATTCCAACCAAAGCTAAATCAGTAAGATCACCCTTCACTTGGTCCGCTCTCGCTTGAGAGGCCTTCCAGATATCTTCGCGGTGGGTCACATCTTTGAAGCCAATATCACTTCTCGTAAGCACATTCTGTAAATGGCCTAGGATTTTCTGTCTATCGATTTCTTGTTCATATGCGGGAGATTTTAAACTAATCATACGATCATCACGTCCTGTTCAATTCTATGATACCCATGCCATTCTTTCAGGAACCCTTGTGGCTGTGTCCCTTCCTGATCTGGATATTCAATGAGAACATACGTGAGTTTAGTGATTTTTCCAAGAGTTGAAATATCTAATGAAGTGATATCTGTCCATGTCCCGGTATTAAAATACTCAGCACGATTTCCAAATTGACGATAGTTATAAACATGAGTGTGCCCAAAAATAACGGTATGAACCCTAGCATCATTCAAAATCTTTCGAGCCGACTCCGTCAGGTCCGGAAAAACCGCACTCTCCAAAATCACCTGCACAAGTCTCTTGAAGGGCCAGTCAAAACGCGGATCTGTTTTGAAAATAGATTTTAAAAAATAGTTAAATAGACGCCAAAACGTTCGCATGGCAAACCGAAACTCATTCAAAACTGTCCAGCGAATCATTTTATAAAAAGGGCGCACCTTATCGATATGAGGATAAACCTGCTTCACTCGCATTACAAATTCGAGAAAAAAATGCGAGCCAAATGGCAGATTGAGTATTGGCTCCGGCACATTTTTTTTAATAAAAAACTTCTTGGGATTCAATCGATTGGCCGCTTCATGCATATGTCCATGCTCGATATGCACTCCATCGAAATAATAAACTATATTTTTAAACCGAATATTAGCACCTAAAAAGTCATTTAAATATTCGCGAACGGCAGGCCACAACACCCCTTGATCATGATTTCCCACGACATAGGTGATCGATTTATTTGGCTTTGATAAAAAGTCTTTGAGGGCTTTAAAAAACCGAGGATGGCCCTCTACGATTCGTTTGGTCTTATTTAAACTGACCTGCTCAGTAATCACCGTTAGATAGAACCCATCATAGTCCACCTGAAGGAGGTTTAGAATGTCTCCATTCAAGATGAGTTCAACATCAGCTGTCTCAAACTGCCCTGTAGAATAATAGTGAAGAAACTCCACAAACTTTTCATCAAAATAGAATTCTTCGAGGGTATTAATACGAGAATCTTCGTCGATTCTGCCCGTGCCAAGATGTAGGTCACTCACAACAAGCTTGAGTTTTTTCATTGAAGTTTCTATTCCGCTTTGCGTTTATTACCAGAGGTATCTTCTACCCCTTCCAACATCGTTAAGGCAATCCTTAACGTCCTCACTGTTCTTTTAAGGACTTCTTCTTTTCCGCTAATCTGCTGATTTAGCTCCATGCCCTTACTTCGATAGTTTTCCAATTCTATATTCAACTGATCAATGGATCTTTTAAGATCTAAAATAATTTCATTTTTATTTCTAATTATGGCCGAGCTCTCCATCTTAACCAACTCTAAGCGATTCTCTAGCTCTCTCTCTCGCACTCTCACTTTTTGCATGTTAGCTGCCAATCGCTCTTCCATGCCCTCCATCTTTTCCTTCAGACTAAACAGTTCTCTATTTTTCTCGGACATTGCATCTTTGTGCAGACGCTTCTCCGCATCATAGACGTGTCGATTCTCTTCTATATGCGATTCCAGCTTTTCCTTTTCACCCATGAGCTGATCCGTTCTCTTTCTCAAAATCTCAGCGGCGGCAATGAGTTCTTCGTTTTCAGTTCGAAGACGCTCAACAAGGGTTTCCAATTCTAAAATCCGCTCCTGAGCGACCCTTACGTTTTCCGCTTGGGCTAACTTCTCTTGGGTGGGTGATTTTGGCTCCAGTTCGGTAGCTCCCAGAGCTCGCCCAACACTTGTTCTAATGTTAGGTAATTCTGGAAGTTTCCATCCTCCCTTTTTTTCTTTCTGTTCAGAAGAATCTATTAGGGCTGTTTTATCTTTATCCGGCTTTTTACCAAACAAACTCTTGTTTTGTTTATCCACTGGCATCGTGGTGCTGGCTTCTTTCAGCCTTTTTCTTTTTTCGATCGCCTTAGCCATCTCGGTACGGACATCATCTTGATCACTTTGGTCCAAGGCCACCGTCTTATCGTCTTTATCCTGGATTTCCTTGGAAACCCGTTCGTCATCAGACTCGAGTGCGATATTCGATGCACTCTCTTCAACTAGCCCCTCAAGGTATTCCGGTAAAACTTTATCTTCAGAATCTGAATTGCCTTCCTCTCCATCCTGAACAACGGAATCAAAATCGGTATAGACTTTCCGATCAAATATCGAAATGGATCTATCGTCTGACAAATCCACGCCAATACTCACTTCATCTGGATGGCCTGAATTCAAATCTACATCCACCTGATCTTCCATCAGGTCTTCTAGTAGTTCGTCTTCAAGGCTGTTCTTCTTCTTTTTTGCGCTCATATCCAGTTAATAAATCGGCCACCTCATCCATTTAATTTACTTAAGTGATGGAATTTTCTAGATTTTTCGTGCAAAGACCAAAAAAAAGCAGGACCTCAGTCCTGCTTTGCCAAAAGATCTACTTAGTGTTCCCGACTAATGCCCAGTAATTACCGACTTGTAGAGAGCATGACGTTTTTCAATCTCAGCCCAATCCAATCCGACGAGAGCATCGACACCAAATGACTCCACCGTAAAACTCGCCATCAAACAACCATGAACACACGCTTGCTTGAGGTGATTGATGTTCCACCCATCATTGACTTTGGAAAGATATCCGAAAAATCCACCAGCAAAAGTATCACCAGCGCCCGTTGGATCGACAACGTCTTTCACCGGAAAGGCCGGCAAGATGAAGTATTGATTTTCAGCGTACATCAAGAAACCGTACTCTCCACGCTTAATCACAACACCTTTTGGACCCATTTCAGCTAGCTTCTGAGCTGCAGCGACACCGTTCCACATACCTGTCAATTCGCGGGCTTCCCCTTCATTAATTAACAGAACGTCCACTCTCTCTAAAACCTTCTTTAATTCATCCAGCTTAGAGCTAATCCAAAAGTTCATTGTATCTACGCCAACAAGTTTAGGTGATTCCACCTGATCAAGAACCTGCATTTGCAAAATAGGATCGATATTGGCGAGAAATAGGTAAGAGGACTTCTTATAAGCCTCTGGTATTTTGGGATCAAAATTTTCGAAAACATTCAGTTGAGTGTCCAAAGTAATGGCCTCATTCATGTCATTCTCATACTTTCCTTCCCAACAAAAAGTTTTCCCTGGGATTTGTTGCAACCCAGACAGATCCACCTTTCGGTCGGTAAGAATTTTTTTATGATCTTCTTCGTAGTCATCACCAACCACTCCCACTACATTCACTTTACTGTAGTGTGAAGCCGCGAGTGAAAAATAATTGGCAGAGCCACCGAGAATATGTTCTCGTTGACCCACTGGTGTTGATATAGTGTCGTAACCAACACTACC
Source organism: Bdellovibrionaceae bacterium UBA1609 (assembly GCA_002321895.1). Lineage (GTDB taxonomy): Bacteria > Bdellovibrionota > Bdellovibrionia > Bdellovibrionales > UBA1609 > UBA1609. The sequence continues at coordinate 47,881 of DCMZ01000002.1, read as the reverse complement.
TACTACTAAAACTTCTGACATCTTTGCCCCCAAAAATTTTATTGAGATAAGGTTTCTAATTGTGGATGTTTGTTTGCCGTCGAGTTGAGTTGCCCGCAAGCGGCGAATATATCTCTTCCCATGGTCTTTCTTCTTAGAACATGAGCTCCCAAACGAATCAACTCATGTTGAAACCTGTCAATAGCAGAATCCTTAGGGCGCTGATATCCAGAATCAGGATGCTCATTAAATGGGATGATATTGAGCTTACATGGCACATTTTTAGTCAAATGGTACAGCTCTCGTGCATGATCCAAGGAATCCGTCACTCCGGCGAGCAATACATACTCGAAGGTGATTTTATCATTCGTGGCTCTGTAGTGCTCCAAACAAGCATCCAGCAGAGCTTTGATATTCCATTTTTTATTAATGGGCATTACATCGGAGCGCACCCGATCATTAGACCCATTAAGACTCACAGCCAACCGAGCTCCCGACTTGGAAACTAATGGGATTTTGTCTACAAGACCAGACGTTGAAACCGTGATTTTCTTGCGCGAAAGATTGAGCCCCCAGGTGTTGTTTAGAATCTCAATACTTGCAAATACGGCCTCAGGGTTATCCAACGGCTCCCCCATACCCATAAAAACGATGTTGGTTATCGGCTGATCAGGACAAGCCTGTTTCACTTGTAGAAACTGACCCATAATCTGTGAAACAGAAAGTCGCTTTAACAACTTCTGCTTGCCTGTGAAACAAAACTTACAGGCCAAATTACATCCCACTTCCGAAGACACACAGAGAGTATTTCGGTCCCCCGAAGGAATCAGCACCGACTCTACGGACATGTTGTCTCCCATATCAAAGAGAAACTTCTGAGTCCCATCCACACTGCTGAGGTGCTTAATGGTTTGCGGCAGATCAAATGAAAATAGTTGAGGAATTTCCGCCCTAAAGGCCTTGGAGAGATTGGTCATTTGCTCTGGGTCAGTGATACCTCGGGCATACACCCACTGAAACATCTGCTGAGCTCTGAACTTCTTTTCACCACGAGTTACAAAAAACTGCTCCAGCGCACTCATGTTAAAATCGTAAAAATTTACAGTTCCCAATCTCATCATCTCCTAAAAGCCCGGAAACTAGCATATTTTGCATCTCTTGGTGGGAAAAAATCACCCATTTGGAAAGAAATAAAATACTTACCCAGGCTTAGAGACCTATTTTGACACCTTTATACAGCGGTGGACCCATGAGCTAGAATTTCGGCCTTCAAATTCTCAGGTGAACAAGTGACACAGCCGAGTTGACTGACCACATAGCCAGCGGCAAAATTCGCCATCATACAGGCCTCTGGCAGAGTCCAACCCGAACACCACCCCAAAGCCACAGCTGCAATCACTGTATCTCCGGCTCCAGTCACATCGAACACGTCACGAGCAAAAGTGGGAAGCTGTAAGGTACTGTCTTTATCAAATAAACACATTCCCCTTTTCCCTTCTGTGATCACCATATTTTCAGATTGAATTTGCTCCATTAAGCTGCGACCCACCTTCTCAATGAAATCTTCCTTGTGATGCATTTCATCCAAGAGAATACCGGACAGGAAAATGGCTTCGTCTCTATTCGGGGTGAGTAACGAAGCTCCTCTATAAAAGTGAATGGGAGATGATTTATAAGGATCCACCAGTACGGGAACTTGTTTCTGCCGAGCCATTTGAATGACCTGTTGGCATACTCTTTCACTGAGAACACCCTTCGCATAATCCTCTAGGATAACGCCGCGACAGCTTTCCAACTGAGATTCCAACTGCTGCAAAATTTGATCTTCGATCTTTGTATCCACAAACCGTTTGTGTTCGTGATCCACCCGAACCACCTGTTGATGCTCTGCCATAATCCGGGTCTTTCGAGTGGTCGGCCGAGATTCATCCACAATCAAAGATTTGGAGCTGACTCCACTGTCCTCGAGCAGCTGTGAAACTTGCTCCCGAGCTCTATCCATACCTACAACGCCAATGAGTTCCACCTGGCCGCCCAAACTGACGACATTAGCTGCCACATTACAGCTCAGTCCCAGCTTAGCTGACTCAGAATTCACCTCAACCACAGGAACAGGAGCTTCCGGACTGATTTTCCGAACGTCCCCCTGAATATATTCATCTAATCCCACATCACCAACAATCACTACTTTGGTGGATTTGAGCTCTTCTAAACGATCAGGTATTGAGGATTTAAAGGTTGAATCCAGATTTAAACTCAAAGGGCGCTCCTTTTAAATAGACTTATTTAAATATCACAAGTTGAGCACAGTGGCGTCCCAGATAATTGTACAATGGGACCAAGCGTCGCGGGGTGAACTTCCACCCAATTGCAAATAATTTCATGGGTCAACCTTAGCAAAAATTAAGTGGACTTTCTCTTTTCGTATCATTAGGTTCTGCCCACTTAATTCAATGGACGGGAGCATAAAATGGAAGGCGTAACATCTAGTCACCTCTATAGAAACGTCATTAAAACCGTGGAAACGGCTGGGCAAATCGTTGATCTCAACGGAAATGCACTGAGACGCCTGGAAACGCCTCGTCGAGCCATCACCGTGTCGGTCCCTTGTAGAATGGATGATGGAACGGTCCAAATTTTTGCAGGCTATCGAGTTCAACATAACCAAACTCTCGGTCCATTCAAAGGTGGGTTGAGATACCACCCCAGTGTCAATTTAAGTGAAGTGGCCGCTCTCGCTGCCCTCATGACCTATAAAAACTCACTTTTAGGACTTCCTCTCGGTGGCGCAAAGGGTGGAATCACAGTAGATCAAAACAGCTTGTCTAAAGCGGAGCTCGAAAACCTAACCCGCAATTTCACTACCGAACTCGTGCCTTTTATTGGCCCGGATAAAGATATTCCCGCTCCTGACGTTGGCACCAGCGCTCAAACTATGGCGTGGATGCTAGACACCTATTCTAAAGAATCAGGCTACTGTCAAACCGGCGTGGTCACAGGAAAACCCATCGAAATCGGCGGATCTATGGGAAGAGAAGCGGCAACAGGGCTAGGCGTGGTGTTTTGCACCATGAGCGCCCTGGAAGCGCTGGGTCGAGAGCTGAAAGACTCAACCATTGCCATTCAAGGGTTTGGTAAAGTGGGAATGCATGCGGCCATCGAGGCCCATAAACTTGGAGCTAAAATTGTAGCTGTGAGTGATGTCTCTGGTGGGATCTATAACCCTGAAGGTTTAAACGTGCCTGAACTTGTGGAATACGTGGAAGACAATAAAGTGGTCAACGGATACCCTTCGGCAAAAGACATTACCAATGAGGAACTTCTAGAGTTAAAAGTGGACGTTTTAGCACCCTGTGCGTTGGATGGAGTGATCACCAGCGACAATGCGGACGATATTCAAGCCGATATTATTATTGAAGGAGCTAATGGCCCCGTAACAAACAATGCTTCAGAAATTCTATTCAAGAAAAAGAAATTAGTTGTTCCCGATATTTTGGCTAACGGCGGTGGTGTCATCGTCAGTTACTTTGAATGGGTACAAGACATTGTATGGTTATTTTGGACCGAAGAAGAAGTGAGATCAAAACTTAAAAGCGTAATGGATCCTGCCTTTAAAAAGGTTTGGGAGTTTTCTCAAAAAGAAGGTCAGGACATGCGTACTTCCGCAATGGCTGTCTCTTTAAAACGCTTAGAGCAGGCCATGAAGTTGAGAGGCCTACTCTAATTATGGGTATAAAACCCTGGTACCTACTTCCACCATCCCTAGCTCATCATCTTAGCTTACCCGCAATAAATTTGATGAGCCCTTTTCTGCCGTCTTCCAGCTGTAAGTGGAGATCACTCACTTTTCAAAATTTGGAGTTTGATAACCCCTTGGGGATCGCTGGTGGGGTGGATAAGAATGGTGAAGCCATTTTCGCTTGGAACAAACTCGGTTGTGGTTTCATAGAGCTGGGAACCATCACTCCGAAACCACAATCTCCAAATCCCGGTAAGATTTTAGATCGAAACATAGGCCACAAGGCCCTTTGGAACAAGATGGGCTTTCCCAATAAAGGCATGGAGGCTATATACGAAAATATTGTCCAGGCCAAAGAAAGCCATCCTAACCTGCCTCCACTTTTTATAAATTTAGGAAAAAATCGCGATACCGAAAATCAGAACGCCAGCGATGACTACGTAAAAGTCATGGAAAAAATGAAATCGGTGGCAGACGCCTATGTGGTGAATATTAGTAGCCCCAACACTAAAGGTCTTCGCGACCTCTTTTCACCCAACGCATTTTCTCAGTTCTTGAAGCCTGTAGTGGACTGCAATCAGGGAGAAAAGCCGCTTCTACTTAAACTCTCCCCTGACTTGGAAGATGAGCATTTACACACGGTATTGGATCTTTCCTACGATCTTGGAGTCGATGGATGGATTTTAACAAACACCACCACATTTCGCCCGCAGGGCCTTCCTTTCCCCACAGACAGTGGCGGAATGTCGGGGGCACCGTTGGCTCATCTCTCGGAGAGAATGCTCGAAAATGCGCTGAAGCATCTGGGTGACCGCCGCAATAATAAGCTTATAATTTCGGCTGGAGGGATATTGACGCCAGAAGACGTGAAACGGCGATTAGATCTCGGCGCTGATCTTATCCAGGTTTACTCGGCGTTAGTATTTGATGGACCGTTTTTCTTTAAACGAGTGAGTGATAAATTTAAAAATATTCAGTAAGATCCTCTCATGAGCTCTTCGAGTCGAAAAAAAAGACCTACATGGATTCCAGTCGTTGCCGGAGTCATTTCTAAAGAAGGTAAAGTCTTACTGGGGCAACGCCCTGAAGGCTCCTCATTACCAGGGGTTTGGGAATTTCCTGGGGGCAAAATTGAAGCCAACGAATCCCCAGAAATGGCTTTAAAAAGAGAACTGGAAGAGGAATTAGGTATCGATGCCCAAGTGGGCCCCCTCTTACTCTCAACGACACATCAATATGGAGATGTAGGAATCATCATTTTATTTTTTAAAGTGGATTACTGGAAAGGCGAGCCAAGAACTCATCACCATAATGGCCTTAGATGGGTGACAAAAAAAGAATTTCAAGAAATTCAACTCCCCGATGCCAACCAGAAAGTGCTTCCGCGCCTTTTGGAAAGTTTTTGAAGGAGATTTTTAAAATGTTTTGGAGAAATAAAACTCGCCTACCTGAAACTCTCAATATTTGTATCATCGCCAGATATTTCCCGATATTGGGCCGGGCAGCGGACCATGGATTTCTATGGCCAATAGCCAAGGGTCTTGCCAAAGCCGGCCACAAAGTCACTGTTATTTCTTGGAAGAATCCACAGGGAAAAGACCTTATTGAAAAAGATGGCGTATCAGCTCATTTTATTGGGAATAAAGAGACTTCAGACCTGCGTATTAATGACCTCTTTAATGCAAAATTTAAGGCTCTTCACACTGAAAATCCATTTCATATCGCCCATTGTATTGACCGTCATGGAATCGCTGTGGCTCGACGACGTAAAGCCTATAAAGTGGCCGTGGCTTTTGATTCGGATGCGACGGATATGTCTCAGCTCTTTGCCATTATGGGCATGGCCCAAGATAGTGTGAGTGATCTGGTGAGAACTGGAATCGCCATGGTCTATAAGTTTGCAGCGACTTATCTTAGGGGTGATCGAAAAGTATTGAATTCTGCCGACGGAGTGTTCGTTACCAGTCCACAGCAAAGAGTCGTCTTAGAACGCTATTACATGTATCCCGAACTCAAAACTTACATTGTTCCCTATGGGATTGAAATTGGTGATCTCGCAGAGCGCGAAAAATCCAGTGAATTACGTGAAAGTCTAAAAGTTCCTGGTAACTCCCCTGTTGTGATGACATTTACCGATATGTCCGAGTTAGAAGATGTATTAAATATTTTGAAAGCCTTCGAAAAGGTAACTATTAAAAAGCCATCTGCACGATTGATCATTGTTGGGAATGGCCCACTCAAGCGCCAGCTACAATATGAAATGCTACAGTTAGCCTTGGGCTCAAAGGTCGTTTTTGCGGGGGCCATTCGAAACGTTGATATTCCTGACTACATTTCACTTGCCGACGTATTTGTCGATTTAAGTTCGAGAACCACTGGATTTGAACCCGGTTTGATTGAAGCCATGGCTCAAAAGAAAGTGATCATTGGCTCTGAAGTCAGTCCCATTTCAACCATTGTTGAAGATGGACAAGATGGCTTTCTTATTCGACCGGCCGACAGAGCCTCGTTGGCCCATCTCATTATCAAAGTATTTACGGAACAGGTCTCTGCCAACGAAGTGGGTGAAAAGGCACGTAAGAAAGTGGTCGAGCTTTTTGACGTGGACAATATGGTGGAGCAAACCATCGATGCCTATGGTCGGATTCTACTTTCCACTGGCAGATATCGCGAAAATGACCTGGTCGACTATCTGAAAGCAGAGGCCTAACCCCTCGAAATGACACCAAGAGTTGATTTTTAGACGATTTAACTCGCCTTTCGCCCATTGCATCTGGCTTTTCCGAATTAAATCTGGCTTGGTTTCGCAAAAATGACTACAATTAAAGTAGTTTCAAACACTTACGAAGCATTGCAGGTGATAAAATGACAAAGGCCGATTTAATCAACTTGGTATCCGAAAAAACCGGAATCACTCGGGTCAAAGCCGAGACTGTGGTGAATACAATTTTTGATTCCATGGTCGATGCCCTACTCAAAAATGATCGTATTGAAATTCGCGGTTTTGGCTCTTTTGTCAACCGAGAGTACGGTTCCTATAAAGGTCGAAACCCTAGAACTGGTGAAGTCATCAACGTAGGCGAAAAGAAGCTTCCATTTTTCAAAGTGGGAAAAGAGCTCAAAGAAGATATCAATAAAAACATAGAGTAAGACTATTAAAAATCTTTGGATTGAATGCGCCAACTCCAATTAAATGGGTTGGCTTTTTTTATATTCTCTAGTTCAAACAACTGCATAAACACACGATCTAGTCCCACGGCAATTCCCGCGCAAGGAGGCAATCCCCAGTCTAGGGCTCGCAAAAAAGCCTCATCCCCAGCCAAAGGAGAACGTCCCATAGCCACTCGAGAATGATTATCCTGTTGGAATCTTTTCCGCTGTTCCTCCCCATCCGTCAGCTCGTCGAACCCATTTGCCAGCTCAACCCCTTCCCAATAGATTTCTACTCTTTGAGCCCACCCCTCTGAATCAATTCTAGATAAGGCAGCCATTTTTTGAGGATAGTCCACAAGAGCTATAGCGGTTCCCTGTTGTAATAGCCAGGGCTCAATTTTTTCCACAAGAAGTCGTGAAATCAGATCTTCGAATTGGTCGCTTTCGGAAAACTCCAAATTGTTTCGAAGAAACATCTGCTGTAAATCAGGCAAGTCCACTTTCGGATTCAACGTTTCACCTAAAGCTCCTTGAAAGGCTTCCCTCACTGAAATCACTTTTAAATCCGGCATCTTACGCGTTCCCGCCAAACCCAATTGTAAAGCCTGCATCCATCTTTTAAAGGTGTCTATAAGACCCGACACATCATCGAAAGTTCTATACCACTCCATCATGGTGAACTCGGGCTCATGCCAAGGAGTGAGCTCCTTATCCCTAAAACACTTCCTCACTTCGTAAACATCTGCACAATGGGCCGCTACAAATTTCTTCAAGGACAGTTCCGGACTGGTGGGCAGATAAGTTTCAAACTCGCTTCCTAAAGGGATTGTGTTTGCTTGAATGGGATCCAGAGTGGGCTCCATACCTGGACAATCTGTCAAAGAAGGGGTCTCTACATGCAGGAACTGCTCGGATTGAAAAAAATCATGTGTCGCTTTTAAGAACTGTTGCCACAGCTCGACACTTTCTAACTTCACATGGGAATCAACAAAATACCTGCGCTTTTCAGGAACCAAAGGCTTTAACTCTGTAACTCTTTCAAGATGGAAAACAGCCTCAGCCGCTGTCGACAACTCCAGTTTTAAGTTCACAATCGCTAGGTAGATGAGACCCTGATCCAATTCCAATTTCAAACGATCACTTGAATGAGAAATCTCAATGGACCCGCCTCCCCCTTTTAGGCAAAGCGAGCGGCCATTAAAACTTAAATGACCTCCCACTTGGAACTCTCCCGAAGTTAAACTTCCATCCTTCACCACTTGCAAAAGGGAAGGTAGTGACCAAGTTTTGATATGAGGGAGTCTATTCATAAGGATGATATGACATTTGAAAGTCAAAGCTGTCAACGTCGGACCCTTGACATATATATGTTAAAGCCTCAATGTTGGGTCAGGTAAAATCCCTTAAACCCCTAGAGGTAGAGAATGGCAACACAAGTAAATTGGAACAAAATTAAAAAAGAAATTAGAAATATTAAAGACATTGATTCTTTAAAAAAAGAACTCGAGAGATTGGCAAAAGAAATCCAAAAATTCGATATTAATGCCTACTTGAGTCCTTCCGCAAAAAAGCGTTTACGTACCCTAGAAAAACAGTACAACGACATTTTAAAATCTGTAAATCGTTTACAAAAGCAATTGGACAAAGAGTTAGCCCAGGCCGTAAAAACCATCCGATCCGCTGAAAAGGATATTAAAAAACGAGTCAACGCCGTTAAAAAGGCAGCTTTAGGTCAACAGAAAAACCTAAAAACTAAATTGAAAAAGAAAGCTAAAAAGGCCTCCAAAAAAGCCACTAAAAAAACGACAAAGAAAAAGGTGACAAAAAAAGCCACCAAGAAGACCACAGTGAAAAAAGCGACTAAGAAAAAGACCACTAAAAAGAAAGCCTAATCACACTCACTCGATTTAAATTTTCACCTCAAAGGGCGGCCGTAAGTGCTGCCCTTTGTTATTTTAGGACCAATAACTCCCTAAACACAGCCTCAAAATGCTTGTTCCAGTTGCACCCCAGTGGGGAATGTTTGCGCGTCCCTAAATTAGCTTCCACAGCCCTTTTTACCGTGATAGCTTCAGCACAAAGACATTTGAAAATGAGGAGGCTTCTCCATGGAAAAAGTCGTTGAACCCAAACATCCAATTAACGTGAAATCTGAGGTCCCAAATATGGCAGAAAACATCATTGCCGATAAATTTGAAAATCGTCACATCGGCCCCTCCAATAAAGAAGTTCAAGAGATGCTAGATGTTTTGGGATTGAGCTCCATGGACGAGCTGATAAATCAATCAGTACCACCATCCATCCGCCAACCTGAACTGACACTCGATCCAGCATTGACAGAAACAGAGTTGCTTACAAGAGCTCGAGAACTTGCCATTAAGAACAAAGTTTTTAAAAGCTACATTGGCCAAGGCTACTATGATTGTGTAACCCCAAATGTGATTCTAAGAAACATTTTAGAAAACCCAGGCTGGTACACAGCCTACACGCCCTACCAATCGGAAATTTCACAAGGCCGAATGGAAGCCTTACTTAATTTTCAAACCATGGTTGCCGAACTCACGGGTATGGAGATTTCAAATGCCAGTCTCTTAGATGAAGCCACTGCAGCCGCTGAAGCCATGGTTATGGCGTTCAACATGAATGGAAAGAAGTCCAAAAGTAACAAGTTTCTTGTGGACCTCCATGTTTTTGAACAAACCAAAGAAATTCTATCCACTCGCGCTGAGCCACTGGGCATAGAATTGGTCTACGCCGACCTCAATAGCGTGGACCTTTCTGACTTAGATTTTTTCGCTTCGTTCATTCAATACCCTAATTCAGAGGGTCAAGTTTCTGATGCCACAAACTGGGTGAATCAAGTTCATGCGAAGAATGGTTTAGCAATAGTCAGTACCGATATTTTATCTCTGGCTATGATCACTGCTCCTGGCGAGTGGGATGCTGATATCGTTGTAGGGTCCACTCAACGCTTTGGTGTACCCATGGGCTTCGGCGGACCCCACGCTGCCTTCTTAGCAACACGCTCCGATTACAAACGTAATATCCCAGGAAGAATTATTGGTGTTTCTAAAGATGCCCGAGGCAAGAATGCATTGAGGCTAGCCCTGCAAACTCGAGAGCAACACATTCGCCGCGAGAGAGCCACTAGCAATATCTGTACTGCTCAGGTCCTGCTTGCCGTTATGGCTGGTATGTACGGGGTATATCATGGCCCTTCAGGTCTGAAACGAATAGCTGAGAAAGTTCATGGCCTAGCCACGGATTTTGCCAATGCTCTACAAAATTTAGGATATTCCATTCGTCATACCTCGTTTTTCGATACTGTATTTGTCGAACTCAATGACAAGGATGGGAGAGCCCAACTCCGACAACATTTTGAAGCCGCTGGGATTAACCTGAATTTTTTCGACACTAACGGCATTAAAGTGAGTTTTGACGAAGCTAAGACTGAGGCCGATCTAGAAGCACTCGTAGAAATTTTTAAAAAGTGGAAACCTCAGGCCGCTGGAACCCAATTAGAGATCGGACTTTCTCAAGAGAACTACAGAAAAACGCCTTGCCTAGAGCATGAAGTCTTCAAAACCTATCATTCCGAAACTGAAGTTTTAAGATACATCACCACTTTGGAGAAAAAGGACATCGCCTTAAATCGTTCGATGATCCCTCTGGGCTCTTGTACAATGAAGCTCAACGCTACTGCAGAAATGATTCCTGTCACTTGGCCCGAGTTCGGAAAACTGCATCCTTTCGTTCCTTTGGATCAAGCACAAGGTTATCTTGAGCTGATTAAAGAACTAGAACAGGACTTAGTATCCATCACAGGTTATGACTCTGTCAGCTTACAACCCAATGCCGGGTCACAAGGTGAGTATGCCGGCTTGTTAGTGATTCAGAAATACCATGCCAGTCGCGGAGACCAGCACAGAAACATCTGCTTGATTCCTCAGTCAGCCCACGGAACAAATCCCGCTAGCGCGGCAATGGCCGGCATGAAAGTGGTGGTTGTAAAGTGTGACACTGAAGGCAACATTGATCTTGATGATTTAAAATCTAAGGCCGAAGAGCACTCGAAGAACCTAAGTGCATTAATGATCACTTACCCATCTACCCATGGAGTTTTCGAGCAAGAGATCCGTGAAGTATGTGATCTTATCCATGAACACGGTGGCCAAGTGTATATGGATGGTGCCAACCTAAATGCCCTCGTCGGTGTTGCGAAGCCCGGCGAGTTTGGGTCGGATGTTTCACATCTCAATTTACATAAAACTTTTTGTATCCCTCATGGTGGCGGAGGACCTGGAGTCGGACCCATTGGCGTTGCTAAACACCTTTCCCCCTACCTTCCAAAGCACTCTGTTGTTCCCGATTGTGGCCCCGAACAGGGCATACCTGCTGTCAGCGCTGCGCCTTGGGGAAGTGCTAGCATTCTCCCTATCTCATGGGCTTACTGTAAAATGATGGGCGGCGAAGGTTTGAGACAAGCCACTCACGTTGCTATCCTTAATGCCAACTACATCGCTGAGAGACTAAAAGATCATTTTCCCATTCTTTATCGTGGAAAAAATGGCCGAGTCGCCCACGAATGTATTGTTGATACAAGACCTTTAAAATCTTCAGCATCCGTTGACGTTAATGATATTGCAAAGCGCTTGATGGACTATGGCTTCCACTCGCCCACAATGTCTTGGCCGGTACCTGGTACGCTGATGATCGAGCCTACGGAAAGTGAATCTAAATCGGAATTAGATAGATTTTGTGATTCCATGATTCAAATCCGAAGTGAAGTCCAACGCATAGAAAATGGGGAGTTACCTAAAGATAACAACATGTTAATCCATGCTCCCCACACTGCTGATGACATGATCGATGAGGACTGGGAGAGACCCTACTCGCGAAAAGAGGCTTATTACCCATTGGGTTGGATTCGCCAAGACAAGTATTGGCCTCCAGTGAATCGAGTGGACAACGCTTTTGGTGATAAGAACTTAATGTGTTCTTGCCCGCCACTGTCTTCTTATGAATCCACTGATGCATAAAAAAAAGCCGCTGGAACCAGCGGCTTTAACTGTACGTGATATTTAAAAGATGGCCCAGAAGACACCCCTGCAAAAACTCTTGTTCACCCAACTCCCACAACGATGAACTCCTGGGTCCATTGAATTTAATATTTAATCGAAAGTTTTGCCTTACTCGGCTTCAATACTTTCTTGATTGGAAAACGAATCTCTTTGTTCATTTCGATGTTCCTTGTTGAAAGCAACTTAACACTCTCCCGCAACATGTCATAATTCAAAATTATCACATATGTTATTTTCAAAAGTGGCGAGAACTTTTGACATTACCTAGTATTTTCAGGCGCTTAGGATGAATTCACCCATTATGCTCTTACGAACAGTTAATGAACCTTATGCCTAATAAACAGGCTCTGCTTGCATATAAATTACAAGAAAGTTCCACAAGCGTTCGAAATTATGGGAAAAATGGAACGCAAAAAAAAAGAGAGATTTCTCCCTCTTTTCTTCCAGACACTAAAAAATTAACACTATTTTTTTTAGGAATTCATCAGAACGTCTACCCATCCCTTTTTGTCCGCAGGAATAGCCTCCGGTGGCATAAATAAACCTGATTTAAATCCAGTTTCACTGGCGTCACAAGAGGCCCATGCTTCATTTAAGGCCGTCACTCGTTTGGCCAACTCAAACGCTTTCGAGTTGTTTTGGCGCATGATAGTTATCACCTCTTCCACAGTGACGTGAGGGATAGAGTCATCCCAGCAGTCATAATCCGTAACAAAACAGCAAGGCATATAACTAAGCCCCGCTTCTCTTGCCAGCGCAAACTCAGGAAAGTTAGTCATTCCAATGATCGTCGCTCCAATTTGTCTGTAAAAGTTAGATTCGGCCTTCGTAGAAAAATAAGGTCCTTCAATACACACATATGTGGCTCCGAAATGGCAATCAAAGCCAATGTCTTTCGTCAAAGGCTCCACCTGCTCAACGATAGCGCCGGACACTGGCTTCGCTAAAGAGACGTGACCAATCAATCCCTCTCCAAAAAAGGTATGGTTACGAACACCCTTGGTTCTATCAATGTATTGCGTAGGAACCACTAAGTCCCCCGGCTTATACTCTTGCTTTAAACTACCAATAGCAGAAACACTTAAAATGGCCTTAGCCCCATGCTTTTTCAGGGCATAAATATTTGCTCTATAGTTGACCTCTGAAGGAAGGTTTTCGTGGTGAGCCCCGTGCCGAGACATGAACAATATTTCCCGTCCATCTAATTTAACCTTTTTAAATCCAGAGGAGGCCTCACCAAATGGAGTTGTTCGATCCAATTCCTCTACGACTTCAAAGCCTTCAAAGTTTTCAAACCCTGAACCGCCAATAATTGCCCACATAACTCATCCCTTCTTTACAATGTTCAAAAAAAAATCGGTAAAAAATAGACAGACCTGCGACAGCCTCTCTATAACGTATTATGTCTGAAACCTATCAAACACTGGATAACCTGCCAACTGGATTTGAATTGTGGTGGAGAACGCAGCTCCCTAAGGATTCTAATGGTCAGCGTCAGCTGGGAAGCTCTATTTTAGGACTTTCTGATCACTTTCAATCGAACCTACCCACCCCCTGGGATCATCCTACTTTTTCAAAGACCTATAATCTCTATTTTCTGCCGCTTAATATTTTGCGACTTCGTCATGTAATTGGAAGATTAATCCCTACCGGCTTTTTTGAAGGAATAGACACCATCGTCGATTTTGGAAGTGGCCCTGGTACGGGCAGCCTCTCCTTTGAGAACACGGGCCTGGTAAATCAGATTTTAAATTATGAACCTGTTGAAGCCCCTAAGAAGACTCATAGAATGTTCCAGAAAAAGGGAGTCTTAGAGATTTCCAATCAGTGGTTAGAAAAAGAGGCTGACATCCTGCCATGGATCAAAAAAGAGTCCTGTCTTCTACTGATGAGCTACAGTCTCAATGAACTCCCAAAATTGCCGGAATGGATTTACACAGCTAAAAATCTACTCATAGTAGAACCTTCCACCCATCAAAAAGGCCGTCCCCTGCTGGAATTAAGACAAAAGCTTATAGATACTCCATCCCATTTAGTATGGGGCCCTTGCACCCACCAGCAACAATGTCCTTTGCTCGTACATAGTAAAAAGGACTTTTGCCATGATCGGGTTAAACCAAAATTACCCGAAGAATGGTCTCACTCCATTGAAAAAAACATCCCCATTAAAAACAATACTTTAACTATGAGCTACTTGGCGACAAGTCACAGAACTCCCCCCACCCTTGATCGCTCTCGAATCACTGGCGATCCACAAAAACAGAAGGGGAAAACACTGCAAATGGTTTGTTCTGATTCCAAAAGACAGTTTCTATGCTGGATGGACAAGAATAAGAATTATCAACTTATCCCCAGAGGAGAGCTCATAGAAAACTCCTTCTCCTCAAAACCAGTATCGCATGAACTTAGAGTAGAGTCTGAAATTACTGTGATTGATAACTGAAAAATTCCAACGGAAGATGCGTAGGTGAAGTTTTAAGCTGCTCCTCATCCTCTTTATAAAGCTGACCTTGATAAATATCGTTTTGAATTAAATAATCCAGCATTTGTTGATAGGTACGCATTTTATCACCCGTCCACTCAGGACTCACAAGCTCGTCGCGCCTAGATGAATTGGCTGCCAATCGATGAATGGGAAGAGACGGTTTCAGGTGTTGTAAAAATATACCCACTCGCTGGCAATACTTTTCAAAATCAATCGGTGTAAAGAGACCTGCTCTAAAATCTTGTTCTAGCGGCGTATTTTTTAATACATGTAAATTGTGAAGTTTAACATTATGAATGGGTAGCTGGTTCACCAACTCGGCCGTTTCTCTAATTTGATGATCCGTCTCCCCGGGCATCCCAAACATTAAATGTATCCCCACATTCAGTGTGGGGCACTTTTTCTGTAGCCGGAGAAGTGCCTTTATCGACCTTTGAGCATCATGCCCACGACTCATCCAATTCAGCTGGGAATCATCGAAAGACTGAACTCCCAATTCGATGAACACCGGAACCTTTTCTGCAAAACGATTCCACAAATCAATAACGGCATCTGAAATACAGTCGGGACGAGTACCAATAACAAAGCCACAGATATCGCCTAAGTCCAAGCATGCTTCCATATATTTTTCTAAACGAGCCACACGAGAGTAAGTGAAAGTGTAAGATTGAAAGTAAACGAGAAATTGCTTTGCTTTGCCTTTTCGCAAAACTTGAGTTTTGTTATGCCGAATCTGATCAAACAACTCTTGGTCACGACTCTCTGGATAGGCTGCAGAACCCCACTCGTCGCAGAAATTACACACCTGCATCCCATTCAAACCTTCCCTATTGGGACAGGTTCCAGGAACACTTACTGGCAACTTGAGGACTTTTTCCCCAAAGAACTCTTTGTAATACCGACTGATCGGATAATAGGGAATCCCATTCCAATCTGTCTGGTTTTTTGTTGCCATTGTGTCCATGGCTTACTATCTAAGCAATCAATGGTAAAAATGCAAACCTTCCCACATATTAAACTGCCAAATGACTTTAAGTTGGTTCTGACTGGAGATGGCAGTCCCAGTTTGCAATTTTTTGCTACTGACCAACTGGATGAGGTCATGCACCACTCGGCAGGGGCCTTTTCTGAAAGCCTCTATATCTATCAAGAATCTCTAGAGCTGGCTTTTTCCAAAACGGATAGCATTCAAATTCTCTCTGCAGGATTAGGAATAGGTTACAACGAAATTCTCTCCGTAGCCCATTCCTTACAGAAAAATAGGCCCATCTCATCGCTTCACTCCTATGAAGTAATACCCTATCTGAAAAATCAATTCATAAACTGGCTGTCTGAGAAACCATCCGACCTTACTGAGGTTTATCAAAAAATTCTTCAAATGTCTGCTGACCACTATGGAGTTGAATCCACCAGAATTTATGACCAAATCAAAGCCCTATATGAAACTAAAAGTTTTATGTTACATGACTCTATAACGGAAGCATTGGAAAAATCTCAGGAGAGAACTGTGATCTTCTACGATATGTATTCCAATAAAATGAATTCCACCATTTGGTCGGAAGAGTTTTTAACTGACCTCATTGGTAAATGTGCCGCTTCATCTTGTGTATTATCTACCTATGCAGCTACGGGTACGCTGAAAAGAGCATTACGGACAAACGAATTTCAAATTCTAGATAAACCTGGATATTCCGGTAAACGGCAATCTACCTTGGCGACAAAATAAATCTAAAACTATTTCTTTACCGTTTTTCTAGGTTTCTTATAAGAAGACGGTTTTCGATCATTATCAAATGGAGCCTGTTCAAACACAAACGGATAGCTGACCGTTATCTCTTGACCCTCGGGCGCCTTTGGAAAATGAATTTCTGAAAGAACTTTTGCCAAGCAACGGTCTACACTTCGATTCATTCTACGGGTAATTTTAATACCCTTAGCTTCACCCTTATCATTGATTGTCCATGACAACTCTGTCTCACCATTCATTCTAGGAAATCGCTTTAAATTTTTATCATAACAATCTCTAAAATCGGATCTTTGTTTAGATATCTTGCTTCTAATGGACTTTCCACTGATAGCGCTGCTCTCCATTGCGAAACTCACAGCGAGGACCATTATTAGAACATAACCTAATTTTTTGGCTAATATCATTTGTCCCGTTCCCATCTCTCTTCTCCCTAAAATTAATTTTCTAAAACAATCCCTTAAAACCAATATAAGACGATTCTTCCGTAATACTGAAATTCTAAAATCGATGTTGAAGAGTTTTCGAGCACTTACACAAAAATTGTCACTCATCGCCTGTTTCATTGTACCTGAGCGGCTTTCGGGCGATTCTCTATTAGAAATACACTCCAATTCCAAATAAAATATTCATTTGAACTAGCGTTTTTGAGGCCGGGCTCTCCAACTCTTCATATCTGAACTCGGCATTTAAATAGTAGTCCTTTTTATACCTGTAATCTAACCCTGCCACAAAACCCAAGCCAAGATAGGTGGATGTAAGGGTAGATAGAAAATCCCGAGAGCGAACCGCTAATCCCACATATGGGTTATAGAGGTTGTAAACTGACATCTCTAGATTCTCTACTTCAGAAACTTCCATGGATGGCCGTGTCCAATGATAATATCGCATCCCAAAATCTAAGCCTGTAGCTGTGCTACCGGTGAAACCGTCACTCAGAATTAAACTATATCCTGCAACGACTAGAAATTTTTGAAAAATAGTGGCTCCAACACCAATGGAATAAGCCCCAAAACCAGACAATGTATCTGATGAGTCGTTGGTCTCCGTAGTCACTTCAAAGTTATATGTACCACCCTGTAGGAACACCTGATAGGGGTACTTAGTTTCTGCAGCCACGGGTAGGCTACAAAAATAAATTAAAACTGTTATGGCACCAAAAAGTACCCTGCTAAGCCGCAGGCTCCTCATTGGCAATACTCTGAGTTGCATCAATTTCATTTATTAGATCCTGCACATCCGCATTGGACTTGTTGGTTTCTTCTATATAAGCTGCTACTAATGATCTTTTTAAATAACGTATATGGGGTTCATCCTGTGGAGTGATCTTAATGCCACGACCCTCTTCATGAATCCGAAAAGAAAGTCTTTCCGGTATGGCATTAAGAAACTTATCCCGTTCATGATGTTCCGCATGAGTCAGAACAAGAGCCCAGTCTTGAGGAGACAATGCCGTTCCTAGTGTTTTCAAGATGCCTTTAGAGGCATCGAACACGCTAAAGAAGGGAGTTCTTGTATTAAGAATATTAGAATCTTTTGGAAGAGCCACATAGAAATCTCTTTCATCCCTAGTATTAGCCGTATCTAAATACAGAGACAGATCCATCTCTTCAAAAAACTTCTGAATGGCTGCGTCTTTTCGCTTCGGAAATCGCTTCTGAGCTTCCACCATAAACTGACTTAAAAGAGCCCGATCAATAGGATCGTGATTATCTTTTTGATCTAAAAGAAAGGCCGCCCACTGCCCAGGATACATTTCTTTTGCCACGGCTAATGCTTTTGTTCTTGGCATCACCTCAAAAATTCCTAGTGCCTTTTCAATAGATAGATCTCCAAAAATATCTGCTAAGTTCGTCACAGGAATTCGAGAAAATATTAAACCTTCTTCTTTGAATTCTTGTTGAACTTGAGCCACCCGGCTGGATTCATTAAAGGTCATCCTTAATCGCATTTTATCAATTTCACTTAGAACTGATATGGATTTTGGAGACAACGGACCCGGATGAGAAATGGCAACAAACCACCAATCGCCACTTCCGTTTTCAAAGAGATGCTTTAGACTATCTTTATGTAGCTCAGCGAGAATTGATCCTACTGTTTCAGGATCTCTCTGACCCCTCTTATTCAAAAAGTCCATAAAATTGGCATCAGGATTAGCAAAGAACTCCTTATTCCTATCGATAAGCTCTAAAGCGCTCTCACGAATCTCCAGTAAATTAGATCCATGAGTCAGCTCATCTCCGTCGTCATTGCCAGCAACACTAGCACCATTTATTTTTTGTACGGATGCAGTTGCTGGAGTGGACATTTCCGTCGCAATAGATAAGGCATCATCAGCAAACTTCTTCGTACTTTGGCCCAACTCGCGAATAGGTGTACCTAAACCTTTCACGAGACTTCTAACACTGAGCTTTGCAAGTAAATAGAACACACCAAAAACAAGAACCATGGCAAAGGCAAGAAGTCCCGTCACCCAGCCAACAGTTCTATATCTTTCAAGCTTAGTCCAATCCATTTTATAAATTTTTACAGCATCAGATCCTGGATCAAGCTTTAAATGAGTAGCTAATGAGTCTTGTAATGCAACGATATCTTCGTCCGACATTGATGAATCAATTTGAATTTGCAATTCAACTCGACGCAATTGAGCAATCAAGTTGTTCAATGGAATATCCGTTCTATCCCATATTTCCAGTTCTTCCTCTTCAATATCTAAATAAGGTAAATTGGTCACACTATTCGAGTTGGATTGACGATTAAAATCTTTTCGAGTGGGTTCAGCACGGCCTGTATCCACTATTACTGAAACAGAGAAAGGTTCGTTGGGAAACCTGAGCTGCAAAAACTCTCTGGTTTTCGACAGGTAAAACTGTTCGATCTCTGGAACTCTTGATGCTTCCGCTGTTGGCATTACAACGATTGTCGAAATTGCCAAAAGAATAGCAATGAAGAGTCCGTGTATCTTCACTGTATTTTTCATTTTTGATTCTCCTTGACCTTACTTTCCGTTTCCTTATTTCCTATGTCTTCAATATCGCTATTATCTTTACCCTCAGATTGACTCGAAGGAATTCTTGAAGCTGTTTCTTCTTCGAACCCTCTTTCTGTGGCATCCAATGGCTCTACTACAAGCACCACTTTCCGATCATACTTTTGTAATTCCCTGTCGGACACGTCTTGACTCTTGTCTGACTCTCCATAACCACCGATTCGCATGAGATGATACGGCACTCCACTTGAATTCAGGGATCTTAAGGCCGCAATTCCTCGTAGTGCGGATAATTCCAAGTTATCTTTATATACTTTCCCCGATTTTACGGGCCTATTGTCCGTATACCCGCGGACGACTAATCTTAACCGGCCTCTAACTGTTTTAAAGATTTTTGCGAATCTCTGTAGAGCTCTATCGCCTTCGCTAGTCAATGTGAATTGAGCTGAGTCGAAGAAAGAAACTTCAGGAAACTGAATGATCATTTTATTTCCCTGAATTTCAGTAGAAACTTCGGGTAAGTCCTCAACTATTTCATGAATGGCCGACGAAGGTGAACGCCCATCTGTCACTTTGAGAGATTTTGAAGTGAGTCCCTCTTGGCTTGGGGATTGGTCAATATGACCCGTACTGGATTTTCTTCCGTCTGCTTTTATATTGCTTTTAACTGCGCCCCATTGAGCATCAGCTACTTTGGGTACATTTTTTTCTTCTTTATATTCCTCATCAATTTTGCGCTCAAGAATCTGAAGATCTTTATTGGATTTATCGATGCTAAAGAACAAAACAAAGAAAGCTAAAAGCAAAGTGATCATATCCCCATAACTGATCGCCCAGTTACTGTTATGATCCCCTTCAACCGGCCCCACATGGAGTCGATCCTTTTTAGAGTTTCTAAATTTTGAACTCGTATTTTCTTGCATCTCTATAAACCTCTATGCTGCCGAAGCTCTATTTCCAGCAGCACCTCCCCGTATACCCACATGATCTTTTCTCTGAGTCGGTGACAAGTAGGAGTTCATCACTTCTTGCACATAGACAGGAGATCGTTTGTCATTAATTAGCAGTAGGCCTTCCAACATTAACTCCCTATGAGTCATATTTTTAGCCGCCTTATTTATCAAATTCTCTGCCATTGGAACCAAAACGAAATTCGTAAGAATCAACCCATAGAACGTGGCCACAAGAGCGAGGGCCATCTGTAGACCAATCTCTGCGGCATCAGCTCCGGTTGAAACCGCTCTCATCACCGAAACCAGACCGAGCACTGTACCCACCAAACCAAAAGCGGGAGGATACTTTGATATTGTTCTTAACAACAATCCATAGGATTCATCACGCTCCCGATCCCGAAAAAGTCTTTCTGACATTACGGTCTCTAAATCGCCTCGGCTGAACCCCGAAACAATGAGTTCTAAACCATCTCTAAAATAAGGATTATAGTTGGAATCATCCATTGCATCATATAGGGCTTGAGGAGACTCCTTGGCCCTTTTCGCCAAATCTATTATTTGATGAACCGTTGCCGTTCTACTTTCCGGCATTTTTTTACCAATTCGGAAAAGAGCTCGAATCATTTTCACCAGTTCCGGTACGGAATAGGTAATGATCGCAGCACTTATTGTTCCACCAAAAACAATAATCAATGCGACTTCTTCCACATAGTAACTGGAATCCATGTCCAATAACCACATGGCGGACCGTAAAAGCATTCCCGCAATTATGAGACCAAATAAATGTGACATTTTTTAGACCCCTTTAAAAATTAATTCCACGAAGTTTGTTAATCATATTTTTTGCTTCCACACTAGATGGATTCAGGGCAACAGCTTTGTTATAAGCATTGAGTGCATCACTCGCGCGCTTCTGCAAATAATAGATATTCCCCAATAAGTTCCAAGCCACTTCAAGTTTTGGAAATTGATCCACCATGGTCTTTGCTAACTGTTCCGCACGACCAAGTTCTCTTTTCACCGTTGCACTTTGAATTTCTGCTGCCAGTCGAGCCACTTCAGCCAAGTATTTATTGGCCTGGTCATCCTGATAAACCTTGTTCCAATTAGCCAACGGAGTCATCTTTACAGTAATGCTCGCATTCACGCCGAAATTGGCTTTGTTAATGTAGAGCTGTTCTTTAACGAAACCCTCTTTTTCGACACCTAAATGTATTAAATCTCCATCAATAGCTTTTAAGTCTTTCACTGGAATGGTAACCGGAGCCGGTCCAAGATTCTTCTTTTCTCCATTGGAACTGTACATATAAACATCTCCAGGCTCTGGAGTGGTTTGCACTTCAACACCCGATGAGGCACAGCCCAAAACAACTAATGACAGAATCGATAGGGTAATTTTTATTTTGCATAATGACATTGCCGCCCACTCCTAAAAAATATCGTCAATGAACATTTCGGAAGAAAACCTGTTAATCCTTTGATTTTACTGGAAAACTAGACGGAGGTTTTAGCTATCAGATCAAATCTAGGACCGAATCAAATTTCACAACTTTACTGAGTGTATTCTTTTGATACATGGGAGCCGAACTTTATGGGTTCCGTTGGAATTTTATGAAAAATTAATAATAAATGGTCTAGTTAGAATCAAACTGAAACGATCCCACTAAAACTCGCCCTTAGTTGCACCGATAAAGGACTAGTAAACAAAGTTGTAACGTTGGTTGTTTTTATGAATAAGAATTTTTGGACAATTTCAGTTTCATTTGTGTTCTTCCTAGGCTGTGGCTCTGGGAGTGATGACTTTAATCCACTCAATAGTTCGGATGTTTCCGAAATTGAGCAGACTACGATCACTCAAGTGGTTCCAGATGCCGGTTCGGTGACTATCGAACAATCCCAAACTCAGCAGTTTTTTGTGACCGCGGAAGCTCCTCTGGGACGAGGAATAGTTTTAACTTGGGAGATTGATGGAACCAGCGTGCAACAAGGAAGTAGTACCAACTATTCAATCACGGGAGACTTAACTAATATTGGTGACCATACACTCACAGTTTCAGCTTATGATGGAGTCTCTACTGACGAGCACACTTGGGATGTTCGAGTCAACGGACCTCCCGTTGTAACAAAGGTTACAACCGGCACTCCAAAAGTCTCTGTGGGATCCAGTATCTCGATAGCCGTGACTGCAACGGATCCAAATAGTGATAGTTTAACTTATGAATGGCTCATCAATGGAGCTAGTAGTGCTTATCTAACAGGATCTGGTAGCACCGCCACTCTAACGGGTGCCGATGCACTTGTGGGACAGATAAATATTCAAGTGAATGTCTCCGACGGAACGGCCACGACTCAAGAGACTTGGGTCGCTGAAGTGAACCACTTCCCCATGGCCTGTAATGAGTTGGAACAGGGTGAAATTTGCACCATTGCCGGAAGCCCTAGCGTGGGGGACAACACAAACCCCTTAGACTCCGAGTATGATTTGCGAATCCGACCCATTGATATGACTCAAGATGCTTTAGGCAACATGTTTATTGCTGATTACGAAAATCACTTAGTTTGGTATTGGAACAAAACGGCCGGTGCTGTCAACCGAGTGGGACAGACCATTGCCGCCAACACTATTAAAGTGGTTGCTGGAACTGGAGAAGCCAACTCTGGTTCGGACGGCCCTGCCCTTGAAACGGCCATCTACAATCCCCGAAGTGTGGCTTACAACGATGCCACAGGTGTCCTATATATAAGTGAATATAATGGTCATCGCATCAAATATGTCGATTCCAATGGCAATATGTTTATCGGTATGGGTTTCGGCTCCTCACATGTTGACGGCAACACCGCCTATAATCACGATTGTGACAATCCAGTCACGATCCGCATCTATAGTGGAAGCCTATATGTAGCTTGCCGCTCAGAGAACCGAGTGAAAAAATGGGATCTTGCCACTGACTTAGCGACCACGGTTTATGGTGATGGTGGAGATGATGTTTCCGGTGAAAATGCCGATGCACTCACCTCGGGCGCTCGAAGACCCATGGGTTTACATGTGGATGCTACAGGTATTTACGTAACCCATAGTGACAATAACCGGATTCGATATGTGAATACAACCGGTGCAACAGTTACTTTTTGGGGTGATGTTTCTGTAGGAGCTGGAAATGTAAGAACCATTATTGGGACGGGTTCGACGGGTTACCAAACCAACGGCAAACCCACAACCCTAAACACTGGTGACCCAGAAGGGGTCTATCACATCAACAATCGGATCTATTACACCTTTAGAGACAGAGATAAAATTGCATTGGCCAATAATACGGGAGCGGACATTACTATCGGCGCCCGTACTATTGCCAATAATGAAGCTGGCTACCTCAATGCAGCGGGTACGAGCTCCGGATACAATGGCACCAATGTAGATCTCGATATTGCCCAGCTCAACGAGCCCTACAATATTTTTCCTGATGTCAGCGATTCTGACGTGCTTTATATCGCCGACTACAATAACCGCCGTATTCGCTCCATTGATGTTGGCGATGCTAAAATGTATGACATTTTAGGATCCGGTACGAGCCGCTATGGCTTTTTAGGAGATGTTGATAAACCTTCTATCGATCATCTTTTTAATCAATTGGGTGGCTTGGCCTATGAAAGTTCATCTAGAACCCTGTTTTTTGTGGATCAAAACAACTACCGCGTGAGACAAATGACGCCTTATGGAGAAATCTCAACGGCTGTGGGTCGCGGGAATGGGAACCCGGAAATTGAAAATGATGTCCCCTCCAACGCTTTCACTCGCGTTCAGTATAGTGGTGACAATTATATGAACGGCGCCGCTCTTTTATCCGACGGTAGTCTCATTCAACTAAATACCCGAGGGCATAGCTTTCGCATTTGGAACCGCACCATTTCTAATAAAACATATTTCGGTACTTTTATACTGAGTGATCGAATTTCCAATGTGGCAGGTGATCCACTTGGAGCGACAAATGGACCGGGAGATGGCCCAGATGGACCGGCTCTTTCCCATGAATTCAATTACCCTACCGATGTGGCTGTTTACAACGACAGCGGCAATGATGTTATCTTTATCGCCGACCAACAAAACCACTGCATCAAACAGTTGGACAACACTGGAAATGTCACTTCTGTTTTAGGAACCTGTGGATCATCTGGCAACTCTGGCAATAATAATGTCGCCGAGGGCAGCGTGCAGTTTAATCGCCCTCATGGTTTAGCTGTGGACAGTATCGGGAATTTAATTATAACAGATTCATGGAATTCTAAAGTCCGCTACTGGAATAGAACAGGATCTCCGGTAATGGTTGGAAACCTCACTGTAAACGCCAATTCAGTCTCAACCATAGCTTGTAATAGTGGGACCTCTGGCTCCCCTTCTGAAGGCATTTTTGCCACCAGTGCGCGCTGCTACCGTCCCCTTGGTGTGGATGTAAATGAAGATTATATTTGCTTTGCAAACACCTGGGATCACAACGTACGGTGTATAGATCTCTCCGATGGAAGAATTTCGACAGTTTCAGGTAACCTTGAAGCCACTCGCCGAGCGGGCTCTCCCTATGGCCTTGAGCAAGAGGGCATAACTGGAACATCTGCCACACACTACTATCCTGGCGACGTACTTTTCGATGAAAATGGTGACCTATTTATCGGCGATCGTGCCAATCATGTGGTTAGAAAACTAAAGTTGAGTTCGGATTAGTGTCTATTTTCTGTCAGATCTAGAACCTATCGAGAATTTATACAGTCAGCTTTCAATCGCAAACTATTGAAACCAATAGGTTAACTTTTTTGTTTTCTCAAAACGATCCAAATCTAATTTTTAAACGACTAAAAACTATACGAAGTCAAAAAGGTGTCAAAAAAATTAAAGTCTCTGAGGCTTATGTTGGATTTCGGCTGGCATCGTGTTTGCTTTTTATTAGGGTAGCTAGGGGATATGTGAGAGGGGTCTCAAAATGAATCAGAAACAAATATTTTCATTGGCGTTAGCAAGTACACTAATGATGTTTTTCCAAAACTGTGGTGAAACAGCCATGCAGTTTGAAAACGTAGAAAAAGTTTCTATCCCAGCATCCATTCCGGAGGATACATCTAATGAAGTGAGTGGAGACCCTGATACCGGCTACAATCAGCCTCCTGGGGAAGGCGATGTAGAAGTGGAAGACGGCGGAATAGTCGGTGGTGGAGAAAATAATGATTCCGACCCGGATGCTCCCTATGATCCAGATAGAGACGGAGTGGAAAACAACTATGATGATGTCGCGTATGCATGCCAAAATGCACAGGCCTACGAGGCTGAGGTGGAAGTGAGCTTCCCAGAATATGCGGGTTGTAACTACAATGTAGATGGAAATTTAGCGCCCAAAGACCGTTATTATCAAGCACGAGTGGAGCATGCTAGGTACATTACACTTCCTGAAGGGGCTGTTCTTTGTGATATCGATTTTAATGCTGGTGTATCCACCATGTACTACGATGATCACTTTATATTTACACTGAATAACTACGTTTTAGGCGCTTCCACAAATGAGTTTATGGAATCTAATTACATCCAAGTGGCAGATGAAATGGAGAACCTTGGGCAAGTGTATGCATACGATTGGGCCGGCATTGCAGGGCAATCTTGGGATTCTGGAAATAGAAATTATACGCCCTACTGTCTAGGCGAAGACCTTTTGGATGAGGAAGGTAATCCAGTTTCAAACTGCCAACTTCCTGAAACTCAGAAAACCGGTGATTTTAGCCTTAACATTGGCTCCAATCCCATTCAAACCATCATGGCCGCTTCAGGATCAAGCAATGTGCATGAGTTTAAATTTATTGTCACTGGTGACAACGACCGTGACTGCAAGAGTTCAGCTTTTAAATTTGATACTAGAATTCGTTATGTAATTCCTCAGTAGTGTGGATTAAATTTGTAGAGTGGATAGAAGCCGCGATATCGTCGCGGCTTTTTTAATGCAGCAAAGAATTTCCTACTTTTTATCTAATGTTTGCGATCTATAAAATAAAACTCTGTCGGTATTATCCAAAAAGAATTCACTGGGAAATTCTCCACACAATTTACATCGACTGGAACTCTCACCAGGTACTCTCAGATCAAGAGGAATCTGATTCGTAAAATCAGCTCCATTACTACCTCGAATGGCATGAACAGAAAAATGAGAATCCCCATCAAAAGTAATTTTTAAAAAACCCCTTGGAGATTTGGGATGAGAGTCATGACCAAGATAGGTACGAAAACCAGATCCTAAAAGAGGGGCTGAAACATATCTGGTATGAATTTCTCGATCCCCTTGATAGTAGGCATGCTGATGACCCGTAATAAAAAGATCGACTTTGTACTCATCCAGTAACCTCTCAAATCGATTTCCAAAGGCCACTGATCCACGAGCCAAATATTCACTCGCTTTCTCTCTGACAAATGGAAATAAAGACACATGTCCAAATAGAATTCGTCCCTTTACATTTTGATTTTCCCTAAAGACCGTCTCCACCCATTCCGCTTGCTCTGATGATAGAGTTCCTACGCCCGTGGCATCCAGTGCCACAAACAAAACGTTTTTGTAGAGGAATCCATAATAGAAAGGAAACTGAGATCCTTCGATCCATTGAATCTCCCCAAAATGTGACTCGCCCTGCTGATTACGAAGAGCCGAAGGCTCAAGATTTAGGAATTCATCTTGATAGGTGTCTCTTTCTTCCTGATAAGACTTACCCATAGAAGCATCATGATTTCCTGGAGAAGGAGCAAACGGCAACCCACTTCGAGTGAGTGGCAAAGTGACCGCTTCATGAAAAGCGCTCCACATACTTCTATAGTCCAGTCCTCTTTTTTGACCGGCAACCATATCACCGGTGGAAAGCACCAACTCAATTTGTGGGTCACTCGTAATACTTTCTATAGACCGAGCCACCTCTTGGGGGTAACTCGTGCTACCGTAGCTTTGATTTAAATCGGAGATCACCGCGAATGAAAAGGACTGAGGAGTGGTTTTAACGCTGGCATTGGTTCTTGTACTCTTAAACTCGTCAGCGTGAACACATGTGATATTTACCAAAGAAAAGACGACTAGAAGTAATAAGTTCTCCGTTTTCATAAAGCCCATCCTTTCAAAACTCACTTTCTTATCCTAATGGTTGAAGCCTCTAGAACAATGCAAAAATCCAATTCTCCTTCAGATCCTAACAGCTCATCATTCTTCCTGGACCAAGGTGGGTAAACAAAATCCCATTGGACCAATGAATTTGACCAAAGCTAGTATATAAGGACATTGGAAAATTCAAGGAAGGTTAATTAATGAAGTTACCCATTTTCAAAACACTGGTTCCAATTGGAGTATCATTCTTCCTAATGGGATGTAGTCACACTGTAGACTTTAGATCCTCCCATTTCGCCGTCCCACATGTTGCTGACGAACAATGGCAGGGGCAGGTTGCGTTTTCCAGCGCTCAGCCCACTGAAATCACTCTTATCGCCGATAAAGAGTCTAACCCTCCAGATCGAACCATTGACATCAATGATGACACCAGTGAAGAAGGTTTTTTTGAAACTCTTTTCGTGTTGGACACGTTTGGTCTAGAAACTGATCTTACACTATTTCCCCAAGTCGAACTCTACCTCTACGGCACTTCCAATTTTGGTCTCAGGTGGCAGTTCCTAGGACACGGAAACGGAGCTGGTAAATGGGTAGCATCAATTCAAGGTGCCTATGGGACCTGGAACGACGAAAGCGGAACAGAGGCCGAACTTGATTTTGCCGACACTCAAGTAACTACTTCGGAACTGGGGCTTAGTATTGGCTATAAATTTGAACGTGCCATTGTATATATTTCTGGAATTCAAAACACTCATACAACAGAAACTGAAGTGATCAATAGCCATGGCACCTTCGGCCCCTATGAAGATGAAGGAATACATACCACAGTATCTCTCGGAGTTAGCACCTACGGCCCTGGATTTTTACTAGGATTGGAATACAACGCCATTAATATTGAATGGAATGAATCTCTTGAAGACACCCAGGAAACACTTGGTTTGCGATTAGGGTTCGGCTGGTAGGGTCTAAAAAAGTTGATTCATTTTTTCTATGAGTCGCTTTTTGTATTTACCCTGCTCCACAAACATCCCGTTGATATGGCCAGGGTTGGAGTGAATCCACAGTTCTTTCGGGTCGGCTAAATACTTATATAGTCTTTTGCCATGCGACACTTCCACTATAGAATCCTGATCGCCGTAAATTAATATGACGGGCACCGGTGCAATTTCTTTTACTCTGTTTCTATCTATAGAGTATTCATTTGAAATCAAAAAATATGTGAGTGGTTGCAAAATATAGGTGAACCAATTTCTTGAGAGTGCTTCCCGCGCTACAGTTCCATAATCTGAAAAAGAGCTCTCCACTACCACTAGCTTAAGATTTTTGGGCCGATAATTTTCTAAGGCCTTCAGCAATAAACTCCCGCCTAGGCTTTGACCGTAAACTATCAGCGGAAGATTTTTCTTTTCGGCCTCTGTTTCAGCCCATTTCAACATCATCAGAGAATCAGAAAAGGCACTATCGATGTCTTTGGTGCCGGAAGAAGAGCCGTAGCCTTGATAATCAAAGGTCACTACATCCAGACCAACAGGCAGCGCCCACATCATTCCTCGGAAATGACTGCTAATGTTTTGTGCATTGCCGTGAAAATGTAAGAGCATCGCTCTAGGCTTTACGAGACTTCTCTCCCCTTCTTCCCATCTTTGAGCTGGAAAATGCCAGTAAGTGAGCCGGACATCCTTATTTACATGAAGCTGTTTCTCTGCAAACTGAATATTAAAACGATGAGGGTCGGTAAATTTACCTCGAGAAGGCTGTAGAAACACATTGGTGCAAGCACTCGTCGCTAGAACAATCCATGAAAAGAAAATTAAGTTTATTAGCTTTTCACTGATATTTGAAAACTTAAAAAGTACCATTGAAAATCGAGTAGATCATAGGCCCCCATTGAGGTCTAGTCTTTTGTAACTCTCCGACGTTACTTGCTTATTTCCCATATTTTTGAGTGAATGTAATAATCAAATTAACAAAGTCGTTCAGGAGGATGGAATGAAGACAATTGCACATGTTGTACTTGTTGCCGCTATCGCTTCCCTAGGAAGCATTGCAATGGCACAAGACAGTTTTGGTTACGGTATGGCCGGTTGTGGTCTAGGCACACAAATTTTCGAAAACAAACCCGGTAAAATCCCACAGATTTTCCAACACATTACAAATAAATCAGCATCTCAAACTTCTGCTGTTACATCTGGAACTTCCGGCTGTGTTGAAAGCGCACAAGAGATGGCTGCCGTTTATATCTCTATCAACCATGTTGCTTTTATGAAAGATGTTAGCCGTGGTAGCGGTGAAACAATCACTAACCTTTCTGGAATCTATAAGTGCGAAAATGCAAATGTATTGGCCGACACTTTAAAGACTCATTTCAACGATATTTTTGAAGAAGGACGTTCTACTGAAGAAACAAGCCGCAAAGTAGAAGAAGTCATTGTTACTAACAAAATCGGCTGTAACGAACTTTCGTAATTGGGGGATAAAATGAAAATGAATTTAGTTAAAGTACTCTCAATTGTAGTGACTGCATTGCTTGCTGTTTCTCTTTCTGCGAACGCTAAAGGAAAAAAAGGTCACAAAGGACATAAAGGTCATAAAGGCCACAAACACAAAAAAGAAATGATGATGGACAAAGAAGCTACTTTCGAAAGAAAGTATGGTCTTGCTGGATGTGGATTAGGTTCTATTGTTATGGGTAAAGACGGCAATCAAGTATTTGCTGCTACCACTAACAATATCTATGGTATCGAATCTACAATCGTTGGAATCACTTTCGGAACCTCAAACTGTACAGATCCTGGTCACAAAGAATGGGCTTGGAATGTAGATCAGTTTGTTAAAACAAACAAAGTGACATTAGCCTCTGATATGGCTCGTGGAAGCGGCGAAAGCGTTGCCACTTTAAGTCAGCTTTTGGGCTGCCAAAATTCTGAACATTTTGGCCGCACAATGAAAGCTAACTTCTCCACTATCTTTCCTAATGAAAGAGTTCAGCCTATGCAAATTACGGATAGCGTTGTGAACGTGTTGCTTAGAGACAAAGAACTTTCTCAATCTTGCACAAATGTAGACTTAGGATAATAATTCTCTACATGAGTTTTCGCATACAGAAGCCTCAGCCATTGCTGGGGCTTCTTTTTTTACTGCTAAATTGGAATGCCTTTGCCCTTGAATCTAGGCCGGACACTATAGAATCACTGGCTAAAAGTGAACAATGGTTGTTCCTTATGCATTATCAACCCTCCACCTGGGGTGGATATAAGGGGCTAGCCACCTCTCCAAAGTTTTACGCACATCCGGAAGGCCGAACTCATCCTAAAAAAGAACTTCAGGCTCTTGTTCAGCTATTTAACGAAGCCCATCAAAATTCCTATAAAGTCGATCAACATCCTCGGTGTCGATTTCCATTTCGTTTCAAATGGTTAAAACGAAATTTAAAAGGGTTTGCGCCTACAGAAAGCCCAGCCAACTGTGAACTCTATGACCTCTACATTGATAAGCATAATGCCAAATCCATCGGGATATCCTTTTCCTCTTACAACGTGAACTCGCCATCTTCCGCATTTGGACACACTCTTATTAAAGTTTCCAGCAATAAAAATCTGAATGACCACTCTAAAAAGACAGAATTACTCGACCGCGGTATAAACTACGCTTCAAATATACCCGATGGGGTGAATCCCATTTGGTATGCCGTCGGAGGACTGGCAGGATTCTTTCCTGGAACATTCAGTTCAGTGCCTTATTATTTTAAAGTCAGAGAGTACAACGATTATGAAGCTCGTGATATTTGGACCTACCACTTAGACCTGAATCAAACTGAGGTGGATGATCTAATGGATCAACTTTGGGAGTTGGGAAACTCTCCTTATGACTATTATTTCCTTACCGAAAACTGTGCCTATTACGTCTTAAGAGGTTTGCAAGCCGCTGTACCAAGAATACAAGTCATGGATAAGGTGCCGTTTTGGATGATACCTGGTGATACCGTAAGAGCTCTTGCGAAAGTACCAGGGTTAGTAAAAGCGGTCGACTACCGGCCTTCCATACGAACACAAGTCTTTGCCCGGCTGGATAAACTCAACCCCGACCAAGCGGAATGGGTGAAAGATTTGGCCTCTAATAAAGTGAATACCTCTGCACTTTCGACATTCTCCGAGTCTCAGCAACGAGATATGCTCGATGCCGGATTGGACTTTATTGAACTCATCAACCCCGACGATTACTACGAAAAGGAAAGTCCAAGCCTGAAGGCTAAGTTTAAACTATTGCAGCTTCGAGCTCGAAATCCTCTAGAAACACTATCCCTTCAGATCCCTTTGCCCGAACAGGCTCAACCGGATCGGGGCCATGAATCCGCTCGCTGGGGCTTGGTCGGGCGCACGGACACACTCGGGCATTTTGGACTGGGATTCGACATGAGGTTCGCACTCCATGATGTGTTGGATGGTGAAGTGGGTTATATGCGAAATGCAGGAGTAGGATTCTTTCATATCGAAGGGACCTATTGGGAGGAGCAAAACGAATTTATTTTAGACTCCTTTGCCGCTCTTGAGGTGATTGCCCTTCCTGCCTACTCTTATTATCAACCCAACAAATCTTGGAAAATGATATTTGGCCATGAAAGGCGAATTGACGAGAACTGCCTTTCCGCTTGCGATCTATTCGGTATAGAGCTGGCCTCAGGCAGAACCTACGCACTCACTTCTCAAGAAGATCTTTTGATCTACGGACTTATCACTACCGAACTAAAATGGAGCCGCCATCTACCCGGATCCGATTTTCTGGCGGGAGTTGGGCCAGATGTAGGACTGTTGTATCACTGGAGCTTAAATACAAAATCAATACTCCAATACAAACACTACTTCTATTTGGGCGATCAACGCGAGGTTTACCGATCTGGCTTAGCAGAGCTTAGAAGTACAATAACAACCAATTGGTCCCTAGGAGTTAGCTTCCAAAATAACGAAGGCCATAAATCTGTTAATTTGAAACTCTTTAACTATTTTTAAACCCACTACTTCCGGGCCGTGGCTTCGATCAACTCGTCGGAAGCAAAAGTTTTGTAGTTCTCATGCTGGTAGTGAATAAAAAACCTGGCTCCCCGCGGGATAAACCATCGAGTGAATTTAGAACCAAAATCATTCAATCGAATACAACCGACACTCACCGGAGCCCCTAAGAAATCCTTCATTTCCTGACCCACGGCCGTTGTTTTCTCATGAATTCCATTTCCATCCATATAGAATCCCTTTGGATTTGTAGGACTCGGAAGACCTGTAAAGTACATAAAGTTGGGCATCAAAATCCTACCCACACTGAAGATAGTACGGTTCTTCCCCTTACCTCCCCCTGTGATTAAGTCTCTTTGATGATCCTCTTCGTTATAGAGTCGACCTCTTTGTAAATCTTGAACATTTGGGTCTAAAAATCTATAGAAATCCCAAGCTCTTTGAGCGATTCGATTCACGGGCGCATAGTAAACATATCCCTTTTTCTCATAATCCACTAACCCATCAACAATTCCAAGTTTTCCCATGGACTTTGTCACTTCATGCTTGGAGGAGGTAATGAATTTAGCCACTAACTTTAAGGCCACACCACCATCCACTTTTTTTGCATCGCAAAGATTTAACGTTTGCCCTATACAATAGTTACGTCCTCTAAACTTTACGATTCCCGGCTTATCTAACGGATCGGTTTCAAACCGGCCCACTGACGAGAGATACCTCATCATTTGATCGCCGTCGGAAAGCTCTGGGATGAGATCTAACTTTGGATTGACCTCTTGTACGCCTCGGCAAATTTTTTGACCGGCCTCATTCTCTTCAAGAGTATTAAAGTCACCTACGATATAACGAAATCTAAACTCATCAAGCACGGTGTATTTTTGACCTGCCTCCAGAGGGGCATCATTGCGTTGTAAATACTTAGGATCAGATCCATCGAATTGATTGTAGAGATCCTTGAGCTCTAAACCCATTTGCTGAATGGGGATCAAACATGAGGGATGAGACAGGGACTCAATCACTGGGGTATTGGTATCTAGATCGCTAACAACGACCTTTTCAGTGGCCAAAGCATGATGACCGACCAGTACACTCACTAGGGATAACATATTAGATAATTTCATATTGCGGCGGATCATATTAGTCTCTACTTAAACTGTAAAGGAGTACATCCAGCTTCCATAAAGTGATGTAATTTTTTTTAAATTGTGACTTTCGAAATAATTCCAATGGAAGCTTCAAAACCGTGAAGATTTAGCACTATCCCGGCGAGAAGTTGACGTACGTAGTCATGTTTAATATCTCACAACCAAACCTACCCACAACATATAAAAAGCGAGCAAGAGCCATGAACCCCACTCCCCTAACTCGTCAAAAGAAATCGATTTATCCAAGTCACCTATTGGGTCTTCTGTTTTTACTTTGTAACAGTATCGCCTACGCTGGAATAGAACACACCACTGTTATGGCTTTATCCGGCGACATTGAAAGCGGCTACCCTACCAACGAATCCAGAGATTTTTTAATTTCAGATTTCATGAGTAAAAACACTTTTAAGTACTGGAGCGCTAATCGTTACACCGTAGTCAATCGACTCTCTCCTGCGAAACAAAATCAGATCACTCGTTTTGTAGAATCCGAATTGCCAGAGGTGAGTCAAAACTCAAAAAGTGTAATCTATCTTTTTGGTGGACCCGACTCGGTTTATCCCAACTTGTTTTTCCCGAACCTTGAAAAACTCTATTTAGTGGGATTGGAAGATGTGGGTCGACTTCCACAGGTCGATAAAAAAGAAGACTTGATCCAATATGCCAACGAACTGGGTAAGGCATTTATGTCGTTACCTTACAGAAGTTACTTTGTAACTCGGTCTATGGCCCAACAACTCAAGCAACATGGAGTTGTTACAGTGGCTGCGGTTGGTTTAGTTTCCATTGGTTACAAGATTGAAAACATCGCCTATCTGGATGTCACTGAATCCGGCGAACTCTATGAAGATGAAAACTCACATCGAGGAGTTCGGATTGATTACTTAAAACCCAACGGTTCAGAAGCCTCCCTTTATTATTTTCAGCAAAATTTAGGTCCTGATGAATATGATGGATTACCTGGTTACAAACAAGATCGCAGGGTGATTGACCACTTAGAAGCTCAAAATTTCGATACCGCTTTTTATAAAGCGGCCAGTTATGCTCCCTATTTGAAAGACCTCTTTAAAGTGGTTAACGCCCTAGTAACGGAAAATGTCGACTATGTGGTGCAAACTGATTCCGGTCTCAAGGACAATGAATTTTCTGACAATGAATGGGATCGAGTGCTGTTCGGGCAATACACAATCCCCAATTTGAGTTACAGTATTATGAAGAACTTTCAACAGCCAGAACTTCAATCGGCTTTTGATCAGGGTATTTGTGACTCCAGCGATAAAAAGGCACAATCGCAGCTTAAAAAGCTCCGTGGTGATAATAAAGTCTGTGACTCCGTAAAATCTAATTTACTTGGTGTGACCTGGAAAGGTCTGCTTCCATTTAGGTACGGCTATGCCAGCCACCTTACGGGCCCAACAATGGGTACAGGACGTGGAGCTCCCGCAGATGACACACCTACAAATGCTTGTGGGACGGCAACAAAAAGAGAATGTAAATCTTATGCCAATCATCTTTTAGTTTATAAGAGAAGAAAGTAGTTCCGCGGTGTCGATGGATAAAAAGACAATCGGTTCCCTTCCGTCAGTGGCTATCATAATTGGTAGCGTACTCGGTACGGGAATCTTTTTTGCTCCTTCGATGGTGGCTAAGTTTTCCACTCATCTGGGAGTGGTGGCCGCCCTTTGGGGACTTGGCGCTCTGCTTTGCCTGCTCGGCGCTGATATCTATGGCCGCCTTGGTGAATTGCTACCAGAAGGTGGTGGTCAGTACGTATACCTTAAAAAAGGTCATGGGAGAGGTGTTGCTGCTGTATACGGATGGCTCAGCCTACTTGTACTGTGCCCAACTATGATCGCGGGCATGTGTTTATATTTAGCCAGTCACTTAAGTTACTTCGATCCCAATATCTCTACGATCAGTGTTAAACTCGGCGCTTTAATTTCAGCCGCTATTTTAACTATTCTGAACTATCGTGGCATTCGTGCTGCAGGAAAGATCCAAACCACTCTTGTGCTATTTCAAATACTAACCATTCTGGCAATGGTTCTCGGCCTCATTTTTATTTCCAGTCGCCCTACACTTTCCCCTCTTCAACAAATGAATCAGTGGCCTGAGTTCAATGGCCTACATTTCGGCCTATTAGCTTTTGCAGCCATCTTGTGGAGCTTTGAAGGGTTCAATACTCTGACCTTTGTTACAGATGAAGTGAAGAAGGGCAAGAAGCGCATTCGCTGCTGCTTATTTGCAGGCACCTTTGTGATCTTTGCTCTTTACTTGGTAATTAATGTTTGTGCCATACTGTTTGTACCACCCGATCTCATAGCAGAAACACCCAATATCGCCGTTTTACTCAATGAAATGAGTTTTGGAGCTGTTGGAAAGAATATAACACTGTTACTTACAGTTATTGGTTTGCTAACCACAGGACATGCCGCCGTCTTGATCGGCCCTCGCATTACAGCCAAACTCTCGGAGGACGGTTTTCTGTTTCGTCGTTACGGGCGGCTGAATCGAATCCATACGTCCCCCAATAATGCGCTTTCATTGCAGCTATTTATTACAAGTGCTTTTATCTTGGCCGGCAGTTTTGAATCTCTAGTGACCATGTTTGTTGTCGTTAACTGGTTTTTCTATCTTTTAGTAGCCATGAGTTTACTTAAGGTCCTTCCTGATGAGGAAACCCATTTTAAGATTAAAGCCAGTGTGTACACATTTAGTTCGCTTATATTGATCTTCATTGGCGCACAGATGTATCAAAACCCTGAGCTCTCCGCGGTTGGCATTGGCTTGGTTTGTATTCTGATGTTAGCTGCAAACAGCTTAGTTCGTAGAAGTAAAAGTGGAAAATGGGCCTCTCCATTTAAACCTCTTGTGGACTACGCAAAACGCATCAATTTACTGTAATCCAGAAAAATCAAATTCAGTTGATCAATCGCACTTAAGACTCAACAATGAGGTATGCTTAAGTCGTTAATGTTATTTATTGGTTTATCTTTTTCCCCAATGGCTATGGGAGCTTCTTCCTGTGGACTCAATTCCGAACTTCAAAACTTAGCCCAGGCCCCTCTCAACCGTGGCTCTGATGTGGGCTTTTCTGTGAGTGTTTTTAATTCCAGTGGGACCTTGGAGTGTGAAGATCATTTCAATCCAGACAAAACCATTTACCCTGCATCTACAATAAAGATACTCATTGCGGTGACAGCCCTTAGAAAGATAGATCTCAATGGCCTACGCTTAACAGACGAAGTGACCATCTCTCAATCCAACGCTGATGACGAGTGCCAGTTTTATGGTTGCGACGAATGGGCCATTGGCAAAAAGCAAACCGTCGCCCAACTTTTAGAGGCTATGCTCGCACGGTCCAATAACATTGCTACGAACCAGTTTATGGATTTACTCAGTAAGGATTTTATCAACACCGTGGCTAAACAACTGGGCATGACCAACACACAAGTGCATCGAAAGATGTACGCCCTCGTAGACCCGGAGCCTGGCCTTAGCATTCGAAATATTTCTACAAGCAGGGATCTGGGAATTCTTTACCGTTTTTTAAAGCGACAGCGAGCACTTTGGTTGTTGTCTGAAGAGTCTAACCGACATTTGCATTCCGTTTTGGAAAAACAAAGATACAACAATCAATTGAATAAGCGGTTTCCCGAAGAGGTGTTTTTCTTTCATAAGACTGGCAGCACGTCGCGCGCCGCCGGAGATGCGGGTTACTTTATGACGTCCTCTGGAAAGCAAGTCATCATCTCAGCCATGCAGGAGAACCCCCAAAGGGTGGGCCGCCCCCGTTGGGACATCGCCATCCACAACCAACTGGGCGAGCTCGTCCTCCACCATTTCCACCCCTAAAGGGCAAAATAAAAAAGCAGGCTTATAGCCTGCTTTATTTATTTGGTGCCCACGGAGGGAGTCGAACCCCCACGCCTCTCGGCACTAGATCCTAAGTCTAGCGTGTCTGCCAATTCCACCACGTGGGCACATACATATGAAGACCGGACAAAACTAGTGGATTCTGCCCGACTTGTCTAGGACTGAGCTTCAGAAATTAATTTTTTATAATCTGGAGCCCGCATTAAATTAGCTAAT
Organism: Bdellovibrionaceae bacterium UBA1609; assembly: GCA_002321895.1. Taxonomy (GTDB): domain Bacteria; phylum Bdellovibrionota; class Bdellovibrionia; order Bdellovibrionales; family UBA1609; genus UBA1609. Next base: position 10,397 of record DCMZ01000002.1, on the reverse strand, counting down.
TCTTTCTCTGAGTCCATTTCTATACGGATCAGCCACCCATCATTCTGGGGGTCGTCGTTAATTGGACCCGGGTTGTCACCCAAACCATCGTTCACTTCAATAACAGTACCTGAAACAGGCGCCAATAGATCACTTACAGCCTTAACAGACTCTACAACCCCAAAAGGCTCGTTTTGAGTGACTTTTTGCCCTTCTTCCGGCAATTCGCAATATACCACTTCGCCCAAAGATTCCTGCGCGTACTCAGTGATACCCACAGTGACAGTGTTCTCATCCACATAGGCCCACTCGTGATCTTTTGTATAATAGTTTTCCTCTGGAACTCTCATGACCAACCTCATCAATATTTTGTTATTTCACAAAGGGTGTTTGTACCACTTGCGCTTTCAGCTGCCTAGCCCTCACTTGCACTAAAATTTCAGTTCCCAGCTCTGCGTACTCTTTGAGCACATAGCCAATGCCGATATTCTCGTTCAATGAAGGTGAAGGAGTACCACTGGTTACCTCGCCCAATTCCTTATTGTCAAAGGATAACAACTGGTAGCCCTGCCGAGCGATCCCACGATCCAGCATTTTAAAACCCACCAACTTTCGGGCGAGCCCTTGCTCCTTCTGCTCCACAATTTTGGACTTACCCACAAAGTCTTTTGCATTCACTTTTGTCACCCAACCCAAACCGGCTTCATAGGGATTGGTCGAATCATTAATTTCATGGCCATAGAGAGGGTATTTCTTCTCCGTCCGGAGGGTATCTCTGGCTCCCAAACCAATGGGCTCCACTCCCATGGGAGCTCCCTTTTCTAAAAGCGCTGTCCAGAGCTCAGCCGCCTGGGCCTTAGGAACAAACACCTCAAAACCATCCTCGCCAGTGTACCCCGTGCGAGCCACCCAGGTCTCCACGCCGGCAAAAGTTTTTGCAGCAAAACTAAAACTCTCAATGCTGGAAAGATCTTCGCCGAACACAGCGCTGGTCAGCTCCACACCTTTGGGCCCCTGAATAGCTATCTGTGCCCAGTCTTCACTTTCATTGGTGATATCGGCACCTTTATTATTCTCCAAGATCCACTGAAAATCCTTTTCGATATTAGCGGCGTTCACACAAAGTAAATAATCCTCTTCCGGCTCAATACAGTAGACAATTAAGTCGTCCACGATACCGCCCTCATGATTGGTCAAAAGCGTGTATTGGGCCTTCCCCTTGGTTAACACACTGGCGTCATTAGAAAGCAGCCACTGAATGGTGGGTAGTGATTGAGGACCCTTCACTCGAATTTCTCCCATGTGGGAAACATCAAAAAGTCCCACCTTTTCCCGTACTAACAAATGCTCTTCTTTAAGGCCTTTGAATTGTACTGGCATCCACCAGCCCGCAAAATCCACCATTTTTGCCCCGTGCTTTTCATGCAATTCTGCCAGCGGGGTCCGCTTGATATCACCCATAGGATCTCCTGTAGAAATTGAACCTTGTAATTACCTGATATCACTAAAAGGTGCCAGGCACCTTTTTGAGATGCGGCGCACCCTGAGACTGACAAAATGGGGCGGTCTGACTGAGTTGTGAACAGTAAAAATTACCTACTTTCAGCAGGTTAGGCCCTATTTGCCAGATGAGTGCGGCACTGGGATTGCTCCTATAAAACACTGATGAAATCCACAGGAAGACTTTTTATTCTTTTGTTTTTAGGCTTAGCAGCGCTGAGCTTAAGCGCCTGTGCGAAAAAACTAAGTCCACCCAAGGGATCAAAGACTTTTGTGAATGAGGTGAAGGATAACCCTCTTGCAGAAAAACTCACCCTGGAAGATTATCGCGCTATAGAGCCCCCCTCTTATGTTCAAACAGATAGCGCCCAAGCGGAACGTCTCACGCAAATGCAAAACACCATGGATAGCCTTTCCGATGTGGAGCTAGCACGGTCCATTAAAAACATCGACCTGAAACCCTTGGATAAAAACAAAACTCCAATTTTCTCCATGCAAGACTCGGAATCCATCAAATACTTTTTTGTTACCGTTAGTTTTAAAAATGCGGACACCCCGGATATCCAATTTCTCTCCAACCTCACAACTCTAAGAAATGGAGAAGAGGATATTCAGTACAGCTCGCAAAGCACTGACTCCCCTCATTCTTATGGCCTAAGTGCTCAATGTACTGCTCGCACAGGAGATAAATGCCAAACCATTTCCTACATTGTTGGCCAGTATGAGAAACAAGCCGACCAAACTTACAAGACCATAGCTAAAGCTCCATTTCTCTATACTCAGCGTTCGGTCTATTGGAAGTCCCAGCGAGCTGAAGTTCGACCCGAAGAATCCAGTGAGGTGGTTGAGTCACTACAGAACATTGATAAAGATCTACCGGTCTTACAACGAACTATCTCTATGCCGTTTGGCCCCTCTTCCACTGAAGTTAAAATTCCTTTATCCAACGATAAACAACTTTCTATTCGCACACCGAGAGTTACCCGTTCAGAAGATTCCGAACAGGACGACACGGATGCAAATAACGAGCAAACCCGAAAGTCACTTCCCGGTAGAGTCTATATAGAATCTCTGGAGGCCGACGAAACAAATGGTAAAAGTCAGATCAGCGAAGATGTTATCGGTTTTGCCGAACTAGATTACACCGATTTTCTCCACACTCAGCCTCAATCTGAACAGGACACGGACCCGGTTTCCATTTCTATAGATTTAAATCCCGATAACAATGAAGTCTCTGAGTCCATTCAAATTTCCACCACATCTTCTTTCCAGGAAGATGAAGAGGAAACCAATGAACCTCGCAAGTGGCGAGAACGTGCCAGTGATTTCTTTTCAGATATCCGTGAGTACGCTCAAGCCCAATGGGAAGAACGAAAAGAGCGTCTGCAAAAAGAAAAAGAAGCTCGAGAAGAACAACAACGACTTAGAGAGCAAGAAGAACAACAAAATGGATCTCGCCAACAAGAGGGGACTGAAGATGATAGTCCCAATGAAATCACAGATGAAAACCATGACGCCACCCCTTCGCCCGATCCTATTGAGAGCGATGAAACAGATGAAGATATCGCGAAAGCAGATTCTTTACCCACCGACCGCATTGAAAGAATTGAGGACGAATCCGATCAGCCTTTACTTAATATATTCAATCTGGACTGGAGTGATCGCGAGGAAACCCAAGCCGACAAACATATGAACCGGATCATTGAACTGGAATCCACACCGGAAGTACAAGGCTACTTAAAGGTCTTAACCACAAACAGTGGAAACTTTAAAATTTGCTCTGGCAAGACCGTTAACCGTAAAGCTTATCAATGTGCTATGGGCATGCGCAGCGATGAGGACTGCCAAGGCCTCAAGATGTCCTCTTCGAAAAAATCAGCCATAGCCCATTTAGAAACAATTGCCGCCTTCTATCCCTTTGTAAAAGAGATCTTTGAGGATCAAGATGTGCCCCCCACCCTTATGAATATAGTATTTAATGAGTCACTGCCGTTCACCACCCAGCATGGTGTATTCCCCATCGAAGTGAATGCCACGGAGTCGGCTTCTGGCCCTTACCAACTCATTACAGGCACTGGACATAATTTAGGTCGTCAACTACTAAAGTATTCCCCTCTTTATACAGCTGATAAAGTTCATATATACCCCTTAAGTTCAAAAAGAGAATTAGACATAAAAGATGACCGCAGATACTTCTACCCATCGACTCTGCTTGCCAGTCGCTTGGTAAAGAGCATTAATCGACTTTTTAACAATCGTCCCGAATATCTCTACCAAGCCTATCACGATGGAGAACCCATGGCCGCTCTAAGATTGAGTTGCGATGATACTGTGGATCCGGATAATTGTGTGGATACCAACGTGGCCAACAAAACTGTGGGGCGCGCACTTTCCCGAGTGAATTCCTGCATCAGAAAAACGGGGTATAATGAAGTTCGGTCATGCTTTAATGAATTAGAAAAACACTACGGTAAACGATATCGTAAATTTGACCCCACCCGAACCTTCAATAATGGTTTTAAGGCAGTACTCAACCGAAATGCCTCGGCCTCGCAATGTAATGTTCTAGAAAACACTTTAAAGTATATTGGACTTTCCTTAATCAGCTTGAACCCACAACGCTATGATATGCCCATTGTACCCTATACATTTATCGAAGATCCCAACGACCCCGTCATTTATAACCCTTACTGGAAATAAAAAAGGCGAGCCCCGGGAAAGGGCCCGCCAAGGTATTAGTAACGGAACGACGACTAACAAAGAGTCTTCAAATCACTTAATTTTTATAAAGGGAACCGAACCGCCCATCATATATTCGGGCAACTTCCCATCCCACTTTTGCACGGCCTCATACTCCACAAGACTCTTGTTCTGAGACAATGCTCTGGCGCGAATTCTCATACTTTCAGCTTCCGCTTTGGCCGCTATAATTTGCTGCTCGGCCTCTTCACGAATCCGAACGGTCTTGTTTTTCGACTCTTCGGCATTCTGAATCGCCACAACTTTAGCCTCAACGGCATTCTCAAAAGCATCATTGTAATCTAGATTTGTAATCTCAAAGTTCACCATCTGTATATGAGCGGCCTCCATGGCCATTCTAATTTGCTCTAACATTTTTGCCGTGGCATCTTGTCGATCAGAAACCAACTTTACGGCATCGTACTGTCCAATGATCTCCTTGATTTTACCTTCAATGATTTGTGGTAAAAGTTTAGCATCCCAATCTTGTCCAACCTCTTTGTAGAAATTGGCCATGTGCGTGGGATCCGGCTGATAGTTCACCGTGAAATTCACCTCTACATTTTGAATATCCTTTGTATACCCAAGTGTCTTGCGAGACCACTTTTGCACTCGAATATCCATTTCAATGATTTTCGTTGTAAATGGGTTGTGGAAGTAGAATCCCTCTGGCAAAGGTTCAGACACCACTTTACCAAATCGAGTTTTAATTCCTCTATGACCTGTGTCTACAATTGAAAATCCACATCCGGCAATACCGCTTGCAAAAATCATTAGTACAATCGCTCCAGCCAATGGCTTTAAATATCTAGTCACTATAGCCTCCTCGTAATTTTCATAAGTGTGTTGCGTCCAGCCTGGCTAAATAGAGCCAATGGCCAAACTGGAATCAGTAGAATCTTCATCCCAACTTCCTTAATTGATCTAGAGTTGGGCTGAAAGATCATCAATGACAAAGTATGATAGGCCAAAACAGCCATTCCCAAGAAATACAGACCGTAAAACAGTCGCATCATTAACATTGTCACCTTCTACCTCCTTTCTTAATGAGTTTCTTTCGAAGCTTTTCCATAGATTGGATACGCTCCTCTAATAGTCCTTTTAGAGCCTCCATTAAATAGGGCTCTAAATCCTCGTCACTCGCTCCTGAGTTTGAAACCACTTGATCATAAACTTGCTTAGTTTCGTCACTCACTGCGATTACGATTTTATTTTCACTCAAATAATCATTCAGCAGATCTCGAACCAGGCCGCTTAAATTGAGGCCTCTTTCCATAACAGCCTCGTGCTGCTCTTCTCCGATCATCAAACTGATTCTTTTAATCTCACTCATGTATATTAGTATGTACTATTATGTATACTATGTCAAAATATTCTTAAATATATACACTGTTATATACTTGTATATAACCTGAATTGATCACTAAAGTCCCGAATAGCCACAGGACCCTCAAAACAATGTGAAGATTTTTTATGGATTTAGGATCTACGAGAGATGTACATTTTTACTACTTTTCGACTCCGATGACGGCTAGCCGTAAGGTGTTCTGCAAAAGCATTGCTATCGTCATTGGCCCCACTCCTCCCGGAACAGGTGTAATAAAGCCAACATGATCTTTGACTTCATCAAATTTAACGTCTCCGCAAAGCCCCTGTTCGGTACGATGGATGCCCACATCAATAACCAAAGCGCCTGTCTTAAAAGCACTCTTGCCGAGCATTTGCGGGCGACCTGCGGCCACAACTACCACATCCGCCTCTTTGGTATGAGCCTCTAAGTCCACCGTCTTTGAGTGACATACGGTGACTGTGGCATTGGCCTGAGTAAGCAACAAACTCATTGGCGTACCCACAATTTGACTGCGCCCCACGACCACGGCTTTTTTGCCGGTTAAATCATAACCCACATCTTTTATTAGCTCCATAACTCCCAAAGGAGTACATGACACCACACGAGGAGTCCCAGCAACGAGAAGTCCCAAATTTTCAGGAGTGAGGCCATCGGCATCCTTCTTCGGATCTACCCATGACTTTACCTCTTCTCCATCCAAATGTTTGGGCAGAGGCAACTGAACAAGATAACCATCCACAGTCAGATCGTTATTCATTGCCATAACAGCTTCCTTGAGCTCCTCACGACTTGTACTTTCGGGAAGAACCACTTGCTTTGAAGTCATGCCCACTCGCTCACAAGTTCGGTGCTTATTCCGGACATACACCTGACTGGCAGGATCCTCTCCTACCAAGATGACCCCCAAACAGGGCGGCCGACCTTTTTCTTTAGCAAATTCAGCCACCTGGTCGGCAATTTGTTGTTTCACTTTTTCCGCTACGGATTTTCCATCAATGATCGGCATTGGGCCCCCAAGTCACAAAAATAATGGATGTTCTGGCAATTGCGGCCATCCTACAAGGCCTCTTGGCAAAAATCACGGCCAATATAAATAGGAGCTATAATTTGACCCGGTGGTGGAAGTGCAGTAAATCTAGGCTATTCAAACAGTTAAGAGGTGCGCTCATGTCCGGAAAAGTAAAAGTCTCACAAGATGGAAGCATTAGTTTTTCAACGACGGAAAATATCCCGAGCAGCCCCAAAAAGTTTCGAAAAAGCCCTGAAATTGCGGCCTTTTATAAATTCGTGTTCGAGCATGATCTACAAAAAGAAGCCTACGAGATCGTACACAGCCATTGGGTAGAGCGAAAGCACGAGAAAAAGGCGAAACCACCCCGTAAAAAGAAATAAATCAAAATAAGTCCGGATTCCGAATTTCTTAATGCCCACTAAAAAGTGAGGCCATTTGATCTCTATTTGAACTTTGCACTCCTTTTAACCAAAAGGAGGATTCAATGCTTGGAAATCAAAAGGGCCAAGGGGTCATAGAATATCTAATATTGGTCGCACTTATGGGCGTGGCCACCATCGGAATGGTTAAGCTACTACAGTCGGGGGTAAATACTCAGCTCGCTAATGTGGTGAATGCACTCAGGGGCGAAAAGACCGAAGATTTAAGACCCAAGGCCCCCTCCAAGCGGCTATATCGTGAACAAGATATGAGTGAGTTCTCAAATCATGCCACCAACAAAGACAAGTAGACTGTTCCGGCTTTCCCAAGAAGAAGCCGGCCAGGCGACTTTAGAGTTTCTCGTAGGAGGCGGACTCTTGATGGCCGCCCTTGCTCTACTACTGGCACTCGCGTTAGCTACCTTATCTCGAATTCTCTTTGTTCACTATTCGGGGCAATGGTTGCTCTGTCTAGAGGCCACTGCACCGAAAGCGAAGGAATGCGAAGCGCAGTTTCAATCGAAAATGGCACAAGCCTTACCTTGGACCTCGCTGCACATTGAGCAAACAGATGTCAGTCCTCGGCAAATTCAGTCTCAAGTGACTTTGAAGTACAACAGTGAGTTTAAATTTATAAAGGCGTTAAATTTTTCGGAACAGCTAAAACTTCATCGCGCTCAAGTTTATGGGAAAAAGGACTGGAAATGGTATACACAGTAGTCTTCTTCCAACTCCTCATCATGACTTTCCTCTTTATAGGAAACCTCAGCGGATGGGTTCACCAACAATGGCTCGGGCAAAATCGATGCATAGAGTCTCTGTCTTCCATACAAAAATCCATTAACAAGCAGATCTTAAGAGTGCAGTCCTATAACAAAAAGGCAAAAAAGCTAAACCGATCATTTATTAAGTGGCAGGGAATTAGCATCGCTGCTCTAGCGGCGGGCAATATGCCCTTATTCTCTCGAGCTCAGCAAAAATTACTAAAAATAAAGGCGCAGCAGCTAGCTATAAAAGGGAAACAGCAAATTGCAATTCAACAAGCCCATCTAGAAAACCAAATGGCTCGGCAGGACACCTTAAGAGAGTTTAACCAATCAAAGCAAATTCGACCCATACAGCTCTCAGCGATTCCCCTATCTATCGAAGGCAAACCCTTTTGGTCGGTGGCACCTGAGTACCACCGAGTCGATGATTTTGAATCCGCCCAAAACCTTACTATGACTTGGGAGTACAGCAGCCCCATGGGCAAGATCGTGAAAAGACTCTTTCCATTCAAAGGATGGATTCGACATCAATGCGAAGTCTCTCAAATTAAAAAGGAAGGCAAATGGATCCCACAACTAACAAAGGCTTTTTAGTGATCGAATTTCTCATAGCCATCAGTTTGGTAACCAGCATGATTCTGTTTCTAAAAACTCTACAAGAGGAATCGCTAAAAATCCAAGCTGAAAGGCAGCACTTCATTGAAAGGAAAACCCTTCCATGAAACAGCTTTGGATGAAAAATAAAAAAGAAATAGGGCTACTGGGACTGAGTTTAATCATGATGATATTAATATTAGATCCCTTCCCAAAAAATGAGGTCACCACCTCTAGTCCTCTAAGTTTAAGTGCCGACACTTTGATTCCTGCGGGATATCAATTGGTCGCCATAGAATTGGAAAACGCTCTATCCATTGACTCACTTGTGGCCGACAACACCATCGTGGATCTCTATTCGCGAACTACAGGAAAGAATAAAAGCCAACTCATTCTCAGAAACTCAAGGCTTGTACGAGCACCACGCAATGAAAATCAATTTGCAGTCCTAATAACTAAAGAGCAAACCGAATACCTACTTGGATTTCAAGGCCCTTACTTTGCTGTTATCAGCCCGTACAAACCCCCTCAAGTGGGTGAAAGACCTTCCAAACCTAAAACTAAATCCCCAAAAAAATCCGTTCAAATTTACTATGGAGAAGATAAATGAATTATAGATCGTCTTACTGTGTTTTAACCATAATTTTAACTCTCGCTTCAACGGGTTTCGCCGAGCCTGTGATCCTTGCTGATCGTGCTCAAAAGTTGCAGTACAAAGTTTGGCTCGAGTCGCGGACTCATCAGCACATATCAATGTCACAATATTATCTAGAAACACTCAGAGATAGTGCACAGGAAGAAAATGTAAACGACCTCTTTCGAGAGGCCCTACTTCAACTCAAGCAAGGCAACCCTTTGGCCGCCAGAAAATCCTTTTCGGCCATTGTTGAAACGACCCAGCCTCAATACCTGTCAAAGACAACCTTTCGCCAGCTTTGGGAGACCTACTCTTACCTGTTCCAACTAGAAACTCAAAAGGAGAAAAAAGAGGCTTGGCTACAACAGCTGGCCATTCATTCACCCCGAGTGCCCGAAAATTGGTGGAGTGACCTGAAATTTAAAAATAGAGTTTTAGAAATTTACAATTCACTGGAAAAGGTCCATTGGAATTTACAAAATGACATCAAAAATTACGACTTCATAATATATCAGAAGCAACTTATCCCAATAGAGCAAGTGGATGAGGTGGTTAAATTACCTGGCGCACAAGTGGTTTTTCTCTCTAATAGCCATCAACCTCTTGTGATGCAAACCAATCTGGAAGGTCAGTTGATTCCACGATCAAAGAGCGTCCCGTTGGTCGCAGGAAGCTGTGACCGCCCCAAATTGAATGGAAATATTAGACTCAATCAAGTAAAGGTCTTTTTTAGCCCCCTTTGTATTCCGGCGGTCAATCAAAGCATTCGCCCCATAGTTTTAGTCCCACCACCAATTAGAAGTGATAGGGCCACCTCTCCACTCACCGAAATGGAAAGTCGCCATACCGCTGAGGAATTGAAAGATAAGAGAATCAGTCCTTGGGTTTGGGTCGGTGTAGTGATTGGTGGCTATTTTATATTTCAAGAGACACAAAAAAAAGCCTCGAGGGTTCAGCCCACCGAGACTTTTGGATTAAATATCAATGACTAATTTAACGACCGCCGAAAGAAGCTCCCGGAGTACTTGTACTAAATCTACTAGTGGTACCTGTGGTTAAACTGGTACCCACTCCCAAGTTTGTACCCACTCCTAAATTAAACCCACCCGTGAGACCCACTCCAACACTAGAACTACCACCGTAGTAAAGACCTTGGTAGGTCTGTGCAATCTGTGCCTGAAGCTGCTGAATCTGTGTGGTTAATGAAGAAATTTGCTGAGTCGCTTGAAGGCGAGCCTGCTGCTGCCTTTGAGCATTTTGCATGGCGATTTGATACTGCTGTTGTTGCTGTTGCATCAACTGCATTTGCATCTGAATCTGAGCTTGCCCGCCAACGCCGCCGATTCCGCCGATTCCGCCAATTCCGCCAACGCCGCCGATGCCGCCAATTCCGCCAATT
>DCMZ01000008.1 GCA_002321895.1 Bdellovibrionaceae bacterium UBA1609 | reverse complement strand
CACTAAAAAGAAAGCCACAAAGAAGACCACTAAGAAAGCGGCAACTAAAAAATCGACGACAAAAAAGAAGGTTGCTAGCAAGCCAAAAAAAGCGGCTAAACCAAAAGCCCCTGAGTTGAGTGAAATCACTAGTGCTGAAGTGATCACTCCAACTGTGGCATCTGCCGACCTTTTCAAAGCGGAAGATTATAGAGACAAAAGCACTAACTCTTCTGATGATTTACTCGCCGAAGTGAATACAGATGATATTGTTTCTTCTGACGACGATTCAGAGACTCAATTTGTAAGCTTTGATGCTCAAGAGGATTCCATGGATGATGATATGGAAGACGATTTTGAAGAAGATGATTTGTTAGATAACTTTGACGATATGAATGATGATGGTGACGATGAAGGTTATTTCTGATTTCGCCAACTCATTAGCATTCAGCAAAAAAAAGAGCTCCTCGTGAGCTCTTTTTTTTATTTCCACACACCGCATCCAAGGGGTAGCCTACCCTGAGCGCCTTTTACGCCATCTCGACCAAGGTCATAACTAGTTGTGCTAAGTAAGCATAAGAAGACAATCCAGTTTACAACCAAGTTTTATGCTCATAACGTTTGCCTATGAGGTCGCGAGGACCAATTAGGACCATTGATGTATTACTTACCTTTACTTTTCTCAGCACTACTTTCCTTTATGGCCTTTGGCCAAGTGGAAGCATCTACACCACGACCTTTGGAGGTCGAGACAATGTTAGTTAACATGGGTTTAATCACATCCAAAAGCGATCAACTCAAAAAAATCTCTGAAACAAAAAATCCTCGAGTGGTCGAATACAGAAAAAGGGAATTAGAGAAGACGGAACGTCTCATAAAAGCACTAACGAGAAACCTCGACAAATCTTCTATGGACTACCTCATTCGTGTATTTAAAAGTCGAGTGGGCCTACAATTCAAAAATGCATATATCAAAAGCAAAATAGAGTCAGCAACCCAAAAGAAAGTAAAGTGATCTATGGCAAAATATGGAAGAAGAAAGTTTTTAAAACAAGTTATGAGTAGTCTTTCAAAAGCCACTTTGATCCAAGTGAGTGGCAGCACTTATTTTATCTCTCATATTTCTCAGAACTCTTTCTTTCCGGTTGCTGGTGCAAAAACAGTTCATGCTTGCTCCTATGATAGCATCGGTAAAGGAGATATGGCCTTCTGCCCGGACGCTATTGATGGATGCAATGCCGACTGCGCAGACCAAGCCACACTCTGTGGAGGTACTTCCAGTAACAATTGCGCCCTAAGTTCTTGTGTTGATGATCCTGTCACGGGCTGGGGCGGTATCGCTAGTGGAACTTATTCCTGCCCTTAATGGGCCCAGCGTAAAAGAAGCTGATGTCTTATAGCCTCCTCAATACGTGTATTATAAAAAGGGTTTTCAGAGTCCATATACAGTTCGTTGTTTTCCCGATACTCATTGGCTATCCCTACTATTTCTGAGGTGGCATGAACCTTATCCACTCGTCCTGAATCAAAAATGACAAGCAAAGTTCTAAATTCAATTAATGAAATACTTCCCACATAGGCAATACCGGGATTATTGCCACCGAGCCTAAATGGAGTGGCAATAAAATGATCGAATTCGTTAACATATGCTGCGGCCTCTTCAAAAATCTTTCTTTTCTCTCGCCCCGTTAAATCTGGATGCAAAGAAATAAACTTCATTACCGCGTTCATATTTTCAAGGATTTCATCCTCTAATGGGGGCCGCCTAAAGTCCTTCCCAAAATATCCGAGTAATTCCTTCACCGTATAGGGCTCAAATACATGCCGGCATATGGAAACCGCATGGCTCTCTACACAAATAAAGCCTATAAGAATATATAAAAATAAAATTCGCTTCATAAAGCAACTCTGAACCAATATCTACATTGGTATAGCCAGCTCCCCGATAGCCTCACTCTTATAGAGCTGCTGATTGACAAGCTCTTCCACTTTACGGCTATAAAAAGGATTTTCTGAATCTATCCGATAATAATCCCGTGACCTTTCACGGTTCGCGGCCTCTAACAATTCCGCAGTGGCGAAGATCTTTTCCATCCGACCCGAATCAAAAATAATCAAAATGGACCTAAAGACTTTTGATGGAAAAGTACCTAAATAGGCAATTCCTCTTTGGGGGCCCTCAATAACAAATGGTGAGGCGATAAAATCAGCACCGCTACTCACGTCCTCAACGGCTTGCTCAAAAAGTTTCCGTTTTTGGTAAGCACTATGAAAGGGAGAGTTTTTTAGAAACCAAATCACCTGGCCTAAATTTTGTTTAACAACTGTAGATTTTGGCCTGTTATTAAGTTGATACCCCGTGTAGCCCAAAAGCTCTTTCACCGAATAGGGCTTAAACATATGCCGGCACATAGTGAGTGCATGACTCTCTACACACATCAAGCTTACAAAAAAATAAAAAATTATAACTCGCTTCATATAATATCCCTGATTCTGATTTTACATAGGCAGAACCAAATCCCCTTTCGATTCATTTCGATAGATTTGCCGATTCACCTCTGCTTCTACTGTCCGGTCGTAAAAGGGATTTCCTGAATCTATTCGATAGTAGTCATGTGATCTTTCACGATTCGCAGCATCGATCATTTCTTGCGTCGCATGAACTTTTTCAACCTTACCAGAATTGAAAACAACTAAAATAGATTTAAATTCATTCGATGGAAATGCACCTATGTAGGCAATTCCTTTTGTAGGACCATCAATTACAAATGGTGTTGCCACAAACTGAACCACATTACGCACATGATTTATAGCCACTTCAAAAATTCGACGTTTTTGGTAAGCCGTATGAAAAGTAGAGTTTTGTATAAACCACATCACCTGACCTAAGTTTTTCTTAAGTACTGTTTTCTCCGGACCAAGATTTTGCAGGTACCCCGTGTAGCCCAAAAGTTCTTTTACAGAATAGGGCTTAAACATATGCCGACACATGGTGAGAGCATGTGCATTTGTGGTGAAAAAAACCAACCACAAAAATACTAATATTATTTTTTTAGCTCGGCTCTTAAAAATCACTTAGTTCCTTTCAATAAAAGATCTTCGATGAACAAGAACAAGTCGATTACTAGCTCCAGAATGCAACGGGGACCTGTCTCCAACAACATTCTCTCCTACAAGAACAGTGATTTCATTGGTACCTGTGTTTTCTTTTAACGAATAATCTAAATTGAGAATTGTTGTTCCAATCTTACCTTCAATAGTGATTATAAAAACAAGCTGTTCCGTCGGCGCAGAATCTCTATGCGCATCTATGGATTGCTTGTTAAAACGAGTCATTGTTCCGATGGTACCGGCACTATCAGGAAACATCTCAGCGGCTAGTTGCCCAAAGTACTCACCTAATATTTTTAATGCTGATTGAATTTCCGGATATCTCCAGAAATCTGCAGGATCATACCCGGTCTTTTCGATGACTTCGGCCTGAGATCGTAAAAACTCCACTAATCTACTGATGCGTGGATTACTGTCTAATCGAAGAGTCGTATAATTACTGTTAACCTCCATACTCGAGACATCAGAACGCATCCTCTGAACATTCCCTGGGGATATATTCGCTTCGATACTTTTGGGAACAGAATAAAATAATGAAAAGCAATATTTTGGATTGGCAGATGCGGAACTACTAGCCCCTACTGTGAAAAAGCACAATATTCCAACTATAAACTTTTTATATCTAGACATCTCATCAACTCCCCAGCAACTTTTACAACATGCTACCTTTACTCTGTCTATCTAATGCTTCTTCGATCATGGCTTTGTTATTAACTGTATACTGCCTTACCGTCTTAAAATCAGAAATCTCATCCTGTTGTTTGTCACTCAAATCAACACCGGTAAATTCATTGGCCATGTATGACACCGTGATTTCGTGACCCTGTTCACTTTTTATTTCAAAGTTAAAAAACACTTTATCAAGAGATGCTGATCCAGCCATTGAAAGTAAATCATCAAGATTTGTTGTGGATTGATCTTTTGCTTTTAAGAAATCTTCCACTACGACTTCACTACCGCGAATGCAATCTCCGGCTTCCACCTTTTTTAAATCAGAAGACCAGTCGTAATTAGATTTTTCAGCTTCTAGTGAACCATCTTGTTTAACCACTACGATAACTTGTGAAACCGAGCAGTGATTGGGTCGCTCGATATCTCCCTGGTAAGCCCAGACCGTTAAACTAAACGTCAAAAAAATTAAAATCAGAAATTTATCCAACTTACTATCTCCTGAAAAACAAAGGGCATTGGTTTTCCCAATGCCCTCCACAAAATTTTAACTCGAAGCTTTACTTAGTTTGCTTTTGGTCGAGAGTGAACAGCAAATCTTTCGAACTCACCGTACTCGTGCAACTTATTATAAAGCGTCTTAATCGTTATCCCTAAAGCGTTAGCCGCTTGTGTCTTGTTACCTTCGAAATAGTTCAAAGCTTTCAAGATGTAACGTTTTTCAAGCTCATGTAAAGGAATGGTAGGATCATAATCATCAATCACGATCTTCTGATCAGGATTTTGGATTTGATCTGGTAGATCTTTTCCAGTGATAGTTTCACCTTCAGCTAAGATCTGTAATCTTTCGCAAACGTTCTGAAGTTCACGAATGTTACCTGGCCAGTCGTACTTCATCATCATACCTAGAGCTTCTTCGTCAATACGACGTCCACGTCCTAGGTATGCGTGTGGTCCTGTTTGTAAGAAGTGTGTGATCAATGCTGCGATGTCGTCTTTTCTTCTTCTCAAAGGAGGAGCATTCAACATGATAGTATTGATTCGATAGAAAAGATCTTCACGGAAGTTACCGCGTGTGACTTCTTTATCTAGCTCTCTGTTGGTTGCAGAGATCAAACGTATATCTACTTTGATAGGCTCTTTACCACCGACACGGTAGATTTCGCCTTCTTGCAAGAATCTTAAAAGTTTTGCTTGTATCCCAGGGCTCATTTCACCGATTTCATCTAGGAACAATGTTCCACCAGATGCGATTTCAGCGAGACCAATTTTTCTAGCGTAAGCACCTGTAAAGGCACCTTTTTCGTGTCCGAAAAGCTCAGACTCTAATAGTGTCTCTCTTAGTGCACCACAGTTGATGGCAACAAATGGCTTATCTTTACGAGAGCTTTTTTCGTGGATTGCATGAGCAATCAATTCTTTACCAGTTCCTGACTCACCCATGATAAGCACAGTTGCATTTGATGGAGCCACTCGCTCAACCATATGCATAAGCTGGTGCATAGCTTCTGAATTGTATACGATCTTCTTGTCGTCTAGAATAGGGTTATTGATGGGGGTGCCAAGGAGTTGGTGTTCACTTGGGGGGAGTATGTTATTTGTGTCCGACATATCTAACAGTCCTTTTCGGTTTACGTCCTACGATTACCTGTTTTGTAAATTTGGTGCTTCGTATCATCTGGAGGGCGTGTTTCATAATGATACTTGGCGTCATATGGTTTGTAACAAGTGCCTAAAAATTTTGCAAGAAATATTTCGCAAAGCATTAAAAAACTTTTAAAGAATAGCTGAGAAAGCCGCAAAATGTCTTCGCTGAATAAAAAATTAACACCACAAATTGTAGTTAAGTACTTGAAATCACTTAGCTTGGTGAATACGGCTAGCATTCATACCCTCACTGCTTATGCGGGTGACCTTTCACAATTTTTCAGTCCCGAATGGGGTCTTAAGTTCAAAGTAAAAAGGACAAACCCGAGTCCATCAATTTCAATTTTAGTGATAAGGGAACAGCAAGAGTCGACTCAAGAAACGGAAATATCCGCGGTTTCAGGCCCACAAGAGTTGGGGGAAGTCGACCTGATGAACCTATATCAAACGGCTAAAAAGACCTGGTCTGAGTTATCCCCCTCGACCCGGAACAGGAAATTCGCCTGTCTAAAGAGTTTTTTTAAGTGGCTTTTCCAAGAAAATCAACTGGAAACCGATCTCTCATCGAAAGTAAACACACCTAAAGTTCCAAGAAAACTTCCTCACTTTATAAGCGTTGATGAGGTTATGAGCGTTCTTTCAGCACTTAGTTCTTCCATAGAAAACAATGAGAAGGACGCAGCTAGAGACGAAGTTTTGATCTTGCTACTCTATGGTGGAGGCTTGCGAGTCAGTGAAGCCGGGCAGCTTTCCCTTAAAAACGTACGCTTTTCTGAAAGGACCCTACTCATTGATGGTAAAGGGGGGAAGCAAAGAATCGTTACTCCTCCACCCATTGTGTTTAAAAAACTAGAGGCCTTTGTAGACAAAGATCAGACTTATATATTTGGCGCTAAGCCGCTTTCTAATCAAAAAGCCTATAATATAGTAAAGAAATGGGGTTCAAGAGCGGGTTTACTTAAACCTTTACATCCCCATGCTCTACGGCATAGCTTTGCCACTCACCTTCTCTCTAGCGGCGCTAACTTAAGAACCTTGCAAGAGCTTCTGGGGCATTCCAGCCTGATGGCCACCGAGAAGTACACCCACGTCACAGTAGACGAACTGGGTCGCACAATGAATGACAAACACCCCCTTTCTAAGTTAAAAAAATAGCCTAAATTGAATTACTAAAATACGTACCATTGGGTTCTTTTAAATTGAGAAATTATCTTATAACTGCCAAAAGCGAGTTCGGATGGCACAAGCTTGCGAAGGCAAGCGATGTGCCACTCGCATGTTTGAGTATTTTGGTAGTTATAAGATAATTTCTCACTCAAAGAACCCTTACAGTAATTTAGATAAATTCAATTCTTAAAATGAACTCAATCAAGGGAATCCCAATGAAAAAGGCCGTACTGTTTGATAGAGACGATACATTGATCGAGGACCGTGTTTATTTGAACGATCCTGAAGACATTCATTATTTAAAGAACGTATTTCCAGCAGTGAAATCTTTGGCCGATGCCGGTTTCGAGATATTTGTAGTGACCAATCAAAGTGGTGTGGCAAAAGGCATTGTGGAGGTTAAAAATATCAATGAAATTCATCGAAGGATTAAGGATGAATTTAAGAGCCATGGAGTGGAAATTAAAGATTTTTTCTATGCCCCCTACTCCACAAAAACCAAACATTATTACCGGAAGCCCCAGCCAGGCATGCTCAATGAAGCGGTCGTTAAACATGGTTTAGATCCCGCTCAATGCTGGATGGTTGGAGATCGCATGACCGATGTGGAGGCTGGACATCGAGCCGGAATGAAATCGATCTTTTTTAATCTCCATGAAAGAGAGCGAGAAGATGCCTTTACGGATCCAGAGTATGAAACGAATGAACTTTCAAATGTGGCCCGATTCATTTTGGAACACTCTTAGCCAAAGACTCACATTTGTATCAAAATAAGAGGGAAAAATCGTCCTTATTTCAAGGGTTTACATAGAGCCAACAGTCTCGTGAAAAATGGGATTTATTTAACAAATCCGTGTCTCAATACGGCCATTTAGATCAAGGTCCACCCCTGATAGACCGATAACAGTTCTATATATATTAGTACGTCTTTCTGGGGAGAATATGTATGACCAATCGTAAAATTTCACGATGGTTTCTGATGGCCACCTTATTTGCTTTCGCCACCATTATAAATGTTGATGTGTATGCAGCAAGCGTACATGGGGTATTTAAAGTGGTTAAGGGTAAGGTTCACATTGTTTCCGCGAAAACGGGGAAAAAGAAACGAGCCAAAGTGGGTAAGAAGGTCTACCCCGGAGATACGATCACAACTCAAAAAAATGCTCGAGTAAAAATCGTTATGATTGATAAAAACGAAATCAATGTTTCTCCTGACTCAGAAGTGAAGCTAGAGAAATATGAATACGATCCTTCTGCCGGTAAAAAAGACGTTCTACTGAATGTGATCTACGGAAAAGTAAGAAACAAGGTGAAGCAAAAGTACGATGGCAACCAAGCCAAGTTCCGGGTGAAAACTCCTAGTGCTGTGGCCGGTGTTCGGGGTACGGACTTCTTAACAAACTTTAACAGAGTGAAACAGAAAACAGAGATTCTGACCTTTGAAGGCCGGGTGCAATTTGGTGTACCTGGAGCCGGTGGATTGATTTCTAATGCCGTGAGTGTTGGGCAAGGCCAGGTGGCTAGTTTAACTAGGGGTTCAGGAGCTCCCTCTCCTCCAGTCGCTATGGACCAATCGAGAATGGCTCGGTTTGACCAGGCCACCGATGCTGATAAGGCTCCAGATTTACCGGACGAAAGAAATCCAGCGAATAACCCTGATGCGGGAGATATAGATAATCAAGGTCCTGAAAACGGTGATCCAAACAGTAAAGGCCCCGAAGGCGGCGATGGAGCTAACAATGTTGACGGCAGCGCCGGTGGTATTGCTGGAGAAGGACCTGGTCTAGGTGGAGATGGAAATGCTAACGGTGACCCAAGTAATACCGGTGGGAATGAATTTACCAACATAGATCCTAATAGTCCAGAAGGTGGCGGGATGATGATTAGCCCAGAGGAACTAGCTGGAGATGCTGATCTATCTATAGTTCCGGTGGATGGAGATGGACGACTTCCTGCTTCGGGCACCTATACTGGCGAAAACGAGTATGTTCCACCTCCGCCTCCAGTAGTTGACCCGGTTTATGTTCCCATTAATGGAGACTATTGCGGGGACCTTTGTCGAGATCCGTCCATCATTGATAATATTCAAGGTGGCACACGACTTAGGGTCATCATCACTCAGCCCGGGGGCTAATATGAGTCAATAAAATTAACGACTTAGACTTTAAAAGGGGATCTGTTACAGATCCCCTTTTTCATTAAATAAACCGAACATTCCAGTTATCCTATAGACTCTAAGTCACTAGTTTTACAAAGGAACGCAGCTGTGAACTTCATCACCCGCCCAATTTCCCTACTATCCCTTGTCCCCTCTCTACTACTCATTTTAATGATGGGAATTCACTCCCATGCGCAAGGACAGGGTGGTCGAGCCAAGATGGACCCCAATCGGTTTTTGCAGATCACCTACGCCAACGAGGACTTTAACAAAGACCCACGCAAAATCGACAGCGCCACCGTATTTATGCGAGATGCAAAAACCGGAAAAGTGGTAAAAATCAGTATGGAGGAGACAGCACCGGATGCTTCTGTGTTTCGGGGACTGTTTAATGTGAGTTGGGGGAATGCCAATGCCATTGTTCCACAGGTGTACATCATCCCGCCCTCCATGGAAAAATCCGTAGGAAATATTAGTCAGTTCAGAAGCCACCTTAAATCGAAAACTATTCGCCGAAAACCATTAGTGTTCAAAAAAAATCCGGATGGCATCCAGATTCTAGATGTTTACGATTCCAAAAAAGATGCGGTAGCCGCCGCTAAAGAATATAAAAAGCGACTCTTAGAACTACGCCAGCAACAAATTGCGGCCAATAAAGTCAACGGCCCAAGTCTTTCAAAGGCTGTTAATTCCGGACCAAAACTTCCAAGTAGAGATGCCGTGGAAGCCGCACGAAAAGCAGAACGCCTTGCCGCTCTGGCAAAAGCAGCCAAAGAAGCCGCCAAACGTGAGGAAGAGCGCTTAAGAAAAGAAAAACTAGAGGCTAAAAAACGAGAGGAAGCCTTGGCTAAAGCCAAAGCCATGGCCGCCAGTGAAAAGCGTGCCCGCAAGGCTGAAGCAAAACGCTTGGCCGAAAAAGCTCTTGCCCTTTATCGAGCTAATCAATTCAATGAAGCCGAAAAATTATTTGAACAAGCCACCCAGTTGGACCCAGAGAACAATGAATACTTCTTTCAGTATGGCGTTACCCTTTTTAGGAACAATAAGCTCGAAGAAGCTATGATAAAATTTAAATTGGCGGAAACCACTGGGAATCAAGACCTAGAAAAGCAATATTTTATGGGACTTACTCACTATAAACTCAACGAGTGGGATCAAGCGGTGGTTCGCTTTAGTACCGTTAAAGATTCCAAGGTGAAGCCTCTAAGTCCTTCGGCTGCGTTCTATCTTGGTCTTATCCAATATAATAAAGAAGAATACCGAGTGGCCCAACCTGAATTTGAATTTGTTTTGGATAATTCAAGTGACCCGAAATTAGATGAAAAAGCGGAAGAATACATAGAGAAGATTATTCGCCACCTACAGTTTGAAAAACTACAGGAACAACCCCATTCCCTATCCGCCACCATAGGTTTGACTCAGGACTCTAATGTGCTTTTATCACCAGACAACACAGATTCTGGTTCGTCCACAGACGAGGCCAGTCTCCGCTACCTTGTTGGTGCCGACTACACTTACCGAGCCATTTACAAACGCAGTTACGATTTATCTTTCAACGTGAGTACCTATTATATGTATTCGCAAAATGAAGATGTGGCCGATGCTGATCCTCTGATATATTCTGCGGGAATACCTTTCAGTTATAAAACATCATTTGGAACAAAAGCCTATATTTTGAAAGTTACACCCGGATACGAAGCCATTTCACTCAACGGCGAAGCCACTCAAAACAGTACCCTTCTGGAAATTGGAAACACATTGGTTATGGGGCCGCGCCTGATCTCCACTTATGATTTTGTAGTAAGAATGGACGATACGGTTTTGGACACCTCCACGGGCGACGATGATGCCGATGCCACTCGGATTGAATTTGAAACCAATCAAATTTACTATCTTGATAAAAAGAAGACTAAATCCATCACCGGAACCTTGGGCTATTGGAATAACGCCGCAAAGGGTGAGAACAAGGCTTACAACCGATTTGATTTGGGCGTCAGCTATGCCATGCCCATCGTGTCTTGGCAGTCCAACTTTGTTTCCGAGCTGAGCTACTACAGCTCCACCTATGAGAGCGACCGCAAAGACACCAACATGAATCTAAACCTCACATTAAGCCGACCGTTTACAAAGCTGATTACTGGTACTCTTAATGCCACTTACACCAAGAACGACTCCAACGATGACGACAACACCTACACCCAGTGGACAATCTTAGCCTCTGCTACTTTCGCTTGGACGTTTTAAATCACCCTACATATGAATGTATAAATTGATTGAGTTGGCCTCGAAGCTTCTGAAAAGAAGCCTTTCGAGGTCCCTCTAGATATTCAGTGAGCTGCACATGCTCATCAATCGGTCGGCCAATAAAATCCTTATGACTCACCTCTGGCGGCAAAACTCCCTGCTGATGTAGAAACTTGAGTTCGAACTGGGTCTTTAGTAGCTGCAAGTAGTCTGAAGTTTCCAATTGCCGAAGAGTATTACCCAAAAGATTAAACGCGTAATCGCCATCGTCTAACCCTTCCATACTCACCTTATCAATGAGCTGAACAAAATAAAGTGCCATCTGTAATCGGTCGTAGTCGGAGCGAATACCGACAAAGCCATTTATCAGCTGCGCCTCATTGAGCATTAATAACCGACCCATCTCTGTGGCCATAGATGAAGACTTGTAAGTGAGTTCCACATAATGAGTGGGCTCTAAAACACCACCACCAAAGCGCTTTTTGCTTTTACGAGCTCCTTTGGCAATAAAACCTATCTTGTTACCGGTTTTTGAAAGGCCATGGAGAATCAAATCTGACTCCCCATACTTCACTGTTTTTAAAAGGATAAACCGATCTTTAAGAACCGAACCCATAAACACTACCAAACAAAATGATCATAGCTGAGACATCAGCCAAAACCGTAAAAATAGGTACCGAGGCGATCATTGGATTGACCCCCAGTCGAGAAATCAACGCCGGGGTTCCCGCTCCGATGAGCATGGAAATCACGATTTGCAATGCGATCGATAGTGATAGAATCGCCAGTGAGTCCCCACCAAATGCGTAATGCCCAAAACCAAAAGTCACCACAGCAAAAATAAGCGCAAACATAAGACTGAGTTTAAACTCTTTACTTAACAGCTCTAAAATTTCCTTATTGTCCACACTTCCTAAACGAATGGCGGTGATGGTTGTCGTCGCTGCCTGGCTTCCAGAGGTCGCCCCAATAGTAAGAATCAGCGGAATCATGGCTGTTAATACCCATAGCGCGCCACCGTCACTTAGTGGTCCGGAAACATAGTTCCATATGATTCCGTAACACAAAATACCACCAATATAAGAAAAGACCAACCACGGGCAACGGGCTTTAAAGTGCTCAAATACAGAGGCTCCACTGTCTAAACCGGCTTGCCCCATGGTCATCAAGTCCTCTTCCGCCTCTTCACGAATCACATCAATAACATCATCGACAGTAATAACCCCAACAAGCTTATTACTTTCATCCACAACCGGCATGGAGAGAAAATCATATCGCTCAACGGTCTTTGCCACTTCTTCTGAATCCGTTTCAACATTTACCGATAAAACATCAGGAAACATCACCTCACCCAATGTTTGCTTGGTATGAGAAAGCAGCAATTGCTTAAGACTGAGAACTCCAATCAACTGATCATTGTCGTTCACAACATAAATATAAAACAAAATGATATTAGAATCTTGCTCTGCTTGGATAGCCTGTATGGTTTGCTCCACCGTCATGCTCTTATCTAAAGCTAAATAGTCGGAGCTCATCAAACCACCGGCGGAGTCCTCCGGATAGCCCATAAGATCCGCTACGTCCTCTGAGTCCTGAGAATCCAGGGACTGTAGAACGGTATTGGAGATTTCGTCATCCAATCGCCCTAAAAGGTCAGCTAAATCATCTGACTCCATCAAGCGGGCCAACTGAATTAACTCCTCTTCTTGGAGCAAAGACACTAACTCAGCCTGCTTTTCCTCTTCGAAGTAACTGATAATCTGAGCCCGATCTTCAATGGAAACCACCATCTTAAAAAGAGCGATAAGGTCTTCACCTTCAAATGTTTGTAAGGCCTCAGCTATATCAGCGGTATGAGTCTTAAGGAAAACCTTCTGAATGTTGAGACGAGCCCCTCGATGGTGCAGTTTCTGAATGGTTTGAGCTAAGAGCTTTGTGCGATCTTCAATCATACCACCGCCTCTATGTTCAGTTTCTTTTTCTGCTGCAAGTAAATTCCCGCTCCGAAAAGTCCAATCATTAAACTGAAGACCTGGAAGGCGGTTATACTTAACGGCCCCACCTGAGACTCAACTCCGGTGTACATGGTAAACAAGGCGAGGAAGGCCACCTGCCCCACTCCAAGACCCGCGGGAGCTATAGGAATAGACATAACAATCAGCCCCACTGGCACTGCAAAAAAGTAGGCTCCAATGGAAAAATCACCCATTCCTATGGCCTCAGCAAATAGATACATAAAGAAAATGGTCATCACCTGAGAGGTCAAAGTTAGGAGAACGGCATAGACAAAGGTCATTTTCTGTCGACCAAATCCATGAACCGCATCAAACATTTTACTTATGAGATCTGGAACTCGCGCCAATACATTACGCAAAGGTGGCCAAGCATTCACTCTTTTAGAGAACGCCAACATAAAAAAAGTAAACATGCCAAAAAATACTAGTGCTATTGGCAGCAAAAGCGTAGATAGCATCGGGATCTGTTGAACCTTATCAAAATTTAGCAATAGAGTAACAAAAGCAATTCCAACCATTCCAAAAAGACCAATCACTCGATCCACTAAAACCGAAGTGGCAACGATCATCTTTTTATCGGCATTGTCTCGGGCAAGATAATAGGCCTTAACAACATCTCCCCCCACGCTACTCGGCAGAGTGAAATTAAAAAATATACCCATGAGGCAAAGTTTAAATGTCTGCCACATTGTACATTCAATTCCCGACTTTTTTAGAAGAAGTGTCCAACGAACATTATTCACCCAAATGTTCGCCAGTACAAAAAAGAACCCCATCACCAAATACTCTGGACGAGAGGCTTTCATTAGTACCGAAAAATCCAACAATCCACTTTGAACCAAATAAGTAATCAGCCCAAAAGCCACCACAAACTTTAAAATAAATCCCCAGGGAATCTTTTTTAGGCTCTTCATACTTTAGCCCCCTGCAGTCTATCGCCTTGTTTCTCTATCACACGCTTCCGAGCTTCCACCAGTTGCTCTTTCAAAGAAACTGTTTGGCCCCATGTGGAATCTATGACCAAAATTTCACGAACATCTTTCAGTGAAGTGGGTGAATCCAGCATATACTCAAATGTTCTTAAATGACTCCAACGAGAGGGAGATGTGGTTTCAATTTCCGGCGAAACCTGATCCTCGGGCAAGGAAACCCCCGTCAATCCAGCAAGCTCCCATTGTAAAGCTTCTCCATCCAAATCTGGGCAACGCAAAACCACCCGATCCCAAAGCCTGGAATCCTTACCATCTAAAACGGGCAAAAAACCCTCTGGCAAATCAGCCTCAAAGGAACTCACCCATTCTCTATTTTCATTATTAACAAATTCTGGCCGCAAACCCTCTTCATTTAGAAGATGGCGCCAATTCATTCCCTGAGCTATGGGAGCTGGAAACTTAGAGCGGACACCAGCACTAGCGAATACCAAATTTGAATTCACATAACAAATTCGTAATTCTTGGCGAACATGTTCCTTTGGTAAACTCAGCCAATGAGTGGGGTGATGGAAAATCGATACCGTAATGACTTTCTTCTCCCAAAATGCGTCTTTCAACTCTTTGGTATCAAAAATCTCTCCCGTTACAGGGTGATCTTCAGGAATGAAAGCACAAAGATCTTCCCGGCCTAAGTCAGCATACTTCTCTAAGTTATGCAGGTCAGACTGAGTTCCCAAAACTAGGTCTTTTGCTTCCATGGATAAATTTCTAGCAATCGCTTTTAAATAAGGTGTGCCAAAATCAAAAACATGAGTCTTTTTTTTATGAGGAAATTGTCGATAAAGGCCATTAGACGCTTCCATGAGCGCATGGTGCAGCCCCGTAAACCCCATAACGTAAACGGAGTCGTCGAGGCCAAGATTCGTTCGAATCAAATCATTAAGAGATTCCCAGCTATCAGGAATAGTGGATACAAAATTCATATCCCCGCTTTGTGTCGTTCCTCATCATCCACTCGAGAAAGAACTCCACCTTTAAGCTGAGCTCTATAGGCTAAGTGCTGAATATCATAACTAAAGTTAGTTCCAGCTAAACCTGGTGTTTGCCACTCAGGTCCCATTCTCACAGCATCTACAGGACAGGCCTCTTCACAATAACCACAGTATACACATCTCAAAATATCTATCTCGTAAGAGATCGGATACTTTTCTACGGCCGGGTTTTCGTGCTCAGAGGCTTTAATTTTAATACAGTCCGCAGGACATGCCGTTGCACACAACATACAAGCAGTACATCTCAGCGATCCATCTTTCTTCACAGTAAGAACATGATTTCCTTTGAAGCGAGGAGAATATTCATATTTATCTTCAGGATAATTTTTTGTGATCATTTTATCCTGATTAAAGATATTTCGGATCATGGTTACCAATGTGAACCACATACCAGCAAAAATCCCTGGCAAATACCAATTTGCAATAGCCCCAGGCTTTTTAACTATACTCATAACCCACCTCCATGGTGATTAATGAAGTGATTGGTTTTACGATCCTTAACCAATGAGCCCAAATGATCCACCTTTTGCCCGGAAAGAGCCGAAGCCACTTCTGAAAGAGTCTGAGCGCAATCTACTATATTGACCATAGGTTGAATTTTTTGCTCGATGCCTTTGTGATTTACAAAGGTTCCTTCCTTCTCCGCATAAGTCTTCAATGGAATTTGCCAAGTTTTTGTTGTCGCACTATCGGCAGCTTCTGTTTTGGCGGCAGACATCCAAAACAAATTTTTAGCTTTACTAAATAATGACACCTTCTCAGTTAATGTAGGAAAAACTGAGGGATCCTCAGGTCCAGCCACCAATAAAACTTCGATGTCTCCAGCATTCAACTTGGTTTCCAAATCAGACCAAGGAGCTGTAATCCCATGCTGATCCAAACCATTCAACAAACCTTTTGTATTGGGGTTTCGATCTCCACGAAGTAGCAGGCCATCGAACTCATCAAAGGACTCTGGGTTGTTTACCCAATGATAGACATTTTTAGATTTCAGATGGCCAACGAAGTAACTTAACATAGAAGCGTACTCTTCACTGGTGTATTGACCTGTCAGAACCAAAGCCACTTTATCACTGCCCGCACTCTTAACCGCATCATCAATCTTCGTCGACATTACAGACATAACGCCATCCACTTCTTGAGAGTCCCATTGGCCAGATTGACCCACTTTCGGCTCCAGAAGTCGGTTTTCCTTGTTTACAAACTTATAGGTGTCGCGTCCTTTGTCACACATCCAATAACCGTTGACCTCATCGTTTTGACGAGGCTTAACGCGAAACAATCCTTCTTCGTTATAATAGGATTTAACATTGCAACCCGTAGAACAGCCAGGACACACAGTCTCTTTATTTTTTAAATACCAAACTCGCTGACGAAAACGGAAGTCTTTAGAAGTCAAAGCTCCTACAGGACAGATATCCACAGTATTTACAGCATAATCATTTTCTAAAGGCTTACCATCAAAAGTTCCGATCTCACTGCGGTCCCCACGATTGAAAATGCCTAACTCATTGGTTTTAGAAACTTCTTCAGTAAAACGTACGCATCGAGAGCAAAGAATACATCTCTCAGAATCCAAAACAATTTTTGAACCAAGATCGACCACTTTATTTTTCTTTACTTTTGGCTCTGCCATCTCTGGATCATATTGACCAAACTTCATGTACTGAATTTGCAACTCACACTCACCGGCTTGGTCACAAATAGGACAATCCAAAGGATGGTTTATAAGGTGGAAATCTAGACCCCACTTAACAGTTTCTTTAACCTTCTCCGAATTATTATTAATCACCATTCCATCTTGAACGACAGTGTTACAGGCAATCTGCAAACGCGGATTCCCTTCGATCTCTACCATGCAAAGACGACAAACACCGGCCACAGATAATCCTGGATGATAACAATAGTGTGCAATTTCTGAATCAAGCTTTTTAAAAGCTTCAATTATAGTTGTACCCGCTTCAACTTCCACTTCTTGTCCATTGATTTTACACTTGGGCATCTACAGCTCCTTTAACTTTTGAACGTCCTTCACGAACATAAAATTCAAATTCACTACGGAATTTTTGAACAAAACTCACAGCTGGCATTGCAGCCGCATCAGATAACGCACAAATGGTCTTTCCAGCCATGTGGTCAGCCACTTGCTGAATAAGATCAATATCCTGCAATCGGCCTGTACCTGAATAAATACTACTTACAATTTTATGTAACCAACCCGTACCCTCACGACAAGGAGTACACTGCCCACAACTTTCATGATGATAGAAATGTAAAATCACTTTCAACATATCCACCATGCAGTTGGTATCATCAATAATGATGACAGCACCAGATCCAAGCATGGTGCCCTTTTGTGCCAAATTTTCATAATCCATGGTGGCGTCAGCGCATTCCGCCGCCGTCAGAACTGGAGCAGAAGATCCACCAGGAATTACAGCTTTTAATTTACGTCCCGGTTTTAAACCACCACACTCAATATTAATCAAATCCATCAGTTTATAACCTAATGGCACTTCATAGGTCCCTGGCTTCATTACGTTTCCGGAAACAGAGAACAGTTTTGTTCCAGCGGATTTTTCCGTTCCGTGTTTTCGGTACCCGTCAGCACCATCTCTAATGATGTACTTCACTGCAGCTAAGGTTTCCACGTTGTTAACGATGGTCGGCTTACCCAAATACCCTTGAACAGCAGGAAATGGAGGCTTCAACTTGGGTTGGCCTTTCTTACCTTCCAATGAAGAAATCATTCCTGTTTCCTCACCACAAATATAGGCTCCTGCACCCTGATAAACATCAAGATCGAAGTCAAAACCTGAACCCAAAATATTTTTACCTAATAAGCCCGCATCGTAAGCCTCTGCGATGGCCTTTTGTAAAATAGCTGTGGGTTCATTGTACTCTCCTCGAATGTAAATATAACCTTTGTGCGAACCTACAGCGAAAGCAGAAATAATCATTCCTTCGATCAACTGGTGAGGAGCTCGCTCCATCATTAAGCGATCTTTAAATGTTCCAGGTTCTCCTTCATCCGCATTGCAAAGAAGGTAACGAGGCTCACCGTTGTCGGGCAAGAAACCCCACTTAACGCCCGTAGGGAAACCAGCTCCACCACGGCCACGCAAACCAGACTCTTTTACCATCTCGATAATCGCCTTTGGCTGCATTTGGAACGCTTTTTTAAGAGGCTCGTAACCACCTAGTTTTTTATAACCGTCTAAGCCTTGGAACTCGGGCTTATCATAATGTTCTGATAATAACTTTATTTCCATCAATAACCCCTACATGTCTTTCAAGAGCTTTACGGCTTCTTCTTTAGTTAAATTCTCATGATACTTATCGTTCACCTGCATCATAGGAGCGGTATCACAAGAACCTAAACATTCCACCCGACTGATCGTATAGCGACCATCGCTAGAAACTTCTTCATAATTGACGTTAAATTCCTTACATAGATGCTCGGCCATCTCTCGGCCACCATTCATGCTACAGGAAATATTAGTGCATACCTGTACATGTAGCTTACCCACTGGCTTCTTATTGTACATGGTGTAAAAGTGTAGCACTTCGTTGATCTGCACTTCAGGTAACTCCATAAGAGTTGCCATTTCCGCCACCGCTTCAGGCGTCACCTGATTATTAGGATCTTCCTTTTGTGCACGATAGAGACAAGGCAAAATTGCCGATCTTCGAGTTTCGTAACGTTGACATTCTTTTTTAATAAATTCGATTGTTTCTTGAGAAAAAGCCATAGTTCTTCTTACCTATCCAACTCACCAGCAATTAAATTCATACTACCTAAAACCGCAATGACATCAGCCACTAGTCCACCAGTTACCTGATCCGGAAAAGACTGATAGATGGAGAAACAAGGTGGGCGCACTTTCAAACGATAGGGAGCTCCAGTTCCATCACTCACCAAGTGAAAACCTAACTCTCCATTGGCTGCTTCTGTATAGTCATAGATCTCACCTTTAGGCGGACGCAGACCATTGATCACCAACATAAAATGATTCATTAGACCTTCGATATTGCCATAAACATCTTTCTTTTCTGGCAACACGATATTTTTGTCTCGAATAGTATAATCACCACCCGGAATATTCTTACAAACTTGTTCAATAATTTTTATAGACTGTTTCATCTCTTCGATACGAACCAAATAACGATCATAACAATCACCATTGGTTCCTACGGGCACATCAAAATCCAACTGATCGTATCCGTAATAAGGCTCCGCTTTTCTTAAATCTAAACCCACACCTGTGGCCCGTAGCAATGGCCCAGTGTAACCCCACTCAATCGCTTCAGCTGGTTTAGTGGCTCCTACACCTTGAGTTCTCTGAATCCAAATTTTGTTTCCAGAAAGTAGTCCTTCAATTTCACCAATCCCTTTACGGATTAATTTACAAGTATCTAGGACATCATCAAACCAACCTTCAGGAGCGTCTTGAGCCATTCCACCGATACGAGTCAGGGAAACAGTCAATCTTGCACCACACAACTTTTCAAAGAGAGAATAAACTCTCTCTCGATGAACAAATAAATGGAAGAAACCCGTTAAGGCACCCAAATCCACCGCATTGGCACCGATACAAACAATGTGATCAATAATTCGTGATAGTTCACAAAGAATAATACGCATCGCTTGGGCCTTAGGTGGAATCTCCACTCCCAATAGCTTTTCAACCGCCTTGCAATAGCCCACGTTGTTCATTGGAGCAGAACAATAATTTAAACGATCCGTATAAGGGATCACCTGGTTGTAGGGATGTGTCTCAGCCATCTTTTCAAAACATCTATGTAAGAAACCTAGCTCCACTGCGGCACGATGAACTTTTTCCCCGTCGAGCTCACACATAACTCGCAAAGTTCCATGTGTGGCCGGATGAGAAGGCCCAATATTGAGAGGCACTAAGTTCTTGTCAGGATCCGGAGTGTAGTTGGGCTCATCATCAAAATGAATGGGTCGGGCTTCGGTACAATGCTGCTGTTTATCCGCATCATAGTCTTTACGAAGGGGATGCCCAACAAATTGATGGTGGCATAGAATTCGAGACAAATTAGGATGACCCGCAAAATTAATACCGAACATGTCATAGGCTTCTCGCTCGTACCAGTTGGCCGCCTTATAAACAGCTGTCGCCGAATCTATAGGTTCGTTTTCGCCCACCTGGCAACGAATTCTTAATCGTTTAAAATCGCGAGAGGAAAAAAGCTCGTAGGCCACTTCGAATCGTTTCTCTCTTTGCGGGAAGTCTGAACCTGTAAGGTTCATCAAGAAATCAAATTGACCGGAATCTTTGAGGTGACGAAGAACACCTACAATGTCTTCCTTAGGAACATCTACAACATTGTTTCCGTTTTCGTAGAAAAAATCATAAGAGTTTTGAGGGAAACGCTGTTTAAAATCAGATTGGAAATTTTCTATCAAATTCATCGGTACGCTCCAGGAGTCCAGTTCTCTTTCCAAGGTCGAGCGGTTTGCTCTTGGATCATTTTCTGAATACTCATAACACCATCAAGAACGGCTTCCGGAGTGGGAGGACACCCTGGAACGTAAACATCTACGGGGATCACTTTATCC
Organism: Bdellovibrionaceae bacterium UBA1609; assembly: GCA_002321895.1. Taxonomy (GTDB): domain Bacteria; phylum Bdellovibrionota; class Bdellovibrionia; order Bdellovibrionales; family UBA1609; genus UBA1609. Next base: position 431,679 of record DCMZ01000008.1, on the reverse strand, counting down.
ACGCCCTGTAAAACATGATAGGCTCGATAAAACCCACCAGAACTTGCGCAAGCACCCATGGACAATACAAATTTAGGCTCTAACATTTGTTCATAAATTCTAAGTAAAACGGGAGCCATTTTCTCAGTTATAGTTCCAGCAACAATAAGCAAGTCGGCTTGGCGTGGAGAGAATCTAACCACTTCAGCACCGAAACGAGCCAAATCATAACGGGGTCCCATCACCGACATAAGCTCGATACCACAACAAGCCGTTCCGTAAGGCATGGGCCAGAGAGAGTTTTTTCTACCCCAGGCAATGATGTCATCTACCTTCGTTGTAAATGCAAAGGAACGTGATTCGTCCACCATCTGCATTTGTTCGCGCATAGCATTTTCTGCCACTGTATCCTCCACGAAAATCGTCTTTTAGCAGTCCACTTTTTTTAATGTTTTTAATCGTTTACCCGCTTTTAGCATGGAGGTAAACCACTGTCATCCGCGGACCGTAACAGCGGCTTTAGTTGTAGACAAAACGACTGATATAGCCCGCCAATAAAGCTGATTTTTTCATCACAATAAAGAGTCAAACGAGAACCCCTCGCAAAGCTTGGAAATACAGTTCCCAACACGGAATAAGCACCACTTTTAAAGTTTCTTTTAGTAGGAAGAATTACTTAAATGTTTTCAGTATTTTACGTGGCACTAGTGAACTTGATTGAATGAAAAGCTGTCAGAATTGGAATAGCTGAAAAGTCAATAAATGAGACTAAGTATCATTGCCTAGATAGTAAAATTCCAACTCTCGCCTCTAATATTATCGCTAAAACTGTTACTTTTGTGGCGCTTCGCTCCAAACCCCAACGGTTAATTCGGACATTTTTTGGACAATCTAGATTTCCTCTGCAAGACTTTTTAGTCGAACGTTTTATAGGCCGAGCAGGAAGCTAGCCCTCACCTTATAACATGGAGGGTCCATGAAAAATTTCATTACATCAATAATATCACTATTAGCTTTAGGAGCTACATCCTGGGCAAATACGAGCGAAGGAGATTTCCTAATAAAGGTCACTCCCCAGGTAAAAGCTCAAATTATGCAATCATTGTCAGCATCAAACATGGGCGCAAAAGACTTAGAGTTCAATGAGTGGATTCAGGTAAAGGTTCCAGCCGCACAAATTGCGGAATTCAATCAGTTCAGGGCTGAACCTCCTGTAGGTGTTTTACACATTCAACCTAACTACAAAATAAAAATTCCAAGCATGTTGGATCAGTTGAATCCTCAAAAACTAAAAATGCTTCAAGACAATGTAGATGCAGCCGGTCCTTTCGATCCTGTCCCTGAAGACAACCAACCTTTCCCAGCTCAGAAAAGCGGTGGAACAGGAGCCGATCAATTATTTGGCAGTCAGTGGGGAATGGTAGACATTGGAGTAGAGCAAGCCTGGAATGTGACTAAAGGTAACCCTGAAATTGTAGTGGCTGTTATCGATACAGGTGTTGATTACACTCACGAAGATCTTTGGGACAACATGTGGCAGAATCCTGGCGAAATGGGGACGGATTCCAACGGAAACAACAAAGCGACCAATGGAATTGATGACGATAACAATGGTTATGTCGATGATCTTGTTGGTTGGGACTTTGTAAGCAACGACAACAAACCTTACGATTTTACCACATCTACCCTCGAAATGCTTTTTGGCGGCGGAAACCCAGGACACGGAACTCATTGTGCCGGCAACGTTGCAGCTCGTGGAGACAACGGAAAAGGGATTTCAGGAGTGGCCCCATTTGTTAAGATCATGGGAGTTCGTTTTCTTTCCGAAAAAGGGCAAGGGACAACAGCCGGAGCCATTCAATCCATTAAATATGCTGTGGACAACGGAGCACATGTTTTATCTAACAGCTGGGGCTCTGAAGGTGAAGATGCTGACGAACAACAAAACCAGGCCCTACGTGACGCCATTGCCTACTCGGAAACCAACGGACGCCTTTTCATAGCTGCCGCAGGTAACGGACACCAGGGTGTCGGTTATGACAATGATAGCGATGCCAAACCGGCATTCCCGGCGAGCTACAATCACGACATTATCGTAAGTGTAGCTGCACTTGATGTGAATGATGCCTTAGGAGCGTTTTCTAACTGGGGTCAACAGTCTGTAGATATCGGTGCTCCTGGAGTTGCTGTATTTTCAACGACTGTAAATAACAACTACTCTGACACTGTCTTGGATTTCTTAGGAACCAAAGTGACTTGGGATGGCACCTCTATGGCCACACCTCACGTTGCTGGGGCGGCAGCACTGTATTGGTCGGCTCATCCAGAAAAGACCTGGAGAGAAGTGAAAGAGGCTCTGCTTCATACGGCAGCCCCTATTTCAGCTCTTAATGGAAAATCTGTTTCTGGTGGAAAATTGAGTGCACAACGTCTATTGAATCAATAAACAGCTAGGGATATGTTTGGGGATGCGTCGAAGACGCTCCCCTCAAACCCTTTAATCATTATCATCATTTAATTTATCGTATTTCTTATAAGTGGTATCAGCGAGATTATATTCCTTTTTCCACTTTTTCATTTCTTTTTTGTAACCAGCCGTCTTATCCGACCAGTTCTTACGATCCTTTTCAATGTTAGCGACCTTTCTATCAATAGTCGTCTTGATCTCATTCATTTGCTGCTTCTGAGTGTCCCAATTCATCTTCTCTTGTTCAATTTCAGACAGCTTCTTTTCATACGCAAGGATATTTGCTTGATGTTGGGCGGCGTTTTTTTGCAATTTGTCTAGCAGTTCCTTCAGCTTATTGATCTCCAAGTTCTTAGCATTGAGAGTTTTTTCCTCATTGCTCTTGAAGCCGATGATCTCTAACTTCATTTGATCCATTTTCTTTTTGTTTTGCTCAATGTTTTTTGTGTTCTTAATCAGAGTGGCTTTCTTAGACTTTAAATCCTTAATGGCCATCTCCGTCTCTTTTGTATTTTCAGCCGTGATCTCATAATTCACTTTGTATTGCTCATAGTTGGCTTTTGCATTTTCACGGTTCGTTTTTAAGGCCTCTAGCCCTTCTACAACTGTTTTATTTTCCGCCCGAACGTTGCCATATGCAAAGAGCACTAACATCAGTAAAATTCCTGCTTTTTTCATTTTCTCCTCCTAATTTGCACGCTCATTTTGAGCCCGAGCTGGTGGCAATCCTCTACGCTGATCCTTTGGACAATTGTTTCTTAGTGCGGATCTATAGTTACCAATTTCATCTTCCCAATATTCACCCGTCACACTCCATGTAAGGGTTTTTTGCGGCTTTATACTTGCGGGCAACCGATTTTTCCCATCGGATTGACCTCCGGCCGCTTTGTATCGAATCACTTCTCCACTACCGGCAAAAACTTCGTATCTTAAAAACTCATTATTCTCTAAAACCTTTTTCATATCTTTATGTGCTCTTCTTAGATTCACAGCTAGTGCACGTCCCGCAGCTTCTCTTAAGTGGTAGGTCTCTACATTCAAACGCTTTGAAACACGAGTTTTCATTTTCATAAAACTCCTACGACTTTTTTCAAAAAGCTGATTCTGAAACTTAAGAGCCATAACCAAGGTTTTGTTATAACGAATTTTCCTCTTAAAAGTATTCACCTGAGAGGCTAGCTCTTTTTTAGTTTTGGATTGCTTTAGTAATTTTCTATTATCCGCAATCTGCTTTCTAGCGACTCCAATTCTACCCCTCACCTTTGCCTTTTCCTGCTGAATGAGTGCATTAATATTGAAGAACTGATTGATCTCCTCTTTCTTCTGATTGATGGAGTCCTGAGCATTGAGGAAGTTTCTATGCCGAGCAATTTCACGCATGACTTGATAGGGAATACCCTCTACTGTTGCCGTGGACTTACCCTGCAAATAAGTTTTGATTGCGGCATAATAATCCTTAGCCAGCTTTTTACGCTTTATAAAACCACCAATACTATGGACCCAAGGCTTATGCTTGGCCTCCATCAACTCTAGCGTCTGATAGGCATCACCATATTGACAAATATTTAAGTAGCCAATGGTACGAACAGCAAAAGACTCAGGAATAAAAACACCCTTAAAGTATGGAGAATGTAACGAGTACATATTACCAATAGCACCAGCAGGATCATTAAGATGCAATTGCACCCAACCCTGCTCAACAAGTGCCGTCACCCAAAGAGAATGGTTTTTATGAACTTTCAGATACTCCTGATGGGCCTCTTTGTAACGTTTGATTTGAAAGTTCATTCGCCCTAAATTGACAGCAATGAGAGAATCTAGATGCTTGTCCCGTACATTGTTTTTCTGCATCCAGCTGCGCAACTCTGTCAGCATCTGAATAGCATCTGCCGGACGACCTAAAGCATACTTTCCAACACTCATAATAAATCGAGCATTGGCGTAGTGCTTACTTTTATCTGAAACTAGTCCGGCGTATTTTAATGCCTGAGTGAACTTTCTTTCTGTTGAAAGCCCTTTTGAAAGAATATAGTTCATGTTGTCTGCAGCGTTCTTCGGCAGTAAATCTTTGTTCTTGATCCCAAGAATAGCCTTAGCCACTGGCACTTCGTATTCCCGAGGAAGATGAGAAACAAGTAGTTCCAAAGCTCTAGGAGTGAACTGTGGATCCTCAGCTTTCAAAACTCGTATCAATCGATCCGTAGACTCGCTATAGAACCCCATTTCATGAGCACACATACCTAATAGAAAATTGGCTTCTTTCTGGTAGTACTTGTTATTAGTAAAGTCATCCAACAAGCCAGCTGCCAAGTGGCAGTTCCCAGCTCCCTTTTGAAGTAGAATATTAGCCGCTAACATTTTTTGTTCGTTATTGGTTAATGGCTGGTATTGCTCAAGTTGAGTTGGGTTGTCCTGTGTGATCTTCGGTACTATCTTCTCCAAGATCGCCAAAGTTACAGGAGTTGGAATTCCGAAATCCTTATTCTTAATTTTCTTAGGATCTCCAACGGACTCTACTTTTTTAGCCAACCAGAATTTCTTCTCTTTGCCATACTGCTGCTTGGGACCATCCAACTTACTGGCCTTTTGTGATTTAACATCAAAAATTCGAATATCTTTCAATCTATACTGCTTAGCTGAAATTTGCGGCTCCATACCCACATCTAAACTAGGAAGATTCTTTACTTTAACTTTAACCACTTTCACTTTGCCAGATTTCAGCTTTTTGTTTTCCTTAGTAAATAAGTCAAACGCAGGTACACCCTGCTTCGTCTTTTTAAGATCTTTTTGGGCTGGACGACCTGGCGAGACCGTGTCGATAAAACTCTGCTTCTGAAAGTCCTCTTTCACGGCTTTGATTTCTGCCATACCTTTTTTAGACTCTTCTGTTGTATAAGTCGGTAACTTGTCCTCGAGTTTTTCTGCCGCTATTTCAGTTTTCTGCTGATTTGATAATTGTGGTTGCTCCGGCTTTGCCTGTTCTGGTTTCTTATTTGTGAATTCCACATATCTGGTTTTTGCCCAGGACTTGATTTGAGACCAAGTGGACTTTTTCTCAATTTTCACCTTAAAAATTTGAGCGTTTTCAATAATTGTATCCGACGCTTGCATTCCCGCATTTGAAGGCAGAGTGAAAAACAGTAATACTAATATAAGTAAGGTTCTTGCCATTCTAAATACACCTTAGAAAAAGTAGGTAACACCAAAACCGACTAATGTGGTCTGGGTTGTTTTCGTTCTCTTTTTAGCTCCTGTTCGGTAGTTGAGTACATCTTCGCTGAAAAATCGATTTCGAACATCAAATCGTAAAGCAATCTCTTTCGACAAAAAGAGATGCTGTGTGATATCCACTCCATAGGTGAATGCAGACTTACCTTTTGTTTCTCTCACTCTGTCGGAGTTAACATCTGTTAACTGATCATATGAGGTCATACCGATATGAGGAGTTACAGATATATCTAGATAAAGAATTTTCTTACCCAACATACTTACCTTTGCGTAAAAAGGCACAAAGGTATAACCCACTCCATAGTACTCGGTGATTTTCCCATGGTCCGGTACTAATGCATTTGTATTCGTCGCAAGATCAAGAAAGGCCTTGGTTTGATCCGAATCAACAAGACCGAAAGTTTGATAGGTGACTTCAACCCCTTCCCTCTCTGATAAGAAGTAGTTTCCCGTCATCATCATTCCACCGCCCGTAGAATAACCATCATTAACAAGAAGTCCATACTGCACGGTCGCCGCATATCTTTTTGCCTTTGTATACGTACGGTTTTGAACAACAGAAAAATCTGTATCCTTTGGAGCCCAATACTTCTGCTCTAAACCCGAAATATCTAACTTATCTGCAGAGGCATCTTTTTTAGCCTCTCCCTTTTTTGCAGGAGCCGCCTTTGCTGGCGCCTTTTTTTTGAAATTGAATTTTTTTGATTGTGCTTGTGAACTCTCTATCTGTGCAAATAGCGCTAAACAGAGGGTCAAAGACAAAGCGATGACTTGGTTACTTCTCCACAACAATGATTCCGCTTTTCTCAACATGGTGTTCCTCCTCACCCCTCTTTTCTCTAGTATTTATCGGCCCCCTAGACTAAGGGCTTTACACTAAAGTCTTAATTTATTGAGGAATTTCAGTAATTTACGGTTTTTTGTCGAACTTTTCCACAGGGACAGAGCCCCCGATTGAGACAATAGCTAGTTGGTGGATTTGAATAAGAAAGGATAGGTCACTTTCACTTGAGTGCCACCTTTTGGAGCTGGAAACTTCCAGCGGCTCACTCGACGAAGTACACAACCTTCAACCATTGAATTATTTAGAGTTGATGTCCCTATGGACTGGGTACTGACCATACCATCACCGCCGATGACGAACTTGACCAACACTTTTCCATAGAGGTTCGGTGCTACACTCAATTGCCGTTCATAACAGTAACGAATTTGCCCAAGATGAGATTTTATCACAGAAGCAATAATATCCTTCGCAAGTCCACCTTGAATAATAGTCTCTTCTTCAAGAATTCCTACCGAGGAAGAGCCCACTCCTCCAAGACTCAGACCTCCGGCTCCTTTAAAACCCGAAGTTCCGCCTTTATTACCAGTGGCGACTCCTCCCACTCGGAAATTTTCAGTCTTGCCAGCCTTGGAAGCTGCATTAGCTGTTGAACCTACTGAGGCCAATGCTCTTCCCTGGCTACGTGCTGAAGCTGCTTGCCCATGAGCCTTAATCAAATTCGCCGTATTAATGGAACGCTTTGAAATTCGGCCAATCATCTGAGTTAATCCAGATTTTTTAAGCTTATTTACTACTTTAACCACTTTCTTACTGGTCACTGTTTTACCTGTTACTGGACGACTCTGCGACTGCTGTTTCATGTTCTTATCAATATTGGAGGAAATGCTCTTTGACTTCTGCTTGTGTTGTTTAGTGGCCTTTGAGTCATAGATAATTCGAGTGTACTTGGTCACCTTTGGCTTCTTCACTTCGTCCATTTGATCCAAACTATCATCTGGCGCCATAAATAGAACCATCAAAAGTAAGACAAAAATAACTGCGGCTCCACCCAACGGTTTTTGCATGGCTGGATCCACTAGTGTTTCTAACTTCTCTTTGCTAGTAGATGTAAGTATTTGACTACCCACCAGTCGCTGTTGAACCTCTACATCCGCGAATTTATGCGATACCCAGTTATAATCTTTTGGCGGATTCAACACTTCAGCACTCTTTGCACCCTGAAATCGATAACCTTCATTAGGCCTCAATAAATGAGTGCTCAAAACATATCCCGCTTTACGAACCACCACTTGATGAAACACTTTTTTATCTTTTAGCGTATCAACGGATTCGTCCGAATTAAAAATCGTTGGGTTAATTTCCTTGGGCACAATTTTTAAAATGTGATTTCCAATTTGTACTACAGTAGAGTGCTTAATCGGGTATTCAACAACAGGCTTCTTACGCACCCACGAACCGTGTTCACTTTGTAAATCCGAAAGAATCCAGTTTTCATCATCGAACTCTAAACAAGCATGAAACGGAGACACCTGATCGCCTAAAAGACGTATGGAAGCATCCCGGGCGGTCCCGATGGTCGTCAAACCGGCACCGGCTCTAATTTTATGACGACCAACAAATCGGCTATCTATATGATGTTCAATTTCGAGTTCGACTCTTCTCATTATCTACCTCAAGTAATCCACTGACTTCTTAATCTCGTCATCAAATCGTTTTCTGACTTTATACATAGGCATAAATTTTATGCCTCGTCTCTGAGTCAGGTAAGCCGCATCAGGACTTCTTGCTACACCATCCACATCAACACCATCGAAGTTTACTTCCTGTGTTTTTCGATACTTCACTCGCTGACCGTAAGCGGGCAGGATAAATCCTAACACCGCTGCTATTAGTAATATTCTCTTCATCACTTCACCGCCTTATTTTTAGGAGTTTGAGATGATATTTTTCTTTGTGCTTTCTCTTCATCAACTATCTTCTTTTTCAAGGTGGTAATTTTTTGACTAATATTATCACCTAAATACTTCTCAATTTTTCCCTTAGAAACCCTACGATGAATCCAATCATAATGTTTCAAAGCATTTTGTGGATCTTTAAGATGATTTTCGTAAATATATGCCACTTCAAATCTCGGTTGCAGCGCCTTTGGATTCTCACTTATGGCCTTCTCATAAAGAGGAGCAGCATCTTTATAGTCACGCATTTGATTCATGGAACTGGCAGCACCTAAAAGAGCATCAAAATTCGATGACTCCTGTTTCAAAACCTTCTCAAAATGCCCCTTGGCAGACTTAAAATCCTGATCTCGTAATTTAACCTGACCCAAGAACAGGTGTGCCGTCGTTAATTCAGGATCAAAATCTATGGCCTTTTCCATTTCAACCATTGCTAATTCATATTCCTTTTCCTGCCATAACAAACGTGCCTTTTGGTAGTGAATGGTTCCAGAATTAGGAGCTTTCTTAATCGCCATATCCACCATCCATAGAGCCTTTCGAGTCAGCCCCTTAGATTCAGAGACCAAACTCAGATAGTAAAGTCCCCAAGGAGACTCCGGCTCTTTCTCAATGATAACGTATGCTAACTTCTCCACATCTGACCACTTTTTGCTAGCGGCACAAGTGTTTGCAAACTTCATTAACTGTTTCCAACTCGCCCCGTCCACGGCCTTTTTTCTTGTCTGACAACTACTCCAAAGACTCTTAGCATCGCTATAAGTTTTACCGGTGTAGTTTTTTGTAAAAACAACTTTGTCCTTTTTCACAGAGGCACTTCCACATCCAATTAGGAAGATCGATAGCCCGGCTGTAAAAAGAGTTAGTTTCAATGTCTTCATAGTGGATTCTCCTTTTCCACAGGTAGTAGTGGCATTGCTGATGTCACAGGTGTCGGAAATCTTGGTTTTTTAACCATATTGATAGAATCAATTACGTCTTGTAGGCGAGACACACTTCCATCTCGCAATTTAAGACTTTTCGCAGTCACCAGAGCTTGTGAATAGGTATCCACACTCTTCTCTTCCATAGGAAATGCGATTTGCTCTAACTGCCCCTTAAACTCCAGAGCTTCTTTTTCATCCAGCCCACGTGGAGTTGGCATAGACTGAAGATCTGCCACATAATCTTTATACATAGCCGCCATATTTTCCAGCGCCTCAACACTCACATAGGGATCCCCGTAGTTTATAGCTGCTTGATAGGCTCTTTGTGCCTTTTCCATTCTTGAGGTTTTGAGTCCCAGGACTATAGATAGCCGATCAATACTAGTCTTTAAACTTTGGTTCCTAAATTCGTCTTTTAAAATATGAGCCTGAATTATACGGGCCCTCGCCTTAGCAAAGGTGGACGCCGCTTTACCCATTGAGAGAACTTCCCTCGCTTCTTTAAAAGCTGCGGGATAGTCTTTTTCTTCATACTTCTTCTCAACAAACTTTAACTGAGCCAAACTCGCTTGAGGCTGCTTGCCAGTCATAATTATATCTTTAAGCGCTCTACGGTGACGATCACTCAAATGATTCTCTGACTCTATCAACTCGATCTTTTTAAGAGCTTCATGCTTATGATTATTGTCTTTCGAATGTAAAACTTCTTTATAGTAGGTTTTCGCCTGTCTTTCATTACCATTGATAAAATAAAAATCAGCCGCCAAAAGTTTCCACTTATATTTATCTTTCTCTTTTTTCTGACTCGCAACGATCAGTACTTCTGCAGCATCAACAATACGTCCCAACCTCTCATAACTTTGAGCCGCTCTTAACAATGCATCTTGAACATTGGATTCTTTTGGAAACATACTCGCATAAGACTTGGCTGAGGTGGCCGCCGCAAGATGCTTATCCAGTTTGAACTCAATCTGCATAGCATTCCACCAAGCTTTAGCCGCCAGATTTGATCTTCTGTTCTCCGTAGCAAAGGCCTTATAGCCCGCAATAGCCTTATCCAGCTGTTGATTGTCTTCATCCTTTTGAACCATTAAGAAGTAGGACTGCTCATATATGCCCTTCAGCTTCTTCTTTCTATCAGCCTTTTTCTCTCTTTTCAGAAGTCGGTCTGCATATAGTTTTAAATTTTGATAATCCTTTTTCTCATTCAAAATTTCCAAATAAAGATCTTGGGATTTAATACCTTTTTCCTTAGATCTATACTTCTCTCCAAGGCCTTCAAATATCTTTCCAGCTTCAACAAAGCGCTTGTTCTCAAAAGCAATCATTCCTATTTTGAACTCAACATCCAACCTGTACTTCCCATTGGGATGATACTGGACATAATCTTTAACCCGAGTCACAAAGAGATTTTCCATATCCTTGTCCCAGGCCTTTTTACCCACTTTTTTCTCAATGGACACAATCGATGCATAACGTGCGTCGTGCGCCATCTTAGGTTGAGCTTTTGGCTTTTTACCTTTCACTTCTGCCTCAACATGATAGCTCGCCGTTAAAGCGTATTGCTCAGAGGCTTTTAAATATTTTTTTCTATTGAAAAGCATTTCAGCAAAAGCAAATCTCGATTTCTTGGCTTTTTCAGATATTGTATTATAGGCCAAATAGATATCAAAAGCTGACTCAGAGAAATTGGCAAACTTCGGATAGGTTGGATTTTTATTATACATTCTCAACCACTTGGAAGCCATTACTAAACTAGTTCTATGCAATCTCTCTTTACAATCTGTAAGACCTTTTTGAGCCGCCTCAAACTCCTTGGAACCCTTTTCAACCGCATTCGATTTTTTCGACCAAGAACTCTTATAACAAAGCTCATCAAACTTCTGTAAATGAACCACTGCCTGCTTTCGGTTCCTCATGTTCTCAAAGTTTTCCACCCGCTCGTCATAGGCTTGAGGAATAAGAGGAGAATTTACTTCATTGGCAATAAAATCCTGGAGAAGTACTTCTTTATCTTTATATCGAGAGTGAACTTCATAAAGCCTACCCATCTTAAAAAGATAAGGTATTGCATCTATAGATCCGGCTTGCTCTTTAATATAGCTGTAAGCCTTAGAAGAAGGATGAACATCTTCGAAAAAGATGGTCATGTCACTTAACGCTTCTTTTCTTAAATCTAATCGAGCATCAAGACCTTGTTTATCAATCTCACGGCCATACTGAATCACCTCCTCGAGTTCCTTTAAACCCGCGGCGGCGTTCTGTAAGTTATAGTAAGCCCAAGCTCCTTTATAGACTCCATAAGGATAGACCCTGGACTCTGGATATTTTTTAATGGCCTGAAAATGCTCAAGGGCTTTTTTAAATTTTTGAGCGTCAAAGTTAATTTCCCCAATGGCAAGATGAGCATCCGGCACGAGGTTAGAATAGTTGTAATTCTTAATTAGCGACCAATATTTTCTTTCCGCTTGCTTACTCCATCCCACCTGTTGTCTAGCCATGGCACTATTAAAAACAACTAAGTCGATATTTTCGTACCGGGGAAACTTTAATTCAATTCGATCAAAAACCCCAATGGCTTTTTTGAGTAATCGCTTTGAACTGGTACTCTTCAACTGTTTAGGTGTGAATTTTATTACGGTATCTGATTCTCTATTTAATTCGAAGAATCTTGCCGACTTAGATTGCCTCACATAAAGCTCAGCCAATCTCATTTGCATATCAGGCTCCAGTGGAGTTCCCTTATACTTTCTAATCAGCATTCTGATTTGTGATACGGCTTGTTTTTCCGTTTTTTGAACAAGCAGCTCTGTCTTTAGAGCCCGCATATCCTGATCACTTTCCGTCTTCGACTGAGTCATATTTAACTCATCATAGACATTGGCTTTCTTGCTTTGTGCAAAAGAAGGCACCACCGCCATAAGCAGCAAAGTAAGCCAAGTTATTTGTAGTGATCCTTTAACGTACAACATATCCCTCTAATCCATCGACATGACTGCCATCTTCATATCTGCATATCCAGCCATTGAGGCGGTATACATCACTTTTTTAAGCAAGCTATAAGGCAGAGTTTCATCCGCTTGCATTACTATCTTTCCATCAAATTTATATTCTTCATTCACTTCAGCAATCTGCTTGGACTTCTCAGCTTCTTTATCTAGCGCTTTAAATAGAGTTGTAATGAACGATGGATCCTTAGGATCACGATCTTTCTTATCCAGCCTTCCCTCTTCAGGAAAAATCACCACTTGTTCATCTTGTACGAATATTCCCTTTTTCGAGATCACAAGCTTGACCCCTTCCACTGGGTTTTCGTAGGAAGAAGAAACCGGCAGCAACAAACCTTCTTGTGGAGTGATGTTAACTGCACTGGTAGAAAAACTTTTAAGTAAAAACACGATAATAATAGTGAACATGTCCACCATGGCAGTAAGCTGCAACACAAAGGTGGATTTCTTGTTGTTCTTTTTCATGCGATCAACAACTCTTCGCATTTACCCCTCCATCACATTGGAGAAAACCACATCCGGAAACATAATCTCCGTCTCAACAGTTTTGTTAGTTTCTTTATCTAGTAACTTAACTTTAGGCTCACCCTCTTTTACGGTTCGAGCCTCATCAATCACTTTGACAATATCTTGATAGGACACGGATTCCGCAGGAAATAAATCCACTCGGAAAACATCAGGGTGCATTGTTTTGAATGACAATAGGGATTTATGTAGCTTATCTAAATCCCACTTTTTATCTGACGTTTTATTAATTGTAAGATTCTTCGCCGTCCGCCCATCATATTTAAGCATTAGATCGAATCCCTTTTCGTTCATATGTAGGTGAATGGTTACTTCTCGCTTCTTCTTATTTCGATCTTCTTCAATGGCTTTTTTCACTACTTGTGGCACTTCAGTTTCGATGATTGTCACTCGAACAAAAACTGTTGCCAAAAGCATAATTGGAATCAAAGTCACCATAAGCGCTAGCAATGGGGAGAGATCTAGCTCAAAAGTAGCCTCTGATTCTTCCATTTCTCGAAATTTACGAAAACGACGCATTCTCATTATAGAATCCCTTACACTGACTTCACTGAAGTGGGTGGAGGGCCGTCACCGGCTGCATCTTTTAGCTCTTTCGTCTTCAATTCTTTTGGAAAAGTAGCTTCTTTCTCGAATGGTTGATAATGTCTTGTTGTAAGCATATCTACCACTTTAGTGGACTGTTCCGAGATCTCTTCTAATAAGTGGTTTTGTCGTGCATGTAGAAACGCGTAAACCATCAATACAGGAATGGCCACAGACAGTCCCATTGCCGTTGTATTCATAGCCATAGATATACCTTTGGAAAGTAGAGCTTGCTTTTGTGCCGGATCCGCATAACTAACAGCTTCAAAGGCAGAAATCAGACCAGTAATAGTTCCCAATAGTCCAACAAGTGTCGCCACATTAGATATCATTGCCAAGTATCCAAGTCTCTTTCCCAGCAGGGGAATAACTTCTGATAGGGCAATATCTAATCCCTGGTATATCCCTTCATCATCTCGATCAGATCTTTCTAGAACACCCTTCACCACATGAGGCAATGGCGCTTTATCGTTGGATGCACAAAATGTAATGGCATCTTCTACTTTGTCGTTAAGTACTAAAGTTTTAATTTGAGCCATAAACTCTTCCGACTTAATGGCATAATCAAAATATAGTACTTTTACCCTTTCGATGATCAGAGCTAAGCCCGCCAACCCCATCATCAAAATAATGATACCGGGTGTGCCCGCATCTTTAATCAGTGTAATTAGGCTTTCCATGTCTCCCCCTTAAAAAGGTTAAATCTTGATGTTCAACCAAATAGAGAGACTTTTTGCATTCAATAAAATGTACTCTCTAATTGAGAAATAGCTCGGAGAGTACATGCAGCAGATGAGCTTAAAATATTCAGCTTTTAAATGATAAGACTATGCGGCTTCCGCAGCATTCGAGTACTTAATCAGTGCCTCTTGTGCCTCATCACTAATATTAACAAATTTAAGACCGTACCTAATCGGCGTTGTCTTATCTTTCACTCCGTCTTGATACTTTTTACTTACGACCTCACATACCGCATTGAATGGAGGCACTCCGTCACAGGGCTTGAAATGTAAATACAATTTCTGCCCAGGAACGATGCTCGCATTTTCCATTACAACACCGGCACCACCAGCACTCACTTCCATGGCCTGGCCTTTCCATAAACTCTTATTATCGTGAATGATCAAAGTTCCATTATAATTCACTCGGCGATGGCGACGACGAAAGAACACCTCAGAAATATCAGGCATAAGAGTCTCTTGAAGCTCTTTAATATTTTCATATTTAAAAGATTCAATCTCAGCCACACGTTGCCACGCCTGCATTCCAGATTTCCACGCAAAATCAAACTCAAATACTAGTTTTTGTTGAAGCATCTTGATGACATCATGAAACGCAAAAGGTCCAAATTTATTTTCGCCTTTGAGGATGTACCACTCAGCCGTTTGATCATTAGATGGTTTTTCTTGCTTAAGAGATACAGCTTCAGCCTCTTGTGGTTTGGATTTTTTAGGCTTAGCTTTGGGCTTCACTGACTTGATCTTCGCTTGAATCTCTTCATGCTCAAGTAGAGTGACCCAATCCTCTTGAGATTCGTCATAGAGGTAATCCATAACACCCAACTCTTGACTCTTTACCATCTCAACCACTTGGTCCAGTGTAAAAGGGCCTTTCTCCTCACCGTCTTTGGAAACCATAAATTCATTTTGCGCCATTTTATATTCCTCACGTCGTTGGAGCAGCCCTGCAGACAGAGCTTTCCTTACAAAGTTGAATCGGTGTTTATAAAAAGCGACTTAAGATTAAAGGCCTAGAATTGTTGAAATTTTTGAGAACAGATTCCTAGTTTGAGCCACTATACACATGGAACTTTCAGTTTTTTGACAAAACCTTTTACAGCACAAACGTAGGTGTTTCATATGGGTATTCTGACCAACACTTCAGCAGCATGCTGGCCATAAGTTTTAGGATTCGATTTGAATCCTATTCATTTGTTTAAGAGGGTTATGAACTCAATAAAAAGTTACTTTATGGCTTCACGGATGTAGGCAGAAGCCGTATCCATTAGCCATACCACCACGGCAATAACGATAACTAGACATCCCACTTCGTTCCACTGGGCTTGACCTTGGTACTGGATCAACATGGTACCAATACCACCGCCACCAACGAGACCAATGATCGTCGCCATACGGACATTGATATCCCAGCGATAAATGGTGAACGCCGTATAGGGCAATACAATTTGAGGAACTACAGCAAACCAAACCACCTGAACCGGTGTTGCCCCAGTAGCACGAATGGCTTCGATAGGACCTTCAGAAATACCTTCCGCGAGCTCCGAAAAGTTTTTAGCCAATGAAGCCACAGAATGAAGTAATAGAGCTAACATTCCGGCGAATGGACCAATACCCACCCAAACTGAAAATACAATGGCCCAAATCAATGGTTCGATAGACCGAGTGACGTTAAGAACAGTTCTAAGAGTTCCATACAAGGCAAATGCTACGGGGTGATCTCCCATAATATTTTTTGCACACAAAAAACTTAAAACAAAAGCCACTGGCACAGCTAGAACTGTGGCCATAAAAGCCATAAAAATGGTCTCAACGATGGCCAAAACCGCTCGGGGTAGGATATCAAAATTGGGAGTGAAAAGACTAGAAAATATCCTTCGAGCCCCCATCATACCCTGCTCATCAAATAGCTCGTACAAACTGAAATCAGTGACTCGAATGCCAACAATACATGCCACAACAAAAGCTACAGTCAGCTGAACCCCCCAAAATGTCTTAAACCAGGAGACGTGATGAGCACTATCGTCGATCTTCGGTGGGGAGAACAGTAAATACCCTACTGTTTTTATTTTAAAGTGAATCAAACCGTAGGCGAGAGCCATAGTTACAATCAGTGTTCCAAATGTAACTCCACTCACCATTGAAAGGTTAAGTAGTTGCTCTTCGGTAGGTTGAAGAATAGCTACTGCAAAACTTAAAATGAGGAATGTGAATACCACACCATCTAATAACAGACATTGTCCGAGCGCTTTTTTATCTTCCATAGTGTACTAGCCTTAGTTGATGTGGACCTCTTTGGCCCCTTCTCCATAAATTTCTTCAAACCATTTTTCATCGATATGACTTGGGTCACCTTCGTAAACCAACTCTCCGCCTTTTAATGCGATCACTCGATCTGCATACTGTCGAACGAGACTTAAAAAGTGAAGATTACAAATCACTGTTAAGCCCAACTCACGATTTACCTTTTTCAAGTAATCCATAACCGTATGACAAGTTGCCGGATCTAAACTGGCCACGGGTTCGTCAGCCAAAAGAATTTCGGGATTCTGAGTTAAGGCTCGAGCAATGGCCACTCGCTGTTGTTGACCACCAGAAAGCTGGTCAGCACGGATATAGGCCTTTTCTTTGATACCCACCAAATCTAGGTAATCTAGAGCTCGTTTTTTATCTTCTTCGTTGTAAATACCCATCAAGCTTTTGAGTGTGCCGGCGCGACTTAAAGAACCGGATAAGGCATTTTTAAAAACTGAGTATCTAGGAATTAAATTAAAATGCTGGAAAATCATTCCAATTTTAGACCGAATACTACGGGCCTTACTCCCCTTAACAACAGTGATATCTTCACCATTGAAAGTGACTCGACCACCCGTAGGCTGATGAAGGTTGTTAAGACATCGCAACAGAGTGGACTTTCCAGATCCACTCAACCCAATGATCACTAAGAATTCGCCCCGCTTTACGTCGAAGCTCACTCCTTTTAAGGCCTGAACTCCGTTGTCGTAGGTCTTCTCTAATTTTTCAACTTTAAGAATTGTATCACTCATGTCGGCAACTATTTTTTCACTAAGTCAGAAGCGCTTTTGCCAAGAGATTTAAGAATCTCGCGAACACCATCATAATTTTTGTCAGTGGCTTTAGTGAAGTTAGTCACGCCATACATTTCGTGGAAGTTGGCTTTCCCCTCCTCAGTACCCACATAGGCCAAAAGTGCTTCTTGGATTTCCGTTTTCATTTCAGCCGGCATACCTTTACGGAAAACGATAGGGTCATTAGGAATGGCATCTGTAAGCTCAAGAATTTTTACTTCTTTTTCAATTTCAGGAAACTGAGTCAGCACCAAGCGGCGAGCATCTTGAATTTTTCCCTCTTCAGGTGGTGAATAAAATGTAGCACCTACATCCACCTGACGCTCACGAACCATAGTAACTACGTTATCGTGACGAGTGGCAAACATCATCTCAGCGGGCTTGATGCTGGCTTTTTTCAACATTGTTGCTGGAAGTAAATAACCACTTGTTGAAGCTGGGTCCACATAAGCAATCTTTTTACCGGCGATATCTGAGATACTAGAAATCTTGCTATCTGAACGGGTAATAAACTGACCCTTGTAATCCGTGTGACCAAAACGCTCTACGGTTAGAAGAGCCTCAGCGCCGTATTTCTCGTGAGCCAAGATGTAGCCGAAAGTGTTAACAGAAGCCACATCAGCGCGGCTTGTACCAAACGCTTCCACCACAGCCACAAAACTTGTTGGAACTTGAATCTTGAATTTGTACTTAGTGTTTTGCTCTAGATAGGTTTTAAGGTGCTTGGTTTTTTCAGTCAGAACTTTTGCATCCACCGAAGGAACAAAAAAGAATTTTACGGGGTTTGTTTCCGAACCAAGAGGCCCTTTGTCCCGCGTGCAAGAAACACTGAAAATACCTATAATTACAAGTAATACGAGTAATTTGAATTGACGCATTTGAGCTCCTTCGATCTTCTAGAGTCGGTTTTGGCGCCACTATCGGGTTTGGTACTGCCAATGTCAAGCTGAGCCCCCAATGGATTTACAGAGAAGAGACAATTCGTAAAATATTTCAGAGATCATAGGCTCATGAAATTCTAATTTTTGCAATGCAGCCAAGCCAACGGAGAGCGACAGCCCCTTTTAAATTTGGTAGGAACTGCTATGCCATTAAAGCAAGTTATTGAAGATATTGAGAAACAATCCGACCAGGTCCTATGTGTTTTCGACCTGGACTCCACCCTATTCAATGTCAGCCCAAGAACTCAGCATATTTTGCGTATGTACCCAGACCAGTCACCGGAAGCAAAAACCTTTGGCGCATCGTCTGAAATGCTCCGAGAAGTGATCGTGGAACCTCAGGATTGGGGTATTAAACAAGCTTTGAGTCGACATCAAGTCACTGGCACCATTGATTTTTTTGAAAGTGTCCGTGAGTTCTGGATGAAACACTTTTTCAGTGGAGAGTTCCTACATATAGATGAACCTTATGAAGGGGCTATCGACTATGTCAATGAACTGCACAAAAGAGGTGCAAAAATAATTTACCTCACCGGCAGAGATCAGCATCGGATGGGTGAAAGCACCAAAAAGTCTCTACTCAGCAACAACTTCCCCTTAGATGAAGACCACCTTTTAATGTTGAAACCGACCACAGCCATCCGAGATTCCGTATTTAAAGCGGAAGTATTCGCGCAGCTGGAGAAAGATCATTCCACCATCTGGTTTTTTGAAAATGAGCCCGTAAACATCAACGTGGTTCAAAATTTGTTTCCCCAAGTCAAAATGATCTATATGGACTCCACTCATTCAGGAAGAGAAGCTGTCTCCGAAGACACACCAACGATTGAGTTAAAGTTCGATTTTTAAAAGGTACGGACACACTTTTAGAGAAGACCTAGTTCGATGAGCTTTGGACGAGCCAACATGAGAGTGGCTAAAAACAGACTGTGCTTAAAAATACCAGCCTCGGCCATTTTATAGACTTCA
The DNA here is from genome assembly GCA_002321895.1 of Bdellovibrionaceae bacterium UBA1609. Lineage (GTDB taxonomy): Bacteria > Bdellovibrionota > Bdellovibrionia > Bdellovibrionales > UBA1609 > UBA1609. The sequence goes on along the minus strand of DCMZ01000008.1, from coordinate 412,486 downwards.
GGAACAGGTTTTAACAGGACATTTATATCCTCATAGGGATCTAGCTGTTGTTCGTGTACCTTTTCACAACCCGTCGCCAAATAAACTTGAACTTGATTGCTTTGGAGAGCTGGATTGGGCTCATGCAGACATAGAAACTCAACTTTACCCGTATACCCCGTTTCTTCTTCCAACTCTCTCAAAGCTGAGGTGGCTTCATCTTCACCGTTTTGAGGTTCGCTACTGCCACCAGGAAGCTCTAAATAGCTTTCCCCCGTGGCGTGACGGTATTGCTCCACTAAGATCATTTGTTTATTACTGGTAATACTTAGCATCTGTACCCAGTTGTTGAACTCCACCACATAATAGGCCGGCATGATTCGACCGTCAGGTAACTCACAACGGTCTTTTCGGATTCTAAAATAGCCTAATTTCAATAGCTCTTCAGAATCGAGCACTTTCCATCTCTCTTTGAGATCCTTTTCTCTATCGCTTTTTGATTCGCTATCACTCATAACCGCACCTACTACTCCGACCATAAACTGAAACCAGAATGGGAGCAATAGCTACTGAGTGTATCCTTTGAAACCGTTTTGAAACCGATCTGTTCCTCTTCCAAATCGAACGGGACTGGAATCTTCTAGCCAAGATAAAACAACCGTGTGCAATGGGCGCGCAGGGTCAATCACCGATTGGATGAGCTGTTCTTTAGCCCCATCAAAAATTCTTTGATTTGAAGGTTCAGGAAAGGAAAATTCACCCCGATAGATATGCCGCTCTTCATTGGAAAAGTCCACATCCATAGCTAAATAGAGCAACTGAATCTCAGGTCCATCTTTATGAAGAACCACACACCCAAACTTGCCATTGGCAGCGGGGGCAATGTTTTCCTTTTGATAAATGCAAGCGTCTGATTGAGAAGCCTTTACTAGGGCCTCCCGCAAGGGTTCGTTATCCATTACATCTTCGTCTCTCACTCGAGTTAGAAACCCTGCTCGATAGGTGGCCATAGGCTCCCCGTCAGTGGCCTCTATCTCCACAAAGGAAGTGATGTCCGCCAGAGCTTGCTGCTCTTCGGTGGTCTGTCTCGAGGCCAAAATCACCTGAGTTCCAAGGGACTCTAGAGATAGTAAAACCAAAAAACTAAAAGCGACTAAGGGCTTCATAGGACTCCTCAAGAATCAGATAGAGCAAATTTAGGTCCATTTTTGCCCTAAGTACCCTCCCTTTAAAGGGTATCTCCCAGGAAAATACTACAATGGGGCGACAATTTTCGCGCGCGTTCCAATTTCGAGCCGCTGCCATTAAGTCTGCGAAGAGCCACTAATGGACTAAAAGAATGAATTCACCCTTTTTCCCTTCGAAGTGGGTGTGGGCCGCCTTCGGGCTGCCACGAAATAACTCTTGATCGGGAAAGGTCAAACGATAACCCACAACTAATTGCTGATTGGCAAAGTTCTGTTTCAATTCACTTAGTGTTTTATCCAATCGATAAGGGGTATCCATAATTACGATAGGCCACTTTATTTTTTTTAGTTCTGCCCAAGCTCGATTTCGTTTTTCATTATTGGCTGGCAGAAATCCACGAAACAAAAACTGATCCAGGCGGAGTCCGGCAAGAGCCAATAAAGCCATTAGGCTCGAAGCTCCGGGAGCCACTTGAACACTCACATTGTGTTTATGACATAGGTTTACCAAGTCTGCACCTGGGTCACAAAATCCTGGTGTGCCACAATCAGAGACAAGAGCTACATTCTCTGATTTACACTTTTCTAGTAGGAAATTTAGATCTTCCGCATCAGAATGTTCATTAAGAAGTTCAACCGGTCGCCCAGTAAGCTGAACAGACTTTAAAAATTTAAGTGTGACTTTCTTTTCTTCTCCAATCACGAGACTGGCTTGCTCTATAGCTTGAAGAGCGTGTTTAGAAATATCCTCAGGGTTACCAATGGGAGTACTCACCACCGTAAGAGACATTACTTCTCTTCCTTATCCAATTGTTCTTTCAAAGGATCTAAAAAGAAATACCGATCATATTGATGACTATAGCGAGTCCAACTTTCACCTGTTCCTAGCTCCGCTTGCATCAATCCCGAAATGGAGTCGATCTTGGAGTCTAAATCATCAATCATTGCAACGACTAAAGCTTCCAAAAATTTGGGCCGCTTGGGAGATCCATACTCTAAACGACCGTGGTGGCTTAAGATGATATGAATAAGTTTATCTTTAAGAGTGTCATCAAACCCATCTATACCCTCGGAGTACTTCCCCACCATTTCACAGGCGATCTGCATATGACCCACTAAACGTCCTCGATCGGTATATCCAAAACCACCTTCCACTTTCAGCTCATACAATTTACCAATATCATGATAAATGGCTCCGAAGATTAAAAGGTCCCGATTTAGGATTTTATAGTGGGTGGCGAGAAAATCCATCACACCGCAGATAGATGTAATGTGTTCTATCAATCCACCAATGGAAGCATGGTGGATGGTTTTTGCCGCCGGATACTGAACTATCCGTGTCTTGACTAGCTCATCTGACAAAGTGTTTTGCAACAGCTGTTTGATTCGATCGTCTTCAAGGGAGGAAACATATCCATTCACCTTCTCCAACAATTGATTTGGATCTTGCCCAATTGATTTAACAAAATTAGACATATCAACATCATCCGAGTTAGCGCGTACCGCTGAGTTTAACACCAACTGAAGTTTACCTTGGTAGGTCTGCACACTTCCTTTGATTTTAAAAATCTGCCCTTCGACGATCTCTTTATCCCAGGCATCTACTTTTTCCCAAAGCATACCATGTATAGTTCCCGACCGATCTGAAAGATGGACTATCATAAAAGGCTTTCCATTTTTATCGGTCATTTTATTCTTCTGACTCACCAAAAAATGGGTATCAATGGCCTGCTTATCGATTAGATCTTTTACAAAAACTTTACTCATAGCAATCCTCAATTATAGCTTGCACATTGTAATTCGGATTTTGTGGGATCCACAAAACTCACCATCGACATATAAACGTCATTCAAATGAGTGTAGAAAAATATAAATCGTCCGGCAAGAGCGGAGATGTGTTGATCTGAGACCGTTGAAAATATAACACCCTCTTCAGTCATCAGTGATTTCTTGAAAAAACGAGAGATATCAAAAAACACATCACAACCCGTTCCCCACTGAACTCCAGCCGCATCCCGTTTAATAGAATTACTTAAAAATAACACTCTCACGTTACTCTTAAAGTCAGCCATATCATCAACATTCTCGGGCTTTTTTGCAATCATGCGTATATTAAACCTACCAGACTTAGAACCAAGCTGTTCACTGAGATTGATAGAACCACCACCTTGGTTTAAATTAAAATAAAGCGGCTTCTCAAAAAAGGTATCGATATTACGAAACAAGACACTCACTTCTAATATTTGTCTACGAAATTGCCCTATCATTTCCGCTTTAGACATGGATTCTGTCCGAACAGCATCTTGTCTTTTATAATCCTGAATATAAATTTTCTCGACGTAATCAATGACTTCTCTTGGAAGACTACTATTCTTGTTGGATCTAAAAATACTACCTATATTGTACTTTGAGATCTCAAGCTCAACCTCTTGAGATTCCTTTTCCTTTGATTCTTCGGTTTCTTCCTCTTGTGCCAAACATACAAATGGTATTATGAAAATGAATAAGATGGTGAGATGCCGCACAATTCACCTCTCTAGTTTCGATTGAAGAACCTGAAGGGGCACGTAATCATCTCCAATAGCCCTTGCTCTATTAAGAAATTGAAGAGATAAATCACCCTCACCCAACTCCAAATGAGCTTCACCAATTCCAGTTAAAGCCGCCACATTATCAACTTGCTTTTGCAGAACCTTATTCCACTCTTCTTTTGAGCAATCCCAATCGCCACTTCGGGCACATAGCCTGGCCTTCAAAATGGACGGTAGTGCAAACTCTCCACTCGAATTATTTCTAAGTGCTGTTGAAAGAGCAACTGAAGATTCAACATCTAAACCTAGTTTTGTCAGAATATAGGAAAACACTGAATTCACCAAAGGATCCCTTGGCGATCTGTTTATCGCATCTTCAATGACTGTTTTTGCAATACTTAACTGGTCGGACTTAGCCAGGCAGAAGGCCTCAAACGCTTTTGTTATATGAGATTCAACGATATTTGCAATGATCTCCGAGCAATAGGACGACAGAGCTTTCCAATCTATAAATTGCTGATTTACAAAAACATTGTATTTATAGTTCTCAGAAATATAAGGATTTGAATCCAAAAACTCTTTTAAAGAAGCTTCCGTATCCACATTAGCCTTTCTATATAGATCCAAATAGATTTTGAATAGCAATGCCTCTTGCGTATAAAAAGTCCCCATAGTTTTAAGAGCACCGATTTTTTGATAGGCCTTATTAATAAACTTATTGCCTCCACTTAGCTTCACCATCTCCACATTGGCCCGTATAAGATTCAACAATACGATGGGATGTCGATTTTGCAAATTTTCCGCTCGAGAAAATTCCTGCAAAGCCCCTTTCCAATTACCGTTGATCATTTCCTTAATGCCAAGATTCAAATGCCCCGCATGAAGATTTGGCTCTATTGATAAAGCTTCTCTAAAACTGTTTTCAGCCAAACCTAATTCATTATCCATTAAGTGAGCCAGGCCCAAACCTAAATTTGCCCGAGCTCGGATAGGATTTACTGGATCTTGAATGAGATTTCCATAGAGCTTTTTGGGAAGTAGAGTGTCTTTTTCCAACTGTAGCTTGAGAGTTGCATATTGCAAGTAGATGGATTTATCTGAAGGATCAGAGTCATACAGTTGTTCATACTTTTCCAATGCTAAATTATAACGACCTTGCTTTAAAAACTCCGCGGCAACCCTTTTTTGAGCGATAAATCTATTTTTTCTATCTGCAGGCGCCTTAACCAGGGTCCTGTATCCAACAAATCCTGCGACTATCAAAACAACCAACCCAACAATGACCCACAATGGCTTCGCCGCCTGTTCCGCTCGAGCATGGGCCGCCGGATTTCCTTCAACACCAAATGAGGGAATAGATTGGCCTGAGTTTTTGTTCTTTGCGATGGGATCTAATTCTTCTGTGAGATCATGATAGATGATTTCTTTCACCGGAATCTCTTCAGTGAGGTCCCCTTCAGCATGATCCGTTGCCAAAGTAAGTGTTTGTGTAAAATCGATATCAGTCGCGTTGCTAGTTCCGGTTGTTTCTTCCGGTCCGTCTTCGAGGTTCTTTAAAAATTCACTAAAATCAGTTATCTCTCTGACGGATCGCCATACCCTCTTAGGTTGAGCGGCTTCATCGAGCCCCGTCACTTCACGAGTCAAGATTCGCTCACCCACTTCTTCTTTCGTAAATGGGCCGATGATCATTCCACCGGTTCTAATCAACCACAATGGTGTACTCATGAGATGCAATTCCTTCGCTGCAATTTAACTAATGTTGAAAATGCCGTTTTCCAGTAAGCACCATATTCACCCCTAGCTCTTTACATGCAGTGATAACTTCATCGTCACGCATAGAGCCACCAGGCTGAATAACCCACCGAATACCTGCCTGGCTAATTCGCTCGATGCTATCCGCAAATGGAAAAAAGGCATCGCTAGCAAGCACGGTATTTTCCTCAGAGGAATGGTGCTTATTCATCCTTATTATAGCTTGCTCTACGGCATCAACACGATTGACTTGGCCCATTCCTAGACCTAACGAGTAGGCAGTATTGGCTATTGCGATGGCATTACTTTTTAAATGAGCACAAACTCTCCAGGCCAAAGTCAGAGCTCGCCTTGTTTCCTCATCGGGCTCTTCACCAATGACTTGCCATTGTTCTGACCAACTATCAACCTCATCAGCTGTTTGAACCAAGAAGCCACCATCAATACTTCGTATCAATGAGGACTCCTCTTGCTTCTGCATAAGATCTTCCCATTTCAATAATCGTAGATTTTTCTTTGCTCCTAGAATTGTTAAAGCCTCGGCGTCAAAATCCGGAGCTACTATGCACTCTAGAAACAGCTGACTGAGGTGTTCCGCTGCCGACTTATTTACCGCTCTATTCATAGCAATGATTCCGCCAAATACGCTAACAGGGTCAGCCTTTAGAGATAACTTAACGGCACTTTCCACAGTCGTACCCGTGGCGACACCACAGGGATTTAAATGTTTTACGGAAACACATGCTGGAGTTTCTTGAAATTCTCGTAATGTCTGAACAGCAGCATCTAAATCCAGTAAATTGTTATAACTTAATGGCTTACCCTGTATGATTTGAGCCTTATGTAAACCATTTGATTTACCCACTGATCTATACCAAGTGGCCTTTTGTTGGGGGTTTTCTCCATATCGAAGTGCATCGACTACGTGTCCGCCAAAAGAAACCTGCTTAGGGCTGTGACTCTCTTTCGAAAGTAGTTTTTCTGCGATGAGAGAATCATAGGATGCCGTATGAGCAAAAACTTTTGCCGCCAAATTTTTTCGACCCTCTAATCCTTCAAATTGACCTTCGAGAACGCCAACGTAGTCTTCAGGATCCACCACAGTGGTTAATCTCTCGAAGGACTTCGCTGCGGCTCTCAAAAATGAGGGGCCACCAATGTCTATATACTCGACTAAGTCTTGACCCTGCACTCCTTTAAATACCGCTTCTTCGAAAGGGTAGAGGTTTCCAATGACCAGGTCGAATGGCTCTAATTCAAACTCGCTCAGCGTTTTGTAGTCTTCTTCTACATAGCTTCTAGCAAGCAAACCCATATGAATTTTCGGATGTAGGGTTTTTACTCTTCCATCCATCACTTCAGGAAACCCAGTCTGTTCAGAAACCAATGTCACCGGGATTCCCGCTTCTGATAACATCTTGGCTGTGCCACCCGTAGAAACCACTTCCAGCCCCTGTTGGACCAAAGGTTTTATGAATTCAACGAGGTTAGACTTATTGGAAACACTGACCAGTGCACGACGAAAAGAAACATTTGCCATGATTTTCCTTTGGATAAGAGCATCTATTTTATGTCATTTTAGAAGAATGTGGGCAACCCATAATGCGGCTGCAATGAAGTCAATTCCCGCTGAAAGAGAACTGTGAGGCAAGTATCTTCAAGTCATCATTTGTAAGGAACAATCCAGCACCAAAGAATGGTGAATTAAAATCTGGATCTGCGGCATCATCTACTCCAGCAACGGCATAGACACCTTTCCAAATATTGTACTTAGCATAAGCTTTCACATGGGTATCAGAAAAGTCCCAGGCCTCTAATGTGAGTCTTAAATGTCTATTAAAAAGATAATAATCAAATCCCAAGCCACCGGAGTTCTCTAAGATCCCACCGCGAACCGTGAAGTCGTAAAAGTTTTTACCAAACATGACTGAGAATTTAACTTCATTCCTATAGACGATGGTTTCATCTTTAACTTCAGGACTTCCACCATCAATAACCGTTGTGGTTTCCTTACCTTCTGTGACTCCCGAAGGATCATCCACCACCTGAATAAGGTAATATCTATCTAAACCTGGCTGAATTCTGAACCCCAAATAGGACTTGGTAAGGCTAGGGGATGAGAGATATTCCGCATGATAATCGATGGCGGTTTGCATATCTTGAGCCCCACCAAGAAACTCATTCACGTTATCAATGGCTCCATTAAGCTTATCTATGGTTTCTTCATCATTGATCAATCGACCAATTGTACCGTCGCCGTTATTAATTTTATCCGTAACTTCATCAATGTTGTTAATGGCCGACTCTAACTTGCCTAAGCTGCCGGTGAACTTTGTCCAAGACCGCCTAAGCCCATTCTCCCCTTCATCATTCACCAATTCGTCAATGGTTTCAGTGATGTCAGCCAAACGATCCATGATATCGTTCACCTTTTGCTTATTCTGGCCCGTTATATCCTTGAGATCTTCGGTGACTCTCTCCACATTCAAGACAATTCGACCCACTGGAGAGGTGCTATCTCCATCACCGGTTGTAGCCTTTTCTAATGTTTTGCCCAGTGTACTTAAACTGTCCGCAATCTCGCTCACTTTTGCAATAGCCTGCTCCAAAGAACCCGCTTCACCCCGAGTCGTTAAGCGCTCACCAGATTTTAAAAGAGGTGCCGTTACGTCACCCGGTTTCAGCTCTACGCCCTTATCTCCAAGTATACCCTGAGTCCGAATTTCCACTTCACTGGCCACGGTAACAGGTACATCATCTTCAATGGCAAGAGTCACTCTCGCCCTTCCATCAACTAAATCGATAGCATCAATGGTACCAATCTTTATGCCCGCCATGGTGACCGCAGAGTTTGGCACCAAACCAGCAGCATTATCGATCTCAAAATAGTACTGTTTCTGCCCAGAAAACGCAGAAGGCCCTTTAGACACTTTTAGTGTCATAGAGGCGATCACCACCGAAATGATGGCTACGAGCATTCCCACTTTGAATTCTGGTGTATTCAACATAGCTATTCTCTTCTAATGCCCTTATCGACAAATCTACGTATAAACTTGTTATCTGTATTCAAAAAGTCTTGGGGTGTACCCTGCATAAGTACTGTCCCTTTATCTAGCATGACTATATTTTCACCAATTCTAAATGCAGCATTGAGGTCATGGGATATCACAATACTGGTCGCCCCCTCAATTCGTCTATGCGTACTTAGAATTAAATCATCGACCATTTCCGTTAAAATGGGGTCTAGACCCGTTGTTGGCTCATCATATATAAGAATTTCAGGATCCAGAGAAAGCGCTCGCGCCAAACCCACTCGCTTTCTCATTCCACCACTTAACTCCGCCGGCAACTTGTTAAAATGAATCTCCTCCATACCAGATTGAATGAGCTTCTCCTCAGCAATACGTCGAATCTCAGACTTACCCAGCTCAGGGCGATGCTCTTTGAGAGGAAACATGACATTTTCAATGACCGTCATATCATCAAACAAAGCCGCGTGCTGGAACAACATTCCCATCTTGCATCGCAATTGAATCACTTCATCTTCCGACATATGTTTAATCTCGTGATCAAAAATTCTAACGGACCCCGATGTGGGCTCGATCAAACCTAGAATGTGTTTAATCAAAACAGACTTACCCGTACCACTAAAACCAATTATGACAGTCACTTTGTCTTTAGGGATCTGTAGATTAATACCTTTTAATATAAAAGTATTTCCACCATCGAATGACTTTCTAAGATCAGTAATTTCAACTGCGGTACTCATAACGCCTCCGCGATTGTAAAATACATTCGAATTATATTTGAAACAAAGAAGTTTAAAATAATGATCCAAACCATTGAGTTCACAACTCCTCTATTTGTCGCTTCCCCGACCCCTTTAGCTCCCCCCGAAGTGTAGAAACCGGTCTTGCAACATATGGCGGAAAAGGTAATTCCAAATACCGCAGATTTAATCAAGCCTTCGATGATATCCTTTGGCTCGATCCATGTTTCAATTTTATCCCAAAAAATGGCAGAGTCTAACCCCAGGACATTTACACATAGTAATTCAGATCCATGAATCGCAATAAAATCAAAAGCACCACACAACAATGGTAACGTTAAAAAAGAAGCTAAAATTCTTGGGGACACCAGATATTGTTTGGGATTTACGCCCATGACTTCTAAAGCATCAATTTGTTCCGATACCCGCATTGTCCCCAACTGAGCTGCCATGGCACCGCCGGCCCTGGCAGCAACGATTAAACCTGTTAAAACGGGAGCCAGTTCTTTAAAAATTCCCAGGGCCACAGTGGGTCCCACCAGATTGGTTGCATTCACGAGATTGAATCCAATATAAATTTGGTAGGATAGGGCCAATCCGGTAAAACAACCGGTCAAAGCGATGATGATAATGGAATCATTCCCAATAAAATGCATGTGTTGAATCATGTTGGAAAACCGTGACGGTTTTGAAAACATGTACCTTGCACATTGGTGCGTGAAGACGAGCGTTTGCCCAAACCCATAAACCACAGAAACGAATTTCTCATAAAGACCAATGAAAAATTCGTCGATGGATGCGTTCACTCGTTGTCGATACTCTAGCCAAACTTTCATCATATTAATTATAGCAACGGCGTGTTAAGTGGTGGATCTCTTTAAAGGTTTTGTATTGGAACTCAACTATCGATGGAAGGCAAATTGTTCCATTTCTTCTACAAATATATACTTTGCAAAAAAAGCTTAACTTCTCGGCAAATATTTCCTAGGCACTCGACTGGAAACAGAGGTAAATACCTCATAGGAAATGGTGTTTCCCCAGCCTGCCCATTCAGATGCACTGCACGCTCCTGGTCTCCCCCCAAAAATAGTTATTGGTAACCCGACCTTTTGCTTAGATACAGGCCAATCTGTGATATCAATGATAAAATAGTCCATACAAACAGTTCCCACTTGTTGAGCCCTCAACTCTTTATGAGTAACAAAACCTTTTCCTGAGGACACTCTATGAATCCCATCAGCATAACCGAGAGGTATGGTGGCAACCACTGAATCTCTTTGCGCTGTCCACTTAGAACCATAGGAAACAGATTCCCCCGATTCGATGGTATGAATATGACCTATCACAGAGGTTAAAGTCATAGCTCCTACTAAATTCAAACTTTCAATTTGCGATTGAGTCAAAGTAGAGTCAGATTCAGGAACGGCTCCGTACATACCGATGCCAGGCCGAATCCCAAACCCAGTGAAAGCACTCCACTCCTCCAAATGCTTATGAGCATGCAAACCTAACGCACCCGAAGAATTATATGCATGTGCGAATTTAGGGTTCAAAGACTGCACAAAATCCCAAGCCCTCCGAAACAAATTCAATTGCTTAAAGCTTTCACCCTCTAAATTACCAATATCCTCAGCATCGGATAGATGAGTACAAAGGCCCTCTAAAGTCAGCCGAGTTTGCCCATTAAAAAACTCCACCGCTCGTTCCAATTGATCTATTGGTAAACCCATACGATGCATACCTGTATCAATTTTTAAGTGAACAGGCAGCTTGCTGGAAACGGGAACCGCATCTTTTAACAGTTCTAAATCGACTAACGAACTCACAACAGGTGTGATGGAGGCATCAATAATGGATTTTACAGATTGCGGTCCAATTGTTGAAAAGGTCAAAATATTGGGATCTGTGATTCCTGCAGCCCTCAAATCCAAAGCCTCTTCGACCAAAGCCACTCCCAAGTGTTGTAAGCCTTGATCTTGCAGTGCTCTGCCTACCTGCAGATCCCCATGTCCATAGGCATTGGCTTTTATCATGGGACATACAAACCCCGGGGTTCCACAAAATTGAATGATTTTAGAAAGGTTACTCTGTAAGGCTTCCAAGTCAATTTCAGCGAAAGAGCCTCGTAAGGACTGCATGATCACCTCAATCCACTTCAAAATCAGGGGTAAATTTACCGAGAGGACGCCCTTCACAGGTCTTATTTCCTCCATTTCTTCGAGCTTCAAACATGGCTTCATCAGCTCGTTGAAAAAAGTCCTCCGAATCGGAACAATGTGAAGGATATTCAGCCACTCCGACGCTCACTTGAAGTTTAACTTGATTCTTTCCAATACCGGAAAATATAGCTGCATCGATCATCTTCCTGATTCGCTCACCTTTTATTTTCCCACCCTTAATGTCAGTGTGTGGGAGAATTAATCCAAAGTCGAATTGACCCAGCCGGCCAACTATATCGTTCACTCGTGAATTCTGCTCAAGCAATTTAGCAAGCGCTCTAAATACCGCATTAATATCTTCAATATCTTCCGAATTCACCATGGAATCATAATTATCCAAACTAATTACTAAAAGACAAACAGGCTTCAGGATTCTTCGTGATCTTGAAATTTCTTCTTTTAATCTGTCGAAAAAACTATGTCGCCTCAAGATTCCGGTAACATCGTCCAAACGATTCACTTTAAAAAGTTTTCTTTGTATATGTACCGCCCGCCCAACATGATGCAGACATTCCAACTTAAATTTATTTTTCTCTGACATCTCCTCTTGAGTGTCAGTCAAAATGGCATAAAAACCGAGTATATCGCCTTCAATGGTGATGGGGTGGCACTTAAAACTACTGGCTTTGAAAACATTTTTAATCAACTCTTTTAATGAAGGAATTGTTGAAGGCGTTTCCAGCATTTCCGTCACGCCCAGTGGAGTTTCCTCCTGTGCCAACCGAATCCCAAGATTTCCTAACTTACTTAAATCTTCATGGACTGAAAAAGCAGCTGTGATCGACCTATGATTTCTTAAGTATTTGAAGAAAATCACTTCCGTATTTTCATTAATTTTGGAAAGGAACTTCAACTGACTCACAATGAATTCGTCCATTGTGTGCAAATGACTCAATGACTTCATCCACTGTACATCTTTATCCACTATAAGATTAGAACTTGCCATCTGAGATTGGGAGCTTAAACCTTTATCTTTTGCAACATTCTGAATTTGTTCCGCTTGGTAGTAGAGCCAATCTCTCTCCAAAGCGCGCTTAATAGATTCCGTCAAAATGCATTGATCAATAAATGGGTACTCGATGCAGTCATAAACTCCATGATTAAATGTGGACAAAGCTGCCGCCCGATTCATTTCATCGGAAAGAATGATAATATGAGTTTCCGGTAACTTATTTTTAACCAAACTTAAGGATTCAACAAAATCTTCCTCATTGTCATAAGGCCATAAAATAACATGGGGAACATATTCCATTACGGTAGGGAAAAAATCTTCAAACCGATTAATAATTTTAACGGTATAGTCCTCAGACTGTAGTATTTGGCCTATATCAGCACCCCGACTTGGACTTGAATCCACGACCAAAACGTTAAAATATTTGAATGCCGAGGACGGCACAAATTTACTAATCATTAACTACTTCACCTTAGGACTTCTTACCTTAACCTGCATATTAATCAGATCATCAATGAGCTCTTTAGCTTGAGCTTGAGAATCCTTATCCTGCAAACTCATGGATTCCGATTTAGGAGCATTTGGCATCTCATCAGGCATCTCTTTTTCATCGAGAGCCGACACATTAAGCTCCTGTTTCAACTTGCTTTGAGAAATCTCTGAAAAATCCTGATTCCCTTGCTCACCGTCATCCCCTATTAAATCAGCCGTCACAGAGCCACTACCCTCTTCACCGGGCGCCTCAGGCATATCCGGCACTGCTCCCGAACTGACGACAGGCCCTGGAAAGGACGCGGGTCCACCAAAAGAGAAATCATCCCCATCATCATCTTCATCTAGATTCAGAGTTATATTTGAATCCGTATTTAATACTTCAGAGTCTTCATTATCCTCTTTCGAAATCTCTGTTAAAGAATGGCCAGCCAAAGGCACGATAATTCTTACTGTCGTTCCAACTTCTTGATGAATATCAATATCCACATAGCCACCCAATCCTTCTATGGATTTCTTTGCAGCGGTTAATCCCAAACCGGGATGATCAGGTGAGTCTTTCTTTGTAAAGAAGGGATCAAAAACTCGATCGAGATCATCATCAGAAAGACCATGACCCAGATCACTGACATCCACTTGAACTTCATCCTTATTCAATGCAATTTTAATTCTTAAAACTTTATCACTCACACCATCCATAGACTCAATGGCATTATTCACAACATGTTTAAATGCGTTTTCGAAATCTTTTGCTTTCCCTTCTACCGGCAAAAGCTTGTCCGTTTTCATAGCCAGGGACAGTTGGATATTTTGAGACTTCATCTTTTCCTTAAGTGATCGTAAACTATCGGCTATGACTTTTTGGGCCCAAAACCCATTATCTGGCGCATCGGACACTTTACTAATTTCAGCTAAAATACGAACGTCATCCTCCGCATCTGAACTCACTTGATCACTCACCTCAGCCTCTTTAGCGGAAACGTTTAACGCCCTCACTAAAGTTTCGTTAGGTAGAATTGAAAACGATTCGTCGTCGTCTTCATCTCCTTCTTCAAAAGGAACATTATCCCTAGAAGGAACTCGCATAACAGTAGACTCTACAATGGGTTCTACAATCTTTTTAGGTGATTCCGGCTCCACTTCTTCTGCCTTGGGCGGATCTGCTTTCACAACGGATTCCTCTGGTGCTTGAACTGACTGGTTCTCCGTAGAAGATCTAGCATACAACTTTTCAAGAGCCTGAATGGAGTTAGGAATAGCTTTCCTCCATGCCGGAGGGACATCCGTAACACCATCGGAAAAATTTATCAGAGCAGTCTTTAATAGTACAAACTTCTCTTCTATTTCATTTTTCAAATAAAAGGTGAGTGATAAAAACATCACCATAACGGCAAATAGTCCAATCAACCATTTTGTGTCAAAAATGATTGGCGCAACTTCAAATTGAGCCACCTTTCGAGCCACCACTAACCGCAAATTAGTCGCAGGTACATGCTGATGAATTCCCCACATAGGCTCACCAGCCAACTCATAGAATCCTTCAAAGTATTCATCTTTCTCAAAAGGAGTATTCTCAAAAAGGTTATAATCTCTGAAAGAGGCACTGATATAAGATGTTGTAGAATGGTTCACCGCGAAGCCATTCTGATCCATCAGAATAAACTCGTAGTCAAATCCACGAAAAGACAATCCCATTTGTGACAACATATTATTACTTAAAACACTCACCAAGACGCCTGATTGTGAAGAGTCCAATGAGCCTCCAGCAGAGTCGTTGTAATCAACATGAAAAGCCATTAACCAAAGCGGGCGCTTTTGATGATTTTCGATCTTTTGGAAATGTATTCTACCCGCGGGCAGCCGCTGATAGTTCATTGACTGATAAATCTTAGTAATTAAATACTCTGACCAATTTTCTATAATCTGTGGCTGAAGAGAGATCCATCTTAAATCCCATGAGGCTTTCGATGTTTGTTGTAAAAAAGCTTGCCCTAGAAAATTTGAATCTTTGAGGTCGCTGGACTTGATGACTTTTGAATCCGACGACTCCACCCACTTCTGTGAAGCCTCTATCTTCGCCAAGCTAACAGCAGTCCTCTTTAAAGTTGATACTTCACTAGTGGCCGCTTGCAACAACAGTTTACCCGCCCGACGGGTATTATCCTGTTGCAATTGCACAAACACATCACCAAACGACCGGCTAGCCTGAAAATAGTAAAGTGCCACAACAGAAAGCATGGCAGAAAAAACGAGAACAATGACTTTTATACGATTCACTCAACCTTCCCTGGTTGCCATAAAAACGCTCAACGAGCCCCTTCTATTTTAGAAATAGGAACCACATTAAGTCCAGAGGTGAGGGAAATAACTTATGATATTACATAATTAACGCGAAGCAATAATTGCTCATCTTATAAACTGGGTGAAAAAGTAAACTGAGAGGTCCCAGCCGCCCCTGTCATGATGAATGTGGAGGGATTCTTCTCCACCTCACTCATTGGTATGGGGAACTCGATAATGTAGGGCTTACTCCACCTATCAATATGCGGGTAAAGCCTTCGAATTTCAAAACTTCGCTTAGTAACGTGACGAACCTTACCCTCATACTTTACGCCGTTGTGCTCTAAATAAAAATTCCACATATTGGGAAGCTTTTGGAGGTCTTTATCTGGCGAATAATAACTGACGAAATACTGAGCATAAGCCGACATTTCTTGAAAGCTTTTTTCACGCATCTGTGACGACTTTTCTTGATCTAGCCGATTAAAGTATCGAATACGATCGATGCGCGCACCATTCACTTTGCTATTTAATATTGTTACATGAAGGTGATAAAGGTTCTGCAACCCATCATAACGCTCATCTTTTTTTGTGTGACTTTCGATCAATTCTGAATACTTGTCATCCGAAAGCCTTGGCTCTGGAACTCCCTCCAGTTTTTTAGCCGAACTGGAGCATCCAATCAATACTAGCGCTAACAAACTTAACCCAACAAACTTCATAAGCCTAGCTCCTGCAGAAATTCCATCATATCTTTTTGCGCCTGCTCTTTTTCCAAATCCACATAAATCTCATGATAACTATCCGTATAGCTCACTAACTTTTTGGTTTTCGAACCTAAAGAGTTATAAAAAACCTGAGTAGCCTCGTTGTTAACAACTTTCTCCTGCCCAGCCAATTGAACCAATGCAGGAATTTCGATGTTTTTAGCAAATCGAATCCCCTGTTGAAAGGCCTGTTGCATCTCCACATACAGCTTGGGAGAAATGCGATCATGCCGAAGCGGATCTTTTTTGTACTCCTCATGGAGTTTTGCATTGTGATGTAGATCTTCAAAATTAATTTCATTGCTTAAAGTTAGTCTCGGAGTCAAATTTGCTAATAGTCCTGCTGCAAAATCTTTTACAAAAGGAACTTCTACGCCTACACCAAAAGCCGGCGCACTAAACACCACTGCCGAAGCGCCTTGCGCCCCATAAGCAATTAAGTTTTTTGCCGTAATTAAGCCACCCATTGAGTGACCAAATAAAACATACGGCCCCTCTTTTTCGGTCTTTACAAACTCAATAACTTTACGCAAATCCTGCTCAAAGTAATCAAAGGACTCGATATAACCTCGTTGGCCCTCGGATCGGCCATGGCCACGAAGATCCCAGGCAAATACATCCCATCCTTTGGAATTAAAAAATCCGGCAAAATCATGATAGCAATCAGAATGTTCAGCAATACCGTGAGTCACAATGAGTGTTCCCTTATGGTTATCACTACTGCGCCAACTTTGAGTGAACAACTCGATATCTCGATAGCCTTCTATTGAACCTTCGAAACGATTTGACATGATTAAGCCTCTTTCTTTTCCTGTCCTCTATCATAGACTATCGGGAAAAATAGGTGAATGACTAATGCGTCCTTAAAAAGCAATTGCTTGACCAAAGGGCATGCGCCTTTGCAATTGTATATACACCTGGCTTTAGCCTATGTAAAATAAGGATATGACCAGGCTATTAGCGTTATTACTCATATTGATTGGCCCCTACGCCTTTGGACAAAACCAATCCGAGTCCGCACTTTTGCAAGAGTTGGATGGGTATGAATTTGGTTTTCACATGGGTCGATTATTACCCAACCAGATTGATGGTGCTACGGAGATTATACCACTTTGGGGTCTACGTGGTGGAATAGGCTGGGGTGGAGTTACCACTGAATTCGGCTATATTGGCGGAAATGGCGAAGGTGTAAAGTGGAATGATGTACACATCAGTGCCCGAGCCAACATTCCCGTAGAAACTCTTGTGGGTCATGTCTATATAGGTATCGATCTCATCGATTATCAAGGCGCTAACGGTGAAGAAATCACCCGAGGCAGCGGTCACGTCGGAGGGGGCATCCTCAATCGAATCGCTCCCGGAGTCTGGTTTCGCGGAGACATGAAATTTAACGTGAATCCTGGGACCTCCATGTATTTAGGATTTGGATTCACGATTGCTGTTCCCAGTGGTGGCGGTGGCGCTTAATCATATAGCCGCACTCACATTTGGCTCATTGCCTGCCCCCCAATTTCACTTGAAAAGAATGTTTTTCCTAGGTTTTGCGCAACACCTCCTTATTAGAACCTATAATCCAACTCTCCAGACCTTGGTCCTGTAAACTTGTAGTCTTCGAAAATGAAGACTGCCCTATTGTTTTTTCTCTCGCCATGGATGAACCTAACTTTGTCATCGATGATTTTTAAAAAATATACGTCTAGGAGGACAACAATGAAAAAACTAACACTTACACTGCTCACATTTTTAGCCAGCACTTTCAGCTATGCCAGCGGATTAGATATTAAATCCAACGTTATCACTCACACCAATGACGAAGGAAAAATCGTTGGCATCTACAGCCCGAACAATAAAACTCTGGCAAAAATCCAAAGCCGACTTAAACCCGGAGTGGACCTAAAGGCACTCAATCCTACAGATGGAATTGGT
This sequence comes from Bdellovibrionaceae bacterium UBA1609, assembly GCA_002321895.1. Lineage (GTDB taxonomy): Bacteria > Bdellovibrionota > Bdellovibrionia > Bdellovibrionales > UBA1609 > UBA1609. The sequence goes on along the minus strand of DCMZ01000008.1, from coordinate 394,629 downwards.
AATGAGCTTGAAGAGATTCGCTTGCAACCCAAACGATGGGCCTATGCCGAAGTAGAAATGAACCGAACAAAATGGACGGCTGGAGACGATGGGAGCTACGAAGCCGTCACTGAAACTATTTGTAATAAAACAACTGGATTCACCATTTATGCACTTCCCGATCGCCCCATCGAAGACCATCAGTTCCTATCGTTTGACTTAGAAAAAGCCAGTTGTGGAACTGTTGTCGACGATGGCATGGGAGTAGCCACAGTTTCCCTTTACGGATTAGAGGGAAAACATAAAATCTTTGAGTCCTCTCCAGAGCTTGTTGATGTAAAACTTTTTGGCTCTTGGGCTTACGTGGATCAAAACGAGTACGAACCAGATGATGGTATCTACATTATGAATCGATTTCAAGGTGCTGTAGCTGGCACATTAGACCTGCAAGCAAAAAGTGTTCTCACTTCTTTGAGCGGTGATGGCGCGACCCTATCATGTTCAGACAGTCAACCCCCCACAGAGGACGAAGTCGATCCGATAGTATCAAACCCTAATTCAGACGTACCCTCAGACTGTACATTTAAAGATGGATTTGGATTTACTATTATTCACAGAGACCCGAATTAAGGGTTGGGTGAAATAAAATGAAGAGTTTGATTTTATCTATCATCACTTTGCTAACCATGGTCCCCTTAGGGGCCATGGCCATTTCCCATGTTGGAAATAAAAGAATCATAGACGAAGCGGAAGGCTTTCAAGCGGACCTCCCCATGCAAAGATACGACATCGATGAGTTCACCGATGGCAGTATCAGAATCGAAGATTACAGTTTTCTACACCTGGCCAGCCCCATTGGTCGTGGCGTTGTTTTGGACATCAATATGTCTCCATTGAAAAACAGCATGGATCTATTTGGGCTTAGCAAAAACCAAGTGATCGATAAACTTTGGGATTTGGGTTGGGACGAAGCGGATTTACAACTCCCCTTAGCCGAGTGCGCCCTTGTGTTTAGAAAACGCAACGGTAGAAACATCAACTACCTGGTCACTTGGGGCGAAGGGCGTGGTGTTGTCAGCTATATGAATGTTCCTCGGCCGGGATTGGAAATCCAAATCCAAAGAGTGGTGCAAGGGATCGACCTCCTAGGAGATCAATGCCTTTGGAGCCAACAGTGAACCCCGCTGAAGTACAGCGTCCGGAAGTGATCAACTATGATTGCTATCGGCAACTCATGCAAGACAGCTACAATTTTAAAAAGTCGGTAAGAGATTCTTTTTCTTACCGACAGTTCTCACAAACTGTAGGTGTTAAAAGCCCCAATTACATGCAAATGGTTATAGGCGGTAAGAGAAATCTATCCAATGCACTTAGCCACTCGGTGGCTCGGGCCCTGGGCCTTTCTGGAATTGAGGAAGAATTTTTCGTAAGCCTGGTTCGACTGGACAATGCCGTCGACCAAAATGAGCGGATAGAAGCTCAAAAGCAGCTCCTTATTTTATCCAAAAGGCTCTGTTCAACAGAGTTGGCGGAAACACAAAGTGCTATCATAGAAAAGTGGTATCATCTGTTGGTACGGGAATTGGTGGCACTAGAGGGCTTTAAGCCGGAAGCCAGTTGGATTGTAGAAAGACTTAAAGGTCTAATTACTGTGGAACAGGCTGAGGAATCTTTGAATTTACTTCTGCAATCGGGATTTGTTGGAATTAAAAATGGAAAGTGGCAACAGACAGAACCTGTTCTCTCTACGGGCAACAGCTACAACGAGCTACTCATCAATCGCCATCATGCCTCTACCCTAGCCAATTGGTCAAAAATGCTTGAGGTCATTGATAGCGAAGAGCGCGAGTTGGGCCTCATAAATATACCCATCCGAAGAGAAACCATCCCTCAATTAAAAGAGAAAATGCGCTCCTTCCAAGAAGAGATCATCGGCTGGCTAAAAGATGAACAGGATCCAGAGGAGTTGGTTCAACTGGGTGTCTACTTATTTAAAGTTACGGAGTAGGGTCCAGCCCTATTCCGTATTCTTCTAACAGGTGCTCGTAAAAACGGATTGAGACATGGGGTAGATGACAGCCAAGTTGATCTCCTTATCAATACCTTTAGCTCGCAGTGCTTGAGCATATATTTTTAACTGCTCAAATGCCTTGGCTTTGTATTTCTCCTGGCCGGATTTATAATCCACCAACCAAACGTTGCCCTTGGCATCCAAACCCCAAAGATCAATCTGACCTTCCATGATGCCCTCTTTGGTCAGAAGTTGAAATCCCCACTCCACATGACCATTGTGGATGATTTCTTTCAAAGGAGGATCTTGCAATCCTCTTACATAATCGATGGCATTCAGAGCCTCGTCAGCTTCATCCCCAAACCAATCCTGTGCCACGGATTCAAAATCAAAATTAAAATCAACTTTCAATGTCTCCATCAGCCTATGGATTAACGTTCCCTTCGCCGTTTTTGCTAGTAAAGGGGCTAGAGGTTTTACTTCCTTAGCTGGTTGACTCCCCTTCGCTTTGTCCATTGCAGAGTCTTCCAATAGCGATGAAACACTGTAAGTAGATAAAGAGAGATCCTTAGCCTCTTCAACTCCGGCATAGGGAGCATTCTGTTTCGAATCACTCTTTGAACCTTCCACAGGTAACGGAGTCACTTCCCAAGGCCCTCGTAACACTTGGTAGGAATACTTCGCCATATGCACGGTCTCTTTATCTAGATTCAATTGCATTCTCTGCGCCCATGATAAAGTCTGAGGATTCTCCACAAAGCTTAGAAATACAGATTGAGCCGCCCGCGTGAGTGCCACATAAAGCAGCCGGTCATTTTCGAGAATCTCCCGCTCTCGCAGCTGAGAAATTTTGGATTTAGAAAAAATATTTCCTTTAAACTTTGAGTCTTCACCAATTGGGATGGAAAAGGCCCACTTCCCATAATCCGTATCCCCAACAAAATCCTGCTGAGCTGTAAGAGATGGGCGCTTGTGCAGAAAAGGCACTATCACATGATTAAACTTAAGCCCCTTAGACGCATGAATCGTCATCAAATTCACTCGCTTGGGCTCTACAGCAGCGACGGCATCGGATTCAGAAGAAGAATCCATTGAGTCCTGCACCATCTCCTTATGAGTAATAAAATCCAAAATATTGAATCCTGGACGGGTTTCCTCTTCCGACAAAATATGTAAAAGCTTAAGAATATTACTCTCTCTTCGCCCAGTGGGATCATAGATTCGGGAAGATCTTAGATAGTCCGTCTCTAAAATAAAACGTGCGAATGCTTGTACAATCCCCTCTTCTTTTCGAACGGATTGATACTCTTTAAGCTGAACCGGCACTTGCTCGTTTTGTACCAGAAAACTATAGAGGGATTTTTCGTTACTCTCCGAAACCCATTCATAAATTTGTTGATCCGTACATTCCACCCAAGGAGATCGCAAGAGTCCCACCAACGAAAAGTCATCATGGGGGTTCACTAAAAACTTTATCAAAAACATGGCATCGATGACCTCTTGTCTTTGATAAAACCCGCTGGCTGCATGCACACGCGTAGGAATGTTATACTCATTTAAAAAAGCTGAGATTTCTTCGAGAGACTTATTCGTGCGGGCCAAAATACAGATTTCTTCAAAACCAACACCTTGGGAATTCAATCTCAAGATTCGATCCGCAATGGCCTTATTTTCATTCTGCTTACTTTCATCTCCGGGTTCTATCAACGCAATTTCAGAGACAATCTTTTTAGGATCTGAAGGGACTTCACGAGGCTGCATCGGATTAAACTGCGTACCAAGATCTTTGAAAAAATCATTAAAAAATTCCAGCAGCTCAGGCTCGGAACGATAATTTTTTCGAAGAGGAGTCGCCTTTCCACCGGAAGAGATGATTTCCTTTTCTTTGAGATCAAATACTTTAGAGTTCGCCCCACGGAAAAGATAAATAGATTGTTGTGGATCCCCCACAACATACATGGGCTTACCTTGAGATAATGCACCAATGAGTTGAACCTGAATTGGGCTGGTATCCTGGAACTCGTCCACCAGCCAATGATCCCAGAGCTCTGAGTAATCCTCCGCTAACTGAGGATAGTCACGCAATGACTTATAGACTAGGAGCTCCAGGTCCACCATTTCAAATTGCCCCAGCAGCTGCTTCTCCTCAATAAAGCGGGGACAAAACTCCATCATTAAATCACGAAATTTAGAATAATAGTTTAAATAGTCAGGCCAAAGCGATGTATTTACCACATCATCTGAAAGGAATGCTTTTGCATCTTTCATAAATGTCTTTAATTGATCATCCAGCTCCGGATCAATTTGGGGATCCTTTTTAGATAGCGACGGCTTTCTACCCAATCGACCAATCTCTTCCTGAGCCACCATGGCTGGGTTTTCTGTTTGCTGCATTAAAGCAGTACCGATTCGATCCAGTCCGCTGCCGTAATCCAGCCATTTTTGGTCCTCGGCTTGGCCTTGGATCGCAGAAGATAAAAACTTAAAACCGCGAGCATATTCACTGAGCTCTGCCCTTAGGGCCGAGCGTAGATCCTCAATTTCCACTGATTGCCCATCGGGACATTGCAACCAGAATTCATAGTAGCGCCGAGAAAGATTCAATAGTTTATCGAAACCAAATTGCTCGAGAAGTTCTCTGTCCAAAACCCCTTCTTCACTTAATGATTTAAGGATTCGTTTGCTCATTTGAACAGAACCTTGCTCTGTGAGAATCTGAAAATCGTTATCGAAACCCATCAGGTGGCCATAGGTTCTAACGAAATTAGCCAACACCCCATGTATTGTCGTAATAAACAGCTGACTTTGAGAAGATACATACTTAATGAGATCGGGCCTCTGCTCTTCGCAAGCCTTCAACACCAAACGCTCCCTCAATTCCTGAGTGGCCTTTCGGGTAAAAGTAGTGACCACAATCTTTGGTAATTGAGAATGCTCTTTGGAGAAGGCATCCGCCAACTCAAACACCTGTTGAGTCAACCATGTGGTCTTACCTGCCCCGGCACCAGCTCTTACTATTTGATCTTTAATCACATTTTCCTCACATCAGATGCTTGGCTCTACAAATGTTTCGCCAATCACAACTATAACAAGTTAATTTATCTTGCGGCTCAGGAGCATATTGCCCCTCTTTAATTTTCTCTACCACTGACTGTACTGTTTCCATTGAGTCTCTATAAAGCTTCTGTTTACCCTCGCTGGTAATGCCTAAACTTCGATTGGGATCCGGAGTTAAGCCATGGCCCACATCATTAACCACAAAACCTTTATCTCTTTGCATGGTTCTTGAAATAAAATAATTGGCACTCACGACTTCCCCCTTCAAGTCTGGAGCCAGTCCTGCCTCCAAAGCTTTAGAATAAAGTGCCATCTGCAGCTGATCATTATTCAGCCAGGAACCATGATTACGCGTTGAGGAGGCGGAAGACTTGTAGTCCACAACACTAAGATGCCCTTCGGAATTTTGATCCACTCGATCCACAAAACCAATGAAAGGGAAGTCCCCTTTCTCCGGATTCAACGTTCCCGTGGCCATATCCCAAAACCCTTTTAAGCAAACCTCTCTGGCAACAGTTTCTGTTTCAGGAAATTGACTGCGCCACTCGGCCTCGAAAGACAAAAAACGTTTAGACAAATCCACATAGGGCTTCAAATACCTTCGAATGGTGGATTCATCTGTCATGTCGTTCTCTTTTAAAACCCGAATGACCAAAGACTCCAACTCATTGTTGTCGCGAGATAACTTTAAAGGTTCTTCTAACAACAACTCGAAAATTCTGTGCATGATCTGTCCACGAGTCATATGATCAATATCCAAATCCAAACTGGGATACTGATTCAGGCCAAACAACTTTCTGGCAGTGAAAATAAACGGACATTTTAAATATCCCTCTAATTGACTCACGGATAAGCGCACCTGCTCTGGCTTTACATTTAAATGAGTACGCGGCTTAATCCCTTGATCATAGGCCACATCAGATTTACTCACATCAAAATCTGATTGTAAGTGATCTAGAAAAGTTTCGCCTGGAACATCAAACTCACCCTCTTCTTTTCCCGAAAAGAGCGCGAGCATGATCCATAGCTTCGAAGGCGCTTCCACAGTGCCGTCAAAGCGGGTCACCGCTGTTGAGAGAATTTTAGTTTTACTTGGATGGTGCAGAATCCATTCTAAATCATACTCGGAGGCGGAACTCTCAGGGAGTTGTAAATTAAACCCTAGCTCTTGCGACAAAGACATCACTTCATTAGGCATCAATTTAGACCCACTACTACCGGTCAAATTAGATTCAATCGCTCCCATAATATAGACATAGTCAGAGGAGAGGTATTCCGCCGAAGTCAAATTTTCACAGTGAACACCGGCTCCCGTGGATTTTTTCACTTTAATTTCCACCTTGGCACACAATTTTTCTAAAAAGTGTAACCACTGACCCACGTCCATTTTTGTGGTTACGGGAACATCGGTGAAAAACTTCTGTAAAACCGCTTCCAATGGAAGCACATCATGCTCGCCAGGGTAAAATGATATGACGGCACCGATGAATTGATCCCGCGTAAACACTCGCGTTTGAATTCGACCGGCTTTAAAGTCTTCAAACACTTTTTCCGCTCTTTGCAGATCGGAAGAATCTAAAATATTAGCAAATAGCTTTTTAAACTTATCATACTTCCATCCGTTACTGCTGAGATCACTGAACCAATGATACTCCAAATCGCTACTATTCAAACTTCCGCCGTTTATTCTCGCAGTCCGCAATCGAATCTCAGACAACCACTTGGATACCCCAACAAACGAATGAGACCGAGCTACGACCGATTTGTTTAAGGGGATATTTTCAGCACGACCATGCACTTGTAAAGACGGCCAGTAATCTTCAATGTTAGGAGCTAAAATAGAAATGTTTTCTGGGTCCACACCGCTCTCTAACCAAATTCGAGTTTGAGCTATGGCGTCCTTAACTTCTGAGAGCTGTGTTGAAAACTTCCGAAGTTGAAGTGATGATTTTAATATTTTTAAGTGATCAAAATCCATAGTCGCCGAAAGTTCATCCAGAGTAAAACCTCTTTGTTTGATCAATCGATAAGGCCATAGGGTTAAACTATGGTTTCGAGCCCAATCCGGGTAGGGCTCAAATACAGTTACATTTATATTCTGCACCTGAGCGATTTGCTGAATCAGTTCCGCTTCCACAGGAGTGAGCTGAGGTCCCAGATCAAAAGTTAAATTGCGATTCCAAACGGGTACGTTATCAAGATCGTTAAGTAGTAAAAGAGGAGCCCATTCAACGAGTGCCCAGTTTTTACCATTCAGTTTCCCCCAAACCTCTCGGCACATTTCGTACCAATGCCCCCACCGGACATAACTTTTAGAATGGCTTTTAAACCATTCACTCATCAGCTCGCTACCATTACTTGAGTTAATAATAGGCAATAGATAATTAAGGTATTCAACCAACGATCGAGCCGCTCCAGGAGCACGGGCCCAGGCCTGCTGATACCCTAAAAGATACTCTTGCATATAGGTCACTAAAAAGTCCCGGGTCACCCATCGCACATCAGGCCTATGTTGTTGATACCATTTTTGCCAAAGTTCACTGGCTCGAAGTACTGTCATCTCCTCCAACAGAGGATCTTTCATCAGCAACTTTTTTTGAATTTCGAACTTAGATTTTAAATCTGAAACCACCCAAGTGTCTTGACCCCGATGGAGTTGCTCGCAAGCTTCTACTTTTTCTGAAATACCATGTACGGTTTGAATATCTAGCATGGCTAGAGAGTAATAGAGTCTCAACCAAAGATATAGTTTTAACGCACTATCTTCTCTGCTTCAATTTACGCTGACGACGTTTAGCGCCTACTCCATCAGCACCGTCCCCGTCACTGAAAACACCAAATCCACCCACTCCAATTTCAAAAAGGATGGACATGATATATCGACGGTCTTCTTTTTGACCGGGAAAGTCGCCTAACTCTACACCATAGGTTGCCAAATCAATTTGCATTAACCCCATATCAAGGCCAGCCCCTAGCGTGTAATACCCCTGATGGAAGCCTGCTCTAAAATCAAAAAATGGCATGGTGAACTCAGCCCCTAGATATATTTTTTTGGCTAATTGAGTGTCCGGATCATTCAATTTTCTCATCTCAAGGGATCCTGTGAACGTAAAAACAGCGGCATCCACCTCAATGGCTCCGGCAGCGATCATATCTTCTTCATCTGGAGCTAAGGTGGAGGTTGATGAAGTCACAAAAGACGTTTGCCCCACATTCTTCCACACAAAGGCAAAGGTAGGAGTTATCCCTACTGAAGGGGCGGTAAAGTTAACACCGATATCTAAACTATACCCGGTTCCCGTGTTTTCAATGGCGCTGGTCAAATCTGCTGAATCCAAATTTCCCAGAATATCTCCACTGATCGTGGTATTTCCACCTTGTCGCTGGATGCGCTTAACGGCGATTCCTGTGTACATCACCTTAGGAATGAGTGGAAACGCAAAACCCACCGCGATACCTTGATCATTGGCGTAGTTCACATCGAATTCGGGATAGACTGGGTTAGACAAAGATAGACTACCATTCACGTTATAGTAGTACATGGCTCCAAAGTAAGGTGCCACCAAAGAGGACTTTGCCCCTCCAGCAAAGAATACCGGCTCTCCATAAAGATCACTCAATGTTCCAGCAAGTCCCGAATCGGTTTGTAAGTCCCCCAGAGTTGCTAGAGTATCCACATTACTAATTCCCACTCTCGGATCTGCAATGGTCCAATACACTCCATCCACACGACTCAATCCTGCGGGATTGTAAAACAGTGCATCGCCATTGGCCACTAATGCGGTAAAGGCCCCACCCATCCCTAAAGCGCGAACATTAGTCTCCAAATCATATTGGGAGGCCTCTGCACTTATAGAAAATAGCGCTAAAAAAACTAATACTTTGTTTCTCAAACTCAACATAACTTCCTAAGGACAAACACAGGGAAGACCGGAATCAATACCATCTACACAGCCATTCGCACCCAACCCTAAATCTCTAGCTTCGGTCACAATGGACCGGATTCCCTGTTCCTGGTTCGCGTTCACATCTGTGATCACTTTTGAATTACAAAAATTAAAATTGGTATTTACGGTATCGATCAATGTGCATAAAGCGTTGATGCCTGACAACTGGTCGCCCCCCACATCGGAACTACCAATATTACCTAAACCATCCAGCATATTCGCCAATCCAGTTGCCATATGCTGTGCTTCGGTTTGTGGTAGATCCCCACTGTCACAGGGATCAAAGCCACCATCAGTAGAACCATCGTCATCCGTGTCTGCGTATAAACTCAAGATAGTTCCCATCTTCGTCCAAGCGATGTAGGCCATCAGCAGATTCTCCTGTGTGGTTCGATTCGAACCATCGTTGTCGATACCTAAAATTGTAGACTCAGCATTAATACAAGCGGTCACCTCTGTGGAAGTGGCACCGGGAAAAGCACCCATTAAAGTCACCAAAAGAGTGTTGGATCCAATACCGGTGATGTCCTCAGACAGTCCCAAGAAATCCAAACCACATTGTCCGGCATAGATTTTCGCAAGCAATACCTGATTATCCCGAGTGGCTTGATCGGTGGCGGATAGGGTTTGAAATGAAGCTAAGGCCGAGTCATAATCCTGATCATTAATATGCTCTTCCACATCTGCAATGATGGCTTCTGCCGAATCCGTATCCGCAAAGTCCTCCAATATGTTGGAGCTGCAGCTCAACGACCCGAAGGCAAAGAATAAAAGAATAAGTCTGATAACTAATGAAAGATTCATGTCATCCTCCACCTCTAAGTTTACCTTAAAGGCAGTGACCTTGAGCAGGAACTAAACAGAATCAATACCCGGATCTATACTAAAATCGGTAGGCAAACTTAAAGGCGTATCGACGATCCTCTAAAGATTCGCCATCTCTACCCACATCCTCGCCGTAAGTCGCAAGCTGAATCTGATAGTTACCAGCGGCGAACTCAAGACCCGCTGTCCAAAAGCGCTGATTGTAACCACCTCGCAAAAAGAAGGAATCGTAGAAGTTAAACTCAAAACCAGCATGGTAAAGGCGAGTGGCATCGTCATAGTCTGCCAAATTCAGAACGTCCCTCGCCTCAATGGCCCAGGTCGACCTCACACCCTTTCCGACAATGGGAAAAATAGACAGCCCCACATCCACCGACTGTGCTACATTTTCCGCCCGAGTGTTTGTACTATTGAACAATCCGTCCTGAAAATCGTAACGGGTCCCACCCGCATCTCGCACCACCGCAGCTAAAGTGGGTAACATCTTCCAGGGAGCGGTTAGAATGATCCCCACGTCCGAAGCAATCCCTAAACCTTCTGATCCATCGGTGGCTAAGTCCAATCCAGTTGTGGTGCTTGGGTAAGTCGCATCCAATTCGGTTCGGTTATTGACACGGGCATTGAAGCCGATTTTCAACTTTCCATCAAAGAACCTAAAGTTGTAGCCAATCACAAATGCAATATCGTTAAGATACTGAACTCTATATTCCGTTTCATCTTCTGAAAGACTCGCGCTCAATTCGTACTTTGCAAAAACTCCCACTCCAAAATTAGGTACTACCACCGAGGGGAACAGTTGAAGCCTATTATACAAATAAGAGTCGGGGCTCTCTAAGAGTTTATCCAGTGCCCCTTGTATGTTAAAGCCCTGGCCCAGATCAGCACCGACAACAGATTCATATCCGGTGCTCACATCTAGCTCTGGATCCACCACCGTGAAAAACGCATTTCTCAATTTGCCTAATGCCGCTGGATTTTGCACCAATGCGGTTTCATCATTGACTGTCGCGACGGTGACTCCACCCATACCGAGAGCTCGAATTCCATTGTAGAATTCCATACGCTCCTGGGCCTTTACATGAACTTCTAGGCTGAAAGCTAAAATAAAAAATAGAAATCTCATCATTTGACCATCCTTGGTTCAATGTAGAGATCGGCGTTCCGACGGATCAATTTGAGATACAGTTCAGAAAACTAGACGGCTTTTTAGTCCTTCGTCCAGACCTTCTAAAGAACCCTAATGATTAGCGTTTTATTAGGTCGATCTCATTTTAGAACGTCGATCTCCTGCTCACTTCCGCGCAGTTCATCAATTTTTCAAACTTAGATGAAATCTATAACTTTCTGAATCGGCACGCCTATTGCCCTATATAGTTTTAAGGATTTTACGGGGATACAAATGTATAGACTAAAAGTTCAACAATTCACTTACTTGATTGGCCTACCACTTCTACTTGTTGGTTGGCAAAATTGTTCCGATGTTGAGTTTTCACAGGAAGCGCTCACATCTTTGGATTGCACCCAGTTAGATGTAGACGGATGTGGTGGCCAAGCACCTATAGAAGGAGAAAGCAAGACAGCCACTTTTTCTCAACCGGCAGCCCGCAGCGTGGATCAAAAGTTAGATATTTTGGTAGTTACTGATACCAGTGGATCTATGAACGCTGAACGATCAGCATTAGCCGAAGGAGTTAAGGGCTTTATTAGTGATCGATTTACAGATATCCGATTTGCCGTTTTATTAGCTCATGTAGAAAGTAACCATTCCGGAATGCCTTATAAACGCTCCGGTGAAAGCATATTAAGCACTGAGCAATATGATTTATCCACTAGCGAAGGTCTTGAAGGCTTTCAAAGTCAGGTGCGCGATCGACTCAACAATGTCGCAGAAGAAGGAGTTAGTGATGGTGGTGAAGCAGGTCTCTACTCTCTCTACCGCAGCATGCTTCCGAATCAGTACGCGGAATGGAGACGGCTGGGGTTTTATCGTGATGATGCCGCCCTTGCTGTAATATTTCTCTCTGATGAAAATGACATCTGCTCTTATCAGCACTTTCCAGCAGGAGTGCAGAGAGTTCCAGATAACCAAGAAGTGGTGGCCTATTTTGAACATTGTGCTGACGACCAAGAGAATAGAGTCATTAGCCCTAGTTCGATATTATCCGAACTAAAAGCCATCAAAGGAGACCGCCCTATTCTTATGAACGGAGCTCTTTATGTAGACAGAACAATCACTCCTAGCTCCGGAGAAAACGAAGTGGGTTATGGCTATCTGGAATTGATTGGCCTAGCGAATGGCATAGCAGAAGATACCGTCCACAGCAGTGATCAAATTAAACAACATGCCGTAGAATTAGCACCTGAGTTCAGCAATGAAAACATCTCCCAAAAAATCACCGACGGCCTGTCTGTGATTGGCCAACAAGTGAAAGAGGAGATCGAACTCAGAACTCGATTTACATTGCACCTTAGAGACAACGAAACTTATGTGCCCGGTAGCGCTGTGGTAAAGGTAGATGGCGTGATCGTGCCAAACACCACGGTTACGGCAGATGAAGGCACTTATGTGGATGTAATTATCGATAGAAGTGTCGCCGGGGGAGCACTTTCAAATATTCAGATTGATTATCAAGTAGGAATTGCGGCTGGTTCAGAAAAACCAGCCCTAGCAAAATTGAATCAGTAAAGATTAATCATTAAATGCGGCCATTAAGGCATCAACCAAGGTAGAGGCGTTGATCGATCCATCCGCATTGGTATTGGCATCGATAACTCCGTTAATCTCTTGGCAAGATTCCGAGTCACCCTCTTCTCCGCAATAATCATCAGCAACACTCACTGCTGCATTGGCGATAGCGGTCTCTTGTGCTGCAGAACAGCTGGATGCGCAAGAGTTTAAAAGCGAAGTGATCGTCGATGCGTTAGGATTAGATGGACAAACACCGCCACAAATGGCCGTCCCCATCACCATAAATCCAGCAATTCCGATCAATCCCTGGTTTCCAGAAGCATCACATAGTTCTTGCGCTTCCACCGCCTGATCAACAGTACCATTGTAGGAAAGCGATAAGATCAGTCCCCCCTGACCGTTGGCCGTATCATCTTCCGCTTTAAAGGATTCAATGATTTGATTGGTGGTTAGTCCGCCTTGCATCAGAGCAATGGAACATCTCAGAGTTTGAGCTTCCGAAGAACTGGCACTCCCCAATTTATCCGCACAAGCTTGTAGTAATGCTGTATTGGACTCTTCTGCCGCCGTTAAATCATTCAGACATTTTTGTGCAGCAAAAACATCCGCATTTTCTGTTGTCTCAGAACAATTAACCAAAAACCCTAAGCTACTAACCACTAGAGCTGTTAAAAGGAGTCTTAATTTATTCATAATTGACCTCATCATTCTCATTAATATTTTATTTCTTAAATTCATTCATTTCCATAGGGAACTTCAAATCGCACAGAGTCGCTTTTACTGTTAAAAATCGAGACTCATTTCGATGAGAAAGCGACGATCTTCAACAGGATCGTCTGTAGTTCCCACTTCCTCTCCATAAGTAGCGAGATCCAACTGGAACACCCCAAACTTCATACCCACTCCGGCAGAAACATAGGTCTGATGCAGGCCAATCGCCCAATGACCTTTCCACCAGCTATACATTTCCCAAAACACTTCAGCACCTATATGAAGCCCTTTTGAAAAACTCCAGTTTTCGTGCAACATATTTTTCAAATCCACATTTAACCTTGGATCCAAAACCCAGAAATTGGGTAGATCCCAAGTACTCCCCAAATCTAATCGTCTTTGTAGCTTAGGTGGCTCAAGGTCCCCATCGCCAATAAGACCTAAATTAGTTGTAAACCCATAGTCCAACAAGTTACGCATAACTACGGCAAAAGTCGGCTCTGCCACCTTCAAAAAGCTATACCACTTTCCCGACTCAATTTTAGGCGTGTAAAGCAAACCTAAATCAAAATCAAAAGTCATGCCTTCGGCAGCCGCATCTTCACTGAAGTAATCCGGGTCATTGGCTGCTAAATCGGCGGCGATGATGGATTGACCAAAAAACACCCGATTGATGGCTTTACCCGTCACGCCCACAGAAAGTTGTCCATCCCATCCAAACCATTTATTCAGCCAATCCACATCTCTGGCCCAACCGTAAGCAATCGTGGTGTCTTGATAAACGCTAATATTAAGTGCTGGACCGGCTTGGCGATTTACATTTAGATCCACCGTGGTATCCAAAGGCATGATGGCAATTCCCCAATTAGGTCTCGCCCAAAATCCACCGAGTCTTGGAAAATGCAAGTTGAAGTTTTCTCCGTACTTACTCTCAAGAAGTGCCGTTAAGTTATCAATTTGCTCATCCTCAGTGCCTTCATCAGAAACTTGTGAGATATCATCAGCAAAACCAAGAAAAGAGTCCGAAAACCCACCACCTAGTAGCATTCGCACAACACCATCTTTCCTTCTGGCAAGCGCTGCTGGGTTAATCAAAATCGCACTATGATCATTAGCTACGGCCGTAAAGGCACCACCCATTCCCATGGCTCGAACACTTCGATAGGATTCGTGGATTGATAGGTCCAAGGGGGCTTTGGCGATTTCCCCGTAGGAAGAAACAGTAAACGTTAATCCAATCAACGCCAACATAATCTTATGCATGAGTTTATCCTTTCCAACTCTCAATCAAATTAAAGGTTTTCTGTCGCCAGAAATTAAGTGATAATTAAAAAATGAGAGTGATTCATTCATCTGTATTTGTCGTTTTAGTCTTTACTTGTTTGCCATCGATGGCAAGACCTCATTTACATTCACCTGACCCAAGTATTGAACAGGTAGAAAATCCAAATAAAGACATTAAACATCCTTTACAAAATGAAGACGTATCCATCACTCCATTTAAAGAACCACCGACGGAAGTAGTGGAAAGAGAATTCTATCCTTACAGACAAAGCCTCACTCCACGTATTGGTTTTCTGGTAGACAGCACTGAATTGAGGAGACTTAGATACTCGCTGGGAGTTTCTTATATGTTTCCCAGCTATGACAACCCATTCATTGAAGCTGGTGTGGATGTAACATCAAACTCTTTAGGTTTTGTTCACGTCACGCGTAGACACATTTTTAACCAGCATCATTACTTTCGTCCATTCTATAAATACGGAATCGCCCATCTTGTAGACCCAGATAAAGAGCTAGGTAGCTTTGTTTCCATAGAAAATTACTACCTTCGTATTACTGGTGGAATAGAAGATGTATTAGAGAAACCTAAAAGCATCCGACTGGAACTCGAGCTTTCATTGGGCACTACCAACGCCTACATCAATCTAATTGTTGGTTGGTCTTATGGATTTTAATGTATAGGTTTAATTAAAGCTTTGAATCCACTTTTCGGATTCTTTCTCGAGATCTTCTAAAGATCCCTCATTGCTAATCACATAATCGGCGAGCTTTACTTTTTCCGTCAATGGGATCTGGTGAGACATTCTGCTTATAACCTCTTTTCGACTCAATCCATTTCTCTCCATCACGCGCTGAATCTGGGTTTCCTCGGAGCAATAAACCACCACAACGGCATCAAAATACTTTTGCATGGATTTTTCATAAAGCAGCGGCACATCGTAAATAGCCAATTTATACTGACCATTTTCCAATAATTCTTTCTTTCTAATTTCCGCCATCTCACGAACTGCGGGATGTAAGATGTTTTCTAGACGGGTCAATTCTTCAGTATTTCCAAAAACAACCGCACCTAATTTTTTACGATCGATTTGGCCGGAGCTGTCTAAAATTTTATTGCCGAAAAGTTCCACCACTTGATCATAGGTCTGACGGCCGGGTTGAAGAGCAAGATGCGCTAATTCATCTGCATTTATAACAGGTATCCGTTTAGAATTTAAAATTCCAGCGAATGTGGATTTACCCGACCCAATTCCTCCCGTTAATCCTATCCATTGCATAGTTTGACCCTTAAACGATGATTAAATCCTGACAAAAAATTTATCAGCCTCCCCCAGCTTAACTCAACACCTCATCTCTTGTCATACTGGGATTTCGTAAACGTATCGTCTCAGCAAAGTTTTTAGTCTGCTAATGAAAGCAGTTAAGTTTCTCTTGATTTTCACTTATTATAAACTCTTAGATTTAAATCGGGGCAGAAAATGGGTTTTGATAACAATAACGATTATGACTTCTCCAATCCGCATAAAATCTTAGATGGATATGAATCTCTTGAAAGGCATCATCTCGCAAAAGAAGATCTTCGCCATGCACAATTAGACTTGATACCCGTTTCAAAAAATGACCGGGTACTTGATATTGGGATTGGTCCGGGATTCTATTTGCCGCATTGGTTGAAGTCTACGACTGATAAGAATGTCACTTTTGATCTCTTCGATATTTCAGAAGAAGCCTTGGCTATTGCAATAAATAAAGTGGAAAACAGCCCTAGAGTGAACCCCATTGTTGGTGACTTCAGCAGACTCTCTACTTATCGGAAAAGATTTAGATTCCATTGTTATAAAAGCCGGATTGCAGGTCGAAAACTTTTATCCTTTTATTGTAGAATTCAATGGCCCCATTATAGGAAGCCAAAGGCTGTATCTGGAGCGACTTCATAATTCTTGGTATGTTGATGACGCTCTTGGTATTTTATCCGAAAGCGACATTACTCAATGGAAACAACACTTCAGCTCATCTCACGTGGATAACGTGTTTGACTCAAAAAGCACCCTCTACATAGAAGCTGAGTTTATGGTTATCGCCCGACGACCAGAATAAATAAATTGCTTCAATATGAGACATCGCTAGACCAACGACATGACCACGAGGACTAAAGTCGTGGTGCCCCCTATCGCCATCGATAACCTCCTGTATTTTCTCAGGTTTCCAAATCATTTTACTTCTCAATCCATCGAAATAGCCCAAACGCAACGGCAGGATTGCCGTTCGAGCCAGCCGTTCCTCTTAAATATGCGGAAAGCCTAACGAAATTGAATTAGGAATCCGATAAATCAGGTAGTTAGAAAGGTCTAATAGTGTCTTCGTTTAAGCCAGAAAAATTTGGAAAATACATTCTTCTTGAGAAATTAGCTCAAGGTGGAATGGCTGAAATTTTTCTAGCTCGAGCTCCAGGCGCTGGTGGCATCTCTAAGTTCGTCGCCATCAAAAGAATCTTACCCCAGTATTCGGATAATCAAGATTTTATTCGAATGTTTAAAGACGAAGCAAAGATTGTTGTAAACCTCTCCCACTCTAACATTGTGAGTGTGAATGAGTTTGGCGTAGTTAAGAGTCTCTTTTTCCTAGTTATGGATTTTGTTCCCGGCAGAAACATGCGGCAAATCCTCAACAAGATGGCAAAGAAAGATACCCATTTTTCTGTTGAACAAATTGTATATATTGTAAATGAGGTCGCTGCCGGATTGGACCATGCTCACCGGTGCTTGGACGAAGTCACAGGTAAACCTTTGAACATCACGCATAGAGATATGAGCCCACAGAACGTAATGGTCAGTTTCGAAGGTGAAATCAAGGTTGTTGATTTTGGTATTGCTAAGGCCGAGAGCCAAATAGAGAGCACTCGTGCAGGAACGCTAAAAGGTAAATTTGGCTATATGAGTCCTGAACAGGCTGAAGGACAAACCGTTGACCTGCGTACAGATATTTTCTCACTGGGAATTGTGTTGTGGGAAATGTTAGCCAATGAACGCCTATTCATTGCGAATAACGAGATCAATACCTTAAGGAAAATTAGAGACTGTCAGGTTCCTTCACTAAAAAAGTTTAACCCAAATATACATCCAGAACTTGAACGCATTGTCATGAAGTCTCTAGCACGTGACCGTAATATGCGATATCAAACCGCTGCAGCCATGCATCGAGACCTCAATAGGTTTTTAAATCGACACTACCCTGATTTTTCACCTCAGGACTTTGCTGTCACTGTAAAGACACTCTTTGCTGATGAGATTCTACAAAGTCGAAAGCGAATGCAGGAATACGCAAAACTACCGGTTACAAACGCCTATGAAGATGACCAGACTCTTCGCAAAGAAATGGTTGGCAACTCCGCAGCTGGCAGCTACGGCCAAAATGATATTGAAGACAGTAATCCTAGTGGAGAACTCCATCCTCAAATAAAAATTGATCTCAACCAAAAAGCTGGCTCACCTCTGGATTTCTCTAAATTGGGGGATAAACTAGATCGAGGAGACGGAATTCAAGACCACATGGTTAAGAATCATACCCTCAACAATGATGATGAAGACAGCGACCAGCCCACGCAAATACGCCAAAATGTTAACGTTGATCTCAATTTTGAAACTGCGGAAGATCAAGCAAAAAGCCTAGCTGCGAATATGTCATCTTCGGAAACCAATCCGAATACCTTCAACAAACCCGCCTCTTCTAAAATTGTAAATATTCAAAACGAAGAACCTGCGGCCTTTAAACCTATGTTTATTGGTACCTTTGTAATGCTCGCTATTGCTGGTGCATTGCTATTTATTGAGTCACCAAAAACACCTCAGGGAACAGCCATTAATACTTCGTTAGAAACCAGTGCTCCTGTCATTGTAAAATGCACTCCCGGAATCGATAAGGACTGTAAAGCACCAGAAAAAACCGCTGTTACAAACAGCGATCCCGATCAACTGGACTGCGAAAATCCAATGGGCCATGAAGAAACTCTTCTATGTAAAGAGGCTCTAGATAAGCGTAACTTAGAAATGACTACAATCATGGTTCAAAGTCGCCCTTCTGGTGCGAAGATCGTTCTCAATGGCATTGATACCACATTGATCACCCCGTCTAGCGTGAAGGTTCCAAGGCACATACCTTTTGATATAGAACTCCGAAAAAAGGGGTTCATTGAATATGAAGAAGTGGCCCTAAAATTTGATGATTTGGAGAGTAAAAAACTCACAGGCGTCCTCCAGGAGGCTCAGGTGGGTTTTGTTAATATTGATGTAATTCCTCCCCAAAATGTTCGAGTTTACGTCAACGGCAAGCTGATTGATTCTGTTAGGCTGCCAATTAAAAAGTATCACGTCCCTGCAAACCAATCGATCAAGATTGAGGCTGTAAATCCTATAAAAGGTATAAAGACACACCAGTTTGTAAGGCTAAAAAATAAACAAACTGAGTTCGTAAGTTTGAAACTCTCGAGTAAATCCCGTAAAACCAAGCGTCGCGGTAACTAGGACCTCATTGGCATTCAATTTCCAGTAGGCCCTATTATTTAACAGTAACAAAGGGGACCCGCTATGCAAAATCCATTGGTTTGGAAGTTAATCGATATCGAGCAGAGACCAGAATCACCCTGCGCCTTCAAGTTCAAGAAGGACAAGGTCTGGGTTGAGAAAACCTGGAAAGACTTTAAAACTGATGTGCGCAAAATGGCATCACTCCTTAAAGATTTCAATGTTCAAACTGGTGATCGAGTGGCTATTTTAGCTAACTCTAGATACGAGTGGACGGTCGTAGACTTTGCTGGCCAATCCATCGGAGCAGTGATTGTTCCCGTCTATCAAAGTTCTAAATATGACGAATTGGAATACATTTTAAATCACAGCGAAGCCAAGGTGCTTTTTTTAGATAATCTAAAACAATATAAAAAATGGGAGAAAGCCCGGCCACAGTGCAAAACAGTTGAACGGGTGATGAGTTTTGACGAAATTAAAATTCATCCAGAAACTAGTATTCAAAAAGCTTCAGAGTCCAGCTCACTGATGAGCGAAAAGGAGTTTATCGAGTCCATTAAAAAAAGAACCCTGGATGAAAACGCCACCATTATCTACACTTCTGGGACTACAGGTCTTCCCAAGGGTGTTCTCTTTACCCACACCCAAATCACATTTGAAGCTGAAAAAACCTACGGTATTATGCCAGTAAGTCCCGAGGACAGCAGCCTTTGCTTCCTACCTTTCGCTCACGTTCTGGGCCGCTTGGAAAGCTGGGCGCATGTGCTCGTTGGCTTTACTCTCGTATATGCTGAAACCATTGAAAAAGTGGCTGACAATATAAAAGAGATTAAACCCACAATTCTAATGTCTGTCCCACGTATTTACGAAAAAATCTATGGCAAGCTTGAAGAGCTGATGGGGCAAAAGTCCGTCACTAAAAAGTTTTTTGAATGGGGTAAAAAGTGCGCCAAAATTAAAGCTGACTCCATTCAAAATATCAACACACCCACTACTCTCCAATCCATTGAATTGAAACTTTTTGATCTTGGATTTGCAAAACTCGTAAGAGGAGTATTAGGTGGCCGACTGAAGTTCGCAATTTCCGGAGGCGCTCCACTCAGTAAAGAGCTTGCGGAGTTTTTTCTAGGTTGTGGGGTAACTGTTCTCGAAGGCTATGGACTTACTGAAACTACTGGAGCTCTATTTTTCAACCATCCCGACAATTTAAAACTGGGCACGGTGGGACTTCCTATAGAAGGTGCTGATATTAAGATTGCCGCCGATGGAGAAATTCTTGCGAAAAGTAAAAATGTGATGAAGGAATACTACAAGGATCCCGAAGCCACTGCAGCAGCTATGGTCGACGGATACTTTGCCACTGGCGACATCGGCAATATCGATGAAGACGGATTTCTTACTATCACGGATCGAAAAAAAGACCTTATCAAGACTGCCGGCGGGAAATATGTAGCTCCGCAAAAACTAGAGAATCTAATAAAACTTCACCCACTGGTTTCAAATGTTCTTATTCATGGTGACCGGAAAAAATATGTGGTTGCATTAGTGACTGTTGAAAAGGCCGCTGTAAAAAACTTTAGTGAACGCAATGGTGAGGACACAAAACAAGCTATCAATAGCCCCGATCAATCCGGCATTGTCGTTGAATCCATTAAAGTTCATATGCGAAAAGTAAATAGAGACCTGGCAAGCTATGAAACCGTAAAGAAATATAAAATCCTCAGCAATGACTTTACTATTGAGTCTGGTGAACTCACACCCAGCCTTAAGGTTAAAAGAAAGTTTTGCGACAAAAAATATGAGCTTGAGATCAACTCACTCTACGACTCTTAATACTTTATCGACCCGTTAGCCAAGGTCGATATAAAACCGAAAACCAATACCAATATAGAAGCCTCCAAGATTCACCTGTCGGTTGGAGGCGCCCCCATTAATTTTAACTCTGTCACCAGAACTATGGGTGAGGTCACCTTCGGCTAAATTATACCCATCGCCTTTGTAGCGCAGATCCAATCCTTCCATAAATCGATAACCCAGATCTAATGTAAACGTCGTCGTATCTAAGGCGTGAATCTCATAACCCGCTCCCAACTCATAAGTAAAGAACGTGGATTCCACTTTTTCAGTAAATGTGGCTGGAATTCCCGAGTATGTCGACTGACCTGTTGCAGTCATTGTATAGGCATTGTCCATACTTAATGAAGACCAACCAATCCCCCCAAAAACATACCACTTGCTCATATCGCCACCCCCAAGGTTGTATTGAAATACAACACTGGGATTGAAAACAAAAAGATCCGAAGTCACATCTAACAGCTTTTGGCCCGAAGAGTTATTACCTTCAGCTTCCACTTGACGAGCTTGAACAACTTGAGCCGCCACCTTCATGGTCACACGATTGCGAATGTTAGTTATGAATCCCAACTCTATAGTTTGAGTGAAAGGCACAACATCAGAAGAAGAAAACTCAGTGCTAGCTCCACTGCTTTCGGTAAAGGCTTTACCTTCTAACAAAGTGGCATCACCAAACCCTCCTCCAAAATAGGTAGCAAAGGTTTCACTTTGAAAATTGAAAACCCGAGCTTGGGCGGAGACCCCAAACACAACAATAAAAACTAGAAGAAAACGATTCATTGATCACCTTACTGGAATTAGATCGAAAACCAATCGACTGGATTTGGCTCCGGCTTTCATTTTAAACACTTCCACTTCCACAGGATGCTTAAGTTGAACAGAAAAAGTCATCCCACCCTCGACAGTGTCATAAATCATAGAAACCGATTGAACATACGGTGAAGCGGACAAAATATTTCTCAATTGCTCTTCTTTCAGTTGCGACCTATGAACCTGGTAAAGATCAATATCGATACGCGCTGGATCCTCCGACACACCCACGTGAAAATAGGGTACATCCCCTTTATTGGGTTTCAAATAAATATCACCGATTTCCATTATCCAACGATCCCTACGTGTTTTCTTACTCACTTTTCGGCGTAAATCCATGAGTGAAAAACCCTTACCCGTACTGCCTCCGCTAAACACGCCCTCTTTCACATACAGGCCTTGCTTTTTAAATGAAGGCGTATACTTGGGAATAGCACTCCAACTGAGGCTCCCGTAAACTAAAACAATTCCGACAAATATTGAGGTTAAGACTTTGTTTTTCATAGTAAAATTATAGACATAGATCGATGGAATGGTCTAATTGCCACCCCCACCTTTGCCGCACCGCTATCCAGTAAATACTTCAGGGTTGTATATCCCCTAAACACCTAAAATCACTCAGCTTAAAAGCCATCGATACATCACAATGGCATGTTTATTGTAATTAAAAGGCATTTGAGGTGAAACAAGGAGTTAACGCATGATTCGCCAGGGTATTTTATTTTGTTTTTTAGGCCTGTCCTTTTTGCTTACGGCCTGTGATGACGGTGGCTCGAGCAGCAGCCGTGATCGTTATGCAAACACTTACAATCCTTACTACAATCAATCTTGGATGACCTCTCCCCAAGGCTCCAATTGTGTTTACCAAAACGGACGCTACCAAGAGGTCTTTTTAAATGGATACAACACCGGTTCCGTCTACAACTATAGGAACAGTTTTGACCCCTTTAATCCCTATTTACCCAATGGCAGCTATAACACTCACTACAGAGATCCTTATTATGCCAACAGCGGATGTAGTGACATGAACCGCCTTATCCAAACCCAAGGCTTCTACGCTTTCCAGGGTGACTTTCGAGTGAACATTAATGGGGGATGCCCTTACGGGACTCAGCCCGCGGGATTTAGCTGGGGTATGGTTTGTGTGAGTGCTAGCTGGGGTGTAAACGTAAATACATCTGCCGCCCGATACAATGGGAATCGCGGCCAACAGTGTAATGTCATTACCGACCGTCATTGT
This sequence comes from Bdellovibrionaceae bacterium UBA1609, assembly GCA_002321895.1. GTDB lineage: Bacteria > Bdellovibrionota > Bdellovibrionia > Bdellovibrionales > UBA1609 > UBA1609. The sequence continues at coordinate 371,702 of DCMZ01000008.1, read as the reverse complement.
GACTGCCGCCCGATTACAGCTCACTTAGGCACCAACCCCTCTCAAGCCGGCATTTGCTGGAACTAAACCTTACCTAAAAAACGTAACAGCTTAGTGACTCTCGACGATCCTAACTCTCGAGAATCACTAGCGATCTGATGAAAAAATAACATCCCCTCGTTATTTATCTAATAACAATTTCAATCTCTCAGTATCTCATTCCTCTTTCTCTCAAATCTGACTATTTGATAAGCATCGCAAAATAAAAACCCCCCATTTCAAGGAGAAATACTTTGAGTAAAAAACTATTAATACTTGCCCTATCTTTAGGTTTTGCTGGATGCGCTTCGTACAGCGTAAGTAAGCAATTAGAAGAAATTTTATCTGTTCCTGTTGTACTGGATACTGATGCGGAAAGAATCATTAACTCTTCTCGCTACTCTTCTGGCTGCGTGGCTCGCCAGGCAAGCATCATTCGGTCTTACTTTGAAGACCTTGCACAAAACCCAGGTGCTTTAAGTGAACTGAACACTAAAATTGTGAACCGCGGTGTGAGCAAAATTTATATCTCTACCAGCTACCCTGCAGACTACGCTTCTTGGGTTGTTCGCAAAGTGGAAGTTTGGAGAGGTAAAGAAGACTCTACAAACATTGGTACCATTAAAATGACAAAAGAAGTTTCTGAGGAAGCGGCTGACAACCAAATGATCCCTGCTGCAAGTGACCTCATTTCTGAAATCCCTGCACCCCCAGTACATCGTCTAGAAGTGAACGAAAACAATGTTCTTGAAGTGGAGCTTCTAGCTAACACTAGCTATGTGAAATACTTTAGCGTTTACGTAGACGTAACCACTGTAGAAGGCCTTCAATTGAGCCAAAGTTTAAATACAGTAGAAGACGTTAGAAGCTTCTTGAACAGCGGTTATTCGGACCAAGTCACAATTGAAATGCAGGGTGGCGGCGCTTATAGCGGGAGCTACGGCCACATTTGCCCTCCTTTACAGGAAAAAACTGATATTGCATCTGCTATAGATCGCGCATTAAGATAACTTTCAAATCATTGACACTCTGGACCTGGGCAATAAATGCTTAGGTCCATTGTCGATGCCTCCCCGTCTTTATATTCAAATCTTAAGGTTCCCTTTACAATAAAAGTCATTGAGAAAGGGATTCCCATTGCCTTCGCAAAGAGAAACTAAAAAGAAGTATTTTTACCTGACCTCAACAATCGAGAAATCGAGAGTACGAGTGTCCCAAGGATCCGTTTACGGTATGTTCTTAGGTGGAATTGGCTTTATGCTGTTTGGTTTTATTGGTTCTATGGCAATGGACTACCAAGATCAAATTTTAGGTTTAAGTTTTCTCGCTTGCTCCCTATTTTGTGGATACATTTTCTTTTTTCAGCTTTTCTGTTTTGTAATGAATAAGCCGGCAGACGTTTGGGTGGCCTCCGAAAATGGTTTTCAGTTGGATCAAGGGTTTTCCTGGGTGCTCCCGAGTCAGTTTGAGTGGAATCAGTTTAAACGGGGTGTTTTTGCAGACACCCTTTTACTGGATGGCCTCGATCAACCCCAACGCACCTGGAATCAACTTATTCTTTACTTCGACAACTTTGAGTTGACCGGACTGTGGCGATTTTTAGCTCTCGGTGACCAGACCATCATGCAACTGCCTGAGGGCTTAGCCATCGTTGTCACCTACCCACGAAAAGATAAAGCTCTGATAATGGAAAAAATCACTTCTCTGTCTGCAAACCAATTGGAAATCCAAGACATCTCAATTCTTGATCTGACCCAAGAGGGTTTTCCCCCCGCTCCCCACCGTAATGCCGGTTAAACCTGGAACAAATTTCATCTGACGCACTCGACCAGAAAGGGCCTCTTTGAGGGCCCTATGCTACTGTGTCTCTATGAAAAATACAGATATACAAAACAACCCATTGATAGCCGATTCGCCCCTTCAACATCATGCTGTTCCGTTTGATAAAATTCAGCCAGAACACTATTTACCCGCCTTGGATTGGGCCATAGCTAAAGCCCAACAGCGCATTGAGATCATCAAAACCAGCGCTGAACCAGCCACGTTCGAAAATACGGTTCTGGCCTTAGAAACGGCATCTGATGAGGTGGATTACGTATCTACTGTTTTCTATAATCTGCATAGCGCACATGCGACTGAGGAAGTTCAAGCATTAGCTAAAGAGGTTGGTCCTAAACTCAGCGAATTCTCTAGTGACATCTCTTTAAACCCAGAACTTTTTGCACGAGTGAAAGCCGTTTATGATCAAAAGAATTCTTTAAAATTAAATGCCGAGCAAACCCGACTTCTCGAAGACTCTTATGAAGGATTCACTCGCAACGGAGCCCTGCTCCCTGAAGATAAAAAAGAGCAGCTGAGACAAATTGATAAAGAGATGAGTGTTATCACTCCAGCCTTTTCAGAAAATGTACTCAAAGCCACAAATGCTTTTGAACTTTGGATTTCAGATGAAAAAGACTTAGATGGTCTTCCAGAGTCTGCCATTGCCGGAGCTAAAAAACTAGCTACCGATAAAGGTAAAGCGGATCAATGGCTATTCAATTTACAAATGCCAAGCCTTATTCCGTTTATGACCTACTGTAAAAACAGAGAGCTTAGAAAAACCATGTCCATGGCTTCGGGCTCGCGCGCTTTTCAGGGGGAATTTGATAACCAAGACAACATCAAAAAAATTATTTCTTACAGAGCCGAAAGAGCTAAATTACTTGGATTTAAAACCCATGCTGATTTCGTACTTAAAAAGCGAATGGCTGAGACTCCTGAGAAAGTTATAGAATTCTTAAGTCGCCTTATCGACAAATCTTTGCCCGCCGCTAAAAAGGAAATGGCTGAGCTAGAAGCTTTCGCCAAAGATAAAGATGGCATCGATCAACTTATGGGTTGGGATGTTAATTATTACGTAGAAAAGTTAAAACAAGAAAAGTTCTCTTTCGATGAAGAGGAGCTACGCCCTTACTTCAAACTTGAAAATGTTATTGATGGCGCTTTCTTGCATGCGAAAAAACTTTATGACATCCGCTTTGAAACCACGGATAAATATCCGGTTTACCACGAAGATGTAAAAGTCTATGAGGTCTACCGAGAGTCCAGCAACGAATATGTTGGCCTCTTTTATGCCGATTTTTTTCCACGTGACACAAAACGAAGTGGCGCATGGATGACCAACTACATTGACCAGGGTTTGTTTAAAGGTGAAGTGATTCGCCCACATGTTGGCATTGTGTGTAACTTTACTCCAAGCACAGCCGATCGTCCTTCATTGCTTACCTTCAATGAAGTGAGAACCTTGTTTCATGAGTTTGGTCACGCACTACATGGCATGCTTAGCCAGTGCACCTATCGAAGCCTATCAGGGACCAGTGTGTATTGGGATTTTGTAGAGCTCCCCTCTCAGATCCTGGAAAATTGGACTCTAGAAAAAGAGGCCTTAGATCTGTTTGCTCATCACTACGAAACGGGAGAATCCATCCCAAAAGATATGACAGATAAAATTAAAGCCTCCTCTCAGTTTATGGCAGGATACTACTCCATCCGACAACTCACTTTTGGAACTGTAGATATGGCTTGGCACAATCATGCCGACCCTAAGTCCATTGAAGATGTCAGTGCTTTTGAGCAAAAGGTGGTGGATCCCCTTAGGTTGGTTCCGAAAGCAGAAGGCACTAACTTATCTTGTGCCTTTTCACATATTTTTGCCGGTGGTTATTCTGCGGGCTATTACAGCTACAAGTGGGCCGAAGTTTTGGATGCAGACGCTTTTGAACTTTTCCAAGAGAAGGGTATTTTTAATAAAGATGTCGCCGACAGTTTCCACGACCATATTTTATCTCGTGGCGGCACGGAACACCCTATGGAGCTCTATAAGAAATTTCGTGGACGAGAACCGGATCCTGATGCATTACTTCGTCGAGATGGTTTGATTTAGGAATAACTAGGATTTGCAGGACTACGATTGATGGCGCGGTTTGAGAAGTATACGAAAAAGATAAAGAATGTGGTTATTGTCTATCGCCCTGGCAGAAAGGATGCTTTAGACAAAGCTCAAGAGCTGGCTCAGTGGTTGGCCGACAAAAAGATCAAGGTACTTTCTCATCCCAAACGTCGCTTTAAAGTTAATAAGCGGTTAGCTCCTGTAGTTAAGTCCCCCGGGATTTTGGACCTCGTCATTGTTCTGGGTGGAGATGGAACCTATCTGGAAGCCGTTCGAATGCTAGATGGTAGATCCGCTCCCATTGTTGGCGTTAATATGGGCTCATTGGGATTTTTAACAGAGAACCGCGTCGATGACATGTATCAAGTTATCGACATGGCTCTTTCTGGAAAAATGGAATTACGCCCTCGCTCTATGCTGCAACTAAAGCTGAAAAAGGGCACCCAGATACAAAAAAGTATGATTGCCTTAAATGATGCCGTTTTAGAAAGAGGGTCTCGCTCTCACCTAATTTATGTTCAGGTGGATTGCGACAACCAAATGGTGAAACAACTTAAAGCCGATGGCCTGATTGTTTCCAGTCCCACCGGCTCAACAGCTTATAACCTCGCTGCTGGTGGACCGATCTGTCACCCTGAAGTTTCGGCACTCCTTGTGACCCCGGTGTGCCCTCACAGCCTAACCAATCGACCGCTGGTTTTTCCAGACAACCGAAAGCTTTGTGTTCGCCTAGTAAAAGGAGCTCAAAAAGCCTCTCTAACTATTGATGGAAAAACCGTGGCCGAAATTACTGACAAGCATCACATTACGATAGAAAAACATAAAAAAGGCCACTTTGTTTTAAAGACACCGAGCCATAATTACTTTAACTTGCTCAATGAAAAATTGAGTTTTAGCCAAAGAAATGCCGACATCTCCTGATCTTTGGTTTTTTTAGGGGGACCTATGTTACTGGATCTTAAAGTCAGTGATTTTGCTATTATCGATAACATTCATATTGAGTTTACCGAAGGCTTTAACGTACTTAGCGGTGAAACTGGAGCGGGTAAATCAGTACTTCTTAAGAGTTTAAGTCTGCTTATGGGCGGCAAAGCGGTCTCTGACAGCGTGAGAACTGGCCGATCTCAAGCTCTTATCGAAGGATACTTTGATATTTCTCACCGCGCCGATATCCGAGAACAATTGGAGATGAGCGGTATCGAGACCGAAGAAGACACTCTCATTGTACGACGAGTGATTTCCTCCCAGGGTAAGTCCAAGGTTTATTTAAATGGATCTATTAGTCCGCTCTCACTTTTGAAAACTATTGTTTCGCCACTTATCGAAATGACGGGTGAGCAAGCTCCCTTGATTGAAATGACGGGCCAACACGATAACAAACATTTGCAAAACAAGTCTTACCACTTAGAACTGCTCGATATAGCTGCTGGGTGTAACGAACTTCGACACAATTATCGACAGGCCCATGAAAAGGTTCTTGAACTCGAAAACCAACTGGAACAACTCAACGGTGACGAGCAATCTCAAGCCCAGAGACTGGACTTTTTAAAGTATCAAGCCGATGAAATTCGAGCGCTTGAGCTTAAACCCGGCGAAGAGGAAGAGCTTGAAAATAAAGTAAAACGCATGCGCTCTTCAGCGCAATTGTCAGAGTTTGTTAACCTCTCTCAAAGTCTGTTGAGTGACGATACCGACGCTGCACTCACCCGAATCGACCGAGTGAGAGATTTGAGCGCCAATATGTCTAAACATGACTCTGAACTGTCTCAACAAGCTCACCTGCTGGATGACGCAAAAGCCATTTTGGAAGAGTGGCTATTCTTCCTGCAAAAGTATTCCGATCATTTGGACGATGATGAAGCCTCTATGGATCAAGCCCAAGAAGAACTGAGCCGCCTTAGAAAACTACAAAAAAAGTACGGGCAAAGTGTGGAAGACATTCTAGCTCAGCTCGAGGATATTGAATCGGAAATTGATCAAATCGAAAACTTTGATCTCAGACGTGAAGAGATCAGAAAGCTATTAAAGGAAGCGGCCTTGGTTAGAAAAAACCTGGCCACCGAACTTCATAAAAAACGGCAGGAGACCTCGAGCCAACTCGCTAAATCTGTAAACAAAGAGCTGTTGGACTTGAACATGAAGGGTCTGCAGTTTTCCCTCCGCGTGGATTCCAAAAAAGACTTTGGATACACCGGAATTTCTGAGGTGGAGTTCCTCACACAAACATCGAAATCAGATACTCCCAGACCTCTAGCTAAGTTTGCTAGTGGCGGTGAACTCAGCCGTATACTATTGGCTATCAAACAGGTGGTCGGCTCCGGAAGTCAGCCACGCACCTACTTGTTTGACGAAGTGGACACGGGAGTCAGCGGGGAAACCGCAGAAAAAGTCGGACGCAAACTCCACAAAATTTCACAAGGGCAGCAAGTCATCTGCGTGACTCACTTACCTCAGGTGGCAGCCTTCGCCGACACTCATTATCTCATTGAGAAGTCTCCCAATAAAAAGTCAGTACAAATGAATGTGAAATCTTTAAATCAAAAAGACCGAGTGCAAGAAGTGGCTCGCCTTCTTTCTGGGGAAAAGATCACTAAGACGTCCTTACAACATGCAGAGCAGCTGATAGAATCCACTGAAGGGCATTAGATCTTTAATGGAATTTATTAACACGGTACCCAGCGGCTAATTTTAGTCGCAGGCGTGTTTTTCTTCTCGGGTTCGCGAACCCTGATCCGAATAGCGAAGAATCAGAATGGCAGGATCTTCCTGCATCTTAGTAAAAGCATTGGCATCAGTAACTTCCTTATCAATAGAAATAGTTAGGGAGTAGTCACCGGCACTCCAAGCACCTCTTTGCACCGAGAGCACTCGTCCATCAGTAACGGCGATATCTTTAATCTCAAAGCTTCCGTCCGAAAGAAAAGCAATTTTCTCAACGTATTCTACATTGTTGCTATCAAAGTAGGTCATCTCGTCACACCACTCTTCTCGGACGAGATCTTTTGCCAATTGGGTAGACTCCCCTGTCACTGGCTTACCTTGAAATTCAAAGTCACCCTTATCACTTGTCCCAGAAGAACAAGCCAAAAGAAATAAAGGAAATAGAACCGTTAGAAATTTATAGTTTCGTTTAATCGCAAGCATAAAAGTTCCGTCGAATCACTTCCCCATTATCCCTAAAGAGGGTTTTCATTACCGCAGGATCTACTTCATCATCGATAACCACTTGGGCCCGATTGATTCTTTTATTCGTTCCCAAAACAATGGAAGTCAAAGATCCCGACCAACCTCCATGCTCAACACTGGCCACTTGCCCCGAATCTTCATAGAGAAACTCCACCTTAGCGGTTCCATCCTCATTGAAGGTCAATCTATGGATTTGTCGAGACCCGTCATGCATAACATAAACCTCATCTTCGCACCATTTAGTTTGAATCACATCCTTAGATAATTTTGATGAGGCGGCTGTTACCGGCTGCCCCGGAAACAGTTCTTTTTTGTCCGACTTTTGCCCACACCCAAAAAAAATGATGAGTGTGAACAAAATCTGAAAAGGTAAAAGAAAAACCGAAAAAAAACTCATGGCTTAGTTGCAGGCCTCATAATACTCTAAATACCCATCTTCCAGATCTTCAGTAGTCATGGTTGCTGGGGTAGAATCCATATCGATCGTTACCTTAGCTGCAATGGGAGGAACTCCCTTAATAGCTCCAATAGTAATTGTTTCGGAAGTATGGCTCCACTTGGCATTGATTGTTTCCATAACCTCTCTTGAGTTGTAATCAAGACTTTCTGCCTTAACCGAACCATCAGTGTAGAACGTAATTCTATCCTGCATAGGAAACTCCATATCGTCGTCGTCCTCAGAATAGTAATAACCCACTTCACACCAGCTGGTTGTGATCGCATTTTTTGCCATCACCGGAGATCCTGAGTTCACAGGCATTCCTTTAAATCCACTTCCACTGCCACCACTCTTTTTTGAACACGCCACAAACCCTAATACGGCGACCAACATAACAATAATTCGACCCATTCTCATAAATACTCCCTGGTTAACTTACAGATCTGATACAATAATTTGAGGCACACTAACACGGCGCATTGCGATTCTCCAAAAGGAATTCATTCAGCTAGGAACTCTCAGAATCAGTTGATTTAGTTGTATAATTTTAATGACTTACGGAGTTGAGGCCAATGAAGATTCTTCATTGATTTGGGGTCTGCCACTGGAGCCAACGCGCTCCTTTATTGCTGTCCAGTTCAAAAACATGGGTAGAACCATCCAGCCAAGTACCCAAATTAACCACGCGGATCTGCTCACTTTTAGCCGTGACGATTTCATCGTATTTTATGTGAACGTGCCCCAGAATAACTATATCTATGGCTGGAGCCTCATTATTCATATCTAAAAGTTGAACTCCATGTTCATACATCAACTTGCGAGCTCGCTCTTCTTTCAAAGTTTTATAATTGGCCGTGTAGGCCCTCGAGCTCGCGGATGCCTTTTGGGTTAATCCAACCACAAATGTCTCTGGTGCATTTTGCAGAATCCACTTTATAGGCTTCGCTCTAAGGAATGATCTAAGAAACAAATAGCCCTTGTCCTCTTCGTCCACCTGATCGCCATGCTCTACGCGCACCCTCAACTTTTCGTACTCAAACTCCTGAGGCCCTACATAAACCTTACAACCCATATGCGCCTCCCAGAACTCATGAAGGTGCATATCGTGATTGCCTTCAAAATAATGGATTTGAACACCGTTGTCCGAGATATCTCGTAGTACTTCGATGAAAGGTTGGTATTTTTTTATGAAGAACCGGTGATCTGAAACCCACGCATCAAAAATATCACCCACCAAAAAAAGATCTGTCAAATCCGATTGGGATCGAGCGTATATTAAAAACTCTAGAAATGAAGTCCAGCGCTCATCAGTAGATTTATCTAAATGAACATCAGAAACAAAAAGTGCGCGATACATAAATCCCAGTGTGCCACAAACCACACCAGGATTCATCTAGAATTACATCAGCAGTGAAGACTATCTCAATGTATTGCCAGAGGGAAGAAAGGTGTCATTTGGATTTTGCCTATACATCTTTTTCATATGGGTCGCGACTAAATCCAGATTGATCTTAAAGTTCGTCCACATGTTTTGGTTTCGCGCATCCATATCAAAAATATAATAATAAGGGTCACATCCACGCACGCGAGCAGGAGGACGTTGTCTCATACTAGATCCAGCGATTCTTTCGATCCCTAAGGCATAGGCAAGTTCTTGCTCGGAATCAAAGCGTTTTCCACCAATATCTAAGAACGAAGATTCACCTTTTAAAAACTTATCAACGGCAATCACTCGATCATAAACACCCTTCTCAAATCGTCGCATGGGAGGAATGGCTAGACCAATCTGGCCATTTCGCTGCCGTTTAGGAGAATTGAAGTCACCTAAAAAAGTACGAGTCGATGAAGTGCGTCCGCGCGTGTATTCCGTGGTCCCACCGTTATCCACCATAGTGATCGCAAATCCATTACCGTCTGTATCAATCATAACCTCGGAATTAGATCCGTACACACCAAATCGATCTCTTTGCGAGACCAAGGCATCCACAAGTGCCATCAGAGATAGCTGATTAGCAAGCTCAATATCAGTGGATTCTCTGTATTCACCAGATGGCCTAGAGTAGGACATACGCTGTCTTTCCTCACCACGCCCAGGATTCAATTTGTAATATACTTTTCGACCTGATGGCATTCCACCATTGCTATTCACATGCTCCACAATAAAGTGATCGGGAGTAAACCCAATGGTTCTTAATGTATAAACAATTTCTGGGAGATCAGAGGGTCTTTGATTGGGATCAAACCAAGCAAAGAAACCAGGCATATAAGTATCATTCACTTCAGCATAGTTGTTAATTTGTCCAAGATTACATTCATTGTGATGGTTGCCACTTGTAATTCGAGTGTTACGGTATTGTTGGACCATTTCTTTTCGTCCTTCACCGACCAAGAACATCCGAATTCCCGCCGTAGCCCATTCGGAACGACCTAACAACCGAGCCACATTAAAAGTAAAGATCTCACCCTCTAAGCGAGTGGCTGCATTGGGAGCAGACCAAATACCTAGAGTGTTCCCATACTCATCTTTAACGAGCGACTGAATCGAGGTTCCAGAGGGCGGCTTAGTGACAAGGGTATAACGTCCATCCCCTAAGTTTAGACTGCGTTCAATGGCTTTTGCATCGTCATACATCTTCTCCCACATATGATCCTGAGGCAGAAGAGTGTTATCTGGCCCCAAATTGTTATTGGTATCATATTCTGAATAGGAAGCATGAGCGACGGACAGGAAAGACATGCTACAAGCAATGATTGCAAGTTTATTAAAAGCAGAAATCACTGGGACTCCTTTCAATCTGAAGGCGGATTGAGAAGCTGGGTTAATGAAACAAAGCACCAATATAACCGAGCTTTTTAAAAAATGAGAATTTTCCCGAAATTATGAAATCTTTCCAGAGAAACAGAGGAACATGGTCCTCATGTAGTTATTGCATTTTTTCTGGTATCAACTCAATCAAGCCATCAACAGGCTCACCACGAGTGACCTTGTTTACAAATGAGTACAGCATTTTAAAAACTGTAATTTTGTAGTCTTTTACTTTTCTATCTGGCTTAAAGTAGTCGTGAGCATCTGTTCCTTTAAGATCTGCGTAGAAGACATTTTCAGGATGGCGAGCTGCTAAGTCGGCAAACGCTTGTCTTTCTACTGCCAGTACCTGAGGATCGTGCTCAGAGGTCAATAGCATATGGCGGTCTCCCGCTTGAATCCCCTGTTCCACAAACTTCATATCAATCTGCTCGTGCATTTTAAACATAAAATCCATAATGCTATCGTAGACAATGAGCATACTTGAATAATCCTCTTTACCGGGAATGACTTCGCCCGTTTTCCGATCTCTCACTCTCCAAGCCTCTGTATCCCAGTAATCCTTTTTCAACCTTTCTGCGAAAGCATCCAACTCCGCTCGGTTGGTCGGCAGGGTTTCACGACTGGCAAGCATATTGGCGTTACCCTCGGAAAACACAAAAGGCTTTATACCTTGAGCTCGCGCTTGAGCATTCACATAGGCTGTGACCTCCAAGAGGTAGCTTGATGAAGCACTTCGCCCCACTAGGATAATTGGAAGCTCAGGAGTTTCACGGTGCATTTCCCAAACATATTCAGCCAACCATTCTCGAAGCTCCAACCAAGATTTAAAATCGGTGGTTCTTGGAGCTCCTCTTTGACCAGGCAACTCAATGGCTTCTGCGGCCATCTTCAAATAGTCAGGGTGATTTGCAATTTTAGTTAAGGTCGATTTTTTACCCGGTCGATCTATCTCCACCCGTTGATTGAGAGTACCTACCAATTCCGCCACTGAATCCACCCGAGAAATACTGGCTCCTTGTCCGGGAAAGGCCAAAACTCGTGCCTGAGAGTCAGACTGCACCCGCCCTCGCTTGGACTGCAGTCTTAAAGTTTTAAATTTGGAATCAAAGACCACCTCGGAAGTGGATTCATTGGCGTTTTGCGATCGACCCAACTTCTCATTCACTGATTTCAAATAGGCTTCCAATAGCGGATGCCCCGCCTGGTTGGGAACCAACTGGGCTGGCTCACTGATAAACAGCTGAACACAAAGGTTATTGGCCTGAACCAATGGAGCTGAAAATATTAAAAAGAGTGCTACAAATAGCGCGCTTTCACGTCGAAACATATGTTCTGTTGTACCAGAACATGACTTTGATTCAAACCACAAATCAATGATTTAGCCGTCTCAGTAATACTTACATTGTGCTGTCTAAATCATAACCTCTTTTATATAGATATCGACTCTCATCTGAACTCTCGTCGAGTTGAACTCTTCTCTAAATTCACCGAAAAAGAAAATAGCAACACACCAAGAGCAAAACTTTAGGAGTTTTTAATAAGCCTTTTCCAATGGGACCTCAACCAATATGCAATCCAAGTTAAATCTATGGATGGAGGCATAAAGCTTAGGGCTTCCGAATACGATTCACCGTATTTGGTTTCGGTGGAACCAATCGCAACTGCACAAATTCTTTAAGGCCGACATCATGACTGTCTGAGGTTGCATTACCAGAAAAACTTACCAAACTAATCCGATGAGCGACAACTCCAAATCCGACGAGTATCCGTTTTATATTTTCGGCTCTCAACATACCCCTTTGTAAATTTCTCCGTTTCGACTTAGATGCCGAAGCAAAGCCTTCCAATTGAATAGAATGTCCTGTCTTTACGATCCAAGCTGCATACTCATTAAGCTTCTTTCGAAATCTACGATGGGGCCGGTTCTGAAATTTATTAAACTTAATTCCATCACCAAGGATTCCATTATTTACAAAGAGGACCTGTGTCTTTTCAGATGGGACAGCAAATTTATATTTCGATGGTACAGTAGTGGAAACTGGAGGCCTGGACCTTTCAGCACTTGAGCAACCACCAACTAAGATAAACCAAAATACAAATTTTAATCGACTCAGTCTTCGAACTCTGAATACTAGACCTTTAGGCATTACTTTTTCACCTCTGTTACCACAAGCAGTAGGTCATCTTCCTGGTTTCTTCGATCAGGAATCATTAATAAAAGTGATCGCAATAAAGAATTTCTAGCTGAGTGAGATGACTTTTCATGAAGATTTAACCTCTTTACCAAACGAACAAATCTATTCATACTCAGTTTGATTCCAGCGGGACTAACTAATTCAAACAAACCATCAGAAAATAAAATAACTTTATCACCAGCATTTAAACTTTCAGTCTCTATGGGAAAGTTTTTATTCATTTCGTCTTTCCCTAGGTGCGCACAAGGTTTTTTCATCTCTATTGAATTTACTTCCCCAGTCTTTTTAACAATTAGAATACTTTCGTGAGCGGCGATGTGATAGTGCAGTTCACGCACTTCCAATCTAGCAAAAATTGCCGTCATAAACATATTACCATTGAAAGTTCTATTGAGGGACCGATTCAAAGCATAAGCCCATCGATCAATACGTGTCTCGCCAATCACATTCATGCTCTCCAAGGTCGCTGCTGCACAGCTAGTAGCCAGAGCTGCAGCAGGACCATGCCCCGTAGCATCAGCAACAATGAGATCTAAAGAATGACTATTCTCATCCAACCTAAAGTTCCACCAGTCACCTCCAATACGAGTGGCTGGCCTATAAAAAGCAGAAATACTGTAGAAACTACTATCAAATTCTGATTGAGGCAGAATGGAGTCTTGTACCACTTTGGCGGTTTCCAATTCCTTATCAAGTCGAGCCTTCATTTCGGACTCGAGAAATAGCTCATTCAACTTTTTCGCCATAGAATTGAAAGAACTGGCAAGGCGACCTAACTCATCCCGACCAATAAATGGAATTACCGTATTAAAATCGCCTTTTCCTAAGCGCGATACACTAGTCGATAAAATTGATACAGCAAACGATAATCGACGGGATAACACTATCCCGATAATGAGTGCTAAAGATACCATAGCAACAGCACTCCAAACGATGAGGCTCAACCGCGCTTCTCTTTCCGCCGGATTGGCCACTTTCGGTGTCGCAAGAGCAACGTACAAGTTAGACCGACTAACCCTACTAAAGGCTAGAATCCAGGATTCGAACTCGAAAGAACCATTCTTTAAATCCTTGAGTCGATCAGTAACAAGCTGGAAATCCGGAAGATCAATCTCAGCTCGAAAGGCTTGCTTTCTGGGATGTCGAAGTACTGCTGATTTTGTAAGAATAAAAAATTCACTCTCGTCTTCCTCCGAGAACGGAACCATTTGATCCTGTAGCTCTGACACTAGCACATAATACAGTGAGCGACTTTCATCTTGCCCTTTAACAACCAGGTAGGTCACTCCCTCCGCTCTTACGATTTGCGATTCACCATAGAGAAACTGTGCAAACAACTTTTCACTTAAAAATTCATACTCTGGATGCTTACGGGAATAACGCTGCTCTCTCGTTTTACTGTCTAAAACAGTAAAATAAATTAGGTCCGATTGGGTATTAAACAATGCCGAACCATTAGTAAAATTAGCTTCAAGGACCTCTCTATAAATAGCATCATTGAGCCATTCAGACTTTTTAATATTCGTCATGAACTTATCTGCACCCACTTGTGCTAATTCGATCTGTGATTTCAATCTAACCAGATCCATTTCCTTATTTAAGTTAGAGAAGACGAAGCCCACAAAAAGTCCAGCTGTGACAATAGGAGAGATCACCAAAGCCAACAAAACTTTAAACCTGAATGTCGTGAAAAAACCCCTCATAAGTAAAATTCTATGCGAAAGAGACCGAAGAGTCACCTATGGGATCAAGTAAAGAGCGACCAGTCAGCTGGAAAAAGATATTTAATGTTGATCAAATAACGCCTCTTCTGCTTCTATCGTTCTCGCTGTCCACTTTTCTCATGTTTTCACCTAATACCAAGATAGCTCGTGTCAATGGGCCAGTCTCCGTCGTCGCCAAAGTGAAGCGAATTATAGGTAGAGCCTATTACCTTGAGAAACATACAGACTCCCCTCGATGGATCGAGCTAAGAACTGGTGCAAAACTATCTTCAGCTTCCCTTCTACACGCCGGAGCTCAGTCAAAAATCCTGTTAGAACTCAATTCAAAGTCTGAAATTTGGGTACAGCCAAATACGACCGCAAAATTAAAATTTATGGGCTTACTCCCAGCCATTGAAGTTAAAACTGGCTCCACATTAATAAACCTGTTCAAATCAGATCGCTTATTCTTAAAAAACGGTGACCTAATTGAAGCTAGATCAGATTCACAAATCTTGATTAAAAGCGTCTTAGACAAAATTGATGATCTTGAAGTTTCAAAAGGTACATTAGCCGTGTACAACGACGATAAAAAAGAATCCGTAATAATTTTAAAAAGACGATCCTTGGAAGAGCTCAGCGCAAGTGTCGAGCTATCGAGAGAAAATGATATAAATAAAATACTTAGAAATAATCAACATACTTATAAACTCAATCGCTTTCATTGGTCGCATAATTTCGACGATATGATTTGGGAGTTTCAAATATCTAATCAGCCCGATTTTTCAAAAAAAGTCTACAAGTACCAACTAGGACGGAAAGAAAATTGGAGTCTCTATCTTGCCAAAGGAGATTGGTATTGGCGTTTAGAGGGCCGCAGAAAATTCACCGAAAACCGCTACTACAGTGAACCGCAATACTTTTCTATTGATAGCCCTTTAAAAATTCGCCGTCCCGCAAGTCTCCCTCTTTCCACTTCCATTCATGAATTACAACTCTCTTACTTAAAAAACTATGGACTAACCCGAGTACAATGGAATTCATCTACTGGAATCGAAAAATCATACATTCGCACCGTTTGCCCCAACAAAAAAAATAACTTGGTGTTTATGTCTGGCCAATCCCATGCAGATCTATCCCTAGCAAACTATGTTAACTGTATAATTCAAGTGAAAGAAATAATTAATTCCGCAAGGTGGAGTCCACCTCGGCAAATAAAACCTCAACATGTAACTCAGCAATGAAAAACTTTAGCCGGCTCTTTTTTTTGTTATACCTACTATCCCTCTCGACAGGAGTAATGGCCGAGCTTCCAACTCGTGCTGAAATAGTTTCTGGGACAGGTCAGAAGAAGACTGTTAATGCAAGCTGGGGAATTCACAATTTTGCCATCGATGGATTTAAGTGGACACGCTACATTGCTAAGGTGCCTCTAGAACCTGGACAAGGCTATAAATCCAACTCTCCAGAATGCACAGTCGAAGAAGGACAATTCGTGGCCTACTCCAATCAAAGTTTACTCCGTTGTGAGTTTGTAAATGAACAACAGAAAAGTACAAAAATATTTACGATTAGTCTGCAATTTGACTCCTTTGTTATAAAAACAGAAGGAGATTGTGAAGAATTCTCTATCTTTCCCGAATTGTCTAATGAGCCAAAACTGCAGAAGAATAAGGGTTTTCTCGCTCTTACATGTAAAAAAATTGTTAATGGCTTACAATTGACGGTGGACTATTCTGACAATTTTATAATTCGTAAATCTCAGCTTTTAGAAGAAACCGGCAAACATAAGAATTTCAAAGTGTATAACATCATTGGCGCTGGAAAGCTGTCCAACATTGAGGACCTTCCATTAAACTCCATGACCATCGTCAATGATAGTACTGGAAAGCCTATTAGTGACCTCACCTTGAAACGAAAGTCTTTTCTATTGATCCGACAATCGCCTTTTGAGGTAGATGTTGGACTGGCGATCAATCAAGTAGCATATTCAGGTACTGACGCCGCTTTCTCAGCCATCACTATGCGGGCAACTACCGCCATTTCATATCGCTTTTTTGGTCGATTTCTTGCTAAATTTGATGCCACTGCAGATCTGTTCAGTATTTCGGAATCGGCAGAAGGTGATGTTAATACTAATTACTCTTTCTTTGAGGCATATCAGATGGGGGGACTGCGGCTTGGTAGTTCATTTGAGTTTGACTTTCTGGTGGGCCTGGCATTTGCTAGATACGCATATAAAATTGAAGACACTCAAAGAAGTTTTACTAGACAAGGTTATACGGCGCAGTTACTTGCAAAAAAGATGTTTAAAAATCAAGCCGACTACTGGCTAAAACTGCAGATGAGGACTTATGCCAACAGCAACGATTCAGCCCTATCGGTAACCTTCGGCTATCGATGGTCCAGACAATCAAAAATCACTCCCTGGATCAGCTTTGACACTATTACTCTATCTAACCAGGAAGACTCTGAAGAGGTTTCCGATACGGGACAGATTATCAATCTTGGAGCATCCCTAGACTTCTAGAACTCAACTTTAGTACATGAAGATTAAAACCTAGGAATCCGATAAGGCCTTATAAGATTGAGTGTGGAGATATTGTGAAGTCGTTTGTTCAATGGTCAATAAAAAAACTAGGAATTGTGTTTAGCAGTTTAGCTGTCACAATTTTTATTATTTTATTATTGGAACAGGCACTTCCAGATTTTCTCGTGCAAATGTTACTAGGCACCAATGAAGAGTCCTACCCCATTACCTTTCAAACAATTATGTGGTTCCCTTTCGCATTGGGTCTTGTCGTTTTGTTTAACCGGGGCTTGGGCTACTACGAAAACATCCGTAATTTTCGACATTCAATAGATCAGCTAGAAAACTTGGAGCTAGATAACAGTGAAACTCTGAATAGCCTAATTAATGCTTACAGCGATGTTAAACACCACCACACTAATAATACCTATTTATATCTTTACCTCAGTGGGCTAGAAACACTAAACTATTCGACCCGCTACAACGATGTTAAAGACGAAGTAGAAGCCACCTCCAATGCACTATTCACAAATATTGATTCGGCATACTCGAAAATTAAATATTTAGCTTGGCTATTGCCCACTCTGGGTTTTATGGGAACTGTATATGGCATTTCAATTTCGGTGGCGAGCTTTGGCATGATGTCACCAGATTCTCCCGATTTCTTAAGCTCCATTGCAGAAAACCTCGCTGTGGCTTTTAACACTACTCTTCTGTCACTGATTCAAAGTTCTATAATTGTTTTAATTGTGACTTTTATGGAGAATATGGAAAACGACTTTATTTCTTCTTCCGTTGTTAAGATTCAAAATTCTCTGCGTCGGCAAATCCGACAAATCGATCCTCAAAAGTTTTTCTCGAGATCGGCTTAACTTATGCGCAGAAAACGCAATAGTGAAATCAACGTATTTTCCACCTCGGCCATTGATCTCTTTGCCTCAGGCATGGGTGTATTTATTTTACTTATGGTTGCTGTATTACCCAACATCATTAATATTTCTAAAACTCAGAATGCCCTAGATGCACAAACTGTTTCGGATATGGTTAAGGAGATAAACAACCTTACTCAAATCAATGCACAGTTTTTGCGAGCCCTTACAGATCAGACAAAAAATTTAGCTAAGGTGGAAACTCAGGTACGCGAGCTGGCTTCTATGCAAAAGTCAGCACAATCAAAGGTAGAAGGTCTGCAAAGTGTAGCCGAAACCATACAGGCCACACAATCCATTGTAAAGGACTTAGTACAATCTATAAAAGTGATCAATGAACAGCAAGAGCAAACACAAAAAAGATTGAAACGTAAAATGGAGCAGGTCAAAGACCAGCAGATAACTATACAACAACTTACAAAGAAGAATGATGAGTTGGAGAAACAAAAAAAGGAAAAACTACCTTATGTTTCAGCTCTTTTGCGCTGGGACATTCCTAAACATGATTTGGATTTAAAAATTATCGACCCTGATGGCCAAGAAATTTCATTTAAACAAGGCTCAAAAGAAATTTACTCGGACGCTCGATCTGGTCCGGGGGGTGAAATTTGGTATAGCAAAAAACCCAAACCTGGCCGTTATAAGCTATTTGTTTACTACCATGGTAGCTACGGCAACGATAGACCAGCAGAAGCACAAGTTTCTATCATTGACAGTTCACAGCTACATATTCTTCCTCTGGTAAAAATCAACGAAGAGAGCAAATTCTCATCGCCACTAGAGTTCGAGGTAAGTGAAGACGGAAAAGTACAAATACGTTCAGCCGAAAAAAAGATAAAGAAACTTCCCATCGAGACCACTAATCTGCCGGCACTCTAAATTGTAAAATTTCAGACGAACCCGTGGAGAGAAGAAGCTCTGTGGTTGATTTCCAGGTCAATGAATTTCCTATGTATTTTTGAATAATTGACGAAAACCCATCATCAGATTCAGGACCCAAAGAGTTTCCATCGCAATGAGTCTGTGGAGTACCCGATCCAATATAGACGCAATAAAGTTTTGTGCTACTTCTGCTCAAATAATAAATTCGATCGCCATCGGGATGAAATATAAACCCTCCCGCCTGTCGAGGCAAAGTAACTAAGGTGTGTAGAGTTGCAGTAGTTGGCGACCTAGGAGTTTCAATGT
This sequence comes from Bdellovibrionaceae bacterium UBA1609, assembly GCA_002321895.1. Lineage (GTDB taxonomy): Bacteria > Bdellovibrionota > Bdellovibrionia > Bdellovibrionales > UBA1609 > UBA1609. The sequence goes on along the minus strand of DCMZ01000008.1, from coordinate 352,774 downwards.
AGCGAATCCGAGTTCCCTCCGAGAAATAAAGGCGATCTTGGCTCTCATTATAAACGGTCTTACATTCACCCAACTGGTTATTACAGATACTATCAATAGTATCATTGACCAAATCTCCTGAAGTAAGGTTATCCCCAGAATAACCTTCTCCCCCAGGTAAGTCTTGTCCACCCATCAAATGCTGAACTATATCACTATTGTAATCATGGTACTGCACAACACCACCATTAGTTCTTATGGCAGACTCATAGGCGTTTCCAACTAAGAATAGTCCTTCATTTCGATAAAGCGTAATATTACCAGTACCCATGCCGCGAAAACCACTTACACCACTGGCAGAGTCCCCCTGTGCTCGATTACTCCATCGAACGCCTCCGTTACCAACAATTTTGTTATCATACGTTCCATCACTTTTTACACGTCTTAAAGTATCTTTAGATACAAACCAAGGGTATCCGTCAGTATCAAAAGCCAAACCTGATAGATTTCTGTCCTCACCCTGAGTCCCTAAACTATTATTTTTATCAAATGTAGTGCCCTGGCCGATTAAAGACTGATCTCCTGCAATCACCGATGTAATCCCAGTTGAGGGATCAATATAATTGATGGTCATTGCAAAACGATCGGTAAAATACAGCCCTTCTGGAAATTGCGACTGATTGGGTGAAGAGGCGTTTTTATAGACTATCCCACCAACTCGAGAAGGTCTAATAAACTGCTTATGTATTCCATCTCCATAGAAGTGTTTGGTTCCCGCAACGGTATAAATTTTGTTGTCAGAGGAGTTGATAATTCGAACCCTTGGACCAACATCTAAAAAGTATATTTGTCCGTTCCAAGCAGCGTGCACATCTCCATAGCTATTTCCATGATATATATTCACGCAGGCTGAAGAGACTTCCGTACCATTATTATTACAGGCACCGCTTCCTTTCGCGATTATCGTGGAACCCACCTCAGTATCATCTGCAGCAACTTTAAGACTTGTGTATTTATACAGATCACCGGAGGAAGCAAGTAGAACATCCTGAGTTTTGTCCAGATAGTAGCCATTTTTATTTATATTTGTGTGATAAATATTATTATTCATAATCTTATAATTATGGCCACTACGCCCAAAATATAAAAGGCTACCGTCATTGTTTACCGTCAAGGCTAGTAAGTGTCTGTAACGATAGGTACCCATAGGTTGGTTAAGTCCAACACCACTTACAGGTATTCCTAGATTACAATCTCCAGCAAAGTCAGTAACTGTATAAGAATCACTTCCTGGATCATAAGTACCTTTTACTATTTTGATTGTATTATTAAAGTCATCCCCCCAAGTGCCAGAAGCTATATGACAGTTCACTACCGCATAGATATTTTTATTGGCATCCACATCGAAACTAGCCATTTGCATGATTTTAACATCCGCACCTACATAAGTAGGTCCTGTATAATCCGTACCGCCACCAAAGAGAAATTTAATATCACCCGTATCTAAATCAATTCGCGAAATATACCCTCGATCATTGACGTAAAGTCTTCCATCGGAATCAAAACGAATAAGAGTACTACCTATACTAACTTTTGGTTCAGCCGACAAATTCGTTTCAGTATGCAAGTAATTTACACCTGAGCTTTTAATAATGTACTCAGAGTTACCGGTAGCTGCTACAGCACGAACAATTCCGCCACCACTTCCATTACTCACAACGTAAACATCTTGGTTTCGGGGGTCCACTGCCATTTGTGCATAACCAATACCAAAGGTGGACTTCTTAATCTGAATTGCATCACTGGCTCCGCCAACACCATCATTTGAAACTCCTGCGTAGACACTCCAGTTTCCAGCATTAAGTGCCGCGGAAAGAGCGTCAATACTCTGATTTCCAGCAAGATCGGTAGCTACTGCCTTGATTCGGAAGTAACCTGAAGAAGGAGCTAAGATACCTGAATAGACCCCTGAAACACTCGTAACAGGACTAGGAGATCCCAGATCTGTAGCGATCACACTCCATGTAGAATTGTCTTCCGATATATAGAGAGTCACTGCTCCCTCTGGGAATCCCTCTGGATCTGTCGCTGCAAAGGCCACTCGAATTGGATCACCCATAGCGAAAAAAGTGGTGCCATAGTTTGGACCAGGCTGATTGTTCGTAACGTCTAATAGAGTAATCGTTGGCGGTACATCTTTAATATAAGTGATGTCATCAGCATTCGTTCCAATGAGACCACTCGATGGAACTATAGTGCTCACATTTCCAGATACATCTTTTGCCCATACACAAACTTTTTTAGGTCCTTCACCAGGTGTTACAACATGAGTAAATACTTCCGTTCCAGAGCCAAAGGCCTGCCAAAAGTTATTAGCATACTCACTTTGGCAATCATTATCTAACAAGTTAGAATTGGAAATACGAATATGGGTTACATCTGATATATCAGACGCTGTAACACTCACGTTTACCTCGAGCCGGTTTACCTCAGAAGCTCCGCTTTCGATGGAGACAACATCGACAGTAGGCGGCGTATAATCCCTGCTCCAAGCCACAACAACACTAGCTGAGTTACCTGCGCCATCTACCTGAGTGAAAGTGTATCCGTAAGTGTTATCTACATTTTGGGCGTCAGTGGTATGAGACCAAACGGAGCCACTACAACTGAGTGTCGCGTTATCCGCACCACTTACAACAAGAGAACTGGCGTCATCGCAAGTTCCTCCAAAAGTAACTTGGTCGGCGGCGATAAAGCTGCCAGATGTAAAAGTGGTCTGAGTCAAAACAGGAGGAATAACATCTTTGACCAGGTTTAAATCAATTTGAGTAGCAGAGTTGCCGGCAGCATCACTAAAGTTAAGTGAAAAGTTCAAACCACCATCAGCAAGCCCACTCAAGTCCATGTCTTGGGAATAACTAACTCCATCACAGGCAATTGAAGCTGAAACATCACCGGAAACTATGATATTGCTTCCCTCCTCCGAACATGCTCCAGCAAAGGTGAACCCAACAGCCGATGCCTGATTCACATAACTGCCATTAGATGCGCTAGTAACTGTAAACGTTGGTGCAATGGTATCTTTATAAAAGTTTATTGTTTGGGTGTCCGCAGGATTACCACTTCCATCCACCATATCTAAATCGATCTGCAAAGCTCCTTGCGATAAGCTAGACGGATTGTAGGATCTTGCATAAATTCCAGAACTACATGGAATTGTGTCTGTAATGGCTCCAGAAACCACTACATCTCCGTCTTCAGTACAATTACCACTGACAGTGATGGACGCTTGATTATCGATATTTATGTAGTAACCCTCGGTGGGCAGGCTAGGAATAATAACTACTGGTGTAGCGTCTTTTGTAACAGATGTACTTATTGGGCTCGATTCGTTTCCCGCGGAATCCTCTTGCCACATAGAAATAGACACAGGTCCATCACTGATACCCGAAATATCGCCACTAAAGGTCCAAATACCACTAACACAAGCACTTTGGTAGGCAACACCACCGATTTCTAAATTTACCGGTCTCGATTCACTACATGTACCTACAAGAGTGTAGGACCCCACATTAATTGTTGTGATATCAGGAGGGCTTGACATTGTTACTAATGGAGGAGTGGAGTCGAAATAAATGGTCGCATCAAACGACCGAGTCATTAGATTACCTTCTTCATCTTTTGTTTTAAGGTATACTCGCTTTAGCCCCTCACCCTCTGAAAGGGTAAAATTGTCCGGTCTTGAGGCGAACCATCCATCATTTGGCCCTTGTCCACCAGAACAACTAGAGTCTGCAGAAGTCGTGGCAAACTCAGTTATACACCAGGCCACTACACCATCGTCCTCAGATATTGACACTACTACAGCTTGACTGTTTGTGTACTCTATCGAACCTGAATTAGTATCAGCGACAGCAAATTCAATCTCAGTAATTGGATTAAGAACGTCTTTAATGACGTCAGAAGTGGAGTCCATTTCCAGACAACCAGTTGTTGAAATGGCCAACCATGAAATTATCAAAACACGTACAGCATTCATAAATCAGTCCTAAAAAATTAAGAGAGCAATTCTCACTCAAAGAAGATATCGGAAGATTTATGCTGGACTTAAGTCATGACAACAATTCAGTGACGATTCTACAAAATAATACGTTGTTTATAAAAAATTGTTTCAGACTGAGCCAAAACAATTGGACGGCCTTAGTGTTGAGAAGTAAGCTGTTCCGCACGAAAAGACAACTAACACCCTATCAGCCCTATTGGCTGTCGAACTTATAGATAGCTCTCGGAAACAAATTCATTCCGCCTATTTTTTTACACTTGTCGGCACTCAAAGTTTATAGTGAACGCATTGACTATAAATTTGATGAATGACGAGAAACTATGAAACTCTTTTTGCTTTTGGTGTCTTTTGCCTTTGCTATTAACTGCCCGGCAAAGGAATGCAGCTCACTTTTTTCATATGCCAATGCTGTAATCCCAGTGTCAGATGTATTTCGAAGTGGATTTGGACATATAGAAATTCCCAAAGAGTTTCATGGGAACTTATCTAGCAATGGAGTTTTAAATAAAGCTCTAGACGAAATTATAGATAAAAAATTTGATAATTCTGAAAACTGGGCAGCCGAATTTTACAAAGTAAGAAACATTAAAAATTTTACGGATGAATACAGCTTTATGGTCGCTTTGGAAAAGCATATTCGAACACAGATACAAGATAGCCTCGGTATGAATATTGATTTAACTGGTGTTTCCATATTAGTTGCCAATAGCAAACGAGAAATGCCATGGCATACTGACAGCCATGAGGCCGCCTACGTCGAAAAGTCTATAAAAAATGATTCCAGTGAACTTTTAAATGATCTCAAAATTAAAAGGAAAAACCCACTTGAACGTGGAACCCTAAGAGTAACGATTCCACTTCCAATAGATGAAGCTAAACCAACAATTACAAGATCTTGGGATGGAACCAGCTATGGAATCATTCATCAAGCACCAAATGGGTTTGCAACGATATTTGTTGGCGGGATCACCATTCATAAATCAGACATCAGTCAAGATTTCCGTAAACTAATAATTTTAGATTATCAATAACCCGCCTGATTCCTGTCGCCCTACCAATCCCTATTGGCTGTCGAACTTATAGATAGCTCTCGGAAACAAATTCATTCCGCTTAATTTTTCAAACTTGTTCGCGTAAAGCGGTTATAGTGAACGCAACCACTAATGCTCGATATTTAGAATGTAGGTTATGTTCTCTAAAGCCGTTTTTCTAGTAGTGATTTCTGTCTTTGGCTTAGATCTCTTTGCAAGCGAATGTACAAATCTATTTTTATCCAACCGTAACGACGTAACTTTTAAATTTGATGAAAAAAGAGTTCCATCTGATTTTGTACCTAGAGCCTCATATGAAGGTAAATTGGTGCTCTACAGAGGAGATAAAATAAACCTTGAAAAAGAAGGTATCTCCTCAAATGCATATAGAAATGGTCAACTAGACACTATAAAAGAAACTATTAATAAGGTAGAGGCCGGGAATGAAGAGTCTATCAATAACCTAATAGATAAACACACCTCAGGATCATATGGTTCGCCTCTAATATCTGCAAGCTATTCACCGGAAATGGCTCAAACATTTGCTTTACGATCCGACGAAACCATCTATCGCATTGAAGTAGATCGTTCCAGAGCTATTTTTGATCGAGACAATATCGGTGGAACTGGGGAGCATGGAGAAATCTTTATCATCGGAAGAATCCTCCCATCAGAGATTACCGCAGTTAAAATAGATAATTCTATGGGTAGATCAGAACTACAATACACTGACGAAAATGGCAGATCTTACATTCGTAGGTTTCCTAGAGTAAAGGATATATCTACTCAGGTTAAAGACCCGACAAACTGGCGTATCATAGACTAGCTTATTGAACGAAACTTAATCATGTTTTTCTCGATTTATTTTTGAATCATGCCTGAAACGAAACTCAGTATGCACTTTGCGTATCCCTCGGCGTTCCCGCATTTTGTATTTTTACGATTTATTTTTCAAATGGATATGAGCGATGCTCAATATGTGCGGGGCGTATCCGTAGGGCGGCATGCAATGACGACCTACGAAGACGACCTGCGGCCATATTGATTGCGAGCGAATAGTCATTTGAAAAATAAATCGGAAAAGATACAAAAAAGGGAGTGGCCCGCCAGCCACTCCCTTTCCTGGAGAGTTTAAGTCAAACGTCCGCTTCCACCGCCGCTAGAATTCCGGGTTATCGTCCTGAGAACCGCGTTTTCTAAGATATGAGGGAACGTCTAAATCATTTGAATTATAATTGTTACGCCCCACTTCTTCCGCCATCCGACGAGCTGTTTCCATTTCATCATCGGCACTTAAGGGAAACTGTCCTTGTGTGGACTCTTGAGATTCTTTAAAAGCTCTCGCTTTAGCGAGCAACATTTCTCTAGGAGATAACTCTTGATCACTAGATCCCTCATTCATTTGAGGCGCAGAGTTAATTTCTGTCTGTACAGGCGCTGGCATATTTTGGGGTGTAGGCGCAATCGGAGATAACGTCTCTGCCATGGGCTGCTGAACAGGTTGAGTGTGCTGTTGAGGTTGATTTTGCATTGGCTGCTGAGTCTGAGGAAAACTTTGCGAATTAAAGTTTAATCCACCCAAATCCATCTGAGGCATTTGCATATTGAACTCTTGCCCCAACGAATTCCCCTGATTAGCTTGCATAGCCAATTGAGCTTTTGCCATTTGCTGTAATTTACTGATTTGGTCGTTCACAGTCATATTGTTATCAACACCAAATCCGGTAGCAATAACCGTAACTCGTACTTCCTCACCCAATTCTTCATCAATGACGGCACCAAAAATAATTTCAGCATCTTCATGAGCCGCTTCTGTAATAAGGGTTGAGGCCTCATTAACTTCCCAAAGAGAAAGATCGTTACCACCTGTGACATTTATAATGATTCCAGTGGCTCCATCGATAGCAATATTCTCTAAAAGCGGAGAAGAAATGGCAGACGTAGCGGCTTCAACCGCGCGGTTTTCACCTTGTCCAGCACCAGCTCCCATAATGGCCATACCCTTTGCCGACATAACTGTTCTAATATCTGCGAAATCCAGGTTGATCAGACCTCTAATATTAATGAGGTCAGAAATACCTTTTACGGCTTGGAGTAAAACTTCATCCGCTTTCTTAAAAGTCTCTAATAATGGAGTTCTTTCTCCTGCGATAGAAAGTAACTTTTGATTTGGAATGACAATAAGAGTATCAACGTTTTCTTTTAACTCTTGAATCCCCTGGTCCGCGTGTCTTTTACGCTTTTTACCTTCAAAGATAAATGGTCGAGTAACAACACCAATCGTTAAAGCACCTAATTCTTTAGCTATCTTAGCTACGATAGGAGCACCACCTGTACCCGTTCCGCCACCCATTCCAGCAGTAACGAAAACCATGTCAGCACCATCTAATTTTTCAACAATATCATTGTAAGACTCAATGGCAGCACGCTTACCCACTTCGGGGTTCGCACCAGCACCTAGCCCTTTAGTTAACTCTCTTCCCAATTGAATTTGAGACTGAGCCTTATTGGCTTCAAGCGCCTGCTGGTCCGTGTTGGCAACAATGAACTCGACACCCGTGAGGCCGCCTTCAATCATCGTCTGAACAGCGTTGTTACCGCCGCCACCAACACCAACTACTTTAATATTGGCACCAAGATTCGTATTCTCTTCTAGTTCGAACATAATCCCTCCAGTGGATTAAAATGCTTCAGAAAAAAAGTTTTTAATTCGATTCATCCATGCTCCAGCAGATGGGCCCATTCCCTTGTCCACCATTCCCACGGATTGTTTAGGATGCTTTTGTGCACCGTAAATTAATAGTCCTACTACTGTCGAAGAGGCCGGAGATTTTACAATATCCTTCAATCCGCCAGCGTTGGACGGAATCCCTTTTCGAACAGGAATATCAAATATGAAGTCTCCCATTTCAGACAGCCCTGTCAACTGGCTCACGCCACCAGTCAAAACCACTCCGGATCCTAGACTCTTAGACAATCCTGCAGACTCAATATTTTCTTTTATCAACTTTAAAGTCTCTTCGGCTCGCGCCTCAACGATTTCACATAATTCCAAGCGGTTGATGACACGCTTTTGCCTACCACCAACGCTTTCCACCTCAATGGTCTCATCAGCACCAACTAAGTCTGGAAGGGCGCAACCATATTTTTTCTTTAACTCTTCAGCAGCTGTTTGAGTGGTTCGTAACCCCATGGCTATATCATGCGAAAAGTTTTGCCCGCCAACAGGTACCACACCAGTATAAATCACCGCACCCTGGGAAAAAGCCACCATATCACAAGTGCCTCCGCCGACATCGACAACACAAACGCCAAGACTTCTTTCATCATCGGAAAGAATAGCCAATGAAGAAGCGAACTGTTGAAGCGCAAGTCCAGCCACCTTAAGCCCGACTTTTTCCGTACATTTAACAGCATTTTGAATGGCTGACTTGCCACCTGTAACAATATGTACAGAGGCCTCTAATCGAACACCAGACATACCAATGGGATCATTGATTCCCGATTGAGAATCTACTTTATATTCTGTAGGTAAAACGTGTAATACTTGGCGGTCACTTGGAATAGCTACGGCTTTCGCAGCTTCGATCACTCGCTCAACATCTTCTTTAGCCACTTCTTGATTACGAATAGCAACCATTCCACCAGAATCAAAAGACTGAATATGACTTCCCGCTACACCTAACCAAACTTCAGTGATTTTTTGACCGGCCATGAGCTCGGCTTCTTCTTTAGCTTTTTGAATAGCCTCGGCAGTGATATCAATATTTATGACAGCACCTTGGCGAACACCTAAGTTTGGTGCCTGCCCCATTCCAACAATTTCTAAACCGTCTGGACCCAATTGGCCAATAGCACATGAGATCTTAGTCGTGCCGATATCTAGACCCGCAATCATTGCGGAATTACTGTAGTTCTGTGCCATCCTTGCCCTCGATGCTCATCATTGATGAAACCGTTCCTTTGTATAGCCTAGTTTTCGTTACGCAGCCTGACAACAACTTTCTTTGTGAAGCGAGCATCGATGATGCGACCGCTAAGTTGTTTAGATTCCATGTATTTTAGAACCTTATTAATTTCTAAAACCTTATTTTCATCTAGACTATGGCCTAGGAAAATCTCTGCGGAACTCGGCCCAACAAAAAAAGTAAACCCACCTTTTTTAGAATACCAAACCTCAGAGATACTATTTTTTGTAAACAAACCTTCGCTCGGGATACTTAACAAGAAGTCAACCACCTCTCTACGTCGCTCACCGTTTGTCTCCAAAACTTTTCCACGCAATAAGGGCATATCCACAAACTCTCCCGGACCTAAAGGAGGGAGCAAGTCCCCATTTCTAGAAATGGGGTAAGCTTGATTCTCTTGATCAAACAAAAGAGCAAACGGCTGCTTCAACACGATCTCTACATTTATTTTCCCTGGAAGCCTTCGAAACACATGAGCCTCTTTCACTCGATCGTCCTGTTCAGCCACAGCTACAACATCATCCAATGATATATCGAATAAACTTCTACCCCTTAAATCCAAGAGTGCCGACTTCACTTTAACAGGAATCTCTGTGTACATTTTATCCGTATTAACAACACTTACAGATATAGTCTGAATAACAAACAAAGGCGTAGTACTTAAAAAGTAACCCACACAAAATAGTCCAATCCCGACAGCAGATGCTCGCAACAATCTACTTAACACCGGCGTAGTCCAATGTTGCAGAGTCGATGAGCTTTTGTACGAATTGACTAAAATCAATGCCATCGTACTTTGCCGCCTTTGGCACTAACGATGTCGGGGTGGCCCCCGGTAATGTATTTATCTCTAGGCAAAATAGCTTGTGATCTTTATTCGCCATAAAATCAATTCGGCAATAGGAGCGAATATCAAATACTTTATAGATCTTCTCCGAAAACTCTTTTAGCTCGGCAAGGGTTTTATCTGGCACTCTTGCCGGAAGATGATACTCCGTTTTTCCTGCCGTATACTTATTTTCGTAGTTATAAAAATCCACCTTAGGTTCGATTTCGATGGGAGTCATTGCCACACCATCCACCAGGGCAACGGTGAGCTCTTTCCCATCAATGAACTGCTCAACAATCAACTCAGAATCATATTGAAAGGCATCTTTAACAGCTGGCAAAATCTGCTCCGTCTCACGAACAATATGCACTCCCACCGACGAGCCTTCTCGGCTGGGCTTGACCACAAAGGGCAACTCCATAGAGATCTGTTTAACGGCCAATTCTGGCTGAGTTTTACGCAACACTTGGAACGGAGCTGTAGGAATATCGTTTTGCAAAAACAACTGTTTACTGAACAGTTTATTCATACAAAGGGAGGACGCCAAAAGTCCGCATCCCGTATAGGGAATTTTCATGTATTCACAGATCCCTTGCACCACTCCATCCTCAGCGTATTTTCCATGCAGGGCCAGCAGAGCGATATCAGGTTTTTCATTGTATAGCTGAACAGGGAGGTCTTCTTTTGCATCAATTACAATATAATTGTGGTTCAACTGCTTAAGGGCTTCTTCAAAGGAATTACCTGTAGACAGACTCACTTCACGCTCAGAACCCATTCCACCTTTGATCAATGCTATTTTTTTACCGGCCATCATGGACCCCCTATGGCTTTAATGGTACCTAGATTGCAATTTAATGTCTAGATGAACTCACGGCCGAAAGGGCTCTTTAAAAGTGTCTATGTTTACGACAATTAGTAAGCTTTACAGACGAGCTATGTCACTGCCCGTGCTAGTAGCCCTATTGTCTGCTGGATGGAGTTCAAATGCTCAAGCCACCGGAGCGCCTTTACTCTGCAAAGCTCTTTTTAAAAAAATGAGCTTTGCTGACCAAATAGCACATCAACTTTCAGATAAAGTAAGTCCTAAAGATCAAGCAACCCTTAAAAGCTTATTTGAAAGAGAAAATAAAATGCTTGAGGATATTGATAAAAATTTTGCCAAAGTGATTAAGATGGTAAGAGTTGAGATGCGTCCCCTTAGATTCTTTAACAAAATGGACTTTTTCGAAAAATATGGAATAGGGTCAAACCCTGACCTCGTTCGCATCCATGGCATTCATGACATTACCGCGCCCATGGCCTTCGAAACTCGTGAACAAATCATCGACTACTTGCAACTGCAGAAACGGTTGGTGATCGAAGCCACCCAGAATGCAACATCCTGGGCCCGGGGCTTGATTTTAACTAATCACCTGAGAACCCTTAAAGAAGTGGCAGAATACCCTAATTACGACCCCATGGCCCATAAGCTGGCCAACGACGTCTATCGAGTTGCCAAATTGCTCAACTCCCCTGATGTATTAATGATAAAAAAAATCCTTCAGATGGGTGTTAAAGCTTATGACATCACCGTCTATATGAGCTCCCATATGAAAACCGCTGTCATTGAATTTCAAGTGGAACTACTCACGAGCAATCAAAAAGCCGCGCTTAGCTTTGAACTCCAACTCTACGAAAGTGAGAAAACCCCCCTCTCCCGTGATGAGCTCTTTTCTGAAAGTTTTCTATCTGGCGGATATCTGACTGACGTTTTAATTTTCAGACCCACCGAACACACCAAATTGCCAACAGGTTTCGAACTCTTCTATGATGGTCTCTATAACGGCACCCTAGGCCCCTTTCCGCTTCGATCCCAAGATGCCCAGGGCATGTTAAAAGATCCGCACATCGGAATGGGAACTGTTTTTAAGAAAGAAGTGCGCGAATAGAAACTCTATCGCGAGCTTATGTTTAAATGAACTCATAACCAAAAGGGACTTTCAAAAGTGACTCTGCTTACGAACATGAAAAAGCTTTGCTTGCAATTTTCATTAGCCCCTGCCCTATTGGCCACCTTACTCTTTATCGGGTCGAGTTCAAACGCTCTCGCCAATGGAGCACCCATGGTCTGCAAAGCCCTTTTTACAAACATGAGTTTTTTAGATCAGATCAAACATCAACTTGCCCGTGAGATGTCGCCGGACAACCAGGCTTTCTACGAACGTACTTTGAAGAAAGAAAACATTGTCTTGGAAGCCATTGACCAGAACTATGCAAAAGTTTTTAAAATGATCCAGGTAGAGATGCGTCCGCTGGGGTTCTTTTACTCTAGAGATTTTTTCTCAAAACACGGAATTGGATCTGTTGATGGACTTACAAATATTCATGGCATTCAAGAAGTGGGCATACAAAAGTTTTTCCAATCTAGAGAAAAACTGATTGAATACCTTCAAAGGCAAAAGGCTATGGTTACCAATGCCACCAAAAATGCTTTTGGTTGGGTTCGAGGCATGCTTATGACGGAGCATTTAAAAACAATAAAAGACGTTGCCGAATATCCAAATTATGATCCTATGGCTCACAAACTAGCAAATGACATATACATGGTCACAAAATCACTTTCGCCTGCAAATGTTTTAATGATTAAAAAAATCTTGCAAATGGGTGTCAAAGAATATGACTTAGCTGTCTTCATGAAAACCCCAATGAAAACAGCTGTCATTGAATTCAGGGTAGAGTTACTTACAAGTAACCAAAAGGCCACTTTAAGCTTTAAACTCCAACTCGAAGAAAATGAAAGACCTCAACTATCTCGAGAAGAACTCTTTTCCGAGGACTTTCTATCTGGTGGTACTGTCCAAGAAGTAATTCTATATAGACCCACTGAACATACGCAGGTTATGGGTTACGAACTCTATTTCCACGCTCTTCATAATGGACGAGTGAGCCCATCTCCCATCCGCTCTACTAAAGCAAACGATATACTGTACCAAACACGCCTTGGCATGACTAAAGTTTATGAGGAAGACATTAATCCGTAAAACCTTTACGGATGACTTCTGTTTGCAGCTCTATCCCTGAGGTCTTTAAAACCATTTCTTTGACATGTTTAATGACCGACCAAACATCTTTAGCCGTTGCCTGCCCCAAGTTGATAATGAAGTTGGCGTGCTTCTCCGAAACTTGAGCATCTCCAACTTTAAATCCCTTTAATCCCGCTTGATCGATGAGTAACCCAGCCGACTGTTCCGTCGAAGGGTTTTTAAAAGTTGAACCACCACTAGGAAACTCCAGGGGCTGTTTGCTTTTCCTCAGCTTATTCGCCTCAACCACCATTTTAGGAACTTCAGGATCAGGAGTGTTTTCCCATCCCAACTCACACGAAACAATGATACCGGGTCCCCACCCACTGGTCTTTCGATAAGACCATTCAATATCACTGTGGCTATAGGTTTTTATAGACAGAGTTTTTTCATCTACCACTTTAAAAGACTTCACTATTTGACAGAACTCTCTTGGTTCTCGTTTCTCACGAACACCAGCGTTCATATAAATTCCACCACCCACTTGCCCCGGAAGTCCGGATAAGAAAAGTGCTGGAGTGAGCTTTTTCTTTAGAAACAAACGCATCACTTGCATCTTTGGAGTGCCGGCTAGGCACTCAATAAGGTACTGCCCATCCTGTTCTTGCTCCCGCAAAATACCATTCAATTTTTTTGTGCTAATGGTAAGACCTGAAATGCCCTGGTCGGAGATAAGACAGTTACTCCCATCACCTAATACCGTGTAAGCATGACCATTGGCTTCCGCCCACTTCAAACAATCAATGACCTGCTCAGGACTTTCCGGTTCTACAAAAAACTGAGCTTCACCGCCCACTTTCCACCAATTGTACTCCTTGAGAGAAACATTGGTTTGTAAGATCGGCAAGTCCTTCACGAATTTAGCCTTCCTCGAAGAAGATCACCTATTCGACTCACATTTCCAGCCCCTAAAGTAAGAACAACATCTCCCTCTTTCCATTGCATATCAGCTAGCAGCTGGCTGACGATGTCCGCGGGATCTAACTCATTCACCAGGGTTTTGCCTTTAAGAGGAATGCTCTTATGCAGCTCGGTTGAACTAATGCCATCCAAAGGTTGTTCACCGGCAGGATAAATATCCAACAAATAAAGATGGTCGGCAGCCTCAAAACACTGAGTGAATTCTGCCCAACAGTCCCGAGTTCTTGAATAGCGATGGGGTTGAAAAATCACATGCAATTCTTTGCTCGGATATTTTTCTTTTAAGCTGGATAATACCGCTTTTACCTCTGTGGGATGATGACCGTAGTCATCGTAAAATTCTACACCACCAAAAATGCCTTTTTTCTGTAACCTACGATCCACACCAGCAAATGACTCAATCGCCGAAATGGAAACTGAAAAAGGAATTCCCGCTTTTTCTGCAACAATCATTGCCGCCAGAGCATTTAAAGCATTGTGTTGCCCGGGCAGCGGCATTTCGATTTTCCCCAAAGATTCATTTTGAAAAAAGATTTCATACTTAGAGTTTTCACCCACCAATTTATAATCACAACTTTCTGAAAAACCATAAGTCGAAATTGGTTTTCGAAACTCAGAGAGACATTTTAATAATGCCACGTCATCGCCACAAACTACGATATGCCCATAAAAAGGAATGCGATCCGCAAACTGCCTGAAGCCGGCTTCTACATTTTCTTTTGAACCATAAAAGTCTAAGTGATCATAGTCCACGTTAGTAATTACAGCTAACTCAGGCGATAGGCGTAAAAAACTACCATCACTCTCATCCGCCTCGGCAACAAGCCATTCTCCAGCACCCAATTTAGCATTGGATTTAATTACATCTAAACGACCTCCAACTACTATGGTTGGATCTAACTGGGCTTCTAAAAAAATCTGAGCGGTAAAACTGGTGGTTGTGGTTTTCCCGTGGGTTCCTGCGATGGCCACTCCCCGCTTTAAGCGCATGATCTCAGCCAAAGCTTCTGCTCGCCCTATGATGGGGATTTTCATTTCAACAGCTCTAGCAAACTCTACATTCTCCGGCTGAACGGCACTGGAGTAAACCACCACATCTGCCGACTCCACCTGCTCGGACCGATGTCCTTTAAACACTTCCACACCCATAGATGTTAATCTTTGAGTTTGATCATTGTCCGACTGATCACTACCTGAAACCTCAGCACCCATATTGTGTAATAGCTCGGCAATGCCAGACATACCTATGCCGCCAATACCAATAAAATGAACTTTAGATTGTGTAATTTGACTCATTTTGTATTCCAAATAAACTCTGCTATTTTTTCTGCACCCTTTGGTGTGTGAAAATCTGAAATGTTCTCGCTTAAGCGCACAAGAATGTCACGATCTTGCTTAATGGATTCAATTTTTTCAATAAATTCCTCAGCCGTAAACTGAGGCTGCATTGTCATTATGGCCGCACCTTTATTAGCTAGCTCTGTTGCATTCTCTTGCTGATCCAGGCCACCTCCAGGCAAAGGAATCAACCAACAAGCCTGACCCATAGCAGCCAATTCGGCAATGGTACCCATTCCAGCTCGACATACAACCATATCGGCCCACAAATAGCGTTCCTCCATATCAAACAGAAACTCATGGCACTCCACATTCCTGAGATTCAAAGTTTCGTAAAAGGTCGAAAATTCAGAATAATCCCATTTGCCCACTTGGTGAACGATTTCCACCCCTTCCAGCCAATCTTTGCTTTTAAGAATAGCCTCTTTCACAATTTTATTTATAGGCCTCGCTCCCTGGCTACCTCCGAAAATAAGAATCTTCAATGGACCCTCTTTTCGAACCGCGTTTTCTCCAGAACGCTGAGCAATTTCGCCTCGAACGGGATATCCCACAATCTCATAATTGCGACTGGAAAGTTTCTTCTTGGTGGACTCAAAAACTACCAATGCATGCTTTGCAAATTTGGAAAGCCAAACATTTGCCATTCCTGGTCGTGCATTCGGCTCCCAGATATAAGTATTTCTAGCCATCAAAGAACCCACTATTACAGCAGGAAAAGAAGCGTAACCTCCCACTCCAATAATCGCCTTTGGCCGATAACGAAGTATCAACCAAAGCGCTTGAGCGAAGGCCAATGGCATAAATAGAAGTGTCATAATTTTCTCGAACTTTGAGACACCTGCAAATCGACCTATTTTAAGTAAATGCAATTGAATTCCGTGCTCGGGAACCACCTTAACTTCCATTCCTCTTTTGGTACCCAAAAAATGAAAGTCAATTTTACCGGGATACTTTTTCTCCAAAGCATCTGCTATGGCCAAGGCCGGATAAACGTGCCCTCCGGTCCCTCCACCAGTTATAAATACGGTCGTTTTCAATCTAAATCCTTCAGTTACAACCTGTAGAAACTTGTCCGCATCGCTTTATGATCTTTGCTACCAGATCCATATTCAGATTTTTGTGAGCGATCAATGCATAACAAGATACCCACCGCCATACACATTGTCACCAAGGAACTCCCGCCATAACTCATGAAGGGCAATGTTAAACCTTTTGTGGGAAGAACTCCCAAAACAACCCCAATATTTATTGCTATATTAAAAAAGAGCACCAAGGTAATCCCCAGTGCAACCGCCTTCTCAAAGGGTTTCTTGCAGAGAGCAGCAATCCTCATCCCCCGATACACTAACAAAAAATAAATTAGAACCAAAACCGCAAACCCAATAAAACCCATCTCTTCAGCAAAAGTGGCCAGAGTAAAATCAGTGTGCGCCTCTGGTAGGAAAAACAACTTGCCCTGCCCCTGACCAAGACCTCGCCCCCATAGCTTACCAGAATGAAAGGTCAACATACTTTGAATCACCTGGAACCCACTATTGCTCGGGTCTGCCCACGGATCCAAAAAAACACGTATCCGGTTCATCCTATATTCGGAAGTAAAGATCAATGCCACCATGGCTAAACCACTCGTCACAGTGAACAAACTCAACCAACGCAAAGGAAGTCCAAATACAAACAGAACCCCTAGCGCCATCGCCACAATAATTACAATGCTTCCAAAATCGGGCTGCTTCATTAATAAGAGTAATGGCATTAACAAAACCAAAGAGATTGTGACTTTTTGCCAAGTCCTCATCTTGGAAAAACTTTTTGCCACCACCGTAGCCAAAATGAATGGATAACAAATCTTTAATAGCTCCGAAGGTTCAAAACGAAGCCCGAAAGGTAACGAAACCCATCGACTCGCTCCTCCAGCTTTTATTGAGAAATGCGAATACAGAGTTAAAAGTAGCCCAACGATGGCAACAAACCATAGGAGAAGACCCAATACTTTAACATTCTTCCAGTCCGTTAGCGCCACTCCCAACATGACCGAAGCACCCAGCATTGAAAATAAGAACTGGCGCTTAAACAGGTACAAACCATCCCCTAAATTCTCCGTGGCATGAACAAAGCTAGAACTGTAAACTTGAACCAGACCCAATCCCATTAGAAAAAACGTAATCAGGCAAAGTGTCTTATCCAGTTGTGACCATCTTGATGTCATAAAAAAAACCCTCAAAATATTCTAGCATTTTGAGGGCTATAATGAAGTCTTAGCTGAAGGCTTGACCTAAGTCGGGCTAAGCCTTTGGAAATCACTTAAACTTGTTCACAAGCTCTTTGAAATAGTTCCCACGCTCCACATAGGAGTCAAAAATATCAAAGCTCGACGCCCCTGGCGAAAGCAAAACGTAGTTTCCTATACGAGATTTTTGATAGGCAATTAAAACCGCTTCCTCGAATGTACCAATCAAGTAGGTCTCAGAATGATCTCCAATATCTCGATTGATATGCTCTTTTGCCTCACCCACCAAAATAAGAGTCTTCACCTTTCTCTTAATTCGATCGATGAGTGGTTCATAGTTAAGACTCGTGTCTTTTCCACCCATAATTAAAATCACATTTTCTTCAAAGCAATCCAAGGCCCGCATAACAGCATGAACATTGGTAGCTTTGGAGTCGTTAAAAAACTCCACTCCGCCCACTTTACGAACGTACTCTAAACGATGAGCCATTCCCTTGTAATTATCCATCACCTTTTGAACAGCTTCTCTGGAAGCTCCACACTCAAGGGCCACTAGAGTGGCTGCCATTAAATTTTCTCTTTGGTGATATCCACGAACTTTCACTTTGGTGAGAGAAAAGTACTCTATCTCAGGTCCTCGACGAACACGAAGCTCATCTTTGATAAGAACACACCCTCCGATATTCATAATCTGGGATTCAAGAGATGGCTTTCTTGAGAAGTAGAAAATTCTCCCGCGCTGAACAGCTGGATCGCGGGCCAACTCAACAACCGCGTTATCATCCGCATTTAAAACACTGGTAGTACCCTGATTGGTGTTTCTAAAAATCTTTCGCTTAGCATTTACATACTCTTCCATAGAGCGATAACGGTCGAGATGGTTCTCAGCTAGGTTAGTAAAAATAATATTTTTAGGAGTGAACTGCTCACAATGCTCCAACTGAAAACTAGAAACTTCAGCCACTACAATTTGAGGCTTCTCTGGCAGCACTAAGTATTCACTTAATGGTCGGCCATAATTACCGCCTAACCAATTTGTGATACCGGACTCTGACAACATATGTTGAATCAACTCACAAACAGTAGACTTACCATTTGTTCCTGTCACAGCAATTACCGGCTCATCAATCCAAGCCGCTGCAAATTCAAATTCACCTGTTACCAATGCACCACGGCTCTTTGCATATTCAAAGATCTTTAAGTTTGGCGAAACCCCCGGACTTAAAATAATAAGATTCTGTTGCAAGAACAATTTTGGAGTGTGTCCACCAAGATCATAATTGATCTCTAGGTCTTCAATTTGCTCCAAATAATTGACCAATTCGGCCTTAGACTTGTGATCACTGATAGTGACTTCGGCACCCTTACTGACGAGAAAGCGAGACAACGCTACCCCAGTACGGCCCAATCCAACTACCATTATTTTTTTACCTTTTACATCTCTATAATCGTACATTTTACCTTACCTGTTAGTTCCTAACGAATTTAAATACTATGTCTAGTTTTGTTACCTTAGTTTTAAAGTGGCCAAACTCAATACAGCTAATAATATAGCAATGATCCAAAACCTCACGATGATCTTGGTTTCACTCAATCCTTTAAGCTCAAAGTGATGATGAATGGGTGCCATCCTCAACACTCTTTTTCCAGTCAGCTTGAATGAAAGCACCTGCGCGATAACAGAGAGGGCCTCAACTACAAAAATTCCGCCCAATAATACGAGCAACAGTTCATTTTTTGTAAGTACGGACATCACCCCTATAAAACCACCAAGACTTAAACTTCCTACATCTCCCATAAAAACCTGAGCCGGATAGGAATTAAACCACAAAAACCCTAGTCCTGACGCCACAATTGCCGCCGCCAACGGAGTCAACTCACCAGCCCCACTGATATAGGGAATCGCCAAGTATTGTGCAATCTGAAAATGACCGGCTATGTAGGCAAAAATCATAAAAGTCCCGGCGCATACTATCACTGGAACGATGGCTAAGCCGTCTAAACCATCTGTCAGGTTTACAGCATTAGCACAACCCACAATAACAAGACTGGCAAATGGAACGTAAAACCAGCCCAATTCAAAAACGACGTCTTTTAAAAAAGGTACATACAATGACGTGGAAAGCTCCCCTAAATAAACCAGAAAAGCCACCACAGCACCAGAAACAGCAAACTCTAAGGTGAGTCTAAGTTTTCCACTGAGCCCTTTAGTATTCTTTTTAGAAACCTTAAGGTAATCATCCCAATAACCAATAGCTCCAAAGGCCAAGGTAACTATAGAGACCCCCCAAACCATGGGTGCGAAAACGTCCACCCACAGCAGAAGCGGAACGAAAAATCCCGCTAAAATCAAAGTTCCACCCATCGTTGGAGTTCCCTGTTTTTTTAAATGGGATTGAGGACCATCATCTCTAATGGATTGTTTGACCTGCTTTCGAACCATCCTTTGTATAAAAAATGGACCCCAAGCCAAACACACCACAAATGATGTGAAAAAAGTTATAAATGTTCTGAATGTGATATAGCGGAACACATTAAATGCAGAAACGTTATCTGCAAGATCAACTAACAGTGTGTACAACATACTTACCTTGCGAATTTTATGCGTTTAGAAGCCTGAAACGCCCCACTTATTGAGGACTCGCTCCAACTTCATTCCACGCGAACCTTTGATCGCGACGATGTCCCCGGGTTCTAGCATAGATTCGATCTCCATTGCAAGAGATTCTTCATAAGTATCTGAAATCACTAACTTATTTTGAAATCCAGAGCTGCGAACCCCGTCGGCAACAGCTTCCCGATGGGGTCCCATAAACCAAATACATTCTGCTTGGCTTTGCCCGGCCCATTCCCCTAGTTTTCGATGGAATTGCTCAGAGAAATCACCCAGCTCCAACATTTCTCCTAAGATGACCACCGTCTTTTGCCCTTTTTGACTCGAAGATTTTAAAGAGTGCAATAGAGCCTCCATGCTTTGTGGATTAGCATTGTAAGCGTCAAAAATAATTTGTGCACCGTTGGGATGCTCAACAATCTGATTACGACCCCAAGCCGTCCGACATTTTGGGAGAGACTCCCAGATTTTCTCCACAGGTACGTCCAATGCCAAACCAATGGATGCTGCCGCCATAAGGTTGGATACATTATGTGGTCCGGAAATAGGGATTTCAAAAGACCCCGTGGCCTCACCCACTCGGCCAGATACTACCATTCCTAACAGATTAGCGGATTTTACGTTCAGACTAACATCAATCTCTGCTCCAAGATCTCTTTCAGAAAAAGAAAATGTCCCCTCCCGACCATGCTCCTCCGCATACTCTTCGAATATTTGCCGAGTAAAACTGTTATCTCTATTAAAAATAGCCGTGGCTCCAGGAGAATGTTCGTAAATTTCCTTTTTTGCCTGGCGTACACCTTCTTGAGATCCTACCTCTCCTATATGAGAGGTACCAACATTTGTAGCCAATACCACATCCGGTTTTGCAATCTGTGCTAACCGTGCGATTTCGCCCAGGTGGCTCATTCCCATTTCCAATATCAACACTTCGTGCTCAGCTTGAGCAGAAAGAATGGTTAAAGGCACTCCCCAATGATTATTCAAATTCCCTTGAGTAGCGGCTACAGAATAACAGGATTTTAAAACCGTTGTGGTAAACTCTTTTGTTGTGGTCTTACCATTAGATCCGGTAATTCCAACCACTTTAAAATTAGCTTTTTCTCTCCAATAGGTAGCTAATTTTTGTAACCCCGTAGTGGTATCATCAACCAAGACAACGCTGACTTTATTTATCAAACTTTTTATAACTTCATCTTCTCGATGAACTAAAAGAACAGACACTCCCTGCTCCACCGCAGCTGCACAAAAGTCATGGCCATCAAATTGATCTCCGTGTATGGCCACAAACAGACAACCCTGTCCTGGCTTTCTTGAATCTGTCGTAACACCTGAAAATTGATCTTGTATGTTTGAGAGTATCCTCCCACCCGTTGCTTTTGCGAGTTCATCAAGACTCATGGTCCATACTGCACTACTCATCCCGAAAACTCCTCGATCACTTCCTGATCACTAAAATGATGTTTCTCCGTACCTATGATCTGGTAATCTTCATGACCTTTGCCCGCCACAATTACAACATCCCCCTGATCTGCATTTCGAAGAGCTTGCTCAATAGCCTTCTTCCTGTCCACCTCTATCATCACTTTATCTTCGATTAAACTCTTTGGGGTATTTGCAATAATATCATCTATAATTTTTTGAGGCTCTTCCGTTCGGGGATTATCGGACGTCACATATACAAAATCCGCTCCTGCCATTGCTGCATCCATCATCAATGGTCGCTTTCCCTTATCCCGATCTCCACCGCACCCAAACACAAGATGAATGCGATGATTGTCCTTTGAGAATCGCCGAATATCCTGCAAAACATTAAGCACCGACCTTAAAGCATCATCGGTATGTGCATAATCTACAAAAGCATATCCAGCACTCTTATTCTCCACTCGTTGCAATCGACCTGGCACACCATCAAAACTCTCCAATGACTTTAAACAAGAGGCTATGGAAACACCTGCGTGCATACAAGCCCCAATGGCGGCACAAGCATTATAAACGCTATAATCTCCAGGCACGGGTATGAATCCATTATATTCTTCATCATGAACACTCAGCTGAAACCGGGTTCCAGAAAAATCCATTCTCTGCAAACTTAACTTTAAATGATGGGCGGCTTTTCCATAACCCACTCTTTTCGAGCCTCCAGAGACCTGAATTTGCGCCCCCCACATATCATCGACATTGACGACTGCTGCACGAGATCCTTTATGGCTATTACCCAATAAACTAGAGAAAAGAATTTCTTTACTCGCAAAGTAATCTTCCATAGAGGAGTGGTAATCTAAATGATCCCGAGTCAAATTCGTAAAAACCCCAACGTCGAAGGCGATACCATGGGCACGAAATTGCGAAAGAGCATGACTTGAAACTTCCATCACTATAGCTCTAGCTCCTACGGCTTGCATTTCAACCAGCCGACGAGTGATAGTGATTGGATCTGGAGTCGTAAGATTCGTTGGCCAAGTCCGACCTCCCAAATGATGATCCACAGTACCCATAACTCCTGTGGGCCAACCAAAATCCGTCAGAATTTTTTCAATCATATAGGTGACCGAAGTTTTCCCATTTGTTCCCGTAACACCAACACAAAATAAATCATGAGAAGGCTCCCCATAAAACCGATGCGCCAATCGAGCCAATGCTTCTCTAGTATTCGAAACTACAACAACAGCACCCACAAAATCTTCGGGAACTGATTGAATATCTTCCACCACCAAAGCGGCGGGTTTATTTTCAACGACTTCTTTTAAAACGGAGTGCCCATCAAAGTTTTGCCCTCTCACGGCTATAAAGACATCATTAGGCTCTATATTGCGAGAGTCGAATGTCAATTTATGGACTTCGACCTCAGGATGATCACCCAGTCGGTACTCTGGATAAATGGCAAACAATTGTGAAACTTGCATTCGCTACTCGGAAAGAATGAGTTTTAATTCCTTAAATTCCGGCCCTAGTGTAACACCAGCACCTGGCACTGTATACTCCACTCTGCCTCTTCCTTTGACAATAACATTGGCTTTAATTTCCGAGGAAACTTTAAGCGCATCCCTCAAATTCATACCTTTGAGTTGTGGAAGTCGGTTTTGAGCCAGCTCTCTCTGAGCCTCCTCCAAAAGTGGGCTAGATACTTTCTTAGGCGCAGAGAACTGCATTTCATCCCATTTACTATCGAGAAGATTTTTATTTGAAATCAAGATCGGCTGAATACCTGATTTTCGCATAGCATACTGCGCCACTTCAGCGAAGACCGGAGCCGCTACTTCAGACCCATAATATTTATTTTTAGGATTATCAATGGCAATGTAAATGACATAACGTGGATCGTTCGCCGGCACAAAGCCCGCAA
Source organism: Bdellovibrionaceae bacterium UBA1609 (assembly GCA_002321895.1). GTDB lineage: Bacteria > Bdellovibrionota > Bdellovibrionia > Bdellovibrionales > UBA1609 > UBA1609. The sequence continues at coordinate 329,390 of DCMZ01000008.1, read as the reverse complement.
AACTAGCAATGTATTCCCCTTTTAAATACCCACCATTTTTAAAATCTACTTTTTGTGCTGTTCCCGTTTTACCAGCAACAGGAAACCCCGGTATACGAGCGGAATAGCCTGTACCCGTCCGAGCCGTCACACCCATCAACATAAGGTTCATTTTATGGGCAACATCTTCATCCAACACACGCCTTCTCTCCCTAGACGCTCCTTTAATTAGGCTCGGCTCGGTGTACCAGCCTTTGTTGGCAATCACCGCATAGGCGGCGGCTATCTGAAGGGGTGAAGCCGTTAATCCATGCCCAAAAGAAATATTAGCTAATTGGTGCCTACCCCAAGGGAGGTCATGCAAAATACCAGATGTCACTCCAGGAAACTCAACGGATGGTTTTCTACCAAACCCCATTTGAACTAGAAAATCTCTGTAGGACTTAGCCCCTACTTCAATAGCGACTTTTGAACTTCCGACATTCGAAGACTTTGCCAACACCTCGGACACAGTCAGTTCATCGAAAGAATGAGACGCATCGGCTTCTCTAATCACTCGTTTTCCAATTTTAAAATGGCCTCCCTCACAATTGATCGAGGTATTAGGTTCGACCTTTCCCAGTTGTAAGGCCGCTGCAATGGCAAAAGTCTTCAACGTAGATCCGGGCTCAAAGGCATCCACAATTGTTCGATTGCGACGATAACCTGGAGGCACATTAAAAGGAGCATTCGCATCAAACGAAGGTGTAGTACCCATTGCTAAAATCTCAGAAGTCTTTGCGTCTAAAATGACTCCCACTCCCATTTCAGCTGAGTATTTTGCCAGCGCCTCATTCAACTTCTTTTCCAACATATATTGAAGCTCAATATCCAAACTTAAGCGAACATCCTTCCCATCTTTTGGTGCTTCCAAAGATTGGAGATCCATCAATAGTGGACGTCCACGAGCATCTCGTTTCACAAAATACTCTTTTTTAGCCCCCCGCAATTTTTCTTCTAGAGAAAATTCCAATCCTTCCAAGCCTTCACCATTGCGCCCAATAAAACCTAAAAGGTGAGAGGCTAAATGCTTGTTGGGGTAAATGCGTTTCGGCTCCTCAACTATTCCTATGCCTAAAAGGTTCATAGCAGCAATTTTATCTTTAACTTCCTGGCTAGCCTGTCGTTCTAGCCAAACAAATCTTGTGTTCTTCTTTTTTAACTTCCGATGAACACTGGAGTAGCTCGACTGAAGATACCGAGACACTTTCTTTGCCACGAAACTTTTTTTACCGATAATGGATGGGTCCGCATAGATGGAGTAAGAAGTCACACTGACTCCCAGCTCTCTACCATTTCTATCTAATATAGATCCCCGTCTAGAATGTAAGTTAATACGGGTCTGAAATTGCCGCTCCATGAGCTGAGATAATTTTTTATTAGGAAATAGCTGCAGATAAGCCCCTCGAACAACCAAGGCCGAGAAAGCAAAAAATATAAGGATAAATAAAAATACAATTCTATTTTTCAACAGACGTCCCCATTATTGTGCGATCACGATTTTATCACCTGATACCTGGATGATTTGCCCCTTTTTCGCCTCCGACAAGGTCAGCTTTGTTAGCGCCAAATATCGCAACCGATCCAAGCGAGTCACTTGCACATACTCGATGAGTTTTAAACTGTGAGTTTCTTTATTTTTTTTAAGAATTTTATTCTGCTGGTAGAGAAGATAGCTTAAACGAGTTTTTTCCATTTTAGCAAAAACGATCAGAAACAATGAACCAATGATGACAAGTAAACTGATAAACGGCTTTGCCTCATGCCATGTTTGGTTCATTCACTCATTCCTCTCACATCCGCTCAAACACCCTTAATTTTGCGCTTCGAGCTCGCGGATTCTGCTGTTTTTCATTCCAAGTTGCCTGTATTACTTTTTTGTTAACCAGTTTCCCCATCTCTGAGTCTTTCATGGTCCACTTCACTATTCTATCTTCTAGAGAATGAAATGTTATGACTAATAAACGTCCTTCAGGACTAAGGGCCTTTATCATGGATAAAATAGAGGATTTTAGCTTCGAAATCTCGTCATTCACTTGCATTCGTAAGGCTAAAAAATATTTAGTCGCGGGATGATGTCCTTTTTTACGCCACCCTTCAATACGCCCGATCATATCCGCTAAAGGTAATGTTCGCGTGAAGGGGGTTTCTTCGCGGTCTGCTACAATAGCTTTTACCACCCTAAAAGGAGATCGAACCTCTCCCAACTCTTGAAACAGCTCGGAAAGCTCCGCCTCACTCCATTCATTGACAATATCGGCAGCTGTTATTCCCTTAGAAGTATCCATTCTCATATCTAGCGGGCCATCGTTATAGAAACTAAATCCGCGCTCCGGCTGATCCAATTGAGGTGAACTCACTCCTAAGTCAGCTAAAATGAATTGAGGTTCTATTTTTTCCCTGGCTTCCGCCGCCCAGTCTTCAATTTCATGAAAATTACCATGTAACAACTGCAGCTTTCCTTCCTCTATAGGAACGGTATAATTGGACTTTCCAAAGTCTATGGCTGCTAAATCTCGGTCCACACCTAAAATTTGACACTTTGGATATTTCTGAAGAATGGCCATGGTATGCCCACCTCGGCCAAAAGTGACATCCCAACCCGATCGAACATCCTCAGGAAGTAGTTTTAAAACATCATTTAACAGGACAGGGACATGTTTTTCGCTCACGAGTATTACCTTTCGTCTAGCTTTTGAATCTTAGTTGTGGTCCTGTGTCAACACTTCGATATAATTCAAGGGGGTCTAGGTATTTATTATGATGGTTCAATGTCAAAAATGTGGTTTTTCTCAACCTAAAGATCGATTTTGCGCAAATTGTGGAATTGATATGGACGCCTATGAACCTCCAGAAAAAACCATCTCTGAAGAGGTTAAATCCAACAGAACCATTCACTTTATTGTCGTTCTCATTCTTCTACTTATAGGTGGTGGGTTATTTTACAAGCAGATTCAAAAAGGCAAGGATCCCCGTGGTAATACCTCCGACTCTCTCTTTGAAAGAATCACAAAACGAACCAACCCTGAGCCCACAGTTGTTGATACAGATAATACTTCCTCCGAGAATTTCGCCGCTGAAGAGTCGGCAAGCCAATTAAATGAAACCAAAGGCCTGACCGCAGCGACGAGCCAAATTGTAGACCCTAATTCTCAAGATTCTACTGCTGAATCAACCACCCCCACACCCCCTCAACGAGTGCAGTATTCTTTTGCTTTAGTTAACACTGCATTTCTGGAACAAGCCATGTCACGAGGAAGCAATCAGGCTGGTGAATTAAATATTTACTCTCTGCCTTCGGCAAACAACAAACCCTTTATCAGTGAAGCCAGAGATAGCAATGAACTTGTGGAACTCGATGGCGGTAGAGGTGCTAATTTTGACCTCAACACTCCAACCACTCTGGCTTTCACTTTCACCAATCCTGAAACTCAAGAAGACTCTGGGTTAAGTATAGAGGTCAGCGCTGATGCCTTTGAAGGTGACCAGATACAATGGACCGTGAAAGTCTTCGCCAACTTGGTATCTGCGGATGGAAACCTATTCACTCTCAGTTCTGAAGATCTAGTCACCAGTGAAGGAAAATCCCAAGTGGTGATTTTTGGCATTCTACCTCGAGCCGTTTTCTCCGAAGAAGACCTCTCTCAATTTGAAGGCAGCCCCTTGCAAGCCCTCGGCTCAGAAGAGTTTCTCAACGGTGACGCAGAAGCCGTTCTCATTATTGAACCCCAATAAACTGCCCAGTTAATTATCAAATGGCCTGAGAATATGCGTTGCAGCACCTTTTGCTGCTTAGCACATTCAAAAGGGGACTGACACTTCAGCGGATTTGCCCTATCGTTTTTCTAACCGACCAACGACTAGGGAAATTCATGACCGATCACTTTTCAAGACATAAAATCACACCCGGCTGGATTGAAGTTATTTGTGGCTGTATGTTTAGCGGCAAAACCTCTGAATTGATCAAACAGGTCCATCGCGCGGAGTTAGCTCGGCTGAATTGCATAGTTTTTAAACCAAAAATAGATAATCGCTACTCTGAAACCGAAGTCGCCAGCCACGATCAAAACACTTTCCCCTCTGTTATTGTTGAATCTTCCGATGACATCATTCCTCATATTGATCGCAATACCGATGTGGTGGGAATAGATGAAGCGCAGTTTTTCGATGACCGCATAGTAGACATTGTTACCCTCCTGGCAGACTCAGGAAAAAGAGTGGTTCTAGCCGGCCTAGACACGGATTGGCAGGGAAAGCCTTTTGGACCCATGCCTACCCTTCTTGCCATTGCAGATGTGATTCATAAACAGTACGCCATCTGCATGGTATGTGGCGACCCTGCGACACGCACGCAAAGGCTTGTCGCACAGAATGACAGTATCTTGGTAGGGTCTTCCGAGTCCTATGAAGCTCGGTGCCGAAACCACTTTGACCCTCTACTGAGTGTACGATTGACACAGGTCGCAGCCCCTCAAGATGAAATGGGTACAAAATCTATCACAGAACCCACTGTTCAAGCATAATTGTCACCCAAGCATTGCCAATGGGAGCCCTCCACTGATATCATTCGAGGCACAAATCAAAGGGGATTCCCATGCTAGATATCGATATTTCACCACTTATAACTGAAGACGAGATCAAAACACGAGTACAAGAAATGGGCGCAGAGCTTACCGATAAATTCAATGGTAAGGATGTTGTAGCTATTTGCGTTCTCAAGGGATCGATCATGTTTTTTGCTGATCTCATTCGCGAAATTAAAACGGATGTAGTTTGTGAATTCTTGGGACTGTCGAGTTACAAAGATGCTATGACCTCTTCCGGTGAAGTGAAAATGACTTCCGATGTAAATACGAGTTTGAATGGGAAGCATGTATTGATTGTTGAAGACATTGTAGATACCGGCCTGACCATGCAATATCTCCAAAACAACTTAAATAATCGCAAACCTGCTAGCATCACTACGGCAAGTTTACTTTTAAAGCCTGATGCTCTTAAGTGTGACTGCAAAGTGGATATGGTGGGCTTTAAAATCCCGAACGACTTTGTCGTTGGATATGGCTTAGATTATGGTGGCCAATACCGGAACCTACCATTTATTGGCCAAGTGTCTTCTTTGAACTAATCACTTTACTGGAATATGCAGCTTTTGCCCCGGCAGTAATCGTCTTGGATTAATGCCAGCATTGGCTGCTCGCAACCGACTGAGCCTAACTCCGAAGTTGTCTGCAATATCACTGAGCGTATCTCCACGACGGATTTTATATGTGGTCCCATTGTAAAGCTTTGCCGCTGGTAATCTGTAAATATCATCTTGCGCGACTTTATAATTTTCCGCAGGCACCCTGATAAAATTCTTTCTTCCAATAGCCACCTGATCACGCCAAACCTGTGGCCTTAAATGTGGATTGTAAAACTGGGCAGCTTCCTTATCTCCGGCAAACCAACTGAGCAAGTTCGTTACTGAAACATTTTTATCCAATTTAATTTCTTTATATTCAAATGGTTGATCCCAACTCACATCCCCTAAAAGTACTTTCGCATTTTTCTCAACCTCTAAGGCTGCCAAATAAGAGGCATAAAAATTAGCCGATGCAAATCCAAATCGCCCCTTGCGCTTCACCATTAACTCCACCAAATTTGTCGTCTTGTAACGACGAACCAACCTACGCATTCCATAGGCTCCATGGTTATAGCCAGTAACAGCTAACGGCCAACTTTCAAGCAGTCCGTAGTAATGCTTTAAAAGCTTTGCTGCCGCATGAGTCGACTTAATGGGATCGTTTCTCTCATCTACAGAAACATTCATTTTTAAATAGGGTTTTGCTGAGCCCCGCATAAATTGCCAAATGCCACTGGCTCCCACATTGGATCGAGCTTTCAAATTAAATGACGACTCCACAAATGGTAGTCGCGTCAACTCTTTAGGTAGACCGTACTCCGCAAAGATCTTTTCCATCTCTTCTAAGTATCTTCCGGAATAAAAAATCGCTCTTTGAAACCGGTCTTTTAAACCTAACTGAAAGCGCAATCTGTGGCGATGCTTAGCACTTTTGAATTTATTAGGCTCTTCGATTTGAGAGAACATGATCCAATACCGAAGATCTTCCCCTTCAAGACCAGCAGAGCTGGTGTGCCGGCTAAGACGATCCAGGCGTTCACGAATTCTCTTTTTCGCCTCTTTCACCCGACGTTCTCTTTGTTTGCGCTTTTGATAGTCTGTTAAACTCCCATTCTCTTTTATATCTGTAAAATCAACGGACTCATAAACAAGATGGGGGAAACGACTGTCATGCAACAATCCCTGATCTGTCGTAAACCTCGAATAAATATCAATCCAAAAAGAGACTTTTTCTTCCATCCCAACGGGAATAGAAAAAGCGCCAACCTGATATCCTAACCGCTGCTCCTGACCAGAAAAATCCGGCGACCGAAAGTCTCTTCCCTCAGCCGTACTCACGGTTTTCTTCATATCTTTAAAGTCAGTGGGCGGCGCTTCGTCGGCCCCAAAGGCTGCACAGGTAAAGAAAAGAGTTACAACGTACCATTTTAACACACTCAATTTCATCATCGCTCTCCATTGATACATATCGGCTAAAACCCCTATTTAGTTAAGACTCGTTGATAAGACTGTATGCAATCTCATCCGAGAGCTCTCGGGCACGTATTGTCTGACTGCCCTTTCCATTAAATATAAAAACATAAGTAAATAGCGGGCGTTTTTTACTTTTCACAAACCCTGCTAACCCAATCACTCCGGTTAACATCCCCGTCTTAGCTCTCATCCAACCTTTTGTGGATTCCCCGACGAGTCTTTTCTTTAAAGTTCCATCCACACCCGACACTGGAAATGATGTTAAAAATTCGGGATAAATTTTAAACTCGTCTCTGAGATCATCCAATAATGAAGCCATTGCAAAGGCTGAAAAACGATTATCCCGAGTCAACCCTGAGGGATTTACTAATGCAAAATCGGAAGCTTTCCATCCACGCTCCGTTAAAAACTTCTGGAGTCGATGCATACCGCCCTCCATGGTACCTCTTTCTTTCGATGCGCCCATGAGAGACAAATTTTTAGTGAGCATTTCCGCTACATAGTTATTTGAAAACTTCATCATATCTTTTACCACTTCAGAGAGTGGCTTGCTTTCATGATCAGATAGAACTCTTGACTTCCCCGGAACCTTGCCAAGCTTAACCTTCTCTTGCACTTCAATACCACGCTGCTTGAGAAAGGAGATTAAATTAAACCCAGACCAATAATCCGGCCGCAAAACACTCATATACTTAACCTTTTCGTCAGAGGACAAACCAATTTTTCCTGAAACTGTGATTCGCTCTTTATTCTTCCCCACTGGTACTCGTTTAAGTTGAACACTCGCAGACGCCCCTCCCGAGGTCGTCACGTTGTTGACTAATTCATAGTACTCATTCTCCGGATCTATATAGACTGAGGCCGGCTTCCCTTTACTCGAACCCGGTCGGATGTACACATTAACACTGTTCCAATTAAACGACATAGCCCCCACGGGCGCATCGTAAGCACGATTTACTCTCTGTTGGGTTCGGCTAGGATCAAATCTTACGGAATCAAAAAGACTATCATCAACAATCACCTGGCCTTCAATTTTCTTAACTCCCGTTCGCCTCAACTCATTGACTAAATCCCACATATTTTCAGAAACAAATGATGGATTCCCACCACCCACTAAATAAAGGTCTCCCTTTAAAACTCCATTTTTTATAGGATGAGGACTCATGAGCCGAGTCACAAATTTATGATTCTCTGGGTAGAGCCTCAATGCAGCGGCACCAGTAATCACTTTGGTTAATGAAGCCGGAACTCTTTTTGATTGAGAGTTAAGATCATACACTTGCAGTTGGTCAGCAAAAGATTCCGTAGATACCCATATAGATAAATGACTACGCGAAATGCCCGATCGCTTAATTAAATAATCAATGCGACTCTTTAATCCCTCAGACCAAACAGATTGCTCACTTTTCGATCCATATACCGAAGGAACACCAACTAGAAAAACTAAGAAAAAGGAGCACAAAACTCCCAGGCCACATTTCACAAACACATCCTTGTTTTGCTTCTTATTATCATTCTCCAATGATAAAAAAAGTGTAGCATTACAACGAGATAAAAAGGAGATCGTTTATGCATCGCATTGCCTACCTGCTGTTGAGCTTTATACTTATTGGGTGCACCTCTAGCTCCAACCCCAGCACAAGTAATCTCGTCGTTGGCATCAGCGCATCTCCCTCGACTTTGGACCCTTTACGCGCCACCGATGCCTATGGAATGAGAATTGTAGATATTGTTTTTCAGTCTTTGGTTAAAGTGGGTCCAGACCTTTCCATTGTGGGTGATGCAGCTGAGAGCTGGAGTATTGAGGGCGAGAAATACACATTTATTCTTAAAGACCACCTTAAGTTTTCAAATGGTAGAGAAGTACTTCCTGAAGACATTTTATTCTCCTTTGGCATCTATCAAAGACCCAACACTCCCTATGCCTCCACTTTCAACACCATTAAATCCATACAAGCCAATAAAGAACCTTCAGGAAAAATAAAAGTCATAGTCCGGTTGGATAAATTTAAAGCCAGCTTTTTAAATAACGACCTGCCCATTCTTAAAATTCTTCCTAAAGCCGAATGGGAAGCATCAGGAAGCCAGTTCTCTACACAATTAGTTAGCTCAGGCCCCTACTCTTTTGAAGACATCAATGATCAAAAAATTGTTCTAAAAGCCAATCCTCATTTTAAAAGAACCTCAGAATTCATGGAGAACATTACATTTAAAGTCATAAAGGATGATTTCACACGGTATCAGAAGCTGAAGAAAGGGGAATTGGATGTGGTTCAAGCGGATCTACCTCCATCCAAAGTCAAAGATTTCGAAAGTGACCCTGATACATTCACAGTTCATAAATATTCCGGCCTATCCATGACCTATTTATTAGTTAATCTTAAAGACAACAACTTAAACCATTTAGGTTTAAGGAAATCCATTGCCCAGGCCATTAATCGTAAAGAAATCATTAAGTATAAACTCGAGGGCCTGGCTCAAGAGGCGACCAGTATTTTAACTCCGAGTAACCCCTATCATGCCGCTGAGTTAACAAATATCCCATTTGATTTTCTATCCGCTGTAGAAAATATCGAAAACATGGGTTTTAAAGATCTAAATTTAACTTTAAAGACTTCAAATAATCGGGCTGCTATGGAAAATGGCAAAGTTATAGCTCAACAACTGAACAAAGCCGGATTGAAAGTCAAAATGGAGAGTTTTGAGTGGGGAACCTTTTACAGTGATGTTAAAAATTCGAACTTCCAACTCGCGACAATGCGTTGGGTAGGTGTACTCGACCCTGATATCTATAGGCTCGCATTTCATTCGGCTGAAACACCTCCAAAAGGTCGCAATCGTGGTGGATATAAAAACACTGAGTTGGATACCCTACTTGAGGAAGGTCTGTATGTTTCTGATTTTAACAAGAGAAAAGGCCTGTATTCAAAAGTGCAGCAGACCATACTCAAAGAGCTTCCCATCATCCCACTCTGGTATGACGAGCAAGTGGCTGTGGTTCACAAGCGAGTGAAAAACTACAAGGTGGCATTGAACGGTGATTTCACCCCACTTATAGGAGTTTATAAGTAAGTCCAGATCGCTTTTTTTAGTTATCAGCCGGTTTTATATCCTGATAAACTACCCTAAATATGGAATCGATTAAAAAGCGCGAGTGGGCTCTCATTATAGGTTTGGTTTTTGCGGCGTGGTTTGTGGATTTTGTCACAAAACAGTGGGCTCTAGAAACTCTTGTACGCAATAAAGCGGTCTTCCATGGATTCTTTGGATTGGTTTTACACAGAAACCCCGGCGCTATGCTCGGAATGTTTTCTGACCTTCCCCCCATTTTAAGAATTGTTTCTCTGTCCACAGGTGGCGCTTTTCTCATTTTTGTCTACGCTTCCATTCAATATTTTCTACCGCAAAGATCTATGATCCTGCGCCTAGGTATGTCGCTATTACTTGGCGGAATCTTAGGCAATGTAACGGACAGAACTATCTCTGGCTCTGTTGTTGATTTTTTACTGCTTGGCACTCCACAAAACTCAACACCCGCATTTAATGTGGCAGATATGATTCAATGGGTGGGCTATTTTATGGTGGTCTATGCCCTATTAAAAGACGGTCAACAAATATGGCCTAATAGCAATTACAGAAAAAGAATCTGGATCAACCCTAAGTTTCAAATCAAATACTGTATTATCTTAATGGTGATTGGTCTGGCCTTTGCCGTAGTGAGCGGAGTGTTCTCGTACACTTACGTTCAAGTTGTCATTGATGATTTAGTGATTGGCTCAACAAAGCGATTTGAAACCAAGTTTCTCCGACCCTTCCTATTTACTTTCTCGATCATGTCCTTCGGGTTTGTTATCTTTCTTTTTATCGTGGGACGAATTTTATCACACCGAACTGCGGGCCCCATTTATGCCTTTGAAAAGTTCTTAGATGATCTATTGGCTGGTAAAGATCGCCCATTTAAACTTAGAACCGGTGACGAGTTCCGCCATCTCGAAGAATTAGCCGAAGACGTTCGCGAAAGACTAGGCAAAGACTTTACCAGCAGTTCAGACCCAAGGTTACAATCTTCTGTAGATGACTCCCCGGAAACCACTCCTGATCCTGACACACCCAAGCCCACCAGCAATCCCGAATAAGGACTGGGAGAATAAGATCATTGGATTAGAATTTATTTCGTCAAAAAGATCTTAATGTTTTGGATTGTCCTGGGAACCTACGCTGGCTTCCTGGATTCGGCTCAGATAAAAACGCTTAGGCTGTTCGTCTTCCAATTTATCTTTGGCTACTAGAAAATCCCCATTGGGGTTTCTCACTAATCCCTCAGGGAAAACTGTGCGCGTTTTTCCTGGTCGGGACCCACCTTTGTAAACCATATCCAAGGATTTCTCTTGTTCAAAGCTATCCACAATCGCCATTGTGGCTTCAAATTGTCGAAGGTAGGCGATCGAATATTCAAACCAATTCAGTTTTCGACCTTGTAACTTATAGATCTGATCGACATCGAGTTGATCTGAATTTTTATTCTGCTCTAGAAGCAATAACATCACTTCTAAACAGGCTCTAGCATCATCGGTGGCTCTATGAGCTTGGCCCCCTTCTAAAGAAAAATGACTCACTAGAGTTTGCAACCGGTAGTTTTCCACTCCACTTAAATTATTTCTCGAAAAAAGACTCGAGCAAACCACTGGGCGTTTTGGCAAACCCAAATCATACTTTTCAAACTCGACAGACAAAAATCCCATGTCAAAAGGAGCATGATGGGCCACCAAGAGATCCTCGCCAATAAACTCCCTAAACCCCCCAATGATTTGGTCGATGGAGGGAGCGTCTTCCACCATTTCGTTGGTTATATTATGGATTTTAATAACCTCTTCTCCCATGGGACGAGTGGGCTTAACCAGCTGACTGAATTCATCCACCACCTTACCATCACGCCACTTCACTGCACCGATTTCACAGATCTCAGCCGTTAACGGGTATTTACCCGTGGTTTCCAAATCGAATCCTATCCAAGTTTGATCCCGCCAATACACGCCTTATAACTCCATATATAGTTCATTTTCAAAAGAGCTATAAACTAGTGGAATTTCAGCGCAATGTCATCCTACGCGAGAAACCAATAAAAATAATCCATGGATGACTCCATAGACCGTCGGAGTTAATATCTGAGCTCAATTTGGAGGAAGCTAGATATGCGGAAAATCATTCATTTTTTTGCCACTGAGCACCTGTTAGGTAACCTTCTCACGGTTATGCTTCTTTTGGTCGGAATCATATCTACTTTTTCAATTCGGCGAGATATTTGGCCTAATGTAAACTTCGATGTCACTACAGTTCGGACCACTCTCCCTGGCGCTTCCCCAGAGCAGATAGAAAATTTAATAATTAATCCCATCGAAGAAGCTATTCGCGAAGTGGACGGCATAAAAAAAGTCACCTCCAATGCCACCGAGTCTGTGGGAGTGGTTATTCTTCAGCTAGATCCCGATGCTAGAGATTCTGCAAAAACTAATAGAGATATTCGTAATGCCGTGGATGCTGTGGATAGTTTTCCTGAGGATGCTACCGACCCCGTCATACAAGAAGTAGAGTCCACACTTCAACCTGTTGTAGAAGTTACGGTCAGCGGAACCGATGACTACACTCAGTTGAGAAAATATGCCCAACTGCTGTACGACCGAATCGCAAATATGCGAGAAGTCGGAAAGGTTGTAAAGCAAGGATACTTTGATCAAGAGTATCACGTCATTGCCGACCCAGAGCTTATGGCTCAAAAAAATGTTTCCTTAGGTGAGATCAGTGTAGCTCTAGGAGCCAATAATATCTCACTTCCCGGAGGAGACAGTTACAACGACAAGGATATTGAGCTTCTCATTCGAACAGAGGCGGAAGTTAAGAGTGTTGAAGAAATTGAAGATGTGGTCATCCGAGCCAATGATGTTGGATTCTCAACAAAAATTAAAGATGTGGCTGAAGTGGTTCAAAGCTACGAAGACCCCAATGTACTTTACAAAGCCAGAGGTGAGAAATCCATACATCTCACTATCAGTAAAAAGTCCAACGCCGACGCTTTGGATTTAATTAATAAATTGCGATCCAATGTTGAGGAATGGTCTGCTGACTATCCCGATTTTTTAAAGTTTGGATTTTCTCGAGATCTGTCCAAATTCCTGTCCGCTCGACTTAAAACTCTCTCGTCCAACTTACTCCTCGGGCTCGTTCTGGTCTTAATCGTTCTCACTCTGTTTCTTCCTTGGCAAGTCACGTTGATCGTTTCCGTTGGGATACCCATTGCCCTTTTATCAGCTATCACGGTGGCCAGCCTCATGGGTGGCTCATTAAATCTTTTGAGCCTGATTGGACTTATTATCGTTTTGGGTATGCTGGTGGATGACGCCATTGTGGTGTCTGAAAACATCTGGCGCCACATCGAAATGGAAAAAGACATTACTACTGCTGTTGTGGATGGAGCTAAAGAGGTTTTTGGACCCGTTGTAGCTTCTGTAATGACTACCGCCTGCGCATTTGGCCCCATGCTGTTTATGACGGGTATCATGGGTAAGTTTATTTTTGAGATACCCTTAATGGTAATTATCGCACTGGGCTTTTCCGTATTTGAAGCCTTTGTCATTATGCCTTCTCATTTTGTGTCCTGGGTGGGTCCATTCACGAAAACCATACTCAACAAAGCCAAATCCAGTTCCAATCAGGAAAAGTGGTACGACAAGTACATTACCAAATACCAAAACTATGTGACCTGGAGCTTAAACCGAAAGTACAGAATGGCACTCGGAGCTGTTGCCCTACTGGGCCTAACAGGAGCGCTCCTAGCTGTAACGGGTAAGTTTGTTCTGTTTCCTTCAGAAGGTGAGCAATACTTTTTTATCCAAGCAGAGTCCCCCAAGGGAACTTCATTAGAACAAATGGCCATGAATGTTGTTCCTATTGAAAAAGCCATTGCTGAGTTACCGGAACATGAGATCACCGATGTGGTTTCAATTATCGGGCTGATTCAACAGGATCAGAACGATCCCCTAACCCGCCGTGGAACCAACTACGCCAACATTCGTGTGGAACTCACGCCGAAGTTCTCTAGAGAGAGAAATGTAAGAGAAATATCGGAGGAGATTCGGAAAAAGGTGGGTGATCTGCCGAACATCAGTAAACTCAATATTGAGGTGGCAAAAGAAGGGCCTCCACAAGGTCGCTCCATTTCTATCAACGTCACTGGTCGAGACTTTGATGAGATGAACCAAGTCGCTCAAGGGATTCGTAAAAAACTAGAGGAATTTACTGGTGTTAAAGACATTAGAGATTCGAACATTCTGGGAAAAGATGAATGGCAAGTTCTACCGCTAAGAAATGAAGCTGCCAGTGCCGGGTTAACAGCCAATGACATTGCACAAACTGTTAGAGCCGCTTTTGCTGGAATCAAAGCCTCCTCCGTCCGTAACTTTGATGAAGAGATTGATATCTTAGTAAAACAAAAAACCAATAAAGGGCCCATATTAGACCAGCTCAATTCAATCAAAGTCGGCAATCGCCAGGGCAACCTGGTTCACCTTAATGAGGTCTCTGAGTTTCGCCAGGTACCCACTCGAAATGTGATCACCCATGTGGACTACGACCGCATCATTAATATTTCGGCGGAAGTGGACACCGATGTAATTACCGCCAACGAAGTGGTTTCAAAAATCACTCCCCATTTGGATGAATTGATCAAAGACCGTCCGGGTTATGGAATTACATTTGGTGGAGAGTCGGAAGATACCGACGAATCGATGAAATCTTTGGCCAGAGCCTTTGGCTTTGCTTTTTTATCTATTTTATTTTTACTTATAGCAACGTTCAGAAGCCTAATTCAGCCAATCCTTATTTTAACCTCCATTCCTCTCGGATTTATTGGAGTAGCCTTTGCTATGTTCTTACATAATCGCCCATTTAGCTTTTTAGCTATGCTTGGGGTCATCGCCCTGGCTGGGGTTATTGTGAATAATTCCATTGTTTACATCGACTTTGTAAATAAACTACGCGAGCGCGGCATAGGACTTTCCGAGTCTATCATTGAAACTGCAGGCATGCGATTGCGCCCCATAGTTTTAACCACCACAACCACCATCAGTGGTTTGTTTCCCACTGCTTACGGTGGTTACATGCAGAAATTTATTGGAATTGGTGGCGAAGATGCCTTTGTTATACCATTGGCACTTGCGCTAGGATGGGGGCTTGCTTTTGGATCTATTTTAACAGCGCTGTTTATTCCACCCTTTATCGCCATAACTGATGACATGAAAAAGATACCCGGGTGGGCATTACGCAAGATTCAAAGGGAATCTTAGTCCTGCTAAAAATATTCATCATCATCGGTGAAGACAATGGCACTATTTGTACCTGCTCCGGACAAAGAGATAGAGGGCGTAGTCACAGCCTCTACGAGTGGACGAATTAAATTCTTTTTTAATCTCTTCTCAGCCTTCGCCGCTATTTCTACGCGCGACTCAAATGAATCGCCGAGATCAATCACTTTGGGGCCGTAGTCTCTAGGTCCACGAATTGATTTTCTTTTTTCTCTAGAAAAATAGGGATCTTCCACAATATGAGGGCGACGCCGCCGCTTCAAATTCCGAACATTTTTTCGAGTGGATCTTTGACTGCGATTGGTGTTGATATAGATAAAAAATAGAACACAACAAGTTGTAACAAGTATCACAAGAATCTCTTCGAAACTCAGTACTACCATCGCAATCCCCCCACAAGATAACGGGTGTATCCCTTAATGAAGCAAAGGTTAGGCCGCTCAAAATGCGATAGATAGTTTTTGATACAAAATAGTGTCTAATATTCAGACGTGTGACTAAACTCTAAAACAATTCCAACACTCACGTCTCAGAATGATAAGTTTCATCTCGTGGACCTCATATAGTCTGTACTTTAGCGAACTATTGTTTTTTAGATTTTTTATTTTTAGTTTTGGATTCTGTGAGTTGCTTTACAAAATTCTGATAGACATCCATATTTTGATCTTTCTCACCAAACATCTCCTCAAGCGGTCGAGGCTTGGTACCGTCGGCTAGCATTTCCTTTTGCTTAATTCGGAAGGAAATTTTGCCCACTGGAGTAGTCCCTTGATTCTGAGCTCTGTTAAAAGCTTTTGCGGAAGCTTTACCAAATATATCTACCGAATCGTTTTCTAATCCTACTTCAATTTTTCTATAGATAAGATCCAATCTCTCTTCGGCCACATTGGTGGCTGTTGAGCTCTTACCATCGTCCATGGCTTCATTGTAAGCTAAGGAGTGTAAAAACAAATTGGAATCTTCAAGCCCTCTTGTAATCTCCTGAACGTGCCCCATAATGCTCACGAACTGACTGTTTGGCCGTGCAGTACCTGGGAAAAAAAGTTTATGAGCTTCAATTTCAAAATCAATCGAATTACCATAAATCTGTACGCTCTCTGCTACATCTCCCAGTTGGTCCGCAATGTGGTGCATGACAATTTTCTTTGAACCCATGGCCATAATATTGGGAGTTTTATCTACCGGAGTAATGAATTGCTGGAAAAACTTAAGAGGCTCGTTGATGAGATCTAAAAATAGTTTTTCTAGCGTTAGCTCTACACCATAGTTAGAAAAATTGTATTCAATAATACTGGGCGTGGAAAAGTGATCAGCCACGTTCTTTTTAACTTCTTCAGATTGACCCACCAGCCACATCACCAAAAAGAAGGCCATTAGGGCTGTCATAAAGTCGGCAAAGGCCACCTTCCAGGACCCACCATGGTGTCCTGCCGCCTGTACCGTTATTTTTTTTATGACAATAACTGGTTCCCGTTCGGCCATCCCTGCTCCCTATTAAGCCGCTGCTTTGGTTTCTTTTGAGGCCGCGTCCATTTCTTCAAACGTAGGTCGCTCACCCGGATAAATAGTTCGTCTTGCAAACTCAACACACACTAGAGGAGGCGCACCACGTTGCAACGCTACCAATGCCGCTTTAATCACTTGCATATAGCGGCCTTCATTTTCGATATCCGCTCCCATTTTTGACGCTAATGGAGCCACAAAACCATAACAGGCTAAAACCCCTAAAAATGTTCCCACAAGGGCCGCGGCCACGAGTCCACCGATGGTTTGTACACCTTGATCAAGGTAATCCATCGTATGCACAATCCCGAGTACGGCGGCAACAATCCCGAGACCCGGTAGAGAATCCCCTACTGAAGCCACAGCATGTTGAGCTCCGTGTTCCTCTTCATGGGCGGACTTAATATCCACATCTAATAAATCATCCACATCATATTGTGATAAATCTGCTGATAGCGTTATCTTCATGGTGTCGCACAGAAAATCAACGGCATGGTGATTCTTCATAAAGGACGGATAAGCTTTAAAGATTTCACTGCTCTGAGGCTCTTCAATGTGTTTTTCCACAGCTTGAGGACCATCTTTTCTAAAGATCTGAAACAAACGAAACATCATTTGCAATAACTCAACATAGGCCTGTTTATTATACGGCTTTCCAAAAATAGCCTTGGTGGCCATTTTCATAGTGAGTGTAATTCGCGGAATAGGGTTGGCTATAATAAACCCTCCCAATGCGGCTCCACCAATGATTAAAACTTCAAAAGGCTGCCAGATCACATGCAAGTGTCCTCCAGCAAAAACGAAGCCTCCAAATACACAGAATAAAACGACGATTGCGCCTACAATTCCCATATGCTTTCTCCTAAAGACCTTATCGGTGTCTCGAATTGCAAGTTCAGTGTTCTCGGTGATTTGTGCGGCTTTTAAGACCTTATGACGAGGGCCTTAAGTCCTGCATTTAACTGAAGAGAAGATGCATCCGTTAAGACACTTTTATATGTAACTTTTGAACTAGACTGAGGTATTATAAAAGTAATGATTCAATCGGCGATTTTAATCCTTTTTAGTCTGTTTTTTAGCTTCGCGGCTTGGTCGGGACCCATCAATCCCAACCCCTTGCGCGCAAAGGGTTATGTCGTCAACACTCCCCTTCCTGCAGGGGCCAATACCACTCTTATTCTAGATCTCACCTTGGACCCTCCTCACCGAGCTTATTCAGATCAGTTTTTGATCAGCTCTAAGAATCCCGATCAAATAAGAATTGGTGAATTTTCCGTCGAAAACGAAATCCAGTTTAACGATGTACATACTAAAAAAGTAAAAAAGGGTATTGAAGGTCATGGTGCTCTCAGAGCCCCCATTGAGGTGGCCGCCGATTACTCCACCGGTAAGCAGACCCTACCAATTATTCTCACCTTTCAGGCCTGCACCGATGAGTACTGTCTACTCCCTAAAAAATTAGACATACCCGTTTCCATTGAAATCGTTTCTGCCTACGGCGAAACTACTGCCGAAGCTCCAGACAGCTTGAGTGAACTTAACCTAGAAGGGAATTGGCTGTTTGAGCAAGTGAAGACGCTCGGTCTGTTTGGGATTTTTATTGCCATCTTTTTTAGTGGTGTATTAACTAGCTTCACTCCGTGTGTGTTCCCAGTGATCCCTATGACTTTGGCTGTGATTGGCCACGGCACTGAGGGGAAAACTCGACTGCAGGGCTTCATGTTAAGCTTTGTTTACGTCACCGGTATCGCCCTCATTTACTCTTTACTTGGATTGTTTGTGGCCAGCTCCGGAGCGGTGTTTGGTTCTTATCTCGGGCACCCACTCGTCACCATTGCCATTGCTACTATCTTTTTTATTATGGCAGCTAGTATGTTCGGTGCGTTTGATATGGAGGTGCCTCGATTTATTAGAGATCGTATGCGTAATGTGGGTACAGGCCAAGGCTATAAAGGTGCCTTTGGCGCCGGTCTATTTGCAGGCATCATTGCCTCACCTTGTGTGGGACCGGTCTTAGTCGCTATTTTAGCCTTTGTGGCTCAAACCCAAGATATGGTTTTAGGTTTTGCACTTTTACTTACTTTTGCCTATGGGCTTGGGCTGATCTTTTTAGTTCTTGGGACCTTCTCCTCTCTTATCCATCATTTACCCAAATCGGGTATGTGGATGGTTCGAGTGAAGCAAGGGTTTGGCGTTATTATGATTGGTTTGGGATTGTTTTACCTGGAGCCCCTTTATACCCGATACATTGCCCCCACCGAGCAAAAGGAATCCGCTCTCTTTGAAACCTACTCCGAAGAAAAACTCCTCGCTGCCGCCAAAGACGGTAAAGCCGTGATTATAGATTTTTGGGCGGACTGGTGTGCCGCATGTATTGAGCTTGAGAAAAAGACTTTCCCTCAACCGGAAGTACAAGCCATGAAAGATCAATTTGTATTTTTAAAGTTTGATGCCACCGACGCTTCCACAGAAGGGTTTATGGCCCTGCAAGAGAAGTACGATATCTTGGGTCTTCCCCATTTAGTGTTTTATGGTAAGGACGGTAATCACCGTCCCGAACTCACACTCACTGGCTTCGAAGAAGCTCAACCCTTTTCTGAACGAATGCAAAAAGCCCTTCAGTAGAGGCACAATTCCCCTAATTGGATCTAGAAAATAGATTCACGTTTAATTCCATCACTTTCGTTTTCTTATCACTCGAGGAGAGGAATATACTTAATTTCTTCACAAAATCTTCAGCCATCAACTTTGCTTCATCTAATCTATCAACATCAACGGACAAAGTGGAATAAGCGCCAAAAAAATCCGAGTCCCCATTCACTAAGCATTCAAATAAAGCCTGGGATCCACTTCTAATCCTATTTTGATGAAGCTTTTCAGGATACTCATCAGGTGTTCTAAAAGTCTTTTTTAAATCTACAATTTCTCCGGTGACAGAAACTTTAACAAACCCAGACTCTTCTAATTCTTCTACTAAATTTTTAACAACTCCAGTTTCGATATTCAGTTTATTCGCAATATCCTCGTTCGTGGAATGAATTCCTTTCAATCTTAGGCAAGCAAGAATCGCAAAATACCTCCAGTCATACATAAATTTGAATTCTGACTCTTTTAAGATATTTTCTTGGAGGTCATTTCTTTCAAATTTATCTAATTCTTTAAGTCCAGTTTTTTTAGAGAACACTTTCTCTAGCATTTCCATCTTCTCAGAACTCCAACCTAAAGACTTTCCAAACTGGTGAGCTTTCTCAAAAGTGATCTTTCGTTTGCCATTCAACATTTCGGAAATTGTCGAGCTACTCACTGAAAGTTTCACCGCAAATGCCCGCAAGGAAAAGCGATCGTTTACAAGACACTTTTGCTCAAACTCCGCCTTTAATTCTCGAATCATAAACTGCTGTGGATCGAGCTTCATACCTATCCTTTTCCGCTCCAAAGTTCCTGGAGCACGTTTACTTTGAAAAAATCCAATGTAACCTCAGTTCAAATTGGAGGTATACAATGAAGATATTCTTAACACTATTAATCAATTTTTCTATTATTCCGGCTATTGCTGGATCTAACTTTGAAACTTACTTAGGCAAATATGAAGTCACCTCTCAGACATGTCAAAGAAATGGCGTGATTGATGACCTCAACTGTGGTTTGAGCGAGATCTCAATTGAATACGATGAGGACACACTAAGGCTTTTTGAAATCAAACATCCAGGATCTTCACTAGGGCACGCGATCTCTGAGTACGACTTCAGCGAAGGCCGAAACACCTATAAAGGTCAAATTCAAGACTACGAAGATGGCTCTGTAGTTTGGACACATAATCAAACCGTCTATCAATTTGCTGACAGCGGACCAATGCAAATCTTTAAACGCTTAGAGATCACTCGCAATAACAATAGGGAGCTTCAATATATTTTTCAATATTTCGAAGACTCTCCTTTAATGAGGCGTCCTATCGATATTTTGCGATATTACACAATAGTCCCAAAAGATTAGATTTCCTGCCAAGTTGAGGCCTCTTGATCTAGCCAACATATAAGAGACCTCTTTTCGGCTTTAAGCTATATTTTAAGAAACCCTACAACTGAATTTTAATGGTGTCGGATTTTAGACTCGATGGAAAAATAGAAGAGTCTTCCAGCCACTGACCGTCCGAGTAATACTTGGGCTCGATTTCTCGAGTTGTGATCTGTAACTCATACTCTCCTGATAAATCTATATAAACCATTGGACCCCAAGTTAAATTGAACTTTGAATCATCGTCTTTGGCAAAGATCGCGTCCTTAACTTTAACCGTCTCCCCTGGAGGAATCGCAAGCAAGTTGGATTCCTTCACATAGGTGGCGTGAATGGGATTCGAAGCCACATGGGTCAGGTCAGAAAACGAAACCGCTTGTCCATCCTTTTTGATTTCCAAACCGGAATGATTGTACAAGCCCGTATCGTTGATGACCTTAATGGCTTTATCCAATCCATTATGAATCGAGTAGGACAAGGTAGGTTGTCCACCCTCTTGACTAAACTCAATGGACAATTTGACCTTAGAAGAATCCATTTTTGCCTCTGCGGTTGAAATTAAAAAAGACACCAACACGAAAAAAGGAATAGCTTTTAACATTTACCCAATTCCCCTCACGTCGGTTAAAAATCCCAATGGACGGTTTACTATTTACGGCGGCGAGCGGCCTCTAATTCGGATTTATAATTCATTAACAAAAGCTCTTGCTCGGAAATCACTTTTTGCAGACCCAGCAACTTTGTTTCAAAGGTCTGTACCACTTGAGCATGACGATCGAGCATCTGTTCAATTTTAGCTTCATTTACTTTTTGCTGATTGAGGCGACTGGCCACTTGAGCAAACTTTCCATTGACGTCACCCACATGGGTTCGAATGATGGACTCCATATGCTTAATGGAGGACTGAACTCGCTCCGTCTTGTGCATGGATTGACCTTCATCGGATCGGCTCTTTAACTCCAAAGCCTCTATTTTTTGAGTCATCTTATGAATGCGCTCTTTCAAACCTTCTAACTGGGCTGAAAAAACTTGGGCCTCAACAGAATCCATCTGCTGTGGTGGATGAACCGGTGGGCTCATTGGCATCTCGTTAGCTGGAGATGTTGGCATCATTGGTTCATGGGATTCTTCCATTGCTTCCGGTTTTTGTGGCCTGCCAAATAACGCAGGACTTAATTCCCTAGGCATATTCCCCCCTACTTTCAGAGCTCATTTTTGAGTCGGCAGGCTGTGTTGGCTTGCTGCTCTGTTTAAAAGCACTTTATTCTAACAACCTGATTTGTCAAAACGCAATTAAATTCAAGGGTTAAAAGATTAATCGCTTTTTTAGGTGACGATGCCCCCTTTTACTGAATATCGTTATTTTATGGGCTGCAATGTAAATCAATTCGTTAAGTTTTTAGAGCAAACCGATGAGCAAAAAAATGCTCAAAGATTTACCATTTACAATTTCTTTTCCACTTATCTTTCGCCCAAGAAAGAACTTTCAGCCTCGGACATCGAACAGTTTTATTTAACGGCCTTACGCTATTCCCATTGGCAAGCCAATATCCCGCAACTCACAGAGCAGTTTAAAGATCTACTTATGCGGTTTGGCCGCAAAGCCGCTCTCCAGTTTGAACCGGAAGAAGTGGCTCATGCCGATCAGTGGCAGCTTATTCAGGTGGATTCACGGGATAATCAACATGAGTGTTTGGAACGATTTCTTGAACGCCATTACTCCCAATCGGAAGACATTGAATATCGCGTGATTGCCCTCTCCGATGGCCGTCAAGCCTCATTGATTAAAGGCAAAGAACGCATTCGGGTGAATGTATTTTCTAATACTTGGTATTTAAAAAAGGGCGAACTCGTCCCCATGAATCCGGTCACTCAACTGACTTACGATCTAAACTTAGATTTTATAGGTAATACGGGTCAGTTTATTGAGATCAACCCACACACTCAGTTTTACTTTAATTCCAATCAAATTTTTTACGGATGCTACCTCCGAGGCTACAGCATGCAGAAAGCCCATCCTGTGCAGTTTCGATCCTTTTCGGAGCTTCCGGAGATTTATAGAACTTTAAAAAGCCTTGAAAGTAATTATGTCAGCACCACAACGGATCCAGAGTACCAAAACTTGGTCCGCCTTTTAGATAAAGCCACCCAAATGTTGACTCACAATACGGCTGGAGCCGGCCCTTTTGCAGCCAAAGCCTTTCATCAAGGGCAATTTGCTCTGCAAAACCTTTTTCCCAATGACAAGTACCTTCACCTTCTGTTATCCCAGCTTGAATTAGCGTTAATGAAAGAAAACTCTCAAGAACCAAAGAGCTGGCAATGGCACGATCTGAAAAACCGACCCTCATCCGACTTAACAAATACCTAGCCGACGCTGGGGTCACCTCTCGCCGTAAAGCCGACGATCTCATAAAAGAAGGTTACGTTCGCCTGAATGGCAAAATCTGTCGCGAAATGGGTGTACGCGTAGACCCTTATGAGGACTCCATCACCGTACGAGGTAAAAAAGTAAACCCTCCTACTGAGATGGCTTACATAGCTTTTAACAAACCAAAGAACGTGGTCACCACCACCTCCGACCCCGAAGACCGACGTTCGGTGATGGATTATTTTAAAAGATCTAAAATTCGATTGTTTCCTGTTGGACGTCTAGACTGGGCCACTGAAGGGCTATTGCTGTTAACTAACGATGGCGACTTTGCCAATCAGGTCTCAAATCCCAAATCTAAAGTTCCAAAAACCTACATTGCTAAGCTGGATGGGCAGCCCACAGCCGAGCAGCTCGATCGACTTTTACATGGAGTCACCATCGAAAAAGGCGGCAAGGTGAAGGCCTTAGAGGTAAAACGTATTCAACATGGCTCCAGTGATAAATACGGTTGGGTGCAGATCACTATCAATGAAGGTAAAAACCGCCAGATCCGTAAGATGTTCGGCAAACTGGGCTTTGACGTTAAAAAGCTTCAACGTGTGGCTATTGGGAATTTAAGATTAGGTCGTTTAAGAATTGGTCAGTTTAAAGAACTCACTGCCAAAGATCTGAACAAAATATTTGCTGAAAAAAAGGTCAACGCTGAAAGGCCGTCCGGGCCTAATAAACAATCCTCAAAAAGAAAACCTCGTAAGGGCGGTTCTCACAAAAAAACAACACAACGCAAGCGGTCAGTGAAAAAATAACCGTGTAATCCTTGCTCTACCTGAACCCCATGATACAGTTTTTTAACTAGTCTTTAGTACGACATCTAGGGGGGGATATGGGGTCAGTCACTAATAAGCTGTTTAGGCTTTTAGCGGTATTCGTTTTGTTTTCAACCTTTCAGGCCAGCGCGGAATCGGATGTTAATGACAGCAGCCTCGCCCGCAGAAGCATCAAGCAAGACACCTCTTCATCAGAAATCAAGGTCATGTCTTATAATGTGCTGAACCTTTTTGATGCCCAACATGACTCCGGAAAATTAGATCACACCTTCCTCCCACTGAGCTACCGCGGGAAAGTGATCAATTGCCAAAGACTTTCACGATCTTATTATAGAGAAGAATGCCTCAATACAGATTGGACCGACGAAAAGGTTGTAGCCAAAATCGCTCAGATTAAAAAGGTCGTAGAGATGCAAGGTGACTTACCTGACCTTCTCGCCGTTCAAGAAATAGAAAATGCCAACGTGGCCGGAATGCTACAAAGAGCATTAGGCTACGATGCCTTTGTAATTACAAACAGTCCCGACAAACGCGGAATCGATGTAGCCCTTCTCTATAAAGAGGACAAGTTAAGGTATTTGAACCACGAAGAATTGGACATCACCGAGCAAGTGGGTTTTGAAACCAGAAACATCTTAAAGGTACACTTTCAGCCCAAAGTGGGCACCTCTTCAAATGTGATCGGTGTCTATGTAAACCACTGGCCGTCACAGGCTTCCGGCCCTATCGCACGCATGTCCGCAGCTAACGCACTCTCTGAATTTATCGACCGTGAGACACAGGAGATCGGCCGCAGCAAATATCACGTTTTAGTTATGGGAGACTTTAATACTTTAAGACATGAGGTCCCCAATGCCTTTCACAACGTTTTAAACTCCCCTTACTGGGATAACTATCTCTTTGATGTACAAACATTGTCTGAGGACTCCAGCAACAACATGACCCTATATATGCCTCCAGGCACTTATTGGTATAGCGCAAAAGGTAAGTACCAAAGGTTTGATCGCTTCTTTATCTCGCATAACCTTCGCGACACCGCTGGCTTAAGCGTGATCCCAAACACTTATCGAATTGTCGGTACACCTGAAAACACCCGAGAGGTGCGATATCGCAGTCGAGACAGCGACTATTACCCATCCAAGCAACGGGTGCCTTTACGCTACAATTTCAATACGTTGACGGAAAGCGAGCTCGGGTTTTCAGATCACTTCCCTATCGTAGTAAAATTTAAATTAAGATAATTAGCCCACCGGGCATGTTATTGATCGCCGGGAGAAAGTTTTTGTCCCGGCATTTGTTCCATCTGCTGAAACTCTTCCAAAACCGAATTCCCGGCTGCTCCACCAGTGCCACCCGTATTATTAAAGTTTTGGTTCATCTGATTCATCCGATTTTTTTTCTGAATCTGTTTCTTTTTACGATCTAAGGTTTTTCTCTCATAGTAGGCTTTACTGTAAGCGGAATAGAGATCAAAAAACTCACGACGAGTTTCCTTTACGTAAGAGTTAAACTCATTGGACTTCTCTTTAGCCCTGGATTCAAAGTCTTTTCGCCGATCACGTTCGTCCGCAAAAAACGATTTTCTCTGAGTGGATTGTTCGTCAAAAAAGTACTTGCGCTCCTCACGGCCAGTTTGCTGCCGAGTGAACTTATCCCGCTCCGACTTTAGGTTTTTAAGAAAGGTGTCTCTCTTTTTCCGCTCCTGCTTTGTAAACTGCTCTCTCTCTTTACGGTGATCTTTACGAAAGCGATCACGAACTCGCCTCACTCGCCGTTCAAATTTGGAGCGAATCTCGCTCGGAGTTCTGTTTTTACCATCGTTAAAATATTTTAAAATCGTGGCCAGGTCGTCATTGTCTTGCTTTATAGGCTCAGGTACTTCCGCTCGTAACTTTTCCAACTCAGATCTATCTTCAGCAATGGAGTATTCACTGGTCACGGACTCTACGCCTTGGGAAGTGTCTTCATCGGCGGAGCGCACTGTTTTAACCGTGCATCCGGATAACATAAATAACAGGACCAAAGGCGAGATGAATTTTATCCAGTAAGTTCTCAAGGGCTACCTCTATTTTCAGGGCAATAATTGCCGACTGACCTATGATGAGAGTTCTTATTCCAATGATAGAAGAGCTTTGGTGAAAAAACAATCAGCGATATCCTAGTAGTATGTTACATCCCATTCCGCTTGATAAAGTTAAACCATCGTCTTACCAATCCCGGCAGACTCGATTCATCGATCAGGGGTTTCAACTAAAATACACTTTTTTTGTTTCTGGGATTGTACTACTTGCGATTGCTTGTGTTTTTATCCCTTCTTTTTACTTTCTCAATGAGAACTACAAAATCTTTACCGACATTGCCTACGAGTATGCACCTAATATGGTTCGCCACTTAGACAGGGAATATGGTGGTCTGATTTTAATAGCCTCGGGAACCTTTGTCGCTGTTGGCGCTTTCTTTTTTATATTAGGTTTAAAGGTGACTGCTAAAATCATCGCGCCAATACATATTATAACAAATCATTTGCGCAATCTTTCAAGAGGTCGCTGGTTTGATAGACCCGTTCGTATTCGCGACACGGATGAGTTTCAAGATTTAGTGGATGCTTATAATTACTTTTATCATTCTTTTCAAAAGGCCATTTCAAGAGACTTAAAAAAGCTTGAGAAAATCCATGTAGACCCGGCGGACCGGGACTCCTTCTTTGCCCTACAGGAAATGATCAGTGAGAAGAAACAGCAACTCAATATTGCCGAAGACAATCTCACCCAACTAAAAAATCACGACCCTTCTAATACCTCAAATGAGATCTCGGCTTAGTAAGGTGCGTTTGATGCTCTTAGTCCCAAAAGTCGGTCCGCACCTTTTCTAGGTAGTTATTGGATAAGGAATATAGTATTGGAATTAAAAATATTTTTTAGTCCTAAGATGGTATCAAGAAGAATAACTGAAAACTCAGTCGGAAATGGGCTGATTTCTATTTTTATATGTATCCAATTGTTCTTTTATGAATTTTTAGGAAGCGATACGTTTATTCTATTTAGCAATAAAGGCAGGTCGTTACCTAGTATTTTCACTGAAGACATAATAGGAATTCTAATTTCTTTTTTATTTGCAATTTTTATTTTCAGAAAAGCGACAAAGGAAAACGTTTCAAATCTTGCTACAAAATATATATGCCTTAGTGGTGCAATCGGTATTCAATTGCTGCTCCTTACTTTGTTTTTTTCCTTTGGCTTAACAATTGGTGAACTTTACGGACCAGAAAGTGTTAGACCTTTTTTCTCTCTACTCCTAAACTATATTTGGATACCCTTATTGTGCTGGTTTTGGGTTAGTTTAAATCATTGGATTTTTAGATAGTAGTTTTGTTTTGAGGTGCGGACCGACTTTTGGGACTCGGTGCGTTTGATGCTCTTAGTCCCAAAAGTCGGTCCGCACCTTTTTCACTGTGGAGACGGAAATTTTATACTGGTGATTCAGCTCTGAAAGCAGCTTATGAATTATTTATAAGTTTTTTTTGGATAGCTCTTATCCTTAGTGGAATTTTCCACTATGCCATTCATGGAGCATCTAGGCCAATCGGTGGGGTAATACTAGTGGTCGGTGCTATTTGTGTTATTCGCGCGAAAGTGTCGATAGTACGAAAAGGACATTTACTCAGTTTTGGTCAAGGTGCATTCTCAAAAATGACTAAAACCATGAGAAGGACATATGTCATTGGATATTTGCTTATGGCCGTAGGATACTGCCATGCATTCTTAGAAGTGTAGTTGGAGTACCGTCGCTTTTAAGCATTGCGGTACCGCAATAAAAAATAATAGACTCCTTAAAAGGTGTTTTTTTGCCCTGGATTATTTGAATGATAATATTTTGGTACATTTCTCTTATCCTATTTGTTCTCTCATTTTTTATGGGTGTAGCGAACTATTTCGGATTTTTTTTAAAGTTCACTCCATTTAGAAAATATTTTGTCGTAAAGAAGTCTCGAACAAATCTATTTTGGCTTTTTTCTGCATTTTTCTTTATGTTTTTAGCAGCAATTATTGAAAAGTATATTTGAAGGATAGGAATTCATTTTCGAGGGAAAAAATGAATAAAAAAATTGATCTTACACTTTTAGTTCTGGGTATTTTTGCACTTATCGTAAATTATTTTCTCTTACGGTATATCTATTTCTTGGGAATATTGAATATATGCTTCTTAAGTTATTTGGTAATTAGATTGAAAAAAAATTTTCGAAGTAATAACAATTCAGGATATAGGATGAACCTATGCTCCATCGTCCTTTTCCTTTTTACTTCAGCTCCATTATATATTTACCAATTCCTGTTATTTATATCAATATCTAGTGGGAACTTTGCTCCATAGAACTTCCCTTTAGTTGGACTGCTGAAGCTAAAATAGCAGAGGAGGAAAAATAAAATACCTCAGAATTATAGTAATAATTTCGCTACTCTTGGGTGGTGTCCTTTATCTAAAATCTGCAATTAGAGAAAAAAACAGAGCACAGTTATCTAAGAGGCTCGATAGCCATCCCATCAGAACCATTGAGTTTTGGGAAGAGTACAAACTAGAGGGTAAGGCTGTTCGCGAGGCCAACGAATATGTATTGGATTACATTAATCTTGATAACAAACTCTACGGCATTAAATCTGTGGTTGCCCCCTCCGGGGATCCGAAAATCATTGAGGTTGTAGATTCTGTATTTGAAAACCTCCCAAAAACACTACACCAACTCTACTCCTTCAAACTATTAGGGGTTTTCCCCGTTACAGGACTTGGCACTACTGGCTACACTGAGATTGTATACGACAAAATGGGTAAAGTGGCTGGCGCATTTATAATAGTGGATATGAACTATCTAAAAGACCCCTTGGACACATGGTTTAGCAAAAGAGAAGCTATGCCGTTTAAGCCGGGAGAGTTAGCTCTTTCAGTTCGCTTCACTTCAGAAACAGAAAAAACTTCCTCTAAAACCTTAGAGTATATTTTAGTACATGAGTTAGCTCATGTTATTTCTGCAAACTGGAAACACCATCCCCATTGGAACGCTAAAACTATAAATGACATTAGTGATTACAAGTATATGTCACTCTCTTGGAAAACGGATTTATCCCGAAAAAAGTATGTCCCTAAATTGAAACCACTTCTACCTTATTACGGTAAGCTCTCTTTTTATAAAGAGCCTGAACTGCCAAACTCATCCATGCTAGGTTTTTTTCAAACATTAGCTCAATCAAATTTCCCCACGCCTTATTCGGTCTCGAGTTTTTCAGAGGATTTTGCAGACTCATTTGCGAGCTATTACTTTTGCATAAAAAACCGAGTATGCCCTGAATACGTTGTAAAAAAGAGAGACCAAGAACTCTCTAGAACCAAATCTTGCTGGGAAACAGAAAACTGTGAAGAGAAAAAGCAGTATTTCGACCTCTTGTTTTCCAGTGATCCGATGTTGGGATATTAGGTGCCAGGAAGTTACCTAGGATCCCCTTGAGTGTAAAACTAGTAGACAGTTCTTTATATATTTTCAAAAGTTCCATTTAATCCCTATCCATTTATTGAGCGTGCTATTGTGCCTGCGTTTAAAAAATAATGGAATAAGCTGGCGCAGAATCTCCCCTCTCCGACAGAGCCGCTTTTAAAGGAATTGATATGCATTTAAAATGGATCGCTCTTTCACTAGTAGTAGTGACAAGCCTACTTGGGTGTAAACCCTCAAGTTCAAAGAAAACATTGCTCGATAATCAAAAAGAAAATATCGCTTTGGACGGATACTGGATAGAAGTCCCCTACTATAGCAAAGACTCCCTGAAAAAACTGCAACTACAACTAGAGGACATGAAAACCACAGGGTCTCAATCGAAAGAACTAGAAGAAGATGTTATTGCCCAAACAAATTTACACAAAGCTCTTGATGGAGAAGCCAGCCCTGACGTGCAGGCCTCGCTGTTGAAGACCGCTAGCCGGTATATCCGTGCTTGGGGAGATGAAATCCTTTGGGTGAACTCCAGTATGGAGCTTCGCAAAGAGTACCAAACCGATAGCAGCAATATAATTCAATTTAAAAATGGCCACTTCATATCCTATAAAACAATAGATTTTGAGATAAAAAAAGAAACTCATACCATCTCAGTGGCAGATCAACTCGTTGAGCACTCTCCTATAAAACTCAATCAAATCCCTAAGATCGGCGAATCCATTGAGTTGAAAACTGAAAAAACACCAATACAGATTCACTACCCGAACCGACAGTTGGTCGTAGTTAAAGAATACTCCTCAATTGTTCAACATATTGACCCAGCTCGTTTGCCCTTTATTCCCTGGCAAACAAGGCACTATGTCCGAATGGATTTAGATGACCCCCAAATTATTCAAACCTTTTTAGACGCTATCCAGTCCTTAGATAAAGCGGAAGAGCTCTATTCTCAAATTGGTAAGGAGGCTTTTAAAAGTTTGTTCACCGCTATGCCCCACTTAAAAAAAATTGCCATAGATCATTACCATTTCTCCTCGGACTACTTTCATGTATACTCTGCTGACTCCATTAAACAAGCCTATGGACTACCTTCAAACATCACTAATAAAGATCTTATTGTACATGTAACCATGATGAACCTTAAATGTTTAGCAGAGGCTGCGACCCTTGCCCCAGAATACCACTTTCTCCGCTCAGAGATTCCCCAGTTACTCATAGATACATCCGGCCCCAGCTTCGACCTATTTCGATTTAAAAAGTTTCTTCGAAACAAGTATTTTAACTACTGGCCTAAAATGGTTTGTAATGCCAATGATCTGCTTGAAAATATCGATGTTTATGTGGAGTAGAGTTTAGTTAGGTGCCTGGCACTTAACCTAACGGGAGCGGCGTTTGGCTTGGTCTAATTGGCGTTTAGCATCTTTGGATTTGATGGACTGGCGCTTATCACCTTTGGTTTTACCTTTGGCCAACGCGATCTCCAGCTTCACCTTACCTTTTTTAAAATACAACTTCAGGGGAATTAACGAGTACCCCTTCTCTCGCATCTGTGCGGAGAGACGATCCAACTCGTGCCGGTGAAGTAAAAGCTTTCTCAATCGTTCCGGCTCATGGTTGTTGTAAGAGCTCGGGTTATAAATAGCAATATGAGCACTTTGCAAAAAGGCCTCGTTGTTTCTAAAAGATATATAGGAATCCTTGAGGTTGCACTGCCCATCACGCAGGGACTTCACTTCACTCCCCCACAACTCCAAGCCAGCCTCATAAGTATCAATCACCGAAAAATCATGTCTTGCTTTTCTATTGTCTGCAATGATTTTAATTCCCACGATCAAGACCCTAACAATTGATAAAACAGCTGCTGCCACTGGCTCACGCTCAGTTCTTCGGCGCGCGCCTTCACATCAATATCTAGCACCTTGAACTCTTTTTCAAGGGTGGGTCGGTCAATTCCCAAGGCTAAAAGGTTTTTTATCAAAAACTTTCTACGCTGGGCAAAGCCCGCCTTCAGGTATTTTAAAAAAGATTTTCTCTGAGACTGGGTTTCCAAATACGCCTCAGGCTTTTTTCTCCGAAAAGACAGCACCCGGCTAGACACCTTAGGCGCCGGATAAAAACACCCCGGTCCCGCATCCACCACCTTATGAATATCCCAAAAGCTCTGCGCCATAACAGACAGCAATCCATATTGCTTTGACCCTTGAGGAGCCATAATTCGCTCGGCCACCTCTTTTTGGAACATGAACACACACCCCAAAATAGAATCCGGCCCCACACTGCGATCCATCACTATGCTGGAGGAAATCTGATACGGCAGATTGCTTACAAGCAGGGTTTCCTTTCCCCCAACCAGCTCCTCCCAGTCCAAACGTAAAGCATCCTTCTCAATTAAATTCATGCCCTGCTGGCGCCACATCTCACTAAACTCTTTGTCCAGTTCAATGAGCGTCAAGTCGTCAGCCATTTCATCTAAAGACTCTGTCAGCGCTCCCAAGCCAGGACCAATCTCTATAAGGTTGTTTACGGAAAACTGCCCCGCCGCTTCGATGATCCGCTCAATCACAACCATCTCGATGAGAAAGTTCTGACCCAAAGACCGCTTTGGACTGGCTTGCAACTCCTGCAAACGCTGTTTGTATTTTTCCCTAGGAGTCAGTGCCAATTTGAAAATCCTTTTCATACACCCGCGGTGAAGGGGCTAAGCTTTGATCGTCGGACTCTCCTGCGATCAATCTTTCAATGCCCACATAGCCCACCATTGCCGCATTGTCTGTGCAATATCGGATGGGTGGGATGACCGCTTGAAATCCTTTTTTACCCGCCCACTGTTCTACTCTTTGTCGCAATCGAGAGTTCGCACTCACACCACCAGTAAATACCACTTTATCTAAATTGAGTTCTTTTAATGCCCGCTCAGATTTTTTAATTAAAACGTCCACTATGGCTTCTTGAAAACTCGCACAAAGATCAGGAAGCTCTTTTTTGATCTCTTCTTTTTCCATGGACTGCAGCAATCGCTGCGCACTCGCTTTTAAACCGGAAAAACTAAAGTCATAATTGGGTTCGTGAATTAACGCCCGCGGAAAATCATACTTCATCGGATCACCGGAGTCTTGCGCCGTCTTGTCCACGCGCACCCCACCCGGAAACCCAAGGCCAGCCAACTTTGCAAACTTATCAAAAGCCTCACCAGCAGCATCATCACGAGTCATGCCTAAGATCTTATATTCACCCAACCCAGTCACATGATACAGGTGGGTGTGTCCCCCCGATATAGCTAAAGCTATAAAGGGATAGGTGAAGTCCGCGGGTGGCTGGTAGGTCTCATCTTTTAAAAACGGCGCGAGTAAATGAGCCTCAAGGTGATTCACCCCAATCAATGGTTTATTTAAAGCTAAACTTAAACTCTTCGCTGTCACCACGCCGACGATAAGTGATCCCACCAATCCGGGTCTGTTTGTTACAGCAATGCCATCTATGTCCGCCCAACCCATTCCTGAGAGCTGCAAACACTCCTCAATCAAAGGAATCATCATTTCTATATGCGTTCTGCCTGCGATCTCAGGCACCACTCCGCCAAACACACGGTGCTTACGGTCTTGATTGGCAGACAACACATGGACGACCCGACCACCCGCCTCTACAACGGCTACGGAAGTATCATCACAGCTGGTCTCTATGGCTAGGACTCTGGAAATAACTCTATGCATAATTCAATGTAATTATCTATTTTGAGAGCGCTTGCAAGCGAATTCGTGCTTTTTTGGCCTCTTTACTTTTTGGGCTTTTTGCAATGACTTCGTCGTAGAACACCTTTGCTTCAGTGCTCATACCGAGCTCGTGAAAGGCCACGCCGATTTTAAATGTGGCATCTAAATAACGACGCCCATTGGGATTTAATTTGCGGTACTCACGAAAGCCACCAATGGCCTTTCGCCAGTCCTTCTTACTGTAATAGTAGCTCCCACGGGCATAGTTGCCCTTGGGAATCTTTTCTTTGGCTTTTTTCGCTTTCGCCAACCGATTCTTCTCGATGGCTTTTTTGTTGTTTTGAATGTCTTCTTGGACCTTCTTGACCTCTTCTTTAATCTCACGCAATTGCTTTTCGATACTCAACAAAGCCTCTTCAAACAATTTGAACTTATCGGCTTCTTTGGTCTCTTCCTGCTCTTTTGACTGCTGGTCTTGCAATTGAGTTTCCAGACCATCGATCCGACCGATCATCCCTCTCATATCCTCTTGCATTTCTTGCAATTGAAGAGTCAATGTGGCCTTCTCCTGTTGCAGCTCTTGCATCTTAGAGTCTTCGGCTTGGATGTCTGCTCTGGTTCTTAAACAGCCTGCAGATAAAAGAAAAAGAAGGATCACAACAAAAGACTTTGTCCATGGACTCATCACTGCACTCCTCCTGATTGGAATTTCTTAATACGAGAAATGTTCTCAGCCTTCTCCGCAAAAATGGTGGCTCTCTGAAAATACTCAGTTGCACTTCCGAAGTCTCGATCTCGATAAGCTATTTCACCACGATTAAAAGCTTCATCCGCTTTGGCCCAATTTCCTGGAGAATATTGACTGGCGTCGGCTCGACGGGCGGCATCGAGTGCCACCTGAGCAATACTGTAAGTTTCAAAAGGTGGAGATCCTGCGCATCCGGCAGTCAATACAAATAGGACGGCTATACTCCACCTTCTAATCACGATTCACCTAAATTAGTTAGGAAGGGGAACGAAGTTAGCTCTACGGTTTTGCGCGTAAACTGACTCAGTATCACCTTGAGCAATGGGCTTTTCTTTTCCATAGCTGATAATTGTTAATCGGTTAGCTGGAACACCCTGGCCCACTAAAAAGTTCTTCACAGATTTAGCTCTACGCTCACCAAGTGCTAAGTTGTACTCAACAGAACCACGAGAGTCACAGTGACCTTCGATCTGAATCGTTACACCAGAGTTTGCGTTGATCCACTTTGCGTTTTCAGTCAAAGCTGATCGTGCCGCAGATCCTAGAGTGGAACTGTCATAGGGAAAGTTCACAGTGCTAAGACCGGAGATATTTCCGCTATCACTTCCCAATGGATCAAAGTTGATGTCCTTCGCAACAACGCTGCCATCAGACTCAACATCACCCACTTCCACTTTCTTTTCACTGGAACCACAAGCCGCTAAGGCAAGAAATGCTAGAGAAATTAATCCTGTTACAAATGTTCGATTCATTGTTAATCCCTTCAAAGGTTAATTATTTAAATTCAACGACTTATAAGTCTAATGTGTGTCTTCGGAGAGGACAATAGCACTTAATGTCAAAACGGTGTTTTTCCCCTGTTTAGCCCCAAAAAAAGGCAATCTCATGGTAAAAAAATTGACATCATAGGTAGGTCGCGAAAAGATAAAGATGATGTGTTGCATCGACACTTTTGTCTATGGGTTCTGTTTTGGGGGGTAATATGGACAAGCTAGGATGGATCAAGGATTTGGTTCTTTCGGAACAAAAAATGGAAGAGTCCGGAATGATCGATATGAATCGCGGATTCGACGCTAAAAAGATCCTTCAAGAAGAAACCATCGATTACCTCCAAGATTTAAAAAGTGGATTTATGGAAGTCACCTCCGCCTTCAATGAAATGAAGGGCTCCACTCTTGGACAAATTAAAATTTACGGTATCTCCAACACCATCGCCGACTTTATGCTTTTTCGTAATGGATTAAAGTTAATCTTTTCCGCCAAGCGCGCCGGAGAAGTGATTATTCGCTTCACCACTGTGGCGGACTCCTACATCCCATCCACTCAACAAAACAGCCAAGGCGAAACCGTCGGAGAAGATGTACTCAACGCCAGCTGGGGCGCTTATGGCCAATTAGTATGGAAGTACAAAGGCCACGCAGTGAATCTGGATTACCTGGTCCGCTACTACATGACTCGGTTTATTCAAGAAAGTGCTCGTTAATTTATATATTCTCTAAACAGTGACTGAGAATCGACCGTCTTTAGATCTATTGGCTAACTTAAATGAAAGCGGCTTCACTCTTACAACTATCAGTTGAACTTTTGCATTGAGTTTTGCCAATCGACTGGTTCTATCCACCACGCGAAGCAAGGTACCGTCAAAGCTAACGATCATTTCATTTGGACTCACAACTTCTGTAACCGTCGCTGTAAACACATCCCCCACTCTGGCATTTCGCAGAGTAAAAGACATTTAGATATCCTTGCTATCAATCACAGGAAACTCAACCGGCCGAATATTAGGCTCAGTGGGTTGCGCCACAGTGGTTTTTAAAGGCTCTCTTGTCTCTTCTTTTGGCGGAGTGGACACCGCCTCTATAGCGTCAGTTACAGGTTCTGCTTGATCCGATGGCTCTGCCTTTAAACTGACTTTGTCGTCGGACTCTCCAATGGCTTCGTTAAGCATCTTGGTAATGGATTTAGCTCCCTTTTCCGCTTGAGAGATTATGTTCTCTTTGACCTTCTGAAGGGAGTTTTCCGATCTTTCTTTTTCCGACTCATCTGCAGCTCGACAGGACTCTTTAAACTCAACACCTATTTTTTCAAGGTGACTCATATCCACTTGTGGCACCTCAAATGCTTCCTTGTAAGCCAAATCGGCTTTCTGACCCGCGAGTTTATCTACGCTATATCGATCAAAATATCCATCCGACTTATCACCATTCCAAGTGGATGCCCATGCCGGTAATTGATCTTCATCAAAGACTAATTCTTTCCGATTCACCTTAGATATAAACTCCACTTCCCCTTTGGGCAATCCAACGATGTCGACAATCTCGTCCACTGTTTTACCCTTGTGCGCGAGTTGTGCTGCCTGGATATACTTTGCAGAGGTTTGTCTTTTTATAATTTCCTCGTGAGGAATTTTATCTTGAAAGATGTTCGCCACTTCTAAACTTTTACGCATAGACTGATCAATTTTTTGAATTTGTTGATCCGAGTGATTGATCTTTTTTTGAATCTGTCTTGTTTTAGATTCCATCAAATCTATCAGCTGCTTCACCTGTCGATCGGTACGATCCGAAAGATCTTCAAGCACACTGATTTTACTTTGCAACAACTGCAACCCACGGCTCAACCTAGGATCATCCTTTGGACTTCCAAAACTTCTTTTCCAAAGTATGATGACAGCAGCCAATAAAATTACATTTAAAATGAGCGTAACAACCAATAACCAGGTCATTCCTTACCTCTTTTGAAAAATCCCAGTAATATTCAGATCTTACCATCTAAACTGGCGGGTCTCAGGGACTAGTTTTAACAACTGGACGAAAGCCCAATAGTAGACTGTGGGCCTACACCTTTTAGACCCACATAAACCCTTGTTCGGTTAGGGAAGAGAATTACCTCTAGTCGATGGCTGAAAGGAAGTTTTTGATACGCTGAATGGCTTCCTGCATGCGATCTTGTTCTAGAGCATAGGAAATTCGTAAATAGCCATCTAAGCCAAACTCGATTCCAGGAACGGTAACAACCATTTGATCCTCAAGAAGAGCCGCACAAATCTCACGAGTGGTTTCAAGCTTCTTACCTTTAAAGGATTTACCTAAAAAGGAGCTTACATTGGGCCA
The DNA here is from genome assembly GCA_002321895.1 of Bdellovibrionaceae bacterium UBA1609. GTDB lineage: Bacteria > Bdellovibrionota > Bdellovibrionia > Bdellovibrionales > UBA1609 > UBA1609. Next base: position 292,652 of record DCMZ01000008.1, on the reverse strand, counting down.
AATATAAAAAGCACCTTCAGGTGGCTCCACTTCCAGGCCGTCCACTTTGGAAAGCTCTTCGTATACAAAATCTCTTCGAGTCTTTAACTTAGCTACCGCTTCTCCCAACTCAGCATCACCATGTCGAAGAGCATGATTCCCCGCCGCCAACGTAAAACCACTGGCACAACTCACCGACTGACTCTGATACTTATTCATGGCGGCGATCAGCTTTTCTGGCCCCAAAGCCCAACCCAAACGCCAACCTGTCATTGAATAGGCCTTAGAAGCTCCATTAATAACAATAGTTCGGTCTTTCAATTCAGGAGCTGCCTCCAAAAAGTGCGGCGCAAGACCTCTTTCATTGAACACCAACCGGTTATAGATATCATCCAACAGAATCACTGTATTAGGGTGGTCTTTTAAAACCTGAGCGATGCCCTTCCACTCTTCCTCGGAATACATGTTACCCGTAGGATTAGAAGGCGAGTTAAGAATGATCACTTTAGTTTTAGAACTGATGGTTTCCGCTAATTTCTCAGCAGAGAGTTTAAAATTTAACTTTTTATCACACACCACCACTTGGGGTATTCCGCCAGCCAACTCCACCATGGTGGGGTAACTCACCCAATAGGGAGCAGGAATCAAAACCTCATCACCGGAGTCCACTAGCATTTGTAGTGCCGCAAAAACAATAAACTTAGCCCCAGCAGTTGCCGTCACTTGGCTGGGAGCATACTCAATCCCAAAATCATTTTTAAATTGATCGGCAATGGCCTGTCGAATTTCAGGTGTTCCATTAGAAGGAGCGTACTTTGTTTGCCCGTTGGCTATGGCGTCCATCCCTACTTTTTTAACCGACTCAAACGTATCCCAATCCGGCTCTCCCACAGAGAGGCTAATTACATCTTTACCTTCCGCCTTTAGCTCTTTCGCCTTTGCGGCCAATGCCAGTGTGGGAGAAGGCTTAAGTCCTTTAGCTCTTTGCGATAGCATGTTCGTCTCCTTAGGTAGAACGCTTAGTAATTGTATTTCTTTTTTAGGGCCTCTTCGACCGCGGGAGGCACTAGAGCCCCCAAGTCCCCTTTATAGTGGGCCACTTCTTTTACTAATCGGGAAGCCACGAAACTATATTCAGGAGTTGCTGGTAGAATCAACGTCTCAATATTTGGATGTAATTTTTTATTGATTGCCGACATAGTCATCTCATATTCCAAATCGGCAGCACCGCGGACACCCCGAATCATCAAATTGGCATTTATTCGACTTGCATATTCAACGGTCAGCCCGTCATACACATCCACTTGGACATTTTCTAAATGATTCATACATTGCTGAGTCATCTGATGGCGCTCTTCCGCCGAAAACAAATAGTTCTTTTTCGGAGAATTTGCGATGAGTACCACAAGCTCATCACAGACTCGAGATAGCCTTTCAATGACATTGATATGGCCCTTAGTTAACGGATCAAAACTTCCAGGATAAATGGCTTTTGACATAGTTATTCCTTTTTGGACTCAAAAAAGCTGACTTTTTTGTCTCCGAAATCTTTTCTATCCAATAATTGCAGATCACCATATTCATCACCAATGGTTTCGTGCTTAGTGGACTCAATCATAATTATTGAGTCAGAGCCTACCACAGATGAGCCCCTGATTTCTAGCATGACTTTATCTGCCATTTTTTCAGTAAATGGAGGGTCAATAAAGATCAAATCGAAAGGGGCGCCCTCATATTGAGCCAGAAATTTTAAAACGTCCGATTTAACCACCCGAAACCCCGTTTGAACTTTCAAATGAGCCTGATTTGCTTTGATGATTTGAACGGATTTTGGTGATTTTTCAACGGCAATCACCTCGGCAGCCCCCCGAGAGATGGCTTCGAAGGACAAATTTCCAGTGCCCGCAAAAAGGTCCAAAACTCGGGCCTCATCTAAATGGGAGGCCAGTTTGTTAAAAACCGACTCCTTAACCCGATCTGTTGTGGGTCTAATATGGCTGGCCTTAAAAGCTTTCAGCCGATGCCCTCTAAATTTACCTGAAATGATTCTCATAGCCTATGCATCTACCGCGGTAGCTGGCCAATAGCCACTAAAAACTTTTTAATCAACTCCCTCAAAGCTGAATCCGGGCGAATAAAATGCAATTCCGCCAACCTCACGGCCACGGAACCTGTCGCAGGAGACCCATCAGGATTGACTGGAGGTTGTGACGGATCCCTAAACTGATCGTATGTTTTAACAACATGAGCGTTGGCCTGCACCGCTTTGCCCATAACTGGAAATTCGAAGCGACAAATAAATCTTTGTTGGATGCGCACGACGGTTTCGTTGAGTTCTACAAGAAAACCATGAGTGGTTAGCTTCACAATATTTCCTGCAAAGACCTGTCCCTTTTCATCATCAAAGTTCACCAAAATCGGATAGGGTTGGACTTTCTTTACCACCACATCGCTATTATCACTCGCCATCAAGAATCTCCTCAACTAGGCTTTTTAACGACTGAATATCATCAAAGGGCTTCGGAATAAAATATTGGGCACCTAGTGCTTTAGCCGTTTCCAGGTTGTATTCTCCTGTGTAAGCAGACATTAAAACCACCTTACAATGTATATTACCTTCCATTTCCTCTAGCACTTGAACTCCGGTTCTACCCGGCATAAGCACATCTAGAAAAACTAAATCGGGCTGTACCTCTCTCCACTGGGCGATAGCTTGCTCCCCATCCGCAGCTTCAATCACTTGATGTTTTTCAGAGGTAAAAATTCGAGCTAAAGCTCTTCGGATGATATCCTCGTCGTCCACTATGAGTATTTTTGCCAAATCTCTATACCTTGTTTACTTTAGGGAATTCTATCACAAACTCAGATCCCACGTTCAACTCACTTTTAACATAAATTTTACCGTGATAAGACTCAACGATCCTTTTACACATACTTAGACCTAAGCCCGTTCCCTGTCCCTTTTCTTTAGTCGTATAAAAGGGTTCAAAGATTCTTTCTAAATTTGCCGAATCGATTCCTGAGCCCGAATCTTTGACCGACAATTTTACAACATCATCTTCAATGGACTCTACAATGGAAAGTTCGCCCGAGCCTTGCATGGCCTGGCAGGCGTTGTTTATTAAATTAAAAATCACCTGTTGCAAAAGTTGAGGTTCACACCGGATCTCATCTCCATCTTCGAGCAGCCGAATATCTCGCCGAAAATCCCCCATGGCTGTTTTTAAAAAAGGTAAAGTCTTCTCTACAATTTCAGATAGAGAGGCCACCTGCTCCTCGCTGGTTTCTTTATCGGATGAGAATTCTAAAAGATTCTTAATGATATTCTGGCAGCGAGCCGAGGCCTTTTCCACTTCTGTGAGATCGGACCGCATGGTTTCAGACAACGGCTCCTCTTCAAGAACCAACTGCGCCAAAGATCGAATTCCTGTCAGTGGATTATTTAGCTCATGGGCAATATGTCCTGCCAAATGACCAATGGCCGACATCTTTTCATTCTGCACCAGTAATCCTTGAAGCTCATTCGCCTCGGTCATATCGATGTAATGGTTTACCACCGCCGAAACGGCCTGACTGGCTCTATCAATAATGGGATAGGAGTGAACCTCGTAGGATTTATTTTGAAATAAAACCGTATCACCTTGATGTACATTTGTTCGCACAGCTTTCTCAACCGGACAGTTTTGGCAGACTTCATCGGCTTCAGCGATAGACTCAAAACAGTACTTGGATTTTGAGCGACTAAAAAACTCCTGATTGGCCCTTAAAACTTGAAAATCTCTATTGATGATGGCCACGGGGTTATCGATACTATCGAAAGTCCGCTCCCACATATAGGAAACATTCCTCACTTCATTTTGTAAAAGGATTCGATCCACGGTTATGCTTATGGCTTGCAGGCGAAAGGAAATATAATCCACAAACTCATCAATCTCATCAAAGGTCATTGAGTGTTCAAAATAGAGTACAGGCATGGGCGTGTCTTTAGCTGGCTCGGCCCCTCCCAATGAAACACTGATCACTTGACCAATAGGCATACCCAACTCATCAGCCAAATACTTTTGGTCATCTAAAGAGTTTATACGGATCATCTGAATATCGGACCATCGCATTTGAGCTTGATGATCAACTACAGAACCTCTTCTATAATAATACAAACTATTATTTAAATTGTAGTCCGACACAGCCAGAATACATTGATTGATCTTATGAAATCTTTTTAGATCATTTCTTATAAGAAGAAGAGTCTCCTCCAAAGCCACCTGAGAAGAAAGTTCTTTTACAAACCGGATCACCCCCCGGATTTTATTCACTCCTTCTTCCACTTCTTGTTTCTGGTCAAGAGTGTTTTTTGTTCGCTCCTCAACAACATTTTCTAAATTCACAGTGAGAGCTTCTAACTCCAAGTTCTGACTTTTTAACTTTTTAAAGAGGCCTTCTCTCTCATGATAATATCGAGCGAGCTGTAACCCCTTCTCCACGATAGGCCCAAAATCATCTAAGCTCTCGTCGTCCAAGAAGACATTAGTACCATAGTTATTTTTAAAATGAATGATGGCACCGTCTTCCCATTGGGGTCGATAGCAAATGGTAATTCGACCTCTCTGTTGGGTGTGAGCAATTTTAACTAGCTCTTCGTCTTCAATGTCTGAAATGGGTCCACAAAAAAAGATGATATCGGGGTTTTGGCTTTTAAGTTCATCAAGGAAGTCATCCATAGTCGTAACAATGAGTTTCGAACCTGAAAGCTGTTCGAAAATAGAAGATTCCACCCTATTAGAGTGACCAACAATTAAAATAGATGACGATTTATTCATAAACGAAGGCCATTTAGACCTCCATTTTAACTTCTGTATCTAAAAGCTCAAGCCATTTATTTAAGATATCCGGCAAGTCATACTCCATGACATCCTGTAAGAGAATGTAGTCTTGTCCCTCAAAAGCTGTAACCATCTCTTTTACCGTAGCATGAAAGCGCTTTTCCGCCTTGATCCAAGAATCGTCGATCTTTTGATTTTCTGTTAATGTCCGGATTGAACTTTTAACGACATACAAACTTTCGACATACCAATTCAGCCCTTCTGCCAAATCCACAAAATGAGTGTTCACCCACTCCAACTGCCCTTCTTGCAAACACTTTACACATCGTTCACAAAAATCGATGGCTTTCTGAGCCCAAGCTTCCATATCCATTTTCGTTCTCGTTAGAACTTCATTCACGGATTGTATCTTCACCTCAATGGACTGAATGTCCGACAGACCGGATTCCGCAAGTCGCACCTCATCCTCTTCAGATAAAATGGAGCCGTTCAAACAAACCTGACAGACCACATGTCCCTTGTTCCAGCAATCCTGTTCAATAAGATCAATCACCTCGGATAATTTCGAGCAACTGCCGAATTGAACCTGTAACTCATCTCTCTCCCAACTAATACTTTGCATGGGACACTTCCTTGTTTTTTAGTTCTTGTTTTTCTAGATACCAACTGAGCACACCAGACAATTGGGCGAAACAACTCTCAGTATTAAAAATAATCTCATCAATAGAACCCGGAGGGATTAACGACTTATTTCCTTGAAACCATCTGATTAGGGGCTGAACCTCTACACAATTGTGTGCCACGGAAGACACCAACTGATCGACATTATTTAGAATCTGTGAAGCCACATTTATATCACCATTACCTTCGCGAATAGAATTTATATTCTCGAGAGCAAGTGCTGTTAGCTCCGCCAATCGAATGATTGAAAGATCAAAAACTTCTGAAGGGCTCTCTGGAAATTCATGCCCCAGGTAGAGCGCTTTAATGAGGTCCCATTGAAAACTAGGGATCGCACCAGGTCCTTCGAACATTTCTACTGTATCTGAAAGTGTCACCGTCAGTGGAGCTGGTTTACTTTTATCACCGGTAAACATTGCATGCACTCTTTCAGCCACCTGGTCAGATGAAAGCGCATGCTCATGATCCGCATACAGCACCTCACTGCCTCGACTCCAGGGACCCGTCTCCCAAAAATTCACGGTTGAAAAGGAGAGATTTAAGCATTTCTTGCCAACAATTGAGGCCACATGCACCCATAAACTATCACCACCGATGACCAACTTTGCGTGATTGGCAATGGCAAATATTTCGGTTAACTCCGTCTCGCCTACCAAATTAATTACATTTTCAAAAGTTTCGCCCTGAAGGATCTCATTGGCCCGTTCTCGCTCGCCATCAACTCCCACCAATACAACCTGCACCCCCTCTACAGAGCGGCAGATTTTTCTAATAATCTGTTTCCATTTGAAAACTGAAACAGATTTATGCTCTTCGCTGGCACCCACATGTATGAGAATGTATTTCCCCAACGAAAGATTGCTAAATCGACTCAATAAATTGCTATCAAGCCATTGAAGATCAAGGGCTTTATCCGACTCTTTGAGATGAACATCTAAAGTCGCAGAAAACACATCCACCAAATGAGCACGATTAGGCCGATCTGTTCCTACCTGTGTGTAAAAGTATCGGCTCGTTTCATCCGGAATGTTTAAAAATCCGTCTACATATCTTGAATACCCAAAAACTCTAGTGGAATCATTACTAACAAGAGAGGTAAGAAAACTCGAGAAAGGAGAATAGCTAAGATTATAAACTTCGCTGTAACTTTCACGCTTCAAATTTTCCAGTTCAGTTTCGAGCAATCCCAAAGAGGCCGCAGCTCCATCTTCGGACTTCATACAAGGTCCAAGAATGCTCTGGGTATCCCACGATAGCACTCGATCCGCACCTTTTATAAATCGACCCATTGCTGAAAAACGAGATCGTAACAATACATGCACCTCAGCATCCGGTCGAGATCTCTTCAGTGCATTGATCGCCGGAGCGGTTTGTAGAATATCACCGAACCGTGCGAGTTGAATTACTAGTATTTTCATTCTTAAATTGCTCCCTAATAAGTTCTGCTAAACATTTAAGCCGAGCCACTTCATCTGTATAGCCACGTGAATTTACGATCTTTAGAGCGGAATCCTCTAATCGCGCTAAGGCTTCTTTTAGATTCCTTTTACTTCCTAATGATTTCATATTTACTCTCCAGTATGCTTGTTTGAAGATTCCTAAGAACTTTTAAACCAAACTCTAAACGTGACTTCACAGATTGAGTTGTGTTTTGCAAACTGCGAATCACTTGAATATTTTGATGATCTAAAGAATTACCTTCAAAGCTCTCATCGGAACTCCAGCTCAGCTCTTTTGTGAAGGCCTGCAGAAATCTAATTTGCCGTTCAATCCTCTTTTTATCAAAATACAGTTTTGAATAGTCCGTGCCACCCAAGTTGGCCTGTAGATCACTCAGAAGAGTGATGTATTTCGCCATAATGTCATTGATCTGATCCTTAATTATGTCGAGATGTTGCCTACCGTACATTGACACTAAAAGGTTAAAGAATTCTATCGCCAACGACCCCGTTCTTGCTTCTAGGTCTTTTGAATCGTAATGACTCAACCAATTCATCCATTTTTGAAGCGATTCTTCTAAATCAACTTTACTATTATCGGCATCCAGCACACATGAGTAGTAACCAAATCGTGTTACAAAGGAACGTCTCAGCTCCACTTTATCTGAGTACTCCTCGGCAAGCACACCGATGTCACTGGGTTGGTCTAAAAACTTAAACAAAAGAAGTCCTATAAACTCGCCCTCCACTTCCGTAGCACAAAGTCTTTCTGAATGAGGACATTGAGAAGAGTGGGCACATGGATAGCAATCCACTTTCGGAGTCACAGACAATGCCTTAGAGCTATAGGCACCTGTAAACGCATTTTTTGCCCCTCCCAAACCTATATCAAGAATAGGGCATCCCACCATAGAGGCTATGTGCTTAATGCTGGTATCGACAGTAAGAAGTACTTTAGCACGACTTAACAAATAGGCTGCGTCGTTTAGGTTGTAGTCCAAAACATCAATTCCACCCAAATCTGATAGAAACTCATTCACAAAACTCTGCATTTCTTCATTTTCAGAAGGAGCACATACAAAAGCCACTCTTACATTCTTGTTTAACGATCTAAATAACTTAATCGATTTAGCCAATGAATCCTTCGGAATGGTTTTTTTGATATCACTGGTGCCATGCTGAACGACCACATATCCATGCTCAGCATTATCTATATAGGAATCCACTCGCTCCGTAGATTCGAATCGCAAACATTTATCAAGTGGAACTCTTTCTCCACCCACGGCCAGCCTCAGGTAATCAACATAATGAAGATCGGTTTGATTCAATGCTTCGGATGATTGATTTAATTTCCTAAAGGAAGATCCGCTCACAACATAGTTGTCTTCTTCTCCAATAATTCCGAATTTTTCTTCCGACCGAACTTTAGCAATTATATCAGCAGAAATTTTGTTATGAGAAAAATTGTAGACATGAAAATATTCTTGTTCTAAAACTTCGCGCAAGTCCTTTTCAAGAAGATCAGAAGCACCAAACATTGCAAACTGGGCCTCACCCATCATTTTTTGATACAATTTCCTTCTAAAAAGGATAACCCGATCCACATCACTTATTATGGATTTAACGTGATGGAAAGAAGCATCAATTAACAAATGAATGGGTCTATCAGGATATTTGCGTTTTAAGTCGGAAATGGCGGGGGCAGACATTACAATGTCTCCCAGCCGAAGAAGTTGAACTATCAATATGGGCTTATTCATCCATTTCCCCCAATAAGCTTAGACAAAATTCTCTTCTTCCACTTAAGTTCATCAGAATTAAAAGGATCGAAAGACAATTCTTCAACACTATTGATACTTAGTAAATCCACCTTGGTTTCCAAAATTTCGTCATATTCTTGCTCGTCATACTCATCTAGATATCCACGTAACCCAGCCACAAACCGAAGTCCTTCAAGAGACCTAGCGTTCAAAAACTCAATGAGTTCAAAATTTAGAAATTCATTTCTATAGACATTTAGATTGTAGTCCACAACGGAGTAATGATTTCTGAGTGCTTCGCAAATGGAATTATTGTTATAGATTTCATCGATACTACTAATGTTTATAAACTCTGCTCCCAGCATAAAAATATGACGATGAATTTCCTTTACGGCTCTAACAACCTCTTTAAAGGGTTCAATAACCAAAACTTTTTTCTCCGGACGCCGGCGAATGAGCTCCATAATGTGATATCCAGATCCAGCTCCCAAAACAATGATTGTATCCGCATGAAAAAGATCCTGATTTCGAATATACCATTTTTCAGCTTCACGCTGAGGATCTGTTGGCGACGATATAAATCGCCCCATCAATCTCAGGATAGGTAAACCTGATTTGGAGTTTTCGATCTGAACTCTTCTCTTCTTCATACTTCGCTCGCCTGCTTTATCAGGGTAGCTAATTCAGCGGCTTCTACATTTTCTGGGTTTAAATGTAGTGATCTATTTATTTCGATTTGTGCGAACTTTATTTGCCCCAACTCGTAATATAGATTGGCAAGTAACAATGAGACCTCAAAGTCTCCAGAATTATTATCCAAATAGTCTTCGAGTCGACTTACCATCCGACTGGTTTTCTTGTCTTTGAAGGACCATTCCAGAGCCAACCTTAAGGCGACACTATTGTTGGGATTATAATCTAAACACTTTTCTATGTTTGCCCAAGACAACTCGAAATCACCGTACTCCCGGTGAACAATGGCTAAACCCATCCATCCGTTGTCATAACTAGGATCTAAGGTTACAGCCTTTCTAAAAAAGTTAATGGCATTTTCCCATTCATTTTTCTGTATCTCGAGAGTGCCAAAATTTACAAGTAAAGCCGCAGAGTCAGGGTTCATAGTATAGGCCTTACCATAATGCTCTCTCGCCGATTGAAAATCCCCAGATTTTACGTAAATATTCCCTATGTTCTTATGAATGTCGAAGAGAAGAGAATCATCGAAAACCTGCATTTCTAAGGACTTCATATAAAAATCCAAAGCACTATGATCATCTCCTTGATCATAGTAAGCACTGGCAAGCATGCTTAAGCTATCGAAGCTGGTTTCAATATCTACAAGAGACCTAAAGCACCTTATGGCTTCAGCCACCTTGCCTTTACCCATGAAGCATTGGCCTAACAACTTTATGGCCTCTCCACTCTTAGAGTTGATGGCAAGACTTTCTCGGATTAGCTTCATAGCAAGATCATATTCCGTATTGGCCACAAGCAACCGGGCATTTTTTAAAAGGTTCATTTCCGCAACTTGAGCTTTTCCCATGACTTGCTCAACGCCCGACTGAACTGATGCCTCTGATTCCCTATCGAAGGCTTTAATGATTCTTTGTCTGCTCTCTTCGCCTAAGTAAGATGGGATTGTCCCTCTCACTTCCATCCGATTTTCCATTGGCGGTTCGTCTAGCAACTGAATTGTATTTTGGTTTTCTTTTTCAAGACCGGCCATAAGTAAGATCCTCCAATGATTATAAGGAGCAAACTCAGTGCCATGATGTCAGTAGATCTGTTGGAACTGAGGAAAGCCAACAACGTGATTTTGACTTTCCTCATTTTTTTTCGTCAATGATTTGTCAGGACGATAGTCCTTATGCACTTTCATCTATAGTAGACGTAGGTTTGATGTCCGACTTATAGGAACCAATGGCTTTTTTGTTTTTATTGGTACTTCTAAGATCGACAATAATACGAGACTTCTCTTTTTCAATAGCAGAAAGAATCTGCAAATCCTGCGTTAAAATCCTCTGTACTAAATCATTTTTTTGATCCATTTGAATTAGTATCTCGGCCTTTTCCTCTCGACTCAACTCCTCTGGAGTTAAATGGCCACGACTGAGTTCATCCAGCTTCCCATCGATCTTTTTGATCATATCAAGGATACAATCTCGAGAATGATAGAAGTTCTCTAAATTATCGAAATTGCTCTCCGACATAAGAGTGATTTCATTTTGATTGATATGTAAAAACTTTTCTAAAAGAGCGTTCTTTTCTACTAGTAAATCCTTTACGTAACTCATTCTCGAACCCCCTTACAGCTTATCCGCTGTGTTTTCTTGTTTTTTAAGTTGCTCAATAGCTTTTTTCCATCCGTCATACAATGTGTGCAAAATCTTTATAACATCGTCCAAAGGCTCTACTTTGGCGTTAATATTTGCTTCGGTAAGTCGGTCCGTTAGAAACATATAGAGTTGCTCAAGATTGATGGCAATCTCTCCACCCACTTCATGATCAAGGGTATTATTCAGCTCGAGGATAATATCGTAAGCTTTACCAATATTAAGCCCACGTTCGGCAATATCGTTATTTTCAATAGCTATTCTTGCTTTCTTTGTATAACGAATTGCTCCCTCATACATGAGTAACAATAGCTTTTCTCTGCTCGCGCTTTCTATACTTGTTTTCTTATACTGCTGATAAGGATTTTTCATTGCCGCCCCTATTTGTTTCTCTATTTACTTACTCGGTGTTTCAAAATAAAACCTTTATAAATTAAAACTCTCTTAACCTAAGCCCGGTATCACTCCACCGCCGCCGCCCATAGCGCCAACTTGGCTCATCTGGTTCTTTAGCCTAGACATATTTTGTTCTAAATTTGCAAACTTACGTCTAAGACTTTGCTCTTTTTTCTCTAACTGTCGTTCCTTTTGACCAATACGATCGTCAATTTGTCTGATTTTATTTTGCAGAGCCTTCTTACGCACAGTGATCGGCCCAAAAACTTGATCCTGAACTGTCGCTATTGTTCTTTTAAGAGAAGGTATAAATCCTGTGGCAAAGCCATCACCCGCAAAGAATTGCTGAACTCCATCCGGATTAGCAGCTAATGCTCCATCGAATTTTTCTTGTGAAAACGTCAAAGTACCGTTTCTATTGAATTCAATCCCTATTTGATTAAGCCGATTTACTGATCCACTTACTCCAACAACACTGCCTTGAAGTAACCTACGAAAGCGGTTCTCTATGGATCTTAATAGTCCATCACCACCCAGAGTTTGACTGGTGTCTGTGTTTTCCGTAAGTCGGTTTTGATTTTGTATAAAGCTAAGCACGCCATTAACAGCATCTACAAATTCTTTTACCTTACCGCTAACAACTTCTCGGTCCTCACTGACGGAAACGTTGACCTGACGTCCCGGTGCCGCCTGCTTAAGGTCAACTGTTACGCCAGGAATAATGTCTGTCAGCTGATTGCTGTCCACTTCGAACTCGAAACCATCGACTTTGATCAAGCCATTTTTTGCTTCACGTTCTTCATCGAAGTAGATATCTTGATCTCCATCTAAAAAGTATAAGGTCGGATATTCAATTCTATTTTCCCCACCTACATTCTCCCCAGAAAGCATCAACTTAAATGGACGGTCCGAATCTTTGCGATCATTAATTATACTGGCTCGTATTCCAAGATTGGCTCTATTAATAGCATTCATTGCTCCTTCCAGCGTGGAGGTATTGCCTTTAATGTAGACCTCTCGATCTCCATCTGGAGTTTCAAAACGAAAATATCCTGTACCAATTTCGGTTCTATCTTTATCCGGGAAACCATTGGTAATCGCCGCTGCTTTTTGCGCTAATTCAACCACTTCAATATTCCAGCTTCCCGAAGCTGCTGAATTGGGATCCACTGTACCACTTACGATATTGTTATCCCCTGAAGTTAATTTGTAATCATTAAAACCACGGACGGATGCAAGAGTTCCGATAGAGTCTTTGATCTTATTCATACCCTCATCTAACTCATTCACCAATTTAAGACGAGCTTCCGACTTCATCTTCTTGGTTTCCATGTTTTTAATGGGAATGCGTTCAACTTCTACCAATTGCTCAACAATATTCGGCGGTAGTCCTGACGCCATTCCTCCAAACTGAATAGCAGGCACCTAAGTCCTCCTGACACAAGGTTATCCCTACATCTTTTATTTTGCCGCAGTTTGAGGAGCTACTGTGAGTCAATTAAATGCCATGGACATTAGGACAAGGAATAATTTGCCGGAAAGTGGCTCCTACAGCACATTTTAGCCGGAAATTTAACCGGAAACCTATCTGTATTGCAGCTGAATCCACTAAAAGACGTTAGACTAGTTTTTTACATGGCTTTATCTAAAATATGACCGTTGGACTCTTTGTCCTTTGCTACGAAATTCCAGGCTTCCGCCGTTGTCATTCTTCGAACCACCTTCAATGAAGAATCGGTAAGAATAAAAAAGACACGATCACCTACCCGATCGACAGAGACATTGAGATGGTTATCTTTAATCCCTGGAAACTGCTTAATGGCTTCAAGAACTTTTGCTACTTCCTCATCACTTAGAAATTCTTTTTCAGGAGCATGTTCTTGTTGCCTTCGCCCATCAGCATCACGATCTTGATGGCTGGACTCGGATTTGACCGCCTTCTTTTCAGAGGCCTTTTGAGTGTTTTCAATGGCGTTTATAGTATTCGCAACTGATTTTATATTCATCTCGTAATCTAAATCGGAGATATTTATAGAAACTTAAAGGTGCCTAAGATTTTTCAGGACTTTCGTCTATAAAAAAGAGGTGGCAAACGCCACCTCTTATAAGTCTATAGGGTTAGGTACTGGGTGGATGGGAGGAGAGTTATCCCCCCCACCCCATTTAAATTTAAGCTATAAGTCGGAGCGCTTGTGCTGGTTGTTGATTCGCTTGAGCCAAGACCGAAATCGAAGCCTGGTTCAAGATGTTGTTGGTCGCCAAGTTCGCGCTAGATTCAGCCACATCCGTATCTCGAATTCGAGCATTTGCAGCAGAAAAGTTTTCGATGGCTGTTCCAAGGTTCTCTGTTGTAGAAATCAATCTATTCTGTAAAGCACCTAGTGTAGCTCTATGTCCATTCACATCTGTTTGAGCATCTTCTAGAACTGCCAACGCCTCTCGTGCACTGTCTTTATCTGAATAGTCAAAGCTAGCAATTCCTAGAGCATCCAAAGTCACCTCTTGGGCGGACGCATCGAACCCAATTCGATCTTTGAAATCATCATTATTAATATCAATTTGAAAGGCAAACTCTTCACCGGTTCCATCAAGTAGATTTGTGCTGTTATAACGTGTGTTAGTGGCAATACGCTCAACCTCACTTTTCAATTGTTGAACTTCTTTATTGATAAAGCCTCTTTCTCTTTCGCCTACAGTATCTGAAGCGGCTTGAACACCTAGCTCGCGTAAACGCGTTAGGATGTTTGAGATTTCACCCAATCCGCCTTCTGCTACTGCAATCATTGACATACCATCATTGGCGTTTCGTTTTGCTTGAGTGTAACCTCTGATCGTTGATTTGAGGTTTTCACTGATTGATAGGCCGGCAGCATCATCTGCAGCTTTAGTGATTCTTGTCCCACTAGATAACTGAGCGAAACTCTTTTGTAATCCACGTTGCGATTGAGCCATCTTTTTTTGTGCCGCGATGGACGACAGGTTTGTTGTAATATTTAGTGACATTTTACTCTCCTTTATTAGTCCCATTACCCCCGAAACTTGTCCTAACCACATTCCAAGTCTCAGGGGCGCCAGCAGGCAGGGTGTTTAAACATGTTGGAGCTTTGGGCAAACGAATTCCATCAGTCTTATAGGAATCCAGGCGCAGTCACTCGCCTCGACTCGACTAGACAGATCGTTAGTCCTGCCGCTCACACAAGACCTTTCGGCCGGGTCCGGGCAAACATAAGTCGAGTCCTGTCTTTCTGGACTAAGGTAGGAAGGTTTCTGGACTATGGTTTTAATATTTGGACTCTAGTCGCTAGCTTTTGGTCAGAAATCAACAGGCCTATCTACCTTTGGGCTAGCTAGATTCTTAAATTTACAGACTAGACCAGTCCACACAGGACCGCACTTTTTCGAGTTTTGGTGTATGGCTTATCAATTTCAAACGCTCATTTAATCTATCTATAGATGTCTGCACCTGAGCTGTAAGATCACTTGAGACCTCGTTGAGCAAGCCCTTGAGCATCTTAATCTGCTGCTCATGCTTATAGACTGAATCTGCTAGATAATTACTATCGACTCTTGAAATGGCTATAAATGACTTCTTCGACAGGCCTAAAGCTTGGAAGTTCTTGGCCATTAAATAGTAGTCTTTGATTCGCCTTGAACCGCCTATGCTTCGAATTAAATTATTTGAAGCCTCATACTGTTGCTTCTTATACATTATATATGCCGCTAACCTAAGCTCCCAAACAGACATAATTTCGCCGTGAGCAATGCTCGATTGTCCCTCTTTAGAAGCTAGGTACTTTTTAGCTAACTCCACCATAGAACGGAGTCTAGGACTCCCCCCATTACCGGAACTCACCTGATCCAACTCTCGATCCAGTTCCTCAGAAGACGCAGTTTCCACACATGCGGGATCATAAATGAGGCTAGTCATTGTAGGTGTTTGCACCTTGTTTACAGAAAATAAAATATGGCTTTGTCCAATAAATCGAACGTTGACCAGCTCGGAAGAAGAAGCTGTATCAGCGAGCCGCTCCGGCCAGTCACTGCGAGCAACAATCCAATCGATGGCCTCCTCGACGAGTAAAATATCTAAGGCGTTTTGATTTACCAGTGCTTCACGATATTTTTTAAAGTGCTCAAAGGGATAAAGCACATTGAGTCTGGAATCAATGTACACATCCAATTTACTATTGGTATCTGCCAATAAATAACTGCAGGCTACCAGAGAACAAAAGGCATTACCCCCATCTATATATGTATTGATGTAATCCGTTACCTCGTACGGAAAAATTGGGCTCTTATACGGATCTTCATAAGAGAAAACAAAATTCCTGTAAGTCGAGTTGGTTATGGCCAACAACTGCACACTAATAGCTATCACGGTAAGAATCGCCAAAACTTGTAGGTATACAGGTTGGATTCTTGAGGCCAAAAAATGTCTTAATGACTTGTATTCCAGAGCAAACAAACATCCTAGCAACACTCCAAAATGTGGCATCATTTTAGCGTAGGGAATGTAAGCCAAACCAAAAACTATAATGGGTAAGAAAATAAAAATTTTGCGACGATAAAATCCCCAGAGCAATAAAACAAAAATCAGAGGGATAATTACATATTGGATTGGAGTCACAAAATGCAGTGAATTTGAATATTCCTCAATATAAGGTGCCCATGGATTGTCAAAGAGTTTACTTCCTGAAAGAGGTGCACCTGCAAACAAATGAGGTGATAGAAAGTTAGCTACTGAAATCAACATTAATCCCAATGAAACCTTTCGCAAAGCCTCTCGATCTTGAACTTCCCTTTTAATATGTAGAAAAAACCAATGTATAAAGAAGGAAAAGTAAACAATAACACCAAAATAAGAGGTCGAATGGTTTTGCACCCAAATCAGTTGAAGTAAGGGCAATAGGAAGAGACCTTTCAGCTCCTTTTGTTCAATCATCTGCCCAAGGGTCATGACGAAGTAGACCAAAAAGCCGTAAGATATAATCTCAGGTCTCATTTGGACACGAGTCAAAATACAGAGTCCTGCAAAAATACAAATAAAGAAACTCACTGGCTCGTAAATTTTTAATTTTTTTGTGCAAAAGTAAAACAGAAGCCCCACTGGGAATATCAATAGTAGTGCCCTAAATACTACTGAGCCCCAGGGCCCAAACAAACTATCCACCAGCCCAACAAAAAGGGAAAACATCCAGACATTAAAAGCAATAAATGTGCCTTTGAAACCTATACTTTGAGCATCTATAAATAAGGATTGGCCTGACGTAATAAACCCTTTGCCCATGGAAAGGTAAATATAAAAGTCGGTTGAGAAAAAAGTAACCAGACTACCTAGTCCCATCAAAACTAGTAAAAACAGAATATAGAGGTATTGTTTTTTAATTTTAGTCTCCTACTGACTACGAACTAAAATGTATATGCCAAACCAAATCCATTAAAAGTAGGAATTAAATAGAGCTTTGAAGAGTCTTCGACCGTCTCGGGTTCTGCTTCCTCAATATTTGTCCCATCATCCTTAAATGGCACTTTTTCTGAAGCAGTAACCCCATTATATTGATTGATCGCTCGGGTTAGCTTTACACCGGCTCTTCCACCCATAATTGTTCCAGGGATAAATCCCAATCCAAAAATGGCCCAAGCCGTTTCCGCATTATATACTTTGTCTCCGCTACTATCTGTATCGTTTTGAGCGAGTAAAGAATAAGCGATGGCAAGAGCAGCTCCACCGAGGACAAGGCCTCCAGCCCAAGTGCTATAGCATTCATACTGTTCTGCATATTTTTTTGCGATGGGGTCTGAGGCCATTGCCTCCGACAGACCCGAAAATCCCAAAAGAGTCAGATGAACTTCTTTACCATCCACTACAATTCTATGGTCTTTAAAAATAAAATTATCATTCACGTCGTAGTAGGCCTTGGGAGCAGACCAGCTTGATAAACTAAAAACTAAAGTACTTAACAAACAGAGTAGAGCTTTCATGAAAATCCTTTTTTTAAGGTTTTATTCTCTTCTATTTGCTGTCGAAATCAATGATTTTATGGATGGAAGATATTGAAAAACCCAAGGGGAAACCCCTTGGGTAGCGTGTGGTTAGGTCCTGGGCGAAAAAGGAGAGCTTGTTTCACCCAAATCTAAATCCGAATATTAACCGATCAAGCGAAGGGCTTGAGCTGGTGAATTGTTAGCTTGCGCTAAAATTCCAATGGAAGCCTGGTTCAAGATGTTGTTTTTAGCTAATTCAGCACTCGCTGATGCTACATCTGTATCTCGAATTCGGCCGTTAGCGGCGGAGAAGTTCTCTATCGCTGTGCCTAAGTTCTCTGTGGTCGAAATTAATCTGTTCTGAAGAGCCCCTAACGTTGCACGATGTTCGTTAACGTTTTTCTGTGCTTCTTCCAGTACGCTTAATGCTTCTCGCGCACCATCTTTTTCTGAGTAATCAAATCCATCAATGCCAAGCTCGCTAATTTGAACATTCTGCTTTGAAGCATCGAAACCGATTCTATCTTTAAAATCATCGTTATTAATGTCGATTTGGAAGGCAAATTCCTCTCCTGATCCATCGAGGAGATTTGTTCCATTAAATCGAGCGGACTCTGAGATACGCTGTACCTCGTTGAGCAACTGGTTTACCTCTTTATTGATAAAGCCTCGCTCACGGTCTCCGACAGTATCTGAAGCGGCCTGAACCCCCAACTCTCGCAATCGAGTAAGGATATTAGATACTTCTGACAATCCACCTTCAGCCACTTGAATCATGGATATACCATCATTGGCGTTTCTTTTGGCTTGAGTGTATCCTCGAATGGTCGATTTTAAGTTTTCACTGATCGACAATCCCGCGGCATCATCAGCCGCCTTTGTGATTCGAGAACCACTTGATAGTTGTGCATAACTCTTCTGCAAATTTCTTTGCGAAGAGGCCATTTTTTTCTGTGCAGATATTGCTGCTATGTTTGTGGTTATATTAAGTGACATAAGACTCTCCTTATGGTCTGGCAAAATTCCTTTTTTAGTCTTAGGGGCCCTAACCTAATTGCCCCTAAGACTCGTCCTTATTGGACTTTGTTGAACATGTTGGAGCGCGCCCAGCAAATTGACCGGTTGAATAGATAAATAGGCAGTCACTCCCACTTACCTCCGAAAAATCAATTCGTCAGTTGCGCCAGTACTCAACACTTCGGTCTAGTCCAGGCGAACCTTAGTCTAGTCTAGCTAAACTAGACCATAGTCTATGCACAACTAGACCATAGTCTGTGCAAAACCTTAATTTGGGCTATTAAAATAAGTGCTTTTAATTTAATTTGAGAATTACTGTTCAACTTTTTACCGAAAAGTTTTCTACTTTTCCTTGGATACTTCACTTAAACAAAGACCTATGCAAATTAAAAAAGAAAAGTTTCAAGATCATCTAATAAATAGAATTCAACTCATTCTTTTTCTAGTTCTTTTCTGTACGGCTTTAGTAAATTTATTCACTACCTATTATGCCTTACTAAATCTTGGAAAATTTTGGCTAGACCCTATTTATAGGGACTCCCTTTTTGCTAAAAGCCTTTTGGTCTTCATATTATTTACAAGCACACTTCTCATTCGAAGACGAATAAAAAGTTTATCACCTCTAGATAGGAGCTTCTTAACAAGTAGAGAGTTCTATTTCTCCTTTTCCATTTTCTTTATTTCTCTGGGCGCTGCCTGTATAGCCTCATCATTCGTTAGTCTTTGGAGCGATGAATTTGCTCAGATGCATGACGCAATTATTGATCCCATTGTCGGAGCCACTCGCCACCACCAAGTCCCACTAGGGTTTTACTTCTCCTATTTAACAAACCTTCTTTTTGGTGAGCATCCCATTTCTATACGCTTCCCAAATTATTTATGCTTTGGACTGATGAATGTCGTTCTTTACAACACAATGAGACGCTTAAACGTTCCCCATGTTTTATCTGTTTTTGGCCTCATATTTTTATTTGGGAATTTCTTAATATATAAATACTCATTCGAAGCCCGGCCGCAGGCTATCGCATTTCTTTTTCTCGCATTTCTAGTATACGAGATAATAGTATTTTTATCTCAGCGGGAAACTAGCCAATTTCACCAGGCACTATACCTTACATCCTCCCTAACTCTATTTCTGCTATCACTTGGCTTCCAACCTCCATTTTTGGTTCTTTCCCTCACTCTTTCAGTAGCATTGTTTTTCGGCATTCACATTGGACTCTGGAAACTAGGAATCATCTTTCTATCATCAATTGCTTCGCTTATATTGTTCCTACCGTTTGTAATTGGCAGTATTGGAGGTGGCGCTCCAAGACTCATTCACATGTCTCTATCAGACTTCCTTGAGCGAGATATTTTAAATTTTCAACTCATCAACTTTATGCATCTAGGATTATTCAACTTTGATCAGCCATGGATAGCTACGCCTGTATTTGCCGCTATAGGCCTAGGCAGCATTGCAATATTCAATAAAGTTAAAACAGGTAAATGTCGTCAAATTGAATTACTTGGACCCACTCTAATATTGGCTTCAGTAATCAGCGTTCTATTAAGTTATAATTTTATGTTTCATCATATCAAATACCCTCCCTATCCAAAGTACTTTTGCGTGCCACTTATTACCTTTTTTACTGGTATTACACTCTCACTATCGAGCCTCTTTAGACCTTTAAGCCTGTGCCGTAAACCACTAAAGTGGGGCATCTACATCACTACATTTATCTCTTTTTTGCTGGTGTTTAATATCTACTGGGCAAGCTCTTTAAATATTTCCAGGGACTTTAGACGCTTCGACTCCCTATCGAGTATAAAATCGATTAATAACTTTATTAGCCCGGGCGAACCAGTCATTTGCATATATCCTGGGGCTCAAGATATTACTTGCATATATATAATTGAAGCTCTGGAATACCTTCATTGGAAATCTCCAAACGCTTCTCCTTTAAATCTACATGACCTAACCGTAGGACACTATAAAAAACCCGCGCACTTTCAATACAATAGAGCCGTAATCTTACAATACGGAAGCAATCCATTGTCGAAAGAGTCCTCCCTAACAGCCAACGACCTGAAGACCGAAAGTTTTGGTCAAGGATTTGCCATCTATTTAGAGAATAAAGATGGAGTGAAAGATGATGTAATTCAGATTCTTAAAAAGCTCATTTCACAACATGATCCGATGAGAGATAGGAACATTGAATACCTAAATAGCTATGTGAAACATCTTGAGAGTTTATAGGTTACCCACCGGTTTGTAACTCATGATTTTCGCGCCGCAGTGACTACTGTTTTTTCAACCCTTCCCTTCTATTTTTAAGTATTACTTGGAAGAGCTGTATGTATAATCTCTACAGCTTTATAATTGGGGAAAATACATGAACATTGGTATAATTGGCCTTGGATATGTTGGCATTGTAAATGCTATAGCTTTGGCATCTAAAAACCATCAAGTCTTCGGAGTGGATACCAATACGAATAGAATAGAAGCTCTACAACTTGGAAAACTCCCCATTTCTGAGCCCGGCCTTAAAGATCTATTTGATACCAAAACTCAAGCTAATCTCCACTTTTCAAACGAAATCACCTCTTTTTCGGAGAATGTTGAGGGTTACATCGTTTGTGTTGGAACACCACCAATGGAGAATGGTGATGTTAATCTTAAAGATATCCTTGAAGTTGTAGATGCGCTTAAAAATACTCCACAAAAGACAAAACAATTCATTCTCTTCAGAAGCACAATTCCTCCAGGAACAATTGAGCAGCTTATATTACCTAGAATTGCACTTGGGTCGAACCAATATGAGGTAGGTTTTTTTCCTGAATTTTTAAGAGAAGGGAATGCTGTTGCTGATTTTTTATCACCTAGCTTAAGTGTCTTAGGTTCCGATAGTGGCGTTCTTCAGGAAATGGTAACCAACCTGTTACCACCAGAAACTGAAATTGTAGATATTAAACTCGCGGAAATGATTAAGTATGCTAACAATAGCTTCCATGCCCTCAAAGTCACCTTTGCCAATGAGATGGGACGACTAGCAAATTGTTTTGGAGTGTCTGGTGATAAGTTAATGCAGCTTTTTGTGAAAGATCAGACCCTTAATCTCTCGGCAAAATACTTTAAACCTGGTGCTCCCTTTGGTGGAACCTGCTTAACAAAAGAACTGACGGCTTTGAGAAACTTTTCGAAAAAATTTGAGATAAATGCTAATCTTCTCGACTCCATAATGGAAAGCAATGAGTCTCTCATAATTGACTACTCACGGCTTATTGAATCATTTCATCTAAAATCATGGGGATTTATTGGAGTTACCTTTAAGCCAAATACTGATGATGTGAGACAAAGCTCAACAGTTGCGATCATGAATCGACTTCCTGCCGACACCCAGTTTTACGTCTTTGATAGGATTGCTAATTTGAATACAGAACATTGCCCTTTACCACAATTAAACCCAGCCAGCTCCCTTAAAAAACTAGACACATACTGTGAAGGCATTGTGCTCGGAAGCCAAAAATTGAGTGAGCAAGAAATGACTGAGCTACTTTCGTTTGAAGGCCCCATCGTAAACCTAGGTTTCTTTTCGTACCCAGAATTAGCCACTTCTCACTCTAATTTTCACTCTTTGATCTATTGAGGATTTATTGGTCATGCTTGTTTCAATAATCATTCCCACAAAAAATGAAGCAGAAACCATTGCAAATATAATTAATGGAATAAGAGAGGTATTTGACCAATTACCTTATAAACTTCATGAGATCTATATTGTTGATGATTCCAGAGATGAGACTCGAAAGGTGGCTGAAAAACTTGGAGCTATTGTCATTATAGGTGGGGGGCGCGGACTCGGGTATGCCATGTTTAAAGCACTTAAAGTAGTATCCCGAAGTACTTGCGACGTCATACTGAGCATTGATGGTGACGGCCAAGCAGATTTGAAGGAGATTCCAAAATTTCTATCCACTTTAGAGAAAAGTAACTCTGACCTAGTACTTGGTTCACGTTTTTTGTCCAAAGGAAGTGTTAAATACAAGTACAGAATGAGAAACCGATTTGGAACGATCGCTCTTTCCTATATTCTTCGCATGATCACTAAACTTCCACTAACCGACTCCCATGGCGGATTAAGGGCTATGAGGAGAGAAGTACCGGAAGAGCTGGAAATGATTGGTACCCACTCATATGTTCAAGAAACCATTATTGATGCTGTTGAAAAAGGGTTTAAAGTAACTGAAATTCCAAGTGTTTGGCATGTTAGACAGTTTGGTTCATCAAAAGTCGTCGCATCGATTTTTTCTTATATTTGTTATATTTTACCTGTTCTAATTGTACGCGGCCGTTATCATCTTAAAGGTTTTTTTATCGCAGGACTGATTACTCTTGGCTTGGCTTTTTGTGATCTAGGCTACGTATTTTTTGATACAAATTTTAATTTTCAAGCTATGCTGGATAGACAGTCTTTCCACCTTTTTTTCCTACTTCTAATTTTTGGTTTCAATTTGTTCTTTTTTGGATTGGCCACCGAGCTACTATCCTTAGCGCTCAAAGGAATAAATAAAAATGAATTCAGATGATTCCTCTCGCTTTCAACCATACTTAGATGAAGTGTTCGCCTGTGTCCCACGCCTACTGAGTTTACAAAACACTAACCCAATATCTACAACCTATGGCTGTTTCCATAAAGGTTTTTGGCTTCATCGTATTTTTGATTTTCCCTCCTCAATATATCAAATGAGTTGTCAGACCCTGGCCCATCTCTATTCTTTTGATCATCCTAGCAATACCTATTTCAAAAATAGAAAAATTCTAAATCGGGCTATCGCTGGATTTGAATATGCTCTCACTCTGCAAAAGTCAGATGGATCGTTTGACGAATGGTATCCTAACGAACGAGGATGGGCCGGACCAACTGGCTACTTAATGCATGCACTAGTAAAAACATTTCACATCATTGAACCCCATATTTCAGATTCGTTAAAAAATGATTTTATACAAAAAGCCAAGAAATCTGCCTGGCATCTGATAAAGCATGAAGAAAAGGATATTTTGGCCAATCACTATGGCATAGCTTTGCTTCCAATATACGAAATCTACAACCTCACAAATGATGAGGAGATTCGTAAAGGATTTGAACAATGTTTTGATTCCTTTTGCACATACTGGGTCGAAGAAGAAGGCTGGTTCTTAGAATATGATGGTGCCGACATTGGATATTTAGCAGCTACAATTAGTTTCTTAGCGCGTATACATCAATTGAATGAAGATCCAAGAATTGAAGCTATAGTTAAAAAAGCTCTCAATTTTTGTAGCTATTTTTGCTTTCCCAATCATTCTTTTGGGGGAACTGTCGGCAGTCGACAGACAGCTATGTTTTATCCTTTCGGCTTTGAATATTGGTCACAGTATTTCTCTGAAGCACGATCTATTAGAGACTGGGGAAGACAAGGCCTTTCCTTGAATAGAATGATTGTGCCACAGCAACAAAGTGATCACTATCTCAATTACAGGCTAGAAGACTACTTTGAAGCCTATGAGATATCTTTCAAAAATAAAATTTCAGACTCTATTGAACCATTGCCCTATGAAAGCTCGAATGACATTTCATTGAACTTTATAGAGGCAAAAATTTATGTGCACAAAGATAAAAATAGGTACTGTGTTGTAAACCTAGGAAAGGGAGGGGTTATTAAATGTTTCTCTTTGCCTTCAGGTAATCCACTGCTTATAGATTCGGGATGGCTTGCAATCACTAATCGTGGCGAAAAGATTACGCCCCAATGGATCGATCTTGAATACAAAATAGATGTCCAAGATAATCAAATTGAGGTTAGTGGTTTCGCCAACTACTATAATGATAAGTCCTTTACTCCAATGAAGTGGATATTATTTCGCTTATTTATGTTAACCATCGGCTGGAATGCCTTCTTGGCAAAATGGGCAAAAAAACTGATACGCTCGCTATTGGTCGTTGGCGTCCGAAGATCAAAGGTTCCATTTAAAAGAATTATTTCGTTCAACGCCTCTTTGTCTGTATTAGATGAGATTGTGGCGAATGAGAATAGTCTAATTAAGCTTTGCTATGGTGATGAATACTTTGTGAGATATGTTCCTCAGTCCAACTACTTCACTCTCAATGACCTAAACCCTCCGGGTGAAACCTTTAACTCTGATTCTCTGCAAAAGATTTATCGAAACGGAAAATACATTCTAAAAAGAGACATACCGTGTGTGGAATAGCCGGACAGTTTAATTTTTCAAATTCACCTGTAGACTCCTTAAAGTTAAATTCTATGACTCAAGCATTGGCTCATAGAGGACCCGATTTCCATGATACCTTTCTTGACCACAATTTAGGTTTAGGCCATAGACGCCTTTCTATTTTAGACTTGCGAGAAATCGCTCATCAACCTATGAAAAGTCAATCAGGTCGATTTGTAATTGTTTGGAACGGAGAGTGCTATAACTACCTTGAGCTCCGAAATGATTTAGAAAAGTCGGGGATCAAATTTAGAACCGAATCGGATACCGAAGTGGTGCTCGAAGGGCTAGCTCATTATGGTTCAGAATTTTTACAAAAAGCTAATGGCATGTTCGCCTTTGCATTATGGGATCGCCAAGAGAGAAAACTGCTCATAGGACGTGATCGAATCGGAATAAAGCCACTTTATTATTTTAGAGATGCTGAAAAGATTATTTTTGGCTCCGAAATAAAAGCAATACTAGCCGCAGGGATCGAAGCAAAAGCCGAGAGAGACTCTCTCTATTGGCAAATACGACTCCGTTATAGCCCTGGAGAAAATACTGTTTTTAAAGAAATATTCAAGGTAGTCCCCGGAACGGTAATGGAATTCGATACGACGGGTACTTGCAATCATAAGACTTTCTGGAGCCTGACCAATTCAGCTCATCAAGAATTAGATTTAACCGAAGAAGATGCCCAGGAGCATTTTACAGAATTACTCCTAGATTCAGTGAACCTACGATTTAGATCTCACGAAAAAGTCGCCACTTTTTTGTCCGGCGGAATTGATTCCTCATCAATTGTCGCCACCTCGAAAAAGCTAGGGTTTCAACCGGAAACCTATACCATGCAGGTGCCAGGGCGACTTGATGAATCGAAAGAAGCAAGGCTATTTTCTGAGTCTCTTGGCTTAAATAATCACTTGGTTCAGTTTAGGGAAAATGATGTCGACCTACTCCCCAAAATTATAAATTCTTTAGAAGAGCCTATCTGTGATAGCATAATTCTTCCTACGTACTTACTTATGCAACATACCGCTCAGACGCATAAAGTTGTACTTTCTGGAGAGGGGGCAGACGAAATCTTAGGTGGATACGTTCATCACCTGGCTTTATCTAAAATCAATCAATGGAAATCTAAATTTCCTCGCTGGATGATAAATAGTGGGGCATCTATACTAAATAATACTCCCGGATGGATATTAAACCAACTCAGTCCCTATCCTTCAAAATTTGGCTCTTCCGCTGCTAATAGACTTGCTTCTGCTCTATCCTCGAATACTCATTGGGAACAGAATCTGCATCTAATGAGTCTTTTTACTCATGAAGAAGCGAGTCGTTTTTTAAGACGATCACAGCCACAGCCCTCTGGTAATCTAGATAAACATTGGTCTCATTTTAAAAATCACCTGTTCTATAGTGGACTTATTTCCCAAGATTTGAAGTTTTGGTGTCCTGACTATACACTTCTTAGAGTAGACAAACTAAGTATGTCGCAAGGTCTAGAGGTAAGAGTTCCCTTTCTAGATCATAGATTAGTGGAGTTCTGTTTGAGTTTAAATCCCTCATATTTTATTTCAGGAAACCAACAAAAGAGATTGTTAGCTCAATCAATGGGAAAGACCGGAATATTATCAGCAGAAAAAGCATATAGAAAAAAGTCACCCTTTATTTTTCCGATGGATGAGATGTATCCAAATGGAATTCCAGAGTTTTTACAAGATACCCTTAGGTCGAAACATTTTCAGGAAAGTGACTTATTTAATTCAGAAGCTGCGCTATCAATATTAGAGAAACCTACTATTACTGCATTAGATGCCAAACAGATCTTTTCTTTTTATAGTTTGGAAACCTGGTCCAAAGAGTTTTCTATATAATCAATAAAAAAAATCCCGGAAGGGTCTCCCCTTCCGAGTAGGTCGATTTTGGAAAAAGTGAGAAACTAACTTTTCCCATTAAAAAACATTTTGATTAAGAAATGAGTCTGAGTGCCATGTTTGGCTGCTGGTTCGCTTGAGCCAACATCGAAACAGAAGCCTGTGATAGAACATTATTTCTAGCTAGCTCTGCGCTCGACTCAGCAATATCTGTGTCTCTAATCCTAGCATTCGCGGCAGAGAAGTTTTCGATGGCTGAACTTAAATTTTCGCCAGTTGAAATCAATCTATTTTGTAAGGCACCAAGGTTAGCTCGATACCCATTCACTGTTTTTTGTGCGGAATCGATCGTAGATAGAGCCTCTCTGGCCCCATCACGTGAAGCAAACTCCAAGCTACCTAGTTCTAAGTGATCCAATGTTGCTACGCTTTCAGAGGAGTCAAAGGCAATACGATCTCGGAAATCATCGTTGTTTACATCCACCTGAAAAGAGTATTCCTCTCCTTCGCCTGTTAACAGGTCTCTTCCATTGTATCTCGTACTCTCTGCGATACGCTGAACTTCTAATTTCAGCTGTTGAACTTCTCTATCTACGAAGCCTCGTTCAATATCGCCTATGGTATCTGAAGCGGCTTGAACTCCTAGCTCTCTAATACGAGTTAATATATTTGAAATTTCGGCGATTCCACCTTCAGCTACCTGAATCATTGAAATCCCGTCATTGGCGTTACGTTGCGCTTGTTTATAACCACGAATGGTTGCTTTAAAACCTTCACTCATGGAAAGGCCAGCAGCATCGTCTGCCGCTTTTGTAATTCGCGACCCCGAAGACAATTGCGCGTAAGATTTTGTTAATGCTCTGTTGGATTGGCTTAGTGTTCTTTGGGCATTGATAGACGCCACATTAGTGGTAATGATGAGTGACATGTTTCTCTCCTTGTTTAGCCTCAATCACTTGGGACCTACTCCGCATGATTAAGTGTGTATTTTATTTTTCACAGCTAGACTTTAGTTGAAGCAATGGCTCCCGCTTCTACAAAATTAGCAGGACTGACCCTTCGCACCATCTAGTCCAGCTGTGTGTTACAATGGCTCTTTCGGCGAGGTCTGTGCACACTGAAGTCGTGTCTAGGTATTCTGGATCTTAGTTTTAGGTTTTCTAGACATAGGTAGTTCTTTTCAGGACCAATGGCGCTAAAAATACTAGACGAAAAGCGGAAAGGCCTAAACCCTACCCGACTATCATTGGGCAGACCTACGTATCTATAGGTTTAAAGTTGAGTCCAGGCTAGAAGCCTTACTCAGAGAGGATTTCAAGCCCTGCGACGAGTGCGACCAAAGGCTCATCATTTTTGAAGATATGACTGACTTTCTCCACATCCATTCCCCTTTTGTGCCAGTTTAAGAGATTGGATCCCGGCAATGAGGACTGAAGTACAATTTCATCCACCCTACTGTTAATGGCCTCTTGTAGGGCGAGGTATTCTGGGTCAGTAGAAATGGACTGGCGAATGCACATTTTCGGACCGAGATAATTTTTACTACAAGGATTCTCCAAAACATTTCTATTTTCACTAGCTAAGCTAATATTAGAAATGCCTACGAGTGTGCTTACTAAAAATATGATTTTAAACATTCCCTCTCCCTATATTAGAAAATTAGAGTACTTGGTCTCCACTCGGCTCATTGGGCACATCAGAAATTACTCCTAGTTCAAAAGAGTATTGGCTTTGTGCTTGCTCAATAGCTTGAATGGTTTGATTTAATGCTGTTGTTACAACGGGGTCATTTGTCTCTGTGCGTGTTTGCTGTAAAATGGGTAACAAATCAAAAATACTTTTTGCACCACCCTGTTGCGAACTCAATGGTTGAATTTGCCCAGAACCCTCTCTTTGACTCAATTGAATAGACTGCTCTAAAATTCTTTGAACCAAGCGAGTGGATTCTAAAATGGCATTCACTTCGACGGTTGAGGCAATCACTTCACGCAAAATGGAGACACTCCCTACCTGACCGAACTGTTCCAAGGCCGTACGAGATAGATCCGCAATGGCACTCGAGGGTGCATCTTCGTTAGCTAGCCGGACAAGCCTTTCAAAACTTCGTACTGATCGAGTCAGTCCCAGTGCAGATACAGCCAACTCCCCTAAACGTGGAGAGTTTTCTACTAGCAATAATTCCTCAATCACTTGATAAAAAAGCTCATCAGAAAGAGTTCCTAACTCGTGCTCTCTTACAAATTCCACTAAAGTTTTTTTACTAGGACTTCTTCGAAATCGCTTTAACCATTCCGATACATTTGGATCTTGAGTTTCCTCGGGATCACGATTGGCAGCAACCACAAATGTTGGCTCACCTGCTCCTGCAGGAATTGCATTATTATCATCGGAAGTCTCATCATCTTCGTTATTATCTTGGTCTGCGATCTCTTCTGCCGTAGTGGCTTCTTCTTCGGCTTTTTTCTTTTTAGCCTCTTCCTCAGCCTTTTTCTTTTTAACTTCTTCAGCGGCCTTAGTTTTGGCTTTGGCATCGGCCATTGCTTTTTTCTCAGCGGCAGTGAGAGGGATTTTTTTAGCATTTTCAGGTTTCGAAGAATTCGCTTCACCCATAGCTCTACGATTTAATCGCCGGTCAAAAGTGCGTTGCTGTGAATAAGCCCGCCCCTTTGATACAAAGGGGTTTTTATTCAATTTAACTTCAGTCCCAGCAAACTCAAGCTGTACAGATACATCATCATTTCGACCACTATCAGACATCACATGGTTAATAAGGCTCAAAAGCCCCACCAAAATGATGCCTATACTTATATATAATAGTCTTTTCTCTTGATCGAAATTCAAAACAATCTCCTTACCCCTTCTTAGGGCAAGGGTTGTTCCATTCAATGGCATCTCTAAGTACCTGAAATTAAAGAACTACTGACAAACTGTTGAGATAGTAAAATAGAAGTCACTGTATAAATATAATACAGCAGTCCGACTAAATAATGAAAAATTTAGTGATTTCAATAGGTTGAGGCCGACAGGCCGGTCCTATGTGGGAACCAAATAGGGCTCATCAAATGGTCCCTACTGCCGTACAAATCAATAAAACCTCAAAGAAAAGCCAAACGGCTTATGATCTGAGGAGTTCACATCCCCATAAACCTTTGGCTGAACCACTTCAGCTCCACAAACAAAGGCATAATCCAGTACGCCCGCATTCACTCCACCAGGATAGTCCACAGCCATATCCGCAGTTTGATCGCCAAAATCCACCATTTTCAGTCCCTTTTCTTCCATAAAACCAAACAGAAATGGCTTTCTATCCCCACCTGTAAAAAGATTATGAGGAAGAGTATTGAAATCTCCAGCCACTATTGCGGGCCCCGAATCACAATCAACATGCTCAAGGGCATCTTTAATTTGCTCTTGATACTTTTCATTGGAAGCCGAATTCAGCGCATGAATATTAACAATAGAAAGAGATTTCCCATTGGCAAGTTGAACAGCCTGATAGAAGGACATCTTTGGTGTTCCACCGATACCCACATTTATAGACCCAGGCTCTTTGCCCTGACTCCGAATGGGAACGATATTATTTGTCAGACCCTGAGTGATATTAGCCACGCCGGTACCTTCGCCATCTCCATTGATAAAAGAGATTCCAAAATGGATGTCATAATTGTGCAATTGCTTAACTAGACTTTCAGATAAATCATTTTGAAGGGCTTCTTGAAGCAAAATAATATTTTTTCCATCTGAAATTCGTAGGAAATCTTCTTCCCAGGGCCCATCCACTTCTTTGTGCGTATTCCAAACCAAGACCCGAGCGAGCTCTATTGGGCTTTGTGGCTCAATGGAAACCTTTGATATCAAAGATTCCTCAATAGGAGGTATACGAGATTTGGCCTGACTCACTGGAGAAATCAAAAGACTGATTAAAATCACACCGGCAGACTTAATAGACACAAAACATCCTTTGCTTCATTTTTAAACAACATCACCTATTTTGTTTAAAATCTCCACTTTGCCGAGCCAAATAGAAAGCTTTACCTACTGATTTGCTAATATTTATACTGCTATGCGTTAAGTATTTAGAAGTACTCGCCGATATGGACTTTTGGAGAGGTGTATTTTGCGAGTGAATGCCATCGAACCCATGGTAATTAAAGAGGATATTGAGCTAGAGAAGGCGCTCGATGTGGCGTTTAAGTCCAGCTCCAGCTCCACCCAA
This sequence comes from Bdellovibrionaceae bacterium UBA1609, assembly GCA_002321895.1. Taxonomy (GTDB): domain Bacteria; phylum Bdellovibrionota; class Bdellovibrionia; order Bdellovibrionales; family UBA1609; genus UBA1609. The sequence goes on along the minus strand of DCMZ01000008.1, from coordinate 261,917 downwards.
GGGGTGGACACCTCTATGCATGGCAGCCAGGTGGGTTCTGAGTCTCAAAAACAGAACCAGAGTCACCAACTTCTGGAACTAGCAAAGATTATAGCGAGAGGCTTTGCCAACAAAAGGAAGTTTAAAGGCCCGGCTCGGACTAAAATGAGACAGGCTTTAAAGAGCTATACATCTCTCACTGAATGGGAACTTGAAGTGGCCTCTAAGGGGTCAAGCCTAGATGAGGCTGCATAAATTCCCTTTTAATTTCAGATTCTTAACGCAATACATTATTTTTTACTTAAGTTTTGACGCAGCACGTCGATAAAGTTCTAGACTGCTAAAACAAACTGTCTGTGGGCGTTTCTTCAACCCGCTGTGAACAGGGTGGCTCCCTGGGAAAGCGATAAGAGGAGGTGCTCCAATATGAGCTTCCGAATTAATTCCAATACCGCGAGTATGTCGGCGCAACGATATCTCGTGAAAGCCCAAAGGGAGGGTCAAAAGTCCCTACGTGCTCTGGCCTCAGGCTCCAGAGTGGAAGAACCAGGAAATGATGCCGCTGGCTTTGCCATCAGTGAGAGTCTCAGAGCTCAAGCTGCTGGATTAAAGCAGGCCAAAGGTAACGCTGAAAGTGCCATTGCATTCATTCAAACAGCTGAAGGTACGCTCAACGAGCAAAACAATATCATGATGAGACTTCGAGAGCTGGCCGTACAGTCCGCATCAGATACTATTGGTGAAGAGGAACGCGGATACCTTGACCAGGAATTCCAACAGCTCTCCAGTGAGTTTGATCGGATTGCAAAATCCTCGAACTATGGAGGTAAGAAACTACTTACCGGTGAAAACGAGGAGTTCCAGTTTCACGTTGGTACGAACAGCGGCGAGGAAAATGTAATTAAATTTAACCTCGATGCCAACACCACTGCTTCTAAAGTGGGAATTGATTCCCTGAACGTCTTAGATCAAGACGATGCACTAGAGGCCATGGAAGCCATAGACGAAGGTTTACATACAGTACTTGAGGCACGATCCACTTTTGGAGCGGCTCAAAGTCGATTTGAGTACACCATAGATAACCTTTCTAACCAATTTCAGAATGTCGAGGAAGCCAGATCTATCATTGCTGATGTGGATGTGGCGGAAGAGACAGCAAATTTTGCTCGCTCCCAAATCCTACAGGAACTCTCAACCAGTGTTTTGGCGCAAGCAAATCATAGTCACGAAAGAGCTTTAAGGCTTTTAGTGGATATGTAATCAGGGCGGGCTAAGTGTGCCGGGCACTTCTTTTTTGGGTGAGTTACGCCTTTAGGCGCAGCGCATCTTAAAAAGATGTCTGGCACCTTTTTCAAACAATGCATCGCATCACTTCTCTTTTTTGCGATTTTTTTTCGTATTCCATCTTCAATAATTTCAAACACTAGACGCATTCTGTCATAAAAACCTAGACCAAAGCCCTAAAGTTACCCAGACCAAGGTCGATAGGTGAGACAGAACATGTTGGAGCATTTTCTTATTTGGTTTGTTTTAGCAGTCACTGAAATAAGCCTTATCTGAAAGGTTCAAAAGGGAGGGTCAGTCACCCCTCCTGATTGAACAGTCTCCTACTACAAAAAGGAATAACAATCGCGCAAGGATTTGCGTGGGTTGGTTGCGAGCATTCCACCTCGTGTTTTGAAACTCATTTTCTAAAATGGGATTTCTTAATCACGGAGGCATTGTGCTCTACCACCCCGTACGAGTTGCGCACTAACAGGGGGCTTACTAAATGGGCTTAAGAATCAATACAAACCTTGCGTCAATCAATGCGCAGAGGCAATTGTCAAAGAACCAAAAACGCGTTGAGCATGCTCAAGCGGCTTTGGCTTCGGGTAGTCGAATCGTAACAGCGTCAGACGATGCCGCTGGACTCGCCATCGCGGAAAACATCAGAGGTCAGGTACAGGGTATCCGTATGGCTAGAAACAACGCTTACAATGCACAATCACTGATTCAGGTGAGTGAAGGTGGATTGAATGAAATTAACAATATTCTGATACGTTTAAGAGAATTAGGTGTACAGGCTGCATCGGATACTGTTTCTGATACAGAGCGCGACTTCTTAAACCAAGAAGCCGGTCAGCTTATTAAAGAATCGGAACGGATTGCTCAGTCGACTCGCTTTGGTAATAAAGAACTTCTGAATGGTACTGGTGAAGAACTTGAGTATCATGTCGGACCATTTGCTGGTGAAGAAAACATTATCAAATATGAAATCACTGCGGATGCTACCACAGGTGAGCTTGGAATCGACGATGTAAGCATTGCCGATAAAGATGGAGCCAAAGACACATTGGGTGCGGTTGATGGTGCCATTGAAAAACTCTCGAAAATGCGTGCCGACTTTGGTGCCGTTCAGTCGAGACTTCAGGTTACGGTGAGTAACTTAGATATCCAAAACGAAAATCTAACTGCCGCACAGGCTAGGATCAAAGATGCGGATATCGCACATGAATCCTCAGAAATGGCCAGTGCTCGAATTCTTAACTCCGCCGCGATTGCAGTGCTAGCACAAGCCAATCAAAACGGACAAGAGGCACTAAGATTATTCTAAACAATTTGATCTCGGGGTTGTTAAACAACCCCGGGAACTTTTTAAATGTAAATGCATTAAATATTTTAGCTAAAGAATTTAAAGGTTTACTGAGTAGTAGCCCACAGACATGACTACTCTAAAGCCCGCCCTGAGGGAGAAATCTCTCAGGGTTTTTTTTGCCCACAAAATACCCTTCACCATCATACTATTGCTCAGCTTCCTCTTTGCAGATATCCCAAAACGACTTCATATTTGAAAATGTGGCCGTGAAATCGGTATTTCGCCTTCTATCATACTCGGAAAAAAATTTATAAAAATCGGCTCGACGTCTTTTAAGCTCCTCTTCCGGCAATGGACTTCGCATGATCTCATAGTTTCTCTTTATCTGATTGATCTCAAAATCCCGAAACCCCAAATTGGAGCTACCTCTGGTCGCTCTATTTCTCTCCATAAATTCAATGTCTCGCTCTAGCTTCCCCCAAAAAGATTTTGGAAGTGTTTGCAGAGACTGCCAGTCTGGAAAAGTCAGAATGGGACAATTGAAGCGCACCCTATTCTGTTTTTGACTGTACTGACTTCGCAAATACAGTATAGCCTCCAACATCTCGTTAAATCCTAAGACGCTCAGGTTATTAAAGGTATTTATAAAACAGATCGATGTGTTTTTAGTTTCTTTTAGAAAACGGTGCACGTTGGAAACAAATCGCTCAAAGTTCATTCCATATCGAACATATTCAGATTTTTCATTCCAGTTATCAATACTCGCATAAACACCAAAATGTTTTACGGCAGACGAAGAATCAATCTGATGAGTTTTAGCTATAAACTTCTCAAACAGCGGCTCTTCCACACAGAAATTACTTGTAACCTCTAAAGTTAAATCGTTCTTTGGGTTTTCAAACACATATTCCAAAACCTTATAGGTATTGATATCCATAAGGGGTTCACCGCCGGTCATGCGAAAATGCTTTAAGTGTGGATACATTTCAGGCCACCACTGCCAAAAAGCTTCCCTGTAGGGGTTGGGTTCCGATTGCTTTATTGGCATCAAACCTTGTTGCTTCACCCAATTCAAATCATTATGAGGGTTGGACGTTGGATAGGGTCCATGCTCTTCGATTTCCTTTAGCCACTGACTAGAAATATGCGGTGAGCAGTAAGAACATTTAAAGTTGCAGGCATGATTAAAATTAACTTCCACATGGGACGGAGTAACATCTTCATCGGCACTCATTTTTTCTATTTTTTCGAAATGCTCACTGGCCCAAGATTCACTACTTCTATAGAACCGGTCGCTCAATCCAGCCCCAACAGTATCCTCCACTTTCCAACAATAAGAGCAGCCCTTAGGTCTCTTCCCTCGCTTCATTTGCGCCCGTTCTTCCTTTTTAAAAGGAGTGTTGTGCAAAACGGATGGATTCGATGCTAACAGTTCCGCTGGAATTTTATGAGTGGGCGGATGAAAACAAGATTGAGTTCTTCCTGTGGTAAGGTGAATGTTAACCTGTTGCCATTTCGCTAGACACATACTCGGCGATACTGAGTCCAATCTGCTTTTCATTTCCTCAGCATTAGATTGATAGTGCGTGCTTCCTGCGCCAGAGGAATTAAAAATACTCTTTAGCCAATCAATCATAATGCCTTCTTACATAGCTTCTTATAAAACCCAAGAGATGGAATTTTTGACTTTGGAGACTTTGCGACTCGTGCGACTCCCATAAATCTTTTATTTTTACTATCCCATCGATAAAACTTATCCACCTCAGAGCAGGTGATTTTACAGTCTTTTAAATTTTCACTCGATGAATTACAGCCCTCTTCTGCAGCTGCGTAACGTGTCGTTCGCTTCCACATGAGATATCCTCTATCAATATAAAAAAGAGACTGTACGGACCACTCATCACCAGCATCTGAAGAGTGCTGAGCAATAGCTACCTGAGTGGGTTTTTCATTATTGTAATGAGGCATAAATACGCCACTGGGAAAGTCAGTTGTACAACTGATATCAAAAGATCCATTCTTCGTTTCTAAAGTCGCCACCGGAGTGGAATTTTGCGAACGACAGTTAAATTGTGTGATCGCCCGATCCCGAACCAAGGAAAAGTGATCCTTAGCCTTGGCTTTAGGACCCACTTCAAGGGTTCTCTTAAAACGCCAGATCTTCAATTCCGTCGCCTGTCGTTTGTCAGCATGGGCCAACGCACAGATTAAAATAATCAACAAACCGAAGGTTTTCATTTCCTATTCCCCTGACTAATGAAGATACACCGAATCTCTCACATTGAGTATGGAGAAAACAAATATTATGTTTCCCTGCCGTGTTAACTGAAAAATTTTTGGCTGTCATTCGAGACACAATCCGCTAATCTCACCCTATGAAACGAATTCTAGTTTTATCCTTACTTTTATTTCCAGTTTTTTCTATGGGACTGGAAATACCTAGTAACCTGACCTCCAGCCATCGTGAAAGGCTCACCGAGCTGCTAGGCCCTACAACTAGTATCAAACCTCTCACTCATCCCTTTCCATTGGGAGGCTATGATGGATTTGAAATGGGTTTAAGTTTTGAGACCATTGATGTTTCGGATCTAAATAGTCTTGGTAGCGGCACTGACAAAGAATCTTCTTTGGTGATTCCAAAGTTTACTTTCGCCAAAGGATTGTATTTTGACTTGGATGTCTTTCTTGAGTTTTCACCCCTTCTTAGACAAGAAAAAGTCTCAGAATTTGGCTTACTCGTACGAAAGAGCCTGTATCAAAGTAAATTCTATCCCATAAATATTTCCATGAGCGTCTTTGGAAGTGCCGTAAATGTCGACAATATTTTTAATAGCGAATCCTATGGCTTTGATTTAACCACAGGAATTACTTTAAGTGATCTTTCGCTATACTTGGGCATTGGCCAAATGTCCACTTCAGCCAACATCATTGGAGTCAAAGAAGGTGTAGTGATTACAGATTCAGGCGCGGACGAAAGCTCAAATATCGAACAGCTTCATACTGTCTTTGGAATGAGCTTTAGTTATAAAAATTATTTTTTAGCTTTTCAAGCGGATCGGTTTCAAATTCCTGTTTACAGCTTTAAATTGGGATATCGACTCTAGAGCAAAAACTGTGCGAAAAAGACACCGATAAACGACATCACAAAAAAACCAGCTACGGAAATAACGAGCCAAGCTCCCATGGAGAGCCTGTAGGCCGCAAAGGCGGAGATGATTCCATGAAGAAAAATAGCCACTCCTGATGTCATAGTTAATTTCTCTAACCAAATTTGACCAATTTCAGAGTGAAACAACGCCACTCGCTCCTTCAACTCCCCGTCCAACATATCTTCAAGTACAGTGCTGTACTTATTCATAAAAGTGCGCATCAAAGGTTCGTCAATAAGCCAACTACCAATCAAGATAGATCCAAAAATCAAACTCATTATTGCCGGCTTCATCTTAAAAAATAATGGGGATTGCTTTTTATAAGACAAGGCGGCCAATCCAATGACCAAAACCACAGTCAGGTACGATACGGAATCCAATCGACCAAAGTAAAAATAAGTAAACAGACATTCAATAATGGAGATGATCACAGCCCCAATCAATGCCGTTTTCAAAGGGGCGTAGGCATCTATGATTGCAAAGACTATCAACGGAAGACCGATCATGAGAATTAAACTAGCCACTGTAAATCCTTCTGCTTGTCCTTATTGTGCCAAAAATATGGAGGGTCTACCACCTCGAAAAAAGATCATAAAATCCTAGTGAGTCCTCAGCTCAAAATAAAACCACTCTACTGTGAAATTTAAGCCCACTTCTACTCCTCTCACTAGGGAAATTCTGCAATTGTCACCATAAATGAACCTCTAAATTTGTAAATACTGGGATTGGACATTAAAATCCACTCATGATTAAACAGTGCTCCAGATTTATGTTGTACCTTTCCATCAAAGTGGTGGGGCGGGTTTTTTACAGACCTATGCTTCGTCATTTAACTCCCTACAGTCGTTCCGATTGGAAAGAGATTAAATTAATCTGTTTCCTAAATCATACGAGTCTTTATGAGCCCTTATTTTTCTCTGTTTTACCAGTATCTTTTTTATGGAAGTGTGCGGGAGATGTAGTCATTCCTGTTGCCGACAAAACCGTTAATCGACCGTTAGTCGGACAAATCTTTAATGCCATAGCCCCTAAAATGGTTTCCATCTCTCGCAAAAGAGATGAAACTTGGGAAGAGTTTATGAACCTGGTTCGATCCGGTTATTTAGTTACTATTTTCCCTGAAGGACGAATGAAAAGAGCCAATGGCCTCGACAGTAACGGCAAACCCATGAGTGTTAAAGGTGGAATCTATGACATCTTAAATCTTATCAAAGAGGGAAAGATGATTGTCGCTTACTCTGGTGGCCTTCACCATATCCAAGTCCCAGAAGAGGGACTTTTACCGAAACTGTTTAAAAATCTGAAAGTTAATATTGAAATTCTAAGTATCGAAGATTTTAAAAAACCTTTTTACGAAGAGGCTAAAGATGCCCGACACGGTAGAATGGCCCTTATTCAAGAATTGGAAACTCGAATGAAGGTGAATTGTCCTCCAGCAGAATTTCCTTATCCTGAGATGGAATCCCCACAAAGCATCTAGTTCGAGTGGGCCTTCTGCATTTTTAATTGAGTTTGCAAATGATCCACGGGACCGAGTACTGATTCATACTCTGCCCTAGAAACACTTTTCCTATTTATAGAAAAGGTTTCTCCAGATGAATCCATAGTATAAGTCCCTCCAAAAGGATATAACCCACCTTCAACAACCGAAATTGTTTTTAAAGTTAATGTGGCTGTATCAGCGGGATCTGCATAACTGAGCTGAAAGGCCATTTCATAGGTCATCGTATTTCCCAAAAAAGTAGCTATCTCCAATCGGGAATGACCTCCACTTAAAGTCTTTTCAGGAGTAATAATATCGGCACCCTTAAATTGAGAGCGAAGAGTACGGATGGTAAATCCGGTTGGCCATTTCTGCTGATTCCTAACTCTCAAAAAATAGGACTGCTGGAAATCTTTTTCAAGCTCCCCGTCATTCAACTTATTTTTGTGCTGATAATCCAACTCCACCGGACATTTACGATTGAGGGCTATTACTTTTCTATGCTCAACTCCTTCATCATCAGTACTTTCCGTGGAGTTGAATTTACACTGACTCAAATCTGGGCCTTCTACGGGGTTACGATAGATAGGTGTACATGGTTCTTCACCAATGACATCGCAGGAGTAAATCAATGAGGCATCTACATACAAATAATCATGAAACAAAGGCAACCAATGATCCAGATCTTTAAAGTCGAGTACATCACTTGGAATTTTTGATTCTAATTGGCTGTACTGTTTTGAATATAATGGATCCAGATCGGGAACGCACAGAGACTTTGCCCCACAGGTTTTTGTAGGTGCATCCTCGTTGTCACCAACAAAAAAACTATTGATCTCGGAACAACCCAATAAAGTCAGTAAAAGGCACAAGACTACACCCTTGAACATCATAAGCACTCCTTTGCTTGCCTTTATTATTACTAGTAGACTGGATGTTTCCAAGAAAATTGTGGTGCATCACAAAGCTCAAAATCAATCATTGCGATGGGGCTCTTCGCTCCATAGGTGATCTCGTATTGTATTTAACCTGTATTTGGTTCGAGACATTCCTCAACTGATTAGCCCTTCTCAGCATGACCTCTGAGAGTTTTATTCCCTCTTCCGTTTCATGTGGAATTACTTTAAGATTTACGTTCCATTGCCTGACGGAGTACTCAATGAGTTCAATGTAACTTTTCAAAAATTGATAGTAGATATTCCTAAGCCTTTTAGGATCGTACTCTTGAACTTTAATCACTTTGTACTTATCTCTTAGTGACTTAGCTTTAGGTAAAATCTCTTGATACACTACAAGCACTCTTCGATTATGCTCTTCAATAGAAATTGAACCCGCCCGAAATTTATCCCCAGCTTGATTTCGAACCCTAACGTTTTTTCTATCAAACTGCTGAAACTCAGACCAGTTTCTACGCATCTGTCTAAGTTGAGCTATAACGGCTTCGGATGGTTGTTCAGAAAGACCTATATTCGGAATTATAAAGATTAAAAGAGCTAGAATCCTTACCATCATTTTAACCGACTCGAAAATTCTTCAACAGCCTCTTGGTCCATATACCCTCCATTGGAAAACGAATAGATACTTAGATTTTACCATTGCTCGATGAATAACTTAAACTCATTGAAAACTCCTCGCCTTAAGGAGTGATGGTCGAGATAACTATTTTTGAGATTGGATCTTATCGACGATGTTCGTGGTAGATCGTCCTTCCACAAACTGCAGACTTTTTACTTCGCCACCATGACCTAAAACGACCTCATGGCCAACAATCTGCTCTATTGCCCAGTCCCCACCTTTTACCAAAACATCTGGCAACAAGGACTCGATCAGTTTTTGAGGTGTGTCTTCGGAAAAGAGGGTTACAAAATCCACACATCCTAATGCAGCTATAAGTTCTGCACGTTCCGACTCAGGAACTATGGGTCGCTGACTCCCCTTTAGCTCTCGAACACTAGAATCAGAATTTAGAGCCACAAGAAGCAGGTCTCCCTGTTGCTTAGCTTCTTGTAAATATCGTGCATGACCCACATGTAATATATCAAAACAACCATTGGTAAAGACAAGACGTCGGCCTTCTCTCAATGGGGCTAGAGTTTGCTTGAGCTGATCCCAATCTAAAATCACCCGCCCCATAGGACTAATCCCGCAATCGATAGAGCTGTAAACCTGTAAGGTAACTGGCCACATCCACACGGCTAAAAAACGAAAGCAAAGGCAGAGTAACAATACCCGTAACAACAATAAGCAGAGAACGCCAGAGCACCTTCACAGGATAAACTCCGCGCATTTGCTCTTCATCCCGACCTAATTGATGATCAAAGGTCCACTCTCCCAAAGTTCTTCCGTAAAAGCTCCGCGTACCAATCACATAGATCTGATAAACTGCGATATATAAAACAGCCAAAGGAACTTGAGTGGCTAGGTCTGTTTTTATTCCACCAAATACAGCAGAGATACCCACTCCTGTCACTGCCAACAACGAAACAAGAAATATCATTGCCATCGCAACAACTATCAAACCATCCAAGGCGATGGACCTGAGGCAAATGGGTGACTTTTCCAAATGGGATTGAGGATCATTAGAAGAACTTCTTCTTACACCCGTATCCTCAGTGGGATTCTTAACGGCTGTTGGTGTTTTGCGAAACGATTGAATTCCAGGAATTGGAATGTCATCAATCTCGTCTACAGGCAGTTGTCGATCTTTAATTAAATCATCTAAAGGCATAGGAGTGGGAAAATGATCCGCAACTGGTAATTCCATGCTGGCCGCTCTCGCCTCGGGCTTTCTCGGCAAAGGCTCTGAAATCTCAACACTTGTTGCGCTGGCTTCCCGAGATTTTTGGCTATCCGTGGATTCACTATCCAGATCCATATTTCTAATCTCGCCAGAAAGACTGTCCAAGGATCGAGTGGGTTCAGTGTCTGCTAATGACTTCAGCAGATCCTCATAAGCCAATGGACGGTCAATCGTATTGTCTTCAAACAGACTCTCCGCTGGTGACTTGGGAATACTTTTAGGGATTACATCTTGCGCAAGTTCGGCCTTTCTTTGCCTTTTGTGCGAAGTTTGAGATTTCTTGTGAAATCCCAACCCCTTTGTAAGCGGTTTCATCTCAAAATCGTCTAAGGTATCCATGGACTCCATCCCCCTTAAAGGCTAAGGATAGCTATTGTAGCCATCCTGGTCACTCCCAAATGGTCATGACACTGTATGCATAAGGCTTACATTCGGAATTGATAGTGCGCCATACTGGCAGCTGCGATACAGGCGGTTTCAACTCTCAGCACCTGATCTCCTAGAGTGACCGGAGAATGACTCCGCTCTCGCATCATATCCACTTCTTGGTCAGAAAAACCACCTTCACTACCGATGATCAGCCAAATTTCATCCACCTTCTCCCGCTGAAGGCCTTCGAGAGCCTTTTTCAGGCTTATTTCGCCCTGACCCTCGTATAGAAAAAGACACTTTGCTCCTTCAACTCGGTTAAGGCCAGCCAACAATACCTCGAAGGTCACGGGCTCTGACACCGGCATCAAAGAGCCACGTCCCGTTTGCTGAGTGGCCGATTTCACAATTTTCGACCACCGCTCCTTCTTATTTGGACTGACTTTGCTCAATGATTTCACAAAACTAAAATCACTTACAAATGGAGTGATCTGCCCTACACCAAGCTCCACCGCTTTCTCGACAATGGTATCCATTTTTTGAAAACGCGGCAGAGATATAGCCAAATTGATCGCCGGAGCCGGCAAGGCTGGAATCACTCGAGTTTCTAATATTTTTGCTCGGGCATGCTTTTTATCGACTTCCGTCATCTCCACAAAATGAGCTTTTGAATCCTCAAACAAAACTTCAAATTTAGAACCCACCTGCAGACGACATACATCTCTCAAGTGATGCAGTTGGTCTCCAGAGAACTCAACACATTCTGATTCGATTTGACTTTTATCAATCCAATAGCGTCGCATTTATTGGTTTCTCCGTACGAGAAAACCAACCCATTCATCCTTTTCTTTACGTGAGATCACTTCAAATGGAGATTCCTGCTGCAGACCAAATTTATTTAAGAAGGAATCTTCTCTCTCTTTTAAAATTCCCGTTAGGATCAAGTGTCCTCCGGGCAAGCAAAGCCCTTTAAGGTCTGATTGAATACGAACTAAAATACCATCGATGATGTTGGCGATAACCACATCCTTTTGCTCAACCAACTCATCAATTTGCTCATCCAACACTTCAATTTGAGAACAACCATTGAGATCTACATTCTCTTTAGCTACCCGGCGAGCATCGGGGTCGATTTCAGTGGCGACTATGGAACTTGCACCCATCTTCTCTGCTAAAATAGCAAGAACTCCAGTTCCAGTGCCTACATCGATCACTGATGGAGAGGACTTCATCTCCTGTAAAAGTTCCGCTACAAACTCGGATGCAATTTGAGTGGTTCCATGGGTTCCCGTCCCAAAAGCCATACCGGGATCAATTTTTAAAGGATACTTCGCCTGTTCGGGGGATTCCAACCAACTGGGCACAATCCAATAGTCCCCCACCAACGGAAAGGCCTTGAATCCTTTCTTCCACTCCTCTAACCAATCACGATTGGGTTCTCGAAAAACCTGAGCCTCCACTTGGCTATAGTTCGCAGCCAGCTCATCAAAAAAAGGTTCTGGAATTTCCTTTTCGAAGTAGACCTGCATTGCAAACTCTGAGGTCACAATGGTTTGAGGTTCGTAGTTCTGTTCCTTTTGGTGAAATTTTAAATCTTCTGAGACACCACTGGCTCCAAACTCAAAGCACATAGAAGTTAAAAGATCCTCTTGATCTCTTTGGACTGGATTTAACAATACACGATAGTAGTAGGACATAGATTATGTCCTGCCATTCTATGGAGTTTAGGACAAGGATTTTATGCTGACTGTGTGGGTTCTACAGCCTTTGCTCGATCACAAGGTCATCAAGGCCAGGTAGCTTACGTAGAACCGAAGACATTTCCTTAGACTCCTCTTTCTGGTCCGCAGGCGCTTCTGCAGGCATCACCGTATCCGCCACAGGCGTGGTTTCTTCCGGCTGTGGAATCGCTTGCGACACACTCTTTTTACGGCCCCGATCCATTTGTAGAGTATTGAGATCCAGTTTATCTCCAACCATTAAGTAGTCATACTCTAAAACCGGACGACTCGACCGAGAATAAAGGGAATGCAATCGAGCCACACTCACCCCCTCCTGAACATGAATAATCTTCAACCGTCCTACAGCTACATTGAGCTCACCAGGAGATTTGTTTTGATAGGTATCGTAAGGATTCAATCGACGAGTCACTGTCACAAGCATACCAGGCTTTAATCCTCGCTCGGATCCACCATTCACGTAGAAATCCTGATAAACCTTTTCCGTTTCTGAAAGAGGCAGCGTTTTTCTCACGTCAAAAATATTTACGTCTTTTGCATAAACTTGAATTGAAATGAGGGTAGCTAACGCCAAAAGAATTTTAGGTATGCACTTATATAGATTGGTCATAACCATGTCCCTTTTCCTTGGGTTACCACCATCCTAGTGTTTCCATGTTTTGTTGCGCCTTCCGTGGTCGCTACATAAACTTATTCGGCCCAGGTTGAGCCACACTTGATATTGATTTCCCGTTTTTGGACATTAGGTGGGTTCATCGACACCCAATATATGACGATTGTCTAGCAACAAAGTCCCACCTCCGCCTCAGCTTCAGCGTCGCTCTTTTTGTTTTTTTTAAATTTTAAAATACATTGTCAAAACCAAGCCACCCATTCTCTCAGTTCCTATCGTGAAGTTTTTGAAATGTATCAATTTTTATCGAAAGCGAGTTCTGTTGGCTTGAAGGTTGCGTATGCAAGCAATAGCCAACTGCTGTCTGAGCATTTCGATAAAGAATTGTAAAATTTCAAAAGAGTTTACGTGAAAACTGAAAAATAAAAAAGCAGCCTTATGGGCTGCTTTCTCAAATCCAAAATGTACTAAAGCTTAAAGACTTTTGTCGGGCCCGGATTCTGGCGTTGCCGGCAAACGAATGATCACTCCAGCCTCACTGGAATCCTCACGAGAAATAGTTCCTTTGTTTTGTACTAAACGCTGCTGAAGGTTTGTAAAAATCGGCTCACAAATGGCCAACTTGTTATCTTGTAAAACACATTGTCGACCCAGCTTTTTAGAAACATTGATAACCAAAGGCGCTTTTAAGTTGGCGGTCATCTTTGTGGGGTCTTGCGGGATGGTTACGATCGTGAAGGACCGGTATCCCTTGTCTTCCTTTAAACTCAAAGCTTCTAAATCACTTTTCGTCAAACTAACGGTGTAATTTGTGGCAAACAATTCCGGCTCTAAAACTGGAAAGGCAATTCCAGGATTTTCACAAGATTGTAGCCAGGCAAAGATCTCGTCACTTGGATCCTCAAGAAGGACGAAATTCCTTAAATCATTAAATCCCAGAATCCCTTCAGGAAACAAAATTAGATCTTCGTTGCTGATTGTTACAGCACCAAAACGTGATGTTTGGATCTGCATAAACCCCCCAATACTCTTACAGCAGGATGCCCCACATCTCTTAGACACCGCAAGATAAAATAGAGTTTAAAATGAATTTTTTTCAGGACCAACGTCTGTGGACAAATTTGTGGATATTTTTTCGATTTTAGCGCAATGCGTTCAAAATTATCAGTATTATAACGGATTTACGGCTTCAAAAGTTTTGAAACCGCTTTCGTTGATTCAGTGTCTGTGGACGCCGATTCTTCATTTTGGTTTTGAATAGCCAAGTACACTTCTTCACGGTGAATCTTGGTGTCTTTAGGGGCTTCAATGCCCAAACGAACCTGTTTACCTTTAATTTGCACTACGCGAATCTTAATATGGTCATCTATGGCGATACTCTCGCCCAGTTTTCTAGTTAGAACTAGCATCTCAAGGACTCCTTCAACATCCTGGTCAAAGCTCTGAGGGATTCCACCAAATTCCGTTTTTCCCTCGCGATTCCTAACGGCTAAGAATCAGCTGTGCATTAGCTATTATTTCCCTAGATGAATGTCAAGATGGCGTTAAAAAAACCCCTTGAAGCAGGGGTTTAACACTAAATATAGGCCTTTAATTGGAAAATCTTTCTAGCCTAAAGCCGATGATTTTCCTTCTAAAACTGAGCCATATTTTAATCTTTGGAATAAGTTCTCCGCTGAAAGCGGAGCTTTTTAAACAGTTGTCTTATCGGAGAAAATCCATCAATGACGGCTGGATGAGTTTTCCTGACGCCTGCATAGTCGCTTTGAGTGCTGTTTCATTCTTATTCATATCACTGACAACATGATAAAGGTCGGCATCCTCCAACTGAGAAATCGCTCCCATGGTATCTACCTTTGCTTTTTGTAGAGATAAGTTTGAATTTTCAAGAGCTTTCGAACGAGCACCCACTTGTGCTCGAGCCAAAACCACCTGATCCATGGCCGTATCTAATTCGTCCAAAGACTCTTGAATCCCAGATTTATCGTTAGCCATGAGACTAATCTCTAAATTCTTCACCACATTAAAAATATTACGTCCACGGGACTCCTCTACAGGAGGCTCGGAATAATACTCCGGTTCATCGACGGAAGCTAACCCTCTTACGGGTACATCCCTATCATTAGGGCCATCTTCTCTGCGATGAGCTGGATCTCCATTATGATTACTTTTATCTCCATCAGCCTTATTTTGCTTTTCAGCCTCTAACGCCTCTTGCAGCTCCTCAACAGTACGAGGCTGTATGGCTGTAGCATGGCTAATTCCATCAGTGGAAAGTGTTTCTCCTAAGAAGACTTTATTACCGGGAACGTTCATGGAAACAAAGGAATCTTTATCCACGTGGATAAGCATTTCACCACCATCTCCTTGGTAATTCCCTTCAATGTTAAATGGTGCTTGCGTGGTTTTAAACCCCCCAAAAATAAATCGATCTCCATGTTTTCGGTTTCCTATATGGACCATCTGATTATACAACTGCTCCACTTCCGTTCCGACAACACGACGAGACTGCTCATTGGCCGAACCATCACTGGACTGCCCCAACGCCAGCTCTTTAGCACGAACCAGTAAATCGGATAGATCCCCCAGTGACTGATCTGTAAACTCTAAAAACGACTTGGCATAGTTTGTAGACTTCATGTACTGATCTTGCCCCTGAACATCCACTCGACTGGTTAGAACACGAGCCGCAGCAACGGGGTCGTCAGAGGGTTTGGTCACACGCTTTTGAGTGGCCGCATTGTTCTGCAACTCAGACATTTCCGATCGATTTTTATTCACATTCGATCGGACTTGTTCAAATTTCATGTTATCTGATACGCGCATCTACCCATCTACCTCTTTAAACTCAACACTGTATCCATCATTTCATCGGCCGTTGTAATCAACCTGGCCGATGCATCAAATGCCTTTTGGAATTCAATCATCTTCGTGGTTTCCTCATCAAGACTAACACCACTGACTGACTCTCTTAAATTATTGAGCTGCTTCACAATGTCAGACTGAGAGTTTTCCGCATTCATAGCTTTAGCAGTCATAATACCCACTTGCCCGACCATCGAATTGTAAAACTCATCAAAATCAAAATCATCCATGGTCTTCTGATATTGCAATGAGGACAAAACATTGGCCACTCGGTTGTCTGCAGGAGCGTTAGGTTCAGCTGCGGCCACAATTTTACTCACGTCTCGCATGATTTCTTTATTCACCATCATATTTTGAGCCGCATTCTCGACCCGCCCATTGTCCTCAAATAGGTTCTTCCCTTTAACATTGTTTCTGTCATAACCCATGCTATGAGCTCTGTTTATGGATTTAGTGATCGAGTAAGCCATGGTATCCACTTTATTGCGGAACTCATTAACCACTTGATCTCTCACTTCTATGAGAGCGCCCATTCGACCACCACGCATTTGACTGGTCACTGTGACCGGCTTTGAGCTTTCCGTAGGGTGATAGTAAACATCAAAGTTTCCCTCTCGCTTGCCTTCTCTCCCTGAAGAGGAACCCACAGACAATTTACGATGAGAATAACCACTGACAAGAACAGCGGAATCCCCTGCGGTTACATTTAAATGTCCTTCATTATTTTCCGCATACCGAATATTAACTAACGACGATAACTTCTTAACGAGTAAGTCTCGACGGTCCCGCTCATCATTAGCGGCTCCCCCTTGAAGGGTGACCACCTGAACCTTTTCATTCAGGTCGGCTATTTCAGCAGTAATATTATTCACTTCTTCAACATGAGCCGCCAGTTGATAGTCTACATCTTTCTGTACATCCTGAAGCTGGTCATCCACGCGTTTAAAGTCTTTTGCTAGGAAGTCCGCACTCTCTTTAACTAAAGTTCTAGACGCCAATGATTCAGGGTTATTGGACAACTCTCTAAAAGAATTAAAAAATTCTCCCATGTATTTATTGAGACCCTTATTCACCTGTTCATTATAAACTTGTTCAATTTTACTCATGGCTTCTGCTTTTGCCTCTGAGTAACCTAATTCTCCACCTTCTTTTTCGAGCTGGCGTTCAAGGTAAGGGTTACTTATACGATTCACGGCGCCCGGACGAGCCCCCATGCCGATCCGATGCTTTCCAAATCCAACTGGCTCGTTGGTTTGAAAATCAACACGTTGACGGCTGTATCCCTCTGTATTTTTATTGGCAATATTATGACCGACAGTCTGCAAACCCGTCGAACTATTCTGCATAGAACGACGACCAATATCCATCATGGAATTAATCTTGGACATGTTAGCTTCCTGCCTTTCGTCACTGGGAACATCCTATCCCCAATAAACGGTAATTATACCTCTCGACTGACGAGGCGACCCTTAAGAGTCGCTTGCTTTTCAATCTTTCCTTTTTCTTTATATGTGGTTTGATCCACTAAATTTTCTTTAATTGAGTTCATTGCGCCTTGCACACTCTTAAGTGCCGATTGCACCAATACCTCATTTTGCTCGTTGGTTTCTTTAACCCGCTTAAGCAACAAAACTAATACTGAATGTAGGTTACGTATTCTATCTCCAGTGGCAAAATCCACTTCTTTGGCTAGGTCCAACATTTTCGGCTCAGCCACCTTCATATTTAAAGCTTCAGCCATATCTTGAACTAGAAGGCTGCGTTCCTTCTCATATCTACTGACTTGTACCAGCAACTTTTCTTTAGCTATATTGTTTTCATTGAGAGCATCTATGTCCGATGAAATTAAAATTTCCTTTTCCTTACGGACAACTTCTAAAAGAACTCTATAGACCTTAACGATAGATTGAATGTTTTCTTCAAGTTTAGAAAATATCTCTTTTGAACGATCATTCATAATTCACTCCCAATCCTTGGGTTACGACAGTAGGTGCTCGTCGACCAAACGATCCGCCACAGCTTCGGCATCTACTTTATATTTTCCCGAATCAATTAAATTTTGGAACTTGGCCACTTTCGCTTCATCAACGCCATCCAAATCTCTACTCGCAATCTCTTTCGCTTTTTGCATCTGCTGCGCTTTTTGAGAGAGATTTAATTTTGTCGCGGCTTCAATCTGACCCGCAGAGGATTTACCAGGCTTTTGATCCGATGACTTTGTAACTTTGTCAGACTTTGCGCCTTCAAGTCCACTCGCCAATGTTTTATTTAAATTGCTACCTGTTACTTTCATTTTACCCTCCGGTGGTATACACCCTCTAGTGTATCATATTGGCACAATTTTCAACAAAGATTTCCCCGCAAATGCACGATATACAAGCGTTTTAGGACTTTAACCGTACCTTCCAATACAAGCTATTAGACGAGTCTGGCCATTCACCTATTTTCTGTCCAGCTTCGACTTGTGCCCCCACAACTGTATTCGAATCTATTCCACCTCTATGAGAAATCTTCGACTCAAGTCCATGTTCATGCTGAATTGTGATTAAACCTAACTGTTGGTCCGTAGAGGGTACAAGATTTGTAACTGTGCCCTTCCATGGAGAACTTACAGGAGTCGATCCCGGAGTGGTTTGAATCTTTTGGAAAATAAAACTGGTTTCCGTTGGATCCTCAGCACTTCCCTCTGGTGGTTTAATAATTTTAAAGGCTGGTTCTTGTTCCTTTTCTATTCCCATCGGCGCTGGTTTTTCTATGGGAACGGGTCCCTGTGCGCGCCCCATATGTTTAGGGTACATCTTCTCATGCATCTGATTGTATATAAGATCCGCTAAACCGATACCGCCCTTGTTGGTCCATTTCTCTACGGTGTTTTCATCCATTTTTTGCTCATAGATTTGTTGAGCGAAATTCTTCTTTACAAGATCACTTTCTGGCACCGTTCGGCGCATCTGCTTTACGAGTGAATTTAAAAAACGTTGTTCGTACATCTGAGAGGCCTGACGCAGTCGTGCTTCTGTGGCCGCTCTCTGTTTTGCAAGATCTTCTTGTTTCGGCTGTAGAGCCATATGCCGCTGAGGTAAGGCGATGGACTTACTCATAACTGAACTCGGCTAGGCATTCTTTTGTATGATTGCTTTTAGAGTCTTTTCTTAAACCTTGAAAAAAAAGGGGAAGATGAGTCAGAAACCCTCGTGCATCCTGCACTTTGAGTAAAGCCGGTCGGCATTCAATCCTTGATTGCCACTGAACTTTTCCCTTTACCGTTTCCTGCGAGAAACTGGTATCTCTTGACCTTCCGTGGTTATCGCTCTCTAACTCACCTTTCCCTAAAGGCCGACACGTCCATGTGTCTGCACCTCTTAAATACAGTTTATAATTAAAATCAAATTCTCTAAAAGAACTTTTCATAAAATTTCAATTTCCCCCTGCAAAGCTCCAGCTGCTTTAATACTTTGGAGTATTGTGATCAGGTCTTTCGGACTGACTCCTAGACTATTCATAGCCTTGACAAGTTCACCCACGTTTGCAGTCGACTTCAAATTCATAATTTTATCGCCATCTTTCTTCTTCCCTCCGGCACCGACTTTTAGAGAGAGGTTGCCATGTGTTATGGCTACAGGCAGGACTTTCACCCTGTGACCGATAACAACTGTGCCTGTTTTTTCATTCACTACAACTTTGGCGTTTGTGTCCGGATTCACTTCAATCGATTCAATCATTGCCAGGAGCTCGACCCCTTTGCCTTCATAAGAAGGAGGAGACATAAGATCTACCGTAGAGGCGTCCTTTGCCGAAGCATACTTACCTGCTAATTCCATATTTATCCGCTTTACGACTCTCGCAGCGGTTGTGAAGTCCGAGTTATGCAAAGTGATTCTAAACATTCTACGGTTTGAGAAATCTCCACCCACATCTCTCTCAACGATAGCTCCATTTGGCATTCTACCAACAGTCTCGTGTACGCCTCCCTGTGCATGACCCACCAATACTGAACCTTGCGCCACCGCATAGATCTGCTGATCAGCGGCTCTCAATGGAGTCTGTACGAGAGTTCCACCCTTTAAACTTGAAGCATCACCGATGGCATTCACTGTTATGTCTATGGGGTTACCCGCCCTAGCAAAAGCCGGAAGATTCGCTGTTATCACTACCGCGGCAACGTTTTTTGACGATACGTCGTCACCCGTCACCTTCATACCCAATTTATCTAGCATTCGACTAATACTCTTATTGGTGAACTCCGCTTTACTGTCCCCAGTCCCATTTAAACCAACAACTATTCCGTAGCCCACAAGTTGGTTGGTTCTAACCCCGCGTATGTTAGCAATATCTTTTAACCGAGCCGCAAATGCGGACTCCACCAATAAAAATATGAACACAAAGAAACTTATAATTTTAAAATCTATCTTTTTCACATTTCCGCCATATTCTTTCTTGCACTAACAATGTCAAAGTTTGGATCCAGCAACTTTGTTGCGCTCACACCCTCTGAGTTAAAGTCTTCAGATCTAATGATTCCAGTTACAATGACTTTGTATTGATACTTATCAATCATAAAGGGTTGCGAACCTTTGACTCGATAATTTCCATCCACCATGCGCTCTACAATACGTGTAGGAATGGACTTTACGTTTAAGATGTCTTCGTCATCTGGGCCATTGTTGCCTGGGGCATTGGCTGCCGCTCCCGATTCAGACTTCTTACTGTCCTCTTTGCCATTAGTTTTACTAGCTAGTCTTCTCGCTTTTGCCGCTTTTCTAGCCTCGATTTTTTTGACCAGATCTTTTATGACCTTTGCCTTTGATTCCAATTGGGTCTTTGGCTCACCATCGAGCTGGACACTTAGGGCATCGCCAATCATACGAACAATATTCTGTGAAAATAAGTAGGCTCCTTGCCCTTCCATAACCCAAAGCGAATTCGTACGATCATCCAGTCGAGATTCATTTTCTAAGGTTTCTCGAGTTTGGCGCTTGTATTGCCGTCTTGGCCCCGGATCCATATAAGGCTGTTGATTAAAGCTCACCGATGGAGCTGCGGACTTCTGCTGTAACTGCTGAGCTTGAGGCTTGTCATCCTGAATCCAGGATTTTAGTTTTTTTCCAAAACCAGAACAGCCGGTAAGAAAGAATAAAGCCACAGAGATCAAAACTAAATACTTCATAACATCTCCACCTGCGATGGCCCTATCACTTTCCCGAATATAACCTGTTTTGAAATTTCATTTTTCAGTTTCACATTATCTCCGAGATACCCGTCCTGTTCGGCTGTAGCGAAAATAGAGATCTCAAAGCCTTGACTGCGACTTATCACCTTTACGGACTGCCCTCTTGCTAGGGCCTTTTCTCGGGCGATGTTCTCCAACCATAAAATGTCATTGGCTCGAAGTGAAACTCTTAACTGTCGACCCAAAATATCTTTCTCCTGAGGGATGCCCTTTTGTAAGTATGTGACCTCTCTCATCTCATAGGAAAAATGAGACTTGGTCAGTCGCTCCCCCACATGCACCACTTGGCTCATCACTGGAACTCTGCGCATTATCTTCGCTCGCCCCTGTATCCAGTAAGTTCGTTTCTGGTCGTTCACACTCGAAACATAAATGGGATAAGAAAAGTTACCTTTTGGTAGAGTGGTGATACTACCCAGTTTCCATTTCTCAATACTTTCCGCGATGAGAGGCATAGAGAGATCATCAAGGAGAATGCTACATTCACTACATAGAGTCTTCCACACCTTCTTAATCTGCCCTTCCACTTCTTGACGAGTGATAAGGTGTGACGGGTTATCTATTGTCACTTTGGTGGGAATTATATATCGAACACCACGATCTTTAATGGCTCTCCTAAGTATCTGAGAGATGGCCTTGGCCGAATAAATTCTCGTTTCACCTTTGCTCGGAGTATCCCCCAAAGTGATGCGATTCAACTCCTGTACGGTCTTTCCCGTCAATCCAGCGGTTTGTATGAGGTCTTTTAAAAATACTTTTGTTCCCGAGTTTATTGTCTTCTTCGACAAAACTCGGACGGTCGGTGTTTCACTGGAAAGCACCGGCAAAGAAAGTATTAAAATATAAATTATCCCCAAGATCTTCATAACTGCAATTACCTTAAATTGTTAATCTGCTGTAACATTTGATCTGACGCCTGAATCACTTTAGAGTTTGTTTCATAGGATCTTTGCGCGGATATCATGTTCACCATTTCATCTACTATATTGACATTGGATCTTTCCAACTGTCCTTGAGCTATGTATCCCAGTCCATTTTGTCCGGGAGCTCCCTGCTGTGGAACCCCGCTGGATTGGGAGGGTACAAATAAATTGTTTCCGATACTTTTAAGACCGGCTGGATTTATAAAATTCACCAGCTGAACCTGTCCGACATTTTGTGGCCCACCAGTCAAACCCGTAATCACTTGCACAGTTCCATTTTGACCAATTTCAACACCCACAGCATCTGGAGGGATTACGATCTCTGGCTGAAGCAAATTTCCATTTTTATTGACCAAAGCTCCCCCTGGTCCTTTTTTAAAAGTCCCATCTCTCGTGTATCCAATTTGTCCATTGGGAAGCTGGATGGGGAAAAATCCCGGCCCTTGAATCTCCATATCAAATGGGTTTTTTGTCACTTGTGTAGAACCTTGAATGAAATCCTTATTCACAGCAGCAGTCTTAACTCCACTACCTATTTGCACACCTGTTGGAGAAACTGAATTTAACCCCGTGGCAGCGCCTGGTTCTTTTTCTGTATGATAGAGCAGGTCTTCGAACTCAGCTCTTGCCTTTTTAAAACCTGTCGTTGATGAGTTAGCGATATTGTTGGCAATCACATCCATATTGGATTGTTGTGCTTGCATTCCTGTCGCCGCTGTATTTAGAGATTTTAGCATTTAACCCTCACCCGTTATTAGTAGCCCGCCTTGGGAACATCATTCATTAACTTCTGATCAATCATATCAAAGGCTCGAATGGCTTTTTGAGCACTCTCAAAGGCTCTCGATGCCGAAATCATATCTGTCATCTCTTGGACGATATTTACATTCGATCCCTCTACAAACCCTTGGTGGAGTCTGGCCGCCTCTGCATTTTGTGTTTGCACTGCAAAGTTTTCTTTTACAGCAAAGTATGAAGCGCCTTGTTTCTTAAGTGCATCCGCATTCTGCACCTCTACAACAGAGATCTTTCCCAGGTTTTCATTCCCTTGGTAGATCTCGCCCGTATAGGAGACTATTACATTCTGATTTTCCAAATTAAGTGTTCGAGTTTCAGGTGGAGCCGCTCCAGCCATTAGCACCGGGAATCCATGTTTTGTGACCAATCGACCTTGATTATCGATTTTAAAAGAACCATTTCGCGTATATTGCACACCTTGAGGAGTGAGAACTTCGAAAAGTCCTTTACCTTCTAGAGCCACATCTAGTTTGTTCCCCGTCTTCTTCAGCTGCCCCTGTGAGTGATCCGTATAGGTTCCGGATGAATCTACATAACCGCGATCACCACCTTGCATGTCATAGAAGCTCTCAATAGATGCTGGAACTCGAGGAACTTGAATTACATCTGGGGGTTTTTCGTTGGCGGTCACATATTCATAGAATGTCTGTTGGTCCTTTTTAAATGCCGTCGTATTCGAGTTGGCAATATTGTTAGCTATGGTGTCCATGCGCTGACTTTGCGCCACCGCCCCACTTAAAGCTGTATAGATACCATTAGAACTCATAAACTATCTTCCTTGATAGAGGTCTTGCCCCACCCACTAGATGAGCAAGGCTCATGCCATTCGCATTGCATTCAAGATCAATGTCCTGAAAAACTCGATCAAAATACCATTTTTAAAAGAAATACTAGAGTGGACGGCCTCATCTCCGATACGTAATTGAGACGATTTACCTAGATTTTCCATTGCTAGCGTCAAAAATCCATCACATTACAGATTCCATTGACGGGACAAATGTCCAGACAGGCTGCTATTGAACTCTGCAGGGGTTTTCACTACACTATGTTTATCAAGTCGCGATGAGTGAGGGAGGGACTGCTTGAAATACATTTTGATCCTAGCATTTATTTTAAACTCCCCATTCGCTTTTGGCTCAACTCCCAGCTATTCCAGGTTTCAAGCCGCACCCTCTGTTCATCAAAATCCTTACTATGATATTCCGGTGACATATAACCACAAAATTAGAAAATGGGTTCAGGAGTTTCAATCTAAGCGCCGACGCGGCTTTCAAATGTGGCTTTCTCGCTCTCATCGTTATCTGCCAAAAATGAGACGAATTATGAAAGCTAAAGGCTTACCTCTCGATCTCTCATATATTGCATTGATTGAAAGCGGACTTACAGCCAATGCCATCAGTTCCGCAAAGGCCGTTGGCTATTGGCAGTTTATGCTAGCTACCGGAAAACGGTATGGGCTAAAGCACAACTGGTGGCTTGATGAGAGAAGAGACTTTTACAAAAGCACAGAAGCTGCCGCGGAATACTTGGCCGATCTGTATAAAATGTTTGGCTCTTGGTACCTGACCGCTGCCGCCTATAATATGGGGGAAAATCGGCTCAAAAGACTCATAAAGAAATACAATACAAAAAACTTCTGGAAACTATCAGAACAAAAAGATTTCCCAAAAGAAACCAGAGAGTACATTCCTAAATTGATTGCAACGGTACTGATTGCAAAAGTACCTCAGCTGTATGGGTTCAAAAATGTAAAACGCATGAAACCCTACGAGTATGAATATTTTTTCGCTCCTGGAGGAACCGACCTAGTGAACCTAGCCACTTTTATGGGGTTCACTCGAAAGCACATTCAAAGGTTAAATCCTTCGCTGATCAGGGGTTTTATACCTAGCCAAGAAAAAGGCTATTGGATTCGAATCCCTAAAGGTCATCTGCTAAATGCTTCCGCATTTATTCGGCGACTTCTCAAACAGCAAGAAAACGCCAAAGTAAAGAGCTCCATAGCTATTAATGACAAAGGTCTTCCAAACAAAAAAATGATCACTCAGTAAAAATCATTTTCTTAATAAATATTTTTTGAAAAAGCACCGGCTTCTTTTAAAAGAATAGCTCCTTCACTTTCGACCATTTCATAGAATTCAATATCAAAAATCTTGTTATATTGAAAACGCCCCACTCCGACAAATCGACCAGTATTCTCTGGAAGAGTCAGCTTTTTACTTTTCTGATTAAAACTTCTTACATCGCCCAAACGTCTCTCGTAGTCGATGTCGGTTTCGATCAAATAGAAAACTAAAGGATATGGTTCAAAAGTAATTTCTTCACCAAACTCAGTTTCATAGGAAACAAAATTCCCCTCACCGTCTTTAAGTTCAAAAACAATGTTTGCTCTAATAGGAAGTAAATACTTCCCAACAATATGTCTATTTCCATTGGTGTTGATTAATACTCTCTTATTGTTATTTCTGGAGACCTTAGGACGAACAAAGCCATCAATACCATTTATTTTATCACTTAAGACTGCGGATATCTTCCCTCGAAAAGACGGACTAGCATAACTCATTCGACTAAAAACATCTTCATTTACAGCAATAATTTGCTCATTGGGCTCTGAAGAAAAACCATGGATCGAACAAACTAATATAAACATTGAAATTAATATTTTCACAATACTCACCCCTACTCTAAAAATTATAGAAAGAAGCTAGCTGATTTTTATAAACAAGTGCAGCGGATGCTTGAGAATTGCAGAAATTTAGAAATTTTAACAATAAAATTTCCTGACCCGAACCCAGGACCTACAAAGTCCTGGGTAGATTTAATCCCGTGACCAGGCCAGTTGAAAAATAGAGCTCCCACATTCTTTAAGATCTGCATCAGGCAACCAATGCTGGACCCAGATGTTATCTACGAAAAAGCTGTTATAGAGATAAATATTATTTATAGAGGGTGGACTTTGTTTTTCAGAAGTTTGATTCGAGTAAATCACTGCTGTCAGCTGCAACTTTTCATAAGTAATCCTTAGGTCTTCAAACTTAGATGCATAAAAATCAAAATGATCAGGATGAGTCACCCAGTAAGTCTTTCCTTCAAAAGAATACCGAGTCAGTGTTCTAGGTAAAGTCCCATTTTTTTGTAACTCTAAAATTTCGGTCTCATGTTTATCATTTACCTCTAAAACTGTTGGTAATACGCTTAAGAACATGGGTTTTCTTGAATCCAATTCGAGATTCGAAATCGTTGAACCGGCACCATCTAATTCTATAGAGCCTAAATGCAATTTCACTTGGCATTTTGAGGCTAACTCTAGACACCTTGGATTTAATACTTTGGCACCCATCTCACAAGCCTGCCTTAAAATAATTAAAGGCACTTCTTCAATGACTTTAGCCGTTTTCACCCACTTAGGATCCGCCGGCTGAATTCCAGGCACATCTTTTATAAAACGACAATACTCGGCTTTAAAATGATGAGCGAAAGCCACTGCAGTGATGTCCGAACCTCCTCGACCCAGTGTCGTAACATCTTTGGTCACAGGGTCCACGCCTTGAAACCCAGCGACCACCGCCACTTTGTTACTGTTCAGAGCTTCCACCACTCGGATAGGCTTTAAATCTAAGATTTCAGCATCGCTGTGCGAGCCTTGGGTAAGCACTCCAGCCTGGGAACCTGTAAAACTAATGGCAGGACAACCCAAATCATTCAACGCCATACTGATCAACGCCATACTGATCCGCTCACCGGCGCTGATGAGCATATCCAATTCCCTGCGACTGGGAGAGGTTGATACCTGTCGCGCCAATTGGTTTAGATCATTTGTGGTAGAACCCATGGCACTAACGATGGCTATCACTTTATTTCCAGCCAACACTCGCCTTTGAATACATTGAGCTGCATGCTGAACACGCTCGGGAGTGGCTAAGCTAGAACCTCCAAATTTTAATACCTCAACGGGTTGATCAAAACTTTGATCCGTTTGTGAAATCATGATGACACTATACAGCTCCAAAAGGTGCCAGGCACCATTTGGAGCTGCGGGGCATAAATTAAAAAAGGCCGGAAGCAAAGCTTCCGACCTAAATGGGTGGGTTGTGGATCA
This sequence comes from Bdellovibrionaceae bacterium UBA1609, assembly GCA_002321895.1. Classification (GTDB taxonomy): domain Bacteria; phylum Bdellovibrionota; class Bdellovibrionia; order Bdellovibrionales; family UBA1609; genus UBA1609. Next base: position 235,292 of record DCMZ01000008.1, on the reverse strand, counting down.
CCTAGAGTACACAGTACTCCAAGATCACCAAAAATGAATTCAATTTAAGCATCGTGTTGAAAACCACGCATGTAAACCACTCTCTTATTCAAGAAGTAGAGAACATGTTCGCGATACAAACCACATCCAGGGCAATCCCCTTCTTGGAAGTGATGCATTTTCACACGCATAAAACTCTTTCCATCCAATAACTGTTTTAACTTATCTAATACCGGCGCTGCTAATGCAGAGTCCGTAGCTACGTCATGAGAGGAGAGTTCCGAAGAATTGTAGTCATTAAAAAACTCTACCGAAATCCCCTGACGTTGCCTTTCTGGGATATCGAGCGCATCCATCCAAGTTTTTAACTGATCCCAAGAAAATGAATTGGATTGAGTAAACTTGGTATTTAAAATATAGAGACTTGTTGTCCAACGATCATAGTCCGACTGGTTTTCATGCCTGCGATAGAACATTTCACTCAAAGCATCTAAGACATTCTGTTTTAAACCCACAAGTTTAACACAAATGACTCCGTCAAGGCTGTGCTCGTCCAATGGGGATCCACCAAGAGCGTCCGGAAGTTCCTCTGCTCCTAAATAAGAGTTCAAGCATTTTGGACTCTGCTTTTGAAAATCTAAAGCATGAGCCGACCCTGCGGAGACTAACACCAGGAGCATTGTAATTAAGTTTCTCATGGCTCCTCCTTACGAAGAGAAATCTCAGTTCACTATTCCCTTATGCTTCACTGAAGATGACAGACCTTGGTTCCATGAAGATCTTTAAAAGCTTTGTATACCTCGACCCCGCAATGTGTTGAATCAACCGACAAGACATCTGGGGCCAAAATGTGTCAAAAACCCTTGGCATGAAGTTTTCAAGGATAGTATTTATCAACACTTTGAAGAGCCATCTTGGCTCCATTCTTACCATTTGGGGGATTTATGAATTTTAAAGGGATTATTGCTGCAACAATCATGTGTTTTTCTATAAGCGCATTCGGTGCGGAAAAGCTTATCGAGCTGACTCAGTATCCGGGGTATGCACCGCCCCAGTTTCAGAATGTAATTAAGATTTCAATCTTTGATGACGGCCGGGTTGAGAAGTCGGTTAGAAGTTTGAGAGACACTGAAACCTCGAGTTCTATCATTGCTCAATTGGATGACATTGTTGTTTCAGGGCTGTTAAAAAATACAGAGCGAATAGAATCTCAAGAGTTAAAAGATGTGGACTCTGGTCGACCTCGATGTGCAGATGCCCCTTCCACCGAAGTGAAATTAGGAAACGACGTGAACGGTTTTGTCGTCTATAAAAAAGCCTTTTGTCACCATTGGAAATTGACCAATAATAGTGATGCCTATCTTGTTGAAAACGTAACGGAGTTCTTAAACCTCATGTTAAAAGTGACTTGGAATCAGTAGCCTAAATAGCATCTACTAGTGTTTGTACGAGCTGTAAATAGATCTCCCGGGCTTGTTTTACTGGAAACAGCCCTGGAGCTTCTACAGTTATACTTATGGCTCCTCTATTCGAGGTAAAACTTTTGAATGTACCAGGGTTGCTGCTGCTCATAACACCAGGCTCGATTTCTTTATAGGGCGTGGGCTTGATTCTAAAGGGTTTGTAATCGGAGAGCACCATCCGATCTGACTCCTCCATGGACCGAACCCCAAACTCCGACAACCCGGAGTCATCCCTATCCATGCGAATCACGAAAAAATGACTGCTGCTCATCGACTGATGTAAGTCCAAATGTAGATCTATTTTGATATCTTCTAGCTCTTTAACAATGGATTTAACTCTCGGCGGTGCGGGTCCATCTCGATGGAAAGCACGATTGTAGTCGCCTTCCTCACGCAGATAGCGATACCCCAACCGTAGAGCTTCCTTATTCACAAGAGGGATAAATATAAATTCAATGGAGTTGTAGGCTCTAGAAGTCTCTCGCAGAATCTGTTTAGCCAAATCCAGGGCCACCACACTTCCCAAGGCTTCGTCCCCATGCACTCCTGCAGATATCAGAACTCGCTTTTTGGCTCTTGCCCGATGAATTCTGTACACTTCCACTCGGGAGCCATCTTGTGCGAAGAGTGTCTGCCTGATCATCCGACCAGAACTCCCCCGAGTGAGCTGATCAAAATCCTGAATGTACTTTTCGATGTTAAGTAGAACGTTTTGTTTTTTTAAGGGAAACCCTGGTCTCCTCAGAGCATAACCTTTCACTTCCATTTCCCGCACATCAAATAAGCCAGCATGATTAGCCTGACTCTGAAACAGGCCAATACAATGGCGGGCTTCAGCCTGGACCACAGATGGAAGTGCTAGATGTAAGACCAGAACGAAGAGGGAGGAAAACTTAAAATATGAAATGGAAAACTCCCTATACAAAACTAGCAAATATTGAACAATGAAGTATTGGGCAAATTGTTCGCAAAGGACAAACCATAACCCGACTAAAGCCGATGAATCCTAAAGATAAATCTCAATCCTGATTTTTCAAATAGGACCTCTGACAATTTGAAGATTTTTCGTATATATCCCGATAGTTAGAGTAATGATTAAGTTTGTTGTTCTTTACATTTTGCTGAGTTTTGGGTGGCTTGCATCGGCAAATGATCTAGGTCCTTCCTGGCGCACACAATTTTTCCAAAGCATTACTTTTCAACCGGAAATTTGTGATGACCCCAGCAACAACGCTGGCTTGTTTGAGAGAATAAGCTCTTACTATGGCTGTAAAGACCTGATTCAACCGCAGACCTATAGTGCCGTCGAAAATTCTAGGGACTTGGCTGAGCAAGCGTTGTTCTCTCACTTAGCTCAAGACCAAGCCAATGAAGCTTCTTGTGAATATTCTATGCTTACGGCACTCGATACCTCAATTCCAAGTACTCCATCCGACAATCGTTCCCGAGCCCAAAGAGCACGCAGAAGAACTGCTTTTAATAGAGCTAATCGCAATTTGTCCTCACTCTATCCTGAATTTGAACCGCCAAATTCAGAACGCCCGTCAAGATCAGAGGCCCTCGAACGGCAAAAGATGGTGCTGGGTGATATTCAAGTCAAACTACCGGAAATGCAAAAGCTTTACTCTCAATGGAATGCGCTGGACGCGAAGGTTTACGAGTACGAGCAAACCTATGGTTTAAATGGCAGATCCCGATCCAACACAGGTCCGGGATTCTATATGCCTCCAAATCTTATTTCTAAAGAAGAGTATAAAAATTTATCTAAAGAACGAAACCAACTCCGCCAACAATACGATGCAGTTATGGCTTCCATCTGGATGAGTCATCGTCCGGAAATGCAAAACTATGTGGAAAGCTTTGTAAAGGACAAGAACTACAACCCGTCCCGTTTTACTCAAGATGCCATGAGCTCATCAAAAAAATATAGTTTTCAAAGCAACGTGATTAGTAAGCTCAAAAAGCAAAGTCGATCCCAACTCCATAGCTTGGCGAATATGGGTAATGACTATTCTGATGGTTTTAAAATTCAAGCGCAAAATGCAGGCCTCACCAACCACTACGTCAATCAACTCAACCAGCAGTCCCCGCAAGATTACAGTTCACTTCAATGTCAGTTGGAAGATCGGTATGGAAAGACCCGCAAAACCGCAGGACAAGCCTTTTATTGGGGAGGACAAGCGGCCATGCTTGTTGCCACTGGCGGAGCCTCCATCTGGGTGCAAGGGTTAGCCAATGCCGCAAAAGCCGGTGCCATGGCCGTCAATAGTGCTCGAATCATGAGTGCACTCCGCATTCCTAATGCTTCGGTGGCCCGAGGAGCCACTACCATGACCACCGGAACCGATTCAGCCGCAGGTACAACGGCTGCCGCCACCGCTGGAGCGGCAACAGAAGCTACTCTAGGAGCCGCTTCCTCATCAACTTCTGGTGCAGCCTCGTCCACAGCCGTAAGAACTGCCGCTTCCTCCAATCTTGCTACGGCCGGAGCGGTCGCCAGCTTAGATGTAATGAATGCTTACATCTCTGATTGTGTTGGCTCGAACACGGTGGACAGCTTTAGGCAAAACATTTGTAAAAATTTGAATGGCGACACCACCGAATTACTTAAGAAAGATTTAGATACAAGTAACTGCGCACTGGGCATCACACTTTCCGCGCTGGGTACGGCGGCTTCACCTCTAGTTAAAGCCTTCAAACGGCAACGCCAATTGGGTCTAGCCTCAAAATCCAAATCGGGAAGAACAGACACTTGGCCTGGCATGAGTACAGGTGAACGCATTATAATGAATCGAATACTGAATCGAAATGTAGATTCTTACAATGAAGCATTGCAAGCGGGACATGCTCAAACCCGCTTTCTTCAAGAGCTTGGGTTCCAAATCACTCCCAATCGAATCAACGCTCCCGATATCTCTACCGCCCTCAATGGTGTCGATGACAAAATCGATGAACTGATCGCGGCCGGCAAGATCAAGGAGGACGAAGTGCTTAGGCCCGTAGTGCCTTACGAAACTCCCAATGGCAGTATAGTCTTTGCAAGACCTGGAACTGAATTACCTGAGGGTTCCACTCATCTCACACGTCTTCTCACTCGTGAGCAAATGGCCTACCTTATTGAACGGGGCTACTTCCCCGTAGGGGCTCCCAATCATGTAGTGGATGGTGGCACTCCAGCCCTTGTTCATGATCTAGGCCACTTTGGAGCCTTCATCGATAATCCCGATGTGATGGCATCTATGCGCAGAAATTATTCTGAAGCACTGAATGCTCAAGGAACGGCCCTTGAATTGCAAAACATCCAATATCGCCATGCCTATATAATGGAAAACCTGGTGCTTTCCACTCCAGAAAGGGTCAATGGTCTCAATGGAATTCTAAGGAATAATGGTTCTTCATTGAGACTGGGTAATGATGAAGACTTCATTCAGCTTTCCACCATTCAAAGAAGTGTTGATCAAATGTCCCCGGAACAAGTGGACACAGCCATTCGACAGATCACAGAAAGACCCGCTAGTGAACTACGTTTTATCGGGGGGGGTACCCGAGACGTCAGGTGGGTTTATGATCAGGCAAACTCCTCAGCCGAAGCTGGAATCCGATCAATTGAAGAGTATGAGTCCGTATTCAGGAATCCCAACTTCGGACTACGTAATGACATCGATGAGCGTAGAGAGGCTCTAGCCAATTACCTCTATATTTCAGAACACACCCGAAACCTATCTACACGCGATCTATACCGCGGAATCAATAACAGTGGTCCTGTGGACCAAAGCCCCTTCAGGCAATTGGTTTGCTCCGATTCTGGCTACAGCACCACTCTCTTTGGCATATTTTGCTAGCTTCAGTGAAATAAAAAAGCCGACCCTGCATAGATCGGCTTTCAAAAATTCTCATTGTATCTCTACGACTAATGCTTGGCGGAAGCTTTCTTCTTGCTCTTAGTGGCCTTTTTAAGTGCTTCCTTTGGCTCTGCAGAGGAAGCTGACTTCGCGTCCTCACCCGCCGCCGGAGCTTCTTTCGCAGGCGCACTGTCATCGGGAACGATAGCGTAATCCACTAAGATTTGCTTTCTCAGTTTCTCAAATAGCTCTGGGTTATCCATAAGGAACTGCTTCGCATTGTCGCGACCTTGACCCATACGTTCTCCATTGTAGGAGTACCAAGCTCCGGACTTTTCCACCAAGTCCTTCTTCACGCAAAGATCTAGCAACTCACCCGCTTGTGAAATCCCTTTTCCGTACATCAAATCAAACTCGATCTTCTGAAAAGGAGGTGCCATTTTGTTTTTGACCACCTTAACTGCGGTGCGGTTACCAACGATCTCGTCACCATTTTTAATGGCACCAATACGCCGAACATCTAATCTTACAGAAGAGTAAAACTTCAACGCATTACCACCCGTAGTGGTTTCAGGGTTACCAAACATCACACCAATCTTCATACGAATTTGGTTAATGAAAATTACCAATGTGTCACTGCGGTTAATGATCGCCGTAAGCTTTCTTAGTGCTTGAGACATCAAACGAGCCTGTAGACCCATGTGTGAATCTCCCATATCTCCTTCGATCTCAGCTCTTGGAGTCAAAGCCGCCACAGAGTCGATGACAACCACATTCACCGCGCCCGAACGAACCAGTGTTTCTGTGATTTCTAACGCCTGTTCCCCTGTGTCCGGCTGAGACACTAGCATGTCGTCCACGTTAACACCCAACTTACGAGCATAACTTACGTCCAATGCATGTTCCGCATCCACAAAAGCCACTGTAGCACCGGCCTTTTGGGCTTGAGCGATTGTAGAAAGAGCCAATGTGGTTTTACCCGAACTCTCTGGCCCAAACACTTCTACGATACGACCAATGGGTAATCCACCGATCCCTAAACCAATATCCAAACCCAATGAACCCGTACTGTATACCGGCACATTGGCTCTTTGGGCTTCATCACCCAACTTCATAATAGAGCCTTTTCCAAATTGCTTTTCAATATTGGCAATAGCTAGCTCTAGAGCTTTTGACTTGTCGTTATTTCCTGTTGCTTGACGCATAATCGATCTCCCTCTTTTTTTTAAATTGTAATCACTCGTTGACCGCTTGGAGCAAAAGCTCGAAGGCCTTGTTTGCCGTCTGTAGCTGAATCTGTTCCCGCGTTAAATCTTTATCAAAGTGATGGGTTAACACTCTTTCAAATTCCGGACCCACCACAGCAAAGCACACAGTGCCCACTGGCTTTATTTCCGTTCCGCCGGTCGGACCCGCCACGCCCGTCACACTCACCGCCCAATCTGCGGCCAAAACCTGTTGTGCCCCACGGGCCATCTGTAAAGCCACCGGCTCACTCACTTGACCATGCTCCTTAATATCAGAGGCACTCACTTTAAGTACATCTCGCTTCACGTCTCCATGATACGAAACCACAGTCCCTCTGTAAAAACTCGACACTCCCGACAGAGCCGTCAGTTGGCTTGAAATCAAACCTCCAGTACAGCTTTCAGCAAAACCCAATTGCCAAGGGCTATCCTTAAACCGTACGCTCACTTGTTCTGCCAATGTGGCCATTTAAACTCCAAACACAAAAGGGTAGTAACCTAACAACCCCTGCAAAATGACGTTGGCCATCAGTCCTGCCACCAAATCGTCAGCAACCACTCCAAAACCACCACCCACATTTTTATCGAAAAACCGAATGGGAAAAGGCTTTAGAACATCAAAAAAACGAAACAGCACAAAGCCCAACAAAAAGGACTGCCAAGTCATGGGCAACAAAGTCATTGTGACCAAATACCCAGCCACCTCATCAATTACAATTTCTTTGCTATCATGATTGTCTGAAGCGTTTTCAAAACTTTGAGCCACAAATATAGAGAACACACAAAACAGAAGTGTGGAAAAGACATAGGCTTCCGCCCCGGCCAACATCAATAGATAGGCAAAAGGAATGGCACCGATAGTACCTACAGTTCCAGGCGCCCAAGGCGATTGACCTAGATATCCAAACGTTGCTGTGAAGCGAATCCAAGGCTGCATATGTAAATGGATCTCCATCTGTTGACTCTCCCAAAGTCCTACTAGGTCCCCCAAAATCTGTCAGTAAAAAGCCGTTAAATGAGGGGCGAAAATGTAGTTACACGCTATGTGTAAGTTGTTTGTAAGTCAAAGTGAACTTACACATTACTTACCAATTGGACCTAAGATTAGACTTTTCATCCAAATAGCCTCAATTAAGTCCCTAAAATAACAGGCCTTTATAACTTGAGGCGGCGTGCCGACTAAGGCTTGAGGGAAAGGGTCGAAATGACGGGCAAGGCCAATAAAATACATCCATATCTTCTGAAGCTGTTGGAACTGTCCATCAAGCAAAAGGCCAGCGACTTGCATCTTAAAGCGGGAATCGTTCCTGTGGTCAGACGATTTGGCAATCTGCGCCCTCTAGCTCCCACTTTAAAAGAGCTTAGCTCTGCGGAATTGGACGATATTGTGAATACCCTGCTCGACGAAGAGCAACGTCGCGACCTAAAGAACATGAAAGAAATCGACATGGGCTATGGAGTAGCAGGTCTTGGTCGTTTTCGGTTTAGCATCTTTAAACAAAGAGGCTCGTCTCGAATGGTGTGCCGTACAATTCCCTATGAAGTTCCACGCATTACGGACCTAAACCTCCCTCCCATCTTGCAAAACATTGCCAATTTAGAGAGAGGATTGATTTTGTGTACAGGCATTACCGGTGCCGGAAAATCTTCGACTCTCGCCGCTATTGTGAACCAAATCAATCATACTAAAAATAAACACATTGTGACGATTGAAGATCCCATCGAATACCTCATTCGGGATAAAAAGAGCATCATCACTCAACGAGAATTAGGTATTGATACCACTGATTATAAAAGAGCTCTTCGGTCGGCTCTCCGCCAAGATCCTGATGTGATTCTCATTGGTGAGTTGCGCGATCGAGAAACAATAGAAACCGCTATTTCTGCAGCCGAAACCGGACATCTTGTTATATCCACTCTGCACACCATGGACGCTCGAGAAACCATATATAGAATCCTGAACGTATTTCCACCGGAACAGCAGGCCGCCATCCGCATACATCTTGCCAGTGTTTTGAAAGCTGTTATCTCTCAACGTCTGGCCACACGTAAAGATGGGCGAGGATTTGTTCCCGCTTGCGAAGTGATGATTGTCTCTCAAAGAATTCGAGAGATGATCGAAGATCCCGAACGCACAGGAGATATCCCTAAAGCCATTGCTGAATCGAAAGTGTCTTATGGCATGCAAACCTTTGATCAATCATTGATTGATCTCTTGGACAAAGGCTGGATCGACATGAAACACGCCCTTGAAATCACAAATCATCCAGAAGATTTTAAAGTGCTTTTAAGTGGCGTTAAAATGGATTCGGACAATCGATTCAATAGTTCCGAATCCAATGATCGGATGGACAGCTATCTGGAAGGCAATAAAAACAGTTCCGAAATTGAATTTGACTTTACCAATGCCCAAACCAAATCAAAAAAGAGAAAGTTCTAGAGTAAACCGGCCCTCCGGTTGCCTTATTTGATGGCAGCTGATAGCTTCGCTGCATGTACTACAAGTTTCCCAAAGAAAAATCTGACGATGCCTTAAAAGCCTCCGACAAATTGGTGGATTACCTTTCTCGTAGAGATCATTCAGAGAAGGAACTCAGAGAAAAATTGGGTCGGCGTTTCACAGCCGATGCCATTCGAAAGGCTTTGGAAGAAGCTAAGGAACGCCGTTGGCTGAAAGAGCCCGAAGAGCTGGCGGAGCTGGTGGCCGAAAGGCTTCATCTTAAAGGAAAAGGGTATAGATATATTCAGAAATACCTCCAGGACAAGGGCTTACCGCCTGTAGATCGGACCCCGGACCGTGAAAAAGAGAAAGCCCATGAGCTGTTGTCTGTAAAATTTGGAGACTACCAGAGCCTATCCTATGAAGAGCGGCAAAAAGCCTTTCGTTTTCTATCTTCCAGAGGTTATGATCTGGACACCATTCGGTCATTGTTTTAAAGCCAGGAAATAATATGAACAGTTCAGACATTCGATCCCGTTTCTTAGAATATTTTAAAAAGCAAGGTCACTCGATCCAACCTAGCGGTCGCCTCATACCAGAGAATGACCCCACACTCCTATTTACCAATGCGGGAATGAACCAATTTAAAAATGTTTTCTTGGGATTGGAAACACGTGATTACTCGCGAGCTACAACCTCTCAAAAATGCGTACGTGCTGGTGGGAAACACAATGATTTAGAAAATGTAGGACATACTGCCCGACACCACACCTTCTTTGAGATGTTGGGAAACTTTTCTTTTGGAGACTATTTTAAAAAAGAGGCCATTCACTACGCTTGGGATTTCTTAACCAACGACTTAGGGCTCGATAAAGATCGCCTATATGTCACCGTTTTCGAAACTGACGACGAAGCCGCAGAGATTTGGGAGAAGCAAGAGCAAGTTCCAAAGGACCGAATTTACCGGTTTGGAGAAAAGGATAATTTTTGGCGGATGGGTAACACAGGCCCATGTGGACCCTGCTCTGAGATATTTTATGATTTTGGCGAGCACGTAGGTGGAGACCCCAAACAAAATGTGATGGGTGGAGAGGGTGACCGATTTGTAGAGATCTGGAACCTGGTATTTATGCAGTTCAATGAGGATGAATCTGGAAAGATGAACCCATTGCCCAACCCTTCGATCGATACCGGAATGGGACTGGAAAGGCTTACCACTCTATTACAAGGTCAGTTGAACAACTACGACACTGAGTTGTTTCAAGATATTATTGCTACGGCCTGTAAGATTTCTGGCAAAGAGTATGTGACCGACACCCGCAAGCTATCAGGAAAAGCCTTAGCTGAAGCTGAGGCCAATAACATTGCTCTACGTGTTTTAGCAGATCACGCAAGAAGCTCGGCATTTCTTATTGGAGATGGTGTTATGCCGTCAAATGACGGAAGAGGATATGTCCTCCGCCGAATCATGCGCAGAGCCATCCGTTATGGACGCAATTTAACTCACGACAGTTTGCTGCCAGCTATGGTGGACTCCGTGATTACGAAAATGAATTCTGCCTACCCGGAACTGGAAGAGCGAAAGAACATCATCACAAGCAATGTTTCTGATGAAGAGGAACGTTTTTTAAAGACTCTAGATCAAGGAACATCGTTACTTCATACTGAACTTGAACAATTAAAGACCGCTGGCGAGTCGACCCTTTCTGGCGTCTCGGCTTTCAAACTTTATGACACCTACGGATTTCCTGTGGACCTCACCCGAATCATGGCTGAGGAACAAGGCTTAAAAGTGGATGAAGCTGGGTTTGAAAAGGAAATGTCCGCGGCTAAGTCGAAAGCCAAAGCCTCATGGAAGTCCAAGGGGTTAGCTGCCGATCAAGCCCACCTGATTCAGTGGGGACAGGACCTGCTAAAGAAAAAAGGAGCCACAGTATTTAAAGGATACGATGGCTCTCTTAAAACCGAAGGTACACTTATTGGTCTTTCTAATGGAAAATCAGAAGTTAAAACATTGAATGAAGGTGAAAGTGGCCTCATCGCTTTTGATCAAACCTGCTTTTATGCTGAAAGTGGTGGCCAAGTGGGGGATGTGGGCGAAGTGGAAGGTCCCAATGGTGTGGCTCAAGTGATCGATTGCACGAAACACTCTGATGTTCACCTGTTACATGTCAAAGTCACTTCTGGTCAACTCAACACCACTGAGATTTGCGCACAAACCGTAGATGCCGGTGAGCACACTCAAACTGCCAACAACCATTCCGCCACTCACCTGCTACATTCTGCTCTTAGGGCTGTATTGGGTGAACATATTCAACAGGCCGGTTCTCTTGTCGAGCCCCATCGATTGCGTTTTGACTTCACTCATAAATCGCCACTCACTGAAAAGGAAATCTATCGGATTGAATCTTTGGTGAACGAAGAGATCGATCGCGCTAACCCCGTTTCTACGGAGGTAATGAGTCCGGATTCAGCTAAAGAAAAAGGTGCATTGGCACTGTTTGGAGAGAAGTACGGAGATGAAGTGCGGGTGGTCGAAATGGGTCCTTTTTCTATGGAATTATGTGGTGGAACTCATGTATCCAACACCTCTCAGATTGGCCTTTTCAAGTTAGTGAGCGAAAGTGGCGTGAGCGCTGGTGTTCGTCGAGTGGAGGCCATTACTGGTAGTGTAGCAAGACAGTATGCTCTAAAGAACATTAGAGAGGCGCAAAAAGCTCGCGCCTTCTCGGGCCAAGAAATGGGATGGAATGACTACCTGGAATCCACTAAAGAAGTCTTACCTCAATGGATGGAATCCACACGGGAACAAATTAAGGATCTTGAAAAACAAATTCAAAAATTAAAGTCCGACAAAGTCGATGCTAATACCTTTATCAACGAAGCCATGGACTTTAATAAGGATGGCAAAGCAGGTAAACTGGTACTGTGTGATTTAGAAATCGATGACCGTAAAGTGCTCAGCGACTTAAGTGACCATATTAAAGATAAGATTAAAACCGGCGTGGTCGTTGTGGTGGGTAAAAGTGATAAGACCAACCCAATTATAGTGGGTGTTTCTAAAGACTTAATCCCTGCGATCAAGGCGGGAGATATCTTGAAAGAAGTGGCTAGCGTAATGGGCGGTAAAGGTGGCGGACGCCCAGAATTTGCTCAAGGGTCAGCTCCCAACCGTGCCGACCTCAACAAGGCTTTTGATACGGCTAGGCAACTTTTTCAATAGATATTCTCTATAAATTTTATGTAGATTTGGGTCGCTTAGACCCACTCTCCCCACCCCAGAATCTCCTTTCATTGGAATCTTGTTTGGATATGGTGAGCCCTCTTCTTTTTACGCCATTCTCTGATAAAACAATGTTCATCTTTTAAAGTCGGAGACTCGAAAATGGATTTAAATACCATCTATATGTGTGTTGGATTTTTACTGGCCAGTTATGCCATTGTTGGTAATGACGCCATTCAAACCCTCGGTACCTTTTTGTGCTCCAACAGTAAAAAGCCCTGGTATGTGCTGTGGGCCTTTGCTGCCTCGATCATGTCTGCCGTTTTGATCTATGGCTGGTACACCCATGGTGGTGATGTCTCTTTTGGGCGCCTTGAACGCATTCCTGTAATAGAAACTCTTGAGTGGTATCATGTTATGCCACCCATTGCCCTTTTGTTTTTAACTCGTGTGGGTGTTCCCGTAAGTACGACCTTTTTAGTGCTTAGTGTTTTTACTGGCAGTGCCTTGTTAGGAAAAGTGATTTTAAAATCCATCATGGGATACGTCGTGGCTTTTGGTGCCGCAGTGGTGCTTTGGGCTTTAATCTCAAAAAAGCTAGAAAAGAACTTTTTAAAATCCTTTGAAACTCCCGACTTTAAATTGCGACGACGCTGGATCGCCTTACAGTGGATTTCTACCGGGTTTCTTTGGAGCCAGTGGCTCATTCAGGACTTTGCCAATATTTATGTTTACCTGCCCCGCAACCTTGAATTCACCCAACTCTTAATGTCTCTTGCTGTAATGCTCGCCATGCTGGCTTACATCTTTCGCTCCAATGGCGGTGAGATTCAAAAAATCGTAACCACCAAAACCAACACGCGAGATATTCGATCCGCAACGATCATCGATTTTATCTACGCCATCATCTTGTTTTTCTTTAAAGAGTTGAACAACTTACCAATGAGTACCACATGGGTCTTTTTAGGAGTCTTGGCGGGCCGTGAGTTTGCCATTTCCCACCAACTTCACCTTCAGTCCATCAAAGACACTTTCCACCTCGCGGGGAAAGATCTTGGTAAAGCCGGCCTCGGATTGGCAGTGAGTCTAGTCATCGTTTTTGGCATTAAAATGAGTTTCCCTGCACCAAGTAGCCCTGGTAAAAAAGCATCCGTTACGCCGACAACCCAAGTGGCTCAAATCCTGACCCCAAAAGCTCAGTAAAGGAAATCCGTAGATGTCTCAGTGATTGGGACAAAGTGGAAAACAATTGGCTTAACTAACTCCACCTTATAGACCCATAATGGAACTGAAATATCTTTTAAGCTACTCCTACATAGTGAATTTTCGGAATCCCTAACTGAAAAGATTTTAACTCTGGATCGATTTGAATCGGCCCCATTGATAAATTAGGCGGCTCCTATTATCGTCCTGCGTTATGCATTACATTCGACGGTTTGCCCCTTTATCGGCCCTATTTCTTACTGCAATTACAAGTCTACTTTTGAGCTCTACAGTTCATGCCTTCCCTACGATTTTTCCCAGGGCACAAAAAAAGTGCGTCAGTCTGTTCACAAGCGCTAAAGACGATAAAAAATCCAATCCAGACATCTCCTTAGTAAGGGAAGGGCGGATTGAAGAATACATGAATTCACTTTGGAGTTCTCATGACAACGGCGCCCGCGTCACCGAAGGGACAAATCCGCGCCTTAAAGGGGAGGATACAAAGAAAGCCACCACCCTCCAAGAGAGAGCCGCGCTCAACAAATCAAGAATCATTGGTGCCTACTACAAACAGTATGAACCGCCGGGGAAGGCTAGCTTCAAAATGTATGAGAACATTTTCTCCCGGCCTGAAACTGGTGGCAAGGATGAGGAATGGACTTGGTCTATGAACCAAGCGACCAATATAGCTCGTACGGCGAAAAATTATCGTAACAGAGTTAATAGAGAAATTTCTGTGGGCTTTGAGGCCTATCACCGTTATTTCGATTTGCACCCTCATTTAGACAGAGTCAATGCTCGTAATTTTGTGACCAATTCAGAGTATCGTGAAAGAGGATACCGGGTGGAAACCACTCGATATATTTACGATAAAACCACTCAAAAAGTTGAGAGAGTACCTCACACTGCGGTCTTTAAAACTTATCAGGAACTTAAGCTCGCTGTTGAAGATGCAAAATATAAGTATGAGGAAGTTTTTGGAATTCTCCCCAACCCTCTACAGGTAGTATGGAAAGAAGTTCAAGGCGGATTTCAACATTTAGATCGTATGCGTGCCGGTCCGGGCCCTTTCTTTAAAGGGATAGCTTCCTCTTTATACTTGTTTCCCCGATCGGTAGTTGTTCGAGCTCCTATTCGCTCCTATCAGTGGTTCACTTCACTTGTTTCTCGCGGTGGCCGGATTCAAGACTTTATAGAAACTCAACAGTTTTACCGACGGCGCTTACAGCAACTACTAAGAGTTTTAGAGTTCCGTGAAGAAAACTATGGATATAAACTTAACACCGAAGAACTGGCTCTTAAAGAACTCATTATATCCGTTTTAACGGATCCTGAGGCAGCCCCTAGAAGCGATGCTGTCAAGACCATCCAACATACCGAATACACAGCTGAAGGATGGATTCTACATGGCACACACCTTAAAAATGTAGATCAAATTCCACTCCCTCACCTGGATCGATATAGAGATTCTGAAGGTGAGATCGAAAAAGAAGTGAATAACTCCACTCGCCTAAAAGAAATCGCTGCAAAAATTTGGAGACGCTACAGTACCGCAATGCTCAGCACCGCAGCTGCAACGGGTGTAACTGTGGTTCTATATAAAAATATTGATAACCTATTCGCCATGTACGTGCATGAGAATCCTACGGTCGCGCACAAAGTGGAAAGTGTAGAAGATAAGTATAATTTTTTAATTTTGGAGTATTTTGGACAAAACACCCCGCTTCGTGAAGGTGCTAAAAGTGGCCGATGGTGGTCTATTACAAACCCTGTAGTGGAAAATTTAATGGACACTCATTTGGGCCACTACCGAGCGCAACGAGAGATGGATCCGAATTACGATTATATGGCCGATCCGATTTTTATCCGAGACACTCGCACGGTCTATAGACAATTGCTACTTCTCTGGGAAAAGAAAAACTATGGAACCATGTTTGCCTCAAACCAGCAGATCCTATTTGAAGAAGTCAAATTAAGGGTTGCTGAGCAAATGGCAGAAGAGTGGATTAAAATTTACCCTGAAGCGGCGGCACAGATCGGCTCACTCAGAGATGCATTGATCCAGAATGACTATGAACTTCCAGCAAAAGCATTGGCTGACATTCGTTCCGAAATTCCTGAAACTCTTTACAAAGATATTTGGTATTTTGCCACTGAAACATATAGTTCAGCTGAGGCTCACTATAAGAATTACTCCAACTTAGCAAGCGTGGGATCTTCTGGTTATTTGAACTTCGGTAAAGCCCCAGCGAACTACAAACCGCCAACGGATATACTGCCATGGGAGACTCTCCATAGATCCGCCATGGCTCGAATCGAATCTTATGAAGGTAAGTATCAGCTAAAAACGGAATTTGGCTCTACAGTTGCCCTTCCGGATCTCAAATGGATTGACAAATCCTATGCAGATCTTTCTTCCAGTGGCCGAACCCTATTTATTATGAGGGAATCTACTGGTCTTTTAGATATCTATCGCGTCCATAGAGAGGAAGATCAAGCCAACTATGTGGGTGCAATTCCAGTGAAAGATGTGGATGGGTCCACCTCAGGATTCAGTCCTAAACAGTTTTTTATTAGTCCTAACGGAGACTACTTGGCCGTTAAGGATATTCGAGACGTGGCTGTTTTTGACATTCGATCTTTTGAGGAAACGGGAGAACTCAACTACCGAATGTTCAGAACTCCAGCAAACAAAACGGCTGAGTACATTGAGGTGAGCAATAGTGGTCGCGTTCAATTATATGATGCCATCGAAACGCTTCAGGGCAATGGTGAAAACTTCCAATTGAATTAACAGTGGGGCTCGCGAGCCCCTAAATAGAAAAAGTTGGCAAAACGTTGCCATCTCCACCTGTCCACTCATCTCTCATAGAGTAAATGAGTTTTGGCGGGACAAGTTTTGGCATTTCCTATGAAATGACTTCAAACCCCATCTAATTGGTCAATTCTTGCAATTAGAAGCTTTACAATAATTGCATGGGAAAACGATCGATCCAGGCCCATCTTTTGGCCGCCATAATAATTATACATTTACCTTGGATAGGACAAGCGCAATCCCGTTGCCAGATTCTCTTCTCCCCCCTATGGCAACAGATCGAAAAAAGTCCACTTATGCAAGAGGGAGAGGATTATTTCAATAGAGATCTTGCGTATTATGATGGCTTTTCAAAAAGGCAATTCAGAGAAGTACTAGAAAAACATAAACCCAAAGATTTCACCACTGCTGCAAGTGAACGATGGAACCTGGTTCCGAGTTTCAAAAAAAAGTCTCACCCTGCTTCTCACCTTCCAGCCAGCTTACCTAAAGAGAAAGCCTTGGAACACTTCGATAGAGTTTCAGAAATCACCAACAATAAGCAAGCCTATCGTGAATTCGCCTTTCGGCTGAGACGTCATATATTGCAACATTTAGAATCCAAAGGACTACTGACCTGGGATGTGATTCAGCCCAATCGTTACAAACGAACTGAATATTTAGTTCTAAGAGAAGATTTGGAAAAAGAGATTTTAAGTGCCATGGAGATCTTATTGCGCCGAGATTTGGGATATAAAATAGATGTAATAAGCAATTCAAAGTATCTAGATCCAGAGAAAGCTGAGTTGGGAGATATTTACTTAAAGGGTCAGTTGTTTTGGGATCAATTGGCCAACCCTCGCTTAGAAAACTCAGATCAATTTCAGCGTCACGGAGTCATGAGCCATGTGATTCAATGGCACTACGTTGCCTGGCAGTTGCGAGAAAAATATGGTTACAACGAAGCCCAGCTGATGGATGCACTCAAATTCTTTGGTACGAAGGCCGGCTATAATCTATTCGGCCTGACCTTCGATATAAACGAACCCAATGCGCTCCTCATGTTTCAACCCGAAAACATGAAGGAGATGTTCGGCCATATCATACCGGTGATTTGATGAAAGTATCGAACCTAGTGACCGCACTCATTCTGCTTTGCCCACTCTTGAGCCATGCACAAAGCTCTTGCCAAGGCCTATTCTCCCCCTTATGGAAACAACTTATAGATACCTCTGAAATGAAATATCAAGTGAAGCACTTCGATGAGGAGCTGCAGAATTACACAGGTTTCACAAGCACTCGATTCCGTAATATTTTAAAAAACACCACCGATGAGGATTTTATAACCCCTGCCAGCAAAACCTGGATAGATCGGTTCGATTGGGCCCGGAAAAAATTGAACCGCCCTGATGCTCCGGAAGGGTATACAAAAGAAAGTGCTTTAGAGCACTTTGATCGAGTGGCTGAAATCACCAGCGATAAAGTTGCATTTCGTGAATACGCAATGCGACTACGGACGCATATTCTCAAGCACTTAGAAAATGTCGGGCTACTCACAGAGACGATAATGCATCCCGACCCAAAAATACGTCGCCAATACATATTGGATAGAAAAGTTGTGGAAGACGAAATCTTTCTCGCGACGGAGTCACTGCTTAGAGAAGATCTAGGTTACGATATAGTGGTTGAGCATAACAAAAAGTTTTATGACAAAGAGCTTAAAGAGCTCAGCGACTTGCAGCTTCGTGGCCATTTGTTTTGGGACCACTACTCAAATGAAAGGTACAAAGCCTTCGATGTATTTGTCGATCACGGAGTCATGATGCATGTATTGCAATGGCATTATGTTGCTTGGCAATTAAAAATCCAATACGGATATAGTGAGACGGAGCTGGTAGACTCTCTTCGCCTGCTGGGCACTCGAGCCGGAGAAATGGTATTCGCCAAAACTTTCGATACAGGACAGGATTGGGCTCAAAAGCTCTTCCAGCCAGAACACATGAAAACCCTACTGACCCTAATTATGCCTGTCTTCTGATTGAACTATAGCCCCTACCTCGTTGAGTTATTCTTAAAATTTCAATCCTGAATAAATATTGCGATCTATTTTGAGACGCCTCCTATTTTACTTCCCACGTGATTCCGATAAACCCGTATGACTCAATATTTATTATCACTCATCACTTTGATCGCTCCCATCTATGGATGGGCTCAATTAAATACCCAAGACATGGGGGGACAGGTCATTGGCGGCCAGAACTCTCAAGCTCCAATGTCTCTGCAAAATGTAGATCCCGCTCAACTCCGCAAAGCCATGCAGAAGCTCAACCTCTCAGAGGATCAGAAAAAACAACTTTTAATGCAACTTCAAACCGTTCAAAAAAATGTAATGGAGCGAGACAAAGCTATGCAGGAATTTTTTGAAAACGAAGAACGCCTCAAGAATAAAAAAAGAAAAAACTCCTATTAGAAAGGGTTCTCAGTCATGAAAACAGCATCCTTTATTCTTTTTGTTATTGGGTTCTCAATTACGAGCATTGCGCAAGACTTAGATAAAAAATATAAATCCGGAACTGGCGCCATCTATACCATGAGCATGGCTGGGGTGAGCGTGGAGATGGGCATAGTGATTGGCTCCATCACTTCTAACTCTATGAATGTTGAATACTCATTTACACAAATCATCGATGGACAGCCGCAGCCGCTTTGGCAGCAATTCAAAATGAAAAACATCCCGAGTTCTGGATTTCTAGTGGAAGAGGGCTATATTCAGTCCAACTCGATGCCTAAGCCTGAAAAACTACCGAAATCCTACATGCAGGCCTATAACTCTTCACTGCCGATGCAGTCCTTTTTATTTGGGAATAAAGGAAGCCACCAAGGCCAGTTTTTAGGAAATGAAACGGTTAAAACAGGTGCTGGAAATACAAAGGCTCAACACTATGTCACCCAATCCAATGGTCAAACCATCCACTATTGGATCAGTCCAGAGGCAATGCCAACGGGATTGGTAAAACTGGTAGTCACTGGCAATCAGGGCTATGAGGTTTTATTGAAACAACTCATCTCCAATTCCCCGGCAAAAATCAACCCATCCCAAGCCATTCGTCTCAGCGAAAAAACTCGAAAATGGTTACCGCAACCCGGACAGGGAACTATGTAGAGGTTGCTTTTATATTCCATTTCTATTTAGAATAAATCATGGCAACTCGCACTCTCATCATTTTATTTTTTTTAATAACCAGTCCATTTGCTATTGGGGAAACTAAGAAGCAATGCACTGAAAATGAAAGAGAAACTCGAAATTGCTATCTCAAATACGGACCATACACTCTACGTCTTTCTCAAGAAAAGATTATTTTAGACGATAGTGTTCGCCACAGAATTTTTGACTTCCCCTATAAAGATAACCCGTCATGGAGTGATATACAGATAGAAAAAATAAACCATCGCTATGTTTTAAATATTAAACTTTGGCGAGTGAACCTAGATGCTGCAGATGTTCAAAGCTTACACTGGGTCGTTATGGAAGTCACCTCGGGTAATCTGATTCCAATCACTGACCAGGTGATTCAAAAGCGGAGAGAAACCGAATTGAAAGATTCTCCTGGATTTATCAACGACCCTCTTACTTATCATGCCATAAAGTGGGATCGCAAAAAAAAGAAACTCAGATGGTACGCCGGGCGAAAATCTGAACTCTTTTAAAAAGACATATCATCTCTTTCGAATCGGAAGCGATGTGAAATTACATTTTCTAGCTTTTCCTGGGAGACTGAAAATTTAGTTTTTATAACGGCCTCTTCCACACAATCTGTGAACGACCCATCTGTCATATCTGAATGTATAAGCTTAATAGTATCGACATAACCCTCTTGCGTGAGTGTCCAATGAAACACCATCTGTCCCTCATCCACAGCAGGCTCTGACATTAAATAGTCCACGTAGCAACCTTTAATGGAATCACTGTTTTGCATCTGCGACAGAGTCGAATCTTTAGACGTAGGACCTTTTCTATTTAATACTTCATCCTCCCCCTGGAGATGAAGTTCACCACCAGATTGAGGAGCTGCAGCTTTTGCCAGTGGTAATCCTTGGAGAAGGTGAACTGAAATCCCCCATTTTTTGGATAAAAGGTGACCACCACCTGCAAATGCTAGAACCAAGAAAACAAGAATAAATATCTTTTTTGTCCAAATTCTTTTCATTAGATTAATATACAAAAAAAAGTGATCTCAGGATGATAATGTTCTGTAACTGCATTTAATTAATTTTCGTCTAACTTTTTTAATCTTAAAAATATCCACCTTTATGAAGATGACTAGGAGTTTAACAAATTTCGACCAATTACCTTTCAAATTAAAACGAGAGAGACTTCAGTCAAAACCATCCCATTTAGGATTTGCTAGTTGTGAACCTATAGCGAATTTGATAAACCCAGACCCTATGAAGCCGTCTTTATCTAACAAAAAAAAGCTTCTCGCTTGGTATAGTGACCATCAGCGGGATTTGCCTTGGCGGCATACCACGGATCCCTATTCGATTTGGATTTCAGAGATCATGCTTCAACAGACCACGGCCACAGCTGTGATCCCCTTCTACAATCGGTTTTTAGAGGCACTACCAACTGTAGAATCTCTCGCCAAAGCCAAACAAGAAGAGGTTTATGCATTGTGGGCTGGGTTAGGCTATTACTCTCGAGCTAGAAATCTACAAAAGGCCGCAAAACTCATCGTTCAGTTAGGTCATTTCCCGAAGACATTCAGTGATCTGATCGAGTTGCCAGGCTTAGGCCCTTACACCTCAAGAGCCGTTAGCTCTTTTGCTTTCGGTGAAAGCGTCGGTGTACTCGATGGCAATGTCATTCGATTTTTATCTCGTTTTGAGAACCTTCCACTTGAGTGGTGGAAAACGAGAGAGCGGAACCAATTACAGGAGCTCGCTGACCAGTGGGTCGCAAATGTAAACCCTTCTCTAATGAATCAAGCTCTAATGGAAATTGGTTCCACACAATGCCTCCCAAAGAATCCAAAATGTTTGATTTGTCCATTAATGAAATCATGTAAGGCACAGGCTGATGGAGTCATAGATTCACTCCCTTTAAAAAAGCCAAAGAGGCAAAAAGAGCTTTGGTCCTGGAATGCATATTTAGTTAAAAAGGGAAAAAGAGTCGCCACAGTCATCAATGATTACTCTCCCTTTTTAAAAGGACAAAGACTGTTACCTGGAAAATCTCGTCGATTGAAAGTCAAACCTAAGACTTCTAAATATAAGCACCACATCACCCATCATGAAATCTTCGTGACGGTTCACGAGAAGGACTCTAGTATTTTAGATTCCTACAACGACGTAATTTGGGTGGAGCAAGATGAGATTAAAAAACACGTCCCTTTTTCTTTGGTTCATAAGGTTTTTGATAGCTAGTGGATTATTAGTATTTCATCTCTCGTGTGGAACGGGCGCAAAGAAAGACCTAAAGCCCCTATCTCCCAAAGACGGCTACACTCCAGCACCTTGGACTCCTATGACTTCCGTAGGCGACAATCACCATCCCAGCTTTTCTCCCGACGGTAAATCCATTACCTATGTTAAAGGGATCTCAGGTACTGATTTCCCTCAAGCCTATGTGGTGGATTTGGTTTCAAAAAAGGAAACTCAACTGACCTTTCAAAAGGCTCCGATTTACTTCACTCAGTTTGGCCCCAAAGGAAGACGCATCTATTTTAACTCTCCCATCGACGAATGGATTGAAAACCCTCCCAGCATTCGAAATCAGTCTTCAAATACTCCTAAGATTCCTATTGAGCACCTGACTTTTCCTGAGAGTGAGGTCTATTCCATGAGCCTTGTAGGCAGTGAGCTTCGCCGTATGACCGTATCTGAAGGATACGATGGACCATTGAGTTTTGAAAAATCGAACCGCTATGCTTTACTGAGCAGTGAACACAAAGGTTACTATCAATTGCATCAACTGGACACTCGTCGAGGTCGAAAGACTCTACTGACAAGTTCAAAATCACATAAGATCCAAGTTCAATTGAGTTCGGATAAGAAGCACTTGGTTTGGGTTGAAATAGATCCCAAATCCGACGCAACAGAATCCGATACTTTTGCCAACACCTCCTTGATCACATCACTAAGAAAAGGTTTGCGAAACGCACGAACATTGGAAATGCCAATGGGATCACATATCTCCCCGCAATGGCATCCTAAGGATCAGTGGATACTTTTTAGCTCCAACATTGAAACCCCCAATCAACGTGAACTCTACATCGTGAAGCCAGATGGTAAGTGCCTGCAAAGACTGACTTATTCTCATGACAATGAACTCTATGGAGAATTTAGTTCCGATGGTCGATACATCACCTTCGCCAGCGGCAAAGTCGGCTCCAGACAGGTCTATATTATGGAGTTTAAACCCAGATCATCTTGCCCCGATGAAAAGCCTGACCTAGACTCGTAATTGATGAAAATAATTGCATTTATATCCAGTGTTTTAATGGCGTCAAATGGTTGGGCAGCTCCCTTTCCTGGTACAACTTCATCTGCATTGATTCAGCATGAACGAGGTCTTTTTATCTCGGCTCACGATTTTCAAATCAGTGCGGAAAACACCAACTGGCGACAGGAGAATCCACAGTCCGGCAAAGGGTACATCTTAACGCAATATCGTGCCCCTAAACCTATGGCGGGCGTTCAGCCAGCTCTGACCGTACGAGTGGACGAGCTTAAGTCTGAAACTAGCTTGAAGCGATTCATGCAAAAGAACATTCAAACATACCCTCGGCTCGGATTTACGATCTTGAGTCAAAAGCCTGTAAAAGTTAATACACAAGAAGCTTACCTGGTGGATATAACCAACCCTCGCTCTAAGCGACAACTGCGCCAGGTGGTATTCTTAAGAGATAAAACAGTAGTGACTCTAACTTGCCGAGCTCACATGACAGCCTTTGAACAGGCCGTTAAAGATTGTAATCAGATTGTGCGAAATTTTACTTGGTCTAGAAATTAAAAGACCACCTCTCTGTCTATTGGCCTCATCTGAATTTCATCGATACGCATTTTAGAACTGGAATTCACCACATGCAAAACCGCATTAGCCACATCTTTGGGAGATAAATAATCCCCTGAAGGCTCAGCTCCAATAACCCCACCAAAATCCGTTGCTACGTTTCCAGGTCTGATTTCTGTGAATCTGATTTGATTCTTAAATTCCATTTGAAAGGATCTGATAAGCGCCTTTTGAGCATGCTTCGAAGCTGCATAGATGGCTCCTCTAGCAATGGCTCTCGAACTTACATCTGAGGTGATCGTAATCACCTGGGCACATTTCTTTTTCAGTTCATTTTGAAGCGCACTGATGATTAAAAAAAATCCTTTTGCATTCGTATCGAACATCCTATCCCAGTCACCCATCGTCATTTCCGAAAGACTCCCGAACTTTCCTACACCCGCATTAAACACCAAAACATCAATCCCACCCATGTGTTCAACAGCATTAGTCAATGCGCCTATGCTTTTAGCGTCAGTGAGATCTAACTCCACACTTTGCAAACTAGAAAACTTCGTCTTAAGACTTTCGATATTTTGAATATTTCTGGAGGCAGCTATCACTCGATGTCCTTCATCAAGTAATGACTGAACAATTTCCAAACCAATACCCTGACTGGCTCCTACTACTACTGCCGTTTTAGACATAACATACACCTTAAATGTAGTAATTCCCTTTCGGTGGAGACTCAAATAGACTCACTGCCGACTGCATCTTATCTTTAGGAAAAGCTTCTATGGACTTTACATGAGCTTCTACATTTTCCCACTTCTCAATTATCAAAATAACACTGGAATCATCGCGCTTTTTTAGTAGCTCACATGAAGTATTCCCCTCAGAGGACTGAATATGACTAACCACCGATTGCAGAAACTCGCCCAATTCCTCCGACTTACCTTCTGCAGCATGAAACTCTGTAATTCTTGTTACACCCATTACAAAATCATCCCATCGTTAAAATGAATTAAAACTTAAGAACGAGAGTGAATACACCCTCCCTCGTCCTAAATAATTCTAATGGAATTAGAATGACTATGAAAATAGATTTTTAATAAAAGATTTTACTTTGCCACCGACTGACTGAGAAGCCGTATTAGTACGAGCCGCTTTGTTGCTGGAGCTGCGCACACGATGTTTTTTATTTTTACTGCCACTGGCTGACTTTTTGCGCGAATTATTTTTGCTATTTCTACGCTTGTTATTAGCGCCACTCTTCTGACGGTCTTTTTTATCATGACGGCCCGATTTTCGGTCCCGATGCATAGGGCTTCCCGCTTCTGCATTTGCTTCTTGCTCCTGCTCGCTGCTGCCTTTGGCCTTCTTATGATCATGTCGCTTCTTCTTAGGACGCTGACCATTACTATTGCGACGTTTTTTATCACGATCTCCATCTCGATCACGACCACCACCGCTTCGGCGCTTACCCGCTTCTCGCTTCCTCTTATCCATTGAATTATGTAGTCGACGAGTACGAGCTTCCCTTGGGAACTCTTCAAAGTCCTTCACCATTTCGGAGTCTTCCAGCCACTCCACCTCAAGTTTCTCACCTAGGTAAGTTTCCACTCGAGAAAGACTGGCAATATCTCTGTCACTGACTAGAGAAAAAGCAATACCAGAGGCTTCCGCACGACCGGTTCTACCGATTCTGTGAACGTAAGTCGAAGCTTCATCGGGCACTTCATAATTAATCACCAAATCCACACCCTTAATATCCAAGCCACGAGCCGCAACATCAGTGGCCACCATAACCTTAAGGTCTTCAGCCGATTTAAACCAATCCATCACTCTTTGGCGTTGCTTCTGGCTAAGGAGGCTAGAAATCCCCTTAGCTTTTACCTCATTTTTATTTAGAAAGTCAGCCACACGATCTACGTTGTGCTTGAAGTTCGTAAATACGATGGCTTGACGAGGTTTATGTTTTTTCAAAAGCGATAGTAGGAATTGCGGTTTTTCATCTTGTCCCACATGAAAAATTTTATCTTCAACATTATCAGCAGTAGGTTCGTCTTTTGAAATTGAGACTTCTACTGGCTCAGAACCAAATTCGTAGGCCGTATTTAATACTTCAAAATCTAAAGTGGCACTGTAGCAGAGATATTGTCTTTCTCTGGGTATACGCTCCAACACATAGCGCATATCATCTTTGAATCCCATATCAAACATTCTATCCGCTTCATCAAAGATCACTCCCCGCACCTGCTTAAGGTCCACAATGTTTTCTTTATAGAGATCAATCAAACGACCCGGAGTGGAAACAATAAAATCCACTCCATCATTGATGAGATCTCTTTGCTTTTCATAACTGGCTCCACCAATTACAACGGCGGCTTTTAAGCCCGCCTGGCCTCCCAGTTTTTCAACATTGTCGTTCACTTGTTCAGCCAGTTCACGAGTGGGAACTAAAACCAATAGAAAGTTGTTGGGTGTCCAATTTGGAAAAACCCTTGGATCTTTTTCTTCACCTTGGCCAGAAGTGGAATCCTCTGCCGATGTTTGTAAACGATCATCTCCATTTGATTTTGATAATAGTAGACGTTGAATTAAAGGTATAAGAAAAGCGGCAGTTTTACCCGTACCCGTTTGTGCCAACCCAGCTATGTCTTTACCTTCAACCACAGTTTGAAAACTGGCTTCTTGAATGGGAGTTAGGTTTTCAAAACCCAACTGGCTGATGGCGGACGACAGTGCCGGGTGCAGATCTAGTTCATTGAATTTCACAGAGATTCCTCTAGTATAACGCTATGCAAAAATAGTCTTTGTTGAGTCTATTGAGTATCTTTAATGGCCTGTGAAGTCAAAGATCAAACTCCGGTTCAACCTATAAAAAATCTATGCAATTCCGCAATGAAGGCCTCTCTCTGGTCAAAATGGACCCAATGTCCCGATTGAGCAATTTCAACTGTGGAAATACGTTCATTTTCTCTTGGATACCTCTGAAAATCATCTTTATTCAAATCTTGAGAAAACTCCCCTCGCATCACTAATGTGGGGCATTTTAGATTTCTGACATCCTGCCAACGATCACGCTCATGGCCGGCATGCACACTGGCCATAATAGCCGGCTTGGAAAACCTCCAATCGGCCGTTCCCTCATCCGTTTCGCGAATATTGGAGTAAAAATATTGCCCTAAAGCTTTTGCATTGGGGTTGTGTGGTAGTTGCGCCTCAAACTTTCCAGACTGGAAAAACTCTCTCGCCGCCCCCTTATTTGCAAACGGAGTGGGCACCAAAGACAGTAGATGGGCAATTTTCTCAGCATTTTCCTTTTGGATGCTAGGTCCAATGTCTTCTATGACTAATTTTTCAACTTTATCAGGAAACCGGGCCGCAAAATTAAGTGCATTCCGACCCCCCATCGAATGACCCACAAGATGTACTTTATCCCAGCCCAATTCATCTAAAATGGCCTTCAAATCGTCGGCATAGTTCTCCGGAGTGTAGCCATCAGCTGGCTGAAATGACCGCCCATGGCCTCTTTGATCGAAAGTTAATATTGTGAAAAGATCTTTGAAGGAGGGTGTGATGGCCCGCCAATTTGACCCAGATCCCATAAGCCCATGTAAAAACACAAGTTTCTTATCTGAATCGCTTTCAATAATTTGATGGTGGAAATTTTCTAAATGCCCCATAGTCGCCCTTTACAAATTGACCCAAGCCGAGGGCCGTTACATTATGCAATAGTCTATGAAAAACAAGCCGTATTTGCACAAAGACTTTATTGATCAGCGGGCGCTTGAAATCGTTGAAACACTGCAAAAGAAGTCCTTCACAACTTATTTGGTGGGAGGATGTGTCCGTGATCTATTGTTGGGCATTCAACCCAAAGATTTTGATATTGGCACCATTGCCCATCCATCCCAAGTGAAACGGTCTGTTCCTAATAGTTATATTATTGGAAAGCGATTCCGCTTAGTGCTCGCAAAGCGTAGTGAAGATTTATTTGAAATTGCCACCTTTCGAAGAGACACCACCAAAACCAGTGAAGGCGAAGATGAGCCCTTGGACGAAAATGCCTATGGTACAGCCGAACAAGATGCTCAGCGTAGAGATTTCACCATCAACGGAATGTTTTATGATCCTTTCGAAGAGAAACTCATAGATTACAACAATGGCCTTGAAGATCTGAAGCAAGGTTGCGTTCGAATGATTGGCGATCCGGAAACCCGTTTACTCGAAGATCCGGTAAGAATTTTGCGCGCTTTGCGATTAGCCCATAAAATTCAGTTCAGTATCGATCCCCATTTACGACAGGCCATTATGAATACTGCAGGCAGCCTTGCCGACTCAGCTCTTCCTCGCCGTCGTGAAGAGTATTTGAAGTTTTTGCGCCTCCCGGATCCTTCAAAACCATTCATTGAAGCCCATGACTTAGGAGTGCTAAAACCCATTGCCCCTCTTTTAGACAAAGTGTTCGCAAACCCAGAGCAAGCGCGCGCTTTTGTTTATCGACTTAGAAATTACGATCATTTTCAGCATGACCGTTCCGACAATTCGATGCTTTTTTCAGGTTTGGTACATGCCTATTATCGTGCGGTGATTCAGCCTGATATGTCTAAAACCACGCAATCCAAAGACCTGAAGGAAAATGAACAACTTAAGTCGTTGATGCGAGATGAACTGGGTATGTTTAATTACGAGCAAGATCGATGCATCAAAGCCATTTTAATGCAAAAGACTCTACGCAATTGGGAAGAGTATGAACGCAAAGGGGATCGTAGAAAAAAGGCCGTTTTTCAAAACGAATCCTTTCCCCTTGGACTTATGTTTTGTGAAATGGATCAAAACCTTTCAGGAGAGGCTTGGAGGTTTTGGCTGGACGGCTATGAGCATTATTTACCGGAATTGATCCAAAAGGACATGGAACAGAAGTCTCAGCGGCACCAAGGTCGGCGTAAAAAAAGAAACACTCGCCGCAGAAAGCGATAATTTTTCCTCTCTCAAAAGCCTAGTTTAGCGCTTACTTTCCCCCCAACAAATAGTTGATTGCACCGAACTGGGTATATAGCTATTATAGTTGGTGAACTCTATCACACAGGGGATTTTATGAGTCCGTCGTTATGGCAAATAATTATAGTCGTGGGAATCATTGTTCTTCTTTTTGGGGCTAAAAAAATCCCCGATCTTGGAAAGTCGCTCGGCCAAGCCATCAAAGGTTTTAAAGAAGGTATTAACGAAGATACAATTGATGTTACTGAGACTTCCAAAAAAGAACAGATTTCTGAAAATCAAAACACTCAGTCTCAGCAACAAACGCAAAAGGACACTGAAAAACAAGAGTCCTAATTATATTTTAATTTTAAAATTAAAAAGGAGACCTTCGGTCTCCTTTTTTTATGTCCACTGCTCCATCGTTTTAACGATGCTATCAGCGTCTAGATTGTGTTTCGAGTACAGTTCACTGGCCTTGTAAGCACTTTGACCAAATTCATGGGAGACCCCAAGAGATCGACATTGAAATTGCAGGCCCGCTTGTAGCAAACTATGCGAAGCTATAGCTCCTAAGCCTCCCACAATTTGATGATCTTCAATGGTGATGAGCTTTTTGGTCTTTTCAACTGACTTCTTTAAAGTCGCCACATCAGGATCATTCACACAGGACGCATTTACAACTATAGCTCCTATATTTTTATCTGCTAATTTTGTAACAGCTTCTACTGCCTGATGAACCAACGGTCCGGCAGCCAATAGAGTCACACTTTTCTCAAACTGATCTGAAGTGTCCGCAACCACCTGGGCTTTACCCAGTTCATAGGTCAATGATTCACCAAGGGATTCTACAAAGGTCTCTCTTCCCAAATAAAAAACAGATGTCTTAGGAACCTTGCCTTGCTTACGCGCTTCCGCAAACTCATCAATGGCTTGAGAAACCAAGGCTTTCGCTTCTGCTTTGGTGGAGAGACAGTATACATTCACTTCCGGAATGGCACTTAACATTGAAATATATGTAAGAGCTTGATGACTGGCCCCATCCGCAGCATCTTGAAATCCCGCATGAGAAAAAATGCAAATCATGGGAGCTTGTGAAAGCGAAGCCATAGTCAGTGGCAAGGCTCCTTTAGTCGCTCCAAATTGAGCAAAAGTATCTACAACAGGAATAT
This sequence comes from Bdellovibrionaceae bacterium UBA1609, assembly GCA_002321895.1. Lineage (GTDB taxonomy): Bacteria > Bdellovibrionota > Bdellovibrionia > Bdellovibrionales > UBA1609 > UBA1609. Next base: position 205,952 of record DCMZ01000008.1, on the reverse strand, counting down.
ATCCCTGCTTCGATAAACCAGCGGCCATACTCACCATGTTGCTTTCAGCCACTCCAATATCATAACAGTTGTCTGGCTGGCCTTTTTGGAAGCCGCCGGTTCCAGTGGACCCAGGAAGATCGCTGGAAATATTATAAACCGGCAATCCCTGTTGAGCCTTTTCAATTAAGGCTTCAGCTACACCCTCCTGCACTTTCATTTTTTTAACAGCAGATGCACCCTTTGGTTTTTCAGAGGCCTTAATCATAACCTGACCCCAGTCCACCAACTCAGAAGGGATCGCTTCACCCGAATAAATTTCCTCTAAAAAGGCCGGTAGGTCCGCAGGCGTCTTTAACGGAAATCCATGACCACCACTGCTCGATTGAGCCGTCGCTTCCACCCCAAAACCTTTTACAGTTTTAGCGTGAATGGCCATAGGTCGATGGGGATTGGATCTGGATTCTTTGAAAGCTTGCTCGAGAGCAAGGGCTGTCTTTTCTAAATCATTGCCGTCTTCAAGAGAAATTACATTCCAACCCAACGTGGATAGACTTTCAAAAGAAGGAGCCATTGAGTAAGACTGATCGTCAATGCGACCAGAAAGCTTCGTGTTATTGTCACTGATAATTAAAACAAAGGGCGCCATTTTACCTTTAGCTGCCAAACCAGGAATGGCCGCCAATGCCTCCTTGGCTTCCCCTTCCATACAGGCACCATCAGAAATGGTAGTCACCGTCACACGATCCATTTTACCACTTAGAGCGTCAGCAAAACAAAGTCCTTGAGCCGGTCCAATAGAACTACCTAGTGGCCCATTGGAAACATAAACGCCCTCTGGGAAAAGGTGGGATTCTCCATGCCCTGTTAATTGACTTTTAATAGATCGAAAACCTTTAAGACTATCGACTGTAAGGTCCGCAAAACCATAGTTGGCCTTGATCGCATAGAGCGCATTTTCACAATGGCCAGCATCGTTCACTAAATGAAAACGCTCGTGCCATTCTACCCCTTGCTCTACGGCTTCAGAAAAAGCCAAACCATGTAGCGCACTCCAAAGTTCTGTCAACGCTGAGGGCCCTCCCCAGTGACTAGCAGCTCCACCTAAAACGGCTTGCATATCCATGAGCGCAATCATGGCTCGAATGGCTTTGGGATCCGATAAAGGAAGTGTCGTGCCGCTACCCAGTTTTACATCAACATGATATTTGGGTGCAGTTTTTGGATTTCCCGCTAACGGGTTTTTCACGGGTAACGGTTGCGCTAAGGCCATAGGAGCTCCTTGAAATAGAGATAGACCGTGTAGTTACCGCGAATTCTTCAGAAGGGCAAAGGTTCCTGATGGGACAAACCGTAAAACAATCGGTGAACGGAGAACTGCAAATACCTCGCTGCCGCTGCGCGTTGGCCAGGTGCTTCCCACATTGTTTTACTATAAGCTGTTATGAAAATTTGAGGTGAATTATGAACATAAAAGACATTCCTAAAGTGGAACTCCATCGACATTTAGAACTTTCCATCCGCAAATCCACTATTGAAGATTTAGCACCAAGCTTTGGCTTTGACCTCAGCAAACCCGGAGCCTTTGAGCACCATTTTTTAATTTCAGAACAAATGGCTGACTTGGGAGCTGTCCTTCACAAGTTTTTAGATACACAAAAACTTTTAGGTTCCGAAGAAATTCTAGAGCGCGTCTCCTACGAGGCCTGTGAAGATGCTTACAAACTAGAAGGAATTCGAATTTTAGAATTGAGATACGCTCCCACGTTTGTAGCCATGAACCACGATCACCTTTCCTATGAGAAAATCCATCAAGCTTTTATGCGAGGGATTGAAAAAGCAGAAAAAGAGTTTCCCATTGCTGTGGGAATGATTTGCATCCTTCAACGCATCCTTAGTGTTGATATCGGCAGGAATGTGGCCGAATTTGCCATTGAAAACAAAGACCAATTTATCGGCTTGGATCTAGCAGATGACGAAGCCGGTTTTGATTCAAAGCCGTTTAGTGAATTCTTTATGAAGGCTAAAGAAAATGGCCTAGGCATCACTGTTCATAGTGGCGAGGCCAATCTTCCCAAAGCTCCTTGGTACCCCAAAGATGCCATTGAATACTTAGGTGCCGACCGAATTGGTCATGGCGTTCAGATCTATCGCGAACAAGAGATGATCGATTATATAAAAGAAAAGGGTGCTGTGCTAGAGGTTTGCCCCTCCAGCAATTACTACACTAATGCTGTTGCAACCATCGAAGAACATCCCATTCGAAAGCTTATGGAGGCTGGAGTGAAGGTCACCATTAACACCGATGATCCTGGAATTTTTGGAATCGATATGTTGCATGAGTACCAATTGCTCGTCGACAAATTTGGGTTCACGGAAGAGGAATTCCGCGCTTGTAATGAAACAGCAAAACAGGCCAGCTTCATAGACTCTGCAAAAATTGATAAGATTTGGAATTAAATCACCTTATGGGACAGGAACACACTTTGCTGGTATTCCGTTTCCAGGTAGTAAAACCTGTTCTCTTTTAAAGGATTCTACCATTTTCAATTTTAAGTTCACGATGGGCTAAAGCTTGAACATCCTGCTCATCATGGGTCACTAAAAGAGTGGGGATTTTTTCCCTCTCCACCAACTCCCCAACCATTTTCCGGGCTGAATCTCTTAGATCGCTATCTAATGCAGAAAAAGGTTCGTCCAAAAACAAATATTGAATGGGAGCTACCATAGCTCTAATCAAAGCGACCCGTTGTTTCTGGCCACCTGATAAATTTTGTGCAGACTGATCTAGATTCTCACGAATCTCCAGTTGATCCGATAGCTCTAGCATTCTAGCTTCGGTCGCTTTGGCATTCTGACCTCTCGCCTTCCCTGCAAACAAAATATTTTGTCGTGCAGTCATATGCGGAAACAACTCATAGGTTTGAAAGACCACACCCAGCTGGCGCTGGGCCACCGGAAGATCTGCTAGATTTTTTTCGTTCAACCACCATTCCATGCCCGGACAAGGCTCTAAGCCCAAAAGCAGCCTAAAAAAAGTCGACTTTCCTGAGCCGGAAGGACCACGCAAAGCCGTAATCCCAGAGTCCTCCCATTCAAGATGCTCGATATGCATATCAAACTGGAAGTCCTTTTCACGATATCCCTTAAACATATTTTTTACGATAGACATAGCCAGCTCCCACAAATAAACCCATACAAACAGCACCCACTAATAGCATCGCCAGGGCCACAACAGTGGCCATATCTAATCGATAGGCCCCTAATAGGGTTTCCACCAATAATGCTAATGTTCGATCCTGTCCCAACAAAACTCGTGATAAAGCAAAATCACCCGCTCCCCAAAAAGCAGCCACACCACTTAGCCAGCACAAGGGTTGAACCATTTGTGGAAAGAGAATTGATTTTAAAATCAATCCCGATCCAGCACCATGAACCTTTGCTACTTCAATTTGCTTTTGCAATGGCTCGATAAATGCTCTCCCGTACATTCTAAACAATAAAGGAAAAAATAACAGCCAGAGTCCGCATACTAACTGAATCCCTCTGCCGACTTCAGGAAGGGCTAATAAAAATACAAACCCTAAGAAAATCGGGGATGGTGAATTATAGAAGCCAAAAAAACGAAACAATCGAAAATGGAAAAAGTATCCCGCTAATAAAAGAAACGACATAAAACTAAGAAGACCGGTCGCCATTCCAATTGAGAAAGTGTAAAGAGCAGCCCCTCCAAATCGAGGCAGAATCACTGAGTCCCCGAATAACTGCTCGACTCCACTCACCCATCCCGTGATGTCCCCCAAAAGTAGAATCAAAGTTATGGTTGCCAAAGCCCAAGCCACACCAGGGAGAGATAATCCTTTAAAACCTCTGTACATCAGTGGTCTACCTATATTTAAAATGGGCTTTGTTTTCAGTAACGTAAATAAGTAGAGAACCGTTGATTCAAAAAGGGCTAAAAACAGAGCTTGCCCCCAATCCCCCTCTAAGCGCAATTTATTGAATAGGTAAATGGATAAACTCAAAGGTTCAATATTTCCAGCCAAAAGCGGGACGGTAAATCCAGTGAGACTCAGTGCAAATACAAATATAAACAAAGACAGCAAGTCCCTCTTTAAGTAGGTGATGATACCATACCAATAGAAGGAGGCTAAACCTGCACCCTCCACTTGAGCCAACTCCCAAGTTCCACCTACATTTTCTCTGATGAGCCTTTCAATGATGACTGCGCATAATCCCACATTCAGAAGAACATGAATAAATACCACCCCAAACAACCCAAAAGGGAATGAACCAACACTCTCAAAAATATTAATCACCGACAGGAGAACAAAAAGTGGTGGAATAAAATTAGGTAGAGTTATAAAGGTTCTCAAGGATTCAAAACGCTTGGATTGGGACCAACTCAATAAACCTAAAGCTCCTAAAAACCCAAATATTAGGGCCAATGAGGCACTGAAAAAACTCTGTACAAAAGATAAATAAAGCACCCTCTCAAACTCGGACCAAGGAGGAAGAGCAAAGTCATTCACCTTAAATAAAAGAATAGGATAAGGACTGATAAACAGAAAAATCCAGAGCCAGTACTTATACATGTGGCTCAATCCTCTTTAATGCTCTCTAACCAAATACCTACTTTTGACTTCTTATCGTGCGCAAACCTGAGTGCTGAGGACATGGGCAATGTTTTTACTTTTGGAAGTTTAGCGAACTCCGTACCATCCACCACTCCAGCACGCACTGGTAACATTATGTTCTTCAACATCAATGCTTTCTGGGATTCAGCACTTAAAAGAAACGCCGCGAACTTCTTAGCACCCTCGCAATTCACACACCGTTCGGGCACTCCCACAAGTTCCACTTGAACAGGATGCCCCTCTTCAAACACGACACTATGGTATCTATCGTTATCTTCATTGATCTTGTGATATACCGGAGATGTCAGATAAGAAAAAACTCCAGAGGCCTTACCTTTTTGAAACAGGCTGTATCCTGACGACCAAGAGGGAGCCACTCTATAGACACTTTTTTTAAATTTCTTTAGATACGCTAGTGTTTCTTTTTTATTTATTTCGTGAATGGCAAACAACAACTGTAACCCGGGAGTACTTAATCTGGGATCATGAATCGCCAACTTTTTTTCCCACTTATCCTCTAAAAGATCATTCCAAGAATCGATACCCGCAAGACGGTCATCCTTGTAAACAAAAGTCAGAGGAGCCCAGTCATAGGGTATAAATGGCCCCCAATTCCCTTCAGGAAAATTGGGATGCTTCTCTAGAGTGGGCATATTCAACTTTTTCCACTCAATGTCTTTTTCAGCGTCGACCATCGAGAGTTGATCTATACCTACAATCACATCCACCCGAGTGGATTCCTCCAATCGCAACCTTTGCAGAATTAAGCCCGAGTCACCCGCATCAATCATCTGAACATCTATACCGGTTTCCTTTTTGAATTTCTCGGCAATCTCAACTCCAGGTCCATAGGATGCGAGAAACGAAGAATGGGTATAAACGACCAATGATTTTTCTGGAGGAATCGACTTCTTGCAGCCCAATATCGTCAAAAAAAAGAGGCTTAGAGCCATTTTGATTTTCACTCGAACTCTCCTTACGCCAGCATTACCTGGATCAAGTCTTTGGGTCTTGTGCATGCACAACTCTCAGCCGTAGCTCCCCATTGGATTCATGACTTTATTCGTCGCATAATTATGTAGGTATGTATAGCAATTTCGCCTTGGAAATCCTTAGAACCAAAGCCCTCGTTGTCGCTTGAAGAAATAATAATCTACACCTAGACACCGGCCAGCTCCCAGCCAGGCCAATGTGACGAAAATGGCTACAAAAATTTTATATAAAAGTGCCATACTTGGGTCCGAAATATAAATAAAATTTAAACAAAGCACAATCGCCACGATAGAAACGGGTCTTACTAGAAAACCCACAATGAGAGCGGCCGCTATAATGAATTCCAAATAAGTGATGGTGTATGCGAAAAAATGCCACTGAGGAACAACTATTGTTTCCAACAGAGACTTATACCAATCCGAAGCAGCACTTGCTGGCAAATACTCCTGAATCATACCCGAAAGCTGAGGACGCTCCAAAAATCCATTTTGAGTGCGGTCAATGGCGACTCCAAAAAAGTGAAACCCTAAATAGATTCTAAAGAAGGCCAACGGATATTGATGTCCTATGTACTTAATACTCTCAAAAAATGAAACAATCATGGAATTAGTTTACAGGACCAGGTTCTCACAAGTCATCCATACTCCCACTCGCCAATAAAAAATGCGCGCCGTGTCCCTGTCGCTCCAACTAGGGTTTTTCCCGAAAGCATGACATCATTTTAAAGTGAAAGATTTGCGGATTTATCAAGAACTAGAAGACTTTTCTGAATTCGAACAGCTCACCAATGATCAACGATTCATTGATGTACCCGATGATTGGATTGTCATTATTACCGATGTAAAGGGGTCCACCAAAGCCATTCAGGAGGGTCGATACAAGCAGGTCAATATGATCGGAGCGGCGAGTATCACCTGCGTTTTAAATGAGCTAGGCACCTCTCTGTTTCCGTTTGTTTTTGGTGGAGACGGATCCACTATCGTCATCCCTAAAAGTCTACTTGATCGAGTCTTGGTTCCTCTCAATCAACTACAAAGAATTTCAGTGAATGAGTTCCAACTGGATCTAAGAGTGGGCTATGTTCCTGTATCTACGCTCTACAAACAGAACGCCAGCCTACGCATGGGTCGTTATTCGTTAAGTCCCGGGACTTCTCTAGCACAGTTTTTTGGCACCGGCTTAACTCTTGCTGAAGATTTAATAAAAAGCGGCCATCCCGATGCACACCTCATAAAACCGGATGAGTCTTTAGACTCACCCAATCTCAATGGACTTTCATGCCGACTAGAGCCTTTCGCTAGTTCTAATGGGCAAATCATATCTTTACTTGTTCAACCAAGAAATTCCGAAACATTACCCCCGCAAAAAATTCTCTCGGAAGTATTGCAAATGCTCTACACAGTGACCGGGAATGAGTTCGTCCACTCTAAACCCATTTTACTCAGCAAGGTGAGTTGGAGCTGGATCCCTAAAACATTCAAAATAGAAGTAAAGTTAAACAAATCTAAGAGATTTAAACCCTTACACTTTCTATACAACGTTTTGTCGATATTGATAGTGAATCTTTTCATTCATTTGGACCGTATATTAGGCTCACCCCTGACTAAAAACTACCAAAGAGAAATGGTCAGAAATAGTGATTTTAAAAAATTCGATGAGACTTTAAGGATGGTGATCGATTGCTCCAACGAACAATTGAATCAGATTGAATCGGAACTTAAGCGTCTTCACCAAAACGGTTATATCTATTACGGCATTCATCAAAGTAATGAAGCAATAATGACTTGCATGCTTTACACGTCAGAATCCAAAGAGGGACATATTCACTTTATAGACGGTGGTGGTGGCGGTTATGCCATGGCGGCCTTACAACTAAAACAGCAAATCTCTCATTCAAAAATCTAATTGTAAGGTCGGCGCGGACACATCTCATCCAAAAAACAGTTATCACATTGTGGCTTTCTGGCTTTACAGATGGATCTACCATGAGAAATTAAATAATGAGGAAGCATTATCCAAATGGAAGAATCTGCCAATTCATTGAGTTGCCGCTCAATTTTTACTGCGTCCCTACCCTTTACCCAACCCAATCGATTGCTTAGCCGAGTCACATGAGTGTCTACAACAACTCCAGAGGCGATCCCGAAAGCATTTCCAAGGACTACATTAGCTGTCTTCCGACCAACTCCCCCCAGCTGAACTAGATCCTCAAGAGAACGAGGCACTTCACCATTATGCTCACTCATCAAAGACTGGCAGCAGGCAATAATGTTCTTAGCTTTGTTTCTGTAAAATCCCGTGGACTTTACATCCATCTCCATTTCTTTCAAATTAGCCTCAGCAAAAGCTTGAACAGTTGGGTATTTTTTGAAAAGTGTTTCCGTTACAATATTTACTCTTTCATCAGTACATTGTGCGCTCAAAATGGTTGCAATCAAAAGCTCATGCGGAGTTGTGTAATTTAAGGCGCAATGGGCTTCGGGGTAATATCGCTTTAATATTTCCACAGTAGCTGCTAAATGTTCCGCCTTTCCCTTTTTCGATCGAAGAGAAAATTGAGACAAAACCGGATTGATCGCTGGACCTTTAGCGACCTTTTTCTTTCTCACAGATTTGCTTTTCTTTTTAGAATTCACATTAGCCATAGGACTTTGGTTTTAACCAACTCTCGCTTTTGAGTAAATAAGAACTTGTTAAAAGTGATTTCTTCTCTCAATAGCCACACCTGTTTGTTAGCAGAAACTAGCTCCGACAGCAGTCCTGAAGTGACTTTGCCGGATAGAGCCTCCTCAAAAAAACAATTAAAATATATATAAGTCAAGGAGGACCCATGGAAGGACCAAAACCCTCAAGATCAGAAGACTACAGTCACATTGTCAGCTTTCTCAATGAACAACTGCGACCAGATCAAGAGTGGTCCATTGCCAATGAATATCCAACGGCAATCACCCCACACAATCACCTCAATATGCACATTGTGAAAGATGAGCAAAAAATTGTTTCTCACGCCTTGGCCAGAGACCTCATCATTAAATCACCAATGAGTTTATTCAAAGTGGCCACCATTGGCAGTGTTGTCACTGACTCTAAATATAGGAATCAAGGCCTATCAAAAAAAACCATCCTGAATTGCCTCGAGGCGGGCGCCGAAAGAGGTTGTGATTTCGCATTGCTATGGACTGACTTACACGACTTCTATAGTAAAATGGGATTTCAGCTAGCGGGTTCAGAAATTAGCTACAATCTAGATAGGCCGGTTCGTCAAAGTGGGGAACCTCTCAATTATATCGAAGGTAATAGAGTCTCTGCGCAAGCTATAGCCCAACTTTATAACAAACATACAGTGGTCAGTCTTAGAAATGCTTCCGACATTCAGAAATATCTTTCCATTCCTGCTATGCGTGTCTACACGGCTTGGGATGCGAGCAATCGACTGAGAGCCTATGCCGTAGAGGGTAAGGGCATCGATCTGCATGGTTACATTCACGAATGGGGTGGAGACCTTCCCGACCTCTTTTCTCTCATATCTTTTATGCAGAAAAAGAACAATATGTCTTACACGTTTATAGCCCCCCTACATTCTCAGAATCTACATAGGCAACTGCAAGGTCTTGGATTTAAAAGTAATCATGGGTATTTAGGAATGTTTAAAATTCTGAATGCTCGCTCTTTGTTCCTAAAGATTACAAACTATGCACGCTCTGTTGGATTGGTAGACTTCGTCTTAGAAGCCCATGAGGGAGATCAGTTTGTCATAGGTAGAAAAGGAAAGACATATCAAACGGATTCTCTCCAAGAAATCACTTCTCTTATTTTTGGTCCAAGCACACCCAATCAGTTGAAAGACTTCGACCCCGAAACACGACAAATCATTGAAAAAATCTTACCTTTGCCCATGTGGGTTTGGGGATGGGACTCGGTGTAAAAATGAATATGAATCAAATTAAATACGCTACCGTAATCACAATCGTCACTTCTCTTTTCGGCTGTATAGACGATAAAAAAGAAGAGAATAAAGGCTACAGTGAAGATACCCAGATCCCCATCGAACAGATCGTGGAAGATCACTTTGCTATTTTCTCCGAAGTTAACTACTTCGAAAAACGACCGGGAGAGTACATACACTATCGAATGAATACCAAGGCCAATACCCAAACCAGTGCCGAAACCATTGCTGATTTCGAAACTCAGTTCAACGCTCTCTGTGAAACGTCTGATGAATTTAGAGTGAACCTGGCTTACTCCTACGACTTCTATTACGACGAAGAGGAGGCTGTGGTTCAAAACTTCACTATAACCATTCCAAAGGAAGAGAGCTCAGCATCTCAAAAGTTAAGAGGTGTAAATACTAATTCTTCCATTTTACCAGCGACAGCCAAAAAATTACAGCTCTCAGAGGTTCTTACTAAAAGCATGAACAATTTAGGAATCCAAACAAGAGCCACCTCTGTCTCTCTCGATTTTGACTGTGTTCCTACAGACGATGTGGCCTGTTACAAGTTTTATGATTTCAAGGTCGAACAGTATAAAAAGCAAGCACCTCAAGCCGTGATAGAGGCGGGCTGCCCTGGTCTTACCAACTGTGAACTCAATGTGACGAAACAAAGCTACAAGCAAGTCGTGCAAGTCAAAGGAGAGGCGGAAAGAATCATCACCCATGAAATGGAATTAGCTCCAGAAATTCCTTTCTTTGACGTGTTCTTTGATGATTTCCTTTGGAACTCGCCAACCAGTGGACCAATTTATAACGGCTCTGTCAGCCACTGCTATAGCTCTTGGGTCACACTGAATGACAATGAAAACCGCGCATATATACGCCAGTGCGTCTACACGAAAAACTTTTCATTGGGAGATGGCGAAGACCCCTGCCCAACCAACTAAAAGTCTTCGCAAAAAAAGTACACTTAGTCTTGGTATTGCGAAGTTAAGTTATAAAATTTTCCATCGCCAAAAACGAGTTCGGATGGCACAAGGTTGCGTACGCAACCGATGTGCCACTCGCATGTTTGAGTATTTTGGTGATGGATGATTTTATAACTTCATTGCGAAATAGTAAGTCAATTTATCTGGAGCGAACTAAGCCATCTCCACAAACTCTTTGAGAGCTTTAGTGATACCTGTAAAAACAAGGTGAGGTTTTTCTTCATACATATAGGCGGGGCTGGTGATCACTTTGTTCATTCGATCTGTCACAAAATCATCTACAGCACATTCGACATGTTGAGCTCCCGTTTTTTCAATTTCTGAAGCCGTTTCTTTATCATTACCGATAGTGACTTCCACGGCATGCTCACCCAATACCCTGGCTACAAGAGCGGGGGCAATACAGAAGGCCGCGATGGGTTTACTTTGTTCATAAAACGATTTAATGGCCGACTCGGCCTCTTTAAGAACTGTACACTTATGACCTGACTTTGCAAAATCACACAGATGTAAAGCGGCACCAAATCCTCCCGGGAAAACCACTCCATCAAAATCATTTGGATCTAAAGCGCTCAAGGGCTCTATCTGGCCACGGGTGATTCGAGAAGATTCAATCAAGACATTTCTCTTTTCTCCCTCGTCACCGGAAATGTGGTCCGTTGAAGTCACATCGAGATCCGGAGCAAAAGCTTTGTAGTCCACTCCCAGTTGAGACAATCCAATTAAGGTGGAAACCGCTTCTGTAATTTCCGCTCCATCTTTAAAACCATTGCCAGCCAGAACCACTGCGATTTTTTTCATAATATGTCTCCTCTAGAAAAACCGTTTCAACAAAGATTGATGATCCTTGTTCATCCAAATTTTTTCAAAAAATTTCACTTCATATTTCCAATCTCTAGATTTCAAAAACTCCACTGGATATTGAGAATAGGATTTTTGCGATTGCAGCCATTGCTGGGCTCGATCCAATGCCACCGTTCTAATAGCAATTTCATCCACAAGACCCCAGTCATAAGCTTGCCTGGCATCGATAGAACTGCCAGCCAAAGATAATGAACGTAACTTTTTATCCGTCATTCGACTGAGTAATCTCCGACCCCCGCCCCAACCAAATGTCAGACCGATTCGTCTCTGCCAAAAACCAAAAATACTCTGTGGCGTAGCAATAACATGATCAAATGCACTTACCAACTCAAGGCCACCACCCAAACAATCACCATCAACTATGGCTACCGTAGGTAAACCAAGGCCATCAAACTCTTGAATAAAGTTTCTAATCTTACGATTGGTCTTGATGCCCTCAGAACGGGACATTTTTCTATACTTTTTAAGATTCCCACCGCTACAAAAGAATCGGCGTCCAGAGGATCTTAAGATAATACCCTTATAAGCCTCTTTGTAGCGTTCAAACACATCTTCAATTCCTTGGATCTCTTCTAATGTAAAGGCGTGACCGTAATCCTCCGAATTCAGAGTGAGTAGTAGCCAACACGATCCAACAATTTGTCCTTTAACTCTTGTCATAGAGAAGACTGTACCTATTTGAAGAATTTCTGTCAGTCTTGGGATCTATTTATTTTACTGATAGCGTTAGATTTGGACGCTTGAGAGTCTTCAGATTCGACTCATAAGAGCTTCATACATCTTTTGCTCATTGATGAAACGAACTCCACAACCCATACGCCCACTTTTTGGATCCATTTTTGTCCAAACCACTTCAGCATGCATATTATGGGAGGAATTCACCTCTTGAAGTTGAACATGTAGCTTCAAAAGTGCCCCTTTACTTAGCTGTGGGTCTGCCGGAAACTCCACCATTGCTCCTGAGGAAGAGAGATTCGTCATAACAGACTGAAGGTCTCGACCGTCCTCTACGCATTCGACATTCAGAGCCGTGTTGGTGACATAGCGCTGCTCTTGCTGCTTAGTTAAATTTGGCTTTTGCAGAAGCTTCTCAATAAGAGGCGGCAGCTGAGTGTAGATTTTTTCTCGCTCCACCACATGCACATTCCGCTTGGACTTCATAATCTGAAAAGCCTCTTTAGTTTCGTCTAAAATCAAAATAATAGGACGATCAAATTTCATGGTATCCCTCAGCTGATCCACAAAGCCGACGAGTGCTGTAGAAATATTATAAGAATCAGCGATAAACATGAGCGGACTTTCATACTTAATGAAGGCTGTGCTGGCGTTCTTATCATTGGACTTTATTGTCCCAATATGAAGCGGTCGAAGGCAGGCTTGAATCTCACGGTGTCTTTGCTCAAATGGTGCTTGGATTAATACTCTCGCCATTGGTCCCCCTGCTCTTAAGTATTGATCGGCGCCCAGGAGGACAGCATAAGTGCTTTTTAAACCTGATTTTTACCTTATTCGCCTAAGTTTTAAACAAACGGTTTAGCTTCCAGATGAAACCGCAAACGACGAAAAGGTTGATAAAAATATATACGAAAAAGCCCGACTTTTCAGTCGGGCTAACAAAACTTAAACATAAATTTATAGAGCCTATGGCAACTATCTCTCTGCAATTGGGGTGTATTTGAGCCCCTCTTTACCAACCCATTCACCTCTAGGGCGGTAAATTCTATTTTTAGAATATTGCTCAAATATATGAGCTAGCCATCCACTCACCCGGCTGGTGGCAAAAATCGGTGTGTAGAGGTCTAAAGGAATTCCCATAGAGTAATACACGCTGGCTGAATAGAAATCCACATTGGGAAGAAGCCCTTTTTCAGACTGAACCGTATCGTCGATCACTTTAGACATGTCGTAATAAGCTGTTCCCGCTTTTTTACAGAGAGACTCACTCATACTACGTAGAATCTTTGCTCTAGGATCTCCATTTTTATAAACCCTATGACCAAAACCCATCACCTTTTCTTTATTAGCTAATGCGTTTTTGATCCACTCCTGAGCTTTTTCAACAGTGCCAATATCTATCAACATGCGCATAACCTGCTCATTGGCTCCGCCATGTAGAGGCCCTTTAAGAGCACCGATCGCAGAAGTCACTGCACTGTAAACATCTGATAATGATGAAGCGGTCACTCGTGCAGAAAAGGCAGAACAGTTCAATTCATGATCCGCGTGCAAAATGAGACAAGTGTCAAAAACATCCACCATCTCAGCATCTGGCTCTTCACCCTTTAACATGTAAAGAAAATTCCATGCGAAAGACTTTTCTGGGTTACCTTCTACATAGTCTTTCCCTTGGCGAAATCTCTCAAACAATGCCACCATAGGGCCCACTTTTGCAGTAAGTCTAAGCGCCACTTGTTCAAGATCGGCTTGCTCCATAGATTGGGAATCACTATCCCAAAGAGCTGCCGCTGAAACCGCGGTACGCAACCAAGCCATAGGATGCACACCCTCTGTCGGTAAACCTTTGAGCTGTTGAACAAAAGCGGGGTCTAATTTCATGCCAGACCTTAGAGTGTCAGAAAAAGTTTTTAACTCTGTGGCCGACGGCATTCGGTCATTCCATAGTAAGTAAACCACTTCTTCAAACGAGGAATTCTTTGCCAAGTCCTCAATGAGGTATCCGCGGTAACAAAGTGTCGCATCCACAATGGATGATACTCCAGTTGTACAGGCAATAACCCCTTCTAATCCTTTATCCACGGCTCCGTCATACACCTCAGCCATTTTGGTCCCTTCTTCGTTAGTGATATATTTTTATTTATATAGATCTAGATATTACACCGAAGGTTCTAGCATTAAAAGCTATCTACACTCAAGTGATCACGGACTGATTCAAAGACCAGGCTGTTATAAAGTAAACCCACATGCCCAGTTGATTCGATACAGCAATTGCTAAAATTCTGTCCCGGTGTCGAGTCGAGGTGACAAGAGTGATGCGGCCACACCGTCCAATCATTTTTCGAGTAGATGCTCACTATTCGGGAGTCTTTTGGAATTTGAGTTTCATTTAGCGTATTGATAAAATATGACTTTCTGCGCAAATCTCTAAATAGAGAACCAGATAAAAACAATCTAAGTAGCACTGAAGCCGATGTCCCCTTATGAGCAGACCCCAAAGTGACCAATTGGCGAACCTTACCTCGACCTTGACCTAAGCTCATATAGTAACGAGCCACCAATCCACCCAAAGAATGGGCCACAATATCAACTTCGTCAGCTCCGGTTCTTTCGAGAATTTGCTCTACCCGTTGGGACACATCTTCTACCATTCCAATTAGGCTTCCGTGTCGGGTGGAATAGTTCATGCTGTAAAGGTTGCGAAACCCCAATTTACGTAAATACTTTTTCATCGGAAAAAAGGCAGAACGGTTATGGATCATCCCATGAACAAACAAAATGGGTCGCTTGTTGGGAGCCTGATCGGAGTGCTTTGAAAGATGTTTATTCGACTCAAGCAACCCCCAAGGATACAAATGTAAGGCTTTGGAGTGATAATAAAGTTCTTTCACTCCAGCCACCACTGAAGAGCGAAGTGGATCCATAGATTCTACAAAATGGGCCGTAGCCTGATTCATACTAAGCAAGTTTCAATACCTTTTCTTTAACTTCTGCAACAATAACCGATAGATCACTTTTCGTTTCAACGCCTTGAGAAAACTGCTCTAACTGAAATATGATTTCGTTTCGCAATTCATGAACAGGCTTTTCCACATTATCTCGAATGGACCGCATTAACCTCTGTAAACCATAGGTTTCATCATCGATATTTTTCATTTCAATTAAACCTGGAGAGCAAACAATACAGCGATCTTTGGAATTGAGCGCTACTTTTTCCTTTTTGTAGGGTCCCTCTTGTCCTGCACTTAAACTCTCACCCGTTTTGTTTAACAAATGCAATTCTCTTTTTTCGGAGTCCCAATGAAAGGCGTTAATATCTCCCTGAAGACAATAATGGAGCTCAAACTTTCTTTGATCCACAAGAGCATAAAACACTTCGGATCGATCATCATTTTCCACCAACTCCAAAACATCATCCGCGATGAGCTTCATCATTTTATCCGGCTGCCCACCACGTCGGGCCTCCAATTGCCCCGTTAAATTTAAAAATGCAGACAGCATCAAAGCCGACATGCCATATCCAGAAGCGGATGACATAATCACACCAAATTTAAATTTGTTTTCGTGCTGAAAAATATCTATGTAATCCCCACCCGAGATGGGGCTAGGAATAAACTTAGTTGAAAACTCGAATCCTGAAATATTTGGAAACTCAGTAGGAACTAGAACTTGCTGCAATCGTTGCATGGTACGAACATCTTTATTTAAACGCTCAATCAGCCCTTCCAACTGCACATTGGCTTTTTGCAATTCGTCTTGATAGCGCAAAACATCTTGCTGATACCGATGCACATCCAACTTCAATTGCCGATTCTCTTCAATCAACTTGTCCATTTCCTTGGTCATCCAAATATTCTCTGACTCCCTGCAAGGGAAGTCAAAGGCCTGGAAACACAAAGGAACATTCGCACCACCGACGCTGGCTCGCGCCGGCGCAATGCAATATAGACCCCTGGAGGAAAAGGGTTGAATTTATTACATACGTGAAATACCTCTTAAATATGGGTGGGGTTCAATCAGAAAATTTGTGGGAACGACTGCGTCTTGATCTCAAGGTTATTAATGACGCTGATTTTATGAGCATCGCGCCGGCTATGGCTGCGCTACATGGACTCATCGAGCCACATTCCGAATACCAACGTCATCTCAAATCACTTAATTTTTTATTTTTTGAGTTTCAATCTCGATGGGAAGCGCAGCCTGAAAAGAGTCACGAACTTCCGCTGCTTAATGAGTTTTTCTTTTCCGATAAGATGTTTCAGCCGACCCCATCTTCCGATCTGTTTGCCCCGAAGCAGTTTTTGTTAGGCCATTGTGTGGATGAGAAGCAAGGTCACCCACTGCTCATTCAATTTTTATATCTTTTTTTGGGTCAACAGATCCATTTAAAACTAAGTCCGGCGCACACCGCGGATGGCTTGGTGATCCAATGGACTTTCAATGACAAAACCCACTTTCTCCACTTGGGTCTTTCTGGTCGCTCTCTCGAAAAGAAAGAATTGGCCGTAATTTTTAATAGCGAATATATAAAAGAAAAGAAATCCAATCAGCCGGCTTTTGAGCCACTGACCCCTACACAGTTTTTCAAAAACTACCTGACCTCTTTTTTGAATCACTATTTGAAACATGAATCTGATAATCAGGAAATGACTCGAGAGAAAATCATTCTTTGGAGCGCTTACTTGGAGCTTGAGCCCAATCATCTGCCCTATCTTAGAGAACGTGGAATGACCTACTTTAAAAGAGGCGATGAAGAACATGCTCGGTTTGACTTGATTAGATATTTTAATTTTACCTCCATTGACGAGGCCAGCGTTGAGTTAAAACGGGCCTATTATCAATTGGGTGGAAAATCTCCGGAAGAGAACCCTTTCAATAAAAAGACACCCACCACACACCTTACAACCAACAATTTGCTCCACTAAAATATCAGGCATTTAGGGCCTATCCATCGATAGCTACTGGTACTCCTTTTGCTCTAAATACTTTTAAGTGACTGAACTAACGATCTAGTTGAATTCACTGGCATTTAGGGGAATTAGAACGCCCTTTTTAGGCCCACCTATAAAACTTTTAAACAGTGAACCACTAGATGAGTAAGGAGTTTAAATGAATCAAACGGCCCGTTCCATTTTAAAAACAGACCACCTGTTTGGAGCTGGCAATCGATGGGGCGTTCTGCTCTGGGCCCTCATCATGGTGTTCGCCAGTGGACCCACCGCTTACGCCATAGAAATGCAGCTCAATATAGAATGTAACCCAAAGACTTTTATTGAAACTTCGGGAATAAAGTCTTCTGTCAATGAATCACAACTTCCAAAACTCGAAGACGCCTTTAAAGCCTTCCTCATTAACTCCATTCATCAAGCTATTGCCGAGGGCACTGAAAATATAGAGGTTATAAACCCTGAACTTGCCGAGAATATACTAAGGAGAGCGGCCACCACTCCAATAGACGTGATCTGCTCGCACACTCCCAATCACCTCAATCTCAATGCATTGGTACAAAAGAAGTACCGTGTTCTCGTAATCGACTTTGAGTTTGGAAAGTTTCAGATAGATCTGGGTGCAGAAGCATTTAGACAAGCCGTCTTAGCTGTTCCCGAATTGTTAAAAGAAAAGCATAGACTTCAATATTTGGAATCTGAGAGAGACTACACCATGGAGTCTTATCAATCCGGCAAGACCCTGTTCCATGAGCTATTGCACCTTTTGCTTTTGCCGAAAGAGGAAATATTTTATCACACAGGAACTTTTAAAGTGTTCGGTGGGGTCTATGATCCGATCTACTCTTGCACCAATGCGGGTTTTCTAAATAACGATTTGAAAAACTACAAAACAGAAGATCTAGAAAAAGGAATTACAAAACACCAGGCCAGCCTATCCTCACTGTATGGAATAAACCACATTGACCGCTCCAGCTGGTCTCGAGAAAAAAAGGTTGAAAAAAGCAATACCGCCGCTAAAGAATGGAAAGAACGCAGACGGAAATCGATGACACAATTCCAAGACTTTCCTAACAACTATTATAATTTGGACCCTGATCCCCAATTAGTTAATTATAAAAGTGTTACCCTGTATGAACATTGCCTCACCTGTGCTCAGCTCCGATTTAAAACAGAAACCAAGACCTCACGGCGTAACGGTAAATTCAATGTCACTCACTCTTATACTTCTGTGGATACGAGCGGTGAGGGTTTAGATTTAGTAGCTATTCAAGAGAACTGTAGAAACCGTACGGCATTTTCCCTAAAAGATATTCAAGCTATGCATAGAAAGAAGTAAAAATTTCAGAGAGTAAGAGGAATTGAAGCTATTTGTAATGAGTGACGTAGGCTTCAAAGATATTCATAGTTTGCTTACGGGCTTGCATGAGGGCTTGGATAATATCTCCATACTTAACCCCAACTTCCCACTCATATTGACTGCCGGCCTCGGACCTGAGCCATTGGCTATAAGACTTTCTTAAATCTTGATAACGTTTGTCGAACTTAGACACTTTGGCGCGGTAATCCTGTGGCGTCTCTTCATTTTGATCTGTGACTTGCCAAAACGCCGAATCATAAACTTCTAGTAAAAGCTCCATCATCTTTTTAAGCTCATCGTACCAAGGCCCCTCGAGGATCATTCCTAAACCACGAATTTGCTTAAGATCCATAACAATCGCCTTACAACGATCAGCCACACTCTCCAGTTCATCGGACATTCTTAAAAGTGCTCTGACTTGCTCTCCTTGCCTCTCCGATAAGTTGGAAAGAATGACTTTACCCAGGAAGTCGTTAATTTCATGGCTGATGTTATCCGTTATGGATTCATACTTAATAACTCGATCATAGATTTCCGGCTCTTGATTTTGTAAATACCCCACCGTCATCTCTACAGTGGTTTCGACCATGGCGGCTAGCTTTTTAACCTCCTGATACACTTGCTCCACAGCTAAAATCGGAGACATATGAGAGTTTCTACCTATGAACTTCAACTGCTGAGGTACCTTTTTCCCGCCATCTGGAACCAAATACACAACCATCTTTTTAATGGGTACAAACAATATCGAACAAACCACAAGACTTAAAATCTGGAAAATAGTATGCACCAAGGGCACAGTCATCATTGCCGACGCCGGCATTTCCCAATCCACAACGGTATGCAAGAAACTAAACAAAAGATCTAAATTTGAAGAAAGTAGTAAAAGTACGATCGACTGAACTATCAAGTGGGATAGAGCCCCTCGTTTTGAAACTCGATTGGACTCAAAAGCAGCCACCAAAACCGGAACGGAACGTGCCAAGTTGATCGCCAACACAAATAAAGTGGCCAGAGCTGCGGACACCACTCCTGAATAGACCAGTGCGATCATGGCCGCCATAAGAGCCACTATGGATCGAACACTCATCGCCAAAACTATAGCTGGCAAAACCAATAGCCAACACTGTACAGAGGGTGGCAAATTGGTCATCCATTGAAAGGCACCTTCAAACATCACGAAGAAGCTATCTGAAGGACGAGACACCATTAGGTTGAAACCCAAAAACATAAGCCCAAAGGAAAATAAAACTTTGGCTATGGAAGAAACTCGTGCTGATCGAGTGTAAAGCATAGGTAAAACAGCCACACCTATAAGCAAAAGATCGAGATACTCAAAAGGCAATACAAAAAGCCAAACGGTAATGACCGAACCCAATCCACCACCAATAAGAAGTAGTATAAGTTGATTTAGACTGAGCAATCCGGAGCCAGAATAGCTGATCGCCATTATGCTGGAACTCAACTCGGATTGAATAAGAAATGAGTTACTTATCCCAACAATTAAATCCATTACTGGGTTTGTGCTTAAACTATTGATGAGGCGGCGGATTAACCCAGCAAATAAAATCTGAAAGCCATTGGCCAAAGACCTCATTCCATACACCACCAGAACTAGCCCCGACAGCAAGGATAAAATATAAATGGTATCAACACCCAAAACCATACTTCACCTTATTTCAGGTCACAGTAAAAGGGAAGCTTTAGTTCAATACGTAAAGATCATACCTGAGGGATTTCCCCTCATAAGAATGGTTCACTCCATCTCCAAAGGCCAACGCTTTTAGCGGACGCTTAACCACAAGGCGTTTTGCATTGGAGATACTCTGGAGTCTTTGAAACTCCTCCACCTGATCCTCCCAACAATAATCCGAACAAAGAGATTGCAGAGCCTGAATCTCCTTACTACTTAAAGCCCCTTTAGATTTATGCGGGAACATAGGATCAAAATATATAGCCTCAATACCATCTAATTTGTCTAAACGACTGGCATCTCCCCATCGCACATCGATACGGCTCATAATGTCTAACATTTCACTATCATCAGCCTCTTGAGCTTGAATACGCGACCTTATAACTCCGTCGAGAAGAAGGGCATAAACTGAGGGCTCTCTCTCATAGCCCACAACCTCAAACCCCATGCATGCCATCTTAAAAAGATCGCCCCCAAGTCCCGCCGTAGCATCTAACACTCGATTAACACCCTTACCTATACCAAGTGCTCTGAACAAAGGTTGCTTTTTCCCTAGTGTACTTTGGCGCATATAAGTGGTTTCTGAAGTATAGAAATTCACACAGACTTGCCAATTTTGTGAAGATAGAAATACAAGTCGGCCTTCTTTTACAATTAATGGAGAATCACTGCTGGTATGGATTTGAAAGTTTTGTGAAAGGACTTCTAGGACCTCAGTTCTTAAATCCTTAATATCACCATTTAGGAACAGACGACTCATAGTCCAAAAAACTTCATGGCTTTATTGAGAAATGCAAGAATATCCAGTTTGGTGGTGAAGGGCACCCTCCTCATAAAACCAAACAATGCAAAACTAAGGTTTAAAAAACTCAACTGAACGATTAAGGATAAGCCCAATACCGTCGCCGTTAAAGCTTGAAGCTTCGAGGACAATGGCGATTGGACTTTACGCATTTTCTTAAAATACCACAGGGATAACGCACAATATATGAGAAAAAAGACTCCAGACCCTATAGGCTTTAAAAAGCGAACTTCGGGAAGAAAATAAAAATTAATTCCCCACAATACAGCTAAATTAAATATATAAGTGAACGTTAGCCAAAACTTAGAGCGATCAAAACCAAGACGAACCATAAATGTCCGCACATTTTTATCTGAATCAGCCCAAAGTGACTGAAAGTTTCGATGTTGAACATAAAGTACAGCAACAAAGCCATTAACAATCCCTAAACCAATCACATCCCACTTTGCCGTTCCAACCAATACATGGGCAAACCCAACAGCAAGCATTGGACCCAGTGCAAAGAAAACAGCAAGCTCGCCCAATCCATAACCCTTCAACCCCTTACCAAAGGCGGAATATCCCAAAACAGCTACCATACCTCCAAGAGCCAAAAGCAATAACCATGGAGCTTTTGTAAATATTGGAATCGCAACCAAAAGTCCCAAAGCCGAAAGAACATAGGCCCCATTTCGAATCCAATAAGCTGGAAATTGAGATTCATTTAATACACGACGTCTAATTTTCCCCTGGGAACTATCTGAGCCCTTTATGTAATCAAAATAATCATTAAAATAGAAAGTCGCGCCATGGATTAAAAAAAGACCCACACTGGCTAACACTCCCATAAAAATATCTAATTTCGCTCGCATAAAATAAAAATGAATCCAAAGCGAAAGTATTGGCCCCATAGTTAGAATCAACAATGATGGTCGATAAGATTTAGCAAACGCGAAGAGCAAATCTAAAAACCTTACAGCTGGTCGATGTTCTATTTTAAAAGTCAATTGCCTAGATTGAAAGCCCTTAGTGAAAGACGGTGCGAGCACAGCTCGTTTACTTTTATCAAAAGTCCCCGTTAACAACTGAGTGCTTTTTTCCGAGCCGACAGGAACCGTTACAAATTCAGTGCTCATTACTTTTCACGCCAATAAAGAGGTTGGGGTAGCTTCTTTAAATCATTCACTAAATCTTTTTCGCCATCGGGAAGTAATCGAGATAAATTCTCACAATGATGTAGATACAATTCGATCATTTCTCCATTAGTTTTATCAAAATCAGCCAAAACTTTTTCGAAGTGGTCCTTACCGATTGAACTGTAAACGTCTTCTAAAGTTTCGGAGGCACAAAAGGCCTTCATAGATGCGCTATCAAGATCTGAAGAGAGTGAGGCCGCAAAAGAATTTAGATAGCCCGACTTTAGATCTCCTAATACAGCCTTCTCCTCATGATTTCTAATATCAAAATCCAGTAAATCGTCACTTCGTTGAAATAACACCCCTAAAATACAACCCATCTCTTCCACTAAATCATGAATATCTTGGTGATATCCCCCCTTACAAATGAAAGGAGCTCGCAAACACCATTTGAAAAGAGAGGCCGTTTTGAGGTTATGAACCTGGTCCAGCTGCTCTAATTTGACGCTGAAATCTTTGACCAAGGAATCCTGAATCCACTCCCCTTCAAGAAGATCAGAAATCATTTCGGCGGTGTACTGAAGGAGTTCCAAATTACCATGACGGGAGAGATTCACCATCACTCGGGCCAACAGATAGTCACCTGCCAGTACGGCGTACTCAGGCGTATACTTTAACCAGGCTGCTGGTTTACTTCGTCGTAAATGGGACCGATCAATGAGATCATCATGAAGCAAAGAGGCATTATGAATAAATTCAATGGTTTGCGCCATCAATTGGACCGATTGAGTCTCTAGCGCCAAATGGCCGGACACCTTTTCAATCAATTTGGAGCGGAAGCCCTTCCCTCGTGAAAACAGATCATCATAGAGTGCATTGAGTTTGGGTAAATAAGAGGGAAAGTCCTTTTGACTAAATAACTTAATGCTCATTACATCCTCAGATTAAGGTTCGGCAGCCCTCGGTTTTCCCCAAGTTGACTCTATTAGTCAAGATGTTCTTAACTTCAATTTGTTGAACTTTTTATAGTTTAGTAGGATCTAGATGAAATAAACGCCAGGAGAGACCATGTCTGAGAGTAAAAAAGAATATATTGAGCATATGATGGTCGAAAGAAAGTTCATTCACGACCTTGCCTCTCCTTTGATGATTGCTATGGGAATGGTTGATTCCGTAAACAATAAAATTGACGATGGCGACCTCAAACAACGTCTAGAAAAATCCAAGGCGGCATTGGATAAGATGAATACCATTCTTAGAGAACGAAGAACTAAACTGATCGAAATCTTGGAAAAGGTGGAAACTCCTTGAAGTTTACCGCAGAGATAATCCTCCCGTTTGATATGGCGGACTCATCCGGATTTATTTTTTTCGGAAATGCATTCGCTATCGAGCACCAGGTGATTGAAAAATTCGTAATTCAATCAGATATTGGTTGGGAATATTGGTTTAATAATCCTGACTTTATAGTTCCTATTCGCCATACAGAAGCCGACTACTATGCGCCGATCAAAGCTGGCGACCCAGTGAAATGTGAGCTCTCAGCATTAAAAGTTTCAGATTCTAGCGTTACTTTTGAGTGTGAGTTCAGCTCTTCTAATACGAAATGTATTTCTGTAAAATCCACTCATGTATTCGTTGATAAAAAAAGTATGTCAAAAATTTCTATTCCGAATGAAATAAAAAAATTATTAATGGCTATCGCTGTAAAATAAAAAACCCGCTAGCTCCTGATATCTGACTTTTCCCAAAGGAGATTGAGGAATGGTATCCACTGAGTAGATCCCATGGATCCGTTCGTAGGGAGCAATGGATGTATTAAACTGCTTAACACGCTTATTGAGATCCTTATCGCCAATCCCTTCTACAACCGCCACAACTTCGCTGCCTCTTCGAATAGATGGCCTAGGCAAAAGAATTACTCTTCGACTCTGCCCCATATTTATCCTTTGCTCCAAAGATAACAGATCCACCAATTCACCATTGATTTTTGTGACTCTACCCTTTCGAGTCACTTTTACAATTCGTTCACCTGAGGGATCTAACTCTACAAGATCATCCGACTTATAAGCTTCGCCAATGCTTTGAATATCAACTTTCTCTTTTTCTAGAATAACCACCTGGCTAGCCAAGGATCTACCAGACACGGTCAAAGTGCGATCATTAGAGATCTGCCATTGAACATGTGGCAATCTAGTTGGATAGGGAAAGGTCTCACTCCCTATTTCTTGAAGTGTTGATGTTGCCACCTGCGATCCCATTTCAGTCATTCCGTAAGTGATTAAAATGGGCCAGCCGAGTTTTCTAGCCGACTGGTACAGATCATCTGAAAGAGGGCCTCCTCCGACAAATACACACCTTAAAGAGGGAGGACAACTTTCTCTGGCAAGAACTAAATCATAGAGTTGCGTGGGAACAAGACTCGCTAATGTCACTCCATTATCACGTATATGACTTAGAAAAGAGCCGACATTCCATTGCGGTATACCAGACACTCTTTTAGCGCCTGACAGATGGGATCGAGCAATAATTGAAAGTCCGCCAATATGAAATTCTGGCAGGGACTGTAACCAAATATCCTGAGCCGTAGATTCTATCCATTGATTTACATGGTCAGCAGAATGAAGAATAGCCTCCTTTGAGATGCCTATCCATTTGCTATAGTAGGAACTCGGAGCCGAAGAACCCGAAGATTGAAGCCAAATCGTCGAAGGGAATTTATTCCATAGAGAATCATTTTCATCCACTTGCTTTTTCACAAAAGAACTGGCTTTGGGATTCAAAAAAATATGAGATTCGTTGCTGTTCCAATTCAATTCTTTCAAAACTCCCCCACCTCTCTCAGGCTTCCGCAATGTGGTCTAAGCCCATGCACAATATCTATCGGCCCAAACTCTTCTATTGCTTTAAAGGCTTCGTAGGCCGCTAACCTTTGCCCTAACTCACTGTCCATATAATGCGTAAATAAAAGTGGTACTTGATTTTCACAACTCCACTGAACCATCGGCCCCACCGGATTTCGGGCCGGTTTACAACACAGAACATCTATACTTTCGGGATCGATTTCTTTTCCATTCAGTAACTCGTAGCTCCCCATATCCAAACATAACCTAATGGACATTTCGTTTCTAATCGACCGCCAAACCTCAGCATCATAGGGAACTGGGTCTTCGAAAAAGTCCACGTTGGAAACAATATCACTGAACTGAACTAAAAAACCCTTAAACTGATCTAATGATAAGGACTGATTAAAATCTAACCGCAACGAGACATCATTTTTCGTCGCAACTAATTTTCGTGCGAGTTCCATATCCGTCTCAATATCCGCTCCAACCTTTAGCTTTACGACAGTACCTAAATTTTCAGGCTCCCAAGACTCACTGGACAATAATAGCTGATGACTTTTTTTAGCCATTGCTTCCGCTGCGACTTGCATCTCCTTTCGAGAAATACTCAATTGCAACTCCGCCCAATGAAGTGCTTTATCCACCAGTGGATTAGTTCTGTCAGATAACATTAAGGCATCAACACTCTCACTCAACGAGGGATCGCCGAGACCCTCCCAACATTGTAGGCAGGTGGTGACTTTCTCGCCCCCTTCATACACGAGGTCTATATACACTCCTTGAACTTCAGAACCAGAGGTTGCGCTATTGGGTTGCCCGGAGAAATCGATAATATATTTACGCAATTTCACTTCCGATATACTTTTCATAGGGAGATTGTCCATCCCATATGATCAAAAAGAAAACCCGCTAATAATAGCAATGCAAATTTTAACTGTAACTGAGCAGCAAGACCCAAGAATTTATTATATTCGGGACCAGGTTGAGTTTCCTTAATCTTCTTTATTAAATCAAATGCCGGCCAAAGTAGAATTAAAGGAAAAAAGGCTGCAAAAAAGGCTTCATTTACAAACCACACCAACTGCATAACAAATGCAAAATAGTACAAACTTAGAATCTCAATGAGAGTAAAGGTCTTTCCAAATCGAGCGGCCAAAGTGAGTTTTCCCACTTCTCTATCTTGTCGAGCGTCTCGTAAATTGTTTATTGCAATCAATACAGTTCCGAAAGCGCCTATTTGAGTTCCAAGAGCAAAGCTAGTCGAAGTCCACTCACCAGATTGTAAATAACACATGCCCTGGACTGCGACCCATCCAAAAAAGATCATGACAAAGACATCACCTAAACCCAAATAGGCCAGTGGATAGGGGCCTCCTGTGTAAGCATAAGCCATTACCAGCGAAACAATACCAATAATGACAATGGGCCAGCCACCATGGATAACTAATGGAATCCCAGCGAGCACTGCTAAAACACAAAAGAAAGCCGCCCAATAAAATACCTGTTTTGAAGACATCAAACCCGACTGAGTCACCCGCTCTGGCCCCAGCCTATCTGCACCGTCGGCACCCTTTTTAAAATCAATGGCATCGTTAAACAAGTTGGTCGCTATCTGAATAAATATCGCAGACGCCAAAGCTAATGTGAAAATATAGTAATTAATTTCGTTATAGAAAAAAAGCACATACCCGGCAGAAGCGATAATGGGTGCTAAGGCAGCTGTTAATGTTTTGGGTCGAATAGCTAATAGGAGGTTCGTCATTTTGCCCACCGCTTGGGGAAACCGAGTCGTTCCACTAGGGCCTCAACATTATCAAATGGAAACCGATGCCCACATCCAGGGAAGGAGATGAATTCCCCTGTTAAACCTTGTTCCTTCCACTTTTTATGAAGTTCACGATACTTCGAATCCAATTCCCCATAACACCAATGAATTCGTGAGGAATCTAAATGTTTAAAACTAGATATTTCAAGAATTTGATTCAGCCGGGACCATTTTTCAAAACTCTCCGCAAGCAACCGACGGTCAAGGTTTTCTTCGTCCGCCCAGCTGTCTTGACTCTTACTACCCTCGAATACAGATTGGCTGTTCCACTCTTCAATCAACTCATTCCACGCCATAGTATTGAACTTTTTGATCCAGCTTTTTTGCCATTCCAATCGAGCCGATCTCAAATTTTCATCCACAGAAAAAGGATCTGCAGATAAAAAGAATACTCGATCGAATAGATCAGGACTGTCCACAACTAAATGAGCCAAAATCCTGCCACCCATAGAATATCCCATTGCGGTAATAGAATAATCTTTAGCTAATTTCACACACTCGGACTTGAGCTCTTTAACAACATGAGACAAGCCTGGGTCTTGGCCCACTAAGAATCGAGACTGAATGAGGTCCGGTGTATACCAGTGTACATTATCATCTAAGCGCTCCTTGAGTGGTTTCCATACTCTCGATGTGGATAGAAAACCATGTAGCGCAAGAAAGCATTGAGGTTTCACTTCGCTATTACTTTTAACGTCTGCCATAATTCTTTGCTTTGTCTGTTGTCGGGACATATTTCAATCAAGTTTTGTGTACCCGAGAGATTCTTAAAGTCTTCTAAACTTCGAACTAAACAATATGTGAGCCCCCACATTTGAGCAAGTGATTCAAACATGAGCCCATGTCTATTTTCGAAATTGGGATCATCATAAATACGACTAAAAATTTTTCCTCCCCCATTGTTAATCACTACATAATTGAGGGGAAGCTCTGGCCTTTGCTTGATGCTCCAGAAGCCAGAAAGGTCGTAAAGTGTTGTAAGATCACCTAAAACACACCAAGTGTTTTTTGAAGGTACCGCTAAACCAGCACCCAAGGAAACGGACCCATCTATTCCGTTCATGCCTCTTTGCGTAAATATTGAGGTATCCACTGAAACCCTATTCCAATCCAGAAGATCTAACTCTCTAATGGGTAAACTATTGCCCACATAGACCTGGTTTTTACTTCCAGATAAAAGTCGCAACCAATTTTGCAAAAGAGCTAATTCAGAATTAGGCTTGTCATTTATGGCCTTTTGTTTCAACTCATACAGAGCACAGTCCTGCTTTTTAATCAATTCGGCATCGGGATGCTTCCACGTCTTTAGAGCATAAGTAGGTCCCGCTTCAAAGATCGTTGGTAATGAATAAAGTGCCGTTTCATAGCTCAACCCTTTAAATTGAGTGGACGAAAAATGTACCACCGGAAGCTGAAGATCCTCTAAGTCTCTCCAAAAACGAACAGTAGGCACGCCTCCAATGCGAACAATGGAATCAAAAAAACCTACCTCATACAAATGTCTTAAAGCGAACTCACCGGATTGGAGTGCGTGACCCCATTCTGCTTCAAGGGGTTTCAATTGACTGCCACACTCGATATATATGGGTAACTGGGTTTCTCGAAGTAACTCCATCAGAGCTTCTCGATACTTCGGAAGAACCGCCGACAAAATAATTAAAGGCTTGGACCCCAAATGTCCTAAATCTTTTTCTGCGCGCGCACTATCATCCACCTGTTGTGATAAATGAAAATCCTTAACCGGACCGATTTGGCTCACTTCAGGTTCCCCATCAACTAAAGGCTCGGCAAAACAAACGTTAACGTGATTGGGGTGTCTCAAATTCAGCTTGAGATCCTGAACCGCTTCGCCCCATTCGATGGTCTCTCCCGCATACTCCCCAAAAATTTGGATTTGATTCATCGATTGCGGAGCTCCCGATCCTCTGTATGATTCAGGTCGGTCTGCCGAAACCACAACCAATGGCAATTCTTGGTGATGAGCTTCTATCACAGCAGGAAACAAATTCGCCACGGCCGTTCCAGAAGTGGTCACCACAGCGACGGGGCGGTCCGATTGTAAAATTCTTCCAATGGCAAAGTAACCTGCAGATCTCTCTTCAAAATGATAATGAATGTCTAGAGACTGACAGCGCGCCAAGGACTTGATGAAGGTCGCATTCCTTGAACCGGGACAGACCACCCATTCTTTTACACCTTGAAGAGCCATTTGCTCAATCAAAGCTTTTGTTCTTGTCATATTTGAATTCATGCCTGTTAAAGTCCTAGCTGGGATTTCACTTTCATGCGCTTAGCGTAGAGCTCATTCCATTCTTTTTCTAACTGGCTTTGTTTAACTATGCCGCAGCCAGAATACAAGTAAGTCTTGTCCTCTCGCCATTGAATATTTCGAATCCCAACCACAAATTCGCCGTTTCCGTTTTCATCTTGAAATCCAAACGGCGCTCCATATCTGTACCTATTGGCAGAAGATTTTGAATTTTTCAGCCAATCCATTGCGCTACGACGAGGAACCCCCCCCAAAGCAGGAGTGGGGTGTAAACTTTCTATCAGCTGGGGGACGGATAGGTTTCCACTTAGATTCACTTTTATATCTGTTCGCAAATGTGTAAGAAGCCCAATATCCCATTCATGGGTGGAGCCAATCTGGACATCTCCCCATTGGGAAAATACTTTTTCCAAATCGTCCACAACGAATTTGTGTTCTTCCATTTCTTTTTCATCATCAAGCAAGCTGTAGGGGGCATCTGAGGGTCGTGTACCAGCAATAGCTTGAGTAAATAAAGATTGCTTATCCCATCTAAATAGCTGCTCGGGAGTGCATCCCAGAATCCCCTGCCCCTCGTGCCAAAAACCATAAGGAAATTGTCCCTCTGGAGTGATCAACAGACGATGCATGATTTTTTTTATCACCTCATGCGATGGCTTCTGAGAACATTCCTCATGAGTCAAAGGAACCACTTTTTCCAGCTCCTGTGTCTCCATCTTACCTAAGATATCTTTAAACTCGTCGGCAAAAAGTTCGTGATTAGCACTTTCCCACTGCCAATCTACCAATCTCATATGACCAGATGCGCCTAATCCTGCCAGTTTCATCAATTCACCCATGGATCTCATTTTTGGAGCAGGGTCGAATTCAAGAATTTTTTGTAAATCACCCACATTCCAATGATCCACTCGATCGAAAGAAAACCAACTGGGTTTACCCTCAACGAAAAAGGGAGGAGAAAAAAACATGAGTTTTCCGGGGGTTGCGGCTGAAATAGGCTCCTGAACCCCAGATCCTAGGGTCCAAACTCCATCCGATCGACGAAAAAAAGCTCCTGAGCTTAAGAAATTTTGCAATTGAAATGACATATAATTCCTATATGGCTTTTAGATTTATGCTTTGCATAGTCTAGTATTTGCGATAGTTTGCGAGTTCTCGAGAAGGCATGATACATCGTTTTATGTGGGAGAGATAGCTGGTACAAATATGAAGACTAATGCCGTCAAAATTGGAAATATTGAAATCGGTGGTGATCGAGTGGTTACCATAGCAGGGCCTTGCTCTGTAGAATCTCTTGAGCAGTTTCAACAAACTGCATTATTCACGCAAGAACATGGTGCTACCCTATTGCGTGGCGGATTATTTAAACTACGCACTCGTCCTGATAGCTTTCAAGGGCTCGGTGTGGCTGGCTTTTCCATTGTTGAAGATGTTAAGACCCAAACTCAAATGCCCTACATTAGTGAAATTACTGACACTCGACAGGTGGAAGAATTGAACGACGTGGTCGACGCCTTTCAGGTGGGATCTCGTAATATGCACAACTATGCGTTACTTAAAGAGTTGGGCCAAACGGATAAACCCGTATTACTCAAGCGAGGGTTTAGTGGCCTCATTGATGAATGGCTCCATTCTGCCGACTACATTGTAAACGGCGGAAATGAAAATGTGATCCTTTGCGAACGCGGCATTCGAACTTTTGAAACTAAAACTCGAAACACTTTTGATATCAACGCCATTGCATACGTCAAACAATTCTCATCGTTTCCCGTCATTGCGGACCCATCCCATGGAACTGGAATGCGTGAGTTGGTGATTCCGGTGGCTCTAGCTTCTATTGCTGCGGGTGCTGATGGACTTATTGTCGAAGTTCACCCCAATCCTGCAGAAGCAAAGTCTGACGGTTATCAAGCTTTGACCTTTGAGGACTTTCAACAACTCATGAATCAGGTCAAAAAGATCGAGCCCATCATTAAACGCAATCACTGTTAAGGCCAATTATGCAAGTAAAAGGACCCGACCCGGAATTTATTCAAAATACATTTAGTAGCATTGCTTCCAACTATGACCAGGCCAATGAGGCCATAACTATGGGAATGGTGGGATCATGGAGAAAAGCTCTGATTGAATCTGCTAATGCGAAACCGGGTATGTCAGTTTTAGATTGTGCCACCGGCACTGGTGATCTTGCGATCGAATTTGCTAAAGTCGTTGGCCCCAATGGAAAAGTCATTGGCTCTGATTTTTGCAAAGAGATGTTGGCTTGCGCCCCTGAGAAAGCCAAAAAACTAAATCTAGAAATCCAATTTGAATGGGCCGATGCTACTGATTTACCGTATGAAGACAACACCTTTGATATAGTAAGTATTGGTTATGGTATTCGGAATGTCTCTGATCCAGTGAAAGCCCTTTCTGAAATGGCTCGAGCTCTTAAGCCTGGAGGAAAATTAGTAGTCCTTGAAACTGGCGATACACGAAATCCAGTTTTACAACCTATGATCAATCTCTATTTCAAGTGGATTGTTCCAAGAATTGGCGGCTGGATCGGTGGTAACCGAAAAGCTTATGAGTATTTAAATCAATCTTCTGGTAAGTTCCCAAGTCGCAAAGATTTTTTAAAACTTATGGAAGCCACTGCACTTTTAGAAGACCTTAGTTATAAGAGTCTAATGGGTGGAGCGAGCTTTATTTACTCAGCAAAAAAGCCACTTCAGGCCTGATTCAATCTTCTCATTAATAGCATGTCCGCAATTGTGATGAGCGCCATCGCACGAATCACAGAAGTGGCCCTCGGCACGATACAAGGATCATGTCTCCCTTTTTTAGCCACATCCATCACGGAACTTGTCGGTTTAAATGCCACACGCGCTATCAGTGGCTCACCAGTACTCATTCCTCCACGCAAGCCACCATATAGGGGCGACAAAGAGTCTTGATGAAATTCGGTACCAGGCAAAGTGGATCCTTTAAAACCAGAACCAAACTCCACACCATTAGTGGCTCCCACTGACATAAAACCAGCTGCTAGCTCACTTTTCAATTTCGCAAACACCGGCTCGCCAAGCCCTTTTGGAAGCCCTAGAGCCTGCAAAGTTACCTGTCCGCCAAAGCTTTCACCATTACTCTTCGCTTCCAACAATCGGCTCTCAATAGAATTTGATAATTCTCTATCAGGACATCGAACCTTAGAAGATAGCACTAAGTCTTGCAGACCTGACTGTTCAATAAACTGTTGAACTTGAACATCAGTGAGCCTTAAATCTCCCACAGAACTAGTATAGGCCACCACTTGAATTTCACTATCAATGTGTCGAATCAGCATTTCGGCGATGGCCCCAGCAATGACTCTAGAAAGAGTTTCCCTTCCCGAAGACCGGCCTCCTCCTCTATGATCCACATGACTAAACTTGCTTTGCCAAACATCATCAGCGTGACCGGTTCGAGGATTACTTTTAATGTCGTCATAGTCTTTCGACCTTTGATCTTTGTTTTCAACGACAATGGCAATGGGGGTTCCTAATGTTTTCCCCTCAAAAACACCACTCAAAACTCGAGCCTTATCCAACTCATTTCGTGAAGAAACCACATCACTTTGACCCGGGCGTCTTAATTCTAAACTCAATTGCAATAGAGCATCATCGAAAACCACACCAGAAGGGCATCCATCAACGACCACACCCATGGCGGGACCATGGCTTTCACCAAAGGAAGTCATCTTAAAAATTCGGCCAAACTGGTTTGCATTCATAGCCCCAATTTGGTCCATACCGACGACAAAAGCAAGTGGAACCACGGCTCCTAAGCCATTCTCAAACAGAGACGGCGTAAAAAGGATCATCATTTTTCTCATAACATTCGCATCCCTTTTGAAACGCGATTCACCATATTTTTTACACTAAAATCCAACTTCCCTGTTTTTTGCTAAATAACCGATCTTTCAGGACTTTTGCCCTAAAGCTTTGGTCGGGACTGTCGAAGAGTTGGATAGGTGGTTAATAGGTACAGCAAAGGAGAGAACGATGAAGACAATTTTGTCCATCGCTGTAATACTCATTTCGACAGTGGCTTCGGCAACTGACTATGAGTTTAAAAACTTTCAAATTGATAAAGATGCTATAAACAAATATCGAGTTCAGTCTGTTTCTGAATCCCCTAGCCTTGCCCCCAGTAAAAAAGCACAAATTCTCAATGAAAAAAATGTTTACTCTAAGAGCTCACTTTTTGGAGACCAACCCATTAACGATCTCGAGAGTCCTCTTATGCAAGAAATCAGAGATTACCTGGGCCGAGACTTTTCTATTATTCGCGATGAACAACGACAGCTACTTTGGGAGAGAGGCAAACAATTTAACCTGGGTGTAAAAAACTACAATGGCCTCCAGTGGCAGAAACCCATGGGACAATACACTGTTTACACCGACCGTGAAGTGGTTCCTGGCCCTAATAATGAACGCTGGGTGGTGAGTGACCAACTGGTCATCGCCATAGATGCTCAAACCTTTTTAAGAGAAATGAATGAAAATGGAATCGTCGATATCGGCGAAGCCCAATTAGGAGCCTTTGCTGGCTTACAGTTCCATAGAGTTTATGAATACAAATACTACGTAGATTCATATGATGAAGGTATTAATGGTCAGTTCGACAAACTTCTTCTTGGCTTTCTTAATTTTGTAGAGCCTCGAGCCGACCTAATGTATCCCAATGAAGTTTTGACCAAAACAGATTTTATGGGATTCTACGCAGGAGCACTAGCAGATGTACCTTTAAAATATGGGCTAGAGCTTACTGCTGGAGTTCTTGTAAAAGCAGAGAAAATGTCTCAGGTGGAACTTCGGTCTCTGGCGGAAAGTGATATTGTTGCTACGGGTGAGTTTTTAAAAGTAAAAACTTCTAACTCCAAATCAACAAGCGTAGGGGCAGAGCTAGGATTGAAATTAGACTTCTTCAATATTTTGAAACTGACCTTGCTTAGTTTTGAGTACCATATGGAAAAGACAGAAACAGAATCTGCACATCTGTCCTTTGGAATTGATGACCGAATACACTTTACCTCTTCCACTCCCGTTTCAAGAGCTCTTGCAGACCTTCTCCACTTTAAGAAGTTAGATCAAATCCTGTATCCCTATTTAGATATAAAGCAGTATACGTCCGCTACAACTAAAACTAAGAATTTCAGAATTTTCAATTGGGGTAACGCCTCCTCCACCGAGAGCTCCCAATCTAGACTTCTAATACCAGGCGAAGAAGATCGATTTGTAGTAGATCATTCTACCAGTGATTTGAAATTCACTAAAGGATGGAAAGGTGCCCTTTGGGACATGACCTTTCAAAGCTCCATTGGTTTCGACTTTTTTAACGACTATAAATATTCACTTAAAAAGACTTCCAGTTTGGAATACGAAAGAAATTACGATGGCGAGAATAGCGAAGGAAGAATGACGCAAGAATTCTTTGCATATAAAACTCATAATAAGAAAAAATATCGTAAAAGAGCCATCGCTTTCATCGAAGACTTCACTTACTTTGGAGATGAGTTAAAGGCTCTGGTTAAAAGTGGACAGCTCAGAGGACCAATGAAAATTAAGGTAACAATGAAGGTTTTTCCTGAATCTTTCTACTATCTTGATGGGTTCTCTAAAAGAGATGCGGAACCACTTTTCGAAGACATCTGCATAAAAGATGATAGCCGTAGGCTAACAACGAAAGCTAAAAGATGTATTTCAAAGCTAATGAGATACTTTCGAAAATACAAATCTGCAGACAATATTGATGATAAGATTTGGAAATTCAAAGACCTCCTCTCCACTGTAAATAAATACTCTCCAAGTATTGATGACTTAAGAAAGATGTTTGGAGCTGGAGGCCTCTATATTTCTGGGAGCTTCAAATCAAAAACCGACAATGGGTTAGACTTTCAGTCCTACTTTGAGAAAGGCTCATGGGGTAACAAGTTATCTCCGAAAGATAACATTCTCTACCCCAAAACACTTTTAGGTCCAGAAACTCCACTTCTGGATTAAAACTTACTATTAAGCATGGCCATTTGTAAAAGTCTCTGCAAGTGGCTTACTTAAATTCTCGCCACCCTTTATCCCGAAGTCCAACGTTCTGATTGGAAAAGGAATAGTGACATCGTTTTCGTCAAAAGCTTCTTTGATTGCAATAATCGCTTCATGTCGAGACTTTAAAAAGTAGTTATCTCCAGGATATTCAATCCAAAACCTAGCGACAAAATTGATTGAACTACTACCAAACTCTTTAAAAAACACCTCTACAGGATTTGATTTAATTCGACCTTCCACATTATTCAATGCATCCTTTACCATAGACTCAATGGACCTTAGGTCATCACCATAGGAAACTCCCACTTCGATATCGACTCTCCGTCTAGGCGTGGTTGTGTAATTGATAAATGGCTTGGTAAACATGTATTTATTGGGAATCAAAACCTCCAGACCCTGGAAAGTCATGATACTTGAAGTACGCAATGAAATGTCAGTCACCTCTCCAAGAAACCCATCAATTTCTACTATGTCTCCGATTTGATAGGGATGCCTAAATGCTATAAATATTCCTGAAACGAAGTTTGAAGCAATCTCTTGAAATGCAAAGCCCAGAGCAAGACCCACAACACCAGCACCTGCTAGCAGTGAGGTCACCGTCTTTTCAAGCTCCAAAATACCTAATGAAACAAAAAGACCCGCGAGAATAACGAGAAAATAGGATACCGTTTGTATGAGATTGGATGCCGCACGATTATCCAATATTTTCGGGACCCATTTCTTGACCATACTCTTGACTAACTTGGCGAGTAAAACAAACAAGAACATTACAACCAAAGCGGCAACAAAATTTGGAATCCCTTTCACCGCCATTTCAAACCAAGCTTCGATTTCCTCAGTTAATATTTTCCAGGCACTATCTATGCCAATATCCACCATGTACTCCTTATCTAACTAAATCGTTTTATTAGAAATCCCCCAGGGAACCCGGGGGATCTGCAATCTGTGCTAACAGGTGACAAAAGCCAGCTGTGTTATGAAAAATACTCTTCTAATTAATTAAAAACTTTTTCGACTTCATTTTCTAAAGTTTCATACTTATGCTCAATATTTAGCTTAAGATCAGCATAAGAGTCCTTACTAGAATCCTTCAAGTCTTCTAGTTTATCACCGATTTCTTCTCGCATTTCTTTCAAACTATCTATCTGTGGAGTCATTGCCTCTTTGGCATCTTCAGTCTCTTCCTTTGCTTTCTCTTGAAGCTCTTCTATTTTATCATCTACTTTTTCTAATTTTGCGCTCATGGCCGCTTTGAAATCCTTATATTCTTCTTTAACTTCAGAAGAATAACTCTTATCCGCTGAAGATTCCTGGCTATTAGAACAGGCAGTTGCTCCAACCACTAGACCAAGGCCACACAGTACTACAGTTAGGTTCTTCATAAGGTTACTCATAGATTATCTCCTTTTGATGATGTTGACCCCGTAGGGATCGTTAATAATTCCTGTTCAGGATACTCCAGATGCGTTCTGAGAGCTTTCAGGACCAGTTAAGAGGTTGTGTAGAAACCTACAAATTTCATCAATATTCCATCTGCCCATTTTCATTTTATGTGAACAATGATTCACATTTATTCCAAAAACTTGAGAAGCAAAAAAGTAGGCCCATCGATAACCTAGGAAACAAGTTAACGAACGAATACTTACATAAAACCACGAAAGGAAAACATAATGTTAAGTTGGTCACTATTTTTCTTCATTTTTGCGCTCATTGCTGCCGTATTTGGATTTGGGGGTATTGCCGCCGCTTCCGCTGGGATTGCAAAAATTCTATTTTTCGTATTTATCACGCTCTTTGTTGTCTCCCTTTTATTTAGACTTACTAAAAAGGGCGATGAAGCACTCAACTAAATTTAAATATTAACAAAGGAAGAGGACTCATGAAGCTTTCAAATAAGTTAATTTCTATCGGCATAATTTCTATACTGGCAGGCACTGGATGTACTTCCACAGGAACTAAATCCCATTTCAAAGAAGAGTTTAAAGAGGCACTCGGTCAAACTCAGGATGATTGGGGCGAAAGAAAAAGCGAATTCATCGACAAAAGTGAGGCGCGTCTCGATGACATAGCCAATGACTTGTTTGCGATGAAAAAGTCGAATAGTAAGATTGAGAAGATTAAGCAAGAAGATGCTAAAGCACATGTTGATTCCTCTATCGATCAATTGACGTCAATAAGGCATGAACTTGCTGACTTGAGGCGAGTAGAAGCCAAAGATTGGCAAAACGAGAAAAATTCATTTTTAAGTAAAATGAATGTTCTAGAGTCTGAATTCACTAAAGCACGAAGTTATTACTATTAATGATAAATAGAAATGTTGGATTTACCCTCCACCTTTCAAAAAAAGACCTAATAAAAATTAATAAGGAGAATTAAATGTTAAAAATTGCAGTGACAATTATATCTATAGTCGGCCTTACAGGCCTAGCCCAAGCCAATGAAGATGGAGCGGGATCCCTAGTTCTATCCATTACTGGAGTTGCGAATGATAAAGTCAGTGAAGTTGAGGAAAATAAAGAGGAAAATGAAATGAATTTTGGTGCCGGAGTCTTTGTTGAAGCTGGAATCAATGACAACTTTGGTATTGAAACCGGCGTATTAGCTGTTAACCGACAGTACGAAGCTGAAGCCGCAGGCGCACGCTTGGTGCAAGAAGTGAGTCGGCTTCATGTTCCGGTAATGGCTAGATTCTGGGCTACAGACTATCTATCCGTCGCAGCGGGACCATTTTTAGCCTTCAAAACAGGTGATTCAAAAACGTCCTTAGACATTGGCGATACTGAAATTGGATCTATCGAAACCTCAGCCGACGACGATGTTGAATATGGGCTAGATGCCGCTTTGACTCTAAACTTTGCTGTAAATGACAAATCTGGAGTATTTGTTGAAGGACGATATTCGAAAATCCTTGATGACGCCGAAGATGAAAATGCAGACCAAGTTTCAGCCTTGGCTGGTGTTAAAATTGATTTATAAGATCTAAATAAATTATATCTGGGGCTCATGTATATCATGAGCCTTTTTTTATAAATTCAAATATCTATTTAAATCAATATACCCTCGTTCTGTCGTTTCCGGATTGTACACTTCAGTAGATACGTCGTTATAAATCTCCCAAAATTTTTCATCCGACCGCGAAAGACCATACTGTTGCATAAAACTCCAAACTTGAGATTTAGACTTCAACTTCAACATTTGCATTACAAAAGCTTCAATGTCTTTTTCTCGAAGATCGATAATTAAGTTCGCATAGCTAGCTCCGGCACCCTCAATAATATCCAAAGAATCTCGTTCCGGCCTTCTTCTATCATCCTCAAAAAGCAACATTGAAACATTGTAATGATCCTTATTGTGAATCAACGTCCAAAGTTTTGATTCTTTTTTGGTACCCGTTAAAACTAAAATAGCGTCGGGAAGATGCTGTACTATCTCAGCAGGAGCTTTGTTCAATCCACTAAAGAGTTCCACATTCATCTTTTTTCTCATACTTTGAGTTTCGGAAAACCTTTCCTTTATCAGACGATCTAATAGTTCTTCTTTATAGTTCGTTGATTTAAAAGAGACTTTTGATTTTACATTTCGACCTTCGAAAATTAGCTCCTTAGTGATTTTTTCCCTAGCATCACCTGTGATCAAATCCGCCATGGACTTCATGAGTGATTCTTTTTGATCTGGAACAGATGCATTCCATGATTCTCTCATTTTCATACGGCTATCTTGAGGCAAAAAGGAGAGAAACAAATCTTCAGAGGCGACTCTTGAAACTTCCATATAAAGTCTAGAGTTGAGTTGATGTAAAAGCGGACCAAAAACATTATATCCTGCAGAGAGATTATAATAGATGGTTTCAAATACATGATAATCCAAAACCCAAATCGTCTTAGGCGTACGGCCTAGCAATCCATGAAGAACAGTGGCGCTATCAAAATGGCGAAACACAGTTATATTTGCATTTATATTTGATTTCTCCCCGGACCAAACAGACTCTATATCCAAAGGTTGCATAGTCTTTAAATGCGAGAATTTTGTTTTTACAGTCCGCCAGTATTTCTCTCGAAAATCTTCTAAGGGAGCAAACTCTCCTTCAAGCTTCGCCGGAAATTCAGTCTGTTTGGATACCGCATTATAAACCTCATCTGATTGCACCAAAGGATCTGAATCAGGGTCGAGAAACAATACCCAAAAATGGTCATTAATGACATTTAAAGCCGTCTGCCCTCGGCAAACCGGACCTTTAATGAAGGTCATAATAAAGTAGGCCGAGTTATCCAAAAAGAGCTTATACCTGGCATGCCTAGGTATAGACTTAAAAGTTTCAAACGGGTTTGAACCTTCCGGCCCATAAGGAGGCATCTCCTTGGGTAGAACAGCCCATTTTTCGTCAATAAAGTCCTTCTTCCAGGACTTAAATTTTGCATCCGACAGGAGAAAGGGAATATGCACCTTATGAGTCATTGTATTAGTCACAGGCCGCAATCGGTAATAAAAAGGTTGCTCAGGATCTGAAAATGGAAACTTGGTACCTATTTCGTTAATATCACCGTTTCGCTCTCGTGCTCGCACCAATTTAAAAGAAACATTTGGATATCCATCAAAATACAAATGAGCCAAAAATAGATGCTCATAAAAATAACGTGCTGTAATCTTTTGCTTTAGGGATTCACCATTAAAAAAGCTTTCCCACTTTTCTATTAGGGGTTTCAGCTCCGTACTTTCAAGCCGCATTCGCTCTAAAACCGCTGCATCAGGTCCTTTTGCTCCATCAGCCATCCACATCGACAAAGTCTTAACCTCTTCACTACTCAGAGGAGGAAACCCCAAAGGCATCCGACCCGCAGGGTTCTTTTCCAGATACTCCTCCATTTGGTCTTCACTGGTCGAGTCTATGCAAATTCTCTGATACTCAGCATCGTACTCCTTTTGTAAACCCGACTCTATTCCCGGCACCCCCGTTATCAGCTTCAAAAGCAAATTATGTGGATCTTTACCTATCACGGGGTAAAAGCCTTTCTCTCTCCACTCCTCTACAGAATTACCATCTGTATAGAGTCTTGTCGGCTCTCTCGGCTCAATTTTAGGGAAGTCGTAAAGATTCACATGACTCGCTCCTCTGGACAATCCTGCAAAACTGGTAAGGTCAAGCTGACAAGGGGAATTATAACAAGAGTGGCAAGCAATACACTTTCCATCAAAAATCGGCTGTATTTGGCTGGAATAATGATCTTCAGGGTTGAAGGCGACTTCACCTTCAGAATGAAACCAAGTTTGACTGAAATAAACGAAAACAGCCAATACAAGCACCGTAAGGGAAAAAAAGCTAAAAAACTTTACTGAACGACTCATCACTGCCCTTCTGAAATTTCTATTCTACTATTATGAGGGTGAGAATTTATAACCAGCACCATGAACAGACTGAATGATATGAGATACGGGACCCAGCTTTTTCCGTAATTTACTCACATGGGTATCTACAGATCTGGAATAAATATGGACGTCTTTTCCCCAAATGTCATCGAGCACTTTATCTCTGGGAATTACATGTCCTTCTTGCCCCGCAAAGTACGTGAGAAGTTTAAACTCAAGAGCCGTAAGGTCGATCTTTTCGTAAACTCCTTCATTGAGTATCTTCACTTCTTGGCAATTCTTATCAATTTCTATTTCAACCCATTTTAGCAATTCAGTGCTTTGTTTTCTCGTCGCTTCTTTCTTCAAACGCGATTCCACTCGTGCTTTTAGCTCTAATGGCTGAAAGGGTTTGGTTATATAGTCGTCCGCGCCAGCGGAAAATCCTAAGACTTTATCAGATAGGTCATCATGTGATGTTAAAAAGAAAATGGGTAAATCAGGAAAGGACGCTTGCACTTCAGTACAAAAATCGACGCCACTACCATCTGGCAATTCTATATCCAGCAGAATTAAACTTAGATCTTCGTTCAACTTATCTCGGGCAGTATCAATACTTTCAACCCAATGAAGATCAACAATCGATCCTATGGCCTGCTTGACCATTGTAAATACTTCTTTGCTATCTTCCACTAACAACACTGTTTGCATAGGCAACTCAAGCTTTCTTCAAAAGTTCAAAATTACTTTAAATAATTGCTGAATACTAGCTAAAATGATAGTCATTATAGCCTAAAAGAGACATATAACTAATTTTTATAGTTTTTGATGGGATGTGTTTTTTGCAAAGCCAAAGTAGCGACAGCCAAGAGATACCCTCTCCGGGACTCGAGGAATTTGTCGAGGAATTTCTTACAGATAGACTTACCGAGATCAAAATCTTGAGAGCGTCTCTGATGGCACAAGACTTCGAATCCATTCGAATCCAAGCACACAAGTGGAAGGGTTTCAGCTCCCCTTATGGCTTTGGTCAGCTGGAAAAAATTGGATGTCTACTTGAAAAGAGTGCAGAACAAAAACTCGAGAAAGACTGCAAGGCCCACTTGATAAATGCCCTAAGTTATCTGGATGATAAAGCGGAACAACTGAAAGCCATTAGGCCGTGAATAGAATACTAGCTTCAGAGAAATTGATAAGGACTACACGAAGAAAGTTTACGCTATTCTCCCTAATTGGGATTGCTATCATTATAGCCATATCCACCATAGCTTTGTCTTACCATGAGTCCGTGATTCAAAAACAAGAAAATATGAATCAACTTCATAAAGCACTGAGTAAACAAATTCTTCTCATTAGAGACATAGCCATTTTCAGTGAGCAGTTCGACTCTAAGCTCGCAAAAGAGCAAAACGACAAATTACGATTGAAATTCAACCTTCTCATTAAAAGCCTCCATAAGGAAAATGAAACCTTTTTCCAAATCTTGAAGGCGACGGATTCAGTTGCATTCTCCGATCTTGAAAAGGAGCTCGATAAAAAAGGTCTTCGCAATGCCATGCAAACCTACTTGGATCGTGCCAAAATTCTTGGAACCAAAGAAAAACTAACCGACGACGATATCAAAAAAAATATTGAATATTTATCCAATCACTCTCGAGTTGGGGTGTCTGATTTATTCACCTTCGCCAATCGACAAGTTGAACGCATCGATAGAGGATCAATAAATCAGTTAGATAATATGGGTTCGATTTTAGTCTCTCTATGTCTTTTTGGCGTCGTCTTGTCCTGGTTTTTTGGAATGCGCCCAGTCTATTCAGCAATCCTGTTTCAACATGAGAAACTTAAAGACGCCATTAGAGAAGAAGAGAAAAGCAGTCGTTCGCGAAGTGAGTTTATTGCTAATATAAGCCATGAAATCCGAACTCCGATGACTGCAATTTTAGGTTACGCAGAAAAACTAGAAAATGAAGATAAACTCTCCCGTGAAGATCGAAAAAATTTTTCACGTATCATGAAAAAAAATGCTGATCATCTTATGGGCCTTATCGATGAAATATTGGATGTTTCGAAAATTGAATCAGGAAAATTGAAAATTGATAGGTCCTCCACGGATCTTCCCCAACTTCTAAGTGAAGTGTACTCCTCCCTCAATGTAAAAGCTCAAGAGAAGGAAATTGATTTACGCTTTATTAACAGATCAGAGATACCAAAGGTTATAAGCGTAGATGCTAAAAGACTTAAGCAGATACTATTCAATATCATTGGCAATGCTATCAAATTTACGGAAAAAGGTTATGTTGAGCTCATTGTGGAATTTGACAACCGATACAATAAGCTGAAGTTCCTTATCAAAGATACGGGTTGTGGGATTTCTGAAGCGAGTCGAACAAAGCTATTTCGCCCCTTCGAACAAATAGATAATTCG
Source organism: Bdellovibrionaceae bacterium UBA1609 (assembly GCA_002321895.1). GTDB lineage: Bacteria > Bdellovibrionota > Bdellovibrionia > Bdellovibrionales > UBA1609 > UBA1609. Next base: position 163,198 of record DCMZ01000008.1, on the reverse strand, counting down.
GGGAAAAGGCAATTTGGAGGAACTGGTTTAGGACTTGTTCTTTCAAAGAGTCTAGCAAAACAAATGGGCGGTGATGTAGTCATTGCTGGCTCCAGACCTGGCGTAGGAACAACATTCCAAGTGGAGATAGAGTCTCCTCCTGTAAGTGGGAGTGACTATATGAAATTCCTTTCGACTGGCGTGGCTGAACAGGAATCCATCTCAACAGATGATGAGAATTTACTTAAAGGCAGAAAGCTATTAGTCGTCGATGATGCAAAGGAAAATGCAAGGCTTTTTAAAATGAACCTCACTGCCGCAGGGGCTTCGGTTGAATTAGCTTACGATGGATTCCAAGCTCTAGAGAAGATTAACAGTATGAAGTTTGACCTTGTCTTATTGGATATTCAAATGCCCGGCAAGGATGGCTACGAAACTCTAGACGAAATTAAAAACAGTTCTTTTTCCAGCCCCATTGTTGCTCTTACAGCCCATGGAATGAAAGAAGAAAAAGATAAAATGGCCGCCGCTGGATTCAATGGACTTATTACTAAACCCGTCAAAGCTGATGTTCTCATCTCCTCGGTGGTTAAATACTTAAACTCATAACTCTACAGAGACCTTTTGGCTCTCGCTCCTTTCTCGATCCCATATGTCGATGTCTCATTTAGAGACATACTCCTGAGACACTTCCAGTGGGTGCCCCTTTGCTGAAAATCATTTAATTCCGGTTTCATGGCCAGATTGCCTCTCAATAGAACACTATTTTCCCTACACCTGTCTAAAATATATCGATCAGATACAACTGATACGTTCTAAAACGGCATGCCGTTTGCTCCTTATATAGACAATTGAATATTTCACCCTCAGAGATTTCTGGGTATAAAGAGGAGATACAAGAGTGAGTTCATCAAATGCACTAAAGGTTGGTCTGGTCGTTGTGATCGTTGCCGTTGGATTGTTCTTAAGTGACGATCTTGGCAGTAAGATGGGTGAACTCGCAGCCCTGAATGTCAGATCTGGTGTTAGTAAAACTGTTGATCCCGTACTTCCTGACCCAAAACTTCAGGCCAAACACTTTGAAGAATTGCGTAAACGCAAACAATTGAGAAAAGACTCATTGAACTTCGACTCAAATTCTAATGGCGAAAATACTAAGAATAATAATACAAATATTCGACGGGTAGATTTTAAAAAATATGAGTATGAAATCGTTAAGTACAAACGACATAATCCATACAGGGAAGACCTTTCTGATGAAGTCAATCGACTAAAATTTAAATCTTACGACGGAAAAAGATTTGGCTCTATCCAGCAAGAAGTAGAAGCTGAATTAGAAAGCATGGCTAAGTAGAATCAACTAGCAATAAGGCTTTACTGTAGTTCCCAAAACTGCTGCTGAGCTAAGCCTTGATGCTTAAACATTTCGGAGCCGCTTATATACTCGGCTCCACTTTTTTTAGCATACTCCCGACCCGGAGAGTTTTCTGAATAATTTAAATCAATAACGACTCCAGGTTTCCAGTGCTTTGGTGGCCACTGAATTGAATCTAAATGCTGTGCTCCTACCGCCCATACCACTAAATCGGGCTCTTCCATAGAAACTCTATCTCCCCTAGGTGCTCCTGATCTTGCCGAGTAAAATATAGCTTTAGGAATGGACTCCCGGATAATACCTTCAGTGCCTCCACCTCCCCAAACCGCTACTTTACCAGCTACGTGTTCGGCAACAAGGGCTTGGAAACCAACAGCGTCCGTATTAGTAGCAGCAACTTCTCCGCCCTTCCACAACAAGGTGTTCACACTGCTCCCATAGGCCTCGCCAATCACTTTACTATTTTTATGATTCTCAACCCAATCATAGACTCTTTTCTTTATAGGACTGGTCACTGCGGCAAATTTTAATCCGATTTCATGCAGCCAGTTTAGAAATCCATTGTCTACATCCATTTCAGTCAATTTTATTCCCACTACGGGTATGGCATGCTTGGCAAAATAATCATATTGAAAACTAGGTGTCCAAGAATGATGAATCGGGTCGCCAATGACTGCTGCAAATTCTTTGAATGGTAAAACTGAATACAAATGATGGCTAAAGAACAATGGCTGATCATTAACACCGAGACCCCACCCTAACCGTAAAAAGTGGAGCTGCATTGAAATACCTTTCAACTGGCGATACCACTGCCACCTTCCTTCCTTCGACATAGGAAGAAAGGATCTTCTTTGAGAATCTTCAAGATACCATTTGTGTCCCTCTGCAAGCTGTTCAAAGCTTTCTACTGATAGAGCCAGCTTAAATCCCACTGTAAACGACGTCCTATTTTCTACTAACAGTTTAGAATAAGATTTAAGCTGATTTCCCTTACCATGAACAGAAAGTATATGATCGACTTCTTCAGGACACTTTCCCCACTCAGCTGGCCAATCTACTAAACCTACTCGTTCAAAAAGTTTTGGTCCCCAGCCGTTCACTGTTCGACAAGAGAGTAAAATCTTTTCTGCACCCACCCTCTCCATAAACTTTTTCGCCACAAGCTCTTCAATAAGATCATCTCTAATTTCAAATCTTCTAATTCCCAATTGAATCAATCGGTGAATTAAAAAACTATTTTCAATAGACTTATTGTCTAAAGTGAAATCAAAGTCGCCATAGGGCCCCTCAGGATTTGATTTAATAAAGTTTAAAAAGGATTTCGCCGACTGGCTGTGTACTCCTTCAGGAACCATCCACTCCAAATCAGAGATCTTTTTATAATATTCCTGACGCTGTGGAAACCGACTCATATAAGCCTCTGTTCCAAGCTCGCTCCGACTCCAGTCTGGACGATCTAAAAATGTTCTTCCATCAACATCTGTCGATCTTTGTATCCATATCACCACAGATGAATCCGGAATCTCACCCTGGTAGCCGGCCCCTAGTGCAATCAGATAGTCTTTTTCGTCTGTACAATTCGCTAAACAATGACGAAGAGTTTCCTCTTCGTATCTTCTAAACTGTTTCTCCCCTTCCATTTCAAAAATCTCGAAAATGGATTTACCAACACGCTTTGCGACCTCAGCATCTAGATCAATACCAATAAACTCTGAATCCAGCTTACCCACTTCATTAAGTAGGGTGGTTTTACCCACTCCCCGATGCCCCACCAAGAAATACTTCAATTCTGAACCCCTATTGTTGAGAAGAACTCTGGAAAGCTCTTATCTACAACTTCTGGGTGGATAATATTAACTGGCACATGAGCCAACTTTAATAGCCCCGCAGCCATGGCCATTCTATGGTCATTCTGCGTATCAAAATTGAACTCCGGTATCCTTTGAATTTGCATTGGACCCTCAATTTCAATGCCATCGGGAAGCTCTTTAAAACGAACCATTAGATGTGTTAATAACTCGCTCACAGCTGAAATCCGGTTAGACTCTTTATATCTAAGCTGTTCTGCTCCAAACAAACGGCTTCTACCTTGAGCAAAACAACAAAGTACGGCCAACACGGGAAACAAATCGGGAGCATGACTTAAATCCACATCAACCCCATGCAGTTTTTTTGTTTTAACTAAGCGAGTCCACTTAATTCTATATTCAATATCAACGCCCATAGACTCTAAAATATCAAAAAATACACCGTCGGGCTGTAGCGGAACATCAGGAATACCTTTGAATCGTATTTCCCCAGCAAGAACTGCAGCCACGGCCAAAGCGAAGGCACTACTCATATCAGGCTCTACATTAAACGTAGATGCTCCCACCTTCTGACTTTTGGGTACAATGATTTCCGTATCCGTCACCTTTAAATCCATCCCTAATCGAGCTAGAACCTCTAAGGTCAGTTGCAAATAGCTGACAGAAGTCACCTCTGTCGGCAATACCAATGCTAAATCAAAAGGTAGTTCCCAAGCACTTAGCAAAACCCCGGATAGAAACTGGCTGGACTCTGCCGCTGAAATATGAAGTGCATCTCCCATCTGTCGCCATCCATCTGAATTGAAACTGAGAGAATTATCGGTCCATTGAATATCTATGGCTCCAAGCTGTAACAACAGCTTTTCTAAACTTTTTTGTGGACGTTGAAACAAGCGCGTAGACCCGTTTAAACGAAACACACCTTTTTCACGCGCAAGTCGAGGTGCTAGAAATCGGAGAACTGTTCCAGCATGCCCACACTCAAACTCTCTCGCACCGTTTTTTAAATCTTCAATGGCCTTATACATAAGTCGTACGTCATCACACTTACTATCGCCATTTAAATTCAAAGAAGGAGAAAAGCTCTTAGCAATAAGTGCTCGATTCATTATAGACTTTGATGACGGTGGGGCCCCAACAAACATGAACTTCGACATGCCTAGAAATGTCCGCTCGTAAAGTTTTTATAAGTGTCCCACAAACTGTCCACAGAAATGGGTACAACCATAAATTTGGCTTGGTTTTTTGCAATTACGATATTCACTTTATCTTCCGAGTTTGCCTTTTTATCATTTTTAGCCCATCTTAAAAATTTAGATTTAGATAAACTTGAAGCCCACTTCTCCGGCTTGATGGAGAAAGATTCATTTAAAATCCTAAAATACCTATCCACTTCCGACTCACTCAGTTTACCCATCAAATGCGACAGATAAATTTCATACAAAAGGCCCTGCCCCACACACTGCCCATGAGACTTACCAAGCTGACCTTCAAAAATATGACCAAAGGTATGACCCCAGTTGAGAAGATACCTAATCTTTTTATCTTCAAAGGGATCCTGTTTTACGATATCTAACTTTATATCGATCAGTTGAGGTAACGCCTTCCAAATAGTGTCACCAGTCCAAGGCTTCCTATCCAGCAATAGATCTTTAAAATCATCCGGCTTAAGTAAAACGGTTTTAGCCACTTCCCCCATAGCATCCATAGCTAGAGATTTCGGGAGTGTCGAAAGTAATGGCTGGCTGATAACCACATCAGAGGGCGAATAGAATTGCCCCAATTGATTCTTTAATCCCTTTACATTAACAGCCGTTTTGCCCCCATGCGCAGAGTCTACAACTGATAACCAAGTGGTGGGTATATTCACCCATCGAACTCCCCGCTTATATATGCTCGCTAAAAAGCCAATGGCGTCACCAATACTTCCTCCGCCAATTGATATAATTGCCATCTGCTTCACGTTTTGAACTAGACCTTTAAAATCCAAAATTTTCTCGGCCAGCCTCTCAACCTCTGAAAATGCCTTTACCTTTTCACCGCCACTTACATAGATTATACAATTAAATATTTTCGCTAAACTCTTCACTTGAGGAGCATCTCTTAGCTTTTTATCAACTATCAAAACCGTGGATTCAGGAAATAAACCCAAATCCTCCAGCCAAAATTTCTTAGGTGGTAGTTTGCTTAGAAAATGAAGTCGGCTTTGTAACTTATTTGACATTCAATCATCTCTATCGCTTATTCGCGAATCTCTATTTGGTGAAAATTTTCAGTACCCATGGGACTTAAAATATAATTTTTAACAGAATTTAAGTGCACTCTAAATATCTCTGTATGAGCAATTGGAACCCAGGGTGCTTCCTGCTGAAAAATGCGCTGTGCTTCTTTGTAATATTTTGCCCGAATCCCCAGCTGGGATGCAATCCGAGCTTTAGTCACCAATTCGTCAAATTCCGGATTACACCATCGAGCAATATTCGCACCCCCAGCAACTGCATTACAGGAAAGTAGCTGTGAAATAAAATTATCAGGATCCGCATTGTCTCCGGTCCACCCCAGTTGAGCCAAATCATGCTCGCCTCTTCTGACACGATTTAGATATTCCATCCAATCATAAGTGACCAGTTTCACCTTAATTCCTACGGCAGCTAAATCTTCCTTCATCATCTCTGCCAGCAACTTACCATTGGGGTTATATGGTCTACCTACCGGTAAATACCAAAGCTTAGTAGAGAATCCTTTTGGATAGCCCGCTTTCTCCAATAACTCACGAGCTCTTTTAGGATCGTACCTATAAGCTTTCCGATTAACGTGCCCCCAAACCATAGGCGGCAAAACACTCACAGCTTCATTCGCTAGACTCAGATATACCTTTTCAATGTACTTTCTTTTATTCAAAGCATGATTGATCGCCTGCCTGACATAGACGTTATCAAAAGGACTATGCGACGTATTTAAAGCCAGATATCCCGTATTCATACCTGGACGCCGAACGATTTGCGCAAAGCTAAGTTTACTAAATTGCTCCAAATCACTTGGATTCGGTTCGTTAATTATGTGGCATTCCTTTTTCTTAATTTTTTTAAATCTATCTTCAGGCTGTGGGGTAATTACAAAAACGAGATGATCATATTTAGGAGGCGGACCCAATGAATACTTTTTATTAGCATCGTATTCGATGATCGTATCCTTCACATACTTCTTCCAAATAAAAGGTCCGGTTCCAATAGGCTTATGATCAAACTGCTCCGGTTTCCCAGCTTTTAAAAGTTGATCCGCATACTCTTTAGAGAAAATGCTAGAAAAATCCATTGCGATACTCGCCATAAATGGAGCTTCCGGGCGGGTCAGTCGAAAGACTACGGTATGATCATCAATTGCGGATATGGACTCAATCACTTTACCCATACCCATGGATTGAAAGTACTCATATGTACCACCATTTACTTTGTGGTAAGGATGCTCTTCATTTCGCATACGATTGAAAGAAAACAAAACATCTTCTGAAGTCATTTTCCGGGTAGGCGTAAAAAATTTAGTACTATGGAACTCAACATTCTTTTTTAAGAAAAAAGTATATTCTTTCCCATCGGGTGAAATCACCCAACTCTCGGCAAGCGAGGGAACTATTTCCGTTGTCCCTAATCTGAAATCTACAAGACGGTTAAAGACGGTTCTTGATGAAGCATTATAAGTGGCTCCATCAATGGCTAACTGAGGGTTAAAAATCATAGGACTTCCCTCAGAACAAAAAATCAATCTATCTGTTCGAGATATATCATCAGAAGTGCAACCCGTAGCCAAAATACCCGAAAAGGCCAATAGCAGAATCTTTTTAATCACGCGCAGGACTCCTCGATTGAACTCGTTAACCAGTTGATCCAGACCTTGAATATAACAATCGCTCCAGTGAGGGTCACTCCATTTAGGACATCGGGAATGGCTAAGTCTTAATGATAGGGTTGCCATTGCCAATATTCGTCTTCTACAGGGAAGAGTATCTGGCAGATTCTAAATTTATGGGGCTGCCAACTCACCTCAGCTTGGCCCTGTCTTCGTTGAAAAGAGATTCGTTGAAATTCTCCGAAAATAAGATGCCCGTCGGCAGTTCGTCGCAATACGAGCTTCTCCTCGGTGCTATCGACATGGAAAGATTGAAGTTCACCGTCCTGAGAATAATTAAACTCCAAGTACCTTCCCGTTGAATTTCCTAGATTTAGGTATTGCCCCCCCGACTCGGCAAAAACAAAGGTCTTCTCCCATTGCTGAACCAGTCTAAAGTTTCCATCAGCCGCGGGCATAGTGCCTGAGCATCCCCATTCATGCCCAAACATAAGATGTTCCTGGCTTACTGAATGAGCTCTCTCGAACTGGCTCTGCAAAGACTCAAACGCCGAACTTGCATAGGTCATTACAGGTAACAAAAGGACAACTACAAAGCTCTGAAAATACATAATCCCTCCCAGTTGTTTCTTGTTTAACCTGTTATTTAAGATATTTACAACGTTCCACCCGGATTCCGGTGGTTTAGAAACTTTTTCAGACCAAAGCCCCAAAGCAACCACAACTTACACTTGACTTACACCTAATTTACATACACCATTAACCCATGAAAACTGCAGTTCCACTTACGCCAAAAGAAAAAACAACCTTAGAATATATTGAGTCATTTATTGGTGACCATGGGTTTTCCCCTACTTTCACCGAGATCAAGGATCACTTTGGTTATGCTTCTTACAATTCCGTACAAAGATATTTAAAGCAATTGGAGAAAAAGGGCTATGTACACCTCCCTGGAGGCAATCAGAAGAGGGCCATTCAAGTCCTGCAAAGCAGCAGTTCGTACAAATCTAACGTTATCGGCCTAGCTCCCCCAACGCGCTCGCCAAAACCAGCAAAACGTCATTTTCAGCCTTCAGAAAGCTTTGCTCCAGAGACAGTCTCCATACCTCTTCTCGGTGATGTAGCAGCCGGTATTCCCATAGAATCCATCCATTCAGATGAGCATGTCGGCGTTCCATTGACTCTTGTTAAAGACGTAGCCAGCACCTTTGCACTGAAGGTGCAAGGAGAGTCGATGATAGAGGACGGTATATTAGACGGAGACACCGTATTGGTGCAGTCTGCCAGTACAGCGGTCAACGGAGAGACTGTGGTCGCTGTTGTCGACAGTGAGGCCACCATCAAAAGGATTTTCTTTCACAGCTCTAATCCAAAGGGAAATATCGAGCTCCGACCAGCCAATTCCTCTATGCAATCTATGTGGTTTAAAGGCAATGAAGTGGAAATAAAAGGTAAACTTACCGGTCTGATTCGAGAATTTTGATTGTTTATTCACTAGTCACTTGTTACCTAAAGTCATGCTGGAATTTTATAAGTACCAAGGCACGGGTAACGATTTTGTTTTAATTGATGCCTCTCAATCTTCAGAGATCATTGATCAGTCATTGAAGCGGTGGTCTGCCACTTCCTTTTCTCAGCTTGCAAAGTTCATATGCCATCGACATTTTGGAATCGGTGGGGATGGCCTTATCCTATTACTTCCACCGACTGGATCAAACACCCAATTAAAATGGGACTTTTATAACAGCGATGGCTCTGCCGCGGAGATGTGTGGAAATGCAGCTCGATGTGTAACTGAGTACTACTTTAAACAACGTAACGAAGTTGGAATACTTCGACTGGAAACCTTAGCCGGAATTCTGGAAGGAGTTATGAATAGCGCTGACAACCCCAGCATTACAATGACCCGCCCTTTTGATTATAAATCGCAAGTCTCTCTTGTACTTGCAAAAGAAACAATTTCCTATGATTTCATCAATACCGGGGTTCCCCATGCAGTTGTAGTTCTACCTCGATGGGAAATTAATTCGAATGTAAAAGTTCAAGCCAATGAAGTGCAGCTTCATTCAGATTTTTCTCCTGATCAAACCAATGTCACTTACTACTGCGAGAAGGATAGGGGAATCATTGAGTCCGCTAGCTTTGAAAGAGGCGTGAAAGATTTTACTTTGGCATGTGGAACTGGTGCGGTTGCGGCAGCCTACTGCTATAACCGGACACTAAATGAGCCATTAAAAGAGGTTACTGTAAAAGTGCCTGGCGGAACGCTTGAAGTTTCATTTAATAACGAGGAAATCAGACTGTCAGGGTCAGTGGAAAAAGTATTTCAGGGAAGAATGTGATTGGGAGGAAAAATGAGTATCGAAAAGTTTTTGAAAGAGGTTAAGGTTCAGAAAAAGGTTTGGGAAACGAGTGACACCTGTACTTTTGTATTTGAATCACAAGACTCTGTTTTCTCCGAATATACGCCGGGTCAATTTATCACCATTTTCTCGGAAGTGAATGGCGAGTCTATTTCTAGAAGTTATTCATTTTCCTCCTCACCTGATGTGGACACCCTTCCACAGGTCACGATTAAGAGAGTCGACAATGGGAAAATGAGTAACTTTCTGTTAGATAAGATAGATGAAGGAGATACGCTTAAAGTCGCCCCACCTGCGGGCCACTTTTTTAAACTGGATCGGTTACAAAGTAAAAAATGTAAAAGCCTTTTTCTTGTCGGTGCCGGTAGTGGGATCACCCCCTTAACTTCCGTCATTAAACACGCGATCAAAGATTCTTCCATCTCCGTATGCCTTTTAGACTGTAACCGAACTCAACAAGATATTATTTTTAATCGTTTGTTTTCTGAATACCAAACCAGCTCTGAACAGTTTGAAGCCCACCATTTCCTAAGCCGCGAGCCTGACGGAAAACGACTCGGCGTGGAAGAGATAAAAAAGCATTATATTGATCATTTAAAATCGAAGAATTTAAACAGTGAGGACGTTGATGTTTACCTTTGTGGACCAGATGATTTCATGAATATGGTCACAGAAACACTCCAAAGTTGCGGACATCCCGGAGAAAATATTTTTCAGGAGAGTTTCACCGCTACTAATGATGCGAACCTGGAGAACCTTAACCAAACGATTGAAGACGAAAACTTACCACAGGTGTTTGTAGAATATCTTCCTGATGATTTTGAATCAGTAGAAAATAAGGATATCACCGCGGTGATTGAGGGAGATACAGTGACCATTGAAAACGGTGGTGAAGACAATCTCCTAGAAGCTTTGTTAAATGCAGGTGAAGCGCCACCTTTTTCTTGTATGGCGGGAAGCTGCTCAGCTTGTCTTTGCCAGCTCAACGAAGGAAAAGTACTACAGAGAGATATTGGCATTCTTAGCGAAGCGGAAGTCGCTAGTGGGAAATTTCTTTCCTGCCAATCCGTTGGTGTAAGTTCAAAAGTTAAGTTTGAATATTTAGATTAATATTTAGAAGATCTAGTTATTCTTCATGGGAATGCTCGTGTTCCCAAATACAGTGGTTTTCTTCTTCACATCGTTTGCAATGATGACTATTTAGAAAATGACCTCTTACCATAAGAACACTACCAATCAGTACAAATATGGGCTCAAGATCATGATCAATGAGCCCAAACCCATGCATGGTACCGAAAAATACAAACAAAAAACCCACGACCATATATTTCATGGGTTTGATTTCTTTATGAATTCTATAACCCGAATAAACGGCAAAAGTGACTGCCGGTACAATAAAGGCCAACAAGAGCTCATGGGTAAACTCTTCGTCCCACCCCATAGCAACAGTGATTGAGGGGAAAACAATCATCAACAAAGGAAAAAGTAAGCAGTGAACAATACACAGCGATGAGGCAAATAAACCGACCTTGTCCCAAATCCGAACTTTCTTATTAGATTTCATAGCTTCCAAGGATATCCTCAATTTTATTGCGATTGGATTTCGACATATTGGTGAACATTTCGCTCTTCGTCAACAAAAGCCTCTATTCTCACCGATTGACCGATTGAATAAACTTTTTAGCTCTCTCAATCACCTGTGGTGGAATCTCATGCCCTCCTGAGAACGACTCAAATTGAACCTTCAAGCCACTAGAATCTATAAGGTTTTTTAAATCTACAGCATAGTCATAGTTAAGGATTTCATCTCCTTTCCCATGACTTTGAAAAATATCTACACCAGCCAACCTTTTCATTTTTTCCTGCCATCGCTTTTTACAAACGAGTGTGCCGGAAAAGAGTAAAAGCTGCTGCGGCACGGACGCCACATGCAAAGCGAGCTCAACGGAAAGCATTGCTCCTTGGCTAAATCCACCCACAGTCACTCCATCATATTGCTCGAGTAATTCTTCATAGATGGCCTCAACTTGTTGCCTGGCATCTTCCAATCCAGGTGGGAGCTTGTCAGCATAGCTTCGCGGCTTACCCGTTCTCATAGCCTCTTCGAAGGCTTGCATATCAATGGGAAACCAAGCTCGGCCAGCAAACTGAGCTGCCTGTATCCCATTGGGAAAGTACCAACTGTATTTTCTCTCTGGATCAAAAATATCAGCTAAAGGAAATAAATCCGAACTATTAGCTCCGTAACCATGGAAAATGAGGAAACTTCTCTCTGAAGAATTCCCCTCTCGAACTAGACAATCAATACCGTAGAAAGACTTTCTTTTCACACCTTACCCTTTTATTTGGACAGCCCTAACGAACTCATTTACACGTAAGAAAGTTATGACTGAAATTCTACAAATCTTCAATGGGAATGAAGGGGAAATCTATGCCCTCTCTACAGCAATATGCTGGTCACTGACTATAATCATCTTCAATAAAGCCACCGGCGCAGGCAATGTCACTCAGGTGAAACTCTTTCACAATTTCATCACGGTCCTATTTCTATTTCTTGCAATGCTATTGGTAGGAAGCCCAATCATCCCTAACTTTGATGGAGAGGGCTGGAGCGTAATTATTATCACAGCCCTATTAGGTATCTCTGTGGGTGATACATTATTTTTGATCGCCTTACAAAAACTTGGATCCAGCCTCATGGCAGTGGCTGAATGTAGCTACTCTCTCTATGTATTGTTTTTCGCCTACTTTATGTATTCGGAAACAGTCACTCCCAAAAATCTATTAGGCATTTTTCTAATTATCACGGCCATTCTCATTCCTTCCTTGAGAAACAGTGAGTTTGATCGCCCTCGAGAGCAAATTATTTCCGGGCTATTTGTGGCACTTGCAACCACGGCATTGATGGCCATTACAGTTCTGATTTTAAAGAGAATCTTGAATCAGTATGATCTGGTTACTATAACTTTTTATCGATTCGGAGTGGGTCAGGTTTTTCTCGTTGGTTATCTCATGTTCAAGAAAAAGAGCCTTTGTTTTATGTTCGACTTTAAAAAAGTGGATAACAAAGGTCTACATATCTTAGGAGTATTTTTAGGACCTGTGAGTGCGACGCTTTTTTGGGTGGCCGGCTATAAATACGCAAAGGCCGGTGTCGCTGCCGTCCTCAACCAGACCAGCACCATCTTTGTCTTTTTATTTGCTTGGCTCTTATTAAAAGAATCTATTAGCCGGTACAAACTAGCGAGCCTAATTCTAGCTTTTACGGGCGTTTACCTAGTAACTGCTGGCTAGACCTTCGATGTTGGCCTGTTGATTTTCAAACTCCTTAAGTAAATAATGAACTTATGGATATTGAGAAGATATTTTATGAAGTCCGCCCTTACGCGTTCTTAGCCCTCGCCGGTTGGGCTATGTACTATTGCGTAACAAGCGGAATCCCCTACGGTCGTTTCTGGGCAGCAATGCTCGCTATAGCTTCTTCAATTATAATAGCTGTCAGAATAAGTGTAAGATCTAAAAAGTAACCTTTAGTTCTCAATTTGAGACATGTCGATAAACCATACGAATTGAACTATAAACCAATAGAATTTGTACTGAATTATCAAACGTAAAAAATATTGACGAGTTCCTGTTAGTGTTTAGTTATCCTTCAACAGTGACCACAAAAAACCAAACTTAAGTCGTATACTGAATTCAGACTTCAGGAGGTAGATAGATGGAAATGGAAACTTGGGTGTACGAACTGAAACCTTATGCACTACTTGCAATCGGGATTTCCGCACTGAATTTTTCTCAAGACAAGAGCGGTATTGTCTGGGCCATAGCTTTAATTGGTCTCACCGCTGCCATTATTTACCAACGAGTGGATCACAGAATCGCCACCCGCCGGGTATAGCTCACTTAACTGAAAACACCTGCTCTAAAGGCACTCTCGGTTTTACTTCCGGCACCTTCTTTGGATTTCCCATCATGAGTAGACCTACAAGCTCAATCTCTTGTGGGTCTAAGTCGAGCATCTCATAAGTTTCTGGATGAAAAGCCGCAGCACCCGTCGACCACTTAGTTCCAATCCCCTTTTCCCAAAGGAACAGCGAGATATTCTGAATGGCACAAGCCATTGTGGCATAGTCTTCTCGCTGCTGAAAGGCACTGTCCACTCGATGCATACCTACTGCAACTATTTCAGTTGGATTCTGCATTTTATTGTAGATGGCCTTTTTAGCTACATCGTTTAAATCCTTACCTTCCGACTTAATTTTTACCAATAACTCCGAGAGTTTTTCACGGGTGCCGCCACTTAAAAGAATGAACTTCCAAGGCTGAGTCATTTTATGATTGGGGGCCCATAGCCCCATCTCCAAAGCTTCTTCAATCAACTCTCTATTTATTGTGCCGTCAGAATATTCGTGAATGGTTCTTCGATTCCTAATTAGATCTGCTAAATTCATACTTAAATCTCTTATTTATGGTTGTAACTTTGTTTACCTCAGGACGTACTCACCAAGGACGCTAAAACTAGCAAAAATATTGGTATTTTAGTATGAAATTTGCTACCTCTCTCAATTGGTAGTCTCTGTGAAGAAGGAGTCCTTATGTCGGACTGGAAAGAAAAGTCAGATAAATACTGGAAAGAGCATTTATCACCCATACAATTCAAAGTCACCCGCAAGAAAGGAACTGAACGAGCTTTCAGTGGTGAAACCTGGGACTTAAAGGATAAAGGCACTTACCAATGTGTATGCTGTGGAACTCCACTTTTCTCCTCAGAAACAAAGTTCGATTCTGGAACGGGATGGCCTAGCTTTTCTGACGCCATTAAAAGTGAAAATATAAGACTAGAAGAAGACCCATCACTATTTGGTCGCATGCGAATTGAGGTGGTTTGTAATACTTGCGATGCGCATTTAGGGCATGTCTTCGATGATGGTCCACAACCCACCGGAAAACGCTATTGCATGAATTCTGCAGCAATGAATTTTAAATCTGAGGACGAAAAGTGAAACGAGTATTATTTGTATGCTTGGGAAATATTTGTAGATCCCCAGCTGCCGAGGGCATCTTTGCAAAAATGGTTAAAGATGCGAACCTTGAGAATCTGATTTCCTATGATTCGGCAGGAACTATCGCTCATCACAGAGGGGAGCCCGCTGACGGAAGGATGCAAGAGCATGCAAAACAGCGAGGTTATGAGCTCCTCAGTCGATCTAGAAAAATTGAGCTTTTGGATTTTGATAAATTCGACATCATTTGCACAATGGACACCAATAACTTCCGAGATGTCTTGGAATTAACCAGCAATGAACAGCAAAAAAGTAAAGTCGTGCCTATGACTCAATTTTGTAAAATTCATGAAGTCACGGATGTCCCCGATCCCTATTACGGTGGCGATGATGGATTTAGACTGGTTATGGATATTTTAGAGGACGCCTGTTCCGAGCTCCTCATTAGTATTCAACATGAAAAACTCTAGCTTCAATTTCACAAATATATTTCTAAATACTAGAATCAAAAGACTCGCCTACGGAAGAAGCCTAATCTTCATCGCGATACATAAAGCCCACTTTTAGAATCTTCTCGTCCACGCGTTGACTCCATCGGACTTCACATTCCATCACTCCAAGCATACCCACCTTTGCGCTATAGGCCTCGCCCACTCGAAAATCATCTTCGCGAACAAAACACCCACAAAAACCAGATTTGGATTCATCCACAACTAAACCGGTAAATAATAGTTTTCCCTCTTCACCCACAGAATGAAGCCCAACGGTGGTATTTGGATCTGCTGTAAATCGAAAACGTGGCATACATTGATTATAGAGAAAAATTGACAAGTGGCAACAACGATTAAAAACACCGACTTGTCCAAAAAAAAGGCCACTGGAAAGTGGCCTTTAATTAAATCAAAGTTTAAAAGTATCTTACCAAGGTAATTTATAAGATACGTGCAGTTGAGTGTAGTTGGTAGAAAAGTCACCAGAAGTTCCGTAATAAGCATCTCCATCACCACTAGATCCACCCACTTCAAGCGCGTAATCGATAGCAGAATCTCCAATGGCGTAAGAGCTACCCACGCCAAAGTTGTAACCTGGACCTGGAGCTGTGTAACCCGCAGAAGCCTTATCTTTGCTCGTTGCTGGAGCTACGTAAGCATATCCAACACGCACGGGGTAAGCCCAACCCTTATACTCCACAGCTAATTTATAAACTTCAGAGTTTTCCCAATCCTGAGGAATTGTAGCCACACCACTTGATGCTGCAAAAGCGCCAGCCGAGGTGAGGTCAAATTGCTCGTTCTCTGAATAATTGTGTTGAGTGTAACCCACAAAAACGCGAGTGGCTTCATCGATATCGTAGTGAAAAGCCAAGTCGAAAGCGGACGGAAGTACGTTTTCAGCTTCAACATCATCGGTAGCCGAAGCCACAACCGTCGCACCATTCGCTCCTAAGAAAGTTTCTGTAGTAGCATCACCTTTAGCCGTAAATTCCACTTTTGTTCTATAAGTGAAGCCGGCGCCCCATTTTCCACCGTCATACTGAGCTCCTAAGCGAAATCCACCAAAGTCTTGAGCCTTCAGACCTTCTAATTTTACATCGGTAATTGTAGCTGGCCCAGTGCCTGGAGAATAGGATTCGTAATCAGCCGATACAAAACTAGCTCTCCAACCGAGACCCACACTAAACTGCTCATTAATTGCGTAACCCGCAGCAGCTGTAAATTCGAGAATTTTAAGGTCGCTGGTAAATTTAACGCCATTTGCTGCGGTAACTCCAGTATAGCCAGCACTTCCAGAGAAATCCAAAGTACCGTGATCTACTGCAGTTCCACCAACAGAAAAGATCCCATAACCCAATGACAGTTGTTCTGTAAGTTTATACTTAGAAAGAATACCGAATAGAGGTGAAATTTGCTGATCACCTGTACTTGAAGAAGTATCATTCACATTTGTTGGCCCAGTAAAAGTACTGAAAGCCGGCGAAAGGTTAAAAGAGTACTCGCGATCCGGACCGCGCACTAAACCGGCGGGGTTAAATAGCACAGCATCAGCACCTTGAACTACACTTGTAGTTGCATTCGAAAGAGCCGCATTTTCAGCAGAAAAAGTTGTTGTTTTCTCAAAGCCGGCACCAAATGCTTGCGCTGAAAAAATCAACGCAATAGCCGCGATAAGTTTATTGATAGATCTCATATTCCCACTCCAGGTTATGATTAATTAGGTTTGTTTAACGCTATCCTAACGAAAACCTGAAGACAGTAAAACAAAAAAAGTAGACCAAAGTCAGTCTGCTATATTTGCTTTACAACGAATACAATGAGGTACAGTGCAGCTAAAAAGGAACTAAAACGAACTAAGCCGGTCAATCGATCAAAAAGATTCTCAAAGTTGCTCACCGACTCATTTAAAAGGT
This sequence comes from Bdellovibrionaceae bacterium UBA1609, assembly GCA_002321895.1. Lineage (GTDB taxonomy): Bacteria > Bdellovibrionota > Bdellovibrionia > Bdellovibrionales > UBA1609 > UBA1609. Next base: position 146,417 of record DCMZ01000008.1, on the reverse strand, counting down.
ACGTTTTTGACCAAGGAATGGGCGAATAAGTAAAGTATGCTGAACAAAACAGCAGAACTGCATTTAAGATTTCGGGCCCAGACTGTCGAACACCCACCAAACCCACTTGAACCAATTGGTAAATTCCAAATAGAGTTAACACTCCGCAAAGAACTCTCAACCAGAAACTCAGCTGCTCCACCGATTCCCGAACAGATTTATTCGTAAACCTCTGAATCATCCTTCGCTCTTGGTTGCCGTCTCGGCGCTCTCCTCTCGTCTCTTCGCCCCTTAGATCATCTCTTCTTTCGGTCATTCGACGGTCAGACATTTAATTTCTCCTCGATTTGATTTCGAGCCCCTGTATAAAAGCCCCATAAAGCTACAATCTGAATAATATGATAGATGTCGTTATGATTGAAATGTAAATGCAGAGAAACCTTTAACATCTGGACAATGGCACCAACAAAAGACAAACCCACAGCTAAAACAAAATAACGATAGTAGGTTTTATTCCTCCCAAGCCAAAGCTTCAGAGAAACTCCCCCGGTGATCAAAAGGGCCGGGAAATAATCCAAAATAGCAATAATGAATTGATCCGAAACAAACACTGCTAAAAATAGAAAAATAAAAAACTTTAGCCATAAAATAATCTTAATTCTCGACATCCACTGGCCTGAAAAAACTTGCATCAAAAAAATCAAAGAGAGAGCCAATGAAGCTTTAAAGACATTAAACAGAGTGAGTTTCCATATTATAGACTTCTCAAAATCTGTTATAAACAATCTAAATCCGTGGGATGTTCCACCAAGCAGTGCGGCAAACCCAAGCGCGAAAAACGCGGTCATCCAGTAGGAACGTAAGGAATTAAAGTTTCGACTTCTTTTAATCAAGAAAAACGCATAAAAAGACGTTCCGGCTAAAAGGTAGTCCGTAATGAGAGTCATTGGCTCAGTGATTCCTTGAGCCAACATCCAATCAATCAATTAGAGGCCCCATTTATCTATAAGGGAACTCAAGTCACCGAGATCATCCAAAGGCTTTACTTCAGGATCTTCAGATTCGGCATCTTTCAGGTGACTCGCTTGAATCAACTCAACACTATCCTCCGAATCCTCCCAATCAGATTCGATGATGTATGTGGCCTTTGCTTGATTGGTTTTTGATACCTTGTGGATCCCAGCCTCATTCATAATATAGAACTGAAAAGTGATTTCTTGCTGGTGATTCAGCCAAATTTTTCCAAAATAAATATCTTCTTCAGGATGCTTTTGTAACTGCGTGCTTTCCTCAAAGCCACTAGCATCACAAAACTTGGCATAAACCGATTGGCCGTTCTCTATGGTCAACTTGGACAACTCAATCCGACAGCCAATACTATCACTTCCAATTTTCGTACTGTCTACAAACAGAGGATTCGACTTACTCATACTTTAATTTCCTTAGAAAGAGCATTGTAAGCTTTAGCACCTTTACTACTAGGGGCGTATTTATGAACTGGAATATGTCTGTGATGCGCCTCTTCTACAGAAATATTATCTGGAATAAAGCTATCAAAAACATTGAGCCCAATCTTCTCTCTTACGTCCTTGATTACATCGTTAGTCACTTTTCTATTTCGATATCGGGTAATGACAATGCCTTGAACATTTAGCTTATGCCCTAAACCTACGCGAAGGTTCTTTAGAGTTTCTAAAATTAACTCAATACCCTTTAATGAGAAATATTCGGGACAAATGGGAATTATTATGTCTTTCGATGCCAACAGCGCATTGACTGTAAGAAGCCCCAAAGAGGGCGAACAATCTATGATGATCACATCATATTTTCGTTTAATACTTTCCAAGGCTTTTTTGAGAATACGCTCTCGTCCATAATGGGCTGCCAATTGTATATCCACACCGGAAAGCATGATCTCCGAAGGAATCACATCAATATCAAAAGCCTCGCTATGGACAACAGCTTCCTCTGGCGATAAACGATTAATAAGAATATCAAAAACCGTATTATCGAATTCCTTATCCCCAAAAATCGCATGAGTCGCAGAGGACTGCGGATCTAAATCGATAAGTAATACTTTCTTCCCTCGCTTTGACCAGGAAGAGGCTATGTTTATTGATGTGGTGGTTTTTGCGACCCCACCCTTCTGATTGATCACAGAGATTATGGACATGGATTACAATCCTTCGTAAAACTGATCTAATTTATTCTGTCACCTCGTGTCTCAATTGGAAACCGACTTCCTGTGTCGGCTTGATGCGTTACAAGTATTATGTTTCGTACTAAGGCAAAAATACGACTCACCCTGAGACAAGTTCCTCTATCTTGATACAACACTTTAAAAACAGTTTGAGGTAAATGACCGTTTAATCGTCAAACTTGTAATCTATTTTCCACCGAAATCTGGAATTCCAAAAAAATTGTCAAACTCTTAGAGAGTGCATTTGATACCAACGGAATCACTTTCACACCAATCAAAAAAAACTAAGTAAAATAATTGGAGAGGTATTTGGAGGGACGTGATGGTTTTGGTTCATAAAAAAATAAATTTATTTTTAGGAAGCTTTGCCGCTTTGGCCTATCTAACAGGTTGTACAGAACCGAATGGTTCTACTCCAAAGGCAGTTCTCACTGAAGATGCCACAGAAGGGCCATTAAGTGCCTACGATGTTAACCAACATAAACTGAATCAAATTGTGTGCGATCCATTTGATGGTGGTGGCAACACGACTTTTAACGGTGGAATTCAAGCAGATCTCTATTATAGAGGTGCCGGCCAAGAACGCTATTATGATGTCATGAAATATATAGAGTATGGCCAGAAGTCCTCTAAAACTCTTTTCTTTTCTGACATCAATGTTCCCACACGCCTTTGGACGGCGGGGTTTCCTACAGAAACGGGAGAGGTTATTCAAGATGATTCTGGTGAAGACTTACATGAGTACTTTGCACTAGATATGAAGACAATTATCCAGCTAGGTCCGGATGATGAACCGGGCCTCTATGAGCTGGCACTACTTTCTGATGACGGATCCATTTTGAAAATGCGCAACAGCCAAGGAATTTATGAGGTTGTTGTAGATAATGACGGAGACCATCCCACTCGTTTTGGTTGCTCTAGTGTCGCTATTGAGCTTACCCAAGAAACTGAAATTCCAACCTTAATGCATTATTATCAAGGACCTCGACAACACATTGCTCTAATTCCTATGTGGAGAAAAATTAACTCTCCTGACGAAGCAGGAAAAGATCCACAATGTGGTAAAACCGGAAACACACTTTACTTTGACTATAATAATAACTCAGCACCGAAAAGCGCCTATTTAGGTCTCCTTGAGCGAGGTTGGAAACCCTTAGATTCAGATAATTACTATATCCCCAACCAAGCTGTATACAATCCGTGTGTTAGCGGACAAGCCCCGGTGATCAGTGGTCTTGATATTAATGAAGATATCGACAATCCAGGGATTCTTCGAGTGGCTTGGGTCACTGATATCCTGGCCACTTCACAAGTTCGAGTTGTGAACCTCTACACGGGTGAGGAAATCATTACCGATGCGGATAATATTTTAAGAATTGATCATGTTGTCGCTGTTGAAGGTTTGTCTAAAAACACACCTTACCTTATCCAAGCGGTTTCTATCTCAGAAACTTTTGGAAAAAGCTTAAGCGAAGCTATTACTATTGAATTGGAGTGAATCACTCCGGCGCATGCATATAAAGGGTCATAGCTATCGCCATGATCCATAGAGCATAAATTATAATTAAATTTTTATGACCCGGATTATCTACCATGTCTGGGTCTCTCTCTATCGAAGCTAAAACCCTATTTACGTCCGCAGTCGGTTTACCATCAGTTTCATTTAAGTCGGCACCGTAAGAGTAAATCGAACCAAACGCCGAAACCTTAAAATTACCATCGAGCATTTCATAATCTGACACCTCAGATGCATCGACACAGTTGATACTTTGATTACACAAATCACCAGTTCGACAAATTTTCCCATCCGTAAAATAGATAGAATCTGTGAACGAAGGAACCACTTTTCCTGAGCTATGAACACAAGAATACCCATCTGAGTATGTAAAGTACTGAGCGGACCCAAATTCTTCTAGAATAATTTCACTACCAACACTTTCCTGAAAGGCATAAAAATCGTCTTCATGTTGTGAACAACCTGCCAAACCGAATATTAGAATTATAAAAGTGATCCATTTAAACATTTGCATCCCTATTTTTATAAAATATTTATCGGGACCCTAAACTTTTGAATCAACTGGACTCTGGTCGAGAATTTTGAATTGAACTGAAAATCTCGGTTCTGACGACTCCCGAACCTAAAAGGGAGATTTGTATTCCCTGCTAGACTTCACTTGAATCACTTCATTGTCGGGCCAAATCCAAGCGGAAAGCTTTTTGCCATAAACACAGCCTGAATCCAAACCCACGGTGCTTTTTCGTAAATTCAGACCATTGGTGGCCCAATGCCCATACACAACTGTTTTTTCACCCTCATATAACTTGTACCAGGGTGGATCTTCCTCAGGATTGTTGAGATCTTCACCTTTGCCGTCCCAAGTACGAATGGTGCATAGATGTTCTAGCGCGGATTGCTTTGGGGCTTCCCCAGGAATAAGGCCTGCATGAACAACTATAAAGTCATCAAACTCAATGTATTTAGGAAAGCTAGAAATGTAGTCTCTCCATTTTCGCCATCCCGACCCCATTTGCTCCTTCAGGGCCCTCCAATCAGATCGATGGGATTCATCTTCTAGATGCCGTAGGAAAGACAGATCATGGTTTCCCATAACCACGAAAGCCTGCTCCTCTTGAGCTAACTTCAATACCTCCAGGGATTCCGGTCCTTTACCAATCAGATCGCCTACAAAAATCAATACATCTGTATCATTTTGATACTCGCACTTACGCAAAAGATGTTCTAGCTCGTCGATACAACCGTGTACGTCTCCCACGACGATATATCTATTCTTTCCTTGAAGCTGCTTCTTATGAATTCTCATGATTATACTGTACAATAATAGTATGAAACTTTGGATTATTCTATTTTCATTTCTTGGCTTGACCGGCTGCCTCACTGGCGCCGGAGATTCAGCCACTTCAGAACTTTTGTACTATGGTGCTTCCTGTGAAATGGTGGGAGGCGATGTTTGCTTAGAGTTTTATGATAATATTCAGTCGGCCGACGCGGAAACACTTTGTATCAACCAAGCATTCAACTACTCCCCAACCACTCAGTACGATTTAGACACCACCGTGAATTTGGATTGTTCTACTACAGGAGCCCTTGGGCGTTGCTCTACCACTATCGGTGAATTTGTCTATTATCAGGGTTCAACTTGGGTGAATGATGCCGCAGCCATTGCAGACTGTACCGCAACACATAGTGGTTTCTGGGAATCATTATAAAAAAAGTCAGCCCAAGGGGCTGACTTTTTAAAATCAAAATTTTTAAAATGAATTAAATATTCTGATTAGCGAAATCCCAATTAACGAGGCTCCAAAAAGCTTCGATGTAATTGGGACGAGCATTACGATAGTCGATATAATAAGCGTGCTCCCAAACATCCAGTGTCAGAACAGGCGTTAACCCTTCTGTCAAAGGACAGCCAGCATCATCAGTATTAACGATATCTAATTCACCAGCAGATGTCTTAACTAACCAAGTCCATCCTGAACCGAAGTTAGTAGCTGCACTATTTGAGAAAGCGTCTTTGAATTTATCAAAGTCGCCCCATTTGCTATTAATAGCATTAGCTACGGCACCGGTAGGGGCTCCACCGCCATTTGGCGACAAACAGTTCCAGTAGAATGTATGATTAAAGACTTGAGCGGCATTATTAAAGATTCCGCCAGAAGACTTTTTGATTATATCTTCCAAAGGCATGTCTTCAAATTCCGTCCCTTTAATTCCAGCGTTTAACTTAGTAACGTAGGCATTGTGGTGTTTTCCATAATGATATTCGATCGTTTCCGCGGATATGCGTGGAGCCAAAGCATCTTTCGGCCAAGGCAATTCAGGTAATGTATGCTCCATAAATCTCTCCTAAAGTTTGTTTTGAGATGAACCCATTTTTATCCAGATTCAATTTAAAGTCTACCTCTGCCCGCCAGTTGCCACGTGCCATGTCGTGATAGTCGTTCTCAACTTACCCTGAAACTTTTCTAGCCAATGGAAGTATAGATGATATACATAAGCACAAGGAGCTTCTATGGAAACGATTTATTTGGCAGCTGGATGCTTTTGGGGCGTAGAACACAAGTTGGCACAAGTCCCAGGCGTCACTCAAACAGAAGTTGGTTATATGAATGGTCGGACCGAAAACCCGACCTACAAAGAGGTCTGTGCCGACGACACAGGACATGCCGAAGCTGTAAAAGTGGTTTTTGATAATAAAACAATCACACTTGAAGAACTTCTTAGACATTTTTGGAAGCTGCACGACCCCACGACCCTGAACCGTCAAGGTCCTGATGCTGGCACTCAATACAGAAGCGGTATCTTTTATTGCGATGAAGACCAAAGAAAAGTGGCTGAAATCTCTAAAGAAGAAGCTCAAAATTGGACAGATAGTAAAATTGTCACGGAACTGGTTCCTGCTGGAAAATTCTATCCGGCCGAAGAATACCATCAAAAGTATTTTGTAAAAAATGGCGGGTCGTGTGGAATATAAAGAGATTCAAAATGGATAATAATCACAGTCAGAGCTCGATAGGTGCCGGTGCTCTCATCCTAAAAGATCAGTCTGTACTTTTAGTGCAGCTTAACTATGGAAAATACAAAGGCTCATGGATTCTACCTGGTGGCATGGTAGAGACTGGAGAACATCCTGAACAAACTGCGATTAGAGAGGTTAAAGAGGAGACGGGTGCCTCCATTCACATTTCTGGACTCATTGGAATTAGACATCGGATCAACAAAGACCTTAGAGCTAATATCTATTATATATATTTGGGTCAGCTGACTGAAGACATAACTCAAAGCGAATTGAGCTGGCCAGAGGAAGAGCTCCAGCAAGCGAAATTCTGGAGCATAAATGAAGCCCTAAAGGATACTGGTATCCGCCCTTTAACCCGCGAATACATTAAGCTTTACCTTAACAACCCACAAGGGGCTTTCACCAAGAGAATTTTGCCCAGTGAACACCATCTCAATGACGAACTGTTTTCAGTATAATTTTTTTTACCCCCTACCTTGACGAAGCTGTTTCCAGTATAATTTTTTTTACCCCCTACCTTGACGAAGCTGTTTCCAAACTCATATTTATAATTACATGTCGAAATAATCTTTTTTCTCGTATCATTTTAAGACCTCAGATTTTATTTTTTTTCAAAACCATATTGACGAAATCAAAACTCACCACAAGTTAAAGTTGTAAAGGATAACTCTTAATGGAGGTGAGTTATGAGAGGATTAACAACTTATAAAAAACACCCTCTAGATACAGATTTTTTTAGCGACTTTGATCGCGTCTTTGAGGGCTTTCTAAAACCAGTAACAAGCAGCGAACGCTTTGGGTTTACCCCTAAGTTGGATATAGAAGAAGACAAAGACCATTTCCTTCTACATTTAGATGTACCAGGAATGAAAGAAGAAGATATTCGAGTGGAAATTGAAGATAATATTCTTTCCATTGCTGGTGAAAGGAAAAGAGAGTCTCGATCCGAAGGAAAGTTGACCAGTTGGGAAAGAAGCTATGGCCGCTTTGAACGAAGATTGAGTCTGCCAAATACTGTCAACTCAGAAAGTATTGAAGCGCACTATGAAAATGGAGTTTTAAGTTTATACATCCCCAAGGAAGAGGCTAAACAACCAAAACAAATCAAAGTTGAAAAAAACAAGGATGGATTTTTTAACCGACTACTTGGTGGAACAGAAAAATAAATTCTAATTTCCCACCCTAATTACCCTACCCTAAAATTGGGCCCCGACCTGGGGCCCTTTCCCTATTAAGTTAGTCTAAGCTATTTACTCCCTTTCTAGACTTTTAATCCCGCCTGAAATTTCTAAATAAATATTGGAGAAAATGTTAAATTTATTTGGTATTCTTAAAGTATGAATGAAAAAGTAGTCATACTTACGGGCGCTGGAATATCTGCGGAATCAGGCCTCAGAACATTCCGAGATCAGAATGGTCTCTGGGAAGACCATTCTATCGAAGAAGTAGCTACCTATGATGCTTTTATAAAAAATCCCGAACTCGTTCATCGATTTTACAATGCAAGAAGAGCACAACTGATTTCAGATGAAGTGTCTCCAAACCCAGCGCACGCTGCTATTCAAAGACTCTTCGAAGCACTGGGTCCTGATCGTTTTTTTCTGGTTACGCAAAATGTAGATGACCTGCATGATCGAGTTGGCACGCCCTGTGTACACATGCACGGCGAACTTTTAAAAGGGCGCTGTGAAGCCTGTAATTCAGTTTTTGATTTGCACGACCCATTGTCTACCGAGAGTGTTTGTTTTAAGTGTAAAGAGAAGGGACTCTTGCGCCCTCATATAGTTTGGTTTGGAGAGATCCCTTTTAATATGGAACTCATCTACAGCCAACTCTCTGAATCGGACCTATTTATTTCCATTGGCACTTCTGGCCTGGTTTACCCCGCAGCACAATTCGTGAGAGAAGCAAAAAATGTGGGTGGTGCCAGATGCATTGAGTTTAACACTGAAAATACACCTATCAGCATCGAATTTGATGAGAGTATAGAAGGACCAGCAGGTGAAACTTTGCCCGGCTGGGTAGACCATTTCCTGAAACAGCGAGGACTCCTTTGAACTGGATTATAGATAATGAACAGGCCTTTCGCCTCACTGCTTTTTTTGGAAGTTTAACTTTATTCGGATTGATTGAGATTCTTAAACCTCGTAGAAAATCTCAACCATTAAAAGGATATCGCTGGATAAATAACTTCAGTCTTATTGTTATTAATGCTTTTCTCTTACGAGTTCTGATACCTGGAGCTGCTGTTTATTCAGGAACCCTCGCTCTTCAAAATCACTGGGGTATTTTTCACTTTTTCAATTTACCCACTGAAATCAATATACTTTTGAGCGTCCTAATTTTGGACCTATGCATCTATTGGCAACATAGACTATTTCATCGAATTCCGCTGCTGTGGCGCCTTCATAGAGTCCACCATATAGATCCGGAGATTGACATCTCTTCAAGTGCTCGATTTCACTCCATAGAAATACTTTTATCTATGCTCATCAAGATGAGCTTGGTCCTTGCACTAGGAGTTCATCCTGCTGGCGTCATCTTATTTGAAGTCCTGTTGAATACAGCATCCAATTTTAATCATGCCAATATGGCTTTATCTGAAAAATGGGATCGGTGGATTAAAAAACTTATCGTCACTCCAGATATGCATCGGATACATCATTCCCAAACTCCAAAGCAAACAGACAGTAATTTTAGCTTTTTTCTTTCTATTTGGGATCGGATCTTTAATTCCTATTCCGAAGTCACCTACACTGAAAATGACGCTATTCAATTAGGCCTCAAAGAATATCTCGAAAAATCAGATAATCGACTGGATCAAATGCTGATAAATCCCTTTCAAAACTCCCGCAGTCAAATGCCCAAGCGCTAATGACAAGATTTTGATTCTTGATGATGAGGGATCTCAGTATGAGCAAATCTCTTCCAAGCATTCCCGGCAAACAGAGTTGCAGAAAATAGCAAACTTACTGCGATTGCAGTCCTTACCCAAACCCGTGGTAGCTTTTTAATACCTAAGAACACCTGAATTCCCAAAAGACTTGGAACTGTTCCTATCCAAAATAGAGTCATTAAAGCTAAACCTACTTCCGGTGATTGAGTAGCAAAAACAACTCCTAGAAATCCATAAAGGTAACCACAGGGTAGTAATGCTGTGAACAATCCCATAAGAAAGCTATTGGGTAGAGGTATCCGATTCATTATCTGAAAAGCGAATCCACTTAGCTTTTGCAGGGCTCTACCTTTGAGTCCTAATCTAACTTTTGAGGGAAATAATACACTCAAAGCCAAAGCTATCATTACCAGTACAGCCACTATTTGAAGGCCCAATTGTATTTCTTTGGAAATGTACTGCCCAATGGATTTTGAAAGAAGACCAATTGTCAGACCTGCGCAAGCATAGCTCACCCAGCGACCTATGTGGTAAAAAATAATATTAGACTTTGATTGGTTCACAGAGGCCAATGGCCCGCACATACCAGCACAATGTAGGCCACCTACTAAACTGCCGGCAAGTAGTACCAGAACTACCTCTAAATTAAAAACAAATGGCTGTGTAAACCAATCACTGCTGAAGTGGCCCAATGAGCTGAATCTCCTTTACTACGGTCTCAACCTGACCTTTCTTTTTATATTTTAACAAAATGGGCACCTTGGCTCCCCCATTTTTTCCTAAAACCTTTGGATCAAAGCGTACAAAAAACTGAGACTTAGCTTTAGATCCTGGATTAATTTGAACAGGAAACTCAGGCTTTACGACATCTCCCCTAACCATAGAAGTCAGCTCAAGATCAGCCACCAACAACTCATAAGTTTGATTTTGAAGGTGAATTTTAAAATGATTAATGACTTCTGATTCCCCTTTGTCACTTTCCACTACTGAAAACGGGGTTTCTATGGATCTAATAAATTGCACATCTAAATCATGCCGTTCCGTTAAGTTATAAGCAAAACCAACAATAGAAGCGGTCAAAAGTGTTAGATAAACAAAAATTCTTCCAAAAGATTTAGGTCGTGATTTGGATTTTTGATTTAACTCCAATTCTGAGGAATAACGAATTAACCCTTTAGGCTTTTTCACTTTTTCCATAACTTCATCGCAAGCATCAATACATGCGGTGCAAGCTATACATTCCATCTGTACACCATTGCGAATGTCTATACCAGTGGGGCATGCTCGAACACAAATTCCACAATCAATACAATCACCTGTCGAGGAATCTCGATTCTTCTTGCCCCTAGGCTCACCGCGTTCCTCGTCATAGAGCACTGCCAATGAACCCTGGTCCATAAGTACAGACTGAAATCTTCCATACGGACACATAACAATACAAAACTGTTCCCGGAACCAACCAAAATCAAATAGAATTAACGCCGTTAATGCCATAACGAATAGAAAAGTGGCCCAATGGTCTTTTGGAGAACCCTGTATGTATTCGATGACAGCCTCGGCTCCCACAAAATAAGCTACGAATGAATGGCTGATAAAAAAGGATACAATAAAAAATAGTACCCATTTTATGGTTCTCTTTTTTATCTTTTCACCATTGAGCGGCTGGCTATCTAACTTTCTTCGAGCCAGGTGGTTTCCCTCCACCCAAGCTTCAATCCGTCGGAAAACCCCATCAATAAATACAGTCTGAGGACAAGCCCAACCACACCAAACTCTACCCCATATGGAAGTAACAAACGCTAGACCCATTACCAAAAAGGCCAAGATAAAAAATACGAGTGGTGTATCATGAGCCCATAAGTGCAAGCCGAAAAGTGAAAACTGCCGTTCTGGCAAATTAAATAATACGGCCTGCTGTCCGTTAATTTTAACCCATGGCAAAACTAGAAAAAAAACAATCAAAACAGAATAGACAATATCCCTGCGAATTCGAAAATATCCAGTCACCGCAGAAGGGTGTTGAAATATCCTTGAACCCGAAACATCCATTGAACCTGGACGACCGACTTGTCCCTCTTTATGATCGTTAGTCAACTTTATCTCCTTGTGGCGCTTTTGGATTAGGAACTTCAGTTCCTTCTTTCGAAATAATGTAAGCCACTATTTCGTTGATCTCACTGTCCTTAATAACACCCTTCCAAGGAACCATTCCTTTTTCAACAACTCCATTTCTAATCACCCCAACCATGGCTTCAGGAGTTCCCTTCCCATGAATCCAATACTTATCCACCAAGTTTGGTCCGATCAGGCCCTGCATCTGCTGACCATGGCAGGTGGCACATTTGGCAACAAAATGAACCTTCGCTCTGCCCATGGCTTCGGAATCATCTATTAATGTCGCAAAGTTGACTGTTTCTAGCTTAGGCGCTTGAGCCTCATTCTTCTCTTGAATTTTCTCAATTCGAGCTAAATCTTCATTCAGCTCCTCCATTAAAGTAGGACCACTTAATGGCTCATAGTAGATCCAGTATAAAAAACCAAAAACTATGGTTCCAAGGAAGGTCACTAACCACCACTGAGGTAGGGGATTATCCAACTCTTCAATACCATCATAGTCGTGACCTTGAATTAAAAGTGGATCTACGTTGTTATCTTTATCACTCATTGTCATCTCCTTGGCTCAAAGGCAAACGGGACATTTTCTCGTAAAAACCACGACGATTCTTTGAATACACATAAAAAGTGGTTCCAATAAAAAATAGTACAAAAATAAAAAGTGCAATAATGGTTAAGTGAATATCAGTAAAATGTGCCAATCCAATTTGTTTCATTACTGACCTCCCATTTGTCCAAGAGCTTGAAGGTAAGCGATCAATGCGATGATCTGTTTATCCTCAATCGGACCTTCTACACCTTGCTCACGCAAGCCTTTTACGATTTTAGCTGCTTCCTCTGAAGCCAGCCGATCCGCCTCTGCCACAGTGGCATCTTCATAAGGAACTCCTAATTTCTGCATGACCGATAGTTTTCTACGCAATGAATAGTAGTCGATGTCTTTATCAAACAACCATACATAGTTCGGCATAACTGAGTTTGTAACTACAAGTCTCGGATTCATCATGTGACGAAAATGCCAAAGATCTGGATATTTTTGCCCAACACGAGCCAAGTCAGGACCTGTTCTTTTGGAACCCCATTGGAAGGGTCTATCAAACATGGATTCACCGATGGTTGAAGGCTTACCAAATCGAACCACATCGGAAGGCATCTTACGAATCATCTGAGAATGACACACATAACATCCCTCTTTCACATAGATGTCTCGGCCCGCTTGCTCCAAAGGAGAGTAAGGTCGAGGAACTTCCTCGTTGGATACGTACTTATCCAAATTCAATGTAGGATAAATTTCGATTACAGAACCCACTAGAACAGCCACAGTGGTTAAAACAGTAAAAGTAAATCCAAGACCCTCTAGCTTTCTATGGCCAGTGTCGTGGGACTCTTTCTGCATTTGATCCACAACAAGAACAGTCTCATCTTCCGGAGCTTCTTTCGCAGATTTAATGGTCTTATAGATGTTGTAAACCATAATTCCAAAGCCAACGATGTAAAGCAGACCTGAAATGGCTCGAACCCAATATAGAGGAACAATTCTCAAAACAGTCTCGATAAACTCAGGATAGGCCAACAGACCAGTCTTTTCGTCAAACTGACGCCACATCAATCCTTGAGTCAAACCCGCTGCCCACATGGAAATGTAGTAGAAGACAATACCCGTCAATCCCCACCAAAAATGCGTATTGGCTAATTTCTTAGAATAGAGCTCTGTCTTATAAAGTTTTGGAACAAGAAAATAGGTCATACCGAATGTTAGAAACCCGTTCCATCCCAAAGCTCCAGCATGAACGTGTCCAATAATCCAATCCGTGTAATGTGCCAATGCACTGACCGATTTAATTGAGAGAAGAGGTCCTTCGAATGTACTCATTCCATAAAAGGTCACAGCCGCCACCATAAACTTAATAGTCGGTTCTGTACGAACGAGGTGCCATGCTCCTTTTAGCGTGAACAATCCATTGATCATTCCACCCCAGGATGGAGCCCAAAGCATAACACTAAATACCATACCCAATGTCTGTGCCCAGTCAGGAAGTGCAGTGTTGAGTAAATGGTGAGGTCCCGCCCAGATATAAATAAAGACAAGAGCCCAAAAGTGAATGATAGAAAGTCGATAACTGTATATTGGACGATTAGAGGCTTTCGGAATGTAATAATACATTAAACCCAAGAACGGGGTGGTCAAAAAGAAGGCCACTGCATTATGTCCATACCACCATTGGACCAATGCATCCTGAATTCCAGCCCATACAGGGTAACTTTGTAAAATTCCAACAGGCATAGCCAAAGAGTTAACGATATGTAGAACAGCAACAGTAATAATCGTGGCAATATAAAACCAAATCGCCACATACATATGTCTTTCTTTTCGCTTATATAAAGTTCCAAAAAAGTTAACTGCGAAAATAACCCATACAACGGTGATCGCTATATCGATAGGCCACTCGAGTTCTGCGTACTCTTTTCCCGTAGAAAACCCAAGAGGAAGCGTTACTGCTGCCGATACGATAATAAGCTGCCATCCCCAAAAATGAGCCCAACTCAAAAGATCATTAAACATCCTCGTCTTACACAACCTCTGCGTAGAATGATAGATACCCGCGAAAATGGCATTCCCGGCAAAGGCGAAAATCGCCGCATTTGTATGTAAAGGGCGAATTCGACCAAATGCTAAAAACTCCAGGTCAAATCCAAACTTCCAATAAGCCAATTGTAGAGCGGCAATCAATCCGACTAAAAAAGCCGTTCCCGCCCAGATCATTGTGGCTAACAGAAAGAATCGTACAATTTTGTTATCGTATGTCACTTCCACTTGATTAGACATTCTCTGTTTCCTCGCTATCCTTTTGTGTTACATTTTGTTCATCAATTAAAATCTTAAATGCAGGTGTTTCCAGATCATCGAACTGATCCGACTCATTGGCCCAGATAAATGCTGCAACAAATGCTGCAACAAGAATCAAAGTACAGGGAATCATTAGATATAGAATCGTCATCCATGCCCTCCTACCGGAGTGAGCTGAGGCCCAACACTCAGAGACCCCTTATCTAGAGCTTTCGGATTTTCTTTATGTTTTCGCATAAAATATAAACTCAACAACAATACTGAAATAGAACTCAAAGGCATAAATATAGCTGCCGCTAAAGGATTAATAAATCCTGTTAAGGCTAATCCACCCAAGGCGATATTGTATAGTCCAGAGAAAGTCAGTACGGATTTGTTGGACGTCCGTACTTGTCGTGCCAAAGAAAATAGATCTGCGATTCCACGCACACCTTCTCGGTCTACTAAAACATCGACGTGTTTTAAGTTTTCAGGCAAACTGCCTTGCACTGCTACACCTAATCCTGCTTCTTTAAGAGCACTCATATCATTAAAACCATCACCAATCATTATTGAATGAGACGTTTTCGCAACCATTTGTCGTTTTTCATCAGGGCCAAGATCACCCACAGCTTCAACGGATAGGATATTTGCAAACTCAATCAAATTATCGGACACATCACCACTTAAAAGGCTTACGGTTTTATGATCTGCCTTTAAAGCATCCACTAAAGGCTTTACTTGTTCATGCCACTCATCTTTAAAAGTGAGAATCGTTACCAATTTATCGTCTTCAAAGTATCCTACATTTTGCTGCAGTTGGAACTCTGCTGCATCCTCGGAGGAAATAGGATTTTCTCCCGGCATCAATTTACGGATGGAAACTTTAATTCCATCTATCACTCCAGAAATCCCTTGCCCTGGCATTTCTTCCCAATTCGCCACATAAGGAAGTTGTTCAACAGATGAATAGAAGTGATTCACATAGGATCGAGCTAACGGATGCTGAGAGGGACTTTCAAGAGCAAAAATATTCGCAATTTGCTTCTTATTGGGTTTACCAAAAAGAAATTTAAAAAAGCTATGATGCCCTTTTGTCAGTGTTCCAGTTTTATCAAAAAATACATGGGACGATTGATTGATCTTCTCAAATACATCAGCCCCACGAATATAAATATTTGCTTTCGCAGCCCTATTGAGGCCCAAACTCTCAATCAATGGAATAGCGAAGGCCAATCCGCAAGGACAAGCCACTACAAACAAAGCAAGACCTCTAAACAAAGCTTCTTCTATAGAGAGCGAAAATATCAGGGGACCCAGCACAATCACTCCAAGGCCCAAACATAGGATGGCCAGAGTAAATATTTTTGCAGCACGGTCTGTGGCAAAAGACATGAGAGATGGTTTTTTCACCTGTCGATCTACATTAGAAATATAATTATACAACTCGCTTTGATTAAATTCGCTAACTACAGAAAACAAACCCGCTTCACCAGAACGTAATCTCATACCAGCCTGAATAACATCTCCCACGTTAAATACCTTAGGTAGCGACTCACCAGTAAGTAAACTTGGGTCAATAAACCCCGAACCTTGCTCTACTTTACAATTGACCGGAAAAGTTTGATCAAGACTTAACGAGAAAATATCCTTTTTTTTGAGATCTCCCGAAGGAACAATTTTAGGAGATCCATTTTGGATGACTTTAACCATTTGATTCTTAAGCCGATCCGTAAGCTGACTCGAACCAATAAAATGCTTGCGAATGCTCACCAAAAGTAAACGACTTCCAAGCAAAAGAAAAACCAACATTGCTATCGAGTCAAAATAGACATTAGAAGAGCCTCTCACCAGATTAAAAAAAGAAAAGATCGACCCAAAGGCAAGAGTCAAAGCGATGGGGACGTCCATATTCACTCGCTTTTGCTTATAAGCGCGAAGTGCGTTGACCCAAAAAGGACGTGCACTGTAGTAGAGCACTGGCAATATCAACAGCCCGCTGATCCAATGAAAAATCAACTCCAGATCTTCCGGCATTCCCGCATAGGCAGAAACAGCAAGCAGCATAATGTTACCGGCGCAGGCCGCAGCTATTGCAAATTGATTTCGTAGCTTCTTTAAATGTTGAGAGTTGTTTTGCTTGTCGTAATCTTCAAGTAAAAGTGGTTCAACTCGATACCCAAGCCTTTCAATAGCTTCCGCAACCTTAGAAAATGCTCCTGGTTCCGACTTCTGCACCTTAAGTAGAGACCGGCTCACGTCCACTTCAATGGTATCCAGGTCGGAAACAAAATCTGGCAACCTATATAAAAGCTCCACGCAACTGGTGCATTCGATTCCCTCAACGGATAGAAAAAGCAATTGAGGATTAGAGGACGCAACATACTCACCCAATATGGAATCATTATCTAAGTAGTTCCAGTTTCTTTGAGATGCTTTTGGAGAATGGACCAATTGAAGAGGGGTATTATTCAAAAGGGAATGAACCGCCTGGCAACCTGCACAGCAGAAGGATTCCCCCATCGCACAGGGTTCCCCGCAATGTACACATTGAGCCATTCTCTCTTCCACAGTTGTATCTCCTCGGATGTCCTGTGTGTGCATGCCCCATTCCTACTTGAAAACCAATAGATTGCATTTTAACCCCATGCCGGGGCATTCTGTCACGAGCCACGTAGCAAGAAGTCCCCTCGCGTAAAGTTTTTTTGTTTTAAAACTCACTTCAAAGATCTCCTATACAGACGAAAGTGAGAGGAGTAAGTTTTGATCCATGAAACTAGGTAAAACCATTCGAAAAGGGCCAAAAAGTACCGACCATATTCTGATATTGGCTCATGGCGCTGGCGCTCCTATGGATTCGGATTGGATGAATGATCTTTGTGAAGCTCTGGCTAGAGCCAATGTGCAGACTTTACGCTTCGAATTTCCCTATATGCAGGCCCGCAGAGATACTGGGAAAAAAAGTCCCCCAAATAGAATGCCTCTATTACATCAATGTTGGAAGTTGGCCTTGGAGAAAGCCGCTCCCCACAAGCGCATTTTTGTGGGTGGAAAATCTATGGGCGGTCGAGCTATTAGCTTGATTGCTGACGATCAAAACGTGGAAGGTTTGATTTGCTTTGGATTCCCCTTTCATGCACCAGGAAAACTTCCGAAGGACCGCATTCAACATCTTGAAGACTTAAAAACTCCGACACTGATCCTTCAAGGAGATCGAGACCCCATGGGAAGTAAGGATGAGGTGAGCTCCTATAAACTCAGCCCCTCCATCAAAGTCTCATATTTAGATGATGGAGATCATAGCTTCAAACCCCGCGTAAAATCTGGGCATACATTGGAAGGCCACATCCAATCTGCTGCCACTCAAACCGCCGAATTTATTTTTTCTAAAACCTGACTCAAACTGCGACAGCAGCCTTATGGCACCTTGTCATTTTTCCGATAGATATTCATGCAAATGAATCTATGGGTCTCTTTGATATTTATAATGATGTGTTGTCCACTCGCCTATGGTGAGGGATCCAATGATCACCCGGACATTGCTCCTCCTGGCTTTGAAGAATTTTTGGAAAACAACAAAGACAAGAGCTTTAAACTCCGCGTACCTATTCGCAAAGACCGTAAACCCACAATGCACGAAGTGGAAAATGGTTCGGAAAAGGAAAAGAAGTTAAAAGCAGCCATGTACAAACTCAAATCAAAATGCAATTTGCGAAACAAGCCCACCGAAAAATCGGCTGTTCTCAATGTACTACCAAGCAATCGTTCCATCTGGGTCGAGCACCATGATATTTTCTGGGGTAAGGTCTATCGAAAAAAGGGGATTGCTTTCATACACCGGTCTTGTTTGTAAGACTTCACCCATTGGCTTTCCACCCAAACACCTTCAAATGTTATAAACCGAAAGTGTCGCAGGCAGACACCGACAGTTGGCGGGTAATTGTGGAATTGAGTATGGTGGGTTGGCGGAGCAGAAGAGCTTCTGCGGGTCTTTAGATTGTCGGTGTGTGGGTTTCCCCAGCTACAAGATCAATCTAGCGAACTTCCCGATTAATTGAAAATTATCCTTTTCAATTTAGATTATAAGTTATTTTTATACATAGCCCGTACATAAAAGGGAATAAAGGCCATACCCATTAGTGATTCTTATGAAAGCATGGGTTTTGAGGGCGTCGTCGTCACCTGCGTTTTAGGCCACTTCATCCGAACTGTCGTGCCGTATCCGGGAAAAGAATGGACTTCAATTTCCCCCTCCTGGGCTTCAATTATGCTTTTGGCTATTGTAAGGCCAAGACCAGATGAACCTTTATTTGCCCCTGAAAAACCATGCTCAAAAATCTTCTCGAGTTGCTGGGGAGTCATTCCGGGTCCATCATCGATCACTTCTAAAACCACTTTATTCGGCCCTTCGTTGTAGAGCTCGATATTCACCGATGCTTTAGCCCCTTTTGTTGTTTCCAAAGAGTTATTTATTACATTGGAAAGGGCACGCTTGAGTTGATGGGGATCTAAACAGACTAAAGAATCCAGGCTCTGGCTGGGATGGACTTTTAAGCTCTGGTGATCGGGACGTGCCACCTGCACTTCTCCTACCACGGTGATAACTGTGTCCAAAAGCGAGACCACTTGAGGATGCTCATCTCTAGCTCTTTGGAAACCTTTCTTATTCTCAACAAATGAAGTGAAATCTTTTAATAGGTGAATACGCTTCACCTCGGAATGAAGTTCCGAAACTAGACCATTGATCCGCTCCACCGAATCCACCAAAAGACGCTGTGATCTATGGTCGAGAGGATCACCGTCCTTGAGGAGATTCAGAGCCGTAATGGGTGTTCGTAAATCATGATCAATTTGCTCAATAGCTGCGTAGGCCTGTTTGTACTCCATCAGCTCCGTGACTTGATTTTGAAGGGCTTCAAACCGAATTCTACGACTTTGCAGCTGGTTGGCTACCTTTTCTGATGTCACAGGAACAAAAGCACCCCGCTCGAACCAAAGATCAGAGTCCATCATCCATTGAGATTGCCGTACTTGAAAGGTAGGAATGTAACCTAATGGCAAACAGTAGCAGCTCTGCATGACCAATTCTTCGATTTTTTTAAATTTTTCCAACTCGACTTGTTTCGATTTAGATTTAGGTAAACTTTGAATCCAACGATCAACCTCGTCGTTTTTAATTCCCATATAGTTTTTAGGATGATCAGACGCAAAAATAGAAATGAGTTCTTTGCAATTGTCATTTTTCACCTTCAGGTTCACTAAAATAGCATCGACTTTTAGGTCTCTTGCGTACTCAGCACGCTGATCGCAACTCTCAATGAGTACATATTCCAACTTCATACCGAAGTAACTTAACAAGTCTTCCTTAAAAACAGTCTGCATTTCAGATTTTTGTCTTAAATTGGTGATTCCAACTTTTATTGAAGTGAGTTCTACAATACTTTCCTTTGGCCCACTCACTGGCTGCAACAAAGGTTTTTGCCTATGACCTAAGTACCCTTGCGGAATAATTCCTGTTGAAGGCAGGAAACGAAATGTAGGATCCATACTTTGAACACACAACGCAGCCACTTTTGAAAATTCGTATCTTCTATTTGAGTTGGAAAAAAGCTCGCTTCGCCCATTCAGCTGCAACAGGGACACATATTGAAAATCGTTTGCCACTGCGGACTCAATAAGGTCTGCGGGTAAAGACCGGGCCTGACCAAAGTGAGTGAACTCATGAATCTGCCCCTCGCGAAAAGCTTCCTCCTTCTGCCACTGATCCTCAAATTCTATAAACTCCAAACCATCAAAAGCACCGCCTTTTATATTTACCATTGGGCTTCTATCAAGTGATATAACTCCCGCTGATGAAATTCGACTAGAAACTACATAGGGTCCTGTACCTATAATATGAGACGTAGCATCAGAATCCTTAGGACGAATAGCAAAAAACAGCTTACTGATTTCAGTGAAAAACTGACGACGACTGATACTCTTTAGGCGAACAATAAAAGTTTTAGGGTTGATGATACTAAAATTTTCTGTATCCATTTGAATGGCACTATAGTTCCAACAGTTATTGCTTTGTCGAAACTGATGTTTGAATCCCTGACAAAGGGAATAGACCACATCTTCCGAAGTCACTTCTCGCCCAGAGTGAAACCGGCGAGATTTTAATCGCAAAGTTAATTGCTGGGTTTCTTTGCACCAATGAGAGCTTGAAACGAATTCAGTTCCAAACTCCTGGGCCGATTTTCTCCAATAAAGGGTTTCGTAGATATTTGGTAAGATTTGGGCTTTAGCGCTCGTAATGGGAGGAAGTGGCTTTAAATTGGTCGGCCACTTATGGCCCCACATGGCTATCTTGTAGATGGACTTCTTCATATCTTATTTAAAATGCACCAATCGTACCAGAGTGATTTAAAAAAAATACGTATTTACAGATACTTACAGGACGTCGCCCGCCGACCTAATGGGGCTTTATGGGCTGCCAACGACAGCCGCCAAATTGGGCCTATCACCTGTCAAAAGTCTGAACAGAGGATCTGTAAATCACGAAACTAGCGGATTGGGATTTTACATGTAACGCAGCTGGTCCCAAAAGTGTGTCCGTACCTTTTTTCGAATACAATTGTTTTATGAATACAAATACTCGTCAGTTTCCAAAGATTGTTCTTTCCGGTGGTCCGGGAGGTGGGAAAACCGTAGCCGCAGATCTCTTTCGTAGAGAGCTCGGTGAACTTGTTGTTGTTGTGCCAGAATCAGCAACCCTCCTTTTTTCTGGAGGGTTTCCGCGGACGGACAATACCGATATTACCAAAGCCACCCAGAGAGCCATTTTCCACGTTCAAAAAAATCTAGAAGATATCCAATCCCATTGCTATCAGGATCGGATACTCATTTGCGATCGAGGAACACTAGACGGACTCGCCTACTGGCCGGGTTCAGACGAGGCCTTTCTAGAAGAAATGAATACCAACTTTGAACATGAGCTCAACCGATACGATGGAGTTGTCTTTTTTGAAAGTGCTGCCGTTGGTGATATAAGTATTGAAGGGGGAAACCCTACGCGCATCGAAGATCTTGAGTCTGCACGGAGATTAGATAAAAGACTACAAGATATTTGGCGTAAACATCCTAACTTCACATTTGTTCCGCACGAAGAGTCTTTTATAAATAAAGTGGTCAACGGATTAGAAGCCATTCGAAAAATTGTAGATAAAAGTTGATCGCCGTCGGTCCTTCTACTGCAAGCGAATGTATTGCAGTCGTGTGCGGCTGAGTAAACGCCCGTCCACGGTAAATGAAATAGTTGAATTCACTTTTCCTGGCTCTACAAACTTGGAAAGGGTAACAAGCTTGTAGGGAGTGACCTCTTCTAAAGCAAACAATTCCTGGCCATCAAATTTGGCTAAGTTCGTTTCAGTAAACTCTAGATCTTGACTCATTTCGTACCATCTATAAGCTCCATCGCATTGATCTACAGGGCGAATATAATAGGAGCTTTCAAAGGATTCCGTAGTTCCTTCATCAAGATTCGTTTCAATGAATCGCGAATGACTTTGCAAAACAATACTATTAACGAAATCAGCATTGGTATGTACGTCGACCCGTATATTTTGAGAGCTCCCGGCAACTTCTTTTGTGCCTTCCCCTCGCCAACGCCCACTCATTTTATCCAATAATGATTCTGGAGCCGGACATGCATTTCCCAATAGAGAATAGAAGATAATAAAGAAAACACTCAGTCCTGATAAGCCTCTCACGCCCAACCCCTTATAATGACTTTGTAATTTTTATATCTGAGTATTAGAAAATAGGCAAGCTCAGGGGATGTAACCGACGAGATTATAAGATTCATGAGCCCATTGTTTGCATCTATAATAACCATTCATTAGGCTATAACATAATTCAAACATACGATTAGGAGTGGTCATGGCTTTTAAAATCCCAATGCCAAAGGGACTGACTGGAAAGATTATATTCGGAATGGTCCTAGGAATTGCATTCGGTTCCCTACTGTTCCAACTCAACGATGCGTTAGGCAACCCGGAGTGGATTTCTAAGTACATCACTGGTGGTGTCATACAAATTGGTGGATCCATTTTTGTATCTAGCTTAAAGCTCCTAGTGGCTCCACTCGTTCTGGTTTCACTGGTCTGCGGAACGGCAGCGATTGATGACATCTCAAAACTGGGTCGAGTGGGTACAAAGACTTTAGCACTCTACGTTTTCACTACAGCGGTTGCAATTTCACTAGCCATTATCGCTGCTCTTGTTTTCCAACCCGGATCTGGAGTGGAAAATGTGGCTGAAAATGCCTACACGGTTAAGCAAGGGCGAACATTTGTTGAAACCATTATTAGTATTGTTCCAACCAATCCATTTGCTTCTCTTGCCAACGCCGATATGTTGCAAATCATCTTTTTCGCCGGACTCTTAGGAGTTTCACTGACAATGGCCGGTGACTCAGGGAAAAAAGCTTTGGGAGCTTTCAACCACGCCAATGAGATCATCATGAAGATGGTCAACATCGTAATGGCCTTTGCTCCAGTGGGAGTATTTTGTTTGCTTACAAAAACATTTGCCGCCAAGGGGATCGCTGAGATTGCAGATATTGCCGCCTACTTTTTTGTAGTCCTGGGAGTCCTTATCCTACATGTGGCCATCACTTACACCACTATCCTTAAGCTTGTCGCGAAGGTGAGCCCCATTCAGTTTTTTAAACGATTCAAGAGCGTTCCTATGTTTGCCTTTAGTACAGCAAGTAGTGGAGCTACCATTCCGATTACCCTTGAGAACGTTGAGCACAAACTAGGTGTTAAAAACTCCATAGCTTCCTTTACAATTCCTCTTGGAGCCACCATCAACATGGATGGAACGGCCATTATGCAAGGTGTAGCGACTGTCTTTATCGCTCAATATTTCGGAATTGATTTAACAGGTGGACAGCTGCTCACAGTGATTGGAATGGCTACGATGGCCTCTATTGGTACCGCCGCGGTCCCTGGTGTAGGCTTGATTACACTAGCAATGGTTTTATCTCAGGTGGGACTTCCCGAAGAAGGTATTGGACTGATTATTGGTATAGACAGACTTCTCGATATGGCCCGAACGGCTGTTAATGTGACCGGTGATGCTGCCCTGACGGTTGCCGTTGCCAAAGGTGAAGGGCAATTGGACGAATCTATATTCAATGCTACCGACGACGATTGATTTGAACACTCGCCCGGCGGCGCCAGTCGGGCGACATTTCTTCGAGTTCTACCAATCGACCTAAAAGACCTTGATCATCCACACCGTTCATAATCGCATCGGCCACCACATCTAAACGAGCCCACTCTCTCGGGCGTTCTCGTAACTGGAGCCGACTGCCCACTTGAAACTCACCAGCTTCCAAAACTCTATAAAACCAACCCATCTTTTTTAACTTCTGCGCTTCTCTGTGTATCCCATTCACATCGTATCTCATATCAATGAACCCACAGGGTTTACGCCCTTCCGAGAGTTGAACAACAGCACTTCCGAGTTGATATATATCCCCAATACAAACATCTTGTTCAGTCACGCCCTGGGTACTTATATTTTCCCCAAACGTTCCGGGCAAAAATGTATCCGCAAATTCCGGGTACATCATTTTCCACTGTTCAAAATTTTCACTGGCATAGTGGTGAATAACCCGATCCGGCCCACCATGATACTTTTTGTTAGCAGCATCATCTCCGTGTAGATGCCCGGGCTCGCATTTTACGAAACCTTGAACAGGATCTTTAAAGAAGGCACTTTTAAGTTTAGGGTTTGGCGGGAATGTCTTAGGCATCCCCACATAGACCCCTTGAATTTTTACATCGATCATTAGCGAAGAGCTCTTAGTTTTCTTTTTACATCTACAATCTCTTGTGACAATCTTTTCTGTTCCGACTGAGACTCCCTGATCTGGCGATCTAATCTATCAATATCACTCTGCGTATCATCTCTTCTGCGCTGTAACTCGTCATTATATTGTTCCGCATGAATTTGAGCTCGAGATTTTCTTTGCCCAATTCCAACTTCAGCAACACGCATATTTGGTGGTATAGCCCTTAATTCATAATACTTGCGTTGACGTTCACGCTCATAATTTCTGATGTCTCTACGCAACTCGGAGATTCTTTGCTGACGTCGCTCAATCTCTAAACGGAAATATTCTTTTCTGCCCGATTTATAATTACTCATAAATTGAGCTTCTAAATCCTTAGGGCAGATGTTGTTATATTCCCAACCCTCCACTCCTACTTTGTAGGCATTATCTCCGGTACAAAAATCTCGAACACCTTGAGTGTGCGCATCCTTTAGCATTGCATGCTTAGGTGTATCGCATAGATCAAGATTCAAAAACATACCCTTACGACCGGTATCTATGGCACCTTGCTTAGTACAGTATTGAGCCATACCTTTTTTAAAACCTGTATCCAGATCCGCATAGTTAATATCAGCTCCAACTTTTTCACAGGTTTTCACATAGCTATCAGCATCTACACGCTTTCCGGTTAATGCCACCTTTTGACCGTGAGCAAACCAATTGGTTTTGTTACAGTCACGTTTAGTGAAATATGAGGCACAAGATATTAGTGACAAAGACATTGCCGATAACAACAATCGTTTCAAGTCGAACTCCTTTTAATAGATCGACCCATTTCATACCAAAATGCTTGAAAAGTAAACCACAGAGTCCTTACAGAACTGTAATTTTTACTTACTTAGAACCCTCTCAAAAGCCTCAAAAGCCAGACTCCATTTGGGACCCACAGCCCCTGTTCCTATGGGCTTGCCATCAAGCTCGATGATCGGCACCACGTTTTTAGTAGAACTTGTGACCCAAACTTCATCTGCATTTCGCAACTCTTCCACTGTTACAGGTGCTTCGAGCACGTTTTCACCAGACACTTTAAGTTCTTCAATTAGGAATCCACGAGTGATTCCCCGTAGGATATTTTGCCTTTCAGGAGGGGTAATAATTTGACCTTTAGATACAATGAACACATTGCTTGAAGTGGCTTCTGTCACAAAATCAGAATCATAAAATATGGTTTCTACACTTCTTTGATTCTCAGCATTCATCCGATGAATCACATTGGGCAGCAGTGCCGTAGCCTTTACGTCACAGCGATTCCATCTTGGCTCTTCAGCTGTGATAGCAGCATATCCCTTGCCGGCCTGCTCTCGTGTAATGGGTTTAATCGCCTGTAAAAAAGCAACAACGTTGGGTGGGTTTTTATAATCATAGATATGATTTCGAATAGGTGACTGTCCGCGTGTGGCTTGAAAATAAAAAATGAGATCGGTTTCATCATTGTGCTGTAGAAGCTGTTCCAACACTTGCTCAAAATCCACCTCGACCGGACCAAAGTGCAGCTCATCAAGGCTTCTCTTAAATCTAACTAGATGCTCTTTCATTAAAAAAGGTTTTCTACCAAAGACCGGAACCACCTCATAAACACCATCGCCAAATAGAAATCCACGGTCGAAAATAGAAATTTTTGCTTCATCCTTTGGAAAGAACTCTCCGTTTACAAATGCCTGACCCATCAAATCTTCTCCCATTTTCGATCTATTATAATGTAAAACCCAAACATGTACATGAAGGCTATTAGAGTAGCAAGACGAAAGGGTAAGCCTTCCTAAAGTACGGAGATCATTGTCTAGATTTTGTTTAACTTTTTTAAACCCTCAAATTTTTGCCAGCAACTCGCCGATATTATTTCTATAGGCTCCATACTTATTGCAAGGAAGGCAGAATGGATTTAGCTACGATCATAGGCTTAGTTGGTGGGTTTGCCATCGTGGTTGCCGCCATGATTGCGGGCGGGAGCATAATTCTATTTATAAACGTACCCTCTATTCTCATTGTGATCGGTGGTTCTACATTTGTCGTAATGATGAAGTTCAATCTGAGTCAGACCATTGGCGCCATAAAAGTAGCAATGAAGGCATTTCTCTTCAAAGTGGAATCCGTTGAAGCCTTTATTGAACAAGCCCTTGAAATGTCAAAGATCGCCAGAAAAGATGGACCTCTTGCCCTAGAGAGTTTTGAAATCAACAATCCGTTTTTAAAACGTGGGGTACAAATGGTTGTTGATGGAACGGATCCAGATATTGTTAAAACAATTATGAATAAAGAGAAAAATCAAACCGTAGCTCGCCACGATGATGGACAACAATTCTTTGCCGCTGTCGAAGAAGTAGCTCCGGCGATGGGTATGATCGGTACCCTAATTGGTCTGGTACAGATGCTTGCCAATATGTCAGATCCAAAATCTATTGGTCCTGCCATGGCCGTTGCCCTATTAACAACACTTTATGGTGCGGTTATTGCCAACATGGTAGCTGCCCCAATTAAAGATAAGCTTTCTATTCGTAGTGCTGAAGAAGAAACCCTTAAAACAATGATGACTGACGTGGTCTATGCCATTGGTAAAGGGCAATCCAAAGCCGTGGTCGAAGAACTTCTGTCCAGCTATCTACCTGTCGCTGATCGTAATTTCGGTGACGACGATGCAGAGGCCGCTTAAAGCTCAAGGAGGGGCCAATAATGGAAGAAGAAGAGGAGAAAAAAGATAAGGGCGGTGGTGGTGCCCCGGGTTGGCTCGCGACCTTTGCTGACCTAATGTCCCTACTTCTTACATTCTTTATCCTTCTACTCTCCTTTGCAGAAATGGATGTGACAAAATACAAGCGAGCCATCGGCTCAATTCGACAGGCCTTTGGAGTAGAAACAGATCTTCTTTTAGACAGTATGATGTCTTCTCGAATGGAAGTTCAAACTGAATACGGAAAAGGTTCAGTATCATTGCAAAATATGCTTTTCAGTGAACCCAAATTAGCCATGGAAGTGGAGACTCTGTGTGAGTTGGAAGAAACTCGAAAAGGTCGGGAAACCCAAGAGTTACAGTTTCGAGCCAGCCAAGTGTCCAACGAGTTAGAATCCCTTCTCGCTCCATATGTTCAGCAAGGTGTTCTTGAAGTGATAAATGAAGACACCAATGTTCGCCTTCGTTTTCATCAACCTAAATCTTTCCAAGGCAATGGGGTTGAACCCAATAGTCAGGCGAATCAAGTCCTAGATAAAATTATGCCTCTCTTAACTGAAAAGAAGCCAATGGTTGAGTTTCTAACTTATGCGGATGAAACCATCGCAAAAGACAAAACTAAACTGAAAAATTATGATTTATCAACAAGAAGATCCACATACTTTGGATATCGACTTGCCGAAAAGGGGTTTGCTGAAAAGCGGATTCAGTGGAAGAGCTCTACCAATAATAGTGTTGCAACAGAGGCCACCGGAGTGGACAAAACTCTTCCCCAGAAAATTGATATGAATATTATTATGGCTTTTGAGTAAGTCGAACCACCCACTCACAATGACTCGTCTGAGCAAATTGATCTACACCACAAACTTTATCGATTTCATAACCTAACTCAGCGAGTGCGTGTACATCGTTAGCTAAACTATCCAAAAAGCAACTGACGTAGATAATGACTGGGGGTCTACTTTCACTGGACAGCTCTGCAATTCTACTAATCATTGTCTTCAAGCCAGACCTGGGCGGATCCACCAATAACCCACTATGTTTAGAAAAAATATCCAAATCCACTTTTGGAGAGTACAAATTCTGCCTGTGTACTTCGATATTCTCTTTCTTTTTAAATCCCTCTAAAGATTTTTGAAAACCGACCAAGGCAAGCTTATCCACCTCAAACATTGAAACTTTAAACCCCAAACTGGCTAAGGGAAAAGTAAAATTTCCTGAGCCGCCAAATAGCTCTACCCAATTTGTAATTGAATTGTCTTGTGAGAACTCTAAAACAGTCTTCACCAACTGCTTATTTCCATCAAATCCAGACTGAGTAAAGCCACCGATAGTGGTATAAAGCGGCAAATCTAACTCTCCGCCATCGATGGGAGTTACAAACCAATCATGTGGTACCGGATCAATGAGCTTAAACCGGCTACCATCCCAAATAAGCCGTTTATTTCTCTGTCCAACTTCTACTATGAACTTGTTATTAATGGTGCTTAGCCATTCCTTTTCATCAAAAAGCTGTTTTACGTTAATGTTCGAAAAGTCTAACCAAATACCCCAGTCCTTCGCTGGAGAGATTCGTATTCTTACTGACCCTTTCTCTACAATCGGAGGGGGATTATTTCTAAAAAATGAAAGTGCTTGATTCAATTCGTCGTCAAGTACAGGGCAAGTATCAATATCGACGAGCCCTCCCCGCTCCTTGCTATAAAGGCCAAATCTAAACGATTCGCCTATACGCTCAAACGTAAAATCCAATCGACTTCTGTATTGAAATTTTCCTCCAGAAACCATGCCAGGAGAATGCTCTAAACCTAGACGGGTTAAAGCTTCGTTAGCTTTATCTTTTAATTGCTGTTCATAAGGGATGTGCATGATCTGACAACCAGAACAACTTTCATAAATTTTACACTCCATGATATTCCTAGCAGCTATGAAAATCTTCGAGCCGAAATAAATTCGGGAATTTCCCGTCCGAATATCATATCCGTAAGACATTTACCAGAATGGAATGCCAAGCCTAAGCCGTGGGCTGTAAATCCTCCAAGAAAGTAAACCTGGTTATTTGCGGGTAAAGCTCCAATCATGGGCTGTCCATCCGCAGAAAACCCCATGATTCCTGCCCATCTATGGGTGATTTTCTTTCCCCTGATTGCAGGAACATGTTTTTGTAAAAACTCCTCCAAAGCCGACTGAATCACAGGGCTAGTTTGATCATCATATCCAATTTCTGAATCCTTTTGCAGTTGCCTAAATCCTCCAATGATCATTTCGCCGGAAGGCAACTGCCTAAAATAATCTAAAACAAAATTGGCATAGCACGGGCCTTCCATAAATGGCGCAACAGGTTCAGTCATTAAAATCTGTCCTCTGGTGGGATAGATTTTATCTTCGAAGTAATTAAATAGTACTTTAGAATAGGCGTTAGTTCCCAATACCACTAAATCACAATTTAAAGTTACTTTTTGTGTTTTAATTTCCTGACGACCATCTTGTTCTTCTATGGAATAGACTTCGTGGAAAGGAAGTACTTTAAAATCTTTGGCGATGAGAGACGTTCTCTCCAAAATCGCTTCGACTAATTTTACAGGATGTACAGAAGCATCATCACAGTACTTAATTCCCCCAACAAAATCTTCAGCACCCACTCTGGAGCGAACTCCTGGCTCATCTACCATTTCTACATGAATACCAAACTCATCCATCAACTCAGCCGTATGCTTTAATCCAGCAAGCTCCTCTTCCGTTGATGCTAAGGAAAAACTACCCTTCTCTTCAAATCCAATATTCAACTCGCAATTTTCAATAATTTCAGATCGCAGGAGGTTTAAGTTCTCCTCCGAAAACTGCCAAATCTTGAGAGCTTCTTCTTTGCCTCTAAATTCACAAAGCCGATGAAAATGCTCAACGGATCCACAGGTAATGAATCCCGCATTTCTACCCGTCGCCCCTGACGCAACCGCACCTTTATCAATCAGCCTTATAGACAAATTAGGATCTTCTTTTGCCAACCAATAGCAAGCCGAAGCCCCGGCAACACCAGCTCCAACAACACAAACATCAACATCAATTGCTGAATTGGATCTACTTGTATCTAACCAATAGGAAACACTCATGGAGTCAATTAAACTCTTGCCTAGAAAAGAACACAAGCTGAATTTTAAAAACCGCTAAACCTCTATGGGTAGAATATCCATTTCATTAGGTTTAAATTTTTTCAGTTCTTCAGGGATAGAGTCGTAGATGACATCTTCAAGAGCATCTAACACCTTCATTTTCCAAAGCTTCTCACCAAAAACCAAACCTACTTCTCGTGATGGCATAGGACGAGTAAAAGGTTTAACATTTGTATTCTTCTCGCTTTTAGGAAGCAAATTAACAAACAGATAGGGGAAAAACGTTATGCCCTGCCCCTTTTTTACAAGATAGCGCAATGTCTCTAAGTTAGCTCCCTCAAAGTGTATGTTATCGAAGATTGTTTGCCCCTGTCGAGTTTTACAAAAGTGAAGAATCTGACTTCTTAAACAGTGACCATCTCGCAATAGCCAAAGACGATCCGCATCTATATCTTTTGAGGTCACTCTTTTTTTAGTGGCTGCTTCGTCTTTAGATCCAACATATAAATAGAATGGCTCATAGAAAAGGGTTCTTTCTTTTATTCCTTTTTGTTCAAGTGGAGTTGCCAAAAGACCCGCATCTAATTCATCTGCACGAATTCGATCTACGATTTCATGGGTTTCAAGTTCTTCGATGGTCAAACAAACAAGAGGATATTTTTCGGCGAAACTATCCAAAAACAAAGGAATAACATAAGGGGCCAGTGTGGGAATGATTCCTAATCGAAAGTCCCCTCGAACTTCTTCGCCCACCTGCTGACTCACATTGACTAATTTTTCATGTTCTCTCAGAACTTCCTGAGCCTGTTGTATAAACAACTGACCCTGCTCAGTAACACCAATTGGCTTTAATGACCGATCAAAAATATTGAATCCAAAATCCTCCTCAACCTTTTGAATCTGAGCACTTAAAGATGGCTGCGATACATGACATTGCTCGGCAGCTTTCCCAAAATGGCGATGCCTGAAAACTGAGAGTATATATTGTAGTTGCGTAATAGTTGGCATATGAATCCCATAGTTATTAGCTCTAGATATAGCTAATAACATAGGGATTGGCTATTAAATAGTTTTTGATAGACTTTTAGCTTCATTCTTTTTCTGTCGCGCCTCTTGTTCCTGGCGTTTTTGACTATCTTCCATCAATTGATTCATCGCATATGCCCAACTAGAAGTTTCTAATGAGTTCTATGAAAAGATACTAAATACAACCGATGAGTGTAAAGAAATTCGACAGTTCTACGAAACAAGACAGTACCACGACTAAAAAACAATTATCCTTTAACATACAGAGCAAAATGTCGATACCTAGGTATGGTTAAATGGTTTACATTTCAAAATGAGATTGTGGATGGCCCCTTCACCACGGCACAGGTCAAAACTCTTAGCTATCCACAAGACACTCTCGTTTGGGGAAGAGTTCAAAAAGACTGGATCTCCATCGATCAGTGGAGAGACACTGTGGATGAAACCCTATCCAATAGCAATATATTCCCCATCGATATTGGCCGTGAATGGCACTATGGGATTGAT
Organism: Bdellovibrionaceae bacterium UBA1609; assembly: GCA_002321895.1. Lineage (GTDB taxonomy): Bacteria > Bdellovibrionota > Bdellovibrionia > Bdellovibrionales > UBA1609 > UBA1609. Next base: position 114,665 of record DCMZ01000008.1, on the reverse strand, counting down.
GGAGAATCCTTTGGACCCTTTTCTCGCATCGATCTTATCGATAGCTTAAAACAAATTAAAAGCTTAGATGACGTTTTACTTTGGACCAATGGGATGAAAGATTGGACATCCATCTTTGAATTCCATGATGTTCTCCAAGAAATGGGGATTAATAAAAGACATCACCCCAGAGCAGAAATCAATGGATCCGTATTTGTAAATTTTGAAAATGGAGAAAGAGTTATGGGCCAACTCGTCTCTATTTCTGAAGGCGGCATAGGGTTTACTGGTATAGAAGATCTCACTCCTGGCGAGACTGTAAACTTAGAAATCCTTTGTAGCATTTTTTCCAAAAGCATTCGAGTCACAGCTCAAGTAAGATACATCTCAGAGAGCAATTTTGTGGGCGCACAGTTCATGAATATTCACTCTGAGGCTTTAGCCCAGATTGTTGGATACATTAAAAACTCTGAATCGATTAAAGTGCCTTTTTATACTAGAAAATCAGCTTAAATTAGAATTTAGTTTTTCTAGACTAACTCCCAGCCTATATCCATAAACCCAAGGTCAATAGAAACCGATTAGTATATTGATTTTACTAGGGGAAAATCTTGAAACACGTCGCCATTGGCACAGCTCTATATCTACTGGTAAGTATTTTTACCGTCCAAATAGCGCATGCCACACAGTTGCCTTTTGTTTTATGGCCCGGAACAGCTATTGTTTTAGGTATGGCCTTAGTTTATGGGTATTCTCTGTGCTGGGCTGCATTTTTAGGTACCTTTTTAACTGGAACTTTCTATTTGTGGAACACTTCATCTGTCATTGGATCTGTTGATGCTTTCATCTTCTCATGTATTCCAGCTATGTACCTGGCATTGCAAACCGCACTTGGGGTATTCCTAGTACGCAGATTCATTGGAGAACGTAATCATTTTAAGACTGAGTCGAGCACTTTAAAGTTCTTTGGGATTTGTGGATTTATTTCTCCACTCCCTGGCTTTATAGCCGCGTACATGTCCGTCAGCTACTTAGCTCCTCAGGAAAATGCGGCCTGGATTGTTGGAACAAAGTTCTACCTCACAATGGTTCTAGCAAATTTGACAATCACTCCTCTCGTCGTTCATTGGCTTGCCAAGCAAGTACAAATTAAATCTGTAAAAAAACGGACCATTACTGCATCCATGACATTAGTTCTTCTAGTTGTTGTTGCCCTATCTACACTGATTGAGTTTCGACAAAGTAAAATTTTTAATGCTGATTACGATACCACTCGAAAGAATACTGAAAAAACAATTACGACGTACTTTTCGAAATTAAATTCATCAATGAATGGGCTTAAAAACCTCTTTCTAAGCAGCCAAATTGTGGACGATCACGAATTTCTGAGATTCACAAAAAATATCACTACCAACATTGAAGGTCTCGATGCTGTGGCTTGGATAGCAATTGTGGACAAACACAATCGAGCTAAGTTAGAAATGCGGACCGGTAAAAGCTATAACATAGGCGATCATGTCATTAGCTATATTTACCCCAGCCTACCCGCCAAGATGAAATTTATTGGTTCTATCATTGGCTCCAGCGCCAATGTCACCTTCAAAAATCAAGAAAACTCACAGGCCATTCACTCCATCAATCAAAGCCTCTCAAGATTCACTGATGGTACTGGAAGCGTACTAACTTCATACCCAATTTTTGACGAAGGAAAAAAGTTAGATTATGAAGGTACACGTCGCGGATTTATTATCGCTGAATCAAAAATCACACAAATGCTGATTAACAATTTTTCGGACATGGATTTCCCCAAGGTTAGGATCAAAATAGATGTTAAAGATAACAACCTCAATTCTTGGAGTCACTTTTCAGATTTAACACTCAATGATTTTGCAGACATGGCTAATTTCACAATCAATGAAAGTATAATCAACGTTGACAACATCAGCTTTAAAACATTGGTATATCCTAGTCTCTTCTTTCAAACAAACTCTGCAAAAGGGGACTATCTCTTTTTTCACCTCTGCATTGTATCTGCTGCTTTCATTTTCAATTGCTTCATACTTATTCTAACCATCAAAGTTAGAAGAATGAATATGGCACTCAATCAGCTTGAATGGGAAATTAAGCTCAGGAGAGATTCCGAAGAAAAAGTCTCAAAACTGAATGAAAACTTAGAAAAAGAAATTTTAAAACAGACCAAGGAAATTAGAGAAAAGGGTCTAGAATTTGAATCTATTTTCAGAACTTTCCCCGACTCAGTCTTTAAAATTGATTTCGATGGAAGAATCAAAGACTACCATATAAATCAAAACTCTCCCTTTAGCGAGATATCAAGGGACTACAGAGAATTAAAAATTCAAAATGTGGTTTCAAATATTAACTACAGCCAATCTATTTCCTCCATAATTGAATCTTTTGGAGAGTCGAAAGAGGTAAAAACTTTTACAGCCCACTACAGCAAACCCAATGATGAAGAAGTACATTTAGAAGTCCGTATAGCGAATACTGGGGCAGAGCAACTGATCGTATTTTTCAGAGACACCTCAAAAAGAGTTCAGATGGAACATCATATTCGAGAGCAACATGCCTCGGCTGCAGTAAGTTCTAAGCTAGTAGCACTTGGTGAGATGGCGGGAGGGATTGCTCATGAAATCAATAATCCATTAGCCATAATAGACGGATATGCCTATAACATTAGAAAACTCGGCGAAAGAGGAAGTGTCGACCCCAAAAAAATGGTCTATCTCTCATCGAAAATTGAATCCACGGTAAAGCGTGTAGCTAAAATTATCACCGGCTTAAGAAAGTTTTCAAGGGATGGATCCAATGATGAAGTGGAATCCATCCGGGTGGTCGACTTCTTGGCCGATACTCTTGCCTTTTGCCAGGAGCGCTTTGAAAGCCATGGTATAGATCTTCAGATCAATGAAATTCCAGATAGCCTAGTTTTCTCATGTAGAACCATCGAACTTTCACAGGTTTTTATCAATATCCTAAATAACGCTTTTCACGCCGTCTATAAAAGGGAAAAACGCTGGATCCGCATTGAGATCGTTTCTTTGGAAGACTACATTGAATTTAACATTAGTGACTCCGGTGAAGGTATTCCAGAAAGTGTTAGATCAAAAATAATGGATCCGTTTTTTACCACTAAGAAATCTGGCGTGGGTACGGGACTAGGGCTAAGCATATCTAAAGGCATCATAGATTCACACCAGGGTGAATTCTTCCTCAAAGAAGATTCCGAGCATACTCATTTCGTAATTAGAATCCCTTGGAATATAAGGTCTTCCAAAGAGACTTCGGACCCAAAAGCCGCTTAGCCTGTGAGACTTACATAGCATTGTCTCGCTAGCTATATTAACCTAAGATATATTAAAAACTAATCCAAATAGACCTAGCTCTATTTGGTGAAACCGTGGAGAGATGCATGAACTGGAATGAAATTTATAACTTCTGGTTTGAAGAGCTCAATGAAAGTGACTGGTTCAAGAAGTCGGATTCGCTTGACCAGAAAATAGAAGATCGCTTTTCCGATATTCTGAAATGTGCCCGACGTGGAGAGCTTTATGCATGGAGAGAATCCATAAAAGGACGTCTGTCGGAGATAATACTGCTGGATCAATTCCCTCGTAATATATTTAGAGGCTCACCTCTGGCATTTCAAAGTGATGATTTGGCACTTTGTCTTTCTCAGCACATAATACTCAATAAAGAGTTCAATGGATTGAGTCCATCTGAAAAAGCGTTCGCCATCATGCCCTTTATGCACTCAGAGTCAAAATCGATTCATGAAATCGCTCCTGGACTATTTAAAAGGTATCAATTAGAAAATAACTACGAGTATGAACTTAAACATAAAGAAATCATCGATCGCTTTGGCCGGTACCCACACCGAAATAAAGTTTTAGGACGTACATCCACACCGGAAGAGATTGAGTTTTTGAAGCAACCAGGATCAGCATTTTGAAATTAATAGTTCTAATTGTTACTTTTGCATTCTTTCTTGGAGGATGTTCAGGCATGGGAAAATCGACCACCGGAATTTTAGAAGGACAGCTGAAACCATGTCCAGAATCACCCAACTGCGTTTGCTCTTTTCAACACAAGGACGATGAAGAGCACTATATCGCACCCGAGACCTTTTCAGAAAATCCCATTGAAAAACTCGCAGCCTTACTTGAGAAGCAAGGGCTAAAGATCGTTGAGAAGAACGAAACTTATCTCCATGCCACTGACACCAGCTTGATTTTCCGGTTTGTCGACGATTTTGAAGCGTTATATGACGGCGACACCCAAACCCTACATTTCAGGTCTGCCTCCCGCTTAGGACGTTCCGACTTTGGAGTGAATCGTAAGCGTGTAGAAAAAATAAAATCTCTGCTTCAAAAACAGTAAATTTAATACAAATCAATCATTCCCAAGCCCAAAATGGCCTCTAAAATCCACTATAAAATTACATTTATGCTATAAAAGCGGCCAATGGCACACTCTGTTGTGAGAGTGGATTTTGTATGTGGGTGGGAATATGATGACCAATGGCCTAAGACTTGTTTTTTTAGCTCTTTTCTTGCTATCCCCGACTTATAGTTGGGCTCGTGATACTTGTGACTTCGAAAGGCCATATAGTGCAGAAAAGGTCATTGAGTACGCCGAAGGACAGATAAGAAGACAAGCTCAAATCGATCGCCATACATATATTGAACCAGTGGCTATATTTGGCCGATCAGCTAATAGCAGCTGTAACGGCTGGCTCGTTGAGCTACTCGGCCCAGTCATTGAAGAATTACCCACTGCCGTTTCAGATGATCAATTCTTTATAGCTTATCTATTTGCAGCAGACGGTAAATACTACAGCTCCTATATTTTAGCCGACGATCAGTATGTCGCACACTGGGTCGTCACAGTTACCCTCGACCCTAAAGACATTAAAAGCTCCAACACGACGCGATTGATGAACTCAGAGCAAGCCTTGTATTTAGACGACTATTTTTTGAATGAATTCGAGGGCTTAAGAGGTATAGAGGTTTACCAGCCCGATCAATCAGGTAATGGTATAGATCCGCCCTCCATTAATACTGATACTAACAATCAAGAGAGAAAATACGATTTAGTGAAAGTCTTCTATGCCACTAATCGCGAACGGGAATTTCATACACCTTTCTTTTCGGACCCCACCTACTACAATGGTGTTGATGATGATCAACTCAACTATGGCTATAGCTATGTTTCCATTCCAAGTTCTCACAGGCCCGGTGAAGTAGAACGCCCTTCCTATTGGAAGCTTGAGTTTAGATCAGACCCTGAAAAGCATGTCTCCATTGAAAGCCTAAAAACCCAAGATGAAGTTTCATTTTACTATGATATAAAGCGCTCAGTTCAATCCGGTATTTCCACTAAGGAAGCCATTATCTATATCCATGGCTATAATGTGAAGTTTAACTCCTCGTTATACAATGCGGGAGTCATGGCCCACGATATGCGTTTTAAAGGCACTGTAATGGCCTTTTCCTGGCCTTCCGATGGCGAAGTTGCACAATACGTTTCTGATAGGGCTGATGCCGAAAGAACCGTACCCAAACTCCTTCATTTTCTCAAAAAACTAAAAGAGTTAGGTGCCTTTGATCGTATTCATATTGTCGCTCACAGTATGGGGAACGATTTGCTCACACGAACCATGGAGCAGTGGCATTTCAGAGAAAACATGAGTCGACAGGAAAAGTCCTTTTCCAATATCGTGATGGCAGCTCCTGATGTAGATCTACTCACTTTTAGGGATCGGTATGCGAGCCTTATTCCACAGCACGCGAACCGGGTTTCTCTCTACGGATCACAAAGAGATTTGGCTCTTGTAGCAGCTTCCGAAAATCTCAACGGTGCGCCCAGACTAGGATCAATGGATCCCATTTTAGTGTTCAATCAGATCGATACTATTGATGCCACTAGCACCGGAAGATCGTTTTTTGAATTCTCACTCAATCACTCATATTACCTCTATGAGGAATTTACGAAAGACTTGATGGGAGTTTTATTCGATAATTTGCCACCTTCTGAGAGAAACCTCACACCGGCAATCAATTCAGAAAACAAAACCTACTATATTTTATAGTAGGTTTCATAAAATTTGATTCATTAAAATTAAAACTCAAAAAAGCGACTAGCCTTCGTCACTTTCCTTTTTCTCGTGACGCTTTCTCTCGTTAGCATCTAAGAATCTAGAGCGAACACGAATATTTTTAGGAGTCACTTCAACCAACTCTATCTCGGTGATCCACTCCATGGCCTCTTCCAAGGTCATTGGTTTCACAGGAGCTAGCTTCACAGCATCGTCACTACCGGAGGCCCGTACGTTAGATAGTTTCTTTTCCTTACATACGTTAACATCTATATTGTTGGATTTAGAATGCTCCCCAATAATCATACCGGGATAAACTTCGATACCAGGAGTGATAAAAAACTTTCCACGATCATTTAGGTTATCCAGAGCATAGCCGGTGGCCTTGCCCTTACGGTCGGCAATGATAGCACCCGTATTACGCATACTGATTTTACCTTTGAAGGGACGAAAACCTAAGGACTCTGTGCTCATTAACCCCGTACCGCGAGTGTCCGTTAAAAATTCAGACCGGTATCCGATCAGTCCTCGAGCTGGAATTTCAAACTCAATTCGAGTTCGACCAGAACCTTTGGAGTCCATATTCTGCATGACTCCTCTACGCTCTCCCAATTTCTTGGTCACAGCGCCCGAGTATTCATCAGCCACATCAATGGTCACTTTCTCAAATGGTTCTAGCTTCTCGCCATTTTCTTCTTTCATCACCACCTGAGGTTTAGAAATCAAAAGCTCAAAGCCTTCACGGCGCATTTGTTCAATAAGAACAGCCAACTGAAGTTCACCTCGACCCAAAACTTTAAAAGTATCAGTCTGATCAGTGTCTTCCACTCTCAAGGCCACATTATACAAAAGCTCTTTATCAAGGCGCTCTTTAATCTTTCGACTTGTAACGCTCTCACCTTCTAGCCCAGCATACGGACTATCGTTCACTGACATCAAAATACCAACAGTCGGCTCTTCCACTTTGATCCTTGGAAGCGGTTTAGGATTGTCTACATCAGTGATGCAATCACCAATATTCACTTCATCCATACCCGCTATAGCCCCAATATCACCAGTAGTTAATTCTTCCACCTGAACCTGGTTATTTCCATCGAACGCAAACAGAGACGAAATTCTAAATTTCTTCTGTTTGTCTTCGTAACAAATAAGAACTTCATCACCTACTTTTAACTTACCCGCGCGAACACGCCCTACAGCCAATCGACCCACAAAATTATTGTAATCAATATTCGATACGAGAAATTGAAGTGGATGATCTTCAATAACTGCAGGAGGTGGTACCGTCTTCAATATGAGGTCAAACAGAACACGCAAATCCTTAGCATTATCCTTTTCTTCAATATCCATCATGGCCAAACCATCTCGGGCTATGGCGTACACGACATCAAAGTCCACTTGTTCATCCGTGGCGTCCAAATCTACAAACAGATCGAAAACTTCATTCAAGACTTCATCCGCTCTAGCATCGCTCCGGTCAATCTTGTTCACACAAACGATAATCTTTAGATTCTTCTCAAGTGCCTTTTTTAGCACGAAACGAGTTTGGGGTAGTGGTCCTTCCGAAGCATCTACCAGCAAAACAGCTCCATCTACCATATCGAGAATACGCTCCACTTCACCGCCAAAATCCGAGTGTCCGGGGGTATCTACAATGTTTACTTTTACATTCTCGTAAACATAACTACAGTTTTTAGCTGCTATAGTAATCCCTCTCTCTCGTTCCAAATCCATAGAATCCATCAATCGGTCTTCTACTTGTTGGTGCTGGGAAAAGGTCCCTGATTGTTTTAGTAAATGGTCAACTAGAGTTGTTTTACCATGATCCACGTGGGCAATGATTGCCATGTTCCGAATATCTACACTCACACTTCCGCCTCAGAAAACCCTAAAATTAGGACAAAATCGCACACAAGGAAAGCTTTTATTGCTGAGAAAAGAAAATACATTTCTATGTTAGAGAACGAATATAATCGGCAAACTCACCCAGTGATTTTTCATCAGCAGGGCTCAGTACTTGGATTCCATTGGCCTCTAGTAGAGCTGAAGTGACTCCTGAGCCAACGATTCTTTGTTTTTCCGGCCATGCCTCTCCATTAAACACCCAATGACTACCGCAACTGGGGCTTCCCTCCATTAAAAGGGCTATTTTGACAGCATTTCTTTTACAGAGGCCCAACAATTGATCCGCACCGCTTTTCATTTTTTCCGTCACATCCACCCCGGAATGGGTGAAGACCTTGGCCTTCCCGGACCAGACCTCGGCACCAGCACCCCCTGAAATATTCACCGGCTCTCTGGGAACACCAAACTCAACAAGCTCGGGGCAAAATTTAATCCATTGAATATGCTCCCCCAACTGAAATAAGGGCCTAAGGGACTCAAAGGTATTGGCCACTCCTCGATAATTGACCGCTTCGCCCATCAAACAAGAACTCACGGCTATTGGAACGGGTAAGCTTACTATCTGACTGCAGTCCAAAGATCTGCCGTAAACTCCTGAAAAGAGCTGGAATGTGCTAGGATGACTCATTTCAATTCTCTATCAAATTGATACACAGGAATCAAAACATAAGGGTTTTAAAGGACCCTATTGTAACTCTTAGCTAAAAGCTCAGTATAATAAATTGAAGCACGGTTAAAAAGCAGAGGTTAATATGTTCAGATTTATAAGCATTCTATTTTGTATTTCACTGGCACAAGTCAGTTTTTCCAAGGAAGTGAAAACAGAAAAGGCCACTTTTGCTGGCGGCTGTTTTTGGTGCATGGAACCACCATTTGATAAACTCGATGGTGTAATAAGCACGGTTTCTGGATTCTCTGGCGGTAAAGAGAAAAACCCAACGTATAAACAGGTGGCGTCGGGGAAAACCGGCCATACCGAAGTGGTGCAAGTGACCTTTGACCCCACAAAAGTAAAATATGCGGACCTGGTAGAGGTTTTCTGGAGAAGCATGGATCCTACTGACTCAGAAGGACAATTTGTTGACCGAGGAAAACAATATAGACCTGAAATTTTCTATCACAATGAACGGCAAAAATTGGCCGCCGAACAATCTAAAAAGAAACTGGCCGATTCTAAAAGATTCAAGAAACCCATCGTTGTGCCAATCACCTCATTTACAAGTTTTTACCCGGCCGAGGAATATCATCAGGACTACTACAAGAAAAACCCTCTCCGGTACAAGTACTACAGATATGGATCCGGTCGAGACAAGTTTTTAGAGAAGCATTGGAAAAAGGCACTTCCATCTAAAAAACTCTCTAAATACCCACGCCCCTCGGATGCAGAGATTAAAAAAATGCTGACTAAAACTCAGTACTACGTCACCCAAAAAGACGGCACTGAACCTCCTTTCAAAAATGAATTTTGGGATAATAAGAAAGATGGCATATATGTGGATGTCGTGTCGGGAGAACCCCTGTTTAGCTCCACTCACAAGTTCAAATCCGGAACCGGATGGCCTTCGTTTTATAAACCTTTAGTTGCAGGAAACATTGTGGAAAAAGATGATTTCTCTCTCTTTGGAAAGAGAGTGGAAGTGCGGTCCAAGCACGGCGACTCCCATCTCGGTCATGTTTTTGATGATGGACCACAGCCTACGGGACTTCGATATTGCATCAACTCCGCAGCCCTTAAATTCATTCCCGTTAAAGACCTTGCAAAACACGGATTAGAGGAATTCCTTCCTCTCTTTGAAAAGCCCATGGGGAAAAAGCAAGCATCAAAGTAAGACTCAACAAGTAGGTAGCTTACTCCGGCTCCCGCCGCGACGCGGCTCCAAAAGGTGCCTGGCACCTTTTAGTGCTAGAGATTTTTCTGTGGTTTGTTTAAATTTTTAATGGCGAGTTTTAGATTTTCAGGCAAGGCCACTCGCCCGGTTTCCGTTCGCCCTTGCCATGACTTTGCTAATCTTCCACTATTCTTAAGTACATTTCTCACCCAGACAAAATTCCCCTGAAAAGGATGGCTCGAAATTAAGTGGGCAGCCATCCACGAAACAACGGCTGTAGCCTGCGATGTTCCTGTCATATACCCCCTCTTTCCGTGAGGAAGAGTGGAGTCCAATCGATGCCCATAAGCAGCGACATCCACGAAGCGCTCACTGTAGTTACTGCTTTTTACCGGGTTAAAATTTTTGTCCGAGTTCGCCACAGAAAGAACATTAGGTAGGCGATAGCTTGCGGGATAGAATTTACTTGTACCCAGTTTGAGTCCATCATTACCCGCAGCTGCTACAATGAGTACATTTTGCTTTAAAGCATAGAGTATGGCCTGTCGCTCAGATTCACTGGGTTCGGCTCCCCCTGAAGAGTAATTGATGATATGAGCTCCATTATCTACCGCGTACCTAATTGCTTTTGCGGTGTTGTCAGCAGCATCGCGATTCAAGCGTCTTGGATCGTAATACTTTAATACCATCAGTTTGATCTTTGAATTGTCTGCTATTTGTTGAACTTGAAACTGACTGACGCCAACCACAAGCCCGGCAATATGAGTTCCATGTCCATGATGATCCTCTACTTCTGATGTAGAGGAAGTAAAATCCCAACCGTGTACATCATCTTTAAAGCCATTGCCATCATCATCTATCCCATTTTCTGACTTTAAACGGCCTTTAGAATCATAACCCACTTCACCTAAGTTCTTCCAAAGATGTTCCTTCAGCTCGGGGTGTGTTTCATCTATTCCCGTATCAATAACAGCCACGATCACTTGGCTTTGTGGATTGACCTGAACTTGGAGGTTTCTTACCCTCTCCAGACTATTTAAAACCACACTGTAAGTGGCATAATCATATATCAGTTTAGTGGCCATCCATGCTGCCAGATTAATGAGTACAATGGCCAGTAGTACTGGTAGATCTTTTAGTCGAGCTCGCATATCAACTCCTAGTTCAGTTGACGTACGAAAAACGGTCCGCGGGGTTTTGAGAAAAGTGTTTAGTGCCCGACACCTATTAAGCAGGCATTGCGATATTCAATAGCGCTTTGCATACTCAAAAGGTGCCTGGCACTAAACTCCAATGACGATCCGCCAAGGAGACTTTGACCGTCACATTTTTAACTTTCATATAAATATAATCTTTTTCTTTACGAATCTGTGTCAGGGACGAACCGTTACCGTTTGATGAACGAATTTCTTTTAGCTCTCCAGAAAGGCTAAATAGTAAGTCATACCCTCTGACGTTAACGAGTGCGTAACTCTGACCCTCAGGCTGAGAAATCAAGCGCCCCGTATTGGTGAAGCAATCCTCTATCCAGATTTGCCCGGCTGTCAGGGGATACACCTTTGTATCAAAAACCGAGCACCAGCCAGACCCAAACAGTCCATCAAAATAGGATTTACTATCATACTTAACCGGTGGTGGGTTCACCAACAGCTTCGCTGGAAGATTTGTAGAATCAGAATTACCAAAGGCGGGAGATGCCCATAGAGCGCAATACAACCCACCTATGATCAGTAGTAAGGAACCAAGTGTACTTTTCATAGTACATTGTTTAAATTTGCAACGCTGGTGCCAGCCTCTATTGGCTGTCTATTTCTTCTCAGGGTGTTAGTTTGCTGACACCCCTGTTAGGGTAACGGAGGTGTCTAAAAGGTGTCTGGCTACGAAGTCCGTACCCAGAAGTGCTCAAGCGAACCTATTGACACCATTTATACGGGTCTCGAAATCTAGCCCCTTAAATTTATTGGTCTCTATGCCATTCCTGTACTTTGGGCAGCTCTCTTGGTTCATTGCTAGCATCCTTATCACTGCTCGAATTATACAGCTCCACTAAATCGCCCTCATACCCTTTTACTACCGATGCAAAATAAACCCATGAAGAAGGTAGCTCGGCGTTATTCTGATTGCTACATCTATTCATTAATTTGTCGATTGACTCAGACAGCTTCATCTTTTCAACTAGCCTTGGTGAGCTCATATATGTACCCGCATGAATACCCAAAACAAAAAAGTACTGAGCCGTTTGCTTAGACGATCGCCCTTCTTCGCTTAACATTTCCAATTGAGTTAACTCTGAGCAACTGATGTCTACCTCTACCTGAGTTTTTCCTGCGATAGCCATAGGGCCAAATATTGAAATTAATAACACTGAAAGAAAGAGTCTCATAAAACATTCTCCTAAAACTTCGTTCGAAATTGAACAGAGGAACTATATCACCAATCCAATCACAATTGGGAGCTCGTGAAAAATAGTAAGGACCTGAAAATATTTGATCAAAATTTAGACGGCTCTAAAGATGATAGGCTCTAAATACAGTTAACATAGCACCTCAGGAGGCTACGTTTTTATTTGTATCGTCTTTAGATGCAGCCACTTCCAATTCATCGGAGATCGTATAGCGGTTTCGACCGGTTTGCTTTGAATGGTAGAGAGCATCGTCAGCGCGCTTAACAATTTCATCTACAGTTTCATCGGGACGCATTTCAGCGATTCCCATGGACATCGTGAACTTAAGCTCCAGACCCTCATGCACAAACACTTCATTTCTTATTCTTTGAATCGCTTGTTCCGCTTTCTGAACAGCATGGCCAATTCTATAATCCGGAAGAATCACAATAAACTCTTCCCCGCCAGTACGAGCTACAAAATCATTATCCCGAGAGAAAGCTTTATTTAGTAACTTCACACACTCAATCAAAACAAAATCACCGATGGCGTGCCCATAGGTATCGTTAAACTTTTTAAAGTGATCAATATCCATAGAAATGATGCAAAATGGATTTTGTGTGACTTGAAATAGCTTCCACTGCTGTTCCATCTGCTCATCAAAGCTTTTTCTGTTGTAGGCAGAAGTGAGATGGTCTCGCATCATATTGTGATGAGCTTCGACGAGCTTCTTTTTAACCACCGCTAGGTTCTTCCTCACATTTTGCAGTCGGTCTGCTTTATGTCTATCTTTTTTGGTCTGATATTCTGAATAGGAGTCGATAAACTGCCTCGACTGAACCTTCAAATCATCAATACTGTTGGCTTCAACAGCTTCCTGTAAGTGATGAAAACTATCTCTAATATCCCTATCTGTACTGGCTTCAAAGTTCACCTCATCACCCAGCTGTTCTACAAAGTCCCAAATAATACTTCTAAACTCATCAAATGTTTTTTGAATGTAAGCATATTCATCGAGCCTGTAAGCTGACATAAACTGCCTCAATCGAAAGAGCACTCTTTCATGGTTCTCTTTCTCTGGATCCAATAGCTCCCGCGCAAACGCATCTAGGTCTTCACGAGTCTTCCTTACAGGGTGGTTGTCCAGCTCTATGAGGTGCTTGTTATAAGTATCAAGAAGATACACTAAGGTCGCACATTCTTCGCTGAGAAACTTCTGCATCTGCTTTTCTTCAGTTTCTGTCCATTCAAAGTCAAATTGATCAACAAGCTTACTGATCCATTTTTTCAAAGCCACTCTCCATTGTGTAAGCTGGTTCGCAAAACCATACTCTCCTTTTCGGAATGCCACTGGTGCCATTCAAGCCAGAGAAGGTCCAGATTCCCCAAAGTACGGACGCACTTTTGGGACTGGACACGTTGTCTTAATTTGAGATGCAGTGAGTCCCAAAAGTCGGTCCGCACCTATTTGATACGTAGAACGAGTCAACAATTCCTGTGGATTCGACAAAAGGGATACTGCCGAGAAGAACTGGTTGAGTTTGAGGTGGCACACCGATTGTATTGATTAAGGGTGGGTAGATTAGGAAAAGGGGTAAAACATGGAGAGCCAAGAGCGCCGGCGCGATGAGCGCTATCAATTAATGAGTGATATCGATTGGAAACTAGAAGCCAACAGTGAATGTCTGGCCGGAGGCCACCTTATTAACATCAGTCGTTCCGGAGTGTGCATTACAGTACTGGGAAATCTACCAGTATCCAAAGGGGATCTTTTTAATTTTACCTTAAAGCACGCAGGACAGAGAATTATAAAGGCCAAAGGCACAGTACACTGGATTCGTCATTCATCCATCACCAACAACTTGTATGTCGGATTTAGGTTCGACCAACCTATTTCTGAATTTGATAAAAAAACTGCAGAAGTAAAGCTACAAGAGGATTTTACTGGAGCAGCGGCCTAGAATACCGCTGCTTGAAAATTGAAGATCAATGGCAACGCTCATCTCTCAATGAGCGCTCCTTTAAGAACAATATCTATCGCTTTGCAACTTTATACAGATAAACAGCTACAGCGGCAAAAGCGAGAAAAGAAATTCCCTCTCTAAAAACCACCGACAGATCTTTTGCAAACGCAATGTCGATGTTCATATAAAGTACGACTGCGACAAGAACACCCATAAGAGCTTCACCAGCAATCACACCACTGGATAGCAGAATTCCCTTGTCTTTGGCTTCGTCCACTTCACCACCAGCAGAGATCTTCTGCTTAATTAAGCCACCCACCAACATTGGAACAGCCAATGTGATAGGAAGGTAAATACCAACAGCAATAGGCATTAAATGAAGTCTGATTTTAGAACCCGTACTCTTCAGGTATTTATCTAAACCGATAATCACCACACCAAGAACGGCACCTAAGCCAACCATGAAATACGGCAGTTCGCCATCGCCAAATAGCGCCTCAGTGATAGAGGCAAACAAAGTGGCCTGCGGCGCTTTAAGGCCGTCACCAATCACATAGGCTTCATGTAACAGAGTCAAAACAGGTGCAATAACAAATGCTGGAATAAGCACACCAATGATTTGAGCAATCTGCTGGCTTCTTGGTGTGGCCTTAATAATGGCTCCCGTTTTTAAATCCTGTGAGCAGTCACCGGCAGTACAAGCTGCACAACAAACCACCGCAGCAACACCTAAAGTGGCAAGAATGGCAGACTCCCCTTTAAATCCTAAGACTAAAAAGAATGCTGCAGTTCCTAGTAACGCAGAAATCGTCATACCGGAAACTGGGTTATTGGAACTTCCCACCAATCCCACGATATAACTAGAAACGGCCACAAACAAAAAGGATGCAATGAACATTAAAAGAGTCGTGAAGATACTGAGCATATGGCTACCAATGAGGTACTCATAAAGACCGAACATGATGCCTAAAGACAGTAAGAAGATCACGGCCATCGCCACAAGGGAAATGTCTTGATTTTCGCGCTCTACCACTTGAGCATCAGCTCCACCTTTATAGGCATTTTTCAGACCGCTCACACCAGAAACGATCCCCTGTCTCACTGAGTAGATGGAGTACAATCCACCCACTACCATAGCACCGACACCCAAGTAACGGATTTGGGTGGACCAAAGTGTCCAGGCCACATCCAGAGCCGAAGCATCTTCCATTCCTGCAGGAGTTCCTAGCATCGGAATACCAACAATCCAACCAAGGGCTCCACCGATAAATACCAGCATGGCCACTTCTAAACCTACGATATAGCCAACGGCCAGTAGAGCCGGAGACGCATCCAAGCCAAAGAAAGCCACTCGCCCACCGAGCACTTTACCCGCCAGAGCCACTTCAGAGGTAAATAATTTAAATCCACTCACTAACAATTTAAAAATAGCACCTAAGCCCACACCCTTAACAATAGCTTGAAGGTTGGCCTTTGAATCTGAGTCCGAGGTCTCAACGGCACTTCTTAGAACCGCGGCACAGGCAACACCCTCTGGATATGTTAAATCTTTATCTTCTACAATTAAGGCTCTACGTAGTGGGATCATAAAAATCACACCTAACAAACCACCGGCAATGGCGATCGCCGTGGTTTGAATAAAATCAAAATTGGACCAGGCCCCAACTATAACTAGTGCTGGCAAGGTAAAGATCACACCGGCGGCTAAAGATTCACCCGCGCTGGCCATGGTTTGCACAATGTTGGATTCATACACATTGGATTTTTTGAAAATCCCTCGTGTGATTCCCATGGCGATCACAGCCGCTGGAATGGAGGCCGAAACGGTCATCCCCGCATAGAGACCTAAATAAACGTTTGCGGCGGTCATAATCACGCCAAGAATAATCCCTAATCCAATAGATAAAGGAGTGAGTTCAACCGGAGCTTTTATCTGGTTCATATTAAGTGTCCTTTTTTGTAAATCTAGTGCTTTTAGATAGATACAGTATTTCAAGGTTTCTCCGCAAGCCTGTGAGCCGAGAAACAACGACCCCCAGTGACTCTTGGTAGAATTTTTAACCGGAATAACTAACTTTTAACTCACATCCAAAGTTTCACTTATGAAAAGACCGAAAATCATCCCATTTTGGAACCAACAATAAGGTCAAAACTTCATTTATGCAGCTCAATCCATCGAGGCAGTGAAACACCAAAAAGGTGTCGAGTGTTTTCCGTCACTCGTTTTTGCCAGCCGGGATCTGAGGGATTGAACAGCTCTCTAAATGTACGCTTAACTTTCGTCTCAAGACCTTCATTGGCATAGCCATAGTGATGCCCCTGATTTTCTTGAATAATGGCATGTAAGGATTCTAACTGATTGAGTATTCCCAATCCCTTAGTGCCAAACTCAGCTGTGACTCCATAGATATTTTGACCTGAATCTCCTTGTAGCTTACGAATAAAATCGGTGATATCTCCAGTCACTTCGTAAAAACCTTCGGATTCGCCGGTGTTGATCTCGTAAAACTTCCCATCGGTTCTATCGAAGACCTCAGACATTTTATCTCTTTCAAAAGTATTAAGCTGGGCGGCGAGAATCAAGTGCAACTGTCCACTCTCTCCAAGCCCTGTGTGAAAATCCATATGTAGGATATTTTCATAGTCTTTGACATGTTGGAGTATTATCTCTTTAAAATGAACAACTGAAGGTGAAACCTCGGCTCCACCATAATAGATGCCCTTTGGGTATTTATACTGACCTCCCACGGAGGCCTGCCGAAATTCATTGATGGACATACCACCAAATGTGAGTTGGTAAAACACTTGCCCTAACATTTTAAAATAGCTCCAACCGATGCTTTTCACTTTATGTTTTGGATTTAAAATTGCTTCTATCTTCGAATAGGCTGAGTTTTCTATTTCTAATTCATCACTGGTTACAACGAAATTTCGATTAAGATCTCTATTTTCTTGATCCACTCTTCGGCCGGAATCAAACCCGTAGGGATTCACACCATGAAATAAAAGAAATCCGGTTCGACTGCGATCCACCTTCTCCCCATATTCCTGTAAAAAAAGAGTCAGTGCCGCAGACCCAAGTGGACCTTCAGCTCCATGAGTCCCCGCAGAAAGTATCACTAGATTTTTGGATTCTATCTCGGGTGGCATATACAGAACACTCATCATCAGAGACTCTTCAGGCACAATTTCTTTTAAATACAGCTGTGCGCTCTTATTACGAGAAACAACTTCTCGTGCCTGGTCTAAGAAGGTCTTTTGCATTTGTTTAAATGGTTGATCTAATTCAACAGCACTCACCCAAAGGGAAGATAATAAAACGAACCACAATAGGGAGTTTCTAAATGTATTTTTTAGGTTTAAGTATTTCATTGATCCGTGTATCCTGGTTGTCCATTTTGAGGTAATGACATGTTTTCACAGTTCAAATCAAAACACCACATTTTGCTGAGAATGGCTATTGTGGTGGCCTCAGCGCTCATAGTATTTGGATTTATTCTAAAACCCTATATCTTAGAAACCAAAGGCCCATTTGGAGGTCACCAACTCCGTTTTGTTTTCAAACAAGCCTATAGTCTAGGGACGCCAACCGCGGGGGACATTGTCGTGTTCTCGCTGATTGGCGGCTCAAAATCAATGGCTGCTCAAGTGGTTGCCGCCGCGGGAGATTCTATTGATACCATAGATGGACAGCTCTTTATTAATGGCAATCCAATCCCTCAACATAGTATGAAAATGACAAACAAAACCTATGATAGCCGAGAGCTCTTAGACGATGAAGTTCTGCTGGCAACGATCAATTTTCCACCCCAATTTCTCGGGATATTAAATACAAGCGTCTTAGTAGGGAAACTTCTATGAATCGAAAAGTAGTTCTCACTATGGCCCTCATCGCCGGCATCCTGGTCGCTGCCGTGTCTCATTACGTTCTCGAAACTGACGAAGAAGTAATACTTGGGAAAGTGATTGAACTCCAAGACATTGCCCAAACCAAACCCTTGCCCGTTAATTTTATTAAACAAACTCAGTTTTCAAAACGAATCTTGGGTTATTCAGTACCAGACATTGCTATCTATGATGAACTGGCTCGCAAAGACACTCCTATAGCTCAAGGCCAAGATAACTTACTTAGGTATATGTATGTAATTCTTAGAAACTTTGAATTTTCGGAGCTAGAACTTAATGACATTCAAGTGAAGTTACAGGGCGCTAATCGAGCCACAGTGACTCTCGTTGTTGACTACTCTCTTTACTACAGAATCGGATCCATTGCAGATGGAGTCACTCCATTGGAAATCGACTTTGTGAACACCTCAGGAGAGTGGCTCATCGAATCCGCAAGACGGTTGGATGTTTTTGAGTGACCTCCAGTTGCTTAAACGCTCGATCAGTACTACATTCATATTATGAGCAATGCACCCTCTTGCCACAGTAGTGGCTGTCACGACCATTCTAAAACCGACTACCTGTTGTGGGGATCTCTCGCCCTGATAGCCCTAGGCTATGTTTTGCACTTAGTCGGGCTCAATTTTAACAATCTACAACTGGAAGAATTTAGCCATAGCGTATATGAGCTCATGAATAAAATGGCGATTGGATTGGTATTAGCTATTTTTTTTACTGGCCTCGTAGACACTATTCCCCAGGAATTCACTCTTTCACTGCTCGGAACGGGGCGAGGCTTTAAAGGACTTTTAAGGGCCACGGCGGCGGGTCTGTTATTAGATCTTTGTAGCCATGGTATTTTACTTGTAGGAATGAAGCTGTATAAAAGAGGAGCCACTTTAGGCCAAACCATGGCTTTCCTCATTGCCAGTCCTTGGAATTCTTTTTCCATGACCATTATTTTAATTACATTAATCGGCTGGGTATACACTCTTGTGTTTATTGTTCTCTCCTGTGTGATTGCCATTTTGTCAGGACTCATTTTCAACTCTCTCGAGAGCAAAAACGTTTTACCTAAAAACCCTCATACAGTCGCCATTCCAGAAGGTTATAAGGTTTTACCTGAAGCTAAGAAGCTTGTGAGTCAAATTTCATTTAGCCCTGCAGTCCTTTGGAAGGTCATCCTTTCCGGAGCGAAAGAATCAAAAATGATTTTACGTTGGGTTTTCTTTGGAGTGATCATTGCCGCCCTTGTTCGAGTTCTATTTACCCCTGAAAGCTTCGGCACTTGGTTTGGCCCCTCTCTTCTAGGACTTGGCCTAACTATTGTTGCAGCCACTATTATTGAAGTTTGCTCCGAGGGTTCGGCCCCCATTGCCGCCGAACTTTTGACCGTGGCCAAAGCTCCTGGAAATGGATTCACCTTTATGATGACAGGCGTTTCGACAGATTATACGGAAATCATGGCTTTAAAAGAAACCACTGGATCATGGAAAATCTCCTTATTTTTACCGCTGGTTACTGTTCCACAGGTGGTTGCCTTAGGCTGGATTCTCAATAACTATCCCTAAATAACGATGGATGAATCCCGTAAAAAGACTGGGTTTACTCAAAACGAATCCGCATACAAGATTCTTCATTGAGCTCCAAATCCGAAGGCATTAAGCAACTCTCAGTGTACCGATAGTATCTAATAGCTGAATAGGGCTCTAGTTTTATCGGACCATCATATAGAAAGCTTTCGTTGAATTCTAAATAGTCCAAATTCTTTTCCAATCGATCTTTTGAAAATTGCAGAAATAGGGAATCGAAATCTGAACACATGTGCTGCTCTTTACCGCGCTCCATAGACGATAAAACTTCACTCAAAAATTGGATACCACTTTTTTTAGACTGAGACTTTAACAGTCGCACAAATAGTTCCTCTTCCCCACAGTGTTTATACATATATAAAAACAATGCATTTACGTATTGATATAGCCCATTCAAACGAACGGATGAGACTTTAGTAAAATCCTCGCTCAAGCTGTAGGGTGATTTAAGAGGAAATAATTCAAGTAGCTGATCAGATTCACAAGTTAAAATAAAAGAACCCAACATAGCCACTCCCTCTTTTATAAACCGATCGCGTTGAGGGCTCATTTTATCCATCAAAATATGTATGAATTCGTGGGACAGGAGTTGTCCATTATAATCGTAAAGTAAATGGGACGGACTAAGATACATAGTGGGGCGACCCAGAGAATCTTTAAGCCAAGGAGCTACCGTGGGCCTCCCGTTGTATTCGGAATCAATTGTTATGGACCATTCTGTGAAATTTTTACTCCAAGGTTTTGCAAATAAACGAGGAAAGAACTGAACTACATTATGAATCCCATCTTTCAACAGACTCGAATTTATATTTAAATCTGTTTCTATGTTGGGTGAAACAGATGTTTTTACATACTCACCTGAAACACAATGAAGCCCCGGGACATTCGTTTCGTCCGCATGCGCACTCACACAAAGGCAACATACTAAAATGACTATACTTTTAGTTTTGTAAAAAAACTTCATACCGTTCATTCCCAAATTTCATGATGAAACAAATGTTTCGGCAAAATATCAGAAAATACATTCAGTTCCTACAAAAATGTTTTCGTGCCTGATAGACGATCCCTACAAGTTCAGAAAAAAGGAGAATTTGTGGAAACACAATTTCACACACAACAAAAGAATACTGCATCAGACAAGCCCCCCACTTGTCCTGACTTGTTTTACTATATGGACTACCGCAAGTTTTTAGAAGAGTGGTTCAGCTACAAAAAAGATACGAACCCATCCTACTCTGGCTCTATGTTTGCGCGCCAAGCTGGTTTAAGCTCACATACCCTACTCAGCATGGTGATTCGCGGGAAAAGGAATTTAGGCATTTCCTCATTACAGGGTTTTATCAAAGCTCTTAAATTGAATGCCAAAGAGTCCCGATATTTTGAAAAGTTAGTTCTATACAATCAAAGTAAAAAAAATCAGGAAAAACACGAGTTGCTCAGCGAGCTGGCTAAAATAAATAAGAATAAGCAAAATGAAAAGTTACACAACCTAAGCCACCTCAGTCAGTTTTTGGATAGCTGGGATAAAATGGCCATTCGTGAACTAGTTTGCCTGGCTGACTTTGAAGCGGATCCTGATTGGATCGCTAAAAAACTAAAAAACAAAATCACCAAGAAACAAGCTGAAGCCGGTTTTAAGATGCTTAAAGAGCTAGATCTGGTGGTTTGGAGCGACAGCAAGAAAAAATACACTTTAAATAGAGATGCTCTAGAAATTGACCCTAGAGAGTTGGACTTCGCCGTCCAAAACTATCATAGCAAAATGCTTGAACGTACTCAGCAGGCCCTCGAAGAGGATCGCTGGGAAGATCGAGAGTTCTCTTCTCTGACCTTAGCCGTGACTCAGAATCAGCTTAAGGACATCAAAGAGAAGATTAACACCTTTAGAAAAGAATTAAATGCCGACCTTTCATCGACCCCGGGAAACAAAGATGAAGTCGTCGCGATTAACATACAACTTATCAATTTAACTAACCCCCTCTTGGAGGACCCCAAATGAAAACCCTAGTAATAGCCATCTGTTTGCTGTTAGCCAATTCCGCTTCCGCAGGCACTCAAGAAAAACATAGAACACAAGATTACACTTCACCCGAAGAACTGGGAGTGAATATCACTTCGTTAAGCCGAAGAAATCATGGTCCTAACAGGCTAAGAGCCTCTGATGGCGGTGGTGTTGGCAATCAAATCGACTCGTTTGTTGCTGATATATCTAGACGTTACAATAGACAATCGATGCGAAGACACAACTCCTATCCTGAATTCGAGCAATGGTGTGACCGAGTGATTTTAGACATCGTACAGGCAAGAGATCTTGCTGTTCGATTTTACATGCGCGATAAAGTTGAAGACGCTTTTGCTGTTATTTATGGAACTTTAAGAAACATGGCCACTTCCTTTCGAAGTGACAGATATTTCTTGGGTCCCATTTCAACCCAAATGGTGAATAGAGCTCTTATTATTGCTTACGAAACATGGAATGACCCACGTTTCGAAGATTACCAAGCCAAGAGATCCATAGTTTCGTTTATGACGGACTACATGACCTTCATTACCAAGGTTCATAAAAAGTTTGATAAAGATTACTTTATGCCTTTCTCGTATCACTGTACCTATGGCAATGGTTCTGATTCGTCATGCGCCTCCAGAAGACAAAGCATCATTCAGCATGAGCAGAAGTTAGTACGCTTAGCCGCTAAACAGTTGCGCCTTTCCTCTAAGTTACTTCTGAATACCCAAAGCCCCATCGACTTCATCTTTTACGATATAGATTCAGATGGTATGGTTTCTGTTTCTAGTGCATCAGTAGGTCCGAACGTGGTGGCAATTAATACACCCCTATACCTCTTCATTGCGGAAAAACTAGCTACGTTCTCCTATGTAGATCTTGAATCCAACCTTCTCGCGAATACCTATGCTTGCGAATTGGACTCACTAGACCGTCTTATCTATGAACTCATCGAGCTCAACGACACAGGTTACTCAGATCGGCTTTGTGGTGCTGACGCCTACTGCCCAGCTCCTGTTAAGGTACGAAGTACATTCGGCTGGATCAATGACTTAACCTACAACTCCTTTGCTGGCTGTAACTAAGGCGGACTCGAATGAAGATTATAAAACTACTTATACTAATGATTTGCACAACAGTCGCTACTCACTCGGCGACTGCGGACACGAGCCTCAATCAGCTACCTCAACTGGATGTTGCTCAATTGAGCCTTCGTATTGACTTAAATGTAACCGTGAACCAAGGGCAGAT
Organism: Bdellovibrionaceae bacterium UBA1609; assembly: GCA_002321895.1. Classification (GTDB taxonomy): domain Bacteria; phylum Bdellovibrionota; class Bdellovibrionia; order Bdellovibrionales; family UBA1609; genus UBA1609. Next base: position 91,757 of record DCMZ01000008.1, on the reverse strand, counting down.
TCCTGCTATTGGCGAATACAACAGAATGGATCACTCTAGCTATGCGGAGTGGTGCCTCAACTCCATTCAGGTTTTAGAGCGTGCCATTGAGAAAGCTCAGCGTGCTCTTGCCAACGATAGCATGACGACGACGGCTCGAAGACACCAAGCGATTCAAGAGTACTACAATGGACTCTATGAAGTGGCGACCGCAGAGGCTGAAGACCTACAGATCACAAAGCTTCTCGCCATTCTCTATCTCAACATGTATCGCTCTATGTATAACTCCGAGACGCAACCAGGATTAGAATCCTTGATTCAGTTTTTTGATGCCGCTGCCAAGCGCTTGGTCACAGAAGCTCGTAGTTTCGACTTGCGACACTATGCCCCCTTCTACTACAGTAGATGGTATAATAGATTTGGGGTTGGCCTAGCCATGCCCACAACAAGCATTCGCGCTTATGAAGCGGAATATGCACGTTTCATTCTTGGTCAAATTGACTTTATGAATAGCTTTTTTCTTGCTCTAAGAGGTCGTACCAATGTGATCCCTCTACTTGGTGCTAAAACCTATTTTGAAGTCGCCAAGCTAGTCTCTAACTTCATTTTAATTCAGATGGACGGTAACCCTTATGCCAATGTAATCGCCTGTGATCTTGTGCGCCTAGAAGATGTGGTCGACGATATTGACCAGGCTCTAGATTCTGGCGACACAAGTTCATCAACACTCACCCTAATCCAACAGAGTTTGCAAGATGTGGCCGAAAGCCTTTCCTCCTGCAATCTCTATAACCAATGATTTGAAAGAGGTAGAACGTGAAAACATTAACTCAATTTATATTAGCCTCATTTTGGATTGCCTCAGAAGCTTTAGCCAGTGGTAATTCTGGAAGTCTGAGTGAAGAATCTAACCCATTTGCCCCCGATTCCAGATCCACTCGGCAGGTCGAACTCGTTTCTTCTTTAAGCGAAGATGATGTGCGACCGCGACTAGAGGGATATTGGGATGTTAACAACAAATTAGAGATCTTTGTGGACAAACAAGTCAATACGGCCACTTCCATCGCTAACTACTATGGAATGATTTTTCTAAAAGACGGTAAAGAACGGTTTGTTGGACTCTACAAAATTGAATTTCGTAGCCCCAATAGCCATGTATGGATCCCCATCCTTTTACAAGATGCGGTTCCCCAGAAGTCAGATGCTCTACTCGCTACACCTTTTGAGTATTTTGCTTTTTATACGAGCCAAATCACTCCTGATGGGTACCTACAGTTAACACCAGAACCAAAAGGTCTTGAAGCGGGTTGCTTTACTCACACTCTCTACGGGAAAAGAAAGCGGTCGAAAGAATGGGTGGCTGTGGATCCCCAAAGACCACAAATTGAGGGACGAAAATGGTCCGACAACCACTTTGAAATTGTAACGAGTCCTTACGGTAACAGTTGGAATCTACAAGGTATCCTTACATTCGAAAAACATCGAAGAATGCCAAAGCAAGTTTCAGAAGGAAACTTTTCGATGGAAGGTACATTGGCGCGCTGGGGACTATTAAAACGTGTAGATTATGACGCTTATGCCACCGATGGAAAACGACAAAGCAGTAAAATTTACGCTTTGGTCACGCAAATTCGCGTTTCTGAAGACAAATCCAACATGTTGTTCATCGATGTACCCCCAGGAAAAATGTCTTGTGTGGGTTTTAGAACCGTTCAATTCGAGCCAGACCACTGGAATTCAAGAAGGAAAAGGTAATCAAAATGAAATTTTTAAATATTCTTTTAATCACACTTTCATTCACTATGCAGGCGAAGGCCGACACCTTCAATGACTATAGCGAACCCGTATTTGTAGGTGTTGAAACCGAACTACTGGTCTCAGAAGAAAGACGCCAAGAAGTCCTACAATACTTTAGAAATACCCGTAAAGATATCGTCCGTATTTTAAGAGAGGCACGTGGTAAATCCACCCAGGAGAGATTGAACGTCTATTCTGATGGCATTATAAAACTTCTTGTTGAGTCTACGGGACGCCCAAAATACGTCATGAAAATCGCCTTATCGCAAGGGTATCAGCTAGTCAATGGCGTGCCAGATATGTCTGGTGGAATCCTTACAGACACAATTCTTTCTCCAGCAACTTTAGATAATTCTCTCAATGATCAGCTTAAGGCCGATATCCTTAAATATTCTCTGGTCACAGCCTATGAACATGCTTCAAGCAGTGTGGAAGCCATTCGAAATCAATCTCTAGCAAGACTTCGCTATGAAGATTTAGCTATCCAAAAGATTGTCGACACAGAAAGATGGTGGACCTCTGTTTTTGATGTGACTTCGTCATTAAAGTTTATCAAACAATCTTCCATTCATATCTACTCGATTCTTAACAACGACGATCGCCTTGCCGCAGCTGTGGGTGAAGAACTTCTCGGCGATGAAGGCATCTACGGTATTGTTAAGAAAGTGGAAGAGATTGAAAACTCGCGAGTGCTTTCAGATACCGGCGTATTCAGCAGCATCCGAACCATTAGAAGATATGCCAAAAATCTGTTTCCTAGCTTGAAGCACAAATTGGCTCAATATAGAGCTATTAACGACAGGTAATGATCATGAAATTTTTAATTTTTATCTTACTGCTACCCATGGCCACTCTTGCTAGTGGCCCCAGTGGGGACGAAAAAGCAACTGGGCTTTTTGAATATCAGCGCTCTTACGAACCTTACCCACAAGATGGGTATGATAGCTCCTACGTCGAAGACGATTTTTTTGGGGACAGTGAAATCATCCCAATGAATGCATCACAAATGATTCTTGCTGGCTGCGAAACCACCCAGTGCATAGAAAACAGCATTTTACTATTTTATGAAGAGTCCATTCAGGCTCGTAAAATTTACAGCGCTTGTTCACCAGAAAGAAGACGAGAGAAATCCAACTGCTATAAGGAAATGCTCGCCTATTTGAGAGTTCCAGGGCTTATGGCAGAGGAGTGGAATCAAGTGATCTATAGCATATGTTCGGAGTTCAGCAGAAAATCAGTAGCCTGCTATCAAGCGGTTCTTCCTCTATCATCGCTAAACTACCATCACCAAATTACTCAACGCTGTAGAAAAAATGGAAAAGCCTGCTATGAAGAGGCATTAAATTTTGTAGTAGGAACGTTCTAATGTACTATGCGGCCCTATTTAAAAAGGACAGATGATGAAAATATTAGTTGTTTTCTTTCTCGGTTTAGCTGGTGCTCAGTTTACCCATGCCAGTGGCCCATCCGGAGAGCAAGAGGCCACAAAGGTCTTTGATTATGAAAAGGCCCCAGCTTCATCGGACGACGATGGTTTGGGAGACATTTTGCATGATGACTCCCTCACCCAATTAGATCCTACGGCTTCCGGTATTGATTCCTCTGTGTCTGCTGGAGATTTTGTTTCTCCCAGAGGAATGTATGAGTTTTGTGCCACCGAGTTTGGTTCCTCAACTATGAATAATTGTATAACTACGGTGAAAGGACACCAATTCTCTTCAAATTCATTGGAGGTCTGCAAACTTCATTCGGACCAGGCCAAAAAACTCAGCTGTCTTGAAATTGTGAAAGATGGAATACTCACAGATGTCACTCGGCCCATATGCACTAAAACCAATCCTGATTTAAACGGCTGCATTGAAAACATAATGGGAAAAGTTTTTGAGAATGATTCACTCTTACTCTGCAAAGAGAATGGAGGCAGCCATCTTAACTCATGCCTCGAAGCCATTTCTAGAAGGACATTTAACAGCCACGCACTCAGTGTCTGTGCTTTAAATGTCGAAAGTTATCTTGTGGACTGCATTAAGCTTATCAGAGACTTTGATTTTGATCCTGATGTGGAAATTTGTCGTCGAAATGGTGATCCTGCCGAAAGAGCTATTTGCACAATGGCCTTTAATCGACATGAGGATTTCAATACCATAGATGCTCGGACAGTATGGGTGAAAATTGAAAACACTGCACCATTTGAAGTCTCTTTCTCGGGCGGCTTACTTGCTTCAGAAACTATTGATTATTACAAATCCTATCTCTCACTTGTTATTGGACCAGCTCTAAGCCATTACACAGGAAAAATTAATGAAGTCAATTATGGCTGGACGGAAGAGCAAATGATTTCATACAAAACACGAAAAAAACACTATAGAGCCAATGACTATTGGAAATCACCTGATCGAAAGACGGCAATCACAAAACATTTAATTGAAGTGCTAAGAAATATCCACAGCCAAGGTCATCTATATAGTAAAACTTATCATTAAAAGGAAAATGACATGAAAATTTTAATTGCTTTGCTTACCACTTTAATGATGATTCCAATGGCCTATGCCAGTGGACCATCCGGAGACCAAGAGGCCACAAAGGTCTTTGATTATGAAAAGGCCCCAGCTTCATCGGACGACGATGGTTTGGGAGACATTTTACATGATGACTCTCTAAACTTCTTAGATCCGACGGCTTCCGGTATTAACTCCAACATTTATTCCTCTAGCTTTGCTACACCAAGAGAAATGTATGAGTTTTGCGCTACCGAATTTGGGTCCTCGACTATGAATAGCTGTATATCTACTGTAAAAGGACATCAATTTTCTTCAAATTCTTTGGAAATCTGCAAACTTCATTCAGACCAATACGAAAAACTCAGCTGTCTTGAAATTGTGAAAAATGGAATCCTCACAAGTGCTGCTCTGCCTGTATGCAATGAATCCAATCCTGAGTTAAATGGCTGTATTCAAAATATAGTGGGAAAAGCTTTCGAAAATGACGCTCTCTTAACCTGCCAAGAGAACGGGGGCAACCATCTTAACTCATGCCTCGAAGCTATCTCCGGACAAACTTTTGACAGCAATGCGCTAAGCGTCTGTGCTCTAAATGGTGGGATCCATCTCGTAGACTGTCTTAAATTTATTAGAGGTTTTGAGTTTGAGCCTGAAGTGGAAATCTGCCAAAAAAATCAGGATCCCAACGAGAGAACTATTTGTACGCTCGCATTTAATAGAAATGAAGAGCTCAATAGCGCAGAAAATATCACTGTTCTCGTTCAAATTGAAGCTGCACGGCCTATTTCAATCGCTATGTCGGATACCTTGCTTTCAGAAGACATGGTTGAATTTTACAAAACCTATGTCTCCATAGTTATCACCCCCGCCATTAGTTCAACTTCAGATAAGATTGACGAATTGTATTTTGGCTGGGATCAGGATCAGCTTAGGTCAAGACGCTACAAGCACTATAATAAAAACGACTATTGGAGAACCCCTGATCCAAGAACGGCTATCACAAATCTGCTAGTAGACCATATCTTGAAGAAGACCTATCGAGATGTAGTTGTGTATGCCAAAACATATTAGAAAAGGAAAATGATGTGAATTTTTTAACAGTAGTGCTTTCCAGTTTAATGATAATTCCAATGGCCTACGGCAGTGGAAAATCCGGAGATCAAGAGGCCACAAAAGTCTTTGATTATGAAAAGGCCCCAGCTTCATCGGACGACGATGGTTTGGGAGTGATCCTAACCGATGATATTATCGAAGAGGTCAATGCTCCCCTCTTAGATTACTCATCCGATGTTTTGGTTGATGACATGACAATGTATAACTTCTGTGGCGATGAAGTGGATTCCCAATTTATGAATGAGTGTATTGCTCTTGTAAAAGGGCATCGGTTTTATGAAGGTGTTTTAAATGTCTGCAAGCAACACGATAACGACAGAGGAAAACTATCTTGTCTGGAAATTATTAGAGACTCTCAATTTCAAATCGGAACGACCAATGTATGCAACTCCTCGACCCATGATCTAAATTCCTGTATGGCCACCGTTAAAGGTCAAATTTTTGAAAATGACCCTCTTATGCTTTGTAAAAATAAAGCACCTCAAACACTGAACTTCTGCTTAAAAAACATTGCCAATCGATCCTTTGATTTGTACGCCTTAAGCGTTTGTGAATTGAACACGGAACGTGAACTATCTAAATGTTTAGATTTTATAGCGGACCAACAATTTGAACCTGCCGTTCAGGTGTGTCGTAAAAATGAAATCCCAAATAGCAGAACTTTATGTACAGATTCGTTTTTGACCGAAAACCGGTTTGGTGACGGAGAATCTAAAACCATATATATTGGTATTGAAGGACAAATAGTATTCACCCTTCCTCTTTCTGATTTTTTACTTAGTGATAGAATTAGACCTAAGTATAAAACCTACGTTGAGCTAGTGGTTCAGGATCAGCTAAAATTTGTCTCGGGCGATATTGATGATCTCCGTTTAGGCTGGAATAGACAGGATGCTTTGGATGAAGGTTTTAAACAGTACAAAGAGAAGGACTTTTGGTCTCGCCCCACACCGGCAGAAGCCATCACTCACATGCTTGTCGAAGAAATTCTGCCAACTGTACTGCGGCGAGGACGTTTATTTGAAAAGAACTATTAAGCGCCGCGGACGGGCTTTATAGATTGAATGAGAAGTTACAAGTCGGCTTCTATTAACCCAAGGAAACAGGTATGCGTATTTTAATCATTTTGCTTTTTAGCCTTTCTGCAAATCACTTTGCTATGGCCAGTGGAGAATCAGGTGAACAGGAACCCACTAAGGTTTTTGATTATGAAAAATCAACTGATACAGCTATCGATGACGATGATGGGCTAGGAGCCATTCTAGATGATAACTTGAGCGAAATCCCAACGGACATCTCAAGCCCAATTCAGGAGCCTTATAGTTACACTCCCACCGAGTATGCCGACAACAATGGAGTCTATGAGTTTTGTGCCACCGAGTTTCAAGCCAAAGCGATGAATGATTGCATTGAAAGTGTAAAAGGTCATCTGTTTACCTCCGCGACTCTGGAGGTTTGTCGGACGTTAAAGAATTCCGAAAAATTAGAATGCCTATCTATCGTTAAAAACCGTGATTTTGAGCCCACAGAAGAATTCATAATTACTACTGACATCTTGGACCTTGCAAACGCCAACCAAAAGTTGTCCTATTGTACCGACGAATTTCCCGCCACTGCCTATAAGGCATCCTATGTAATTCCTTGTTTAAAACGAATGGCTGAAAATAATTTTTCAAAAAAAGGACTTTCTGTATGTAGTCGCTATGGATCCAGTTATGACGATAAGCTCCTTTGCCTAGATGTCATAAAAAACGCGAGCTTCTCTCAAAGAACAAAAAATGTTTGCGTCTCCTCAAGCATCGACACCAATATGTGCATTCAATCTGTCGAAAGTAAAAATTTTGAAAGTGAACCGCTGAGCCTTTGCCAAGAGAGCGCTCCGACCAAGCTGGTTCAATGCCTTGCTGCTATTGAAGATCGCTCCTTTGACGACAATGCACTTAGTGTTTGTTCCATGAACGCGAACGAAAATCTCGTAGATTGCCTCGCGCTTGTTGCTGGGGAACGGTATGAACCAGCCGTACAAATCTGTCGAAAAAATAATGATCCCTTAGAGAGAACTTTCTGCACGGAATCTTTCCGATGGAAATCAGGAATTGTGTCCGATGACGACCCACTTTTCTATTTCAAAATTGCAGATTTATCCATGCAGTCCATAAAAATCTCTCTACACCTCTTCAATCCCGAAAATGTAGAAAAGTTAGCTCACTTTAGAGCTCTGTTAAATTTAACGATTAAAAGAGAATTTAGAAGAATAAGTAAGACAGATACTTTTTATGTTGGGCTAAGGACAATGCATATCGAAAATGAGAGTTTTCGGCACTACAATAAAAATGATTATTGGAAAACCTCTGATGAATTTGTTGAAAAATTAATTCCCATAATTCAGGATGCTGCTACAAGAGGCGTCCTTTACGATAAAGTTTACTACTAAGTCGGTCCTTTCTCCCACAGAGATAAATCATAATGGCATCCCGATTGCAAATTTATAGAGTCAACTCTCTAAGCGATGTGATGGGATGCTATGGCAAGCTCGACCAATCGGTTATATTTATTACTAAGACTGTCTAGTCTTTTGACGCTGGCTCTCACCTTGCCAGTTCATGCACTACCATACCTCACGCTAGACGCAAATCTGCCAAAACTGATCCAGGACTCCGGAGATCCATCTCGCCTCCCTCCCTACTTAGAGAAAGTACTAACGGTGACGGCGCAAAAGCTCCCCGCTCAAATGCGCACTTTTCTTGATCGAAAGCTTGTAATCAAAAAGGGATATACAAAAGACTTTTCGACAATAACTGATTTTAATGACTGCGCTTCAGAGACACTTGAAACGAGCAATATTGTTAAATACGACAACGACCAAGTGAGCGTAAAAATACCCTACCGATGGGAGTCAGAAATCACTATCCATCCTGAAGTTTGGGATGTGTTTGAGGCGGGAATGGCATCAAAGACTCCAACTTGTCGGTTCCGACACTTAGGATATTACACTGCCGCCGCCCTAATTAATGTCATTAGTAAAATGTATGATGAAATTCGATTTTACCCTAAAGACGAACAAGTGGCTTGGAACCAATGTCGACTGGGTGGTCATAGCGATCCTGTTTGCAAAACTCTCAGAAAGACTCGAGGCTTAATTTCAAACCGCCCCGCATTTTTTAACCTCACCCATTTTACCTATGGATTCTGGGGCTATAAAAATTTGCAAATTACAGAACTTGGTATAGAGCAAAAAGAACGACCATTTAACAATTTAGATGTACGTGAGCTAGAATCTCCAAAAGAAGCCTTTGCCGTCAACATGGAGTATTTCCTGCTCAATAAAAATTTTAATTGCATCCGCCCCGCGATGGATCATCTTTTTCGGAGAGTCCTGGAAATCTCAGCCCCCCCGGAGCGTTGTGATGACTCACTCATCGATATCATTCTCACCGGCGGAGAAGATTCTCGGCTTAGTATAGACATGGATCAGGTGGAATCTGTGTTCTTAGTGGTCGCAGATCCTGGTGAGGGGATCGAAAGTCGCTGGGGTCACATTGGTTTAATTTTAGCCTCGTGCACTGAAGAAGATCAATCCAGTCAGGAATGTCTTGAGTCTATAGGCAACAATCAGTCCATAGATTTTCATTACTATAATCCCGGCTATGATGAAGAAGAGGATGGTTTTTTAAAGTCCCAAATGAGAAAGCTATCAGGAGAATATGTAGGATATATACAAGCTTTCCATCTGCAAAATCGAGTGGATTATTACGTTGTTGATCAACAAAGAGGGCTCACAGTGGTCGAACTCAAGTCCAACGTTCGTTCGAAAGAATACTTTATCAAGGACTTGCTGTTAACCATTCAGGAGTTCGATAAGGAGTACCGAGGAAAATGGGGACAGGTTACGAATAACTGTGTTCATCAATTGGCTAGTTTACTTAAAGTCAGTCTGCCTGAAATTCGCTATTCAAAACAACATTTTTTCACCACACCTAAAAGTATACTCTCTTCGTTTAAGCGCTATGGAGTTTTGGGAAGCCGCTATCGCATAGAACCCAGCACCAACGAGCAAGGATTCACAGTTATAAAAACTCATGATGATTCCGGAGCTCAGCTACCCTAGCCAAACTCTCTGAGTCACTTCGTCGGTCACCCTCTCTTCTACTAGGGGAATGGGTGTTCCCCTTAAAACAGATCCCATAGATACTGATTTACAAGCCCATGACTTTTAGATTTTTTACGAGCGATATAGACATCCGTTTTATCATCCCTATTTAGGTGTTTTAAATGAATCAGACGCCCTGATTTGAGCTCATCCCCAATCAACTGATGGGGCAATCGCCCCCACCCCAATCCATCTAAAATAATCTGCTTTTTAGTCATAGTATCGGTGACAGTCCATTGCATCGCTTGGTCATGTACACCAAAGGATTCATCACTGGAAAGAGTACTTCGCTGAACAATTTGTGGGTACGAGTAAAGCTGGTCCATGGAAATACTGCTCTTTGAGCCTTTGTATATTGAACTCTCTTTTCCGAGAACGAGCATTAATTTTACTGGCCCAATTTTTTTAAACTCCAAATCAGAGCGATTACGCAATCCCTCAAAGATGGCAATATCTACCTCACCTTGAACCAACAGTCTTTCCCCCGACAAAATCTCCCGCATCAGAGAGATTTGCGTTTTAGGAAACTTCTCCATGACCTGCTTTACGTTTCGATTGAGTTCATCAATAGGATAGATATCCGTACAGGATATGGAGATGCGTCCTTCAACCCCTCCGGCCAACTGTTGCGCAAAATCTTTAAGGTCATCGGCCTGCTTTAACAAAAGAAGAGACTGGTTTAAAAAATCATGAGCCCTATCTGTCGGTTCCAAACGGTAGTTGCCTCGATCAAACAGTGGAAACCCCACTTGCTCCTCTAAGCGTTTAATGGAATAGCTAATCGCCGACTTGGCCTTTCCCAGACGATCAGAGCTGGAGTTGAGGCTACCAGTCTCCATAACTGCATGAAAACATTCAATTTGCTCTAATGTGATCCACATTTCAATACCCCTCCAACGTTCATATTTTAGAACATCTTAATGGAAATAATGTTCTTTATTTTGTACTGCGTCAACCCTAAACTTAAAGCATCACAGAAGGGAAGAATTCATGGGCATGCTAATAGATGGTAAATGGAAAGAAGACGCAGAACTGGTGCGATCTGACGACAAAGGCGCCTTTGACCGCCCAGACTCAGTTTTTAGAGAAAAGGTTCATGAAGACCACCCCACTTTTCAACCAGAGTCGCAAAGGTACCATCTCTATGTTTCTTACGCCTGCCCTTGGGCTCATCGGACTCTTATTTTTAGAAAACTAAAAGGCTTAGAAGATCACATCAATATAAGTGTTGTGGCTCCTGAAATGTTAAAAGACGGCTGGACGTTTAATACTCAATCTCCGGGTGCAACAGTAGATCACATCAATGGCTTCCAGGCTTTACATCAAGTCTATACCGCCAGCGATCCAAATGTGACTTGTCGATCGACGGTGCCCATTTTATGGGACACGAAAACCAATCAAATAGTTAACAATGAGTCCTCGGAGATCATTCGAATTTTCAACACCTCATTTAACAAGCTGACTGGCAACAGTGAAGATTACTGCCCGGATTCACTTCGATCCGAAATAGATCAGGTGAATGATGTGGTTTACAACACCATTAACAACGGTGTTTACCGCTGTGGATTTGCAAAGACCCAAGAGGCATACGATGAAGCCGTCGAGCAACTTTTCCACAACTTAGATAAAATTGAAGAAAAACTCAATACAAGTAACTACCTCGTAGGAGATGTTGTCACTGAAGCCGACCTGCGCTTATTACCAACTTTACTTCGATTTGATCTCGTCTACTACTTTCACTTTAAATGCAACGTTAGACCGTTATCCTCTTATGATAATTTATCGCGTTACATGAAGGCTTTGTATTTAGACCTTGGACTCGAAAGTACATTTAATTCTCATCATGTAAAAAAACACTATTACTATAGCCATGAAACATTAAACCCATATAGAATTGTACCTTCGGGTCCAAAACATTGGCTCGATAAATAAAGAATTGAACTATAAAAAGGAGAAACCCAAATGAGAAATATTAAAATGTTACTTCTCGCAGCAGCTATTACTTTCGGTTTTAGTTCTGCCAATGCCGTTACCATAGATACTGCAGGCAGTACCTTCAAATGGAAAGCCACAAAGAAAATTGGTGGAGGCCATTACGGAACCATAAAACTATTAGAGGCAAAAGCTACAGTTAAAGAAGGAAAAATTGTATCCGGTAACTTTGTTATGGATATGACTTCTTTTACAGTTGATGATCTAGATGGAGGCATGGAAAAGAAATTCCTAGGCCATGTTAAAAGTGGTGATTTTTTCCAAGTGGGAAAATATCCTAAAGCCACTCTTACTATCACAGGCCAAAAAGACAACAAAGCCATTGGTAAATTAAAAATAAAAAAAGATGAGCACCCTATTGAAGTTGCTTTCGTAAAGAAAGATAACACCTATGTGGGTACAATGGAGTTCGACCGAACCAAATATGATATCACCTACGGTTCGGATAAGTTTTTTAGCAAACTCGCTGCTGATAAAGTCATCGATGATATTGTAAAAGTAGATTTCATCCTGAAAACAGCTGAGCCTAAAGCGGCAAAAAAGAAAACTAAATAATTTAATCACTTATATTTTCACTTAAGAGGAGCGTAATCGATTTACGCTCCTCTTTTTTTAGGAGATACTCGCCCAATGATTTTTCGAACCACGCTAATAATTCTAGCATTCAGTTTTCACGCCTTGGCTCAGTCTAAAAATACAGCTCCTTCAAAGACACCCACCGCACCTAAGAAAGTGGTCTTTCTGGGGGACTCCATTACTGCAGGATATGGTATAGAAAAGGAATCCGCCTACCCCAGTCAGTTACAAAAAATGTTTAATCAAGATAACCACCAAGTCGAAATCGTTAATGTTGGGATCTCCGGTAGCACTTCAGCGAGCCTGCCCTCTCGGCTCAATTGGCTGTTAAAACAGCCTATGGATCTTCTGGTGATTGGCTTAGGTGGGAATGATGGTTTAAGAGGATTCCCCATTGAAACCACTGAGAAAAACTTAGAAAAGGCCATTTTACTTGCGCAAAAATCTAAAATCCCAGTTTTACTCCTTGGAATGCAATTGCCTGATAATTATGGAAAAGCCTACCAAGATGGGTTTAAAAAAATGTTTCCCAAGTTATCCAAAAAACATAGCGTTCCCTTAATGCCATTCCTATTAAAGGACGTAGGGGGCAAACCTGAGCTTAATCTTAACGACAGAATCCATCCCAATGAAAAAGGTCATCTTATCATTGCAAAGAACATGTACCCTCTAATTAAAAAGGTGTTGAATCTATGATTACTGTAAACCATGTATCAAAGACCTATCTTCAAGGTGAAACTCAGATTCATGCCCTGTCCGATGTCTCTCTGCAAATAGATCCCGGCGAGACCGTTGCCATTATCGGCACCTCCGGGAGTGGAAAATCCACATTAATGAGTCTCATGGCCGGTTTAGATTCTCCAGAGTCGGGATCCATTCATTTTAACGAAACCAATATCACGCAGCTGTCTGAAAAGGAGCTTTCTCAATTTCGGGCTGAAAACATTGGGATTGTTTTTCAACAGTTTCATTTGATGCCTCATTTAACGGCCATGGAGAACGTTATGCTTCCTATGGAGCTCACTGGGAAATCTGATCCGGAGAGCACTGCCAAAAAACTTTTAGACCAAGTGGGGTTGTCCCATAGATTGCATCATCGCCCCCATGAACTCAGTGGTGGGGAATGCCAACGCGTCGCCATCGCTCGCGCCACTTCGGTGAAACCTAAACTTCTGCTGGCAGATGAACCCAGTGGAAATTTGGACTTTGAAACGGGTAAAATCGTAATGGACGTGATCTTTGATCAAGTCAATGGGGGTGACATGACCCTTGTTCTAGTGACCCATGATCGAGAACTAGCCAATAGATGCTCTAGAACCATTGAGATCAAAGGTGGCCGCGTCTAATGCTGTTAAATCTAAAGTTAGCCCTTAAAGATCTTCTCAATGCTAAAGTGCAATCCCTACTCATTATTATAAACCTTTCCATTGGATTGGTTGGTTTTGTCACCTTACTCAATTTTAAAGTCGCCATTGAAGATTCTATTGGAGCTAAATCCAGAGAAACCTTGGGTGCTGATTTTGGTATTTCTGCTCGGCGACCACTTCCCGAGAGCGCTGTTGCAGATATTGAGAAGACCTTAGGGAAGTTCGAGCAAAAGTCTATACAACTGGAAACACTTTCTATGGTGGCTGCCGAAAGTGGTATTTCACGACTCGCTCAAATAAAGGCCATAGAACCCGGCGTATTTCCCTTCTATGGTAAGGTGGAGTTAGATCCTGACCGACTCGCAGACATCCATGAATTAAACCTCGGACCCAACGCGTGGGTTTACCCGGAGCTCCTGACTCAACTGGATTTAGAGGTCGGGGATTTCATTAAAATCGGTCAAGGTCAATTTCGCGTAACAGGAGTGGTTGTTAACGATGCTGTTGCTGGTGTAACTACGGGAATGGCGCCAAACGTCTACATCGACTATGCACACCTGCCATCTACCCAGCTAATTACCGAACAGTCCTTGGCTTGGCACAGAGTAGTTTACTATATGCCCAATGCCACGGAGCAGGAATTGGAACAGTGGCAAACTCAACTCTCCGAAGACGAGACCATTCCGGAATACATTAGAAGCTATACCCATCGTTCACTCAGCGAGCGCACCGGAAGACTGCTTTCCTACCTCAGTGACTATTTGGGACTTGCGTCTATAGCCGCTCTATTTTTATCTGCTATTGGAGTGATATTTTTAATTCGCTTCTATATCGCCGAAAGAGTGAAAGTGATTGCTACTCTTCAAAGCCTCGGCTTCTCCCAGCTTCGGTGTTTTTTAATTTTCCTTCTACAGATTATATTCCTAGGACTTCTCTCTGGGATCTTTACGCTGATTGGATCAAGAGTCTTTTTAGATGCCCTACTTCTAATTACAAATGAACTGGTTACTAACCCACTAAGTGTGGAGTACGGCAGTTTGTTTGTTTTAGGCTGCCTGCTCTCCTCACTGTTTATAGCCGTTGTTGTCGCTCTACCCATTTTATTTCAACTTTATAATATCAAACCCAACTTGGTATTTTCAGAATCCCAATCACCGAAACTTAAAGTGCAGCCTTTATCTGCAATTCTATTTGGAGTGAATGTATTTATTTTTTGGGTGATGGCTGTACTCGTGAGTAATTCATTGCAAGTGGGCAGTTTGTTTTTCGCAGGATTTGTTGGCGGCGGTGTCGTACTTGCGCTCATATTTATATTGATCCTGAGAATTTTAAAGTCATTCACATACCGCTTTGGAACAACCTATAAACATGCTTTACTCAGTCTCATTAGAAAACCGGTACCAGCTTTAGCTAGCTTTATCTCATTGAGCCTGGGATTACTCTTAATAAATTTAATACCACAGTTGGAAGCAAGCCTTCAGACAGAAATGGAAAACCCGGAACAATCAAAGCTTCCCAGCTTGTTTATGTTTGATATTCAAGATGAACAAGTGAATCGGATTCAGGAGATTGTAAAGAGTTTCGAAGCTCCCCTACATCAACTTTCCCCCATGGTTCGGGCCAGATTAACCTCCGTAAATGGCAGTGATTTCGAAAAGAAGAAAGGTCGCGCCTTAACTCGTGAAGAAAAGAAGGAACAACGTTTCCGCAATCGAGGCTTTAATCTCTCCTATCGGGATTCATTAAGTGAATCGGAAACTCTTTTAGACGGCGAACCCTTTTCTGGTACTTACAGCGGAGATGGAACAGAGCCCGCCGAAATTAGTATTGAAACACGTTTCGCCGATCGATTAGATTTAGAAATTGGTGATGTTTTAACTTTTGATGTTCAGAGCATACCTGTAACTGGAAAAATCATTAATACAAGGTCCGTGAAGTGGTCTAGCTTTCAACCTAACTTCTTTGTTCTTTTCCAGCCCGGAGTGCTTGAACCAGCTCCTAAGACTTACCTTGCCTCGGTGGGATCAGTCAGTCCTGAGATCAAAGATCAAATTCAAATGCAAATCGTAAAAGAACAACCCAACGTATCTATAATCGATGTCACTCGCTTGGTATCAAGGCTAATGGATATCTCTAAGCAAATGAGCCTAGCACTCAAGTCAATGGCCGCTCTCAGCCTACTGGTGGGCTTCCTGGTCATGTTTTCCATATTGAGTCATCAGGTTCGGGATCGAAAGTGGGACATCAATTTGCTGAAAGCGATGGGTTCAGGGTTTGGATTTGTTAAAAAAACTTTAGTGTACGAGTTTTTAACTATATCCATTACGGCATCTCTACTTGGATCTATTCTCTCAATGATAACCAGCTATATTATCTCCAGCCTACTGTTTGAAAGCATTTGGGTTTTTAACGGACTCATTCCTACGGCCACTTTTATTGCCGTGAACGCCCTTACGCTTTTTGTTACGCTGTTTACCGCTAATCGATATTTAAAAAAGAAAATAATTCTATAACAATAGGAATCTTAAACCGATGTGCCAGCTGCTACTCGAGACTTGGGTAGCAGTACTGTGTGAGGTTTCACTATAGCGCCTTCTTCCACAATGACATCTCCCATTATACTCGCTTTCAATCCCACTGTAACTCGATCTTTGATTATCACCGGAGCCATAATCAAAATTCCTTTTTGCCCATAATGAGCAAATATATGAGCCGAACCACCCACAGTGACATAATCACCCAATGTGATTAATGCCGGATCAGAAATATTAGTGGAATTAATTATAACTCCCTTACCCACCTTCATACCCATCATTTTGTAAAATAAGACATTCAAAGGTGAAGGAGTCAAAAACTCTAAAAACGTGTAGCGAACAATGTAGGTAAGAGCATTATGAACAAACCAAGGTATACTCTGCAACGAGTACCAAATGCCCTTCCAAGGTCGAATCCTTAATGGCAAAAGAAAATTGATAGCTGGAACCACGAAGATGATACAAAAGCCATAAATGACATATCCAAAGGAAATGGAAAATGCGAATCCGAAAGCTCTTACCAAGTAATGACTATTCACAGTGAGTTCGTCCATGAATTGGAAAAATAGTACGCTAGGAGTAGCTGCTAAAGCCATGGCGGCAGCACAAAGAATTATAAGTGGTGATAGTAGGGCTGCAAATGCTAGAGTTCTAAAGGACCTTAAAAAGGTTTCAAACATCCCCATCAAACCAGGCATATCACTTGTTGTTCTTTCAATATTCAGTCGTCTGCGTCTTTTTCTCAACTCAACCGCCTTTCAGGGAATACCTCAATAGTATCAAGGCTTTCCATAACTCACAGCTGGGGAATTCAAGGGGCTAGCCGTAAGACCAGCCCTTGCCATGTCCCCTCAGATTGTATATGAAGTGGGGCATGGAAACTTCGCCGGATAAAGCATCAAAGCCCCCTACTTCTGATAGAAAAGAAGTCGACCAAGCGCTGACCACCGTTCGGAAAAAGTGCGTAAAAGCCCTTAACGATTTTGGTATGATTCAAGATGGTGATCGGATCATGGTAGCTGTTTCGGGTGGCAAAGACAGTAGTGTGTTGTTGTATACATTGCTTCAGATTCAAAAAAAATCTAAGTTTAATTTTTCTCTTTACCCAGTAATTCTTGATCAGAAACAGCCCGGTTTTTATGTAGACGCTTTCAAAAAATGGGTGGATTCACTGGGTCTTGAGTTAAAAGTTCTACAACAAGACACCTATAGTATTGTTAAAGAAAAGGTCCCTGAGGGGAAGACTTTCTGCTCTCTGTGCTCCCGACTTCGTAGGGGAATTTTATACAACCATGCTCATGAGATGGGATTTAATAAAATTGCTTTGGGACATCATGCTGACGATGCCATTGAAACCCTCTTCTTAAATCAATTCTATTCTGGAAAAATATCCTCAATGCCTCCGGTACTTAGATCGGATGATGGTCGAAATTTACTATTGAGACCTTTTTGTTACGTCTATGAAAATGAAATCATAGACGGGCAAAGGATACTCTCTCCACCTGTTATTCCATGTAATCTTTGTGGCTCTCAGGACAATCTTAAACGTAAGAAAATTAAACAACTCATTGCTCAGCTAGAATCTGAGTCTCCTCAACTAAAGGCTTCGCTCCTTAACAGTCTGGGAAATGTGCGCGCCAGTCAATTGTTCGACCAGACCCTGTTTTCCTTCAAAAATCTATAGTACAATGAATCCATGGGAAAAGATAAATTTGGATTCAGCCACGCTTTGGAAGCTCTCAAGTACCTTTCCACTAAAGAGCAGAACAAACTCCTCGATGAGATTTCCAAAAAAGATCCGAAAGCCGCTGAAGAGCTAAGAAATCATCTCTTCCAGTTTTCGGACCTTTCCCAGTGTAATGGTAAAGGCATTCAATCCCTACTCAACCAAACTGAATTGGAAGATTGGGCTCTTGCATTACGCCAAAAGAACGATGACCTACTCTCTCATT
Organism: Bdellovibrionaceae bacterium UBA1609; assembly: GCA_002321895.1. GTDB lineage: Bacteria > Bdellovibrionota > Bdellovibrionia > Bdellovibrionales > UBA1609 > UBA1609. Next base: position 73,796 of record DCMZ01000008.1, on the reverse strand, counting down.
TAAAAAGAAATATGAGCGAGCGCAGATATAACTCTCTGGTTGAAAGAATTAATGAAATGGGTCCAAAACCGATGAGTAAAGTCACAGATGCGCAAAATAAAATTATGGCTGTCGCATCTGAATTGAAAGAAAAAGGCCTTTTGATGCTCTTAGATGACGGAGATGACCCCCTGGTCTAATTAGAAGTTTTTAATAGATCTGCCAACTCATGAACTTTATCCATGACTTCTTTGAGTTCGTCATTTGTACGTAAAGTTCTGCGGTCGGAAAACTCTTTGCTTTTAATTTTTTCAATCTCATCAATGATCAGGTTTTTTTCAGTATCAATTTGATCAGTGATAGCTCTTCCTGAAACTAAAAATATAGATCCCATAAAAACAAACATGAGCGGCAACCAGAACGATTGAAAAATCTGTATACCAGACATCTGACTCAAAGGAACACTACTGGAAACCAGCTGAGCGATAAATACCACACTCGCAATCATACAGGAAAAGATCATGAGATATTTATGGTATTGATCAATTGTAATTTTTGATTGTAGCAGACTGACGAGGTTTCTTTTTTGTTCCATATTTTCTCCTGTACATAAATTTTAATAAACAGGCTCTAGATTGCAACTCATTCCTTTACCCCATCGACCTATAACCTAGACCTCTAATGAAGTTTTGCAGTGTAGAAGTGGAATTAACGGCATTCACTACTAACTAGCCTTATGTGGGTGTTTCAAATAATGCTGTATTATTTTGAGACAGAACATTGAGATTTAAACCCAACCCAATATCTGGATCGTCTAAACTACCCAATTTACAAGGGTAATCACGCAACAATTCGACTAATTTCATTTCATTTCATTTCTCGTTTTCCCGATAAAATCAATAGCATATGGCAGATTTAATTAAACCCGGCGACATGGTCAACAATTTCAAAATTATCAAAACTATCGGACGCGGTGGAATGGGACGGGTTTATGAAGCTCAAGATGAAAACCTTCGACGTAGAGTCGCTATAAAGTTCCTGTCTGTAGATCTTGCCAGTGATCCAGAAATGGTTAGAAGGTTCCAGACAGAAGGAATGGCTCTAGCTAAAATTGTTCATCAGCACACAGTGACCATCTATTCTGTTGGAGAACATAAGGGTGTTCCCTATATAGCTATGGAATACATTGAAGGAGTAGACCTTCATGATCATATAAAACAGAACTTCCCCCTTGAACTGGACCAAGCTGTCGATTTTTGGTTGCAAATGCTCGATGGCGTTAAACAGTTGCATGACAAGAAGATTATTCATAGAGATTTAAAGCCTAAGAATATGATTGTTGATACTTCCGGGGTATTGAAGATTGTTGATTTTGGTATCGCTAAAATCATGCAAGACGAGGAACATGAACTCACACAGCTAGGAACTGTACTTGGCTCCCTAAATTACATTGCACCAGAAATTGCTCGCGGTGAGCCCGCAACCACTCAGACAGATATTAGAAGTCTAGGTATTATATTTTATGAAATGCTTGTTGGTCGTGTTCCTTTTAAATCAAAAAACAGAATTGAAGTCCTCAAGAAGATCGACAGTGTCGATATAAAGTTCCCTCCTAGACTTGAGGGCAAAGTACCTGTTCGATTAAAACAAATTGTTCTTCGTATGTGTGAAAGAAGTCTTAATCTCCGATACCGATCCGTGGACGATATCAAATTGGACATTCTAAAATGGCGAAAGAATCCAAATGCGGTAGAAGAACAGCAAATACATCTCGATAGCCGCATCGATCCGGTCACTCACACTCCTTCCTTCACTTCCACACCTCAGCAATCTTCTCGACGGGGTAGAGCGATCAATATATCTGACTCTAGTCGTGCAATGCCACCCACGCAATATGACTTCAATGACTTAGAAGTAACAAAAATGGCCAATAGAACTTCAATGAACATTCAGAAAGTCGATTTGAATAAAGGCCGAGTGGTTGCCGCATTAGGAGCTTTAGTAATGCTGGTTGCTGGCTTCCTCTTGTTCACAAATGATGACACCTCATCAGAACCATCAGTCCCTGGAAACCAAGTGGTCGAAAATGCTATTGTTGAACCCACTCCCACTCAGCTACTAAACCCTGCGGACAGACAAATCATTGAATCATCTTATTCTAATTTAAGTCGCCCAGCCAAGGTTGATTTTCAGTGGATCTCAGCGACAACGGAAGGTGAGCATCATCTAGAGGTGGCCACCGATCCTAACTTTAAAAATATCGTCTACATGAATGTGACTAAAAATAAGTCCACCGATGACGTACCTTTGAAACCAGGTAGCTACTTCTGGCGAGTTATTACCTATGAGGACCCTCTTTCAAAGGGGCTGTACAGTGAATCTAAGACTTTTGATATTCTTGCTAAAAAGGTCTTATCAAATACAAGAGTTCCAGCAAATAGTACTGATTCTAAAACGAACACAAAGAGAAAAGAGATTCAGACTAATAATAGTTTCACTGATCCTAGAAGCGTTATCGCTCCTACCCAGAAAGTTTCCCAGTTACAGAGAATCTCACCGCCTATTCTGACTTCTGGCATTACCAAATCTATCGTTGGCGCAGACACTCGAATTTCATGGAATCGAGTTTCAAAAGCCGATTACTACACTGTAGAAGTTGCCGATAATCAGAAGTTTCAAGGTAAGAATACATACAAACTAAATACTCGAAACAATGTTTTGGAGTGGACCCCGAAAAAAGCGGGTCGCTATTATTATAGAGTTAAAGCCGTCAACAGAGATGGCCCTGATAGTATTTTTAGCTCGATAAAGTCCCTAAATGTCGACAGTGTTCAGCCAAGAATGAACGTAAGAAATAGATATGACGTTAAGGTCTCAAACCCAAATGAATTAAAATCACCGCAAAGTATACCAGTGAGTTGGTCAAATTTGCCTGCCGCCGACAGCTATAGCATTGTTGTAAGCAGAGATTCTTCTTTCAAAAAAGTGATCACTAAAACGCGAACTCGAGAGAGCAAAGCGCAACTGCGGCTTCCCGCCTCCACTCCTATTTTTGTAAAAGTGGCCGCACTTAATAAGCGTGGGGAAGTGGTTGGAGAGTACTCTGACCCTGAAAAGACATTTATAAATCCGAACTTGGATATCAAGTCTCCTTCATTAATTCAGCCAAAGAATGCCGTTCGAATACACCCCACGGCTAATAATACAGTTTTCGAATGGGCATCTCCAGCCCATTCTGATTCATTCGAAGTGCAGTTTGCAAGAGACCGAAAGTTTAAAAGTGTCATTTCCACTTACAGTACATTAGTTCCTAAATATATCATGAAAAACACTTGGCAGGTGGGTAAATACTATTGGCGTGTACGAGCCAAACATCAAAAGAAATTTAGAAGTGAGTGGTCAAGTCCTGGCATATTCTTTATCAAACCCTAATTGGATTTAACCTTATAAATCTCTTTTAAAGCCTGATGTGCCACTTGCATTTCGTCTTCTGCTTTAAACAATGCGGATGACAGATCCATAGACAGCCTCTTCTCCACTTTGACATTCGACGCCGAAGTGTCTAATCGAACCAACTTAATGCGCAAGGTTTCCGTACTAGCAACCGCGCCGGATAACATTCCAAATGAAGCCATAATATAAACTATAGTATGACGTATTTTCATTATTCCCCTCCCGGAAAAATGGAGGCATTTTGCCACCCACGCTTAATGATTGAGCAATAGAGGTGCCAACTTTTTGCCATAAAATAAATTCATCTTATGTGGTCCAAAACAGATAATTAGGACCAACGAAGGGGATTTTAACCACGGGTATGATTCTTAAGGGATCTCAATGAAAATAGAGCTTAGAACATGAGATACCCATTACTGATTTCTGCAATTTTATTCTATTTCTCTGGAATCCCGGCTTGGTCTTCCTCAGCACCTCCCGAACCCGAAGAATATAAACCCGTACTAGAACTTGGAGTGGGCCTCTTCACAGCCTGGTTTCCTCAGTACCCGGCAGCTCGTGAAAATCAAACCCTCACTTTGCCAGCACCACTTGTTCGACTACGAACACCAATAGTTAAAGCTGACCGAGAAGATGGCCTACGAAGCCTTCTCATGGATGGCAAAAACTACACTCTTACTTTTAGTGCCTCAGGCTCCTTTCCTGCCGGCTCTAAAGACAATCCCGACAGAGAAGGAATGCCAACCCTAGATCTTCTCATGGAGTTTGGGCCTAAGCTTGTCTATCACGCTTATCGATTGCGCGATGAAGGAAAACTCGACATCCATATTCCGTTGAGGACAGTGACTTCTGCAAGCTTTGATCATATTGAAGAACAAGGATTTACATTTTCGCCATATATAAGTTGGCGAGACTTAAACCTTTTAAATACGGGACATGAGTTTTATTTTAATTTTGGAGCTACTTGGGCCACCCGAAAGCTACATTCCTATTTCTATGAAGTGCGCCCTGAGTTTGTGACTGCTGATAGATCCCAACACAGCGCTAAGGATGGGTTTGTAGGCTCATATATAACCATGTCTTATGTTATCCCACTTGGGATGCATAACTTCTACTCGTTTGTAGGAGCAGACTTTCATTCTGGAGCTGCCAATGAAGACAGTCCACTTTTTGTGAACTCCACGAACTACTCTGTTGGCGTCGGTATGAGTTGGAATCTTTGGAAATCTAAGAAGCTTGTGAAAGTTAATCCTAGTTTTTAATTTCCACCAGAGAACGCTTCACAATAGCAAATATAGGAATCCCTAAAAGCATGCCGGGAAGACCCAATAAGTTACCACCGATAATAAGCGCTAACATGGTTGATAGCGCAGACAGCCCCACCTTATCACCCACCATTTTTGGTGTAATAACAAAACCCTCTAGCGTTTGGACAAATGCAAATACTGCCGCCACGGAAAGATACACACCAAACCCAGAACCATCAGCCAGAGCAATCACCATGGACGTGATAAAGCCTATAGCAAAACCCGCATAGGGAATAATACTAATCAAACCAGAGATAACTCCGATCAAGAAACCAAATTTCAATCCCGCCAACGACAGACCAATGGAGTAAAGTATTGCCAAGCACAACGCCACAATCATTTGACCCCTGATGTATCCACTGAGCACGTGATTCGACATACTCACATAATAGTCAATTTTATCTATCGATGATTTTGGCAAATATCCTCGGATCTTTTTGACAATATTTTCGTAATCAGAAATGACATAAAAGAAAAATAAGGGAATTAAAAATACATTCAATATTCCAAGCACACTACTGAAAATACCAGATATACCATTGACCAAAGAGACCGATGCGTTTTTAACCAGGCCAGATGACAACTTGGAAGCATGATCTGCAAAAAAAGTCTTAATGCCATCCTTTGACATATCTAAAGGAACGTTGTTATCCAACGCAAGAACCTGAATTTTATCGACCACTCTCCCCACACTTTGAGGTAGTTCTTTGGCAAACTCCTGCCCATCTTCCACAAGTCCGGGAATGACTAAAACAAGCACACCCACTAATACCAAAATCATTGTAGAAAAAACCGACGATACGGCCAACATCCTTGGAACCCCCTTGCCTTCCAACTTTTTAACCAAAGGAAAGACAAGATAAGCTAAAATAAAGGCAATGACTAAAGGGCCTCGTGATTCTCCCAATCCAACGAAAAAAATAATCACAACCCCTAATAAGTATCCGTATTTCAGTGCCAGACTTACATTCACGATGGACTCCCATCTCCTTGTTTTGAACCTTCAGATGATTCCCCATCAGCACGTAAAATCTGATCGAGTTCCGCATTAGCTTTATTTATATATGAAATCATTCCTGTTTCATCTTCACGATGGGCCAGCTGTTCCCGAAGGATATTTTCATCGTGCCTTCTAAATAGTGCCAGTTTTCTATTAATTCGGTCGCGGACTCCACCTCGCTCCAAAAGAACCTCTTTAGCCACTTCTAAACTGGTCAGATAGGTTTCCCTATGAACGTTTTCAATTCCTAAGGAAAGAAGCTCAATAGCATGTTGTCTATTCCTTACTCGAGCTATGATTTTTAAATGAGGATAGTTGGTTTTCACCATCTTAGCCGCTTTTATGGAGGTGGCCGGATCATCAATTGCCAGTACAAATATTTTTGCCTCATTTCCGCCTGCGGACTCTACGACATCCTTTCGAGAAGCATCTCCATAGTAGATCTTAGACCCATATTTTCTAGCCGTATCTACCTGAGCTGCGCTGTGCTCTAAGATAGTAAATCCCACGTCCTGGGATCTCAAAAATCGAGCTACGATTTGTCCAAATCGCCCGTAACCTGCAATTATAACTTCAGCTTCCTTTGATTCCACTTTATCAAAAGGTCTTTCTGAAACTTCTGAATAAGTGCGCAAATATTTTTGATTCAAATTAAACAGTAATGGGGTGACACCCATACTAATTACAACGGCGGCATTAAGTAGTGCTGCAGTTTCACCGTCAAACAAAGATTGTCCCAATGCCGCCGCAAATATAACAAAGGCAAATTCTCCACCTTGAGGGAGCGTAAAGGCCATATTTCGTGCTGACTCTCGTGGATATCGAAATAATCTAGCTAAACCGTAAATCACTGTGGCCTTCACAGACATAAACAAAACAACCAACAAGAGAATATCTAAAGGCCGCGAAACAACAGCATCTAGATCTAAAGACATTCCAACAGCAATAAAAAACAGTCCAAGAAGTAGACCCTTAAAAGGCTCTAAGTTTATTTCTAACTCGTGCCTGTACTCAGAGTTAGCCAATAGCACCCCAGCCAAGAAAGCCCCTGTTCCCATTGAAAGGCCAACATTTTCCATTATGATGGCGGAACCAATTACTATTAATAATGCTGTAGCTGTAAAAACTTCTTGTACTCGAGCCTTGGCTATATAGGAAAAGAAGTATCTCACTACAAATAATCCAAAACCTATAAAGACCGCCACTGTAATCAACATGACAATAAAATCATTAAATGAGGTTTCACCAGTACTTGAACCGGCCAACAAAGGCACTAAAGCGAGCAATGGAACAACGGCTATATCTTGAAATAATAAAATCGAGAACGAGCCCTGACCATGAGTTGTTTTCAGCTGTCTATTTTCTTCTAAGATTTGAATAGCAAAAGCCGTCGAGGATAGAGCCAAACCGAATCCCGCTACAATAGAGGCATTCATTGGAAAGCCAAAAGAATAACCTATGCCAGCTAGAATCGCTCCTGAAGCAAAAACCTGCATGAGCCCCATTCCAAATACCGAGGAACGCATTTGCCACAAACGAGATGGCTTCAATTCCAAACCAATAATAAAAAGAAGAAACACAACGCCCAGTTCGGAAAAATGCAAAATGGTCTTGGGATCTTCTATGAGTTTTAATGCGCTTGGCCCGATGACTATCCCACCAAAAAGATAAGCAAGTATAGCTCCAAGGCGGAAAAACTTAAAAAGCGGAACACATAAAACGGCAGCAGATAAAAAGATGAGTATTTCAATGAGAGTGTTATGCAATTTTTTTCTCGTTAGTCTGGATGTAATTCAGATCCACAGGCCATACAATAAATAGCGTTTCTCTTGTGCCCCTCTGCACAGCAATGAGGACAACTGTGGGTGTTAATATCTTGTCTTTTGAAACTTGCAATCTCCGCGGAAACAATTCCTGTAGGAACAGCAAGAATCCCGTACCCTAACAGCATAACAGCCGAAGCTAAAAACTGTCCACCTACAGTTTGTGGAGCAATGTCACCATACCCCACTGTTGTCATCGTAACGATGGTCCAATAAATACTTCTTGGGATACTGGTAAAACCATTTTCAGCGCCTTCAATTAAATACATAAATGTCCCCATGATTACGCAAAGGGAAAGAACCGCAGCAAGAAACACGGTGATCTTTGGGCTGCTTGTTCTCAAAGCTCCAATCAACATTTGTGCTTCATTGAAGTACCGGCCCAACTTCAGCACCCGAAAAACTCGCAATAAACGTAACGCCCGAATCACAATCAAAGAATGTGTTCCTGTAAATACCAAACTCAGATAGGTGGGCAGAATAGCGAGAAGATCCACCATTCCATAGAATGAAAAAATGTACCCTCGAGGTTTCACAGTGCTATAGACACGCAGACCATATTCTATGGTAAACAGAATTGTAAAAATCCATTCGGCTGCCCAAAATAGATCTCCATATTTGATTTGGAGAGAGCTCACACTCTCTAACATCACCGAACCAACACTTAAGACAATGGCCCAGAGAAGCGCCACATCAAAAAGCTTACCCGCCGGAGTCTCGGCTTCAAAAATAATTTCGTGAATTTTACTTTTTAAAGTCATAGTACCAGTTTAATAACACCATTCTTGAGGCAGTACTATTTTTCTGATTTCACCAGCTCTAAGACCAAGTGTTTGCCCATTTGAAATCAATATGAGCCTATTTTTTCGCGCCGATTTACGAGTCACCAGTCGAATCTGCCCCATCCCCTGGCCATCAGTCCTTAAAAATCCCCTTTGACCGGCGATTTGCCATTTTACATCTCCATAGTCTAGGGGATGTAGTTCCGCATGAGTAACAAGCTCAGTGGTTCCAGTGCTCGCTCGACATAACAGTTGAAAGTTTATGGCCGCTACATACTGTGTTCCGCACTGCCTAGATACAAATCCTAAATCACAAGGATTAAAAGCGGTTTGATGAAAACCAATATTTTCAAATCGGGTTGTTAACTGAAGCCGTTCAATCACATCTAAAGGTTCGTATTCGGGAACTTTTGTAGTCACTCCACTAGTAATTGGAAGTTCCGTTCGAGAGACAGGCTTTTCAGACTTTTTAGGTGTTTGACAGCCAACGAGTAATACAACTGCTACAAAAATCAAAAACTTCATGGTCATCAGGCTGCCAGCTCTCCTTCCTGCTGGCAATGGAATCTGCCTAAAAACGTTTAAATGTTTGAAAAGTGTTGCCATGATGGCAACGACTGTTAGCGCGCCATTAGTAAGTACCTGAAATCACTAATGAATCACTAATTTTTCCTGCTAAACCTTTAGACAGTTGCAGGTTTTAGTCATATTTCAGAATACGCCGTAGAATCCACGACTTAGCCTGTTTTTATGGATTTGAAGTGTCATTGGGATAACAATAAAACCTTTCAAATCAAACCCACCCAGCAATGGAATATGGCACCTACATTGCTCTATATAGAAGATGCAACCGTCGAAAGACGGAAGCACCCAACACAAGGAACCAAAGCCAAATTGCTTATTCTTTCCCCAAAGAGTAACGCCTTAGGAGCGGATTTTCCGCTCCTTTTTTTTGAATTCTGCAAACATTAAAAACAATGCTTACACTACATCGTTCATCCAAGAGGCATTTGACTTGTAGGACTTGGTACTAAGGGTTGAAAGTTTATCTGTTACTGTTCTAAAGTTGTCTATCTATGAAACTTTTAGCACTAGCCCTCATACTTTTTTCTGCTCAGGCATTGGCTTCAAATCCGGTCCCGTTTCTACCTATCGAAGTCAGAGGATTTTCCACATCCGATGATTTCAGCACCACCACTTCTTTAAAATATAATAGTGAGGTGGAATCCGACGAGTTAACTTTTTCTCCTATACCCTGTAAATACCTTCGACTCATAAACCATCATGATACACAGCTCTGTGCTGCCGTGGGTTCTCTGAGTAAAACTCGTTTTTTTGTGGATCAGCAATTTTTGATTACCGCTCCCGTAACCGATAAAACCTATTTCAGAGCACAATGGAGTAAGCACCAAGATTACAGTTCCGAAACTGTGGGTCAGTTTGTTGAATTTTTAATACCTGTTTTTAATCATACCTACCTTGGTATTCATGGAGAGTATGATGCTGATAAAGCCAATGATGATATAGGCTTAAGTATCGATAAGCGTTTTAGACAATCCGTACTTCGCTGGCAATCCACTTTTCACGATTTTACCCGTAACGGCAGAAATGAATCCGATGATGAGTTTACCATCACACCCGTCACCCACTCTCTCTCTTATTTTAAAACCCAAAATGCAAATTCCTATTACTTAAATGCTGTAGTAGAACCCCTCGTACATTGGGAAAACCCCAGTTCATCAACGGCCGTACGTAGGAGTCGACATTCTTTAGACGGGTTCTTTAAAACCTCTGAGTTTTATTCCTCAATTTTATATTCCCTCGATGAACTACAAGTAAATACTAGCTTTCAAAACAGCCAATATGTTAAATGGCATTTTCAATCTCAGCAGACCTGGGGCCTTTGGGGTTTTCGGTATGTAGATAAGCTTTGGACAACAGACCAAGGGCAGCTCCGTCATTTTGACTCCCTACCTTTTGTTTGGTTGCCATGGATTATACCCCACAGACATTGGGACTTAGGTTTGGAAATGACTTGGCACCGAAGCGTCGGTGATTCCCTCCTCAAAGACTCTGACGACAAAAGTTCTGCCACCGAGTATAGAGCCAATGTTAGGTGGGCTCTCATCCAATCAGCGACAACCTCTTTCCATATTTTATTCACTTTCGACTTAGATCGATTTGGTACTGGTGAGACTTGGGAAGGTGGTAATGGGCAGTTCACTATGACTTTCTAGCCTTAGAAAAAACAATGGAAGACACCCTCCCTTCCTTCGCCTATAATGATGGGATAGTTTCAGGGTGAATGGATGTCAGAAAATAAACTTTTTGCTATTGGTGATGTACATGGTTGCTTTGATCAACTTAAAGAGTTGATCAGTAAACTACCCCTTGATGATAGTTCAACTCTTGTCTTTTTAGGTGACTACGTTGATCGAGGACCTAATTCGAACGAGGTCATTCAATTTATAATTGATCTTAAAAAGAAATATAACGTAGTCGCGCTTCGAGGCAACCATGAGCAAATGATGATCGATTACGTCGACAACCCTTCTTCAGTCAATGCCGGGCTTTTTATTCTTAATGGCGGAAGTGCCACTTTAGCGAGTTACGCACAAGAAGATGGGCAATATGATATCCCAAATCAACATATAGTATTTTTGAGAAACTTGCCTCTGTATTACGAAACGGAAGACTTCTTTTTTGTACATGCAGGAGTACCTGAGATTTCACTCAGTGAGATTAATGAGGAAGAACATGCCGATCAGCTTTTGTGGATTCGTGAACCTTTTTTGACGACAACCATGAATTGGGAAAAAACCATAGTCCATGGACATACTGTATTTGATAACGTCGTAGTGGGTGAAAATCGGATCAGCTTAGATACCGGCTGTGTCTACAGCGGTGCTTTAAGTGCTATGGAGTTCCCCTCTAAAAAGGTGTATCAGGTACCCGTACATGATTATATTGAGTATATTTACCTAAGAGACCCAGACCCAGATTCTTCTCGAAGAGCCCATCGTTTTTCAGGCAATGTACCGGTGACCCTACATCACTCTGCTGGGGATCGTGTCTTTACCTGTCTTAATTATAATGAGTTTGGTTTCCTCTTAAGGGAAGAAGGGTCTCCCACATTAAAAGCCCACCAAGAAATCACCGGATTCTTTGGAGGACAAAAGGTCGCCGAACCCATAGAGTTTGCTGGCCGCATTGTTCGTGCCTACCAAAATAATGGAGAAACCCTTTATGGTGTTGAGTTCACGGTTCCCATTCGTTCACTCAATCGCTAAAGAATCCCTCCTGTTACTTTAAATTAATGATTGGACGACACTTTTTAGTAGTGCTAGCCTTTTGTAATGGAAGATAACAGCAACTCGTCAATACAAAATGCTTCCCTTGCCGATCAAGTGAAGGCCTATCTTAGACCCTCAAACATTCGGATGTTCTTTTTAGGTTTTTCCGCAGGTCTACCCATCTTATTAATTTTTTCTTCTTTGTCGATTTGGCTTCGAGAAGCGGGTGTCGGGCGATCCGCAGTGACCTATTTCAGTTGGGCTGCGCTAGGGTATTCATTTAAGTTTGTATGGGCTCCATTAATTGATACTTTACCGGTTCCATTTCTGACCAAAAAAATGGGTCGTAGACGCTCTTGGCTTCTTGTCTCCCAGATCGCTATTGCTGCCTCTATACTCTGGATGGCAATGACGGACCCGGCTGGGGGTGAATCTAGCTTAACGATGATGGCATTGGCCGCTGTGGCTTTAGGCTTCTCGTCTGCCACCCAAGATATTGTGATCGATGCTTTTCGAATAGAATCCGACTCTAAAGATATGCAAGCCATATTGTCTGCGACTTACATTGCCAGTTACCGACTTGCAATGATCGTCTCAGGAGCCGGTGCGCTTTATTTAGCCAGCTACCTGGGATCAAAATCCGATGCTTACCTGTATTCTGCATGGCAGGGCACCTATGCTGTCATGGCTCTATTTATGTTGGTTGGAATTTTAACCACATTGTTTTCTCCAGAACCCCAGGTGGATGCCAAAATCAATAAGGACTACTCCTCTAAAGACTACTCCCGAATCCTATTGTTGTTCGGCTGTAGTGTTTTAATCTTTATCGGTGGGTTTATCATTACTTCTGATTTATCCGCCCAAATCAAAACAGGATTGACCGACTTAACCGGAAAATCATTGGCCGGTTTCATTGTTGATGGGTTGCGATTAGCAACTGCACTCGTCTTGGCTGGAACAGGTGCATTTGTTCTACAAAAGTTAAATCTAGCCAATCGAAAAATGGTCAATGAAACCTACATCGATCCCATTCGTGATTTCTTCTCTCGATACAAGGAAGCGGCTATCGTGCTGCTACTTCTCGTTGGACTCTACAGAATTTCGGACATTGTTTTAGGAGTCATTTCGGGCGTCTTCTATTTAGACGTTGGATTTTCCAAAGATCAAATTGCCACTGCAGTAAAAACTGTGGGTGTGTTGATGTCTATTCTCGGCGGGTTTATTGGAGGAATTTTAACGGTTCGGTTCGGGGTGATTAAAATTCTAATGCTTGGCGGGATCCTAGCTGCAGGCACTAATTTACTTTTCCTACTTCTCTCTGAAGTGGGAACCAACATACCTTTGTTTTATGTCGTGGTCTCCACGGACAACCTGGCTGCGGGACTAGCTAGTGCCGCCTTTGTCGCTTTTCTTTCGAGTTTAACTAATATCAGCTTTACTGCCGTTCAGTACGCCATTTTCACTTCTCTAATGACTTTACTTCCAAAGGTTCTTGGCGGCTATTCTGGCACCATCGTCGATAGCGTCGGATATCCTTCATTTTTTATTTTCACTACAATTATTGGACTTCCCGTCCTCTACTTGGTCTACCTAGGTGGCAAGAAATTAGACTGACCCCTCACCAATAACGGACTTGAAAGCCTTCTTATTGCCTTTGCAAGACCTGTTACAATTAGAAACATTGTCTTTGGTGACAAATATTAAACCTGCTGTATAGTTTGAGTGTATGGATCCATTAAGCCAAGCCACCCTGGGCGCCATTGTTCCCCAGGCATTTAATCGCAACCGAAAAAAAGTAATCATGGCCACAATTGCCGGTGCCATTGGCGGCATGGCTCCAGATCTAGATGTGATCATTCGATCCGAATCCGATAGCTTACTTTTTTTAGAATACCACCGACAATTCACTCACTCTCTCATTTTTATTCCTATTGGTGGTCTTATCTGTGCCGCGTTTTTATGGCTCATCTTAAAAAAATGGCGAGGCGATTTTAAATCTCTCTATATTTTTTCAACGTTAGGATACGCCACTCACGGCATATTGGATTCCTGTACCTCTTACGGCACTCAATTGTTATGGCCGTTCTCCAATTATCGTGTCAGCTGGGACACTATCTCTATAATAGACCCCCTATTCACCCTACCTCTAGTGATTGCAGTGTTTTTAGGAATCTTAAGAAAGTCCAACACTTGGCCCATAGCTGGAATCATATTTGGTTTACTGTATATGGGAGCCGGATGGTTTCAGCATGACCGCGCCATCACTGCCGCACGTACATTGGCTCAGAGTCGAAATCATACACCTATATCTATTTCTGCCAAACCGAGTTTTGCCAATCTTCTAGTCTTTAAAACCATCTACGATACAGAAGATAGTTATTTTGTGGATGCTGTAAGAGTGGGCCAAGAAGTTAAAATTTATCCTGGCGAAAGCATCGAAAAATTTCAGATGGAAAGAGACTTCCCTAACCTGGATCCTGATTCACAAACTGCCATTGATATAAAAAGATTCTCCTGGTTCTCCCAAGGATTCCTTGCATTGCATCCCGAGAAATCCAACCATATTATCGACGTAAGATACTCTATGGTACCTAATCAAATTCAACCTCTTTGGGGTATTGGCCTAGATCCTTTAAATACCAGCAAACATGTTCGCTATGAAGTTTATGGGAGAAACCCCAAAAAAAGAGGGCCTTTACTCTTAAAGATGATCCGCGGAGAGCCTTTAAATTAGCTTTCATCCCCGCCTACGGTTCATCTGACGGCAAGCCAACGTTCTTGCCCTACCCACAAACTCGCCCTGCTGCCACAGCACACCTCCTAACCCATTGATACTATTAAGGAAAATAGTTGTAATTGGGTGAATTCCATTCTTTTCGAACAACTCGTTCCATAGCGACAAAATTTTTCCTAATCATTTCAAAGGGTTAAACGCCCTAGTTTTCCACTAAATGCTGATTATTTGATCAAAAATTGGCAATCACCCTGGAAATTTTGGATAGAGAATTTTATCAGTTCAAACCTGTTACATTTCGCTCAAATCCAGTGCTGGTACGGATCCTGCGATATGGAAGTCCTAAGGAAGCATAAAAAGGGCCGTCTTTTAGGGCCACAGTGAACAGGAGAATACAGTAATGGAGAATGTGAGTGTTTTTACAATGATCCTCAATGCGTTTTCGCAAGGCGGGATTTGGATGTGGGCCATTTTAGCAATTCAAATTGTGTCCATGGCTATAATCGCGGAAAGAGTGATTCAACTCTATCTATTAAGAAAGCCATCACAAAGAAAATGGGTGTCACAATTAGAAGGTCCTATTCGTTCAGGAAATTTTCAACAAGCACTTAGCCTCACTCATGGAGGGCGCAGGAACCCCATCGGTAGAGTCGTTTCTGCGGGTTTGAAGTCAGCCCAATCTATGTCGGGAAAAGAGGATATCCGATCAAGAATGGATGAATTGTTACTCGTTGAAAATGAAAAATTAGATAAGCGTACAGGTTTTCTAGCTATGCTTGGAAATGTTGGCACCTTACTTGGGCTCCTTGGAACCATTGTTGGCTTAATCGCCGCCTTTGCCTCGGTCAGTGCTCTAGATCCCGTAGAAAAATCCTCCATGCTAACAAAGGGTATTTCCATGGCTATGAATACCACGGCTTATGGACTGATTATGGCTATACCGGCTCTAGTTATGTATGCCGTTTTGCAAAATCGTTCAGAGAGCTTGAAACAAGATCTCAATCAAGCCGCCTTCCGGGCTTTTAATTGGATGAATTTCAATTTTGATCAAGTGGGAAAAAAATCAGCGAAAAAGCCCTTGGGCAATTGATCTGGATTAAAAGGAATTACCGATGAAAAACAATCCTTTAGATTTTGAAATTAATCTTCTTCCTATAATTTCCTTACTGGCCGTGTGTATTAGTTTTTTACTACTTACTGCTGTGTGGGTGCCTTTGGGAAGTCTTGGAACCAGTCAGGCCATTGGTCAGCAAACCAATGAGAAGAATTCAAAAAAAGAATTACTATCGATATGGGTTCAATTTGATTCGAATTCCTCACTAAAAATATTTTTAAGAGACAATGACTTTCAGAATGTTGGAAATGCTAGGAAGGTTTTCCTTAAAAAGGAAACTGTTAAACAAGACACTCAGTCCATTATAGACGACTTAGTGAAACGCCATCCGCAGATAGATAGCGCGATCCTCGCTCCAGATTCTACGACGGCACTCAATTCCATCATACAGGTTATGGATATTTTAAAGTCAAAGCAAAACATTAACGTTGGTGTTTCACCAATATAGAGAGATGAAATGAAAAGTATTATTAGACAATATGAGACTGATAGCCTTATACGGCAGTCTGAAATGCTCCGACCAGAGCGAAAGGTTTCGGTGTTAAGATCTCTAGCATCTTCTCCGATTCTTACTCCTCTCGTTGATGTATTTGCAATTCTTGTCATCTACTTACTCATTCATAGTGTGACTCCTAACTCCATCACTGAATTTGATAAGGACATGAAATTGCCTCATGCTGTAAATGGAAAATCCATTGATCCGGGCTTTGTCGTACAAATTAAAAATCATGGACTTTTTATAGACGACAAGAGAGTGAGCAAGAACCAGTTGATTGAAAAACTACAAGCTTATTCAGACAACAATAAAACTAAGGGTGAAAAATCGAGACTTACCATAATGACCGACCAAGGCACTCCGTTTAGCGATCTATCTCCCCTGGTTGAGGAATGTTCGCTACATGGAATTGAAGAAGTTCAATTTGCCGTGATACGGAGTCCGCAATCATGAATAAGTCTATTTTTCTAGTTTCTTTTATAATCACAATATCTATTTGCAGTTCGGCTAGCAAAATGGATCTTGATGGATATAACACCGTCATATCTAAATTTGAAAAAGCATTAACACTAATGAAGGACGGGACAGTAAAGTCTAACGACCTAAATAAAAGGTTGGGTGACCTGTACGCAGAAAAAGCCAGGCTTACTTTTTTAGAAGAAATGAAGGCTCAGTCCAAGAACAACAACCTAAGCCGCAAACAAAGGCTCACAGCCATACAATACTATGAGAGATCATTGAAGCACACTCGAGATAAAGATCGACTTCCAATGATTCTTCAAATAGGACATCTCAATCAGATTATTGGCCGTCCAAAAACGGCGAGAAAACAGTATTGGAGACTATTAAAAGAATCGCAAAAATATAGAGCTAAAATGTTCATAGGCCTTGCCTACTATGGCATCGCTGAGATCGATTTCACTTCGGGAAAGTACAAACTCGCCTTAGAGGGATTTCAAAAGTCGTTAAAAGGCATTCCTAGCTCTATGCATCCGATGGCCTACTACCGCATTGCCTGGTCACAGATGAACTCAGGACGTGCTAAAAAAGGCACCAATACTCTCATTAAAATTCTAAAAACAGCTTCTCTTCTTGAGAAAGATGGGGCTTATAACAGACCTTTCCATGAAGACGTCTCAAGAGACTTCATAACTTTTATCGCCAGAAAACCTGTTTATAACAGCCATGTGGAACTTGTAGTTCAGCTGAGCCCTGACCATTTAAAGAAAGAAAATATCTATAACCTGGCTGTAGAGACAGAAAGAACCGGTCAATGGGCTTCAGCGGTTCGTGTATGGGGTCATTATCTTAACGAAAAAATACCGCAACAACGAGATATAGAAGCAAAAGTGAGATTGGCACAGTCTCTATACTTTCTTGGACAGCCACTGCAAGCCTCCAAGCAATTTAAATCTGCTTTAAAAGCTTGGAGCGACTCTGACTGTAACGATTCCAGATGCAAAGAAACCAAGGGGCGATTTAAAAACTTTATTGTTCACTGGGAAAAGGATTCTAGAGATAAAGTGGATGTTGCGTTTGCTGATACAATTAATGACTATCTGAAAGTATTCGAATCTGATCCCGGGGTGTTCTATATTGCCGCCGTTCAAAATCGAAAAGCTAAAAAGCATAAAACCGCTGTAGCGCTGTATGCTTCAGCAATTAAAAAATCTGAAAACAACAAAAAACTTAGATCTTCGGCACTGTCCGACATGATAGAAACGGCCGAAGATTCAAAAAATGACAAACTGCGGAGAGATACTTACAATACTTATTTAGAGTTTGAACCTAGTAGTAAAAAATCCATTGAAGTGAAATACCAAATTGCTCACTTGGATTACAAAGAGAAACGGTATAAGTCCGCCACTGAGCGATTTCATACAATCGTAGAAATGAAAGACGCTCCCCTTTCCTTAAAAACTAAATCTGCTGATTTAGGACTCGACATTTTAGCCATTCAAAAGCGCCACGAGCTCTTGGAGGAGCGTGCCTTAAACTACTCCACACGGATTAAAAATAGACGAAAAGAGTTTAAGATCATTGCAAGAACGGCTTGCTTTAATTTGGCCAACCAACGTATTCAAAATAAAGACGCTAAAGACAATGATCTCAAAGAGCCACTAGATCGATTAAGAACCTATTCCTTTGCAGATCTTAATACTTCAACAAAAGTGAAGTATCACAAGCTTCAGATTGCTCTGGCGTTGAGAATCCAGAACCTTAACGAAGTGAAACGCGCCTCTAGAAAAATCATAGCCTTAAGAGGAGTTAGGACTCGAGACTTAGACTTTGCAAGGGCGAATCTACAACTTGTTTATGAACTGGAGCTTAAATTCTATAGTGCCTACAAAACCTTTAAGGCCATTGATAATCATGGCATGAGTCGCGCCGACCGTGAACTTAAACTTGGTATGCTGGCTGAACTAGCAAACATTGAATCGAGTAAGCATTACGAAAACTTCATAAAATACACACCAAGTCGCAAGAAAGCCAATTCAGTAAGATCACACCTAGCGATGAGATCAAAAAATCCATGGACTCGAATCGATAAAGACTTTAATAAACTTTTATACACTCCAGATCAGCTCGCTGATCTCGGTCTCGAAGCTTATGCAAAAAGACCCAGTCGAAAACATGTAGAAAAGCTGTTGAAGTACAAGCGTGTGAGAAATTCAGCTTATGGACAGATCTTGCAAAGAGAGATTCTCTTAGCCGATTTACTCACTTTCAAAAGAAAAGTGGATCGACACAAAATTTCATCTGCTAATCAGTATCTAATAAATAAAGGTATCGAGCGACGCATTGAGCTTATAAATGAATCGGAAGGTTTTATCAAAAATTCTTCTCGTACCGGGGACATTCTTTATCAAGCTTATGTTCTCGACTTTGTTGGAGAACTGTATAAGCGAACCGCATCTGAACTAAAAAAATTACCCGTCCCTAATGGATTGAGCAGCAAAGAACGAAGTCGCTACAAAGATCAGCTAGCTGAGAAAGTTGTCCCCTATGAAGAGCGATCTAATAAGCTTATGGAAAAGTCTGAAGACCTATGGGATCGCAACAATGAATTTAAAATGGTGAAGTCACTATATAAGAACTCAACCAAAAACCAAAGAAGTGTCATTGCTGGTCAGCTAAAGCACTTTGAAAAGTCCTCACCTTATTCTTTTAAAAGAGCATCTAAAGATTTACGCAGCGAAAAGGAACCTTTTGCAAACATTAGTCTATCTTCTGTATGGGCCGAGCTTAAAAAGGAGCCTTTAGAGACTGAAAATGTAAGAAGGTTACAGAGCTACATGGAATATCACAATCTAAGTACCTTACATAGCTATCTGGATCTTCGACTCATTCAGATAAAAGGAGTCACCAATGAGTAAATATCTTTTGGGTTTTCTACTTTGTTTTACAACCATGAGTTTTGCTGAAAAAATTAAAACTCCTAAAAATAAGTCTAACTTGAGCACAGATATGCGATTTAATGGGCTTAATGTGAACGGACGCTATAATACTCCCGGCGAAACAGCCATTGTCATTGAGGAAGAAAAGAAGCTGAATAGCCTCATTTCTATTAGAAAACATTTTCGTGATCGTATTACGGAAGAAATGAGGCGGGATTAATATGTCTCAAAGTAAAAATGGTATTTTTGTATTAAAACTTAATGGATCGATAGTTCGTACTGTTGAATGGAATCATCGTGGTGGGATGTTTATTGCGTTCGATAGACACGACAAAAAAATTCTCTTTTTCACAACGGAAAGGGAAATGAAGAACCATCCCTCACCCGTTAATCTCATTGCTCGCGTTACAAAATCAGAAGTGAAAAAAGCATCCGTAGATCTAATGAACGGGCTTTGCTTCAGTTTTGAAAGTGACCCCAAAGTTTTTGATAAGTCGATAGTGATTGAAGAAGACTCTTCCAGTCTCTACAAAGAGTCATTACGATGGTCTTTCATTGGACACATTGCAGTTTTAGTTCTGGTTTTCGCACTCGGGTACTTCCTGAAGGACTCCACGGATACTGAAATTGAAGTGGTTCGTGTGGTAAAGCAAATACGACCGGTTAAAAAGAAGATCAAAACAAAGAAAGTGGGTACTACGAAGGCTCGAAAGTCTAAACCTAAAAAAGCTAAGAAAAATAGAAAGTATGCGAAGTTCAATCAGAAAAAACGCAGTGTTAAAAATAGAGTGGGTGCAAAGAAGAAGAAGGTCTCTTCCAAGAAGAGATATGGTTCTAGAGGTTCTTCCAAAAAACAACGCATTAGTCGTGTGCGAAACAAGTCTTCCAAAGGAAAAGCATCTGGAGCATTGGCTGCTCTCAACTCCTCGTCGAAAAAGATCGCCGGGGCGAATTTAAACTCTATTGGAGCTTCGGGACGGGGTTTCTCAGATAAATCGGGATCTGGCAGACCAGTTAAAACCCTTTATGGAAAAGGTCTTAAGAAGTCCGCTTATGGAAATGGAAAATCGGTAGGTCGCTACCAACAGGGCTACTCCACTCGTGGTGTGGGTGGCGGAGGATCCGCAGCTTATGGAGAGCAAACCATAAAAGGTGGCGGCGGAAATTACTCACAACCTCTCTATACAGAGGCTCTAGTTCAAGGTGGCTTAGATAGAAGTCTGGTTGACGCCGTTATTAGAAGGAATAAAGGAAAGTTCACTTACTGTTATGAAAAGGGCCTTCAATCAAAACCCACATTGTCTGGCCGAGTGTCTCTTCACTTCATTATTAGCCCCAGCGGAAGAGTCTCTACGGCACAAGTTAAAAGTTCCAGCTTGAACTATAAGTCGGTTGAAAACTGTATGATTTCACAAATGAAGACATTGAAGTTTCCAAAACCTGTAGGAAATTTGAAGGTAAAAGTCACTTACCCTTTTCAATTGCAAAAGGGCTACTTGGCTAGGAGATAAATTATGAAGAATTTTATTTTAGTATTGTTACTTTTAAGCATTTCAGGATGTTACTCCGGAAAGGATCCCGTTGCGGACTACCCGGAACTACAAAACTTTGAACCCGAATATGAACCCATTGAACCAAAAACCATCGCGTTTGAAGTCCAGTACGGTATCGATCCTGAAATGCTTACTTTTACTTCTGATGAGTCGGTCATTGCGAAACCAAATATGAGCTTTCAATTGTTAGCTTCGATCGCTGGAAAGTGGTCGGAGGACTACCGATTTAGCTTAAAAGCTATACCTAGCGACAACTTTGAATCCATCGAAATTATAGCCGTTGACGAAGTTCAATGGAAAATCATTGGCACTCTTAATCAGACAAATGAGAATCGAAATTTAGAATCTGTTCCATTACAACTTGTACTTGAGCCAAGCAATACTCACTCCATAGCTTTTTCGAGAGTTGTAGAGTCATTAGCAATAGATCCTATTTCTATTTTCTTTCATTCCAGTGAGGAGAACTAAATGAAAACCTCTAAAACCATTTTTTTAATCGCAGCTATTCTACTGGCCGTACCAAGCTACGCGGCCCGTACTTCAAAAAAATCTGCCAGCGAATCGATGAACTCTTTAGGAGCTGACAAAGATATACTTAAAAAGGTGAGATCTTATAAATCTCGACACAAAGTCAGAGTGGTACAGAAACGAGCTGTAGACCGAGATTTAAGACTGGAGCTTGGGATAAACTATGGAGCCTATTCTGGAGGAAGCGCTTACACGAACACCACGGGTTTAGGTGGATTGATCGACTTCCATATCACCCCAAAGTGGTCTTTAGGGGTTAGATATACCAAATTCGACAACTCTTTGAATAGCGAAGGGCAAGAGATCTTCGACCGGAATTCTGGTTTAGTTTTAGCTGATGAAGTGAACTCGACAAACCTTCCAAGTGTAGATCGTCCTCTAGAGGCACAATATGCCGTTCTCAGCTGGTACCCATTGTATGGAAAACTTAATTTCTTTGATAGTGCTGTTGCCCAATTTGATATTTATACGCTCATTGGCGGTGGTCAGGTAAAGCTCGACAGTGGATCAAGCAGTGCCATGATCTATGGTGGTGGTTTGGGAGTTTGGCTATCCAATCATTTTAGTACCCGACTAGAGGTTAATTACCAAACCTACAAAGATCAGCTACAACAAGATCCAAGAGAGCAGGACATGCTCACTGTGATGCTGAGCTTAGGTTGGCTTATTTAGGATTTACAATGTTTAAATTATTCATCAGTATAACCATTTTAATTTTTTCTCAGGCGAGTTTTGCAACAAGCTCTGAACGCATCTTTATGGATGCTAAAAAGAATTCCATCTCGAATTTAAAAACTCGCTCTTTGCGACAGTTAAAAGCCTTAGAAAAGCGTGGCTTTAAACCGGATCAAGTCAGTATGCAAATCGCCAGAGTCTACTATGATCGCGGTGATCTAAAAAATTCCATCAAATATTACAATAGAGTCCCTAAATCATCGGACTTATGGTTGGAATCCATCGAAGAAAAAGCATGGGCCTATTTACGTGCTGGTGATTTCAGCAAGTCTATGGAACAAACTATGACCTTACTCGCACCAGTGTTTGATCAACATGTAAATTCGGAAGTGTATTACTTATCTGCAGTAAACAGATACTTTGTTTGTGACTACGAAGGTGTGTTTAAAACCATCGCTCAGTTTAAAGAACGGTATAGAGATCGCATCCGAGATCTAGAGTTGCTAGCGAGCACTGGACAAAACCCCGCCCTAGGAAAACTGCTACATCTCGCAAAAACTCGAAAAGTAGATTTTGAGTCCTCTGCTCCTTTTGCGATGAGCCTCCCCTTTTACCATTTTAGAGATGTTAAACTTTCAATCCTTTATAAAAAGCTCGAGCAGTACAAAAACGATTCCGTCCAAAGCGAACGCATTGCCAATAGAATCTCTACCCGACTTAAAAAACTGGCACAAATTGAATTGAACAAAATAAAAAAGAACATCGACAAGTTACTTATCGTTGAAGCGGAAATCATCCAAAGAGTGTATGAACAAAACAACAAACCCACAGCGCCCGTTAAAAAGTTAGCTAAAGTTGACGGCACTGATTACCTCAGTTTTCCAGTAACAGACTCAGAAATTTGGGTGGACGAACTTAATAGCTTTGAAGCCAGTACTTCGTCCTGCCCCACAGCCCTCTACAAAAAGGAGGTCAATCTATGAAATCTTTAATCTTACTATTTACCAGTTTGCTTGTACTCTCTTGTGCGGACAAAGAATCGCCTCGGTTAATGGCTCCCCCACTGCCGGATCCAAAACCTCAACCTAAAGTAAAAGGTGAAGCCACCTCTACCGGATTGGATGTGGTCTATAATCCTCGAGTGGATATTTTATTTATCATCGATAATTCAAGAAGTATGGAAGAAGATATTCTTACTTTACAATCCAACATTCAAAGCTTTGTTGAGGCTCTCTCACAGAACACCATTATGGACTACCATATTGCCGCGACCACCATCTTTGATTCCAGTCGATATACTAACGATGAAGATGGGGTATTTAAAATAGACCCCAATGACGGGAAATCTATTCTCTATTTGGATAAAGGAGAGTTGATACCGCTAAAGAACAACAGTGGCGAGAGAATGTGGAACTCCCCTAGATATGTAACTAAATCCACGCTGGATTATTTGCCGTCCTTGTTTCAGGTGATGAAATATGACCAGCAATACCGATCGGAGTATGAACTTCTAGTGGACTATGAATCTAAAAACATTAAGACCCCTGAGTCCGAGAGTACTGACCTTGTATATAGCAAGGTGGCCTATGGCCCTGAATACGAAGAATCTCTTTCTCCTATTCAGGGTGCGATCTGGCCAGAAACTCCAGCTGTGGCGGCCGCAAACTCTGGCTTTTTAAGAGAAGACAGTTTGCTAGTCATTATCCCGCTAACGGATGCGGACAGTGAAGAAGATTTAAACCCTCAAAGCCTTTTTGAAAGTATAGTCGAAAGTCGTTCTAATGATGTTCTGGTGGTGGGTCTACTTTGCCCAAAGGAGAGCACAGACTTTTCCCGTAGTAGAGAGTGCCGAAGAAAAGATCCTTCCGATCGCACTCGAAACAACGTTACCAGTTTTGAACCCGAAAGCCGTCGCATAAGACAGTTTATTGAAGCGTCCCGACAAGCATTGCCCAGCGATCGAGATGCCGTGGCTCAATCTATCCCTAAAGAATTGGATATCGGCTCCAGCACCTGGGGTGAAAAACTGGCTGAGATCGGTAATGATATTAAAAAACGAGTACTGAAAAAGGAAGTTTACCTCGGCGATGAAACCCGTCCACAATTTGACCCCCATGCGGACTTTGAAAACGATCCTTACCGATCTCAAGGTTACCTGATTGAGGTGTTCTATGGAGACACCATGCTTCCCAACAATAGAAGCAATGGATGGTTTTACGATGCTAGGAAAAATACAGTTATGATCAGTGAGAACATTGACCCGGAGTTACTGCAACAAGAAGATGCACAGATCTCTGTTCACTTTATTGAGTACCGGGAAGGTCAAGACTCTCAGATCTACAGTGGACCTGCCATTCCCGAACAGGAGTCGATTTAAACGCGATGAGTCCCAAAAGTAGGTCCGCACCAGTGGACAGGGATTGGAGTGTGTATGAGAATATTTCTTTCAAATGAGGAGTATTCCATGATTCGCTTTATTTTGTCCCTACTTGTATCCGTAGGATCATCTGCCGTTGCTGATAGAGCTTTTGCCTCTAAAAGTGAGCCTATAGTTACCAATGAAGCTTTGTTTCACAACTCCCCCGCTTGGCTAAAAAGAAACCGAGCAGAAAAAGTGATTCGCAAAATTCAAAGAGAACTGGAGTGGTCCACAAGAAGAATCAATGTGTACTTCTACACCTCTGAAGAAGCATTTAAGAACGCACAATCGTTGGGTTCTTTGCCTCGAGCTGTCACAGTAAAATCAAAATCCGAACAGGTGATTCATTTAAGCCCGAGAGTGAATGATAAAAATTTTGATCAGGTTCTGGGCCACGAGATGGTGCATATTATCTTTTTCCAAAAGTATTCGGGAGCTATCCCGCAATGGTTAGAAGAAGGCTTTGCCAATCATCTGGCTGGGTATAAGTCAGTGGATTACAAATGGTTAAAAAGCCAACCCTTCCCTAATGATATTGCATCACTCACACATCCATTCAAGCAATCGCAAGTTTCCATAAAATACCACTACATGGCGTCTCAAGCCCTTGTACACATGCTGGATACAAAATGCGATCTGGAAAATTTACTACGATTATCCGTGCAAAGGAAAATGGAAGACTACATTAATACCTTTTGTGAAATCCCAAACATTAATCTCGCTTTTAGAGATTGGGTGAACAAAAAATCCGGTCACTCGGACAGCAAAAAGAAAAAGTACTGGTGGAACAAAAAGGACGAGGGCAAAGCCTCGTCCAGTTAAAAGTTTCATTTTTAAAGCCGTAGATTTTTTAGATCCCGTCGATAACCTTGTTAAACATTGCACTCGGTCGCATAGCTTCGCTGGCTTTTAAATTATCTGGCTGGAAGTATCCACCAATATCCATCGACTTACCTTGAACACCATTGAGCTCACCCATAATTGCTTCTTCATTAGAAACTAAGGTTTCGGCCACTGGAGTAAAAATCTCTTTTAACTCGGCATCCTCGTTCTGAGTGGCCAAGCCTTGAGCCCAATAAGTAGCAATGTAGTAATGCGTCCCTCGGTTATCAATTTCACCCGCTTTTCTAGAAGGCGACTTATTGTTGTTAAGGTAACTCTCGTTAGCACCGTCTAATGCTGCAGCCAACACTTTAGCTTTTGAATTATTTGTTTTTATAGCTAAATCTTCTATGGAGACCGCCAACGCCAAAAATTCACCTAACGAATCCCAACGCAAATGATTTTCTTCCATAAACTGCTGAACATGCTTAGGAGCCGAACCGCCCGCTCCGGTCTCAAAAAGACCACCACCAGCTAGCAACGGAACAATGGATAACATCTTTGCACTGGTTCCCAGCTCTAGAATGGGAAACAAATCCGTGAGATAATCCCGTAACACGTTTCCTGTCACTGAAATGGTGTCCTCACCCTTCTTTACACGCTCTAAAGTGTACTTAATGGCCTCTACTGGAGATTTAATCTCAATAGTCAGACCATTGGTATCGTGTTCCTTTAGGTAAGTTTCCACTTTTTTAATCAGCTCGGCATCATGACCTCTTTGAGCATCTAGCCAGAAAATCGCCGGCTGCCCCGTTGCCTTAGCTCGGCCAACCGCTAATTTAACCCAATCTTTAATAGCTACATCTTTTGTTTGGCAAGCTCTGAAGATATCTCCCTGGCTTACGCTTTGCTCAATAAGAACAGTGCCTTCCGCATCAACAACTTGAACTTTTCCATCCGCTTCAATTTCAAAAGTTTTGTCATGGGAGCCATACTCTTCCGCTTTTTTTGCCATCAAGCCCACATTAGACACATTACCCATCGTCGCAGGATCAAAGGCTCCGTGCGTTCGGCAAAACTCAATCGTCTCTTGGTAAATCCCGGCATAGCTTCTATCAGGAATCATGGCCTTGGCATCGTGTAGTTTACCATCAGCGCCCCACATTTTACCCGAAGAGCGAATCATTGCTGGCATAGAGGCATCGATAATCACATCACTCGGTACATGAAGATTCGTAATGCCCTTATCCGAATCCACCATAGCTAAAGGTGGCTGCTGCTTGTAAAGAGCTTCCACTTCGGCCTTAATCTCAGCTTGAAGTTCAGCTGGTAATTTAGAAATCTTAGAGTAGAGATCACCAATTCCGTTATTGGGGTTTACTCCCAACTCATCTAATTGAGCGCCATACTTTTCAAAAATTTGCTCATAATAGACAGAGACAACATGTCCAAAGATGATGGGATCGGAAACCTTCATCATTGTGGCTTTCATATGCAAGGAAAAGAGAATCCCCTCAGCCTTTGCTGCCTCAATTTCCTTTTTGATGAAGGCACGTAACTCTTTACAACTCATGACTGAAGCATCGACCACTTCATTGGCGAGAACAGGAACGCTCTCTCTTAAAGTTTTTGTCGAACCATCATTGCCTACCCATTGGATTTTTAAGTTTTGATCTTTGGCTACAACAACCGCCTTTTCCGATCCGTAAAAATCCCCTTGTGACATGTGTGCTACATGACTTTTTGAATCTTTAGACCATTCTCCCATGGAGTGTGGGTTTTTCTTTGCAAAATTCTTTACAGCCTTAGCCACTCTACGATCAGAGTTACCTTCTCGAAGAACTGGATTCACCGCACTTCCCAACACTTTACTGTAACGAGCATGGATTTCTTTTTCTTCCTCATTGCTTGGGTCTTCAGGAAAATCTGGAATTTTATACCCATGCTCCTGCAACTCTTTAATCGCTGACTTTAACTGTGGTATAGAGGCACTAATATTTGGCAATTTAATAATATTCGCAGCAGGTGTTTTTGCCAGCTCTCCCAGCTCCGTCAATGCATCCACAACTCTTTGCCCTTCATCTAAGCGATCAGGAAACTGTGAAAGAATTCGACCGGCCAAAGAAATGTCTTTGGTCTGAACCTGAATGCCTGCCGTCTTCGTGAAGGCTTGAACCACTGGTAAAAATGAGTACGTTGCTAACGCTGGCGCCTCATCTGTAATTGTGTACATGATTGTATTTTTATCCGCCATAGCTCTATGATCCTTTTTAAGAAAATGTGAGCCCTAGTCTTACGATTTTTTAGCGATTTCGTCCATCGGTGGAGCCTCTGACCGGCCCACTTATAGCAGCGCGCAATGCAAATTTAAGGATTAGAATGGGCCCAAAGCCTGTATCTGCTCCATCTGGCTCCCATTGAGTTCAAATTCAAAGATCGCTAAATCCTGTGACATGTGTAATTCGCTTGTGGTTCCTGTCAAAATTTGAATCTCCATTTGATTGAGAAACCTAAAAAACACCTGAGCCGGGGTCACACCATGATCTCGAGAGGCATCTTTGACCGGACCACTGGACAAAATGTGCGGGTTTGCTGTCAAAGTCCAAAAGCACTGAAAAACAATTCCTTGATCACGGCAAATACTTCGCACATCCACCCCATAACCGGTTTCCTCAACAAATCGATTTTGCAATACAGACGGAATCACGTCCGATTGATCCAAGAGCTCTTGCAACATATCCGGGTCATAACAATTGCTGATTCCCAATTGGCCCACTTGATTTGTTTTTGCAATGTCCTCCATAGCCTTCCAAACAGCTAATGTGTCTTTCCAGTCCGGTAAGGGGCCATGCAATACCAGAGAATCAATAAACTCCACTCCTAAATTTTCTAGGGACATCTGAAAAGATTCTTTCACCTGCTCTGACACTGGGAGTGATGGATCGTAAGGAATATTTGAAGGGTCCTGCCCCGGCACACCGGTAAACTTTGTTTGTATAAATAGATCCTCGCGACTTAGACCGTTCTTCATTGCTCTTTGAATACCCTCACCCACTCCGGGTTCATTATAGTGCTTCGGCTGGCAAGCTGTATCAATTCCGCGAAACCCCTTTTTCAATGCCAATTCAACCAAATCCGCGGTTCTGTCTTCTTTCCAAGCCGTTCCATACACAATGGCAGGCATAATCAAATCCGAATTTGAAACGAGAGTGGTCGACATGGAAATTCTCCTTAATGCTAATTATCTTTGGGCTTAAACTTAGCATAATATACATCCAGTTCATCTTTCCATATAACTATTAGTGATTAAACAAAATCCAATAACTTATCTAGCTACACTTCTTTTGAGCCCCATGTAGGTTTTTAGAGATTCTATTTTTTAAAGTTAAATCAGATATTTAGGAGATTGATTTTGAGATCTTGTTGCCCATCCCTACT
Source organism: Bdellovibrionaceae bacterium UBA1609 (assembly GCA_002321895.1). GTDB lineage: Bacteria > Bdellovibrionota > Bdellovibrionia > Bdellovibrionales > UBA1609 > UBA1609. The sequence goes on along the minus strand of DCMZ01000008.1, from coordinate 44,982 downwards.
CCACCCCGCCTAAAGTCCTAGCGAGTTATGAATGTCCGGCTATCGATTTATATGCCCGCTCCCAGGGATCTCTGCTAGACTCTTCGCATGCAACTTTCTCTGGATTTTCAATATTTTATTTTGTTTTCGGTGATATTACTTTTCCCTAAACTTCTTCTTAGATTCCGCATTCCTACGGCCTTAACGGCATTGGCTTTAGGTTTCGTTACCGCTTTGACATTGGGATGGTTTAAAGAAGACCAATTGCTACTTATGCTCTCTAGACTTGGTATTACCTCTTTGTTTTTATTTGCCGGTATGGAAGTGGATATCGATGAACTAAAGAAAGATGCGAATGTCTTAGTCAAAAATCTCCTTAAATCCATAGCGCTCATTGTTATTATCGCCATCTTAATCCGCTATATCTTTGATACTGGTTTTCGAGTGGCCCTGGTTCTCGCATTAGGACTTATGACTCCATCTACCGGTTTTATATTAAACTCACTCCGTGGGTATGAACTTTCGCCCAATCAAGAAAAATGGGTTCAGTCAAAAGCCATCGCCAAAGAACTGGTGGCCATCTTCCTTCTGTTTTTCATTTTACAAACGGAATCTATGGAGGAGTTCCTCATATCAACAGGGACACTGATTGGGATGGTATTGATCCTGCCTGTTCTATTTAAGTTTTTCTTGGTGAAGATTGCTCCTTTTGCTCCCGACAGCGAAGTGACTTTCTTGATTCTAATTGCCCTCCTCTGCGGAGTGATCACCAAACAACTGGGGACTTACTACCTTGTTGGTGCGTTTATTGTGGGCATGACTGCGGGGCGATTTCGCCACTTTATTGAACACGAAAAGTCTCAAAAAGTGCTCTATAGTGTATCTTTCTTCTTTTCGTTTTTTGTTCCGTTCTATTTTTATCGAGCAGGCCTCACCTTTCCCACAGAGATCTTGTCTTGGGAGGGGTTTGGAGTCGGTATTGCCTTCCTCATGATTTTCCTTCCCATTCGCATGTTGGAAGTTATGTCCTCAATTTGGTTATTCCTAAGAGGAACCCTAGATGACAGCTTAAAGATTTCTATACCACTATTGCCCACACTTATTTTTGGACTAGTTATTGCCACTGTCTTGAGGGAACAATTTAATGCTTCTGGGTATCTTGTCTCCGGTCTGATCGTATATACTATTGGCTCGAGTATTATCCCGTGGTTTTTCTTGAAAAAGGTTTCCCCGGAACCCTACGATTCATCCATGATCAATCGCTAGCAATGCGTACCTCAGAAAACTCTTTTTTATTAATATAGAGTTTTCGAAAGAGGTACCACGCAACAACCCCAGCTATCACATTGGAAATAGCGGCGGCGTAAAATACACCTTTGTGCCCAAAACTCTCTCTTAAAACCAATGCCAACGGAACATAGATCACAATCATCCGCAAAAAAGAGATGATCAACGATACCGTTGAGCGCCCCATAGCATTGAACGACGAGTTAATATTATGCATGACTGCAAATGGGATCAAAGACGGTAGAACGATAAAAATATAACTCTCCGTAATATCATGCACCACTGAGTCGTTACTAAAAGCTTCAATAAGTCGATCACCTAGTAGAACCATAAACACCAAAGAAACGACAACCCAACCTATGGAAAATAAGTTCGCCGACCGAATGGATTGAAGAATACGCTGCTTCTTAAGGCCTCCAAAGTTTTGCCCCACAAAAGGAGCTAGTCCCGCAGAAAGGCCATAGATAATAATACAAAACAAAGTTTCTAGACGAGTCCCCACACCAAAACCTGCTACCACCGCATCACCATAGATTGCAATCATGGCCGTAACAATAAACGTGGATACCGGGTTAATCGCGTGACCCATACCCGCAGGAATAGCCACTTGCGCGACTTCTTTAAAGTGTTTCCAAGTTTCTTTGAGGTCTCCAAACGGTTTGCGCAGAAACCCCTCTCTGAAATGTAAAAAATAGAGCGCTGCAACCAAAGTGGTGGCCCGAGAGGCCACTGTGGCATAAGCTGCTCCTTCTAGTTCTAACCGTGGAAATGGTCCCCAGCCAAAGATTAGGATGGGATCTAAAATCACATTCACCAAACCTGCAATGGACATAATAATCATGGGTGTTCTTGTATCGCCGGACGCTCGAATAGCGCCATTACCCACCATGGGAACCACCACAAAAACAATATTAAAATACCAAATACTCATGTACCGCTTCACGAGCACCAGGGTCTCACCGTCAGCACCCATGGCTTTGAACACAATATCCATTGTTGAAATCCCAAGAATGGAAAGTACAACAACTATAAAGACGGAAAAAATTAAACCATCGGTAACCACACCTCGGATGCGGCTCATATCACCCGATCCTACCGACCGGGAAACCAAACTCGACATTCCAATAGATAGACCGATACCAATGCTACTTACCATCATGGCCACTGGAAAAGTAAAACTCATTGCCGCCAGCTCAGTGGTACCTAATAGTCCGACAAAATAGGTATCCACAATATTGAAACCCATTACAGCTAGGATCCCTACGATCATGGGCCATGCCAAACTGATCAAATTTTTATTAACATCACCTTGGGTCAGATCTCTCATAATAAATTATGTTGTACCACTCATTAGAGAGAAGAGCAGGTCTTTTACTATTGATAAACCCTATCTGCTCCAGGTTGGTACTTAAGAACTCTTCGATTCATAATTGAAAACCAAAGAGGCGGTAACAATGCAAGCAGTACCATAGAAGCATAGCCAGCAGGTAATTGCGGAGCTTCATCAAGGGATTGTAATTCCATAAAAGGCTTTTTAGCATCCGCATGATGGTCGCTATGTCTTGAAAGTTCAAAAAGATGTGCCCGACTCATAAAGTGGTTGGAATTCCATGAGTGCTTCGGTGTCACTCGTACGGGCCGACCATTTACAAGTTCTCTTGAAAGGCCATAGTGTTCCACATAGTTTACCGTTTCCAAAAGAAAAATAGCCATCACCGAATATATCACAGCAGCAATAAAAGCATTGAAACTCCATAGAGCGAGTACTACTAAAAATCCCCACTGCAAAAGTGTCCACTGTATCGCCTTATTTGAGAAAAAACTTTTTCGCTTACCCTCTATTTTATAACTTGAGTACCAAGTTCCAAACATTGAGCGAGGGATAAAGGCATAGACCCATTCATTAAACCTTGCTGTTGCTGGATCCTCGTGAGTTCCCACATTTCTATGGTGTCCGCGATTATGTTCTATAAAAAAATGCATATACTGAGTGGTGAAAAGTAGTACTTTAGAGAAATTTTGCTCCCACCGAGTGAATCGATGCCCCAACTCATGAGCACAATTAATACCAATGACTCCGCCCATCACTCCCAGATTGAGAGCTCTATAAATTAACAATTCCAAAGGCATACTTTTCGATTCAAAAATAAAATAAGCCCAAATCAATAGATAACTGAAACACACAAAATAGAGAAACCCATCCAGTGCCCAACGCGGCCACTTCGATTGCGATTTGTAAGGCACACTGTCAAAAATAGGAATGACTATAAATCCATAAATCATTGGCGCGAAAACAAACTCCAAACTTTCGGAGTGCATAGACAGTAAAGACAACGCTGGAAAAAGAGATACTAAAAGGTAAAACATATTCGCATTATGTCAGTGACAATATAGTCAATCAAGGTCGATAATGAATCTATTCAACTTAAGAGAGGTCTATTTTGCGTCTTTCCTTTATAACGACGGATAAAAACTTCAGTGCCTTTTTCTGGACTCAATTCTTAGGTGCGTTTAACGATAACTTCTTTAAAAACTCTCTACTCATGCTCATCGCCTATAGAGGTGTAACGGTCATGGGACTTGATGAAAAATCCTTAGTGGCACTGTCCGGTGGAATTTTTATTTTGCCCTTCTTTTTATTTTCTCCTCTAGCCGGCCTTATCAGCGATAAGTACGAAAAGTCCAAAATCATGCGGGTCACCAAATTATGGGAAGTGGCTGTAATGATCATCGCAGCCATTGGCATCTATTTTAGCTGGTACGGCCCCTTGCTCCTAGTTTTGTTTTTTATGGGGTTACAATCTACTTTTTTTGGCCCGGTAAAATACAGCATTCTCCCCAGCATTCTAAACAAAGATGATCTCACCGAAGGAAACGCCTACGTAATTATGGGAACTTATGTTGCCATCCTGGCAGGAACAATTGTCGGGGGAATCTCCACGAAAATTGAAAATATAGACTCATACATCGGTATTGCCCTAATTGCAGTTGCTGTAGTTGGTTACTTTACAAGTAGAGGTGTCGGCAAAGTAAAAGTGGGAGATCCAGATTTAACCATTCAATCTAACCCGCTGCCCGAGTTTAAAAAACTCTATAAAATTTGCCGCCAATCCCCGGCGGTTTGGAACTCTGTTTTAGGAATCTCTTGGTTTTGGTTTTTTGGAGCCGGAGTCCTTTCTGTCCTTCCCATCTACTGCAAAGATTTTCTCGGTGCGGATCAATCTGTAGCCACTCTATTTTTAGCGATGTTCACAGTGGGCATTGGAATAGGCTCTGTCTTGGCAGAAAAGCTCTCCTTTAAAAGAGTCGAGATTGGACTGGTTCCCATTGGCTCACTGGGAATGACACTCTTTTTAGTGGCTCTGTATTTCATTCGCCCCACCTGGCCCATTTCAGCCGACAATCTCATCTCTATGGTACCTTTTTTAGAAACCACTATTGGATGGTCCATTCTCATAACTTTTCTAGTGATGTGTATTTTCTGCGGACTCTTTATTGTTCCTCTAAATACTCTGGTTCAAGAGCGTGCCGATAGCAAAAATATCTCTCGGGTGATCGCTGGCAATAATATTATAAATTCACTTTTTATGGTCGTATCCAGCCTCACGGTAATGTTGTTTTACAGTTTAGATATGTCGACTCCACAGATTTTTCTAGCTTTTGGAGTTATGAATATCATTGTTGCTGTATACATCTACTCTATAGTGCCTGAATTTACTCTTCGGTTTTACAGCTGGATTCTGTCTAATATTCTATACCGAGTTAAAACTAAAGGACTAGAAAACATCCCCCATGAAGGAGGCGTTTTTCTGGCCTCTAATCATGTCACTTTCGTGGACTGGCTCATAATTTATGGAGCTTGCAAGAGACCCGCTCGATTTGTAATGCATAATGATTACTTTGAAATTCCAATCGCCAAGTGGATTTTAAAGCAAGCTAAAGTCATCCCCATAGCCAGCGCTCGTGAGAACTCTAAATTACTCCAATCAGCTTTCGAACAGATGTCTAACGAACTCAATGAAGGCGAAGTCGTTATCATTTTCCCAGAAGGCCATCTCACCAACGACGGCACTCTTCAACCTTTTCGCCCGGGCATTAGCAAAGCCATGGAAAAGGACCCGGTTCCTGTGGTCCCAGTTACTTTAAAAGGCTTCTGGGGATCGAGTTTTAGTCGGGCTAGTAAAGGTTTTTTACCAAAGCAGTTTCGCCGGCCGGTAGAAGTCACCTTTTTGCCAGCCCTGCCCCCAGATGGGTTTGATCTTAACCACCTAGAGTCCGTGGTCGCTAAGGATTTAGGCGAAACCCCACCTCATAAGAAGAGCGAATCAGAGCCATAGCTGAATCGCTTCTTTTTGGTATCTAATATGCATTGATAAAGGGTTCATTTAAAAAGGAACCCTGAATGCGATTGTCTTACATCTCAAGCTGTTTTTCCCTTGTAATATCCCTAGTTTGCGTACCAAATTGGGCACTGAGTGAAATATCTTCTCAACCAGAGCTAAGTGCCTTTGAACAGCTCATGCAAGAGATTCCTAAAGAGACCTATGAACGCTGGGTAGAAGAGATACTCCCCTACATGGACGAATACTCCAAAACAAAGAAGATGCCAGGCGTATCCAATCTGGATTGCCAACTTTATTTAGAAAACAATCCTGAAATTTCGGAAACTCTAAGCGTGGATGAGCCCTGTGAAGTGAGTATCTCCTACTTGGAAATCTACAACCCCGATCTACCCGTTAAAGATGCCGTAGCCGTTGCCCCGGGACGTGGTGAGCCAGCTGTTAAGTTTCAAGAGGTCGCCTACTTCCTACAAAAAGAAGGCTATAACCCGGTTTATATCATTGATCATCGAGGACAAGGGGAAAGCTCCCGACTCTCGCCTCTCTATATTGGCAACGCCATCGGTGAACAACCCGCCCATGTGGATCGCTTTGAACACTACGCGGAGGACTTTTCGAAGCTCATTAAAATTCTTAACTCAAAATATTCACCTGAAAATATATTTTTGCTTTCTAACTCCACGGGCGGATCCATTCTTACTGACTTTATTACCCGCAAAGGTTTAAAGCCCGACAACATTTCCGCCTACGGCAACGTGTCCCCTTTCTATCTCCCCGGTGCTCGTACAACAGTCGAGTCCATTGCCATGTCTACCGTGGGAATATTCGGGTCAGACGCCAAGTTTGGACTTATAGATTTTGTTTTGGGTGACGACTGCAATCTTAAAACTCAAGATACCAAACCTATGGAGTGCTTGTTTGAATTCGAAAATAAAATCTCCGATGACAATTTCTATTCCATTCGAATCGCCAGCCAAAGAGAAGACTACTGGGAAAACACCAACTCTCCCGGACAATACAATGTGAACGAATGGTTAAAAGTTTTAGTTCCAGAAACCCATGTAGGAGCAATGAGCAAAGGATGGGTTCTGAGAGCCATGGACTTTCTTCAGCCTTTGGCCCACACTTGGAAGTCCTATGATATCCCTACTCTCTTCTTAGTCGGATCAGAAGATGTTGTTGTTTCACCCGGTGCTACAAAGCGATATTTCGAGCGGGTGGAGGCGCAAAACTTTACAAAGACCACAGCCAAGACCTATCGCGGACGAACTCTGAATAAAAGCGATTTTGATTTAGCGGAGATCGAAGGGGCCTCTCATGAAATCCTCAATGAAGGTGATGAAATTCGACTCGATGCTTTTGAGCGGATCATAGAATTTTTTGAGCCTTATAGAGCTCATTCAGTGAGAGATACCGCTGAGTAATTTCCCTTTTCTCTTGGACGCGCTAGACCTCACATTATCCTAGGTTGCCCCTCCTCCCAGCGAGAGGTAAAGTCATGGTCTTAAAAGGGGGAACACCATGAGGATACTTGGAATCATACTATTAGGTGTTGGTTTAATCAGTTGTTCACATAATCAGAAAAACGGTTACAGCGGTCATGGCGCTGAATCCGTTTCTCCTAACATTCTCGAGAAGTTTGCACCCAAACCATTGCCATCATCAGATATTGCGCGCATTGAATCCATGCTAGACGTCCGCTCACCTGGTCTCGGAATGCTATCGCCCGATGGAAAGAATTTGTTTTTCACTTGGAGTGTTACTGGTACACGACAGGTTTGGAGGATCACGAAAAACTCTCGTTTCCCAGTTCAAATGACCGGCGGCCAAGATAGTACCAATATTCAAGCGATCACCTCTGATGGAAAATATCTCATTGTCTCTCGTGATGAAAAGGGAAATGAATACCCATTCATGTACATTCAACCCACTTCAGGTGGTCCGTTAGAACTGTTAGCCGGCAAAAAGAAAGTCATCACAAACTTTCAGTTTTTATCAAAAGACTCTCGATATCTCTACTACACAATGAATGCCACAAACCCCACTCAACATGATCTTTTCAAAATGGATCTTAAAAGTCGAACCTCTATCAAATTAATGGATGGTATAAAAGGCTACATGTGGGTGGCCGACCATAGACCTAACGGAGACCTACTGTTAGCCAATGCCAAAGGCAATACCGCTCGAGAAGTTTTTTTATTCAATGAAGCTTCTGGAAAGCTCACGCCCATCATTGGACAGGATGAAATGGAACAATATTCTGTGCAATTTGCACGAAATCCTGGGGAATACATAGTGCGCACCAATAAGTTTGGTGAGTATCACCGACTTTATATTTTGAAAAATGGAAAGTTCGACCCGATTACACCCGTAATGAGCTATAACATTGAGGATTTTAGTATCGATGAAAATCGAACTCGAGTTTTATACTCTGTAAATAGAGATGGCTATTCCGAAGTGAATGCTATGAACGCTCGCAACTATAAAGCAATGAATCTACCATTCAAAAGGTCAAAAGGAGTCCTTCATACCTATGCTGGCTCCACCACGCCAAACTCTAGGTACACTGTTTTTGGAGTTTCCAAATCCCAATCCCCAAGAGCCAGCTATGTATACGATTGGCGGACTGGAAAAAAAGATCAGTGGGTGGTTCCCAGTAGTCCTGAAGTCGACACTTCAAAGTTCGTTGAGCCTAGCCTAGAACACTATGTCGCGCGAGATGGAACCAAAATCCCAATGTTCGTTATGCGACCGAAGCAATGCACAAACAATGTTAACTGCCCTGTCATTGTCAGCTTTCATGGAGGACCTGAAGCTCAAGCCCGACCAAATTTTAGCCCCTACCAGCAGCTATTTATGGAGGCGGGTTTTATATATGTTCAACCCAATGTACGAGGTAGTGCCGGCTACAGTAAATCATGGCTGAATTCTGATAATGGACCCAAACGCTTGAAAGTCATAACGGATATAGAAGATGCTTCACTTTATATAAAGAAACATTGGGCCGTAAATGGTTTACCTCCTAAAATTGGAGTTATGGGTGGCTCTTATGGAGGCTATTCTACCAATGTTGCAATGACCATGTTTGCCGGCGCTTACTCGGCAGGAGCTTCTATTGTAGGTATGAGCTCACTGGTCACTTTTTTAGAAAACACTGGCCCCTACAGACGTCACTTAAGGGTCACAGAATACGGTGATCCAGAAAAAGATTTAGAAGCTCTTAAAAAGCTATCTCCGGTCACGTACTTGGATCGAATCCAAGATCCTTTACTTATTGTTCATGGAGCCACCGACCCACGAGTTCCAGCTGGAGAAGCCATTCAGTTTTATGAGGCCATGGAGAAAAAAGGACTGGACGGAGAATTAGTGCTATTTGCCGATGAAGGGCACGGTATTCGTAAAAGAAAAAACCGCGCCATCTACATCGGTCGCATTCTAGAATTTTTTAAAAAGCATCTTAAGTAATTAGTAACTTCCCAGCACACCACCATCAACGGCTATTACCTGGCCGTTGATGTAAGCCGCTCGTTCCGATGCCAGAAATGTAACTAAATCAGCGAGCTCTTTCGGCTCACCCAAACGCCCGGTAGGAACCATTTTTTTAATTTGCTCCTCTGAGAGATTCAAAGCTTTTAATCGATCGGTATTAGTATACCCAGGCAATACAACGTTAGAGGTAATTCCAAAGGAAGCCATCTCTTGGCTAATGGTTTTTGACAAACCATTCAAGCCCGCCCGTAATCCATTTGATGTGGTCAAACCGACAAGAGGCTCCTTCGCAGCAATAGAAGTGATCATCAACACTCGTCCATAGCGACGCTCTTGCATTCCCGGGAGACAGGCTTTTACAGCATCCACTGTAGACATCCATAGACTATTAAAATCCGTTTGCCACTGTTCGGTAGAAACATCCATAAAGTTGTTCTTTGCCGGCCCACCCGTATTAGTCACCAGAATATCAACGGGTCCAAACTCTTTAATCGCTTGCTGAACCACTCGATCCCCTTCACCACTCAATGAAAGGTCGCCAGCTACAAATCCTTTAGCTCCAATTGCGCTTACGGTTTTCTCTAATTTATCTGCTGACCGTGAATTTAAAATCACTTCAGCGCCTTCACCAATCAAAGACTCGGCAATGGCTTTACCAATGCCATCGGAAGCGCCAAAAACCAATGCTCTCTTCCCACTTAATCCTAATTCCATTATAAACTCCCTAAACAAATAAATTCTTATTCAAACCCAACCAATTGAGTGCAGATCCATGCAACAAGGCCTCTTTGTCCGCTAAACTCAAATCACTCATTGATTCGATAAGCTCACCCGGCTTGACCTCTCCCAACGGGAACGGATAATCGGAACCTAAGCACACTTTATCTACACCAATAAGATCAATAATATAACGAAGTACCTCTGGACTATGCGTGAGAGAATCTAAATAGAATTTTCCCAAATAGGATTTGGGACTCTTAGCATTATCCTTTGCACATAAATCTGGACGCATATTAAACCCGTGCTCGATCCTACCAATTGTCGAAGGAAAAGATCCACCACCATGAGCAAATGCTACTTTAAGGTTCGGTAATCGTTCAAACACACCACCAAAAATCAAAGAGCAGATCGCCAAAGAGGATTCCGCAGGCATTCCCACTAACCAGGGCAACCAATACTCTGGCATCCTCTCCTTACCCATCATATCCCAGGGATGGACAAACACACACATCCCTAGCTTTTCACACGCCTCTAAAACAGGGAAAACTCTCTCATGGGATAGATTCCAATCGTTAATGTGCGTACCGATCTCCACTCCAACCAATCCCAATTCCGTTTTACATCTTTCTAATTCTTTAATCGCGAGTTCTGGAGCTTGCATCGGCAAAGTTCCTAAACCGACAAATCGCTTTGGATGCTTTTGCACCATCGAAGCTATATGATCATTGAGATATTGAGATATAACCCAACCGTCATTAGGTTTGGCCCAATAGTTAAACATCACAGGAACTGTCGACAGAACTTGAACGCCGACACCGTGTTCATCGCACTCTTTAAGACGTGGTTCGGCCTCAAAACAATTATCTTTGATCTTCCTAAAAAATTTTCCTGAATCATCAACCATATTGGCGTGACAGGCCTCGCAATCATGATTCAGCTGAATGAAACCGCCATATCCAAACTTATCTTTCCAATTGGGAATCTCTGGAGGCAATATGTGGGTATGGATATCTATTTTAAACATCTTTACCATTCACCGTTCCACACTCACTACAGGTGTAATTTTCAGGTTTTCCAAAATAGCGTTCAAATACGGGGCCAAACGCTGTCTCGATGTTCTTCAAATGAAACTCTTCTTCGTAAAGCTTATTATGGCACTCTTTACAGTACCACTGCAGCTTATCCATCATGTCCTCGGGCCGCTTCCTCTCGATAACCAAACCCACAGAGTTGGCCATACGTTGCGGTGAGTGAGGTGTGTTGGGCGGCAAAAGAAATATTTCGCCCGCCTTAATAGGCATATCGTAAAATTCGCCGTCAGGGGAAACCATTTTTAAAATCATCTCCCCTTCAATCTGATGAAAAAATTCTTCGGTTTGATTCACATGATAATCTGTCCGCGAATTGGGACCCCCTACTACCATGCATATAAAATCTCGATCTTCCCAAACCATTTTATTTCCCACAGGTGGCTTCAAAAGATCGCGATGGTCATCTATCCATTTACTAAAATTCAAAGGTGATAATTTCTGCATTACTTATCTCCAATGGTAGCTATACACTTTAACTCGATCGCAATCGGCGTAGGCAAGCAGTTAATTTCAATGGTCGTACGGCAAGGCTGATTTTCCGCAAAGTACTCTTTGTAAATACGATTGTATGTGGCGAAATCATCTTTCATGTTTGTAAGAAACACTTGAACATCAACCAAGTTCATCCAATCACTACCGGCATCTTCCAGAATGGACTTTACATTTTTAAACACAGAATGGCATTGGGCCTCGATATCGTAACTTGCAATGGAACCATCTTCGTTTAACGTCACTCCGGGAATACTTTTTGTCCCTCTTTCTCTAGGGCCCACTCCCGACAAAAAGAGCAAATTCCCCACTCGACGGGCATGGGGATAGGCACCGACCGGTTCTGGCGCTCTATGAGAATCTAAAACTTCAGACATTCTGTCCTCCCAACTTTACACATACTGTTTTTGGCTCCGTAAAAAAGTGGTAGGCACTTTGACCGCCCTCACGACCCACTCCGGAATTTTTCATTCCTCCAAATGGAGTTCTTAAATCTCGCAACATCCAAGTATTGATCCAAACAATACCAGACTCCAGTTGCTTTGCCACTCTTCGAGCTTTCTCTATATCCGCAGTCCAAACACTGCCTGCCAAACCATATTCCGTGCCGTTAGCCCATTCGATCACTTGATCCTCGGAAACGAAAGGGCAAATGGTTATAACTGGCCCAAATATCTCCTGCTGATTCCCAGCACAACTTTGACTCAAGTTTTCAATGATAGTGGGCTGAATAAAGAAACCGGAAGCATTTTCACCAGCGCCGTTAAAAGGCTCTCCCCCAATAATAATTTTTCCGCCGTCTTTTTTTGCCTGATCTATACACCCTAAAATTTTCTCAAAATGCGTTTTAGAAACAACCGCCCCTTGCTCCGTATCCAAACTCAGGGGATCGCCTTGCACTAAGTTCTTAGTGCGATTTACAAGTTCTGCTTTAAATTTTTCATAAATGGAGGATTCGACATACACTCGAGAACCACATAAACAGATTTGCCCTTGATTCGCGAAAGAACTCCTCATCGTGGTGCTAATAGCACTTTCAAAGTCACAATCCGCAAAAACAATATTAGGATTCTTCCCACCCATCTCTAAGGAAAGTTTTTTGAACAATGGGCTGACTTGTTTAGCGATGATTCTACCGGTTTGCGTACTACCCGTAAATGTGACTGCTTTGACATCTGGATGTGTGACCAAGGCTTGACCCACATCCTGTCCCGTCCCATGAACAACATTGAATACACCCGGAGGTACTCCGGCCTGTAAACTTAACTCTGCCAATAGAAAAGCCGTCATAGGCGTTACTTCAGAGGGCTTAGCCACGACAGTATTCCCAAAAGCCAATGCGGGTGCCACTTTCCAAGTGAACAAGTAGAGCGGCAAATTCCACGGAGAAATGGCGACGACGACACCCAAAGGATCCCGCTCAATATAATTCATCGCCTCACCAGGCATTTCAAAAATCTCTGGTTCTATTTCTAAAATGTAGTCTGCAAAGAAACGCAAATTTTTTGAAGATCTCGGAATGTCCACAGCTTTAGACACAGAGATAGGTTTCCCATTATCTATACTTTCAGCCACTGCCAATCGTTCAAGGTTCTCGTCGATCAAATCGGCCCATCGATGTAATATTTTTGAACGCTGTCCATTGGACAACGACTTCCACCTTGGAAAGGCTTTTTTGGACGCGTTCACGGCTAGCTCAACATCGTTTTCGTTGGATTGAGCCCATTGTGAATAAACTGCTCCTGTGGATGGGTTTATGTTGTCACAATAATTCCCAGAAACGGGTTCACAAAATTGACCATCAATGAAATTTAATATCTTAACGAAACCGGATTCAGCGGACATTTGTCTGACTTTCTAACAATACAGCTCTCACTGGAGAAGCATCCGCCCCCTCAATTTTTAAAGGCAAAGCCATCAATTCATAAAGGCCTTCAGAGACATCAGTTAGTATAATACCTTCTAAAATTCGTAGATCCTTCTTTAGAATACAATTGTGTGACTCGAGAATTTTATCGTCGGCGGGATCTACGGAAGGCGTATCTATTCCCACAAGCTTCACGCCTTGTTCAGCCAATAGTTCTATGAGCTCTGGAGATAGAGAGTTAAAATCATTGTTCCATTGATTTGGATCAGGAAAAGATAGGGTTTTAAAAAGCACTCTGGGTGCTCTAATTTTTTGTTTCACAATATGCTCAGGCCGAATTCGTTCACTCGGCCTCAAAGAAACTTCAATCACCTGACACAAACCAAAATATGGCTCCAACGATACGCAGTCGATCCCCGGTCCCTGTGACGAATAGTGATTGGGAGCATCCGTATGCGCTCCAATGTGAACCGTAGTTTGAATGGAGGACAGAGTTAAATTGTCTCCTGAATCCATATCCAGTGCGACGGTACGGCGAAAAGGTGTATCACCTGGAAAAACAGCTGTTTGCGGACCGACTATGGGAGAAATGTCTATAAGCCTATGGCTTTTAAATATACTTTCTTTCATGAGGGTTCATCATAAGGGGGCTAGTGGAGATTGAGTAACAAAAACCCGGTGCGTATAAAGCTATTTACGCAGGAGGCCAATTGCCACGGAGGACATTTAACTTTACCATCTGTTCAATTTGCTTGGAGTATAAGGAATGAGGAGAAAACATGAATTCGGAAGACATTAAACAGATCGCTCAAGGCCTTCACCAGGCTCGATTACAAGCTCAGCCCGTAGAGCAGTTCAGTGAAACCTTTAAAGATTTTGCGACTCCGGACGCATATTCAGTTCAAGAGCTCGGTATCCAGTTGAGAGAATCTCAAGGCGAAAAAGTCATTGGACTAAAAATGGGACTCACTTCTGAAGCTAAGCGTAAACAAATGAACTTAGATTCTTCTGTCTATGGAGTTCTAACAGATAAAATGCAGGTCACCAGTGGTGTGTTTTCAATGGAAGGAACTATTCATCCTAAAATTGAACCTGAAATTTGCTTCTTTATAGATAAAGACTTGGAAGGCGATGTGACACGAGAGCAAGTGCTCGATGCCACCTCTAGTGTCTGCGCGGCTCTTGAAATTTTAGACTCAAGGTACAAGCAGTTTAAATACTTCTCCATGCAAGATGTAATTTCAGACAATTCTTCCTCTAGCCATTTCGCTTTAAGTAACGTACTCAAGGATCCTAAATCATTGGATTTAAAAAACCTAAAAATGGAAATGTTTGTTAATGGCGAGCTGGCCCAGTCAGGAATGAGTCATGCCATTTCTGGTGATCCTGTGCAGTCCATCGTGGAACAATGTGCCCTCCTTGCTGAGCGCGGCCAAACTCTTAAAGCGGGTACATTTGTACTTGCTGGCGCAGCAACCACAGCCGTTGCCTTAGAGCCGGGAATGAAGGTGGAACTTAAAATCGAAGATCTGGGAACCATGGAAGTTCAGGTGCAATAATGAATTTTAAAAAAGAGGACCTCTCCCTAGATGCTGCAAAGAAAATGGATGAGCAAGATTCACTTTCTAGTTTACGAGAAGAATTTATTTTCCCCAAAACCTCTACTGGAGAGAGCTCACTCTATTTTGCCGGTCACTCTTTAGGCCTACAGCCGAAGCGCGCCAAAGTCTTGATTGAAGAAGAACTACAAGATTGGGGTAAATATGGAGTTGAAGGACATTTTAAAGGTCCCTATCCATGGCTTCCCTACCATGAGTTTCTTACCGAACCCATGGCTCGACTTGTAGGAGCTCTACCCGAAGAGACCGTGGTTATGAACACTCTCACCGCTAACCTTCACCTCATGATGGTTTCTTTCTATAGACCTACAAAATCACGTTTTAAAATTTTGATTGAAAACAACACCTTCCCCTCGGATGTCTATGCCGTCAAATCACAAGCTCGATTTCACGGCTTCGACTGGAGGGAGGCAGTGGTTGAATTAAAACCTAGAAATGGCGAAATGTTTGTGCGCCCAGAAGACATTAAAGATCAAATCAATGAACTCGGTGACTCTTTAGCTCTCGTCATGTTGGGCAATTGCAATTACCTATCGGGACAGTGTTTTGATATGAAAACCGTTGCTGACCAAGCCCATGCTGCGGGCGCTATGTGCGGATTTAATCTTGCGCATGGTGCAGGTAATATAGTCTGCAACCTCCACGACAACGATGTTGATTTTGCAGTTTGGTGCTCTTACAAATATCTCAATTCTGGCCCCGGGGGCTTAGCTGGCGCATTTATTCATAAAAAGCATTTGGGCGATCCCAACATTCCTAGATTTGAAGGTTGGTGGGGGCAAAACAAATCCACAAGATTTGAAATGGGCCCACAATTCGACCCAATTCCTACCGCTGAGGCTTGGCAACTGAGTAACCCTCCCATTTTTCAACTTGCCGCTATTCGAGCTTCTCTAGAGCTTTTCGACAAAGCTGGAATTAAAAATTTACGAGCTAAGGGAGACCAGCTCACCGGGTATTTTGAATTTCTACTGCGAAATAAACTAGAAAATTTTGTACAAGTCATGACCCCTGAGTACACAGAAGGTGGCCAAACCCGAGGCAATATGCTGTGCCTACGATTTGCAAAAGATCCAAAACAGTTGAACGAACAGCTACAAGAAAAAGGGGTTATTTGTGATTTTCGGGAACCGGATATTTTAAGGATGGCGCCGGCTCCTATGTATAACTCCTTCAGCGATGTGTATCGACTTGTCGAGAAAATCGAGGCCTTTGCTAATGGCTAAATCTATCACGATAATTGGCGCTGGACTTGTCGGCTCATTTTTAAGTTTACAGCTCCAAAAACTTGGACATCAAGTTCGACTCATCGAAAAGCGCCCCGACATGCGCAAAACCATTATCGATGGCGGAAGAAGTATTAACTTGATTGTTACCAGCCGAGGCCTCAATGCTGCCAGGCACATTGGGATTGAGAAGGAGCTTTTGGAAATCACCGTACCAGTGACTGGCCGAATGATTCATGACTTAGAAGGAAATACGAAGTTTCAACCTTATGGCAGAGATGAATCGGAATGCAACTACTCCATTTCTCGCGGTGAGATGAACCAATTGCTTTTGAATCTCGCTGAAAATTCAGGCGTAGAAATTGAATTTGATTGCGAGATCACTGATGTTGATATTCCCAATGCCGGAGTTACCGTAAACGGCGAAAAAATAACTTGCGATCACTTATTCGGAGCCGACGGTGGTGGCTCTGCGGTGAGAAAGTCCCTCTCTCAGTATTTCACTGAACAAGGTATTAAGCACGAGAACCGATCCGAGATGTTAGGAGCCGATTACAAAGAATTACTGATGCCATTAAAAAAGGATGGAACCCCGCCTCTGGAAACACACGCCTTACACATATGGCCCAGGGGTTCTTTTATGCTAATGGCCCTACCAAATCTGGACAGCAGCTTCACTATGACTCTGTACTTACCGCAGCAAGGTGAGCTGTCTTTTGACTCCTTAGATAACAATGAAAAGGTCACGAAATTGTTTCATTCTCAATTTTTATCGGCCGTTAAGCACATGCCTCACTACTTGGAAGAGTGGAACCAAAATCCTGTAGGCACCCTTGGAACGGTTCGCTGTAATCTATGGAATCACCAGGACAAGGTTACGCTTATAGGTGATGCAGCTCACGCCATTGTCCCCTTCTTTGGCCAAGGTATGAACTGTGGCCTCGAAGATTGTTTTTACCTAGGTAAATATTTACAAGAGAGTTCGGGAAACTTTGCCCAAGCCATAGAGAACTATGCAAAAATGCAAATCCCCAACGCCTATGCCATTGCTGATATGGCTATTGAGAATTACGATGAAATGAAAAGTAAAGTGGGCGATGATCGGTTTCTGCTTCGAAAGTCTGTTGAGCATAAATTAGAAAACCTGTTTCCCGAACAATATCGATCTCGATATGGTTTAGTGACTTATACCTTAACCCCCTACGCTCAAGTGCAAGAAATCGGCAAAGCCAATCAGTTCATTCTTGATGAGCTAACGAAAAATATCACCACGGTTGCTGAGTTGGATATAGATAAGGCGAAGAAGCTACTGACCTCAGTGAGATAGTTTTTTAAAGTTTAGGGGCGGCTATCCGCTTTTGCAGGTTAAACAAATAGGTTTGCACACTTCTGTGCTCATTTGATGGGGCTTCCGCAGAGTTTTGCCGCGCTTTTATATACCGAGACTGATAGATGTTTACAAACTCCTGAGCCATTTCATGCGGATATCTACCCAATAGACTTTTATGTCGACGAAGATAAGCATCAAAAGTTCCTAGACTCACATACTGCATCTCCCCCGAGCGAAAGATTCGATTGTAGTAAGACATGGGAACATCGGTTTCCTCTAACATTCTTAATAGCAACTCTGATCGAAAATCTCTATCCTTCTCTCGAAGCCCTAAATCCATTAACGCTTTCTCTACTTCTCTTTTAACTGAAATTTTGTCCGATATGTTCATTTGAAACAACGAATCTCTAGATAGGCGTTTCATATCAATTTCCTCTTTGTACGAGTCAGTTTTAGACCAATCCTTCTCGCGGAAATTAAATAAATCCATTTTGGAAATTGCAGCCAATTGCCTTGCCGCTGCGGGAGAATCCAACGAAGACAAGATGGTGACCGCCTTTGATGCGTAATACTTTCCCCACCCCTCAAGAGTACTCAGTTTATCAAACATCTTGCGAACCAACTGAGCGGCTTGCTTGGGATTTCTATTTAAATAATCAATACTACCTTGGTGTGGACTATACTCGGCACCTTTCACCATAAAAACGAGAGTGAGCGCTTCTGATTGTGCCTCCGTCAAACCAACTATAGTTTCCTTTACCATGCCTTTTATACGAGTTTTTTCAACATTGTTGTAATAGTGTTCAGGATCCATATTTTCCCGAACAGCTTGAAGAAGGGTATTGCCATCCTCCTTACCTCGCTCAGGTCCACGATTTGTGAGGGCCGACGAACTAGATGGATCTTCATTTTTTTTGTCTAATAGATCGTTGTAAACAGACATACCCGCCATAGCGAGAAGAATAATAACATTAAGAAGAAAATACTTATGCACAATTTACCAACCTATAGCCTTACAATATCTATAGATTATGAAACACTAATTTTAGTATGTATAGACCAAATTCTTGCCCATTAGATCCAAGTTTATATAGAAGAAATTAGGCGCAAAACAGGCTCACCAGCCACTTCAGCCAACTCAATTGTCTCAAATTTAGAAGGATCAAAGCTTCGATTTGAGGGCTGATTAGCAATAATATCCTGCCAAATATATAGGGTACCACTTAACACCGTCACTTCACTAATGCCATCAAGTGAAGCAAAACTCCACAGTTGGTCAATTTTGGCCAACTGAACCAAAAGTTCGTCTTCGTGATCTCCTACGGTTTCCTCTAAAAAGGACGAAAACCGTCTCGCTAGGTCATCGATATTATATGTGGTAATACCAATATCTACGATAAAAGAGACACATAGCCTTTTAAAATGCACATCGTTAGCTCTCAAATACGTGGCCGGATAGTGCACCCTAAGGACTCGAGACACTGTTTCGATGAGCCGATTTTTATACACCTGTACATTCGCCAAACTGCCCGACTCTAAAATTTCTTCCAGATCGGTTGTTGAGCTACTTTCAAGAGCAAATATACATTCCGAAAGGGTTTTAAGTTGATCATTGTAATCCACTGATACACCCTTCTATTTTTTGCCGCTCATCTTCCAAATCTTTAAATGGAGGTATGTCCGCACTTCGGGTTAAAGCCACCGGCAATTTAACGCCAGAGTCCCAGATGGATTGGTACATCTGAATATCCATTTCATTAACAGAATTGGATCGAGAATCCATAATTAAATCTTTCACAAATGCGCCCCCAGAAAGACGACCATAGACTGCTTTTTCAATGGGGTATTCAGCAAAGAAATCATTGGGATCTCTATTCTTATTTTTACTATCAATCAAAACACTGGAAATATCTAATAGCAATTTGCACCCAGAGCGCCGCTGAACCTCTTTGATAAATTCCACTTCTGAAAAATCAGCCCCATCAAATTCTATATAGGAAGAAATATTTTGAATAACTAAAGACCGATCGAAAAATTCTTGCAGAAAATCAATTCGCTGAGTCAGGTTAATCAATCCTTCCGTCGTTCTTGGAACCGGGAGTAAGTCATGATGAAAATGCCCATTGAAGCTCGTCCAGCACAAATGATCTGAAAACCATTCTGGCTCGTAAAGATCGATTAAACTTTTGTACATAATGATCTGCTGGCCAGGAAATTTATCAACCCCGCCTAAGTTTAGAGATCGGCAATGAAAGACTATGGGATAATGTGCTCTTAGTTTTTTTAACTGGGCATGGTGAATGCCATCGTCCACAAATCGATCAATATCAATTTCAAACCATGGAACCTTTGGACGCTCTTTCAAAATATAATCAATATGGGGAAATTGAAGTGCCATCCCAACACCTCCAATAGCTTCTTTCTTCAACTGGCTCTCCCCTTTTTCATCAGCATCAATATTATACTCACTGCACGAACGAGACTCAAAACCCCAATTTAGCCATTTGACATTGTGTTTAATATTAAATGGCTTTCGGTTAATGAGATTTATAATTGTCTCGTTGAATTATACCCCATTCAGAATAGGATAACCTTTTGTAACCAAATCTCATAGAGGGGGAATCTATGTTGAGACTTTTATCCATATTGGTACTAATTTTTTGTTCCAATTTTGCCTCTGCTTCAGAGGCTGTTGTATTTCTCAAAGAAAATGGAACTAGACCCGCCCAATTAGTACTCATTGACTCTACAGTGGGAACAGAAAAGGTTTTGCCCACAGGGGAACTTCAGGTGATCTATCCCACTCTAACAAGTGATGGAAAAATAGTCGCCTTTTCGGGCTCCTACGATGGTCGAAATTGGGGGATCTATACACTGACCCTAGAAGACCACTCCATCCGTGAAGTAGTGCCTCCAAATGGCTTAACCATACAGCCCAGTTTTTCTGGCGATATGAAGTGGATGGCCTATACGGCGCCACTCAATGATAAAAATCAGATTCACCTTTTGAACTTCTCAGCGTGGCAGGCCAATCAGCCTGAAGCCCCTCAAGTGATTGAAACAACCGATGCCGCCTACTACCCCTATGTGGGAGCGGCGGGCTTTCAGGTGACCTTTCACTTAAGTCGAATGGAAAACGATCAACGCATGCAATACATTGGTGTTTTTGACAAAGAGGAAAATCGTCTAGAGACTTTTGAAGAAAGATTGTTAGGTAAATCACCTTGTTTTTCAGCCGATAATTCTAAAATCGCCTTCATCACGCCTACTGGGAATGACAACTGGGGCATACAAGAGCTGGACATGGCCACAAAAGAAGTTCGCTGGCTGACAGAGGGCACTCACAAAGATTATTCCCCTCGATATCTACACGATGGACGACTTCTATTTTCTTCCAATCGAGAAGGCACATTCAAATTCTACACGCTCCCACCAAAACAGAGTGAAAAGGATGGGGCGGCACCCTTAAGAATATATGCATCCAACGCAAACATTTGGGATCCTAGAACCAGCGGATCCTTGGATTATGACATCCAACAAAAACCGAGAATATTAGGAAATGCCAGATCCTCCTTTGGCTCTATCGCCGTGAATGGAGATGTCTATGTTGTCGGTGGGCACCAAGGGTTTGAACACACATACCCACCGGAGTCTTTCAGTAAGGAAGTCCACTATTACAACCAAGAACAAAATAGCTGGACCCAATTGGCTGATAAAATTCACCCCGTACACGGAGTGACTGTGGCTTACCACAATGGATATTTGTACGCATTTGGTGGCTTTGCTTATTCTCAAGAGCATGATCCCAAGTGGAAATCATTAAGTGTGATTGAACGTTATTCCATAGCTAATAACACTTGGGAAGTCATTGGACACCTTCCAGAGCCGCGCTCGAGCAATGCCATAGGAGTTGTTGGCGACAAGGTTTATCTCCTCGGAGGTTGGGATGCTACACCTAAGTTTGCCGGTGATAAAGACGGAACCTTTCATGCATCGGTCGTAGAGTTTGATCTGAACACTCAACAAGCTCGGCACGCAGATTTTTCAATGCCTCAGCCTCTCCGGAGAGCGTTCACCGCCACAGTAAAGGATTCTTCCATTTATATTGGCGGCGGAATCACTCAAGGAGGATCTCACTTCAATGTTCTGGACGAGATTTGGTCTATTGATCCGTTGGAACATACCCAATGGACACAAAGAGCCTCACTTCCTTTTGCAAACTTTGCCCCCGCTATGATGAGTTTAAAAGGTGAACTCTATATGTTTGGAGGCATGAAGTTTTCAGAGCACGGTTATAAATATGTGAATGACATTTTTAAAATGAATTCGTCCTCGCAAACATGGGAGCACACCGGGCGCTATCTCTCCGAAAGAAAGGGCTTCGTTCAACCTGTATTATTGAATCCCGATACAGCCGGCTTGTTAGGTGGACACACTTACGATTATCAGGCCGATGGCCCTGTCTCCACTTTTGAATCCTTCAAAGTTAAATAGAAGCTGATGTATTGACCAAAAAAAAGCCGACCTCGAGGTCGGCTTTTTAGCATTCACTTTTTTATAAAATTATTCTGCCGGGGCTTCTTCAGCGGCTGCTGGCTCCTCTGCCGGCGGAGGATCTTCTTTTTTAGGAACTGGAGCTTTTACGAGCCCCGCGTCCACAAGTAACTTCACCTTATCCGCGCCATTAACCCATTTACCTTGGCGTTTGATACAAAATCGACCTGATCTTTTTTTGAAGATTTTAACATCTCCTGATTCTTTAACTACTTCCATATGTACTCCCTGGTGAACTCCTATTGTCTAAATATAACCTGCAAAATGTCCAACATTTCCTGACTTCTGTGACTCATATCCCAAAAATTGAGATGTTCATAATGAGAGCAAAATCTCTTCTAAAAAATTAGAGATAGGCATGTGACACCAAATGCTATTTCAGAAAGCAGAAATACACTGCGGATACCTGTAATATATCCCCTTCATCAACAGTTTATTTGCATCTCAGCGGGAACGCTCTATGCAATAGGGGTCTAAAAAATTATTAGGAGAATCTTATGACTGAACTACAAAAATCATTATTATTTATCTCCACCGTTGCTTTGGTGGGCTGTACCGGATCTGGTGGTGGCAGCGCCAGCAAGTCTTGCGCAGAAATGGACCCCTATTCTCTTGAGTACTTTGAAAAGTGTGAGTTTCAAGACTCCGGTGACGACTCTGTAAATGTGGGTGGCGGCGGAAATGAAGCTCCAACTCCAACGGAAGAATGTGTTCCTGTGGACGCCACTGAACTTTTTGAAAAAATCCACGGAAGCTGGGAATATTATAATAACGGCCTTCGCTCACCAATTTGCACCACCACTTCTGAAGGCCCAGCAAATAGCTACGTCAGCTTTGACAAATATGATCAAAGCATTGCCCACTACAGCCGAGTCTTTACAGACCCCTACCAAGGCACCATAGATTGTACTCGTGGATCTTTTGATCGCGGTGGCATAAAAAAGATTTCAGAAGAAAGCCAAGTGGAGGTTTGTCAGACAAACGCTTCCTATCAACTTTTAGGTTCTCGTGGCTACTTCATCAATGAAAACGGTTACTACCGACTTATCGCCTATACAGAAGATACACTTGGCCGGACCGTGCTACTTTACTCACACAGCATTTCCAACCACCCTACGATTAGTGAAGGCAGTTATCTACATACTTATATCAATCACAGAAGTTATAATTCCGTCGAGATCCCTTAGAATTAGGATGGCGGCAACATGGGCTCGAAGGGAATCCCCTCCCTCTCGAGCCTTTCTTTCACTTCTTGATACTTCTTCGAAGTGATCTCAACAGGGCTACCATCAGAATCTTTCAGATAAAAAGAAAAGAATATAAGATGATCGAACATCACTAGTTTCGAGTCTGTCATGGATTTTTGAAACAGACGGACAAACTCCTCCGGGCTTACTTCAAAAGCGGGAATAACGTTTGTTCCTACACTGCTATGTCTGTCTTTTTTATTGAACAGAGCCAGGCCGGTCTGCCCTTCGTCACCGGAAATAACTAAAGGTCCTTGGACTTCGCCTAACTTTTCAAGATCTTCAACAATTTTAAATCCAAGATACTCTACGTACCAATTAGCCAGAACATACTTATCTTCAGTCACAATATGAATATGTTGTAAGGAAACGGAACCCATTATTTCTCCTAATTAATGGCGTGTTATGCCTGCATCGGAACGCTTAGTATAAGTACTAAATAGATCGTGCTTCTTAAGTCTCAGTTGCAATGTGGAAAGTGGAATTCCCAGCTTTTTTGCCGCATCGGATTGATTACGCGAAGTTTTTTCCAATACTCGAACGATTAAATCCTTTTCCATTTCCTCAAAACTCTTTTTCAAATCTTTAATGGTGTTTACATCTTTAAAAGAAGGTGCCCCTCCTTCAGTAGGCAAACTCAAAGCTTCCGGCCCAATTACGTTTTCTTTACTTGTTATTACAAGTCTCAAAACCAAATGCTCAAGCTCCCTAACATTCCCTTTCCAATCTTGCTTTTTTAACTCATCAATAGTTGAAACTAGAAACTTTCTATCCAAACCGTTTTCTCGAGAATATTTCTCACAAAAGTGGTTCACTAAAAGTTCTACATCATCCGGTCGTTGACGAAGCGGTGGAATTTCAATGGGGAACACACATAACCTTGTATAGAGATCGATATAGAATTCTCCTCGATCCACTTTTTCTTTTAGATCTGGTTTAGCGGCCGCCAAAACTTTAACATTTTCCAGAGGGATTTCTGTATTACCACCAACACGCCTGATTTTCTTTTCCTGCAGAACTCTTAGAAGTTTTAATTGTGCGGGAAGACTCAACTCATGCACTTCATCCAAGAAGATAACGCCATTAGAAGCCTGCTCAAACAATCCAATCTTTCTCTTATCCGCTCCAGTAAAAGCCCCTTTTTCATAGCCAAACAATTCGGCCTCCATCAGAGCCAGATCTTCTTTATAGGTCGCGCAGTTCACCGGAACAAACTCTCCTTTAAAAGACTTAGCAATACTTTTTGCCAACATTTCTTTACCGGTACCTGATTCGCCCAGAATAAGAACTGTGTATTTATGGCTCGTCGCGATCTTAGCCTCATTCACCACATCTAGCATTTGAGAGGACTGACCCACCAGGCCTACCTCTTCAATGATTTTTCTATTCTCATTGTTAACGGGAGAACTTTCGGACACTTTAATTTTCTCACTATAACGCTTAAAAGCATTTATTATAGTGGATCGAGTTTGATCTAAATTGTTTCCTTTATCAAAAAAGTCTTTCGCACCAGAAGTTAAAGCATCCTTTAATGTATCTCGATTGAGATCTCCCGATAAAATAAAAACAATCACTTCAGGATTTAAATTTTTAAATAGAGTTATAAACTGACTGCCCTTATCTCCATCACCTTCGGTCATTCCATCCAAATGGTAATCCATTAAAATAACCGGATAATCTTTTGGGTTCTGAGAAACAAACTTCACAGCCTCGGCTGCGGTTTGAAATCCATTGACTTCAATATCCGATTTAGAAAAGAGCGCCTTATAAGTCGCATGTATTAGAGTATCATCATCAACTAGTATTAACTTCTTCTGCATTTCACACCTCGTAGGCGGGTATAATGCAACAGCAATACCAACTTACAGTATCCTGTAAAAATGATCACAAGTAGTTGTAATTACACACTTATTTTAAAACTCAATCATGCGATTCAAAAACCTATAAATTATAAGGTTTATACATGAAACTGCAATAAGCCAAGGCAAACAGGCTCCGCCATAGACCTAACTAATTAAAATTACTTAATTTTTATAAATTATTTCAATCGCTTAAAAATTTACAGCTTTGTGTAATCGCTACAGCTCTTCCTGCGTATCCACTGAGCAATTCACCCAACGCTTTTTTCGCGACTGCCCGTCTCTCACGCCGGCTTCTAAATAGGTCAATGCTTCCGATTCCGGATCCACTTGTACATTTAAAATATAATGGCGTTTATAATTTCGATTTCCTGTACGGTTGCGATCTTTGAATTCATAGTGAATGCGATTGTCAGAACTTTTTAAACAGAAATTCATTTTTTTAGTTCGCCGTTGATCAATAAAAAATACTGGTATGTAAAACTCTTCGTTCACAGAATTCTGTATTAATATTTCAGCTTTCAACAATCCTGTGGAATCGGATTCATCTAAAACATCAATATGCACTTTGCATTTTTCAAGTTCGTAATATCCTTCAACAGATTTTAAAAACTCTAAAGTTAACTCCTGATTTTCAACACTTACATCGTGATCCTTACAGCTTGGGAAAAAATTATTTCTAATAAATCCCATTGCGAACACATCACAAGATAAGAGTAATACTAATATAGTTAACGTTTTTTTCATGGTTCCCCCTTTAAAGTCACAAAGAAGTAGAGCAATCACAGTGCCAACCAAATGGCACATCGGTTGCAATGTCCGTTTTTGTTTTTTAACGAACACCTAAAAATTGAAGGGGGAAAATAAATGAAAAACAAAAACCTATTACTATCAGCAAGCCTATTACTTGGTTTGTTCTCACAAGCGCCGGCATTTGGACAAGACTCTATCGACGACTATCCTGTTGCCTATAACAATTGTAATGTGCAAGTTAACTTGGCCAATACTGGAAGTGAAGATGGTGCCATTCCTAAATATTACATGAGTCGAAATTGTAAGACGCTCTACTTAATGCCACCATCCATCGGAACGATCACGGCAGAAGTGTCTCTGACTCAAGGTAACTTAGATCGCTACTGTCGAGTTATGGAAGTGGACAATGACACATACCTATTGAAGCAAAAGCGCTTAAAGAACATTCAGAGCAAGCTTTTAGATCATGAGATAAACGACACTCTTACCGAAGATCAAGTTCGTCGTCTGGAGCAAACCAGTGAACGACTCAGCGGTGATGTTGCAGAACTTGTAGACAAGTTTAGCCGAGTGGAAGCCGGCCGGGCTTATATGTCTATCGAAGCAGGAATCACTGAAGACTATTTTTCCGACTTTGTTCTCAATAACCAGCACATTGTTCACCAAGGGATCAAAATCGTAGAAATGGACATAGACAGAGGCTTCTTAAGTGTCCCTAAACTTACCGATTCGGTGGGCCCAGCCATCATTGGTCTTAGTGTTTCTGGACAACCCGCTATCGTTGAGCACGAAAATGAATTTAGCAGAACCTATATGATGCACAACCGAGCCGGAGCCCAGATTGTTTTTGGATTAGGACGTGGTTGTGAGCTGAATAAACGCATCAAAGAAGCGGAAGACAGAGGCCGCCCCATCGATGTAAGCGAAATTGGTAGAATGTTCGTTGCTGATTTGGCACCCAACTATTTCTATCAAGCCAGCTTAAGCTCTATTGCCAGTTATAAAGCGACACTACTTTCAAAAGACTTTGTGAACCTCTTCTACGATCAGTATCAGAGAAAATCTAAGTTTAGCCACAGCAATATAGTGAACGTTATTTTTCAGGGTAATCTTGTTTCTCTATCGAACGTCACTTTTGACGAAGGACGAGCTCTTTCACCTGCTGACAAAGAAAAGTTCCTAGAAGTGATCCACACTGAAGTACGTAATCGTTTTGCAAACCAAATCGTTGAGAAGATGAAGCAATTAAAGCTTGTCGAGAATATTAATCCCGACACAGACCTTGCAGCTCCATCGAATGGAACAGAACGACGATATGCCGGTATGGTCCGTAAATGTTCTAGTAGTAGCTTTCTTGGCGTAAGACATAGTTCAAGCTGTAGCGACGTCCCAATCTACCGCACAGTTGATGTCAGTGGTCGCTTAAATAACGATTTTAGACAGGGCATTGCTACCAGAATCCATCTTGAAGAGACACTCTCTCAAAACGGTTTTTACACTGTATCAGGTAGCACTAACTTTAAATACAAAGGTGATGAATAATGAAATTATCTAACTTAAACTTTCTTTTAATCTTAATGTCATCGGCTGCGTTCGCGCAGCCTAACCTTGAGGCCGACCACAAAAGGTCTTCTGGTTGGGAACTCCAAACCATATACGATACAGATTCATTAGAAAAACTTGGCGATGGCTATCTTACAGAATCTGGAAAGTTCAGAATCAATAAACTTTCAGCAGATTCAACGGGTGACATCGAACTCGTCACATCCAAACGAGTGAGTTTGTCCAAACTAAAAAATGAGTGTTTTGAGACAACAGGAAAACTGGATTCATGGCGCTACAGCGACATGGCTGTGGACCTTGTAGTTAAGCTTCCCGTACTTCGAGCACTAGACTCTTCAAAGGTATTTATTCAAAGTGCCAGCGGCGATAACAACAATCTGCCTGACATTGAGAACCCAATCTCTTTGACGGAGGCGGCTTTTAAAGTGGCTTTAAAAAACCAAAGCTACACACAAAGAAACTTTGTTTCTGTAAACTATATGGCTCAGGTTCTTAACGGTAGACTGATTAGCAGAAGCGCAGATCTACTGAGTAACGCCAAAGCGATTGTCAACATCACCGACTATCCCAGCTTAACCTGTGATGTCGTTTCCGGAAAAGCTAGTCTATCTCTAGACCTCCTTTACTCTGGTGAAGAAGCCCGGCATCGCACGAAAAAGACCCTTCGTGCCAACGAAGTGGCATCGCTAGCCAACTCTATCGCAACTGAAACTTCGGTTCGTGGATACAGCAACGAACAAGCACTCGTCATTAGTGGGGCCCTCATGGCTGAAGGAATGAAGTCGTCATGGAGAAAAGGAGTTAATGAGTTTGGAGGTGACAATTTTATAAAAATGCACCGACAGCTTTATAACTCTAATCGTAAGAGATGGAATCGATTGAGTGCTACTGATCATAGCCGGATTTCCGATCTTTTCTTTGAGGTTCTTCCTTTAGAGAATCGTAATGACTATTCAAATGTAGATCTCAATTTCAACGGGGAAATTAGTAATGACTAAAACAGTAGTAGTGATGGTACTTTTCTCACTTCTACTTGCCGGCTGCCAAGGGGGAAACGGTGGCTCTTCAGGAGGGGGAAATCCGAATACTCCAGTGTCTGGGGGTGGTGGGTCCGATAACCCATCAAATGAAGACGATGATAATTCGAAACCATGCGATGAATCACTTACCCGAGTTTACTTAGAACTCCGTAATACCATCGCTATAAATAGGGATTACAGCACGGGAATTCGCTCCAGAACTGTATTGCATGCGGCTTTACTTTATGAACTTTTAGAAAAGTACCATGTAATTACCGCAAACCAAGAAAACTCTCAATTAATAGTGAAACACTATGAGAGTCTATTTAACACCACCGGCAGACTTCGAGGTGAACCAAGGTTCAAAGTCTGCTCTTTTGAAAGGATTTAACATGAAAACACTATTTTTAATAACACTCGCACTGCTGGTGAATACACAGTGGGCCACAGCCTCAGAGGCACCAGCGATGTTCACCGATTGCGCTGATCGCGTACACATCCGAGCTCCAGAAAACTCCGCTGGGTACTATTTTTCTGAGAGCTGTAATACCGTATACGTTCTTCCGCCACTGCGTGGAGATATTGAAGTCTCTCGACCCACCCGTACAACCAACACTCGCCTTTGCAGCCTGGTAAACACCGCCATAGACTCCAATAAGTACTATGAGAAAAAAGTGAAGAAAATTAACAAAAAAATCGAACGACTACAGCGCTCTCAATCCAGCAATAACTCGTTGGATCCGTGGACTATTGGTGAGCCTTCTGACGATCTAGATGACGACTTGATTGCCGATGATCCCGTGGAAGAGGAAATTGATCGCCTAAACGAAAAACTAAGAAATGCGATCAAAATTCTCATTGCCGACAATAAGGAGTATTCATCCATTGAAGGCCCAAAAATGACAATGACCGTATTAGCTGACACCATGAGTTTAGTGGAAGAGTTTAAACGAAAAAACCGAGGAATAAACTTCCAACCTATGCCTATTTCAAAGGGTGTACTTAGCTTTATCAATAGCAGCACCAATACAGGTGAAGCTAAAGCAGCACTGTCTTGGGGTGTCGCCGGCTTGAATGTAGACTCTGGCTTTTTTACAGGTTTGAAGCCTGGAGATCTTGCTCAACCTGCTGTCACCACTAATAGCCATGTGCTTTTTAGCGGAGCTGTAACCGGACAAGTCGTTTTAAGTTTGATCGGCGCATGTCCATTTGTAGATGAGAGCGGATCAATGCCGGAAGCCATTGATGCACGTGATATGGCCGGATACTTAGCGACTAGTGTGGACTACACTTACAATGTAATGGTGAACAGGTCTTATGAAGCGGAATATAACCTTTCTGAACTGTTCAAACGTATTCAAAAACAGTCTCGCAAAGGTGGATTCTTTTCTTCAAAAACCATTCACTCTTTGGTCGTCGAGCAAAACAGCGAAGGCTGGTTTAAGTTTAAAAGTCTATCGGAACATCCTAATCATGAGTTTGATGCCGCCTTGGCTCAAACCGTAAAAGCACAACTTATTGCCAGAGCGTTGCAAACCATTGGCGCTGTTCCTGTGGGACAAAATGAAGCCCCTGGATTGTTAGCCCCCGGCGAGCACGGGGCAACTGTTATTGCTGATGGCTTGAAAAAGTGTCCACATATCTATTGCCAAGCCGCTGGATTTGTATTGGGCGGATTAGATGCTGTATTTGGAAGCTCCTCCGCTGTTTCTAATTTCATTCACACCAATAATCGTTGGCAGAAGGAAACCGTTTCCGAAAGCAAGATGATTCCTCTTATGAGCCAAGTGGCAATCGTTGAAAACTAATTCAGGAGTTTTAAAATGAAATTTATAATAGGACATTTAATACTTTTATTCGGCATGATCACTCATGCCGACACGGCCTTCCTAGAAGTCAACACTCAGGACTCCGAAACCTATGCTGTATCTGCAGAACTGAAATGGATCGAAGGCGATGAAAACCCACTACTATGCGAGTTAGCAGATCATCGCCTCACTCTTATAGAGGACATATCGCAAAAGATCGAATACATTCACAGACGAATCACGCCGAATATTGAACGATGGCGCCATAGAAGATATTTAGAAGAAGTCGAGCGACTGGAAGAACAACTGGAATTCAATTTTAACTATCTAGCTCGTAGGGACATCGTTTTGAAGGCAATGTGGAATGTATCTGAACTTCCCGAAGCTGTGAGTGATAAGATTTTCTACGAAGAAGACCTCAATTCATTTCTAGAAAGCCCGGTACTTACATTGGGCTCCTACGGAAACCTCTACTATCCAGAGGATTTGGTCGTTGTCGACTCTGAATCAGTGGTTGATGGTTTTCTGTCCATTACGATTAAGCCCAGCATTCAAGAGTATTGCTCCGGCTCTATGGACCTAAAATTAGCTATTGAATTGTTATAATCTATGTTTCGGTCTTAGATCTCCACTAAGGCCGATTTTAAAACGGCCAATTGATATCATTCACCTCGCCTCGACCATAAACAGCCTTAAGTATGCGGCATTTATTTGGCGTGGCCTCTACATCACATTCATTCAAAACACTCTGCATGGACTCCACTCCTACCGCTTGAAAAGGATTAGGATCGACAATCTCGGAAGCGACACTGCCATCGCCCTGTTCCACTTCGTTTCTATGACAAAATCGACACGTGGTGCCCGACTCCCCATTAAATGTACTTCTTATTCCATCAAAAGCTGCTGAATCCACCAATGGTCCGGTGATGGGAAATTCCAACTCACCTTTTATTGAAACTCCAGAACTTACCACTCTAGAAAACTCGGCCAATGGGTTTTCGCTGGCCGAAGGAACCACAGTAATAACAAATTGGTCCCTTACAATGAGAATGCGCGGCCTCTCAATTCCTTCTGCAGGTTGTGCGCTGGCCACACTGTTCACCGCCATAAGATTCATGGGAGGATCAAAGTTAGCAATAAAACATTCCAGTGAGAGAGGCTTTGGAAGTGCGTTTATAAGCTGAATCATCTCGTCATATTCGGTGGGGTTTCGAAGTTCATCGGACGCCAATGGACAGTCCAGTGAAAAGCTGGATCCGGAAACAGCACTATTAGAGTCGACTGTTCCCGGACCCTCACATGCGTTAAAAACCACAACAACACAAAACGTAAAAGCCACCAAACACATGGTTTTAAATTGAGATACCAACTCTTCTCCCGATAGCAGAACCCGTTACTTTATAAAATGCAAAACCTGCACCTCGATGAAACTCCCCTATTGGATTTGAGCGTATCATACTGATTCCCTTTTACTCACAACGGGCCAAAAGATCTCGTACTGACCACAAGTTATTCAGGACCTGGACCCACTTGAAGAGATCAGTAAACTCACCGATGATATCTATATGAAACGCACCTTTTCTCTCAATATAACACTCCTCGCTCTGATCACCATTACTACTGGTTGTCTCAAGTTCAGTCCTGCTGAAAGAACAATAACTTCTGGTGGCGGAGTGTTTTTAATTGAGGACATAGTCACCACCCTACCTACCGGAGAAATATATACCGCTAAAGTATGTGGTGATGGGTTTGTCGATCTCGATGAATCTTTGGCATTGGAAGTTCCCACAAACGAAGGTGACTATATTCACATCGTGAAGCTTGATTTAAGTGATGACCAGGACCGAACAAACTTTGATCTTTGGAGCGAAGAGTTTGGAGACTCGGTTGCCGTCTGCGCGTTTGGTATGTCCGCTCCGCAACCCATTGCCTCCGAATGTGAAGATAGCGAGAACTGTGACCCGGACACGTCTTTGTTTGCCACTAGCAAACTGGTTTTACAATCTGAGCTGACAGCAGACCACTTGAAACCTTCTCACAGACATCCTTCTTCCACTCCCTCTTCAGATACATTTATTTATTTCCTGATCTCAATCCTTGCCTTTGTATTTTTAGGACACTATTTTTACTGGTTGAAAGTGAACTCTTAGATCCTTTTAGTCTGGATGATTAAGTATGAAGTTTGCCTTGGAACATTTTTGCGAACCCTTAATGGATGACCCCTCTTACTTTTCTAAACGAATGTTTGGCGGGCTAGCTGTTTATCACTCGGATCTTATGCGCTTTATCCTCACAGAGATGAATGGCAAACAGGAGTGGCGAGGCCAAAAGTATAACTTTGAATTATGGAATGGTGTTTTGCTATGCACTTCGAGGGAACACCACGGCTCTTTACAAAAACAATGGTCACAGCTGGTGAATCACCCAGTATTAGGTAAGTGGTTATTTTTACCTATGAATGATCCCGATTTTGAAATGGTTTTTCAGGAATTGATCGAAGCGGCAAAAGAAAATGACTCGCGCATTGGAATAGTTCCCGGATCGCGAAAGAAGGGTAAACCTTCACTAAGAGTACAGGCCGAAAAAATGTTTGAAGCTGTGGCCAAGAAAAACCGTCGCACCTTTCATCGGTTTATAGATAAGACACTTCCCTTTAAAGCTCAGCTACCCGGACCCGTAAACATTCATTCCGCCAAGCAATTTTTGGAATCACAAGACCCCTGGTTTCAATCAAAGGTGGGCGAGTTTAAATACCAAATATCCGTTGCTGAAAAATTAAATGACGATGAGGGATTTACTGTAGCACAGGTGGAGTACAGTAACGTCGATGAAAAGGGTAAACCATTCACAAAAAATATTGAAATCACGATGATCTACCAACTCCGGGACCGACAGTGGTGTTTGGTAGAAAACTACAATCAGGTTCTCTCTTAAAACCCATACCCTACCGTAGCGCCTATAAATGGAATAATGACATCTTGAGTGTAGACATCATTCATATAGTCATCCACATCTCTATTGGCGGCCTGAAGAATGGCCTCTTGAACAGGGCCCGAAGTGGGGCGATCAATATTGGTTTTTGAAGTAAAGGGTTTAATCAATCCACCGGACAACAGAAACTTCCAGCTCCCCTCGATAGTCCAAGCGTATCCTGCAGTGAGTTTATAACTCTCTATTTCCCCATCAATAGAGTACTCGTTAGATGCTGAGCCTACAGAAATGCCGGTGATCGCTGTCAGTAACTCTTGTCCCGTAACCTGCCCCTCTCCAACGGATTTGTTATAAGCCAATTCAAACAACCATCCCTCACCCGAGGCATTGGCATAGCCCACTCCCAATTCGGTGAACGTGGCTCCATCTAAACTTTCTTTAACGAGAGTGCTCGTGTTGGAATCATAGAAACCCATGGACTCCGCTATGGAGTTCATTGCATCCGTATAGGCTCCAATGAATCCCCCCATTCCACCTCTCAAATATATAGGATACTGGGCCAACTGAACCCGTCCGCCCGCGGTCCATCCTAGTGGAAACTCCGTTCCTAGATAGGGTTGAAAATATATAGAACCCCCACCGGAGCTTTCCGCAAAAGCGCGATTTGCCAAAACTCCGTTTAACAATGAAACACATAAATAAATAACCAATACTATTTTCATCAAAGTCGTCTCCGTCGAGTTTGATTGTACCAAAATGAAATTTTATTAGCACCCCAGGCTTAAGTCCAGCATCACATAGACCGATAGAAAGAGAATGGAACGTATAGCTCGTAGTAACTTTATAAATTCATTCTTGCGTGTATTGGCAATAAGCCTACTACTACTTCTATCTGTTGGCTGTAAAGAAAGTCTCAGTGGCTATATTAGTGGTGATTCTAGTGACAGTGGATCTGATTCAGATTCCAGCCAAGCCCCATCCATAGTAAGCGTAATTATTGACGACGGAGACTACTACGATTCCACCGTCAATTCTGACCTATTGGTTTGGAATGCAGCTACCGATCCCGACTCCGACATCTCCTATTATGAAGTGAGCCTTGGAACCACTCCTGGTGCCACAGACGCAAAAGACTGGACCAACGTTGGAAATGTAACCAGTTATCAATTTAATAGTCTGACTCTTTCCAATGGAACCACTTACTATGCTTCTTTACGTGCCGTAGATGCCGCCGGAAACAAAAGTGATGTTGTTACTAGTGACGGTTGGGTGGTTGGAGGCTATTGCGCCGATAAAACAGGTTGGACCACTTACAACCAATCAGGAAATGCTGGAACTCGAGCGGATCCGTTACTTATTTGCACGGCCCATCAAATGGCTGATATCGCCGCGCAATCCGCAGCCCACTCCTTGGCATTCAGACTCATGCAAGATATTGATTTTGCACCTTACTATGCAGAACCCAATTCCGAATTCCAGATTGGATCCTGCTCGGCCACTAACTGCCTTTTAGGAACTGGTTCCACCGTTTTCACGGGTATATTTGATGGCAACCAGTACACCTTAGATAATTTTAGTTTTAATAATCCTTCCGGCCACGGGTCAGCCCTTTTCGCATCTCTTTCTGGGGCTGAAATCAGCGGACTGAGAATGACTAATGTATCCACCGCAAGCATTAACTTCGGCGGTACCATTGCAGGTTATTCAATAGAATCTTCCATCGATGACGTTCAAGCTTCTGGGAGCATTTCTTCATCTGGTTTGGGAGCCGGAGGAATTGTCGGATCCCTTCAAGAAAGTCGGGTTAGTAACTCTTCTTTTTCAGGTACTATTTCTGCCACGGGTACTGGGCAAGCTGGGGGAATCACTGGCCAAGCACTTTTCTCGGTGATCAACAATTCTTCTACCAACACCACAATAACTGGAAATGCTGGAGCCTACAGTATGGGCGGAATTTCTGGCATAACTACTTATGCTCATATCTATTCGTCTTATGCTGTAGTGAACAGCAGTGATGGAAGCATTAGTGGAGGTATTGTCGGCACAGCTGGACAAAATTCCTATATAGCCAATACCTACTCTTCTGGCAGCATCAATGCCGCTGATAATGCAGGTGGGATTCTAGGCCATGGGACCAATTCTAACATTGATAGATCTTATAGTTCAGTGGATATTGCCGTTACTGGCACCAACGCGGGTGGAATCATTGCGAACTCCACCACAGATACGATCACCAATTCCTTTTTTGTGGGTTCTATTGTTGCGGCAGGAAATATCAATAGCGTTGGTTATATCATTGGCGCTAGCACCTCGCCAAACATAGCTAATAACCACTATTGGGCTGGACTAAGCTGTGACAGTGATGGCTCTGGTGGTGCATGTGATCCGACAGGCATGACATCTAAGCCCAACCTCTCTGATTTTTATGTGAATTCTGCAGCCCCCTTTTCCAATTGGTCCCTCGTCGGAACTAGCCAAGATGAAGTTTGGGTTATGGATGGGTCTTCTTTACCAAAGCTTTGGTTTGAAAGCTCTTATGACTTTATAACGACTCTGTCTGGCTCTGGGACCTATTTAGACCCTTATCAAATCACCTCGGTGACTGATTTCCAACTGATTGGTCAAAATCCACGATTTATGAGTAGGAATTTTATTTTAACTTCAGACTTAGACTTCACTATTTCTGGATATGATAGAGCCATTGGCGGACTTCAGGCCGCTTTTGCAGGTAGTTTTGATGGCAACTCAAACCAACTCTCAAATATTACAATAAACAATACTTCTACCGACGTGATAGCCCCTTTCGGGTTTATTTCAGGCAATGCCGAGATAAAAAACTTATCTCTATCCTCTCTTGATATTGACGGCGGCAATATTGTTGGAGGAGCCGTGGGGATGGCATTCGGATCTATCATTCAAGATGTCACTGTCACTTCGGGCGATGTGGATGCTAGCGGTGATAACGCTGGAGGGCTTACAGCTAAAATTGTAAGAACCAATGTTCATCAATCAGCGTCTTTGATTCCAGTAAGTGGAAGCGACAATGTGGGTGGCCTATTGGGAATCTCAGAAGAATCTTCTGGCGTTACAGAATCTTATGCCACAGGCAGTGTGAGTGGCACAGACAAGGTGGGAGGCCTTATTGGAAATGCAATTGGAACCACACTTTCAGACTCCTACGCTTTAGGTTCGGTAATAGGAACAGGATCTGGGGCCGGCGGACTCATCGGCGAAAGTGAGGGCTGTGGGATTATGCGAGTTTACTCGACAGGAGATGTTACAGGTAATATTTATGTCGGCGGCATGACGGGTAACCTAATTAACTCGTCCTATTTTAGCGCATTCACTACCGGTGATGTTTTGGGTACAGGCGTTGGTGTAGTGGTAGGTGTAATGTTTGGGTTTCAAACGGGGTCCTCCGGTATTGGTGTACATTACTGGAGTGGACACTCTTGTGCATCTAGTGGTGGAGGTAGTTCATGTAACACCACCCTATCTCCAGGTGCTACTGCCAATGTCACTGACTTTTATAATAGCGCTAACTCACCACTGACCACTTATGATTTTACGACAATTTGGTTCGAAAACCCTTCGGATTACCCTACCCTACGGTGGTAAGGCGATAAAATATATGTTGAACGTATCTCAAGGACCTACATTTTGAAACTACTCTTAGCTGTTACTGCAATTTTGTTGTTTTCTACAGGCTGTAAAGAAAGTCTGAGTGGTTCAATCGGAATTAACTCTGGCAGCGGAAGCTCTCCCTCTTCATCCAGCGTTATCATTGACGATCAAGAGTATTATGACTCCCTCACCAGTTCGGACCTGATCGTATGGAATTCAGCTTCCGACCCCGATTCAGATATCTCCTATTACGAATTAAGTGTTGGTTCCACCATTGGGGGCACCGACGTTAAAGATTGGACTAACATAGGCAATGTTACTAGCTATCAGGTGACAGGTCTCTCGCTTTCCTCTGGAACCATTTACTATATTTCCTTAAGAGCCGTGGATGAGTCAGGCAATAAAAGTGATGCTGTAAACAGTGATGGTTGGCTCGCTGGAGGATATTGCAGCAACAAGACGTCTTGGACCACATACAATCAATCCGGTAATGCAGGAACCTTGGCCGACCCACACCTGCTTTGTACTGCTGAACAGTTGGCCGACTTAGCGGCAAACACTTCGGCTTACACAGACTCTTTTAAACTCATGGAAGATATTGATTTAGCACCTTACTATGCAGCACCCAATGCTGAATTTCAGATTGGCGTGTGTGACCCTGGAGGATGTAATGCCTCCGATGGTGCATCTGTATTTACGGGAAATTTTGATGGCAACAATTTTACTATTTCCAACTTTAGTTTACTCACTCCCACCCAAACGGGAGTGGGCCTATTCGCCACAGTGAATGGTTCTGAAATTAAAAATTTACGATTAGAGGATGCCGTAGTTTCAGGTGATAGCAATATTGGCCTACTTGTAGGTGTCGGTGTCGAAGTTAAAATTTCCAACATCACTGCTTCTGGGTATTTTACCATCGACGGATCTAATGCCGGTGGAATTATCGGCTACCTATTTCGCGGAAAGGTTTTCAATTCTAGCTTTACTGCCAATGGTACTTCTTGGGCCACTGGCGGTGGCTCAAACATTGGAGGCATCACTGGACATGGAGAGTTCTCAGCCATTAACAATAGTAGTGCAACTTTGCTACTGGCTGGTGCTGGGGGCTCCAATTACCTGGGCGGTATAGTTGGTAGTGCCAGTTACCTCACGATCTCCACTTCCCACGCAGATTTTAACGTAACAAACGGCAACAATATTGGTGGAATCGTAGGCTATGGTTCCCGTTACACTATAGTTTCCAATTCTTATTCAAATGGTGCTTTGAATGGAGGAAATTTCATCGGCGGAATTTTTGGGCGTGGACAAGACACCATGGTCACTCGATCGTTTAGCACTGTAGATATTTTTTCCTACGGAGCAGTAGTGGGTGGAATTATTGGTGAATCTAATAATGTCACCTTACTTGATAATTTTTTTGTTGGGGCTATCGTAGCCAATTCTTCTGCCACGGATGTTGGAATTATTGCAGGTAACAGTACAACTCCAATTTATTCCAACAACTACTTTTGGGCCGGCTTAGGCTGTGATGCCAATAATGATTCAACTCCTGGAGATTGCAACACCACGGGTGGATCTACCCAACCCAACATTACAGACTTTCACTTAGCTACAACAGCACCGATCAATGCATGGGACATTGAAGGAGATTCCGTAGGTTATGATGAAGTCTGGGCGATTAGCGGAACGGACTATCCTACTCTTTGGCACGAAGATGGATATATTTACACGGCTCCTTTTTCCGGAAGAGGCACTGCCGGAGATCCATATCAAATCACTTCCATAGCAGATTTCACTTCCATTAGCCAAAATCCAAGATATATGAATAGCCATTTTATTTTGACCTCCGATTTAAATTTTACCGGAACTACAGTCAATCCCATTGGAGGATTACAATCCCCCTTCTCTGGAGTTTTTAATGGAGACAATAAAACGTTATCTAATTTAACTATGAATCTTCCCGCGGAACAGCTTGTAGCGCCAATAGGAGTGATCAGTGGGACGGCTTTCATCAAAAATTTAAATATCACAAATATCAATACCACAGGAGTTTCTTACGTCAGTGGTGTTGTCGGCATTGCTATAGGTTCGGAAATCGAAGATGTTCATGTCAGTAGTGGTTCCGCCACGGGAAGCTCAGACATGGTGGCTGGAATCGCTGCCATTTCTGGCTACACAAACATCTCGCGGTCTTCCTCTTCTATAAATGTTTCTGGAGCCGACAACGTTGGAGGTATTGCTGGAATTATGGAGGATGGGTCTCTCGTCACTCATACTGTTTGTAGCGGGGATGTTTCAGGTAACTCAAATGTAGGTGGAATTGTTGGGATGGCCATAACATCTTCCTATGTTGTGATTTCCTATGCCACCGGAGATGTTACGGGGACGTCCGTACAAGTGGGCGGGATTGCTGGCTACCTTTACACGGCTGGCGTGACTAGCACTTATTCTACTGGCACTGTCAGTGGAACGGGTTATTTAGGTGGTTTAGTAGGCTATGCCCTAGGAGCCACGGTCAATGCCAATTTTTCAGTGTCTGCTGTGAATGGAACTTTAGGAACAGCACAAGTGGGGCCAGTTATTGGCGTGGACGTAGGATCTACTTTAGGATCCAATCACTATTGGAGTGGCCAGACCTGTGATAGCACAGGGGCTGCTGGAGTTTGTAATTCCATAGGAACTTCAAATGCCTCGAATACTGATTTTTACGTCAGTTCTAACTCACCATTGTCCGCCTGGGATTTCACAAATGATTGGACCGCCCTGCCTTCAGGGTATCCCGTCCTCCAATAGAATGCGCCACAATGTAAACATATGTTGAGTTGGATCCTTTCATCAGATCCAACTGAGAGCTTTAAAAATTAAAAAAAATACCAATTCTAACCCCACCCTACTGCAGCCCCTTAGGTTACGGTAAGAACCCCTATGCGAAATTTTATTGTTATTTGGGGGTTGTTCGCACTTATTGTTGTGCCCGCCCACGCCAATCAATGTTTAGATCTTTTCAGTAAAACCAAAGAGCCCATGGATTTTGTCCACGAGGCGGCCGCAGCCTATCGTCGTGGTGACCAGGCCATCCGCACTTTTAAAAAAATCGAACAGATCGCTCAGCTAGAATATAAATTGGGACGACTGCAACAACACAATCGCCGACGCAATCGTCATCACGCCATTAAAATGAGTCGAAGAAAGCGGGAGTTGAAACGCCTCCTTTACTTAGGTGACAAAGAGTCCGCAATCAATATGGCCCGAGAGCCTTACCGACGTGTGGAAATCTCAGCGGTTAAATACCTGAACTATCAAAACCAAATTGATACTCTCAATCTTTTAGACTTTTCAAAAATGGGCATGGCCCAAAGACTTTCTGCCCAGGCCCGTAGACAGGCCTCGGTGAAATCCCTCGAAGTCCGTAAAAAGAATGTCTTAAAAGATATGGGCGAATGGTATGCGGAATACCGAATCATTAAGGATCTCATCGATTTTTTAACTAGTGATCCCTTTGTCGGAAAAATGGATCCAGGCACTTTATTTGATTTTGCAACAGGTCCCCATATGAAACCTGTGGACGGCGAATTGAGTGATTTGGCGCTCGCCAGAAATCAGGCTATCTATGAAACGGCTAAGCATTTAGATAATATCTTAAAAGTAAATAACATGAAAAATTGGTATCCCAATTTTGAAGGCATCCAGTACCGACCCACCCAAGACGCCATTAAGCGCATCTTTAACTCCGAGCCAGATGCATTGATTGCCATGTTAAAATACTACATCCGAGGTGAAACGGTTCGATTGTTTAAAACCTGGGGTGTGGGCATTGCTCAAGGGTTTCAGCAATTTTTATTTTTACTCCCCCCTAAAACAAAACCCTTGTTAGAAAAAGTTCTGGGTTTAAGTTATGACGTAGTTATGGCCGACACCTATGCCGAAAGCGTGTTTGAGGTTCATCACTCCGGCCTACCCATTCGAGAGAAATTTCTACTGTTCTTAAAAAAATCCGGCGAAGGACCCGACAATGAGTTTATTGAAACTTATGCCCGAGTGGCGGAAGTGCATGAATCCTTTGTAGA
Source organism: Bdellovibrionaceae bacterium UBA1609 (assembly GCA_002321895.1). Taxonomy (GTDB): domain Bacteria; phylum Bdellovibrionota; class Bdellovibrionia; order Bdellovibrionales; family UBA1609; genus UBA1609. The sequence goes on along the minus strand of DCMZ01000008.1, from coordinate 4,120 downwards.
GTTTCACCAATACGCAAAAGACAATGTTAAAGAGTTTCCAGATGCTTTGGGTTACATTGAAACCGCCCTCGCCAACCGACCCAAATTGGGTGGCTACATAGATCTACAGGGGCAGAGACAACCGCAGAGCCGAGCCATGCATATTACTATGGCTATCATCACAGGCGATTGGGTGCTCTATAAAACCACGGATCGTGAAGTCGTAACCACTATCATTGATGGTCTCAACCTTCTTATGATGCAAGTATCCGGTCTTTTATAAGCCGTACAGTTCAAAAAAGAGTGGGCTATCTTTCCTCATAGGGAAAATTTGAAAATAGCCCCATTATTCTCAGGTTGATACATCAACCTCTGCATTATATTAAGCCGGCGTTATATTCTCCACACAGAGCTCTCGTGAATGTTTCAAACAGCCGATTCAAATATATACAAAGCGGAAGCTAAAAAGGAACAGGTCAATGAACCTATATGATGTGGCTCAATTAGTGCGAGAATTTTTGGAGAAAGATAAGTTCCCCAAAACCTGTGGGTCTTGTGGAAAAGTCTACTATAGCCTCACTCAGTACTTTGATGAGACAGAACACGTGGGTAAGCCTTGTTCTCTAGAGGCTGACCATGGACATCCTTTACAGAACCTTGGCAAAACCTACACCTTATCCAATTGCACTTGCGGCTCCACTCTTTGTTTAACCTCTAAGGGAATGCCTGGGGGAAAATTCATTCGCTTCATGGGATGGTCTGTGAAAGAGTCCATCGTGAGAGGTGTGGCCCTATCCGATGTGTTTCTTGAGATTCGAGAAGAGATGGAACGTCAACTAGAAGAAAATAGAAAGCCCACTCAAGTCGACCAAGAGCAAGCCGTCAATAGTTGATCATCTATAGCTATTCCAACCAATGTTTATAAGTTCCTGGATATTCTGGCCTGGCCACCCCAATGAACACGCCCATTAAAAGCCGCTCCTGTGGCCCCGCCCAGCGCCGTTCTCGCCAGTTAAATCGGTAAGGTGAAAATCCATGAAATAGATGTTCGCCGGCAAAAACATTCAGCTGGTTCACTCTATAGGGAGCTTGAAAGCCAATGGCTGGGGCATCCGCATACTCTAAAATCAGATCTCCTCCACGTCCCGCAGCTGGCGGATCTAGAAGTAGAGTCCCATGATATCGAGCATTGTCTCGATGAAGTGCTATACCCAAGTTTTCATTGTTGGGTTCAATCACGTATCGAATAATGGAGGACTTTATAGGTACCTCACCACTTTGTAGTAGCTCAGCTCCACCGGGCAAATGGTCATAGACTTCCCGTGCGGTTTGCTCCATCACCTTTTTAAAAGTTTCCGTTAGATTGCCCAGATATAAATCATTAGGGAGTACATCGCGCACATGTTCCGCTTCAAGGTCCACTTCAAGACGTCCATCTTTTAGTCGAAGGGTACCTTCAACAACAACTTGGGTTTCCCATTTCATCTGGGGGGCTCTTATTTTTGATGGTGCTGGCCCCAGCCGTCCAAAATCTAAAACTTGCTTAAGTTCTGATGGAGTTAAAACCGGTTTGTCCGAAAGGTAGGAGGATTCAATTTGAGTTCGAAACAGACTTTTACATGATAGCCCCTGGGCGTGCGCCACCCCTGAGGATAACGTCCCCATAAGAAGAACTAAAAATAAGAATGGTTTAAACCCAAGCACGCATGTCACCTCAGTGGTCGATCTACTAAAAATTGTCACCTTAAAAGCAGATCCATCGCCTTTTACCAATTGCCATAATGAAGTTGCAATTCTGTAACCAAAAAACTGAGTTTTAACAAGCGTTTAAAGGCCCCGGAGGGCCCTCAATGTTTAACGGTAAGTGAGGTCGATGCCGTCAAAATCGGCGTCGCTGTGGCGCTCTTTGAGTTGTTGGTCTTCGTCGCCAAAGGAACGGTTCACTAAACGGCCTTTCAATACAGCTTTACGTTGGATAAGCTCATCCGCCCAACGGTTCAGGTGCTTGTACTCATGCACGGCCAAGAACTCCGCGGAGTCGTTATAAAGGTTGCCCTTCACCAAAGCGCCGTACCAAGGGAAGATGGCCATGTCGGCAATGGTGTACTCGCTCCCGGCGATGTATTTGTTGTTGGCGAGTTGTTTATCTAGCACGTCCAACTGGCGCTTGGTTTCCATAGTAAAGCGATCGATGGGGTATTCCATCTTTTCTGGAGCGTAGGCAAAAAAGTGACCAAAGCCACCGCCCAGGTAGGGACCACTCCCTACCTGCCAAAATAACCAACTCATCACCTCAGCACGTGCTGCGGGCTCTTTGGGTAAAAACAAATTAAACTTCTCTGCCAGGTGAACCAAGATGGCGCCGGATTCAAAAATGCGGATATCTTTATCACCGCTGGCATCTACAAGAGCTGGAATTTTAGAGTTGGGGTTAACCTCAACAAAACCCGAACCGAATTGATCCCCTTTGGAGATATCAATCAAGTGGGCATCGTACTCGGCCTCTTTAATACCAGCGGCCAAAAGCTCTTCAAACATGATGGTGACTTTAACCCCGTTGGGTGTGGCCAAAGAGTACAGTTGGAAAGGATGCTCGCCCCGAGGCAGGGCCTTCTCTTCACGAGCACCAGCCGTAGGGCGATTGATGGAGGCAAAAGCACCACCGTTCTCTTTTTTCATTTCCCAAACTTTTGGGGGTTCGTACGTGGTGCTCATATCAGACTCCTTTTGCTGCTATTTAAATCATTATGTTTAACCTAAGGCTCTAATGTGAGTCGGTTAAAGATTTTGTCAAACCAGCTTAGGTGAGATGGCAGATTTTCTTTCTCGGTGCCGTAGTTACCCTCGTAGGTGAAGGACACAGCACCGTACTCGGCGTGCCAGTAATCCAGAGTGGTACCGACGGCGGAGTAGAGTAAATCCGGTGGCGTACCTATGCGGCCGTAGCGCTCAAAGGAGCTGCGGAACATTTGCTCCACGATGTCGGACTCGTGTTGCGCGTCGGGCTCCATGTATTGGCCGCGCTGATAACCCCAGGGTAAAAGCAGCATACCGCTACCACAGCAGTGGTAGTCTACGGCCACGTTCACGGAGATGTTGTGAACGTTGGTGAACGCTTTGATGTAATTAAATAGAGCTAAGTTTTCTGGCTGAGTGGGTTCGGATAATGTGTTGCCGGGTGTGGGCCAATCGCGGTTCAGGTCTTTGCGGTTACGGTTGGCTCGGCGACGTTCGGCGTAACCGTCCGGGTTTAAGATAGGCACTACGAGCACGACGCCACCGGAGGCCAAGTAGGCCTGTACGGATGGGGTTTGCGCGTCCGCCCAATGGGGCACGAGTTGATCGGCGATGGCCAGGTATTCGTTGCCGTGAATGGCGCCAGTGATGACGGTCAAGGATGTGGGCGTGACGGCGAGATCCTGCAACTGCATGGCCGCAAGCGGTCTGTCGGCGATGGAGTTGCCGTAGTGGATGTATTGGATCCATTCGTGATCGGCGCTTAGGGTTTGCATTTGGTTCACCTGTTCGGTGTAGGCCGGACCACGAATGCCGGAGTCGCTAAAAATGGTGATGGAGTTAAAGTCGCCGGTTTGAGCCCAGGCGCTGGTGGATAGTAACAGTGTCAGAATAAAATATTTCACAAGATTCCCCCTCATTGTGGGAAAACCTTAGCAAACGCTCTGGGGGCCGTAAACAGCATTTACACTGATGGGTTTAAGTGCTACTTTGCTGTGCTGCTGCAAAAGCGTTTTTGTTGCAGCAGAGTGACTCATACGTGGGGGCGACATGGCTTCGACACGGGTGATGAAACTTTAAGGAGCATGCAGGGGCGCCCGAGGTCCTCTCTAAAAACGGGCAATCTTTTAGTTGGCGAAATGCCTGCTATGGCTGCCTAAGTTGCAGCCCGCTGAACCATCCGGCGACCGCGCGGTTGGGGAAGTGTCACTTTAGTGGTCTCGATCGAAACTTGGTGTCTCAAGGGGTTTTGATTTAAATAAACTTAAGGCGAATCACAACACAGTTTGTTTGTGGAAGGTGATGTGATTATTAAACACAGACTAAGCATGTAGCGCCTTTCAGTGGAGCACTTGTGGACGCGGGTTCGATTCCCGCCGCCTCCACCAAATTATCAAATAATGCC
>DCMZ01000007.1:41731-133598 GCA_002321895.1 Bdellovibrionaceae bacterium UBA1609 | reverse complement strand
ACAATCTTTGGGGGCAGTTCTTAATTGATAAAGCTTAAAAATCTTCGGAGGGGTTCTGCGGCACCCCACAGAAGTTGATCACCCACGGTAAACAGGTTCAAAAACTCGTTCCCGAGTTTTGTTTTTCTTACGCGCCCAACAGGAATATCTAATGTGCCCGTTACGGCTGCAGGGGTAAGATTTTTTATCGTCGCTTCTTTATTGTTATCTACCCACTTTGTCCAAGGTGTGGTTTCGCGAACAATGGCTTCAATGTCATTCATAGGAATATCTGATGTGAGTTTGAGCATTACGCCCTGGCTGTGGCACCTTAGGCTGCCAATGCGTACACAAGTTCCATCAATGGGGAGTTGTCGTTCAAGGTTCATGATCTTATTGGCTTCCACCATGGCTTTCCATTCCTCGCGGGTTTCGCCCTCTTCCCTGGCCGAATCAATCCAAGGCAAAAGATTTCCCACCAAAGGCGCACCAAAATGGTTTTGGGGGAATGTAGTTTCGGCATAGCCCTCTCGAACTTTTTTATCGATAGCCAGTGCAGATTGTGCGGGGTCATTGAGAAGTTCTTCTGTGTGGTTGGTCATAAAAGCCCATTGCTGCACAAGTTCTTTCATGTTTTGTGCTCCCGCTCCACTGGCCGCTTGGTAAGTCATTGTGGAAACCCATTCCACGTGACCTTCCTGAATCAGTCCTCCAATGGCCATCAGTAACAAACTCACTGTGCAGTTGGGTCCAATGAAATCTTTTTTGCCATCAGATATAGCTTGTTCAATAACGGACTGATTTACGGGATCTAGAATAAGAACTGAATCCGGGTTCATTCTAAGTTCTGATGAGGCGTCTACAAAATAGCCATTCCATCCCTTTTGTCTTAAGGGGCCGTGCACTTTCTGAGTGTAGCCACTGCCTTGGCAGGTTATCAGTACATCACAAGCGCTAAGTGCATCGAGATCGTGGGCATCCAATAAGGTGAAGGTTTGGTTGAAAATCTCCGGCGAAGATTGGCCGGCTTGAGATGTAGAGAACAGCTCGATGTCCCAATGCTCAAAATCTTTCTCAGAAGTCATTCTTTCGAGAAGAACATTTCCTACCATGCCTCGCCATCCGATGATTCCCAATTTCATTTTATAAATCCTTACACAGTGATTCTTTATACGGGCCTGCACTCTAAAACAGCCCCAACTCCTCATTTCTAACCGGCCTACTATAGACAGAAGTCGGGGGAAAAACCAATAGGGTTCTTGTAAATTGAATAAAAACCTCTCCATTTGTCGGTCACCGAAGAGGCCCTTACTGAAGTCTTAATGGGTGGCCGTAGGGGGCAAAAAAAATAAAAGTTTTATCGAAGTATGGGGACTTTATTCCGATGTGTGTGAAAGAGGTAATAAAAGGGGAGAGCATGCAGCTTAGTGCTTCATACATTTTACTCAGTTTGATTTTGGTTACGACTTTAGGTTGTGAACAAGGTGTAAAATTTAGTTCTATAGCTGAGCCAGGACAAAAGGCGGGAGAGGTGGATCCGCCGGTGACTGATCCTGATGATCCTCCTCCCGTGGAACCGCCGCCAGTGGCTGAGCCGCCGGAAGAACCACCTGTGGAACCACCGCCGGTGGTTGAACCACCTGTTGAGCCCCCTGTGGAACCACCGCCAGTGGTGGACCCACCGGTTGAGCCTCCCGTGGAACCCCCGCCAGTAGTGGATCCGCCCGTAGAGCCTCCAGCGCCGCCTCCGACCACGGAAGTTAACGAGAGGTTCGAGCAAGAAGTGCGCAGGGGAAAAGTAGATATTTTGTTTCTCATCGATAACTCCATATCCATGCGTGATAACCAGAAAAAGCTCTCCGGTGGTTTTGATAGTTTTATTTCGGATTTACAAGATTTGGATTGGCAATTGGCTTTCACGACAGTGGACTCTTACTCCAATACAGATGAACCGGGGCGACACGGAAAAATTGATTTTCTAGATGGGGCTGATGGGAAAATTTTAACACCCGATACGCCTAACCCCAGCGAAGTTTTTAAAGAATCGGTGATCAGAGATAAACTGCCTCAATGCCGTGGGGATGGATCGGATCAATGGAATTCAGCTCAGCGTAGAAGGTCTGGGCGGATTGGTTGTGTCACTCGTAACGAAGAGCCAATGAAGTCCACAGTAAAAGCCATAGAAGAGCGTAACGATGCGAATCTAGGATTTTTCAGAGAAGGTGCCGACTTAGCCGTCGTTGTGATTTCGGACGAGGATGAATTGAGCAGTGGTCGTTCCCGACGAGCCACTCCTCCGGAGGCGGTGATGCAAGCGGCTCAATCGGCTTGGGGTGAGGAAAAGAAAGTTTCCGGCTATGGCATTATTGTGGAGCCCGGTGATCGAGAGTGTTTGGATAAGAACAGAAAGAAAGACGTTTCCTACTACGGTACTTTTGTAGCTCGTCTTGCTGAAATGACCGGAGGTATTACCGGCAGTATCTGCGATCCTGATTACAGTTCATCTATGCAGAAGATCGGTGAGAATGTGAAAAAGATCTTAATGCATAAAGAGTTTGAGCTTCAGCATGTACCCATGACGGGGACTCTGGAAGTGGAGCTCGTTCCTCATGTGGACATTCCCTATACGCTCAATGGCAAGGTCTTAGTTTTTGAAACTCAGCCGCCAGAGGACACAGTGATTCGAGTGAAGTATCAAGTTCTCTCAGAGAGTCATTGATCGAGTCGGTCCAGTGGTAATCATATTGCCAATAAATCAGTTTTGAAATTAAAAGAAGACCTTCATGCACAGGCTTGGAGGCCTTGTGGAATGAGATAAATACCCAGGTTTACCAATAGAAAACACAACCTCTTCCCCTCGACCTGAAGCACTTCGCCTCGGGGTGGCGAGTACGGGAAGTATACCTTCGAATACGATTGGCATTCGCGCCAATGTAAACCTTAAATCATCAAAGATGGCGACAGGCTCCGCATTAGGGTGATTCATTAGATATTTGCCGAGTCCATATAATTTCTCTCTTGCGGCAGGAGACAAATCATTATTTGAGCCACCTGAATTGGAAGCCGTAAACTTTTTCCCCTTGTACTCTAGGATCTCATTCAAGTAGCCATCATTTCTATTTGTGGTGGGTTTAAAAATAATCCCATCTAAAGGGAACCCCAGGGATTCTAGCATAGAGATTGTTGTACTTTTTTGGCTGGGACTTCTTGCGGTCAAGTAGACCACTTGAGCTCCCGCATTTTTTAGAATCTCTAAAGTGTGTTTTATATTCTCAAATGGAACATCAGAAGAAACAACATCAGAGTTATTACTAAAAAATCCAATGTTATTCTTAACCATTTGCAAATGGCGAGAGATCTCATGGGGTGGAAGCCCATTTCGTTCCATGTGTTTGATGAGTGAAATCTCGAGACCGTTTTGCACAAACTCATTGAAGCTAAGATCTTTAAACATACCATTGTGGTAGCTTTCCAAGCAGCAAGCCATAAAGCTATTAAAAGCTCGATGTTTGCTGGAGATAACGGTGTCGTCAATGTCCACAAAAAGGGTGGCTATTTTACCGCGGTTTACGGAGGCTTCGATGGCGGACAAAAGGGTTCTTATGGTGGAATCATTTTGACTGCCAATGGACTCAACGGGCTGAACGTTCCCTCGGATGGCATCCAACAAAAGCTCAACAACTTTGATGTTTTTGTTGGTATGCATTTTCCAAAAATCTATGGGCGGTAGGTGATTGAGGTAATTATTTAATCCGGCTCCACTTTTATGGAAATCTCCATAGGCAGGTTTGTTGAACTGTTCCAGTAGGGCTCTGTAATCAAAGAGAGCATCGATCTTTCGACTTTTTCCAAGGGACTCGTAGTTGAGAAGGTCCAAATAGAGCTGCGGTGAGTACCAAAGCACTAACTCTAACGGTACGGAATGTAACTGAATGTTTGGCTCACGTCCTTTTCTCCCCTTTTTAATCCACATTTGCTTTTTAAACTCGGCCAGCCTTTCAGCAAAATCTATTAAACCATTTTTGCTGGCAAAGGGGTTTTCGCCAGAATCCAAGATTTGCTGAATTACAGGGGATTTTGAGAGTCTAGATTTTACATTTTTAGTGGGCCTTCGAATATTATCAGCATGGGTAGCTGTGGCGACAAAAATTGCCACTAGGATGACCACAGTTCTTACAGTCAGAACTCTTAAAATCGTTGTGAATCCAGATATTTGCATCGCCAGTATTACTGTGCAAACCCAATACCGTAATGAGCTCTAAAATAGGCTATTGAAGGAGATCACTTAATACCCCGGAAGAGGGATTTACCGGGCTTTCAGAGACAAGGTCAGGTGGAATCGGGCCACCGGTTCGTCGCTGATTTTGGGGCAGGAGGCCTCCACTTCAAAAGTGAACTCCTCCCGTTCTTTGGTTTCAATGGTCTTGTGAACTAGAGCACGCACTTCCTTCACCTGCTTATTGGTGAAAAGTACGTCGCCCTCAGCGCGCTTCAGGAATTCCGCCTTAAAATCCTTAAATACCAGGGAAACCTTTTCCCCGGATTCCATGATCTCACGCATAGCTGCTAGGCCGCCGGCCGTGTCTGCACCCACCGCAAGCGCGCCAAAGTACATGGCATTGAGGTGATTTTTAGTTCTTCGGGAGAGGGGAATCAGCACCTGACAGTCTTCGTCGGTCAGTTGGACGACTTTAGGCCGGCAAAAAAACAGCAGGGGGATTTTGGATAGGCTGAAAATATTTAAAAATGCGTTGTTTTTAAGATCCTCAGGTAAATGGCTAACCACCTGATTTCCTAAAGTTTTTACGGTTTTAATCATGGGCCTTACCTCTTGGATAGCGGGATAAATTAAGCCTACCCAATGGGTCCTTCGGGTACAACTGAGTTTGGTCCAAAATTCGCATTAGATTTTAGGGATTTGCGGTTGATTTGGGCTCTTTCACAGCCTATAACCGTTCTTCAACTCAAAAAACCCCAAATGGGGAGAGAAATAAGCCGAGAGGCGTTAAATCGGGTGAAACCAATGGTGGCTTTCATTCCAAAAGGAGGAAGATGAATACAGAACAATCAAACAAACAAAAATCCAAAGCACAGGTGGCTAGAGAAAAAGTTTTAGCCCAGCTTGATGAACTGGATAAGGAAATTCCTGAGAATCCAGGTGCTGCGGAAGTTTCCGGTGAGTCCTTTGCGGATCTCTATGAAGATTCACTGAGAAATCGTGATTTTAAGATAGGTGACGTTGTCACTGGTAAAGTGGTTTCCGTTTTGGACGACCATGTATTGGTAGACATTGCCTACAAATCCGAAGGTTTGATTCCTAAGTCTGAATTTCGCCTCGTAGATGGAGAAACTGAAATTCCAATTGGAACCGATGTAGAAGTTTACATTGATAAAATTGAAGACCAAAACGGTATGGTTGTTTTGTCTAAAGACAAAGCCGACATGCTAAGAGCTTGGAATGATATTTCACGTGCTGCTGAAAACGAAGAAGTGATTGAAGGTACAATCATCTCTAAGGTTAAAGGTGGTTTAAGTGTAGATATCGGCGTTAAGGCCTTCTTGCCTGGATCTCAAATTGATCTTCGTCCTGTTCGTAACATGGACACTTTCATCGGCAAGAAATACAAATTCAAAGTGATTAAGTTCAATAAAAAACGTGGAAACATTGTTCTTTCTCGTCGGGTACTTCTTGAAGAAGAGCGCGAGAGCCTTCGTACTCAAACTATGGATACGATGAAAGAAGGTTCGATGGTTAAAGGGATTGTTAAAAACATCACTGATTATGGTGCGTTTATCGATCTTGGTGGCATGGACGGACTTCTTCACATCACTGACATGAGCTGGGGACGTGTAAAGCATCCTTCAGAAATCTTAAATGTGGGTGACGAAATCGATGTTAAAGTTCTTAAGTTTGACGATCAAAAAGAGCGCGTAAGCTTAGGTCTTAAACAGCTTTCTGATGATCCTTGGTCTAAAGTAACTGCGGATTACCCAATTGGTAAGAAGCTTTCCGGTCAGGTTGTGAGCTTAGCGGATTACGGTGCATTCATTGAGTTAGGTGAAGGTATCGAAGGTCTAATTCACGTATCTGAAATGAGCTGGACAAAGCGCGTGAAGCATCCATCGCAAATGGTGAATGTGGGCGACACAGTAGATGTTGTTGTACTTGAAGTGGACACGGAAAACCGTCGTATCTCTCTAGGTATGAAGCAGCTTGAAGAGAACCCTTGGGTTGAGCTTAAAACCACTTACGCTCCTGGAACAATCATTGAAGGTGAAGTGAAGTCTGTGACTGACTTTGGTGTTTTTGTTGGCATCGAAGATGGTATTGATGGATTGGTTCACATTTCTGATATCTCTTGGACGAAGCGAATTAATCATCCTTCAGAGATCTACAACAAAGGCGATAAGTTAAGAGCTGTCGTACTTGGTGTAGATATTGAGAACGAGCGTTTTAGCCTAGGTGTTAAACAGCTTGAAAAAGATCCTTGGGATGTTGTTGAAGACACTTACGGTATTGGAACTCAGCATGAAGTGAAGGTTGTTAAAACCGCTGACTTTGGTGTCTTTGTTGAATTGAGCGAGCACATCGAAGGTCTAATTCATATTTCAGAGTTAACTGGTAAGCGTATCGAGAAGCCTGAAGAAGTAGTTACTGTTGGTGAAACTATCAAAGCAGAAGTAATTACTATCGATAAGGACTCTCGTAAAATTGGCTTAAGTGCTAAGCTTGTAACTCTTCGTGAGCAAAAAGCAGATGTTGATGACTATGTTAAGAAAGCAAAATCCACTTCCAAAACAAGTCTTGGAGATCTATTCGGTGATGCTTTGAAGAACAATGAGTCTTCGACTTCTTCTGAAGACAACTAATTCTTCGTACAAATCATTTAAATTTAAAGGCTGCCTTCGGGTGGCCTTTTTTTATGTCTTTAAGAGTTTAGATCGAAAGGATGAAATGGGCTGGGGGGAGGGGGAAAAGACTTATCCACCTGGACCAAAAGCGGCTAAACTCAATTAACATTCCGCTTCGCAACTTCAAAAAGTTTCAGCCACCATGGAAACCTGATAGAATGCTCACTCAAAGGAGACTTCGTATGGGCAAATGGTTTAGAAATTTCTTCGTTTTTTTAGGTGTTATTACTTTTATTGGGTTCGTATTTTCAATGTTTGGCGCTTCAAAATTAATGGAGCAAAAAGAAAAGGTGTCCAAGAACTCAATATTACATTTAAAGCTCAATGGAGTCATTATTGGCGAGCAGCCCTTCTTAAAGGATTTAGTTAAGTATAGGGATGATAAGCAAATTAAAGGGATTCTAGTGGAGATCAATTCACCCGGAGGGGTTGTTGGACCAAGTCAGGAGATCTTTTCAGAGTTAAAGAGAGTGCGTGAAGAATGGCAAAAACCAGTGGTCGTCACTTCCAGTGCAATGATGGCCAGTGGTGCTTACTATGCCGCTGTAGCTGCTGATAAAATTGTAGTTAATCCGGGAACAATGGTTGGCTCTATTGGCGTGATTATGAATTTTGCGAATCTCGAAAAGCTTTACTCTTGGGCCAATGTGGAGCGGTACGCGATCACTACTGGCCCTTATAAGGACGCTGGAGCTGACTACCGTGCAATGACTGAGGCGGAGAAGAGCCTCTTCAGGGAAATGATTGGTGAGGTGCATGATCAATTTAAAGCGGCCATAGCCGAGGGGCGCCAGCTACCCATTGAAAAAGTAGAGATGTTTGCTGACGGGCGTGTATTTACAGGGGAGACAGCAGTTAAATACAAGTTTGCTGATCAACTAGGTACGCTTGAGGATGCGAAGCGGTTGGTTGGGACTTTGTCAGGGCTAGGGGAAAATCCTGAATTGTTTGAACCACCTAAACCTCGCCCCGATGTTTGGGAGGTATTGGGTGAAGTGAGCATGGGTTCAAAATCACTGACCCAAGTGGTAAAGCAATCCATTAAGCCCCAATTGGTGGGTGTACCATTGTTTATGTTACCCGCAGCTTTAAACTAAGGAGATGCAAATGACCCCTTTAAATGACCTGCCTATAGATTTTGCAATGGACCACATTGGAGTGGCAGTAAATTCCCTAGAGGAGGGTTTTCAATTCTATCAAGCTTTGGGGTTTAAAGAGATATCCACAGAAATTGTGGAAAGCGAACAGGTCAAAGTGGGTATGATTGAGTTGCAAAACAATTGTCGAATAGAATTACTGGAGAGCACTTCAGATGATGGTCCAGTAGCGAAGTTCATTGCAAAGCGAGGAACTGGAATTCATCATATTTGTTTGCGGGTCCAGGATGTACAGAGCTGTATCAATCAATTAAAATCAAAAGGGTACCAGTTGATTCATGAGACTCCCAAGCTGGGGGCCCACAACTGTCTCATTGCTTTCGTGCATCCAAAGAGCACGGGAGGCGTGTTGTTGGAGTTGAGTCAGCCGCAATAGAAGAGTGGAGATAAAATGCAGCAAGGTCCTCAAATTCAAATGTCTATGCCGCTTACTTATGTAGTGAAACGTTTAATCATTGTTAATGTAGCCATTTGGGTTTTAGGAGTCATCATTCTCCAGAGTGTGATGGGTAAGCCTTGGGCTATTGCCTATTTGGGCCTTACGCCTTATCGATTAATCACAGATTTTTGGGTATGGCAGCCATTCACTTATATGTTTTTGCACTCCTCGAATATATTCCACATACTTTTTAATATGTTCATTTTGTGGTGGGCCGGCGGTGAGCTGGAAAACCATTGGGGTCGAAAAAACTTTCTAAAGTACTATCTAGTGACCGGTTTTGGTGCCGCTTTCATCTATATTTTAGGGGTTACGGCTTACTATCTTATCACTCAAAATAGTGTGCCTATGGGCACACCGGTGATTGGTGCCTCGGGAGCGGTATTTGGTCTGATGCTCGCCTATGGAATTATCTTTGGTGAAAGAACCATCTATTTTATGGCCCTATTCCCAATGAAGGCTAAGCATTTTGTAATGTTGTTAGGGGCCATTGAGGTCTTCACGCTGCTGAATGATGGATTCTCATCAGGTGTGGCGAACCTTTGTCATATCGGTGGGATATTGGTGGGTTACCTTTACTTAGTGATTTGGGCTCGATTACGTAGGAGCGGCGCAAAGAAGTCGAAAAAAGGCGGTCCTAAGGGGAATCTTAGACTTGTTGTGGATAATGAAAATAATGAATCTGATGACGGACCGCGTTATTGGAACTGACTCCCGGTTTATTTGGTGATAGAAGTTGGTTTCGTTTTCACAGTGGAGGGAAGATGAGTCTTTCTGAAAGCCTTAAAAGTAAAAAGTTTGATATTCGCATGCTTGATTGGAACTTGAAAAATGGAGTGATCACGCAGCAAGAGTATGACCAACATATGGCTGAATTAGCGGATAATACGGCTAACAGCGAAAAGTTGGATTTTGAAGATGGTTCTGAGGGTCAAGTCAGTGGGTCAGCAGAGTCTTCTATGGAAGCCAGTGCAAATGGTGCTAGCAACATGCACGGATTTCAGCACTAAAATACGATTCATTTAAATTCTAAAAATGAAAGACCTGAACTTCGATGGAGTTTGGGTTTTTTAGTTGGCGCTTTGAGATTGCCCGCTACCAAAGCCTTTAGCTGCGAGGATCTCTTTAGAGACAGGAGACCAGGCTTCGTGGACAATTTTAAAATCGCCCATATCAGAGCGTTTCAGGTACAGCGTTTTTTCGCCGACATCGCCATGCTCGTCGGATTGGTATTGCTGCATAAAGCGAACTACCATTTCATCTTTATAGGCGATGATCATTGGTTCATGGATAGAGACTTTGATGAATTTGTATTTTTCATTCAATGATTCTTTATAGGCTTGCCACTGAGTCTTGGACATTTTTAAGGCCTTAAAAGTGTCATCGTAAAAATTCATATAGGCTGCAATGTTTTTTTCAGTCCAGGCTTTTTTCCATTTATCCAGCAAGCTCACTAAAGCTTTTTGATCTTCTAAGTGTTTATCTTGGGAGACATATTCGACATAATCGTAAACAACGATAGGCATATTATTAAGTGAGATATGTGCCTTCACTTCCTCAATGGCTTCATTTCTTAAAACCACACAACCTCTTGAGCCTCTCAAAAGAGACTTTGTCGGTGGAATGGCATGAAGCCAAATACCCGATCCAGTTTTCTTTTCTCGCTTATCAAAGTAATTGGGATAATCCATAACAAAGGCTCGATTTCCATACTCGTTATAGTCGAGCTGGGCCCCAAAATAAGTCTCTTCAAAAAAGTAAACACCTTCAGGGGTCTTTAGGTCACCACGGCGTGTTTTATCGCCAGGTTTTCTGCCATAGTCAGTAGGGTAGGCCTTAACAAGGGTGAGTCTGCCCGTGTCATCTGCATTCCAAAGTGTTAAGGTTCTGCGGAACTTATCAACCACAATGGCTTTGCCTGCAAAATAATTATTTTTACCTAGTAGTGCTAATCCTTTAGGAACTTTTCCTTTAGGGGGCTGAACGGCGAGGGGGTCAGTTGCAGTTGCTGTGCTTTTGGAAGGGTCATTTTCATTGGCGCCAAGATTGGTCTCAGACTCCATACGGAGACTGGTCTGGGCGGATAAGCCTACGGTTGTAAAAGCAACCAAAATGAATGTTGAAAGTCTAAGCACAAGGATCCCCTTTAATCCATTACAAATTCATTTCATAGCCCTGTCAAGACAAGCTAACCTACCGACAGAGGCTGTGGGAGGCAAATAAAACGTCAATAGCTTCCTTACATTCTATCATATCGGCAAAGGGAATATCCCTCTTCAGGGCAGTTCTTTTAAGATTTGCTAAATTTGCCCAAAACCAAAGCATTTTGAGTCTTTATTCCCAATTTAAAACACGGCTAAAGTCCTCTGAATTTCATTTTAGTACATTTCTAGATGCGCCGATGAGTCTTATGAAAGAGGAGTCTTTTCATGGCAGAAGAGGAAAAAGAAGAGAAGCCCAAAGCAAAAGGTAATTCAGGTAAGCTGTTTGCGATGCTTTTTGTGGTGGTTAACTTAGCCTTTATGGGTGCAGGGTCTTATTGGGTTTATATGCAAACTTTGGGATATGAAAAGCCCATGGTTTCAGAAGATGAGCTCAATAAAGAGCTTGAGGAGTTTAAAGAGTCACTAAGAGGTGAGTCCGTGCTCTTTGCAATGGACTCTTTAACTACCAATTTGGATGGCATTCCTCGGCGAATGATCCGTGTGGACTTAAGTATTGAAATGCTCGATGAAGAGGGCTTTGAAGAGATTATCGGTGTTGAAGCTGAGGCCAGGGACTCAATTATGCGGATTATCAATAATAAGCGTTTTTCGGATGTTGAAAGTGTCCAGGGGAAGCTGAAGCTTAAGAACGAAATCATTACTGGGATTAACCATTTTTTACAGACCGGCGTAGTGAAGAACATCTATTTTACAGACTTTCTCGTACAATAAGATTTGGGTCTAGATCCGTTGAAGCTAAACTAGAGAATTTACCCTTAAAGTGGGTACACCAGTATGATCTTATTGCCGGCTGTATCTAGGTGTGAAATTTGGGAGTCAATTTGACTCCCAAATTTGAGTTAGTAAACTTAATAGGTCATTAATAACAGCGATTGGGAGCACAACTATGAGATCTATCTTTTTCGCATTGATGCTTGCATCAGTGGGGTTACAAGCTAGTCCACTGCCAAAGGAGTTTGTCAATAGCATCAAGTTGGATGTTGTTAAATACAAACTTGATAATGGCATGGTGGTATTACTTAATAAGGACAACTCTGTTCCTATGGTGAGTGTTCATCAATGGTACCGTGTAGGAAGTAAAAATGAAGTGGTCGGTAAAACGGGATTGGCCCATTTCTTCGAACACCTTATGTTTAAAGGAACCAAAAAGTATCCCGCTCATGACCTCGAATTTATTATTCAGAGTAATGGTGGGTCTAACAATGCATTCACTTCCAGAGACTATACGGGTTATTACATTAGTTTGCCCAGTGACAAGTTAGAGTTAGCGCTAGACATTGAAAGCGATCGAATGGTGAATCTTCAATTCGATATGAAAGCTATTAATAGTGAGCGTGAAGTCGTAAAAGAAGAAAGACGAATGCGGGTAGAAAACAGTATCTCAGGTTCCATTTGGGAGGCGATGTTTAAGTCAATTTTTAAGGTGAATCAATATCGTTGGCCAGTGATCGGTTATATGCGCGATCTCAATGCGGCCACAATGAAAGACTTTAAAGATTTTTATAAGACTTACTACTCGCCCAATAACTCTGTGTTGGTGGTTTCTGGTGATATAAACATCAGTAATGCAAAGTCAATGATCGAAAAGTACTATGGAAAGTTGCAGCCTCAAAAAATTCCAGCCATTGAGAAACTTTCTGAGCCAGAACAAAAGGGACATAGAACCACTACATTGAGAAAAAATGCGCAGTCCTCTACTTTTATGGTGGGTTATCAAGGACCTAATGTTGAAGATGCAGATCTCGCGGCTATGGAAGTGTTGTCATATATTTTAGGAAATGGTGACTCTTCCAGATTACATCAACGGCTAGTATATAGAACCCAATTGGCAAACTCCACTTGGGCTTTCACCTACTCATTGGCTGTGCGTGGAGCTTTTTTGGTTAACGTAGCGGTTAAGCCTGGTGCTGATTTAAATAAAGCTATTTCGGCGGCCTATGGAGAGATTTATAAAGTGCGTGCCGAAAAGGTAAAAGAAGAAGAGTTAACTAAAGCAAGGAATATGCTGGTATCGGAATTGGTAGATCGACTTAAAACAACTAATGGAGTTGCTCAGTCATTGGCTGCCGTCGAAACGATCACAGGAGACTATACGAGATTGTTTAGTGATATCGAAAAGTATTCCAATGTAACTGTAGATGATATTCAGCGTGTGGCTAAGAAGTATTTGAAACCCGATCAACGGTCCATTGTGATGGTTGTTCCAAAGGGATCTTGAGGAGGAGAATATGAACTTATTGAAAATTTTAATATTGATTTTATCTTTTACGAGCCTCTCCTGTTCTCTCGGAGGCGGATTTAAAGTGCCGTCTTATAAAGAGGTAAAGCTCGATAACGGTCTGACAGTTTTGTTTTTTAAGGATAAAAAATTACCCTACTTTTCAATGTCCATGTTAGTGGGAGTTGGTGGGGTGAATGACGATGAAAAAACTTTGGGGGCAGCCTCAATAGTAGCCGGTCTTTTAGATAAGGGGACTCAACAACGTTCAGCGACTGAGATCGCCAATGATTATGATCGTATAGGGGCATCTTTTTCAGCTTCAGCGAGTTATGAGTATACTATTATTGGAACCTCAGGCCTCAACCTACACACGGAACAGCTTATTGATAGTTTTGGTGAATTGGTCTTAGAACCTAAGTTTGCAAATACGGAATTGAATAGAATCAAAAAGCAAACTCTAGCCGGTATACGTAGTTCATTAGATAACCCCTCTGGGCTGGCAAGCACCAGTTTTAGAAGAATTCTTTTGGATGATTATCCCTATGGCAGACCCCTGGCTGGGACTTTAAAGTCAGTCAGCCGGATTCGAAAGAAAGATATCAGTAAAATATATCTACGACACTATCGACCTAATAATGCCACTCTAGCTGTTATTGGAAACTATCCCGATAATACAATCCAATTGATCCGAAAAAGATTTTCTGCTTGGAAGGCACGTCCAGGTGGTGGAGTGGAGGATATGAAGCTTAAGCCGTTCACTGGAAAGAAGATGTATCTAGTGAATAAGCCGGGGACAAAGCAAACGCAAATACGTATGGGTTTTTATGGTATAAAGAGAACCAATCCAGATTACGTGGGTGTTCGGATGGCGACCACTATTTTGGGTGGAGCTTTTAAAAGTCGTTTGATGGATGAGATTCGGGTGAAGCGGGGACTTAGTTATGGTGCTTCTGCTAGAATGAGTGCTCAAACCAATGAAGATGCTTTTACGGTGTCGACATTTACGAAGCACCAGACCGTTGGCCAAACCATAGATGTGACACTAAATGTTCTGCAGGAATTCTATAAGAATGGAGTGACAGACGATGAACTCACTATGGCTAAAGGTCTCTTAAAAGGGCAGTTTCCTAGTGTTATTGAAACAGCTGAAAAATTAGCTACTAATGTTCTTGTGCTCAATCACTATGGTGTGGATAAAAACTATCTGTCAGATTATATAGGTAAGGTAGATTCTTATAGTAAGTCTGAGATTAATGGAATCATCAAAAAATACTTAAATCCTAAGGATATTAAAATTGTACTAATGACCACGAAAAGTGAAGTTATGTCTCAGGTTAAATCCTATAAACCTGAAGTAATAGATTACAAATCTTTCTTGTAACCTATTTTCTAAATGAAACTGCTAATAAAATTAAACTAATAACAATAAGTCCTATCGCAAGGTAGGACTTATTGTTTAATTTGCGTTTTAACTTGGAAATGATGGATTGTTTTTGTTGAACCTGTTGGCGTTCTTGTACGCGAATATTTTTTAATTTAATAGAATACATAGTGTTTGCAATGACGTTTTTGTACTGATCATAGCGTCCTTGCTTGACGCTAATACTAGCTAGAATTGAAATATTATTATAAACCGTGGCTAGGTAATAAGAAGCGAAGCCTTGGATCTCTGAGTTGCCGTGTAGAGCCTGTACCCATTGATGGTTACTAATGTTAGCCATTTGAATGTTGTAGACTTTCGATTGTATGGGGAGGTTGTTAAAGCCAGTTATTGTTTTTGACTGTCTAAGTTGATCCCAGTACCCGCGAACACTATCTCCTTGTTTGGCGACCTTAGCGAACAGAAAAAGGATGATTTCAGCTTGTGCTTGCCTGGGGTCTTTGCAGATCCAATATGTATCCACCTTTGAGCATTGCCATGGGGCTGGTAAGTCAAGGGACAAGTAGGAAGTATCAAATCGTTTTGCTTCAGCAAAGCTGCCTAAAAAAATCAATAAGGTTAATAATAAAATGGGACTCTTCATCTATCCTATTTTCCAGTCTTTAAAAAATAATAAATTGTACCAACGATCGAAAGTAAAATAAGAAGGTATGCCGCTTTCTTAGTATTGCTCATGCCACCGGACGGGGCTTGAACTTGAAACTCTGAATCATTCATTCCAACAATGCCAGGGCCCATTCCGATGGGATTGGTCGTTCCAGGTCGAGGACCGGTAGAGCCGGGTTGCCCGGACAATAGTTGTTTGTTCGCCGTCACTTTTAAGCTAGCGATCGCATTCTTAAAAATTCCTGCATAGGCCGCATAATAGGCTCTATGAGCACTAAACGTGACTAGGATTCCAAGGCCATTACTTACTGTGCCAACGTATCGAGTGTAATATGCTTCCACTTCTGAACTCTCATGCAGGCTATCCACCCAAGTTTTGTTGTTTAGATTGTATTTTTTAACATACTGGACCTTAGACGTTACGGCCTTATTGTTGACTCCGGGAATCGTACGGGTCTTTTTGAGCTGTGCTTCATAGGCAGCGATGCTATCGCCGGGACCTTTTTCTTTTGCTGTAAAAATGATGACCGCTTGCTTTAGCTTCTTGTTGGTACTGCTAAAGCAGGTGTACTCAGTACCTTCCATTGTGCAACGCCAATTGTCTGGTAACTCAAAACTAATGTATGAATTTTTAAAGATTTTAGCTTGGGCTGAAATAGCCGGCATTAAGCCTGCAAATGCTAAGATGGCGCAGAGTAAATATCCTTGGACGACTCTCATGTTGGCTCCCGCTGAGATGTTTCTTTAATTATATGCATTTCGGAGGCAAAAGAAAATACAGCGGTGAAAAAACTCAGTAATTTCAATGTTATTACGACAAGAGTCTATTTGAGGCTGGGTTGGGGAATTTTAGATAAGATGTGTTTGATGCACAATTATTAAGTATGGCAAGTGGGCTCAATAGAAAAACCCAGTCGTAGACTGGGTTTTGAATCGATTTTAAAGAATAGCTTAAAGAATGTTCTGACGTTGATCGGCTAACTCACTCAATGCACGCTGAACATTAAGTTCTTTGCCCGATACGGTGAGGTCTTGAAGTTGAGTTTGCGTATCTCCGGTTTTCATAAGCAAAGACTTGATCTGAGAAGGACTTAAGTCGGGTCGAGCACTCTTAACAAGTGCAACAGCTCCAGCGACTACTGGGCTCGCCATTGACGTTCCACTCATTGCTTCAAGTAACAATCCTTGAGGATTTGCCATGGCCGCACTGACCAATGGGTTGTCTTCGTCGCCGCCCGGAGCACTGATGTCTACACTTACTTTTCCATAGTTTGAGTAGCTTGTTATGAACTTCGTTTTAGATGAAGCTGCTACTGCTATGATGTTGTCGTAGGGAAGCGCAGATGGGTAGTTGGGCATTTGATCCGTATTGATGGATTGTCCCGTGTAAGGATGACCATTTCCTGCGGCGGCAACAACCGTAACACCACTGGATTGTGCGTAGCGGATGGCTCGCATCACGAACGAGTGGGGTTGGCCGTAGTTTCCTAATGATAGATTTATAACATCCACTTTTCTGTCGACGGCGTAGTATATGGCTCCCGCTAAACTCGCTTGGTCTCCGCCTAAAGCATTAAGAACTTTAATGGGAAGAATCTTAGCTTTAGGAGCGATACCTAAGACAGGCGAGGCCGCTAAGCCAGCTACGTGTGTGCCGTGACCATTGTCATCGAAAGGGTAAGAATCGGAATTGTTAAAATCGTATCCAACAACGTCATCCACATAACCATTGTGATCATCGTCGAGGCCATTGTTTGGTATTTCACCTTCGTTAATGGCTATGTTTTGATGAAGCGCAGGGTGGTTATAGTTTACACCGGAGTCGATGATCGCAATAACTACACCTTCTCCTTGTGATTGGTTCCATGCTAGTGGCGCAGAAACTTGCTCAATATGGTAAAGGTCAGCTTCAGATACATCAGCAGCTGCTAGAGGTGTAACTCCAGATTTCAAAGGCTCATTGGCCGTCACTACGTAATGTTTGGCAGTAACGTGACATGAGTCATTGTCATCTTGAACAAGAAGTAAAACTTGATACAAGCCGATGGAGTCGGGTGTAAGAACGAGGTCTTTACCGAATGACTGTGTTTGCGTGATATTAGAACCTTTTGGAGTTTCAATGATCCAACCCACTTTCAAGTCTCCAGCCACAGATCTGTGATTGGCAGAGCCTGCGGAAGACAATGAAATGTCTGTTCCAAGCTCCACAATCGGTGAGGTGGAAGAAGGACTCAATTGTGAGATCTTAGCCGACGGCTTCTGGCGACTTGGTCGACATGGCTGGAACTGATTTCCATTCTGATCACTGTTTAACATTGCGAGCTGACTTACATCAGGCTGAGAGAGCGGTTGAAGTGGTTCAACCAACTGATTTTCAGAGATCTCAGATTCGCCCAAATACTTTTCCACAACGGATTTTGGTACATTATAGATTTCGTATAGACCGTGGTTTGCATTGATGGTTCGAACCTTAGCATTGGGTTCGGACAACATCAGCTGGTCGATCTCCTGTCGGCTATCTACTTGTACCGCAAGCCCTAAGCTGGCTTGGTTGAGTGGTGATTGTTTCACTGTTCTACTTGCATCGAATCCGCTGTCACATCCAACAGAGGCCATTGCTAGAACAGAAACTACTGATAATTTTTTTGTAATTTGTTTTATCCCCATAAGCCCTCCCCCCAGAGGTGGCGTTACCTTTTCACCTCGCTCACTTTTTTTCAATCCAGGATATTTTTGGAATCGGTATAAGAAGTTCTTATTAACCGGAACTTCTTAGGTATTTCAGATAGTTAATGCGCTGTAGTTGACAGTTCACGTGCAAAGTGTAAAAAATCTGCCCGGAGTCATAATGAATAATGAAAAATTTACAGATCTTTTCATAAGAATTTCTTATTAAATTCAATCAATGCATTGCGATAAAATGCCAAAAACGTTACTTTAGGGGCACGATTCGTTGGAGGTATTTAGTGAATCATCAGCAGTTAACCACATTCTGCACGGTTTTAGGTGAAGGCAGTATGACAGCGGCGGCGGATAAATTGTTTTTAACTCAACCCGCAGTCAGTCAGCAGATTAGAAATTTAGAAGAAGATCTTGGTGTGAATCTCCTTGAGCGAGGTGTTAGGAAAGTGAAACCTACACTGCAAGGGCAGCTTCTGTTCGATTATGCGCGAAAGATTCTGCATCTTACACAACAAGCGGAAGTGGCAATACAAACCATGTCCCAAGAGCTGTCAGGGAACCTCCGGATTGGTACTCAAAACTCTATCGGATTATTTTTGATCAGTCCTATTGTTGGTCTTTTTCTCAAGCACAATTCGAGACTAAATATTAAACTTATCTATGGAACTCCCGAGTCCATCATTGACGAAATGAAAAAGGGCGAGATCGATATCGCTATATTGCCGGACACCCAAGTGGAGTTTGGTCAGTCGGTGGATGATCAGTACGAAAGTAAGTTTTTACTAAAGGATGAAATGTGGTTAGTGGGAACGGGTAAAGATCCCTCTTTGCCAAAAACCATTTCTATGAATCAGTTCACGTCACGTCCAATTATCTATTATTCGGAAATGTACAATGCATTCAGGAAGCAGCTTGAAAATAAACTTGAGGAAACAAATGCTCAATTTATCCCAGTGTTTGAAGCTGATAACGTGGGAACATTAAAGCGGGTGATCGAATCTGGTTTAGGATGGGGATTTCTACCCAGTTTTTCTATTCGAAAACAAGTGAGAACTGGAAGACTTTCACATGTCATGGTGGAAGATCTCATGTTTGCTGTGAATATTAATCTTTATTCTAAGAAAACTGCTGAATCGCGAAAGATGTCTGAAGTTTTCTATCGTGCGCTCTATCAGCAGACGCTGAACCAATAAAATATTTTAGGCTATGGAAGTGGATGTACATTTTGATGGGCCTGACTTTATCGTTGTAGATAAACCAATTGGTTTTACGGTACAGGGTGATGCAAAGTCGTCCTGTATGCCGCTGATTCAATCTCAAACAGGGTTTGAGGGTTTGAAAGTGGTACATCGACTGGATCGTGTTACCTCAGGGGCATTGATTTTAGCTAAACATTCCGAAGCGGCAAATGAATTGGGGCAACTCTTTGCTCATGGTGAAATTGAAAAGACCTATTGGGCTTTGGCCGGTTCGAAACCAAAGAAGAAACAAGGTTGGGTTAAGGGTGGAATGACTCCAGCCAGAGATGGCAAGTGGAAGCTTTCTCGAGGTGATAGTGGCGCTTTTGCTAAGACCTACTTTTCAAGTGCCTCCCATAGCCCTAAAATCAGGAAGTACACGTTAAAGCCAGCGACCGGTAGGACACATCAATTGAGAGTGGCTATGAAAAGTCTTTCTGTGCCCATACTTGGAGACCCACTCTATCAGTCGAAGCTGGAGTCGGGTCTTTATGACCGGTGCTATTTGCATTGCTACCAGCTAGTCTTTCAGTGGAAAGGGCAAATAATTACGATTTCAATAGACCCTAAATCAGGGACGTTGTGGGGAGAGGACTCGCCGCATTAAGTGGTCGAAAGCTACCTATTTTCTTTAAATTCGATACCATTCAATTAAGTGATTTCATCGGAGGAAATAACTTGAACGAGAAGATCAAGAAGATTGTTGATCAGGTTAAGACTGTGATCCTTGATAAAGATGAGGTCATAGTAAAGGTTCTCAGTAGTTGGCTCGCAGGTGGTCACGTTTTGCTGGAAGATTATCCTGGAACGGGAAAAACCATCCTCAGTAGAGCGCTTTCGCAGGCAACAAATTGTAGCTTTAGTAGGGTGCAATTCACTCCAGACTTACTTCCCTCCGATATTCTGGGTGTATCGATCTATAACCAAAAGACCTCAGAGTTTGATTTTCATCAGGGGCCCATATTTACTTCATTTTTATTGGGAGATGAGATCAACAGAGCGACACCTAAAACTCAGTCTGCGTTACTAGAAGCGATGAGTGAAGGTCAAATCTCTGTAGAGGGACACCGTTTCAAATTGGATCCCATGTTTTTTGTTATGGCCACTCAGAACCCAATTGAGCAATTAGGTACATTTGAACTTCCAGAAGCTCAACTGGATCGCTTTATGATGAAAATAAGCATGGGCTATCCGAGTCCCGAGTTTGAAATAAAAATGGTTAAAGATCAATTGCAGGGGCACCCGGTTGAGTCCTTAAAGCCGGTGGTTTCCAAACAAGAAGTGATGGAGTTAAAAGCTCTGTCTCAAAACATTAAAGTCACTGATGATATTTATGGATACATTTCTAAACTGGTTCAGTTAACTCGAAGCAATGAAGCCTTTAAGTTGGGAGTAAGTCCTAGAGGTATGATTGCCTTAGTAAAAGCCTCACAGGCGTTAAGTCTTTGTATGGGAATGGATTATGTTAAGCCCTCCGTAGTTCAGGCTCTATTGCCAGAAGTTTTTGGACATAGAGTTTTGCTGACTCCTGAAGCTCACTTAAAAGGTCTTGTTCCCTCTCAAGTCCTCAATGAAATTATAAAAAATGTTCCTGTTCCAAGAGGCGACTAAGTGAACCGGGTTATCGTCCCCACTTGGAAAGACCTGATTTCAGGGAAGAAACTTTACCAATATAGAAAATCTTCTTTTGATGCTGAATCTTATATTGATCAAGGTATTTATATTCCTAGAAGTTTGTTGTTTAGGAGTTATATTAATCCCTTTAACATATATCTCTTTATCGTTGCGTCTAGTTTTCTCTTGGGCTTTTTTGCTCCCGTACTATTTAGTGTTTCGATTGGACTGGCTGTTTACCTAATGCTTGTTTTTTACAATTTGGAAACAACGGCGAAATCTATGGTTCTAGAGAGGACCTTAGATAGAAGTATGTTCACCGAAGGTGATGAGTTAACAATGAAGATTACTGTCGCCAATAAATCAAAGCGTACCGTTTCTCAACTTCTACTTAGGGACTATTTCGGTGGTACGTCACAGCCGACTTTTTGCTATCTCATGACAGAATCAGTTCCTGCAGGTAAGCGGCAAAAAGTTTCCTACAAGAAGTCTCTTGATGTGGGAATGGGGGAGTATAGGTTTGAAAACTTACAGGTAACGATTGTTGATCCTATGGGTATATTCTATTTGGAGGTCGTGGAGGATGAGCCGGTAGATATTTATGTGGGGCCCAGAGTTCAACCATTGAGAAATATGATTTTCTATCCATCACAGTCTTCAAGAGGATTTGGGCAGCATGAAGTCAAGTCTCGCGGAGAAAATGTAAATTTCGAGGGGATTCGAGATTATGCAAAGGGTGACCCGGTAAGGCATATCGCCTGGAAACTATCTGCCAAGCGTGCAGAACTTTTTGTAAAGACATTTGAAAACCAAGTTAACATTGACGTCACATTTTTTATGGAACTGCATCCAAAACTGCAGCTGGGCTATCAAGGGTTTTCTACGTGGGAGTATATGCGAGATATTGCTATTAGCATGATGACTCAGTTGGTAAGCTCTGGTGAAAAGTTTCAAATGATTACTAACAATATGTATATTCCCTTCGGCACAGGTAAGCAGCACATGTACTTTATTGGACGTCATTTAGCTACAAACCTGACGGAAGAAACTATTTTACAAGAAGATACGGAAAACCTCTTGATGCTGCCTCAATATAGACACTATCTACCCAATGACAGTGTTCTTTATTATTTGGTTCCCTATGTTCCACACATTGAACCGGAACTTGTAAATGCTTTAGCATTCCTAAAGCATCGAGGAGGATCATCAGTTGTGGTTCTTATTGACGCTTTAACTATTGTGGAGAAAATGCCATTTGATAGTCGCCGGGTAATGAATATGTACAATTACTACGGGAATTATAAAAAGGAAATATATGAGTTTAGTTTAAAGTTAAAAGAAATGGGAGTCGATGTTTACTTAGGACAATACAATCGATTCTATTGGGATAGTGTACAAAAAGTACGGCGAGGTATGCTGGGTGTTTGATATAGAATATTACGTTCAAACTCGTAGATTGCTTTTTGGGTATTTTGTGGCTTCGGTATTAGGGATAGCGCTATGTATTCTGTCCTATGTAGCTATAAATCAGCCAGACTTCGAACCTAAAAAGTGGGGTTTAATGACCCTGTTTTTTATTACTGCTGCAGGAATTCGTGAGCTCATATGGAGGGGTCAGTTCTATTACCTGGATGAGTTTCTTTCTATTAAAAGTATGCAAAGAGGACATTTTTTTATTTTTGGGTCCATCCAAGATCCAGATGTTCAAGAGAAGATTCAAGAGAGAGACTTTCTTTTTAATGTAATGTACATCTATTCTAAAATACCAACTCTACTGGTAATTTTTGTATTTGCAGGAATTTCAGCAGCGGTTTTTTCTCAGCATACGACGGCCATTACGTTTTCAGATCTCTGTTTCTTCATTATTGCTGGAGTGGTGGCTATGCTCCCACCTTTTGTGAATGCATTACTGTTATATGTGGTGCCCGCTGTCGGAACTTTCTTTATTGCCGTGGTTAGAGAGGTGCCTATATCAACAGAAATTCAGGTGGTATTTTTTCTTTTAACTATCTGTCAAATTGGTAGCGTCGCATTTATAAAAAGAATGTGGTTAGGTGGGTTTAGAATTAGGTCCCGGCAATTGGTCAATCTCCCTTGGGTTCAGTGGGTAGTGCACGGCTGCATAATATTTTTTCTTATTGGTTTAACCTATCCCACTTTTTCTGGGAGGAATATTGATCAGCTTATGACGGACTCTAAAGATTTTGTTATTTATTCGGTCAAAGAGTCCGTGAAGGCATTAGATGAGGTTGTGACTCCTAAGGCTGCGCCTGAAGTTTTGTCTGAGGCTCAAAAGAAACATGAAGAGATTCTAGAGTATATGCAAGAGAAGGCTGAGGAGCAGCCTTACCAAACTCAGGAAGATGAGAAAAAACGGAAAGAACGAAATGAGATGGGTTCTTATACGGCGCAGGGGCCCGGTAAGATGATGCCCAGAGAGATGCCTCGAATGAACGATCAAGGTGAACTCGTGAACCAAGATGGTACTCCATTTATATTACCAGAATTCAAAGCGCCCTTTGATATACAGAGTGATGAAGTGGAAGTTTTGGATGAATGGGCTCATAGAGCTAGATATTCCGATTCTGAATTGGATCAAATTCTTAAATCGAAAAATCCGCAACAACTTATGGCGAATACTGGGCTATCACCGACTGATCTGGAAAGAGTGATGAAGGATATCAGAAATAGAAAGAATCAAGTCAGTCCCAAGCAATTAGAAATATTGAATAGGCAGATCCAATCTATTGAAGCTATGAATGGAGTTGCCGATGGAAAGTCAACCGCTGAGTCGTCTTTGAATAGGGAATATAAAGAAGGTGGCGTTACGGTCGATGAGTATCTTAAGGGAAGAAACGAAGTCTCTGATGATCGCCAAAAATTAGAGGAAATGCTTCCGTTAAGCAAGGTCTCTCTTTTAGATCAACATTCCGTTGGCTCAGGTTTGGAAGGGTTAGGTCCCGATGCTGAAAAGGTTGCAGAAGAATTTGAGTCTAAAAGAATTCAGAAGATCTCCTCAGAGCCTTACCGGCCTCGCGTGACAGAGAAGCTTTGGTATCCCAAGCATCAAAAGGTGGCGGAGAAGCTCGAGCTTAAAAATAATGATATTGATCAGATTTTATCCGAGAAAGGGCTGCCCATTACGCGAATTTCCGATGCGTACTATCAAAACCAAAAGGAAGTTCTGAAATGGGAGAATCGACCCGATAATAAAAAAGCAAGACAGAATGTTGAATGGTTAAAAGAGTATTATGCCACTCAGAAGGCCGAACAGGAAATGCGCGAGGCAGAGCTAAAGAGGAAAATAGATCGATATTTAAATAAGGTCTTTGGGTTTATTCAGTTTATTATTTTGTTGCCGTTGGTATATCTAATTTATAGGTGGGCTTTTGGGAAGCGAGACGAAAAAGCTGAAGTGGAAATGGAAAAGCGCGAACGTCACAAAAAGTTAGATGAGGCATGGGAAGAAGTACAGGGAGTTAAAAAGAAAAAGCTATCTGCTCGTGAAGAGATCATTCAGACTTATCTTTCATTAATAGACTATCTCCAGTATACGCCCATGAGTAAGCCGGATTGGAGAGCAAGTTGGGATTATATAAATGACTTTTCTGAAAATATGCCTAATCAAAAAGACAAGATGACTCGTTTTACTCAATACTATTGCGATGTTTTTTATGGTGGAAAAGATGTCGGTAAGTCAGAATTGGAAGAATTTAGAAGCCACACGAAGAAACTATTTCGATCCGTTAAAGCTAAAATCTAAAAGTGTTTCAGTACCTTTAAAGTAAAACGTGGTAAGGAATATCCATCCGGGATGCGACAATTCGAATGATCTCACCCGCAGTTTCCTCAAGGGCTCGGTCAGTTACATCGAAAACTGGCCATTTACGATTTTTTCTATAAACTTCATGAGCGAAATCAATTTCTTTTTGGATATGAGAGAGACTGGCATATTCTCCGCCGGGGTCCTGACCAAATTTTTCGAGTCGCTTTCGCCGTATACGCAAGAGACTTTCTTGGTCGATCACTAAACCGACGATTTTCCTCTGGTCAACAGCGAAGAGTTCGTCGGGTAGCTTTTGGTTAAGTACCATTGGAATATTAGCCACTTTCCAACCTTTATGACTTAAATATATGGATAGTGGAGTCTTACTGGTTCTTGAAATGCCTACTAGAATGATGTCTGCCAAATCTAGATCTGTTAGAAGTTTTCCATCATCATGTTTAACAGTATATTCGATAGCTTCTATTCTTTTAAAATATCGCTGATCAACAGTTCTTAAAAGGCCGGCTTCTTCTGAATTGGTTTCCGCATTCAGATAACTTTGTAAGTTTGTGAGTAAGGGGCCAAGTAGATCCGTGCATGGTAACCCTTTTTCACTACACGAACTCTGGATCTTATCTCGTAAATCTTGACTTACAACCGTATGAACTACAAACCCTCGCTTTTGGAAAACATCTTCTATAAGTGCATCCACTTGGTCTGGTGTACGAATATTTTTGCACCTGACAATGTTTATATTGTCTTGACGAAACTGCACCAGAGCCGCTCGAGTCATTGCGCTCGCCGTCTCGCCGGTTCCATCGGAGATGATAAAAATAGAAGGTTTAAGAGTCTCTTCCATCAATGTTGAATTTCTGTACTGGGAACAAAAGAAACTAAATGCTGTTCATCCATATTGGGCCAAAACCGAATGATTTCTGATTCTTTGAGTTCAACGGGAAGAAAAATTCTCATTTTAGGGCGGTTTAATTTATACCAGATGAGTTTAACTCTTTTAAACCACTCATCAATGCGTTCATCGAATTGAAGAATCACTGTTTGGTCGTTAGGTAGGCGAGTGGAGCTAGCTAGTAGTAATGGGGGGTTTTCTGGTAACTGGCTTGGTAAAGATTCAATTCCACTAGAGTCTAAAATATCTTTTAAGGTGCCACTCATCTCGACTAGCTCATGGTTCTCCATCCGCGAAACTTGAAAATTGAGGTACCAATCTATAGTCCGCGTCCAAGAGGATATACTAATTTGTGGGAGCACCCATAAGTGGGACCCTGGACTGAATGCTCCTGCTTTTGAGTGAAACTGTAATGCCATGAGAAAATCCTAGCGCGCTACCGTTGAAAACTCTAGGTGTTTTTTAGAACTCGATCCAAGATGCCATTGATGAAGCCACTAGAATCCGTGGTGGAATACTTTTTGGCTAAATCTACAGCCTCATCAATACTAGACTTGGGTGGCACGGAACCATTGCTTAATCGGATTTCATAAGTGGCAATCCTAAGAATGTTTAGGTCAACAAGAGCCATTCGACTAATCTTCCAATTGTCTGAACTTTGTTGAATGATTTCATCCAGTTGGTTTCTGTTTGCTACTACAGAAGAGCAAAGCTCTTGAGCGTATTGATAAGTCTCATTGTTGGCATCAAGAACACCTTTAAAGAAGTTTAGACTTTCTTCAATATTAATGGCGTCTAAAAATTCGGTTTGAAACAAAACTTGTAGGGCTAATTCACGGGCTTGCCTTCTCGGCGATAGATCCTTCGACAAAATGATTTCCTTAACTAGTGATCCAAAGCAGATGTTGGAGTGGGGGTGTCTATGGTTTCAGGTGCATCAGATCCCTCAAGCACTTCAACAAATTCATGGACATCTTTAAAAGTTCGATAAACGCTTGCAAACCGGATGTAAGCTACATCGTCAAGTTGCCTCAATTCACGCATAATAAAGTGGCCCAAGGCAGATGCGGCGATTTCTTTTTTTGAATGTTCCATTGCATACTGTGAAACTTTATTTACGACATGTTCAATTTGGGCCAGGCTAACAGGTCTTTTTAGGCAAGCATATTGGAGACCTTTTTTTATTTTATCTTTAGAAAAGGGCTCCCTGCGTCCATCTTTTTTTATGATATGGGGATACGAGTGTAAAACAGACTCAACAGTGGAAAATCGTCCTTTGCATTCCAAGCACTCACGACGGCGACGGATCTCGCCTTCTTTTTGAATTCGGGTATCCAGAACTCGACTTTCAGGATGGCTGCAATGGGGGCAATACATGTAAGGTATCTCCAACGTTGGTATGAACTGCGTTTTTATTCGAATTCATTGAGGTGGTCAATAGGGCGAGCGTGTGGTGTTCCTCAGTTGTAGCTCTCGTCTTAATATTGATGCGGAGCAAAAGCCGGATCATTCCGGTCCATAAATTGACTAAGGCAAGAGGGGCTTGAGATAACAGAAACATGAGGTTTTTATCAAAACTTTTACTCGCATTCTCCGTTTTTACTACTTCTTCAGCATGGTCAGCTCCAGCTGTGGGAAAACGTGAAGCGGACTCCTATTTTATTCAAAGGAGCCAAAACCCACAGGTGCGGGCTAGAAAGCAAAGGGCTCGGCTTTCCAACGCCCACTATTTAGCGATCCACTTTGGCGGCTTTATTCGTGATGATGCCTATGTTTGGGGTCCTGGTGACGAAGAGAACGTGGGTGAAATGGCAATGAGTATTTCTTATCAATTTGGTGAGTGGGTCAATAGTACCGATCTTCTCATGAGAGTGGATTTTACACGTTTTGATTTAGAGGGTGGAGAGTCCACCAAGATGTCCATCATGCCCCTAGTGACTTTTCCAGACGCCAAGAGTGGTTTTCCATTGTATTTTGGTGCTGGTATTGGCGGAGGAGTTTTTTTTAAGCAGATTGATGGTGAGAGTACGCTTTCGTTCGACTACCAAATGCTTGTTGGAGCAAGATTTTTTGATGTCTTTGGAGAGGTTGGTTTATCAGTTGAAACTGGCCTAAAAAATCATATTCATCTTTTAAGTGACGGGCAGTTCAATAGTACATTTGTGCAAGCTGGAACTGTGTTTGTGTTTTAATGAAAGTCCATAAGCCCATCCTTTCCCAGATACCCATTGCTTTGAAATCTATATTTGAAGATGGCTACTATGCTGACAAAGTCATAGAACGACATTTTAAGATGAGCCGCGGGAAGTGGGGGAGTCGAGATCGAAAGTTCTTTGCAGAATCCGTTTACGACATAGTTCGATGGTATCGAAGAATTAATGAGTCGCTACCAAAGCCACATCAGAATGATTTTTCAGCAATCACCGAAGCCTATTTGGGTCTGAAGGAGATAGATTATCCATCCATAGAGTCATTTGTGGGAGTGAATGCTCAGTTTTTCAAAGAAGCCTATGATTCTTCCAATGATTTTGGTGTTGTGGCCTCCTACCCGGATTGGATAATAGAGAGAGTGTATAAAGAGTGCGGGAAGGAAAAGGGCGAGCACATTCTAAATGCCATGAATACACAAGCGCCGCTTTATCTACGCGTAAATCCGTTGAAGGGGACTTGTGAGCAAGTCATGCAATCTTTGAAATCGGAAGGCATTGATGCTCAGATCGTACAAACAAGCGACTCGGCATTGATTATACAAAATCGTAAAAATGTATTCGTGACCCAAGCTTTTAAGTCGGGAATGTTTGAAGTCCAAGATTTGGGATCTCAAGCCATTGCTCCCTTTTTACAACCCTCTCCTAAACAGCGTGTGTTGGATTTATGCGCTGGAGCTGGAGGTAAAACACTTCATTTAGCTCAACTTATGGAAAATAAGGGTAAAATTGTTGCCACAGACATTCATGAAAGAAAATTAACTGAACTGAAAAGACGAGCCCGTCGCAACCAAGTGGATCTTATAGAAACTCGCCTTGCTGAAAATAAATGGTTTAAAAGACAAAAAGGTAAAATGGATCGGATTCTGTTAGATGTACCTTGTTCCGGCTTGGGAGTTATTAAGCGAAACCCTGATACGAAATGGAAGCTTCAGGAAGATCGAATTTCTGAATTGATAGACATCCAAAGAGGTATCCTGAAGCAGGCAGCTCCAATGATTAAGCCAGAAGGAAAGCTGGTGTATTCCACTTGTAGTATTTTACCATCAGAAAATCAGGAACAGGTGAAATGGTTTCTTGAGACACATGAGGGTTGGGATCTTGAGGAGGAGGTCAGTTTACTTCCTCATGAAAACAACACGGATGGATTCTATATGGCGCGTTTAAAATTGGTGAAATAGAGTATCTAAGGGTGTGGTGTAAAAATTCCAGATACAATTTACCTGGTTTCAAACTAGTCAAGTCAATGTAAAAACATTACTAAATGCCACATTACATCTTTCCAAACGCTAACAAAACTCACTCCGTGATTTGCAATCTTTAAGCGAAACCCCTTAGAGTGTTCGTAGATATCTGCTTGATATCTCTGTCTTATTGAGTCAGGAGATGCTGTTTGAAAATGAGTTTGCAATGGATATTGGCTGGCATGATTGCCCTTTTGGTTGGAGGATTTCCAGCCTATGCAGCGCCAAATATCTATTCCGTTGAGCTTCAAACTCAAAATGAAAAACATACTACAGACTCCGGCAAAGTCGTAACCACCAAATCCATCATCAATGTAGCGCAGATTCCTTACGAAAGGGATTCGGACTCCGTGGATAAACAGAGAATGTTGATCAACTGGGGGCGACGTCTATTGGAGACTCAATGGAATAATAATCCGGGAGTTCCAGTAGAGATCATAGTCATACCTAAATCTCCGAGACAGCAAAACATTGAGAACATGGGTGATCAAGTTCATCAGTCCAGCTGGTTGAGTCGGAGGCGTAGGGAGTTTCAGGCCAATCGAAATGGTGAAGTTCCCAATTTTGAAGATAGAATTCAGGATGAGTTGGTTTGGAAGCACGCTTATAAATTCTCTCCCTCCACTGACCCTAAAGACTTGCCTGAGAATTTGCGACCTGGGTTTCAATTAGCTAAAGGACTCAGCACTGGCCGAGAGCACATTATTATGGGTGAACCACATCGGTATAATCCGCAGTCTGAGAATTTCTACCTGTCTTTAATTAGAACTGTGGTTAACGGAACGTTAGTGGCCTCTTCTATGCTCGTTATAGCTTCAGATATTGGCGTGCCTCCCAGTGAATTTGCCTCTTCCGTATGGCCACCTGTAGCGGTGGCAATGCTCACTTCTCTGGGATTACAATGGCATGGACACAAGGTACGACTCTTCTTAAAGCGATCAGGGTTTGGCTTTGGTAAAGGCACCTCTCCCGTGATCTTTTTTGTAAGTAAGCAGTTGATGATTACAGCGACCTTCGTGACTTTACTAAGATCAGCAATGGTCTATTCGGGGCTAGCTGAGTATACAGATGTAGTGGATTTCGCGCAGAAGGTGGGTTTCACTGCGCTTAAATCTGTAATGTTTGTTGGCTTTTCCTTTGGCCTTATCATGCGTGATCGAACCATTTTGCGTAATGAAGATGAGCTGTCTTCTCGAGACTTTAAGGTGATGAAGAACAATAATAGAATCACCTTATTGGCCTCCTTTCTTTCCACTCTTGGTGAAACCCTATTGCAGAGTAAAAACCCAGCCATTGCCCAGTTGGGCTCCATTGAACTTACTGTGGCTGCTGGCGCTGCTTACATTTATTGGTTTAAATACACCATGGTGGATGGAGTTCGCCTGCTAAGAGAAGGCCTTTCGGCCGCTCAAAGAGGTGATATGTACGAGGCGCGTGGAAAGTTTGCCGAAATGTTTAATAAATCTGTCCAATCTACTCCAAGGGTGTGCTCTCGGCTTTTTGCTCATTAATACCCGTCTCAAAATGAGATAACCTATTGATATTTAAGACTTTTTGTCAAAACCCTTCTATACTTAAGAGACCGTTCGTAAGTTGGAGGATCTATGACAAATCATTTGAAAGGCTTTTTTACCAGCATAGGTCTGGTGAGCTTTTTGATGATGGGTTTCCAAAACTGTGGCGAACAGCCTATCGCCGAAAATATCATTACAAATGAAGACGGTTTGGTTCAAATTGTTGATCAATGGGGCTCCGAGAAGGTGAGCTTTTTTGAGAAGACCAAGTCAGTGGACTATGATTCCACGGATGTGGATTTGCAGGGTTTCTGTCATCGCGACAACGTGGGTGAATCACTCCGTTGGGCTGTGGTCGAAGACGATGCTTTAGAGATCATCGCTCAAGGTGTGGTTCAATGTGAGCGAGCCGGTTTCCAAATGAAAATCAGTTCACTAGATATATTGGATTGCCGTCGTCAATATGAAGTCTATATCGAATCCTCCGAGGGGGATGAAGATATGATGTTACTTCATAAAAATTGCAACTAAACTTCAAATTCCAACATTTGGCCTTGAGCGGGACCCACGGGCTCTTGATCCGACATGGCCAATTGACCGCGTACGATGGCGTGCGTAGGCCAACCCGTTGTTTCTATCCCATCAAATGGAGTCCACCCTGATCGACTTTTAATCCAGTCGTTTCTAATTGTGCGAGTCTTCTTAAGGTCAATAGCGGTGAAAGTGGCTTCTGCTCCAACAGTAATATAGCCACGGGATTTTACTTTAAACAGCTGAACGGGATTGATAATCATCAGTCGCATAAGGTGTTCAAAGGATAATTTTCCATTAGATACATGATCCAGCATGAGTGGCAATATGGTTTGTACTCCAGTCATGCCAGAAGGGGTTTTTGGATATTGGTTATCTCGCTTTTCAGCAAGAGTGTGAGGCGCGTGGTCTGACCCTATAATATCGACAGTCCCATTATGTACACCAGCCCATAATCCTTCTTGATGTGGCCGAGTGCGAATGGGCGGATTCATTTGCGCCAATGTTCCTAACTTATCGTAGCAATCAGGTGCAAAAAGAGTGAGATGTTGTGGAGTGCATTCTACCGAGCATATATTCTTTTTAGTTTTTAAGAACTCCATCTCTTGAGCTGTTGTTACATGCAGAATATGAACAGAGCGATTGTACTTTTCACAGAGCTCAATGATTCTTTGAGTTGCGTTAAGGGCGGTAAGCTCATCTCTCCACTTTGGATGATCGTGAACACTGACGTTTGGGTTATCCAAAAGAGCTTTCCGTTCATTGAGACGAGTTTCGTCCTCGCAATGAACTGCAAATCTTCGACGGCCGGATTTAACAACAGTCTCGAGTACTGTTTGTTCATCCACTAAAAGTGTGCCGGTGGAAGAGCCCATAAACATTTTAACACCCGAGCATCCTGGGAGCCTTTCCAGCTCCTCAAGGTCTAACGCATTTTCTGCACAGGCACCAATGTAGAAGGCGACGTCACAATGAGCTCGGTCTTTGACTCGCGAAACTTTGTGGAAAAAATCTTTTTCGGTTACGGTACTCGGCGAGGTGTTGGGCATTTCAAAAACTCCGGTGATGCCGCCAGAAATAGCTCCGAGTGTCCCGGTATGTAGATCTTCTTTATGCTCAAGGCCGGGCTCTCGAAAATGTACTTGGGTGTCGATAAACCCGGGACATAGTTCGAGTCCTTTCAGGTCTAAAATTTCATCGGCATCAGCGTTAATGGAGGGTTCAATGGCTGCAATTTTCCCCTGGTGAACACCAACATCGCCTTTAAAGTTTTTTATTTTATAAGGATCTTCCGGTGTGCTGGTCCAGATATTGGCGTTCTTGATAAGCAGGTCATAGGTCGAGTTAGGCATGTTCCCTCAATGTGTTGGGCGATGCAAAGGACGTTTAACATCGCCAGAGGGCCAGGCGGTCCCTCTAAATTATCGTATTTCTTGACCTTTTTAAATCAGAGTTGGGACAATAGGGCAATGAGCGTGGAGTCATTTCTTCAATTTTTAACGAACTACAATGATCAGGTTATCCAGGTCACCTTGGTGATTATATTTGGCTTGGTGACGGCTCTATTTTTTGTGATGACCAAGCAGCAAAGTGATGGCGCTTCTAGCGGTGATGGCGTGAATCAAGATCAGATTGCCCAGCTCGAAGAAACCCTAAAAAAAGTGATTGAGCAAAATACGCTGAGTGGTCCGGCCAGCTCCATTGAGGATTTAGAGGGTGGTGCGGTTTCCCCTGACAATTCAGCTGAGTTCGATGAGCTCAAGCAATCTCTTCAAGATAAAGAGAAAGAGCTCAATGAGATCAAAGCCAAAATTGAATCAGGTGAACTGTCTGGTAATACGGGTGATACAGCTGAGCTGGAAAAGAAAATCAAAGACCTTGAGGCACGATTACAAGAGTACGAAATTATTGAAGACGACATTGCGGATCTATCTCTTTATAAAGAAGAGAATGTAAAGCTTAAAAAAGAGATGGAGGCCCTGAAATCAGGAGAGCCCCTTCCAGAAGAGCCAGCCAAAGAAGAGGTTCCAGAGAAAGAGGAAGCCGTAGAAGAGACTCCTATGGATGTCGTTGAAGAGTTTGCAGAGGCTGTAGGTGAGGAAGCACCTAAAGAAGAACCGACTCCGGAAGTTGAAGCTAAAGAAGAGGCTCCCGCGGAAGCCGCTGAAAATGAAGAGTCTGATGAGGAGCTCAAGCCGGACGCAGATGGGAATTATATCACCGACGATGTTTTAGCGGAGTTCTCTACAGCTGTTAGCGAAGAGCTAGGTGGGGGGCAAGAAGAGTCAGAGTCCGCTGAGCCTGCCGCCGAAGATATGGATGCCTTGTTGGATGCTGCGGTTGAAGAGGAGCGCGCTGAAAGAAGTGGTAAGAAGCCTAACCTTTCCACAGACGCCCAAGAGGTCCCTAAAGAAGTGGATCATAAAGAACCTGAGTCGGGAGTCCAGGAGCCAACAGTTGAGGCCGCCGAAGCCGGCAATGATAATGAAGAGATTGCCGATTTAGCTGCTGCTCTTGGAGACGAGCTAGGAACGACAGAGCCTCCAGCGGAACCAGAGCCAGTATCGGAACCTGAAGAAATCCAAGCCAGTACTGCGGAAGAGAGTGGTGCTGAGGAAAGCACTACTGCCGATCAAGATGCTATTGATGCCATGTTAGCTGCACAAGGAAGTGAACCTGCTGAAGAAGCCACAGAGGAAGTTTCTAGATCTCAAGAATCTCCAGTAGAGGAATCAGAACCAGCACCTGAAGCTCAGGTTGCTGCCTCCGAAAAGACAGCGGAAGAGGAAGCTGTGGATACCGACCGGATGCTTGAAGAGATGGCTGCTTTGACAGAAGCAGCGGCGCAGGACGACGGAACGGAGTCCGCTCTTGAAGCTGAAGCGGATATTGATAAGATGGCAGAAGAAGCCTCAAAGCTTTAAGAATTAACATCAAGGACGATGGAGACAGCATGATTCGCACTTTACTTGCGTGCCTCTTATTCAGTGGCACTACAGCATATGCAGCTAAAAATGGACTTAGCCTAGAGCGCAAAACTCCAGAAAAACGGATTTTTTCATTTTCAAAACAACAGAAAAAACATGTTTTAGATGCGTTGAAAGTGCCGATGAAAAACCGTCTAGCGATCTATAATAAAAAGCCACGTAGATCCTATTACATTCTCAAGGCCATTGCTTTTGATACTGAACAGCATATGCAGGATCGTTGGAGAGCATTAACCAGTTTGGCTGCTGTGGGTAAGGCTCGTTCGGCAAAACTTTTAGCGAAAGCCGCAAAAAGTAAAACCTGGTATATGCGTAACGCAGCTCTTTTGAGTGGGCATTTTGTGGACAATAACTTTGCATCAATGATGGCAGCGGATCTCTTACATGATCCGTCTTTAATAGTGAGAACTGAGGCTGTTCGAGTTCTTAAAAAAACCAATGCAGTTCAATACAAAGATAGATTGAAACAGCAGCTCAATAGTCCGCAAAACTTTAGGAAAAATAAAAGCTTGTGGGTCCGTAAGCACATTGCAGAAGCTTTATATCAATTTATGGACACTAAAGATAAACAGATTTTCGTGAAAATGCTCGATGATCAAGATCCCCAGGTTCAGAAATATGGAGTTTTGGGGATGGAACGCTATTACCAACGTAGAATTAGCGACAGCAAAAAGCTATCTGCTCATGTAGAAGAGTGGAAGCGGCAAATAGTTTCGCTCTAACTATAAATTTGGTGAACTGTTTTGCGCTGCCTTTTCGATGACCCGATCAATGAGTAATTCTCTACCGACTCGGTAAAGGATGGTTTTTTCTTCTATTCCATTGGAACGAAGTCTTTCCGGAGCGGCAAAGAAATCTCTCTTTAAAGTTATATCTTTTTTAACTATAACTTTAACGGCAGATTTCTGCTCGTTTCCATCTTTGGGTACCATTCGGATCACTCGAATTTTAATGATGTAACGACGACCGTTTGAGGCCTTGGAATCCTCAAATGGGACTTTGAAGATTTCGTTGTCTGCTACACTGCGAGTTTCAATGAGGCCAGTATCAATATTATTCACTTTAATGGGATAGCTGGAAAGAGCTATTTGAATGGATCGCCAAACTTTATCATAAGAGCCTCTATAAAGTTTTGAGTGCGATAGAAACGAAAGAGTGGGTGTGGGTGTTTTGTCAAACCCTGCACATCCAAAGAAAAGGAGTGATCCTAAGATCACCCCTATAAATCTAATATTAAGTTTACGGCTGAAAGTCTGAAGCATTTTGAGTAATGTGTGTCACATGGGTTAAGTCGAGAGTATTGTTATGTGTAGCAATACCTGTAGGTTGCGCAAAATATTGTACAGACCAACGGTAGGTTTTGTTGGGATCCAAATCAATATCTAAATTTGGTTTTTCCAATTGTCCTAACCAGCCTTCAAAGTTATGTGCCCAAAGAGTTGTGGTTTTTTCAAAACTACCTTGCTCGGATTGCTCAACGATTACTTCTTGTAGAGAAACTCGAGTGGCTACGGCTTCTAGCCCTCGCAAATGACGAGGCGGCGTAAAGTTGAGAGCCGTTTCGCTGAGTAGAGGTCCTTCCACTAGATCTAAGAACTCAGGAGCTTCGCCAAAACCACTCTCTTGAATGACCAGTGAAGATTGAGCCAAGCTCATCGTACGTGAAGGGGAGTTTTCAGCACTAGCGAATAACTCTTTACGTAGATGTGTGGATTGAGCTCTGAGATCATCTAATCGCATGTAATGAACCAATGTTTTTGGAGCACCATCATTCAATGTCTTCATCTCAATGGATTGCTGGCTGCCCAAGCTTTTCATGTCTGTGGGAATAAGCAAGCCATCGCGCTCAGAAAGAGCTACAGTCAGAATGCCCACTCCAGGATCTAACTGAGGTGAAGCTGCTGGGATGGAATGATCAAATTGATATTCGTTAACGGCAATGTCTTGATCTACCATATTGTCGTTAACAACAACATCGCGAGTTCCGCCGCCAATGAAAACAAAGTTGTTAATCATTTCAAACAATGACTTATCATCTTCAGCATCATCAATCATTTTTCTTAGTTTTACTTTGCCGTGGGTGGCCGTCATTTTATAAACGCCAGGCTCATTTATGAAAAACCGATAGAATGGTTTTTCGAATGTGATGGTAATGAATGAGTACCGTTCTTTCTGTCTAGGGAAAGTCACATTGCTGGGCACTTCTTGGTCTTTACCGAAAGGTAGGTCCAATGTGTCCGTTTCCGGGCTAATAATGGTACTCATTTGTAGATCCAGTAGATCATTGCGAGTGAGAGCCGGTAAAACCAGCGAAAAATCGATCCAACCGTCTTTGCGGAGGTTTCCGAATTCAGTGGCCAGTCCTTTGATTTCAAAAGTTTCATCGTTCATTTGGAAAAAAGCAAAGGGCTCCACTGGTGGGGCTTGCTCGTAAAATGGTCGATCTGAAACAATATAATTGTTTGGTTTTTGAGCACATCCGAGTGCTACTGTAAAGGCAGCCAAAGCGGCGCCGAGAGAAAAGAGTCCTTTCATATATCCCCCTAATTATTGGTGTTTTAATTGTTTTTTAGGACGCCTGAGAGGTCAAGGCACAGGGCTATAAAGGTGGGTTTCTTTGGAAATTGACTCGTGTAGACAATTGCAAACTGTGACAGGAATTATTGACACGGAATCACATGAAAAGTACAAATTCGGTTCTCTTTGTGTGGCGGGGTAGCTCAGCTGGTTAGAGCACCGGAATCATAATCCGGGTGTCGGGGGTTCAAGTCCCTCCCTCGCTACCATTCAAATCAAAATCCATCAGATTGAAAATTAGAGTGCTCATGAGGCTGGTCACGTGCCGAAGCACGCTCCCGTCGTCTCTCGCTCGCCAATTTCCAAACTGTTAGAGTCTTCGAAAAAATGGTGGTTTTTATTAATGTCCTAGATCAAGCCTCTGCGTTTCTCTATTTCCAATCAGAAGGTTTGTCTCAAGTTGATACATGTTACCACTATGAACTTTAAATGAATGACCACCTACTTATGTCAAAACAATACACAGGTGACTGTTAAATAATGGCCAAGTCCAAAAGAGTGATGTGTCGGATGGACTCTAAGTTGCAAAAAGAAAGTCTCATTGATAGCTAGGGGGAAATGTGACTTTTTTAAATCATAAATGTGTATACGTATTTATTGTTGCTAGTTTATTTAGTTTTGAACTCTTAGCAGGGCCAGAGCTAGATATCTCGAGAGACAATGGACCCATTGTTAAGGTGAGTAATCCTGCAACGGTAACGCATAAAATGAAAATTGGAAAAACCACTATCGGGGTGAGCGATCTTGGAGGCGGTTATGTTAATTACTTTCATATTCCGGGATTAGGAAACGTTGCCGTTTCTGATTATGGTAAGGGTTGGCAAGGTTCTATTCGGGATCGCTATCATGAGGGTCGATATAACCCCACTCAAGCGGGTTTCAGAGATACTGCTGGTGCCCCGGCTCGGGTAAATCTATATTCCCACCGAATCTCCATTCCACCTTTCCAAATGGCTCTTTATGGTGACCCGGTATATGACTTTACAGAGTACGAGAATTTAGCTCCTGACTACAGTGGTTACAACGACGGTAATAGAAGGGATAAAGACGGCATCAACGAGTCTGGCTATGATCAAGATGATGAGTTGAGAAGTGAATGGGATTTCCAAGGTTTTTATGACAACGTTTCCGATAAAACAAAATCGCATGGTGTTGAAACAGTAAAATTCACCAACAGAAATACCTACGCCAGAAACCCTAAGGCCATTTTGCAATTTGGTAGCAAGGCCGTGAGGGAAAACGGCGTTAAAGTGTTGCAACCCAAGTATGCCGTAAATGATGTGTCTCCGTTACTGCCGGGTGCACAAACCACATCACCAGTGGATTTAGCCAACGTGATTTTTACAGCCTACGGTATCCGATTGCCTATTAATAAAGGTTTTAAATACGGCCATTATCATGATGGAAATCAATGGCGCAGATTGAGTTTGGCTCAAATGCGAACTGGAAAAAACTTGCAAATTAACACCGGCGGGATGGAAAGCCGAGTGTCGAGCTGGTCTTATCTATCCACCCCGTTGTTGATTCTGTCTAACAATGTAGACCCGGCTAAAGGACATGCTATCGGTCTCTACAGTCCCAATGATGCCCGAAATAGAAATCAATCCATCGGTAGACGAGTGTCCGACGGTCGGGTGATGTACAGTGAAGATCGAAGAACCAGAAGCTGGATGTTGTTTTCAGCCAATAATGATCAAGTAAGTATCAGAACGCGTTACATTTTAACCGGGATCATGGCTCCCAACCGGGCAAAGGCCAATCACGTAGAGGGAATACGACACAACTCTTATATTCTCTACGGGACTCCAAAAAACATCTTAAAAGCGATCAAAGAGCTGTAATTTTATAGAATCGACAATCTATTTGAATATTGAGTCGGGCGGAGGAACAGAGTTACTCCGCTTCTATTTTTAAAATTTCTCCAGAGTCGGTGGACATATAAAGAGCACCGTCAGGTCCCTGTACCAAGGAGCG
Organism: Bdellovibrionaceae bacterium UBA1609; assembly: GCA_002321895.1. GTDB lineage: Bacteria > Bdellovibrionota > Bdellovibrionia > Bdellovibrionales > UBA1609 > UBA1609. Next base: position 95,377 of record DCMZ01000007.1, on the reverse strand, counting down.
CATCCGATAGCTTGGGATATCAGCGGTAGAAACACTGGCCAAGGTGTTATCTTTTTTTACTTTTAAAAGGTGCAGATCTTGAGTCCCCATTATTCCGACAGCTAAATGGCCATCCCAGCCTTTCCATTGTTTGCCTGTTAAAAAAGTACATGGACCCATTCCATTGGACTCGCCATCATTACTCCATAGCGGGCGCATGGCATTGGGGAAAACCTCTAAATCAGTCATACTGGTTTTTTTGCCATCCGGTCGATTAGATATGTATCCGCAGTAGTTGTCGGGGCAACGAACACCTTTTTGTGGTGCGGGTGACCAGCCGGCATTTCCACCGGCACGTATAAATGTAACCTCGTCGGAATGGCCTGGCCCATGTTCGGCGACCACTACAGCTCCTGTTTTGGGTTGAAAGGCAATGCCTTGAACATTGCGATGACCATAACTAAATATTCTTGGATCACCTGGCGATTGGTTTCCGGGGGCTGCTTTACCATTTTCATCTATTCGCAGTACCTTCCCACCTAATTTTTTTGTGTCTTGAGGAAGTTGTCCATTGTGATTGTCACCCGTGGTAACATATAGAAATCTATCCGGTCCAAATCGAATGCGGCCACCGCTGTGTGCTCCGGCTCCACCCCATCGGTTACCTTTATGTTTAAAAGAAATGTCAGTCACAATATCTTTTCTGGAGAGAACTTTTGTGGATGTCTTGTTGAGCACTAATTTAACCACTCGATTGGTGCGAGGGTTTAGCAGATTTGAAGGCATATAAACGAAAACCGTATGGTTAGAACTAAATTGCGGATGTAGAGCCACACCATGCATGCCGGATTGCCCTTGGCAAAATAGATCTTTGGCTACAAGAGTGGACCCCTTGATTCCAAACAGTCGAACTGTTGTCCCATCGGTGAGTTTGACAGATAAGCCCTTGCATTTCTCGGTATAAAACAAAAGTCCCTTTTCAGAGAATGCCAGATCCCAAGGGTTGCTGAGATCATCCATAACAATTTTGGTTTTCAGCTTAGGAGCTACCATATGTTCTGATTCGGGAGGAGGGGGCGAAAGGGCTAGCGCTGGATTTTCAGCGGAAGAATTGACAAATTTCCAGCAGCCCAAGGTGCAATATGAGACCAATACCAATAGGAATACAAAATAGAGATTATTTTTCATAGAGAGATCGTAGCACGTGAATCGGATTTAAATACATTGTGCGAGGCGAAAAATAGGGGCTTTTTTCGGGCTGAGCTTTGCTAAGGGAATAGGCTGTTTGACCCAGGACATTACGTTGGATAGCTTAGCGACACCTTTCTACCAGGAGCGCTATTGAAATCTATTCCGCTGGAAACGGCTCGAGTTAAAACAGGCTGGTTTACAAGTCAGTTGGTGGAGTTATTGCCTGAGCAGCATGAACTTCATTTGAACTTCGTTAATGGGGACGTGTTTATTACTGACTGGGATGGGGCTGAAGGGCATTTCGGCGGAATGAATCCCTCGCGAATGGTGAATGCACTGATTGATAGTAGCGGGTGTGAAGAAAGATCGCCAGTGGTTGTTCCTACGGCATTGAATATTCAATTTGATTATAAGACCAATGTTTTTACACCGACAGATTCTCCCTTGCATTCTGAAGTCGTTCATAGCTGGGCCCTAAAGGGTTTCAATGATCAACTTGATAACAAATACAATCTTTTTGAGGTTATTTCTCCCGAGCGTAGGAAAAAGTGGGTCGATGAGTTTTGGTCACTTTGGTCCACATGGAAAACTCAGGTTAAAGTTATAACATTGACCGGAGGAGAGCCATTCCTGCAGGAGGAATTTTTTAGATTTCTAAGTGCCGTTGAAAAATCACGGTGTCCACAGTTAGAGCTTCGATTAAAAACCACAGGACATGTAGCTCCAGAGCTATTTAAGGAAACTCTGACTCGGTTGGAAAGCTTGGTGGAGCGAAAAAAACTTAAGGGAGTTCAAGTTGAGTGGGACTTCGGAACAGCCTCGCCGGAAGAACTCCAGTGCTTCACTCCGCAAATCAATGACCAGTGGTGTTTTACAAATTTAAAATATTTGTTGGAATCCGCAGACCATATTCAAGTTCAAGTGAATTACGTATTGAATGCCTTTAGTTTCCAGAGTCTGGCTCAGTCACTCAAATGGTTTTTACAACCCTCGATATTTCCAGTTATTCAAGAAAAATCAAATATAAAAATTCGTTCCCATTGTTCCAATTATCCAAAGTTTTTTGGGTTTCAGGTTTTTGAGCCGGCACCTTTACGCGCCATCATTGATCGCGAGTTAGAGTCAATCTCTGAAGAGCAAAAGAAAAGTATCGGTCTAATAGCGCCTGGACTCATTTCTGATATCGAAAAAATTCCCGACTGGAATGCTAAAGATAGAAAAAATACTGGTTTAACCGTCTATCTGGCCCGCCTTATAACGGACTTTTACATTGCCAGTAATATGAAAGATCTGGAGAACACAAAAAAAATCAAAGATGTGTTTACGACTTTAAAAACTGTAAGAGACAATGCGGAAACTTGTTTGTTCGATCATCGCTTGATCAGTCAAGAAAAACGCATTGCCAATGTAAAGGGGTTGTTGGACTCCGTTTCTCCCAGCTTTTGTTTGGCGAAATGGTTACATGTGACCTTACACCTTCATAGTGGGCAGTCTCACAGTTGCCATCATCCTCCGCCTCATTCTATTCCTCGTGAATCTCTTAAATCCAATCCCTCGGTATTACATAACACCCCAAAGAAAATACAGCAGCGAGAGGCGATGCTAAAAGGGGAAAGGCCAGATGAATGTCATTACTGCTGGCGGGTTGAAGATTTAGATCAATACAGTGATCGAATGCAAAAAAGTGCTGAGGAATGGTCCGCCCCCTTCTTTGAAGATGTGGATAGGGCTGACGCGAGCACAGGTATAAATCCACGATATTTGGAGGTGAGTTTTAGCTCCAATTGCAACATGAAGTGCAGTTATTGCCATCCTTTTGTAAGTCGCAAGATACTAGAAGAATATAAGAAATTTGGCCCCTATCCTACGGAGCTCTTCGACCTAATGGAAGTGGAAGACTGTAAGGATATCATGGACCTTACGGATGATAATAATCCCTATGTGGACGCGTTTTGGGAATGGTTTCCCGATGTATATCCAGGATTAAAGGTTTTTAGGATCACGGGAGGAGAGCCATTTTTGTCTAAACACACCTTCCGTTTGCTCGATGACATCATAGATCAGCCAAACCCTGAGATGGAACTTTCCATTAATACGAATCTTAATCTCAGTGATGCTGTAATGGATCGTGCCATTGAGAAGGTAAAATACATTGCTGATAACAAGCTGGTTAAAGATGTGGTGATTTGGGCCAGTATTGATAGCCATGGTGATCAAGTAGAGTATGCAAGGTATGGTCTGAACTTCACGCGATTTCAAAAGAACGTGCAGAGATTTTTGGATTTAGGCAATGTTCGAATGCAGTTTATGGTGACAATGAATGCACTATCGGTCCCTAAATTCAAAGACCTTTTAAAATATAATCTGAGCCTGAGAAAAGAAAAAAGATATTATCCCAGTATTTCCATATCCTATCTTCATGAACCCGCTTACCAATCTGTTATGGTGTTGCCAGAGAGTTATCGCTCTTATGTAGATGAGTGCTTGCAATTTATGCGATCTAACGATGATGTATTTGGGGACTGGGAGATCGCAGGCTTGCAGAGAGTTTGGGAGATCATGGGTAATAGTGATCATATAAAGACTCGTAGACATCGGATTGATTTTTATAAGTTTTTTAAGGAACATGATCGTAGACGGGATTCAGATTTTCCAACCACATTTCCTGAATTCAACGAGTTTTGGAAACAATGTAAAAGGGAGTTTGAAGACTCAAAAGAGAATCCCCAGTTCCCAAGTTATGAAGTTACGGAGGTGTAATGTGTGTTGTCGAATCCTTTTGTTGCTGAGTTTAGTTTTATTTTGTAATTCCTCGTTCGCAGAAAGGCGACACGCTTTGGGGTTAGTGATCGGTGATGTAACGGGGCCCAGTTATAAGTATCGTTTAAGTCGAGATCGATCTATAGATGGCCAACTTTCATTAAATGCATCCAATTTAAGATTAAGAAGCCGATATCTTTTTGAATTTCCCAGGTGGATTAAGACCACCGAAGGTCCCATCGCAGGATATTTTGGGTTAGGGGGAGCTATTTCAGAAAAAAAGGAATCGGACAGTGAAAAAGATAAGTCTTTTTTGGGATTGAGTGCGCCCGCTGGAGCTAAATATCAGATTCCTAAACACAACATAGAAGTGTTTGGGGAGATAGTATTAAATCTCTATGTGTCGCCAGAGACGGACACTGATGTTGTGGCTGCGTTGGGGTTCAGAGTGCTTTTTTAGAGCGGGAAGAGGCCTTTAATTTCAGAGCATTGCTCATACAGGCTCATGACTTCATCACTGGAAATCACATATTTTTGAATGGTCACACTAATATACTTACCTTTTGAAGACTCTTTGGTTTCAAAATCATCAGTTTCGAAGATTTCACGTAGTTCTTCAATACGGTCTTGGGGCATTACAAACTTAAACATGTAGGTGCATGGAAAGTCGTGATAGCCATCGAGTAGGTTTTTAAAGTTCGAACTCATTCCTAGATTATACCCTAATGCCTGATTATTTGTCATTGTAGCTCCTGTGAGAGCGACGCAAATGGGGTTAATTGGGTAAATTATTCCAAATTAAGACAGAGCTGTCGGCCTCAGTGGGGTTCTTTTTCGTTCTCTCGCTTGAGGAGCTGCTCCACTTTAACAAAAGACTTTCGTTCAGATTTGAGAATTTGAGCGGACCGGGACACCTTCGCCAGACTGACTTTCAGTTCATCTCTCACTTGCCGCTGAGGAGTGCCTTTGGAAACCAACTCAGCGATCTGCCATCGTTCCGCTAGGTCTGAAATTTCGGAATTAGAGAAAAAGTCCAAAATAAAGTCTTCGGCGAGCTCTGTCTGATTGATGGCTGTAATGAGTCGGGAGACCAGTTCAATGTCTTCTTTTTTGATTTCAGACATTCTCAGAACCTTTCTCCGGGCTTCTTACTAGAAACCAGTAAAGTGTGACAAAAAACACTATAGCCATGGCGATATACAAATTTGAGTTTAATGCATCTGTGATTGAAGGGAGACCTTTTTGAGTGATGGCCAGCCAGACGCAATAAATGGCAATCAGTAGGTTTCCCGGAACTGTTGAAAGAGTGACGGACTGAAGCCTGCGAATGGCACTCTCCGAAGAGTGTACATTGAGTTGTCGCATGCAAATATGCCCAATCATTTTTAGGCAAACACTCATGACAAAAGGGTAGAGCATAAACATTCCATAACTTAGGAATGTGGGAAGCAGATCAAAATCTAAAATCTGAAATCGTGTGAAAAATAGACTGATCGCTAGAAGGAGCGTGGCAAAAAAGGTCATCGATGCCTTATGGGAACCGGTGAGTCTCTTTGCTAAGGCCTCTACGGTCCAGCTCCCTAAAAACTCGTAACCCAACATAAAAAGTACCAGAACCAGCCAAATGTTGTATTGGGTTTGAATGGCTTCTGTTTGGATGAGTGTAATTACAAGCAAATAGCAACTGGGCACAATTCCTAGCATAGAAAGACTGTTTATAAGAGTGAGATGAGTTCCCCAAACAGTAAAAGATTGGGGAGGCTCCGAGAATTCTCTCTCTGTTTCCCTGGAAAAGCCTTTAAACTTCTCTGTGTCATAATTCACGAACAATAAAAAACACGCATTGAATAGGATGGGAATCAGCAGAACCAGAACGGGTTCATGGTAATAGAACACAAAGTAACAGCCACCTAACGTAAAGCCGAGCATGACAAAGTTGAGAGCGAGGATTTTAAAGTTCAATGTACGAAGACTGGGAAGGTGAGCATAGTGGGAGATATTACCCATTGAAGCCAGGTAGCTTTTAACGGCCTTTAAGTAGAATAAATCAAAACTACGATGAGTCATAGACTGGCCAGTGCCCATGAGCACAGCCGATAGCGCCACAAAAATCCCCAACATTTCTGGAGCTCGCCCCAGTATCAAGAATGTGGGTATGAGTAAAAAGTCCGAAAAGATTTTAACAAAAACACCAATGACTCCACGGCGAAATAAAAGAAAGCTATCCATTGTGAATCGGGTCATAACCACATCTGAAACGGCAAAAGCCAATCTTTCAAAGGCGACATAGTAGATCAAATACACCATGGGAATTTCAGCCATAAGCCCGAGGAAAATTCGGATGATGAGGGAATGACTAAGCAGTCCCGTCATTTTAATCCAATTGAAGCGTTGGAGGGTCTTTTGGGCCACCCATGTCATTTGATGGTTTCGCATGGGCTCATGCTATAAGTTTTTGACCGAGAAAGCTGCATTTTCGTCGGATTACAACCTGCTTCATGCATAAAAAAACCCACCAAACAATGGTGGGCTTAAAAGATCTCCAATCACTTGGAAACCATTTGCCTATTTTTTAGTAAAAACCGGCTTATACGTGCCTCTTCCCTCAACAGCTGTACGCAGCTGAAGTCTTGGTTGAGCTGACGATTCTAGTACTTGTACTACAACCCCCTCATGAGTGGCATATTCCCCCTTGGCACCCGTGGCGTCAGCAATCAGTGTATCGGCTCGTAAATTCCCCTGTAGCAGATCTAAACTAATGGATTCATCATTTATGGCAATAACATCAATCTTGTCGATGTCTTCAATTTCAGGCATCGCACAAATAGGACAATTGAAAAGCGTGGGATCAATTTCATAGATTCCTTTAAGGTCTGAAATGGCCCAGAGATTTTGTGCCCCTAGTAAAACTAATGTAACAATCAGTGCTTTCATGTTGTTACTCCTTTGCGTCCTTCAATCATTTTTCGGTTTCCGTTTGGCTCCAACTGGCCGACACCCTCACCTAAGAGCAATCCCTATGCCGAAAATTGGGGCCGTTTCGCACTGTCAAAACACTGTACAATTGAACTCAGCATTTCCCGCTAAACCCTAGTGGTTATGGGGGTTTGAACGGATTGGATAGGGAATTGTAAAAACCTTTCAGGCGCAATGAAATATTTCATGAAATACGTTTCCTATGGAAGTGGTGTCAGTTCGTCCTGTAAGTTGAGGATGTTCAATAAAACCCAATTCCCTTTCCAATACCTTGTGTTGGCAACGATGGAGATAAATAAATGAAAAAACAGAAAAGAATCAGTAAAAAGCTGTTCGCCTTGGCGACCTTTTTAATGGCCGGATCGGCAGCTGGATATAACTGGGTGGATGGCGATCAGCCATTAAATCGCTCCGGTTTAAATGAGCTTGCACCCAACCAGGTGGAGTATAACTTTCCCCCATTTTATCAAATGAGTGAAAGTGAGAAACCCTTCCAGTTAGGCTCCGTAGCCGATGGATCTACTTATGTAGTGACGGACTCTCAATTAAACAGCTGGGGTCTTGCTGGAATGGAAGACTACGGTACCTTTGACATTTTGGTTAAAGATCCTAGTTCCGGATCCTACCTTCCCAATCCGCAAACCGGTCAGCCTCTTGTTGTGCAGACGGTTCGACATGGTCAGTACATCGTAGGCCAAATGCCCGACGGAACACCGGCTCTTGGAACACGTATCATCCCGGTGGTTGATAACAAAACTGTAGAAGGCGCAAAAATTATGGATGACACTCTCCGTGCGCACATGGGTTTGGATGCGAATGACAAAATTTTTGCACCCATTATATATTTCCACCCTGAGTATCCAAAAGGCTCTCCGGATGAGTTTGCCAGAAAACATCGTTTAGATGATGGTTTCACGCACAAGGGTGCTTACATTGGAAAAGGTCTGACTCGAAACGCTCCTTATGGTTATCACTCCCAAAAGTGGGGCACTGGTACTAGCTATCCTGCTCATGTGATTGCGGTGAACTATGCGGGTGCTGCGTCTCAAGCGGATTTTAACAAAAACGCCTATGTGGCATTGCGACTGTTAAACGAAACGGGTTCTAACGTTAAGTTTTCTCGTTTGGATTATGAGAAAGACTATTTTGATGGAAACAATTTAAAAAACATCATGGACTTCTATAGAGGTTGGATTGACCACTCTTGGATTCGTTCAGATGCAGATAAATACTCTAACGGTGATCCAAAGCCTTTCTATGAAATCATGATGGATGATCTGAAGTACGACACTTACTGTGCTGAGCATATCACCATGGTATTGAACGTGGCCCTTAACTTAGTTCAAACTGAGGAAGGTTACATTGACCTTTTTGGAAGCGATAGCGAGCAACAACGTCTAGGTGCTGCTAGACAGTTGAATGACGAGCAAAAAGGTGGAGAGTACTTCTTTAAGAAAGCCAAAGAAGCTTGGGCCGCCGATGTGAGTGACGAAGACTTCCCAGTTGTCGATAACTCTAAAGTGACTCCACTTTGGAAAATGGCAGGTAGTAACACTCATCCCGTAGCGAATGCAGATCAAAATATTGCTAAAGGTGATGTGATCAAAGCAGGTCAGGCTCCATTGATTTCCGTTCCTGGATACTCAATGGCGTGGGAGCCACAAACGTTAACCGATATGGTTTCCGATTTAATGGCCCTCTACGGACGCTTTGATAACTTTGATGACTTGGCCGCAATGAACCCAGAAATGGTTTACCAAGTGCCACAGCAAATCCTTACAAATATGTTTGGTGCGGTTAACGATCGCGTAGCGTTGTCTGCCACTCCGAATGATACTGAAGCGGAGAAGGAAGCTTACATGGCCATGATTCAACCGATTCTTGTTAAAATGCAAGAGTATGGTAGCCAGGTTGAGCCCGGAAATACAGCGAAGAACAGAGATCTTTACGCTCGATTCCGTCAAGACGTAGCGCCTATTATGGAGAAGTTTCGTGATGTTAAGGCTATTAATATGTCTGAAGAAGGTAAGGATTTCTTCTACTACACTCCACCACCAACTATTAACCGTATCCTTCAAGGTAACCACAGACACAATCGTCACGTGGATTTTAAGATCATTGGAACAGCTATTTCTCATGAGGCTACAGAATTGGCTGGGGCAGGGGCTTCCATTGCCAGTGGGCAAAATGAGCCAATCTCTTTTTCTGTAGGATCTGTTAACTCTGAGTTAACTCCAAATCCAGTCAATGAGAACGGTCAGACCTCTGAGTTAGAAAACACAGGCGGCGAGGACGAAAGTGAAGGTAGTGAAGACCAGGGCAGCGAAAAACGTCGTGGTAACAACAACGGTTAATTGAAGTTTAAGGAGAATTTGAAAATGAAAAAGTTAATTATTTTATCAATTGCAGCTCTTGCCCTTACTGGATGTCGTTTTGAGGCCTCTAGTAAAGGTAAAGCAAAAAGCCCTGCTGGTGGTTCTGCCGGTAGCGGTGATGGAGATTCTGGAAAAACTATTACAGAGACGGTTGGGTCTGTAGGTAACAAAGTGGAATGCGCCGTAAACGGTGGTGGTCAGCTGATTGTTGAGCGCCTCGAAGAAGGTCTTAACGTTAAGTTTCTTGATGCTGAAGGTAAGGTGAGAACTATTGCCGTTCAAGGTGAAGAGAACAACACCGAAGTGCCTTTGGAGTTTTCTGGTTCCGACTGTAAGTCGACAGTAGCAGATGAGAATTCGGGTCAGATGGCAGTTTCTTGTGGGCCTATTGAAGTGTCTAACATTACTGTGGAGCCTACGGGTGACAATGCGGAAGCACAATCTACAGTTAAAAAGATTGCCATCAAAGTAGAAGGAACGGGAGAGATCAAAGAATCTAACGATCCTTATGTGACAGCGGGTAAATTTACTATCACGTCTAAGTACCTTACTGAAGGTGGAGACTACGAGAATAAAGACGCTATGATGGGTCGTGAAGTTCAACCTCAGATCTTACAAAGTTGTAAGGCTACAGGTGGGGCGATTGCGACTACAGCTCAAGCATCTAACTAAGCTTCGTTGTGTGGGAATTTAATGTAACTTAATGGGGATCTCGGGCCTAGCGGCTCGGGATTCTGTGTTTTTAAAAAGGACTATTTATGGCTCAGACTGCCAAAAGAGATAAAGACGAAAACTTCTGGAAGATTTTAAATGCGGCTTTAGAGTTGGATGTGAAAAAAGGTCACCTCAAGTGGACTCTTTCCGATCTATCTAGAAAAAGTAAAATCACTCGGTCTTTAATCTATTACTATTTTGGTCGGTCGAAAGCCTCCATTCTTCAGGAAGCCATTAAGCTCATTGGAGAAGAGCTGGTAGGTATGAGCAAAGAACGCTTAGAGATGTGGTCGAAAGGAGATCTTCAAACCTCTATGGCAGCGTCTAGAAAGCTTAGAGAAAATGCTCCCTACATCTGTCAATTTTGTTTGGAACATCGGGATCTACAAAATGATATTGGTGAAAGCATTCGCAGTATTGAAGAAGAGTTTCGTCAAAAGATCAGAACCTTCTTTCCACAAATCAGTGAAGCCGAAGTTGAGGGTATCTATACCGTCTATTGGGGTTTAACTTTTGTTCCTGAGATTTCTCCTGAGGCCATGCAAGCTGTGGTTCAGCTCATTCAAGTTAAAAAGGCCTCTGTATCCGTGAAAGCGTCGATTGCTTCACAAAAATAACCCTTTCTGACGATTCCTTTCTCGTCTTGTCAAAAATCTGTCCTTGGGTTGACGTTTACCAAGAGTCGACGTCAACGGCGATAGTGGATTTAACCACCACATCTTTGTATATTCCTTCATGTGCTAAGGGGGTAACCCCAAAGGTGATGAGGGGTCTCACCGAGCAAGTTGGGGGTAAAGCTTTTTTTGGTTAGGGGCTTTATTTTTGCCAAGGGAGATATCGCCAAGGGGTTAAACTTTGAGGACCGCAGACAGGATGCCGGGGGGCTGAATGACTGGCGGTCCTTTTCTTTTTTTAGGTCGGAAGGTTCCTTCTCCGACCATTTTTCAATAATTAGCAGTATTTACGAAGATGCCTAGGATTTGAGCTCCATATTGCTGTGTTTCAAATCTCAAATCCGCTAAGCGGACGCAGCGGACTTTGATACAGTGTCGAACGACCAAAAACGGAAAGCCAATGGGGGTCTTACGGTGCGCATTTTAGGATTAGATTTCGAGACGACAGGATTATTAGCTAGCGAAGACCGAGTCATCGAGATCGGAGCCGTAGTGTGGGACACCGATAGCAATAAGCCCGTACATGTGTTTTCTGAATTAGTAAAACCCGAGGGTTTTGTCGGGCTTCCCGATACAATTATCAAAGTGACTGGAATTGAAGACCAGGATCTTTACGATTTTGGAATTTCCACACAAGTGGCCTTTGAGCGATTGAATGAACTCATCGAAAACTCTGAGTATGTAGTGGCTCATAATGTAAAGTTTGATCAAAGTTTCTATGAGGCGGAAATCAGTCGGTTAGGGTTAGAGCCCGTAGATCGGCCTTGGTTGGACACCGTGACCGATGTTCCCTACGGCGACGAAGTGGGGAGTCGAAAGTTGACTTATTTAGCTGCAGATCATGGCATTGTGAATGCCTATGCCCATCGCGCCGTTTTTGATTCCCTCACTATGATGACGATTCTCTCGCGCTATGACATTCAGGAAGTGGTGGATCGAGCGAAAAGTCCATCCGTTTCTGTGCTTGCCCATGTGAGTTTTGAAGAAAAAGACAAAGCTAAAAATTTAGGATTTAAGTGGGACGGGAAAAATAAGAAATGGTATCGCCATTACAAGCAGTGTGATTTAGAAACCGTTAATTTTCCGTTTGAGTACTCTGTTCAAGACGCTAATCTTTAAAAATAAGGATCCCCAAGTTGAATCAGTGGTTACAGGGGCTCAATGCCGAACAGCAACAGGCGGTGATGCACGATCAGGGCCCTATGTTGATTTTGGCTGGAGCCGGTTCAGGTAAAACGACCGTCCTGGTAGCGCGTACCGGTCGGTTGATCGCTGAAGGGATTGCTGACCCTGAAAAAATAGTGGTCCTTACATTTACCAATAAATCGGCACGAGAGTTAAAGGAACGGGTATCTAAAAAGTTAGGTCGGGTAGGGGATAAAATCTGGGCCGGTACCTTTCATTCCTTCGGGTTAAATGTCCTAAGGCGACACCATAAAAAACTCAATTTACCCAAACAGTTTGGGATTCTAGATAGTTCCGATGCAAGATCGATCGTAAAACAACTTATGAAAGATCATGTTCATGGCGAGAAAGACGCTTTTGATCCGGATAAGGTTCTACAGAATATTAATCGATTGAGAACAGGAAAGCGCTCCACGCTGGAAGATGAATATTCAGATATGGCTGAAATGTTAAAGCCTAAGTACTTACGCCGGATGGTGAACTTAGGCGTTGTGGATTTTGAAGGGTTATTGTTACTCCCATTGGAGCTGTTTAAAAAGCATCCCGAGGTCTTAGAGGAGTATCAGCAGAAGATCGATCAGCTTATGGTGGATGAGTTTCAAGACACCAATGACATTCAAATGCGTTTGGTGAAAGCCCTTGTGCAAGAGAAAAGAAATATTTCGGTAGTGGGTGATGATGATCAGTCGATTTATGGCTGGCGGGGTGCCGAGGTTAAAAACATTCTAGGATTTCCGCAAACTTTTAAGGGCTGCAAGGTTGTACGTCTTGTTCAAAACTACCGATCCAAGCAAGCCATTTTGGATGTAGCCAATCATTTGATCCGAAATAATTCTGATCGACACGAAAAGGACTTAGTAGCCAGTGGATATGAAGATGTAGGCATCAAGCCAGAGGTTTTTGTCCACGAAACCGAAGACCATGAGGTGGAAGAAATTCTACAGCAGTTTTCCTATTATCAAAGAATGGGCTACAGTTACGGAGATTTTGCTGTTTTGTATCGCTCCAATTCCCAAGGTGGATTGGTGGAAAGTGTTTTGAGAAGAGAGCAAATCCCCTATAAGATCACCGGGGGCAGTACCTTCTTTGATAAAAAGGAAGTGAAGGACGTTTTGGCTTACATTCGGTGCTCTTTATGGCCCAATGAAGTGTCTTTTCGGCGCATTTTAAATGCCCCCAATAGAGGTGTTGGCGATAAGACCATTGAGATCCTACATGAGCAGGCACAGACCAGTAATTTGGCATTTTATAAAGTGGCAAAGCATTGGCCTAAGTTTGATATTCAACCACGGATTGGATCTGCCTTAGATAAAACATTTTTACAGGTGGAAAGTCTGCCCGACCGACTACTCAATCCAGCTCACACACCCGGAGAGAATCTCACCCATTTTTTGGTGGAGATTGGTTATCGAGACTACGTTTTGAATTCTTACCGTGAGCGCTCTGCGGGGTCAAAAAGATGGAGTTGGGTGGAAGCACTAGGGCGGGTTTTAGATCATTATTTAGCTAAGGCGGGCCGAACACGGAAAGGGCTCAAAGATTTTATTGACCTCATGGAGCTGAGAGACCAAGTCGATGAGGCTCAGGACTCCGGAAAGCCAGCCGTACAGCTTATGACTTTACATGGCTGTAAAGGTTTGGAGTTTCCAGTAGTACTCATTTTGGGAGTGGAAGAAGATATCATTCCTCATAAAACATTGGGCACCGACATATCTGAAGAGCGAAGGTTGTTTTATGTGGGTCTCACTCGTGCCAAAGAACACCTCGTATTAAGTCGGGCAGAGAGACGTAAGAGATACGGCAAATGGCGGGATTCGGCTCCATCTCGATTTTTACTAGAATTGCCGGAAGATTTAGTCCTACAGCATCAAGGAGCTTATCGACCAGTTAAAGAGGAGGATAGAAAGTCTATGCTTTCGGAGCTCATGGAAAAACTGGAAAAGAATAAAACCCCTGAAATATAGTCTAGTAGGCCTTTTCTGGTCATGGTCTCAATCCACAAAGCGTTTAACTTTTAGATCCATTTTTTAAATTTTTTGGATAAATTCACAGCGTTTGAAACATAGGAATATTACAAAAATAGTAAAGTGGTCGACAAGTGAATCACTTTTGTGATTCTATGGCGGTTAGGGATAGAACGGGTGTTTAAAGGATTTGAACTTCCAAGAGTATTTGAATCATTAATTCCATCGGAGGCTCCTTGGCTGAGCGACAAACACGTGAAATCATTAAAAAATATGCCCTGAAGCTCTTTGCTCAGCATGGATTTGAAAAATGCTCAGTGCGAATGATCACGCATGCCGCCGGAGTAAACCTTGGTGCCGTGAACTATCATTTCCGCTCTAAGGACCATCTTTTAAAAGAATTGATTGATGAGTTTGGTGACAAGTTCATTTTAGTTAAAGATCAATTGCAACCGGTGAGCACCCGTGAGCAGTTCAACCAATGCTTTGAAAAATTCATTCATACACTGATGGACTTATTTCTTTCAGATATGCATGTAGTTTCTATGTTTTTTACAGAAACGGAACTTCTGTATACAAAATGCGAAAGTGTTTTAAGAGAGAAATATATACCCACACGATCGGCACTGGATGAGTTTTTGAAGGATGCTCAGTCGAAGGGTTTAGTGGATCCCGAAGTTTCTGTATATATCGTTACATCCACAGTGTTTGGACTTTTTGGAGACGAGGTAAGAAGAATTCAAGTCCGTGAAAAATGGAACGAACCTCATATTGGCCAAGAAGAGTACCATGCGGAATTTTTTAAGAATTATATCTACTTTGTTGAAAAAGCACTTTCCCCCAAATCCTAGGGTGAACTTCTATTCCATACATTTATATATTTGAGGGGCTTTGAAGCCGGCAGTCTTTAGCATTGATTCTACTGTATTGAGAATTTTAAAACGTAGCGGCTTGCGATAGCGAACAAGGTCATTGGTTGTTGTGATGAGAGGCTGATGAACCAGATCGCTATCGGGATAGTTGTTTTTGATATCTTTGAACATCTTTTTTGGAAATCGAACCACTCCAATGGAGACATATCTAATATTATCAGGATTTATGGTTTCAGTGATTTTATGAACAAGCTCCTGATAATCTGACTCCCAGTTGGGGCTCCATATGATGGGATCCAAATGAATGGCTACGGGGTGTCCGAGCATTGAGAGTTTTTCCATAGCTTTTAGGCGCAATTTTAGAGCGGCTGTTTTGTGATCGTATTTCTTGACGCTGGATTGGGGTGACATAGAAAAGCTGGTGATCATATTATCAAGGGGGTCCAAAGATTCTAATACTTTGGTGTTTGCCGATTTTGTTCGAAGTTCGAGGCGAGCATGCGGAAACTTTTTAAAAAGTTGATGATAGAGTTCAAGTTCTCCAGATATCTGAGAAAGAGCCAGGGAATCACTAAATTCACCTGCATGAAACCAAATCTCTTGATTGGGGTACTGATGAATATGGCGAATGATCTCTTTGGAGATTTCGTCGTGGTTTGTGAAAAGTACGATGTCAGGAGAATTAAAATAGCCTTGCAGGTAGCAGTACTCACATTCGTAAATACAATTGTAAGCATGGACAAAATAGAAATGTGGAGCTCCCGCGAGTCCATAGGCATCGGGAGCTTCCTTAACTAATTGCCCTTTTTTTTCCGCTAAATACAGGTTGAGTTGGTTGCGTTTATGTAAGTAAGGCTTTTTTACTCTACCAAAATAGTCGTCATATTTTTCTATAATTTCAAATCGATCCAAAGCATTTATTTTTTTTAAAACTGCAAGTGTAGCTGGGCGCTCGGCTATGGATTTTTCAACAAAGATGCGTTCAAAGGCCATTACTCGCCCTCATACCATTTTTGAATGTCGGATATTGGTAATTGGGAGATCTGTGAGATTTTTCTATTGAGATCCTGTTCTGAAATCACGTTAAAGCTCACTTTAAACTGTTCGCTATCACCTTGTGGGTCGAATTTTAAGTCGATGTCCGATTTCTTATAAGTTTGTTTTAGCCCATGAGTCTTTTCAATGAGTCGGGCCATCGATGGATCCAAATAGGTAGTCAGAACATCTAAAAATTTTTGAGTCTTTTGCTTAGGGTGTAAATTTTTATGATTGGATATATCCACAACTAGTGGATGTTCAAGGAAGTTCGTCCACTTTTTCTCATCAAACAATTTTATAAACTGAAGATGGAGTTTCTCTAATTTGTCACCTTGCGATTTTGTCACATAAAAGTTGTCCCAGGGTTTCTTGATTTCAGAAATTTTATTGGGGGTTGGGTTGGAATTCTTAGATGTTAAATAGGCGTCAAATAGCTGCTTAGAAAACTGAGGGGCGTGGGCTTGCACTTCAAAACAAAGAGTACTCTTTCCAGCAAAATCACTAACCACTTTAAAGGACTCCCAAGGTAATTTCATTTGATGGCAGACATAGGCTATGCCCCAAAGTTCACGGTCGACCATAGGGGCAATGGGTGCCAGGCGGGAAGCATAGTCTTCATTCAATACTCTATGGGCCGCGGTGATACAGTCGATGGAACTTGTAGAATGAGAAGAGGAGAAGGATTTAAATTGAAAGTCCTTAGCAGCACTTTCTCCATAAACCGTATTGACCGAGATGAGTTGGCCTAAGTTTAATGGGCTTGGGTGAGGTAGAGCACCCACCACACCAAAATTTAGGACCTTTTGGATATTCGGGAATCGCTGCATTACCCGGGTCGTATTGAATATGCTGGCTTCAATACCTTCACCTAAAATGGCAACGATGCGATGATCATCCAAAAAGATATTCTCTTGCGCTTTGTCCTGAGAAAGTCCAAACTCGTCGAAAAAGCACTGGGCCTCAGCACGATGAGCAAATGTGAGTAATTCCATAGCAATTACTTAAGGCTGTAGGTCGAAGCTGACAAAGACTATAGCTAATAACGCTACGCATTTATATTCGGCAGTAAGGAGTCAACGTTGAGTTCAAATCAGCTTTTGCAAGAGTTCAATGATAACCCGTTTGATCAATTTACACAGTGGTATAGAAAGTCCAATCTTCCCGGTATGGCGGGATGGATATTTTCGCTACAGAGAGCTATTTATAATTTTTTGAGTCGTTGGGCTCCGGAGTTGGAGCGTATCTCCGACAATGCCTTCTCTCTTTCTACGTTCGGAGATCGTGGTCCCGAGTCGAGAATAGTTTTACTTAAATCCTACGACGAAAAAGGATTTGTGTTTTACACCAATTACGACTCCCAAAAAGGTCGATCTATGGAAGGGGAGTCCCGTGTGCATATGTTGTTTTACGAACCCTTTCCTTTAAGGCAAATTAGAATCAGCGGAGTTGTTGAAAAAACTACGCGTGAGGAGTCGGAGGCTTACTGGAGTACACGCCCTAAAGGAAGTCAGATCAGTCAGGCGGCCTCCCATCAGTCGGTGGAAATTTCAGATTCCGACAATATTCATCAGCGTGTGGCCGAGTTAAAAGTGAAATATAAAAACACTCCCGTTCCTTGTCCGGAAAATTGGGGAGGGTATCGGATCACTCCTTCTCGATTTGAATTCTGGGTGGGGCGAGCCAGTCGCCTTCATGACCGCATCATCTATGAACGACAAGACAATGGCGGCTGGAAGAAATTTATGATTCAACCGTGAAGTGCCCGACACTTCACATCTTTTGCAAGGTCTCGATGCCCAACAGCTCTAAGCCCTGTTTAAGCGTGTTTCCTGCAAATTCCACCAAAGCCAATCGAACGGCTTTTAATTCTTCGGTCTCGGCTTTTAAAACCGGACATTGAGTGTAGAAAGAACTGAATTTCTTGGCCAAGTCATACAAGTAAATACAAATGAGCTGCGGTTCATATTTGCCCGCTGACTTGAGTACCACTTCAGGAAACTGACTGAGCTTTACAAGTAGAAGATGTTCGGCATCCTCTTTAAGTTGGGAAAAGTCAAAGTTTCGGTCGGCGACACTACCACCCACTTCTTTAAGTATGGATTGGGTTCTAGCATAAGCATACATTAGATAGGGGCCCGTATTTCCAGTGCGCGCGGTCCATTCATCTAAATCAAATACGATACTCTTTACTGAATCCTGATTAAGCATTCCGTATTTTATCGTAGAAACCGAAATCTTTTGTGCGGCCTCGGAAATTTCTTCGTCGGTCCATTCCCCTCGATACTTTTCCAAATATTCATTGGTAATTTTATCAGTCAGCAATTCTTTGAGAGCCGAAAACAGGATCACATTTCCTTTTCTCGAACTCATCTTGCCATCAGGTCGTTCCACTTTTCCGTAGGCGAGATGGTAACATTTATCTGCGTCTTTAAAACCCATAAGCTCAAGGGTTTTGAAGACCTGCTGGAAATGTAAACTTTGACCCTCATCAACCACATAAATATTTCGATTGATTTGGTATTTTTCAAATTTAAGGCCGGCGAGAGCAAGATCTTTAGTGGAATATAAACCTGTGCCATCCGATTTTAATACCAGGAAGAAGGGGAGTTTGAATTTTTCTAAATTAACTCCAACAGCTCCCTCGGAGACTTCAAAAACTCCCTTTTCTAAATACTCTTTAACTATTTCTTTTCCAGGCTCAGCGACATCACTCTCGAAAAAGTAATGCTCAAAATGAACATTCAACCAATTGTAGATGGAATAGAACTCCTGCATAGACCATTCTTTGGTCTCTTGCCAAAGTTTTAGCATTTCAGGATCTTCTTGCTCTAGCTTTCTAAGTGTTTCAGAAACCTGTCGCGTGCGAAGTTGCATCTCTTCCACAACAGATCCGGTGAGTAGATCCACATTTTCGTGGGCCAATAGATTGGCAATGGGTTGACCTAGAACCACTTCTGAATCAAATACAAAAATTTTATTTTTATCGTCGGAAATGCTGATCTCTTTTTCCGAGCAAATCACACCTTCACTGGAGACACCTTTTTTATCCACTGACTGCACTTCTCGTCCAGCCACTCGCTCACCAACAGGAGCATAGGCGACAAAATCTCCCATTTGAAACCCAGTTCCTCCGCAAACCACTTGGTGGACCTGTGTTCCATCATTCACTTTAAGGACCTTCCATTTATCCACCTGTGGATGGGAGTCTATGGATTCAATCTGTGCAGAAATAATTCCTAGATGAGGAGCTCGAGTGAGTAAGGAGAAATCCAACATCTCGGTGGCTTTCACATAAAGGTCTCCTAAAAATTCGCCTCTATGAGTTTCAGGAATTTCTCCCTGATAATGCACCTGCATGTACCATAGGCATTTCGCTATGTGGGTGCCCACATCCCCAATATAGTTGACAGGAATAACATCAAATCCAGCCCACTTTGAAATTTTGGCCACAGAATCGCCTAGGGCCACATTTCTCATATGGCCCACATGGAAAGCTTTGTGCGTGTTGGGTTGTGAAAACTCAACCATTAGCTTTTCACCATTAGATACTCTTTGCTTCACAAAGGTTTGGTCCAACCCTAAAGGAATGAGCTGCTTGCCGAGCTCACCGGTATTCAATTGAAAATTTACGTAGGGTCCCGCTGGGTTTACACTGGCAACCAACTCATCGCTCTCAACCAGTGAACTTAAACTATCCGCAACTTGGGGCGCGATCTTAGGCGGTGGTGCTTTCAGATCACGACTCAGGAGAAAACAAGGAAATGCATAGTCGCCGTGAGTCTCATCTCTCGGTCGCTCGATCAAACCGGAGATGTCTTCGGCCGATTTTTGGACACCTAATTGATTGAGGGCTTTAGATATGAGTTCTGAAATGTGTAGTTTTTGATCCATTTTGATCTCCCGCCAAAGATTCTAACAGCGGTATTTAGTCCTTGTCTATAGGACTGGAATTTGGCGGAGATTTATCCCCATTTAGAAAGGGCACATGTGAAATTCTGCCCGCACCATGGCACAAAAATTGGATACCTAGAACGTTGATTCGACTTTGATTCCCAACCCCTTTTCTTGATCTGGAAAGGGATTGAACTGAGTCCATTTTGTGAAGGAAATTCATGGCTTTACCACCCATCAGCCAGACATTTCGGTGTAGAACTTTACCTGGAGGCTTGAAAGGTCTTCATGGTTTCATTTTGGTGTTTTTTCTTCTGTTCTCTCATACGGTCTTCGCTCAAGGGTATATGAACTTGAAGACGAAACAGTGCTCCTCACTCTTTTCCAGCAATGTGGGAATGTTGAGTGAGGCGGTATTAGATGAAGCCTATAATTTGGGCCTAATCAATAAGGATAAACTGGCTAAGGGTAAACTTGTTGTCACCAAAGAAGACCAGTTTAAAAAGCCAGGGCACATAGGAATGCTTAAAGTAAGGGCCTCCCAGGTAGCGGATATGTATCGCACTTTAAAGGGGTTGAGCGATGTGTTGCGCTACCAGATTGGTCAGTTGCCTCTGAGTATTGGAGACACTAAGGGACGAAGACTCAAAAACTGGTTAATAAAGACCATTGGTTCGGATCGTTTAAAATCGAAGCATGTAGGGGATCTGGCATCGTTTCGATTAGAGGAATTGTTTGAAAGAGTTTCCCGTCATGGTTCAGTCAAGACGTCTAAAGATTTAGATCTTTTTGATCGACGTGAGCAATTAAGAGTTTTGCTCGAAACTGAAATTCAGGTACGGCGTTATGTGGCCATGCGTGTGGCGACACCCAGTTATTGGACTCGTCGATTCTATGGCATGTTTAGGACTCGCTTATCGGAAGTGGCCGCTAACAACACCCCTCATAAACTTCCGTTTTACTATATTGCCAATGGCGTTTCTCATGTGGCGCGAATTATAGCGGATCCCGTATATGAAACCCATCCTGAAGTTAAAGATGATTTCCCACGAATTAAAAAGATAGCTGAAGAATGGATGGCCAAATACAACAACTTCATTCCAGCGGTGAGAGAAAGGTTGAACGAATATATTCTCTATCGGGCGCAAGTGCGTACCTTGTATAAATTGGCTTTTGATAAAGAAATGCTAAAAGACAAATTGGGCCCGATCAACCCGACTTTTCTGCGGTCATTTGCTCGCGTCAATTTTCCCATTGCCTATAAAGATGGTGTCTTTGAGTTTAAGGTGCGTCACTTTGAAAACAGAAATAATGTTTTGCAAGAAATGGCAGAAATACGTGCGAAGGTGGGAATGCGGGGATGGTTTAAAAAATTCCGCACTTTGAAGACTCGGCCATGGCCCTTTACAAATCATTTTCACAGATTCGTAGGGGATGTGGAAAAAGACCACGCACAAATGCATCGACATTTGGTGATTTTGTATGAAGAGCTTAAATACTACCAAATTGAGCGAACTTTAAAGGGATGGCGAAAAGAGTGGTTTCTTGAACTGCAAAGAGAGCTATTTGATCCCTTTAAATTTCCAACAGTGAGAGCACTTAACTCGCAGATTTTTCGAGTCGCGACCTCTCAATGGGAATATATTGATAAACGTATTGATAAATGGCCTGAAGAAGTGGAGTACATGGATCTATGGCTCACAGAAATTGGCAATGAAAAACCTTTAGCTGAAATTCCGAAACCTGGTCTGATACGAACCTTTTTTGCGAAGCATGGTCGTGCCATTCGTTGGTATCGGTATCGCTGGGGAATTTTAGGCGGTGCAATCATGACCCTTATGCATCCGGTGGTTGAAAATCATGTTGTTGATCCAACTTTAGATACGTTTTATAGGAATGGCCACTACCTCATGCGCTTGGATTCAGTAGATGAGTCTTTGCGTTGGTTTACACTGAAGACGGACGAAATCGATGTTTTTGCTGATCGAGCCCAGTTCTATTTGGTTTCGAAGCATGACTTGGCTGGGTTTCACGATTTTATGCGTAATCCAGAATCCTTTCAGAGTATTCCTTTTTCCGACTACCTAAATTCCTTCCCAGAGGTTCGAGAAGATTGGTTGCGACTGAACTACCAATGGGAACGAACGCACAGTCACGACACTCGATATGATTTTAAATTGGATTTAGAGAGTGATAAGTTAAAAAACTGGTTCTTGATACACACCTATAGAACTCTGCAAGTAGCGAATGATGTTAACTTTCTATATGACATGGCCAAAACGGATAGCCGTGATGTGCTTGCCGAATATGTGGATGCTTACTTGGTTCGCCATTTTCATGGGGTGAGTCAGCAGGACAAAATAAAAATATTTAATTGGGTGAAAAATGTGGAATTGGATCCCTATACTTTAAAATGGAGTGAAGCTTTCCCCTTTGAAAGTGATAAATACTCAGAGATTCCAAGATTGGTTCTCTATCATGAGCGTGTGGCACCTATCATTCGTATGGATTTACCTGAGGCTGAAAAGCAAGCCCTTATAGATACGGTTAAAAAAGAATCTTACTACGACGAGATTTTGGAGATGGAACGGATTTTCCAAAAAGAGATCGATGGAGAAGAGATGGGCATCGAAATTGATGCTTCCACTTCACTTGTGCAATAAATCCTAGAAATATTAAATAATTATAACCTTTTTAACGATCCTTCGAGTCCCATTTACTGGAACAACCAGGGAGGGTCGTTTGTCGCAACCATTGCTCATCATACTGCTAACATTTTTACTCACACTTACCGCTTGCCAGGAAGGTAAAAATCTTTCTGATGAGGGGGATCGTCGGGACTACATTGTCGTTCTTAAAGACAAGCAAGTTCAAATTCAAAGTCAATCTTTAGGAAGCCGAGTATCGACAAAGTCGGTGGTGCAAACCATGATGACAGAAGCCGGTGCCTCCATGGGGTTACAGGCGAAAAAGGTATTTTCTACGGTACTACGTGGAGGAGTCATGAGTATGACCTCCAAGCAGGCCAGTGACCTACTTTCCAATGAGAATATTGCCTATGTGGAAGTGGATCACATCGTTTCAATCAACAACGCCGTGCAACTGGATCCCCCTTGGGGATTGGATCGTGTGGATCAAGGGGATGATAATTTAGACGATGAATATGCGCCACCTAGATCAGGTGAGGGAGTGAATATCTATATTATCGATACGGGTATCCGCACCACGCACGAAGATTTTGGTGGGCGTGCATTACATGGCTATGATGCTATTGATGATGATTTTGACGTGACGGACTGTAATGGTCATGGAACTCATGTGGCAGGAACGGCAGGAGGGTCTGAATACGGTGTAGCTAAAGACGCCACACTGTATGGTGTTCGAGTTTTAGATTGTTTAGGTAGTGGTAGTTACTCCAATGTGATTGAAGGTGTTGAGTGGGTAACGAACAACCATATTAAGCCTGCAGTGGCTAATATGTCTTTAGGGGGACCGGTTTCTCAAGCCTTAGACGATGCGATAAAAGCTTCGATTCAAGCCGGAGTGAGCTTTGTTGTTGCGGCTGGGAATGATAATACGGATGCTTGCAATGGGTCTCCCGCGCGAGTGGGCGCAACCATTACGGTGGGAGCATCGACCCAATCGGATCGTCGATCTAGTTTTTCCAACTATGGGGAATGTGTAAATGTATTTGCGCCGGGAAGTGAGATCAAATCCACTTGGTATAGATCTGACACATCTACCGATACTTTAGATGGTACATCCATGGCTTCGCCCCATGTGGCCGGAGTAGCGGCACTCTATCTGGAGAGTCAGCCTAATGCCAGTCCATCAGAAGTTAAGGCGATGCTTTTAAATGGAGCTGTAAGTGGTGCGCTCAGCGATGTTAGGAGTGGTTCCCCCAATCTATTAGTGAATGTTAATTTTATATCGGCACCGAACTCGGAAGAGCCCGGTGATGATGAAGTTGAAGACCCACCCGTGGTTGACCCACCGGAAATTCCTGAGGAAGACGATGGGCTTTCTAATGGAGATGAAATACTGCTGACTGGTGAGCAGGGGAGTGAACAGTATCATCAATTGGTGCTACCTGAAGGAGCCTCCCAATTAAAAGTCACTCTATCTGGAGGTAGTGGCGATGCGGATCTATATTTAAAGCAAGGTGGGTCACCCAGTGCATCGGACTATGACTGTCGTCCCTATGTAAATGGGAATGAAGAGAGTTGTTCATTTGAAAACCCTAGCTCAGCCACTATTGGTATTATGGTGAGAGGTTTCCGAGCTTATTCAAATGTGAAATTAAGAGTGGAATTCGAGGAGCCTGATCCTACCGAAGAAGAGGCTCCATGTAGCGGGTGCACTCAATCCACAGGTGAGCTTTCCGGATCTGGTGAAAGAGAGGTGTATCCTGAATTTGATCATAGTGAGGGGACATTAACAGCAATTCTATCAGGCCCATCGGAATCAGACTTTGACTTGGAGCTAGAGCACTATGAAAACGGGCAGTGGAAAAGAGTGGCCAACTCCATTTCATTATCTTCTAATGAAAATATAAATTACATTGCTGACCCTGGAAGGTACAGATGGACAGTACTTTCCTACAGAGGATCTGGTGAATACGTCTTGTGGTCCAATAAATAGAGATTTATCTTTCAGAACTCTTTGTCTTTGATGGAGAGTTCTGAAACAATTTGTTTATGTGGCATTGGTCAAATATCTGTTTGCAGATTTTTTTGTGGTTTCTGGGCGGTTTGTTTCTTTTTACAATGCCTGAAGTGCCTCCGATCCGTTCCGAATACGTACCTCAGTTTGATCATTTCTTTCCAGTTAATATGTTTTTAACACTCTCCATTCCGATTGTTTGCGTATTAGCGACATCACTGCTTTATGCTAGCGAAAAATTTTTTAAAGAGAAGTTAAGTGCCGTTGATTACAGAATGGTTATATTATTTCTAACCCTTGTTGAGGTAGGTATCTATCTAAGGGTTGCACTAAGATGGATAGATGGGATCAACTATGCCGTTATAATTGGAACTATGATGTTTTGTATCTATCTCTATCAGCGACTACCTAGTTTAAAATTAAATCGACTCATAGGAGTTCGTGTTCCTTGGACTCTAAAAGATGAAGTGGTATGGGATAAGACCCATAGAAAACTCTCGGTGTGGATGGCGCCCACATTTTGGTTAGGGTTTGTGGCTTTTGTAATGCCTCAGTTCGTTTGGGTGTATTTTACCACGTTTGTTCTCGTAAACCTGGCTGCCATTCCCTACTCTTGGTGGGTCTTCAGATCTTTAAAATCTAAATCGACCACCATTTGAAGAAATCTGAAATTAATTGATCTTACCTATCTGTAGTTCTGCTCTAAGCTCCATCAAAATTTCGAAGTAGTAGTAAGATGGAGGGGAGTTGGCTCTTAAAGTGTGATCCGGAAGTAGCTTTAAATTACCGGTTGAGAGCAACAATTCTTTCACCTCTGAGTTTTGTAAAACCTTTTGGCGAATGCCTTCGCGAATGATCTCATAATGTCTTTGTGAGCCGGCACCGAAGTCTTTGTAATTGAATTTCTCACCACGGTAGCTCACCCAATCGATATTATTCTCACGGTTGATTTCATTCGCAGACTTTCCAGCTCGCTTACCTTCAAACCCAGCCATTCCCCGCACTTGATCTCTTGTAAACGGATAATTAAATTGGCTTCTTGGATCGCTTCTAAGAGCAGAATCGGGATACTTCATCATCTGCCAAAGTCCTTCAACAGAAGCATATCTAATTCCTTCCAGGCGAAATGAGGCGGCCCCAAAATTTGAAAACACTCCCAATTCATTACGTTTAGATAGGATGAGTTCAACACCCGGTTCGGCTTTGTCGGGAGTGATTTCCCAGCTGGGAACCTCTCCATCCACTGGTGCCCACCAATGGGCGGGAAAATCATTGGCGCTTAAAGAAAAGCAATAAAATGTGGCAATTAGCCCCAATAAGACTTTCATAGAATCCCCCAATTCTTTGGTAATGAATTAATCGCAAATGGGCTCCAGATCAAGGTCTTACAGACTGTATAAAAGGCTCAATTCTTACTGATTCATTATGACTATAGGATGTATTCGAAAATTAGTACTATCCGTGGAAGCCGCTCTGGGATTACAATTAAACTATGCGGTATCAATGGATTCTTATTTTGATTTCAATCATGTCCCTCACAAGTGGAGCCAATGCGCCCGGAGAGTTTGATTTGGTCGTTAAACCCTCACGCTTTTACGACGTGCAGATTCGAATTAATGATAGGGCTATCCCTTTGGATGTAAGAGCCAGAAACTCCTACTCGTTTTCAATAGATAACAATTTAAATGTAGAGTTCAATTCTATGGAGATTTGTTTTCGTCACAAAGAGAACGCTAAGGGAAAGCCAAACCTTAAAAGCCTTGCCAAAGTTGAAGTTAAAAGAAATCGTTCGGGTGAGGAAGGATTAGTCTCAAGAAGAATCTACAGAAAGATAGCTCCGGCGGCACATCAGTTTAATCCAGGGCAAATCAACTGCGAAAAAACCTATTTTTCCAGTTTAAGCAAAAGAGATTTAGAGCGTAGAAGACAGCAAATTCTAAAAGAAGAAGGTGCACTTCCTAATTCGTTCATATCGATTCAGTAGAAAAGAAATCACTCATTAGTCCCACTATAATAATAGAAATCAGTTTACAATGCTTCCGTAATTTTGCATGGTTGGGCCTAGCTTAACTATCAATGAGGAGATGATATGGACCAAGTTTCGGCAAAACATATACTTGTAGAACATGAGCATGAAGCCCAAGATCTAATTTCAAAACTTAAAGACGGAACAAGTTTTGAGGAACTGGCACAGAAATTTTCAAAATGCCCATCAGGTAAAAATGGGGGAGATTTGGGGCCTTTTGGTAAAGGGCGCATGGTTCCCAGTTTTGAGGAAGCGGCTTTCGCATTAGAGGTGGGTAACACTTCCGATCCCGTAAAAACTCAGTTTGGGTATCATTTGATTCATCGTTACGAATAATAATTCTCTAACATAATCAACATATTGAGCCTTGGAGGTAAGATTCATTTTACTCCCAAGGCTTTTTAATTTCTGAAGACCTTACATTGTGTTTTTGGTGATGTTTCAATTGTTAGAATCTCTTCTCGCCTCACAACAATTGAGGTTTAGTTCATCAATGTGAATTTGGGCCGAGACCTTGCATAGGTTTTTTATCGAACTTTTAAAAACTCAATTAGGGGACCCCAATGTTTTTGAAAAAACAACAAAATGTAACCTTTGCTCGTGGCCTTATGTTTTGGTTAGCAAGCCTGTTTACCACCGTAGCTTTAGCCGATGCTCAGCTGGGATATGATCCTGGTCCAGACCCAGACACTGATGTGGGAAAAGGCTACCTCAATCTTATTGATGAAGCTCCACACTTCCCAGTGATTGGAGAGGTGTTAAATGGTGGATGGCACAAGTTTAGGTATCCATTTGGAATTATGCCTTGGCGCGGACCCACTAAAAAAGATTCGGTTAAGGTTCTTGTGATCGGCCAAGATGGAACTCACATTGCGGAAGCTGCAGGGAGACCATTCACTGGCGGTACCGGTGGTCGAGTGCAAAATGCATTGGGGTATATCGGTGTTCGCGACAGTGCGATGTTCATTAATACTTACTCCTATACCATTTACGGTCAGTATTCGGACTGGGCACCAATGATTAAATATGGCGATATGAGATGGGGAGCTTTGTTGTCTCCCGAACAGTATCTAATGGGCCAAGATCCTAATAATCCTATCGTTCAGTGGAGAAACAATTTTATTGAGCATATCATTGATTCGAATCGTGGGTCTTTAAGATTAATTATTTGTATTGGTGGTGCAGCTGCGGACTCATTGGCGACCTATATTAAAAGTCGTGGTGGAGAAGCGCCTACGTGGGTGACTGAAGAGAATGTAGATCAGTACCAACTGGTTCTTTATGAAGGAAAGAGATCTGAGGGAAATCGTTCTGTATTCTATCCAGTGGATGAGCGAGGAGATAATGTTCTTCTAGAAGAGGATGAGAGGTTTAACCCAAGAAGCTCTTCACAGTGGGAAGAGTTGGTAGGCCGTGGTCCAGAGAAAGTCGATAAAATGGTGAAGCTAACCAATGGCCCTTATGGGAATGGTTTACTTCACTTAGGCCAATTGGGCTACAATATCAGAGGAGCCACTGCGGGCCAAATCCCCGGATCTCTAAAAGGATTGGAAGTAAAAGGACGAGCACTTGGTGCAGATATAAGAATTCTTCAATTTAAACATCCTGGAGCAATGTCTTCGGATTTAGAGCGGAGATTTCGTTCGGAGTTTGATCGTTTGAAGTCTTTCCTAGATGATGGGTGGAGATATCCTATTCCTGATAGAGGAATGGTAAACCGACAGGCTGCTGGAGAAGAGTTTTATTATAATGCAAAGCCTCCTATTCCAGAGAAGGATTTTCCTTTAGGAAAATCTAAGGCGGTCATTGTGAATAAGTCTCTTGCACAAAGGCCTGATAAACAGATCATTTCATTTGGTGGCCGATCGCGGGCTTATTTTTCAAGCTCAGACCGTGCTCGGTCGAAGCGAGGCCTTCCATCAGAAGGAGTAGAGCATTTTGTTGGAACGCAACCTTGGAATCCGGCACCTACATCTTTAGGCTTCGACAGAGGCCCAGGAAAAGAGTGGGCAAAGCTATTCAAATCTATTGAAAATGATTTTGACGAAATTTTTCGCCCTAAAGAAGGCATGAAGTTTAGCGATGATGAAGGTGATATTGGGGAGCCAGAAGAGACCGATGGATTGGCGGCTCTTAATGTTAAAAACTATCCTCAACATGGTGCCTTTGGGTTTCATAGAGGGAATTTGGATAACCCTGAAGTGATTGTGATTGCCGATCCGAGCTCAAGAGACTTGGATGACATGTATACGGCTCGGGCTCTGACTGGCGGTGTTGGTCAAAGGTTACATGGTTTTCTTTCAGGTTTGGGTGTAGGAGAAAATTATGCTGTTATTAAGACGGCGCCTTTTGATATGACAGATGCAACCGTAGAAGAGTGGAATGCCACCTTTAAAGCTACGAATAGTTGGAGGAAAAAGGTCTTAAGAAAACTGTTAAAGCAATCACCGAGATTAATCCTTACATTAGGGCCTAATGCAAAGAGAGCTGTGGACGAGTTGACCGTACGTAGAGGTATAGGGCGATTTAAACCGCTACGTGACGTGGAGACTGTGGTCGATATCGAAAACTTTGACTACGCAGCCGCTTACGAGAAGATTGAAGAATTGGGAGTGTATGCCGAACAAGAAAGTAATGACTGGATTCCAGACTTTGTAGAGGATCTTTATACAGATGAAGCGAGAGAAATTGCCTATGTTGAAGACTCTATGAGTATTCCTAGAACACATTTGCCTTATCCGATACAGGCATTTTTTGGAACCTCTGGAAGTCGCGGGTTGAGAGCCAGTGGCCAGCTAGAAGGCCTGTACTATGGAGTGATGGTGCCTGATTGGGTTTTAGATGTGGCGGATAATGAAAATCTAGTCGCTGAAAATTTAGAAAAGGAAATTGAATATATCCTTGAAGTGAAAGATCTACTTCACACTGAAGGTTTCTCACGTTTTGGACGATCTATGAGTCGGTTACAAACAGAAAGAGATGCTGAATATCAAGCGATTGAGTTTGATATAGCTAACTAGAAAATTGAGTGTTACAGAGTTTCCAATAGGTGGAATGATAAGCAGTGTTCTTGAGAACACTGCTTTTTTTTATCCATTCGCTTTGGCTTTTGCATTCGCGTATTTTGCCACCATCCACTTACGAATAAATTTCTGTTGATGATCAGTTACGCCGACAAAAATAAAGTCGTTTTTAAATACATCTTTTTCTATTTTCTCACTGTAGTGGCACATTGCCGTCACTTCTTCTTCAGAGGTGCCATCCACAGAGGGAATGATAAACGTCCTCAAAGTAGTAACGGGAAGCTCTCGGTGATACATCAGTGTGAGGCCTATTTCAGAGATCTTATTCACAGGCACTTCGATGGCGCTTTTAATCGAATCTTCCACTGACATAATGTCCCGAGTGAGAACTTCTTTGTTTTTTATTTTCCAGTTTGGACAATGTTGTTTGAGTTTTCGATCAAAGTAAAAACGATCTAGAGGAAGAGTAAAGAAGTCCGCATAATCCTGGTAGCGCTTCATTGATTGATAATTGGAAAGCGGCTCTTCATCTATCGCGAAATACTTAATGTGACTTTTTGGATCACATCTTTTATCTATGTATTCTTTAATGTTTTCAAAATCATTATTTTTGTGAATCTCTTTATGGACAAAAACAGCTTCAACAGGAAAGCCTGCTATACCTGAATCTTCTTCTTCAAGCGATTCATCTATGGTTTTTGCATGTAGAAATTCAATTTGTTCAAATCGGTCTTCTATTTTACTTTTTGTATCCTCAAAGAGTTCAGGGTTGGCGGTGAGAATTATAACTTTCTTATCCAAATCGATTCGCTTTTCGTCTTCATTAAGTATAGGTTCGGATTCCTTGTTATTCGCCTTTTGAATATTGATTCGTACCTTGCGAAGGTCTTCTTGGCCGGCACCAAAAAACGAGAAAGAGCCCTCAAATTTTTCATCTTCCTGCTTTTCCGTATTTGTGCAGTAGGCAAAAATAGAACCAGGAGTCTCCTTGCTGCCGAAATGTTCGGATATATAACGTGCTTTATTGCCACTTTCTATAGGTCGGGAGGCTTGAGTTCTAAAGCCGATCTCAGAAACAGCTCGAAGGGGAATCAGTTTTATAATCTCTAAAACGACTTCGCCATCGTGTTGGTACATTTCTGTAGCAATGGGGGCTCTTCCAGCCAGAGCGACATTCAGAAATTCTTTTAAGGTCATTTTATCAAAGGGTTTATGAATGATATTAAATACGGTCTCATGAATGTGGGCGCTGATCTTATCCAGGCTTGTAGAATATGATGTTAAAATGAAGCCAGCGGGTTGCTCAGGGTCAGTAAGACCACCTTGGACGAGTAAATCACGCATTTTTGCGAGAAGAGCGACATTCAATTTTTCCGTCAGAAGATCCTCTTCAATGACAAAGAGACCTATATTAGGTTTCTTGCCGCCTTCTTTTGAGGAGGCAATCACTTGCTTTAGCCAGCCAAACAACTCCTGTACATCTATGTGGCGGACGACTTCATATTCGCCCAACTCTTTAAACTGAGTTTTGATTTGATCAAAATAGAGATCGTCTCGCTCTAATACAATAATGTGTTTCATACTTAAATTATAAGTGAATTTAATAGTTTAGGTAGAGGTAAACTTGAATTGTGAATAAACCTTCATACCAATGGTGCGAAACTAGACAATAGTTTTAAGGTTCCTTAACAGTAATGTCTCACGGGAAAAATCAATTATCTAAAATTCCCCACAATTCCTCATATTAAATTTGAATAACTAAAATAAGTGTATGAGCAAAAAAAATAAAACAGACATTTTAAAAGAATCCTCTGAGGGGAAATATATGGAAAAAGATTTACTTGATGGATCTCTGTTCTCTTTAGGTGAGAACGAGCCCGTCACTCTAGGTTGGCCAAAATGGGCTGAAATCCTTGTTTGGCTTTTTCTATTCACCGTGACTTTATTAATGCTTCTACAAACCACCATTTTAATAGTGAGTGTCTTCTTTATTCTCTCGTCGTTAGTGATGGGTTTTTCAAAGTATCATAATGAGCCACTTCTTGGTTTTTTGATGGGTCCACTTTTTTATGCAAGTATCTTAAGTTTCGGAATCCTCTTCTAGGTCGGTGGTCTGCGAGGGCTAAGTGCTCGGTATTATTGTGGATTAATTTTTTGAAAATGGTATCGCAACTTTTTCTTGTCCGCGGAGTTCTACTAATAACCGCGGAGGTAAAAATAATTCCAGGCCTCTTGATCATGGAAAGATCTTTGCGGGGATTTTAATGCTGATAAACCTAAAGAAGGGTCGATAGGGGCCTTTGATATAAATGTATGTTTAAATGTTTTAGGAAAGAAACTCCCACATTCATTTCCTGATTCAACGCCCTCTCCGGAGGGTTTTTTTTATCCTTCGCCTAATAGTTTAGGATCAATCTCTTTTAATATTTCACGGGTCGCTGAAAATTGATCTGGTCTGACCATAAGGTTATAAACAGTAACACCCTCGAGCGGAGCTCCTGGAGTGGGATCAACTCTGCAATCAATGCCTCTTTGCTGTAGTTCTCCAACAAGTGCAAAACAGGCTCCCATATTTAGGTATCCATTTCGGGGTTCTAAGCGAACAAGAAAAACATAAGGGTCTTCAGTTGTCATTTTTCTCTCAGTCACTAAAAGCCAAGGGGTAAGTCCATGAAGCCGGCAAACTCTTCTCCGAGGGCATCATCAGTTCCATCGGAGGCTTTCATAAGGTCCCATTGAACGTCTCCCTGCCAATTTAATTTGCTAGCAATGTATTCAATACTATAGTGACGCACTATTGGTTCGGCAATAAAAAGCGTCGCCGGAATGATAGTGGTATAGCAAAGGCCAATTATCACAAGGTCCCAACCATTTAAACCCAGCTGAAAGGGCTTGCCTTGGAAAAAGGTGTGTTGTGCACGGTATTCCCGAACTTTTCCATAGAAATATAAGAGGGAAAGTCCCGCCGTAAATGGAGCTAAAGCAAAACCTAAAATATAGAACATCAGAAGGTCTTTGGTTTTGCCTGTGTAATAGAAGCTTTGGCCTCCCCAAAGT
Organism: Bdellovibrionaceae bacterium UBA1609; assembly: GCA_002321895.1. Taxonomy (GTDB): domain Bacteria; phylum Bdellovibrionota; class Bdellovibrionia; order Bdellovibrionales; family UBA1609; genus UBA1609. The sequence continues at coordinate 62,990 of DCMZ01000007.1, read as the reverse complement.
GTACGGTTCACTAAGCTCCCATACACATTGTTGTGAAACCAAGGGAAATACAGCCCAAAAGTTACAAGCAGTAGCAGGGCATCTATCCAAAACTCGAAAACAAAAGATTTAAACTCTCGGTTCATGCTCATGCGGTATCCGCGAAGCCGAGTGTTTCTTAAGCGATAATTGCGGGCAAAATAAATAGCGGCCGGAACAATAGCAAAAACAAAAATGGAAAATGCGGCTGGAACTAAGATGTTTATTATCGGTATCCAAGAAGTTAAAAATACCAAAAGAGTCCCGCCTAAATAAAGTGCGATAAACTTTATTGCTCCCCAAAATAGATCTTCGGGTTTTCCGGTGTATTCAAACCGATCAGAGCCAAACTTCAAGTGGCCCCAAATGTAACGTCGTTCCTGGGTTAGTCCCCAAAAATAATAAATGCCAAATGTGAGTACGGTAAAAATAAAGTTCTTAATAATGAGAGCAAAAAGTTCTCCAACTTGCCCTTCATACTGGATGGTAGTGGTAGGTGTATTTGAGTTCATAAGTTATTCTTTAAAAATATAGGGCTAACTCTCGTCAGATGGTTAGCCCTTCAAGTTTTGTATTTATTCTTCGGTGCTGGCTTCAGCTGTTGCTGTTCCAAAAGTGCCAGCTCCCATACGCCAAACTCGAGCTTCCCCTTGACCAGTCAATGTTTTCACAACCACACACCAAACACCTTGATCATCAGTCATTGTGGTGTAACGGCTTTCAGCACGTCGTCCTTTATCTGTAGTTACAATAATTCGATCTGCTCCATGAATTTCACTTACACGTCCACACATCTCAGCAGTTGGTGAGCGGAGCTCATTGGAGTTGATGTAGACAAATCGTCGAATTTCCAAAACTGGAGTTTCGATGGGTGTTTGCTCATCAGCTGGTGGAGTGTCAGCCAAAGCGACAATGGATGATATTAGTATACTTAAAGTAATTGCGATTAACTTCATAGATCCCCCTTTGAATATGGCAGACATAGTAACACTGGTCCTTTTCTTGGCTAGGACTTTTCTTTGTGAAGCCCCAGCTGAGGTGTTTTCAAGGAGAGATTGGGGTCAGATTTAAATAAAGTGCGTGACTCCTCGCATTACCTATTCTATGAGCTCAGTATGCAACTCGCCGATTTACAGTTTGAATATCCGAGCGAACTCATCGCGACCACACCCAGTGAAAGCTGGAGAGCACTTTTGTGCGAAAATGGAGACCCCATTGAGCTTGAGCAGAGCCAGGTTCTTGATCAAATTCAACCGGGTGACGCTTTTGTTATCAATGATACCAAAGTTTTAAAACGTAGGGTGTTTACTGAGAGCGGACTCGAAATACTTTTTCTTCATCCGCATTCGGATCAGCGTTGGGAAGTCTTATTTCCAGCTAAAAAATATAAAGTGGGGGATGCCATACCACTTCCTGGGGGGCGGGAAGCCACTCTTATTGAAAAGGGAATACCGCAAACCATTCAAGTGGATGCCGAATTAGAAGAAGAGTATTTTCTTAAATACGCTGAGTTAGCGTTACCTCCATACATTCAACAATCTAGATCCGATCGCCATAACAATGAGCAGGATGAAAATTGGTATCAGACGGATTGGTGTAAAAACCAGGGAAGTTTCGCCGCGCCCACCGCGAGTTTACATTTTGATTCTAACGACTTAGATGTTTTAAAAAATAAAGGGGTCCATGTGCTGCCTATCACTTTGCATGTGGGGCTAGGTACTTTTTTGCCAATCCGGACGGACTCCATTGAGGAACACAAGATGCACAGTGAGTGGGCCTCTCTTCCTAAGGAAACATTGGATACCATTCGAAGAGTTCAAGCTAGCGGTGGACGTGTTTGGGCTTTGGGAACCACAGTCACTCGTGCACTCGAATCTTGGGCTCAGGGTCTTTTAGAGGAAAAGGACTCCGGTGATGTGGCAGGATGGACTGAGATATTTATAAAACCGGGTTATGAATTCAAATGTGTTTCGGGTTTGATGACGAATTTCCATCAGCCAGGTTCCACATTGATGGCGTTGGTGGCCGCGTTCAGTGGCCTTGATACGGTTAGAACATGTTATCAATTTGCGGTCGAAAAAAAGTTTCGACTTTTTTCCTATGGAGATCTTTCCCTATGGAAGAGATAGTTAATCCCACTCAAGCTAAGTTTGCTCCCATTACGGACGCTCCGGGTAAATTCACTGTGGAAGCCACGGCGGGCAAAGCTCGAGCTGCAAAGCTGGAAACAGCCCATGGCCCTGTGGAGACCCCTGTTTTCATGCCAGTGGGAACTAAGGCCACCGTAAAAGCTATGCTTCCAGAGGAGCTTAAAGATATAGGTGCTCAAATCATTTTAGGTAACACCTATCATCTTCATTTGCGCCCCACTTCGGAACTCATCAAATCTCAAGGTGGCCTCCACCAGTTCATGAATTGGGATGGACCTATTTTAACCGATAGTGGTGGGTTTCAAGTGTTCTCACTCTCGGGGTTAAGGAAAATCAACGAAGAGGGTGTAGAGTTTAAGAGTCATATTGATGGGGCGAAGTTCTTCATGTCTCCTGAAAGCTCCATGGAAATTCAGATGAACTTAGGCTCAGATATTATAATGGCCTTTGATGAGTGTGTTGAATATCCAGCAGAGAAATCCAGAATCAAAGAGTCTATGGATATGACTCATCGCTGGCTAGAGAGATGCAAGGCTGCCATGACCCGTAAAGAATCCCTTTTGTTTGGGATTGTCCAAGGGGGCTTGGATATAGAGTTGAGACGAGAGAGCCTCAAGCAGATCACAAGTGTGGATCTCCCAGGTTATGCATTAGGTGGCTTTAGTGTGGGGGAGCCCATTCATCTCATGCATGATTTAGTTAAAGAAATGGGCCACGAAATGCCCGAAGAGAAGCCGCGATACCTAATGGGTGTGGGAACTCCCCTGGATTTAATTCTCATGGTGGATGCGGGGATTGATATGTTTGATTGTGTGATGCCCACTCGCGTGGCACGTAATGGAACCCTATACACATGGCAGGGGAAGATAAGTATCAAGCGGTCCGAATATAAAAATGATCCGAGTCCGCTGGATCCAGAATGTGAATGCTACACCTGTAAAAACTATTCCAAAGCGTATCTCCGACACTTATTTGTGGCAGGTGAAATTCTGTCCAGCCGTTTAAATACGATCCATAATCTGCATTTTTACCTTCATCTAATGAAAAAAGCTCGAAAAGCCATTCAAGATGGAGTTTGGGAGTCATTTCGGGATCATTGCTTGGCTCGATTCAGTTGAATGTCCCTGATTTCTGCAACCAAGTCTTGGAGCATTTTGTATAGGGTTTGCTAAAGAAAGCGGCAGAGAGGCTCGTTGAATCTTGATGCTCCGCAGTGCTAAGGCGGATTCCTTTCCCGGTATCTGGTTATTGGTTGATTTTTGGGCCCCTCAATGTTGATTTAGCGGTTTAATTTTCGATAGTTGGAGGAGAGCACATGTTCATTAATTACGCCTATGCTCAGGCAGCCGGAGAAGCCGCTCAGCCGAGCACATTTGAAATGCTTCTACCCATCATCATGATATTTGGAATTATGTATTTGTTGGTCATAAGGCCACAGACCAAGCGGATGAAGGCCCATCAAAGTTTTGTGGGTGGTCTTAAAAAAGGGGACGAAGTTTTGACTTCAGGTGGGATATTAGGAACCATCGTAGGTCTGACTAATGAGTATGTAACTCTGCAAGTGGCCGATGATGTGAATCTACGTGTTGTACGCAGCCAAGTAACGGCGACGCCGAAAAGGGAGAATGAGAAATGATTGAGAATCTGCGCACTCGAATCATTATTACAGTTTTAGTTTTAGCTACTGCTGTGGTTTGGATGGTTCCCAACATTCAGGACATGTCTGAAAAATGGTGGCCTTCCAAAGAAAAGTTAATTTACGGTTTGGATATTCAGGGTGGACTTCACTTGGTCTTGCGAGTGGATATTCAAGGAGTTCTTGAGGAAAAGATCACACGGCAGGCTCATGCTTTAGAGAGCAATATGAAAGGTCGTGCGGTTGCATTTAAAGAAATCAAACCTGTAGATGGAAGTACTTCTGAGCTGATTGTGACTGTTAATTCTACGGCCGAGGCTGAGGGTGTAGAAAAATTTGTAGATGAGTTTTTGATCAATGAATTTCAGGTGATTGAGTCCGAAGGCACTGAGCTACGATTGCGTTACTTAGACACCGCTTTGACCAATTATAAATCTCAGGTGATCGATCAAGCCATCGAAGTGATTCGAAACCGAATTGATGAGTTCGGGGTTTCGGAGCCTCTTATTACCGCTCAGGGTGATGATCGAATTTTAGTTCAACTTCCAGGTGTTAAAGATTCTGCCAGTGCGAAGGAGTTAATAAATCGTACAGCACGTCTTTCTTTCCGACTTGTGCATGATGAGTTTGGAGATGAGAAAGTGGCTGAACTTGTTCAGCAAGCTGAAAAAGATGGTGGCTACTCTTTAGGTCAAGATGAGCTGGGTTATTCAGACTACGTAGAACGTATCAATACGGACCTGAAAGGTAAAATCCCTGAAGGTTGGAAAGTGGTTTTTGAAAAAGACAAAGCCGCTAAAACTCTAGAAGCGGGTAAGATTGCCTATCTCGTGGAGCGAACTGCGGACCTTAGCGGTGACATGCTAGATGATGCTTGGGTGGGTCGTGGTGAGTACAACGAGCCCGAAGTTAATTTTAGATTTAATATTGAAGGACGACGTTTATTTGCTGATATGACGGGCAATAATATTGATCGTAGAATGGCGATCGTATTAGATGACGTCATTAAATCTGTGGCGAACATCCAGACAAAAATTGATACGGAAAGTGCCAGAATCACTTTGGGCCGAACCAACTATCAAGAGACTTTGGACGAAGCGAACTTTATATCTACAGCGCTTCGTGCCGGTGCTTTGCCGGCCGCACTTGAACAGTTGGAAGAGCGCACAGTGGGTCCAACTCTGGGAGCTGATTCCATTGCTCGAGGAAAGCAAGCCGGAATTATAGGCGGTATTCTAGTTCTTATATTTATGATTATTTACTATCGCAAGTTGGGTGTCGTTGCTGATGTTGCCTTGGCGATGAATATTCTCTTGGTTTTGGCCGTTCTTACCTCATTAGGTGCGACCCTTACTTTGCCGGGTGTGGCAGGTATCGTATTGACTGTGGGTATGGCGGTGGATGCCAATGTGATTATATTTGAGCGTATTAAGGAAGAACTCGCAAAAGGAGCCGGTTTAAAATCGGCCATTAAAGATGGTTTTGGTCACGCTTTTTCAGCGATCTTCGACGCCAATATAACCACGGCTGCTGTTTGTATTGTGTTGATGAAGTTTGGGACAGGGCCTGTTAGAGGTTTTGCTGTAACGCTGCTTTGTGGAATTGCCACCTCCATGTTTACAGCGATTTTCGTTTCTCGAACAATGCTGGAAGTACTGATTAATAAATTCAATATGAAAAACCTCCTAGTTGTGAAAGCGAGGAACTCTTAATGGATACGTCTAAATTTAAAAATGATAAGGAATTCGGTAAATTTGACTTCTTAGGTAAGGCGACCGTTTTCGCTGGAGTATCAGCCTTGCTGGTTATTGCATCCTTGGGTGTGATTTTCGCAAAAGGATTTAACTACGGGATTGATTTTTCTGGAGGAACAGAAATTCAAGTTCAGTTTGAAGAGACTGTAGGGACAGCAAAGATCCGACAGGTCACTGGTGACCTTGGTTTTGGATCAGCTACAGTTCAGTCCATTGGTGAGGACAATGAGTTTCTTGTACGGCTAGGAGTCATAAAAGGGAAAGATGACGCTGAGACCAACCAAAGAATCAACGAGGCCATTCAGACGGTAACAAAAGGTTATCAGGATCAGTTTCAAGCTGCAGGGGTAGTGATTCGAAGAGTGGACTCTGTGGGTCCAGCTATTGGTGACGAATTGAAGAAGAACGGCCTACTGGCTGTATTCTATTCTCTATTGATGATTTTGATCTATGTGGGTTTTCGTTTTGATTTCCAATATGCTCCAGGCGCCGTGATCTGTTTGTTTCATGATGCTGTGATTACTTTAGGGATCTTCTCTCTTCTTCAAAGAGAGGTGAATGTTCAGACATTGGCGGCTGTATTGACGATCATTGGTTATTCGTTGAATGACACTATCGTAACCTTTGACCGGATTCGGGAAAACGTGAAGCTCTTTAGAGATCACGCGTTTGCATTTGTGGTGAATCGATCACTCAATGATGTTTTATCTCGTACATTACTGACTTCGATCACAACCATGTTGGCTGTTGCTGCTATGCTTGTGTTTGCAAGTGGAGTGATTAAGGATTTTGCTTTTACTCTCGCTATTGGTGTAATTGTTGGTACTTACTCTTCCATGTACGTGGCATCGCCTCTTGTGATTGCTGTAAATAATTTTACGTCAAAAAAGTAGCTCCATCAGGGGTTACTTTTTCTAATTTTTTTTATTGGGGGGATTCATGCCAACACAATGGCAGGCAAAACATTTGGGTGAATCGGAACCCCCAAGACCAATGCCTCAAGTGGTTTGGTCTATTCTCTCCTCTAGAGGCATTTTATCCACAGAAGATGTGGATAATTTCTTAGCTCCACAGCTCAAGTCCATAGCTGCCCCAGGCTCTATCGATCAGTTGCAATTGGCCGTTGATCGACTGATTCAAGCACACACTAATGGTGAATCCATAATGGTGTATGGTGATTTCGATTTAGATGGTTCCTCAGGTTTAGCGCTGACTGTAGAAGCGTTGAGGGCTATGGGATTCAAAGAGGTTAGCCATTATCAACCTCGTAGATTATCTGAAGGATATGGTTTTCATACCCATGCCGTAGAGCAAGCTCATAAAAATGGTGTAGACTTGATTGTCACGGTGGATGTTGGAATTACGGCGATTGAAGCCACAAGCAAAGCCAATGAGTTGGGGGTGGATGTCATTCTTACGGATCATCATTTGCCAAAAGAAACCTTGCCTGAAGCCCTGGCGGTTCTGAATCCTAATAAAGGGTTCTGTTCCAGTGAGTTGGGGCATCTCTGCGGAGCGGGGGTGGCTTTTTATTTAATTATGGGCTTGCGAAAAGAGTTGGCAAATCGGGGTGTGGTGGAAGCCAAACAGCTGAACATTAAAGACTTATTGGATTTTTTTGTAATTGGAACTTTAACCGACATGGTGCCAGTGGTTCGTGAGAATAGAGTTCTTGTGAAGCACGGACTAAAAGTTTTAGAACAAACTCCAAGAGCTGGATTACAAGCATTGCTCAAAGAGCTTAAAATGTTTGGGCGGCCACTCACGAGTCAAGACGTAGCCATTCGTTTTGCGCCGAAACTCAATGCTTTAAGTCGGATGGATGGTGAGATTTTACCCGTCGATATTTTTTTAGAGAAAGATCATGGACGTGCTAAGCAATTGGTGAAACAAGTGATGGCCACAAATGATCAGAGAGTAAAGTCCCAGCGCAAGGCCGAGATGTTGGCTGAGGAAATTCTAAAATCTAAAGATCAGAAGGGTTTTGTTTTTGTTCACTCGGATCAGTTTCATAAGGGTGTAGTGGGCTTGGTGGCAACGAAATTAAGTCAAAATTATGGGGTGCCAGCTTTTGTCGGTTCCGAGGCTGAAAATGGAATGGTGGCTGGAAGCGCAAGACTGCCGTCCGAAGGTTTTCCAAGTCTATTGGATGCACTAGAGCATGGCTCAAAGCACCTGACTCAGTTTGGGGGGCATGCCCCTGCAGCGGGATTTGAATTTAAGATTTCCGAGGCCGAAAATTTGGAAAAGGCCTTCGCTGATTACTATATGAAGTTTTATATGGGTGAAATAGAGACCAGTGATGAAATCAGTTACGATGTGGAGTCGAGCTTTGCGGATATCACTCCGGATTTTATGAAATGGTTTGATACTTTGCAGCCCTTTGGAACCGATTTTGAATCGCCGCTATTTCGATTCAATGAAATTCAAATTAAAGGAGTGAAAGAACTGCGTGGCGGGCATTTTCGCTTTGATTTGTGGGACACGAAGGTCATGACTCTACGGCAAGGGTTGTGGTTTAGTCCTCCAGCTCAACATGAAGTCCTTCCGTTATTAGATGGCCAGAAACCCACGGTAGATATTTTAGCGGAACCACAGTGGAACTACTTTGCTGGAGCCAAGACTTTGCAATTACTTATCAAAGATATACGACTTTCCTCCTAATGGAGTCTGAAGAATTGACCGATAGATATCCCATGAAGACGATTAAAACTATTCTTTGGGTGGCCTCCCTTTTTATTTACCTTCCCGCCTGGTCCCAGGTGAGTTTAGAAGCTATTCAATCGGAAAATTATTATAATCAGGAGCGGTTTGAAAAAATGTATGCCGCTGGAGATGGTGCGCGAGATTCCGCGGAGGCCCGTAGTTGGGCGAATCATCAAATAAGTAAATTGAATGATTATATTTCAGACCAAGTTGAGTTGATGAATTCAAATTCTGTTAAGCTCGTTGAGCTTAAAGATGCATCTAATGATGATTTGTATTTAGACGGTGCAACTCGGGCCTTAGCTGAATATTACGAAGATAGAATGAGCTACATTTACTCTCGAGCAGCTAACAAAATGTATGGGGGAATGTCCATTTATGGCAAGCCTCAGGAAAAGCAGGCTGAGTCCGAAGTCACATTGTCTAAGTATGAGGAGTGGAGTGAAGCAGCGAGCTCCTATATAAAGAACCCACCAGAGTCCATGTTTTTAAATGTACGTTTTAAGGATTGGTATCCCAAGTTTGAGAATGAGTTGGTGTTCAAAAGGTTTGTAGGAGTCTATATGGCTTGCGCTAAGGATTTTTGTGAAAAAAAGCCAAGCTGTGTCCAAAGTATTGGTCAGGCACGAATGACTCCGACACCCACAGCGGACTGTTATGCCCGTTGGAATCAAAGGTGTTCTGAGCAATTGAAGGGTACACTGGGTGGCCAGTTTGAATGGATCAGCTATCTACCACAAAAAGATGAAAGTCATTGTAGAAACTCCAGTTCTGACCCGCTGGATGTGTCTCGATTTTTGTCTTCAGATAGCTACGAAATGGCCATAGAGAAAGTACAAAGTTATCTTGAAATTGAGGATGGTCGAGCTAGAGAATTGAGCCGAGAAGCTCAATCTGCAGGAGCGAGCCGCTAAAATCATTGCTTGCTTTTCTATACTTTGCTAATGCTGGGTTATGTCAAATCAGCCTTTAAAATATGTAGTTCTTCTATCAGGTGGACTGGACTCCACTGTGAATCTCTATGTCGCGCACCGGGGCGGAGAAGTGCTTTTGGCGCTGACTGCCAACTATGGGCAAAGAGCTTTTAAAAAAGAAGCTGAAGCTGCCCAAGTTTTTGCTCGAGATTTAGGGGTTCCTCATAAAATCATTGATCTCAGTTGGTTTAAAGATTTTACCAATACGAGTTTAGTGAACGCCGATTCAGATGTTCCGACCGGTTCGGATGTCTCCATTGATGATATGGCTGTTTCAGGAAAAACTGCAGAGCGAGTTTGGGTACCAAATCGAAATGGAATTTTACTCAACATTGCTGCTGGGTTTGCAGAAGGGCTGGGAGCCCACGCCGTCGTACCGGGTTTCAATATAGAGGAGGCCGCTACCTTTCCAGATAATAGCTCAGATTATATGGAGGCCTTGGATAGAAGTTTTTTCTTTTCTACAAGCAGTCATGTGAAGGTTCAGTGCTTTACAGACCAACTCAATAAGACGGAGATTGTTAAATTGGGGCGGGAACTTAAAATTGATTTAGATCAAATATGGTCTTGTTATTTCGATCAAGACACCCGATGCGGTGAGTGCGAGTCTTGCCAACGATTTGAAAGAGCAGTTAAAGCATGAAGTATAAATTCATAGAGCGGGAATTTAAATACGATGGGAAGCAATTGTCCTCACTTTTTGCCTACTTGGATTATGAAATACTGGGAGACTCCATAGTTTCCTGGGTGGGGCCCTGTGAGATCACTCCCGAGCATATGGTAGATGGGGAAGATCTCCTTCAGAAAGCTGAGATCAAGGGAGACTTGATGCTTCACTTTATCGTTGAAAAGTTTCAAGTGGATCTTTTTGCAGGAGTGTCTTTGCAAAGACTTTTGGCCAGTCTCGTAATCGACTGTCTAAAGAAACTTTCAGATCAAAATTTGATCACCCAAAATCTATATCGGGATGGGGACGATATCTTCTACAAGGATCAAAAACACTCCATCTCTATTGCCACTCAAAGTCCTACAAGTACACTTATTCATTTTGCGGTAAATGTTTCGAATGCGGGAACTCCAGTAAAAACGCTTTCTCTTGAGGAAATGGGGGTCGAACCTCGTGCATTGGCCGATTTGGTCATGGATTCTTTCTCTAAAGAAGTGCATACTATCACTGAAGCCACCCAAAAAGTGAAGTGGGTAAAATAACTTAACATCCGAGATTCAAGTATGACCGAAGAGAATTCTGCATCAACGAAGCCACCTTCTATGACGCCAATTATGTTGGCTGTACTAGGGATTGTCGCCGGGTTGGCCTTTCTGCTCTACAATCAAATGCAAAAGTCCACAGAGTTTATAAGTGCTAAGTTTCAAGCCTATCAGTTTATGACCGATCTACAGTTTTACTTAATGGATGATTCTACCTGCACTGAAATGTTAGGTGGAAACCAGGTAGTTGAAGGGGGAGATGCGGCCTTAAAGTTTCAATCTGGGGAAACTCTAGTTGCCGGTTCGACAAAAGATCTAGTCACCATCAATATTTTAAAGTTTTCAGATATTATAGGCGGTAGAGAAAATTTCTATTCAGCAGAGTTATCTTATAGTCTATCTATCCCTGATACGCCCCATTTAAATAGGGACTTTTTTAACGAGCGTCGGCTAAAATTTTACTATAAATCTGTTGATGGAAAGACTCTAGATAGCTGCGGTGTTAAGGATATGCTTTCCGCCGAATGACTACATTACGGCGACCACCTCTTTTATTTCAGGCAGAGCCTGCTGAAGTCGGGCTTCAATGCCTTGTTTCAATGTTAATGTTGAGCTTGGACAGCCAGCGCAAGCCCCTTGCATAAACACATGGACAATATTGTCTTCATACTTATGGAAAACAATGTCTCCACCATCCATAGCCACCGCTGGACGAATTTCATTGTTAATAATCGTTTTGATGGTTTTCACCTCATTAGAATCATTGGAGTCGTCCACAAGATTGGCGGTGTCAGCACTTGGATTGAGTACAACTTCATCATTCTGAATATGCTCTTGAATGAGTTGGCTAAGAGGATCAGCTAGAATCTCCCAATCGACCCATTCTTGTTTAGTGACTGTCACAAAATGAGGCCCAATATACACACCTTCCGCCCAGGGAAATCCAAATATTTTTAGAGCTAGAGGGGACCTACCAGCGCTGGCGGCTGTCTCAAAATTGATCGATTCCTCTGATATGGTCTTGGTGATCACAAACTTCATAGATTGAGGGTTTGGAGTACTTTCGTAGTAAACTTCAATATTTCCGCTCATGGATTTCTCCTTAACCTCTTATAAAGACGAGGCACAGTAAACTTGGGTAGCATTAGTGGGGCAAATTAGCACAATCACTTGGCACTTCAAGTCATAAAGTTAAGTCTTTATATGTCCCTAATTGAGATGCTGGACAAACGCCTAAATAGTTAAAATTAATCAAGTTTGTATATATTCCGGGTCCTCTTTTGTCGATAAAGAGTCATGAGTTCAGCAACAAAAAAGATAAATTCATCTCTCTCAGATGAGTATTGTCAGGAGATCGTGGCGGCGGTTTCGGAAAACTATATTGTGGCTTTCACTGACGAGAAGGGCAAAATTCTTTTTGTGAATGACAATTTTTGTGAAATCAGCGGCTACTCCAGTGAAGAACTCGTGGGGAAAGATCATCGAATTATCAATAGTGGTTTCCATGATAAAGTCTTTTTTGAGGAGATGTGGAACACCATCAAAGTTGGAAAAACTTGGTCTGGACAAATAAAAAATCGAACTAAGGGTGGAGGAGAGTACTGGGTAAATACTGTTATTTATCCTCATCGCAATGCAGAGGGAAAATTAGAGGGTTACTTAGCACTGCGCACAGAAATCACCGAACAGAAAAGGTTAGAAGAGGAAGTTTCTTCAGCCACTCATATTTATCAAAATATTCTCAGTTCTATGAAAGAAGGAATCGTTCTTTATAATAAAGACGGCTCTGTTCAAAAGGTGAACCAAGCTGCCTGCGACATTACAAATCTCACTATGGATCAGTTGATGGATTTGGATACAGCTCCTGAAGGCTGGCAGTTGGTTTCGCAAAACAATGAACCCCTAGACAGAAAAGATTTTCCTTCGACAGTGGCGCTTCAAAGTGGAGTCACCTCAAAAGATGTTCAGATTGGTATACGAATACCAGGTGTTGGAATGAGGTGGATTCAAGTCACGTCAATTCCGATTTATGTTTGCGAAGAGGAGAAACCAGAACCCGACTTTGCTTTGGTGGTTGTTCGAGATATAACTGAGGAGTTACTGGCTCAACAAGAATTGAAATTCGAATTAGAGTTATCAAAAACAATCAATAAACTTCTTTCTATTGCTGACCTTTCCTCGGATTTAGATGGTAAACTGGAATCTGTGTTGGACACCGTTTTAGATAACGAGGTGACAAGGATTAAGCCACAGGGTGCTATTTTCTTAATGAACCAAGCGGAAACGACTCTAGAAATGGTGGTTGAAAAAGAGTTGGCAAAGCCACTACTTTCCCTGTGTAAGCGTGTTGACGTGGGTAAATGTCACTGTGGTAAAGCAGCTGAGCTCAAAGAACTGATCTTCTCCAGCTGCGTGGATGAACGGCATGAAATTCAGTTCGATGGAATGTCACCTCATGGACATTACAATGTACCATTTGTTGATCCTGATGGGAGAGTTTTAGGTGTGATGGTTTTATACCTTGAGCACGGACACCAAAAGAGTTCTCGTGAGGTCGATTTTTTAAATACAGTGGGAAAAATTGTTGCAGGAATCATCCAAAAAGATAGAGCTGCTCAAAAGTTAAAGGCGGCTCAACATGCGGCAAAGATGGCATCCATAGGTGAGTTAGCAGCGGGTGTGGCTCACGAAGTCAATAACCCATTAGCCATCATTGGTGGCTACTTGTATCGATTACAGAGGATGTCGAAAAAAGATAACTTAGATCCAAAGTATTTTGATGCCATTGAGCGAATGGAAGATGCGGTTCACAGAGCGAGTAAAATCATTAAGGGATTAAGAGCTTTTGGTCGTCAGGAAACCACTGAGGTTTCCGAATTTGATCTTTCAGAAGTGATTTCGGAGGCCATTGCCTTGGTCAGAGAGATCTATGAAAAAGAAGGTGTAAAGGTTGAATTTGACAATCAACTTACGGACCACGCTATGGTGCAGGGGAATTGGGGTAAGGTTCAAGAAGTCTTCATGAACCTATTGAGCAACGCCAAAGACGCTTCAAAAGGACAGGCAGATAGACAAATTCTCGTTAGGCTTTGGACGGCAGGAGGTCACGTCTATGCGGAGATTGAGGATAATGGTTCTGGTATTCCTGAGGATATTCGTGAAAAGGTATTTGATGCTTTCTTTACAACCAAGGAATTGCATGAAGGTCCTGGGATGGGATTGTCAGTGGTGCATGCCACAATGGTGGAGCATAAGGGTCTAGTAGAATTTCAATCCGAGTTGGGAAAAGGAACCACTTTTAAAGTGCATTGGCCGATTTACCAAGCTGTTGCTGGCAATTCTCAACAGGTTTCTGCCGTTGAGGAAGAGGCAAAGGCTCAAGGGAATGGAACTTCTAGTAAGAAAATACTCATCGTAGAGGATGAGCAAGATTTAAGAAATATTTTTACTGAGATATTTGAGGATGCCGAACTGAATTTTGATATAGCAGTGGATGGCGAGGACGGTTTCAATAAAGCCATGGCCGGAGATTATGGCCTGATCATTTCCGATATTAAAATGCCAAAATTAAACGGTTCTGAAATGTATGAAAAAATCCTTGCTCAAAAACCAAATGCACCGAAAATTATGTTCATTTCGGGTGGAATCAATATTGAGTTTGAACACCTATACGAAAAATTTAAAGGTGATTTGTTACATATATTCTCTAAACCTTTCGATGAAGATGAAGTGGTTAAAGTGGCGCAGTCTGTCTTAGATGGAAGCTTTGTGCCAGATGAGAAAAAAGCGGCCAGCTGAGAATCTTTCCCTCTCGATTCCTATTTCCCAAAAATGCTTTGATTATAGGCTTCAAAGCCAAAAACCATCCGCGAATCCTTCGAATTCTATAGCATTGAACTTGTCCTATTTTTGAGCCGATGCTAGTGTCTCGTTTTTTAAAATAAAGGCATTTTGATGAGGCTTTTTGAGCCCAGAGGAGAGATCAATGACGCCAAGAGTAAGAGAGATATTGAGCTGGTATGGGGCTGACAATCCGGGAGTTTTGACCAACCTTGCACGCATTATGAATCATGGTCGACTAGCGGGAACAGGTAAGATGGTAATTTTGCCAGTTGATCAGGGTTTTGAGCACGGGCCGGCCCGAAGTTTTGCACTCAATCCAGATGGGTACGATCCCTTCTATCATTTTCAATTAGCCATTGAGTCAGGATGCAGTGCCTATGCCGCTCCATTGGGTTTTCTTGAAGCCGCGGCACGTGATTTTGCCGGGGAGATACCTCTTATTTTAAAAGTGAATAATTCTGATTCGCTCTACAAAGATAATGATGGCCCAATCTCGGCTGTGACATCTTGTGTGGACGATGCTCTTCGATTGGGTTGTGCTGCGATCGGTTTTACAATCTATCCTGGTAGCGAAAACCGAAAAGAAATGTACGAGGAAATCAGACAGGCTTCATTGGAAGCAAAACATGCGGGACTTCCCACTGTGATCTGGTCCTACCCAAGAGGTAAAGATATTTCTAAAGACGGTGAAACGGCGATTGATGTAGTGGCTTATTCCGCTCAAATTGCCTGCCAATTGGGAGCACACATAGTAAAGGTTAAACCACCGACGGCTCATATTGAACAATCCGAGGCGAAAAAGGTTTTTGATTCCCAGTCGATCAAAGTCACTAAACTTTCTGATCGGACACGTCATGTGGTTGAGTCTTGCTTCAACGGTCGTAGGATTGTCATCTTTTCTGGCGGAGCCACAAAAGGTACGAATGATTTACTAGATGAAGTGAAAGAGTTAGCCGCCGGCGGAGCATTCGGCAGTATCATGGGAAGAAATGCCTTCCAAAGACCAAAAGATGAGGCTGTCGCTTTACTACAAGACGTAATGGATATTTTTAAAGGATAAATATGGAAACCACAGAAGAAAACACCAATTCCAAAGTTGCCACAGGTAGAGAGAATCCTCTTCGGGCGGAGAAACGACGAAAACTCGAGTCTCTAAAGGAATTGGGATTCAATCCTTTTCCCCATGAGTTCGATAAATCCATTTCGAACCAAGCTTTGAGAGAAAAGTTTAGTCATTTGGAAGAAGGTGAGCAGGCTGAAGGGGAGATCTTTACTCTCGCCGGTCGACTTATGACCAAGCGAGATATGGGTAAAGCCGCCTTTTTTACCATACAAGATCAAAGTGGTGTTTTCCAGGGCTATATCCGGATCAAAGAAGTGGACGAGGCCTCTCAGGTTTTTTTCAAGCACGTTGATATAGGTGATTTTATTGGATTTTCTGGATTTGTTTTTAAAACCAGAAAAGGGGAATTGAGTCTTCACTGTAAAGACTTTCAAATCATTAGTAAGTCGTTGGAGCCATTGCCCGAGAAGTATCATGGTATCACCGATACTGAGTTGAAGTATAGACAACGCTATCTAGATCTAGTGATGGATCCAAAGAGCCGTAAGGTCTTTGAAATGCGATCGAAGATTATCCGTGAAATTCGTAGCTTTTTAGATAACAGAGGTTTTTTGGAAGTGGAAACGCCCATTCTGCAACCCATCTACGGTGGAGCTTCGGCCTCTCCGTTTGTGACACACCATAATGCCCTCGATATGCAGTTGTTTATGAAGATCTCTCCAGAACTGTACTTGAAGAGATTGATCGTAGGTGGCTTTGAGAAGGTCTATGACCTCAACAAAAACTTTCGTAACGAAGGAATTGATAGATCACATAACCCCGAGTTTACAATGCTTGAGTGGTACGAGGCCTATACCGACTATAAATATCAAATGAAGCAGTTCGAGGAGCTTTGCGCTCATGTTTGCAAGGAAGTCACAGGTGGTCTGAAAGTGACTTATGAGGGAAAAGAAGTCGATTTCACGACTCCTTGGAAGCGCATTACTATGATCGATGCCATTAAAGAATATGGCCAAATTGATGTCACTGCTCTTTCTGATGATGAGCTTTTTGAAAAATTAAAGTCTTTCGATGACAGTTTGGATAAAGCGCCACTTCGAGGAGAAATGATTGCTGAGCTTTTTGAGCATACAGCAGAACATCACCTATGGAATCCTACATTTGTTTTAGACCATCCTGTGGAGATTTCTCCACTCACTAAGAATCATCGAACTGAAAAAGGTATGGTCGAGCGATTTGAACCCTTCATTTGCGGTATGGAGCTGGGAAATGCTTATACGGAGTTAAATGATCCCGTGGAGCAAAGGGAGCGTCTTCAAGAGCAAGAAGCTAAAAGAGTTGTTGATGATGAGGCTCAGCCAATGGATGAGGATTTTATCCGAGCCATTGAAGTGGGAATGCCGCCAACTGGTGGAGTAGGGCTTGGTATAGAGCGGCTGGTGATGGTTTTGACGGGCTGTCACAGTATTAGAGACATTATTTTGTTTCCAACAATGAAGGTTAAGTAGACTTTTGTGGTTTATTGGAGATACGATTTTTTTAATAATTGTGTCTCCATACCCCAAATATTGAGGTTTCATGAGCAGAATTATCTTACCCTTTCTTTTCTTCGCCTTACTGGTTTCCTGTCAGTCTCCAGAAACAAAGTTATATTCTAAATTTGATGCCGATTATTCGGCCCTAGTTGAGGGTCGAAAAAAGAAACTCATCCTCAATAAAGATGTGATCATTGTTGATGCGAGAAAAAGATTCGATCATACAATGTTGAATATTCCCGGATCTATTCTTTTGAGCTGGGAGGAGTTTACCGATCATCGAAGTGAGCGTCCGGGGTTATTGCAAGATGATTACTCTAGGATGACACAAAGATTGGCGAGGTTAGGTATTACACCTGATACGAATGTTATTGTTGTGGGTTATGGAGTCCATGGTAGGGGAGAGGAAGGTCGCTTGGCTTGGACTCTTTTGTATCTGGGAGTGAAAAACGTTCAAGTCGCTGAAATTCATCTTTTTAAGAAGCATCTCAGACAGGGCACGGCACAACCAAGAGAGCCTGTACCTTATTGGAAACCTAAATTATTGAGTCCCATTCGTATTCGAAAGGCCGAGTTTTTGGAGTTGGCTAAAAGTGCTCGGCAAAACAAGGTACGCATCATAGATGTTCGAAGTGAGAGAGAGTATTTGAAAGGGTCCACAGCGATATTTGGAATGCCGGAAATCACAGCCATTAATATTGAGTGGCGGGAGTTTTATAACCGGCAAGGACGACCCAATTTGGATCTCATCAGTAAACTAAAAGCCATTGGTATTCATTTTGGAGATTCTATTGTTGTTGTAAGTAACAAAGGAATTCGGTCGGCCGCTGTGACAACAGCGCTGCTAACTTTAGGTTATCAAAATGTTAAAAACTACGATGGTGGTTTGGTAGAGATTAAAAATTACTAGGAGAGTTTTATGAAACAATGTTTAGCAGCTCTATTCGTATTATTTATTGGGTTTGTAGCTAGCGCTGAGACCACAGTATTTGTTGTTAAAGCAAAAGGTTCGGTAGATAGTGCCACTCTTGAATCGGTGACGGCGTTGGTGGAAGATGCGGTTTCTCAGGCTGGAGATTACGCCATTTCAGATAATCGGTGGGAATCGGATGTCGTTTTAGTTCCTAAGTTGTTGAAGTTGGGAAGTAGCTACATTCTGCAGGTGGGAAAATATGTAGATAAAAAGTTAGCGACTTCCAAAAAAATGAAATCAGCAACCATAGAGGATATGGATACCGTTGTGGGTCGTGTGGTTCGTGCCGTATTAAGCGACGTGAAAGTGGCTGAAACCGCTCGTGTGGACGAAGTTACCAAAGATGAAATGGAGCGCAGTCAGGTCCGATATCAAGCTTTAAAGCAGTGGAGTGTGGGCATTGGGGCTGCTTGGGCTGGAGGATTGCATTATCCTGGTACAGGAGCACTACTTTTAGGTGGCTACAATTTTGGAGTGGATCCAGATTATGATTTGTCTTTGTATGGTGAGCTACTTTTTGCGACCGGTGACTCGGAAGTTCAATTTACCAACTTTTCTGTAACTATGAGCTGGTTTGTTAATAGGAATAAAACCGCACCGTATGTCAGAGGTGGTTTAGGTTATGGATTTGCTTCAGCAAGTCAGGACAATCAATCGAACACCTTGATAGGCAGCAATGATAATGTTTCTAGCTTTTCAGCTGTCATCGGCGGTGGGTTTAAGTTTTTTAGAACGTCTACAGTTCACATGGGTTTAGATGCGACTACGACCATCTTTTTTAGTGAAACTGAGAAGTCCAAAGAAACACCTTCGCTTACGAGTTTAAAGCTAGTGATCTCCTATTAAATATTAATTCTGTTGTGTGGGGGAAGGATTTTGCTAAAAGTGGAATCTGGGATTCCATTGCATGTGGTATTTAGACTTCCATTTTATTATTGAGAAATGGAGGGGGCTGGAGACCACATGCAATAGACATTGAGGGTTTCTAATGTCTTTTACCGCTATCTATTCGTTCGGACATTTTCTTGGCAAAAATAGCCTTTTGTTCATCTGTAAGGATAGCTCTCAACGCTAACATTTTTGTAAAGCGTTCGTTCATTCCAGACATTTTGGCATCATGAAAGGCTTTGTGCAGTGACTTCATAGTGGCGTCGTTGGCATTTTCTAGCCATCCATTACGAAGTGCATCTTTTGCCTTCTTGATAGCCTCTCGATTCGCTTTTCCACCACCCTTGTTTTCCATGTGGAGTTCTTTCATTTTAGATCTTTGTTCGTCGGTAAGATTTAGCTCCTTCATTAAGCCTTTCATCATACCTTTGCCCATTTTTCCATGTTTGTGATCTTTGGCAAAGGCGGGTGAAGCCAATGCGCTTAATAGAAACAAAATCACTAGATGCTTCATATTCGTCTCCTGTTTATTTATCTTTAGCTAGATAGGTCTTTTTGCATTTTAAATAAAACCGTAGACATGGCTTTGATCATGTCGGGGTCATATTTTCCAAACAATTTAGACTCCATGAATTGAACCGCGTCTTTGGGAGTCATTGGCGTATTATAGGTCCGCTTAGTTGTGAGAGCGTCATAAGTATCAGTGAGGGCCACAACTCGTGCCATCGGGTGAATCTCTTCGGCTTCTAAATCTTGAGGGTATCCGCCTCCGGACCAGCTTTCGTGATGTTCGTAACAACTGGCCATCACTCCCTCAGTAACGTCTTGTTCCATTAAAATCTGCAATCCGAATTGAGGATGTTTTTGCATTTGCGCCCATTCCACATCGTCTAGTGGGCCAGCTTTACATATGATATCTACATTTACATTTCGCTTACCAATGTCGTGAAATAGAGCTCCTTCACCCAATTCCTTTAAATCGGCTGAGCCAAAGCCCACAGCCTGTCCTAAACCCAAGGCATAAATGCAGACATCTAAGGAATGGTTATAGGTATAAAAATCGTGCGATGAGAGGCTAATGAGGTGACTCATGGCCGATGGCTCTTCATCCATAAGATCAATAAAGTTTTTAACTACCGGACGGGAATCAGCGAGTGCCTTAGCCACATCGGGGTTTTCATAAAGCTCTTCTACTAAAGAAATGGAACTCTCTCGGAGTAGTACGGCCTTTTCCATGGCTGAAAGGTCCGAACTTGTAAGTCGATCATGAATATAGTCTTTATAAATCTGCCGCTGATCTTGCGGGATGTAAAATTGGCCCTGAGCTTTCTCCTTAAAACTGTACAGTTTTTCTGCAGTGATTGAGTCTCCAGCTCGAAGGTAATGAACCATTTTTTGATTGAGGGATATGAATATATCAAAGGGAATGGGGCTCGAGGGATGTACGGAATTGATTCTAATTTTAAAATATTCGTTTGTAGCTTCCATTATTTAAGTTTGCCACGGATTGATTGACTGTCCAAACAAGAATCATTAAGCATTACCTATGTCTTTGTTTGTCGATACTCCCATTCAGTACCTTAAAGGGGTTGGTCCTAAGCTGGGGGACCTGCTTAGGAAGCGGGATATTCATACTGTGGGTGATCTTCTCGAATGGTTTCCTCGCACCTATCAAGACCAAAGGGCAGGTCGATCCATTGCCGATTTAGAGCTGAATCAAAACGTATCTATTGAGGCCACGGTGATCCGTGTGAATTCTTTTAATATGGGGCGAAGCCGTAAAAAGATGCACGAAGTGATTGTTCAAGATTCATCGGGTCGCATCTCCTGCAAATATTTTCGAACCCCTTATCGGGGTTATTTTGAAAGATTCCAGCCTCAGATGCAGGTTCGAATTACTGGGAAAGTCACTGAGTATCGTGGTGTGAGGCAGTTTCAACATCCGACTTTGGAACCCATTGGTGAAAACTCCGAAGATGTAAAAGATCAGCTTTTACCGCTGTACACAGAAACCGAAGGTCTGAGTCCCGGTAAATTGAGAAAAATGATCGATAAGGCGATTTACGAATTGATCATTAATCCAAAAGAACCTGATTCTTGGAAAAACTATTCCGACGAATACAAAAAACCATTAGGGGTACCGGAGATCTATCCAGACTGGCTATTGGATGAATATAAACTCATGGCTCGAAGTGAAGCTCTTCATAAAATACATCAGCCAGGCAATGAAAGTGTGGATGAATACCTTCAGTTCAATTCCCCGGCACAGAAGAGAATTATTTTTGATGAATTTTTTTGGTTGGAGCTACATCTGGCGTTACAGAAAAGTGGTTATAAAAAAGCTGTGGCCCCCAAAATGGGCGCGCGTAAGAATCTTTACGATAAGATTATTAGCGCGCTACCCTTTGAACTCACTAATGCGCAAAAGTCCACATTAGGAGAAGTATTAAGCGATATGGAGAGTGGGCATCCCATGCACCGACTCGTGCAAGGAGATGTGGGAAGTGGAA
>DCMZ01000007.1:547-41420 GCA_002321895.1 Bdellovibrionaceae bacterium UBA1609 | reverse complement strand
AGGAGATGTGGGAAGTGGAAAAACTATGGTGGCTCTATTGTCTGCATCGGTAGCGATTGAACATGGCTATCAAGCCTGCATTATGGCTCCCACCGAGATACTTGCTGAACAGCATTTTAAAAATGCTAGAAAGATTTTTGAACCATTAGGTATTGAGGTGGCTTTTATTAGCGGGCAATTACGCGCCAAAGAAAAGCGAGAGGTGCTTGAGAGGGTTCAGATGGGGCAGGCCCGCCTAGTGGTTGGAACCCATGCAGTGATTCAAGATGCGGTTCATTTTAATCAACTGGGTTTAGTGATTATAGATGAGCAGCATCGGTTTGGAGTGGAGCAAAGGGCAAAGCTTATGAAAAAGGGGGAGAGTCCTCACTTTTTAGTTATGACAGCTACACCTATCCCAAGAACACTAGCTATGACGGTCTATGGAGATTTGGATGTTTCCATCATTGATGAGCTTCCAAAAGGAAGGCAGCCCATAGTGACCCGAAAAGTGTTTGAAAATAAGCGGGAAAAAGTACTGGGTTTTTTGCAGGAGCAGGTGGCTAAAGGTCGACAAGCTTATGTTGTATATCCGTTAGTGGAAGAGTCTGAAAAAATTGATTTAAAGAATGCTACAGAAGAGTATGAAAAACTAGTCGCTCAATTTCCAGATATACGGTTTGCCCTGTTGCATGGAAAGATGAAAGCGGATGAAAAAGATCAAGTGATGCGGTGTTTTCGAGATCATGAGTTTGATGTATTGGTCTCTACGACCGTCATCGAAGTGGGAGTTGATGTTCCCAATGCTAATCTTATGTTGATTGAGCATGCTGAAAGATTTGGTTTGTCTCAACTTCATCAGTTGCGCGGGAGGGTGGGGCGAGGTGAACATAAATCTTATTGTGTTCTTATGCTCAGTTACGCACTTTCTGATGAGGCTCGCTTTCGCGCAGAGATTATGGAAAGTACTGCTGATGGTTTTAAAATTTCTGAGGCGGATTTAGAGTTGCGCGGACCCGGTCAATTTTTAGGAACTCGACAATCTGGATTGACCGGATTTAAAATGGCCAATCTTGTACGTGATATGGCCACCTTGCAGCTGGCCAGGAAGGCGGCTTTTCAGTTGGTTCAAAAGGACCCTCTCTTGAAGTTAGAAGAGCATAAGGTGCTCGCTTCCGAATTTGATCGAAAAAGAAAACAACTTGTGGGATGAGTTTTTTCTAGCTAACGTTTCCCCATCATCTAATTCTATATCGGGGGATATATGCGTTCTTTAATTGTTACGACACTCATTTGTTTTGGAATTTCCTATTTTGTTGAAGCCGAAGCTACGGAATCTTCAGAAATCTTTTATCAAGCGGAGAGTGTTTATTTACCATCAGTTAAAACTTGTGAGTCTTGGACTCCAGTTCGTAATGGTTCCGGTTACAACTGCAGTTATTATCGCTATAGAAATCTTGCCGACGACGGTACAGTGCGTATTCTATTAAATGCCATTGATCGATTAGAGAGCCGAGTGAATCAATTAGAGGCCCAGCTGAATAACGGGCAATAATGCCTTTTCAGAATCCCGGCCTGCTGTTGCGGAGCGGTAAAAGGAATGAAAAATACTTATAGTATCAATAAGTATAAACTTGTCAGAATCTTACAAATGGAAAGGGGCTTAATGGCCCCTTCTTCTTTTTTTAGCCCCTATAGCCCTTTGATTAAGCTACAGTTCCATTTTGGAGCGCACACCGTGGCAAAGTGGCCCAAGGAGCTGTTCTAAAAAAACAGCAATAGAGAGATATGTCTCTCTGAAAACCCAGTATCCATAGGGTGTTTAGGGGGGACCCTGAATTTTTTACTTTGTGTTTGGAACATGACGTGATTCACTCTTTGCCGAGATCAAGGAGGGGATGGATGTCAAAAAGTTCTAAGTTGAATGGAGTTTTTTTAGCAGTCGTATTGAGTAGCTTTGTAGCTGAAGCTGGGGATCGACTTCTATTTAAAAATGCCAACATCAATACCGCCACGGCTGAATCAACCATGCACGGATTGAGTCAACTCAGTGGTAATATCGGAGAAGAAACCACACACTTTGTGGTTCAGTTTAAACAAAAAATCAGTGCTCAAGATAAGTCTTGGCTGGAAGCTAAAGGAACCATCTTAAGATACATTCCAAATGATGCTTACCTTGTGAAGTTGAACGAAGAATCAAATCTTTCACAACTTCAATCCAATGCTGGAGTGCAAGCGGTTGTGCCATTCATCGCACCATTAAAAATCGATGAAAGCTTTCCTCCGCAGAACGTTTTTACGCAAAATCAATCCATGAAGATGCTCGTTAGTGTAACTCAAGAAGGACTGCTGTCCACCGTTGCGGATCAGCTCGAAGGCGCTGAAATGCTATGGAAAGATGGCAAATATATGGTCATCGAAGCTCGATTAGGATCGGTTCAGGAGTTTGCAAAGGTCGATGGAATTGAATGGATTCAACCCTATCACGAACCGCAAACTATGGTTTTACCTCTTAATGAAAATGAAGATGATGCCGAAGAAACTTCTGGTGAAGTTGAGGTGACTGATTTCGTTGGTAGTATAGACAATTTATCAGGTCATGAATCCGGTACGACAATTATGAATTTCGAATCTGCATGGGATAGAAATTTGACTGGAGAAGGTGAGTCTGTAGCGATGGCCGACACAGGTCTAGACTCTGGCGATGTTAACGACATTCATTCGGATTTCGAAGGTGTGATTGGTGGGCAGGTTTATGGCCTATTTGCGAACTCTTGGAAGGACCCAATGGGACATGGGACACATGTTGCTGGTTCTGTAATGGGTAGTGGAGCTTCTTCTCATGGGCAAATTAAAGGTGGAGCTTATGACGCATCCATGTTGGCTCAGGGAATGTGGTCGCCGCTTTTACAAAATCTTTCTGTTCCACCTGAACTAAAGAAGCTCTATAGAAAAGCTTATGAAGAGGGTGCACGTATTCACACGAACTCATGGGGTAATGGTGTTGTTTTCGGAAACTACGATAACATGGCCCAAATGACTGACGAGTACATGTGGGACACTCCTGATATGTTAATTCTTTTTGCTGCTGGTAACAGCGGGAAAGATGCTGACGAAGATGGGCGTGTTGATCCGAATTCGATTGGTTCTCCTGGAACGGCAAAGAATGTTCTTACCGTTGGAGCCTCTGAAAATATTATGATGGAAGGTGGACTTCAAATGACGGCCTCAGAAATGAAGCCCGGAGTTTGGGATGCTGAGCCTTTAGCATCCGATCGATTTTCTAACAATGCAGAGGGATTGGCTGTGTTCTCTTCTCGTGGTCCTACAGATGATAGTAGGCTTAAGCCTGAAGTGGTTGCTCCAGGAACAAACATTGTAAGCTTGTGCTCCTCGATAGATGGTTCCAGTGAGTTGTGGGGTCGCTTCAATGAAGACTACTGTTTCTCCGGTGGAACAAGTATGTCTACGCCTCTTGTAGCAGGTGCCGCCGCGGTAACTCGTCAATACTTGCGTCAAGTACGTGGTATTGAGAATCCTTCAGCTGCTTTAATTAAAGGTATTTTGATGAATACCGCTACAGATATGTTTCCTGGTCAATTTGGTTTTAGAGATGTAGGCCAAGAAATCCTTCAGCCTGCACCTAACAATGATGAAGGTTATGGGCGAGTGGACATGGCCAATGTGGTTGATGATGCCCGTTACCTGACACTCATTGATGAAGTGGATGGAGTGGCTGATGGCGAAGAAAAATCCTACTCTATCCAGGTGGGCGACGCAGAATCTGTAAAGGTGACATTGATCTATACAGATGCTCCGGGATCTCCTTCGGCAGCTAAGTCTCTTGTAAATGATTTAGATTTGTCGGTGAGTGCTGGCGATCGCACTTTGAATGGAAGCGATTCAGTGAACAATCATGAGCAAGTACTCGTGACAGGATTTGCTGGAGAGACTTTAACAGTAACGGTTAAAGGTGCCTCTCTTCCGGTAACAAAGAGCGGTGCTGTGCCGTACTCTGTTATTGTTACCCAAGTTCAGTAACAAGATTTATGAAATATTTTCAGAAAAGGGCTCCTATAGGGGGCCTTTTTTACGGCCTGCGGATATCTAATCTTTCAACAGTATTTTCTGGTTCATTAATTCTAGAGGTTGACCATAGACCCTATATTTATTTCCCGAATTGAGTTTATAAATTTCAGGGAACTGGTGAATTCCTTTCAGGAGATGAGTTCGAAGGCATTAATTTTGATTTATCGTGTCAAAGGTGTTATATAAACAATGCGCTAGATGATTATAAAATAGCCAGTATTAAACAGTTCAGTGGGTGAACAGTTTGTAAGTCGGAGGTCGTAGTACATGGTAGAATTTAAAGCCGGTGATAACGCCGTATATCCAGGTTATGGCGTTGGTAAAGTCACTGCCGTTGAGACCAAAGAAATTATGGGAACAAAGCAGACGTTTTACGTCATTCGCATTGAGGAAACGGGAATGAAGTTGATGGTTCCTAAAACCAATGCAAGTTCTGCGGGTTTGCGACCTATTATTTCCAAGTCAGAGGCTGGAAAAGTCATTGAGATTTTAAGAAAAAAAGAAGTGAAAATGGACAATCAAACGTGGAACCGTCGTTACCGTGAGTACATGGAGAAGATTAAGACCGGTTCTATTTTTGAAATTGCTGAAGTGCTTAGAGACCTATTTGTACTAAAGGTGGAAAAGGACTTGAGTTATGGTGAGCGAGAAATGCTCAGTAAAGCTCGAAAGCTGTTGTTGAAAGAATTAACTCTGGCCACCAGCCGAGACGAGCTAGAGAAAATGCAAGTTGGTGGAATCCTCGGGCTGTAATGAATGAAATCAAGGGGTGCAGACCCGGTTAGTGTCCAAAGCTCAGGCAATGTGTCTGAGCTTTTTTTATGCCCAAAAGGTGCCAGGCACCTTTTGGAGCTGCAGCGCAATAAAGGGGTGCGCTAGAACTTGGGTTGAGATATATCTGTCGGTGATTTTGGAAAGGATCATATATGAGTCGACCTGTGCGCGTGAGATTTGCACCAAGCCCCACTGGATATCTACATGTTGGAGGAGCGAGAACTGCTCTCTACAATTTTTTGTATGCTAAAAATCGTGGTGGAAAATTTATCCTTAGAATTGAAGATACGGATTTAGAGCGTTCCACCGAAGAAGCCATGCATATGCAGATTGGTGATCTTAAATGGCTGGGTCTAAATTGGGATGAAGGTGTGAATCCTGAAACTCTCGAAGATATGGGAGATAAAGGACCCTATCGCCAGTCGCAGAGATTAGAAATCTATAAAGAGTATGCGGAAAAGCTGATTGCATCAGGTACGGCTTACTATTGCTTTATGACGGACGAAGAGATCGATAAGCAACGTGAAGAGCTGAAAGCGGCAGGCAAACCACCGCAAGTACAGAGTCCCTATCGAGATATGGATCCCGCGGAATCTAAAAAGAAGTTGGATTCTGGGGAGTCTGCCGTTGTAAGATTTAAAGTGCCAAAAGATAAATCCGAATTTGTTTTAAAAGATTTAGTTCGGGGTGAAGTGAAGTTTCCTTCGGATATGGTAGGGGATTTTGTTTTGATACGTTCAAACGGAATGCCTGTTTACAATTTTTGCTGTGCTATTGATGATGCACTTATGGAAATCAGTCATGTTTTCCGTGCGGAAGAACACTTATCAAACACTTTACGTCAAATGATGGTTTATGAAGCCTTAGGTTTAGAAGTTCCAGAATTTGGTCATTTGTCTATTATTTTGGGGGCCGATAAGCAAAAGCTGTCTAAGCGTCATGGGGCTACAAGCTGTAATCAATATCGAGAGTTAGGTTATCTGCCCGAGGCGATGAACAATTTTATTGCTTTGATGGGGTGGAGTCATCCTGAAGGAAAAGAGGTCATGACTTCCGAGGAAATGCAAAAGGCGTTTTCTACAGATCGATTGAATCCGGCGAGTGCAGTATTTGATGAAGTGAAGTTGAAGTGGATGAACGCCAGTCATTTGCGGGAATTGGATCATGCTGAACTGTGGTCGCGAGTAAAACCTTTTCTGGACGAAGCGGGCTTAGAATTGCCTGAAGATCCGCAGTGGCAAGACCGTGCATTGAGTGTATTTAAAACATCTATGGAAACATTGGCGGATGCAGTGGAACTTTTTCGACCAATTTCTGCTAAAAACTATAAAGTGGATGATACAGCTGCTGATGCATTGTCATGGGACAGTTCAAAAGCCGTTATAGAGAAGTGGAAATCTCTTGTTGCTGCCGCGGCCGAAGACTATTTGTCCGAAGAGCAATTTGTCGAAGCTCAAAATGCTGTTAAAACAGAATGTGGTGTGAAAGGAAAACACCTGTTTATGCCGATTCGAGTGGCCGTCATTGGCAAGCCACAAGGAGCGGAATTGAAGCATTTAGTGCCACTTATGAAAAAAGATTTATTAATTGAACGAGCCCAGTTGGCTCTTAATCAGTAGGAAAAAAAGATGAGTATACAGATATACAATACGCAAAGTCGCTCTAAAGAAGAGTTTGTACCCGTACATAAAGGCGAAGTGCGAATGTATGTCTGTGGCCCCACTGTTTATGACTTTTTGCATATTGGGAATTATCGCGGAGCCATTTTTTTTAATTTGGTTCGTAACTGGTTTGAGAAGTCTGGATACTCGGTAAAGTACGTATATAACTATACGGATGTCGACGATAAAATTATCAATCGTGCGAACGACGAGGGTGTGACTGCAGAGGATATTTCTAAGAAGTATATCGCTGAGTTCGAGAAAGATTACTCCTATTTAAAATTACGTCCTCATACGGCTAATCCAAAAGTGTCCGAGCATATGGAGGATATTATAGAGATTATCGAAGGCTTGATTGAAAACAATAAAGCCTATGCGGTGGATGGCGATGTTTACTATGCGGTTCAGTCTTTTGAGGAGTATGGAAAGCTATCCAATAAGAAAATAGATGAAATGCAAGAAGGACATCGCATCGAGGTGGATTCTCGCAAAAAGCACCCGGCCGACTTTGCGTTGTGGAAGAAGGCTAAAGACGGAGAGCCGAGTTGGAAGTCTCCTTGGTCGGATGGAAGACCTGGTTGGCACATCGAATGTTCAGCTATGAGTCGCGCTTTGTTGGGAGATACATTAGATATTCATGGTGGTGGATTGGATTTGGTTTTCCCACACCATGAAAACGAAATAGCACAAAGTGAGGGCTGCACAGGTCACCAGTATGTTAAGTATTGGATGCACAACAATATGCTTGAGTTTGGTAATCAGAAGATGTCCAAGTCGCTAGGAAACGTGCGCACCGGCCGCAGCTTCCTTGAACAGTATAATGGTGAAATCTTAAAGTACATGATGTTGTCGGCACATTACCGAAGCACCATAGATTTTAGTGAAGACCCGGTGAATCGAGCCATACAGGCGTTAGCTAGGTTTTACTCCGCATTGGCTTTGGCTAAGACGAATATGGATAAAGGTGGTGCTTTAGCGCCCGTTCCTGAGAAGTTTCAGAAGCTTTTGGATGAGCAGTCTGACAAGATTAAAGATGCGCTGGATGATGATTTTGGAACACCTGAAGTTTTTGCGGCTTTGTTTGAAGTGGTTCGGGAATTTAACAAGCAGGTACGAAGACCTGGAAAACCCAATGATGCAATGATTGCCACTAGCGAAGTGTTTTATCATTGGATCATTTCTCAAGGGGAAGTGATGGCGTTGTTTTCCGAGCCAGCGGCTGAGTTTCTAAAAGCTTTAGATGATATGCTGTTGGATCAGAAAAGTCTTAAGCGAGAAGAAATTGATAAGCTGGTGGCCCAGAGAGCTCAAGCGAGAGCGGATAAAGACTTTGCGGCTAGCGATGAAATTAGAGATCAGCTCATCGATTTAGGGATTGCTGTGATGGATGCTGCCGATGGTTCGACTTGGGAAGTGGCTAAGTAAGCCATCTTAAAAAAGTTTATATAAGAGTGTGGGGCCATATCTTTAGTGGTCTAAATTCAATTCTATCTAGTTTTTCGACCAATGGACTATTCAGATTTTACTTGTTCAATGCGCTCTTGCATTTTTTTTCTTATTAGATCTTTGTACTTAATTTTAGAATCATGAGTGAGTTCTACTCGTAAAGGATGAGCCTTGTCTCCGTCCAAATAGTAGTACTTGCTGGAGTGAGGGTTACCTACCAAAATTTTGGCTTCGTATTCTCCTTCCGAGGGAACAACTTTTGGTTCTGTTTCTTGGCGAGTGGGAGTGTAGAATTGGGGCATTTTAAAAGGCATCACCAATTGTTTAAAAACGCTCACGTAGACTTTGCCGTCTTTGGTTTTTGACCAGACTTTCACTGGGGCCACTGCCGAATCCATATCCTTGGGGCGAAAACGAAGTGAGGTGGTAATCAACTGGTCTTGATAAAGCGTGGCTTTCAAATAGAGAGTAGGGAGTTCATCATGGGGCATTATTTGAGGGCGATACATGTAATTTATAATTCCAGTAATGAGCGCGCCCAAAAAGGCCAACACAATCAGTAAAGTGAGAGTATGTTTTTTATGTTTTGCCATGGATTTATGGTCACAATTTTAGCCTGAGAAGTCACCTTCTTACGGCAAGTTCCGTTTAAAATTCTAACAGTACCGGTGACAATCTACAGTTTTGGCCATCAAGAAAGACTTGTAAATGGCTGTAATTACAGGATTTTGTATTGGTGCCAAACTTGTAATATATAGAAATAACTCAACAGAATCCCCCCTCTTGTTGAGTTACCCCCCCCCCTCTAAAACGAAGAGCCGGGTCTTTGAGCGAATCCCCCCTCCCTCAAAGACCCTTAACTTCACTTTCACTTGCCACCCCATTCTAGTTTAAAAAATTGCACAGCTTTAATTGTTTTGTTCGTAGGTATTGGCGGTCAGGGATGGTCTGTCCCGACCAATAGCTATAATGCTTAAAATTGTTATGTCTAGCAGCTCCAAAAGGTGCCTGTCCCCAGTTTGACGACTATAATGTAGGGCTTATTGGAGGTCTTTTTTGTCTAAGACATTCGCGCAGGTTCGTAGCCGAAATTTACAAGAAAAAAAATTTAACATTGTCAGTGAATTCAAGCCCTCTGGTGATCAGCCAAAGGCTATAGAGCAATTGGTCTCTCAATACAAAGATGGAATGAATCATCAGACGTTACTGGGTGTCACCGGTTCTGGAAAAACCTTTACTATGGCTCACGTCATTGAAAAACTCCAGCAGCCCACTTTGATCTTGGCTCATAACAAAACTTTAGCAGCACAACTTTTCAGCGAGTTTAAAGAGATCTTTCCGGAAAACGCGGTGGAATACTTTGTTTCCTACTATGACTACTACCAGCCAGAAGCTTTTATACCCTCGACAAATACCTTCATTGAAAAAGACTCAGCCATTAACGAGCAGATCGATCGAATGCGCCATTCCGCCACTCGATCTCTCTTCGAAAGGCGGGATGTAATTATTGTGAGTTCGGTGTCCTGTATTTATGGTTTAGGGTCTCCGGATGCGTACGCCAATCTCGTTTTAGAAGTGGAAAGTAATCAAGAAACTCCTCGTGATGCCTTTTTAAGAGAGCTTGTGAAAATTCAATATGCCCGCCGGGACGTGGATTTTGATAGGGGAAGCTTTCGAGTTCGGGGTGATGTGGTGGAAGTGTTTCCACCCTATGAAGATGAAAATGTCATTCGGATTGAGTTTTTTGGAGACTTTGTGGATCAAATCAGTCGGGTGGATCCCATTCGCGGAGAGGTGATTGAGGAGCTAGATCGCGCATTGATATTTCCATCTAGTCACTATGTGAGCACGGAAGAGGAGCAGATACGTGCTATTGAAAGTATTCGTGATGAGCTACGGGATAGGATTGGTCATTTCAAAAATGAAATGATGTTCACTGAGGCCGAGCGGATCGAGCAGCGGACGAGCTATGATTTAGAACTTATTAGCGAAATGGGTTTTTGTCCAGGCATTGAAAACTACTCTCGTCACTTTAACGGACGTGCTCCTGGTGAAGCGCCTCCGACGCTGTTGGAGTATTTTCCAAAAGATTTTTTAACCATCATTGATGAAAGTCACGTTACGGTTCCGCAGATTGGCGGAATGTATCGGGGAGATCGATCCCGTAAAGAAACTTTAGTGGCTCATGCCTACCGTTTGCCGAGTGCTTTGGACAATAGACCACTCAACTTTCAAGAGTTTGAACAGAACGTGAACGAGGCTCTCTATGTCTCGGCCACACCCGGAGAGTATGAGCTAAAGAAATGTGGTGGTCTGTTTACGGAACAGATCATTCGACCTACGGGGCTTTTAGATCCCATCATTGAAGTGCGACCTGTACGAAATCAGGTGGACGATCTTTTGGGGGAAATAAGAGATCGTGTTGAGAAAAAAGAGCGAGTACTAGTAACTACGTTAACCAAGCGAACAGCCGAAGATTTAACGGAATACTATGAAGGTCTCAATGTTAAGGTGAAGTACCTGCACTCGGACATTGATACCTTGGAGCGCACAGAAATCATTCGTGATTTGCGCCTAGGAGTATTTGATGTACTGGTGGGGATTAACTTGCTGCGGGAGGGATTGGATATACCCGAAGTGAGCCTCGTGGCTATCACCGATGCGGATAAAGAGGGTTTTTTAAGATCAGAACGTTCGCTCATTCAAACCATTGGGCGTGCGGCACGGAATGAAAATGGCCGAGTGATTTTATATGCAGATAAAATTACCGCCTCAATGAAAAAAGCCATGGACGAGACCGCTCGTCGTCGAGAGATTCAAGAGGAATATAATAAAAAACATGGCATTGTTCCTAAGACCATTAAAAAAGCCGTGAAAGCCGGACTATTGGAGTTGTTTGGTTACGATGATACCGGTGAAGGCGAAAGCCAAGTGGCCGCCTCAACGGTGGAATACCAAAAGGATCCTTCAAGCATCCATAAACAGATTGAAGACTTGAAGAAGAAGATGCGTAAAGCGGCGTCTCAGTTGGAGTTTGAAGAAGCCGCTAAAATTCGGGACGAAGTGAAGCGATTAGAAATTCTAGAACTCAACCTACGCGAGGGCTCTTAAAGGTACCATTAGTAGGGGCAGGACATGGCCGGTGAGGGGAGGTCTTCGCCCGATTGTTCGGCGATCATTTCAATGAGTTCTATGGCTTCGGCTATGAGCTCTTCATTGTCTATGTGCTTAGCCTCCGGGTCTATTTGAACGCAATCATAAATACGAGTGAGGATGGCGTAGCTACTTCTGTGTTGATGGGCGTGTGTTTTCCAACTCATATTTTTACGCATGATTTTTTGGTTTAACGCTCCAATAAAACCATTGGTACAATCCTTCAATTGATCTGGAACGTTAAGGCATTCTTCTAGTCCCGAAATCAAGATCTGAAACCCTTTTTCAGAAATGTAATCACCGTGATGTAAATCGAGCATTGGATCGTTTTTTTCTTTATTCACCTGCAGCCAAAAAGGTTTCGCGGTTTCCTCTAGAAACGCCTCTAAAATTTGACTGCCACGGTAATCTTTTACCATCGTAAGCAGTGAACTTAGAACCGCTTCACTGACCTGTGGTTTGTTGTCCTTTAGCTCTTCTGAGAATTCGTTAAACTCGTTATCGACAGTTTCTTGGTACTCCGTAGTCTCATGAACTTCCACGGGGTCATCATCGCTTCTTAAGCCCAGTGTAGGAGTGACAGCGACGGGTTTCTTCCAGCCCACCCACCTTACAAACCGGCCGGCCCAGTTTCCAGTGACGCGATTCACCCAGGCCAATCCTTTTAAAATCCGGCCGAAAATCACAAACTCGGCCCCCCAAACAGCAAAGCTGACCGGAGCTCCACCCTTTATTATGTCGGCTAAAACAACCGCGCGGGTGAACTCATTATATAGAGCAAAGTCTTCGGACAGGTTGTTGCCATGGGGTCCGAGACATCGGGCCATACCATAGTAGAATCCGGGAGCATCCGTGAGAAAGTGCATGTAATTGGAACCCAAGTTATCACCGGCTTCCCACCATTCATACTCCTCAAAAAGGTTTCTAAGTTCTCTCTTCTCATCAAAGCGGGCCATAGCCCCTTCCTTAATAAGTCCCATCCAAGCCGCTTGAGAGGCGCGAAGCTGTTCGTTATCAATGTCCTCTTCAGGAATAAATCCCTTCTTTGCTTTGTAATCATAGCAAAGGGTTAAAGTGAAAT
This sequence comes from Bdellovibrionaceae bacterium UBA1609, assembly GCA_002321895.1. Classification (GTDB taxonomy): domain Bacteria; phylum Bdellovibrionota; class Bdellovibrionia; order Bdellovibrionales; family UBA1609; genus UBA1609. The sequence continues at coordinate 29,237 of DCMZ01000007.1, read as the reverse complement.
CGTAAGCGTTGTCCTCAATATGTTTTTGCTGCTCACCTAGAATTCGGCAAGCATTTTGTTTTTCCTTCATCGTAGCAGAGGCGGTCTCTGGAGATAGTTTTTCCAAAGATTTGCAAATGGGTGAACGGGTACCGGAGGCCCAGGCGGTGGCTTCTCGCTCATAGAAATCCATAGTCGTAGGATCTGCCCATACAAAAAGTGGTGTCATAAACGCAAGTAGCGCAACAAGCTGTATGGACCTGAATTTCATTGCTTCTTTACCTCATAACCAATTCGCTATCCACCCCAAAAAAAGCGGGCTTTGAGTTACACTCAAAGCCCGCCCCGAAAATTTAAATCAAAAGTTCTTCAGATGATCAAATCTTAGTTTTCTTCATCGTCTTGAAATTCACCAAGCGCTCGATCAAAGAGATCGTTGGTTGCACTTTGTGCGTTAGAAATTGAGTTTGTAAGAGCACCCGACATTGCAGCAGCTATCTCAGCTTCGATCTCTTCGGCCCGGATCATATAGGCCTCTAAAAGTTCAGCGTAAGCATCTTCAGCGTTATCAGCATCTGTGGCTAAAACAAACTGTTGAGCGCCACTTGCGGTATTAACTACATAAATGCCAACTCCCGTCACAGCACCAGCGATAGCTGCGATTTTCCCAGTCCCTTTTAGGAATCTGTAGATATTTCTAGTGGCAGCCACTCGAAAACTTGGCGATTTTATTTTAGCATCAATTTTCGAGGCCGATTTAACAAGAGCAGCAATCTCACTTTGATTGGCAGACAAAGCAGCGACAGACTCAGCAGCTGCCGTTTGCGCCTGAGATACGGCTACTTTAGCGCTAGCCACTTCTGAAGTTGCAAGGGTTAATGTCTCTTTTAAAGCTGAAATCTGGCGAGTCAGAGCACCTTTTTGAGCAGAACTAAGGCTATCGGCGCTTCTTTCTGCTGTTTTTGTAGCGAGATCAGCATTCACTTGTGCCGCTCTTGCTTCCGCCTGAGCTAAAACCTCTTGTGCTTTTACTACTGTTGCTTCAGCAGAAGTAGTGGATTGAGCCAATGCTGGTTGCGCACCTTCAAGTCTCGCAATGGCTTCTTTGATTGGGTTTACCTGTTCTAGTAAAGGCTTCGCTGCCGCATCCAAACGAGTTTGGAATGCATTCATAATAGGAGACCAGTTCAATGCTTTTTTAGCGGCAGGGTTCAGTACCTTTCCTAAAGATTTAGAATAGGCCTTAGCTGCTACAATTGAGAGAACTGTTCCACCAGTGACAGAAGTACCAAAAACAACGGCACCCTCTTCGGTATAGAATTTACCAATTTTAGCACCATCAATAGCTCCGCGAAGCGCCACTCTCTCAACAAGTAGAGGAGCTACGGTATTTGTCATTACATATTCGTAGGCACTTGAACCATCTTCTAGAAATTCACCTGAAGTAAAATACTCTTTTACACCTCTAACAACTTCAGAACCCATTTGTGAGCCGTCTTCAGCTGCAGCAGCGATGGCTTTTTCGTCGCCTTCTTGTTCCTCGGATTGAATTTGATCGGCTTGGGAAGCGTCCTCTTCGTCACCGTTACCATCAACAATCTCTACTGCTTCAACATCTTCTTCGTTTGCAATGGCTTCGAGAGATTCAGGCTCTTCTGTAAGGACAGAAAGAATCATCATCTGCATCGCAGCTTGTTTCGCGTCGTCATAGCCTATTCCAGGGTTATCGATCATGATTTGATTAACGAGGTTTTCAAAATCCTGTTGAGCATCAAGCTCTTCGTCGGTTAGTACTTCCTGTGAAATCGGTGGAAGCTCAAGGGTTTGAATCTCAGCAGGTACAGTTGTTGTGGAGTCGACTGTTTCGGACAGGACTAGGCCGGGATTCAACAGCATCGTCGCTGTTAATAGATACTTGATTGTTGTGTTTGTGGTTTTCATAAGATTTATCTCCTATTAATGGCTTACTTTTACAAACACCCACCCCGGCAAGGCCCATAGGCGAGCAAAGTTTAATTACGTACTTTCCGGAAAAAAATAACACACAATGTCAAAAACGGAGAAGTTTTCTGTGGCTTGGTAAATTATTCCTGTCGAATTCCACAAAAAAGCCGTTCAAATGTTGCGTGTAAGTCATTGAAACGACAAGTCTTTAGACACTCGTGAAATTTCTTTATGAGGTGCGGACCGACTTTTGGGACTCCATGCAGAATTGGCCGACGCGTAGGGTCCCAAAAGTCGGTCCTCACCTGGGGGTGACGTTATTTGCTCGACAGTCGCTCAGTAGATGCCCGTAGAACGACGGATTGAGCGTTGTAACCCCTTGAAATGACATGATTCTCTCCCAGAAGAATATGGAACGATTCCTGTATTAGAAAGGGTAACCCCTATCACCAAAAAGAGGAGAGGAACTATGAGCACATATAAAATGTACGAGTTAGGAGAGCACCTTTGGGTAGAGCCCCTCGTGGAAAAATCGGAGCTAGAAAAGGGCTACGCCTTCATTTTTGACTTATATAAAGGACATTTTTCAGATGTGCCACAGTCGTTGGAATACGAATTGTTTCAGTCCGGCCGAATCAAGCTTCTTGGCCTAAAATATAAAGAAGAGATCGTAGGAGTGACGGGAGTTTTTAGTCATTTCCATGCTTTAAAAGAAATTAAATACGCTATTATTCATCCCGAATATCGCACAAAAGGTCTGTTTCAAAAAATCATGGAAATCATCAAAGAAGAAAACAGCCATGCGGTCATTTTAGCAAGAACAGATGTACATAATAAGCCCATGAACATTAGTTTGGTGAGAGCTGGGTTTCAGTTTCTAAGTCAACACACGGCAAAAGATCAATCCCAGATCGTTTGGGGTTTAAATTCCCGTTCACACTTTCAGCCACAAGTTCCAGGTTGGCTGGCCGGCCAACAAAAACATCCTCTTGTTGCTGGTGATGTAAAAGTCCTTTCAACGGACAAAGAAAAAATGGCAGAATTTATCAAACAGGGTTTTGTTCCTGGAATGAAGAGTTTTGAGAAGTACAAACTGTTTGTTTACATGTACGCTTTAGAGAAACTTCGCCAACAGGCCAATTAAATTAAATAGCGTTGTGAGAAAATCAGTGAATTAGGTTCTATTAAAGTCACCTCAAAGAGGTGACTTTTTTATTGCGAAAATTCCCATTCAATTTGGGATCTTTTTAGAAGTCCCAGTTCCTCTAAGACTCTAGTCGAGTTGGTGACTTCGGTAATTATCAACACTGACAAAGTAATCCGGATCCTCCAAAACATTAACATCACAGATTTTTCTAGCTCGTCGAATGAGTTTCGTGCAGTCGGAGCTAAGGTGTCTTAGGTGAATGTTTTTGTTTAACTTACCGTACTCCCCAGCGACTTTGTTAATCGCTTCAATGGCTGATAGGTCCATGATTCGGGATTCTTTGAAGTCGATAATCACTTCGTCAGGATCATTTTCGGCATCAAACTTAGTTAAGAACAGTGTAGTGGATCCAAAAAACAAAGGGCCGAAAATTTCATAATGTTTAATCCCACGCTCGTCAGTGAATTTTCGAGCTCGGATTCTTTTGGCATTTTCCCAAGAAAATAGCAGTGCGGACAGGATGACTCCGGAAACCACAGCAATGGCTAAATCAAAAATCACAGTCAATACTGTGACCAGCAAAATGATAACAAGGTCCCATCGGGGAGACTTGTTTAAAATCTTGAATGTGTTCCAGGCAAAGGTTTTTATCACAACAAAAAACATCACTCCCACTAGAGCCGCAATGGGGACCTGTTCAATGTATTCCGAGGCAAACAAGATAAAAAGCAAAAGGGCAGAGGAAGCGGTAATTCCGGACAGCCGCCCTCTTCCACCGGATGTGATATTAATAATACTTTGCCCGATCATGGCACATCCGCCCATTCCGCCAAAAAGTCCGTTTACAAAGTTAGCAAAACCCTGGGCTATACATTCACGGTTACCGTGACCACGGGTCTTAGTAATTTCGTCAATCAAGTTCAAGGTCATCAAAGACTCAATGAGTCCGATGGCAGCTAGAATCACGGCATAGGGAAAGATGAATGCCAGAGTTTCGTAAGTCATAGGAACTTGGGGCCAAGAAAACTGTGGCAGTCCGGCTTTAATTCCCGTACCGCCATTGGTTTGAATAAAAGACAGAACCGTGCTCGTTTCAATATTAAAAAGAGTGATCCCAATAGTGACTAATACAATGGCAATCAATGCTCCAGGAGCTTTTTTGTGAATTAATGGAATTGTAAATAGTAAAACCATTGTGATGGCAACGAGGATGCCCATGGTGTAAAGCGGCTCACCGGAGATCCAGTCGCCACCCATTTTAAACATATTGAGCTGAGAGAGAAAAATGACGATGGCCAAGCCATTAACAAAACCCATCATAACTGAGCTGGGTACCAAGCGAATAAACTTACCCAATTTAAAATATCCGGCCAGGCCTTGGAGAATTCCCACCAAAAGTAGAGTGATAAACAGATACTGCAATCCCAAAAACTCTCCAGGAGCGCCTAAGGCATTCCCTTCGGAAACTAAATTCACCATGACAACAGCCATGGCACCTGTGGCTCCCGAAATCATACCCGGGCGGCCGCCGAAAACAGCGGTGAGTAGACACATAAAAAAAGCACCGTAGAGTCCCACCGCTGGAGGAACTCCAGCGACAAAGGCAAAGGCCACAGCTTCTGGAACAAGGGCCAGAGCTACGGTGATTCCAGAAAAAATATCGCTTTGTATGCTACCTTGAGACGGTGCAATTAACTTGGGAGACTCCACTCCAACTCCTACTAAATTTTTTATTTTGAAAATGATGTGAATTTGAAAGAGGAAGGTCTACCACATTGACCATTGAAGAGGCCACAGTTTAATTAAGAATTCCGAGATCTCAACAAAACTCTAATCTTCACTCCATTCCACACAGTAGGAACCGTCCATTGATTCGAAATTCTAGAGTTGCGGTCACTGTGTTTGTAAATAATGCTAGAGACGATATGGGAAGTATCAATAAATAAAAATACTAGAAAATATGGCCCAGGTTAGGATTAACCTATTGTCTCCTTCGTCCATACTTCGTAAGTTATAGTCCATGGCCAAAAAGAAGAACCCGGATGACGGAAAATCTAAACCAGAGGATCCAAAGCAAGCCAACCAGAAACCTCTGGGTGAGCGAATTGAAGATTTAAAAGCTCAAGTCAGAGAATTTCCGCAAACTTCCGGTGTCTATATAATGAAAAATGACAAAGACACTGTCATCTACGTAGGGAAGGCAAAAAACCTTCGCCATCGTGTGCGATCCTATTTCTCTCAAGGGAAAGATGTTTCCGTAAAGACCACCTACTTGGTGGCAAAGATTCAGCATATAGATTACATACTAACGGACACAGAAGTGGAGGCGTTTTTACTCGAAGCCTCTTTGATTAAAAAATATAAGCCCCGTTACAATGTTCGTCTCAAAGATGATAGAAACTATCCCTATATTAAATGTTCGGTAAAACACGATTTTCCCAAGTTTTCCATGTGTCGAAAAGTAAAACACGATGGCTCCCTTTATTTTGGACCTTACACATCTGGATTTGCTGTACGGGAGACCATTGATTTTGTGAACAAGACTTATAAAATTCGAGATTGCAAAAACTCGGACTTCACTTCCCGTAAGCGTCCATGCATGACCTATGAAATTCATCGATGTAAAGCGCCCTGTGTGGATTATATTAGTAAAAAAGAATATTCGGACGATTTAAGTCACGCTTTGGAGTTTCTGAGAGGCGAGGATCAAAAAGTTACAAAACTCTTAGAAGATAATATGAATGAGGCCTCCGATAATGAACGCTATGAAGCTGCGGCGAGATATAGAGATGCCCTTTACAGTGTAAAGAAAATTTGGGAGCGACAGAATGTCGTGGATGCCAATGGCAAGTTGGATCAAGATGCTTTTGTCTTTGTTGGAGATCATCGAGGCACCTTGGTGGAGTCCATTCACGCTCGGAGTGGGCGAGTGATTGGGTCCCGGTACACTTTTTTACCACGACTGGATAAAGATTCACCGGATGAAGAGATTAAAGAGTGGTTCACCTCATTTTTAAGTCAGTACTATATGGAAAATGTCATTCCTGATCAAATTCTAGTAACGGTTGATCTTGGTGGAGACATTTTAAAATTGCTTCGCCAGGTGTTTTTGGAACTACAGGGGCGCCAAGCCGATGTGGTGCACGTTCCTTCCGGTGAAAAGAATGAATTGATCCATTTGGCCTATAAAAATGCCGAAGCTCACTTCAAAACGCAAGTGACCAAGCAAGAGGGGCGACTGAATGGATTGTTGGAGATTAAAGAGCGATTTGGTTTGTCCGAAACTCCCATACGTATTGAGTGTTTTGATATTTCCAACCTGCAAGGGGAAGAGTCTGTTGCCAGTCAGGTGGTGTTTGAAGACGGGTTGCCTAAAAAGAGCGATTACAGAAGGTATAAGATCAAAACCGTAGAAGGGCCCAATGACTTTGCTTCTATGAAAGAGGTTCTGAGTCGAAGGTTAGCCCACCGTGAGTATGCAGATCCAGATCTTATTGTGGTTGATGGAGGTAAAGGTCAGCTAAAAATGGCCATTGAGGTATTGAAAGATTTAAAACGTCCCGATATTCCATTGGTGGGCCTCGCTAAGGCTCGAACTAAGGGTAAGTTTGAAGATCAAGCTATTGAACAAACGGAGGAGCGGTTTTTTCTTCCCGGGCGAAGTAATTATTTGACGTTTCGCACTCATTCCGAAGCCTTTCAAATTTTAGTGTCACTGAGAGATGAAGCCCATCGATTTGCCATCACTTATCATCGTAAGCTGCGTGACAAGCGAACCATTGAATCCGATTTAGATAGTATTTCTGGATTGGGTACAAAGAGGAAATCTATTCTACTGAAGAATTTCAAATCCCTGGATGAAATCAGAAAGGCCAGCGTGGAAGAGATTGCCGATTTGAAAACCTTCAATCTCGCATTGGCGGAAAGAATTAAGTCCGTACTTTCCGAGGATGTGTCTGAAAATTCCTCGGAAGATTGATCACTGAAGTATGTGGTGATCTTTTTTGTGTCGAACTCCGCAACTCATACATTCAGCTTCTTCCTCAACTTTTAGAAAGCGAAAGTCCGTGTTGTGGGTGAACATGAGTTCTTCGCCACATAGGCTGCAATGATTGTATTCTTCTTTAATGATTTCTTCTCGCGAAGGAGTGTCGATGATATTCCATTCGTGAATGATGTTGTTGCTGTTCTTTTCCTTCATTGCTCACCTCGTCCTTGAAGTTGTTGTGGAGACAATGAACTGATCGCCGAGAAGGGCCGAAATCTTTAGGCAAGTGGAGAAAACACCATGAGGACTCGGCTTTGGGATCGGCAAGGCTTACCGGTTTTAGAATTGGGCTATTGACGCACTGCTATTGAGCGGATTTCACCGGTCCTTTTTGACCTTGGACCAGGTCTTCCATACACTGTCGGGGAACTTCAATAGGGGATTTGTAGATGTCCATTCAACAACATGATTTGCAGTACATTAAGGACGTCTTGGGAGTACGAAATGTTGTTTTGGATCAGATGCCTTCGATTCCTTCTCATGTCCTACAAACCATTTTTTTAGTCCCCGAAGAAATGGAATCCGCCGAATCTCAGCTTTTGCAGAAGATCAAAGCGGCAGCTCCGGTTGAAATCAATTCGATTCTAACTCCCACAGAATTTGAAAACCTAGAAAAGACCACAAATTTGAGGGTGATTAGTTTTGGAGCTCTGTTGAAGGGATCCAGTAAAAGTGCTGCTCAGCAGATTTTAGAAACTCACAGTTTGTCGGATTTGTTGAAGACTTCCTCCCTCAAGCGCGAAACTTGGAATTTGCTTAAGTCCTTGTCGGAGGAGAATTAAGTATGAAGTTACCTAAGAAAAAGTGGTCACGAATTTTGGGGATTTGGTTTGCTCTACATTGTACGAGCGGAGCTTGGGCTAACTGGGGTGGATCGCAGATCAAGGAAATACAAAAATTAGTTCAGGCACAGGTGGCCCGTGGGCAAGCTCAAGAATCTGACTCTACAAGCTCGGAAGGTCCATCGAATGTGAAGATGGGTGGAAGCGCTTGCACTTCAGAGATGATGATTGAAGGTGCGATTGGGCCAGCTACACAAGATTCGCTAGAAAGAAATCTTGAACTGACTAAGGAGTGGGGCTGTAAGTCCATGTTGATTACGATCAATACGCCAGGAGGCGCTCTACCAGCCACTCGGAAAATTGTGACCACTATTTTAAATTCACCGATTCCTATCTTATGCTTGATCTCTCCCAGTGGAGCCCACGCGGGAAGTGCGGGTGCTATAATTATGCAGTCATGTCATGTTTCAGGAGCGATGGTGGCGACAAATATTGGTGCTGCCACTCCGGTATCTGGTGCTCAAAAAGAAATCCCAGATGATCTAAGGAAGAAGCTTATAAACGACACTGTCAGTTGGATGGAGGGTGTAACTAAACTTCGAAAGCGAAACTTGGAGTTTAGTAAGGAGATCATCACCGAAGCCAAGGCCGTAAGTGCTCGGGAAGCTGTTAAGTTAGGTGCCATTGATTTTCTGGCAGAGACAAAGCAGGAGTTTTTGGATTACGCTCATGGAAGAACTGTTCTTCTAACAGAGAAAACAACCACTCAAGTGGTTGTGGGAGATTTAAAGCCTATCGGTTCTGACTTGAGAGAGAATATCTTAAAGCTCGTGGCCAATCCGCAAGTGGCCTATATGATGTTTATGGGAAGTCTTGCGCTCATTTATTTTGAGCTCACTCATCCCGGAACTATTGTTCCCGGTGTTGTTGGCGCTATTGGTTTAGTTTTTTCATTGATCAGTTTGGATATGATGGAGGTCACATGGGCCGGTGTAGCCCTGATCGTTCTGGGTATCGGCTTTTTGATTGGCGAAGCCTTTTTGCCGAGTTTTGGAATGTTAGGCTTAGGTGGAATTGCCGCCTTTGTCTTTGGAAGTATTATTTTGTTTGATGAAGCGAAAACGGGGTATGAGTTGCCAATTCATATGATAGTAGCATCCAGTTTGGGTTTGGGGGTGATCACCATGATGATTGCCTATGCGGCTTTTAACGTTAGAAAAACCCGGGTGCGAGGGTCGGCAGAGGAAATGTTGGACCGAGTTTCACAAGTGAATTCTGTGAAAGAGGGGCAGCCGAATCAAGGGAAAGCAAAAGTTTTGGGGGAGCTATGGAACATTCGCTCTTCCCATGAATTATCTGAAGGAATGAAAATTAAAGTTGTCGAAGTCAAAGGTCTTACTTTGATAGTTGAACCCACCAACGAGGAGTCTTAAATGTCCTATATGTATCTTATTGTCTTTTTAGTGTTTGTTATTGGTTCGATGGTCCGCATCCTCTCCGAATGGGAGCGAGGGGTGGTGCTTCGATTTGGTCGGTTGATTGATGTGAAAGGGCCTGGAATCAATTTTATCATTCCCGTAGTGGATCGGTTAATTAAAGTGGATACTCGTACAGTAACTATGGATGTGCAGCCACAAGATATTATTACCAGAGATAATGTCAGTATGAAGGTAAATGCGGTGATGTACTTTCGTATTGTTAATCCTGAGTCGGCCATCACTCAGATTGAAGATTATTACTTTGCCACTAGCCAGTTAGCTCAGACCACATTGAGATCAAGCCTGGGTAAATATGAGATGGATGATCTTTTAAGTAATCGAGAGGCGATCAACCAATCTTTGCAAGAGAGTTTAGACGAAGCCACTGAGCCATGGGGTATTAAAGTGACAGCTGTGGAAATGAAGCAGATTGATCTACCTAGCGAAATGCAAAGAGCCATGGCTCGTCAAGCAGAGGCGGAACGGGAAAGACGTGCAAAAGTGATTAGTGCGGAAGGGGAATTGGAGCGGTCTGAGAAGTTGGCGCAAGCGGCTCGTAAAATGGCGAACGATTCTTCAGCTATAAGTTTGGCGTACTTACACACTTTAAGTGAAATCAGTAACGAAACCTCTAATACAGTTGTGTTTCCAGTCCCATTAGAATTAATGAAGCCATTTTTTGAAAAGGCCCATCCTTCTAACCCCTCATAAATACAATGCGTTGGGGTTGGGTATTCGTCTTTTTTTTAGGTGTTTCAGTGCAGGCGGAGGAAGTGGTTCGTTTGCACTTGAAGACGTTGCATAGGTTTCCGATTCAGATTTCTGGCCTGGGGTTGGAAGTGGATTACGAAACTCCTTATAAACCGGTTGCCATCCCCTCGATGAAATCCTTGGAAGTAAATATTAAAAAAGTAGATGGTCGATTGGTTTGGACGATACGCTCCCATCGATTTAATACTGTGGTGAATATGGCTGGTAAGCCTTTGGCTCTATCTGGAAGCGATTTGAGTATAGCCGGACAAAGCCTGCCCCGGAATGTCTATTTATATCCTATTTCCGAAAGCAAAGTACACATTGTGGCCGAAGTTAACATGGAGGCCTATTTGTTGGGAGTTTTGGCTTCTGAGGTTCCTGCCAGTTGGCCTTTGGAAACTCTTAAGGCTCAAGCCGTTGCAACGAGGAGCTATACTCTTCATTCCCTCTATAAAGCCCAAGAGTTTGCGCCCTTTCATTTAAAAACTTCTGTGTTAGATCAAGTTTATAAAAAGTCGAACAAAGATAGGTTGCCACCTATTTACAGGCAAAAAATCTTAAAAGCCATTCAAGAAACCACAGGGCAGTTTTTGGTGGATAGACAAGGTAAATATCTAAAGGCCTATTACCATTCCGACTGTGGAGGCCATACGGAAATCGCCGGCCATGTTTGGCCAGGGGCTCACAATATGGGCACAACTAAGGATAGGTTTTGCCCTCAAAGCCCACATTCCAGTTGGACCTATACTCCCACTAAGCTCAGTTTGACCCAGAGTTTTTACAAAAACAGCGTCCCTAAGAAATGGGGTTTGCTGGAGAAGATTGTGCCTTTGTCAAAAACGCCTTCTGGTAGGCATGATCAGCTGAACTTGGTTTTTGAAAGTGGAAAAAGTATGAAAATTTCAGGTCAGAAGCTACGAGAATGGGCTGGTTTTTTTAGGCTTAAAAGCACTTATTTTGAGCTGAAAGATCTTGGAGCGAAGGTCCGATTTAAAGGAAAAGGGAACGGGCATGGAGTTGGACTTTGCCAATGGGGCTCTAAATCCCTCGGGGAAAGGGGCCAAACTTACCTCAATATTTTAAAGCACTACTATCCACTGTCGAAAGTGGTTCGATATAAGACTCCGCGATCTCAAATGAGTCGCAATTCTAAAGGCTCTTTCAGCCCATCACACCTATAAATACGCGAGCGGCAAAGAAAACAACCACTCCTAAGGCTATAAAGTTTGTTGTTGAAAGTGTCATATTTAATACATTTCCTCTCTCAATATGTATCGTCACCTAGACTAAAGACTTGAGCGCTCTAACAGGATTTACATAAAAATTACGAAGACTTAGGAAAAGTGTCTCAATTTGAAACGATTTTCACCCCTTCAGGTGGATTTCAGCTGTAAATTTGGCGTTCCGGACTTCTCAAAAAAGGACAATTTTTGTCGTTGAGGGGTGAGTTTGACATTTTTACATAGCGTCTAAAATTGAGGCGAATCCTATTAAGATGAGTAAAAACAGGTATTTAGAGTTGGCATCTCAGATCGGCACATGCTTGGCAATATCTAGAGGTAGAGAAAACTTAAAAAGGGGATAAGTCCTATGAAACGGACAGTGAACAAAAAACTTATTATTAGCCTGTTAAGCATGATGCTCGTGTTATGGGGATGTGCTGAGCAATCAAAAAGCTCTTCTAATGGAAGTACTGGAACTGGTGTTGATACTACCATTCCATATGTACCTCCGGGATCTACCGATTCAGATAGTCCAAGTGCCTATTGGGATGATGGAGCTTCAGTTGATTTAGTAGTTTCAGGATCTTCAGATTCAGCAAAAGTCACTCGAATGTCTAAGTACACTGGGCGTGCAATGAATAACCCACAAGATGTTCGACTCAACGTTAACCTTGAACAGTATGGTGACGGTTGGGGTGGCCGAATTTCGATCGCTTACTATGATAACGGTCAATATTATGAAGGTGTTTTTGTAGCTGGCGATGAGTCCTACTTTCCTAACACAAGTTTAGAGGAAGCTGCTGAGTACAATATTTGGTATGACTTTTTAGGAGAGGACGTATTTCACGGTTTCTTTCAAGACTTCCAAGGTGGAGTCATTATCGTGATCGATGGATATGATGATGTAGAAACAGGTGACGGACAGGCTCCTTCACAAGCAAGAGGTTCTGTTTGGTTTAAAAACTTTGATGTGGATACATTTGCTCCACATCCACCGACACATTGCTGGAAAGTATCGATTGGTCCCTATGACTGTCGTGCATGGGAAGCAGGAGATGGAGTTAACCCTCGTTTACATCCTGAACCAGCGAGTGGATACACAAAGCTTGGTGAGTTCACTGGGCTAGATTTAGATGCAGCATTTTACGAAGAGTAATAAACCCATTTTGATTGGAAGGACAAAATGAAAACAATTAAACAATCAATAAAAAACTTATTGTTGATTGGAATCACCTTAGGGATTGCATCAATAATAGTAGGTTGCGACAAAGGAAAAAGCAGCAGTAGGAATTCACTAGATTCTAGACTCTACAATCCCTACACAGTTGGAACTAACGGGATACGGCAGAATGGATGTGTTAACTGTGGATACGGTAATGTTCTTACTGAAGGTATTGGGGTGGTTCGCGATTCCGTACTAGATATGGAAATCGGTTTATCTTTCTATTCTTCTGGGAGCTATGGATCTACCGGATATGTAGATAGTTACATCTATAATGGTTCTTACACCGGTCAAATCCAAGCACAAGGAGTAATGACTGTTTACAATGATGTTTCTTACACCTGCCCACTTCCACCGGGACAATACGTGGTGAATACTATCGATCCAGGAATGATCAGTGGTTACAACTGGGATCAAGGTTTGGTGCTCATTGCGCAAAATATGCAGTATGGAACCAATGTCATCATCCAAATGAGTGGTGGTGTGACAGACATGAGAGATGCTTATGGAAATGAAGTAGGTCCATATGTCGCTGCCGATGGTTATCAGTATTATGATGGTTTACAAGGTTATTTATCCATGCAAGTGGAAGGTCCTTATGGAACTTGTCTTGCTGGTGGAATGTCACAGTACTATATGAGTCCTCCGAGTACGGCTCTTTAATCGTAAGTTGAAAGAAGTGAACACAATGAAAAACGCATTTTTAAAAATTATCTTCTTAGCGGTGATGATGGGATTGGGAGCCGGCTGCTCGCAACGAACCATCATTGCTGACCCTGGAATCTCGGGTGAAGATTTAGACGCCTATGTGAGTGACTTCTTTTCTAACCCTGGTGACCTGTCCACTCAATCGGTGAATGGAATGATTTCTCTTTACGATGCAGAAGATTCTGAAATCTTTTTTGCAGAAGGTTGTAGCGATGCGAGCGCCTGCCCTATGGGTTCCGCATACAGTGTTATGCCGCTGTTTAATTTGTCCTGGCTGGGAGCTGGTGACCTAGATGCTCTTTTTCTGGATGACGCTCGAGTCACTCTTTTAAAACGTGGTGAAGTGGATACAGATATAGAGTTGGGTTTGATAATCGAGTTTCTATATATTTCTTCCGAGGGAACTGAGACAATTGTTTCACGATACTTTTCTGGACAATTAGGATCCGGATTAATGACCACCGATGAAATCACTCAACGCAAAAAATTCGAAATGTACCTGACGTCGGATGATGGATCATCTAGTCCGATTCGAATCGTCACCCATGATATTACTTCGGATGGACTCTTTGCTAATGTGATCAGTTTAGAAGTTTGGGAAGACGATCCAGCGGGTGGAGATCCTTATTATCATGGAAAGTTATCCACATTGGTCGGTTTTTTCTAAAAACTTTGACTCTTTTTCGATCATTTTTGGCATAAATTCGCTGCGCAACTCCATATTTCTTCGAAATCACTTGTCAAAGGTCTAGCCCTCTCGTGACAATAAGGCATGTCTTTAGATCTATGGATAGATTTTTTCGATGACCTAGAACATGTTCGGGGTCGTTCCAAAAACACAATCATGGCTTACCGCCGGGATTTAGAACTGTATGGAGAGTTTGTAAAACTCAAACGAGATATACATCATTTCTATGAATTCATGGAAAAGAAAAAACTTTCACCTCGTTCCCAAGCGAGAGTGATTAGTAGCGTTCGCACCTATTTAAAATTTTGTGAATCAAAAGGAATGCAGGTTCCGCGATTGGATCAACTCAGACAGCCGAAAGTTAAAGTGGCTTTGCCAAAGGCGATTTCCGTAGAGGACTTTCAAAGGCTGTACGACAACTGTGGGGTTGAGGGAAATGTTTATCGAACGGCTCGCAATCAGATGACATTACTTATGTTATTCGGTTTGGGGTGCCGTGTTTCCGAATTGATAGATTTGAACTTGCAGGATTTTAACGAAACTGATGCTTGGTTAAGTGTGTTAGGCAAGGGCGGAAAGCAACGGCTTGTCCCATTGACCGATAATCTTTTGAAAGAGCTTACTGATTACCTAAGGCAAGTGCGACCTCGTTTAGTTAAAGATGACAGCTGCCAATCGATTTTGATCAATGATCGAGGCAAGAGACCCAGTCGGGTGGATATTTGGCGTTGGTTGGCGGCATGGTCAAACAAGGCGGGATTCCCAGAACCCATTAGTCCGCATAAGTTTCGTCATGGTTGTGCCACAGCTCTTCTTGAGGGGGGAGCTGACTTGCGGTCCATTCAAATGTTGCTAGGCCACTCGAGTATTCAGACCACTCAAATCTATACGTCTGTGACTTCAAAGAAATTGAAATCGGAAATAGATGAGCATCATCCGCTTTCCAATAAAGATAAATAGCGGCCGCCAATTTATGTAGTTTCCGGAATTGTTCAAGTTTCGGACGATTCCTTTTCTTAGAATCAAAGTACCTCAATGACCATTGTCACTTCGATTTGCAGTAAGACGTTGTATGCGTTTCTTTTCATTTACAATAGATCAGTATAAGCCAATGCCTGTAGAGGTTGAGGTGTCATTGGTGCCAGGGGTTCCGCGCTTTCAATTTATGGGGTTACCAGATTCGGTGATCAAGGAATCAGAATTAAGAATTAAAGCGGCATTAAGGAATTCTGGGTTTGATATGCCTAAGGGGCAACAGATTCTCGTGAATCTGCGTCCGATATCTCAGCGAAAGAAAAGTGAGGGTATGGATTTGGCCATCGCGTTAGCCTATTTGTATGCCAGTGATCAATGGCGTCCTTCTATTGAGGATGCCTGTGAGTTGTATGCCTACGGAGAACTAGGTTTGGATGGCTGCTGTAGAACTCCTTTGGACTTTGAACTGAATGAAGATGTCCAGGGTCCTATTTTCTTAGGCAAAGTTTTAGGAAACTCCAAAGGAGAATTTTATGAGGTCCATCATCTTTCAAAGTTAGAAAATCTTCCTTTTCGAATTAATGGAAATATGAATGAGGCTATGGAGCGGCCCCAATTATCTCATTGGAAATTTGATCCATCGGTAGGTCGATTGCTAGCCATATCCGCTTCTGGTGAGCATTCTCTTTTGCTAGCGGGGCCAGCGGGGAGTGGGAAGACCACTGTGGCCGAAGCTCTACATTCCCTAAGAGAAGATCCCACGAAAGAGCAATTTCGTGAATCCAAAATTTGGAACCGAAGATTGGGGCACACGATTAAATGGCGCCCACTAGTGATACCACATCATTCTACACCCACACTTTCAATGATTGGAGGAGGTGTTCCTCCGTTTCCAGGTGAAATCACCCGTGCTCACGGCGGCACCCTAGTTTTAGATGAACTTTTAGAGTTCAAGAATCCAGTGAAAGAAGCTCTGCGTGAGCCCATGGAAAAGCAAACTATATCGGTAGCTCGCCGGGGAAAGATGACTACCTTTCCGGCTAAAAGCTTAGTGGTGGGAACCACCAATCTTTGCCCGTGCGGAGATTTTGTTCCTGGTAACCCAGTGAGCTGCAGATTTACTTTAGGTAGATGTCGTTCCTATTTAGATAGGCTGAGTGGTCCCATGGCAGATCGTTTTCAGATACTTTCCTACTCTGATAAATGGAGTGGCTCTTCTGAGCCTAAAGTTTCATTGCAAAATATTTATTCAGAGGTAAAGCGGGGGGTGGAGTTTCGGCATAGGAGAGGGCAGTCGATTGTAAATGGGCAATTAGATATAGATTCGGTGGAGATTTCCGATTTTATAGAAAAAGAAATTTTGGGAGCACCAGAAGGACTTTCTCGTCGCAGGCTTCGATCCACACTAGTGGTTGCACGCACCATAGCGGATTTGGAGGAGTCTATGGAGATCCAGCCTGAACACATCGGCGAAGCAGAAAGCTACACTCTAAAACCTTTTCTGAATTTAAAAAGAGCATTTATCTAGCTCTGACTGCCAATAGGCGAGAGATGGCATCAAGATGTCAGGCCTATGGTCTAGTTCTACTAAGGATTTAGTAGAACGGAATGACATCTACTAAATTATTAGTTGAAATAGAAATCAATCACGGAGGATGGATGTCTAATCGAAGAAGAAAAAGCCCACTAACGGATGTTGAACTAGAATTGATGACTATACTTTGGCAGTTGGGGCAGGGAACGGTTCGTCAGGTTTTGGATGCGCGGGAAGAGGATCGTGCTATGGCATACACTTCAGCCTCGACGATTCTAAGAATATTGGAACAAAAGGGGATGGTGAAATCTTTTAAAAAAGGGAAATCACATGTTTATAGTCCTCTTCTCTCGAGAGTTGAATTTGAGGAAGGCTTTGTAAAACATGTTCTTACAGATGTATTTGCTGGACGACCTGTAGATTTGGTGAAGTGCTTGGTGGATCAAACGGATGCACTGACGTCTGCTGATATTCATGAATTAAAAAAGCTGATCCAGGAACTGTAGGTCTAAAATGCATATGTATTTTGAATGGTTATTGATTGTTTTCAACATGTCTTTGCTTCTGATTTCTTTGGCAGGTCTTATTCGCAAAAAATATATAAAACTGACTTATGGTAGCGAGCTGAAGCTACACGGATTAGCTGTTCTCGTGTGTTTGACTGTACCGCTATTGCATTTATTGCCCAGTGAAACTTGGATACCTGTAAATCGGGCGACACAAACCATCGAGTATAGGCAACCATTATTACACCTGTCAGAAGTTTTAAAGATCAATGCTTATTCAAAAAACAAAGACAGGAAATTGAATGAAGATGTTGAAGGAACTAGCATTGGGAAAGAGGCTTTTCTAATTTTTATGATAGTCATAGCACTTATGGGACTTTTTCTATTTTTAAAGGAGCTCGTAAAGTCCTATAGAATGCTTCGAAAGACCCACCATATAAAAGGTTTTGGCAAAGTGAGGCTAAAAAGTTCGGAAAGTATAACAAGCCCCATATGCATGTATTTTTTTGGAAAATCCTATGTCGTTATTCCTGAGGGGATACTAAATCAGCCGAAGTTGTTTCAGATAGCAAGATGGCATGAGTACGAGCATTTGCGATCCGGTGACGCCATTTGGAGTTATTTTTTATATCTTTTGAAGTGTATGAGTTTTATTAATCCATTGGTGCACGGATGGATTGGTCGAATTCATACGCTTCAAGAGGTACGTTGTGATCAACGAGTAATAAGAAGAAACAATATCAATAAACAACAGTATGCGATGGCATTAATCCAGACCATTGAAAGTATTGGGCGACCGCGGGACCTGTATCTTTCTGTGGGGATGGGTGTGACATCAAGTGTATTAAAAGAAAGGATTATATGTATGAAAAATAAAGAATCTTTAAACTCAAAATGGCGCTTCCTGTTGGCGGCGGCTTTTGTTGTAAGCGTAGGAGGCTTATCCTCCATAGCGTACAGTTTTACTGGTGCCACCACTGAATTGACTTTAAAGCAAGCCAATGCACTGATGGCATCAGTAAAAAAGAAATCGGATCTTCCGTTAAAAATGAATCGTGAGATTTTAGCCGAATTGAACAAGCTCCTTAATACAGAAAGTGGACAGGCTTATACTCAGAAGGCATTAGAAAATTATAAACAGTATCAAGCGATGATTGAGGAAACGGTGGGTGATTACAATTTTCCAAAAGAACTTCGGTCTGTCGGCTTTATTGAGTCTGGATTTCGTAATTTACCACCGAGCCGGAATCCCGTTAAGGCTGCTGGTATATGGCAATTTATTAAGTCTACGGCTCTAAGATATGGACTCAATGTGAACTCTAATATTGATGAACGTTTAAATGAAGAGCTTGAAACGGATGCGGCTATGAGGCTACTAGGAGCCAATTATCTTCGGTTTCAAAACTGGGAGCTTTCCCTTCTATCCTACTACTTAGGTGGCAATAGAGTTTATGAAGCTACTCGAAGAGCAAATAGTAAGGACGCCTGGGATCTATTAAGTCAGGGTCATCTACAGGACGATAACTATCTGGCAAAATTCTATGCAGCCGCATTGATTATGAATTCAAAACTTTAGTAGTCCCCCTACCATGTAGAGCCATTTATCACCTGGGTAAATGGCTCTTTTTATTACATTTGATCTTCGCAAAGGCGAACTTTTCCAATTCCATCGGTATCCGAAATGAGCTCTTCTTCCCCTATAGCATTGTAATCTTCAATGGCGCAGTTAATGATCCAAAGACGCAAGAGTCGATTTAAATTTCCACTAAGGGGTTGATATCCTTCTTCTACAGGGGGCATGGACTGGTTAATGACCACGGACTCAAATAATGAGCTATCTCTGTGATTCCCCTTTTCAATAACTGGGAGGAATGGACTAAATAAAGAGTCATAACTAGTCATGTTTGCACCGTATAAAATGGCATCTTCAATGAAGTTAGAACTTTCCTGAGAGTGGCAAGAAGCACATTGTGGTTTAAAAATCATCTCATTGATCACATTGTAATCAATGGTCTCTGGGTTTTCAAAATACGTTTCTAAAACCTCTTCTTCAGAAGGTTCTGGTTCCACAATTTGATCCACTTCCAGCTTGGCACCATTTTCTATCCATAGCTTTACCAAATCGATTTGGAGTTCACTCAATTGCTGTTTCCTCAGAGGAGGCATATGTCTGCTTCCACTGGGAATGATCAGGGATTGGTAAAGGGCACTACCTTCGGCATCAAAAGCTCTAACGACCTTGCGATGACCGGTTCTACCAAAGTTGGCATCATAGGTTTCGAGGTTTACAAAACCACGTTGGTTTTCGTTGTTGTGACAGGAAAGGCAATGAGGCTCGAAGACCTCTTTTGAAACAGATTGGAAGTCAATTGTATTAGGCTCAGAAACAAGCTTTTCAAGCGTACTCGTTACTGGTTCTGGCTGGGTTTCCTCCAATAGAGTGTGGGAGGAAGGGCAACCCTTCACTCCCATAACGAAAACGGCCATAAAGGACAAAAGACCAATCCGTTCAATATTTATCACTGCACGACTCCTTCAATGTCGATAATGATTTCAACTTCATCGCCAGCAGCAAGAAGCAGTTTATCCATCCCATATTCACTTCTTAAGATGGTTGTTGTTGCATGAAAACCTGAATGCGTGCGGCCAAGCTGATCCACTCCTGTGCCCACAGTACTCACTTTTAAAACGACTGGATTTGTTTGTCCGTGAAGTGTGAGTTCACCTTCAATAGTGGCTGGGTTTCCGGCTTCATCATAAGTCACGCGTGTGGATTCAAAAGTCATTCTAGGAAAACTAGCTACATCAAAAAAGTCAGCTGTCTTTAAGTGTCCATCTCGACGGGCATTGTTTGTATCGATGCTATTTACATCGATGGAAAAGGAAGCCGAAGAATCGCCATTGGGCTCAAACTTGAAGCTGCCTTGAAAGTCATTGAATCGGCCAACGACAAAAGATATGCCCATATGTGAAACTCGAAATCCTATATTCGTGTGTGATTTATCAAGCCCATATGTTCCAGGTACGGCAGTTGTGGCTAGAGCAGGCATGCCGGCAAGTACAACAAGTGATGTTAGTAAAGTAAGTAAATAGTTTTTCATGAATTCCCCTCATTTGAATTATTCCTGGATCGGAATAGTTTAGTTACAATGATATATACCGGGGGTCACCGAAAGAGTTACATGGGATATTAAGTTTTACTTTTTTCAAAGACTAGGGTTTGTAAATATGCATCAACTGTATCAGGGCTGATAGGTTATGAAGACATTTTATTACAAATACCTATTTGTACTGTCAAAAGTGAATTATCAATTCTTTTTCATGTATTTACTTGTGGCTGAAGAAATAGCATCAATAGCATCAATAGCATGATCCAGCTGCTCGTAGGAATGATGTAAAGTTATATTGCAACAGATTCTCGCAAATCCTTTAGGTACCACGGGGTAACAAAGGCCAGTTACGAAAACATTTTTTGAAAAAAGGCTGTCGACTATTTTTTGGGTTTTTACTGCATCATTACTTATAATTCCAACAATGGGGTGGTCACTCTTAATGAGGCGGAGCTGTGCCCTTTGCAGTCCATCGCGAAAATAATCCACTTTCTCTTGTAGGAACTGTCTTCGATTCAAGTCTCGACTTGCAATTTCTAGAGACTTTTTAGCAGCAGCCACTATTGGAGGTGCCGGGCTAGTTGAAAAAACATAGGGTTTGGATTTTTGTTTAAGCCAACGGATTAAGTTTTTAGGGCCAGATACAAATCCAAGCTCCACCCCAGATAGCGCTTTAGAAAAACTGCCAGTGATTATGTCTACTCTGGAAAGTGTGTCCGTGGTTTCGGCAGCACCTTTTCCGGTGTTTCCAGAAACACCCAATCCATTTGTGTCATGAAGAACCACAATAGCATCATACTTTTCTGCTAGATCGCAAACACCTTTTATATCAATAGCGCTACCATCATTGGAGAGGATACCCTCGGTAAAGATAAATCGAAATCTTGCTTGCGGTGATCTTTTCAGCTGATCTTCAAGATCTGTGAGGTCCGCAAAACCCCAATAGAATTTTTTAGCTTTGGTGAGTAGAATCCCATCAATAATGGATGGGTGGCATTTTAAGTTTGTAAAAATATAATCCTGTTGATTCACAAGGCTTTCTAATAGTCCAATATTAGCTTGGTAGAGCGATGTAAATAGAGCAGAATCTTCTTTTTCTAAGAAGTTTTTAATGTCCGCTTCAAGTTCCGTATGAATCTGTCCTGTTCCTGAAATGAATCGGTAATTGCCAACTCCCGCCCCGTAGGTATCTACGGCTGATTTGATAGCTTCTATAACTTCTTTGTCTTTGGCCAATCCCAAGTAGTCGGTGCAAGTAAGATCCACATATTGTTCACTGTTAATTTTTACCGACCCTTTACTAGCCTCTCCGGTGGAATATTCGTCATGAAAGAGACCTGCGGCCTGTAGGTTATCTATTTCTGTTTCTAGTAGTTTAAAAAGATTTCTAGCCATTAATTGTCCTTGTAGTTCAATCCTATATTAAATGAAAGTCCGGCAACACAGCCCTGCCAAGAGCCATTTTTAGAATTAGTGTAGTGGTCGCAGTATCTGTGTATAGACCTGGCATAACATCCCATGTTGGGTGTATCGCAATTCCAAAATGGGGAGGCGAGCCAATCCAGGGTGATAATAGATAAATGCCTCTGAACCTCTTCAAATATTGCTTTGGGCAATGAATCATTATCCATTTTAGACAACTTCGATTTGATGGACCGAGTGATGACCCGTTTTTCCTCAAACAGGACAGATAAAGCAATATCAGAGTACAGTTTGCATCTCTTTCGATGGATGCTTTTGAATGTTTCACAGTTCCGGTGGGCCGCTTCGATTAAGCATTGAATTTCGAGTTGTTTAACAGCAGAGATGCATTGGTTTTTACTCACTACTTTTAAGAATTTATAGGTGTTTGATAGCTCGGCTTTCGGAGTGGATATAAGCGCCTGGAGACTGTCTTTGATTACACCTTCTCGCTCAGGTTGGTTAAATTGATAATCACTAGCTGTTGAGTACGAGCTAACGGTTAGAAAAATAAAAATATATATTGGTGAGATCAACTTCATAATCTACCCCGTCCTTGCTCGTAATCAGTTCTAAATGTATCGACTAGATTTCCTAAGTGGAGATAATAGGGGTAGACTTCTAGGTAGTCTTGTCTTTCGTTGATCCAGCTAGATCCTAGGTAGACATCTAAATCTTCCAGGAAAACCAGGCGAGTGAGTGGAAAGTCAGTTTGGTTTACAAGATCTATTTCGACGGAAAGCCGGTCTTCTGCTGAGAAATTTGATTTACTTACAAGCCTGCCATAGTGAAATCGGATGCTAGCTAGTTTAGAGCTAATTAAAAGGGATTGAACTGAATCTCCCACTGAATACTCCAGTTCAGGGTAGTTTAATATCTTTAGCCAAAGGGAAACTCCATCCACCTCTATTGCATAGACTTTTTGACGTTCATTGGGTTTTCCGTACTGCAGGCAGTTTAGACTGATTACGTCTTTGGGTTGGAGGATTTTTCTATCCGCATAGGCGGATTGATTGTTTCTCTGACGTTCAATCACCTCTGTGATTTCGTTTTTAATTCTAAGCTGTTTTAGCGTGGCTTCCGTATCTTTTCTTAGGTCTTGGCAAATCGTATCTGATTGATTCCAAATGTAGGTGTACTCTTTACAGCTTCCGATCACTTTACTGTATTTACTGTCAAACAACAGGTGCCCGAGGGACATGACTATGTTGTTGGAGAGATCCGTTTTTGATCGCACCTCTGGTAAGCGGTTGGGGAATTTGTCGTTTTCTGAAATACATCTTGATGGAATGAGTGAGTTGAGGCGACTTTTCCATGCCCAACCTGAGGGTTCCGGCAGATTCATAATGATGAAATGCCTTGAGCGAGGATTCTGAGCCAGTTCACTCATTCGTGAAAGAGCTAACGGGGTAAATCTATTTTTTTCCTGTTCGTATTGCTTTTCTATATGTTTACTATCAATTTTATCGAGGAAATTCTGTAAGTTGTCGGCGCTCTTCCTGAGACGTCGGTAGGCATAGTGTAGATAGGGTTCGTCTTTTCTTCTGAGGTCACACCATTTTGGTTCTCCGGAATCTATAACACCGCAGTCACCCAGGTCGTCTGCATATCCTAATTGGTGAGCTCGGATCAAAAGTTGGCATTCGGGCCTTTGCTCTGCATCCTTAAGCCTATCTTTTGGGTCCTCGCAAAAGCGAGTGGATCCCCAATTGAGTTGTTGAGGTATCTTCTCCAATAGAGCCAATTCTCTCTGTGAAAATAGCACTAATGAGAATAGAAGGAGGCTAGAAAATATTTGTAGAAATAGCAAAAATCGTGGCCATTCCAAAGACATTCCATCATCATTTTTATCAACAGTAATGAAAATGGACTTAAATTGTGCCAGGATGATTGCTAGAGAATGTGAAAGATTTCTCCTTACTTCAATATTATATCGGGAAGGGGAGCGTGGATCAGTCCATTGGTATACAAAAATACCGAATAGGCTTGAAACAATTCCTATAAAGAGTGCTGAGGTGGCGTCCACTTGCAGAAGGTTCTCTGATCTGGACAGATCTGATTGGTAAAAAAATAGGATCGCAGATAAAAATACAAATGTTGTAGTCACTGACTTTGTGCCAAAACTCATTAAGGACCATCCATAAGATCTACAATTTTGTCTTCTATAGTAATTCGTCGATTTTTAGCCTTTGCCGCACGAAGTACCTTTCGTTGTTCTTTAGTAATTTTTCCTTTGAATTTGGGTACTTCTTGCTCGGGAGAATTGTCGGCGTGAGTACAGATGATGGCGTGATCCACAACGTCTGGACTGTGTTTTTGTATCTCTTTGTATGCAGCCAATGCTCTGAGAAAACCAAGTTCAATGTTTTCTGACTTCTTGCCATCTCCATCAGTATGACCATGAATTACCAGCATGCGTTTTGTGAGGCTATTTGATTGGAAGGTGAGAACGCTTTGATTGTTAGAAGAGAAGATTTGCTTAAAAACCTCGGACCCATCAATAGTCATATTGGATTTTCCAGGTTTAAATAGAATATCGCCGGGTAATTTCAGCATGTTGGCTGTCTGGTCTCCAACGGTTTCGCTAATTCCAATGTCTTTCCCTTGATTGATCGACCACAGTATAACGAAGAAAACCATAATAATGGTCATAAGATCCATGTAAATGATTTGCCAGGAGTTAGAAGATTTAAGTTGGCGGGCCATTCACTCGACCTCGATTGTGGCTTTGTTCTCAATGAGAGCAGTTAAGGCTTTTATGAAGGCTTCATAGTCATAGTCCAGTGAGGCGAGTCTTTGACTGAATCTCACGCCCACGATTCTATATACTGATGAAAAAATGGCTCCATAAAGAGTGGTTTTAAGGGCAAGAGCCAGCTGCGGAGATAGCGCTTCGACTGTTACGTCAGCTCCAAGAGTGTCGAACATGGAAATGAGTCCAACTATGGTTCCAATAAGCCCAAATAGAGGCATAACGTTGGAGACAAAGTCGAAGTTTTCGTTAGAAAAGTCATAGAGCTCATGACATTGATGATAGTAAGAGTGAGCTATAAACTCTGCGTAGGAGGGGTCCTTATCGCTTTCAAGCAGCCTCTGAATATCAACAGAGAGGGGGTTGTTCGGTAGTATGATTTTGGCATTTTTCTCCAGGGGTTGGCCAATGTAGGCTCTCGATTTACTGCGTTTAATTTTAAGAACCTCATCAAGCGCACCGAGTGTGTCTTGGAGAAATGCCGCCTTAGCTACCAAATGTTTACTGCTAAAAAAGATTGTAAATGCAGACATTAGGATTTTTGAAAACTCTTTGCCGCTGACATAAAGTAATAGGCCAATTGAAACTAGGAAGAGTGAGATAAAATAGTTTTCAGTGATAAAGAACACCGTTGCCAATAAACCAAGTACTAAAAGACCGAGTAAACCACTTAATCCTGCACCAGCCTCAGTTTCATTAATGATCAAAGCACGGCGACTAAGGGCTTTGTAGAAGTTGGATTCTTGAGCCATGTTATTTCTCCTTTTGCTGGTGATACATGTTTAATTCTTTTGTAAAAGCTATTTTTTTATCCAGGTAAACTTGAGAGTACGAGTAGGATGTGTAGATTTCTAAAATCACAGTGATCAATGCGGCAACCCCAAGGCCAATGGAAATTATTGGCTTGCGTTTGATGTATGGGTAGTCGGGGAGTGCGAAAGAGAAATACCTGGATAGCCAAAGTAGTCTGTTTTTAAGAGTGGATCTGTTTTTTCTAAGGTCAATACTTTCGGGTTCGATGGATTTAAACTTGGAAAAAATTTTGCTAGAAAAGAGAAATAGATTTTGGTGGCTGGCCCTAAGAGAAAGAAGTGATTGATCATAGCTCAGTTGTAAATATAAGAATTGAGCTAAATGATGTCTACCATGGTGTAGAACTACATAGCCATCGTCAATAATGCTGTAGTGTTTAGATAAGTTTGATGTGTAGAGATCCTTTAATTTTTTATAGTAGTTAATTATGAATTCGTTGGTTTTTTGAATACATTTTTCCATGGCTAGAAAGAAAGTAAAGAATAATGATTCTTTCCTGTGTACCTTTCCTACTTCTCTCAAAATAGCGCCAAACAAGAAGTCATAGGTGTTGGGGTCGCTATCATCGTATTCTTCGTCGAATTGTAGTTTTGCAAAATGAACTTGGTGTTCTTGTAGTAGCTCTCTCACAATTTTAAGATCTTGAAGATTATCCGATATTAGGCCGACCGTTTTTTCTGGATTGGGTCGAATGTGGCCCCATACCCCTGCTGAATGTTCCATGGGGATTCCACTTCCGCCAGTGGGCTCTGAGAATTGTTGACGAACAGTGAGTGGAAAAATGGATTTTGAGAGTGCCTTTTCGATGTTTTTTTCATTCAACTTAGGTTGGATTGAGCTATCCCATTTTTTTGGTAGAATTCTAGCGAGAGGTTCGTTGGCATTGTCGGGAGTCTGCTCAAGACTGTCATAGGGTGTTTCTTCCGGCTCTCCCAAAGCCAACTCGATATATGATCTTGGAATTACGATTCGACTTCTAACTAAACCTCCGCCATAGACCCCGATATGTTTAGTTTTCCCAGGAACAAATATTACTTTTTCTATTACAGAGTGGGGAATGTTGACTCCGAGTCTCCGCAAGTGGCCGTAGAAGTATCTTTTGATTTGTCGGTCCCATATGGAAACATGTTTTAATTTTACATCGATATAATAGATATCCAGCCAACGTGTTAAAATAGCACCGAATGTTACGATAAGTGCAAAAAGAAAAAGTGTTAAAATAGGAACTAGGACATACCCAACCAAAAATGCATTAAAGTTCAATTTTTGAATGAGAATTAGAGCCGCTATTATTACAGGTGAAATGGTGATGACAGCAAAGATGGTTTTAATGGCTGTCAGTTCAATAAAAGAGAGAGTGTATTGTGCTAGATTCCAATGCCAAATTCTTTCTAGGCCGTGTAGTGTGCCAAAAATCATTGAGAATAAAATCAACAATACTATGCCCCAGCTGATTCCACCAACGAGAGAGATTGCACTCATAGTGCTCTTTGGAATTCTGAGAAGGTGCTGTTGAGCTAGGTTCAAGGGAATATCATGGAAAACTTGATTTCTTCGGCTGATCATTTGATCCACTAAGCCACCATTTCGAACCAATGGGCGTACTGCATCGAGAACCTCTAACTGAATGGAGCTGGTTTTCTCTCCAACCCTTAAAGAGCCTTCTGAAATTAGTGCACCCGTGGCTCTCTCTACGATTTGATACTCTATTTCTTTGCTCTTTAATTGGCCGGCCCATAGGTAGTCCGCCTTGTCAGAGTTATCCACGGTCTGAATTTTTTTAAAGCCTGAGATAAACTTTTCTGTGGCTCGCTCGTAGGACTTTGCAATCCAATGCTGTGCTTGGTCATTGGATGTGAAGTTGACGGAGACCTCTTGAAATTCGTTATTTTCAGAAGCGTATCCCAACCAAGGCAGTAGACATAATAGAGCGGCACAAAGAGTTTTCATTGAATCAACGTTATTCAAAAGTTCGTTATCTATATAAGTAGGGCTGTAACAAATCTACTCGGAATTAATAGCTGTGTAATCCACCGATGTGGAAGCTAGACATGAGTACAGGGTCCAGGGGGGATCCCATATTTCCTCTGTCCATTTTCAAATGATGCATCATTTAATTTTGGAAGTGTGGAAGTCATTCCATATTTGGTCCAGGTTTTGCTCTTAAAGAAAGGAAAGTCGCAATGACACCATTTAGAGAAACATAATCAGGGGGAAATAATGATTAGGGGGATAATTGCCACACTATTGCTGCTTTATAGTGCAATGGCGTGGTCACAAAACGCACCTTTTCAAGTTATCGTTGACCAAGACGATACCAGTTTCGAGTTTGGAACCTATTCCGAAATCGAAGTTTACTTGGAAGGTGACTATCAAGAACCAATCCAGTGGGGATACGATGCTGAAAAGTTACCTGTTGGATTAAGTGTAGAGCAGTCAGAAACGGGCAGTGTTCTAATTTATGGAACACCTAAATTCACCGGACGCTGGTGTTTTACACTGGAAGCAGAAGATGCAGCAAATAACTATAACTTTGAGAAAGTTTGTTTGCATTCTGCGGATAATGACAGTCTGTACTATCCAAAGTATGGATTGGATGAGCCTAACTTTACGGCCATCGAAGATCAACTTTTCGAACAATACATAGATATTGATAGAGAAGAGATCATTGAAGGGGGCGTAGCCACGGGTCAGATTCCTCCGGGAATTCGTTACGACTTTAACCCTCGTACTGAGAAGGTTGAAATTGTAGGAAGACCAACTACAGCTGGAAGCTACACATTCACTACAGTCATCTCATACTCTGGTTTTGGTTCCGAAGTGACAGAGAACTACCGGCAGTTTGAATTTCTTGTGATTGAGAGTACTGACTACGATGATGACTATAACTACTGTCCTCCGGGCTACTCATATGATTTTGAGTTAGGTTATTGTCGTCCACCAAGCGACTATCAATGTCGTCCTGGAGAATACTTCGATTACGATAGAAATCGTTGTGTTGATTATCGTCCAGCTCCTCCTGGAAACTACTGTGGAAGAGGATTCTATTGGGATCATTACTTAAATAGATGTGTGAGGGAGTCTTACCCACGTTGTCCATTGAATAAAAGATGGGATCCCTACTACGAACGTTGTGTAAACACGGGGTATCGTTGTGGGTTTGGTGAAAAATGGTCTCACCGTCGTCAACGATGTGTTCCTGCCTATACTAGAACTTGTCGTCCTGGATATCACTGGGATTACTCTCGTGACAGATGTGTACAAAACCGTCCACGTTGTCGTTCTGGAGAATTTTGGAATGGCTACCGATGTGAAAGAAGAGCAAGGCTTTGTAGACCAGGCTATGATTGGAATCACCGTCGTCAACGTTGTGTACCTAGAGATGTTGTTCGACCACCTGTAAGATGTGGTCATGGTCGTCACTGGGATCGTAGACAACAACGTTGTGTAAGAGACAGAGATCCAATTAGACGTTGTAGAGCGGGATACCACTGGAGTCCGAGACGTCAACAGTGCGTACCTGACGCGCGTCCAAACCCAAGACCTCGTCCAATGCCGATGCCTCGT
>DCMZ01000007.1:0-179 GCA_002321895.1 Bdellovibrionaceae bacterium UBA1609 | reverse complement strand
ATGCCGATGCCTCGTCCAATGCCGGGACCAGCACCGCGACCGATGCCAATGCCTCGTCCAATGCCAGCACCGCGACCGATGCCAATGCCTCGTCCGATGCCTGCGCCAATGCCAGCACCGCGACCGATGCCAATGCCTCGTCCAATGCCAGCACCGCGACCGATGCCAATGCCTCGTCC